>NZ_CP034447.1:2742500-5142500 GCF_003952485.1 Mesorhizobium sp. M1E.F.Ca.ET.045.02.1.1
TAAGGCGGGACACGTGAAATCCTGTCTGAAATTGGGAGGACCACCTTCCAAGCCTAAGTACTCGTGCATGACCGATAGCGAACTAGTACCGTGAGGGAAAGGTGAAAAGCACCCCGACAAGGGGAGTGAAAGAGTACCTGAAACCGATTGCCTACAAACAGTGGGAGCCCGCAAGGGTGACCACGTACCTTTTGTATAATGGGTCAGCGACTTAGTGTGACGAGCAAGCTTAAACCGGTAGGTGTAGGCGCAGCGAAAGCGAGTCTGAACAGGGCGTTCAGTTCGTCGCATTAGACCCGAAACCGAGTGATCTAGCCATGAGCAGGCTGAAGGTAAGGTAACACTTACTGGAGGGCCGAACCCATAACTGTTGCAATAGTTCGGGATGACTTGTGGCTAGGGGTGAAAGGCCAATCAAACTCGGAAATAGCTGGTTCTCCGCGAAATCTATTTAGGTAGAGCGTCGACCGAATACCCCAGGGGGTAGAGCACTGGATGGGCTAGGGGTCCTCACCGGATTACCAAACCTAACCAAACTCCGAATACCTGGGAGTACTAGTCGGCAGACACACGGCGGGTGCTAACGTCCGTCGTGAAAAGGGAAACAACCCTGACCTACAGCTAAGGTCCCCAAGTTATGGCTAAGTGGGAAAGGATGTGAGGATCCCAAAACAACCAGGATGTTGGCTTAGAAGCAGCCATCATTTAAAGAAAGCGTAACAGCTCACTGGTCTAAATAAGGGTCTTTGCGCCGAAAATGTAACGGGGCTAAAGCCATACACCGAAGCTTAGGGTTCGTGAGCAATCACGAGCGGTAGCGGAGCGTTCTGTAAGCTGATGAAGCCGTACCCGTGAGGGGCGGTGGAGGTATCAGAAGTGCGAATGCTGACATGAGTAACGTAAGGGGAGTGAGAGACTCCCCCGCCGAAAGACCAAGGGTTCCTGCTTAAAGTTAATCTGAGCAGGGTTAGCCGGCCCCTAAGACGAGGCGGAAACGCGTAGTCGATGGGAACCACGTTAATATTCGTGGGCCTGGAGGTAGTGACGGATCACACAAGTTGTCCAATCTTATCGGATTGAAAGGGCAGCGGAGTGGTTCCAGGAAATAGCTCCTCCTTATAGACCGTACCCGAAACCGACACTGGTGGTCAGGTAGAGTATACCAAGGCGCTTGAGAGAACTATGCTGAAGGAACTCGGCAAATTGCACGCGTAACTTCGGAAGAAGCGTGACCCTTTTCTGCGCAAGCAGAGGAGGGTGGCACAGACCAGGGGGTAGCGACTGTTTATCAAAAACACAGGGCTCTGCGAAGCCGCAAGGCGACGTATAGGGTCTGACGCCTGCCCGGTGCTGGAAGGTTAAGAGGAGGGGTGCAAGCTCTGAATCGAAGCCCCAGTAAACGGCGGCCGTAACTATAACGGTCCTAAGGTAGCGAAATTCCTTGTCGGGTAAGTTCCGACCTGCACGAATGGCGTAACGACTTCCCCGCTGTCTCCAGCATAGACTCAGTGAAATTGAATTCCCCGTGAAGATGCGGGGTTCCTGCGGTTAGACGGAAAGACCCCGTGCACCTTTACTATAGCTTTACATTGGCATTCGTAGTGGCATGTGTAGGATAGGTGGTAGGCTTTGAAGCTTGGGCGCCAGCTCAGGTGGAGCCACCCTTGAAATACCACCCTTATTACTATGGATGTCTAACCGCGGCCCGTTATCCGGGTCCGGGACAATGTATGGTGGGTAGTTTGACTGGGGCGGTCGCCTCCTAAAGAGTAACGGAGGCGCGCGATGGTGGGCTCAGAACGGTCGGAAATCGTTCGCTGAGTGCAATGGCATAAGCCTGCCTGACTGCGAGACTGACAAGTCGAGCAGAGACGAAAGTCGGTCATAGTGATCCGGTGGTCCCGCGTGGAAGGGCCATCGCTCAACGGATAAAAGGTACGCCGGGGATAACAGGCTGATGACCCCCAAGAGTCCATATCGACGGGGTTGTTTGGCACCTCGATGTCGACTCATCGCATCCTGGGGCTGGAGCAGGTCCCAAGGGTATGGCTGTTCGCCATTTAAAGCGGTACGTGAGTTGGGTTCAGAACGTCGTGAGACAGTTCGGTCCCTATCTGCCGTGGGTGTAGGAATATTGAAAGGATCTGTCCCTAGTACGAGAGGACCGGGATGGACGGATCTCTGGTGGACCTGTTGTGGCGCCAGCCGCATTGCAGGGTAGCTATATCCGGACGGGATAACCGCTGAAGGCATCTAAGCGGGAAACCCACCTTGAAACGAGTATTCCCTGAGAACCGTGGAAGACGACCACGTTGATAGGCCGGGTGTGGAAGAGCGGCAACGCTTGAAGCTTACCGGTACTAATAGTTCGATCGGCTTGATCGTTCTCATTCCTAATGCCCATCTTGTTCTCACTCACGCTTGTTCCGCCCTTCGGGCGGCGCTACGTGGGTGCGGCGCATCGGCGCCGACGGTCGGTCGACCTTGCGAAGCTTCGCTTCGAAAGGCGCCAGGCTAAAAGAACATCCAAGGCACAAAGGCGACGATCCTTGGATCGCGCTGCGACGATCCTTGGATCGCGCTTGAACAGCTTCTCGAACAACGTGCGTTTTGCCGACCTGGTGGTTATGGCGGAGCGGCTGCACCCGATCCCATTCCGAACTCGGCCGTGAAACGCTCCAGCGCTGATGGTACTTCGTCTCAAGACGCGGGAGAGTAGGTCGCTGCCAGGTCTGCCAAGCGCACGTTCATCTCACATCCGGATCAAAAGATCTGGATGGAGACTAATCTTCTCCTTACGATTGTATGATGCATGTCGTTGTCCCAAAACCGCTAGGCACTTTTGGGCGACATGCATAAGGCCCGCCAAACGGGATCCTGGGCCGCGCGAGCGGCCCTTTCGTTTGGTGGCTCTTGAATCCGGTAAGCGCAAGCTTACCTCTATGGTTGACGCGGGGTGGAGCAGCCCGGTAGCTCGTCAGGCTCATAACCTGAAGGTCACAGGTTCAAATCCTGTCCCCGCAACCAATTTTATCATAAATCAATAACCGCCTCGGTCTGACCGGGGCGGTTTTTGCCTTAGAAAGGCACGCAATCGCCGTCGTTGATGATCAGCCGGACCCTTAACAGCAAAGTCCATCAACACCAATGGTCTTCCCTCGCTTGGTTTCGCGAGATTTGCCAGCAAGCTCTTCGTCGGCACGTGATCTTCGGTCGTTTGGAGACCGATAGCCGCTGGCCGCAATGAATGCACCGAGACTTCTGTAGCTAAGTCGGCGAACTCTTCGTTTCTCTCCACCGTTCTCCTGCTCGCTCAATAGCACGGTCGCTCCATCGCTTTTTGAAAGCGATACCAATGAGTGACATATGGAACGACCGGTAGGAGGCACATACATGACACGACGAGAATTCTCCCGCGAGGAACTCTTCGCGCTGGTATGGGAAAAGCCGACCAGCGAGATCGCAAAGGGACTCGGCATCTCCGATGTGGCACTCAGCAAGCTTTGCAGACGCCTGCAGGTCCCCAAGCCACCTCGAGGCTATTGGGCCAAGGTCCAGGCAGGAGGTAGTCCCCGGCGCCCACCGTTGAGCGCCTTCCGCGAAGAGATCGATAGGCGCCGGCGTGAAACCGCGCGCATCCAAGCAGCCGGAACGCTCTCTGATCTTCAACGGAAATTCTACAACGCCGCGTTAGCTGACCTGAAGGCGCAAGGCGTCGACGCTGCTGCGGTAACCGGAAACAGGCTCCCGAACCTCGCTCCGGACCTCGCGGCGCAACTTCTGCTGCTGATCCAGAACCGCGCTCACGAGTGGATCAAGCAGGGAAAGATCGACGCCCGCTGGAGCCACTCGCTGCAGGGGAGCGCTGCCAGTCTCGTCGGAAAGCTGCTTCCATTCGCCCGGCCCCAGCTTCTCATGTTTGAGAGTGAGCAAAGAAACCGGTGGTCGAGCGGGAACGGTCCCGCTGTTCTTGTCCGCCTCACCGTTCCCTTACAGGAGCGGATTGCCTCCCTCGTGCGCATGGTCCGAGAACACCAGCTCCACCATGTGGTGATGCCGCTGACTTCAGCTGACCATTCCTGGTCTACCCGCTACATCCACACTCCGGATTCGCGCATGTTTCTGGATAGCACCCTCTGCATCTCCGCCTCAGAAATTTGGGTGGAAAGCACGCGACGCGCCTGGAGAGAGGAAGATCCGCCTGAGCGCATCGGTACCGCAAGATTGGCGCTGCGCGAAATCATGCCAATCGACTACATGCCCACTCGTGAAGTACCCCTGGCTCCTTCCATCACGAGAGCGACCGTTGCGCCCTACCGGGGTCGGCTCCAAGCACTGATGGACGCGGAGCAGGTCTGCGAAATGATGTCTGGAGCGGCGCGCGCGATGGAGCGAAACGTGCCCAACGATACCCTCGCGCTAGCCGACAGAATCTGGTTCGGCGCCGACCGTCCGTTTCGGTCGGCCCGCGATGCCTGGACGCGGATTGAAGAAGAGCTGGATCAATGGGAAGTGGAGCTCGATTTCGAACGCTCCGCGGTGGCAAAATCAATCCTCGGGATCGATATCGGTGATATCGTAACCGGGCAGGTTCAAGGCCGCATTGTCCGCATTTCTGTAACGAGCACGGCGGTCTACTCCAGCGAGAAAGGCATCATCTTTGTGGTCGACGGAACTCGCTTCCGGAAGGACGGCACGCTCGGCAAGCAGCAGGACGCGATCAGGCTGTACTTTGCAAATGACGTGTAGACGGCCTTGCATATCCAGCAAGGAAACTCGCCTGCTGTCGTGCACAGGTCGTTCTGCGGCAGCTGCTGCTGAGATTGAGCTTTGCCACTTCCTCGTTAGTTGGGACTACGTTTTCAATGCCTGTTGACTGGTCGGAGGAACAGAATGACGCGATCGTGGCGGATTATTTCGCCATGCTGGGTCAAGACCTCACGGGGCAGGCCTACAACAAGGCCCGGCACAATCGCCTACTTCAGGCGGCGATCGGCCGTCCGCGCGGCTCGATAGAGTACAAGCACCAGAATATTAGCGCGGTCCTCAAGGGACTCGGAGAAACTTGGATCCTCGGCTACAAGCCGGCCTTTAATTTCCAGGCGTCGCTCGTCGATGCCGTGGTGAGATGGCTCGATCGTCACCCGGAGTGGCTTGTGCCTTCTGCGCTTCGCCCGCAGTCAGCCTTGCAAGAGGAGCCGATGCTGTGGATCGGGCCGCCGCCGACGCACAGCAATGCCCCGCCACCCGACGAGACCGAGCAGATGGCCGCTATGGCCCGCAAGTACGACGTCGCCCAGCGTGACGCCCAGAACCGGGCGCTCGGCCGCGCGGGAGAGGAGCGTATTCTCGCCCATGAGCGCGCTAGGCTGCTTGCTGCGGGACGGACCGAGCTTGCCAATCGGATTCGCTGGGTGTCGCACGTCGATGGCGATGGGGGAGGCTATGATGTTCGGAGCTTCGACCTAGATGGCAGCGATCGTCTGATTGAGGTGAAGACGACAAATGGCTGGGAGCGCACACCGTTCCACATTACGCGAAACGAACTGGCGGCCTCCGACCGTCATCGCAACGACTGGCTGCTGATGAGGCTGTGGAACTTCACTCGCGAACCCCGGGTATTCGAACTGCGGCCACCGCTTGAGGCTCATGTGAGTTTGATGGCGAGCGTCTATCGAGCGAGCTTTCTGCCATGACGGAAGCCGCCACGTGATTGTTGGGAGCAATCGAAAAGCAGACCTGACCGCCGATACCGCTCGATCATCGTCCGCTTAAGTCGCGGGCGACATAGGCAATTAGCCCGGACGCATATCATATTCATACTTTGCGCGTGAGGACCATCCATTTCGGATTGAAATCGCACGTCTGTGAAAAAACTGCGCTTAACTTTCTATTTTTTCAAATCCGTTCATAGTGTCTTTTGAGGAGCGGGCGAGAAATAACGAAGGAGCACCGCGCTTTGGGGGGCGCATTGAAGACAAACGCCTATGAATTCCTGGGGCATCGGCGCACGTGAGCTGGTGGTATCCCAAGACGTCGCGAGCGGATGAGCTGACCCGGCGCCTGCAGCGCCTGGAGGAAGCCTTCTCGGATGGTCTGGACGCTGCGTTCGATCGGCTTGCCCATCTCTCCGAGCGATTGGCGCAAGCGCTCGGACGTTCGGATTTTCCGAGCAGTCAGATCGGCCGTTGGATTTGGGTCGCCTCGCAATATCGTCTCCACGCGGAAACCGAGCCGAGAGTGGCCGCGCTTGCCGCTAGTGCGCTCGTTTTCCTCGAAGAGGCACTCGATCGCCGCTCGCTGGATGACGACCATCGTCGGGAGCTCAATTGGATACTGGAGACTGTCGTCGGACGCCTCGCCGCTCAGGTCGGCCCTGCGCATCTAAAGGGTTGCTTGAGCAGCGAGGAGTTGCGACACATCGACGAGCGCATCTCGTCCTACGACGACTCCGAAATTTTCGACTTCGACTCAGTCGTGCTTGCCGTTCGACGCCAACTCGCAATCCTCGAGAAGTTCGGCGGATTGGGCGATTGGGCCAGCCTATCGACCAAGACGGACGCGCTGCTAACCGCCGCAAGGCGCCCCGGGACCGAAAATGCTCCCGCGCGCGCTGCTTTGCGCTATCTCGCCGAGCGTCACGACGTGGTCACCGACGACGCAGGTGTTCTCGGCCTTATCGACGACATCTATGTTCTTGAATGGGCTTATGCCGCCGTCGAGCATCAAACGATGTGTTTGCCGATTCTCGAGGCCATGTCGGGACGATGGCCGTTCGTGGCGACGCTGGGCCTTGGCGCCCGCGGCGCGCAGCTCGATCGGTTCGGACGCTACGTTGTCTGCGCCGCGCTCAAGACTCTGGCGACTCCCGGCGGAGGTGCGCTGGTGCTGCGCGAGACCGGACCGTATCCAGTCATCGCGGCGGTAGCCGCTGCGGTCGAGGCTGTGAGGGCTCAGGCTCATGCCTTCGAAGAGGAAATGGAGCTTTGGCGGCCCGGGTGCCCGGTGACGATCGGCGATGGCACGGTCACCTTCCACGCTCGCTGGGGCGGTCCGATCAAAGGCACGGCGCGGCCGCGCTACCGGCTCCATGTCGCGGACGCTGGTAGTATCTCGGTCGGCGAGGAGGTGCTACCCTACCTCGCTCGCGCGCCGCGCGAGTGGAAGCGACTCACGAACGGCACACACATTCTCACTTGGCTCAAGGACCGCAATGTCGACGGACTGATCGGTCTGACGGGGGAAGGGCGCAGACGACCCTCGCGCTATGAGGCGGTCCTTCTGCTGACGCCGCGAACTAAGCTGGACAGCTACCTTCCCGCGCTCAGGCTCCAGGGCGTCACGCCAGCGGCGCTGCTCGGAGCCTACTGGATCGACAATCAGGGCCATTCGCACGCTCTACCCGGCAGCGCCACCGACCGTCCGCTTCTCTATGCATGCGGTGACATCGGAGCCGCCACCGACCTCTTGTTCGATCCACCCGAGTGCATCGATGGCTGGCGGGTTCTGGTCGACGGCGCCGCTCTTGGACGGACGCTTCATGCCGCTCTCGCCGCGTCCGGCCGTCTCAAGAACAGTCGGCTTTGTGTGCTCGCCCACCTTCATGAGCGTGAACGCGTGAGCGCGCTCGTCGATCAAGGGCTTGAGGACCTTTGGTATCTCGAGGACCAGGATGTCGAGGTGCCGCCGGTGACTCATCCCGGCAAGTCGACGGAAAGCGACCCGCTCGCCCGCTTCTTCGCTCGCCGCTCAGCGCACTGGCCTGCAGCGTATTCGATTCGCGTGAGCGAAAATTCGTTTCTGGACGCCGTAGCCGATTGCTTGGGTCGCGGCAACGCTCGCCAGAGCGGCGATTTGGCCTTGGACGCGCTCGACTTGACCGTTGCTGCCTTCCTGCGTCGCGCGACGGCGCAGCCGCTTCCGGATGAGAACGACCGTCGCGCGCTCGAAGCCTTGGCTGCTGCAATAGTCAGCCAAGCTTCGATGCTTGCCGTATACGAGCCCCATGCGGCCGAGGTTCGCGCGCTGTTCTCGGGCTTTGCCTCTGACGCATCGGGCGGCGACCGACGCAATGCGTTGCTCGATCTGGCCGCCTCGTTCGGTGCCGATGAAGCTGTCGCCGTAGTTTGCCGATCGAGCGTGACGGCCGATCGCTGCCGGGCGGCGGCCGAAGCGACCGATGCCCTTCGTCGATTCGAATGGATGACCATCGAAGCGCTCCGCGCCTCCGCGCCATACGACCGTGTGGTCGTTCCCGGCTGGCTCGGCCGCCAAGTCATGCGTGAGCTCTCCAACGTCGGCTTCGGTGCTCGGACCGACATGCTGCTCCTACCATACGAGCGGAGATGGTACGATAGGACGATTTCCGCTGGCCGCCGCTGGGAACAGCGGCTCGAGCGCTCCACTGCTCAGCTCCTAAAGCGGATCGTAGACGATGGACTGGGGGCCGCCGAGCACCGCTGGCACGAGCAAGCCTCTCTTCGCGTCGAGCTCCAGGCGGCCAACGACGTCGAGCCGATCGACGATACGCCCGACACCGCTCAAGCTGAGACGCGGGCGATCGAAGGCATCCGCAGGGTGCTTCCGTCCGCGGCCTGCCGCAACGAGACGGCTAAGGCTCAGCTGGTCCTGTTCACGGATCCCGGCGCGTTTGCGCTTCTGCCGCCGGCGGGCCATGTTATCGTCCTGCCTGAAGGCCATGACACACCCACCGCGGATGGCGACGAAACTCGGCTACTCACGTCTGTCGCGGCGCTCGTGCCTGGCATGTTGACTGCGCTCCCACTCGAGACTGACCGTGATCTGGTCGATGCGTGGGCCGACCGCATGCTAGCCGACGGCGGCGCGCTCCGGGCTCGGGCCGATCTCTGGAAGGTTGCGCTCAAGCGGCATTTTGCGGCGACCCGTGAAAGCTATGCACGCTTCGCTGGCCGAATGGGCAAAGCCGGTGAGCGCCGTGATGCGCTGACGATCCGATCATGGGCGAACGACACTCGCAGCATCGCGCCGCGTAGCTACCGTCGTGTCTTGCCGTTGATCGCCGATCTGACGAACGACACAGAGTTGCGCGCGGGCCTTGGCGACGCGGTGACTGCGATCGACGGAGTCTACCGTGCCCGTGCCGAAGCGTCCGACGCGATTGTACGTGAGATCTTCTCCGGCACGTTTGATCTGTCGCAACCAACCATTGCATTCGAGGTCGAAGGCAGGCGTGTCGTCTACGCGCTGGCGCGTGTCGAGCGGTTAGGAGGCATCCAGGAGGTTCCCAGCGAGCTGGTCGGCCGACGATTGCATCTTGCCGATCTAGCGACGCATGACGGAGCAGTGGCATGACGCGAATGCTCCCGCCAGTTTGCCCTTCCGAGATCTCGCGGGGCGAGGCGCGCATGTTTGGGCTGATCCGGGATTGCCCGGGGAGCGACGACCTCGTGTGCCTCCACTCACTTGGGATCGCCCGGCATCTACGCAAGGACTATGCCGAAGCCGATTTCGTGCTGATTGGTCCTGAAGGTATCTTCTGCCTGGAAGTGAAAGGCGGCGACGTTGAGCGCAAGGATGGCATGTGGCGGGTTGGGCACGGCGCAAAATCCTACACCTCGAGCGAAGGTCCGTTCAAACAGGCTCAGTCGGCCCGCTGGGGCCTGATCGGCTATCTGGATAGGCGTCTCGGGCGCTCCGTACGCAAGGACAGCCTCGTCGGGTGGGGCGTGGTCTTACCCGATATCTGCTTCGATCGGTCAGACCCCGAATGGGACCAGGACGTCATCTACGACGTCCGCGACACGACGCAGCCATTCACTAATTACGTCTCTCGCCTGGCGCGCTATTTTCGTGCGCGTGCGGACGAGATGGGCCGCGTAGCGCCAGCCCGGCTAAGCGCCGCGCGGCGCGAAAGCTATCTACAGGTGCTGCGCGGCGACTTCGAGGTCGTGCAAAGCTTGTCGGGCCTGCTCGCCGAGAGCGAGCGCGAGCTTGTGGCCTTGAGCGCGGACCAACACCGCGTACTCGATTATGCCCTAAACGAGAGCAATCCGCGCCTCTTGTGCGACGGCCCCGCAGGCAGCGGCAAGACGTTGATCGCGCTCGAGGCCGCGCGCCGTTTGGCCGCAGCGGGACGTTCGGTGCTCTTGCTTTGTTACAACGATAATCTTGCTCATTTCCTCAAGATCGACATGGCTCGGACGGCACCGGGCGTGCGTATGGCGACGCTTCACGGCTTCTTCGGAGAGACGATCCGCGCCGCCGGGCTCGGCGATCGGCTGCGCGGCGGCGACATCGGCGCGTCGGTTGAGACGTTCGACAAGCTCTATCCCCAGCTCTTCGAGAATGCCTGCTCGATCTTGCTCGACGACGGCGCGCTTCCTCAATTCGATGTGATTGTTGTCGACGAAGCGCAGGACATCCTCACATTTCCTTTCCTCGATTGCCTAAATCTCGTTCTCACGAACGGTTTCCGCGGTGGCCGCTGGCTGATCTTTCACGATTCCGGGCCGCAATCGAGGCTGTACGGTCGCGTCGATCCCGTTCTTCTCGACACGCTGCGCGGGTTCGGCGCCTTTGCGGTCGAGCTCCGCGAGAACTTCCGCAATCCCAAGGAGGTCGCCATCGAAGCTAGCCGCATCGCCGGAATTGTCGAGCCCGTCTGCAGGCGTACGTTGCGCTCGCCTGTCGATTATCGCCTCGTCGCCGATCCCAAGGATCAAGCGAAGCGCCTACGTGCATTGCTCGTCGACTTGCTCAAGGAAGGCGTTTCGCCGGGAAGTGTCTCGATTCTCTCCTGGGTCAAGACAACTGCATCGAGCCTTGCGCTGCATCCGCCTGATGTCGGCAAGCCGTTCCGACGCATCGAGCAGCACCGCACGGCGGATCCAGAGGCCTTCACTTACGGCACGATCGCCGGTTTCAAGGGATTGGAGAATGATATCGTGATCCTAACCGATCTTCCCGACCGTCTCGACGATGAGCTAGTGCGCTCCGCTCTCTACGTCGGCATTACCCGTGCGCGTACCAAGCTCTACGCTCTCGTCGGAGAGGACTGGCTCCAAGCGAGGGCCGTGCAATGAACGCGCCAGTCGACCCGTTCGCAAGCTCGCGTGTGTTCCGCGACAACCTCGTGGCGTCGACGATCCGCCAGCTGTTCGGGCCCCGTCCCGATGATCCGGCCGAGGAGCAAGACGAGCTGCTAACAATTTCCCCGCTGCAGCTCTACGCGACGGGCGTGCTCTTCCCGCAAAAGATGAGCCAACAAGTTCTCGAGGACAGCAGTGACGCCCCGACCGAGGACGAAGCGGAAACTCTGGAAGCGTTGCCTAAGGATATCCCCGTCGTCGAAACGCGCGCCGCGCGCCAGGACGGTGACGGATCGGACGACAGGGAGCCGCTGAATCTTGCCAACGAGTTCAGCCCTTCGGCAGCAGGTATTTCCTTTGCCATCGGTCAAGCGGTTTCGCTCGTCGTCCGGGCAACATGGGCGACCTATTCGCCCGACTCGGTCGAGGAAGTACATCCGTTCGCCGGTCAAACCAAACTGGATGGACGCCTCCATCCTGCGACAAGGCGGGTTCAAGCTTGGCGCCGCGTGCCCGGTGCGCGCGAGATCGTGTTGCCGAGAGCGACGACGCTTGGCCCGCAGCCGCCGATTCGGCTCGACGCTGACGGCATGCTGGCGCTGCGCACCACCGTTCGTCGCCGCGCCGATGGTCGACTAGTTTACTCATGCATGCTCGTCAACGAGCGCCGGGCCCAAGGAACTGCTGCGCCGTCCTGCGGGGACGTCTACTTTCAGGTCGGCTTAAAGATCCTGCATCGGGACGGTGAAGCGGTGTTCCTGCCGATCGACCGCAGCGTCGGCGAAGCGGTCGACGATCCTGAGCTCGCCACGATGGATCTGCTATTTCGCCACCGTCGCGCATTTGCGCTCGGTCATGGCACCGCTGGCGATTGGAATCGCGACGAGGCGTTGTCGGAAGACGGTGCGGTCGATTGGGTCGCTGCGGTCGCGGTTCCCGATTACGAGCTCAAGCCTATACTTCCGCGCACAACGCCGTTCGATAGGGCGCGCGCGCTCAAGCTGTCGATGGGCTTCCTGTATCACCCAGGCGGAGACGATCCACGCGCGGCGATCCTCGAAGCGCTGCGAGACCTTACTCGTGACTACGAAAGCTGGATCGTCGAACAGGAAACCAAGATCCACGATCTGAACGGCCAACTGCTTAACGCTGCAAGAAAAAACCTCGCTAATTGCCGCGTTTGCCACATCCGCATGCTCCGAGGCATCGCCCTTATCGAGCAAGAGGCCGATGCGCTCACGGCGTTTCGCCTGATGAACAAGGCGATGTTCGTCCAGCAGCATCACTCGCGACTGCCGCGTCGCGGTCGCGAAGATCCGCTTCCAGACCGCGCAGGCGACGGCCGCGATAAGAGCTGGCGTCCCTTCCAACTCGGCTTCATCTTGATGAATCTCGCCTCGGCGTTCGATCCGGCAGACGATGAACGCAAGATCGTCGACCTGATCTGGTTTCCAACCGGCGGCGGCAAGACGGAAGCCTATCTCGGCTTGAGCGCGTTCACAATCATCCTCAACAGGCTACGTGGCGAAGCCGCAGGCTGTACGGTTCTGATGCGCTACACGCTGCGCCTTTTGACTGCTCAGCAGTTCCAACGCGCCTCGGCGCTCACGCTCGCCATCGAGACGCTGCGACGCGACCGCGATCTTGATTCCGACTTGGGCAACGAGCCGATCTCGATCGGGCTTTGGGTCGGCCGCAGCCTCTCGCCCAATACGCGTGACGATGCCCGCAACCGCCTTCGCCAGCTTCAGCAGGACCGGTTTGCAGTCAATCCGTTCCAGGTGTTGCAATGCCCCTGGTGCGGCGCCGACTTCACGGATCGAGCAAAGCTCGGCTACGAAGAGGCGCGCCCCCGAGACGGCGGTGCTCGCACCGTGGCGTTCGTCTGCCCCGACGAGCATTGCGACTTTTCGAGAGCGAAAGGCGGCCTGCCGATTCTCGTCGTCGACGAGGATATCTATGCAGCGCCGCCGACCATCCTAATCGGCACTGTCGACAAATTCGCCCAGGTCGCCTGGGACAACAGGACTGGCCGCTTATTCGGAATCGGAACCGACGCGCCACCGCCCGCGCTCGTGATCCAAGACGAGCTTCATCTCATCTCCGGGCCTCTCGGCACAGTCGTGGGCCTCTACGAAACCGCGATAGATCGGCTTTGCTCGCGCGACGGTTATGTTCACAAGGTGGTGGCCTCGACGGCAACGATTCGTCGCGCAGCTGAGCAATGTCGAGACCTGTATGCTCGCGACTGCTTTGAATTCCCGCCGCAGGCGATCCGCTCGGGCGATTCTTATTTCGCCTTTGAGGACACCGATGCGCCGGGCCGTCGCTACGTCGGGTTCATGGGGAACGCGGTCAAATCTCACCAGACGGCGTTGGTCCGCGCCTGTTCGCCGCTCCTCCAGAACGTCTGCTACCCACTCACCGAAGAGCAAGAGCGCGAGCGGTCGATCGTAGACCCATACGGAACGCTGGTCTGGTACTTCAATTCGCTACGCGAACTGGGACACGCCGCGACCTTGTGCGTCGGCGACATCCCGGAATTTCTCAAAGGCTATTGCCACCGCCAGGGTATTCGCCCTGAAGCCCGTCGCTATATTCGCGAGATCGTCGAGCTGACAAGCCGCCGCGGCGCCGAGGAGATCCCATCGATTCTGCAGCAACTCGAGATTAGGTGGCGACTTAGGCCGGCCGGGCCGCCGCCGGTCGACGTCCTACTTGCCACCAACATGATCGCCGTCGGAGTCGACGTGGCAAGGCTTGGCGTCATAGTTATGAGTGGGCAGCCGAAGGGCACGTCCGAATACATACAGGCGAGTAGCCGTGTGGGGCGTCAGGTGCCCGGCCTCGTGCTCACCGTGTACACCCAAACCAAGAGTCGCGACCGATCGCACTACGAGCGTTTCGTCGCTTATCATCAAAGCCTCTATCGCAATGTCGAGCCCACCAGCGTGACTCCATTCTCGCCGCAAGCGCGCGAGCGTGGCCTGATGGGCGTATTCGTCGCTTTGTCTCGCCTCATCGCCGAGGTTGAAAGTCCTGATGCCGTCGCCTCGTTCGTCAACGACGTGGAAGACCAGATCGAGGCGATCCTGGCGCGCGTCGAGCGAATCGACCGCGACGAAGCCGATGACACGCGTGTCGAGCTCGAGGCGGCGCTTGCCGAATGGCGTGCTTATAAGCCCCCGGAATGGGGACGGATGGGCGGTACGCCGACCGATCTCACCCTAATGTATCCGTTCGGCTCTGTGCCCGACGATACGTTCCAGCGTCACGCTTGGCCCGTGCCCACGTCGATGCGAAACGTCGACGGCACCTCAAGCGGCCGTGTGATCACCATCTATCCGACACCCGCCGAGGAAGAAGCATGAAGGAACGCGCGGAATTTCGCACTTCACAAGGGGTTGTACCGTTCGGCGTCGGAGCGATCATCGACTTTCTCGACGAATCGCTGATGTCCGCTGGACTGGATGCGTGGCCATATGAGCTCGCTGACCCCTCGGTGAAACCGGAGATTCTCAAATCGAGCCAAGTGGTCGACGGCCGATTGGCGCGCCGGTTGAGCGCCGAGCTCGGTCGTCCTATCGATTTTTTCCTGAGCCCAACCGAGGCTCCTGACATCGCCCCGCGCGGCACGCCGCACCTCGACCGCGCCGACATGCCATTCGTCCGTTTCCCCAATTGGCATTTCTGCCCGCGTTGCCGGCATCTCAAGCATGTGCCGTGGAACACGCCGTGGCGTTCCGAAGGCCTGCGTTGCCATAACCCCGGCAGGCGCGCCGAAGGCGAAGCGAAGCCATGCTCGGAGCTGCCGGCCAAGCGCCGTCCGCGCCTGTCGCCCGTTCGCTTCGTCACTGCCTGCGAGGCGGGCCACATGATGGACTTTCCGTGGCACGAATGGGCGCACTCCGGCGACATACCCGCTTGCGCGCCCGAGACGGCGCAGCTGTACCTCTATTCGACCACAGCGGCCGGCCTCGCTGGCGTCGTCGTCAAATGCACGAGCTGCGGCTCGTCACGCTCAATGGCAGGCGCGTTTCAGCGAGACGCGCTGCGGGGCATGGCGACGCCCTCATGCTGCGGCGAACGCCCCTGGCTTGGTCCCGACGGCACTGTCGACTGCCCGTCATTGGTTCCGCAGACGATCCAGCGTGGTGCTTCAAACTCATACTTCGCCAAGCTGACGAGTTCGATCCTGATCCCTCCCTATTCCGCCAAGGTCCAGCAGGTCCTAGACCGCCCCGACATTTGGGACGAGATCACGTCGTTCACGGTGGAGGGGAAGCCTCACCTGCCGTTCCTCAAGACAAAGGCTCGGAACCTAGGACTTGACGAGGACGCGTTTATCGCCGCAGTCCTCCAGCGGCTGAGCGGCGACGGAACGGCCGCGGCCGACACCTACACCGACGAGACCCGCTACCGCTTTGACGAGTACAAGGCCTACACGGGCGCTCGCCCCCCGGAGCTCGAGCGGCACGACTTCGACACGAAGGCATGCGACGTCCGCGGCTACGAGCCTTGGTTCGCGCAAGCCTTCGAGGCCGTCGTGCTAGTTCGACGGCTGCGCGAAACACGTGTGCTGACCGGTTTCACGCGGCTGGTACCGCCTGACGCCGCAGGCGGCGCGCTTGCTGCGCTCTCGCTCGCTCCCAAACGTTGGCTGCCCGGCTTTTCGGTGCGGGGAGAAGGCATCTTCCTCCAGTTCTCGCGCGAGCGCCTCGCCGCGTGGCGGGCTTTGCCGGAGATCGAGGCGCGCGTCGGCGGGCTTCAGACGCAGCTGACGCGGCTCGCCGTGGAGCGCGGGCGACCCGTTCGTGTGATCACGCCCGCGTACCTCCTTATTCACAGCTTCGCCCATCTTCTTATCCGCCAACTGGCCTTCGAGTGCGGCTATGATTCCTCAAGTCTTCGTGAGCGCCTCTACGTGTCCGACGATTCTGCCCATCCGATGGCGGGCCTGCTCGTCTATACCGCGAGCGGCGATTCCGAAGGAACGCTCGGCGGCTTGGTGCGCCAGGGGGAGGCGGGCCGTCTCGACGCGACCGTCAGAGCGGCGCTTGCCAACGCTGCGATTTGCTCGTCCGATCCCTTATGCATCGAGAGCGAAGGCCAAGGCACCAACGCGCTCAACCGCGCCGCTTGCCACGCCTGCGCGCTGCTCCCCGAAACGAGCTGCGAAGAGGGCAATCTGCTGCTTGATCGGGTCGTCGCAATCGGCACCCCGGAGAACTCCGGACTCGGCTATTTCGGAAGCGTGATGATCTAGCTCATCCGTTTTGGCGGCTCACCCGAAAGTAACGCGACGTGCCCACGCCTTTGGTAAAACGCGGTTGATCGAAGGCCTGCGGCTTCACATACCAAACTTGGCTGATCGGCCGCACGGCTGAGGCGATGGCCGCCGCAGTCGCCTGCATCTTATTTCCAGTCAGCCCGATTTCATAATCGAGCCCTCCGCGCACGAACCAACCCTCATGTTGGCGAAGCAGGATCCCAACCAATTCAGAGAGGTTACCCGCATCCGCTGACGCAACAACCCCGCCCGGCGTATCTTCAAGCGCGACCCGAGCGGCGATACCTCCAACGCGCGCCCGCGAGGTTTCCGCCACGTCGGTTATGACCTGGACCGCATCATACTCGCGTGCACCGGTGATATGGAGAAGCCGCTCGTGCCTGGGCGAGGCGAAGGCGGACAGGGCCCGCAGCCGTGTTCTGTCCGACTCGGCGGCAAGCAGCGGTATCGATTGATATGGCCCAGTCTCGCCAGTCAGCACATCGCGCAACGCAGTCAATAGAAGATGATGATCGGATGCGCTATATGCGTCCAAGACGGTCTTCAGGTCGGTTTCAAGGGGATAATATTGGGCTGCGCTGGTGTAGGCGATGAGAAGTTCCTCGTTAGTGCGCATCCCCGCCCGGACAAAGGAGAACAGAGCGGGCTTGACCAGTCCGGTGACGTCGACCACCGCTCGGCCGCCGAGTTGAGGAGACTTTCCATCCGAAAGCGAGCCATAGGAGATTTCTTCAAGCGGAATACCCCGCTCTCGGACGGCACGGCACATCGCGTCAGCATGCCCGTCGTTCTCATATCGCAATGCAAGGACGCGGCGGGCTTTGATTAGCGACAACAACCGCAGAGTCGACTCAAAGGTGCGCTCTTCAAAGCCCAATCCCACTACGAGATCGTCGACCACGATATCGCTAAGAGCATCGGCTTTCAGCTCTTCGATTGAAGGCGCTGGTGGAAACACCAAAGGCAGCCCTTCGTCGAGGCGGACTTGTAGGTCCGGCTTTAGTTGCGCGAGAAGGTCCATCTGAATGCCCGCGGCACGCGGAGCAGGTTCGAATCGGCGCGGCTCATCCTCCGAATCCGCTTCCGGAAGGTCTTCGCTGTACTCCTCGTATTGGCCCGTCGACAAATTACGCAGCAAGACCTCGCGACCTGCCTCTGGTTCCGCAAGCCAGCGCTCAAGATCTTCTCCTGAAAGCTCGAAGCGATCGCGGTCAGACAGTCCGATGTAGTTGGCTAAACCGTATAACTTACGAAAACTAAGCTTGAATTGGTGTACCGGATCCGAATCATGCGTTTTCGTCCGTGCGGTTCCGCCAGTGAATACGAACACCCCCGCATCAACCAGTTCACGAAGCCTGTTCATCTGTGTCTGCAGTTCACCGGAAGTCACACGGACGTAGAGCGACGTATATTGCCGAATCCGTCCTGTCGGCTTGCCTTTGCCGGACTCCATAAGAAGCTGGTGTGATGCTTCGGCAAACTGCAACGCTACCGTCTTGAGGTCGCTGCCCCGCCGATCGAGGCTGTAGAGATGTCGGGCGCAAAAATCCTGGAATACTTCATGCTGTCGTTCGGGCGAGACGGGCAAGCCCGATCGGTTACCCGTCAGGATTTCCTGATAGATCTGAATGACGGCCCCGATATCACCTACACACACACCTGCAAGAGCACGCAGGCCGTGATACAGCCGCTTGCGTTCCCGCGACCGCATCTGCGTCTCAGCGATCACGCGAGCAATTGACTCGAGATCGACGTCGCCCAGGACATCCACGGAACTTTGGCTGGGGTGACCGGGAAAAAGGCGAGCTCGCGCGTCGAGAATCTTTGTAACGAACGTTTTCCCACTGCGATCTTTGAGGCGTGTCTGAACCTCCGCTCCTAAGTCGAACGTATTAAAGTCACGGCCGGCCGCTGCTGGATGGACTTGGCCGGGAGACTTCAAACTGAGGAAGATGGTCTGCGCCTCCGAGGTCAGCTTGAACGCGCAATGCGCGTGTTGGAACAGCAGGGCGGAAAGTAGATCCTCGACCCGATCGGGATCGAGGTAGCGCGTCGAAACATCGTCTAGAAGAAACAGAATCTGTGCATCGTTCCAGATCGGCGCCGCTCGTCGCAGGGCTTCTGCAAGCTGCGGGAAGGCAGTGTTGGGATTTGTTGCGAGACGCAGGCCGGAATCGCTGCGGCTGACTCGAACGAGCAGGTCGCTCATCGCCCGTTCCAGTTGTTCTACCGTCGTCACAGACTCGATTGCCGGAGGGGGCATCAGCGAATCAGTAACCGCCCGAATCAATCCGACACCAGCGTCGAAGGAGAGTACTCCGCCGTTAAGATCTTGGAGGTGCGCCATTGCCCGTGCTCCTTGCGCCGCATAAGCGACGAGAAGCCTGGCGAATAGTTCCTCGGTCGAAGGCCGGTCAGCGCGCGGATCAACAGGGATAAGGCGCTGCGCTGATACGAACAGTCCGACATATCCATCGTCCGTCACCCGGCGCAGCGCGTCCTTGTCCGTTTCCTTTGGCAATACAGCCGCACGGGCGTGAAACTGCAGCGAATGGAGAAGCATTGTTTTTCCGCAACCCCGCATTCCCGTCATGACGAGTGGTCCGGGCGCACTGACCTTTTTGAGCCATGCACCCTCCGGATCGACTATGAGCTGCGGCACGTACCATGCATCGAGGGTCTGCGCGTTGTAGGACTCTGCAAATGTGCGCAGCACGGTCTGATTGCGCCAAGGGCGCCACGGCTCGGCAGTGCGATGATATTGCTCGCGGATACCCGCGATAGTGTCGTCGGCGGACGGCGTACGTTGGTGCTCCGTTGCTGCGGCGAGCCCCTGTGCGATGCCGTGGAGCTTTAGTCCGATGCGCTTATCCAGATCAGGGGCTGCGTCCCCATCCGACAACAGTCGGTCGGCCATCGCGTGGATATGGCGACCGATCCAGTGCAGATCACCAAGATGAATGCCACCCGAGCGGCGATCTCCTGCAACTGAGCCGAGATCGATTGCGACGGCGCGGATCGCCGGTTCGATCGCGTCTGCCCGTTTGTGTCCCGTCGGCAGATCCCGAACGATGATGTTGGCCGCGTGCAAGTCATTGTGATGGACCTTTAGGCGCTCGAACTCTTCTTTCATCCTGAAGAGGTCACATGCGATCTGTGCTGCCCGCGCCGCCGAAAGTGAGCGTGCGCCGGACAGATACCTCGCCAACGTGTCGCCCTCGACGAATTGAAGTACGGCGACATGACAGCTCAGCGTGATGTCTCTGAAGGCGATGTGGCAGTCGAACATCTGCTCGACTGCGACGACGTGATCCGCGCCGTCAGCAACTTCGGCGTGAAGTTCAGTCTCTTTTGCGAAATCCTTCCCGAACTTTCGATAAAGCTCGACAGGGCTTACTTTCAGAACCCTAAGAGCGCGATTGAGACCCGTCCGCGGTTTCGCGACGAAGGTCGCCGCATAGAAGCCGCGACCCAGCGAACGCAGAACGTCGAAATCGCCGATTTCAGTGGGCGTCCATGCTAACGGGAAACCGTATTCTCGGCCGCAATGGGGACACAACTCGTCGAGCCGTTTCTCCCGCTGATCATAGTCGGGGCAGGTGAAACAACAGAATTTTCCGATCTCCGACACCGATCTCCCTCTCGTGTACTGCTAGAGTCAAACGATGTAACGCTCTTCGTCCGCCAACGCTATCGTGTCGGCTACGG
Source organism: Mesorhizobium sp. M1E.F.Ca.ET.045.02.1.1 (assembly GCF_003952485.1). Classification (NCBI taxonomy): domain Bacteria; kingdom Pseudomonadati; phylum Pseudomonadota; class Alphaproteobacteria; order Hyphomicrobiales; family Phyllobacteriaceae; genus Mesorhizobium; species Mesorhizobium sp. M1E.F.Ca.ET.045.02.1.1. The sequence continues at coordinate 2,762,568 of NZ_CP034447.1, forward strand.
GATCGTCCAGCATTGGCCATGCCCCCTTCGCGACAACGGATAGCGAAACACAACGGATAGCGGAAGGTTGACCCGTGACTACGATTGAGTATAGTCAATAGGGGTAAAGGGGGGCGGTCAGCCTATGAGTAGTGACGGCGATCTATATATTGCCGAGGCTGCAGCGGCTGCCGGAATCTCGAAGCCGACGTTGCTTCGATGGATCAAAGACGGGAAGGTTCATGACGCTCGCCAGCGCGACCGAAACGGTTGGCGCATCTTTTCGCCGGACGAGGTAGAGCAGATCAAGGCGCGCGCAGCGTCCACCAGACCGGCAACAAAAGCATGACGGCTCCATCGTCCAGCGAAGCGCCGCGCCAGCATCCAGCCTTCCTTGCCGTGGATTTCTTCTGCGGCGCCGGCGGCACCACTCGTGGTCTAATCGACGCGGGCGGCTATGTCATCGCTGGGGTCGATAAGGATAGTCGCTGCAAGCAGACCTACGTCAAGAATAATCCGAACACCACGATCGATTTCGCAGCGCCACGGTTCATCCGGCGCGATATTTTTCCTGCGACGAAAGCCTATCCGGACGGAGAACAGACGGAGTTGTTCGAGGAGTTGGAGGAGTTGATCGACAAGTATCGTCGTGAAGCTCCGGATACTCCGCTGATGTTCGCGATCTGCGCGCCTTGCCAACCGTTCACGAAGCTCTCTCGGAAGGAACTAAGCGATGCTCGAAAGTTGGGTCGGGAGCGTGATAGCAATCTCTTGAGAGAAGCTGCAAAATTCGTTGCGCGCTTTCGCCCAGAGATGATCCTGTCTGAGAACGTCCAAGGAATCGGTGAGCCGAAGTATGGAGGCGTCTGGGAGGATTTCCGTCGTCAGCTTCGGAAACTTGGCTATGCTACCGGCAGCAACGTCATTTGTACGTCCAACTTCGGCGTGCCCCAATACCGTAAACGATCGATCCTGATCGCAGTACCCAGGGAGATGGCGCGGGCCGAATTGCTAGTTTCGGATGAAGTCGATGCCGATCTCGTCGTACCGAAGGAGGATTCTCAGGCGGCCGTCCAAACGGTGAGATCGGCGATTGGACATTTACCGGCGCTCGCGGCTGGGGTTCAGCATTCAGCGATCCCCAACCACAAAACCCGGACATTGAGCGACCTCAATCTGAAACGGCTGGCGGCTGCGAAACCCGGTCAGTCAAATGCCTATCTCGAAGTTACGCCTGACGGGGACCTTTCGCTTGCGTGCCACCGGAAAGTGAATGCAAAGCTCAATGTCCGGTGTTTCACCGATGTATACACACGTATGGATCCCGACAGACCATCGCCGACGATTACGACCAAATGCCACAGCATCTCGAATGGTCGCTTCGGACATTTTGACACGAGACAGTTACGGGGCATTTCTTTACGCGAAGCCGCGATCTTACAGTCGTTTCCGCAAGACTACGTTTTTTACCCGACTGACATGATCGAGCCGATCGCCCGAATGATCGGTAACGCGGTGCCACCACGGCTTGCGGAATATTTTTCACGTTATCTCTCTGGCTCGATCGCTCCAGCCGATACATGAAGCTGCGACAGAACGAGTTGCACACCTTCCTCCAGGGCGCATTCCCACACGATCACGACCCGCCATCCGAGAGCCTCCAGCTTCGTTCGAACCACCTGATCGCGTTCCATATTGCGTTTAAGCTTCGGTGTCCAAAACTCAACGTTTGACCGAGGTCGACGCCCGCGGGGGCAATTATGTCCATGCCAGAAGCAACCGTGAACGAGCACGACCATTCGGTGTTTGGGTAGAACGAGATCGGGTGATCCGGGCAAATCCCGACGGTGAAGGCGAAAGCGAAGACCAGCTGCGTGCAAAGCGTGACGCACGAATAATTCGGGCGCCGTATTTTTTTGGCCAACACGCGCCATTATGCGCGAGCGCTGTTCCCCTCTTAGACGATCCACCATCGCGCGAATATAGCAATGAGTGACTACTCCGCTATCACTGAAAAGAACCGAAATCGAACTGGGTCGACGCTGACAGCGTATCGTTCCGCACGCGCACGCCCCGGATGCCTGTGCGAATAGGTGCCGCTCAAAATCTTCGACGGAACCCTATGACAGCGGCGACGATCTTCGATGACGGCATCGGCGTGTCCGCCGAGGACTTCATCGAGAAGCGGTTAGTGATAGGGACCCTCGCATCCTCCGACGTATTTGATCTGAAGGATTTTCGAGAACTCGAACATAACGTCCAAGGCGCGTTTGATGAAGCGAAAAAGCCGACGTGTTTCGCGGATAAGGTTGACCAAACGGGGTTCCATTGGCCGTCGCGCGTTTACCACCCGCTCAGTCACAGAGGATGTGCCGCTGCCCTCAATTTGCGGCCTGTGAGGTGCGAATTCTAACCCTCATCCCAAAGCGCGCATCTCAGATGTCCATGTCCTCTCGAGAAATAATGGCATTTGTTCCGATTGCGGCAGCCACTCTCGGGATTATCGAGAAAATTGGGATTTGCGATCAAGTCTCGGCACAACCCGATATGCATATTGGTAGGAAGCTTATCTGTCCTCGGTTGCCCCGCTTGGCCCGACAAAATGAAAGCTTTTCTGGGATTGCGCTCGGCGACGGCGCGACTGTCAGCAATACGATCTACCCGAACTTCGTACCGAGACGGATAGATTAATCGCTTGTCGATGTTGTAGAAGCCCGAAGAGAGATCGATGTAATCGAACGGCAACGCCGCGACGCGGTTATGAAAACGGTCGGCGCCTGTAGCATCGAAGTCGGCATCGCCGGTTCGTAGCGATATCCGGATCGAACTTTCGACTTGCGAAGATGCAAGTCTGGCGGCGAGGCCCGCCAGCCGGTCGAGCACTCTTTCGGCATCGCCGTTGATGCGGTCGTCGATAAGCAGACTCAGAAGATAACCATGCGCGGCATGGCATTGGATATGGCGAAACCCGTGTTCGATTGCCATCTGCGCTGCCCCGTCGAACGCGCTGAGGGTACGGTCGATTCCGGAGGCACTAATATCCCTAACGAGTACTCGAGCGGCGGCGATGACCTGGGCGGGATCGGCTCTAACGAACTTTCTCATCCCGACGTAGCCTTCCCATGCCGTTGCGAGCTGGATACCCGGCAGGCTACCTTTCTCAGCAATAGCATTCGCGACCGCCGCCCAAATGCCGTCGCTGGTCAGCGTCGGCGTTGTGGTATTGCTGCTATAACCGCCAGGCACCACAACATTGCCCACGATCGCGCAATGCAACCCGGAGGATGCACGGTGTCGATAGAAATCGACATAACGGTCGTCGGGCAACCCATTCGTAACATAGCCCGTGTTGACGCCCAGGAAAAATGTTCGCCTATCTATCGAGGCTGCGGTAGCGCTCGTCATTGCGTCCGATCTTCGCAAGAATCTCCTGCTCGAGGTCGCCGCCGAGGATCGTCACGAGCCGGAAGATGTAAATGGCCGCATCTGCAAGCTCTTCACGAAGGGCTGGAGCGGCGTTGCCGAGCGTCGGTCCAGCATAGCCGGCCGTTGTTCGGGCAAGCATAACTTTTTTGAGCAAGTTCGAAAATTCTCCCACCTCGCCGAACAGCCCAACGAGATCACGCATCAGTTGCTCCTCGCGCGTCGCATCGCTCTCGAAATCAACCTTAAAGCCGCGACGGCGGTCGCGTTCAATCTGCTCGCGGATGAGGGCCGACAGATCCATGCTCACGTCTTTCGAATATAAGTCACGAAAAGCGTACCAATCCCGATTATGGCGCTCGCCACTAGGTTGGTAGTGATAGCATCGATGTTGTTCATCCAATTATTCCGTATCGCAAAGAGCGCGCCAGCATTAAGGAATATCGCCAACCCAAGGCCGAAGGTGATCCAGAGCTGGGTTCGTTCCAGCCGCCGAATGATTGTTCGGGTAGCGGCAGGGAGCAGCGCCAACGCCTCGTCACGTTCTTTTCCGACGCGCTTATCGTTTTTGACGTCGGCGTAGGTTTTTAAAAGATGCGTCTTTATTGGCCAAATCCCGGTGCGAAAACCGTGCTGGCCGTCATAGGATTTTATAACCGTCCCCGAAAGTCGAGTGAAATCGGCCTTGGCGATCGTCTGTCCCTGCGGCAGCTCGATATATTTGTCGCTAACATTCTCAGTCACAATTCCGAGGTTGCCGCTGAAACCGGGATCCGCATAGGTGGCGACCGGGCTGAGCCCGATGCTGAACAGTGAACCTTTCGAGACAATGCGCATAAGTATGTCATTTGGGATGTCGACATCTTCGGCCGTGATCAGCACCACTCTATGGCCCGGCTTGATCAGAATCTTCTCGTCGGGCTCAAGCTCGAATCGTTTTGCATTCTCGCTGAGGTCATAATAGACGTTACCCATTCGGAGTTCGTAGCAGGCGCCAGCGAGCCCCTTAACCTCCGCATTGTGAATCAGCCGATCGGCGTCGATTTCAGCACGTATCTCGCCGTCGGTTAATGTCGGCATCCCATTCTCCTTTATCGGCACGGCATTGCTGACCAACGCACAGAATGCCGATGTAACAACCGCTTTTTATCCCCAAAAGCCGAGGAGCTGCAAACGGGCAGTTTCGGTTGCTCAACCACACGCTCGGGCGATAGCCGCTTCTGCCGCATTCGCGCATTTGCCACTGGGCAGCGCCTATTTGGGGAGTGATGGTCTTGGCCCTCTCTCCCCCGCCAATGCCGCCTGCGCGAGTGCGGGGCAGTCCGCTCGCAAGGCGACACATAGCCGTCACCTTCCCCCTTTTGATCCGATCCGCCTCGCTCGGTGCGCAGCGCAGCCCTGCTCGCCTGCATTGGCGCCCCTCTCTTCTGCGCGCTCACGCGCCCCCGGGAGGCATGTCGGGGGACATGCCTTCGGCATTTAAGAGAGAAAGATCAGGACAACGGCAAGGACATCGAATAAGAAGGCCGCCGCCGTGCCAGTGGCGGATCAGACGGAAACGGCGAGCGCGTCCGCGAACGTGGAAGCGGCGACGATCCCGGTCAGTGCGACGGAGGTTTTTGTACCGCTCGACAAACTCAAGCAGTCACCGCGCAATGCGCGGAAGACCCAGCACCGTGAGGCTGAAATCGAAGCCTACGCGGCCAGCATTGCCGCCAAGGGCATGTTCCAGAACCTCGTTGTGGAGCCGGAGCTTGGCACGGACGGCCAGCCGACCGGCTGCTATTTCGTCACTGTTAGCGAAGGCGGGCTGCTGGCGAAGTTGCTGAGCATGAAGCGCCAGGAGACCAGGAAAAGCGAGCCAATAGGCTGTGCCGTCAATATGGCGAATGATCCGCACGAGATCGACCTGGACGAGAAGGCATCCGCTCGGCATGCATCCTGCACCAGTTCGAAGCTGTCTGCGAGCTTGAGCGGCGTCGCCGCGTCGGCCATGAGGCGGGATCGCTGTTGCCCTGGCTGCATCCCGAGCTCAAGAAACTCGGCCTGCCGGCCGTCTGCCTGGAGACGCAGCAGGTGCGCGCCGCACTGTCGGCGCAGCGCAACAAAAACCGACAAGGCCGATGCGCTCGGTATCGCCCACATCATGCGCACGGCTGGTTCCGACAGGCCCATATCAAGTCGGAAAGCTGCTATCGGACCAAGCTACTGCTGACGCACGGGCGTAATTTGAAGGCCAAGTTCCTCGACTTGGAGAACGCCATACGCCACTCGCTGAAGGCATTCGGCATCCGGCTCAGCAAGGTCGGGCGACGGGCTTTCGAGCAGGCGGTGCGCACCGCGGTGGCGGAGGATCCGCTGTCGAGCGAGCTGATGGACGCCATGCTGTCGGCACGCGCAGCGCTGTGGAGGCAGTATTGCCGGCTGCACGATCTCGTCGTCAAAATGGTGGCCCGCAGCGAACTATGCCGACGCTTCATGGCAATCCCCGGCGTCGGCCCGGTGACGGCACTTTCGTTCATGACGGCGATCGATGATCCGTCGCGCTTCCGCCGCTCACGCGACGTCGCGGCCTACTTCGGGCTGACTTCGCGGCGATGGCAGTCGGGCACCTCGATCGACGTTCAGGGTCGCATATCGAAAGCCGGCGACGCCGATGTTCGACGCTCGCTCTACGAGGCGGCGTCGGGGCTGATGACGCGCTTCAAGGGCTCCGACAAGGTCAAGAACTGGGGCCAGGCGATCGCCAAACGCTCCTGCCACCGCAAGGCCTGTGTCGCGGTGGCGCGCAAGCTGGCGGTGATCATGCACGCCATGTGGAGCGACGGCACGTTCTATGTCGGCGATTCCGCGGCAAGCCAAGCGGATACCGGCCGGCGTGCCAATGAGAAGGCCCGCAAGCTGCTGGGAGCGCATCGATGAGCAGAAGGTCGACAGTTGAAACGCATGGCGTCCGCACGCTGACGGGCGCCATCTGACACAAGGAATCCGCCCCGGCGGATGAGGACTGATGCAGACCAGGAACGACGGAACGCACGTTATCTTGCCTGCGGCCGCGCCCATCGCGAGACGGCCGGACCGCGCCGCATTGCCTGTGACAATGCTCCGTCACTCCGATGGAAAAGTGCACCACGACGGTTCCCGTGCTGCAAATAAGCAGCGCTGCTACCCCGTCGCAGAGCGCGGAAGACTGCACGGCGCATCGGAACTCGACGCAAGAGCACGGAATCGTGGAATAGAGAATAGAATAGTGTATTATCGTAGATTGGAGGAATAACGACGATGGAAAGCAAGTCACGGAAAGTACGACCGATTAAGACGGCAAGATAAAAGCCCGCAGGGTGCGTGCTCTAGCGGTCGTTTGTTTTCAATGAGTTATGTGGAAATTTCACAATGTTTGAATATTCACCCCACCTTGTGGCGATGACGATTTCTGAATGTTTTCGGTGGCTTAACGCAATGTGCGGTGCGCGGGCAACGACAGGTTGGAGCCTGGAAGGGGCGAGTTCGGAGTGCCGGCGCCTGGTTCGGCCCCGGAGGCCATCCATCCTGACATGAATGCGCGAGCCATCGTGTTACGGTGGTCAAGTTCGCGATTTCGGATATGCCCTAGGGCTGAAACGAAGAGGAGAGATCACCACGACCGGCATCAACCGCCGCGCCTTGCTCGCCCACTCTGGCGCCGCCGTTTTGGGTTCGACACTGACGGCGACGGCTTATACCGCAAGGGGAGTGCGTCGAGACCCAGCAATAACGAACAAATTGCAGGCGTTGCTTGAAGCGCACATGACGGCATACGCCGCGTTCGGCAAGGCGATGCATGAAGTGGGTGGCAGCAGTGGCGACCACGACAGAGCCAGCCGGCAAGAGGAAGGGACGTTACTGGCCATTTGCGCCTATCCTGCGGTCAGCCGAGGGGATCGCTTGGCCAAGGCCCGATATCTTTTGGAGATCGAGGCGCGTGGCGAGCTCGACCTACCAGAACACATTCAGGCTCTTCTACGTTCGACAATTTCGGAGATATGACCGACTGCGCCAGTCGCCTCCGTCAAATCGACCGAAGGCCGCCGGCTAGCAAAAGCGCGTTGGCGCTTTTACGATGTCCGCTTTGCGCCTCAAAGTCGCCGTTGAAGCCCGCTCTTCCCATTCGTGAAAACTGACATTCTTGGGGGAGCGCTCGACGGCTGTGCGACTCTCGTCGAGACATAACCGTCGCATAAAACTGTACAATATCTGTGTCCCGGTCAGCTGAAGCCATCAAGCCTACAGGCACGTTTATGAGCCCTATTCGGGGCGCTTCAAAAGGCGATCTTTCGGCTCGAAGACGGCCGGCCGGAAGACGTCGGCGATGATTGCGAATGCCCCGCTTGAGGCAGTCACCACAAACTCCACTCGACGGCCGGTATTATTTGTATCTATATCCGCCGGCATTTTTTCGAACTACGAGATCCCAATCACATCCTTTATGCATGATGCTTGCCGCTGGCCTGAAGCGTATGCACGCCTGGATCAAACGGCTGGGAACAATAAGCCAGCAAAGGGAGGAACATGTGAGACGTCTACTGATTACCTTATCCGCCGGTGCAATTTGCGCTTTCCTGAGCGGCGGAGTTTCGCACGCTGCGTGTGGTGACGTTACGTTGGCGCTCTTCAGCTGGCAGTCGGCCGAGGCGAACGCCTACGTTGATCAGCTCATCCTCAACAATGGCTACGGATGCAATGCGACCACTGTCGCAGGGGACACGGTTCCGACGGTAACTTCGATGATTGAAAAGGGCCAGCCGGATATCGCTCCGTCTGTGGTTGTTACCCTGTTGGGTGATTTCTACGCCAAAGGCGCCGATGAGGGACGGGTCAAGCGGATTGGAACCGGAATCAGCGACGGATCGGTTTCAGGCTGGTGGATTCCGAAATATGTCATCGACGCTCATCCCGATATCAAAACTGTAGATGATGCCTTGAAGCATCCAGATCTGTTCCCGTCCCCCGAAGACCCATCGAAGGGCGGCATCATCCAAGGCCCGCAAGGCTGGGGCGATACGGTGATAACATCGCAGTTGTTCAAGGCATTTGAAGCCGACAAGAAGGGGTTCGTACTCGTGCCGAGCGGATCTGCGGCCGCGCTCGACGGTGCGATCGCGAAAGCCTACGAGCAGAAGCACGGCTTCATTGCGGCCTACTGGGCTCCGACGTCATTGCTGGTGAAATATCCCATGGTACGCCTGGACGGACCTGCGCACGATGATGCGGAGTGGGCACGCTGCACTGCGAAGCAGGATTGCCCGGATCCGAAGCCGAATTACTGGAAGGCCTCGGAAGAAATCACTTTGGCCTCCGACAAGTTCTTGAAGCGTGACGACGTGGCCCCGGCAAAAGACTATTTTGCCAAACGCAGTTGGAGCCAAGCCGAAGTCGGCAAGGTGATGCTGTGGATGACCGAAAACCAGGCCAACGGCGAGGATGGTGCCAAGTGGTTTATCAAGAACATGCCGGAAGTCTGGACGAAATGGGTCCCGGCTGACGTGGCCGAAAAGGTCAAGGCTGCATCGAATTAGCGTTTGTCCAACATGGAGGCTTCGGATTTTACTCCGAAGTCTCCTCTGAATATATGCTGTAGCGTTGCTGGCAAGAGCGACATCTGGCACGAATTACTGCTGTCGTTGACATTGTGTTGCTGCTACTTACTGTCTCCGCGGCGAAACTTAGCTGGACATCGCGATATGGATTGGCTGTTCAAATTTCCCCAATTGGATCCTGAGGTTCTGCTAGCCATCAAACGGGCTGTCGACGGTTTTCTCCGTGGCCTGACGCGCTCATATGGAGATGCAATCGAAAGTTTCTTCTACCCGCTGCAGCGCATCCTGATTTTTTTCGAAGGAGCCATTTCGAACGCACCTTGGGCCCTTGTGATCATCGCGTTGGCAACGATTGCATGGTTCGCAGCGCGCAGGTGGACGGTGGTTTTGGCCGTCGTTGGAACGCTGATTGCCATTGGTCTTCTTGGCCTGTGGCAGGATGCAATGAAGACGATCTCTCTCGTCCTTACGGCAACTATTTTCTCTATTGCGATTGGTATGCCACTCGGCATCCTGATGAACCGCTACAAGCGCGTGGGCGGGGTCATGCAGACGGTGCTCGACGTCATGCAGACGATGCCGCCCTTCGTCTATCTCATTCCGGTCGTCATGCTGCTCGGCATCGGCCGGGTGCCGGGCTTCATCGCGGTGGTGATCTACGCCATCCCGCCGATCATCCGCCTCACCGACCTCGGCATCCGGCTGGTCGACAAGGAGGTGCTGGAAGCCGCCGACGCCTATGGCTGCTCACGCTCGCAAAAGCTCTGGAAGGTGCAGATCCCGCTCGCCATGCCGACGATCATGGCCGGCATCAACCAGACCATCATGATGGCGCTCGGCATGGTGGTCATCGCCTCGATGATCGGCGTGCAAGGGCTTGGCCTGAACGTCCTGCAGGCTATCGCCAACCAGTATTTCACGCAAGGCATCTTCAACGGCTTTGCCATCGTCGGCATCGCAATCATTTTCGACCGCATCAGTCAGGCGTACGGACACCGGCTGCAGAAGCATCGGGGTGCAACGCATGAGTAAGGGCGACGCGTCGATCCAGATCCGTGACCTCTACAAGATCTTCGGCGGCGCTCCGCGGCAGTACGTCCAAGCTGTCCGCGATGGGATGTCGAAATCTGAACTCGGCAAGTTGCATGGCCATATCCTTGGCCTGAACAACATCAATATCTCCATGCCGGCCGGCAAGATCCAGGTCGTCATGGGATTGTCCGGCTCCGGCAAGTCGACGCTAATCCGGCACATCAATCGCCTGATCGAGCCAACCTCGGGCTCTATCATAATCGACGGTCGCAACATTCTCGAAATGTCTGAGTTGGAACTGAGGGAATTCCGCCGCAATCATACGGCGATGGTGTTCCAGCGATTTGGATTGCTGCCGCACCGGACCGTCATCGACAACGTCACATTCGGTCTGGAGGTGCGTGGGATCGAAAAGACAAAGTGCCGTGCCATTGCCATGCGCTGGATCGAGCGGGTAGGCTTGGTGGGGTTTGAGCTGCGCTACCCGAACGAATTGTCAGGTGGCATGCAGCAGCGGGTAGGCCTTGCGCGCGCGCTTAGCAATGACGCCTCGATCCTGCTGATGGACGAGGCCTACTCGGCTCTCGATCCGCTGATCAGAACCGATATGCAGACCATGCTTCTGGAATTGCAGGCGGAGCTCAAGAAGACCATCGTCTTCATCACCCACGATCTCGACGAAGCCTTGAGAATTGGCGATCGGATCGTGATCTTGCGGGACGGCTCCATCATCCAGCAGGGCGACAGCCAGGACATTCTTTTGCGTCCTGCCGACGACTACATCCAAAGATTTGTGAAGGACGTCAATCGCGGCCGCTTCATCAGGATCGATGCCGTCATGGATCCCACCACCACGGCGATGGAGAACGGATCTCTGCCTAAGCTGAAGTCTGGCTCGACGCTAGAGATCGCCGCCAAAGAGCTTACCAACTCCTCGTGCGACGCCGGTATCGTCACAGGCGACGGCGGGCAGCCACTCGGCGTAGTTTCCCTGCGGCAAATCACGGCGGCGCTTTCGTCGGCGGTTGAGACGGAAGCTCCCGTTCGAGGCGATATTCGAGTCTAAAGCTGCAAGGAATCTGATCGAGCCGGAGGGGATCTGCATCGAATCGCGAACTGCTTGTGTGGCTATCCCGTCCCTGGAAATTCCCGACGCTTACATGGCGGTGGGAAACCAGGTCCGGTGACTACAACCGGGCGTTCGACTTCCGATTGGGGACGAAGCTGATGCGGATCCTTTAATTTCTCAGAACTTACTTACGACCATCGAGAGGCCATACATATGATGCTCCAGAAATTTAGAATAGCGTCGATAGATGCTTGGCGAATTCCGACCATTTCGGTGAAGGAGACATGGGATACTGAAAGTTCACCTTGGCCAACGATCCCGATAAATTTTCTGATCAAGGTGACTTTGGAGTCGGGAGAGTGTGGTGTCGGCGAAGTCTCCTCTCAGTTGTGGTATCTGAACGAGACCCCGGAACAAATCGTCAGCGCGATTCGACAATACGACAGCGCTCTCCGTGGTATCGATGCGACCAATTTGTTCGTCTGCCACGAGCTTATGCTCAAGTGTTATGCGGGAGGCGCACCAGGGGCCCGGAGCGCCCGGTCCGGTGTAGACATGGCTCTCTGGGATTTAACTGGAAAGCTTGTCGGGATGCCGGTCTACAAACTGATGGGCGGAGGACACTCGGGTGGAATCCCCGTGATGTTCTGTACCTATCAAGATAGCGCAGAACTTGTTTCCAGAGATTGCAAGAAGGCGATCGACGAGGGTTATCAAGCGATAAAGGTCAAAGTTGGCGACAAGCTCTTGAGCGCAGGGTGGAGTTACGGAAATCTGGTGAGCGAAGCAGAAAAGCTTGCGGCAGCGCTGGAGGTCATTCCGAGCAACATTATGGTGGATGCGGATGCGAACCAAGCCTGGTGGAATGCAGGGGCCACAATTTCCACCCTCCGTCCCCTGAGTAAGTACCGCAATCTCTCGATTGAGCAGCCTTTGGGCTACGACGACATCACTGGGTCGGCCCACGTCAGGAAGACAGCGGGGATACCCGTCATTCTCGACGAATCGGTTTGGTCAGCTGAGGCGATGGTTCAAATTGTTCAGGCGCAAGCATGCGATCGCATCGTTTGCAAGTTGAACCGCCTCGGGGGGTTGTTCGAGGCGCGAAAAATCATCTCAATCTGTGAGGCGGCCGGAATAGGCGTCAGCGTCGATACGGCGCCCTTTACCTTGTTGGGCGATACAGCTGTTTTTCACACAGCCGCCTCTTGCCGAACGGTCTTCCCCGTCGATGAGGGCCACCTTTCGATGGTGCACGTAGCCGGCCACTCGCCGTTTACGAGAGGGGTTGAGATCAAGGAAGGATTTGCATCGTTGCCTGAAGAGCCCGGGTTGGGAGTGGAAGTCGATTGGGAGATCGTAAAGAGCTGGCAGACATAGGTCGCTCGCTGTCGGGCCGTGGAAATAGAACGGCCCGCGCCGCGCTGATAGTCGTGATGGTGCCTCGGCCGCACGCCTGCTTGGACAGCGAAGGCCGACTTGTCCGAACCATAAGGGCATTCATCCTATGGAGTCGCGCGCCTGGGACCGTTGGGCGAATTTGACGCCCTGGTGAACAACCCCGCACTGAGTTCTCTGTCGATCCAGAGCCACGTGCTTGGCAAGAGGCATGGCTTCGGGATACAGGGAACGTGCGGCTGTGGCCGACATTCCGATCGGCAAGATCGCTGATCCAACGAGCATCGCTGAGATTGTGGTGTTCGTGCTGCGCTCGTCGCAGGTATCATTGAACGGTGCAACGCTCGACGTGAACGGTCGCAGCTATACACGGTGAGCAACTGGCTGTTCGTTAAAAGGAGCCAATCTGGGCAACGTGGCCAGTGGGCCTCAAAGCGATGCTGTGTTAAGTTCAGTTTATCCGCACTCACCGCTCTCCGGAGCCCATTTTGCCGAGTGCTCACAAACCCAAAAGCTGGGCCTGATTCAAAAACCAGTCCACGAGGATTTTGGTACCTTGATTTTTGCCTATCTCGTCGCTCGTCAAAATGAAGGAAGCCCTGTCAGTCTGGATCTTCGCCTCAATCGGTCGCACAAGAAGTCGGTTCGCGAGAAGATATTGGGCTGTCAAATTCCAGCCTAGCGATATCCCCTCACCAGCAAGAGCGGCCTGAAGCGTAAGCTGGTAGTCGTTAAAGACGATGTTGGGCTTGATTTCGCTAGCATCTCCGCCGGCAAGCTCTATCCATTCATTCCAACTCATTCGTTTGCGATATGCATCGGAAGAATGAAGCAGTTGATGACGGGTGAGATCATCAATGGTTTTTAGCGTGGGGTGCTCTTGGAGATAGCTCGGGGAGCAAACTGGGAAAATGATTTCGTCACACACAAACCAGCTGTTAAGTCGCTTAAAGTCCCGTGGCCGCACCCATACGGTCACATCGATTTCCTGATCCGGTTCGATATCGCGGTCGGTCGAGACGACTTTTATCTTTATGTCAGGATGGTCTTCCTGGAAGTGATAGAGCTGGGGGGCTAGCCAATGAGCAGCCATGGACGAGGATGCCGCGAAGGTGATGTACTTGGTGCCGCGGTCCGAAATCGCTTCAAGCTTCTGCTCCATTCGCCGGAAGCTGGTGCGAACTTCCTCATATAGCTGCCTTCCAGCCTCCGTAAGCTGCACTCCGCGATTGTCTCGCACGAACAGATGCGTTCCACAGCGCTTTTCGAACATCTTGATGGCGTGCGATACGCTCGGTTGCGTGACGTTCAGCTCGGCGGCTGCTCCCTTGAAGCTCAAATTTCTGGCGGCTGCTTCAAAAACGAACAAAGAATGGGTGGAGGGAACGAGGCTTCGAAGTTTGGACATGAAGCTAGTCTATATCAGCGGTGATCTTTTTCGTCTACAAGCCGCTGCTCCCATCCTCTATTCATTTGGAGACAAAACGAGGCAGCGGCTTCAGGAGAACACTCCTGTTTTGCGGGCAGCCCTAATGCCAGCGAGCTTTCCGTGGTCCTTGCAAAGCAGAGCCTGCCTACCGATCGCATTGCAATTGAGCCGCCGGCGACGGAGCCAACGGCTTCGGGTTGGTATCTCACCGCGGGTCCCGAGTCATCCGTGTTGCCTCAAAATGGTGACACCTCTTGTGAGTGCCTGGTAATCGGCGGGGGTTGGATGGGGCTGCATGCGGCACGCCGCTTTGCGGAGCTCAATCCAGGTGCATCCGTCGTGTTGGTCGATGCAGAACGTATCGGAAACAATTCCTCGGGCCGATGCATGGGCTTTGTCATCGATCTGGCCCATAACCCCCGCAAGCGCGATTTCGTTGAGGACATCAAGGGAAACAAAGAAGAACTCTTCGTCAATCTCGATGGCATAGCTTACATCAAAAGCGCGGTCGAAGAGAACAGGGTTGAGTGCGATTGGGACCCTCAGGGCAAATACCACAGCGCTGCGACGAAGCATGGTGTCGAGGACCTACGGCGCTTTTCGACTGCGCTGGACAAGTTGGGCCAAGACTACAGGTGGGTCGAGGCACCCGAGATGCAGGCGATCACGGGAAGCCGTCACTACATCAAGGCGCTCCACCATCCAGGAACCATCCTCGTACAGCCGGCGAAGTATCTGAAGAATGCGGTAAGGCGTTTGCCGTCGAACGTGGCTGTGCACGAAAACACGCCAATCCTGGCGGTGAAATTTGGAAGCCCCAAGCACGTTTTCGAGACACCTGGCGGGACGATCCGAGCGTCGAAGGTGATCATCTGCGCTTCGGGACATCTGACGAAATTTGGTTTCTTCGAAAACAGAGCAATTCCGCTCTATACCTTCGCAAGCATGACGCGGGTGCTTACCGAATCCGAACTTGCCCAGGTCGGAAACAAATCCGAGTATGGACTTATCCCGGCCGATAGCTTCGGTACAACCATACGACGGACGACTGACAACCGCATCTTCCTGCGGAACGTTTATTCCTACGCGACCGACTTCAAGACCACTATCTCCGAGGTTAAGAGGGCGCGGGAGCAACAACAGGTGGCATTCGATCGGCGCTGGCCGCAGCTGTCATCGATCGGCTTCGAGGCCAGCTGGGGTGGCCTCCTGACTCTGGCTCAAAACGGCGGCATGGTCTTCGGCGAGCTTGCGGACCGGGTCTACGGCGCGGCGTTCTGCAACGGCACTGGCGTAGCCCGTGGCGCGGCCTTTGGGAAGGCCGTGGCTGAATTGGCGGTGGGGCGCTCGTCCCCCGTGATCGACATCCTGAAGACACGCGCGAACCCGAGCAGAACCTATCCGAAGTTTGTCACGTCGATGGGCGTGCGCTTCACGACAGCGCTGCGCTTCAAGCAGGCGGGCGCAGAAGTTTAATTTTTGAAAGCGAGAAAACCGATGGCGGACCTTAAGGGCATAAATCTTGCGATGCAGACGCCGTTCACCGCGAGCGGCGCGATCGACTACGCGACATTCGAGGCATTGATCGACAAATACGTCGCGGCCGGTGTTCATGGGCTCGTCCTGGGGGCTGGCACAGGCCAGCATCCATACCTCACTGAAGCGGAATGCAATCGGCTCTACGAGACGGGGGCGAAGCGGATCGGTGACAAATGCAATGTGATCTGTCAGACCTCCGCGCTCAACGTGGACGAGGTCATCCGGCGCTCGCAGCATGCCGAATTCATTGGCGCGAACGCGCTGATGATCCTCCCTCCGTATCTGGAAGGGCCCTCCGATGAAGATGGCATTTTCAGCTTTTATGCTGAGATCGACGCTGCGGTTGGGATCGACATCGTCGGCTACAACATCCCGCAAGCAACGGGAATTTCCGTGTCGCCGCGACTCTTCGATCGACTGAGCGGTCTCAAGAATTTTAACTACATCAAGGATAGCGCCGGAGATCTCACCGTACATCAGGAATATCTACAGACCAAAGGCGGGGTGCTGAACGGTGCCGACCCGACGACGGTCTACGCCCTCATGGCTGGCACTCGCGGCGTAATCTGGGGCGCGGCGAACTATATGCCGGGCGAGGCGGTACAGCTCTATGAACTGGTGGCTGCGAAGAAATTTGGCGAGGCGCTCGCCCTTTGGCAGCGCATGTTACCCTCGCTCCTATACATCTGGCGTGCGCCTTACACACAGTCCGTATTGAAGGCCGCGCAATGGCGTGGTTACGGGACTGGCAACGTCCGCAAGCCACTGCAGCCATTGTCGGCCGAGCAAGAAGCCGGCCTCCGCGACGCGCTCAAGCCGTTGTTTGATCCGTCGGCGTAAAGCCGAAAGCCCCACTGTAGCCGGTGAGCAGGATGAGAATTGTTCTAGTAGGTGCGACCGGCGTCATTGGGTCAGCGGTGGCGTCCGAGCTCGGAAACAAGCACGATGTAGTGCCGGGGGCGCGCAATGCTGAGTTGAGCGTCGACATCGCGAGCGTAGAATCGATTGATCGCTTCTTCGATAAAGTCGGACCATTCGATGCATTGGTCTGCACTGCTGGAGCCGTTCGCTATGCTCCTCTCGAACAGCTCTCCAACGAGCAGTTTGAGGTTGGTTTGCGGAGCAAACTGATGGGTCAGGTCAATCTGGTGCTGCGTGGACTCAGGCAGATCCGTGATAACGGCTCATTCACGTTGACGTCGGGCCTAACCAATGAAGACCCGATTCTGCAGGGAGCCTCAGCCGCTCTTGTGAATGGCGGATTGGAGGGCTTTGTTCGAAGCGCTGCTATCGAGCTGAGGCGCGGTTTGCGGATCAATATCGTTAGCCCATCCCTCGTAGCAGAGTCCGCCTCGGCGTACGGCGAATTCTTTCCTGGAACGATGACTCTTCCAGCGCGGGACGTTGCGCTTGGTTACGCGAAGAGCGTCGAAGGGGCTCAGACAGGGCGAATCTACCGGATGGGGTGGTCCAGAGACCAATATTGAGCCTCTAACCCGCGGTCAGTCATGGACGATTGATCGACGGTTTGACCCAGCCGATGAGCTCCTTACCCTCACACACGGGAGTATGACCGCATGACCAAGACCGTCCCCAGCAAGGCCCGCGCCGTCATCATCGGCGGCGGCGTTTCCGGCTGCTCGGTCGCCTATCACCTGGCAAAGCTCGGCTGGACCGACATCGTTCTGCTC
Organism: Mesorhizobium sp. M1E.F.Ca.ET.045.02.1.1; assembly: GCF_003952485.1. NCBI lineage: Bacteria > Pseudomonadati > Pseudomonadota > Alphaproteobacteria > Hyphomicrobiales > Phyllobacteriaceae > Mesorhizobium > Mesorhizobium sp. M1E.F.Ca.ET.045.02.1.1. Next base: position 2,779,704 of record NZ_CP034447.1, read on the forward strand.
GAGCGCAAGCAGCTTACCTGCGGCACCACATGGCACGCGGCCGGCCTGATCGGCCAGCTGCGCGCCTCGCAGAACATGACGCGGCTGGCGAAATATTCGGCCGACCTCTACGTCAAGCTCGAGCCCGAGACCGGCGTCGGCACCGGCATGCGCCAGGTCGGCTCGATCACGGTGGCGCTCACCGAAGAGCGCAAGCACGAAATTTATAGGCAGGCCTCGCTGGCCCGCGCCTTCGATGTCGACGTGCGCGAGATTTCGCCGAGCGAAGTCAAGGAGATGTATCCGCATCTCAATGTGTCGGACGTGGTCGGCGCCGTGCACCTGCCGCTCGACGGCCAGTGCGATCCGGCCAACATCGCCATGGCGCTGGCCAAGGGTGCGCGCCAGCGCGGCGCGGCCGTCATCGAGAACGTGAAGGTCACCAAGGTCCATACAAAAAAAGGCCGCGTCTCCGGCGTCTCCTGGGCGCAGGGCGAAGACCAGGGCACGATCGAGACCGATATCGTGGTCAACTGCGCCGGCATGTGGGCGCGCGAGCTCGGCCGCCAGAACGGCGTCACCATCCCGCTGCATGCCTGCGAGCATTTCTATCTCGTCACCGAGCCTATCCCCGGACTCTCCCGCCTGCCGGTGCTGCGCGTGCCGGACGAGTGCGCCTACTACAAGGAAGACGCCGGCAAGATGATGCTCGGCGCCTTCGAGCCATTGGCTAAGCCTTGGGGCATGGAGGGCATTCGCGAGGATTTCTGCTTCGACCAGTTGCCGGAGGACATGGATCATTTCGAGCCGATCCTCGAAATGGGCGTCAACCGCATGCCGATGCTGGGCACGGCCGGCATCCACACCTTCTTCAACGGACCCGAAAGCTTCACGCCGGACGACCGCTACTATCTCGGCGAAGCACCGGAACTCGCCGGCTACTGGATGGCGACCGGCTACAATTCGATCGGCATCGTCTCCTCCGGCGGCGCCGGCATGGCGCTGGCGCAATGGATCAACGACGGCGAGGCGCCCTTCGACCTCTGGGAGGTCGATATCCGCCGCGCCCAGCCTTTCCAGAAGAACCGCCGCTATCTCAAGGAGCGCGTGTCGGAAACACTCGGCCTGCTCTATGCCGACCATTTCCCCTATCGCCAGATGGCGACCTCGCGCGGCGTGCGCCGCTCGCCCTTACATGAGCATCTCAAGGCACGCGGCGCCGTCTTCGGTGAAGTCGCCGGGTGGGAGCGCGCCAACTGGTTCGCTAGGCCCGGCCAGGAACGCGAATACCGCTATTCCTGGAAGCGGCAGAACTGGTTCGACAACCAGCGCGAGGAGCATCTCGCCGTGCGCAACGGTGTCGGCGTGTTCGACATGACCTCCTTCGGCAAGATCCGCGTCGAGGGGCGCGATGCCTGTGCCTTCCTGCAGCGGCTATGCGCCAACGACATGGACGTGGCGCCGGGAAAAATCGTCTACACGCAGATGCTCAACGCCAAGGGCGGCATCGAGAGCGACCTCACCGTGACGCGGCTTTCGGAGACGGCCTATTTCCTCGTCGTGCCGGGCGCCACTTTGCAGCGCGACCTTGCCTGGCTGAGACGGCATGTCGCCGAGGAGTTCGTCGTCATCACCGACGTGACCGCGGCCGAAGCGGTCATCTGCTTGATGGGTCCGGAGTCACGAAACCTGATCCAGAAAGTCAGCCCGAACGACTTCTCCAACGAGGCCAACCCGTTCGGCACTTTTCAGGAGATCGAGATCGGCATGGGCCTCGCCCGCGCCCACCGTGTCACCTATGTCGGCGAGCTCGGCTGGGAGCTCTACGTCTCGACTGAGCAGGCGGCGCACGTCTTCGAGGCGATCGCCGATGCCGGCGCCGATGTCGACCTGAAGCTCTGCGGCCTGCACACGCTGGATTCCTGCCGTATCGAAAAGGCTTTTCGGCATTTCGGCCACGACATCACCGACGAGGACAATGTGCTGGAGGCTGGCCTCGGCTTCGCGGTGAAGACGAGCAAGGCCGGCTTCATCGGCCGCGATGCCGTGTTGCGAAAGAAGGAGGCCGGCCTGTCCCGCCGGCTGGTCCAGTTCCGCCTGAAAGACCCGCGGCCGCTGCTCTTCCACAACGAGGCGATCCTGCGCGACGGCAAGATCGTCGGCCCGATCACCTCGGGCAACTATGGCCACCATCTCGGCGGCGCCATCGGTCTCGGCTATGTGCCGTGCCGAGGTGAAAGCGAGGCGGATGTGCTTGGCTCATCCTATGAGGTGGAGATCGCAGGAGAACGGTTTGCCGCGGAGGCTTCGCTGAAGCCGATGTACGATCCGAAGGCGGAACGGGTGAGGATGTAAGCAATTCGTCGCATGGAGATACCAAGGTCGATGATCACTGTAGTCGGTTCCGTTCGAGAGATTTGGCGTTATCCGGTTAGCTCCCTCACCGGGGAGAGCTTGGTGCGCGCCATGATAATGAAAACAGGGGTTGCCGGTGATCGGACCCACGCGCTGTTCGAGGCAAACAGCAGCAACATCGTAAGCCCGCCAACGTCGAAGAAGTGGAATATGGCGCCGCGGTTGGCAGCACGTGTTGGCGATACAGGGATCATCCAGATTTCGAGCGACGGTCGCCTTTGGCGCGCCTTTGATGATCCATCGATGTTGGATGAACTGGAAGCGATCTTCGGTACGCGGATGGAATTGAAGCGCTACGGGACTCAAGTGGGAGACGCCATAGCTAAACCGCGGTATGCAATGCAGCCCGTCCACTTGCTAAGCCGGCAGTCTCTCGACGACCTCCAGGCTGGTTTGCCCGACAGCCAAATAGACGTCCGCCGTTTCCGCCCTAATATCGTGGTAGACTTGCCGGACCTGGCGGGAGCATCCCCGGAAGACAACTTACTCGGGAAGGACTTCTCGATTGGTGCGTTGCGGCTCCGTGGAACAGTCCGCTGTGGGCGATGCGCTTTCACGACTCTTGCGCAGCAGGGGGTGCCTGAAGATCGTTCAGTCCTTCGCGCGCTGATCAAAGATTTTGAAAAGAACTTTGGCATCTATTGCGAGGTGCTGGAACCTGGTGAGATAGCGGTCGGCGATGCGCTCAGCACGTCGGTCGCGCCGGAGCCGCAGCGCCCTATTGTGATCGTGGGCGCCGGGCAGGCCGGAGCTATGACAGCCAAGGCCCTTCGTGATCTGGGCTCGACTCAATCAATACGGATCTTTGGAGAAGAGCGACACGCTCCGTATGAGCGGCCACCTTTGTCCAAGGGCGGCGATGAGGGAAAGGGCGGGTCCATAGGCCCTAGCTATGTTCTGACGGCAGATCAGATCGAGGAATTGAATATCGATCTCAACCTCAACAGCCGGGTTGTTGCTGTGCACAGGCAGACGCACGAAATTGAAACACAAGATGGCGAGCGCCATCGATATGCCCGGTTGGTGCTCGCGACGGGAGGATCCCCCCGTACGCTGCGCGGGCTCGAGCGAGGACACGGCCGGGTCCACGTGATACGCACCATCGAAGACGCGGCCAATCTGACTCGATCTTTGCAGCCGGGTTGCACACTCTGTGTTCTAGGTAGTGGTTGGCTAGGTCTTGAGATCGCGGCGGCAGCGCGCAAACGTCTGTGCGACGTCACGCTCTTCGGCCGGGAGGATAGAGTGCTTGCACGCATGATCCCCAGAGAAGTGGCCGACTATGTGGCTGCCCGACATCTCGTCGAAGGGGTGAAGCTCAGATTGGGAGAGGTACCTACCTTTAAGGAAAGGCCTGATCACATCGACGTGACAACGGCCAGCGGGCTCGAGAGAGCGGAACATTTGGTCCTGGCAATTGGCATTAGCCCTAACGACCACCTAGCGCGCGCAGCTGGTCTCAACGTGGCTGGCGGGGTGGTGACCGACGAGAGTGGAGCCACGTCGGATCCCGATATCTTCGCCGTCGGCGACGTAGCACGGCAGCAGCGACCCGGGTATCCGAAAGGTATCTGCGTTGAAAGCTGGCATAACGCAAATGAGCAACCGTATTCGGCCGCGCGAGCGATGCTTTCGCTTCCAGCTGAGCCATTAGCCCCAGCGAGGTTCTGGTCATCACAGTATGACATGATGATCCAGATTGCAGGGTTTCCCAATGCCAATGCCCAAGCGGTCCGGCACGAGGGCGATGGCTGGCCTTTTTGGGACTTTGGCGGTTTCGCCGTTGGGATCAATCGATCGAAAGAGGTCCATCGTTTCGCATCCCAGCTGGCGTTGGGCAACCTTGAGGCTCCGACCAGAGTCCAAGTGTCCTCGAAGGCTTCAGCTCAGCGGAAAGGGCCAGCCGAAGGCGTCGACATTGGCCCCGTTGATGCTTTCCCGGAGAGCGAAATAACTCGGCTGGAGATCGATCAATTGGGAGCTGTCGCGATCGTTCAGATCGACCAGCGGTACTTTGCGGTGAACGATCGATGCCCGCACGCGGAGGCTTCATTGTCCGAAGGATTCATCGAGCGAGATAAGATCGTTTGCCCCGTCCATTTTGCAGAGTTCGATCTGCAGACAGGCAATCCTTCCAACGAGCCGGCTGGATGCGGTCGCTTGGCTTGCTACACGGTAGAGCGGCGAGACGACCACCTCTTTCTGTTTTTTTGACGTTGGTGACAGTCAGTGCGCGTTCCGGCTGGGTACTTGCTGAGTGAGATTCGGCGCGCCACCACTTCGACCGCAGCAGAGCATTTGTTGCGGTCAGCACTCGCAAGAATAGGGCTTCCCGACGAGTTCCTGCCATCAATCTGTTCTATAGCGCCCACGAGCTTTTCACTCTGGGATCGCGCTGCCGGTCTCGCTAAGTTTGAGCTGCAAATAGGAACATTACGATGAAACCTCCCAGCCAACGATAGCTGGCAAAGCATACAAATTCGGGGCGCCTGCTCCGGATGGCGACATGTCCATTGGGAGCTAAGTCCACGGGGGGTACGGGGGACATCGATAGATGGCCAAGAGTGGACATGAGTCCAGCACGATTCTTGTTTGTCGTGCGGTTGCGGTGGCTCCGCTGAGGACGGTGGCGCCGCGCACGCTGCCTGGCCTCAGGTGGAAGTTCAGCGGAGGGCTGCCGCAAGGCCCTATGCTTCCTGGTTGTTACGGGAGGAAACGATAGTTCGAAAATATTATGGGCTGCCGCCCCTGAACACTTTGGCCGTCTTCGAAGCCACCGCACGTCATGCAAGTTTCAAACGCGCGGCAGACGAGATGAATGTGACGACGGGGGCTATCAGCCGTCAAATTAGGGCTCTAGAGGGCGAGCTCGGCGTCAAGGTGTTCGTTCGTGAGGTAAACGGGGTGCACCTTACGCCGGCAGGACAAGACCTGTTTTCCGAAATCGCAGCCGCTTTTTCGCGGTGTTCCGACGCAATAAAGGCGGTTAAGGCGGGAAAGCGCGATGAGAGCGTAACCTTTGCGTGCACAGATGCCTTCGCAACATTCTGGCTTATGCCGAGAATGCTGGATTTCTGGACACGCTATCCCAACATCACGGTTAACCACCTGATATCGGAACAGAGCCGCGATTTTCGCAATGCCGAAGTCGACCTGTTCGTCCGTCCAGCGACAGGCGCCTGGCCGAACGAAAATGTCGAACCGCTCTTCGAAGACTTGATCTACCCAGTGTGCGGCGCAGATTTCGCTCTTGAACACCAAGGCGTATCCGCATCGGAGCTTTCCCGATTGCCGCTCCTCCACATGGATTGGACCAATCCGGATTGGCCTTTGTGGCAGGATTTCCTTCAGGCCGTCTCGGTGCCCTGTGAAGGGCTACGTGGCAAGCGTTTTGGGAAGTACGCTCTGCTCCTAACCGCTGCTGAAGCAAATCAAGGGGTGGCTCTGGGTTGGGACTCGCTGGTGAGTCATCAAATCGGGGCGGGTAAGCTCGCTCGGTTCACGGATTTGTCCATGCGGGACCCGGTCGGCTTCTGTCTCGCATGGAATAGCAAGAAGGGGCTCTCGAACGCCGCGGCAACCCTTAAAGCCTGGGTCCGCGAACAGGCCCGATCATCGGCCTCTTCTCTCGCTTGGGGCGGGAGCAAAGCGCAGCGGCTCGCAAATGCCCCGGCCGGAAACTCAAGCCCTGATGAGCCTTTTGGGCGATACCGAGAGTGCTCCGAGTGATAGGAACGGCCACCAGCCTTGATCAGTTGGTCTCCGTTTCGGAGGAAAGGGGAAAGAGTGTGAGCTATGTCTGAAGCGGTGCGGCGTCGGCAAGGGCGCGACAAGCGAAAGGCGGACAGGATTGAGAAGCGCTCATCCATTCGCCTGCCGCATGTGACCAACACGTTGCCATTTACGGAAGTCCTGGACGAGAAGAACTTCACGCGCGTTCACAACGCGGCGATGACTGTTCTCGAGGAAATCGGCATAGCGTTCCGGTGCGATCGAGCCATCGAAGACTGGAAACGCGCTGGAGCCAAAGTGCGCGGCAATCTGGTGTTCCCAGACCGACACATGATCGCAGACCTAATCGCCAAGGCGCCAAAGCGCTGGGAATTTGCATCTCGCAATCCGGAGCGTCGCGTTAAATTCGGCGGACGCGACGTTGTGTTCTGCCCGGCCCAGGGGGCGCCTTATGTGCGCGACCTCGATGGCGTGCGTCGGAGCTCGACACTCGCAGACGTTCACGAATTGAACAAGATCGTGCAGATGTCGCCCTGTTATCAAATCAGTAGCGGCTTCCATGCGGAAGCTATGGATATCGCCGTTCCCCATCGGCATCTTGAATGGGTACGGAGCACGCTGATCTACACCGACATGCCGTTCTTCGGCGTACCGAACATTCCTGACTATGTTCTCGACTCTCTTGAGATGACACGGATCGTTCACGGCCGTGAGTTCGTTGCCAACAACGCGGTCACGATCAATCACATTAATTGCGTGTCTCCGCGTATGTGGGACGACGTGCTGCTGCAATGTGCGCGCAACTATGCCGATGCCGGGCAGGTCTGCCTGATGTCCCCCTTTGTCCTCGCTGCCGCCAATGCGCCTGCTGACATCGCCGCTACACTTGCACAAATGTCGGCAGAAGCTCTGGCTGGTATTGCCTACATGCAGATTTACAAGCCGGGCACCAAATGCGTCCTCGGACAGTTCACCGTCTCGACGTCGATGAAATCCGGTGCGCCAATGGCGGGTACACCGGAGATTTCGCTGATCCAGTACGGCATCGGTCAAATTGCCCGCCACTACGGCCTTCCCTGGCGCACCACCGCTGCGCAGGCCAGTTCCAAAGTTTTTGATGGGCAGTCAGGATATGAAAGCGCTATGGCCATGTTCACGGGCATCACAGCTGGCGCCAATCTCATGCTTCATGCGGGCGGCTGGGATGAAGGCGGACTTGTGACGTGTTACGGCAAACTCGTCGTCGAGGCCGAACAATCTATGCTCTACCACCGCCTGGCCCGGGGAGTGTCCCTGGATCGGCTCGATGCTGCCATGGAAGCAGTTAGACGAACCGAACCGCAAGGCCACTATCTCGCCGATCCGTTCACGCTTGAGGTGTTCGAAGACAGCTTCATGATGCCTCAACTGTTCGACTATGACTCTTATCCGCAATGGAAGGCGAACGGCGAAAAGGACTTGGCTCGGCGAGCCCGGGAAAGGGCGCGACAGATCCTTGCGGAGTACGAACAGCCCCCCCTTGATGAAGCGGCACGCGAGGAGCTTGACGCTTTTGTCGAGCGCCGCAAGCGCGAAATTGCAACCTGACGTCGGGTGGTAAATACGTCCAGCTGCCTGATTCGCCAGCCTAAAAAATCCAACTGCAATAGCGGAAATGCATCATGTCCGATGAAGGTGATATCATCCTTTCCGAGCTTTCCGACGAGGAACTTGTGCAGCAGATGCATGACGACCTCTATGACGGGCTGAAGGAAGAAATCGAGGAAGGCACGCATATCCTTCTCGAGCGCAATTGGGCGCCTTACAAGGTGCTGACCGAAGCGCTGGTCGAGGGCATGCGCATCGTCGGCGAAGATTTTCGCGATGGCATCCTGTTCGTGCCGGAAGTGCTGCTTTCGGCCAACGCCATGAAGGCCGGCATGGCCATCCTGCGTCCGCTGCTCGCCGCCACCGGCGCGCCGAAGCAGGGCAAGATGGTGATCGGCACCGTCAAAGGCGACATCCACGACATCGGCAAGAACCTCGTCGGCATGATGATGGAGGGTGCTGGCTTCGACGTCATCGACCTCGGCATCAACAACGCGGTCGAGAAATATCTGGATGCGATCGAGCAGCACCAGCCCGACATCATCGGCATGTCGGCGCTGCTCACCACCACCATGCCCTATATGAAGGTCGTCATCGATACGATGAAGGAAAAGGGCATCCGCGACGATTATGTCGTGCTGGTTGGTGGCGCACCGCTCAACGAGGAATTCGGCAAGGCCGTCGGGGCCGACGCCTATTGCCGCGACGCGGCGGTGGCCGTGGAGACCGCCAAGGACTTCATGAAGCGCAAGCACAATACGCGCAGCTGAGGACACATCTACGCTAGAATGCTCGGCACGAAACCGCTCAGCAAAATGCCGCACACGGCCCGATAGGGGCTCCAAAAAGGAATTAACGTATGAACGCGCCATTTTCAGCGGAGAATCGCTCCCGGGTCGTAGCCTGGGACCCGAAAAGGCAGGTCATCGAATCAGATCAAGACGTATGCCGGTTCGTCATTCTAATACTTCCCGGTTTTTCGCAGCTCAGCCTCTCTGCCTTTGTCGATCCTCTGCGCTATGCGAACTTGGTTTACGGTAGGTCCTTTTTTCAATGGACGATTACGAGCGAGGACGGGAAGCCCGTCGAGTGCGCCAGCGGTTTCACTTTGTCTGCGAGCAGCGACTTCGCGAGTGCCGGAAGGCGCGTCATAGCTAGCTATCGGCCAGACATGGTTGTCGTCTGCGCCGGCGAGAGGGTCGAGAAGCGCTCCTCGGCCTCGCTCATCAATATTCTTCGTCTATGCCGGAGGCATGGGGTATCCATCGCCGCATTGGGCACAGCAACGTGGCTGCTGGCAGAGAGCGGAATCCTTGATGATACTAGATGCACGATCCATTGGGATAAGCGGGCAGCTCTCTCTGAAATGTTCGGCCGACTCCGAGTGACCGACCAACTATTCGTTCGCGAGTCCAGTTTCGTTACCTGTGCGGGAGAGTTTGCGTCCTTTGACCTGGTCATGGATTTGATCACCGAACACCTTGGACGGGAGGCCGCGCTTGCCGTCTGCAGGCATACGACCGCCGGCCATTGGCGCGCCGCCTCGGAGACGCAATGCACGGCGAACGGCAATGAGGGTGGCATTTGTAAGCCGCTCGCCGAAGTCATCCGCATCATGGAAGAGCACATAGAGGACCCGTTGCCGCTGCGCGACATAGCCAAATGCGTTGGCCGGTCCCAACGCCAGATCGAAAGGCTTTTTAGGCGTTCCGCTTCGTCCTCACCGATGCGCTACTACTTGGATTTGCGGCTCGGGCGCGCCAGACGTCTTATCGAACAGACGGAATTGCCAGTGGTGGAGATCGCGATCGCCTGCGGTTTCGCATCCGCCTCGCATTTTTCGAAATGCTTTCGTCAAGCCTTTGGCATCAATCCACGGGCCTATCGTGGCTGATCTCGTTCCCGGTACGCTTTGCCTTCAGACCGCTTCATTGGACTAACTCGGAGTAGAAATTTAGTGAGCAATCATCTGAAGTTTTTCATCGACGGCAAATGGGTCGCGCCAGTGGTGCCGGCGACGCTGCATGTCATCGATCCGTCTACCGAGGAGGCCTATACGAAGATATCGATCGGCTCGAAGGCCGACGTCGACAAGGCGGTCGCCGCCGCCAAGGCCGCGTTTCCGTCTTTCTCCCGGACGACCAAGGCCGAGCGCTTGACGCTGCTGAAGCGCATCCTCGAGATCTACAATGAGCGCTATGAGGTCATCGCGCAAGCAATCAGCCAGGAGATGGGCGCGCCGATTACTTGGGCGCGCGAGGCGCAGGCCTGGGCCGGCCGCACTCACATGGAAGCCACTATCAAGGCACTGCAAGATTATGAGTTTTCCGAGAAACGTGGCTCGACCATGGTGGTCAAAGAGCCGATCGGCGTCTGCGCCCTGATCACCCCGTGGAACTGGCCGCTCAACCAGATCGTCTGCAAAGTTGCTCCTGCCATCGCCGCCGGCTGCAGTGTAGTGTTGAAGCCCTCGGAAATCGCGCCGATCAGTGGGATCGTATTCTCCGAGGTGATGGAGGCTGCCGGTACGCCGAAGGGTGTCTACAATATGATCAACGGCACCGGGCCGGACGTCGGCCAAATCATGGCCGGCCACCCCGACGTCGACATGGTCTCCTTCACCGGCTCGACCCGTGCCGGCATCATCGTCGCGCAGACGGCAGCGCAGACGGTAAAGCGTGTAGCGCAGGAGCTCGGCGGCAAATCGGCAAACATCGTGCTGCCCGACGCGGATTTCGAAACCGCGGTGAAGAAGGGCGTCGAAGGCTGCTTCGGAAATAGCGGCCAGTCGTGCGATGCGCCGACCCGGATGCTTGTCCCGGGCTCGCGCCATGACGAGGCGCTGGCGATCGCCAAGGAAGCGGCCGAGGCGCACAATGTCGGCGATCCACGTTCGGCCAAGACTACACTTGGCCCTGTAGTCTCCAACATTCAGTACGATAAGATCCAGCGGCTAATCGAAATCGGCATTAAGGAAGGCGCAACGCTGGTCACCGGCGGCCTTGGCCGCCCTGAGCACCTTAGCCGCGGCTACTATGTTCGCCCGACCGTGTTCGGTCATGTGAAGCCTGGCATGACCATCGAGAAGGAAGAAATTTTCGGGCCGGTGCTCTCGGTCATTTCCTATAACGACGATGAGGACGCGGTGGAAATTGCCAACGACACCGTCTATGGCCTTGCCGCCTATGTGCAATCACGGGACATAGAGCACGCGCGGAGAGTGGCTGCCAAGCTGCGCGCCGGCCAAGTTTCCATCAACTATCCCGAGTGGGACACGTTCGCGCCCTTCGGCGGCTACAAGCAGTCGGGCAACGGCCGCGAGTATGCCGACTGGGCAATTCACGATTTCCTGGAGATCAAGGGCATCATCGGCTACGGTACCTAAGCGGAAATAACCTGCCGCAACCATACTCGGATAACCGACCTTCCTCTTCGGCCCGAAGCGGTCGCTCAGTTGTTGGAGGGCTTCGGTTGGACCGTCTCTTTCGGCCCCTCGACGGTCCGACACTTCGATATTCGACCGACACGGCAAGGTAATTTCTGGACTGGCAGCAGGTTCGCACAAGATGCGACGTTCGATCGATGAACTGAAACGCGCATTAATGTCGGAATTTCTCGACGCTGCAGACTGACTCAGCGGCTGGCCGCATTGGTGCGCGAGACGGTGGGCGCCGATCGGTTCAGCGGCGCAGTCTATGTCTTTCGGGCGAAACGAACGGACCGGATCAAGCTGATTTTCTGGGAGGAAGGCACCGGCGTCTGCCTCTAACCTTTACATCGACCGGATCATCATTGAGCCATGGTTGGCATTCAGCCGTTCGGCGGAAGGGGCCTTTCGGCCACCGGTCCCAATGTGGGCGGGCCGCTTTACATCGGCCGGCTAGTGAAGCGTGCGACGATCCCCCGCCGCGGGAGGCAATGCGAAGTTTGATGGCAATCGGTTGAGTTATGCCTGTGAGAGCCGGCGACTCGCGTGGCCTCTAGCCTCCGCCGGCCCGGCTTCGGCGATAACGACCTTCTTCCTTTTCCGCCGCTTTCTCGACGACATGCGGCATCGTCTCCCCGCGGCCGGTCGTGGTGTCAGAGATCATATCAGCCGAAAGACGCCACGGGTTTTCCAAACAGGCTCTCATCCGGGATCACCCCGAGGCCCGGCCCGGTGGGCAGCTTGATGTGGCCGCCCTCGATCTTGACCCCGTTTTCCGGATCGTAGTTGCCTTCCACGTAAGGCTGGGCGATCCATACACCCTCAAGGAGCCTGGGCTGTACGGTCGCGCCGATATGGGTGCAGGCCGCGGCGATGATGTCGCCGCCCCACGCATCGTCGCAGGTATGCGGCATTGAACGGGTCTCGCAAATGTCGCGGAACGTTGCCATCGCGTGCAGGCCGCCGATACGGGTGATCTTCATACCGAAGCCATCGCAGATGCCATCGCCGACAGCGCGGAGCACGGTGTTCAGATCCTCGCAGTTCTCGTCGAGGTAAAGAGCGTGGTGAAGCTGACTGCGGATCGACTTAAGTTCCTCGATCGTGTTGCAGGGCTGTTCGATAATGAAAGGAATGTCCAGGCACTCCCGGCTGAGACACAGCGTGTCCCGCGTTGTCAACGACCGGTTGCCGTCGACGGCAAGCCGCATGCGGGTGCCTACGCGCTCCCATACCTTCCTGACCACCTCGATATTGGCTTCGATCGGGCGAGCGCCACCGATCTTGATCTGCATGCGTCGATAGCCTTCGTTCGCGCGTTCTTCGGCGATGTGGGCGACCTCGTCAGGCTCTCCGAGACCGGATGCGTAGAAGGACGGAACGCGTTCGGTCATCACGCCGCCTAGCAGGTCGGCGACCCGCATGTTCACCTGTTTCCCCAGAATGTCATATGCGGCGATATCCAACGCTGCCTTGGCGTAGTGGTGGCCGTTGAGAAGGCCGTCCATCCTGCGGCGAAACACCAGCGGCTGAAGCGGATCGACACCGATGAGTCCCGGAACCATTTCCTCCAACGCGGCGACGGCACCTTTCGCGTGCTGGGGCTGGTAGGTGGCGCCGATGGGACAGGTTTCGCCCCAGCCGAAGAGACCGTTGTCGGTGACGATTTTCACCAGGGTCGTCTCGAGCGCCTGGACGGTACTGCTTGCAATCCTGTAGGGGCCGTTCTTGACGGGCAGACTGTGCGAATAGATGTGGATTTCCTTGATCTTCACTGCGGCACCTCCAAAAATAAGCAATCGACGCCCAGTTGCTCTACTGCTGAGCGGAGATAGGCATTACCGTCTATATTAGTGGTCAGTTCATCCAGATTGCGTTTGACGTCGTCCACGAAATTGCACTTGCGCGGATTGTGGGCTAGGTCGATGGCAAAGCCCATGCAACGTCCGGCGGCGTTGTTTCCGACACGGCCGGCGTAAACGAGAACCATCGCAGCATCAGGATTTAAATCCGCATAGCGGCGAACGGCGTGCAGCATCCAGCCACCGCCTACCACTAGGCAATCGCAATCGACGTTGCCCTTCAGCGGCACTAGCAGGAGATCCGGACCCTGTCAGGTACCACCCCGATGGGGTTGCTTCGACTTGAGGGGGGCGGAACAGCAGTATGTCGGCTGGAAAGCGGAGAAGCGAAATCCATGAGTGTTTTCTCATTGAGGCCGGACGTCAGGCAGCCTCAGCGGCCATCTTTGCCCTCGCCCGAGCCTAGAAGTCATTCCGGCAAAGCTGTAGACGAAAAAAATGAGCGCCTGATATTAATGTAACCTATGTCTAACCTGCGCTACTTGCTGCCCTCAAGCCAGTGCGAAAGGGCCGGCCTGACCCATACCAGTCGTGCTCGCGACGGTTCAGAAATGACCACTTTGCGCCCAATCTCGGTCGGTACGCACGTTCAAGCTGAACCCCAAAAGCCGACCTCCCTGGCCTCGACCCGGATGAGCAGCCGTATCTCGCGCTTCTCTAAAGTCAACAGTCGCACCTTTGTCATCATTTCGCGGACGTGGTGTGCTGGGTTCAGTTTGAAGAAGATCGATGACGAAGCGCGTTTTGGGTTTCCGCCATCCATCCGTCTGCTTGAATTTCTTTGAAAAGCTCAAGTGCGCCGTGTAGCAATTTCTTCGCGTTACCTCTGTTCGTGGCAAGTTCAAATCTGCCAAAGGCAAGCAGGCTTTGGGCGAGTTCAGGACGAGACTGGATTGTTTGGAGAAGATCGACACTTCTGCGGAACTGCGCGTCCGCCGATTGGCGGTCGCCACTGGCCTCGTAGGCTTGGCCGAGCGCGCGACGGGCAGCGCCAATCTCAAGCCTTGCCGTTACGCGCTCCGCGAGCTCCAATGCGCGTTCCGCTGCTTGCAGCCCGGCTGCAGCGTCCCCTTCTGCCAAGTGCAATTGGCTCAAAGCGATGTGCGGATAGATCTTGCAGAAATCGTCATCCAGCCGCCGTGCCACTGTCTTCATCACCGGATCCAGGAAAGCCCTTGCGTCGGAAATCCGGTTCAGCTTCAGGCAGGCGATGGCTGCCCAGCCTGACGACCACAACACAACGCTCCATCTCCCGTTTTCCCACGCGGTCGAAAGGTTCTGCTCGACGACCTGCACCGTGCGCTGCCACAATCCTTTGTAAAACCAAGATTCTGCTTCCATCACCACCCACGAGCGCACCTCGACGTCTTGGGTTGACGCTGCTATCTCTCGAACCATCTGCGCAAATTGGAGGGAGCGCTTCAACCTCCCGGCGCGGGCGTTGTAGCAGCGGCCGGGACCTGCGGCGAAGGACCCAAGTTCTTCCAGATCCCCGACTTCCTTCAACAGATTCGCAGCCCGTTCGATCTTCTCGAGTGATTCCTCAAGCCGTCCGGTATTGCCGAGCAAGATGGCGTAGCGCATCGCGACTTCGGCCTGGCACGCCGTATCCGTGAAACTGGCATGTAGTTCTGCGCTGACCAACAAGGACTCTTCCAACCAATCCATGCCTTTGAAGGACTGCAGCCCCGCCAAGGCCGCGATGTCTCCCTCAGCACACGCGATTGCCCTGTCGACTTGGTGAAGCGCTTCGCCACGCTCCTCTTTGGTCGCGTATGGCCTGCCACACCTGACCCGCGCCAGGACCGTCTCTACGTATGTTTTTTGGTGTGCCGCCGTGTCCGGAAGGTGTTCGAGGGCGTGGATGGCGCGCCGGTAATGCTCGGCCGCCTCCCAGCGAGCCCCTCGACTCTGGGCTTTCGCCGCAGCCAAGAGCCGGCAATTCAGGACCTCTTCCCAGGCATTTGCTCTCTCGTAGTGGTGCGCAAGCAATGCCGGATCGTCGGTCCGCGCCTGCGTAAGCGCACCGGCAATACGCTTGTGCAGTTCTTTCCGCGTGTCACGTAGCAAGCTGCCATAGGCCGCATCCTGAAGCAGAGCGTGCCTGAAGACATAGGTCGCTCCCGAAGCGGCTTGCCGGAAGACCAGCAGCCCAGCGTCGACCAAGGCATCCAAAGCAGTTTGTAGGGCAGCTCCATCGGGATCGCATACGCGCTCGAGAAGCTCGATCGTGAACTCCCGGCCTATTGCTGCCGCGGTCTGATAGACCCGCTTTCCACTGGCGAGCCGATCGAGCCGCGCCATCAGCATGTCTTGAAGTGATGCGGGCACGCCCCGCTCGAGAGCCCCGGCGGAGCTCGGTTGACTCTGTGCCTCAATCAGGGTCCTGGCCATCTCTTCGAGAAAGAGAGGTATCCCATCGCTCCGCTTCACAATCTCTTCAACGATGCTTTCTGGCAGCAAGTCAGAGTCCGCCAGCGAACCGATCATTTTCTCGCACTCGCGCTTGGCTATGCGATTCAACACAAGCGTCGTGACATGAGGCTGATCGGACCATGCGACGCTGATCCCGGGACGCGAGGTGACGATTAGCAAGACCGGCAGAGCCTCTACCCCGTCGACGAGCCGGTTGAGAAACTCGCGTGTCGACAGGTCACACCAGTGCAGATCCTCGAAGATGATAATCAATGGACCTTTGGCGCAGATATCTTCTATAAGGCCCGCAAGCACATCAAAAGTGCGTTCCTTCTGTTGAACCGCATCTAGGCTTGGCCAGCCGCCTTCTCCTCGGTTCATTGGAAGCGAGAGAAAAGCTGCGAGAACCAACAAAGCGTCGTCTCCCTCGGCAGATTTGGGGAGTATCGCCGCCAACCTTCGCAACTTTTCGCCCGGATTGAGCTCCGGGTGAATGTCGGCTGCTTGCTCTAGCTGCATGACCAGAGGGTAAAACGCTCGGTCCGCATGTGAGGGCGAGCATTGATAGGTCAGGCGCGCATGAGGCCGATCCAGTAGCTTTGCTCGCACAGCTTCACAGAGGCGTGACTTGCCGATACCTGGCTCGCCCGAAACGAGAACGACTTGGCCTTCGCCCGCCTCTGCTTGCCGGAATCGCTTTGTCAGCAGTTCCACTTCATCGTCGCGCCCGATCAGCGGCGTGTGGAGCCGGCCGTGCAGAGCTTCAAAGCGTGTCTCTCTGGCCGCCTTACCCAAGATACGCGAAGCGCGCACGGGCTCCGGAAATCCCTTCAAGAGATGTTCGCCAAGATCGGCAGTCTCATAGAGATTGCCGAGAAGCTGCCGCGTGCTGGCCGAGACCACGACAGTTCCGGACTCCGCGATGCCCTGCAGCCGCGCAGCCAGATTCGGAGTTTCGCCGACCACAGCGCGCTCTCGCGCCGTTCCAGTGCCGGTCGTTTCACCGACCATTACAAGACCTGTCGCGATACCGACGCGAGCCGCGATAGCTCGTCCGATCGCGGTGTCCAACGTTGAGACTGCGAATGTCAGTTCAAGGCCCGCCTCGACGGCGCGCTCAGCATCGTCCTCGTGGGCGCGCGGCCAGCCGAAATAGGCCAGCACCCCATCGCCCATGAACTTGGCGATATGCCCATCCCATCCCGCCACGATCTTTGTGCAACTTAAGTGATAAGCACGTATTGCGTTGGCCACATCCTCGGGATCGAACTCGACCGAGAGGCGCGTCGAGTCCACCAGGTCACAGAACATCACCGTAAGCTGCCGACGTTCGGGCGACAAATCTTGCGAGGGCTCAGCCGACGTGACCGGTTCCGTGGCTCCTTCGTTGCTCCGTCCGGTGTCAGGTACTGAAAGGCCGGCTATCGCCCTCAGAAGTCTGCGCCGATCACCTACCGCGGCAACCCCCATTTCTTTAAGATCATCGCCCGTCAGGCTATGCAGCACATCGCCATCGATCTTGTTTTTGGCAAACGCTTCCACGTACTCGCCAAGACCTTGTTTCTCCAGCCATTTGGCGACGTCGCGCATAGCGCGTTCCCCAATTGCTTGGCTAAGACGGACGAATTGCGGACCGTCTCACTGAGCGGCATGCCTGTTGACATGGTGTGGGCCATGCAACTTGATGTCCATCGACTCCTAGTTCCGACCTTGCTCTAGCGCCGAAGTCGCTGCGACCGATCGCTCGGAAGCCATCGTACCAAGACTCATGATGAGATACCATTCGAAGCTCGAGCCTGGTGTCGAACAAAGGGGACCGAACGTCCGGAATGGATCAAACTCGAGCAGCCCGCGCAATCCAGGCGAATGTCGGCCTACGGGCCTTTAGCATGCCAAACCGGACCGACGGCTAGCGGCACCATTGCAGACTGAATTGTCAGCAAAGCGACCAAGGATGCCTTCGAACTTAGCTGGCTTCGAAACATGGCATGCGCGATTGAGGTGTCGCTAAGACCGCTTGGCTATGCGGACACCGAGGCCGCCGCCGTTCTCTGCAATGAATTCCACTCCGGCAGCTTCGAAGGCCTCGCGTATTCGATCGAGCGTAGGCTGTTTAAGCGCCTCGCCTCGTTCCAGGCGCACAATCGTCTGTGTTGAAACACCCGCTTCTCTAGCAAGATCGAGGACACCCCAATCCAGCGCGGCCCGGGCCATCCGACATTGGACCGGCGTCATAAGATCACCATAATATGGTGATTTTTGTTGCTCATATGCTGCTCTAACTGTATTCATGAGTGCACTAAACGGCCGGAACGGTGACGCAACACCGATCCGGCCTGACCACAACCCTAGCTGCTAGGAGCTCGGATCATGGCTGATTCCGACAATACCACGCCTTTGTCTTTCGTCACTCGGCGGCTGCTGATGACGCAGCTTGTTGCGGTGGCTGGACTGTGGCCTTTTGGCGCGCGGGCGCGAGAGAATATGTCGATCAAGGGCCGTCAGGACGATCCAGCTCTTCGATTGTGTGAGAGCTGGCACGAGGTTCATCGCTCGACCTCGGCTCTATGCCGGCAACAGCAGCGATTGGAGACATATCTTGTCGAAGCGATTGGCTTTCCCTGTGCCAAGATGCAGCTTCCCGGCGGCGGGGAAAAGACGATCCATTCCGTCGAGAGTCTCGAGGAACTCTATTCTCCCGAAAACGAAGTGGCATGGGATAGGGCGCTAGCGGATCTAGCTGCACATCGGGCGCGCTGGGACGCTACCGATGCCGAGATCGGGTTTTCGAGAACTGACGAACTAATACAGAGATCGGAAGCGGCGGAACAGGCGCTTTTGGATGACCTACCGCTGACTCCGGCATGCTCCGTTGAAGGTGTATTGGCTAAGCTCTTGGTAATCCTGCGCTACGGTGAACATTGGGAGGATCCAGACGAATTCCCCCGGCGTCATATCCGGTCGGTGCTCGATGACCTTGCCCGCTACCATCACATTGATCCGACAACCATCATCGCTTCCTGCGCGCGAGAAAGGCATCAGGAGTGCAAAGGAAGCGCTGGCTGATCAGGGATTTCTCCATGACGACGATCGCGTGGGTGTGCTCTGGCTGCCCATTGCGGAGACGACAAAGGGAATCCCCTGGTTATGTTCGAGTGTCTGCAAGTGCTCTCACCGAAACAGTTGGAACGCACAATAGTGCCGGCCAACCGGTGTCCCTTTGATTGAGCGCTATCGCCTGTCTTAGCGACTAGCTGGGAGACGAAACCGCACGGCGCAAGTTATTGCACGCTGCGGCCCTACGACGTGAACTTCGTACTTTCCTTCGCCATCTGGAGGCCTCTGATGGCAGGTCGATCCACCATTGGGAGAGCGACCGCGATGGCAGAGGAAACCATGACTGGGCCGCAGGCGTTGGTTCCGGCGAATGACAACGGCGACCTCGTCAGCCCGGAAGATCGCCCCGAACTCACGGCGGCGGCGAAGGTGGATCGGGTGGTGTTGGACATCGCCCGGCTGATCGGCCGGCAACTGGCACGGGAGGCGTTCGAGGTGGTTCTGGCGGCCAACGACAATCGTCCAGGCCGCCAAGAGGGAGAGGGCAGGGGGCCGGATGGGAAACCCCTTGGGAACAAGAGAGAGGATCCGCCGCCATGACCCGTGTCGCACTCTATGCCCGCTATTCCTCCGACAGCCAGAGGGATGCCTCCATCGAGGACCAGTTGAGGCTGTGCCGTGAGCAGGCGGCGCGCGAGGGCTGGAGCGTGGCGGGAACCTTTGAGGATGCGGCGATCTCCGGCGCCAGCACCGTGCTACGGCCGGGCATCCAGCATTTGGTCCGCGATGCCCAACGCGGCTGCTTCGAGGTGGTGCTGGCCGAGGCGCTCGATCGCATCAGCCGCGACCAGGCGGATGTCGCAACCCTTTTCAAACATCTCAAATTCGCCGGCGTTGCCATCGTCACTTTGGCCGAGGGCGAGATCAGCGAATTGCATGTCGGTCTCAAGGGCACGATGAATGCGCTCTTCCTCAAGGACCTTGCCCTCAAGACCCATCGCGGCCTGCGCGGGAGGGTGGAGAAGGGCAAGGCCGGAGGCGGACTGTGCTACGGCTACCGGGTGGTGAAGAAACTCGATTCCGAAGGTGAGCCTGTTCGCGGCGACCGAGAAATCGTGCCGGAGGAAGCGACCATCGTGCGCCGCATCTTCCGCGAATTTGCCGCCGGGAAGAGCCCGAAGGCGATCGCAGTCGATCTCAACAAGGAGGGCGTTCCTGGCCCGCTCGGCCGGCATTGGGGCGACACCAGCGTGCGCGGGCATCTCATCCGGGGCACCGGCGTCATCAACAATGAACTCTATACCGGTGTGCTGGTCTGGAACCGCCTGCATTTCGTCAAGGATCCTGCTACCGGCAAACGCGTCTCCCGGGCCAATCCGCCAATCAAATGGATTCGCACCGAGGTGCCGCATCTCAGGGTCGTCGAGGACGAACTGTGGCAGGCCGTGAAGGAGAGACAGAAATCCATCGCCAACCAGTTCGAGGCGGTGGCGATCGCCACGCGCAAGGCCCGGGCCAGGAAGCTGCACACCATGAAGCGGCCGGTCTCCCTCCTTTCCGGCCTGCTCATCTGTGGCTGCTGCGGCGGGCGCTACGGCCTGTTCACGCGCGACCGCTATGCCTGTCTCAACCACCAGCGCCGGGGCATCTGCGCCAACGGCCGCACCATCACCCGCGAAAAGATCGAACAGCGAGTCCTCGCCGGTCTAAAGGAAAGGCTGGTGTCGGCCGATGCGGTGGCCGAGGCGATCAGAGCCTTTGCCCAGGAGACCAACCGCCTGAACCAGGAGCGTCGCGCGCAAGGGGAACAGGACCGCAAAGCGCTCGACAAGGTCGAGCGCGCTATCGCCGGCATCATGGCCGCGATCGAGGATGGCCTTTACCAACCTTCGATGAAAGCAAGGATGGAAGACCTGGAGCGGCAGAAGGCTGAGATCACGGCGCGTCTGGCAGTGGCGCCCACAGACGTGCCCGACCTGCATCCCAATATTGCCGCTCTCTACCGCAAGCGGGCCGAGCAGTTCACGCAAGCGCTCGCCGACCAAGAGGACGGACGCCGGGCCGCAGAAGCGTTGCGCTCGTTGATCGGAGAGATCGTGCTCACGCCGGGCAACAAGCGCGGCGAAGTTCATGCCGAGCTACGCGGCGAGCTGTTCGGCATCCTCGAACTCGCCAAACCCGACCGAAATGAACAGTCCGACGATGTTATGACAAAAGGGGTTGCGGGTCCCCGCAACCAAATACAAAAACGGCCCGCCTCGCGCGGGCCGTTTTTGTTTTTCGCCCTGCGGTTTCTTTCCAACTCGACACGGCAGAGCTTTGCAGCGATGGTCGCTCGGCGCCCCGCGCCACCGTTCGGCCGTGGCGCTAACGTAGGAGGAGCAGAACATGCGGCAGGCGTTGATCATCTGGGGCGGCTGGGAAGGGCACGAACCCGAAGCCGGAGCGCGTGCCGTCAAGGCGATGCTCGAGGAGGAAGGTTTTGCCGTACGCGTGGAGAACACGACCGCGGCATTCGCCGATCCGGCCATTGCCGAGCTCAGCCTGATCGTGCCGATCTACACCATGTCCAAGCTCGCCAAGGCCGAAGAGGCCAACCTGACCAAGGCTGTCGAAAGCGGCGTCGGGCTGGGCGGTTATCATGGCGGCATGGGCGACGCGTTCCGCGAATCGACCGACTACCAGTTCATGTGCGGCGGGCAGTGGGTCGCGCATCCCGGCAACATCATCGACTATCGGGTGAACATCGTGCGACGCGACGACCCGATCATGGATGGCATCGACGATTTCGCCTACCGCTCCGAGCAGTATTACATGCATGTCGACCCCTCGAACGAGGTGCTGGCGACCACCACCTTTTCGGGCGAACACGCGCCGTGGATCGACGGCGTCGTCATGCCGGTTGTGTGGAAGCGCCGGCACGGCAAGGGACGTGTATTCTATTCGTCGCTCGGCCACGTGGCGAAGGAGTTCGAAGTGCCGCAGATGCGGACGATCCTGCGCCGCGGGCTGGTGTGGGCTGCGCGCTGAGTCCGTGACCTCAGGTCGATCGCTGCGCGCCGATGCGTGCGTCGCGGCCTTAGCGGCTCTACTTAATAGATCATATGAATTGGTGATTTACATAAGACGTAAGCTTTCATACAACAGCTTGCTACAGCGTGCTCTATCGGGAGAGGATTGCGTGGAGACCATCGTTCCTTCGGATGCAACAGGGTGGATGCCTTCGGTCGACCAGGGCGGGGCGAGCGTGCACAACGCCGTCGTCAGCATGTTGGGTAGCCGCATCCTGGGCGGGGACTATGCTCCCGGCGCCGCCCTGCCGCGCGAGGACGATCTCTGTGCCATGCTGGGTGTCAGCCGTACTTCGGTGAGGGAAGCGGTCAAGGTGCTGTCGGCGAAAGGCCTCGTCGAGGCCAGGCGTCGGGCCGGCGTCCGTGTTTTGCCGCGCGACAACTGGCGCCTGCTCGACCCTGTGGTGCTCGGCTGGCATCCCGCCATCCAGGATGATGAAGAGCTGGTTTCCGGCCTGCTGGAGGCGCGCCGCATCTTCGAGCCGGCGGCGGCGGAGCTCGCCGCGAGGCGCGCCACCGCCGCCGATCTTGCCGAGATCGAGCGCGCGGTGGATGGGATGCGCGACAACATTCCGAACGATCTCAACGCGGTCTGCCAGGCCGATCTTGCCTTCCACAAGGGCGTGATCGCCGCCAGCCACAATGTCGTGCTCAAGGGGCTGGTCGGCATGCTGGAGGCGGCTCTGCGCGCCACCTTTCTCGTCACCAACCCCTTGATGGAGGCGCAGTCACGCGCGCTGTCGGCGCATGTCGCGGTGTTGGAGGCGATCCGCGTCCGCGACACCGCCGGCGCCCGAGCCGCCATGAACCGACTGCTCGACATCGCCGCCGACGACCTTCACGCAAAGGGCTGACGTTTCTGCCTTGACGCCATTTTAGATCGTATGATAACTCGGTTTCGTATGATCTAAGTGCCGTCTGGGAGGAGTTGCGCTTGAGAATCGTCGCGATCACCACGCGCGTCGTGAACGCGGATATGCGCAACTGGGTGTTCGTGCGCATCGAAACCGATCAGCCAGGCCTCTACGGCTGGGGCGAGGCGACGCTGGAATGGAAGACCCAGGCCGTCGTCGGCGCCGTCAACGACCTGGCGCCGCTTTTGATCGGCCGCGATCCGCGCGACATCGAGCAGGCCGTGCGCATCCTCAAGAAGCACTCGTTCTGGCGCCTGGGCGTCATCGGCATGTCGGCGGTTTCCGGCATCGAGCTGGCGCTGTGGGACATTTTCGGCAAATGGCTAGGTCAGCCAGTCTGGCGGCTCACCGGCGGCAAGGTGCGCGACCGGGTCAAGGTCTATACCCATCTCGGCCTCGGCGACATGCGCGCGGTCTATGAAACGCTCGATGCCGAGCCGCTGGTGCAGCGCGCCTCCGAGGTGGTGGCCAGGGGCTATCGCGCGCTGAAGGCCGTCTTCATTCCCTACAGCCACTATCACGCCCCACTTGTCGAGGTCGACAAAGTCGGCCGCCTCATGGAGACACTGCGCAAGACGGTTGGGACGGAAGTGGAAATCATGGTCGACTTCCACGGCCGTCCCGCTTCGGCCTCGACCGCCCTCGCCTATATCGACGCGCTTGCGCCGCACCGGCCGATGTTCGTCGAGGAGCCGCTGCCGCCGGGCGAGACCGGCGCGCTGGCGCAGCTCGCCGCCAAGTCGCGCGTGCCGATCGCCACCGGCGAGCGGCTGGTCGACCGTCCCGAATTCGACGATCTCTTTCGGGCAAGGGCGGCCGATATCGTGCAGCCGGACATCTGCCATTGCGGCGGCCTGCTCGAGGCGAAGAAGATCGCCGCGATGGCCGAGGCGGTCTCCGTCGGCGTTGCGCCGCACAATCCGCTTGGTCCGATCGCCGGGGCGGCGGCGCTGCACTTCGCCGTCTCCACACCCAACCACCTGATCCAGGAAGAGATGGTCGGCGCTGTGCCCTGGTATTTCGAGGTGGTGAAGGGGCCGATCCGCATGGTCGACGGCTGCTGGCAGGTGCCGGACGCGCCGGGGCTCGGCGTCGAGGTCGACGAGGCGGTCGCCGACCGGCATCCCTACAAGCCGGAAGTCATGCACACCACCAATGCCGTGCTCGCCGACGGCACCATCGTGGACTGGTGACGATGGCCGGGCGTCTCCAAGATAAGGTGGCGATCATCACCGGCGCGGGCCGCGGCATCGGCGAGGCGACGGCGCGCGCCATGGCGGCGGAAGGCGCGGCGATCGTCGTGGCGGAAAAGGATGCGGCCAGCGGAAAGAGCGTTGCCGCTTCTCTGATCGAAAGCGGGGCACGGGCGCTCTTCGTCGAGACAGACGTCGCCGACAGCGGATCCTGCGAGGCGATGGCCGAGCGGACGCTCGGCGCTTTTGGCCGGATCGACGTGCTGGTCGCCAATGCCGGCATCAACGTATTCCACGAGCCTCTGGAAACCACCGAGGCGGAATGGCGGCGCTGCTTTGCCGTCGATCTCGACGGCGTCTGGTATTCGACACGCGCGGTGTTGCCGACGATGCGCGGTCAGAAGCAGGGCGCGGTCGTCGCCATCGCGTCCTGCCATTCCTTCGCGATCATCCCGTCGACCTTTCCCTATCCGGTCGCCAAGCACGGGCTGCTCGGCCTGGTGCGGTCGCTCGGCATCCAATACGCGGCCGAAGGGATCCGCGTGAACGCGATCGCGCCGGGCTATATCGAGACGCAGATCGCGGTCGATTACTGGAACACCTTTCCCGATCCGCAAGCCGAGCGCCAGCGCACCTACGACCTGCACCCGCCGCGCCGCATCGGTCGGCCGGAGGAGGTGGCTATGACCGCCGTCTTCCTCGGCTCCGACGAGGCGCCGTTCATCAACGCGGCCTGCATCGTCATCGATGGCGGGCGCTCGGTTCTCTACCACGAATGAGGTTTCGCACCGGCGGCCGGTCGCCGGAAAACGTCTTCAAAGCAGATCACGTCCCACCGGCCCGGGATCGACAGGGAGGAAAACCATGAAAATGATCAGGGCATGCCTGGTTGCGGCCGCGACCGCTGCCGTCGCGCTGACGGTCCACGGCGCCGGCGCGCAGGACAAGATGAAGTTCGGCTACATCAACAAGATGGGCGACCATCCCTGGTTCGTGCGCGAGGTGAAAGGCGCCAAGGACAAAGCCGCCGAGCTCGGCGTCGACCTGCTTGTCCAGGACGTCCAGTTCGACGCTAACCTCGCCGTCACCACCTTCGACACTTACGTCGGCGACGGCGTCAAGGGCATCGCCGTGGTGGTGCCGGATCGCTCGCTCGGCCCGGTCGTCGCCGACAAGGCGAAGGCCGCCAAGATCGGCCTGATCGCAGTCGACGACGACATCGCCTTCGCCGACGGCACGCCGGTCGCCTATGTCGGCATGAACGCGCTCAACATCGGCAAGCAGGTCGGCGGCGAGATCGCCCGCATCGCCAAGGCCGAAGGTTGGGACAAGGACCTTTCCAAAGTGCGTGTCGGCTCGATCGAGGACCAGAAGGCCGACACCTGCATGCGCCGCAACAAGGGCGCCGAGGAGGCACTGGTGGCGGCGATCCCGGAGATCAAGTCGCGCATCGTCTCGATCCCCTACGACAACACTATGGTCAACTCGATCGACGTGGTGTCGACGACGCTGACGGCCAATCCCGACGCCGAGAAGTGGATCTTCTTCTCCTGCAACGACGACGGCGTGCTCGGCGGCGTGCGCGCCACCGAGAATGCCGGCATGAAGCCTGAAAATGTCATCGGCATCGGCATCGACGGTTCCCGTTCCTGCGAGGCCTTCGGCGCCGGCAAGCCCTCGGGCTTCCGCGGCACGATGTGGCTGGACAGCGCCAAGCATGGCGCGGCCGCCATCCAGGCGCTTTACGACCAGGCCAACGGCAAAGAGATGCAGAAGGACTATTTCCAGGACGCCACCCTGATCAGCGGCGAGAACTTCGCCAAGTTCAAGGATACGCTCGGATGCAAGTCCTAGGCTTTCCTTCGGCCCCATGGCTGGTGGCTTCATGGCGGGCGGCTTCTTGCGGGGCCGCCCGCCAATGACCGCGCCCGTCGTTTCCGTCGAAGGCGTCAGCAAGCGCTTCGGCGCCGTGCAGGCGCTGCGCGACGTGTCGGTCGCCTTCAACGCCGGCGAGATCACCGCCCTGATCGGCGAGAACGGCGCCGGCAAATCCACGCTGATGCGCGTGCTGGAGGGCGAGCATCGCCCAGATAGCGGCCGCGTTCTGGTCGACGGTCATCCGGTCCAGCTCACCTCGCCGCGCGCGGCGCATGGCTCTGGCATCCGGGTCATCCACCAGGAGCCGGAGATCATCCCGGAGCTGACGGTGGCGGAGAACATCTTCATCGGCGACATCAAGGCGCGTGGAGGGCTGTTCCTCGATCGCGCGGACCTCGAGCGACGCAGCCTCGAGCTGCTCGGCACCTTCGGCGTGGTCGACGTGCTTTCGCCCGGGCAGCGCTGCCATGGCCTGAGCCCGGCGCTCAGGCAGCTGATCGAGATCATGCGCGCGCTGCGACCGGGCGCGCGGCTGCTCGCCTTCGACGAGCCGACCTCGTCCTTGACGGAGGACGAAGCGCAGCGGCTGTTCCGCGTCATCCGGCGCCTCAGGGCCGATGGCGTCGCCGTGATCTACATTTCGCACCGGCTGCGCGAGATCATCGAGCTTGCCGACCGCTGCGTGGTGATGCGCGACGGCAGCCGCGTCGCCGACGAGCCGATCGCGGCGCTCGACGAGCAGCGCATGGTACGGCTGATGGTCGGCCGTCCGGTGAGCGACCTGTTCAACCGAAAGGAGCGCACGCTGGGACCTGTCCGGCTGGCGCTGGAAGATGTCACGACACGTCGCGTCCAGGGGATCGGCTTCGAGGTGAGGGCCGGCGAGATCGTCGGGCTGGGCGGACTGGTCGGCGCCGGACGGACGGAAGTTGCGCGCGCCATCGTCGGCCTCGATCCGCTGCTGTCGGGACAGATGACGGTCGGCGGCCGGCCTTACAAGCCGCGCGAACCAGCGGATGCCGTCGCGGTCGGAATTGGGCTGGTGCCGGAGGACCGAAAGCAGGAAGCGCTGCTTCTCATGCAGGCGGTGCGCGACAATGTCAGCCTCGTGGTGCCCGACAAGGTGTCGCGCTACGGCTTCTTCAGTCGCAGGCGCGAGCGCGCGCTGGTCGCCCGCCACGTCGCCGAGCTCAGGGTCAAGACACCGTCGATCGAACAGGCGGTCGGCAAGCTTTCCGGCGGCAATCAGCAGAAGGTCGTCTTCGCGCGCTGGCAAGCGCGGGGGCCGGCCGTGCTCATCCTCGACGAGCCGACGCGCGGCATCGATGTCGGCGCCAAGGCGGAGATCTACAGGCTCATCGAAAACCTGGCCGACCAGGGCCTCGCCATCCTGCTCATCTCCTCCGAGATGCCGGAGCTGCTCGGGCTCGCGGACCGCGTGCTGGTGATGCAAAGCGGGCGCATCAGCGGTGAGCTCCCGTGGCAAGAGGCGAGCGAGGAGGCCGTGCTGGCGCTGGCCATGCGCTCGGGCAAAGAGACAATCGAAAGGAGGGTATCGTGACCGATACCGCGACCGCCGGCCGCGAGCGCGCGCCGGCAAGTCTGTTCGGCCGCATCGGCGCGCAGAACATCAGCCTGCTGATCGCGCTGGTCGTGCTGCTGGCGATCTTCGGCGCGCTGAGGCCCGACGTCTTCTTCACGCCGCGCAACCTCATCAATATCGGGCTCGCGGTGACCATCCTCGGCATATTGGCGATGGCGCAGACCGTCGTCATCGTCTCCGGCGGGCTCGACATCTCGGTCGGTTCCATCGTCGGCCTGAGCACCATGGTGCTTGCCGTCGTCGCCCAGGAAACCGGATCGATCCCGGCCGGCATCCTTGCCGGGCTGCTTGCCGGATTGGTGGCGGGCGCCGTCAACGGCCTGATCATCGTCTACGGCCCGGTCAACGCGGTGATCGCGACGCTTGGAACCATGTCGGCATTCCGCGGCCTCGCCTATCTGATGAACAACGGCAACTCGATCCCGATCACCGGTGACAGCCTGCGCGCGTTGGGCATCGGCACGCTCTTCGGCCTGCCTTTCGCCATCTGGTTGCTGATCGCCGCGATGGCGGCCTTCATCGTCTTCACCCGCGAGACCGTCGTCGGACGCAACATCTATGCGCTCGGCGGCAACCCGACCGTGGCGCGGCTCGCCGGCATCCCGATCCGCCGCTATCAGATCTCGATCTATGCGATGAGCGGCTTCGCCGCGGCGGTGGCGGGCCTGGTGCTCGCCAGCCGCACCATGTCGGGGCAGCCGGCCTCCGGCAGCCAGGGGCTCGAGCTCGAGGCCATCACCGCCGCGATCCTCGGCGGCTGCGCGCTGCAGGGCGGCAAGGGCACTATCATCGGCGCCATGTTGGGGGTGCTGATCATCGGCGTCCTCAACAACGGCATGATCCTGACCAGCGTGCCGACCTTCTACCAACTGCTCGCCAAGGGCGCGCTGCTGATCCTGGCGGTCATCGTCCAGGAGCGCCAGCGGGCGCGGTCGGGAGAGTAGCCCTTGCCGTTCAAGCGTGGAGATTCCGGTTCTATTTCAGGAACTGACGGAAGCGGCAGAGTGAGAACGCAAACAGCAGTATGCCGATGATCAACAGCGCCGCAAGCTGCGGCCAGACGACATCGAGGCCCGCGCCGCGGAAAAGGACCGCCTGGGCCAGCATGACGAAATGCGTGTTGGGCGCGGCGAACATGATGGCCTGGATAGCGAGCGGCATGCTCTCGCGCGGAGTCACGCCGCCGGACAGCACTTGCAAGGGCAGGAGCACCATCATCAGCAGCAAGCCGAATTGCGGCATGGAGCCGGCGACGGTGGCTAGGAATATCCCCAGGCAGGTCATGGCGATTATGTCGAGGGCCGCGCCCACCATGAAGAGCGCGATCGATCCGTTGATCGGGACCGACAGCAGTCCCTGGATGACGAAGACGAGCGCAAGGCCGGACGCTAGGAGGACAACGATGCTCATCGACCAGATTTTGCTTGTCATGATTTCGAACGGGGTAACCGGCATCACCAGGAGATGCTCGATCGTCCCGTGCTCGCGCTCGCGTATCAGCGCCGCACCGGTGAGCACGATCGAAAGCATCGTGATGGAGGAGATCGCATCGGTGACGGCACCGAACCAGCCCTTGTTGAGTTCGGGGTTGAAGCGCGCCCGCAGGTCGAGGTTGACCGGCAGGGAAGCCTTGGAGCGGTAGTGGTTCAGGAACTCGTCCACCTCTCCGGAAACAATCGACTGGATATAACCTCCGCCGGTAAAGGCCTGCGACATACGGGTGGCGTCGATGTTGAGCTGAACCGTTGGCGAGCGGCCGGCAAGGAGATCGCGCTGGAAGTTCGGCGGAATGTCCAGCGCGAAAGTATCCGTGCCCGAATCCATGCGGCTGTCCATCTCGGGCTGGGAGATAAGCAGCGGCGCGGTGAAGTAAGGCGGATAAAATGCCGTGACGATACGCGATGAAACCGGCGACTGATCCTCGTCGACGATGGCGATCGGAGCGTGATTGAGCGTCTCCGGCATCGCCTTGGAAGCGGTGTAGATGGCGGCGGTGAAGGCATAGACGATCAGCACAAGCATCATCGGGTCCCGCACAAGGCCGCGCAGTTCCTTTATGCCGAGGTTGTATATGTTGGCGATGCGCATTAGCGGGCCTGTTTTCTCAAGAAGGCCGCTCCGAGGCCGAGCAGCACCGGAATGGCGACGAGCAGCGGCACGAACGAGCCGGACAGGTCGGCAAAGCTGAGCGCCTTGGAAAAGACGCCGCGCGAGATCGTCACGAAATAGGTGGTCGGATAGATTCGGCCGATCAACGCGCCCGCACCCTGAAGCGACGACACCGGATCGATCATGCCCGAATATTGGGTGGCGGGGATCATGGTAAGCAGCGCGGTTCCGAAGATTGCCGCGATCTGGCTCCTCATGAAGGTCGACAGAAAAAGCCCCATTGCCGTCGTGGCCATCACATAGAGAAGGGCCGCGGCGGCGAAAGCCGGAAGGCTGCCAGTCAGCGGCACGCCGAAAATGAAGGCGGCAAAGATCGTCAGCAGCACGAAGTTCAGCATTGCGAGGACGACATAGGGGATTTGCTTGCCGACCAGGAACTCGAGCCGGGTGACCGGCGTGACGTAGAAATTGATGATGGAGCCGAGTTCTTTCTCCCGCACCACGCTCAGCACGGCCAGCATCGCCGGGATCAGCAGGAGAAGCATCGGGATAACGGCCGGAACGATGGCGTCGAGGCTGCGGACGTCGGGGTTGTAGCGGTAGCGGATATCGAGCTGGAAGGCGCTGGCCGTGGCGGCGTCGCCGTAGAGCTCGCGCGCCTTCTGCGTAAGCCAGCCGGCATGCATTCCCGAGACGTAGCCCAGAACGGTCTCGGCACGCGCGGGCATGGCTCCGTCGATCCAGGCGCCGATCGTGACCTGGCGGCCGCGCGCAAGATCGCGCCCGAAGCCGGGTGGGATTTCGATGGCGAGGCTGAGTTCCCCGTTCTCCATGCGCCGGTCGAGATCGGCATAGTCGGCGATGGGTGTCTTCTCGGTGAAATAGCGAGAGCCGGCGATCTGCAGCGTATAATCCCGGCTGATCGTCGTGTCGTCGCGATCGAGGACTGCGAAGGAGAGATTCTCGACGTCCATGTTGATGCCGTAGCCCACGACGAACATCAGGATGAGGCTGCCGATGGTAGCCAGCGTGGCACGGATCGGATCGCGTACGAGTTCGAGCGCTTCGCGCCGGGTGTAGGCGAACATGCGGCGCAGATCGAAGAAACGGTCGGCGCGGCTCTTTTTGGGGCGGCTGTGCGGCGTGCTTTCGGTGAGCGGGGCTGTTTCAGCGGCTGAGCCCCCGGGTTGCTCGGGCCCTGTCGCCTCCTCCAGATATCCGACAAAGGCTTCTTCCAGCGTTGCCGCCGAGCGGCTCCCGACAATGCCTCCTGGCGTGTCGCTGATCAGGACCTTGCCGGCGTGCATGAGCGAGATGCGATCGCAGCGCTCCGCCTCATTCATGAAATGCGTGGAGACGAAGATCGTCACGTTCCCCTTGCGGGAGAGGTCGGCAAGGATCCGCCAGAACCCGTCGCGGGCCACCGGATCGACGCCGGAGGTCGGCTCGTCGAGGATCAGTATCTCCGGAGAATGGATCATCGCCACCGCCAGCGACAGCCGCTGGCGGATGCCGAGCGGCAGCGCTTCGGGCAGCGTGTCGACATTGTCGGCCAGACCGAACTGCCGCGCGACCTCCTCGACGCGGGATGGGATCGCGGCGTCGGCCATGCCGAAGAGGCGGGCATGCAGATCGAGGTTTTGCCGAACCGTCAGTTCCGAGTAGAGGGAGAATCCCTGAGACATGTAGCCGACACGCCGCCGCACTTCGATGTCGCGCGGGTCGATCTCGCGTCCGAACAGCCGTGCCTTGCCCTCGCTCGGCTCGAGCAGCCCGGTCAGCATCTTCATGGTGGTCGTCTTGCCGCAGCCATTCGAGCCCAGGAAGCCGAAGATTTCGCCTCGGCCGATGCGGAAGCTCACGTCGTCGACAGCGGTGAAATCGCCGAAGCGCATGGTAAGATGTTCAGCCTCGATGGCGGATACACCGTCGGCACCGGCGGGCCGCGGAGGGATCACGACAGCCTCATGTCCGTCGCGTTTCTCCGGAGGGAGCAGGGCGATGAAAGCCGCGTCGAGATCGGGTGTGCCCGTCCTTTCGAGCAGGTCGGACGGGGTTCCGGACGCGAGCACCCGGCCTCCATCCATGGCCACCAGCCAGTCGAAGCGGGATGCCTCCTCCATATAAGCCGTCGCGATGATGACGCTCATGCCGTCGCGGCTCTTGCGAATCTCGCCGATCAGTTCCCAGAACTGGCGGCGCGACAACGGGTCGACGCCGGTGGTCGGCTCGTCCAGGATCAAGAGGTCCGGATCGTGGATGAGGGCGCAGCAGAGGCCGAGCTTCTGCTTCATGCCGCCCGAAAGCTTGCCGGCCTGGCGATCGGCGAAAGGCGCAAGCCCGGTGCGCCTCAGAAGCTCGCCGATGCGGCGCTCCCGCTCCTGCCGGTCGTGTCCGAAAAGGCGGCCGAAGAAATCGATGTTGTCGAAGACCGACAGCGTCGGATAGAGGTTCTTGCCGAGACCTTGCGGCATATAGGCGATCCTGGGGTAGACGCTCTGCCGGTGGCGGAGGTCGGCCATGTCGCCGCCCAGCACCTCGATATGCCCCTGCTGTATCGTCCGCGCTCCGGCGATCAGGGAAAGCAGGCTGGATTTGCCGACGCCGTCCGGCCCGATCAGGCCGACCATGCAGCCGGCGGGGAAGTCGAGCGTTATGGCATCGAGAGCCCTGACTTTTCCAAAGACCTGGCCGACATTCTCCAGCCGCGCGACCTGCCCTGACGAGAAGGCTGCGGCGCTGTCAGCCAGAGCATTCATTGCACAAGCTTTCCTTGGACGCCGGCCGGCCATTGCGCCTGCGGATCGAGCTGCACATAGGCCACGCCGGGCAGCCCGGTCTTGACCTGCTGGATATATTTGCGAAGCAGCTCCGGTGAGATGTGCGCCTTGACCCGGAACATGAGTTTCAGGCGCTCTTCCTCCGTCTCGACAGTCTTGGGCGTGAACTGCGCGACGTCCGCGACGAAGGTTACCTTGGCGGGGATGATGTATTGCGGCGCCGCATCGAGCACGAGGCGCACCTCAGAGCCGATCGCGACGCGTCCAGCCTGCGCGGTCGACAGGAAGAAGGTCATGTAGACATCGCCAAGGTCGACGAGGTTGAGCACGCGTCCGCCGCCAGCGAGCACCTCGCCGGGTTCCGCTACCCGGAATTGGACGCGTCCGTCGCGCGGCGATTCCAGCGTGGCGTCGTCGATATCGGCGGCAATGCTTTCGATCGCGGCCTGCGCGGCGTCGACCGCGGCCTTGGCATCGACCACCTGTGCCCGCGCCGCGTTGATTGCCGCCTCGCTGGCGGCGAGCTGGGCCTGCGCCGCGGCAACGGCGGCCTTCGCGCTCTGTTCGGCGGCACGGTCGTTGTCCAGGACTTGCTGGGAGACGGTGTTGTTGACCGCGAGCTGCTGAGAGCGCGCCAGGGTCCGCTCGGCGGCGTCGAGCTCGGCTTCGCGCTGCGCGACGACAGCGGCCGCTGCCGTCTTTTCGGCTTCGCGTTGCGTCACCAGGCTGCCGGCGGTCTCGACCCCGATGGTGGCGCGCTGAAGCTGCGCCTCGGCTTGGCGGCGCTGCGCCTCGAGCTGCACGGTATCCATGCGGGCAAGCACTTGGCCGGCTTTGACCAAATCGCCTTCGCCGACCAGGATCTCCTTGATCCGCCCCGCGGCCTTCGTCGAGACGTCGATTTCAACCGCCTCGATGCGGCCGTTGCCGCTGGCGATGCCTTGCGGCAACGCCCCGTCCTCGGACCGCTGCCATGCGTAGTAGCCGGCTGCCGCGAGGGCGATCAGAATAATGGGAGGCAGCCACCGCCGAGCGCCCTTCATAGGCTGCCTCCCGCGTTGCGCGACGCGCCGAAGAGCGCGGGCGGCGCTGAATGGATCTGTTCAGGGCTCAACTTGATGCCGACCATGGCGAGGGACTCCGTTCGGGGCTACGAGGCGAACGAGACCAAAACAGAGGCCCGGCATGGCGACCTTGATCCGCATCAATCGCGGGAGAAAGCATAGCGGCGGTGCGGAACGGACCTTTGAGGGAAGTGCCCGATGCGCCGTGGGAGCCGGCTTAAAGCGCGTCGCGACGAAACGGATTCAGGCGACGCGCTTTTAAGTCTTTGGTTTGATGCATGTCGTTCTCCCAAAACCGCTGCGCACTTTTGGGCGACATACATTAGACGCTTTCGAGATAGGTCTCGATCTCGAAGTCGCTGACATTGAGCGCGAAGGTATTGAGTTCCTGGCGCTTGCAGGCAACGAAGGCGTCGCGCAGCACGGCCGGGAAGATTTCGGCGACGCGCTTGCCGGTCTCGAAGGCGGCGATGGCCGAGGCCCAATCCGGCGGCAGCTTGGCGAGCGTCAGCCCTTGTCCCTCGCCGCCGGTCGGCTCGCCGGGCGAGAGCTGCCGCTCGATACCGATCAGCGCGGCGCCCAGGATGGCCGCCAGCACCAGATAGGGGTTGGCGTCGGCGCCGGAGACGCGATGCTCGATGCGGCGCGCGGCGGACGGGCCGCCCGGAATGCGAATCGCCACCATCCGGTTTTCGTAGCCCCAGGCAACGGCGGTCGGCGCGTAGGAACGTGGACGCAGCCGCCGGTAGGAATTGAAATGCGGCGCGAACACCAGCGTGCTTTCGGCCATGGCTGCGAGCAGGCCGCCGACGGCATGGCGCATGGTTTCCGAGCCCTGGTCGCTGCCGTCGTCGAAGATATTGCGGCCTTCCTTGTCGAGGACGCTGAAATGGACGTGAAAACCGTTGCCGGCGCGTTCGCCATAGGGCTTGGCCATGAAGCAGGCGGCAAAGCCGTGCTTGCGGGCGATGCCCTTCACGGTGCGCTTGAAAAGCACGGCGTCGTCCGCGGCCCGCAAGGCGTCCGGCACATGGTTGAGGTTGATCTCGAACTGGCCGACGCCGTTCTCGGCGATCGCGGTGTCGACCGGAATTCCCTGCATGCGGCAAGCTTCGTAGATGTCGTGGATGAAGGCCTCGAAATCGTCGATCTCGTCGATCGAAAGCGCCGCGTCGGAATCGAGACGCCGCCCGGTGACCGGTGAAACCGGACCGACAGGCCGCTGCGACGTCAAGTCGACGAGGTAGAATTCCAGCTCGGTGGCGGTAACCGGCGTCAGGCCAAGCGCGGCATAGCGGTCGAGGATGCGGGCCAGCGCGCGGCGCGGGTCGCCGAGATAGGGCGCGCCGGCATCGTCCGCCAGCCATAGCGGCAACAGCGCCGTCGGATGCGCTGTCCAGTTGACCGGCAGGATGCCGCGTCCTGTCCACTGGCAAAGCCCGTCGGCGTCGCCGGTCGAGAAGACCTGGGCGTTGCCTTCGATGTCCTCGCCCCAGATGTCGAGCCCGATCGCCGAATAGGGCATGCGCAGCTTGCCTTCGAGTGCCTTGCGCGCCTGCTCGACCGGAATGCGCTTGCCGCGCATGATGCCGTTCAGGTCGCACACAGCCGCCCGCAGGCTCTGGATGTCGTTCCTGCTTTCAAGCCAGTTCAAAACGTCCGCAATTGCATCGCCCAATTTCCAGCCCCTGGTTCTTCTGTAGCCATTTCGGCTACGATATCCATTTTGCAGCTTATGAGTTCCTGAAGACCGTCCTGGAGGGGATCCAGGCGAGGTTCCTTCATTTTTTCAATTCACTAGCTGGGATATCGGGCGGCATTTCGGGTCCATATTGTGCGATCTGCGATCGCAACATAGCTGGCGAGTGAAGGAAAGCCAAGTCAGGATTTGAGAATTGGGCCGAAGCCTTATCTTCGTCATTCTCGGGCGGAGCAAGGAGCGCAGCGACGCGGCGCAGACCCGAGAATCCATGCCGTGACATAAAGGCGCCGCTGCGTTCCAGAATTCTGCTCCGCTGTACTCCACGGCCAAGGTAACGGCATGGATTCCAGGGTCTCCGCGACGGAGCTGCGCTCCTGCTCCGCCCTGGAATGACGAGGTTGGCGCGCTTTCACCCAAATCTCGAAGGCTTCCTAATGAGGGAACCTGATCTGCTTGAGAATATGCGCGGCCCCCTCGTCGATGTCGCGCACGATGGCCGCGCGTGCCCGCTTGCCGTCGCCAGCCTCGATCGCCGCGACGGCTTCCTCGTGATAGTCGATGCCGAGAATGCCGGCGAGGTCGTCCTCGAAGCCGATGCGCAGGTTCCGGAGGAAAGGCCCCACCTGCATCCACACCGTCTCGATCAGGAAGATCATCTGCTCATTGCCGCAGTGGCGGTAGATCGAGAATTTGAAGTCGTGGTTCTTGCGCAGATAATCGTCGATGTCGCCGCTGCGGGCGGCCTGGGTGAGCTCGGTGCAGTGGCGACGGATGGCGCGCAGATTGTTGCCGTTGATGCGTTTTGTCGCGAGTTCGGTGGCCGTGCCTTCGAGGATCGTGCGCACATCGGTCAACTGCTGGAAACGATCGGCCGAGATCATCGGCACCTCGACGCTGCCGTTCGGCATCGGGCTCAGCGCCCTGAGTGCCTGCAGCCTCATGAAGGCGCTGCGCACCGGCATGTCGCTGGTGCCGAGCTCCTTGGCGAGCTTGCGCGAAGTCAGCTTCTGGCCGGGCTGGAACTGACCCGACATCAGCGCCCGCACCAGTTCCAGATAGACTTTCTCATGCAGGGGTATCGTGTCGAGGGCAGTCAGTCCGAATTGTGTTTTGTCGGCCATTGGCTATGCGCTGCTTCGTCCGCCCTGAAATCCGTTTCGTCAAGCAATCCGCCGCCGGGGATGCTTGGCTGGCGATTTTCGAGCCGCACGATAGACGGTTAACGCGCGCCGCGGCAAGTGAGGCCAGGGCGGTGTCCCGGCTGACCCAACGGAGCGGGCATCATGCGTGCGAAGCGATTCCAGGTGACCCGGACCTCGAAGCGCCTGCCGGCAAGGCGCACCTCGACCTCCGAGCCGACGAGATTCCCGTCGTTCAGCTGGAAGGAAGGCTTTCCGGCTATCGTTGCGCTTGCTGGGTCCTGGCGAGGAAGCTGCGCCAGCCGCCATAGGCGGAGATATCCGTTGCCGCCGACAGACCGGCGGTCTCGGCCAGAAAACCCTTCGCCGATGTTCCATCGTCGAGCTCGATGGTGCCGATGCCGAGCGGTGGCGGGATGGCGGCGACGAAGCGGCCGAACGCCTCGGCAGGAAGCCGCCAGACCTCGACCTCGATCGCGGTGCCGCCGCCCGCGACGCGGATCAAGCCCGGCTTTGGCGTGGTCTGGCCGGCAAGCTCGTAGAGCTTGTAGGAAGGCGTCGTCGTCGTCGCCCGGCAGAAACGCGCGCCGGCTTCCTTAAGCTGGCAATTGAGCGGCATCCCCGACAGATGCGCACCGACCACAACCATTTCGATCGTGCCGTCCTCGGCCGATGCGTTGGCTGGCCGCGCGCTCGACTGCCGCCACCCGGTCGCGCCGAGGACGAGGCCGCTCGCCGAATGCAGGTCCCGTGCGGCCGCCGCGACGAGGCCGTCCCGGCCGGCGGCGGCCAAAAGCGTAACGCTCATCGGCAGGCCGTCGTCGCGCGTGCCGGCCGGCACGGCGATGCCGCACATGTCGAGCAGATTGACGAAATTCGTGTAGGTGCCAAGCCGGCTGTTGGTTGCGATCGGATCGGCAAGCACGTCGTCGACCGTGTAGTGGGTCGGCGCGGTCGGCACACAGAAGAGATCGACGGAGGCGATGACAGGGGCAAGCCGCGCCTTGTAGGCCTGCAAGGCATAGAGTCCGCGGAAGGCGTCGGCGGCCGACAGGTTTCTGGCGCCGCCGATGATCTTGCGCGTCACCGGGTGGAGCGCTGCTTCGTTTGCCTCGAAGAAATCGCGGATCGCCGCATAGCGCTCCGCCACCCAGGCGCCTTCGTAGAGAAGGTCGGCCGTGGCGTAGAAGTCGCCGAACGGGATCTCGACGAGCTTGGCGCCCGACGCTTCCAGCGCGGCAAGAGCGGCTTCGAAGCCGGCCTGCATCGATGCGTCACCGAAGAATTTCAGATCGGCCTTGGCCGGGATGCCGACGTTCAGCGCCGGCGGGCGGGCGGCGAGTGGCCGGACGGCGATGTCGTGAGAGTAAGGGTCGGCGGCATCGTACGCCGCAGCGACCGATAGCACCGCATAGGCGTCGTCGACTGTCAGCGCGAAAACCGAGACGCAGTCGAGCGTCCGGCAGGCCGGGACCACGCCCGCCGTCGACAGCGCGCCGACGGTTGGCTTCAGCCCGACGACGTTGTTGAGGCCGGCCGGGATGCGCCCCGAGCCGGCGGTGTCGGTGCCGAGCGCGAAGGAGACGATGCCGCGCGCCGTCGCCACCGCGGAGCCGGAAGAGGAGCCGCCCGGCACCAGCCTCGGATCGATCGCATTCCTTGGGATCGGCCAGGGCGTGCGCACACCGACGAGGCCGGTGGCGAACTGGTCGAGATTGGTCTTGCCGACGACCAGGGCGCCCGCCGCCTTGAGTTTCGCCACGACCGTCGCATCCCTGTCCGGCGTGTAGGCATATTCGGCGCAGGCGGCCGTGGTCGGCATGCCGGCGACATCGATGTTGTCCTTGACGGCGAAGGGGATACCCCAGAGCGGCTTGGCCACGGGGTCGAACGAACCAAGCGCTTCGGCCTCGGCCAGCATCGCGGCTTTCGTCGCAAGGTGGATGAAGATGCCGGGATCGCCCGCCGCCTCGATGCGGGCCAGCACCCTATCGATCACCTCGGCTATGCCGGTGCCAGCCTGGTAAGCCGCATGCAGGCTGCCGATGTCGAAGCGGATGTCGCTCATTTCGTCTCCCCCAGAATGATAACCGGCAGGTCCCATTGGATCAGCACGACGCAACCGTCCTTCGTCCACACCGAATGCTCGGTGCCGACCGGATTGAGGATCACGCTGCCCGCCGGATAGTCACCGTTCTCGTCGCTCTGGGTGCCTTCCAGCACGACGATGGTTTCCAACCCGGCATGGCGGTGGCGCGGAACGCCGGCGCCTGGCTGATATTTAAGGACGGCCACACTCGGCTCGACCGGCCCGCCCCTGAGAAGCCAGTGCACCGTCACGCCGTCACGGAAAGGCACGAACGCCAGATCGCGCCAGCCACCGTCGACGAGGCCGGCAAAGGCAAGATTAGGCATTCGCAATTCCCTTGAGCACCTGATTGGTGGTCGCCGTCCAGCCGACGATCGCGCCCTGCGCCCTGATCATGGCGAGCGCGGCGGCCTTGAATTCGGGAAAGTAGCTCTCCGTCGCGTCTTCGGCGACCAGACACTCATAGCCGCGGTCGTTGGCCTCGCGCATGGTCGTCTGCACGCAGACTTCTGTCGTCACTCCGGCAAAGACCAGTTGCCGGGCGCCGATCCGCTTCAGGTCATCGCCGAGGCCGGTCGCGTAGAAGGCGCCCTTGCCGGGCTTCTCGATGACGATCTCGCCGGGCAAAGGCGCGAGCTCATCGAGGATCGCCGTGCCTGGCTCGCCGGCGATCAGCACGCGGCCCATCGGGCCGGCATCGCCGATGCGGATCGACGGATTGCCGCGGTTGCGCTTGGCTGGCGGCAGGTCCGAAAGGTCGGGCCTGTGGCACTCCATGGTGTGGATCACCGGCA
The DNA here is from genome assembly GCF_003952485.1 of Mesorhizobium sp. M1E.F.Ca.ET.045.02.1.1. Taxonomy (NCBI): domain Bacteria; kingdom Pseudomonadati; phylum Pseudomonadota; class Alphaproteobacteria; order Hyphomicrobiales; family Phyllobacteriaceae; genus Mesorhizobium; species Mesorhizobium sp. M1E.F.Ca.ET.045.02.1.1. The sequence continues at coordinate 2,818,514 of NZ_CP034447.1, forward strand.
GGCCAGCGGCGCGAAAGCCTTCGATCAGCTTTTTCACCGTCGGCACGATCGCCGTCACCCGGCTGACGTCGTTGCCGAGGCTGGCGCCGAAGCCGCCGGGCTCGGCGAAGTCGCGCTGCATGTCGATGACGATAAGTGCCGTGGTCTCGGGCCTGAAAGCAAAGGCGAAAGGCAGCGCTTCGATTTTTGCCATCAATGGTGCCCCGCCATGTGCTCGCCGATCGTCTGCACGCTCGCTTGCGCGATCGGCGTCTCGTAGACGAGGGCGCCGTCGGACATGACGAGGATGCGGTCCGAAAGCTCCAGGAGCTCGTCCAGATCTTCCGACATCAGGAGCACCGCGGCCCCCGCGTTGCGCGCCTTCATGATGCGGGCGCGGATTTCGGCGACGGCAGAGAAGTCGAGGCCGAAGCAGGGGTTGGAGACGATCAAAAGGTCGACCTCGCCGGTCAGCTCGCGGGCGAGCACGGCGCGCTGCACGTTGCCGCCCGACAGCGAGGCGATCGGCGAGGAGAGCGATGCGGTCTTCACCTTGAACTGCTCGACCAGCCGGGCGCTGAAGGATTTGATGGCGCTAGCGCTGATCCAGCTCACCGGCCTGCCGTTGCCATCGACGTCGAAGGTGCGGAAGGCGATGTTCTCGGCGACCGTCATTCTCGGCGCGCAGGCATTCTTCAATGGCTCTTCCGGGATGAGGCGGACGTTGAGCGCACGCGCCTCGGCGCGCGTCGCGGCATAGGCCGCGCCGCGAACCATGACTTCCCCTTGATCGCGAGCGCGCTGTCCGGCCAGCACTTCCAGGAACTCCTTCTGACCGTTGCCCGAGATGCCGGCGATGCCGACGATCTCGCCGGAGCGCACGCCGAGATCGGTGATGTTGATCGATTTGAGGCCGGTTCGGTCCGGAGCCTTCAGCGCCTTGACCTCGAGCACGATCTCGGCATCCGGCTTCGGCTCGGCGCGGCTGTCGAGCGCGGCGATCGGCTGGTCGCCGATCATCATCGCCGCCATTTCCCTATGCGAAAGATCCGAGACCTTCCCGGCTCCGGTGAGCCTGCCCTTGCGCAGCACCGTGATGTCGTCGGCGAATGCCGTGACCTCGTGGAACTTGTGCGAGATCATCAGCACGGTGAGGTCGCCTGCCTTCGTCATGCCGCGCACCAGGCCGAGCACTTCCTGCGCCTCGCCCGGGGTCAGCACGGATGTCGGCTCGTCCAGCACCAGGAAATTGCGGCCGAGATAAAGCTGTTTGATGATCTCAAGCTTCTGCTTCTCGCCGGCGGCGAGCTCGGCCACCTTGACGTCGAGCGGCAGCTTGAACGGCATGCCGTTCATGAAGGCCGCAAGCGCTGTGCGCTCCTTGCGCCAGTCGATGACGCCGGGCACCTTCTCACGCGAGATGACCAGGTTCTCGGCGCCGGTCAGCGAAGGCACGAGCGTGAAATGCTGATAGACCATGCCGAGGCCGAGCGCCGAGGCATCTCTCGGGCTGGCGATCGTCACCTCGCGTCCGTCGACCAGCATGTCGCCCGCCGTCGGATGGTAAAAACCCATCATGCATTTGACCAGCGTCGACTTGCCAGCGCCGTTCTCGCCGAGCAGCGCGTGGAAAGAGCCTGCAGGCACCTTGATGGAGACGTCGTCGAGCGCGGTGAAAGCGCCGAAGCGCATGGTCATGCCGATGGTCTCGACGCCGATCGCCTTGCGATGGAGAGTTCCGCTCATCGCCGGTTCCTCATGGCAGCTGCGCGACGAGGGCGGCGGAATTCGAGACGGCGCCGAAGACGCCGCCCTGCATCTTGATCATCTTGATCGCCGCCAGGTGGTTGCCGTAGTCGGTCGCGCCGCAGCAATCCTCCAGCATCACGCATTCGAAGCCGCGGTCGTTGGCCTCGCGCATGGTGGTGTGCACGCAGACATCGGTTGTGATTCCGGTGAGCACGATGTTTTCGATGCCGCGCTGGTTGAGGATCAATTCGAGATCGGTGGCGCAAAACGAGCCTTTGCCCGGCTTGTCGATGATCGGCTCGCCCTCGGCCGGATAGAGGTCGGGGATGATGTCCCAGCCAGGCTCGCCGCGCACCAGGATGCGCCCGCAAGGGCCGGGATCGCCGATGCCGGCATTGATGCGGCGCGAGCGCCAGCGCTTGTTGGCGGGCAGGTCGGCGAGGTCGGGACGATGGCCCTCGCGCGTGTGGATGATGGTGTAGCCCTTGTCGCGCATGGCGGAAAGCACAGCCTTGATGGGCTCGATCGGCGCCCTGACCAGCGACAGGTCGTAGCCCATATGGTCGACATAGCCACCCGGCCCGCAGAAATCGGTCTGCATGTCGATGATGATCAGCGCCGTGTTGTCCGGCCTCAACTCGCCATTGTAGGGCCAGGGGTAGGGATCGGCGTTGATGTAGCGCTGGGTGATCTCGGCTCTGGCGTTCATGGCAAAAACTCCGGTCTCGCGAGCGGTTCCTGGGCGACGGTCATTTGGTGATCGACAGTTCGCCGGGCGCGCCGGCGAGCGTGCGGCTCGGCGACGAGGTGGCGATCATGATGATGAGGGTGAGGATGTAAGGGGCGGCGTAGAACAGGTAGTAGCCCTGCGTGACGCCCACCGACTGCAGCGCCGGGCCGAGCGCGCCGGCGCCGCCGAACAAAAGCGCGGCAGCGAAGCAGCCGAGCGGGTTCCAGCGCGCGAAGATGACCAGCGCCACCGCCATCAGTCCCTGGCCCGACGAGATGCGCTCGGTCCAGCTGCCGGGATAATAGAGCGACAGGTAGGCGCCGCCGATACCGGCGAGCGCTCCGCCGGTGCCGGTGGCCAGCAGGCGCACCGCGTTCGGGTCGAGGCCCATGGCGCGAGCTGCATCGGCGCTGTCGCCGACCACGCGCACGATCAGGCCGACACGGGTGTTGCGGAACGCCCACCAGAGGAAGATGGCGAGAGCAGCGCCGATCAGGAACAGCACGTTGACGTTGAGCGCCGCCTGCACCTGCGGGATGTCGGACCAGGCGCCGAACGGGATCGCCGGCAGATCGGGCGCGGAGGGCTGGATGAAGGGCTTGCCGAAGAAGAAGGCGAGGCCTGTGCCGAACAGCATCAGGGCGATGCCGATGGCGATGTCGTTGACCTTCGGGAACTTGCAGATCCAGCCATGAAAGAGGCCGAAGCAGAGGCCGGCGGCCGCCGCCGCCAAAAGGCCGAGCCATGGCGAGCCGGTCATCACCGCCACCGCATAGGCACTCATGGCGCCGAACACCAGCGTGCCTTCGAGGCCGAGATTGATGCGGCCGGAGCGTTCGGTGATGGCTTCGCCGAGCGAGACGAAGATGAAGGGAGTGGACACGCGGATGGCGCCGCCCAGCATGGCGAGCGGCACCCCCCACAGCCCGATATCGGTCGCGTCCATCACGCGACCCCCTTCAGGAGATCGGGCCTCTGCCAGAGGTCGGGATTAAAGAGCTTGAACCGGCCGTAGAAGGTCTCGCTGAACAAGATGACGATGAACAGCATGCCCTGCAGCACCAGCACGGTTGCATCAGGCAGGTCCATTCGGCGCTGAATCAGCCCGCCGGACGCGTCGATGCCGCCAAGCAGAACGGCGACGGGGATGATGGCAAGCGGATTGTGGCGGGCAAGGAAGGCGACGAGGATGCCGGTATAGCCGTAGCCGGCGGCCAGCGAGCCGTTGGCGCTGCCCTGCACGGCCGCGACCTCGAGCATGCCGGCAAGTCCTGCGAAGCCGCCCGCCAGCGCCGTGAAGCCGACGATCAGCGGACCGACGGCCAACCCCTGCACCTGCGCCGCCCTGACATTGCCGCCGGCGATGCGGGCGGCGAAGCCCCAGCGGGTCTTCTCGATCAGCAGCCAGGAGAGCGCGCAGGCAAGGATGCCGACGACGAGGCCCCAATGCACCTCCATGCCCGGGATGTCGCCGACGCGGTAGAGGTCGGCCAGCGGCTGGGTCGAGGGTTTGTTGAGCGAGGCCGGATCGCGCAGCGGCCCTTCCACCAGATGGTTCATCAGGGCAATCGCGATGTAGGCCATCAGCAGGCTGGAGATGGTCTCGTTGACGGCCCGGTAATGGCGCAGCGCGCCGACGACACCTATCCAGATGCCGCCGGCGGCCGCGCCCCCCACGCCCATGAGGAGGATGACGAGAAAAGACGGCGCGCCGTTCAGCGCCACGCCGATAGCGGCTGCGGCGACGCCGCCGAGCACGATCGCGCCCTCGCCGCCGATGACGACCAGGCCGAGGCGCGCCGGTAGAGCCACGCAGAGCGCCGCAAGCAAGAGCGGCGCTCCGCGCGACAGCGAGTTCTGGATCGAGAACCAGGAACCGAAGCCGCCGCGCCACATCGTCTCGTAGAGCTGGGCCGGCGACTTGCCGACAGCCAGGATGAACAGGCTGAACAGCACCATGCCGGCGACCAGCGCCGCGAGTGGAATGACGAAGGCCTCAGCCCGCCTGGCGATCCATTCGAGCGCCGCCCGATATCCCCTCGCATCGAGGATGGTCCGCACGTCCGGGCCGCTCACGGTGTCCGTCATGTCTCCGTTTCCCAAGGCCCGCGCCCCTTAGGCCGTCGAGCCGACGACGCCGTCGACGAGATAGTCCATGCTTTCGAGCTCGATGGCGGTCTCGACGAAGGCTTGGCCTTCGGTAGCGACGACGGCGCCCTTGTTGCTCTTCAATGGGCCCTTGATGACGGAGAAGCCGCCTTTCATCATTTCGGCCAGCGTGGCGTCGAACTGCTTGCGCGCCGCTTCGCCGACGGCGGGACCGAGCGGGCTCATCTTGACGAAGCCGTCGGCCAGGCCGCCGCGCGTGAAGTTGGGCAGCGGCTTGCCGGCGATGAGGTCGTCGACGAACATCTTGTAGACCTTGGCCCAGTTCCACTCCGCGCCGGTCAGGTATTTTTCCGGCGCCAGCGGGCTCTGGTTGGCGTGGTAGCCACAGACGAAGGCGCCGCGGCCGGCGGCCGTCTCGACCACCACCTTCGGGCTGTCGACATGGCAGGTGACGACGTCGGCACCTTGGTCGACCAGCGCGTTGGTGGCCTCGGCTTCCTTGACCGCCAGCGACCATTCGCCGGTGAAGATCACCTGGCAGGTGATCGCCGGATCGACCGAGCGCGCGCCCAGCAGGAAGGAATTGATGTTGAGCAGAACCTGCGGGATCGGCTTGGCGGCGACGAAACCGAGCTTCTTCGACTTGGTGGCGTGGCCGGCGACGACGCCGTTGAGGTACTGGCCCATGCCGATATAGCCGAAATAGGAACCGGCGTTCATCGGGTGCTTGTCCTTGTTCCACATGCCGCCGCAATGGCGAAACTGCACGTCAGGGAACTTCGCGCACATGGCCAGCATATGCGGATCGAAGTAGCCGAACGAGGTCGGAAAGATCAGCGAGGCGCCGTCGAGATTGATCATCGATTCCATCGTCTTCTGGACGTCGACCGTTTCGGGAACATTTTCCTCCTCGACGATGGAAATGCCTTCGATGCCCTTCAGCGACGCAGCCCCTTCGGCATGCGCCTGGTTGTAGCCATAGTCGTCCTTCGGGCCGACATAGATGAAGCCGACGGTAGCGGCGGCGGCGCGCGCCGCGCGGATCGGAAAGGCTGCCGAGGCAAGGCCCAGCGCCGCTCCGGCGGCGGAGGTCTTGAGCAGATCGCGGCGGCTAAGCATGAATCTCTCGGTCATATCGAATGCTCCCCTTTCTTGGACCCGGCACGGGTCGGTTGATCTCCTATCAAGAAAGTGCATGCAATCGCTATGCCAGTTCCGCCGCGAGGTTTTCCGTAATAAAATCAACAGATCACTTTAGAAGGCCTGCATAAAGGCAAGGCAAGTGCATGCACTTTATGCCTGAAAAATGATCAGTTTGACATAAGGGTCAAAATCTAGGCATACAGACGCGCAGCCTGAGTCGAAATCAGCCCGTGAGCCGTCCAGGTCGCGGGTCCGGATCCAAAAAACTGGACGGAGGAGACGTGTCGGGAAGGCGCTTGGTCAGGTCGGGCACGACCGTGGATCAGATGGTGAGGGCGATCGCGGACCGCATCGTCACCGGCTATCTGCGCCCTGGCGAAAGGCTCGACGAGGGCTCGCTCGCCGCCCGTTTCGACGTCTCGCGCACGCCCGTGCGGGAGGCGCTCGGCCATTTGAGCGCCATGGGCCTGGTCGAAAGGCGGCCCAACCGGGGCGCCATCGTCGCCGTGATTACGCAGGAACATCTCGCCTCGATGTTCGAGAGCATGGCCGAACTGGAAGCGATCTGCGCGCGCTTCTCGGCCGAGCGCATGACCGGCGCCGAGCGCCGTTCGCTGGAGATGGAGCATCAGGCCTCGGCGCGGCTCGTGCAGCTCGGCGCCGAGGAGGACTACGAGTTTTTCAACACCGAGTTCCACAGCAGGCTCTATCGCGGCGCGCACAATACGCATATCCACGATTTGACCGTGGCGACCCGCAGCCGCCTGGCGCCGTTCCGGCGCGCGCAGTTCATGCTGCCAGGCCGACTGGCCAAGTCCTGGCAGGAGCATGATGTGATCGTCACCGCGATCATGCGCGGCGATGCGGCGGCTGCCGGCAAGGCCGCCCGCGATCATGTGTCGATCGTCAGCGAGGCGAGCGCTGTGTTCGCGGCCGTCGACCCGATGGAACCGAAGGTCAGCCGATCCGGGCGTCGATGATCTCGACGAAGCGCGCGAAGAGCCCCGCCTGCGACTTGATTTTGAGCTTGCGATAGATGTTGCGGCGGTGGACCTTCACGGTCCCCGGCACGATCCTGAGCGCCCTGGCGATCGATTCCGTGGAATGGCCCTGAAGCACCAGGTCGACGACCTGTTTTTCGCGCGACGTCAGCGACAGGCTCTTCCAGATATGCGCGCGATCGAGCTCGTTGGCCATGGCGACAGTTTCGCCCGGCGGCGGGAGCCCAGCCTCGTCGGCGGGCAGGGCCGGCCAGCGTTGCCGGCAGAAACCGATCACCGCTGGCGCCATGTCGCGCAGCAGCCTGGCGTCGGCTGTTCCGAACGGCCCCGAGGCGCGCAGCCGCATCAGCGACAACACCAGCGCATCCTTGCCGGCCAGCGGCACGAAAAAGCCGACCTCCTCGGCGAGCCGGGTCTGGCTGTAATAGGAACGGTAGTATTCGCTGGCATAGAAGCGGTCCGGCGCCAGCTCGCGCATGCGCCAGAAACCCTCCTTGCGCTCGACCGCGGCATGGTGGAACGGGTCGAGCAGATAGGGCCCCTCCTGATAGAGCGCGACGAAGATGTGGCTTTCGGCCGGCGAGAAGGTCTCGAACAGGAGCGGCGGCCGCGCAGCTCCCCGATAGCCGAAGATCACGCAGTGATCGAAGCGCACATGCCCGCGCAGCCAGCCGACGATCGCCTTGCCGAAATGATCGCCGCCGCTCTCGCGCGTCGCGGCGATCACGGCGGCAAGCGCGTTGTAGTCGTCACTGCGGGAGACGGCCAATTCATACCCCTCTGAACGATTAAATCAGCTAAATATACCACCTGCGAGGTATATACTAGTCGCCATTGGCTCTGCTAGCGTCACGACATTGCCTCACGCTGTCGCTGGAGCCCGTGGCTTGACTGCAGTGCCCGATATCGAGTTTCGCGCGGTCACCAAGCGCTATGGCGCGGTCACCGCGGTGAGCGGCATCGACCTTGCCATCCCGCCTTCCGCTTTCGTTGCGCTGCTCGGGCCCTCCGGCTGCGGCAAGACGACCTGCCTGCGCATGATCGGCGGCTTCGAGCAGCCGAGCGAAGGCCAGGTGCTGATCCGCGGCCGCGACATGGCCGGAACGCCGCCCTACCGGCGCCCGGTCAACATGGTGTTCCAGCAATACGCGCTGTTTCCGCATCTCGATGTCGAGGAAAACATCTCGTACGGCCTGCGTCAGGCGAGGCCGCGGATGTCGTCACGCGAGATCGCCTCAAGGGCCGGCGAGGCGCTGGCCATGGTGCAGCTCGCCGGCTACGGGCGCCGCAAGATCCACGAACTCTCCGGCGGGCAGCAACAGCGCGTCGCGCTGGCCCGCGCACTGGTCAACAAGCCGGCGGTGCTTCTGCTCGACGAGCCGCTGGCGGCGCTCGACAAGAAGCTGCGCACCGACATGCAGATCGAGCTGCAGAACCTGCAGCGCGACATCGGCATCACCTTCGTGCTGGTCACCCACGACCAGGAGGAAGCGCTGTCGATGAGCGACTTCGTCTGCGTTATGAATGGCGGCCGCGTCGTCCAACTCGGCCAGCCGAGCGAGATCTATGACGAGCCGGCGGACCTGTTCGTCGCCGATTTCGTCGGCAAGACCAATCTTTTGAGCGGCAAAGTGGCGGGTCTTTCCGGCGACCTCGTCGACGTGGCGCTCTCCGACGGCACGGTCATCGCTGCCCGCAAGCGGGCGCCGCTCAGCAGGGGTGAGGCCGTATCCGTCAGCCTGCGGCCGGAATCGCTCAGCCTCTCCGCGCCCGGAGGCGGCAGCCTGAAGGGCATCGTCCGCAACCGGATTTTCCTCGGCTCGACCGCCGAATACGCGGTCGAGGTCCAGGGCATCGGATCACTGCTCGCCAAGGCCGATCACGTGATCGGCCAGGGCAACCTCTTCAAGCCGGGCGAACCCGTCGCCATCGGCTTTGCCGCCGGAGCGCCGCTGGCGTTTCCGCAGCCTAAGAACAACGGGACCAACCAGAGGGAAGACCAACATGTCGAAATCCTATCGTGACGGACTACCGATAAGCCCCGAGAAATTCGTCGACCAATTGATGCGCCTGAAGCGCGGCTCGATCAGCCGGCGCGACTTCCTCGGCCTCACTGGCCTTGGCGTCGCCACCGCAGTGATGGCGCGCGAGCTTGGCATCATGCCGACACCGGCCCTTGCCGCCGAAAACCTCGGCGACCGCATGTCGATCGCTACCTGGCCGAACTATCACGACCCGCAAACCTTCGAGAACTTCAAGGCCGAGACGGGCGTCGCCGTCGAGGTCAATGTCTTCGGCTCGAACGAGGAGATGCTGGCCAAGCTGCAGGCCGGCGGCTCGGGCTGGAGCCTGTTCGTGCCGACCAACTACACCATCTCGACCTATAAGAAGCTCGGCATCATCGAGCCGCTGGACATGGCAAAGCTCGGCAATTTCGATGGCTCGCAGGAGGACGCGCGCTTCACCGCCGAAGGCACGATCGACGGGACGATCTACGCCGTGCCGAAGAACTGGGGTACGACCGGCTTTGCGGTCAACACCAAGAAGCTCGCCAAGCCGATGTCGAGCTGGAAGGAGTTCTGGGACACGGCCATGGCGGAAGGCGACGGCCGCACCATGGTGCATGACTACCAGCTCACCACGATCGGCAACGCGCTGAAATATTACGGCTACTCGTTCAACTCGCTGAAGCAGGACGAACTCGCCAAGGCCGAGGAACTGCTGCTCAAGGTCAAGCCGCATCTGTTCGCGGTGTCGAGCGACTACCAGCCGTCGATGCGCTCGGGCGACGCCTGGATGACGATGTGCTGGACCAATGACGGAGCGCAGCTCCATCGCGACATTGCCGAGATCGCTTATGTGCTCGGTAAGGAAGGCGGCGAGATCTGGACCGACTTCTACGCCATCCCGAAGGATGCGCCGAACAAGCCGGCCGGCTATGCGCTGCTCAACTACCTGATGAACCCGAAGGTGGCGGTGAAGGAGCATCTGGCCAATGGCGCGCCCTCGACCGACGCGCGGGTCAACGCGCTGCTGCCGAAGGAGGTACTCGACAATCCGATCCTCTATCCGGCCGCCGACCTTTTGAAGCCGCTCGAATTCGGCGCCGCCGCGACGCTCACCGATCCGGGCCGTGCCGAGCTGATGGCGCGCTTCAAGTCGGCTTGAGACCGGCCGGCCACAAATCCGATCCAGACAAATCGACCGGCGGGCAGATGCCCGCCGGCGCCCAAACGGCTGTTTCGATGCGCGGCAATCTTGTTCGCAAAAACCTACTGACCGCGCTGCTGCTCGCTCCGGCGACGCTGTGGCTTGTTGTCTTCCTGGTCCTGCCGTTCATAGCCATCGCCATCTTCAGCGTCGGCGAGCGGGCGCCCGAGGGTGGATACCAGGCTGCGCTGACGTTCGCGCAATATGCCAATCTGCCGGCGCGGGCGACCGCGTTCTGGAACACGATGGTGCTGGCGCCGGTCGGCGCGTTCGCCTGCCTGCTCGTCGCTTACCCCGTCGCCTACTATCTGGCGCTGCGCGCGCCGCAGCGCTGGCGGTTGATCCTGCTCGCGCTGATCGTCATCCCGTTCTGGACCAGCCTTCTGATGCGCACCTATGCCTGGATGTACATCCTTGGCGGGCGCGGCATCCCGGCCCTGCTCGCCTATGTCGGGATCGAGGATCTCAGGCTGATCAACACGCCGGGCGCGGTGCTGCTCGGCATCGTCTACGGCTATCTGCCGCTGATGATCCTGCCGATCTATGTCAGCCTGGAGCGGCTTGACCGCCGGCTGCTGGAGGCGTCCGCCGATCTCGGCGCTACGCCTTTGTTCACATTCCTCGGCGTGACGCTGAGACTTTCGCTGCCCGGCGTGATGACCGGCTTCTCCCTGGTGATGATCCTGCTGCTCGGCGAATATCTGATCCCGACGCTGCTCGGCGGCGGCAAGGTGTTCTTCATCGGCAACGCGCTGGTCGACCTCTTCCTGCAGTCGCGCAACTGGCCGTTCGGATCGGCGATCGCCATCACCCTGGTGCTGGTCTCGGTGGCGGTGCTGATCGTCGCCAACCGCATCTCGACCCGGTTGTCGGGCGCACGCCGGGTGGATCTGATCTGATGCGCGCCTTCGTCGTCGCCGTCTTTGCCTTCCTTTATCTGCCGATCGCGCTGGTCGTGCTGTTCTCCTTCAATGCCGGCCAGCATGCCAGCGAGTTCACCGGCTTCTCGGTGCAATGGTACGGCAAGGCGCTGTCGAATCCGTTCCTGGTCGAGGCGCTGAAGAACAGCCTGTTCATCGCCGCTACCAGCGCGCTGCTCGCGGCCGTTTGCGGCACGGCCGCCGCGCTTGGGCTGCAACGCGTCGGCGTGCGGACACGGGCGCTGTTCGATGCGCTGCTGGGCGCCGCGATCGTGGTGCCGGGCGTCGTCATCGGCATTTCGACGCTGGTCGCGCTGGTGCAGCTCTTTGCCGTCGTCAATCCGTTCCTCGCTTCGCTGTGGCCGACCGACCAGCCGCCGCGGCTTGCGCTCGGCTATGGCTCGATCATCGCTGCACACGGCCTGTTCTCGATGGCGCTGGTGACGATGATCGTCGGCACGCGGCTCAGCAGCCTCGACCGCAACCTGGTCGAGGCGTCGAGCGACCTCTATGCCACGCCGCTGACGACGTTCCGTTCGATCGTGCTGCCGCAGATCATGCCGGCGGTGATCGCCGGCTTCCTGCTTGCCTTCACCTTCTCCTTCGACGATTTCATCATCGCCTTCTTCGTCGCCGGCGCGCAGACGACACTGCCGATCTATGTCTTTGCCTCGATCCGGCGCGGCGTGACGCCGGAGATCAATGCCGTCGCGACGATCGTGCTCGCCGCCTCGGTCCTGCTCGTCCTGCTCGCCCAGTGGCAGCTCGGCCGACGAAAGCCATCGCCTTGAAAGACAAATCCATGATTTTGAAAGATCGCATCGCCGTGGTGACGGGCGCGGGGTCGGGCATCGGGCGCGCCGGCGCCATGATCATGGCAAGCGAGGGGGCGGTCGTGGTGATCGCCGACCGGGACCGGACGGCCGGCGAAGCCACCGCGTCCGACATCCGCCAAGCCGGCGGCCGCGCCGAAGCGGTCGCCGCCGATGTAGGCAGCGACACGGCGGTCGAGGGTCTGATCGCGGGAACGCTGGACAAGCATGGCCGGATCGACATCCTGCACAGCCACGCCGGCATCCAGGTCGGCGGCACGCTGACCGAAGTGAGCACCGACGGCATGGACGCCTCGTGGCGGATCAATGTGCGGGCCCAGTTCCTCGCTGCCAAGACGGTAATGCCGGCGATGATCGCGCAGGGCGGCGGCGTCATCCTCAACACCGCTTCGAATTCCGGCGTTTTCTACGATCGCGAGATGATCGCCTACGCCACGTCGAAGCACGCCGTGGTGGCGATGACCAGGCAGATGTCGCTCGACTACGCCAAGCACAATGTGCGCATCAACGCGCTCTGCCCGGGCTGGGTCGACACGCCGTTCAACGAGCCGTTCATCGCCCAGATGGGCGGGCGCGATGCGATCGAAAACTATGTCCGCACCAAGATCCCGATGGGGCGCTGGGCGAGCGCGCAGGAGATCGCCGAAGCGATCCTGTTCCTCGTCTCCGACCGCTCGTCCTTCATGACCGGCCAGGCGCTGGTCGTGGACGGTGGCGAGAGCATCGGCTGAGGCGCCGGCCCGGAAGTGCGATGAGCCTGTTCGGCGAAGCGTGCTTGCGCCGGAAGCAACGATCGGTCAAACCATAGGTCAGGTTCCTAGACGAGGCTTGCCGTACAAGTGGCAAAAAGGCTCTCCCGCTCTCGGCCGTTTTCAATTCCGGCCGCAAGAAACCGCGCTTCGGCGGGATATCACTGATCATGCGCTGCTGCCGGCACGAGAATTTGCAACGCGCGGAGGAGACCAAGGTCGGCTCGCATGTCGTTCGTGATGGTTGGACCGAAGGGGTAGCGAGGACGCTCAATCCGGCCTCCGGGCCGGCCATCAGGCGGGCGTCCTTCGGATAGCGCAGCTTACATAAACATCTGCCCGGAACGGACGTGCCCGCCGAAGCGATCTCTCCTTCGTACGGACATGACCGATGCTTGATAAACAGGACTTTTCACCCTCCAGCAGCGCCGATCCGCAAAGCTGGCTGACAACGCATGGGATAAACGAGGTCGAATGCCTCGTGCCCGACGTCAACGGCGTGCTGCGCGGCAAGGCCTTGCCGGCGGCCAAGTTCCTCAAGTCGCTCGAGGACCGGGCGCTTTGCCTGCCGAGCAGTGCCTTCCTGGTCGCCATCGACGGCCGCTATTCCGGCTCCATCGATGAGGGCTTTGCCTATCAGGACCCCGACATGCGCATGGTGCCGGACCTGTCGACGCTTTGCCATGCGCCGGGCGCCGGCGCCGGCAAGGCCTATGTCTTTGCCGACACATTCCACATGGACGACCGGCCATGGATGGCCTCGCCGCGCCATGTGCTGCGGGCCGTGCTCGATCTCTACCGTCGGCGCGGCTGGCGCGCGGTGATGGCGCCGGAGCTGGAATTCTATCTCACGGCGCCAAACCCCGATCCGGACCGGCCGCTGACCGCGCCGGTTGGGCGCAACGGCCGTCCGGAAAACGTGCAGCATCCTTACGACATGCAGGCGCTGGAGGAGTTCGAGCCGGTTATCCAACGCATCTATGCGCATTCGGCGGCGGCTGGGTTGCCGCTCGACACGCTGATCCATGAATCCGGCACGGCGCAGTTGGAAATCAACTTCCTGCATGGCGATCCGCTGGCGCTGGCCGACAAGGCGCTGCTGTTCAAACGTATTGCGCGGCAGGCGGCGCAGGCGAACGGCATGCACGCCACCTTCATGGCGAAACCGATCGCGGCGCAGGCCGGCAGCTCGATGCACCTGCATATGTCGATCGTCGACGAGAGCGGCGAGCCCTTGTTCGCCGGCAAAGACGGCGAGGACAGCGAGATGTTCGCGCACTTCATCGGCGGCCTGCAGAAATACATCCCGGAGGTGATGCCGCTGTTCGCGCCCAACGTGAACTCGTATCGCCGCATCCGGCCCGGGCACAGCGCGCCGGCCAATATCGAATGGTCGCACGACAACCGTTCCTGCGGCCTGCGCGTGCCGATGGGCGGGCGCGCGGCGCGGCGGGTGGAGAACCGGCTTCCCGGCGCCGACGCCAATCCGTATCTGGCCATGGCCGGCTCGCTGATCGCCGGCTATCTCGGCATCGAGGAGAAGCTTGCCCGCTCGCCGGAGGCCTCCGGCAATGCCTATCGCAGCCAGAGCACGCTGCCGAAAACCATGGAGGAAGCGCTCGACCGCTTCGCTGCCTGCGAGCCGGTGCGGGCGCTGCTCGGCGAGGATTTCTCCCAGACCTATCTGCGCGTGAAGAGCGTCGAGCTCGACCTGTTCCAGACCGTGGTGACGGCGTGGGAACGCGACCATCTGCTGCTCAAGGTGTGACTATGGCTTCCAGTTCGACGGGTTTCAATTCCGGTCTCGATATCGGCAAATCCTACTATGTCGCCACCGCCAATCCGGCGCCGGACCATCCGGCGCTCGCCAGCGATGTCGAAGCTGACCTGGTGGTCGTCGGCGGCGGCTGCACAGGTTTGTCGGCGGCGCTTCATGCCGCCGAACGCGGCCTGAAAGTGGTGCTGCTCGAAGGCGGCAAGATCGGCTGGGGCGCATCAGGGCGCAATGGCGGCCAGATGATCCCCGGCCTTCGCAAGGGCGCCAAGGGGTTGGTCAAGGCGTTCGGACCGGAACGGGCGAAGGCGCTGTTCGACCTCGCCTTCGAGGCGCGGGGTCTGGTGCTCGACATCATCGAGCGCCACGGCATCGACTGCGATCTTCGCCTGACCGGTCATCTGGTCGGCGCGGTCAACGGCTCGGACATGCGAGACTTCGAGGAGGAGGCCGAGTGCCTCGCCAAGGTGATGAACTTTCCGCATGTCGAGATCCTGTCGGCGGCGGAGGCGCGGCGAATGGTCGACACGCCCTATCACGGCGCATCCTTCGAAAAGCTCGGCGGCCACATGCACCCGCTGAACTACACGCTGGGCCTCGCGCGCGCCGCTTCCGCCGCAGGTGTTGCCATCCACGAGAACTCGGTTGCGGTGCGCCTCGAGCGCGAGCCGTCCATCCGCGTGTTCACCGACAAGGGCTCGGTCCGCGCCCGGCATGTCGTGCTGGCAGGCGATGCGCTGCTCGAGGGACTGGAGCCGCGCGTCAACAGCCGCATCATGCCGATCGGCAACTACATCGTCGCCACCGAACCACTGGAGGGCGAACGCAATGTCATCCCGTCCAATGTCGCGGTTTCCGACACGCTCTTCGTGGTCAACTACTACCGCATGTCGGCGGACGGCCGCCTGCTGTTCGGCGGCGGCGAGCGCTATACGCCGTCGCCGCCGGCCGATATCGCCGGCTTCGTTCGGCCGCATATGGAAAAGACCTTTCCACAGCTCAAGGGCTGCCGGATCGATCACGCCTGGGGCGGCCTGGTGTCGGTGACGACATCGCGCCTGCCGCATGTCGGGCACTATGGCGAGGTCTATTTCGCGCATGGCTATTCCGGCAAGGGCGTCATCCTGTCGACGCTGTCGGGCAAGCTGCTCGCGGAAGCGATCACGGGCGACGCCTCGCGGCTCGACCTGTTCTCGACGCTGACGCCACTGCCGTTCCCAGGCGGCACCGCGTTGCGCGGGCCGCTCTATGTGCTGGGCATGTTGTGGTACGCCATGCGCGACCGGCTGAGGCATTGATGCGCCGGCTTTCCCGGCCGCGTCGGCATGGCTAATGTCCTGGCGCCGGGGATGAATCCCGGCGCGGTTGGCGTTCGTCATTGTGGGTCGGTGACAGGGTCGCGGCAAAGGAAGAGCGATGAATATCGAGCCGGGCAAACTGACCAAGAAGCAGCGACACGAGCTTATCCTGTCGGAGGTCAGGCGCTCGGCATCGATCCGCATCTCCAAGCTCGCCCGGCGCATCGGAGTCGCCGGCGAGACCATCCGCCGCGATCTCATCGAGCTCGGCGAGGCCGGGCTGATCAACCGCACCTATGGCGGCGCGACGATCTCGCTGATGACGTCCGAGCCGGTGATCGCCGAACGCGGCCTCACCATGGTCGAGGAGCGCGCCCGCATCGGGCGGGGCGCTGCCGGCCTGATCGAGAAAGGCGGCATCGTGATGATCGATGGCGGATCGACCACCTACGAGGTCGCGCGCGGCCTCTCCCTGCTCGGCCGGGAACTCACGATCATCACCAACTCCATCGGTGTCGCCTCGGTTGCCGGCGCCAATCCGGGCTTTCGCGTGATCCTTTGCCCCGGCACCTATGACAGCCGCGAGGCCGCCGTGCTCGGTGAGGACACGGTCGAATTCGTACACCGCTACAATGCCGACATCGCCATCATTGGCGCTTCGGCCGTGAATGCCGAAGGGCCGAGCGATATGATCTCCGGCGCGGCGGCGGTGAAGCGGGCGATGATGGCGCGATCGCTGTCGACGATGCTGGTCGTCACCAACGACAAGTTCGGCCGCAGCAGCCTAGAACGGGTCTGCGCTTTGAGTGAGCTTTCCGATGTCGTCACCGACAGCGAGCCGGCGCCGGAACTCCGCGCCGCGATCGAGGAGGCGGGCGCCGAGCTTCACGTCTTTGCCGGCTGACGGAGCCGGCGCAGCCAATCGGACTTCAAGCCGGAAACAGGAATGCCGAAGCGGGATCGAAGAAGATCTGCCGGCCCGAAGCGGCATCGGCGCTGTCCGGCTCCGCGGCGTCCGAGGTCGGCCTGACGTCGATCTCGTCGCCCGACGCGGTGCGCGCCACGACGCGGCGGCGGTCACCGAAGAAGGCGGCGTCGACGATCTCGACGGCGAGCGACGCGTTTCCCGGCACTCCCGCCAGGCGGAAGGCTTCCGGCCGCACCATCAGCCTGGCCTTCTGACCGCGGTCGAGCTTGTGGGTCGCTTTCACACCCTTGACGATCGAGCCATCGGACAGCCGCACCACGGCAGCGCCATTCTCGGTTTCGAGATGCTCGACGGCCAAGAAATTGGAATTGCCGATGAAGCCGGCGACGAATTCGTTCGCGGGCCTCAGATAGAGGTCCTCGCCGGTGCCGATCTGCGCGATGCGTCCGCTCCTGAACAGGGCGATCCGATCGGAAAGATGCAGAGCCTCCTCCTGGTCGTGCGTGACATAGAGGATGGTGACGCCTGTCTCGTGGTGGATGCGGCGGATCTCGGCCTGGATTTCCTGGCGCAGCTTCTTGTCGAGCGCCGACAGCGGCTCGTCCATCAGAAGGATCGGCGGATCGTAGGCGAGCGCGCGGGCAAGCGCCACGCGCTGCTGCTGGCCACCCGACAGCGCGCCCGGATAGCGGTCGGCGAAACTGTCGAGGCGCACCAGCGCGAGCATGTCGGCGACCTTGCGCTTCACCTCGCTGTCCGGCCTGCGGCGCACGCGCAGCGGAAACGCCACATTCTCGGCAACGCTCAGATGCGGGAACAGCGTGTAGCGCTGGAAGACCATGCCGATGTTGCGTTTGTGGGAAGGCACTGCGAGCAGTGACTTGTCTTCAAGCAGCACGTCGCCGGAGGTCGGGTCCTGGAAACCGGCGATCGCATAGAGCGTCGTCGACTTGCCGGAACCCGAGGGTCCCAGGAACGTCAGGAATTCGCCCTTGGGCACGTCGATGGTGACGTCATGGACGGCGACGAAGCCGCCGAACGTCTTTCTCACCGCGCGTATGGAGAGGAATGGCCGGGTCATCTGGACAGTTTTCTGCGAAGGAGTGCGGTCACGATCATCAGGCATAAGGTGAGGCCGACGAGCAGGCTGGAGGCGGCGGCGACGACCGGGCTGAGGTCGGCGCGCAGGCTGCACCATATCTTGACCGGCAAGGTGTGCAAGGTGGGGCTTGCCATGAAGATCGCCACCACCACCTCGTCCCACGAGGCGAGGAAGGAAAAGATCGCGGCCGAGAAGATGCCGATGCGGATCGAGGGCAGCGTGATCCTCAGCCTCGCATGCAGCGGGCTGGCGCCGCAGACGATCGCCGCGTCCTCGATGGATTTGTCGAAGCCTTCGAGCGCGGTTGCGATCGGAATGATGGCGAAGGGCAGCGCCAGGATGGTGTGGGCGATGACAAAGCCGATCGTGGTGCCGGCAAGGCCGATGCGCAGGAAGAAGGCGTAGATGGCGATGGCGAAGACCACGACCGGCAGCACCATCGGTGTCAGCAGCAATCCGCGCAGCAATTGCCGCCCGGGAAACTCGCCCCTGACCAGGCTGAAGGATGCAAGCAAGCCGATCAGCACCGACAAGATTGCGGCCATCGCAGCGATGCGCGCGCTGGTCAGCGCCGCGTCGATCCAGGCCGGGTCGGCCAGCAATTCCTGGTACCATTTCAGCGTCCAGCCGGGCGGCGGGAAGGCCAGCCAGCGCGACGAGCCGAACGACAAAAGGACGATGAAGACCACCGGCAGCAGGAGGAAAGCGGCGACCAGCGCGGTGAAGCCGGCAAGTGCTGCGCGCAGCCATCCAAGCCGGTCGTAATCGAGCAGCATCTCAGAGCCCTCCGGCCAGACGTCGGGCGCCGACGAGGCGAAGCTGGATCGCATAGAGCGCCATGGTGACGACAAGCAGCACGAAGGCGGTCGCGCTGCCCAGCCCCCAGTTGAGCAGCGACTGCACCGTCTGGGCGATCATCTCGGCGAGCATCATGTTCGACGTGCCGCCGAGCAGCGCAGGCGTCACGAAATAGCCGAGCGACATGACGAAGACCATCAGCCCGCCGGCGGCGATGCCGGGCAGCGACAGCGGCAGCAGGATGCGGCGGAAGGCCTGGAGAGGGCTTGCGCCGCAAAGGGCTGCGGCGCGCAGCGTCATCGGGTCGATGGCGCGCAGCGTGCCGACCAGCGGCAGGATCATGAAGGGCAGCATGATGTAGACCATGCCGATGGTGACGCCGGTCAGATTGTTGATGAGCGGCAACGGCTCATGGATGATGCCGAGGCTCATCAAGGCACGGTTGATCACGCCGGTACGCTGCAGCAGCACCATCCAGGCATAGGTTCGGGTCAGCAGATTGGTCCACATCGAGAGGATGATGATGCCGAAGACGACCGAGCCGAGCGCCGGCGGCATGATCGCCAGCATCCATGCGACAGGAAACGCCACGACGATAGTAACGATCGTAACGACGGCGGCGACGAGAAAAGTGTTGAGGAACACCCGTACATAGGTGCCGCTGCCGAAAAGGGCGGCGTAGTTCTGCAGCCCGGGCTCAGGCTCAGTGACGCTGCGCAGCAGCAAGGCGACCACCGGCACGATGAAGAACAGGCCGACCAGCGTCAGGGCCGGCAAGGCGCCGCCGCTGCCGGCCGGCAGGCCGGCAAAGGATTGGCGTCTGAAAGCAGTTCCCGTCATGGAAACGTCCCGTCTTTCAAGCGGGGCGCTGTTGCCGCGCCCCGCTCTTGTCATGGCGGCTACTTGGTCTGCCAGGCGTACCAGCGCGTGGCGATCTCGTCGCGATGCTCGGCCCAGTAGTTCATGTCGAGATTGATCTGGCCGTCGACATGGGCGTCGGGCAGGCCCTTGACCACGTCCGCGGCCATCTCGGCCTTGGCCTTGGTGTTGATCGGCGCGTAGCCGCTCGCTTCGGCGAACTTCGCCTGGCCGGTCGGGCTGGTGGCGGCGGCGAGGAACTTCATGGCGCTGTCCTTGTTCTTGGCGCCCTTCGGGACGACGAGAACGTCAGCGGCGGTGAGGTTCTGGTTCCAGGAGACGCCGACATCGGCGCCGTCCTTCTCCAGCGCGAAGACACGTCCGTTCCAGAGCTGGCCGAAGGCAGCCTCGCCCGAAGCGATGAGCTGCTGCGACTCGGCGCCACCACCCCACCAGACGATGTCCGACTTGATGGTGTCGAGCTTCTTGAAGGCGCGGTCGAGGTCGAGCGGGTAGAGCTTGTCGGCGGGCACGCCGTCGGCGAGCAGCGCGATCTCGATCACGCCCGGCGCCGACCATTTGTAGAAGGTTCGTTTGCCGGGAAACTTCTTGGTGTCGAACATGTCGGCCCAGCCCGTCGGTTCGCCCGAAACGGTGCCCTTGTTCCAGGCGAGAACGAAGGAATAGTAGAAGCTGCCGACGGCGTGCTCGTTGCTGAAGCGCGGGTCGAGATCGGCCTTCGGCACGGCGGCGAAGTCGATCGGCTCGAGCAATCCGTCCTTCGCCGCCTTGATGGCGAAGTCCATCTCGACGTCGACGACGTCCCAGGTGACGTTCTTGGCGTCGACCATGGCCTTCAGCTTGCCGTAGTCGGTCGGGCCGTCCTGCAGCACCTTGATGCCGGACGAGGCCGCGAACGGCTCCGCCCAGGACTTGGTCTGCGCCTCCTGCGTGGTGCCGCCCCAACTGGTGAACACCATTTCGTCGGCCTTGGCGGCGGTTGCCGCCAGCAGTCCGGCGAGAACGCCGGCTAAGATCAGTTTCATGTCATTCTCCTCTGATTTCTCTGTTCCGTTTCTTGTTCTTGTCAGTGCATCCTCGTCATGCCGTTCTCAGCGCATGACGAAGGGATCAGGGATCGGCTCGTCCGAGGTCTTGATCCAGACCGATTTCGAGCGCGTGTAATCGCGGATGGCGTCCAGCCCGCCTTCGCGGCCGAGGCCCGACAGGCCGTAGCCGCCGAAGGGCACGAGCGGCGAGACCGCCCGGTACGTGTTAACCCAGACGACGCCGGCATGGATGTCGCGCGCCATGCGGTGCGCCTTGCCGAGATTGGAGGTGAAGACGCCGGAGGCGAGGCCGAAGGGCGTGTCATTGGCGAGCGCGAGCGCCTCGGCCTCGGTGTCGAAGGCAAGCACGCTGAGCACCGGGCCGAACAGTTCCTCGCGCACGCAGGGCAGGTTGATGTCGCCGGCATCGATGATGGTCGGCGCGTAGTAGAAGCCCGCGCCGATGTCCGGGCGCTTGCCTCCGGTCACGAGCGTGCCGCCCGCGGCGAGGCTCTCGGCCACGACCTTCTCGATCCAGTCGCGCTGGCGCAGCGTGGCTAAAGGCCCCATTTCGGTGGCCGGATCCTGTGGGTCGCCGATGCGGATCGCTTCGGCTTTTTGCTTCAGCCGACCGAGGAACTCCTGCCTCACCGAACGCTCGATGAGCAGCCGCGAGCCGGCGACGCAGCTCTGCCCGGTCGCGGCGAAGATACCGGCGACGACCGCATTGGCGGCGCTGTCGAGATCGGCGTCGGCGAAGACGACGACGGGGCTTTTGCCGCCAAGCTCAAGCGTCGTAAAGGCGAGGTTCTCCGCCGTGTTCCTGACGATGGCGCGCGCCGTCGACGGGCCGCCGGTGAAGGCGACGCGCGAGACCAGCGGATGGCTGGTCAGGCGCCGCCCGCATTCCTGGCCGAAGCCGGTGAGGATGTTGACAGCGCCGGCTGGAAAGCCGGCTTCGCTGACCAACTCGGCAAAGGCGAGCAGCGGCGCCGGGCCGTCCTCGGAGGCTTTGAGCACCACCGTGCAGCCGGCGGCCAGCGCCGGACCGAGCTTGACCGCCGAGAGGAAGAGCTGCGAGTTCCACGGCACCACCGCGGCAACGACGCCGATCGGCTCGCGGCGGATGGTGACGTCGAGATCCGCCTTGTCGATCGGCACATGCGCGCCTTCGTGCTTGTCGGCGAGCCCACCATAGTAGCGGTAGTAGTCGCCGACATAAGCGATCTGGGCGCGGGTCTCGCGGATGATCTTGCCGGTGTCGCGCGTCTCCAGCTCGGCCAGGCGCCCGGCATTGGCGGCGACGAGATCGCCGAGTTTCACCAGCAGCTTGCCACGCGCGGTTGCCGTCATCGACGCCCAAGGTCCGGAGCGCAGCGCGCGGTGCGCCGCCTCGACGGCGCGGTCGACGTCGACTTCGGTCGCCGCCGGCATCTTCGCCCAAGGCGCGCCGGTCGACGGATCGATGCTGTCGAAGGTCGCGGACGGCTCGTCGAAGCGGCCGTCGATGAAGTTCCTGAAAAGAGCGTCGGTCATGGAGGCTCGCGATCAGATAAAGGCCGGCATCACCCGGTCGATGAACAGTTGCAGAGATTTCTTCTTGCGCTCGTGCGAAAGGCCGCTGTCGATCCAGATCGAGTACTGGTCGTAGCCGAGCGTCTCGTAGGCCTTCAGCCGGCCGATCACCTCATCCGCCTCGCCGATCACCAGGTTCTGGCGCATCTTGTCCGGCGCGTATTGCGGCATGGCGGCAATCTCGTCGGCGGTCAGCGGCTCCAATATGCCCTGATGCACCGGCTTCTTGTTCTGGAACCAGGCGCCGAACTGACAGTAGAAGGTCGATAGATCCTGGCTGAGCCGATCGGCGTCGGCCGCATTCTCGGCGACGAATGTGTGCATCAAAAGCATGATCTCCGGCCGTTCGATGTCCGGATGCGCGGCGCAGGCGGCGTTGAAGCGCTGCATCAGGCTTGCGACCTCGTCGTCGCCGGAGGCCAGCGGCGTCACCTGCACCTTGCATCTGTTGGCGACGGCAAAGTCGTGCGAGTTCGGGTCGCGGGCAGCCACCCAGATCGGTGGGTAGGGTTTCTGCAAGGGCTTGGGCGAGGAGGTGGTCGGCGGGAACTGCCAGAACTCGCCGGCGTGCTCGTAGTCGCCGTCCCAGAGGCCGCGGATTGCGGGTATGATCTCGCGCATGCGCTGGCCGGCGCCCCAGGCATCGAGCCCCGGGAAGACGCGCTGATATTCGTAGCTGTAAGCGCCGCGCGCGATGCCGACATCCAACCTGCCGCCGGTGACGAGGTCGGTCATGGCCGCCTCGCCCGCAAGCTTGATGGGGTGCCAGAAGGGCGCGATGATGGTTCCGGTGCCGAGGCGGATGCGGTTCGTTTTGGCCGCCAGATAGGCGATGTTGATGAACGGATTGGGCGAGATGGTGAATTCCATCCCGTGATGCTCGCCGATCCAGGCCGTCTCGAAACCGGCCTCTTCGGCGAGCAGCACCAGCTCTCCCAGCTCGTCCAGCAGCTCCGAATGCGGCTTGGCGAGATCCGAGCGTTCCATATGCACGAAGAGCGAGAACTTCATCCCTGGTCACCTGGATTGAGCGAAGCGACTTCGGCCCGAGCGAGCGGCCGCACTTCGCCTTCGAGTTCGTTGCCGACATAGACGCCGAATGCATCTTCAGTGCATTCGCGCACATAACGGGCCAGCATCGAGCGAATCGCCGGGTCGGCGATCTTCAACCCGTCGATCGCGTCGATGTCGATCAGCCGAATGCCGCGATCGCTCGACGCCGGCACATCGAACGTGCCACGATAGTAGACATGGGTGCGCGAAGCGTTGCCTGCATCGTCCCAGACGGCGTACAGGAAGCCGAGATGGGCCTCGATGGCCTTTGCGGCAAGAAGTCCGTTGAGGCTCTTGCCGTCGCTTGCCGAGCCAAGGCCCCGGCCACGCGGCAGGTCAAGGAAGCCATCCGCCGTTTCGAGAAACAGGATGCGGCCGCCATTCTCGAGGATGGCGCCGACATCGGTGCCGGGCTGGGCGGCGGCGAGCGCCTCCTGGCTGAGGCCGGGCGTGATGTAGGCGCCGCGGCAATAGCCGAGGGGCTGCGCGGAATTGTGCTGGAAATCGCGGACACGGCCGATGAGGATCGAATGATCCCCCGCGTCGACCAGCCGCTCCATGTCACAGTCGAAGCAGGCGACCGAGCCGTCCAGAATGGGGCTGCCGGTCTGTCCCGGGCGCCAGTCGACCGAGGCGAACTTGTCCGGCGCTTTCGAGGCGAAGATGCCGGAGGCCGCTTTCTGGCCCTCGTTCAAGATATTGATGGCGAAGCTCTTCGAGGTCGCGAACACCGGGTGCCCCAGCGCCTTATGGGCGATGCAGACGAGCACCAGCGGCGGATCGAGCGATACCGAGGTGAAGGAGTTGGCGGTGAAGCCGCGCGGCTCGCCTTCCAGACCGATGGTGGTGACGATGGTGACGCCGGTCAGGAAGGAGCCGAGCGCGCGCCGGAACTCGCCACTGTCGAAATCGGTGACCGCCTCCGCGACTTCGCGTTCCTGAAGGAAGTCGGCGATGTGGCGTGTGGTCAGATCAGGCGCCGCCACCGCCATCATATGCCTTTCACCAGGCAGCACGGTGCAGCGGCCATGCGGCGCGAGCCTGGCCATGGCGGCCGACATCGCCGGCGAGGAGTTTTTGTCTTCCGAGCCGGTGATGAACAGGGCCGGCACGGCCAGCGTCGGCAGGCGCTCGGCGTGGTCGGCATCGGCACGGGCGAATAGGCGGTAGGTGCGGGCATAGCCTTCGGGGTCGACCTCGCCCAGCGCCGCCGCCGTCTTCTCGGCCGCCGCGGTGAGTCCGGCCGGAACCGGATCGCCAAACCAGCGCGCGATGGTCTGCGCAGCGCCTGCCGCGTCGCCGCGACCGGTGAGCGCGGCGGCGCGCTCGCGAACGGCATCGGCGAGTTCAGGCGGCCGGCGGAACACGGCGTTGAGCGAGACGATGCGGCCGACGCGCTCCGGCGCGAGCAGAGCAAGCTCCTGCGCGACGAGCGCGCCCATGGAGTGGCCGACGACCGACACGCTTTTTAAGCCGAGATGATCGAGCAGCCGGATCGCCTGCCCAGCATAGTCGGCCAGTTCCGGTGTCTGCGGCGGCAACGGCGAGCGGCCATGACCAAGCATATCGATGGCGATGACGTCCCAGCGATCCGCCATCCGCTCGATCTGCGGCCGCCAGATCGCCGCGTTCATGCCGACGCCGTGAATGAAGAGCACCGGCGCGCCCGATCCGGCGCGGATGAAGCTGGTGCCGTCGGGCGCGGTACCCTCAGTCCACTCAGCTGCGACGGCGTCAGCCATGCAGGTCGCCCACTTCCTTGAGATCCTGATAGCGATCGCCGATGCGGTGATGCGGACGGCCGCCGATGGACGCGCCAAGCGCTACCACCAGCTCGTCCGGCGCCGGCGCGTCGCCTATCTGGAAATGCACGGTCAGATAGTGCGAGCGCCGGCCTTCGTCATTCTTGTCCATCAGCGGGATCATGATCGGCGTGTTCGGCCCGCCGCGCAGATTGGTGAAGGCAAGATAGGTCTTGGCGCCGACGGTGCGGCGATAGTGGTTGCCGAAATGCAGCGTGTGGATCAGGGCCGAGGCGTGCTCGATCTCACCCGACGTGCCGCAGATGGCGGCCTTGCCGTAGCCCTCGATCGCCTCGCCCGAGCCGGCGACGGCAAGGATCTCACGGGTCAGGGTCTCTCCCAGCACCGGCGCACAGGCGCGGATTTCGGGCGAAAGATCCTCGGTGAAGCCGCGTCCTGCCCAGGGGTTCGTCAGCACTGCGGCGACGCCGATCAGGCGCAGCGGCCTGGGCGCCGCCTTGCCGCCTTCGATCAGCGTGTTTTCGGTGTAGGTGACGATCTTGCGAATGGCCGGCTGCATGGAAACCTCTGTCGAGCGGCGCTGCGGAATAGCGTCACCTTCTGTGTCTTATGGTATACCATACTATGGAGCACCAAATACCTTGTCAACCGGCCATGGAATCTGTTTTTGTGGCGACGCAGGGAGCAAGCACATGCAGGACGACACCCTTCGCATCGATCGCAGCGCCAAGACCTTGAGAACATTGGCTCTCGAGCGCATGCGCGAGGCCATAATGGATTTTCATTTCCAGCCCGGCGAAAGGCTGGTCGAGCGGCCGCTTTGCGACCAGCTCGGCGTCAGCCGCTCAGTCGTGCGCGAGGTCTTGCGGCAATTGGAGGCCGAGGGACTCGTGCAGATGATCCCCGGACACGGGCCGGCGGTGGCGCGGCCGGATCTCGGCCGCACTGACGAGATCTACGAGCTCAGGGCTCTTCTCGAAGGGATCGCGGCGCGCGCCTGCGCGCTGTCGGCAACCAATGGGCAACTAGCGATACTGGAGCATGCTCTCAGCGAGCTCTTCGAAGCCTGGGCCTCGGGCAAGCCGCCGGCGGTGATGCGCGCGACGACGAAGTTCTACGAAGCGCTGTTTGAAGCCGCGGACAAGCGCGTCGCCTGGGAGATCGTGAGCGGGCTCAACGTGCGCATCAACCAGCTGCGCTCGATGACGATCGCCTCGGCGAACCGGCGCGAGCCGGCGATCGCCGAAATGAACGCGATCATGAATGCGATCAGGGCGCGCAAGCCCGAGGAGGCCGAAGCGGCGGCGCGGCGGCATGTCGAGTCCGCGTGGAAGATCGCCCGCACGGCGCTGCAGCCGAATGGTTAGACTGTGTCCCGGTTGGTCAGCGCGATGTGGCAGCAACCGGAGCCGTGGCCTGGCGTCCAGGTGACGTTGGCGAAGCGCACGCCGGTCGCTTCGAACAGGCCGCGGTCGAAGGCGCCGGCGATGCGGCAGAGCGTGGCGAGCTTTTCCTCGCCGACACCGGCCTCGACCCAGGCATCTTTCAGCGGGCAGCGCTTCACCTTGAAGGCGATGTGGTCCGGTCCGTGCTCGACATGGGTCGGGTACATGCGACCGCCATCCGGGCTTACGGCGAGGAACGCCTCGCCGATCGCCAGCGCGTCGTTGGGGCCGAAGCCGGCGAAGGCCGTCGCAGCGACCTCCCGGCCGCGCTTTTCGATGGTGCGGATCATGACCGCCTCGGCCTTCTCAGCGCCTAGCTCGGTGGTCAGCTCATCCAGGAAGAGGCGATAGAGATCGGCCCGGTTGCGGAAGGCGGAATCGAGCTCACGCGACAGTTTTTCGGCTCTGGTTGCGGGGTCGGTCATGATGCGTCCTGATTTACTGCTTGACCATGATCTTGTCCGCAAACCGGGTCCCACTTTGCGGGATCATGGTCGGGTCCCGTCTAGTCTCGGCGTTGCCGCCACCAGCGCCTTGCCGATCGCCGATTGCGGCGACGCGATCACGGTGCGGGCATCGCCGCTCTCGGCAACCCGGCCGGCATCGAGGATGACGACGCGATGTGCGACGGCGCGGATGACGCCGAGGTCGTGCGAAATGAAGAGATAGGCGATCCGTTCCTGTCTTTGCAGGTCGAGCAGCAATTCCAGGATCTGCCCGCGCACCGATACGTCGAGCGCCGATACCGCTTCGTCCAGCACGATGAGCGATGGCCGCGTGGCGATGGCGCGGGCGATCGCCACGCGCTGCCGCTGTCCGCCGGAAATCTCGTGGATGGCGCGTCTGGCGAGGCCGGCGTCCAGACCGACGCGCTCCAGAAGCGCGGCGATGCGGCGAGGGCGCTCGGCGCGCGAGGCGATGCCGTGGATGCGCAGGGGATCATCCAGCACGCGCGCCACCGTGGCGCGCGGGTTGAAGGCGGCGTGCGGATCCTGGAACACCATTTGCAGACGGGCGCGGCGAGCGCGCAGCGCACCGCTTGAGAGCGAAAGGAAGTCCGCGCCTTCGAACTCGATACGCCCGGCGTCAGGCTCGATCAGCCGCAGCACCAGCCGCGCGATGGTCGACTTGCCGCTGCCCGACGGACCGGCGAGCGCGAGCGTCTCGCCCGGCCCGATCTCGAAGGAAACGTCGTCGACCGCCGCAAAAGGCTTGCCGCCGCGCCGATAGCGTTTGGTGAGATTGGAGACGGCCAGCACGCTCATGCCGAAGCGCCCTGCCGGTCAAGCAGCGGCTCGGCGTCGAGGCCGAGATGGGCATCGAGCAGCGCGCGGGTGTAGGCATGGCGCGGCGCTTCGATAGTCTGGCGAGTCTCGCCGAACTCCACCAATTCGCCACGGCGCAGCACCGCGATGCGCTCGGCAAGCGTGGCTGCGAGCGCAATGTCGTGGCTGATGAAGAGCAGCGTCATGCCGTCCTCCGCCACCAATTGGCGGATCAAGGCGACGATCTCGGCCTGCACGATGGTGTCGAGCGCGCTGGTCGCCTCGTCGGCGATGAGCAGTTTCGGTCCGGCCGCGATTGCCGCCGCGATCGCCACGCGCTGCTTCTGGCCGCCGGAAAGCTGGTGCGGATAGGCGCGCAGCGCGGATTCTGGGTCGGGGAGGCGGACGCGTTCGAGCAGGGTTTTGGCCTTGGCATAGGCTTCAGGCCAGGTCAGGCCGAGATGGGTATGCGCAACTTCCGCGATCTGCTTGCCGATCGGCATGACGGGGTCGAGGCTGGAGGCGGGGTCCTGGAAGACGAAGCCGATGTCGCGGCCGAGGAGGGGGATGTTGTTATCGCCAATCGCGGATAATCGGCGTTCCGTCACACCCCCTCTGCCCTACCGGGCATATCCCCCGCAAGGGGGGAGATTAGGTCGTCATCTCCGCCTTCGCCAATCTCCTGCGTCGCAGCGAGAGGGCCGGCAGTGGAACTGCCAATCTCCCCCCTTGCGGGGGAGATGTTCGGCAGGACAGAGGGGGGTGCGAAGGAACGAGGCCTCTGTAATCGGCTTGTTGGCCATTCGATCGCTCCGCCCACAAGGGCTGACCTCGCCAGCAACCCCGCCACCGCCAGCGCCAGCGTGCTTTTGCCCGAACCGCTTTCACCGATGATCGCCAGCCGCTCGCCTGCTTCAACATCGAGGCTGATGCCGTTCAGCGCCGCCACCTCGATGTTGTCGCGACGGTAGCGCACCGTCAGATCGCGGATCGACGGCAGCGCCGTCATGACAGGCTCCTGCGTACCGCGGTGCTTTCGACCACGCCTTCTCCGGCGAGATAGACGCCGAGCACGGTCAGCACGAGTGCCACGCCCGGAATGATCGACAGAAAAGGCGCGGTGCGCAGCACCGCTCGGCCCTCGGCGATCATGCCGCCCCACGTGACGCGGTTGGGGTCGCCGAGGCCGAGGAAGGAAAGCGCGGCCTCGGTGAGGATCGCCGCGGCGACGATCACCGAGGACAGCGCCAACACCGGCGGCAAGGCGTTGGGCAGCACCTCGCGAAAGGCAATTTCCAACGGATGCATGCCGATGACGCGGGCGCCGGCGACATAATCGCGCTCGCGGATCGACAGCACATCCGCGCGCGCAACGCGAGCAGGGCCGGTCCAAGCGCCGAGCGCGATAGCGGCCACGACGACGCCGAGCGAGGGGCCGACGATGCTGACGAGAGCCAGCGCGAGAAGAAAGCTCGGCACGGTCTGGAAGGCGTCGGTGACACGCATCAGCACTTCGTCGACGAGGCCTCCGGCAAAGCCAGCCAGCGTGCCGATCACAGCTCCGATGAGCAGCGCCGCGGCGGCGGCCGCCAAGCCGACGGCCAGCGAGGTGCGGGCGCCGTGAAACAGCTCGGCCAGCACGTCGCGGCCCAGCCGGTCGGTGCCGAGCGGCAGCGACCAGTCCTGGAACGGCGGCAGCAGCGCCGGACCGGCGATCGCCTGCGGATCGCGCGGGAAAAGTAGCGGCGCCGCCAGCGCCATGGCGACGAGCAAGGCGAGGATTGCCGCGCCGGCAACCGCTTCCGGCGTGCGGAAGATGCGGCGTAACCGGCTCATAGGCCGGCCTCGCTGGCGCCGACGCGTGGATCGAGGAAGGCGTAGGCGAGGTCGACAAGGAGATTGATGACGACGACGAGAACGGCGCTGACCAAAATGATGCCGAGCAGCAGCGGCGTGTCGCGTCCGGCGACGGCTTCCTGCGCCAGCCGGCCGAGGCCGGGAACGGCAAAGACGCTTTCGATGACGACGCTGCCGCCGAGCATCTGCGCCGATTGCAGGCCGAGCATGGTGACCAGAGGCAAGAGCGCGTTGCGGGCGACATGCGCAAGCACGATGCGGCGGCGCGCCAGGCCCCTGGCGCGGGCGGCGAGGATAAAATCCTGACGCCAGGCTTCCGCCATGCCGGCGCGCATCATGCGCAGATAAAGCGCGAGATAGATGAAGCCCAGCGCCGCCACCGGCAGCACGAGATGGGTGGCGACGTCGGCGGCCCGTGCCAGCCCGGTCTTGGCCGATGCGATGGTCTCGATGCCGCCGATCGGCAGCCAGCGCAGGTCGACGGCGAAGACGACGATCAGCACAAGGCCGAGCCAGAAGCCGGGCACGGCGTAGAGCGCCAGCGAGCCGATCGAAAGCAAACGGTCGCGGAAGCCGCCCGGTCTGGCGCCGGCATAGATGCCGAGCGCCGAGCCGAGGCCGAAGGAGAGCGCGGTGGCGCTGCCCATCAGGATGAGCGTTGTCGGCAGGCGTTCGAGGATGACGTCGCGGATAGGTCGCGAGAAGGTGACGGACTGGCCGAGGTCCAGATGCAGCAATGCCCAGAGGTAGTTGGCGAGGCGCGTCAGTTCCGACTGATCGAGGCCCCAGCGGTGGCGCAGCAATTCGATCATGCCGGCGTCGCCGCCGGTCGAGACGATATAGGCGTCGACCGCATCACCGGGTGCTGCCTCGAGCAGCAGGAAGCTGCCGATGATGACGATGAGGAGAACGAAGACGCTGCCGACGAGACGGCGGCGAAGAAGGGTGAGGGCGCGCGTCATGCGCGTCTCGGCCACATGAGGCGACAATATGAAATGTCGCGCCCAGGCACCCCCCTCTGTCCTGCCGGACATCTCCCCCGCAAGGGGGGAGATTGGCAGCGTCGCCGACGGCACCCCTCCTGCCGCGGGACAGCGTTGGAGATTGGCGAAGGCCGAGATGAAATCCGATCTCCCCCCTTGCGGGGGAGATGTCCGGCAGGACAGAGGGGGGTGGGCGGGAACTCGGCCTTTGGCCAAGTTCCCATTCTATTGCGAACTCTCATCCGCCTGAGTGTGTCACGATTCCAAATAGGTGTCCGCCCAGTTCGACACCGCCCAGCGCGGGTTGTCGGCGATGTTGCCGACGGTGTCTCGGGCGACGGAAATGAAGCTCCATTCGGCGACGTTGATCAGCGGCAGGTCGGCCGCGACCTTTTTCTGGAACTCCTTGTAGAGCTCGGTGCGGGCGGCGGTGTCGAGCGTCTCCGAGGCTTTCGCGATCAGCGCGTCCAGGTCGGCGTTCTTGTAGCCGCCCTGGTTGGAGAAAGGCACGCCGTCCGGAATGCCGCTCTGCACCAGGATTGTGGTCGAGATCGCCGGATCGCCGCGGAACACCGGCGGGCCGACCGCGAGGTCGAAGGCATGGTCGGTGTAGACAGCCTTGATGTGGGCCGCGGAGTCGTTGTTGACGATCTCGGCGTCGATGCCGATCGCGGCCAACGCCTGGCGCAGATAATCGCCGAATTGTTTCGTCTCGTTGAAGTAGGGCGCCGGCAGCAGCTTCAGCGCAAAACGCTTGCCGTCGTCCGCGCGCTTGTAGCCGGCCTCGTCCAGCATCTCGTTGGCCTTGGCGACGTCGAAGGGGTAGGTCGGCACGTCGGCGGTGTAGAACTGCGGATCGTTCTTCGGCACCGGGCCGGTCGCGGTCGCGGCATAGCCGAGGAAGATCGTCCTGACGACGAAGTCCTTGTCGATGGCATGGGCGATCGCCTGTCGCACCTTGAGATCGGCAAGCTCCTTGCGGCGATGATTGATCTCGACGACGAGCTGGTAGGTCAACCCCTCATAGCCCTTGGTGACGACCTTGAGGCCCGGCACCTTGGAAATGCGGTCGAGATCGGCGAGCGGCACGGCGGAAAAAGCGGCGAGCTGGATCTCTTCCGCCTCGAGCGCCGCGGCGGCAGACGTACGATCGGGGAGAACCTGATAGACGATCTCGTCGAGATAGGGCTCGTCCTTGCCCCAATAGTCGTCGTTTCTCGCCAGCCGATAGTACTGGCCGGCCTTGTATTCGGCGAATTTGAACGGACCGGTGCCGACCGGCGCGTTGTTGGCAGGATTGTCCTCGATCTTGCCGTTCTCGTAGACATGCTTCGGCACGACGCTCGACAGCGCCGGCAGAGCGTTGCGGATGAGCTGGAGCGGCGTCGGTTTGGCGAATTTGAATACGGCGGTGAGATCATCGGGCGTGTCGACCGCAGCAAGGTCCTTGAACACGGTGCGGCCGAGATTCTGCAGCGGCTTCCAGATCTGCAGCGCCGAGAAGGCGACGTCGGCGGAGGTGAAGGGCTTGCCGTCATGCCATTTGACGCCGTCGCGCAATTTGAAGGTCACCGACAGCCCGTCCGCCGCACCTTCCCAGGAGAGCGCGAGCCGCGGCTCAAGCCCATCCTTGCCGTCGAAGGAGGCCTCGGCCAGGGTCTCGACGACCTTGCTGGAAATGAAGAAGACGCCGTTTGAGGCGACGATCGCGGGGTTGAGGTTGCGCGGCTCGGAGTCGGCGGCGACGATCAGCCTGCCACCCTTCTTCGGCGTCTGCGCCATGCCGATGGTCGGCAGCGCGGTCGAGGCCAGAAGCAGCGCCGAACCGGCAAGCAGGCCGCGGCGTGAAATCGTCAATTCGGACATCGCTCAAACTCCCCTCTTCACCCGCGGCAGGCACGGGCAACCTCGAAATGAGCGGGATTATGGCCCTTGGCAAAGGTTTCGCCAGAGACGGATTTGGCGCATGCTGGCTTGGCTTTGAAATTTTCGTCCGCTGGACCAGTTATATTTCGGGCTGTGGGCGCGGCAATCTGGTAAGACCAGATTAAAGAGAATAGCTCCTACGAGCCTTTCGGCTAGGTTGAATTGGCAATGCTCTGCCAATTCTGGCTGGACCAGAGTGGTCAAAAAGATGCAGATTTGACCGACAACCAACCGTTCAAAAAGATTGGCCGCTGCAGCGGCCGGAAAATTCAGGGAGAGGCAGATGAACATCGCTCCGGGCAAGGCCGACGTCAGCAGTATCCCGTTCGATCAGGCGCGGGTAGACCGGCTGATGGAGGAGGCCGGCATCGACGTGCTCTTCACCACTTCCAAGCACAACACGCAGTACCTGCTCGGCGGCTACAAGTTCATCTTTTTCGCGGCGATGGATGCGATCGGCCACAGCCGCTATCTGCCGATCGTCCTCTATGAAAAGGGCGGGCCGGAGCACGCCGCTTATATCGGCAACCGGATGGAAGGCGGCGAGCACCAGAACCATCCGTTCTGGACGCCGACATTGCATGCCGCCTGCTGGGGCACGCTCGACGCCGCCAACCTTGCCGTCGAACATCTGCAGAAGATCGGCAAGCAGGCTGCCCGCATCGGCATCGAGCCGGGCTTCCTGCCTTCGGACGCCTATACGCTGATCCGCAGGGCGCTGCCGGACGCCAAGCTCATCGACGCGACCGGCATGCTGGAGACCATGCGCGCGATCAAGACCGAAGCGGAACTCGAGAAACTGCGCATCGCCTCCGAGTTGATCACCGATTCCATGCTGGCGACTATTGCCCGGGCGCGTGAGGGCACGACCAAGACCGACATCATCGAGCAGCTCAGGCGCGAGGAGACCAATCGCGGCGCGCATTTCGAATACTGCCTGCTGACGCTGGGCTCCAGCCACAACCGCGCCGCCTCAGACCAGGCGTGGAAGAAGGGCGAGGTGCTGTCGATCGATTCCGGCGGCAACTATCACGGCTATATCGGCGACCTTTGCCGTATGGGCGTGCTTGGCGAGCCGGATGCCGAGCTGGAGGATCTGCTGGCCGAAGTCGAGGCGGTGCAGCAGGCGGCCTTCTCCAAGGTGAAGCCGGGCACGCTCGGCGGCGACATGATCGCCCATGCCGAGAGCGTGCTGAAGGCCTCGAAGGTCGCGGCCTACACAGATTTCTTCGCCCACGGCATGGGGCTGATCACCCATGAGGCGCCGTTCCTGATGACCAACCATCCGGTCGCCTACGAAGGCACCTACGCGGCAAAGCCGCTGGAAAAGAACATGGTGCTCTCGGTCGAGACGACGATGCTCCACCCGACGCGCGGCTTCATCAAGCTGGAGGACACGGTAGCGGTGACCGATGCCGGCTATGTGATGTTCGGCGACCGCGGGCGGGGGTGGAACAGGGGCGGGGCTTCATAAAGCGGAAGGTTGGCGCTACCCCTCATCCGCCTGCCGGCACCTTCTCCCCGTCCTGGACGGGGAGAAGGGAGCCGCTGTCAGGTCGGCATTGAAAATTGGCGAATGAAAGCGTCTTTCTCCCCGTCACTTTACGGGGAGAAATGTCCGGCAGGACAATGAGGGGCAGCGCTGCCCTGACAGAAGAATCAACTTATCACTGTCCCGCCGGCAGCAGCCTGAAATCCGGTAGTTCCCGCAGCACGAGCTCCGGGCCGGCCGGCGAATAGACGACGAAAAGCTGCATCGGCTGGTCGCCGGTGTTGAGCGTCGAGTGGAAGCGGCTTTCCGGTACGTAGATGGTGCAGCCGGGACCGACCTTCGCGACCACCGGATTGCCCTTCTCGTCCTCGACCATCTGCTCGCCATTACCGGAGATGACGAAGATGATCTCCTCCGCGCCCGGATGGTTGTGCCGGGTGTGGCCCTTGCCTGGAGGCAGGTCGACGACGCCGCCGGAAAAGCGGGCGGCGCCGTTCACTTCCGGCGCGACGGTGAGCGCCAGCCTGCCCCAGTCGAAGCCGAAGGCGCTGACATCCTTCGGGTAGACGAATACTTTGCTCTTGTCGGCCATTGCCTCATCCCTCCCTAGTTGCTGGCGGTGTTCGCTTTGCCGACTGCCGCGGCCTTGAAATCCGCCGTCTGCCTGGCGATCGCCGCCTCGGCCGGCAATCGCTCCATCGAGCTTGCGCCGTAGAAGCCGTGCAGTCCCTCGCAGCGCTCGAGAATGTAGCGCGCGTCGTCGGGCATCGAGATCGGCCCGCCGTGGCACAGCAGGATGACGTCCTTGCGCACCGAACGCGCGGCCTCGGCAATGGCGTCGATTTCCGTCACGCAAGCATCGAGCGACTTCGCAGAGGTCGCGCCGATCGAGCCGCCCGTCGTGACGCCCATATGGGCGACGATGATGTCGGCGCCGGCCTTTGTCATGGCGCGCGCTTCGTCGGGGTTGAAGACGTAAGGCGTGGTGAGCAGGTCGAGCTCGTGCGCCTTGGCAATCATGTCGACCTCGAGGCCGAAGCCCATGCCGGTCTCCTCAAAACTCTGGCGCATGGTGCCGTCGAACAGGCCGATGGTCGGAAAATTCTGCACGCCGGAAAAGCCCATCATCTTCAGCTCGGCCAGGAACAGCGGCATGATGACGAAGGGATCGGTGCCGTTGACGCCGGCCAGCACCGGCGTCTTCTTCACCACCGGCAGCACCTCATAGGCCATTTCCTTGACGATCTCGTTGGCGTTGCCATAGGCGAGCAGGCCGGCCGCCGAGCCGCGTCCGGCCATGCGGTAGCGGCCGGAATTGTAGATGATGATGAGGTCGATGCCGCCGGCCTCCTCGGCCTTGGCCGACAGGCCGGTGCCGGCGCCGCCGCCGACGATCGGCACGCCGTCGGCGATCATCTTGCGGAACTTCTCCAGGATTTCCTTGCGCGGAATGGCGGCCATGCTTGTCGGGTCTCACTTCTTGGCAATGTCGAGGAAGGCCTCGGTGGCGGCCTTGGCGAACGCGGGATCGTTGATGTGCAGCGGCAGGCGCGTCACGGTGCGGTTCCTGGTCGGCTTGATGGTGCGCTCGATCGCCTCGAAAAGCGCTGCGTCGGCTTCCGGGTCGAAGAAAGCGCCGCCTTCGATGTCGAGCGCCGATACGCCCTTTTCCGGGATCAGGAAGCGGACCGGGCCGTCGCAGTTGGCGAGGCGGCCGCCGATCCATTCGCCGATCCGGCGGCACTCCTCAGCCGTCGTGCGCATCAGGGTCACGTTTGGATTGTGCTCGTAGAACAGGCGTCCACGATATTTTTCGGGGATGGTTGGCGGCGCCCAGAAGTTGACCATATCGAGCGCGCCGACCGAGCCGACATAGGGCAGCTTGGTGCGGGCAATCGCGCCGAAGCGATCCTCGGTCGCTGGCAGCACGCCGCCGAACAGGAGATCGCAGACTTCGGTGGTGGTGATGTCGATGACGCCGGCGAGCAGGCCGCTGTCGGCGAGCTTCTCCATCGAGCGACCGCCGGTGCCAGTGGCGTGGAAGACCATGCAGTCATAGTCGGCGCGCAACCGCTCGACGATTGCCGTCACGCATGGCGTGGTGACGCCGAACATGGTCAAGCCCAGCGCCGGCTTGCCGGCGGCGATTGGTGCGGGCCTCGCGGCCATGCCCGATATCGCCTGGGCGGCGTTGTGCAGCACGACGCGTGACAGCCGGTTGAGGCCGGCCATGTCGGTCACCGACGGCATCATGACGATGTCGGAGACGTCGACATAAGGCGCGGTGTCGCCGGAAGCGAGCGTGGAAACCATGATCTTCGGCAGGCCGAGCGGCAGCGCGCGCATGCCGGCGGTGATGATCGAGGTGCCGCCGCCGCCGCCGATGCCGATCACGCCGGCGACGTCGTCGCGGGACTGGATGAAGCGGGCAAACGCGACGCCCATGCCGGCAACGGCGGTGCCGCGATCGTCGATGCCGAGAACCGCGCCGGCTCCATCCGGATGATGCGCCGCGACCTCGCTTGCCGGAACATCCACCGGCACGGTTGCGCCGCGCGTGCCGATGTCGACGCGGGCGGCCGTGCCGCCGGCAGCGGCGACTGCGTCGGCTAGGAAGGCAAGCTCCTCACCCTTGGTGTCGGCCGTGCCGACCACGTAGATGCGCTTCATTGGCGTTCCCCGTTGTCTCTAGCGTTGTCCGGCGCGCCCCCCGACACTGCCACCCGCCGCTTCCTGCCCGGCACGATGCCTTGCAATTTTTTGAGACGCGCGTATCGTATTGACATGGATGTCTCACGTCAACAAGCCGCATCGAACGATGATGCCGAGCAAGTGCCGCCAGCCGAAAAGGGGGCACGCGCACGAACGAGGCGGCTGATGCTGGAGACGGCGACGCGGCTGATGCAGGCCGGCGTGACGCCTTCGGTCAGCGAGGTTGCCGAGGCGGCGGAAGTGTCGCGCGCCACGGCGTATCGCTACTTCCCCAGTCAAGCGGCGCTGGTGCACGCCGTCGTCGACGAGGGGCTCGGTCCGATCCTGACCTGGAAATCGGCTTCGGCCGACCCGGAGCGGCGGGTTGCGGATCTCTTCGCCACCGCCATGCCGCGCATCGAGGCTTTCGAGGCGACGTTCAAGGCGGCGCTCAAGCTTTCGCTCGACCAGTGGGCGCGTCGGCAGGCCGGTACGCTGGGCGCCGAGCCGGCCTTCAAGCGCGGCCATCGCGTCGATCTCCTGAAGGATGCGATCGCGCCGCTCAAGGGTCGCCTGAAGCCGCGTCAGTTCAAGCGCTTGGCTCAGGCGCTGTCGATGATGTTCGGTGTCGAGGTGCTGATCGTGCTGAAGGACATATGGGGGCTGGACAGCCGTGACATGATGTCGGTCGCCGAGTGGGCAGCAGGTGCGCTGGTGCGTGCCGCGATGGCGGAATCCGGAGCGAGAGCGGGTGGGGGCTCGGCGGCTTCAGATGCGGGAATGTCTTAAATCTGGTTCGACCAGATTGGGAGGTGGTCTTCTAATATTAGCAGTGACAGGAGGGTTGAAACAAGGGCTGCCCCTATCAAGGAGTAGGAAAAACAAGATAAAACAGGCAGATACCGTTGCAATTGGCTTGTGAGGCCGTTTCTGATCGCCCAAGAAAGAGCTTGACGGCCATCTTGAATTGGTAATACCAGATCAATACACATGATGCGGATCGAAAGTGAGGGCTGCGATCCGTTTTTCCGGCAGGGCGAGGAGGCTCGAAGCCGGAAAGTGCCATCACTGGAGGAACTACCAGGGCCGACCACGCTGCCGGCTCGCATGACACGGTAGAATGCGCACAAGGGAGGAAAACTATGCGCAAGATAGTGACCAGCGTGATTGCTGGTATCGGGCTGGCGCTTGCCTGCGGGACATCCGTCCGCGCGCAGGACAAGGAACTCACCATCTTCTGGGCGGAATGGGATCCGGCGAACTATCTGCAGGAGCTCGTCAACGACTACACGGCCGAGACCGGCGTGAAAGTCACGGTGCAGACCACGCCGTGGCCGGACTTCCAGACCAAGGCCTTCACCGAGTTCAACGCGCATGGCGACGCCTACGACATGGTCGTCGGCGACTCGCAGTGGCTCGGCGCCGGTTCGACGCAGGGCCACTATGTCGACCTCACCGACTTCTTCAATCAGCACAAGCTCACCGACGTGATGGCGCCCGCGACCATCAAGTACTACGCCGAATATCCCGGCGGTTCCGGCAAATACTGGGCGATCCCGCTGGAAGGCGACGCGATCGGCTGGTCCTACCGCAAGGACTGGTTCGAGGATCCGAAGGAGAAGGAAGCCTTCAAGGCGAAGTACGGCTACGACCTCGATATCCCGAAGACCTATGCGCAGCTGCGCGATATCGCCGAATTCTTCCACCGTCCGGACCAGAAGCGGTACGGCGTCGCCATCTATACCGACAACTCCTATGACGCGATGGCGATGGGCGTCGAAAGCGCGATCTTCAGCTATGGCGGCGATCTCGGCGACTATGCGACCTACAAGGTCGATGGGATCACCAATTCGAAGGAGGCCATCGCCGGCCTCGACATGTACAAGGAGCTCTACAAGTTCACGCCTCCCGGTTGGGGCAAGACCTTCTTCGTGGAAGACAACCAGGCGATCACCGGTGGCCTCGCCGCGATGAGCATGAACTTCTTCGCCTTCTTCCCGCCGCTGGTGAACAAGGCCACCAACCCCTATGCCGACGTCACCGGCTTCTTCGCCAACCCGGCCGGTCCGGATGGCAAGCGTTTCGCGGCTCTCGGCGGCCAGGGCATCTCCGTCGTCTCGTACTCGAAGAACAAGGACGAGGCGATGAAGTTCCTGGAGTGGTTCATCAAGGACGAGACCCAGAAGAAGTGGGCCGAGCTCGGCGGCTACACCTGCAGCCAGGCTGTGCTGAAGTCGGAAGCCTTCCAGAACGCCACGCCATACAACAAGGCGTTCTACGACACGATGTTCATGGTCAAGGATTTTTGGGCAACGCCTGAATATGCCGAAGTGCTCGATCAGCTGAACCAGAACATCTATCCGTTCGTGGTCGGCGGGAAGGGCACCGCCCAGGAAGCGCTCGACAAGACCGCCTCCGACTGGAAGGCGACGTTCACCAAGTACAATCGCTACAAGTAAGCATCACAGTCAGAATGCCGGAGGAGGGCTTCCCCTCCGGCATTCCTGTTTCAGGGAGAACGACCGTTGGCTTCGGTAGCCCTCACACATCTTGATCCCGCCTCCAGGGCCGCCGCGCGCGGCTGGTCGGATCTGACCATCCGCAACATGTTCATCATCCCGACGCTGGTTTTCCTGATCGTCTTCAATATTTTTCCGCTGATCTATTCGCTGGGCTATTCCTTC
Organism: Mesorhizobium sp. M1E.F.Ca.ET.045.02.1.1; assembly: GCF_003952485.1. Classification (NCBI taxonomy): domain Bacteria; kingdom Pseudomonadati; phylum Pseudomonadota; class Alphaproteobacteria; order Hyphomicrobiales; family Phyllobacteriaceae; genus Mesorhizobium; species Mesorhizobium sp. M1E.F.Ca.ET.045.02.1.1. Next base: position 2,857,478 of record NZ_CP034447.1, read on the forward strand.
ACCAACTTCGCCGCGAACCGCAGCGAGCCCTGGCAGTTCGTGGGCTTGCAGAATTATCGCGAGCTGCTCACCGACGACCACATCTGGTCGAACTTCGTCATCACCGCCAAATACGTGATCGTTTCGGTGGCGGGCCAGATGATCGTGGGCTTCGGCCTTGCGCTGCTGCTCAACCGCAGCTTTCCGATGAAGGGCCTGATCACCACGCTTTTGCTGTTGCCGATGATGATGTCGGCGGCGGTCGTCGGCCTGTTCTGGCAGCTGCTCTACAGCCCGTCCTGGGGCCCGATCAACTACGTCTTCGGCCTGGGCGACTTCGCCTGGCTCTCCAATCCCGACAGCGCGCTTTACGCGGTCGCGATCACCGACATCTGGATGTGGTCGCCCTTCGTCATGCTGCTCTCGCTCGCGGGCCTCTCGGCCGTGCCGCAGCATCTCTACGAGGCCGCCGCGATCGACCGCGCCAGCTGGTGGTACACTTTCACCCGCATCACCTTGCCGCTGGTCTCGCCGATCCTTCTGATCGCGCTGATCTTCCGCACCATGGAGGCCTTCAAGACCTTCGACATCGCCTACACGATGACGACCCAGCCGACCGCCGAACTGATCGCGATCCGGCTCTACAAGCAGGCTTTCCAGCAGTGGGACACAGGCAAGTCCTGCGCGCTGGCCTACATCGTGCTGATCATGGTGCTGGCCATCACCAACCTCTACGTGAAGTATCTCAACAAGGTGAAGGAGCGCTGAGATGGCTGCCGTCCGCACTTCTTCCGAAGTCGCGCTCAATCGCATCGCCATCGTCGCGGTGCTGATCGCCACCTTGATCTTCCTGGCGCCGATCTACTGGATCGCCTCCACGGCCTTCAAGCCGAAGGAACTCGCCGTCAGCGTGCCGCCGACCGTGCTGTTCGAGCCCGAGGTGACGCCGTTCGTGCGGCTCTTCACCAAGCGCGTGCAGATGCAGAAGACCGTCGACCCGCAAGTCTACGAAGCCGCGCCCTGGTGGGAAAAGCGCATCTATGACGGCGGCGAGCGGGTGTTGAAGGTCGGCAAGGACGTGCAGCTTTCGCAATATCCCGACCGCTTCATGAACAGCCTTATCGTGGCCGTGATCAGCACCGTGCTCGCGGTGGGCATGGGAACCTTTACCGCCTATGGCTTCTCGCGCTTCAAGATCGCCGGCGAGGCGGATCTCCTGTTCTTCATCCTGTCCACGCGCATGCTGCCGCCGGTGGTGGTCGCGATCCCGATGTTCCTGATGTACCGGGCGGTCGGCCTCAACGATTCGCATATCGGCCTGATCATCCTCTACGTCGCCTTCAACCTGTCCTTCTCGGTCTGGCTGATGAAGGGCTTCATGGACGAGATCCCGAAGGAGTATGAGGAGGCGGCGCTCGTCGACGGCTATACGCGCATGCAGGCCTTCTTCAAGATCGTGCTGCCGGAAGCGGCGACCGGCATCGCCGCCACCGCCGTGTTCTGCTTCATCACCGCCTGGAACGAGTACGCCTTCGCGCTGATCATGACCAACCGGCGCGCCCAGACGGCGCCGCCCTTCATCCCCAGCCAGATCGGTTCCGGCCTGCCGGACTGGACCACGATCGCGGCGGGCACGTTCCTGTTCCTGCTGCCGGTGGCGATCTTCACCTTCCTGCTGCGCAACCACCTGCTTCGCGGCGTGACGTTCGGAGCGATCCGCAAATGAGTTTTCGCGCCGTCAACGAGAAGTACCTTTTGCCGGCATCGCAGGTCCTGATGGTGCTGGGCATCATTGCGCTCTGCCAGCCATGGAGCCTCAGCCTGCATTCCTATGGTGTGACGATCATCCTAATCGGCCTGATCGGCTTCAACATTACGTCCAAGATTGCGCCGGAGCAGACCGAGGAAACCGGCGCAGCGACGCATGAGGGGGCCGGACAGTGACGCAGATCGAACTTCGCGGCATCGAGAAATTCTTCGGTGCCGTCCAGGTCATCCACAATCTCAACCTCGCCATCGCCGACAACGAGTTCATCGTGCTGCTCGGACAGTCGGGCTGCGGCAAGACCACGACGCTGCGCGCGATAGCAGGGCTGGAGACGATCGACCAGGGCGACATCCTGATCGACGGCAAGGCGGTCCAGCACCTCAAGGCTGCCGACCGCGACATCGCCATGGTATTCCAGTCCTTCTCGCTCTACCCGCATATGACGGTGTTCGAGAACATCGCCTTTCCGCTGCGCGCCACGCGTATGAGCAGCAGCGAGGTCGACACCTCGGTGCGCGAGATAGCAAGGGTGTTGCGCATCACCGACCTGCTCGACAAGAGGCCGTCGGCGCTCTCCGGCGGCGACATGCAGCGCGTAGCGATCGGCCGAGCGTTGGTGCGGCGCCCGAAGGCGATGCTGATGGACGAGCCGATCGGCGCGCTGGACGCCAAGCTGCGCGAGGAGATGCGGGCCGAGATCAAGCGACTGCACGTCAAGCAGGGATCGACCACGATCTACGTCACCCACGACCAGATCGAGGCGATGAGCCTGGCCGACCGCATCGTCATCATGCATGAGGGCTTCATCCAGCAGGTCGGCACGCCTGACGAGGTCTACTCGCATCCGGCCAACCTGTTCGTGGCGCAATTCGTCGGCAGCCCGGTGATGAACATCGCCGAGGCCAGCGTGGCCGACGAGGCCGGGGCGGCCACCGTTGCGGTCGGCGGCGCGCCCAAAGGTTTCGAGTTCCCGCGTGAGCTTCTCGCCAAGCTCAACGGCCACGCCGCCAATGGCGGTCTGACGCTCGGTATCCGTCCGGAGGGCGTGCTGGTCCGGCACGATGCCGCGCCCGGCTATCTACCTGTCGAGGCGCACATCATCGAGCCGCTCGGCTCCTTCGACATCGTCGATCTTCAGGTCGGCTCCAAGATGCTGCGCGCCCGCACCAAGGCCGGCTACGTCTCGGGTCCGGGCGAGAAAGTTCATGCCCGCATCGATCCGGAGCAGGCGCATTTCTTCGACACGGCAAGCGGCAAGTCGCTGGGAGTGAGATTGTGATGGCCGAAGGACACGAGAGGCCAACGATTTGGCCTTTCGAACAATCGAACGCCCGAAGCCATAGCGGAGGGCAGGTCGCCCTCGAAACGAAATTGAGACGGTAGACATGGCCCATATCGAGCTGAAGAACATCACCAAGAAGTTCGGCACTCACACCGCGCTGACCGGCCTCAATCTCGAGATCGCCGATGGCGAATTCTTCGTGCTGCTGGGCGAGACCGGCGCCGGTAAGACGACGACGCTGCGCCTGATCGCCGGGCTGGAGAAGCCGACCGAAGGACAGGTCTTTATCGACGGGGTCGACGTTGCAGGATGGGGTGCGGCCGAGCGCGATGTGGCGCTGGTGCTGCAGCAGTATTCGCTCTATCCGCGTTATACGGTGCGCGAGAACCTCGAATTCCCGCTGAAGCCGAAGATCCGGCGGTTGCCGGATGCCGAGATCAAGGACCGCGTCGCGCGCGCGGCCCGCACGCTCAGGATCGAGCACCTGCTCGACCGCAAGACCGACCGGCTTTCCGGCGGCGAGATGCAGCGCGTGTCGATCGGCCGGGCGATCGTGCGCAAGCCACGCGTGTTCCTCATGGACGAGCCGCTTTCGGCGCTCGATGCCAAGCTGCGCGAGGCGCTGCGAACTGAACTCAAGAACCTGCAGATGCAACTCGGCGCCACCTTCCTGTTCGTCACCCACGATCAGATCGAGGCGATGTCGATGGGCGACAAGGTCGGCGTGCTCAACCATGGCCGCATCGTCCAGACCGGCACGCCGCATGAGATCTACAACAATCCGCGCGACACCTATGTCGCCAGCTTCGTCGGCTCGCCGCCGATGAACCTCATCGACGGCAAGCTGGTCGAGAACCGCGCGGTGATGGCGCCGATGAATTTCGAATTGCCGGTTACTGGGGGAGCCAGGACGGGCGGAGCGACCGACGGTCGCCCGCTCGTCTTCGGCATCCGTCCGGAAGACGTCTATCTGGAAGGCGGCGCGCCGGTCGAGGCGCAGGTCCACGACGTCGAAAACCACGGCGTCGAGAAGATCGTGACGCTGAGGGTCGGCGACACGATGCTGAGAGCCACCGTGCCGGCCAGGACCGCCGTCGAGATCGAGCAGCCGGTGCGCTTCGCCTGGAATCCGGACAAGGTGGTGATGTTCGACAAGGGCAGCGGGGTGAGCTTGCGCCACGCCGGATAGGGCATGGCCCGAAAACCGGAACGGTTTCGACCTATGTTGAACCCGACATAAGCCGAATTATGCGGAGTGGGATTATGTTGGCCGGCAGCTTCGCCGCGCCTCCTATCAGGTTGCGCGACACGTCGTGGTGTTCGGCCAGAGCCACTCAGCGCTTCCTCACACGATCTATCCAGGCCGGGGGCACCCAATAGGGGAAACCGATTCGATGCTCTGATTGACACACCAGCCGGACTACCACCGCGTTGGTCTCGATCGCGCGGCTCGTGATGTCGATAAGCCGCGGAATAATTTGGCGGCTCCAGTCGTTAACTTGGCAGACGGTGGGCATACGCGATGACGCCTGCCGCCACGGAGCTAACCCGTGCGAACCTTGGCTGCGATCGCTGTTGTCCTGTCTGCAATAATCGTCGGACTGGCAAGTTACGCCTATTTCGGATTCTACAATGTTGCTGCCAGCGAGCAGGACGCTAACGTGATCCGTTGGTCGCCCCCCCCCCCCCCCCCCCCCCCCCCCCCCCCCCACTCCGCTGCCTGAGGCCGGAATTTCGGCGGAGTTCGCCAGGAACATGCAACCCCAACCGCCGGACCTTAAAAGAGCAGCAACCACCTTGAATGATGCTGAGCTGTATTGGGTTCTCCAAAACGGCATTAAGATGACCGGGATGCCTGCGTTTGGTCCAACGCATAACCAGGAAGAGCTATGGGCGATGGTGGCCTTTGTTCGCCATCTTCCGAAGATGTCGCTAGCCGAATACGAGAAGATCACCGAAGCCTCCGAAGGTGGGGGGCATCATCAGGCTGAAGGTGAAGACCATGGATCGGCTGCGTCTCGCAAATGAGGTGTAGACGGATAGCGGAAGTGCCGTCGATCGCTGTCGGTCGCGGCGACGAAGGGCTGCCTGATCTTCGGCCTGCGTGGCAAGCATGCGCACCTTGCTGCAGGCGATGAAGCGCCGATGATCAGGGCAGCCCGGCGTTTCTGCTTGGATCCAACCATCCAATCAAGCTGGCTGACGAGCCTGCCTTTTCGCCCGCGGAGACTCCGCGGGCCATTGCTCGGTTACTTCGGCAGATACGTCTCGTAGGGCGTGTCGTTGATCAGCAGGATCACGCATTCGGTGTCCGAGAGGCAGGCATCGTCATGCATCTCGTCGGCCTTCTGGGTCCAGTAGGAGCCCGGCGGCAGTTCCACCTTGGTCGCTTCGCCGCCCTGCATTTGCCAATGGGCCCAGAGCCCCTTTATCACCACCGCGCGGTAGTCGGCGGTGTGGGCGTGGACGGGCGCGTGCCAGTTGCCGGGAACTTTCAGCAGCGTGCCGGCCGGACCCTTGGCCCGCTCGCCCCATAGCGGACCGAGGCGCTGCGGCTGATCCGGTGCCTCGACGACGTAAGGGATCTTGTCGGCGGGCAGGTAGCTGTCTTCGAGCGCGAATGCCCGTCCCGGAAGGATGGCAAGCGCGGCAAGCGCAAGCGATGCAAGGTGATTGGCCATAGCGGTTTCCTCCGCCGGCGAGCTTATGCGGTCCCTGCCGACGGAGAATGGCGTGTCGTCCAAAAGACTTGGCAATTCCTCCAGGGGGAACCGGACAGGATTCAAGCGCCCGGTCTGTCCTCGCCGTCCGCGGTGTTGCGCAGATGGCTCGGCGCGACGCCCATCACCCGCTTGAAGGCGCGGCTGAAGGAAGCTTCCGAATCATAGCCGAGCTTGCTCGCGGCCACCGAAACGCGCATCCCGTCGCGAGCCAGCCATTGCCGCGCCTGATGCATGCGCACGCGCAACACATATTTAGCCGGCGTCTCGCCGACCACGGTGGCGAAACGCTGCGCAAAGGCGGAGCGCGACGCTCCCATCAATCGCGCCAGCGCCGCCACCGTCCAGTCGCGATCGGGCTGCAGATGAATGGCGGCGAGCACCTTGCCGACGTCCGGATTGCGGACGGCGGCGATCCATCCGGTGGCGTCGCCGCAGCCATTCTCCACCCAGGAACGGATGATGGTGGCGGCGAGCACGTCGGCCAGCCGGGCAAGAATGCCACCGGAACCGACGCGGTCCATCGTCACCTCGCCGGCCATCACATCGAGCAGATGCTGGATGCCCGGCGCGTTCGCCATCAGCTTATGCGCCTGCATCAGGTCGGGCATCATGTCGAGCAGCGGATGCGAGCCGTCGAGGTTGAAATGCATGCTGCCGCAAAACAGCAAGGTCTTGCAGCCGTCGCAGCCGTTGGAGACGTCGTAGATGTTCTCGCACACTGGCTCGATGGTGTAGCGGCCGATCGGCACGGGCGGCACGCCCGGCGCGCTGGCCAGCACATGCTCGTCGCCGCGCGGGATCAGCAGCGCATCGCCCACCGAGAGCTCGATCCATTCCCTGGCCGGCGACAGCAGCCAGCAGCCCTGTTGGCCGATGAAATGGAAGCGCGCCGCCTTCTGCGCGGGGAAGGAAACAGCCCAGGGTTCGCCCAGCACGCAGCGGCCGTAATCGACACCGTCGAGCCGCAATCCACGCAGCATGTCGGTCAGCGGATCGCCGGACGCAGGCAATGTGGTTTTGGACGAATTGTAATTCATTTCGGCGTTTCTAGCATGGAAACTCCAGCCAGTCACTCCCTATGTTGCACTGCAGCCAAATGTTGCGGCGCAACCTTTCCGGGGATTTCCCATGACCGAACCCGCCACGGGCGTCATCGACGCCGCCGTTCTCGACAGGACCGAACCCGAGGAGCGAACCGAGCCTGTGTGGGGCGCGGTGGTTTCGCTGGCGCTCGGCGTGTTCGGCCTGGTGACCGCGGAATTCCTGCCCGCCAGCCTGCTGACGCGGCTGGCGCAGGATCTCGGCGTCAGCGAAGGCGCCGCCGGCCAGGCGGTGACGGCGACGGCCGTCGTCGGCGCGATCGCAGCACCCACCATGGCCATTGTAACCAAGCGGCTCGACCGCAGGCTGGTCATGTGGATGCTCACGGTGCTTCTCATCGTCTCCAACCTGCTCGCCGCCTTCGCATCCTCGCTCACGATGCTGCTTCTGGCCCGCGTGGTTCTGGGCGTAGCGCTTGGCGGTTTCTGGTCGATGTCGGCCGCCATGGCGATGCGGCTGGTGCCGATGCGGCTGATGCCGCGCGCCATGTCGATCATCCTGACCGGCGTTTCGGTGGCGACCGTCACCGCTGCGCCCGTGGGCGCCTATGTCGGCGACATCTGGGGCTGGCGCACGGCCTTCATGATCGCGGCCGTCGTCGGCGCGCTGACCTTGCTGGTGCAGCTTGCCACCATTCCCAGTCTGCCGCCGACGGCCGTGGCAAGCTTCCGGACCCTGATCGAGGTGCTGAAGCGGCCGACGATCCGCGTCGCCCTGCTGGTCGTGCTGCTCGTCGCCTCCGGGCAGTTTGCCGGCTTCACCTATGTGCGGCCGTTCCTCGAGACTGTGCCGGTGATGCCGATCGAGACGATCTCGCTGGTGCTGCTCGCCTACGGCATCGGCGGCTTCTTCGGCAATTTCGCCGGCGCCTTCCTGGCCGAGCGCAACCTGAAACTTGCCGTCGGGCTGGCGCCGCTTCTGATCGCGCTGTCGGCGCTCGCCATGCTCGCGCTCGGCGCCGCGCCGGTGATCGCGGCCATCGCGGTTGCCGCCTGGGGCTTTGCCTTCGGCGCGGTGCCGGTCGGGCTGCAGACCTGGCTGGTGCGTGCCGCGCCCGACCAGGCCGAGAGCGCCGGCGGCCTGATGGTCGCGACGTTCCAGGTGGCGATCGCGCTGGGTGCGGTGTTCGGCGGCCTGCTGGTCGACCACGCCGGCGTGGCGAGCGCCTTCGCCTATGGTGCCGTGGCGACGCTGCTCGCGGCTCTGGTAACGTTCGCGATGGGGCCGAGACAGGCTGAGTAGTCTGGTCGCTATGATCTCTCTCGTGTCGGCCCGGAGCCTCCAGAGCTTCGGGCCGATGCCGTCATGATGGCCGCTGCGAAAAGTCGATGATTTGGCCAACGGAGAAGCTGCCGCCGGCGGCACTCAGGCTCGACACCATCATGCGATCACCGAAGCCACCGGCCTTCTTGGCGAAAACGGCAAGGTCGGTCCATAGCCGAACCGCATTACAAGATCAGGTCTGCGGGTCTCGCCGATGATCGCCGCCAGGTCGGCGCGCAGACGCGCGACCTCGACGGGCTGATTGATAAAGGCGGTCTTGAGCCCCAACTTGGTCGCTGCCAAAGCGAAGCGCTGGCATGCCTGGCCGACCCTGATCCAGTGATCATGGTCCGGTCGCTCGCCAAAAAAGATCGCGACCCCGGCGGATGAGTCGATTTGACGGGCGTAGTTCTGATTTTCTTGCGCGACGTTGAATAGCTGGTCGAACGCGACCCAACCCAAGCCGGTCGGCAACGCCGGGTTGCCGCTCGAGGCGGAGAAGAGCCCATCGCCGCTTGCCATCGCGCTGCGCGGGTTGAATCGTATCCACTGTTTCAACTCATGCATGAACGCGGGGTCGTTCATCTGATCCTCGTTGCCGGCAAGGGCAAGATCCCGCACCTGCTTCATCCGCTCCTGGTCCGTAACGAGCGCCAGGCTCACGCCCGGCATCGCCGCTGTCCGCTCAAGTTCAACGAGATCCGCCGGAGGGATGGCGCGACCGTCGTATTCGGCACGCGTCGATTGGCGTTTCGAAATGGCATCGACAAGAGGGTCCGCCTTCGGCGCGCCCATGACATAGTCGTAACGGACTCCGTTACCATCCGCCGTGAGCGAGGCCTCGCCGGAACGGCCAGTCGCCGCCGCTGCGAGCGCGAGGTTGGCCGCGGCGCATCCCAGGCTGACATAGAGATGATGGTCGTCAGGATCGACGACGGGAGTTCGTCGCCGGAAGTCAGGCCGGATCTCGATTGCCTGCCCTTCAAGCCGGAATTGCCAGGGCTGCGTATTGTGACTGTTGGCCGCCAGGGTTGCGTAACGGATCACGGCTTCAAGATCGGGCGTCAGCCGGTCGCGCAATCCGGCGGCGAAGGCCTGATACTGGACCATCGACCCGACCGCCGATCGCCAAGCGGCGACACCGGCGCCCGCCGCGACAAGCGCCGCGCCTGCGCCCACGAGCATCGTTCGCCTGTTCATCGCGCCCTCTCGAATAAGCTCGCAGGCAAGATAGTGCCGGTCCGAGAATCGCCCTTGATCTCAATCAAGGCCCCGTTGGTCGACCATGCCGGCGTGGGGCAATGGTCGCCTTTGCTTGCTCGGGCTTGGCGTTCTGGCGCTGCTAAAGCGCGTCACGCTGAAACGAATTCAGGCGACGCGCTTTAAATCTTGTTTGATGCATGTCGTTGTCCCAAAACCGCTGCGCACTTTTGGGCGACATGCATCAGGCGGCGCGGCCGTCGAACTCGAAGACCTGCACTGCGGGTAGGTTGACGCCCTCGAGGCAGTTGAAGTTGATGTAGGCGCTGCGCTCGCTGCCCTGGCCGACATCCTCGGCGAAGGGATGGATGCCGCAGGTCCGGCAGAAACGATGCGCGATCGCACCCCTGCCAAAGGTGTATTTGCCGAGATCGTCTCCCCAGGCGACCAGGCGCATGCTTTCGTGCGGCACGGCCCAAAGCAACGCGCCCTTGCGGCCGCAGATCGAGCAGTTGCAGCGCACGGCGCCGCCAAGCTCGCCTTCGACCTCGAACGCCACCTTGCCGCAGTGGCAACTGCCTTTGTACAGCATCAGTCTTTTCCTATCGCTGGCAGGTGCACAGGCACGCTTGCCGGGTTATCCCTTGCGCTGGCCTAGCCGACCGCATCAAGTCTTTGTTTTCACGCAATTCCGGACGGAAAACCGCTACACACTTTTCCTGGAATTGCTTTAAAGACGTTGCATCCTTGCGGAGTCCGACATCGACATGCAATCCGTTCGCGACCGCCTCGAAATCATCCTGTCACGTCTTGCCAATCGCGCCGCGGACGAGAAGGTGTACACAAAGCTCTATGTCGAGGCCGCGCGGGCAGCAGCCACCGGGGCCGACGCCCGCCATAAGGCCGGCGTAAGCCTCGGCCCGCTCGACGGCACGATCGTCTCGATCAAGGACTTGTTCGACGTCGCCGGCGAGCCGACCCGGGCGGGTTCGCTGATGTTCGCCAGTGCCCAGCCTGCCGCGCGGGACGCGGCGATCGCGCGCAGGCTGCGCCAGGCCGGCGCCGTGATCCTCGGCAAGACCAACATGACCGAATTCGCCTTCACCGCGATCGGCGACAATCTGCATTACGGCACGCCGGGCAACGCCGCCGATGCCAGCCTGATTCCGGGCGGCTCCTCGTCCGGAGCCGCGGTCGCCGTCGGCGAGGGCAGCAGCGATATCTCGATCGGCTCGGACACCGGCGGCTCGGTGCGCATTCCGGCCTCGCTCAACGGCGTCGTCGGCTTCAAGCCGACGGCGCGGCGCGTGCCTTTAGCCGGCGCCTTTCGCTTGTCGGCGACACTGGATTCGATCGGGCCGCTCGCCCGCAGCGTAGCCGATTGCATGGCTGCCGACGCGATCATGGCGGGCGAGGAGCCGACTTCTCTCCAGCCCATCCCGCTCGCCGGCCTGCGTGTCGGCATCCCGCGCGGCGTGCTCTTCGACGAGACGCAAGCCGAGGTCGCCGCAGCCTTCGAGCAGTGCATCGGCAAGATCGGACAAGTCGGCGGACGCGTCGCCGACTTGCCGATCGACGATCTCATCGCCGAGATGCGCGCAGCGACAAAAAGGGCTTCGATCGCGTCGATGGAAGGTGCGGAAGTGCATGCCGATTGGCTGGCTGCCGGCGCGTCGGTGCCGGTCGATCCGCATGTCAGCGGGCCTTTGTCGCGCGCGCTGACGGTTCCCGCTTCCGCCTACATCAGGACAATCCGCCGCCGGACAGAACTGGTTGCGGCCATCGAGGAACGGCTGCAAGCGATCGATGTGCTTGCCCTGCCGACCGTGCCGATGGTTGCGCCGTCCATTGCGGCTATGGCCGGCGATGAAGCGCTGCGAGACCGAACGGAAGGTCTGTTGCTGCGCAACACCCAGGTCGCCAACCAGTTCGACCTGTGTGCGATCTCGCTGCCCTTGCCTGGCATGAGGCTGCCGGCCGGGCTGATGCTGGTGGCGCGCAACGGTCACGACCGACGTCTTCTCGGCATCGCCGCGGCTGTGGAGGCTTTGCTGAGAGGTTGAGGGCTCAGCGTACCGAGCAGTGGCCGCGCTCGCTGTCCTTCGCTGCCCTCTCGATGCCTGTCGCTACCAGCGTCGGCAGGCTGTATTGCTTGCCATTGAAGGTATGCGGGCGGTTCTCGATCGTGCCGGCAACGACGACCTTGCCGGCATAGAGCTTGTCCTGGAGATCGAGCGCCTTGTCCTGTTGCGGCAGGCCGCCGATGTCGATCGAGACACCCTTGATGATCTTGCCTGAGGCGAGGTCAAGCGCGCTGTTCGAGGGGCAGGGCGCCATCACGCAGCGCAGGCCGTTGTCGCAGGGCACGTAGCTGCCCTGTCCGCCGGCGCCGGCTTCGGCCGCGGACAGGCAGAGGGCAGTGATCAGAAGGGCTGGCGCGACGCTCTTGGTCATGGCAAGAAGGTCGTCGTCAAATCCGGGAAAATTGAGGCGTCCGCCAGACGTCAGTCGGTCGGGAAGCGGCGCCGGTAATGGTCGATCACTTCCGGGTTGCGCAGGTTGACCGGCAATTTGTCGGCAAGCACCAGCAACGCCTCGTTCGCCGCGCCAACACCCATGCGCATCATCGATTCCTCGGTGATGCCTGCCATATGCGGGGTGACGATGACGTTGTCGAAGCCGAAATAAGGATGGTTCGGCGGCAGCGGCTGGGTCGCGAAGACGTCGAGCGCAGCTCCGCCGATGCGGCCCTTTCGCAGGGCTTCGATCAACGCCTCGTGATCGATCACCGGTCCGCGCGAGACATTGATCAAAAGCGCATTGGGCTTCATGCGGGCGATGCGCTCGCGGCTGATCAGGCCGCGCGTCTCTTCGGTCAGCGGGCAGCAGAGGACGATGATGTCGCTCTGCTCGACCAGCGCGTCGATCGACAGGAAGCCGACGCGCTCGGGCGCCGGGCGCAGGCTGCGCGTCGTCGCCACGACATTGAGGTCGAAGCCGTGCGCGGCGATATGGCCGACGGCCTGGCCGACCGCGCCGAGGCCGACAATGCCGACCGTCTTGCCGGCAAGTTCGCTGGTGGAATTGGCGTGTTCGCGCCCGGCGAGCCAGCCCTTGGCACGCAGGTCGCGATCCATCACGCGGAAGCGCCGCAAGAGCGCGAGCGCCACGAACATCACATGTTCGGCGACCGAGCGGGCATTCACGGCCGGCACGTTCGCCACCAGCACGCCGGCAGCGGTGGCGGCCTCGACCGGGATCATGTCTAGCCCCGCGCCATGGCGGATCGCGGCGCGCAAATTGTCTGCGCCATCGAACAGCTCCGGCGGCAGCGGCGCGCGCACGATGACGATGTCGGCGTCGCGGGCCTCGGCGACCAGGGTCTTGGCATCGAGGGCGGAAGCGATTGCCAGCTTGCCTGCCCCCGCCAGCATGGCCGTGGCGCGCGGGTGCAGTGGATGCGTCGACAGGATTTTCGGCATCGTCAGGTTCAGGCCTTTTCGAGCGCCATGTTTTTCGGCTCCGTCAAGCGACCTTCGATGATCCCCTTCCAGTAGCTCTCGGCCCCTTGCAGGTGCGCGCTCATCAGCGCCTGGGCGAGATTGCCGTCGCGGCGCAGCAGCGCCTCGTAGATCTGGATGTGCTCGGCATGCGAACGCACGCTGCGCTCGGGGTCGTTGAAATAGATCGGCAGGCGCTGCTCGCCCATCAGGTAATAGACGCTGCAGATGTTGTGGAAGACGCCGTTCTTGGTCGCCCGCACGATCTCGAGATGGAACTCGCGGTCTTCCTTGGCGAGGCCTTCGCCGGCGGCGATGCGCTCTTCGGAAGCCTTCAGGATCTCGCGCAGCCGCTCGAAATTTTCCTCGGTGGCGCGCGAGCAGGCAAGCTCGGCCGCCTTGATCTCATGGATCTTGCGCAGCTCGACGGTCTCGTAGATCTGCACCGGATCGAGCGGCAGGCCCGCGCGGGCGAAAAGCGCTAACGCTTCTACGCTTGCCTGCTTGGTGTCGATGTAGATGCCTGATTTGGCGCGGCGCTCGACGATGCGCATGGCTTCCAAAATCGCCAGCGCTTCGCGGATCTGGCCACGGCTGACGCCGAAATGCTCCGCCAGTTCGCGCTCCGACGGCGTGCGGCCCGACTCCTTGTCCGAGTTGGAGAACAGATAGGCGGCGAGTTCCGCGAGGAGGTTCTTCTCTTTCATCGTCAAATGCGTTGCGCGTGCGCCTCCAGGAACCGCTCCGAAATGGTGAAACCCAGTCCGGGCTTTTCAGGGATCGCTATCATACCGTCTTTCGCTTCGACAGTCTCTTCGACGAGATCATGGATCATCGGATTGGCGCCAAGCGAATATTCGACGATGAAGCTGGCGGGCGAAGCCGCGCAGACATGCAGCCCGGCAAAGAAGCAGGGCGCCCCGGCCCAAAGATGCGGCGCAAAGCGCAGGTTGAAGGCGCTGGCGATGGTGCCGATCTTCATCGCCTCGCTGATGCCGCCGCAGAAGGCGGGGTCCGGCTGGAAGATATCGGCCGATTTCAGCAAGGCAAGATCGCGGAAGGCGAAGCGCGTCGCCTCGCTCTCGCCAGTGGCGATCGGGGTCGAACCCGAGGCGCGCACCTCGGCCATGCCGGGCTTGTCGTCGGCGATCACCGGCTCTTCGAACCAGGCGAGGTCGAGGTCGGCGGTGAGGCTGATGAAGCGCTTCGCCTCGGCGACGGTATAGGTGCCGTGCGCGTCGACCATCAGCTCGATATCCGGACCGACCGCTTCCCTCGCGGCGCGCACGCGCGCGGCCGAAATATGCGGCGCGCCGTCCATGGCGCCGATGCGCATCTTCAGCGCTTTGAAGCCGCCCTTGGCGATGTAGGATTTGAGCTGGTCGCCGATCGCATCGGCGCCGGCCCAGCCTCCCGACGCATAGGCCTGCATGCGCTCGACCTTGCGACCGCCGAGGAGCCGCCAGACCGGCTGCCCCAGCGACTTGCCGAGGATGTCCCAGAGCGCGATGTCGACAGCGCTGATCGCCGCCACGCTCATGCCGCGCCGCGCCAGCTGCGGCATGGCGTGGCCGGCATGGGCGGCCGTGTTGTGACGCACGCCGTTGTAAAGCATTTCCCAGATGATGCCGATGTCGGCCGGGTCGCGGCCGATGAGCTGCGGCGCGATCTCGTGGTTCAGCATGTGGACCAGCGCGCCATAGCTGCCGGCGCTGCCGGCGGCGTTCTTGCCTTCGCCCCAGCCGACCAGGCCGTCATCGGTCTCGATGCGCAAAATGGCGGCATCGAACGTCGTGACCTGACCGAAGTCGCTGCGATGCTGCTTTGCGACTTCGATCGGTACGCGAACCCACCAGGCCTGGACGTCTCTGATACGCATCTTCATCCCCGGCCCCGCCGCCCGGTCGGGCGGAAGGGCATCAATCGGACCGGCTACTTGATCAGCGGCAGCAGCGTTTCGGCCGTGATACGCATCTGGTCGGTGTAGAATTTCTCGGTGAGCAGGCTGGAGCCGTGGTCCTGGATGAATTTGAGCTGCTCGGGCGAGATATCGACAGGGTTGCGCTCCACCATTTCCGGATAGGGCGCGGCCGGTGTGCGGTCGACCGGCGCGACGAACTCATTGGTCAGCGCGCCGTCATAGCCGATCTCCTTCAGCGTGCCGACGATCTTCGGCCAGTCGATCTGGCCGAGGCCCGCGGCGAAGCGGTTGTTGTCGGCGACATGGAAATCGAACAGGCGCTTTCCGACCTGGCGGATAGCGTCATAGACGTTAAATTCCTCCATGTGGATGTGATAGGCGTCGAGGCACACGCCGCATTCCGGGCTGACCGCGTCGGCGAGCGCGAGCGCCTGGGCGCCACGGTTGAAGAGATAGGTCTCGAAGCGGTTGAGCGGCTCGATAGCGATCCTGACGCCGACCTTCTTGGCATGGGCGAAGCATTCGCGCGTGGCGTCCACCACCCAGCCCCACTCTTCCGCCTCGGTGCCGTCCGGCACCACCTTGCCGACGGTGGCGGGAACCAGCGTGATGATCTCGCCGTCGAGCTCGCTCACCATGGTCAGCACGTCCTTGACATATTGCACCGAGCGCTCGCGCTGGCCTTGGTTCTTGGCGGCGAGGTTGCGTTCGCCCAGCATCAGCGTCACCGAGCCCCAGCAGCGGATGCCGTGCTCCTTCAACAGCGCACGCGTTTCCTTGATCTTGTATTGAGCGGGCTCGCCGGAAATTTCGATCGACTCATAGCCGAGTTTCTTGATCCGCTTGAGCGTCACCTCCAGCGGCTCCGCCCGCATCCAGTTGTGCGTCGAAAGATGCATGATCTATCCTTCCCAGAATTCGCCTGTCACGTTTGCCCACGACGTCTCCCAAGGAGCGCGCCGCACGATTCCTCCCCAGGGCGTTCCAGCGATTTTTCTCGAAACTGGTTCTACCAATTGGGTCTAACAGGACCTCTACAGCAAATTCGCATGAACGGCAAGAAGACCGCGAACAGGGCCTCGACCTTCGCGTAATTTGTTGATTTAAATGGATTTAGCCTATCTTCTGCAATCGCTCTTGCTGCTCTTCCGCTGTTTCCGGCCGCTTGACCAAATTTCCGGATTTGGTAATACCAGAATGGCACCATGCTTCGGTGCCGATACCGAACGACCAAACAGGCTAGCCCTCACTCCAATCGGCGCTATGCTTGGTCCGTGAAAAACGAGAGGGAGGATGCCGATGCCGACGACGATGAAGGGTCCCGGCCTGTTTCTGGCGCAGTTCGCGGGCGATGCCGCACCGTTCAATTCGCTGGCCTCGATCACCAAATGGGCGGCCGGCCTGGGCTACAAGGGCGTGCAGATCCCAACCTGGGACGGCCGCTTGTTCGATCTGAAGATGGCGGCGTCGTCGAAAACCTATTGCGACGAGGTGAAGGGCATCTGCGCGGATGCAGGCGTCGAGATCACCGAATTGTCGACGCATCTGCAGGGTCAGCTCGTCGCGGTGCACCCGGCCTATGACGCGCAGTTCGACGGCTTCGCGCCGGCCGAGGTGCACAACAATCCGAAGGCGCGTCAGAAATGGGCGGTCGAGCAGATGGAGTTCGGCGCCAAGGCGTCGAAGAATCTGGCCTTGAAGGCCTCGGTGAGCTTCAGCGGCGCGCTTGCCTTTCCCTACCTTTATCCGTGGCCGCAGCGGCCACCAGGCCTGATCGAAGAAGCCTTCGCCGAACTCGGCAAGCGCTGGAAGCCGATCCTCGACGTGTATGACGAGAACGGCGTCGATGTCGGCTACGAGATTCACCCGGGCGAGGATGTGTTCGACGGCGCGACCTTCGAAATGTTCCTCGACGCGGTCGGCGGCCACAAGCGCTGCAACATCAACTACGACCCGTCGCATTTCTTGCTGCAGCAGCTCGATTATCTCGAATTCATCGACATCTACCACGAGCGGATCAAGGCATTTCATGTCAAGGACGCCGAGTTCAACCCGACGGGACGGCAGGGCGTCTATTCCGGCTATCAGGGCTGGGTGAACCGGGCAGGACGTTTCCGTTCGCTCGGCGACGGGCAGGTGGATTTCAGTGGCATCTTCTCCAAGCTCACCCAGTACAATTACGATTCCTGGGCGGTGCTGGAATGGGAATGCTGCCTCAAGCATCCGGAAGACGGTGCGGCCGAAGGCGCGCCCTTCATCCAGCATCACATCATCCGGGTCACGGAGAGGGCTTTCGACGATTTCGCCGGCGGCACCAGCGACAAGAAGCTGCTGCGCGCGATGATGGGGATTTAGCACCGCTTTCCCTCCCCCACGAGGGGAGGGTGGCCCGAAGGGCCGGGTGGGGTCGGTTCATGCCGAGCTCCACGCCGGGCGACCCCACCCGATCCGCTGCGCGGATCGACCTCCCCTCAAGGGGAGGAAACCAACAATGGAGGGACAAAAGCATGGTCGGCGCATCGAAGTCGGAAACGGGAGGCGGCCCGATCCGCTACGGCATGGTCGGCGGCGGGCAGGGCGCCTTCATCGGCGCGGTGCACCGGATCGCGGCGCGCATGGACAATGACTTCGTGCTGGTGGCCGGCGCGCTGTCGTCGAATCCGGAACGGGCAAAGGCTTCGGCCGAAGAACTCGGGCTCGATCCGTCGCGCAGCTACGGCTCCTACGCCGAGATGGCCAAGGCCGAGGCCAAGCGGCCGGACGGCATCGAAGCGGTGGCGATCGTCACGCCCAACAACGTGCATGTGCCGGCGGCCAAGGCCTTTCTCGAGGCAGGCATCCACGTCATCTGCGACAAGCCGCTGGCGACTTCGCTCGCCGAAGCGAAGAAGCTCGCGACGCTGGTGGAAAAGACCGGCAAGGTGTTCGTGCTCACCCACAACTACACCGCCTATCCGATGATCCGCCAGGCGCGTGAGATGGTGGCCAAGGGCCAGCTTGGCGACATTCGCATCGTGCAGTCGGAATATCCGCAGGACTGGTTGACCGAGGACCTTGCCGCTACCGGCCAGAAGCAGGCCTCGTGGCGCTCGGACCCCAAGCAGGCCGGCGCCGGCGGCGCGCTCGGCGACATCGGCACGCATGCCTATAATCTTGCGCGTTTCGTTTCCGGCCTGGAGCTCGATTCGCTGTCGGCCGATCTCGATGCCTTCGTGCCGGGCCGGCAGCTCGACGACAATGTCAACGTCATGCTGCGCTTCAAGCCGGTCGGCAACAAGCATCCCGCCAAGGGCATGATCTGGGCCAGCCAAGTGGCGCCCGGCCACGAGAACGGGCTGAAGCTGCGCATCTACGGCTCGAAGGGCGGGCTCGAATGGGTGCAGGCCGACCCGAACTATCTGTGGTACACGCCGTTCGGCCAGCCGAAGCAGTTGCTGACCCGTGCCGGCGCCGGCGCGATGCCCGTGGCGGCGCGTGTAACGCGCGTGCCGTCCGGCCATCCGGAAGGCTATCTCGAAGGCTTCGCCAACATCTACCAGGAGGCCGCGCGGGCGATCCGGGCAGCACGGCGCAAAGGCGGCAAGCTGGCCAAGGATGTCGTCTTCCCGACGATCGCGGACGGCGTCGAAGGCATGGCCTTCATCGAGGCCTGTGTGAAGTCGTCGAAGAAGAATGGGGCGTGGACGAAGCTCTAGGGGTGACGATATTCAGGTGAGGCCGGCCTGCAAACGGCGGCTTCCTGCGCTTCCGGTGCTCACGTACTTCAAGTACGCTCCGCTCCGGTTCTCGGAATCCGCCATTTTCGGCTCGGCCTGACCTGAATCTCATCACCCCTCGTTCGAAGGTGATGAGGGAGAGGGGATGTCGATGAAGATCGGCATGTGCATGTTCCTGTGGACCACCAGCGTCTCGACGAAGCATGAGGCGCTGCTGAAGGACATCAAAGCAACCGGCTTCGACGGCGTCGAGATCCCGGTCTTCGCGGGCGGGCCTGACGACTACAAAAAGCTCGGCGAGATGCTCGACCGCATCGGCCTGGAACGCACCGCGGTCTCGGCCATGGGCGATCCGGCGATGAACCTGATCTCGCCCGATGCCGCGACGCGCAAGGCCGGTATCGACTACATGAAATGGGCGATCGACTGCAGCGCGGCGCTTGGCGCGAACCGGCTGAGCGGCCCGCTGCACTCGACGCTGGGCGCCTTCTCCGGCAGCGGGCCGACAGCGGCCGAGAAGCAGCGTTCGATCGCCTCGCAGCGCGCCATCGGCGACCATGCCGGCAAGAAGGGCGTCACCGTTGGGCTGGAAGCGCTCAACCGCTTCGAATGCTACCTGGTGAACACGATGGACGATCTGTCGGAGCATATCGACGCGATCGACCGGCCTCACGTCAAGGCGATGTACGACACCTTCCACGCCAATATCGAGGAAGCCGATCCGATCGGCGCCTATACGCGCAATCGCAGGAACATTGTTCATATCCATATTTCGGAGAATGACCGCGGCGTGCCGGGGCGCGGCCACGTCCCCTGGAAGGAGACTTTTTCAGCCATCCGCAAGAGCGGCTATGACGACTGGCTGACGATTGAATCGTTTGGACGCTCGCTGAAGGACTTGGCAGCGGCGACGAAGGTGTGGCGCGATTTCGCCGAGAGCCCCGAGGCGGTGTACCGCGAAGGGTATAGGCATATCAGGGATGGGTGGAGGAAGGCGGCTTAGAGGCCCTGCGCCTAGTCCAACTTCTATTTGCGTTCGCAACGGTTGCCAGGTGGTTCCCCCACTCCGTCTCGGCTTCGCCGAGCCACCTCTCCCCCCTCCGGAGGGAGAGGAAAGGGAGCCTCGTGGCTCGGGAGAGGAAGAAAGCCTCGGCCTAGACCGTGATGGCGTTTCGTTGAATCGCCACCACAATCTAAATCTTTGTTGGAGCATGATCTTTCTCCGAAAACCGGTTCCCACTTTTCGGGATCATGCTCTAGGAGGACAGGCGTCGGCTCGGACAGCCTGGCGCCTTTCCTCTACCCCGTCGATCGGGGGAGAGGTGTCGAGCGCAGCTCGACGGAGTGGGGGTCGACCCTTGGCTCGGCGCTGCACGATGCCTGCGCCTATGGTTCACAAGGTTATCCCTGCGCGGCCTGCAGCCGGTTGTAGTCATGCAGCGTGCGGCTCAGCCGCCTGCGCAGGAAGTTCGAGATGTTGTCGAAGATGAAGACGACGAGCAGCGTCAACAGCACCATGTAGAAGACGTTCGCCCAGTTAGAATTGGTGCGCATCGCTTCCCAAAGCTTCAAGCCGATGCCGCCGGCGCCGACGGCGCCGATGATGGTCGCGCCGCGGGTGTTCGATTCCCACTGGTAGAGTGTCTGGCTGATGAAGATCGGCACCACCTCCGGCAGCACGCCGTAGCGCTGCACGAGCAGGCCGTTGGCGCCGGTCGACAGCACGCCTTCGCGCGGCTTGTCGTCGATGTTCTCCAGCGCCTCGGAATAGGTTTTGCCGAGCGTGCCGATCTCGGTGAAGAAGATGGCGGCGCTGCCGGCGAGCGGGCCGGGGCCGAAGGCGCGGGTGAAGAACAGCGCCCAGATCAGCATGTCGACCGAGCGCATGAAATCGAAGAAGCGCTTCAGGACCTGGCTGAGCAGGCCGCTCGGCGTGATGTTGCGGGCGGCGAAGAAGGCCAGCGGGAAGGCGACGATGCCGCCGAGCAGCGTGCCGAGGAACGCCATGACGATGGTCTGCAAGAGCTTCGTCCAGACGTCGCCATGCTGCCACTGCGCGTTGTTCCAGATGTTGTCGGCGGCTAAAGCCAGGTTCGACGTGCCGGGCTTGAGCTCAGGCCCCGAAAGGATCAGCGAAAACACCTCGCCGGCCGACTTGCCGAAGAAGGGCGAGCGGGTGTCGAAGACGAAATTCGCCCAGCCAAGGAAGCGCTTGCGCACCTTGACGCGGTCGACGGTGATGCGCACCTCGCCGGCAAAGCCCATCTTGGCGACGACCTCGTCATCATGCACGGTCACCCAGTCCGGCACCGGGCCGGACACCTGCGGCTTGCCGCTGGTGAGCGACACAGGCACCCTCTGGCCATTGGCGACGATTGTCGCCCTGGTCTTGTCGAAGATGACGGACTTTGCATTGCCGTCGATCTGCACGGTGAAGGTGCCGTCGGGATTCCTGATCACCCAGTCCGGATTGGGGTTCTCGCCAAGCGCGGAAAAGCGCGGATACTTCGGCGTGATCTGTGGCTGGTCGAGGCGGAATTCCGGCTGCAGGTCGTAGCTGATCCATTGCGACAGGAAGAGCGGCAGGCGCTCCCAATGCGATTCTTTCAGCACCTGCGGCAGGCTGAAGAACCACAAGGCATAGGCGAGATAGAGCACCGTGCCCGCGATCAGCAGCAGCGGCCAGAAGCGCCTGTAGGCCGGCCGCTGGAATATCTGCGGGTGGCGTTCCTCGATGGCCCTGATTTCGTCGACTGTCATAGCCATGGTCAAGCAGCGCTCATCAGGAAGGCCTGCTCGCCGACCAGTTTGCGGCGCAGCCAGGCGGAGAACTGGTCGACGAGGAAGATGGTGACAAAGAGCAGCAGCACCAGCGCCAACGTCTTGGCGCCGAAGCCGCGCGAGATCGAAAGCTTCAGCTCCTCGCCGATGCCACCGCCGCCGACGGCGCCCATGATGGTCGAGATGCGCACGTTGATCTCGATCCTGAGCAGCGTGTAGGACATGAAATTGGGCAGCACCTGCGGCAGGTCGGCGAAGCGCACGCGCTCGATCCAGTTGGCGCCGACCGCGCGCAGACCCTCCTCGGGACGCATGTCGATGTTCTCGTTGATCTCGTAGAACAGCTTGCCCAGCGCGCCGATCGAATGCAGGCCGATGGCGATGATGGCGGCGACCGGACCGATCGAGACGATGGCTGCGAACAGCCCGGCGATGACGATCTCCGGGAAAGCGCGCAGCAGTTCCATGAAACGCTTGACGACGAGCCGCAGGATCGGGCTCGGCGTCAGGTTGCGCGCGGCGATGAAGGAGAAGGGAACGGCAAAGACGAAGCCGATAAAGGTCGAGACCAGCGCCACGTTGACGGTGGTCAGCATCAGCTCGAAATATTCGGGGATGTAGATGCCGCCCCAGATGTAGACGCGGCCGAGCGGGAAGTTGAATTCCTGCGTGCCCTTGTCATGCGGCGAGGCGATGTCGAACAGCGCCCGCCAGACGTCGTTCCAGTCCTTCGGGATCAGCCAGCTCAGGAAATCCAGGATATGCGGCAGCCGGTCGAAGAAATGGCCGGCATTGGCCTCGTCGGCGAACCACATCGTCGCGAACATGGCGACAAGCAGCAGGCCGGCGCCTAGCGCGGTGTAGAAGCGGCGAAGCGAGGTCTGGCGCCGCCAGGCGTCCGCCTGCTGCCGGGTTGCTTCGGAGTGGATTGTCGCTGAGGCTGTCATGATCGGAGCATGCAAAAAGGGCGGCGTTTCAAAACGCCGCCCTTTCTTCCTGATGCCGTCAGCCGCCGATCGCGGCTTTGCGGGCCTCGACGATGACTTTGTAGAAGTCCGGCTTCACCGGGACATAGCCGGTGAAATCGCCGCCCTCGACGCCCTCGAAGCAGGGCTTGTCCTTGCCCGGGAGGGCGGTGAAGAAGTCGGTGAGCTTGGCAGTCATGTCGGCGCCGATCGCTGTGCGGACAACCAGCGGGCCGTTCGGGATCAGGCCCGAGCGCCAGACTTCGACGAAGTCGTTCGGGTCGACGGCGCCCTTGGCGACTTCCTTGTGGAAGGTGCCGGAGGTGTAGCCGTTCTTGAAGTCGCCGATGCCGGAGGAATCGTCCACCGCCACGTCGACCTTGCCGTCGCGAACGGCCAGAACGTTGTTCTCATGGCCGCCATTGAACTGGGTCGAGGCGAAATAGGTCTCGTTGGAGGCGCCGGTGTCCTTCGGAATCTGGGTCAGCGGGATCAGATAGCCCGAAGTCGAATCCGGATCGGCATAGCCGAGCTTCTTGCCCTTGGCCGACTTGATGTCGGTGATGCCGGAAGTCTTCAGCGCCAGGCCGATCGAATAGTAGCCGGTCGAGCCATCGGTCTGCTTGGTGGTGAGGATCGGGGTGACCGCGTTCGGGTCCTTGAGGTAGACGCTGGCATAGCCGGACGCGCCGAGCTCGGCGAAGTCGAGCGTGCCGCCGAGCAGACCCTGGATGACGCCGTCATAGTCGGCGGCCGGGAACAGCGACACCTTCTCGAAGCCGAATTCGGCCTTGAGGTGGTCGGCAAGGCACTGGTAGTTGCGCAGGCGGTCGGTCTCGTTCTCACCGCCGAGGATGCCGACGCGGAACTCCTTGATGTCGGCGGCGTGAGCGGCGCTTGCCGCCATGGCCAGCATCGATACGGCGCCAAAAACCATTTTCCTGAACATTTTGATCTCTCTCCTGTTGCTCCGGCTGCGCGCCGGTGACGTTCGAATTTTTGAGTTTTGCCTTTGACGCGGACGGGCGATCCGGGTTGCTCTTTGCCGAAATCCACGATTTGCCCGGAGCGGCTACAGCCCGGGCAATGGACTCAGTAGCCAGGGAAGGCCGGTTCGAGCGGTCCGGCGGATGCGGTGATCTTCGGCTTGACGGTGACGCTGGTCGACGTGATCGCCTCGGAGATCTCGACGCCGTTGGCATCGGCGCCATAGACGGTGCGCACGGCGTCGCGGTCGAGATCCTCGGGCGCGCCGTCGAACACGACCTTGCCGGCGGCCATGCCGATGATGCGGGTGCAGTAGGCGCGGGCGGTGTCCAGCGTATGCAGGTTGGTGACGACGGTGATGCCTTCGCGCAGGTTGATGTCGCGCAGCGAATCCATGACCACCTTGGCGTTGAGCGGGTCGAGCGAGGCGATCGGCTCGTCGGCCAGAAGCACCTTCGGCTGCTGCATCATGGCGCGCGCGATCGCCACGCGCTGCTGCTGGCCGCCGGAAAGCGTGCCGGCCGGCTGCAGCGCGGTGCGGGCGATGTCGAGGCGCTCGAGAGCCGCCACCGCCTCCGCGCATTCGGTGCGCGAGAACATGCCGAGCAGGTTGGAAAGCGTCGAGCGATGGTTGAGGCGGCCGAGCAGAACGTTGGTCAGGACGTCGAGGCGCGGCACGAGGTTGAACTGCTGGAAGATCATGGCGCAGTCGCGCTGCCAGCGGCGCAGCGGCGAGCCCTGCAGGCGGGAAACGTCGGAGCCGTCAAAAAAAATCGATCCCTGGCTGGGATCGATGAGACGGTTGATCATGCGCAATAACGTCGACTTGCCGGCGCCGGAACGGCCGATGATGCCGACCATCTGGCCCTGCGGGATCGATACGTTGATGTCGCTGACCGCGGTGTTCTTGCCAAATCGTCGGGTTACGCCGCGGATTTCCAACGTGGCCGATGATGCTGACATGGCAAGACTCCGGTACGTCGCAGTTTTGAAGGTCCGTTAACCTTCGCTAGCGCAGCCCCATGAAGCTGGGGTGTCGGATTGATGTCAGTTTTGTTACGACCCACAGGCAGGAATCGTCGTTTATGCACGTCGTTGTCCCAAAACCGCTGGGCACCTTTGGGCGACATGCACGGGCTCATCCAAGGACCAGCAATTCCTCGAAGTGCTTCATGTCCTTGAAGCTGCAGAAGGCCGGCGGGCGCAATTCGATCACTGGAGCCTCGCGGTCGAGGAACGACAGGCAGTCGTCGAACAGGTCCTGCCAGGCTGACACTCGTTCGTCGGCGAGGCGGCGGATCTGGTAAGCGAAGGTGATGTGGAAGATGTAGCTGTCGTGGTCGGGGTGACGATAGCCGAACGGCACCGACAGCGCGTCACGCCATGCCTTGAGGATAGCACGGTCCTCTTCCGTGGCACCGGCGACCGTCAGGCCGTTTGGCGTGACGCCGATGGCCTTGATCCTGAATGCACCGTTGCCCTCGAAGCCCTGCAGCCGCTCCAGATAGAGGCGAGTGATGTCGTCGATGCTGGTGTTCAACGGCACATCGGAAGGCCAGTAGGGAAGGCGGCGCCGGTATTCTATGATGCCCTGGAACAGGGTCATATGCAGGCTGGAGATCGGCGTGAAGGCGAGGCGATCGGCGTCGGGCATGGAGAGGATACGCTCGCGCACCGCGATGATTGCGGCTTCGGATGGCGAGCCCTCGACGAGGTGGCTGACAACGGTGTTGCCCGGCTCGAAAAGGAAATTGCCCGATGTGTCATAGCGGGTGCCGAGATGCATCGGCGGCATCGGGTTGGTGCCTTCGAAGAAGGAGGCAAGCGAGGGTCTGACTTTGTCGAGCATGGCGATCTCCCTGGGGGAGATCGCCTCTGCCCGAGTCGTGTGTCAAGGATGTGAATGGTGAAGGCTTCCCCAGCCCGAACCTTGTTGTCCGCCATTCACTATTGACCATTCACGAGATTCAGCCGCCATACTTTTCCAGGAAAGCCTCGGCCTCCAACTCGCGAAAATCGTCGAGCGCGGCGCGCAGCCGGGCATGGTCCCAATCCCACCAGGCGAGCGCCTGGTAGCGCTCGGCGGTGCGGCGGTCGAAACGCTCGCGGATCGGTTTTGCCGGCACGCCGGCGACGATCGTGTAGGGCGCGACATCCTTCGACACCACGGCACCGGCGCCGACCGCCGCGCCATCGCCGACGGTCACGCCGGGCAGCACGGTCGAGCCATGGCCGAGCCAGGTGTCGTGGCCGATGGTGACGCGCTTGGCGCGGCGCTGGGCAAAGAACTCGCTCTCATGCTCGGCGTCGTCCCAATAGTCCGAGGCACGGTAGGTGAAGTGGTGCAGCGTCGGCCGCCAAGTCGGATGATTGGTGGCGTTGAGGCGAACGCTTGCCGCGATGTTCGAAAACTTGCCGATGGTTGCGCACCAGACAGCGCAGTCCTGCATCATGTAGGAGTAGTCGCCGAGCTCGCTTTCAGAGACACGGCTGCGCTCGGCGATCTCGGTCCAGCGGCCGAGCTTCGAGTTCTCGACTTGCGCCGTCTCGTGGACCAGCGGCGTCTCCGAAAGCTTTCTCATGCGGCGATCTTTCCGGCGGCGAAGGCGGTGACGTCGATGACGCGGTCGGCCACCGCGTCGCGCACATCCAGGTCGTGGAAGATGCCGAGCAGGGCGACGCCCGCCGCCTTCTTGGCGGCGACGAGTTCGACCACGACGTCGCGGTTTTTGGCGTCGAGCGAAGCTGTCGGCTCGTCGAGCAGCAGGATAGGATGCTCGGTGATGAAGCCGCGCGCGATGTTGACGCGCTGCTGCTCGCCACCGGAGAAGGTCGCCGGCGGCAGCGCCCAGAGTTTTTCCGGGAGGTTGAGCTGCGCCAACAGGAAACGAGCCTTCGCCCGCGCGCCTTCCCTGTCCTCACCGCGCTCGACCAGCGGCTCGGCGACGACATCGAGCGCCGAGACGCGCGGCACGGTGCGCAGGAACTGGCTGACATAGCCGATGGTGTGGCGGCGCACGGCAAGCACGGTGCGCGGACTGGCGGAGGCGAGGTCGATCAGGCCGTCTCCATGCTGGACGATGATCTGGCCTTCATCGACGGCGTAATTGCCGTAGAGCATCTTCAGGATCGAGCTTTTTCCGGCGCCCGACGGGCCGCCAAGCACCGCGCATTCGCCGGCACGGATCGAGAAGGAGACGCCCGCCACCACCGGCAGCCTGACGCCGTCGCGCAGGTGCATGGTGAAGCTTTTCGCGACATCGGAAACGACGAGAGGGGTGGGCATTAGAAAGTGCTCCTTTCGCTGTTTGCGTGGTGGCTGAAGTACCCCCGCCCGGACCTTCGGTCCGACCTCCCCACAAGGGGGAGGTAGGGCGCCGGCGCTTTACCCTCCCCTTGTGGGGAGGGTCGCTGCGAAGCAGCGGGGTGGGGGTAGGTGCGGGGGAAATGTGTTCCATCATCACACCTGTAAAATCGAAGACACGAGCAACTGCGTGTACGGCGCGCGCGGGTCGTCGAGCACGCGGTCGGTGAGTCCGCTTTCGACGACACGGCCATCCTTCATCACCATCATGCGCTGCGAGAGAAGCCGCGCCACGGCGAGGTCGTGGGTGACGACGATCGCCGCCAGGCCAAGGTCGGTGACCAGGCCGCGCAACAGGTCGAGCAGGCGCGCCTGCACCGAAACGTCGAGACCGCCGGTCGGCTCGTCCATGAACACCAGCCGCGGTCCGGTCACCAGGTTGCGGGCGATCTGGAGGCGCTGGCGCATGCCGCCGGAAAAGGCGCGGGGCTCGTCGTCGATGCGGTCCTCGTCGATCTCGACGCGGGAGAGCCAGTCGACAGCGGTGGCGCGGATCCTGCCGTAGTGGCGGTCGCCCACGGCCATCAGCCGCTCGCCGACATTGGCGCCGGCCGACACCGTCATGCGCAGGCCGTCCGCCGGGTTCTGGTGGACAAAGCCCCAGTCGGTGCGCATCAGGAAGCGGCGCTCGGCCTCGCTCATGCGGTAGAGCTCGCGCCATTGGCCATCGCGCATGCGGTAGCTTGCCGTGCCGGAAGAAGGCAACAGCCGGGTCGACAGGCAGTTGAGCAGCGTCGTCTTGCCCGAGCCGGATTCGCCGACCACCGCCAGAACCTCGCCCGGCCAGAGGTCGAAGGAGATGTTCTCGCAGCCGACGCGCGAGCCGTAGAATTTGGAAAGTGCGGAGACGCGCAGCAGCGGTTCGTCGGTCATTCGGCCTCCTTACCCTCCCCCTTGTGGGGAGGGTCGGCGCGCAGCGCCGGGGTGAGGGTTGCGGGGGTTGTCGCCAAGTCACCCGCGCCTTCGGCGCGACCTCCCCACAAGGGGGAGGTAGGGTCGCTGCGGCGCTTCTCGCAGTGGTCGGTGTCCGAGCAGACGAACATGTGGCCGCCATGGTCGTCGAGGATGACCTCGTCGAGATAGACGTTCTCGGCGCCGCACAGCGCGCAGGGCTGGTCGAAGGTCTGCACCTCGAACGGGTGGTCCTCGAAATCGAGGCTGACGACGTCGGTGAAGGGCGGCACCGCGTAGATGCGCTTCTCGCGGCCGGCGCCGAAGAGCTGCAAGGCCGGCGAGCGATGCATCTTCGGATTGTCGAATTTCGGGGTCGGCGACGGGTCCATCACATAGCGGCCCTCGACCTTGACCGGATAAGCGTAGGTGGTGGCGATGCGGCCGTGCCTGGCGATGTCCTCATAGAGCTTCACATGCATGAGGCCGTATTCCTCCAGCGCATGCATTTTTCGCGTTTCGGTCTCGCGCGGCTCGAGGAAGCGCAGCGGCTCGGGGATCGGCACCTGGAAGACCAGCACCTGGCCCGCCGTCAGCGGATGCTCCGGGATACGGTGGCGGGTCTGGATGATGGTCGCCTTCGCCGTCTCGGTGGTGACGGCGACATTGGCGACCTTCTTGAAGAAGGCACGGATCGAGACGGCGTTGGTGGTGTCGTCGGCGCCCTGGTCGATGACCTTGAGCACGTCATCCGGGCCGATGATCGAAGCGGTGACCTGCACGCCGCCGGTGCCCCAGCCGTAAGGCATCGGCATCTCTCGCGAGGCGAAGGGCACCTGGTAGCCGGGAATGGCGATGCCTTTCAGGATGGCACGGCGGATCATCCTTTTGGTCTGCTCGTCGAGATAGGCGAAGTTGTAGGTGGCGATGTCGGTCATGACGATCACGTCCGCTCTGTGCTATGGAATTGGCGCTCAAGACGCGGGAGGGCGCCCGAATGGACTCTACCGGTTGGATGCATCTTGGAGTGCTTTTGCTGGTGTTCGCCGTTGTTGCCGGCTTTGCGCTGCGGAAGATGTTTCTTCCTGCGCCAAAGGAGCCTCCGCATGGCGAGACTGTTGCCGGTGCCAGTGGCTATGGTGGCGGTGGCTCGTTCGATGCCGGCAGCGGGCATTCCGGTAGCGGACAATAAAGTCATTCTGCCGCCTCCCTCTTCTCCTCGGCCTTGCCCTCGTTTTCCCGCGCCTCGTATTCGGCGCGCATGCGGCGGACCAGGTCAAGCTCGGCCTGGAAGTCGACATAGTGCGGCAGCTTCAGATGCTCGACGAAGCCGGTCGCCTGCACATTGTCGGAGTGCGAGATGACGAACTCCTCGTCCTGTGCGGCGGCAATCACATCCTCGCCGAGCTCGCTCGCGCGCAGCGCCCGGTCGCAGAGCGCCATCGCCATCGCCTTGCGCTCGCTCTGCCCGAAGACCAGGCCGTAGCCGCGGGTGAATTGCGGCGGCGCCTTGGCCGAACCCTTGAACTGGTTCACCATCTGGCATTCGGTGACGCGGATGGAGCCGAGCGGCACGGCGAAAGGCAGTTCCGGCACGTCGAGTTCCAACTCGACCTCGCCGATGCGGATCTCGCCGACGAAAGGATGGTTGCGGGCATAGCCGCGTTGCGTCGAATAGCCGAGCGCCAGCAAAAAGCCTTCGTCGCCGCGCGACAGCGCCTGCAGGCGGATGTCGCGCGCCATCGGGAATTGCAGCGGCTCACGGGTGATGTCGCCGGGGATGTGGTCAAGCGGCATGTCGCCGTCGGCTTCGATCAGGCCTTCATGGGCGAGAATCGAGGAGACACGCGGCATCGCTTCGGCTTCGGCCGGACGCTGCGTGGGCGTCTCGACATCGACGCCTGCGGCAAGCTCCGGATCGAGCAGCCGGTGGGTGTAGTCGAAGGTCGGGCCGAGCACTTGGCCGCCGGGCAGGTCCTTGTAGGTGGCCGACACGCGCCGCTCGACCTGCATGGCGCCGGTGTCGGCCGGGTTGGTGTAGCCGAAGCGCGGCAGCGTCGTGCGATAGGCGCGCACCAGGAAGATTGCCTCGATCATGTCGCCGCGCGCCTGGACGACGGCTAAAGCCGCAAGCTCGCGATCGTAGAGCGAGCCTTCGCTCATCACCCGGTCGACACCGAGCGCCAACTGCTCGGCGATCTGGTCGAGGCGCAGGGCCGGCACGGAGCGGTCGCCGCGCCGGCGATCGGCAAGCAGGCGGTGCGCATTGGCAATTGCGGCTTCGCCGCCTTTCACCGCGACATACATGTCATGCCTCCATCGTCTTGATGCGGGTGGTGCGCGGCAGGCAGGCGAGGCTGCTGGGCGCCGCCAGGATGATGTCGACGCCGCGCGGGAAACGCTGATTGTTCTGCTTCCATTGCTCGACGAAATAGCGCGGCATGCCTGTCGGCGCGATCATCGCGGTCTTCTCGACGCCCGGGCCTTCGAGCAGTAGCGACGGACCGGAAGCGAGATCGTCGACCAACAGGATCAGCGTCGTCGAGCGGTCGGGATATTCCTGCGTGCCTTGCGAAAAGCCGTCGAGCGCAGCCATCTCCGCCGGGTTGGCTACCAAAGCGAAATGCGCGTCGGCCGGCGTGTTGGCCAAGGGTGCGCCGGTGTGAAAGCCGAGCCAGGCCTTGACCGCGGGCTCCGCCTGCAGCCGCGGATCGAGCCAGATCGCCGTGTCGTTGTCGCAGAGCGAAAGCGCCGCGGCTGCGGCGGTCGCCGACAGCGGCGCCGGCGGATGGGCGAGCGGCGGCAGGGCCTGAATATTGCCGGGGCGCGCCATTGCGTCCATGATGGCGCGGAACACGACCTGCGCGTTGAACACCGGATCGGCGAAGCCGCCTTCGATCGATTGCGTCGCGATATCCATCAGTCCTCTCCGCGCACCATGGTGAAGAAATCCACTTTCGTGGCCGCTGTCTCGACACGCCGCTTTTCGCGCGCCGCGTCGAGTGCCCCACGCAAGGGCGCGACCAGCTTGGTTTCGACCGTTTCGCGGTGGGCCGGGTCCTGCCAGAGCGCGTCGGCGATGGCCGCGAGCTTGGCTTTGCCCTTGTCGCGGCCGAGCGAATAGGAATGGCCGACCTGTCCGGTGGGCAGCCGCACGGTGGCGCGGGTGATGGTCGCCTCGCCGACATTGAACGGCGCGCCGCCGCCGCCGATCCGCCCGCGCACCGTTACCAATCCGGTTTCGGGGCCGCGCAGCAGCTCCGCCTCCGAGGGCAGGCCGGAGCCCGCCCATAGGCGCGCGATCTCATCAGGCGCTGCGTGCGCCAGCGTCGCCATCACGGTTCTCCGCTCGGCCTGCTCGCGTGCTTCCTGTCCCCGCATGGCTCGCCTCCTTGCATAGCGGCTAATTTGTCTATTGATATAGACAACTATACAAATTATACTCATCACCTAACGAGAGTCCATGACGAGTGGATGACAAGAGGCGTAAAAGTTAGGGGGAAGGCGTTGGGGGCGGGGAAATGACCGGGCTGGCAAGCAGCATCGAAAGGCGCAGCGGCGTGTCGCTGTGGCGGCAGATCGCCGACAGGATCCTGGAGGGGATCGCGAATGGCGATTTCGCCGAGAACGCGGCGCTGCCGCCCGAGGTCGCGCTGGCGGAACGCTATGGCGTCAACCGTCACACGGTGCGCAGCGCCATTGCCGCGCTGGTGCAGGAAGGCGTGCTGAGAGCCGAGCAGGGGCGCGGCACCTTCGTGTTGTCGCGCAAGCGCCTGTCCTATCCGATCGGCGCGCGCACGCGGTTTTCGACCGGGTTGCAAGGGCAGACGACCGAGCGCCACATCGCGCTGCTGTCGTCATCGACCGAGCCGGCCAACCGGCGCATCGCCGAAGCGCTCGGCATCGCCAGAGGGGCGGCCGTGATCCGTCTGGAAACACGCGGCGAGGCCGACGGGCATCCGGTGTCGCGCGCCTCGACCTGGTTCGATGCCAAGCGCTTCGCCGGCATCGAGGCCGCGATGGCCGAGACGGGATCGGTCACCGCCTCGCTCAAGCGCT
Organism: Mesorhizobium sp. M1E.F.Ca.ET.045.02.1.1; assembly: GCF_003952485.1. NCBI lineage: Bacteria > Pseudomonadati > Pseudomonadota > Alphaproteobacteria > Hyphomicrobiales > Phyllobacteriaceae > Mesorhizobium > Mesorhizobium sp. M1E.F.Ca.ET.045.02.1.1. The sequence goes on from NZ_CP034447.1 coordinate 2,888,978, forward strand.
TCGGCATCAACGACTATCTGAGGCACTCGACGGTGCTGTCGGCGCGCCACGCCGACGCCGATGATCTTGCCGATCTCGATCTGCAGCCGGGCGCCATCGTGCTGGTCACTGTCGCGGTGAACGTCACGCTCGACGGTCGGCCGATCCAGTTCGCGGAATCGCGCTTTCCGGCGGAGCGGGTGGAACTGAGGTTGTCGGCCGGCGATTAGCCTCCGACGTCGTCATCCAGGGCGATAACCTCAGAGGTCGCCATCCGCGGGCGGAGCGACGCGAAGCGGAGCGCAGACCCGAGGATCCATTCCGTTACCTTGATCGTAAAGTGCGGCGGAGCAGAGTTCTGGATCGTTGCAACGCGTCGACGTCACGGAATGGATCCTCGGGTCTGCGCTGCGTCGCTACGCTCCTTGCTCCGCCCGTGGATGACGAAGGGATGGGATCAGTCACCTCGATAACAGCCTTGATCAGCCCCGACTTCTCATGCGTCCATCCGGCGCGGTCGCGCTTACCTATCAGCGGCTTGGCGTTTGAGGACCGCCTTCCCCCACTCCGTCTCGGCTTCGCCGAGCCACCTCTCCCCCCTCCGGAGGGAGAGGAAAGGAGCCCGCTGGCGACGGGAGAAGGAGGGAGTCTGGTTGAGGAGCGTTGGCTGCAATAGGCTCGCACCCTTCCTCTCCCCCGTCGATCGGGGGAGAGGTGGCTCGGCGAAGCCGAGACGGAGTGGGGGTCGACCTGCGCGGCGTCGTTGTTACCCGACCTCGATAACCGCCTTGATCAGGCCGGTTTTCTCATGCGCCCATCTGGCGAGATCGCGCGGCGTGCCGGCAAGCGTCGTGCGGTGGGTGACCAGTTTGGCGAGCGGCACAGCGCCGTTGCGGATCGAGGCGGCGACATGGTCGAAATCGGCGCGCAACGCGTTGCGGCTGCCGACCAGAGTCATCTCGCGTTTGTGGAACTCGGGGTCGGAGAAGGCGATGTCGTCCTTGACGACGCTGACCAGCACCAGCGTGCCGCCATGCGCGACATGGGCGAAGGCGGACTGCACCGACTGCGTGTTGCCGGTGGCGTCGAACACCAGGTCGAAGCCTTCGCCGCCGGTGGCCTGGCGCACCAGATCTGTCGCCGGCGCTTTCGAGCCGTCGAGTGCTGCAAATCCGAGCTCGCTTTCGGCGAAACCGAGCCGCTCGGTGCTCATGTCGAGCAGGCTGACGTCCAGCCCGGCGATGCGGGCGAAGAGCGCCGTGCCGAGGCCGATCGGGCCGGCCCCGATGACCAGCGTGCACTGGCCGGGAGCGCCAAGCGAGCGCCGCACGGCATGCGCGCCGATCGCCAGGAATTCGACCGCTGCCGCGTCGGCCAGTGACAGACCATTTGCCGGATAAAGGTTCTGCGCCGGCACCAGGATCTCGTCGCACATGGCGCCGTCACGATGCACACCCAGCACTTCGATCTTCAAGCAGCAGTTCGGCTTGCCGTGCCGGCAGGCGATGCATTTGCCGCAGGCGAGGTAGGGATTGACGATCACCGCTTCGCCGATCGCCAGGCCAACGCCTTCGCCTCTCTCGGCGATCGTGCCCGAGACCTCGTGGCCCATGATGCGCGGATAGGCGAGGAAAGGGTGCTTGCCTTCGAAGATGTGGTAGTCGGTACCGCAGATGCCGACATGGCTGACGGCGACCCGCGCCCAACCGGGTGGCGGCGCGCCCGGCGATGCGCGGTCTTCGAGGACAAGATCGCCGGGCGAGCGGCAGACGACGGCTTTCATGCGCTGATCCAGTATTTGCGACAGCGCCGGCCCATCAATTTGGTGGGCCGGCGCGTCATTTCAGGGACGGTTATTTGCCGCGACGGCGCAGGCCGTCGAAGTAGACGATGACGATGATCAGCACGCCGGTGATGACGCGCTGCCAGAAGGTGTTGACGTTGAGCAGGTTGGCGCCGTTGTTGATCGTTGAAAGGATGAAGGAGCCGATCAGCGGCCCGTGCACCGAGCCGATGGCGCCGAACAGCGAGGTGCCGCCGATCACCGACGAGGCGATGGCCTGCAGTTCATAAGTGTCGCCCTGCGTCGGGTTGCCGATGCCGATGCGCGAGGCAAGCAGCACGCCGACGAAGGCGGCGAGCAGGCCGGACAGGATATAGGCCATGAAGATCGTGCGCGGCACGTTCACGCCCGAAAGGCGCGCGGCCTCCGCATTGGAGCCGACCGAGAACAAGTAGCGGCCCCAGCGCGTGTGGTGCAGGAAGACATAGGCCGGTATCGCGACCAGGATAACCATCCAGAACAGATAGGGGATGCCGAGCAGCGAGCCGCGCGAGAAGGCCTGGAACGGATCGCTGTTGATCGAGATCGAGTTGCCGTTGGTCATAAGCAAGCCGATGCCGCGCAGCGACGTCATGGTGGCCAAAGTGATGATGAAGGGCGGCAGGCTCATCTTGACGATGCCGAAGCCGTGGAACAGGCCGATGGCGACGCCGACCAGCAGGGTGATCAGAACGGCTGCCCAGATCGGCCAGCCGGCATTGATCAGCAGCGCGACGACGACGGTGGTGAAGCCGACCACGGCGCCGACCGACAGGTCGATGCCGCCGGTGATGATCACGAAGGTCTGGCCGACGGCGAGGATGGCGATCAGCGAGCCCTGGCGCAAAAGGTTGGTGATGTTGAGCGCTGTGGCGAAGGAAGGCGTGGCGACAGCCAGCACGATCCACATCAAGAGCAACAGGCCAAGCAGTGTCAGCCCGAACAGGGCATTGAAATTGCGCTTGGGTTTTTCGGCGGGGATCGCCTCGGTGCTCATTTTTGTCCTCCCGTCTTTTCTTGTTTCTCGGCCAGCGCCTGGCTCAAAATGTCCTCGTGGCTGGCGGTGTGGAAGCCATGCGTGGCGACCAGCTTGCCGCGGCGGAACACATGCAGCGTGTCGGCGAGCTCGTAGACCTCGGGCAGATAGGACGAGATCAGGATGATGCCGGCGCCCTTGGACAGCAGCGTCGAGAACAGGCGGTAGATCTCGGCCTTGGTGCCGACATCGACGCCGACCGTAGGCTCGTCGAAGATGAACAGCTTGGCGCCATGCGCCAGCCACTTGCCGATGACGATCTTCTGCTGGTTGCCGCCCGACAGGCTGGAGGCGAGCGCATGGCGGGTCGGCGTCTTGATGCGCAGGTCGGCGATCTGGCGGTCGGCCTCGGCCTTCTCGCGCGAGCCGGAGATCAGAAGATTGTTCGAGATGCGCTTGTAGATCGGCAAGTTGAGGTTCATGCCGACCGGCAGGTTGAGGCAGAGGCCCTGGTCGCGGCGGCTTTCCGGCGCCAATGCCATGCCGAGCCTTATCGCGTCATGCTCGGAGTTGACCTGGACCTCCTTGCCTTGCCAGAGGATCTGTCCGGTCGACTTTTTGTGGCGGCCATAGAGCGTGGTGACGAATTCGCTGCGGCCGGCGCCGATCAGGCCGTAAAGGCCGACGATCTCGCTGGCGCGGACGGTCATCGAAACGTTCTCAAAGCCCTTGCCGGAGAGGTTCCGCGTCTCGACGATCGTCGCGCCCGGCGTGAAATGCTCCTTGTGGTAGATCTGCTCGATCGAGCGGTTGATCATCAGCTTGACCAGTTCCGGCTCGCTGGTCTCGGCGATGGTGCGGGTGCCGACGAGGGTGCCGTCGCGCAGCACCGAGACGCGGTCGGCGAGCTCGAACACCTCCTCCATGCGGTGGCTGATATAGATGATGGTGACACCTTCGCCCTTCAGCCGGCGGATCAGCTTGAAAAGCTGGTCGGCTTCCTTGCGGGTGAGATAGGCGGTCGGCTCGTCGAAGATCAGGAATTTCGTGCCGCGCACGGTGGCGCGCGCTGCGGCGATCAGCTGCTGCTGGCCGATGGTGAGGTCGCCGAGCATGACATGCGCCGGCAGGTCGAAGCCGAGGCCGTCGATGATCTTCTGCGCTTCCTTGACCATGGCGCGCTGCTGCAACAGGCCGAAGCGTGAATTCTCCTCGCCGAGGAACATGTTCGCTGCGACGGTAAGGTGGCGGCAGAGCACGACCTCCTGGTGGACGGCATTGATGCCGAGCGCCATCGCCTCATGCGGGGTGGCGAGCGCTTCCGGCTTGCCTTCCCATATCACTTCGCCTGAGGTACGCGGCATGACGCCGGTAAGCAGCTTGATCAGCGTCGACTTGCCGGCGCCGTTCTCGCCGACGATGGCGTGGATCTCGCCCGACTTGAAGGCAAGGTCCACCGGCTTCAGCGCATGCGTGCCGGGATAGCGTTTTTCGAGACCTTTCAGCTCAAGGATCGTCCTGCCCGGTTCCAACGTGGGTGCGGGATGCAGTTCCTGCGCCGTCGATGTCATGACAATCCTCCCAGATTGGCCTCAACCGTTTGGGTACGCAGCGATGCGTCTTGAGCGCGCATCTTGAGCCTAAAGCAAGCGGGGGAATTGCCAAGCCGCCCGCAGCGGATGTTTCCGGGGCGCAATGGCCCCGGAAACGACACTCATGGCAGCGCTTACTTGAGCTTCGGGTTGAGCAGCGCGTCGATCTTCGGATCCTTCATGTTGTCCTTGGTGACGAGGTTGGCGCCGGTGTCGACATTGGCCTCGACCTTCTCGCCCTTCGAGGCGGCTAAAGCGGTCTTGATGCCGTCGTAACCCATCCGGTACGGATCCTGGACGACGAGGCCGGAGATGACGCCGTCGTTCAAGAACTTGATCAGCTTCTCGTCGCTGTCGAAGCCGATCAGCCCAACCTTGCCGGCAAGGTTATTCTCGGCGATCGCCTGGCCGACGCCCTGCGCCATGATCAGGTTCGAGGCGAAGATACCCTTGAGGTCGGGATTGGCGGTGATCAGGTCGGTCGCGATGTTGAGGCCGGTCGTGGCCTGGCCGTCGGCATATTTGTCGGCGACGAGCTCAAGGCCGGGATATTTCGCCTTGAGCTGTTCCTTGAACCCTTGCGCGCGCTGCTCGAGCGAGCCGGCGCCAGGAAGCGCGGTGATCAGCGCGACCTTGCCTTCGACCTTGCCGCCATTGGCGGCGGCGATCGCTGCGGCGAGACCGTCAGCCGCGACGCGGCCGCCCTGGACGTTGTCGGTGGTCAGGAAGGAGGTGAAAGCCTTGGATTCGGCGCTGGAGTCGATGCCGATGACCTTGACCTTGGTCGCCGCCTCGTCGATCGGCTTGCCGAGCGCCTTGGCTTCGGTCGGCGCGATCACGACCGCTGCCGGATTGCCGGCGACGGCGTTCTCGAGGATCGAGATCTGGCCGTTGACATCGGTCTCGGCCTGGGCGCCGAGTTCCGGCACGTTGATACCGAGGTCCTTGCCGGCCTTGCGGGCGCCGGCCAGCACGATCTGCCAGTAGAAGGAGGTGGTGTCCTTGACGATGATCGGGATGGTCACGTCGGCCGCCGAGGCGGGTGCCGAATGCATCGCGCCGGCGAGCATCGAAGCGGCGGCGAGAGCCACGAAGGCGCGGCGGTTGAGAAGGCTGGTCACGAATTTCATTAGGTTCCTCCCTAAGGTCGCCTGTTGAAGGTTGCGGAAGGTCCATCTGGATAGGCGCGGTCCAAACGAACTTTATCAATAAAAAACATTTGCTGTATTTTGATAGTGCATCGGTCTGACCAATGCAAGCGGGTGTTGGTGCCGATTGCGTGATGTCAACCGAGTTGCTGGACGATCGTGTAGGGATCGTATTTGGCGAACTCCGCCGAAGGCACCTTGATGTCCAGCAGTTCGAGATTGCGCGTCAGATTGGCGGGCTTGGCCGTGCCGGTCAGCACCGAGGCGACGACCGGCTCATGCAGCGGAAACTGGAACGCGGCCGCGGCCAGCGGGTACCCGCCTTCTCCAGCGATCCTCTCCATCGCATCGACCCGGTCGAGAATATCCTTGCTCGCCGGCAGATAGTCGAAATGCGCGCCGTGCACCGGACCCGTCGCCAATATGCCGGAGTTGAAGACGCCGCCGACGATCAGCGAAGTCTGCCGTTCGCGGCAGAGCGGCAGCAATTCGGCCTCGGCGCTGCGGTCGAGCAGCGAATAGCGGCTGGCGAGGAGGATGCAGTCGAGCGGCGCCCGTCTCAGCACGTCGAGGCAGATCTGGACTTCGTTGACGCCGAGGCCATAGGCGGAGATCGTGCCGGACGATTTCAGCTCTTCCAGCGCCTTCAGCCCGCCGTCCATCAATTGGCGGAAATGCAGCTTCGTCTTCTCGACGCCGTGCGTGTAGACACCGATGTCGTGGACGAACAGGATGTCAATTCTGTTGAGGCCGAGCCGCGCGTAGGAGAAATCCACCGAGCGCATGATCCCATCATAGGAATAGTCGTAGTCGAGCGCGAAGGGCAGCGGATCGACATAGGAGTGATCGGGAACCTGGTCCTCCGGCACCGGGCGGAACAGGCGCCCGACCTTGGTCGACAGCACATAGGACGAGCGCGGCTTCTCGCGCAGGAAGTCACCGGTCCGCCGCTCGGACAGGCCAAAGCCGTAAAAGGGCGCGGTGTCGAAATAGCGCAAGCCGCTGTCCCAGGCCGTCTGCAGCGTTTCCATCGCGGGCTCGCGCGGACAGGCCCGGTAGAGGCCGCCGATCGCGGCGCCGCCGAAGCTGATCTCGGTCACTTCGAGCGCAGTCGTGCCGATCCGGCGTTTGTTCATCAAAGCCTCCCCTTTGCCGTTCGACCGGCCGTTATTTTTGACAGCACTTAGAGCGTCGCGCCGAGATGCCAGGGGACAAACTCGTTGTCGCCGTAGCCGAACGCCTCGCTCTTGGTCTTGCGGCCGGACGCCGTCTCGACGATCAGCTCGAAGATCTCGCGGCCCATGCCGGCGATGGTCTTCTCGCCGGAGGCGATGACGCCGCAATTGACGTCCATGTCCTCCTCCATCTGGTGGTACATGGTCGAGTTGGTGGCGACCTTGATCGACGGCGTCGGCCGGCAGCCGAAGCAGGAACCGCGGCCCGTGGTGAAGACGATGACGTTGGCGCCGCCGGCGACCTGACCGGTGGCCGAGACAGGATCGTAGCCGGGCGTGTCCATGAACACCAACCCGCTGCCGCTGACCTTCTCGGCGTAGCCGAAGACGCCGTTGAGCGGGGTCTGGCCGCCCTTGGCGACGGCGCCCAGCGACTTCTCCAGGATGGTGGTCAGGCCGCCGCGCTTGTTGCCGGGCGAGGGGTTGTTGTCGATCGAGGCGCCATGCTTGGCGGTATGGTCTTCCCACCATTTCACATAGCTGTCGAGCTTGGCGGCGATCTCGGGCGAGGCAGCGCGATAGGCCAGCAGGTGCTCGGCGCCGTAGATTTCGGTCGTTTCCGACAGGATGCCGATTCCGCCGACGCCGGCGAGGATATCGACGGCCGCGCCCAGCGCCGGGTTGGCGGTGATGCCGGACATGCCGTCCGAGCCGCCGCATTGCAGGCCGACGACGATGTCGCTGACAGGGATCGGCTCGCGCTGCAACTGGCCGACTTCCTCGGCGATCTCGGCCAGCACGCCCATCGCCTTCTCGACCGATTTGCGCGAGCCGCCAGCCTCCTGGATGTTGAAATGGCGCTTGCCGGCGGCGACGCCCTTTTGGCCGTAAAGCGTGAGCTGGTTGACCTCGCAACCGAGCCCCACCATCAGCACGCCGCCGAAATTCGGGTGGCGCGCATAGCCGGCGAGCGTCCGGTGAAGGACCATCATGCCGTCGCCGGTCGCGCTCATGCCGCAGCCTTGGCCGTGAACGATCGGCACGAAGCCGTCGATGCCGGGATATTTCGGCAACAGCGTGCGGTTCGCCTGGTCGGCAATGGCGTGGCAGACGGTGGCCGAGCAATTGACGCTGGCAATGATGCCGATGAAGTTGCGGGTGCCGGCGCGGCCGTCGGCGCGGCGGTAGCCCATGAAGGTGCGGGCGCGATCTGCCTCCGTCGCGTGCACGGCCTCGCTTGGCGGCACCACGGGCAGGCGTCCGCTCTCGAACACCAGATTGTGCGAATGGACGTGTTCGCCTGGCGCGATGGCTTGAGTGGCGCGGCCGATCGCCTGCGCATATTTCACCACCGCTTCGCCGGCCGCGATCGGCTTGATCGCCACCTTGTGCCCGGGGTCGATCGCCGCCGCCGCGACCGCGCCGCCGGGCAAGGCCGCGCCGATCTCGATACGGCCATTGGCAACCGCGACATTGTCGGCGGGGGAGAGAAGAATGGTGTTTGCGGCGTTCACGGGCGGCTGTCCTGGGGTAATCCTGGGAGTGCGGGCGGATTGACTTCCTCCCATTTGAAGATAATGTCTTTTATCGTGAAAAAACATTTTTGCGTCAATTGTTTTTTCAGCGCTGGCGGCGCGCCGCTCAGAGGCGGCGCGATTGCCGGTTTGGCAAGCCGGTCAGGAGCATTCCGCATTTCGGAGGCTTGCGCTAGGAACACCGATCATATCGCGCTTCCGGCGGGTCGCCGCAAGCGTTGGGGATACGGGGCATGTCGAAGAGCAACAACGTCTACAAGGACGCCTTCAATCGCTGCCTGCGGCTGCTCGACGAGACCAAGAGCCTGCCGTCGGAGCCTGAGCTTGGAGCGTCGCTCGGCGTCAGCCGCACCACGGTGCGCAGCATCCTTTCGCGCATGGAAGAGACCGGGCTGATCGCTTGGAACAAGCGCAACAAGACGGTGCTGAGATCGCCGCGGGCGGAAGACTTCTTCCCGGAAGAAGAAACCGATTCGCTGGCTGAGATCATCGAGCGCTCCTTCATGCGCCGGCTGCTTGCCGAGGGCGCCGAGGCCGGCATGCAGATCAACGAGCTGGAGCTGGCGCGCGAGATCGGCGTCGGCACCACCAGCGTGCGCGAATTCCTGATCCGCTTCTCGCGCTTCGGCCTGATCGAGAAGCGGCGCAACAGCCACTGGGTGCTGAAGGGCTTCACCCGCGCCTTCGCGCTGGAGCTGACGGAGATCCGCGAGATGTTCGAACTGCGCTCGGCCAGCGCCTTCGCCGCGTTGCCGGAGGACAGCGGGGTATGGGTCGATCTCGACAGGTTGGAGATCGAACATCGCGAGCTCGCCAGCGAGATCGCCACGCGCTTCAACGAATTCTCCGAGCTCGACGAGCGCTTTCATCGGCTGATCCACCGCGCCTCGCACAACCGCTTCATCGTCGATTTCTATGATGTGATCGCGATGATTTTCCACTACCACTACCAGTGGAACAAGGCTGAGGAGCGCCAGCGCAACGAGGTCGCGATCCAGGAGCATCTGGCCTATATCGCGGCGCTGAAATCGCGCGACCCCGCCAAGGTGGACGTCGCCTGCCGCAAGCACCTGAAGTCGGCGCGCCAGACGCTGCTGAGCTCCATCCCGGAAGGGCGGCAGGTACAGCCCGCCTGATCGAGCGCATCGCGCCGCGTTGCCGCAGCCCGGTTTTGCCGATTTTCCGGCCGCGGGGCCCGTGCTAGGGTCGATGGGCAGGTGGGAGAAGAGGCAGTCCGTTGGATATCCGGCTGAGACGATGGAGCATGCCGGCCGCCTTTGTCGCGGCGCTGCTGCTGTTGTTGCAGTCGGCGCTCGGCGCCTTCGCCTTTGGCGGATCCTCACAGATCGACGCCTTCGGCAACGTCATCTGCACGCATGAAGGGGCGGCCAAGCTTCCAGGCGGCGATCCGCATCAGCAACACATGCCGGCTTGCTGTTTGCTTGGCTGCAACATGGTTTCGCCGGCGCATCTGCCGCCGCCGGAGACCGGCGCGCTTGCCAGAGCGCTAGCGTTCGAAGCGGTCGCTTTCCCGCCTCCATCCTTCCGGCATCTCGATTTCGCCCGCGACCGCTCTCCAGCCAATCCTCGAGCGCCGCCGGCAACGGTCTGACGGCACGGCCCGCAACCTTTCGCGGGAATATTCATCCAAGATCAGACTGCTCGCGACCGGATGACGGCGCGATCCCATATTCATGGAGCAACCATGTCCAGTTTCATTTCCAGAGCCGGTGCGGCGTTCGTCCTTGTTTTTCCGCTTGCCTGCGTTTCCGGCGCCTTCGCGCATGAATTCAAGGTTGGCGATCTGGAGATCGGCCATCCCTGGTCGCGCGCGACGCCGCCCGGCGCCAAGGTGGCCGGCGGCTATTTCACCGTGACCAACAAGGGCGGCTCGCCCGACCGCCTGCTGTCGATCTCCTCCGACATCTCCGACAAGGCCGAGCTGCATGAAATGGGCGTCAAGGACGGCGTGATGACCATGCGGCCGGTGAGCGGCGGGCTGGAAATCCCGGCCGGCGGCAAGGTCGCGCTGAAGCCGGGCGGCTACCACCTGATGTTCGTCGGCCTCAAGCGGCAGCCCAAGCAGGGCGAGAAATTTCCGGCGACGCTCACCTTCGAGAAGGCAGGCAGCGTCGCGGTCGAGTTCGCGGTCGAAGGCATGGGCGAGATGGGCGGCATGGAAGATCACGCCGAGTGATCGACATTCCTGGGGCGGGCCAGGACACGAATGCGCTGAAAAATCCCGCGCCCGGCATCAAATTGCTGCCGAAGAAATGATCTCTTGATGGCGCGTCCCATTCGGGCGCGCCACCGCTTCTCGCAAAGACGGCATGAACGCAGCAACCTTCCCAGCCTGCCTGAACGGACTCCGCATCAGGCCTCTCACCAGCGGCCTGCTCGCCGCTTTCATGCTCATGGCGCTGCTGGTGCTGCCTGGCCGCGCCTTCGCGCATGCGGCGCTGGTCGCCACCGATCCGGCCGATGGCGCGGTGCTGGTGCAGGGCCCTTCCCAGTTCTCGCTGACCTTCAGCGAGCCGGTTTCGCCGCTGGTGCTCACGCTCGTGCGTCCGGACGGAACACAACTGCCGCTGACCTCCTCTCGCCTCGACGGCCTGACGCTTGCGATCGACAATCCCGAAACACTCAAATCCGGCACGCATGTGCTGAGCTGGCGGGTGATTTCGGAGGACGGCCATCCGGTCGGCGGCTCGGCGCTGTTTTCAATCGGTGCGCCAAGTGTCGCGCCTTTCGCTGCTGAAACGGTCGACTGGTCGCCGCGCACAGCGATCTGGGTTGGAAAGCTCCTTCTCTATGCCGGCCTCTTTCTCGGCGTCGGCGGCGCGTTCTCGCTCGCCTGGCTCGCCGAAGACCGGCGGTGCGGCCGGCGTTTCGTCATTGCTGCCCTGCTCTGCGGACTGGTCGCCGCACCATTTTCGCTCGGCTTTCAGGGACTGGACGCGCTCGGCGCGCCGCTTGCCCGGTTCACTGCGCCGGTCGTCTGGAAGACCGCGCTCGAGACGAGCATCGGTTGGACGGTGCTTGTCGCCCTGGCCGCGCTCGGGCTTGCTTTGCTGTCGCTCGCCGGACCGCGCGCTTCGCGCAAGCTGCTTGCGCTCGCCGGGCTCGTCGGCGTGGGCGCGGCGCTTGCCGCCAGCGGCCATGCGAGCGCCGCCGAGCCGCAATGGCTCACGCGGCCGCTGGTGTTCCTGCACGGTACGGCCATCGCCTTTTGGGCCGGCGCGCTGGCGCCGCTCGGCCTTGCATTGCGGTACCAGCCGGCGGAGGCGAAGGTTTTCCTGCGCCGGTTCTCGCGGGCGATCCTGCCTGTCGTTGCCGTGCTCGCCGCGAGCGGCATCGTACTGGCGATCATCCAGGTGCAGACCCCGGCTGCATTGATCAACACCGCCTATGGCCGCCTGCTGCTGTTGAAGCTGGCCTTGCTGCTGTTCCTGTTCACGCTCGCCTCCGTGAACCGCTGGACGCTGACCGCGCCGGCCGAGGCGGGCGACACGGAGGTGCAGCGGCGGCTGGTGCGTTCGATCGGCATCGAGACGCTGATCGTGCTCGCCGTCTTCGGCGTCGCCGCCGGCTGGCGCTTCACGCCGCCGCCGCGGGCGCTGGCGATCGCCGCCGCGCAGCCGGTGTCGATCCATATCCACACGCTGCAGGCTATGGCCGATCTCAGCATCACCCCCGGCCATGCCGGGCAGGTCGCCGCTTCGATGGTGATCATGACCGGCGATTTCGGCCCGCTCGACGCCAAGCAGGTGACGCTGGTGCTGTCGAAGCCGGATTCCGGCATCGAGCCGATCAGGCGGCCGGCAACGAAACCCGGCGACGGCACCTGGCGAGTCGACAATCTCGTCATCCCGCTGCCCGGCCGCTGGAACGCCCGGCTGGATATCCTCGTTTCGGATTTCGAGATGGTGAAGATTGAAGCGCCAATCGATATCAGAGCCGACTGACCTGGACCGCGACACAATTCGGCGAGGCGGTTGACGCCGTCGCGAAGGCCCGTCAATCATCCGTGCCAAACACGACCTCAACAGAAGATCCGAAAGCAGGGAAGAAACGATGGAAAAAGCCGAAATCGGCCTGATCGGCCTTGGCACGATGGGCTCCAACCTGGCGCTCAACATCGCCGAGCATGGGCACAGCATCGCTGTCTTCAACCGCACGCTCTCGCGCACCGATGCCTTCGTCGAGAGCGCTGGATCACTGAAGGACATGGTTGTCCCGTGCTACAGCCTCGACGAGCTCGCCGCCGCGATCCGGCCGCCCCGACCGATCATCATCATGGTGCTGGCGGGCAAGCCGGTCGACGAGCAGATCGCGGCACTTCGCGGCGTGCTCTCCGACAACGACATCGTCATCGATGCCGGCAACGCCAATTTCCGCGACACGATGCGGCGCTTCTCGGAGCTGTCGGGCTCAGGCCTTACTTTCATCGGCATGGGCGTGTCGGGCGGCGAGGAAGGCGCCCGCCATGGGCCCTCGATCATGGTCGGCGGCACGGAAGACTCCTGGAAGCGTGTCGAGAAGGTGCTGACCGCGATCTCGGCCAAGTTCAAGGACGAGCCCTGCGCCGCCTGGCTGGGCACCGACGGCGCCGGCCATTTCGTCAAGACTATCCACAACGGCATCGAATATGCCGACATGCAGATGATCGCCGAGATCTACGGCATCCTGCGCGACGGTCTCGGCATGGGGCCGAAAGAGATCGGCAAGGTCTTCGACGGCTGGAACAAGGGTCGGCTCAACTCATACCTGATCGAGATCACCGCCAAGGTTCTGGCCGCCGACGATCCCATGACCGGCAAGCCGGTGGTCGACATCATCCTCGACCGCGCCGGCCAGAAAGGCACCGGTAAATGGTCGGTGATCGAAGCGCAGCAGCTCGGCATTCTGGCAACCGCAATCGAGGCTGCTGTCGCTGCGCGCGTGCTGTCCTCGATCAAGGATGAACGGCAGGCGGCGGAAAAGGCCTATGGCAATATCGGCGTCGAAAAGATTGCCGGCGACAAGGCGGCTCTGCTGAAGGACCTCGAGCTCGCGCTGTTCGCCGGCAAGATCGCCGCCTACGCGCAGGGCTTTGCGGTGATGAGCGGGGCTTCAAGAGAGTTCAACTGGAACCTGCCGATGCCGACCATCGCCAAGATCTGGCGGGCCGGCTGCATCATCCGCTCGCAGATGCTGGACACGATGGCGGAAGCATTCGGCTCGGGCGGCGCTGCCACCAACCTGCTGATGGCGCCGGCCTTCATCGCCATGATGAAGGAGGCGCACCCGTCGCTCAGGCGGATCGTTGCGAGAGCTTCGGAGGCCGGCTCGCCGGTGCCGGCGCTGTCCTCGGCGCTCGCCTATTTCGACAGCTACCGCCAGGGCCGCGGCACTTCGAACCTGATCCAGGCGCAGCGCGATTTCTTCGGCGCGCATGGCTTCGAGCGCATCGGCGAGCAGGGCGCGTTCCATGGCCCCTGGGGCAGCGGGGCGAGCGGGTAAGACGAGCCGCCGCTCTCGCGGAACGTCTATTTCAGATATCCGACCACGAGCCGAGTGGCCTCATCGATGAGCGTTTCGGCCGCTTTATTCGACAGCCTCTCGGAGCTGTGCAGTACCGCAGTATGGGACAGCGCTTCGATCGAAGTCACGCACACGAAGGCGGCAAGTCCAATATCGGCCACGCGTAGCTCGTCGCCGTGGCTTTCGAGATAGCTCTTGAAGAGAGCGTGGGCTTCGCGATTGAAGGCTTCCACGTTTTCGAGGCGTCCCGTGCGCGGAATCTGCTCGGCAAGGACACGATGCAGCCTGGGGTCGATGCGATGCGCCTCGATCGCGACGGCAACAAGCCGGCGCACTGCCATCTCGACCGGCTGCGAGGCGACCTCCGCAAACATCCTCCGCACGACCTGCATGACCTCCTGGTTGTGACGATCGATGACGGCGGCAACAAGCGCTTCCTTGCCCGGGTAATACTGGTAAAGCGAGCCGATGCTCACGCCGGCCTCTTCGGCGATCCGGTTGGTGCTCGTCTTGTCGAAACCGTCCCGGACCAAAATGCGAGCGGTCGCTTCGACAAGCGCGTCCACCGTCGCGCGCGACCTCTCCTGAGAGGCGTTCTTCCTTGGGTTCGTGAGCGGCTTAGGTGCCATGTTCCTGTCGGTCCCGATGCGAGTAGACAATTGTGAGCTATCGCTCGCATTATGTCTACCCGACGTTCCCCCAACGATTTGGATGATGACAGATGCTCTATGGAACTGTTTTAGGAATCCATGCGTACGCCATGTGCGCCGCTTTGCTATCGTTCGTGGCGAACGAACTTCTGTTAATCCCTGCCCGGCGAGGGCAGCAAGGGCCGGCCAGACTGGCCTTCTTCGCCAGTCGCTTTGCAGGGCTTCTGGTGGGCGCCGGTGTGCTTGCCGGCATCGTCCTTGTCTTTCTTGGCGGCTGGTCCCTGTTGACACCGTGGCTGGTGGTGTCGCTTGCGCTTGTCGCCGCCTTGATGGCGGTCGAGCACAAGCTCGTACGCCCCTGGGCGACGCAGGCCCAGACGGCGCTCCGCGGCGCCATCTCGGGCAAAGAGATCAAAGCATTTGCTGGCGACAAACGCGCGCTGTTTGGACGCCTGACCATGATCATGCTCTTCGCGCTCATTGTCGCCTTGATGACCGCGAAGCCCGAGCTGAACCCTTTTGCTTGATGATTGCCGTCGCAAAAGACGCAGCGTCACTGGTCTCCCGAATGCCGGTAGGCTTGGACCTCGCTCGGCTTGCTGAGTGACTGCAGCGAGCCGGGGTCGGCGCCGCCGATCCAGCCGAGCACGGCGCGGGCGAGCTCGGACCCGGCGAGCCGGAAGTTCTCGTTGACGACCAGCAGTTCCCGCCGGAACAGATGCAGCAGTTCCGACGACTGTTTCGACACCACATCGACGTCGCGGCCGAGCTTCAAGCCGGCGTCCTCGATGCCGGCGACGACGGCGAGTGTCGCGGCGGCGGCGCTGCTGACGATGCCGTCCGGACGGTTGTCGCGACGCATGAGCTGCGCGGTCCGCATCCTGATCTGCTCGATGGTGTGGTCGATGGAGACGGTGTTGAACGGCACCTCGCTGGCGCCGACCTCGCTCAGCGCATCGGCAAAGCCATTCACCGTATGACCGTAATAGGTGAGGCCGACGGGCGGCGTCACCAGGGCGAGCCGGCTGCGGCCCATCCCGGCTAGGTGGCGCACCGCCTCGCCGGCGAAAGCGTAATTGTCGAAGTCGTGATAGGGATGCACCAGCCCCATGTCGGTGCGGCCGTGCGTGGCAAAGGGAATGCCACGCTCCAGCATATAGCGGGCGCGTGGATCGTTGGGCTGCGTGCGTGAAATGATGACGCCGTCGGCGGAGCCCGTCTCGACCAGGTAGCGGACCGGATCCAGCGGATCCTGCGAGCGCGAATAGGGCGTGACGATCAGGTGATAGGGCGTGTCGGCGATCACTTCGGTGACGCCATAGATGATGTCGGAGACGAAGCTCATCAGCTCGTGCTCTGTGTTGAGCACCAGGCTGATGACGTTGGTCTTGCCGGTCCTCAGCCTCACGCCGGCGCGGTTCGGCCGGTAGCCGATCTGCTTGGCGACGAGCTGGACGCGCCGCCTGGTCTCGGCGCCGATCTCGGGCGCATCCTTCAGCGCGCGCGAGACGGTCGTGACGCCGAGCCCGGTCATGAATGCGAGCGTCTTCAGCGTCGGCCGTTCCTTGGCCGACGTGTCGCCGTCCTTGTCCTTGGTTCGTCTATCCATTCGTCCCGCCCATCAGGCGCATAGCAGCCGCAGGGCCGACCGGCAATCGTGCGCGTTGACATTTGCGCGGCTTTCAGCCCGTGACGCGGTTCAATATACTGAAACGTTACAGATTGCCAACGTCCGTGATCGGCCGGTTGATCGGGATGATCGCAGTCAGCGCTGACGCGATGGAGCCAAAGCCACTGGAATCACAAAGAAATCTCAATTTGCAGCGGTTTTTGGCAGCAATTGACCAAGCTTGGCGCTGCTGAACCCTCTTGAGAAGGGCATTTTGTTCGCGTCTCGAAAAAATTTTGCACCGCGTTCATTCGAGGGGTTGCCTATGCCGGGCATTTGCCGTATCGAAAATCTGTAACGTTTCAGATTCTGGGAGGAACCGAAATGCGATATAAATTCCTGACCGCCGCGTTCGCCGCCACGGTCGCGCTGAATTTCGCCGGGCCGGCGGCCGCGACCGACCTCGAAGTCACCCATTGGTGGACTTCGGGCGGTGAGGCGGCGGCGGTGGCGGAACTCGCCAAGGCCTTCGACGCGACCGGCAATCACTGGGTCGACGGCGCCATCGCCGGTTCCGGCGGCACGGCGCGGCCGATCATGATCAGCCGCATCACCGGCGGCGATCCGATGGGCGCCACCCAGTTCAACCACGGCCGCCAGGCGGAAGAGCTCGTCCAGGCCGGTCTGATGCGCGACCTCACCGACATCGCGACAAAGGGCAAGTGGACGGAGGTCGTGCGGCCGAAGAGCCTGCTCGACTCGTGCACCATCGACGGCAAGATCTATTGCGTGCCGGTCAATATCCACTCCTGGCAGTGGCTCTGGCTGTCGAGCGAGGCCTTCCAGAAGGCAGGCGTGCCGATGCCGAAGGACTGGAATGAATTCGTGGCCGCCGCTCCGGCGCTGGAAAAGGCCGGTATCATCCCGCTCGCCGTCGGCGGGCAGCCCTGGCAGGCATCGGGCGCCTTCGACGTGCTGCTCGCCGCTGTCGGCGGCACCGACGCCTTCCTCAAGGTCTACAAGGAAAAGGACGCCAAGTTCGCCGGCGGCCCCGAGATCGCCAAGGTGTTCAAGGCAGCCGACGACGCCCGCAAGATGGCCAAGAACACCAATGTGCAGGACTGGAACCAGGCGACCAACCTCGTCATCACCGGCAAGGCCGGTGGCCAGATCATGGGCGACTGGGCGCAAGGCGAGTTCCAGGTCGCCGGCAAGACCGCCGGCAAGGACTATACCTGCCTGCCCGGCCTGGGCCTGAACGAGGTCATCGCCACCGGTGGCGACGCCTTCTACTTCCCGCTGCTGAAGGACGCCGACAAGTCCAAGGCGCAGGAGGTTCTCGCCGAGACGCTGCTCGATCCGAAGACGCAGGTCGCCTTCAACCTCAAGAAGGGCTCACTGCCGGTGCGCGGCGACGTCGACCTCAACGCGGCGAACGACTGCATGAAGAAGGGCCTTGCCATCCTTGCCAAGGGCGCTGTCATCCCGTGGACGGACCAGCTGCTCTCGCAGGACAGCCAGAAGCAGAAGGAGGATCTGTTCTCCGAATTCTTCGCCAAGCCCGACATGAGCCTCGAAGAGGCCCAGAAGCGCTTCGCCGACATCATCGCTTCGGCCGACTGATCGACGGCGCCCCCGCCAGCTCCCGGCCCCTGCCCATTCGGGGTCGGGAGCATGATGTCCTCATTGTCCCAGCGCGGCTGCCGAGATGAGCAACAGCGAACGCCCCAACCAGCTTTTCCGCAATCTCAATGCCAAGGTCGCCTCGATCCCGATGATCCTGACCGCGCTGGTGGTCTTCGTCGGCGGCACGGCCTGGACGGTGCTCTATTCCTTCACCAATTCGAAGCTGTTGCCGCGGCTGAACTTCGTCGGGGTCGACCAGTATTACCGGCTGTGGGCGACGCCGCGCTGGCTGGTCTCGATCGAGAACCTTTTGATCTACGGCGTCATCTCGCTGGTTTTCTCGCTGGTCGTCGGCTTCATCCTCGCGGCGCTGCTCGATCAGAAGATCCGCTTCGAGGACACGTTCCGCACCATCTTCCTCTATCCCTTCGCGCTCTCCTTCATCGTCACCGGTCTCGTCTGGCAGTGGCTGCTCAATCCGGATTTCGGCGTCCAGCGCGTCGTGCGCGATCTCGGCTGGACGAGCTTCAGCTTCGACCCGCTCTATAATTCCAGCATCGTCATCTACGGCATTTCGATCGCGGCGCTCTGGCAGGGCACCGGGCTGATCATGTGCCTGATGCTCGCCGGCCTGCGCGGCATCGATGAAGACATTTGGAAGGCCGCGCGGGTCGACGGGATACCGATGTGGAAGACCTATTTCTTCATCGTCATCCCAATGATGCGGCCGGTCTTCATCACCACACTCGTCATCATCGCGGCCGGCATCGTCAAGGTCTATGACCTTGTGGTGGCGCAGACCAGCGGCGGCCCGGGCATCGCCTCCGAAGTGCCGGCAAAGTACGTCTACGACTACATGTTCTTCGCCCAGAACCTCGGCCAGGGCTTTGCCGCCTCGACCATGATGCTGCTCTCCGTCGTTATCGTCATCGTGCCATGGGCCTATCTCGAATTTGGAGGCAAGAAACGTGGCTGACGTCGCAGCCTCCCTTCCCAACGCCGGTGCCCTCCCAAGCGAAGCCGCCGGGCCTGCCGGACCGAAGCCGCGGCATGTGCTGTCGCGCCGCAACATCTTCCTTTACGGCACGCTGATCGTCGTGGCGCTCTACTATCTGCTGCCGCTCTACGTGATGATCGTCACGTCGCTGAAGGGCATGCCTGAAATCCGCCTCGGCAACATCTTCTCGCCGCCGCTGGAGATCACCTTCGAGCCCTGGGTGAAGGCGTGGGCAACCGCCTGCACGGGGCTGAATTGCGACGGGCTTTCACGCGGCTTCTGGAATTCGGTGCGCATAACGGTGCCGTCGGTGCTGCTGTCGATCGCGATCGCCTCGGTGAACGGCTACGCTTTGGCCAACTGGCGCTTCAAGGGCGCCGACAGCTTCTTCATCATCCTGATCGTCGGCGCCTTCATCCCCTATCAGGTGATGATCTATCCGATCGTCATCATCCTGCGCGAGATCGGCATCTACGGAACGCTGACCGGCTTGGTGATCGTGCATTCGATCTTCGGCATGCCGATCCTGACGCTTTTGTTCCGCAACTATTTCACGTCGATGCCGGAGGAACTGTTTCGGGCGGCGCGCGTCGACGGCGCCGGCTTCTGGGGCATCTATCTGCGCATCATGCTGCCGATGTCGCTGCCGATCTTCGTCGTCGCCATCATCCTGCAGGTGACCGGCATCTGGAACGACTTCCTGTTCGGCGTCGTCTACACCCGCCCAGACACCTATCCGATGACGGTGCAGCTCAACAACATCGTCAACTCGGTGCAGGGCGTGAAGGAATACAACGTCAACATGGCCGCTACCATCCTGACCGGCCTCGTGCCGCTCATCGTCTATTTCGTTTCCGGCAAGCTCTTCGTGCGCGGCATCGCGGCCGGCGCGGTGAAAGGATGATGATGGCAGCAGCAATCGCCGATCCCAGCGTTTCGATCCAGGACCTGTCGCTGAATTTCGGCTCGGTCTCGGTTCTGCAGACGCTCAATCTCGACGTCGCCGAAGGCGAGTTCATCGTGCTGCTTGGACCGTCGGGCTGCGGCAAGTCGACCTTGCTCAACTGCATCGCCGGCCTGCTCGACATCTCCGAAGGCCGCATCTTCATCAAGGGCAAGAACGTCACCTGGGAGGAGCCGAAGGACCGCGGCATCGGCATGGTGTTCCAGTCCTATGCGCTCTACCCGCAGATGACGGTCGAGAGAAACCTCTCCTTCGGCCTGCGCGTCGCCGGCGTGCCCAAGGACGAAATCGCCAAACGCATCGCGCGCGCGGCCGAAATCCTGCAGATCGAGCCGCTCTTGCAGAGGAAGCCCTCGGCGCTCTCCGGCGGCCAGCGCCAGCGCGTGGCGATCGGGCGCGCTCTGGTGCGCGACGTCGACGTGTTCCTGTTCGATGAGCCGCTGTCCAATCTCGACGCCAAGCTGCGCTCGGAACTGCGCGTCGAGATCAAGCTGCTGCACCGCAAGCTCGAGAATACCATGATCTACGTCACCCACGACCAGATCGAGGCGATGACGCTCGCCGACCGCATCGCCGTCATGAGGGGCGGGGTCATCCAGCAGCTCGATGCGCCGCAAACGATCTACAACCGGCCGGTCAACCGTTTCGTCGCCGGCTTCCTCGGCTCGCCGGCGATGAATTTCATCAAAGGGGAGTTGCAGGCGGGCGATGCTCCCACGTTCAAGGCCGACGGCGTGTCGGTGCCGCTTGGCCGCTATCAGTTCGAGGGCGACGGCGGCCGTGCCGCCAAACCTTGCGTGTTCGGTATCAGGCCCGAGCACATCGCTTTTGGCGAAGCGGCGCGGGCCATGCCATTCACCGCCGAGTCGACGGTCGAGATCGTCGATCCGATGGGCTCCGACACGCTGGTGTGGACCAAGCTCGGCGGCCAGATCCTCTCCTTCCGCGTCGAAGCGGACAAGACGCTGCGCAACGGCGATGCGATCCGCATCGGCTTCGATCCGGCGCGCGCCTCGCTGTTCGACGCCGAGACCGACAGTCGCCTTTAACCTCCCAGACCACAACCTCCCGGAACCATCAGCAGAACGGACAGACAGATGAACTGGTCATTTCAACTTTATAGCGCCCGCAATTTCCAGCCATGGGAGGGCGTGCTGAAAATGCTCGGCGAGCTCGGCTACAGGCAAGTCGAAGGCTTCGGCGGCGTCTATGACGATCCGAAGGCGTTCCGTGCCGAGCTCGACAAGAACGGGCTTGCCATGCCGACCGGGCATTTCTCGATCGATGCGCTGGAGAAGGATTTCGACGGCGTGCGCAAAATCGCCGACACACTTGGCGTATCGCTGCTGATCTGCCCCTACCTGATGCCCGATCAGCGCCCGGGCGATGCCGCCGGCTGGCGAGGGTTCGGCGAGCGTCTCGCCAAGGTGGGCGAGGCCGCGAAGAAGGGCGGCTACGGCTTTGCCTGGCACAACCACGATTTCGAATTCAAGGCGCTCGCCGACGGTTCGCTGCCGCAGGATCATATCCTGTCGGCCGCGCCCGATATCGGCTGGGAGATGGACGTCGCCTGGGTGGTGCGCGGCGGCGCCGATCCGCTGCCCTGGATCGAGAAGCAAGGCAGTCGCATCAATGCCGTCCACGTCAAGGACATGGCGAAGCCCGGCGAGGGGCTGGACGAGGACGGCTGGTCGGATGTCGGCCACGGCACCATCGACTGGCCCGGCCTGATCAAGGCGTTGCGCGCTGGAAGCGCGGCGCAGTATTTCGTCATGGAACAGGATAACCCCAACGACATCGAGCGCTTTGCCCGTCGCTCGATCGCGGCAGCCAAGAGCTGGTAGGAGCAAATAAAAATGGCAAGCAAACTTGGCGTAGGCGTCATCGGCTGCGGCAACATCTCGAAGGCGTATTTCTCGCTGGCGCCGCTGTTTCGCGGCATCGAGATGAGGGCCTGTGCGGACATCAACATGGACGCCGCAAAGGCGCGGGCGAAAGAGTTCAAGCTGCGCGCGCAAACGGTCGACGAACTGCTCGAAGCCGACGACATCGATATCGTCGTCAACCTCACGATTCCAGCAGTGCACTATGACGTGTCGAAGCGGGTGCTCGACGCCGGCAAGCACGTCTATTCGGAAAAGCCCTTCGTGCTTTCCATCAAGGAAGGGCTCGACCTGAAGAAGCGGGCCGAGAAGAAGGGC
This sequence comes from Mesorhizobium sp. M1E.F.Ca.ET.045.02.1.1, assembly GCF_003952485.1. Lineage (NCBI taxonomy): Bacteria > Pseudomonadati > Pseudomonadota > Alphaproteobacteria > Hyphomicrobiales > Phyllobacteriaceae > Mesorhizobium > Mesorhizobium sp. M1E.F.Ca.ET.045.02.1.1. The sequence continues at coordinate 2,910,775 of NZ_CP034447.1, forward strand.
CTGCGCATCGGTTCGGCGCCGGACACTTTCTTCGGCGGCGCGCATCAGCTGGTGCGCGAGCTGATCGACAGCGGCAAGCTCGGCAAGATCACCAGCGGCACCTGCCATGTCATGGGCCACGGCATGGAGCACTGGCACCCCAACCCCGACTTCTTCTTCCAGCCGGGCGCCGGCCCGGTGCTCGACATCGGTCCGTACTACGTCACCAACCTGATCCAGCTGATCGGGCCGGTCAGCCAAGTCGCGGCCTTCGCGTCGATGCCGGCCAAGGAGCGCACCATCAGCTCCAAGCCGCGCGCGGGCGAGAAGATCCCGGTGAATACGCCGACCACCATCCATGCGCTGCTGGAATTCGAAAACGGCGCCGTGGTGACGCTCAACACCAGTTGGGACGTCTGGAGCCACGGCCATGCGCCGATGGAGCTCTATGGCGAGGCGGGCACCGTCTTCGTGCCGGACCCGAATTTCTTCGGCGGCGAGGTCCGCTTCACCGACGCCACCAAGCCGGTGAAGAAGCTGCCGAAGTGGGATCATCCCTTCGGCGTGCCCAACGAGATGCACGGCCAAGGCATGATGGCCAACTACCGCACCGCCGGCCTCGCCGACATGGCGATCGCAATCGCCGAAGGGCGGCCGCACCGCTGCTCGATGGAATTGGCGCTGCACGCCGTCGATGTCATGACCGGCATCCTGCGCTCGGGCGAAAGCGGCAAGTTCGTCGCCATGCAGACGACCTGCGAGCGGCCGGCGGCGCTCGGCATCAAGGAGGCGAAGGCGCTGCTGGCAAAGAAAAAGTAGGTGGCGATACCCTCTCCCCGTTTCGGCCGGGAGAGGGTAAGGGTTGGGGCAAGCATCGATTCAATTCACGTTGGCGGCGATCGCCGCGCCGCTTCGATCCCGAGGATTCCCCATGCCCTATGTCGCCGCCGAGAACCGCTACGAGAAGATGATCTACAACCGTTGCGGACGGTCCGGCCTCAAGCTGCCGGCCATCTCGCTCGGCCTGTGGCACAATTTCGGCAACGACACGCCGCACAGGACCAAGCAGGCGATCGTGCGCAAGGCCTTCGACCTCGGCATCACGCATTTCGACCTCGCCAACAATTACGGCCCGCCGCCAGGTTCGGCCGAGACCGCCTTCGGCGAAATCCTGCGCAGCGATTTCGCCGCCTATCGCGACGAGCTGATCATCTCGACAAAGGCGGGTTACGAGATGTGGGCGGGTCCCTATGGCGAGTGGGGCAGCCGCAAATATGTGCTGGCCAGCCTCGACCAGAGCCTGAAGCGGATGGGGCTCGACTATGTCGACATCTTCTATTCGCACCGCTTCGATCCCGAGACGCCGCTGGAAGAGACGATGGGCGCGCTCGACCATGCCGTGCGCTCAGGCAAGGCGCTCTATGCCGGCATCTCCTCCTACAACTCGCAGCGCACGCGAGAGGCGGCCGACATCCTGAGGCAGCTCGGCACGCCCTGCCTCATCCACCAGCCGAGCTATTCCATGCTCAACCGCTGGGTCGAGGAGGACGGGCTGCTCGACACGCTGGAGGGCTTGGGCATCGGCTCGATCGTGTTCTCACCGCTGGCACAGGGCATGCTGACCGATAAATATCTCGGCGGCATCCCCGAGGGCAGCCGTGCATCCCAGGGCAAGTCGCTCAGGCCGGCCTTCATCAACGACAAGTCGATCGCCAACATCAAGGCGCTCAACGCCATCGCCGGCCGACGCGGGCAGACGCTGGCGCAGATGGCGCTGGCCTGGGTGCTGCGCAAGGGCCGCGTGACGACGGCACTGATCGGGGCCAGCCGGCCGGAGCAGGTCGAGGATTGCGTCGGCGCGCTCAAGGCGCTCGACTTCAGCGATGCCGAACTCGCCGAGATCGATACCTATGCGCGCGAGGCCGACATCAACCTGTGGGCGGCATCCGCCGAGCGCAAGGGACCGCCGCGCAAGTAGCGATTGGCTGGCGAGTTCTCGGCCGTGGCTTTCCGCCAGGTGATGCCCGCTGCGGAAACAGTGGCAAAGATGCGCTTTCGTCGCTATTTCATGGAGCAGAGAGCGTTCGCGCGCACAATCGGCACGCGAAAACGACGCGACGACCGGACGGACAAGATGACGGCAAGGGATACGCTGACCAAGAACCAGTTGTGCGTGCTCGAGAAGCTCGAGGCCGCCAGCGGACCGCTCAGCGCCTATATGCTGCTCGACCAGCTCCGCGAGCGCGGCTTTAGGGCACCGCTGCAGGTCTATCGCGCTTTAGACACGCTGGTGAAGTCGGGCTTCGTGCACCGGCTCGAAAGCCTCAACTCCTTCGTCGCCTGCGCCGAGCCGCATGACCACAGCCATTCGATGACCGCCTTCGCCATCTGCGACAGTTGCGGCCAGGTGACCGAGATGTCCGATCACGATGTCGACCACCGGCTGGACGAATGGGTGCGCTCGACGGGATTTGCCGCGAAGAAGGCGGTGATCGAGTTTCGGGGCGTGTGCGCCAAGTGCCGGGCTGAGGCGGCTTGAAAAGGCATTTTCCAGGCACTTTGACCCGCCGCAGCGAGAGTCAAAATGGAGCGGATGGATAGCCTAGGTGCATATTCGCCCAAGTCGCATGCGCGAGATGGATATTGGCGGTTATAATTGCCAGAACGACGCCTTCGTCTTCCTCATCCAAATAATGGTCGGACTTCACGGTTATTCCGTCAATTAGCGAGTCATCTTCCAAGAGGACGTATCTAACCGTCCCGTCCGACTCTTTTGTCTCGCTAATTTGTTGAGGAGCTCGTAGCGCGTCGATTAGAGTTTTTACTCTGTTATCCAAATCGACGTTTCCAAGCACAGGGTTGTATTGCCTGACGCCCCTAAAAACTCGAACGTAAAGCGAGCATCGCGTTTTCATCTTAGAAGTTATAAACGGAACATAGCGTGAATTCGCGACGTCTATTCCAATATTTGGATGTGACTTTTCTGTATCCTGGTTGGCATACTTCTCAACATATTCAAATTCATTGGTCAGGCTCAATTTATATAGCTGTTTGTGAAACGATTTTCTGAGTCGCCAGACATCGCTTTGCTTTCTTGCATTGCCCTGTACGGGTCCCTTGTACGTTAGAGTGATATGCATCAATGCGCCTCGTCCCAATTATCCGCAGCCCGCGCGTCGACATGCAGCGGCACCGACATCGAGACGGCCGGCATCGGCGCGTTCTCCATCACGCGGCGCACCACGGGGATCGTCGCTTCGACTTCCGCATCAACCGTCTCGAAGATCAGCTCGTCATGCACCTGCAAGAGCATGCGGGCCGACAGCTTTGCCTTCTCCAAGGCTTCTTCCATGTGCACCATGGCGCGGCGGATGATGTCGGCCGCGGTGCCCTGGAGCCTGGCGTTGATCGAGGCGCGCTCGTTGAAGGCGCGGACCGAAGGGTTGGAGGCCCTTATCTCCGGGTAGTGGATGCGCCGGCCGAAAATGGTCTCGACGAAGCCGTATTCGCGCGCATAGGCCTTGGTCTCCTCGATATAGTCGCGGATGCCCGGGAACCGCTCGAAATAGCGCTTGATGTAGGCGCTTGCCTCCTCGCGCGGGATCGACAGCTGGTTGGCGAGGCCGAAGGCCGAGATGCCGTAGATGATGCCGAAATTGATCGCCTTGGCGCGCCGGCGCACTTCCGAGGGCATGCCTTCGACCGGCACGTTGAACATTTCGGACGCCGTGATGGCATGGATGTCGGCGCCGTCGGCGAAAGCCTGCTTGAGCTGCGGGATCTCGGCGACATGGGCGAGCACGCGCAATTCGATCTGGCTGTAGTCGGCCGAGACCAGCTTGTGGCCCTTCTCGGCGATGAAGGCGGTCCTGATCTTGCGGCCTTCCGCCGTGCGCACGGGGATGTTCTGCAGATTGGGATCGGAAGACGACAATCGCCCGGTGGTCGTCGCGGCCAACGCGTATGAGGTGTGGACGCGATTGGTGCCGGGGTTGATGAAGCCCGGCAGGGCGTCGGTATAGGTCGATTTCAGCTTGGTGAGCTGGCGCCAGTCGACGATCTTGCGCGGCAGCTCGTGACCTTCGGCGGCAAGGTCCTCCAGAAGCTGCGCCGAGGTCGACCATTGGCCGGTCTTGGTCTTGGAGCCGCCCGGCAGACCCATTTTGCCGAACAATATGTCGCCGAGCTGTTTCGGCGACCCGATGTTGATGCGCTCGCCGACGATCCCGTAGATCTCTTCCTCGACGCGGGCTGCCCCTTGCGCAAGCTCGCCCGACAGCCTTGACAGGATCTGGCGGTCGACCGAGATGCCGCGCTGCTCCATGCGGGCGAGCACGGGCACCAGCGGCCGCTCCAGCCGCTCATAGACGGAAACGAGGCCCTTGGCGGCGAGCCGGGGCTTCAGCAACTGCCAGAGCCGCAGCGCCAGATCGGCCTGCTCGCCGGCATAGGCGGTCGCCCGCCCGATATCGATCTGGTCGAAGCCGACGGCGCTCTTGCCCGAGCCGGCAAGCTCCTTCTTCGAGGCCGGCGCATGGCCGAGCCACTTCTCAGACAGCGAGGCGAGATCGTGGCCGCCGGATGTGCCGGCGTCGAGCACATAGGAGATCAGCATCGTGTCGTCGAACGGTCCGACCTCGATGCCGTGCCTGCTCATGACGACGATGTCGTATTTCATGTCCTGCACGATCTTGAGAACCGACCGGTCCTCCAGCAGCGGCTTCAGCAGCGCCAGCGCTTCGCGGACCGGGACCTGGTCCGCCAGCAGGCCGCCGCCAAGCAGGTCGCCATTGCCGCTCGCGTGGGCGAGCGGCACATAGACGGCGCGGCCTGGCGCAACTGCCATGGAGAGGCCGATCAGCTCGGCCTGCATCGGGTCGAGCGATGTGGTCTCGGCGTCGAAGGCAAGGATACCGGCTTCCTTCACCTCGGCGATCCAGGATTTGAGCGTGGCCGTATCGCGGATTGCCGTATAGGCCGAAGGGTCGATCTTGCGCGCCGTCGCCTGCTCCAGTCGCAGCGCCGAGAGCAGGGAAGGGGTGTCGCCCTGAGGCGGGGCGTCTTCCGCCCTGACGGGCGGCTGGGCAGGCTTTGCGGCTGCGACCGGCGGCGCGCCGGCGCCGACATCGGGGCCGTGCGCCGTATCGGTACGCTCGATGATGACGGCGGAAGCCTGGACGTCGCCGATCTCGGTTGCGGTCGCCTCCGCGACGCGGCGGGTCAGGGTGGTGAATTCCATCGTCTTCAGGAAGCCGATCAGCTTCGGCCCGTCCGGCGCATGCAGCACCAGATCGTCCAGCCCCTCCTTCAGCGGCACGTCGTTCTTCAGCGTCACCAGCTCACGCGAGATGCGCGCCTTGTCGGCATTGGCGATGATGGTTTCGCGCCGCTTGTCCTGCTTGATCTCGGAGGCGCGGGCGAGCAACCCGTCGAGGTCGCCGAACTGCTCCAGAAGCTGCGCCGCGGTCTTCGGTCCGATGCCGGGCACGCCCGGCACGTTGTCGACGGAGTCGCCGGTCAACGCCTGGAGGTCGATCATCTTTTCCGGCGGCACGCCCCATTTCTCGATCACCTCCGGGATGCCGATCTGGCGGTCCTTCATCGGATCGTACATGCCGACCGTAGGGCCGACGAGCTGCATCAGGTCCTTGTCGGAGGAAATGATGGTGGTGTCGGCGCCGACCTCGCAGGCCAGCCGGCAATAAGTGGCGATGATGTCGTCGGCCTCAAAACCTTCCATCTCGATGCAGGGCAGGTTGAACGCCACGGTCGCCTGGCGGATCAGGCCGAATTGCGGGATGAGGTCTTCCGGCGGCGCCGATCGGTTGGCCTTGTATTCGGGATAAAGATCGCTGCGGAAGGTTTTCGACGAATAGTCGAAGATGACGGCGAAATGCGACGGCACGATACCCACATTGGTGTTGCGGGCGTCCTGCATCAGTTTCCACACCATGTTGCAGAAGCCGAGCACGGCGCTGGTCGGCAGGCCGTCGGATTTGCGGTTGAGCGGCGGCAGCGCGTGATAGGCGCGGAAAATGTAGCCGGAGCCGTCGACAAGGAAGAGGTGATCGCCTTTTTTCATGCCGGCAGGGATAGCGCGGCGAAGCTTCGCGGTCCATGCCAAAGGCTGCGCAACCCACCGGTTCCGGCAACACCCTGACAAGTGCCGATTCCGCCCCGATTCTGGCTGCTCATCCGACCGCTCACGGGTATGTTACAAAAGTGTAATCTTCGTGCCCTTGAATCGCCATGTTCCCAGACCCAAATAGCTGTCATCGGCATTTTTCGCCGAAGTCCGGAGTAAGGCCCGTCCCCCGCCTATCCCGGGCAAACTGCGGCAGCCTATCCCCCCTCTCCGGGCTGCCGCAACGTTTCGAGTAAAGACCGCCGTGGTTCCCCCTCCACCACGGCGGTTCTTTTTTGCCTTTCGACAAGCCTCCGATCCTTGGTCCAATGATCACGGCTTTTCGTTTTCGGCCCGGCCCTTTAGGGTCGGCGCAAAAATCGAAAGGCAAAAGCATGTCCAGAATTTCTCCCGTCCTCGATCGTCTCGACCAGAACCTCGACCAAAGCCTGGAGCGGCTTTTCGGCCTGCTCGGCATCAGGTCGATCTCGACCGATCCCGCCTATGCAGCCGACTGCCGCAAGGGCGCCGAGTGGCTGGTGGCCGAGCTCAAGCTGATCGGCTTCGATGCCAGCGTGCGCGACACGCCCGGACATCCGATGGTGGTGGCGCATCACGAGGGGCCGGCCGGCGCGCCGCATCTGCTGTTCTACGGCCATTACGATGTGCAGCCGGTCGATCCGATCGAGCTTTGGGAGACCGACCCCTTCGCGCCGTCGATCAAGGAGATCGAGCCCGGCCGCAAGGTGATCGCCGGGCGCGGCTCGGCCGACGACAAGGGCCAGCTGATGACCTTCGTCGAGGCATGCCGCGCCTGGAAGCAGGTGCATGGCAATCTGCCCTGCCGCGTCACCATCCTGTTCGAGGGCGAGGAAGAGTCCGGCTCGCCGTCGCTGAAGCCGTTCCTCGAGGCGAACGCGGCCGAGCTCAAGGCGGATTTCGCTTTGGTCTGCGACACCAGCATGTGGAACCGCGAGACGCCGTCGATCTGCGTGTCGCTGCGCGGCATGGTCGGCGAGGAGGTCATCGTCAAGGCAGCAAGCCGCGACCTGCATTCAGGTCTCTATGGAGGCCCGGCCGCCAATCCGATCCGCATCCTGGCCAAGGTCCTCGCCGACGTTCACGATCAAAACGGCCGTGTCACCATCCCAGGCTTCTATGACGGCGTCGAGGAGACGCCCTCACAGGTGCTGAAGTCCTGGGAGGGGCTTGGCGAGACCGCCGAGACATTCCTCGGTCCGGTCGGCCTCTCCATTCCCGCCGGCGAAAAGGGCCGTTCCGTGCTCGAGCTCACCTGGGCGCGGCCGACGGCCGAATTCAACGGCATCATCGGCGGCTATACCGGCAAGGGGTTCAAGACGGTGATCGCGGCGGAAGCCTCGGCCAAGGTGTCGTTCCGGCTCGTCCACAAGCAGGATCCGAAAAAGATCCGCGCCGCCTTCCAGGGCTTCGTGCGCGAACGCATCCCGGCCGACTGCTCGGTCGAATTCCATCCGCATGGCGGCTCGCCGGCGATCCAGCTCTCTTACGACTCGCCTTTCCTGACCAAGGCCAAGGATGCGCTCTCCGACGAATGGGAGAAGCAGGCCGTCACCACCGGCGGCGGCGGCTCTATTCCCGTGGTCGGCGACTTCCAGACCTATCTCGGCATGGAATCGCTGCTGGTCGGCTTCGGCCTCGATGACGACCGCATCCATTCGCCGAACGAAAAATACGAGCTCACCTCCTTTCACAAGGGGCAGCGTTCCTGGGCGCGCATTCTCGATGCGCTGACGCGTTGAGCGAAAATCACGAACGACGTGCAAATCAAGTTTTTGTTGATTTTTCCCCGGATCGCGGCGAGGACGGACCATCTAGCACAAGGTGCAGCGCGTCCCTTGCGCATCCCAAAGGACGCGCGGCGCCGCAGGCCGCGATCCGGAGAAGAGAATGACCGACGTCCGTTTCCACAAGAACGATCTGCCGGACCTGTCCCGCTACAATGTCGGGGCCGTGGCCATCGACACGGAAACGCTGGGGCTCAATCCGCATCGCGACAGGCTCTGCGTGGTGCAGATTTCGCCTGGCGACGGCAGCGCCGACGTCATCCAGATCGCTCCCGGCCAGAGGAAGGCGCCGAACCTCGTCAGCCTGCTCAGGAACCGTGCCATCACCAAGCTGTTCCACTACGGCCGCTTCGACATCGCCGTGCTCTACAAAGCCTTCGGCGTCATGGCCGAGCCGGTGTTCTGCACCAAGATCGCCTCGCGGCTGACCCGCACCTACACCGACCGCCACGGGCTGAAGGACCTCTGCAACGAGCTGCTCGGCATCGGCCTGTCGAAGGCGCAGCAATCCTCGGACTGGGCGGCGGAGACGCTGTCGCCCGAGCAGCTCGAATATGCCGCCTCCGACGTGCTCTACCTGCACCGGCTGCGCGAGGTGCTGGCCGCGCGGCTGGCGCGCGAGGGCCGCACCAAGGAGGCCGAGGCCTGCTTCCGCTTCCTGCCGACGCGCGCCAGGCTCGACCTGATGGGCTGGGCGGAGGAAGATATCTTCGCGCATAGCTGATGGAACCCGGCGCGTTGAAGCACGTTCCTGCCGGTCCATTGTCGGAGCGAGATGCGGAGGGAATGAAATGGCAGAGCGCAAACCGATCGCGAGCGCGCCGAAAGACGGCTCGAAAGTCACTGTCATGTGGAAGGACGGCGACGGCGTGATCAACGAATCCGTCGGCCAATATCGCGACGGCGGCTGGTGGGTCTATACCGACAGCAACACGCAAAAGAAGGTCGATCCGACGAGCTGGCGGCCCGCATCGGGCGATGACGACGAATGAAGCTGGCGCTGGCGAGGCCGGCTGCTTTCCAATAGGTTCGAACCGTCGCAATCGGAGGCCGATTCGGGGCTTGTTGCTCCGTTGGTCCTCCGCTCAAGGAGGGATTGGCAATGGGAATTGAAAGCCTGCTCGTCTTCATCATCATCGGCGCGATAGCCGGCTGGCTCGCCGGCCTCATCGTCAAGGGTTTCGGCTTTGGACTGGTCGGCAATATCGTCGTCGGGATCGTTGGCGCCTTGATCGCCGGCTGGCTCTTCCCAAGGCTGGGGTTCACCATCGGCGGCGGCATTTTTGCCGCGATCATCCACTCCACCATCGGCGCGGTGATCCTGCTGGTGCTGATCAAACTGGTGAAGCAGGCTTGATGCTCGGTGTGTGCATCAAGGGCGGGCCATGAAACAGAACCTGCTCTATCTCATCATCGGCGCGCTGGCCGTCGTGGTCATCGCCCTTGGCGTCTACATCTATCGCGAGCAGACCAGGCCGAAAGGCGTGGAACTCAAGATCGACGACAAGGGCATTTCGATCCAGCAGAACTGAGGCCTCACCATGATGCGACCGTGAAATCGGCCGCATCGTGCGATCATCAAGCATTTGATTTTCAAGCGCTTCGATTTTCCCGACTTAACGCGCCTTTAAAGGTAAGTGATTGTTTTGTTGTTGACCGTTACTGGTCGGTGACCTCAATCTGCAGAGCAGGAGCGGGCCGACGGTTCTAACCCGTCAAGAGCGCCATTTCGCGCTCTTGCCAATTTGTAAAAGCCAACCACCGCGCTTTCGAAATAGCAAAAGCGTTGGAAATACTTATTAGATTTCCGCGCGGAATATCTTTAAACCTGTAGGCGCGATTCCTACGTCATTTGTCGTTATGTCTATCAAGGCAACACCGATGTGAGATCTCTCACGGCCACGCCTCTCTTCACGGGGGACTCGGGATGCGCGGTCATTTTCCCATACAATGAGCAGCCCAAACGTTCGACACGCCCTTAGTGCGTCGAACGTTTGGGTGCGCAATCTCCCCGCTTTTTCAATCAACACCAGCCGGGTGGCCGTCGGGTGGACGAACCCGCGCGCGCCTTAGGAGAGAAGAGATGGAAGCCCTACAATATCTCGACGCAATGAAATGGATGGCGATCGAGGTAGCCGTGCCAGTCATCGTGCTGGCAATCCTGTTCTGGTGGAGTGGCGTGGTTCGCTACATCCCAAACGACAGGCTCGGCATCTTAGAAAAACTATGGAGTTTTCGCGGCTCCGTTAGCAACGGCTTCATAGCGCTCAACCGCGAGGCAGGCTACCAGCCGGAAGTCGTGCGCGGTGGCCTGCATTTCTTCATGCCGTTCCAATATTCGATGCATCGCGCCAATCTTGTCACCATCCCGCAGGGTCAGATCGGCTATGTCTTTGCCCGTGATGGCAAGCCGCTGCCTCCGACGCAAACACTTGCTTCCAACACCGATGCCGATGATTTCCAGGATGTGCGCGCCTTTCTCGAAAAAGGCGGACAGAAAGGACCGCAACGCAAGATCTTGCGTGAAGGCACCTATGCCATCAATCTCGCACAATTCGTCGTGCTCACCGCCCAGTCGATCTATGCCGTTAATTTGAGCTCGTCGGAACAAAACCTTTTTACCAATATGTCCAGCATGATCTCGGAGCGGGGCGGCTTTGAGCCAGTCGTCATCCATAATGCCGAGGACATGATCGGTATCGTCACCATCCATGACGGTCCCGCCCTACCGGACGGCGAGATCATCGCACCGACCGTCGCCAACGATCCGAACGACCCGAACTTCCACAACAATTTTCAGGACCCGGAGAAGTTTCTCAATGCCGGTGGCTACCGTGGCCGGCAGCTCCAGGTGCTGGCCGACGGTAGCTACTTCCTCAATCGCATTTTCGCGACCGTCGAACTGGTCGAGAAGACGATCATTGACGTTGGCACGGTGGGTGTCGTCGTCTCCTATAACGGCCGCCACGGCGCGGATATATCCGGGCAGGCATACCGTCACGGCGAGCTGGTCGAAATCGGCGCACGCGGTGTCTGGTCAACGCCGCTGCTGCCGGGCAAGTATGCGTTCAACACCTATGCCGGCAATATCATCACCGTGCCGACCACCAACTTCGTGCTCAAATGGACGAAGGAGCAGTTTGGCGAACACAGGCTGGACGAGAACCTGTCTGAAGTGTCGTTGATCACCAAGGATGCGTTCGAGCCTGTGCTGCCGCTCTCAGTCGTCGTGCATATCGACTATATGAAGGCGCCGCTCGTGGTGCAGCGTTTCGGTGACATCAAGCGGCTGGTCGAACAAACGCTCGATCCGATGGTTTCTGCTTACTTCAAGAATATCGCCCAGACAAAGACGCTGATCCAGCTCTTGCAGGAGCGTAGCGATATCCAGCGCAAATCGGGCGAGGAGATGCGCGAAAAATTCAATTCCTACAGCCTCGAGCTGCAGGAAGTGTTGATTGGTACGCCCCGTGCCGCCAATGGCCAGAACAGCATAGAGCAGATCCTGATCCAGCTGCGCGAGCGCCAGATTGCAGTCGAAAAGGTCGAGACCTATAAATTGCAGGAGAGGGCGGCCACTCAGGAACGCACGTTGCGTGAGAAGGAGGCGCTCGCCGAACAGCAAGCCAAGATCACGACGTCGGCACTTACCATCGAGATCAGTGAGAACGAGGGCAAGGCGCAACTCGCCCGCACCCGTCAGGAGGCGGAAACCATTCAGGTCACTGCCAAGGCAGAGGCGGAGAAGGTGCGCCTCGCCGGCCAGGGCGAGGCCGACATGATCAAGGCTGTCGCGCTTGCCGATGCCGAGCGCATCAAGGCGACCGGTTTTGCCGAGGCCGAGAAGGTGCGCGCCATCGGTCTGGCGGAGGCCGAGGCCACCGAGAAGAAGGTCGCGGCCTTCGGCGGCCCGGACTATCAGCTCAACTCGCAGGTTCTCATGCGCTTCGCCGAGGCGATCGAGAATGGCAGGCTGCCGCTCGTGCCGCAGATCCAGATCGGCACTACCGGCGGCGAGAAGGGGGCCGCCAATGGCCTTGTCGAGATGATGCTTTCGATGCTCGTCGCCGACCGGGTTGGACGGCAAGACCAACCGGATGTGATCCCGGAACCCGTTGAGGAGGATTGATTGAGGATGGGCCGGCAGTACCGGCCCATTTTGCGCTTCAAGCCTGCTACCATTTGCGGCGTCAGGCTTGTCCATGCTCATGTGGGGTTAGTTCGTTGCTTCTAGGAATCCATCATATTGCAATCATCTGCAGCGACTACGAGCTGTCGAAGCAGTTCTACAATAAACTCGATTTCGTCATCATCGACGAAAATTGGCGCGCCGAAAAACAATCTTGGAAGTGCGACTTGCGGCATGGTCCTGTCCAGATCGAATTGTTCAGTTTTCCCATGCCACCCAGCCGGCCGACCAGGCCTGAGGCATGCGGACTACGACACGTAGCATTCTCGGTGGACTCAGTAGAGGCGACAGCCCGGTTGCTTCGGGCACGAGGCGTCGACGTTGAGCCTATCCGCGTAGACCCACACACGGGACGTTCGTTTACTTTCGTGGCAGACCCCGACGGTCTCCCCATTGAGTTCTACGAGGATCGGGGTTGACAGTCGGAGGACTGCGACGAGAAGAGCGCGGAGCTGCTTGCACCCGGCTGATGGTCACAAAAGTGAAGTCGCACCAGTCGTGCGCCTCATTAGACAGTTTCTAGCCGGCTGAACCGAACCGGGATGACTTTCCGAGTCTCGAGTTGCCCTGCCGCATTCTTGTCGATGACGGTCAGAAACTGTGCCTCTTCAGACGCCAAAGGCAGAACAAGGCGTCCCCCTGGCTTGAGCTGTTTCAGCAAAGCCGGCGGCGTCCGCTCAGCCGCCACGCTAACCAGGATCTTGTCGTACGGGGCGTGCTCGGGCCAGCCGCGAGACCCGTCTCCGACGCGAATAGCGACATTCGAGAAGCCAAGGCCCTGCAGCAGAGCTTCGGCATGGCTTGCAAATTCCTCGATGATTTCGACGCTCCAAACCTGTCCTGCGAGTTCCGCCAGGATCGCGGATTGATAGCCTAGGCCAGTCCCGATCTCGAGCACTGCCTCGTGCGGTTGGGGAGCAAGGAGATCGGTCATCAGAGCGACGATGAAGGGCTGCGAGACGGTCTTATCGAAGCCGATCGGCAACGGCATGTCCTGATAGGCATAAGGCGCGACCGCAGCTGGCACGAAGAGATGTCGCGGGATCCGCTGCATCGATGCCATCACCCGCTCATCGAGCGTTGCCTTGCCGAGTTCTTCGCTTGCAAGGTCGGCATGGATCGCAATCATCTCAACCATGTGCCTGCGTAGAACCGCAAGGTGCTCTTCGTTCATCGGTTTCATGACGGCAAGCTTACCTCGACCAGCCGCTGCCAGACAGCTTTATATCCTGTTCGTCTTGTCACAGTAACCGACAAGGCCGATGCGCTGGGCATTGCCCATTTTGATGCGTACGGACTGGTTTCGCCAGACCTACCCCACGCGACTTTCGCTGACGCACCGGCGCAGCCTGAAGGCCAAGCATCCTCGATGCCAGCGCGCTGAACGCTGCGAGCCCTGCCGGTGACCTTGTGGGCTCGCGATCTGCGCGCGTCTGGTGTCACGGAAAGGCAGGGCGTCGGGCGCTAGGCTGGACCAATCCAGCAAGGTCGCTGGGCACACCAGGACCAAGACGGCAGAGAAGCATGATCGCGCCGTTTTGGAAGCCGCCGATCGCTTCGCCGAGGCTCGGCTTTAAGCGCCGCGAACAGAGCGGTAACGCGCGGTAACGGATTAAGAAATTCGCAAGGAATTTCAAACGGCTGGTCAGCCGCTAATTTAACGCGCCTTTAAACCGCCGCATCTACTCTGCAACCCGAGCGCCATCGGCACCGGGGACAGCAAGCGCAGCGCATGGCGAACCGCAGAGACAGTCGCATCGAACCGAGCTTCGAGGGCTCGCCGCAGGCGAAATCCTCCGATGGCTTCTCGGTCAGCGAGGAGGATCGCGTCGTGCCGGCAAATCGCAAATCCGCAGCAAAACGCAAATCCGCCAAGGCGAAATCCTCGCGTCGCGGTCGCGACCGCAACCGGCGCGGGCTGGTTTCCGTCTTCGGCCGGCTGCTCTACTGGTGCTTCGTGCTCTGCATCTGGGGCGGCATCGCGATGGCCGGCGTCGTCGTCTATTACGGCGCCAAGATGCCGGCGGCGACGACTTGGTCGATCCCCGACCGCGCGCCCAACATCAAGATCGTCTCGGTCGACGACCAGCTCATCGCCAATCGCGGCATGAGCGGCGGCGAGGCCGTCGGCCTGCACGAAATGTCGCCCTATATCCCCGAGGCCGTCGTCGCCATCGAGGACCGGCGCTTCTATTCGCATTTCGGCATCGACCCGATCGGGCTGACGCGCGCCATGGTCACCAACGTTCTCGGCGGCCACTTCTCGCAGGGCGGCTCGACGCTGACGCAGCAGCTTGCCAAGAACCTGTTCCTGACACCCGATCGCACGCTGGAGCGCAAGGTGCAGGAAGTGCTGCTCGCGCTTTGGCTGGAGCACAAGCACAGCAAGGACCAGATCCTCGAAATGTACCTCAACCGGGTCTATTTCGGGTCCGGCGCCTATGGCGTGGAAGCCGCCTCGCGGCGTTATTTCGGCAAGAGCGCGCGCGATGTCTCGCTCTCGGAGGCAGCGCTTCTCGCCGGCCTCTTGAAGGCGCCATCGCGGCTGTCGCCGGCGCGCGATCCGAAGGCGGCTGAAGAACGCGCGCAGCTCGTGCTCGCCGCCATGCGCGAGGAAGGCAAGATCAGCGACAAGGAATACAAGGTGGCGCTGAGCGCGCCGGCGACGCGCTCGCCCTCCTATTGGACCGGCTCGGAGAACTACGTCGCCGATACGGTCATGGAGGAGCTGCCCGACCTGATCGGCGATGTGCGCGGCGACATCGTCATCGACACCACCGTGGACCTGACGCTGCAGAAGCTTGCCGAGCAGTCGATCCGCCGGCTGATCGACGAAAGCGGCAAGAAGCTCAACGTCACGCAGGGCGCGCTGGTGTCGATCGACGATTCCGGCGCCGTGCGCGCCATGGTCGGCGGCTACGACTATTCGACCAGCCAGTTCGACCGCGCCTCGGAGGCGCGGCGGCAGCCGGGATCGGCCTTCAAGCCCTTCGTCTATATGGCGGCGCTCGAAGCCGGCCGCACGCCGGACAGCGTGCGCAACGACGCTCCGATCAAGATCGGCAAATGGACGCCGGATAACTATGGCGGCAAGTACTATGGCAAGGTGACGCTGGCGACGGCGCTGGCCAAGTCGCTGAACTCGGTGGCGGCGCAGCTCACCATGGAAGTCGGGCCCGACGCGGTGGTCGAGGCGGCGCATCGCATGGGCATCCAGTCCGACCTGCAGTCGAACACCTCGATCGCGCTCGGCACCTCGGAAGTGACGCCGCTGGAACTGACCGCGGCCTATGTGCCTTTCGCCAATGGCGGCTACAAGCCGGATATCCACTTCATCCGCCGCGTCACCACAGCCAGCGGCAAGGTGCTTTACGAGAACAATGGCGGCAGCGCGGCGCGCGTGATCAAGGCCGATATCGTCGGCATGATGAACTCGATGATGACGGGAACCGTCGAGATCGGCACCGCCAAGAAGGCCGCCTTCAACTGGCCCTCGGCCGGCAAGACCGGCACCAGCCAGAATTCGCGCGACGCCTGGTTCGTCGGCTACACCGCCAACCTCACCACCGGCGTGTGGTTCGGCAATGACGACGGCAGCGCGATGAAGAAGGTGACCGGCGGCGCGCTGCCGGCGCAGGCCTGGCACGAATTCATGGTCGCCGCGCATGAAGGCGTTCCGGTCAGGCCGCTGCCCGGAACATGGAAGTCGACGCCGTCCGATACGGTCGTGCCGGACGAGATTCCGTCGGCGGATGCTTCGCAGCCGGCGCCGGTGCCGCAGGCGCCGGTCGGCCAATCGCAGCCTGTCGCCCAGGCGCCGGCACGCCAGGCGCGTCCCGCTCAAACCGTCGACGCCGACGGTTTCGACATGCCCAGCGACGGCGGCACCACCGCGTCGGTCGGGCATCCGGTGCCGCCCGGCGACGTCGGCGGCCCGAAGAAACGGCGGCAGACGTCGATCCTCGACATCCTCGGCGGCGGTTGAGCGGCAAACTCGCCTCTCGCAATGGCGAGCGCGTTCGGCTACATGTCCGGCCGGAGATCAAGCCATGGCCGAGACCGACCCTAGAAAAACCATCGTGCTCACCGGCGCCAGCCGTGGCATCGGCCATGCGACGGTGAAGCGTTTTTCGCGCGAGGGCTGGCGCGTCATCACCTGCTCGCGCCAGGCTTTCGCCGAGGATTGTCCTTGGCCAGCCGGGCCTGAGGACCACATCAAGGTCGATCTCGCCGACCAGGAGGATGTTGGCATCGCCGTCTCGGAAATCCGGCACCGGCTGGAGGCGCATGGCGGGCAACTGCACGCGCTGGTCAACAATGCCGGCATCTCGCCGAAGCTGAAGGACGGCAGCCGGATGAATTCGATCGACACGCCGATGCATGTCTGGCGCGACGTGTTCCAGGTCAACTTCTTCGCGCCGATCATGCTGGCGAGGGGGCTGTTCAAGGAACTCGCCGCGGCCAAGGGATCGATCGTCAACGTCACCTCGATCGCCGGCACCCGGGTGCACCCGTTCGCCGGCACGGCCTACGCGACATCGAAAGCGGCGCTCGGCTCGCTGACGCGCGAGATGGCGCACGACTTCGGCCCGCACGGCATCCGCGTCAACGCGATCGCGCCGGGCGAGATCGACACGGCGATCCTGTCGCCGGGCACCGACAAGATCGTCGAGACGATTCCTCTGAGACGGCTCGGCGCCACGTCGGAAGTGGCCGACATCATCTTCTTCCTGTGCACCGCGCAGGCGTCCTACGTGACCGGCTCCGAAATCCATATCAACGGTGGCCAGCACGTTTGAGCGGCTGACTTCAAGCTAAGGGCTGCTCATCCACTTATGGTGAGAACAGCCTTGCCGCTGATGCTGCGCTGTCTGAGCGAGTCCAGGGCCTGGGCGATTTCCGTCCACGGCACCGTCAAGGCCACGCGGGTTTCCAGCCGGCCAGCCGCGACTAAGCCAAGCAGCCAGGCGATGTCGGCGCCAATGCCGGAGCCGGAAGTGTAGTAGGCGAAAGTCTGCAGCCTCGCTCCCTCGTGACCCGGAACGAACTGACGGAACCCGACGGGCGTGAGTTCGCCGCTGCTCGAACCGAACATGACGATCACCCCGCCAGGCGCGACGCGTTCTATCGCGTGCGCGAGGCTTTCGCCGCCGACCGACTCGGTGATCAGCGAAAACGGCCCCTCGGCCAGCTCGATCTGTTCGACAACCTGCCCGGCTCCCAGCCGACGCAGATCCTCGTCGTGCCGGGAGGCGGCGACCGTGGTCACGTGCGCGCCCTGCTCGCGGGCGATCTGGATCTGGAAACGACCGACCGCGCCGCTTGCGCCGGTGATCAGAACCCGCTGGCCGGCCAGGCCGCCGCCATGGCGCAACGTCCTCAGCGCCGTCGTGCCAGCAACCGGAAGCGTGGCTGCGGAGGCGAAGCTGACTTCGTCCGGCAGGACGGCGAGCCGGTCGGTCGGAACGGCGACACGTTCGGCCCAGCCGGCCTGGTCGACCAAAGCCGCAACCCGGGTGCCCACGGCGGGCCCGGAGCCATCGGCCGCCGCCTGTTCGACGATGCCAACGACGTCCTGGCCGGGTATGAATCCGTTCGGTCGGATGGCGAGCAGGCGCAGTTCGCCGCGGTTCAACGAGGTTGCTTGGGCCGAGACAAGCGCCTCGTTGGCGAGGGGCCGAGGGTCCTCGACCTTGGCGAGCTTCAGCCCGGTGGCGCTGTCGGGAGACGTGATCAAGGCGAGCATGGGTCGATCTCCTCGTTGGTTTGTGCAGCGTCAACGCGATCAACTGTTGTCCGCCATGCGCAAACCGGAGCCTATCGACTTCCTTGTTTGAAGAATTTAGCTATTATGGCATCTAATCGCTAAAAGGCGTCAATCGTGAGGCAACCTCTTCGCTGGCCATGGCCCGATTTCGACGTCGACAATGTGCTCGCGCCGGCGATTGCGGTGCGCGTCGACGTCACCGAGACCAAGGCCGAGGTGCGCGAGCACTGGCATCGCAAGGGACAACTTGTCTTCGCGCTGGGCGGCGGCGTCACCTGCCGCGTTCCCAGTGGCCTGTGGATGGTGCCGCCGCATTGCGGCGTGTGGATTCCAAGCGGCATGGAGCACAGCAACATCGCGACGGCCAACGCGCGGATATTCTTCGTCTACATCGAGCCGGATGCGGCCGAACTGCCGGACCGGTGCTGCACGCTCTCGATCTCGCCGCTGCTGCGCGAGCTCATCATCGAACTGTCGGACTGCGCGCCGGACGATGCGCGGTGCGATTTCCTGGGAAGGGTCCTGCTCGCCGAACTGCCGCTGATGACTGTTCAGCAATTGCACCTGCCGATCTCGGCCGAGCCGCGGCTGCGGCGGATCGCCGAAGCGCTGGCGGACGATCCCGCCGACCGCAGAACTTTGGCGGAATGGGCAAACCATGTCGCGCTCAGCGAGAGCAGCCTGGCGCGCCTCGTGGTGAAGGAAACAGGGCTGACCTTCGGCCGCTGGCGCCAGCAATTGCACTTGATCGTGGCGCTGAGGGAGCTCTCCTCCGGTGCCAGCGTGCAGCAGGTGTCAGGCGATCTCGGCTACGAATCCGTCACCGCCTTCATCACCATGTTCAAGAAGGCGCTGGGCAAGCCACCGGCAAGATACCTCAGCGATATCGCGCAGGACGGTGGTTCCGCATTCGTGGCCTGATACGGATCAAGCAGGCTGCGATCTGACCTCGAAGGCGGGCCCGGCCGGATCGGTGGTCTTGCCGATCACCACCTCGACGATGCCGCGCGCGATCTCGCGTTCGCCCATGATCACCGTATCGGCGCCGAGGCCCTTGAGGTGCTCGACTTCGGCATCGGAATGAGCGCGGGCGATGACGTTTATCGCCGGATTGGCGGCGCGGGCCCGAAGCACGATCTGCCCCGCCTCGAAGGCATTGGGAATGGCAAGGATCAGCCGCTTCGCGCCTTCCGGATTGGCGGCTGAAAAGACCTCCGCGATGGCGGCATTGCCGGCGACGGTTTCGATGCCGTCGGCCTTGAGCTTCGCCAGCGTCTTGTCGGCATCCTCGATGACCAGGAAGGGCAGGGCGGCTTCTTTCAGGCCAGCTCCGACGAGGCTGCCGACACGGCCATAGCCGACCAGGATGGAATGGCCAGCAAGCGCGGTTCGCGGCGGCGCGCCATCCTCCTTCTCCCAAGCTGTCGCCACCGAAGCCAACTGACCGGGCTCGGTCGCCGGGCCGATAGACTTTGTTTCCTCGGGGGCCTTGCCGGCGCGCTTCTCCAGCCACGGCTTCATCCAGTCGACGAGGAGGAACATCAGCGGGTTGAGCAGGATCGACAGGATAGCGCCGGCAAGGATCAGGTCGCGGCCCTGTTCGGGCAACAGCTTCAGCCCGACGCCGAGCTCGGCCAGGATGAAGGAGAATTCACCGATCTGGGCGAGGCTGGCCGAAATCATCAGCGCCGTCGCGACCGGATAGCGGAAGGCGATGACGATGACGAAGGCGGCAAGCGATTTGCCGATGACGATGATGGCTAAAGTGGCCAGGATTGGCAGCCCGTTGCTGATCAGGCTGAGCGGGTCGAACAGCATGCCGACCGAGACGAAAAACAGCACGGAAAAGGCGTCGCGCAGCGGCAGCGATTCCTCGGCCGCGCGATGGCTGAGCTCGGATTCGCTCATGATCATGCCGGCGAAAAAGGCGCCGAGCGCCAGAGAGACGCCGAACAGTTTCGCCGCGCCGAAGGCGACGCCGAGCGCAATGGCCAGCACCGAGAGCCGGAATAGTTCGCGCGAGCCGGTATGCGCGACATAGTGCAGGATCCACGGGATAACCCGGCGGCCGACGACCAGCATGACGACGACGAAGGTGACGACCTTGGCCAGCGTCATGCCGACCACGCCCCATATGCCGTAGCTGGCGGGCAGCGAGAGCAGGCTCGAGTGGTCGTCGGCCTGCGGCTGGCCGCCCAGCACGCCGGCGAGCGCCGGCAAAAGCACCAGCGCCAGCACCATGGCCAGATCCTCGACGATCAGCCAGCCGACTGCAATGCGGCCGCGCTCGGTCTCGATCAGCCGCCGCTCCTGCATGGCGCGCAGCAGCACGACGGTCGAGGCGACGGACAGAGCGAGGCCGAAGACCAGACCGGCGCCCAAGGACCAGCCGAGCAGCCAGGCCAGCCCGGCGCCCAGCAGCGTGGCAAAAGCGATCTGCACGATGGCGCCAGGCACGGCAATCGCACGGACCGACAGAAGGTCCTTCAGCGAAAAATGCAGGCCGACGCCGAACATCAGCAGGATGACGCCGATCTCGGCGAGTTCGTTGGCGAGGCTGGCGTCGGCGACAAAGCCCGGCGTGTTCGGCCCGACGAGCACGCCGGCCACCAGATAGCCGACGAGCGGCGGGACGCGGAAACGGTTGGCCAGTGCTCCAAAGACGAAAGCAAACCCCAAACCGGCGACGATGGTGGCGATAAGGGGCGTGTCATGCGGCATTGTCTATGGAGCGCCTTTCAGAAATCGCGATGTCGGACAAGCGCCGCCCGAGGCCGTCGCCTTTCGCAATATGGTGGGCAGAGCGGCGGTCATGCAACCACCGCCGCTCTGAAATCGGCGCCATGGACACGCGCCGGACGAGAAAAGCCGCGCGCTGCCGTCATGGCCAGCCGCGCGGCATCCGCTCACGGCGTTCTAAGGTCTCGTGATGTCCGTCGCTCAAGCCGCCTGAAGCAGGCTCTCGATCTCGGAGATCGTGTGGTTCGTCAGCGTTTTCGGTATCTCCGCCTTCACCTTCTCGCTGACCTCCTTGTGCAGCTTCTGCCGCATCTCGCCCAACACCTGGGGCGGGGCGATCAGCACGATCTCGTCGAACTCGCCGCGGTGCGCAAGCTTGTAGAGCCGCCCCGCGATGTTGTCGGCGAAGCGTTCCTTGCCGAGGCGGTGCCAATCGGTGTCTTCAACCGCGCTGCGATGAACCGTGGGCCCGTCGCTGTAGCGGCCCGGCCTGTCGCTGCCCTGCTCACGGGTGGCAGGGTTCTCCTGCTCCATCTCCTGGACAACCTCCAGGTTCGGAAATTTGCTGTCACCTTCGTTGCGGAGGAAGAGCGCTTTTTCGCCGTCGGCCACGATGACCCAAAGACCACGTTTCAGATTGATGCTCATAGGGCGTTCCTCCTTGTTTCCCGGGGTGCCGACCGATCCTGGATCGGCCGGATGGATCCGCTAGCCAAACGTGCTGCGAAGCTTGATTGTTCCGGACTTATCGGGACGGCTCGTCCGCCGCCCGAAAGGCTCTTCAAACGGTGGGTTGGCGAGAGGCGCCTTTAATCTACTAAGTTAGTAGAATTTAGAAAAATCTATTTTGCCGCTCAAAGGCTTGGGCGCTAAAAATGCGACGGATCAAGGGGCGATGCCAACCGCTCCGTCCGCTCACAGCACCAGAGTAGAATTTTTTTCTCCCGCCTTTCGCGGTTGCGAAAAAGCGATTGCCTGCTTTGAAGGCATGCGCGAGTGCGTGCCTTCTGGTTTTCGGCGTGCTCGCATAAAACTGCCAGACTGTTATCGTATTTGCTTATCGCCATGTCGCCAGCCAACGCCAAGCTCAACACCTTCCCCGTCTTCGTGCGGGTCGACGGCGAAGCCGTGGCCATCGTCGGCAATGGCGAGGAGGCGCTTGCCAAGGCACGGCTGCTTGCTCAGTCGAGCGCGGCGCTGCGCATCATCGCCGCCGATGCCGATGCGGAGCTGCTTGCATTCATCTCATCCGTCGACGCTGTCCATGTCGATGCTGCCTATGATGTCGCCCATCTCGAAGGCGCGGCCCTGGTGTTTGCTGCCAGCGGCGACGAGGCGCTCGATCGCCGCGTCGCCGAGGATGCGCGCCGGCTGGGCATCCCGGTCAATGTCGTGGACCGCCCGGAGCTCTGCGATTTCTTCACGCCCGCGCTGGTCAACCGGGCGCCGGTCGCCATCGCCATCGGCACCGAGGGCGCCGGGCCGGTGCTCGCGCAGATGCTGCGCGCGCGCATCGACCGCATGCTGTCGCCGTCTCTCGGCCGGCTGGCGGCCTTGGCAGCCTCGTTCCGCGCCGCGGCCGAGCGGCTGCCGAAGGGCAATCGCCGCCGCCGCTTCTGGAGCGATTTCTTCGCCGGCGCTCCGGCCAGGGCGGTCGAAGCCGGCGAGTTCGCCAGGGCGCATGATGCCGCGCTCGATCTTCTGGCTTCGAACGCGTTGGCGGCAGGCCATATCGCGCTGGTCGGCGCTGGTCCGGGCGCTGAAGACCTTTTGACGCTGCGCGCTCACCGCCTGCTGATGGAAGCCGACGCGATCGTCTATGACGCGCTGGTGCCGGAGGCGATCGTCGCCATGGGCCGCCGCGATGCCGAGCGCCTGCCCGTCGGCAAGCGCAAGGGCTGCCATTCCAAGAGCCAGGAAGAGATCAACGCGCTGCTTATCGAGCTTGGCCGCGCCGGCAAGCGCGTGGTGCGGCTGAAGTCCGGCGATCCGCTGGTGTTCGGCCGGGCTGGCGAGGAGATGGCCGCGCTTCGCGAGGCCGGTGTCGCCTATGAGGTGGTCCCGGGCGTCACCGCGGCCTTCGCCGCCGCCGCCGATTTCGAGCTGCCGCTGACGCTGCGCGGCGTGACCTCCTCGATGGTCTTCACCACCGGCCACGACCTCAAGGGCAACTCGCTGCCCGATTGGGCGAAGCTCGCCATCTCCGGCGCGACCGTCGCCGTCTATATGGGCCGCTCGGTGGCGGCCGAGGTCGCCGGCCGGCTGATCGAGGCCGGGCTGTCGCCGGATACCGCCGTCGCAGTCGTCGAGAATGCCAGCCTGGGCAACCGCCGCCGCTTCCATGGCACGCTCGCCGACCTGCCGTCGCTGGAAGCGCGCGCCGACCTCACCGGCCCGGTCATGACGATCATCGGCGACGCGGTTGCCGGCGCCAATTTCGAACGGTCCGAGCCGCTCGCGGCACACAAGCACGAAGACACAGGGCATGAAGAAGCCGCCAGCACGGTGGCCGAAGGAGTACGGGAATGAAGGTTCTGACCGCGAACAGGCTCTCCGACGGTATCGCCGTGTGGTACGCCGATGGCGGCTGGTCGGAGGCCGTCGGCCATGCCGATATCGCCCATGACAAGGTGGCTGAGGACCGGCTGGAAGCGATCGGCGCCGCCGCCGCCGCCAACAATGAAGTGGTCGACGTCAACCTGATCGACGTGACCGTGATCAACGGTGTGGTCGAGCCGGTGCGGCTGCGCGAGAAGATCCGCGCCGCAGGCCCCACCATCCGCACCGATATCGGCAAGCAGGCAAACCCGGAAGCGGCGCGGGCGGCATAGGTTTTGAGCATGATCCCGAAAAGTGGGACCCGGTTTTCGGAGAAGATCATGCTCCAACAAAGAATTGAAAAAGCGGGCGGACGCGCCCTGAAAGACGAAGCATGTACCGTTACGACGAGTTCGACCAAGATTTCGTAGAGGCCCGGGTCGCCGAGTTCAGCGACCAGGTGCAGCGCCGGCTTGCCGGCGAGATCACCGAGGACCAGTTCCGGCCGCTCAGGCTGATGAACGGCGTCTATCTGCAATTGCATGCCTATATGCTGCGCATCGCCGTGCCCTACGGCACGCTGAACAGCAGGCAATTGCGCATGCTCGGCCATATCGCGCGCAAATACGACAAGGGCTATGGCCACTTCACCACGCGCCAGAACATCCAGTTCAACTGGCCGGCGCTGTCCGACATTCCGGCGATCCTCGCCGACCTGGCGAGCGTCGAGATGCACGCCATCCAGACCAGCGGGAACTGCATCCGCAACGTCACCGCTGACCATTTCGCCGGAGCCGCCGCTGACGAGGTCGCCGACCCGCGCCCCTATGCGGAAATCCTGCGCCAGTGGTCGTCGGTGCATCCGGAATTCTCGTTCCTGCCGCGCAAGTTCAAGATCGCGGTGACCGGCGCCGAACGCGACCGCGCCGCCATCCAGACGCATGACATCGGTCTGCATCTCAAGAAGAACGCGGCCGGCGAGCTTGGCTTTGCCGTCTATGTCGGCGGCGGCCAGGGCCGCACGCCGATGGTGGCCAGGAAGATCCGCGACTTCCTGCCGGAAGCCGATCTTCTGTCCTACTGCACGGCGATCCTGCGTGTTTACAACCTCTATGGCCGCCGCGACAACAAGTACAAGGCGCGCATCAAGATCCTGGTCCACGAGACCGGCGTCGAGGAAATCACGCGCCAGATCGAGGCCGAATGGCAGGAGCTGAAGGACGCCGAGCTGAAGCTGCCGGAAGCCGACATCCAGGCGATCAACGCCTATTTCGCGCCGCCGGCGCTGGCGGACCGGCCGGAAGGCGATGCCGCCATGAAGCAGGCCCGGCTCGATTCCAGGAGTTTCTCGGAGTGGCTCGACCAGAACGTCGTGACCCATCGCCATCCCGACTATGCAGCGGTGACCATCTCGCTCAAGGGCATCGGCGAGGTGCCCGGCGACGCGACCGACAGCCAGATGGAAGCGGTCGCCGACATCGCCGAGAAATACGCTTTCGATGAGCTGCGCGTCAGCCACGAGCAGAACCTGATCCTGCCGCATGTGGCGCGCGCCGACCTCAAGGCGGTCTATGACGCGCTGGTCGAGATCGGCCTGGCGACGGCCAATTCCAACCTGATCAGCGACATCATCTCCTGCCCCGGCCTCGACTACTGCGCGCTGGCCACGGCGCGCTCCATCCCGGTGGCGCAGGAAATCTCGCGCCGCTTCGCCTCGCTTGAGCGGCAGCGCGAGATCGGCGAACTGAAGCTGAAGATCTCCGGCTGCATCAATGCCTGCGGCCATCACCATGTCGGCCATATCGGCATTCTCGGCGTCGAGAAGAAGGGGTCCGAACTCTACCAGGTGACGCTTGGCGGCTCGGCCGACGAGAACACGTCCGTGGGCGAGATCATCGGCCGCGGCTTCTCCTCGGAAGAGATCACCGATGCCATCGAGCAGATCGTCGAAACCTATCTCGGCCTTCGGCTCAATCCTGATGAACGTTTTATCGACGCTTACCGCCGTGTCGGTCCCGCGCCGTTCAAGGAGGCGCTCTATGCTGGCGAAACCAAGGCCGCTTGACCGGACCGGCGGCGTCGAGGCCGGCATTGCCGCTGAAGCGGCGGGGCTCGACGCGTTGCTCGGCCATCTGAAGCCGATCGAGATCATCGAGCGGTCGGCGCGCGAATTCTTCCGCGGCGAGGTCGCCGCCGTGTCGTCCTTCGGGGCGGATTCGGCGGTGCTGCTCCACATGATCGCCAAGGTCGACCGCTCGCTGCCGGTGATCTTCCTCGACACCGGCAAGCATTTCGAGGAAACGCTGGGCTACCGCGACGCCCTGATCGCCGATTTCGGCCTGACCGATGTCAGGGTGATCAAGCCGGACGAAGCGGCGCTCGAACGCATCGACCCGACCGGCAGGCTGCACGAGACCGACACTGATTCCTGCTGCAACGTGCGCAAGGTCGAGCCGCTGGCGCGCGGCGTCGAGCCGTTCCGCGCGTGGTTCACCGGGCGCAAGCGTTTCCAGGCGTCGACGCGGGCGGCTCTGCCCGTCTTCGAGGCGGTCGGCTCGCGCATCCGCATCAATCCGCTCGCGCATTGGACGACGTCGGACCAGGCTGACTACATGCGCGCGCATGCGCTGCGCGAAAATCCGCTGGTCGCCTACGGCTATCTCTCGATCGGCTGCTTCCCCTGCACGCAACCGGTACAGCCTGGCGAGGATGCGCGTAGCGGCCGCTGGGCAGGGCACGCCAAGACCGAGTGCGGCATCCATTTGTCGGGGCTGGAGAAGTCGCTGACCGACGCATCACTTTAGGGTATATCGCTATTCGCGTGATGTCGGCTCCCAAAGTCACGGCTGCTGGCCGTCTGCCGGCTCGCTTGGGACTCTTTGGACTTTAGGATTTTTGATGACTGAATCGACGACACCAGGGACTCGCCTCTGGACCCCAAAGGGTTTTCGCGAGGACGACTGGACCCACGCCGAAAGCGCCGAGGCGCTTGCCGGAAATGGCCGCTTCATCCTGCCGCTGCAGGCCTTCCTCGGGCTCGATGATGAAGTCCGCAAGTCGGCCAGGGAGCGCATCGGGGTGCTGCTGCAGCCCGGCGACGAACTCGACAAGATCGTCGGCCTGCTCGACCAGCTTTCGCTGGTGGCGCTGGCCTTTCCGGCGTTCAACGATGGCCGCTCCTTCTCCAAGGGCGAGCTGCTGCGCGCCCGGCATCATTTCACCGGCGCGGTCCGCGCCACCGGCCAGGTGCTGGTCGACCAACTGCCGCATATGCTGAGGCTCGGCTTCGACGAATTCGAGGTCTCCAACCCGGTGCTGCTGAAGCGGCTGGAGGAAGGGCGCACCGGCGGCCTGCCGGTCTACTACCAGCCGGCCGTGGAGCCGGAAGCCAAGGACCCCAAATATTCCTGGCGGCGCAAGCGACCGGACTGACGCTGCGGCATCTTTACAAGACCAACGACCGGGTCTTCTCTCCAGGAACGGACGGAAATATCCGCCGGGGAGGACACCATGCGTTACGACTATGTCATCGCCGGCGGCGGCTCCGCCGGCTCGACGCTTGCCGCCAGGCTTTCCGAAGACCCATCGAAGAAGGTTTGCCTGCTGGAAGCAGGAGGCGACGGCAAGGATCTGCTGATCCGCGCGCCGGCCGGCATCATCGCGCTGCTGCCGGGCCGGCCGAAGATCAACAACTGGGGTTTCGAGACGGTGCCGCAGGAAGGGCTGGGCGGCCGCAGGGGCTACCAGCCGCGCGGCAAGGCATTGGGCGGTTCCAGCGCCATCAACGCCATGCTCTACACGCGGGGCAACCGCCGCGACTATGACGAATGGGCCGACCTCGGCTGCGACGGCTGGTCGTGGGACGAGGTGCTGCCTTACTTCCGGCGCGCCGAGGGCAACCAGCGCGGCACTGATGCGCTGCATGGCGGCGACGGGCCGCTCCGGGTGGCGGAGCAGCAGGAGCCGCGCCCGATCGCAAAAGCCTTTGTCGAGGCTTGCGGAGAAAACCAGATCAGGCGCAACGAGGACTTCAACGGGCCGGAGCAGGAAGGGGCGGGGCTCTACCAAGTCACGCAGTTCTGGGGTGAGCGTCGCAATGGCGAGCGCTGCTCTGCAGCCGCCGCCTATCTGCATCCGGCGTTCGGAAGGCCGAATCTCACCGTCGTCACCGGCGCGCATGCGACAGGCGTCTGGCTCGACGGCAAGCGCGCCAAGGGCGTGCGGTATCGCATCGGCAGAGGCGAAGCGGTAGCGGAAGCGCGACGCGAGGTCATCCTTTGCGGCGGGGCGTTCGGCTCGCCGCAACTGCTTCTTCTGTCGGGCATCGGTCCGGCGGTTGAACTCGCGGCGCACGGCATCCCGCTCGTCCACGAATTGCCTGGCGTCGGCAGGAACCTGCAGGACCATCTCGACTTCATCCTGGCCTGGAAGTCGCGGGAGACGGATTTGATGGGCATCGGCCTCACCGGCATGCCGGGCCTGATCAAGCATATGCTGCGCTGGCGCAAGGATGGCACCGGCATGATTGCCACGCCCTATGCGGAAGCCGGCGCCTTCCTCAAATCCGATCCGGCCATCGAGCGTCCCGATCTGCAATTGCATTTCTGCATCGCCATCGTCGACGACCATGGCCGCAAGCTGCATATGGGCTATGGCTTTTCCTGCCATGTCTGCGTGCTTCGACCGTATTCGCGCGGGGAGGTGGGGCTGATGAGCGCGGATCCGCTGGCGCCGCCGCGCATCGACCCGCGCTTCCTCCAGGACGAGCGCGATGCCGACCTTCTGCTCAAAGGTGTTCGGATGACGCGCGCCATATTGGAGGCGCCGGCGCTGGCGAAGTATCGCAAGAAGGAGATCTATACGGCCGGCGCCGCCAGCGATGCCGAGCTGATGGCGCATATCAGGGCGCGCGCCGATACGATCTATCACCCCGCCGGCACCTGCAAGATGGGCGTCGACGACATGGCCGTGGTCGACCCGATGCTCAGGGTTCGCGGGCTGGAAGGGCTGCGTGTGGTCGATGCCTCGGTGATGCCGACCCTGGTCCGGCGGCAACACCAACGCGCCCACGATCATGATCGCGGAGAAGGCCGCGGACATGATCCGCGCGGCCGCCTGATCGCGGCCTCTTGGTCAGACCAGGGTGATCGATTTTCCCTCAGCCTGGCCAGCATTGCCGGCTTGCTGACAGGATCGAGTCTATCTGGTCAGACCACTTATGCGATTTGCACTTCCCCTTACGTCGTCTTGACCTTAGGATAGGGTTATTATTTCGCACCCCGAAATAAATAGCCAGCAAAGGGAGGAACCGGCATGGCAGGCAAAAGGATTTTGATGCTCGTTGGCGAGTTCAGCGAGGAATATGAGATTTTCGTCTTTGAGCAGGCCATGCATGCGGTCGGCCACACCGTCCATGTCGTGTGCCCCGACAAGAAGGCCGGCGACGTGCTCAAGACCTCATTGCACGACTTCGAGGGCCATCAGACCTATACCGAAAAGCTCGGTCACGACTACATCCTCAACAAGACCTTCGCCGAGGTGAATCCGGCTGACTACGACGCCGTCTACGCCGCCGGCGGGCGCGGTCCGGAGTACATTCGCATCGACAAGCGCGTGCAGGCGCTGGTCAGGCACTTCCATGAGACCGGCAAACCGATCTTCACCATTTGCCACGGCGTCCAGATCCTGATCGCTGTCGATGGCGTCGTGCGCGGCAGGCAAGTAGCGGCGCTGCATTATTGCGAGCCCGAAGTGACGCTCGCCGGCGGCACCTATGTCGACGTTGCGCCGACCGGCGCGCATGTCGACGGCAATCTGGTGTCGGCCAAGGGATGGCCCGGGCTTGCCGCTTTCATGCGGGAATGCCTGAAGGTGCTCGGCACCGAAATCCGTCATGGTGAAGCGCTTATGCGCGACGAGCGCAGGGCAGCCTGACGCCTTCCGCGCCTCGCCCCGCTAGCTTCCCATGTAGGCGAGTTTCATAGGGCGGCAGGCTATGGATGCCGTTCGCCGCCCACTTCGCCCCCTTCTGCCTCGTCGAGGCGGTCGAGCAGGTCCGTGAGCCGCTTTGGCACTTCTTTTTCCAGGCGAAATGCCGGCAGCGTGCGCAGGAAGCGTTTCGTCGCTTCGGTGCCGACGCGCCGCCTTATATCGGCGGCAAGTTTGGCGCGCCTATTGCTGTCGTTGCCGTTCATGTCCCAAAATCCTGTGTCGACTTCGAAACTCCCGCGCCCGGCAATGGTTCCCGCATCGACCCTTGCAGGCAAGCAAAGCCGTTCGGTACGGTAAAGTTTGAATTAATCTGGAACGACCGGGAGATGGCGCCGCCGGGGCTTGCCCCTTGATTTTTGGCCTTCAAACCTCGATATCGGGCGCAAATCCAAACCAATCCGAATGACGGGAAACGGCGATGAGCGACCAGGCAAAAGACGAACGCGCGCCCGAGGAAATCGAAGCCACCCAGGCTTCCGGCGCCCAGGCTTCCGGCGAACGCGCGGAAGGCGGCGTCGACGGCGACTACGAAGCGCTTGTGCGGCTGCTGAAGGAAAACGAGGAACTGAAGGACCGCGCGCTTCGCATAGCTGCCGAAATGGAGAATTTGCGTCGCCGCACCGCGCGCGACGTGCATGACGCGCGCGCTTACGCGGTGGCCAACTTCGCCCGCGACATGCTGTCGGTGTCAGACAATCTGCGCCGCGCGCTGGATGCCATCCCGGCCGAGGCCAAGGCCTCCGGCGATGCCGGCTTCAAGGCGCTCATCGAGGGCGTCGACCTCACCGAGCGCGCAATGCTGTCGGCGCTCGAGCGGCACGGCGTGAAGAAGCTCGCGCCCGAAGGCGAGAAGTTCGACCCCAACTTCCATCAGGCGATGTTCGAGGTGCCCAACACAGACGTTCCGGCCGGCACCGTCGTCCAGGTCGTGCAACCCGGCTATTCGATCGGCGATCGCGTGCTGAGGCCAGCGATGGTCGGCGTTTCCAAGGGTGGTCCAAAGGCGGCCGCCGAGGCGCCGGTCGAACCAGGCCCGGTGAACGAGCAGGCCGAGAAGGATGCTTGATAGCGAATAGTGAGTAGCGAATAGCGAATAGCGAAGCTGGCTACCAACCGCACAGCTTCGTGGTATTCACTACTACGCGCTATTCGCTACTCACTATTCGCTCACCCATGAATCCCATCGAACTGCTCGACTATGCCGGCGTTGCCGTCTTCGCGGCGACCGGCGCGCTCGCCGCGTCGCGCAAAGAGCTCGACATCATCGGCTTCCTGTTCCTGGCCAGCGTCACCGGCATCGGCGGCGGGACGCTGCGCGACGTCATCCTGAACCTGCCGGTGTTCTGGGTCGCAAACAGCGGTTATGTGCTGATTTGCGCCGTCGTGGCGGTGCTCGTTTTCTTTAGCGCCTATCGCGTCGAATCCCGCTACAAGCTCTTGCTCTGGCTCGATGCCATCGGACTGGCCGCCTTCGCGGTGATGGGAGCCGCAAAGGGCCTGGCGATCACCGGCTCGCCGGTCGTGTCCGTCGTCACCGGGGTGCTCACCGCGACCTTTGGCGGCATATTGCGCGACCTGCTCGCCGGCGAGCCTTCCGTGCTGCTGAGACCCGAGATCTATGTCACGGCGGCGCTTGCCGGGGCAGCGCTCTTCACGCTCTGCGACCTGGTCGGCATGCCGGCGCTGCCATCCAGCCTGCTCGGCTTCGCAGCCGCCTTCCTGGTGCGCGGCGGGGCGCTCAAATTCGGCTGGTCGTTTCCGGCCTATAAGAGCCGGCCTGGGCGGAGGCCGGAAGATATTCCGTAGAAGAGCGAATAGCGAATAGGGAGTAGCGAATAGGGTTGTTACGACCAACCCAACATCGTTTACTTCTATTCGCTATTCGCTATTCGCTATTCGCTATTCGCTATTCGCTATGCCGCGAAGCGCTGGCCTTCACCGCCATAATAGTTGACGTAGCGGGCGCCGATCTCCTTGACCGGCATGACGACGAAAACGTCGACCGTCGAGAACTCGTGGTCGATGACGCAGCCGTCGCCGATGCGGGCGCCGACGCGCAGATAGCCTTTGACCAGCGGCGGCATCGCGGCGATCGCGGCCTTGGCGTTCACCGCCTCGATCGGCATCAGGTCCATGGAGCAGTAACGGCTGGCCACCGCCCGCACATCCCAGGCCTGATCGGTGCGGCAATGATGGGCGAGATAGGTGAGCGCCTCGGCATGCGCCGCCGGCACGATGCCATGGAAGGAGGCACAGCCGGTCATCACGCCGATGTCGTAGTGGTTGATGTAGGCCCAGATGCCTTGCCAGAGCGCCTCGATGGTGCGCTTGGACCGATATTCCGGAAGCACGCAGGAACGGCCGAGCTCAAGGAAGCGCTGGCCCGGATGGCGCGCGACCAGCTTGGTCAGCTCGAACTCGCCCTCGGAATAGAAGCCGCCGGCGGCCGTGGCGATCTCCTGCCGCAAAAGGCGGTAGGTGCCGACGATACGGCGGTGCTCGGGGCCGGGAAGCGACGTGTCGAGAACCAGGAGATGGTCGCAAAGCGGGTCGAAACGATCGGCGTCGCGCCGGCTCTGCGCCTGGAACAGATCCTTCCTCGCGCCAAGCTCGTCATAGAATACCCGGTAGCGCACTTCCTGAGCGGCGGCGATCTCGGCCTCGTTGCGGGCGAGCCGCACCTCGAGGTTGCCGATACGGCCCAGCGGAGCGCCGCTTGCGACGGCATCGGCGGTACGCGCGCCGAGCAGGGCGCTGGCGTTCGGCCGAGTATCGCATTCAGGCATGACTGTATGCACGAGTGATTCTCCTTCGAGCCATCCCTCTTGGCACGGGGATACGGTGTAGGTGCAACAGGATTGTGACAGTACCGTGATATGGCGGGGCCGGCAATACTTCGTCGGCTGGACAATACCCTCAACCGGCTATCTTATGGATGTGAAAGCCAGGCAATCCAAGGCGTTCGAGAAGCCCTAAAAAAAATCGTTATGCCGCAACCTGGCCCTCGACGGCCTGGACGAGCGCATCGGGGTCGAGGGGCTTGGTGACGAAGCCGCTGGCGCCATGGGCCAGCACGCTGTGGCGGGTCTTTTCCTGGCTGTCGGCGGAAAGAACCATGATCGGGATCGGCGGCACGGCCATTGCCTCCTCATGGCGGCGGATGGCGGCGATCGCGTCCAGACCGTCCATCACCGGCATGTGCAGGTCCATCAGAACCACGTCGAAGCGGTGCTTGAGACCGGCGTCGGTGACGGCTTCGACCGCGGCCTTGCCGTTGCCGACGATCTTGACGCGATGTCCGGCCTTGAGCAGCGTGGCGCGGGCGAGCATTGCGTTGATGTCATTATCCTCTGCGATCAGCACGGACAGGCTCTGGTCACGACGGCGGACGGACGTGGCGCCGCGCGGCTCCGGATGCGGCTCGGCGGGCGCGGGCACATGGCTGGTCAACAGCACGCGCAGCAGTGTTTCGCCGCGCACCGGCCGGGCGAGGAACGTCGCGTAACCGCTGGCGCGGAATTCGCCAAGCATGCCGCGGTCGGTAGGCGCAATCAGGGTGATGGCTTCGCAATCGGCAAAGCCGCTCTGGCGCAGGCGCTTGAGCAGGCGACCGTCGCTGTTTTCGAGCGCGGCGTCGACCAGAAGCACGTTGCAGCTTGCGGCGAATGACGCGGCCTGCTCCGGCGTCGCGGCGATCTCGACGGCGCCGCCATGGGCGCGGATTGTGCGGGCGATGGCATCGGCCTCGACAGCGTTCTTCGATACGATGACCGCGCGCCGGTCCGAGAGGATGCTCTGGCGATATTGCGGCGGCTCCGTTGCCGCGGTCGCAGGGATATCGAAGACGAATTCGGATCCTTCGCCGAGCCGGCTCGAAACCGAAATCGTGCCGCCCATGGCGTTCACCAGCCGCTTGGAGATGGCAAGGCCGAGACCCGCGCCGCCATGCACCCGGGTCGAAGTGCCGTCGGATTGCTCGAACTCCTCGAAGATGCGCTCCATGTCCTCTTCGCGCAGCCCCGGGCCGGTGTCGGCGATGGTGAAGCAGATGCGGTCCGTGCTCTCGGTGCGGGCGCGCGCGACGGTGAGCAGCACGCCGCCGGCATCGGTGAACTTGACGGCATTGCCGATGAGGTTGAGCAACACCTGGCGCACGCGGCCGGGATCGGCGGTGATCATCTGCGGCACGTCGGGCTCGACATGACAGCCGAGGCCGATGTTCTTGGAGAATGCCTTCGCCGCCATGAGCTCGATGATGTTGTCGGCGATCTCGCGCAGCGACGTCGGCTGCGGCTCGGGGTCGAAGCGGCCGGCCTCGATCTTGGAATAGTCGAGCAGGTCCTCGATCAGGGCGAGCAGCGCGCTCGCCGATGTCGAGACGGCGCCGACATAGGTGCGCTGCTCCGGCGAAAGGTCGGTATCGGCAAGCAGCTTCGCCATTCCCATGATGCCGTTCATCGGGGTGCGGATCTCGTGGCTGACGGTGGCGAGGAAGCGCGACTTGGCTTGGCTCGCATATTCGGCCCGCTCGCGGGCAGTGATCAGCGACGATTCAGCGCGCTTGCGGGCCGTGATGTCGCGGGCGATCGCGCGATGCGAGACAGCACCCGTATCCCTGTCGCGCACCGACAGCTCGATCCATGAGAACCAGCGCGGCCCGTTCGGCGTGCGGATGGCGACATCGGTGGAGCTCAGGCACTCGTGGTCCGAGAAGGCGGCGTCGGGCACGATGCCGACGTCAATGCCGAGCTCGGAAAGCGTCTTGCCGGCAAGATTGCGCTGGTCGACGTCGACTAGGGAGGCAAAGACCTTGTTGGCGTAGACGATATGGCCGTCGCGGTCGCGATGGACGACGAGATCGCCTAGCGCGTCGATCAGGCCGCGAAAGCGCTCCTCGCTCTCCTGCATCTCCCACATTCGGTCGGCGAGCGTCTCGATCTCGGCGCGGCTGCGGGCGGCGGTCTCGTCGAGAAGAGCCGCGGTGCGGCGCTCGATCGTCCTGTTGCGCAGATGCATGGCGAGCCCGCCGAGACCCGTCACAAGGAGGCCAATGGTGATGAAGGTCGGCGCGCCGGTGAGATGCGCCAGCCCGGCCAGCACGCCGATGGCGACAATCGTCAGGAAGGGTAGGCCTTCGCGGCTGGCCGGCGGCAGTTCGGGAGCCAGCGGCGGCGGCGCGGCAAGCATCCGCCGCGGCGGCGCCTCCGAGCTCGGCTCGTCACCGCTCGCGACCTTGCCATCCTGCTCGATGCCGGAGTCCGCGATCATGCGCAAAGCTTGCCAGACAGAAATTATGGAAGGCTGCGACGGATCGTTCGAATTTTAGCGATCGCGGGATTTTCGCCGTTTCCGGCTACATATCGACGACCACGCGGCCCCTGATCTTGCCGTCGATAATGTCACGCGCGGCGTCGATGATGCCGTCGAAGCCGATCGACCGCGACAGGGTCGACAGCTTCTTGAGGTCGAGATCGGTGGCGATGCGGCGCCACGCCTCGAGGCGAACCGGTTTCGGCGCCATGACGGAATCGATGCCGAGCAGCGAGACGCCGCGCAGGATGAAGGGAGCGACGCTGGTGGGCAGGTCCATGCCGCCGGCCAGGCCGCAAGCGGCGATCGCGCCGCCGTAGGACGTCATCGAAAGCACGTTGGCCAGCGTGTGGGTGCCGACCGAATCGATGCCACCCGCCCAGCGTTCCTTGGCGAGCGGCTTTGCCGGCTGGCTGAGTTCCTCCCGCGAGATCACCTCGGCCGCGCCGAGGTCGATCAGGTAGGGACTTTCGGCATTGCGCCCGGTGGAAGCAATGACATGGTAACCGAGGGTGGAGAGGATCGAGATGGCGACCGAGCCGACGCCGCCGGCAGCCCCCGTCACCACCACCGGCCCGCGATCCGGCACGATGCCATGCCGCTCCAGCGCCATGACGGCAAGCATCGCCGTATAGCCGGCCGTGCCGACGGCCATCGCATCATGCGGGCTCATGCCGTCCGGCAACGGCACCAGCCAGTCGCCCTTGACGCGGGCGCGCCCGGCATAGGCGCCGTAATGCGTCTCGCCGACTCCCCAGCCATTGAGGATCACCTTGTCACCCTTGCGCCAGTCGGCATGGGAAGAGGAAACAACGGTGCCGGCGAAATCGATGCCGGGCACCAGCGGCCAGCGGCGCACGACCGGCGCCTTGCCGGTGATGGCCAGCCCGTCCTTGTAGTTCACCGTGGTCGCCTCGACGGCGACGGTGACATCGCCTTCCATCAGGTCGACTTCGGTGAGGTCGACGATTTCGACCGACTGCTTCTTCTCGGCATCGCGCGAAACGAGGATGGCTTTGAAGGTATCGGACATTTTTGTCTCCTCGGTTCGGGCGTTTCCTTGCGGACGGAAAACCGCTGCATGCTTTCCCGCAATCGCGTCAGTTTCCTGGAATTGCTTCAGGGGCCGACTTTGAGGCGATGGCCGCGCGAGGTCAATTGCCCGGCTCCTGAGGCTTGGTTTCCCGCCGCCAGCCGATCAGCTCATCGAAGACAACCAGTGCCGCGCCCACGGAAATGAAGGCGTCGGCGAGGTTGAATACCGCGAAGGACCAGACCGGGGTATGGAACAGAATATAATCGATGACGTGGCCGAAAACGGCGCGGTCGATCAGGTTGCCGAGCGCGCCGCCGACGATCAGGGCAAAGCCGATGCGGGCAAGGATGTGACCGGCGGGCGTGCGCACGGCCAGATAGAGCACGAAGGCGACCACGAGCACCGCGATGATCACCAGGCCGGTATCGCCGAAGGACGAAAACATCGAGAAGGCGATGCCGGTGTTGTAGGTGCGGAACAGCGCCAGGAAAGGCAGGAAATCGACCTTTTCCTGAAAGGCGAGGCCATTCTCCACCATCTGCTTTATCCACTGATCGAGCGCGATTGCGGCAACGACCAGCAGGGCGTAAGGGGACCAGGATTTCACTTGGCAGTCCTCATCGCATGTCGGTGGCGGGGTCGAGCTTCAACGCGCCGCGACGGATCTCGAACAGCATCACGCCGGTAGCGACCGCCAGGTTGAGGGAATCGGCTCGACCAGCCTGCGGGATCCTGAGCAGCCGGTCGCAGCTTTCAGCGAGGCTGTCGGGCAGGCCCTGCTGCTCGTTGCCCATCAAGAGCAAGACAGGGCCTCTCGAGAAGTCGACCGAGCGGTAGTCGACCGCGCCCTTCAGATGCGTTCCGGCGACGAGGCCGGGAAAGTCGCGCCGCCAGGCAAGGAAGGCCTCTTCAGTCGCCTTGGCGACCGGCACGGCGAAAATCGAGCCCATGGTGGCGCGCACCGTCTCCAGCGAGAACGGATCGGTGGCATCGCCGACCAGGATGACGCCCCTGGCGCCGACGGCATCAACGGTGCGGATGACGGTGCCGAGATTGCCGGGGTCGCGCACGCGGTCGAGCGCGACCCAGACGTCGCCGTCCGTGGCGCGGATGTCCTTCAGCGGCAGCGTCCGCTGCGCGAAGACGCCGACGACCATTTGCGGGTTTTCGCGGCGGGTGATGGCCGTGAGCACCTTTTCCGAGACTTCGAGCACGGTGCCGCCGGCGGCGACCGTGCGCGCCGCGACCTTTTCGACCGCCGCGTTGCCGCGCCCGGCCTTGGCGAAGACCAGCGTCCTGATCGACCAGCCGAGGTCGAGCGCGTCGATGACCAGCTTCAGCCCCTCGGCCATGAAGGCGTTCTGCTGGTCGCGGAACTTCTTCAGCGCCAGCGCCTTGATGTCCTTGACCAGCGGGTTGGCGAGGCTGGTGACTTCCTTGACCTGGCCGACCGGCCGGTGTCCGTCATACGCGACCATTTCAAGCCACCCAGCGCGAGAACAGCGAGGTCGAGAGCGCGCGGCCGACGGACTTCTCGCGGATGATCAATTCGCCGGATTCGACCGTGCCGCCCATGCCGGCGAAAGTGTCGCGCATCAGGGCATGGATGGCGAAGAAGGAGGCGCGAATCGAATAGGCTGTGAGAACCACGGCCAGCGGCTTTGGCGTCAGGATCGAGCGGCAAAGGTCAGTGAGCCCCGGCAGGTCCTCGAACAATTGCCAGACTTCGCCCTTCGGGCCGCGGCCATAAGCGGGCGGGTCGAAGAGCACGATGTCGTAGCGGCTGCCGCGACGCTCTTCCCGCTCGGCGAATTTCACCGCGTCCTCGACGATCCAGCGGATCGGCTTGTCGGCAAGGCCGGCCATCTCCTGGTTTTCGCGCGCCCAGCCGATCGCCTTCTTCGAGGCATCGACATGGGTGACCTCGGCGCCGGCGCGTGCGGCCACCAGCGAGGCAAGCCCGGTATAGCCGAAGAGGTTCAGCACCTTGACCGGGCGTTTGGCCGCGACGATCAGCCCGGCCATGTGGTCCCAGTGCGAGGCCTGCTCGGGAAAGACGCCGACATGACGGAACGAGGTGAAGCGGCCGAGATAGTCGATGCCGTCATGCTTCATCGGCCAGGTCTCGCCGAGCGGTGTTTTTGGAAAACGCCAGCGGCCGATGCCTTCCTCGTCGGTGTCGCCGGTGAAGATCGCGTCGGCGCGCTCCCATTCCTTTGCGGGAAGCGCCCGCTGCCAGATCGCCTGGCCCTCAGGGCGCACGATGCGGTACGGCCCATACTGCTCCAGTTTTTCGCCGGCGCCGCTGTCCAGCAGCGCGTAGTCGGCGTTGGGCGCGACTTCGAGGATCAGCGGCAGCCGCTCGGCGGGCAGCACACCGTCGCGGCGCGCAAGCACGCGCCGCGCCGGTTTTGCTTCCTGTCGATCCGCGGATTTCGTTTCGGTGCGTTCGCCGGTCGTCGACTGCGGCCGTGCAGGCGCGAACGTGTCGCGTTGGCGCGCCGGTTCCGATCGGGCCGGGTGCGGGCGGCTGTCGCGGCGTTTGTCGCGAAAGGATTTCAAGAACAAGCATCTCCGGCGGTTCGGCTCGCTTCTGCCACAGCTATGCCGGTCGGCGCAACAAACCATGCGCCCTTGCGAGGCTGAGCGCCGCGACCGTGGTGACAAGCACCGACCAGAACACCAGGAATCCGCGCATCTCCATTGGGAAGAACGGGGACGGCATGCGAGTGTTCCATATCGGCAAATAGCTTGCCGCGATGAGCGCCCCAGCCCTATCGTCCGCCCAATCCCGGATGGCAAACCGATGTCCCGTGCCGAACGTCTGCTCGACCTGATCCAGATCCTGCGCCGCCATCGCCGGCCGGTGAGCGGCCGCACGCTTGCCGGAGAGATGGGCGTCTCGATCCGCACGCTCTACCGTGACATCGCGACGCTGCAGGGGCAGGGCGCGCCGATCGAAGGCGAGGCGGGATTGGGCTATGTGCTGAAGCCAGGCTTCATGCTGCCGCCGCTGATGTTCACCGACGAGGAGATCGAGGCAATCGTGCTCGGCTCGCGCTGGGTGGCAAAACAGCCGGACAAGCGGCTGGCCGCGGCCGCCACGGATGCGCTGTCCAAGATCGCGGCGGTGCTGCCGGACGATCTGCGCGAGGACCTCGACGCCACGACGCTGCTCGTCGGGCCAAGTTCAGCGAGCGTCGAGGCGATCGATCTCGGCGTGGTGCGGCAGGCGATCCGCGAGGAGCGCAAGCTCGGCTTCCTCTATCGCGATGCCGGGGGCGCCGCGTCGGAGCGCATGGTCTGGCCGTTCGCGCTCGGCTTCTTCGACAAGGTGAGGGTGATGGTGGCGTGGTGCGAGATGCGCCAGGATTTCCGGCATTTCCGCACCGATCGCATGTCCCGCCTCACCGCCACGGACATCCGCTATCCGCGCCGCCGTCAGGCGATGCTCAAGGAATGGCGGGCGACGCTGGACACGCCGGGTCCAAAAAACTCGGTTGACTGATGACTGCTGCCAGAATCTGACAGCGGTATCGCGTACCGTCCTCAAGGTTCAAAACACCTTGGAGATCAGACATGTCCACGCCCAATTTCGTCATCCTCTATGTCGACAGCCCCGAGCGGAGCGGTGCGTTCTATGCCTCGCTGCTCGGACGCGCGCCCGTCGAGGCCTCGCCGACCTTTGCCATGTTCGTGCTCGACAAAGGCTTCAAGCTCGGCCTCTGGTCGCGCCACACTGTGGAGCCGGCAGCGGCCGCCGCGGGCGGAGGTGGCGAGCTGGTGCTTGCGGTCGAGGATGCGGCTGCGGTCGACGCCACGCATTCCGACTGGGCCAAGCGCGGTCTGAAGATCCTGCAGGCGCCGACCGACATGGATTTCGGCCGCACCTTCGTTGCGCTCGACCCAGACAATCACCGTCTGCGCGTCTACTGGCCGAACGAGGGAGCACAGGCATGAGCGCCTATTGGATCGCCGTCGCATCGGCCGAGCATGTGCGGATCGGCCGCCAGGGCGGCTTCATGCAGGTGAACCACGGCAAGGCGGCGCCGCTTCGCCGCATCAAGCCGGGCGACGGCATCGTCTATTACTCGCCGAGCACCGTGCTCGGCGAGAAAGACGGGCTGCAGTCCTTCACCGCTCTCGGCACGGTCCGTGAGGGCGAGGTCTATCAGGGCATCATGGGCGGCGGCTTCACGCCAGCGCGGCGCGATGTCGATTGGTCGGACGCCAAGGAGGCGCCGATCAAGCCGCTGCTCGACCGGCTGGACTTCACCGCCGGCAGGCCCAACTGGGGCTATCAGCTTCGCTTCGGGCTGTTCGAGATCGGCGAGCACGACTTTCGCCTGATCGGCGAGGCGATGGACGCCATACTCGCGGCTTCGGCTATTTGAGCGCCTTGTAGACGGCGATGCCGGCGGCGAGGTCCTCGAGCGCGGCGCCGACCGATTTGAACAGCGTGATCTCGTCGTCCGCCTGGCGGCCTTGTTTCTCGCCGCGCGCCAGCTCGTGCAGATCGGCAACGATTGCTTCCGGCTTCAGCACGCCGGAAGCCAGTGGCTGGACGATGTCGCCGGCCTCCTTGGTGGCGCCGGCGCGGGTGTCGACATAGACGCGGGCGCGCGAAATGGCGTCGTCGTCGCTTTCGCGCATCGTCGGCGTGAAGCCGCCGACCAGGTCGACATGAGCGCCCGGCTTCAGCAGCGCGCCCTTGACCAGCGGCGTTGTCGAGATCGTCGCCGACGAGACGATGTCGGCTTCGCCAAGCTCGGCTTCGAGGTTTCCGGCGGCCTCGGCCGGAAGGCCTTCGGCGCGGAGCGCCGCCGTGACCTTCTCGGCGTTGGCCGGCGTGCGGTTCCAGATGCGGATGGATTTGATGGGTCTCACCGCCGAGTGCGCCTTGGCGAGGAAGGATGACAGCGCGCCAGCGCCGACCACCAGCAGCTGCGAGGCGTCCTTGCGGGCGAGATAAGATGCGGCGAGCGCCGAGGCGCAGGCGGTGCGCCATTGCGTCAGCCGCTGGCCGTCGATCAGCGCTTGCGGTTCGCCGGTCACGCCGTCAAGCAGCAGATAGAGGCCCATCACCGCCGGCTTGCCGATGGCGTTGTTGTCGGGGGAAACGGTGACGATCTTGACGCCGATATGGCCTCCCGCCGAGGTGCCGGCGGCGTTGAAGTCGGTCCAGGCCGGCATCAACAGCAGCGTCGATGCGGCGCCATCCGGCCGCTCGATCGCGTGGTGATGGCGAACCGGCTGCACGGCGCCGTCGCGGAAGGCCGTGCGCAGCGTCTCTACCAGCCCGGGAAAGGTGAGCGCGCGATCGACCTCGGTGGCCGAGATGGTCAGCATAAAAAGCTCCGTGAAAGCGAGTTGCTGCTCAGTTTGTCGGCTTGGGCAGCGGCGGTCCTTTCGGCGCCGCGGGAGCACGGCTCACCGCCTGGCGCAGGTTCTCGGCCTCCAGGCCCCGCTGGCGCGCGAGCTTGCGGTAGCGGCCCTGCTTCACCCAGGTCGCCATGCTGCCGACGACCATGCCGACGGCTAAAGCCAGGAACAGGAAGATGAAGAGCGGCAGGTTCAGCGTCAGCGCCGGATTGCCGGGGTGGAACGGGTCAAGCGTGAAGGCGACCGGTCCGCGGTTGGCCACGGCAAGCGCGATCAGGATGATGGCCAGCGGCACGAAGACCACGACGAGCATGAAGCGATTGAACATCAGGTCTCCGTGGAGAAGCATCTTAAAGCGCGCATGTCTTTGTCCCGAAGCCGGTCTCCACTTTCGGGAGACATGCTCCAAGCGCCGGAACGTCGCTGCGATCCGGCGCGGCGCCTATTTGCCGCCGTTCAGCCTCTCGCGCAACTCCTTGCCGGTCTTGAAGAACGGCACCCACTTCTCCTCGACCTCGACGGACTCGCCGGTGCGCGGGTTGCGGCCGGTGCGGGCGGGGCGGTTTTTCACCGAGAAGGCGCCGAAGCCGCGCAGTTCGACCCTGTTGCCTTCGGCAAGCGCGTCGGTGATCTCGTCAAAGATCGCGCCGACGATGTTTTCGACGTCGCGCAGGAAAAGATGAGGGTTGCGCGCGGCAATGATCTGCACAAGTTCGGATTTGATCATGAGAACGTTCCCCGTAAACCACACAGCGGTCAAATTATCAGGATGATTTTATTGCTTTTTTGGTTCTTCCCGACAGCTTGTCAAGGGTGCCAGACCGAAACGAGACCGTCAAGGAACAAGCGGTCTGCGCCGAGCTCGTGAATGACATCGCCGCCGGCGTCCGGCAGGCCCAGCGCGTTGGCGACGGCTTTGGTCATGCTCCTCGGAAACAGGTAGCTGCGGCCCTCCGTGTTCTTCCACTCGACGACCTTGAGCTTGCTGTCGACGCCCTTGGTCGCCAGCCAGTCGATCGCCTCGGTCTCGCCGCCGACCGCGTCGACAAGGTGGTTGCCGAGCGCCTGGCGGCCGGTGAAGATCGAACCGTCGGCCAGCGCCTGCGCCTGCTCATGCGTCATTTTGCGCCGCTCGGCGACGATGCCGACGAACCAGTCATAGCTGTCGAGGATGAGCTTGCGCACCATGGCGCGCTCGTCGTCGTTGGTCGGCTTGAAGGGCGAGGGCGAGGCCTTGAGCGGCGAGGATTTCACTTCCTCGAGCTTGATGCCGAGCTTGTCCATCAGGCCGCTGACGTCGGGATACTGGATCAGCACGCCGATAGAGCCGACGATCGAGGTTTTGCGGGCCACGATATGGTCGGCCGCGCTTGCGATCATGTAGCCGGCGGACGCCGCCAGCGTGCCGACCTCCGCCACCACCGGCTTGTCGCCGGCAAGCTTGCGTACTTCCTCATAGATCGACTCGCCGCCGACCGTGGTGCCTCCGGGCGAATCGATCGAGAGGATGACGCCCTTCACCGTCGCGGACTTGCGGATCGACTCCAGCCGTTTGATCAGCTCCTCGTCCTCGGTGATGGTGCCTTCGATCTTGACCTTGGCAATGTGGTCGACCGCCTGGCCGGTGAAATCGTCACTGTAGATCCAGGCCGAAAAGGCGATCAGCGCCGCCGCCAGAACAACAAACGTGGCGACGCGCCAGAACGTCAGCTTGCGGCGCAAGCGGCGGCGGTCGATCAGGTCGTCGGCTCTCATAGCCATATCAGCCTCACAATCGGTGGGAGAGGACGCTTTTAAAGCAAGCATCCGCGCGGGGCTACCGTTTCCTGACAGCTTCCGGCGCCAACGCAGCTGTCACGACGACCTCACGAAAAATTAACGCAGCCGGCCCCTATCTGCTATGAAGGGCTGGCAGTTCAGCCGAATTCGTCTTAGTCCTGCGGTAGTAGCCGTCACATTTTTGCAGTTTTCCTCCGCTTGTGCTTGCTTGCGGGGGCCGGCATACCACCTATAGGCGGTGTTTGGCGGGCAAGGGCTCATTAGAAAACAGTCATGTTGGCGCGATCTGACGATACGAGCGATGCCGAAATGGTGTCGGCTGCCGCTGGCGAAAGCGGCGCGCGCGGCGACGCGTTCGACCGTGCGGAGCGGCATTCGCGCCGCGTGCGCGTGCTGAAGTTCGCCGTGCCGCTGCTGGCGGCGGCTATTGC
This sequence comes from Mesorhizobium sp. M1E.F.Ca.ET.045.02.1.1, assembly GCF_003952485.1. Taxonomy (NCBI): domain Bacteria; kingdom Pseudomonadati; phylum Pseudomonadota; class Alphaproteobacteria; order Hyphomicrobiales; family Phyllobacteriaceae; genus Mesorhizobium; species Mesorhizobium sp. M1E.F.Ca.ET.045.02.1.1. The sequence continues at coordinate 2,953,866 of NZ_CP034447.1, forward strand.
AATCGCCTTTCCAGTCTATTCCTACCTCGCCGCGCCGGTTTCGGTCTCGGTGCAGGCCGATGGAGCCGCCTTTTCGGACGGCAAGCTGGTGATGGCCAATCCCAAGCTCAACGGCTTCACCAAGCAGAAACTGCCTTATTCGCTGACAGCGACCAGGGCGACGCAGGATGTCGGCAAGCAGGACGTCATCGACCTCGAAGGCATCAACGCCAAATTGCCTGTCGCCAGCGACAATGTGGTGGCGGTCGATGCCGCGCACGGCATCTACGATCGCGGCGCTAACACAATGGACCTGACCAGCGATGTCTCGGTGACCACCACCGACGGCATGGTGGCCAAGTTCAAATCGGTCTTCCTAGACATGGGCAAAGGCTCTATGAAGACGAGCAATCCGGTCGATGTCAGTCGCGGCGGGTCGCGCATCACCGCCGACTCGATGTCAGTGGAAGAGAACGGCAAGGTGGTGGTTTTCGAGAGCCGAGTGCGCGTCAACATCGATCCGGCCGCTCTGAAGGCGGCGGGGATTAAGAGTGGAGAAGAGAATGCGTCGCAGTAAATCCGCGTGGCTTCTGGGCGCAGCCTCTGCACTGCTGTTGCTGGGAACGGCGAATTCGTTTGCGCAGTCGAGCGCGAGCAGCCAGATCCCCGGACTGAAGCTGTCGGGCGATCAGCCGATCCAGATCGAAAGCGACAAGCTCGAGGTCCGGCAGGTCGACAGCGTGGCGGTGTTCAACGGCAACGTGACCGTCAATCAAGGGCCGACGCTGCTCAAGGCCGGCAAGATGACGGTCTACTACGTCAAGGATGCCAATGCCCCCAAGGGCGCGGCGGCCGGCGCGTCGGCGATGACGGGTGCGGCCAACATCGACCATCTGGTGGTCGAGAACAAAGTCTACATCAAGTCGAACGACCAGATCGCCACCGGCGACAAGGGCACCTTCGACATGAAGACGCAGGTGCTGGTGCTTCAAGGCAAGGAAGTGGTGCTGTCGCAGGGCGATAACGTGCTCAAGGGCTGCAAGCTCACCGTGCAGATGAAAAGCGGCCTCGGCAATGTCGAAGGTTGTCCTCGCGTCATCATGTCGTTCAAGCCCCAGAAGCAGGGAGCGCAGCAGCAGGGAGCGCAGCAGGACTAATGACCGGCGTATCCTCGCTGCTTGCCCGTCTTCCGGGACGGGCGGCCGCAAAGCCGGCTGCGCCGGCAACGGTCGGCGCCGACAAGGCAAAGTTCAAGGGCACCCTGATCGCCAAGGGCCTGACCAAGAGCTACAAGGGCCGCAAGGTGGTGAGCGGCGTGACGCTCGGCGTGCGCGCCGGCGAGGCCGTCGGCCTGCTCGGCCCCAATGGCGCCGGCAAGACCACCTGCTTCTACATGGTCACCGGTCTCGTGCCGGTCGACGAAGGCACGATCGAGATCGACGGCTTCGACGTCACCTCGATGCCGATGTACCGCCGCGCCCGCCTCGGCATCGGTTATCTGCCGCAGGAAGCGTCGATCTTTAGGGGCCTCAACGTCGAGCAGAACATCCGCGCCGTTCTGGAGGTGGTGGAAAAGAGCCGCAAGGAACGCGAACGCACGCTCGACGAGCTGCTCGAGGAATTCCACATCAGCCATCTGCGCAAGGCGCCGTCGATGTCGCTGTCTGGCGGTGAACGGCGGCGTCTCGAGATCGCGCGGGCGCTGGCGACGCGGCCGGCCTACATGCTGCTGGACGAGCCTTTCGCCGGTATCGATCCGATCGCGGTCGCCGACATCCAGCAGCTCGTTCGCCATCTCACCGCGCGCGGCATCGGCGTGCTGATCACCGATCACAATGTGCGCGAGACGCTCGGGCTGATCGACCGCGCCTATATCATCCATGCCGGCCAGGTGCTGACGCATGGCAGGGCCGACGAAATCGTCGCCAACGCCGATGTGCGGCGTCTCTATCTCGGCGAGGGCTTTACCCTCTAAGCACGAAAATCTCCCGTTCGGCGGGATTTTCGTCCGTTTTTCGAGATTCTTGACGGTTCCGGCACCGGATAACGCTCCGGTAAGCCGGGGATGCTAGCGTTTGCCTTGACAAGCAAAAGCCGGGCCAGTTTCTATGGCCGACCGAAAAACCATAGTTCGAAGCGTAGACGAGGCGTTTGAATCCAACCATGGCGCTGGCGGCCAAACTGCAGCTCAGACAGTCCCAGTCGCTGGTGATGACGCCCCAGCTGATGCAGTCGATCCGGCTGCTGCAGCTCACCCATGTCGAGCTCGAACGCTTCATCGACGAGGAGATCGAGCGCAATCCATTGCTGGAGCGGGCCGAGCCGCAGGATGAAACGGGCGGCGACCTGCCGCAGAAGAGCGAGACCGCTCCGGAACCCGCTGCCGGGGACGACTGGTTCGAAGGCGAGACGGAATGGAGCGCCGAGGCGATCTCGGAAAAGCTCGACTCTTCGCTGGAGAACCTGTTTCCCGACGATCCCGGAACAAGCGAAAAGCTGGGGCCGGACCTTTCGGCGCAATGGAAGTCGGCTTCGGGGGGCAGTGCCGGCGGCGCCTCGTCGGAGGGTTTCGATGTCGGCGAGATGGCCGCGACCGTCGTGACGCTGCGCGAGCATGTCGGCGAGCAGATCGCGCTTGCCTTCCCCAACCCTGCCGAACGCCTGATTGCGGGCGAGCTTGCCGACAGCCTCGACGAGGCCGGCTATCTGCGCGCCGACCTGGACGAAATCGCCGCGCGGCTTGGCGCGGACGAGGCGGCGGTTTCACGCGTGCTCACGGTCTGCCAGACTTTCGAGCCCGCCGGCCTGTTTGCCCGCGACCTGGCCGAATGCCTGTCGCTGCAGCTTGCCGTGCGCGACCGGCTCGATCCGGCGATGAAGGCGCTGGTCGCCAATCTGGAGCTGCTCGCGCGACGGGACTTCCAGACGCTGAAGCGTATCTGCGGCGTCGACGAGGAGGATCTTCTCGACATGCTGGCCGAGATCCGAGCGCTCGATCCGCGGCCCGGTACCGCCTTTTCGGGCGGCGCGAGCGACGCCATCGTCGCCGATGTCGAGGTGCGGGCGGCTGCCGACGGGAGCTGGGCGGTGGAGCTCAATCCCGACACGCTGCCGCGCGTTCTGGTCGACCACGTCTATTTCGCTCGGGTTTCCAGCCACGCCAGGGACCAGGCGGAAAAGGAGTTTCTGGCCGAATGCTTGCAGAACGCCAACTGGCTGACGCGCAGCCTCGACCAGCGGGCGAAGACCATTCTCAAGGTGGCCTCGGAAATCGTGCGCCAACAGGACGCGTTCCTTGTCCATGGCGTGCGGCATCTCAAGCCGCTTAACCTGCGCACCGTGGCCGACGCGATCGGCATGCATGAATCGACGGTCAGCCGCGTCACCGCCAACAAATATATGCTGACGCCGCGCGGCGTCTTCGAACTGCGCTATTTCTTCACCGCTTCGATCGCCTCCGCGGAGGGCGGCGAAGCCCATTCCTCGGAAGCCGTGCGCGACCGCATCAAGCAGCTGATCGACGAGGAAAAGCCCGCCGACGTGCTGTCCGACGACGCCATCGTCGACATGCTGAGGGAAAGCGGCGTCGACATCGCCCGCCGCACCGTCGCCAAGTACCGGGAGGGCATGAACATCCCTTCCTCGGTGCAGCGCCGCCGGGAAAAGCGGGCGCTGGCCAACGCCGGGCGCTAGGGGCAGTTGACACTCAGCCGGCCTGACCTAATTGGTGCTGAGCTTGGGGAACGGGCGGATTTCCACAGTTTTCATGCTTCATTGACAAGCTGCAATGAAGTGTCTAGAAGCCCGCCCGCATGAGCCGGGCCGTGATGCCCGCTCGCGGATGGGTCCGTCAAAGCGAAGGCCTCGGACGGCCAGAAGGCGACTTGTGATCAACCGGAAAGTTCGGGTCTAAAATCGGCGCGCGTGCCGCCGCAAAGCTTGTGCGCGCGCACCACGGGTATAAACTCGGGACAGTTTGAAGCCTGAGCAAGGAAGGTCAGTTTTCAGATGAATCTGCGCATTTCGGGAAAACACATGGACATCGGCGATGCGTTCCGCACGCGCATCAACGATCGTGTCAACGAAGCGATCGAAAAATATTTCGATCGGGGTTTTTCAGGACATGTAACGGTCATCAAGGCGGGGTCGCGCTTCTCGGCCGACTGCATGATCCGTCTCGATTCCGGTGCCTCGCTGCAGGCGACCGGCGACGCCCAGGATCCCACGCTTGCCTTCGAGGCGGCCGCCGATCGCCTCGAAACACGGCTCAGGCGCTACAAGCGCCGGCTGAAGTCGCACAGTTCCAGCAATGGCAATGGCGAATCCACCGATATCGCCTACACCGTGATGGAGCCGCTCGCCGACGACGATGAGGAAATCCCGGAAGACTTCGCTCCGGCCATCGTCGCCGAATCGACGGTGACTCTCCGCACCATGTCGGTGGCGTCAGCCGTCATCGAGCTCGATACCAAGGACAGCCCGGTTTTCGTTTTCCGCAACGCCGGAAACGACCATGTCAATATCGTCTACCGCCGGCCGGATGGAAACATCGGCTGGATCGATCCGTCGACGACCAAAGTCGCGCAGGGTTAAGAAAGCCGGCCGCGCGAGGGGGACGACTGGCGCGGCAGGCGAGCAAGGGATTTTTCAAGCATGGATCTCAGCGATCTCATCAGCGTCTCGGCTATCATGCCGGCGTTGAAGGCGAATTCCAAAAAACAACTTCTGCAATTGCTGTCGGAGAGGGCGGCGGCGATTTCAGGGATTCCGGAGCGGGAGGTGTTCGACACGATCCTGCAGCGCGAGCGGCTGGGTTCAACCGGTGTCGGCAACGGCATTGCCATTCCGCATGGCAAGCTCGCAGGGGTCAAGCGGATCGCCGGCGTCTTCGCCCGGCTGGAGACGCCGGTGGATTTCGAGGCGCTCGACGATCAGCCGGTCGATCTGGTGTTTCTGCTGCTTGCGCCCGAAGGCGCCGGCGCCGACCATCTCAAGGCGCTGTCGCGCATCGCGCGCGTGCTGCGCGACGCCGATACGGTAGCCAAGATCAGGGGAACGCGCGACGCCGTGGCAATCCACGCGCTTCTGTCGGATACGCAGGCCTCGCACGCGGCCTGAAGCTTCGAGGTAAAGCCCAGCTTTCTTAGCTAAACCCAGCTTTTTGGGATCCAAACCTTGGAAGGCCGCCGAGAGCGGCCCTGTTCAATCCAGGCAAGGACCAGGGTCAGTGAATGGCGACCGTGGTCAGATCGTTCTCCAGCGCACCCGCCAGCGCCCGGTCACGGGCATCGGAAAGCAGGATCGGCTGGCCGTTGGCGGCAAACAGCGCCCACAACTCCAGACCGGGCGCGATTTCGTCGAGGCCAGGGAAGCGGCCGCGCAGATCGTCGCTCGATACTTTCCTCAGGTAAGCGACCGAACCTTCGCCCAAATGAGCGAATTCGCCGCTGGTCATGGTCGCAGTTTCGTCAGTTCTGGTCATTTCAAGCCTCCTTGCCGCGAGAACGCCAGTCAGGCCGTTCCCGCATAGAGCCATCGGCGAAGATCAGTCTTTCACCGATATGTTTATTTTCCGTACCAGCCGTTCGGCCTCGGGCCGGTCGAGGTCGACCGACAGGAGACCGTTCTTCAGCTCCGCGCCGATCACCCGCATGCCGTCGGCCAGCACGAAGCAGCGCTGGAACTGGCGCGCGGCGATGCCGCGGTGGAGGAATTCGCGCTCGGTATCGTCGGTCTGGCGGCCGCGCACGATCAGCTGGTTTTCCTCCGTGGTGACATCGAGGTCGCCTTCGGCGAAGCCCGCCACGGCGAGCGTAATGCGCAGCCTTTCGGCCTTGCCGTCCGCGGCGCCCAGGCGCTCGATATTATACGGGGGATAGCTGTCGCCCGACTTCGCCAGACGCTCGAGCGTCTTTTCCATGGCGTCGAAGCCCAGAAGAAGCGGGCTGGAGAAGGGCGTCATTCGACTCATTGTTACACTGTCCTCTCAAGAGCGACACAAACTGGAAAAACCCAGATGGCATTTTTCCCGGTGGTCTTGATATGGTCCGCCGCGCGAACAAGTTCAAGCCATCAAAACCCCGCCCAAAAAGACTCCCCAAAAAGGAATTGAAATGCCCCAGTCACGAAAGATCATCATCGACACGGATCCCGGCCAGGACGATGCCGTCGCCATATTGCTGGCGCTTGGCAGCTCCGAGCTGGAGGTCGTCGGCATCACCGCCGTTGCCGGCAACGTGCCGCTGAAGCTCACCGAGAAAAATGCCCGCAAGATCTGCGAGCTCGCCGGCCGACCCGACGTCAAGGTCTATGCCGGCGCCATCCGTCCGCTGGCGCGCGCGCTCGTCACCGCCGAGGAAGTGCATGGCAAGACCGGCCTCAACGGGCCGCAATTGCCGGAACCGACGATGCCGCTGCAGGAAAAGTATGCGGTCGATTTCATCGTCGAGACGCTGATGCGCGAGGAAAGCGGCACGATCACGCTCTGTCCGCTCGGGCCGCTCACCAATATCGCCCTGGCGCTGATCCGCGAGCCGCGCATCGCGCCGCGCATCAAGGAGATCGTGCTGATGGGCGGCGGTTTCTTCGAGGGCGGCAACGTCACGCCCGCCGCCGAATTCAACATCTATGTCGACCCGCAGGCGGCCGACGTGGTGTTCAAGTCGGGCATTCCGATCGTGATGATGCCGCTCGACGTCACCCACAAGGCGCTGACCACGGCCAAGCGCACGCAGGCCTTCCGGCAACTCGGAACCAAGGTTGGCACCGCGACCGCCGAGATGCTGGAGTTCTTCGAGCGTTTCGACGAGGAGAAATATGGCACCGACGGCGGGCCGCTGCACGACCCGTGCGTGATCGCCTATCTCGTCAAGCCCGAGCTGTTCAAAGGCCGCCGCTGCAACGTCAGCGTCGAAACGACCTCCGAGCTCACCATGGGCATGACGGTGATCGACTGGTGGGACGTCAGCAAGCGGGAGAAGAACGCCATGGTGATGCGTGACATTGACCACGACGCCTTCTTCGCGCTGCTGGTGGAGAGGTTGGGGCGGCTGTAGCGCCTTTTCCTTCCCCCCTTGTGGGGGGAAGGTGGATCGGCGCGAAGCGCCGAGACGGATGAGGGGTGTTGGAAGAAACTCAACGCCTCACTCCGTCCAGCACCCCTCATCCGGCCGCTTCGCCGCCACCTTCTCCCACCAAGGGGAGAAGGAGGAGGGGGCGCTTCACTTCGCCTTCGAGAACGCCAGCCAAAGCCCGCCGCCGACCAGGAAGCTGCCGCTGATCTTGGACATCAACTTGACGCGGCTGGCGGACAGCAGTCGTCCGGCGCGGCCGGCGGCGAGCGCGTAGGTCGAATCCGACATGGCGGCGAAGACCATGGCGGTGAGGCCCATGACCACGATCTGCAGCGTGTAATTGCCCTGCGGGGCGATGAACTGCGGGAAGAAGGCGCCGAAGAAGACAAGCGTCTTCGGATTGGAGATCGCCACTAGGAAACCCTGCAGGAAGAAGCCGCCGCGCGGTTTTCTGGCCGACCCGTCGGGGTTCAGGGTGCCTTTGGCGCGAAACATCTGCACGCCCATCCAGATCAGGTAGGCGGCGCCGATCAGCCGCACCCATTCGAACCAGTGGCCCATGCCGGCGATCAGCGTGTTGAGGCCGATGCCGACGATGGCGATCATGATCGCAAGGCCGGCCTGGGTGCCCGCGACATTGGCAAGCCCGGCGCGCGAGCCGTGGCGCATGCTGTTGGCGATGATCAGCGTGACCGTCGGGCCAGGCACCAGGACGATGACGATGCAGGCGACGACATAGGTGGCGTAGAGTTCCAGCGACATGATCTTCCCTCGAACAGGATGGCGCCGACGCGGCGGAGCGCGATCAATGCATGGAGTTGGCGCCGGTGCAAGCCAGGCGGGGCAGCCCGTCAGGCAGCACCCGACGGCCAGGGCAGCGTCGCCTCATAGGCGGCGCCGGCTTGGAGCACGGCGAGGTCGCCGCGCGGCCGGCCGATCAGTTGCATGCCCATCGGCCGGCCCTTCTCGTCGAAGCCGACCGGGACGTTGAGTGCCGGGCATCCGCCCAAAGTGGCAAAGGCGGAGACCTGCATCCAACGGTGATAGCTGTCCATCGACCGCCCGGCGACCTCGCGCGGCCAATGGGTGGCGACGTCGAAGGGGAAGACCTGCGCCGTTGGCAGGACGATGAGGTCGAAGCGTTCGAACAGCGACAGCAACGTCCGGTGCCATGAGGAGCGCCGGACAGTGGCGGCGTGGACCTGCGGCGCGGTGAGGCGGATCGCCTGTTCGATTTCCCAAACCGCTTCCGGCTTCAGCAGCCTGCGTTTCGCCGGATCGTCATAGTGAGCTTTCAGCCCGCAACCGCTGCTCGCCTGGCGCAGCGTCACGAAGGCCTGCCACAGCGCTTCGAAATCGACATCCGGCACCAACGCTTCGCTGACGAAGGATGCATTGGCGAAGCGGGCCAGCGCGCTTTCGCAAAGCTCGAGGATCCCAGGCTCCATCGGCAGGTGGCCGCCGAGATCGCCGAGCCACGCAATCCGGCCGCCGGTGGCCTTCGTCCCCAAACCTTCGAGGAACGAGCCCTGCTTGTCATGCGAGAGCGGCGCACGCGGGTGGTAGCCGGCCTGCTCGTCGAGCAGCAGCGCGATGTCGCGCACGTTCCGGCCCATCGGCCCTTCGACGCCCATTTGCGAATGGAAGACATCGATGTCGGGGCCGGCCGGCACAAGCCCCTGCGAGGGGCGGAAGCCATAGACGTTGTTGTAGGCGGCCGGATTGCGTAGCGAGCCGCCGAAGTCGCTGCCGTCGGCGACAGGCACCATGTCGAGCGCCAACGCCACGGCGGCGCCGCCGCTCGATCCGCCGGCGGTGAGTGCCGGGTCGAAGGCGTTGAGCGTCGGTCCGAAGACCGGATTGTAGGTGTTGGAGCCCAGCCCGAATTCCGGAACGTTGGTCTTGCCGATGGTGATGGCGCCGGCCTTGCGGAGGCGCTCGACGAAGAAGTCGTCTTCTTGCGGGACGAAATCGGCGAAGATCGGCGAGCCGAAAGTTGTCCTCAGGCCCTTGGTCAAAGCCAGGTCCTTGATGGCGATCGGCAGGCCGAACAGCGATCCGGCCGCGCCGCCCTGCGCCAGATGGGCATCGGCCCTGTCGGCCTCGGTGAGGATGTCGGCGCGCTCGCGCAGCGACACGACGGCGTTGACGAGCGGGTTCACCGCTTCGATACGGTCCAGGAAGGCGCCGACCACCTCGCGCACCGACAGATGCCGCTGCCGGATGGCTTGGGCAAGATCGATCGCCGACAGGCGGCAGATGTCGCCGGCCGGCGGCACGGCGTGCTTGGTTACGGGACGCATCGCCGTCACCGCGCGGCCAAAGCCGCGTCGACATCCTTCGCCAGCGGGATCGCCGGCTGCGCGCCCGGCTTCAGGCAGGCGAGCGAGCCGGCCGCCGCGGCGCGCGTGAGCGCCTGTTCGAGCGAGAGGCCGGACGACAAGCCGGCGCCGAAATAGCCGCAAAAGGTGTCGCCGGCGCCGACCGTGTCGACCGGGGTGATCTTCAGCGCCGGAACGGTCAGAAAGCTGTCCGGTGTCGCCGCCAGCACCCCGTCGCCGCCGAGCGTGACGACGATCGTTCTGCCGGTCTTTTGGGCATAGTCGCGCATCCGCGCCTGCCGGTCGCGCCCGGAGAGCGCCAGCGCTTCGCCATAGAGGTCGAATTCGGTCTCGTTGGCGACCGCGTAGTCGGCCTTGCCGAGGAAACGGGAAGCCTCGGTGCGGAAAGGCGCGGTGTTGAGCACGCTGACGGCATCCGCCGCGCGCGCCGCGTCGAGCGCTGCTTCCACCGTCTGCAACGGGATCTCGTGCTGCAGCAGCACGACGTCGCCCTTTTTCAGGAAGGCCTTGGCGACGTCCGCCGGCAGCACTGCGTCATTAGCGCCCGGCACGACTGCGATCACGTTCTCGCCGTCGGCGCCGACCAGGATCAGCGCCGTGCCGGTCGAGGCGAAGCTCTCACCGACGCCGGAGAGATCGACATTGCCGGCTTTCAGCAAGGCAAGCGCTTCGGCGGCAAAGCTATCCCTGCCGACGGCGCCCACCATGCGCACCTTGGCGCCGGCGCGGGCGGCCGCCAGCGCCTGGTTGGCGCCCTTGCCGCCGGGAGCGGTGGCGAAGCCGGAGCCACGGACCGTTTCGCCAGGTTCCGGCAAGCGGTCGACATTGGCGATCAGGTCGAGGTTGATCGAGCCGACAATGATGATCAAGAAACGCCTCCTGCCGAAGCGGTGCGGCGTTCGAACGAAGGCCGAGCCGCTCCAAGTCTTTGCTTTTACACAATTGATTGCGTTGGAGGCTAGCCGCAAAGATCGCCGGTTGCCAGATCATGTCGGTTGCACATGTGGCGTGGCCCACAGCATCATTCGCAGCGCACCGTGACCGTGCCTTGATAGTTGCCAGCCGGGAAGATGCCGGACGATTTCGTGGCCGTGAGATCGACCTGGATGGTGTGAGTGCCGTTGGTCACTCGCTGCGGCGAACTGCCTGGGATGTCCACGCCTGAGCCATCAAGGCGGAAGACGGTGTCAAAAGCGACGTTGGTATCGCCGCCGCTTGGCGCGGAGGTGAAGGCGATCGGCGCTGGCGCCGACACGGAATAACAGTCGAGCAGGTTTAGGATCGAGCACAGCGTCGAACTCGCGGTGATGGTGGCGCCGGCGCTCGACCCGCCCGCCTGCTTGGAACCGAAGATGTTGATGGAGGGGTTCGATTTCATCGTTCCCGAGACGCCGATCACGATCGTGCAGGTGCCGATGATCGCCGCCTGAGCCGGTGGCCCGAAGCAGGCAAGTACCGCCATCGCAAGAAGCGCGCGGCTATTTCTTCCGCTTTTTCTTCTCATTGCCGTTTGTGCCTCTGATACTCCAGCCTTCATTGGCCCACCCAGTCGATGCGGCAGCGGAGGCGGTCGCGGGAGCGGGAGCAGCCACGCTCCCCGTCTGGCCGTCGGCGCCTACGCCCATCTTGAGAAGCTTCAATTCAAGCTGCAGGCGCTCGACCTCGAGCTCGTAAAGGCGGCTGCAATCGACGCGCTTCGGCGTGCGGCCGATCGGGATCACCACACGGCCGTATGTGGCGACGTCGCTGTTCGACTGGCTGTTGTTGTTGCCTCGGATGACGCCGAGGTCCAGATAGGCGCCGCTGCCGGAAACGGCTGAGCGGCAGGTCGTGCCGTCGCTGGCATGGACCTCGTCCTGGCCCTGGGGCAGGCTGACACCTGGCAAGGTGAAACCCGTCTGGTTCTGGTTCAGGTTCAGGATATCCTCGGCAAACCCCTCGCTCACGACCGCCAAGGCGGGCAGCAGGGAGAGGGTCAGGACCTGCGATGTCCGAAGAACTTTCCGCATATCTGCGCCCTTATCTGCGTCTGCTCGCTTGGAAAGGGGATACTCTCGGTACAGATACGCACTTTACGCTCGGTCGCGCCGTCGAAGGGCACGACCACCAGAACCGGACGCGACGCCTGGCCCGCCAGAAGGAAGGCGCTGGGCGTGACCTTGGCATCGACCGGCTGGAAATCCTGGTCATAGACATGGACCTCGACGCGAATGCGCTGGTCGTACGGATTGCCGGGGAAGACGCGCACCGCGAAGGCATCCGTGAAGGATCTCACCTCGCCCCGCATCGGTGTCATCGACTGGCTCGTCGCCGCAATGGGGGACAGCACGGCGGCCAGTGCCGCCAGTATTCCAATCGTTCTCAAAGGCCGCTCCTTTCGCGAGAGGGCTATTCGCAGCGCAGTGTAACGGTTGCCTGGTAGTTGCCGGCGGAGAAGCGGTTCGAGCCGCTCTTGGTGCCGGCAAGGTTGACGGCAACCGTCGACGTGCCGGGCGCCGTCAGCGCGGTCGCGGTGCCCGTTTCCGAAATCGTCTGCGCGCCGGTGGTGGCGAAGGTCGGAGTCCAGGTGGTAGCGGTAACGTCGCTAGCCGGCACGGTGGTGGACGTGACCGGGTCGACGCTGAGCGTGACGCCGCCCGTGGTGTCGACCTGGGCGCTGCCGGCCGAACCGCCGGCATTGTGGGAGCTCAGCGACTGAAGATCGCTGCTGACGGTCATTGTGCCGTTGGAGTTGATCGTGATCGTGCAGGTGGCGGTGATGGTGCCGTTGAACAGCACATTTCCGGTGGCGGCCGATGCTGGCTGGCCGGCACAAGCAGCCAGCAAGCCTGCGGCCGCGGCGCGAAGGAATTTCATCGAGACACCTCTTTCAAGCCGAATGGTCGGCTCAATGTAGAGGCATCATCTCTTTATCGTGGTTAATTTAGGGTTAAGTTAAGCAACATCGCCAAGCAACTTACAATACAACCGGCAAAACCAGAGGTTGCTGCCGGTTGTATTGCGCAGACAATCGGTTTAATTTGTTCAATTATACTTACTTATATTTTAATCCACGGTTTTTCGCAACAGCGTGCGGAAAAATCGAGATTTCAGGACGCCACCTGGCCCGCTTCCCAGCCGAGGATGGCGCGCTTGCGCGTCAGGCCCCAGTGGTAGCCGGTGAGAGCGCCGGACTTGCCCAGCGCCCGGTGGCAAGGAACCACGAAGGACATCGGGTTGGCGCCGACCGCCGCACCGACAGCCCGGCTTGCGCTCGGCGCGCCGATGCTGGCCGCGATCGAGGAATAGGTGCAGGCCTTGCCCATCGGGATGCGCAGCAGCGCCTCCCAGACGCGGAGCTGGAAATCGGTGCCGATCATCACCACGCGGAGCGGCTGGTCGGCGCGCCAGTTCGTCGGATCGAAGACGCGCGCGGCGTAGGGCTGGGTGGCCGACATGTCCTCGACGTAAGTCGCGTTCGGCCAGCGGCCGGACATGTCGGCGAAGGCGGCCCGCTCGCCGCCGGCATCGCAGAAGGCGAGGCCGGCCAGACCGCGGTCGGTGACCATGATGAGCGCAATGCCGAAGGGCGAGATGTGGTAGCCGTAGCGGATGGTGAGGCCGGCGCCGCGGGTCTTGTAGTCGCCGGGCGACATCGCCTCGTGGGTGACGAAGAGGTCGTGCAGCCGGCCTGGACCCGACATGCCGAGCTCGAACGAGGTCTCCAGCAGCGGCATGCCCGAATCGAGCAGCCTACGCGCATGATCGAGCGTCACTGCCTGCAGGAAGGCCTTGGGCGACAGACCCGCCCAACGCGTGAACAGTTTCTGCAAGCCCGTCGGCGTTTCGCCGACCGCTTCTGCCAGAACCTCCAGCGAGGGCTGGTCGCGGTAGTCGAGGCTGATCTTCTCGATGGCGCGGCGCACGACCTCGTAGTCGCTGCCCTCAGGGGTGATGTCGTTCTGAAGGATCGCTGACGGTTTCATCCGGGCATTCATGGTCATCTGAGCGTTCATGGCAATATCTCCCATGGCAATATCTCCTTGACCGCGAATATCGTTCTTCCCACGCTTTGCCACCACCCGAAACTTGCCTTCCCGCCGCCCATACCCAGATAGAGTCGGCTTCGAGGGAGGACGATCGTGACCGGCGAAAAGGTAAATCTGAGCGGGGCCAGGGAAACCTTGCTGATGACGCTCTACGGCAAGGCGATGGAGAGCCGTCTGCCGCATTCGCTGCTCAAGGATCGCTTCGCCGACGAGGCGGTACGCAAGATCGATTATGATTTTTCCAGGCTCAAGGTCGACGACAATCTCGGCATCGGCTTTGCCATCAGGGCCAAGACACTGGACGTCGGCGTCCAGGACTTTCTCGCCAGAAATCCCAACGCCATCGTACTGCATCTGGGATGCGGGCTCGATACGCGCTTTTTTCGCGTCGACCCGCCGCAAGACGTGGACTGGTTCGACGTCGATTATCCGGAGGTCGTCGCGCTCAGGCGCAAGCTCTATCCGTCTCGTGAGAATTGCCACCTGGTCGCCTCGTCGGTGACCGAACCGGATTGGCTGGTCGATGTGCCCCGCAACCGCCTCGCGATCGTGGTGGCGGAAGGGTTGACCCCCTATCTTGCCCCCGACGAGGGGCAGCGCCTGTTTGCGCGGCTTGTCTGGCATCTTGCCGGCGGCGAACTCGTGTTCGATGCCTACAACCGTTTCGGCCTGAAGCTGATGCGCCTCAATCCAGCCATCAAGGCGACGGGCGCCGAGGTCCACTGGGCTATCGAGGACCCTCACGAGCTGGAGCGAGCCGTCCCGAAGCTGCGGTTCGTCGAGGAGATCCCGGCCTACAAGGCGGAACACGCGGTTCGCATGGGCTGGCGAGCGAGACTGTTCGTTCGCCTTTGGAAATACGTTCCCGCCCTGCGCAACATCGGCAGGCTGTTGCGATATCGGTTTTGAAGGGTTCGAACTCAGCGCGCCTTGGCGGTCGCCAGCGCGCGCGAAAAGGCCGTCGCAAAACTTTCGCGGTCATCCGGGTTGAGGAAGCCGCCGATCGAAACACTCCTGCCTTGCGCCTCCACTGCCATGTTGGTGATGCCGATCTCGGCATGGCGGGCGATCGAAAACCGCGCCCAGAACGGGTTGAAGCGATGGTCCTCGAAGCGGCCCGACGGCGCCGTCTTGCGGATATCGAGGCTGGTGCGCGAGACCGAGATTTCCTCACGGGCGCGCGCGGCACGATAGTTGACGCGGAAGGCGATGTAGACGGCGATCACGTCGAGCCCGAAGAAGCCGAAAACCGGCCATGCGCCATGCGCCAGGAAGATCGCGCCGGTAACCGCCCAGCCGAACAGCAGCGCGCCCATCAATATCAGAAAGCCGGTGCGGCCGAGGGAACGATGCGGCGTCAGCAGGGCCTGGAAGAATGGCTCATCGGCTTCGAACGAGGCGTTTGTGTCGCTCATGAGGTAATATTATAGGAAGGGAATGGCGCCTCCCAAGTCCAAAAATTCCTTACCCGTCAAAAAGCCATCAGCCTCCGCCCCAGGCGGTGGCGCGAAAGCAAAGGCGCCGTACCGAAAGGGCGGACCGCGCCCGCTCTACACGCCCGCCGAGGTGCATGAGATCTTCCGGCGCTTTTGTGTGCAACGGCCGGAGCCGAAAGGCGAGCTCGACTATATCAACGCCTTCACGCTGCTGATCGCGGTGGTGCTGTCGGCGCAGGCGACCGACGCCGGCGTCAACAAGGCGACGAAGCCGCTGTTTTCGGCAGCCGACACGCCGCAAAAGATGCTGGCGCTCGGCGAGGCCAAGATCGGCGACTATATCCGCACCATCGGGCTCTGGCGCAACAAGGCCAAGAACGTGATCGCGCTTTCGAAGGCGCTGATCGACGACTATGCCGGCAAGGTGCCGCAGGACCGCGACGAACTGGTCAAACTGCCCGGCGTCGGGCGCAAGACCGCCAATGTCGTGCTCAATGTCGCCTTCGGCCAGCATACGATGGCGGTCGACACGCACATCTTCCGCATCGGCAACCGGATCGGCCTGGCGCCCGGCAAGACGCCGGAACAGGTCGAGCAGGAACTCTTGAAGGTCATCCCGGCCGAATATATGCGCCATGCCCATCATTGGCTGATCCTGCACGGCCGCTATGTCTGCAAGGCGCGCAAGCCCGACTGCCCGGCCTGCGTGATCGCCGACATCTGCAAATCCAAGGAGAAGACCACCGACGTGCCGGCGCCGCTGGTGCCGATCGCGCCGTTGAAGGAGGCTTTTCCCGCGGAGGTTTAGTAGCCGTAGCCGCGCGCCATCGCCGCGGCAAAGACGGGGATGAGCAGGAAGATGAAGCCCTCGGCGCGGACGTAATTCTTCACAGAGGCAAGTTCGGCCGCCGGCACCAAGAAGGATGGATCGCCGCCCGCCTGCCTGTTCCAGGAGATGAAGCGCATGGTCGGGATGACCGACAGCAGGCCGACGATGATGAAGGCCGCCATCTTCGCCCAGAACACCCAGTTGTAGACATAGAATTCCCAGCCCTTCAGCCCGAAGAACACCCGACAGACGCCGACGATGACGATCAGCGCGGCGATGATGCCGTAGTGGCGGTCGATGCCGACAAGGCGCTTGAGCGTCGCCGCCGGCAAATCGCCGCGCACCAGCACGACCTCGGCGCCGATGATGCCGGCCAACGAGAAAACCAGAAGGTGATGGAGGATGGCCAGCAGAAGGTCGGTGGTGTCCATGGTTCTTCCTCGATCGAAGAGCGCGAATGTTGAATCAGTTTTCAATGGTTGCAGAGTAGCATCGCGAGGCAAATCCCATATGTGCAAGCTAACCATAAGCGTCGTTGACGCCACCAGCCGACAGTCTATTGCTTGGAACCATGAGCCGACTGAAGCGTGCCCTCAATCCGATGCCCGAAGACGTTCGAGCCGTACTTGCGGAGCGGGGACTGACGGCCGCCTATGACGCGCGGCCGGACTATCAGCGGAACGACTATCTCGGCTGGATCGCCCGCGCCAAACGCCCGGAAACGAGGCAGAAGCGGCTCGACCAGATGCTCGACGAACTGGCGCTCGGTGGTGTCTATATGAACATGGTCTGGCGCGGCTGAATCCGGCCGTCCAGTTTTGCCTGCCTGTCACCCTGCTTGCCTCTGGAAGATGGCTCCGGTCATCCTGGCCCTTGTTCGAACGCGATGGTTTGCTAAGCGCTGCCGCTTCAACAGAGGTGAATGCCATGAGCATTGCAAAGGAAGCCGGTGTGCCGATCCTGGAGACGGCGCGGACCGTGCTGCGGCCGCACAGGCTCGACGATTTCGAGACCTATGTCGCCATGTGGGCTGACCCCGGGGTCACCCGTTTCATCGGCGGCAAGCCGCGCACCCGCGAGGAAAGCTGGTTGCGCTTCCTGCGTCATGCCGGGCTCTGGTCGCTGCTTGGCTATGGTTTCTGGGCGATCGAGGACAAGGCGACGGGCCGCTTCATCGGCGAGGCAGGGTTCCATGATCTCAAGCGCGAGATCGAGCCGTCGATCGAAGGCGTGCCGGAAGCCGGCTGGGCGCTGGCTTCGGTGGCGCATGGCCAGGGACTTGCGAGCGAGGTCGTCGGGCGCATCGTCGCCTGGGGCGACGCGGTGTTCGGGCGGGCAAGGACCGTCTGCATCATCGATCCTGAAAATGGTGCCTCGCTTAAAGTGGCTGAAAGGAACGGCTATCGCGAAATCCTGCGCACCACCTATCACGACAAGCCGACGATCCTGCTGGAGCGGCGGGCTGGAGGGGCGACAGCTTAGGTGCAGGTGGTAGCTGCAATGGGGATCGCGGAACCGCGTCAGCCGGCCTTGCGGCGTAACGTCTGCGCCAAACCCTCCCAGGCATCGACGGTCGCACCCCGGTCGATCCGGCCGCCGCGGAAAACCGTCGTCGCGTCGAATGGCTGCGGTCTGGCGATGGCATAGCCCTGCGCGTGGTCGACGCCGATCTTGCGCAAGGCCTCGATGATGCCGTCGCTCTCGACGAATTCGGCGATGGTGCGTTTTCCCGTCACCTTGCCGATGTGATGGATCATCTCGACCATGGCGCGGTCGATGCGGTCGTCCAGCATGTCCTTGACGAAGCTGCCGTCGATCTTGAGGTAGTCGACCGGCAGGTGCTTCAGATAGGCGAAAGACGACATGCCGGAGCCGAAATCGTCGAGCGCGAAGCGGCAGCCCAGGCCGCGCAGGTCGGCGATGAAGCGCATGGCTTCCGTCAGGTTGGCAATGGCGCTTGTCTCGGTGATCTCCAGGCAGATCGTCTGGGGCGCAATGCCATGGGCCGCGAATTGCTCGCGCATGAAGCCGAGGAAAGTCTCGTCGCCGAAGCTGGCGCCGGAAAGATTGATCGCGCAGGTGGATATCGGCGTGGCGCGCGGATCGGCAAGCCTGGCCGCGAGAATTTGGAAAGTGTTGCGAACCACCCAGCGGTCGATCGCCGGCATAAGTCCGTAGCGCTCGGCCGCCGGGATGAAGCTTTGCGGCGTGACGAAGTTGCCGTCCTCGTCGGTCAGCCTGAGCAGGATCTCGATATGCGCGCCGGCCTCGGCGACATTCTCATTGAGCGGCGAGATCTCCTGCGCATGCAGCCTGAAGCGGTTCTCGTCGAGCGCGGCATGCAGGCGCTGGACCCAGGCCATCTCGCCGAAACGTTCGCGCAGCGCCGTATCGCTGTCGCTGTGGAGCTGAATGCGGTTGCGTCCCTTTTCCTTCGCCATGTAGCAGGCGACATCGGCGGCGCGCAGCACCTCCTCCAGCGACATCCCGCAATCGGCAATCTCGACCATGCCGATGCTGACGCTGATGTTGAAGGGCCTGCCTTCCCAGGAAAAATGCAGATCCTGGACGGTGGCGCGCAGCCGCTCCGCCGTGGCGATGGCGGAGCCGGTGTCGCAATCGAACAGCAGCACGCCGAACTCGTCGCCGCCCAGCCTGGCCAGGATGTCGCCGGTGGGCAATTCGTTGAGCAGCAACACCGAGATCTGGCGCAGAAGCTGGTCGCCCGCCGCATGGCCGCAAGTGTCGTTGACCAGCTTGAACTGGTCGAGGTCGAGATACATCAGCGCATGCACGCGCGGCTTTTCCGGCGGCTGAGAAATCGCGCCTGCCAGCCGGCTCTCGAAGTCTCGGCGGTTGACGAGACCGGTGAGCGCATCGTGCGATGCCTGCCACGACAGGCGCTCGATGAAGTCCTGCTCGCGGGTCATGTCGTGCAGAGCAAGAACGGCGCCGACGATCTTGCCGGAGACGCTGAGCGGCGCGCCGTTGAGCGCGACCGGCACGACGGAGCGGTCGGGGCGCTCCAGGAGCTGTGGCCGCACGTTGGAGCGGCGGGGCTCGCCGGCCAGCAAGCGCGGGATCAGGTCGGTTTCCTCGACACCGCTATCCTTGTCGATCAGCCGGAACAGCGAGGCCACAGGCTTGCCCCTCGCGGCGCCAAGGGGGCTGGCGAGCAAGCGTTCGGCGACGGCATTCATGTAGTCGAGCCGCCCAACCGCATCGGTGCTGACGACGGCTTGGCCGATCGAGGCCAGCGTGATCTGCGCGCGTTCGCGCTCGGCATTCAAGGCGCTTCGGAAGGCCTGCCGCTGAGCCATCAGCTTTCGTGTGCGCCACACCGCCAGCAAGATAAGCAGCGCCGCGGTGACGAGGTTGGCGGCCGTGAGCGCCATCTTGATGAAGCGCGAGCCCTCGCCGAGGCTGTCGGAGAAGGCCTTGGACAGTGGTCCGATGCGGTGGTCGAGCTGATGGATATCGGCTTTCCAGGCGCTGATCTCAGCCTGCGACGCGGACCCCTGTTCGAGCCTTCTGTGCATGTCGTCGCCGAGCCTCTCGATGGCGAGGATCATCTCGTCGGCTTCCGTCCAGTGACGGATGGCGGTGTCGAGGTAGCTCACGCGGCGGAAATTCTGGAACAGCCAGATCAGGCCGGCAATGTCGTCGGCATGGTTGTTGCCGCTGAGGAAACCCTGTCGCGCGGCATCGGTATCAGGCTCAGCCTGTTCGAGCGCTAGCCTGGCCGAGCGATCGGCGAGCGGCACGGCAATGGCCTGGCGGTATTCGCTGAAATATTCCGGCCTGCCGGTATCGGCATAGAGGCTGAGGAAGTAGATGGCCTGCTTCTGCCCTTTCGACCACTGGCTTTCGCCGCCGACATAGGCGCGAACGGCCGACAGCGTGTAGAGGCTGAGGCTGGCCACCAGTGCCTGGATCAGGACGACCGCAATGAAAGGCCAGACCAGCCCGATGAGGCGCGGGCTGGCATCCGTCGATGAGAGCTTCATCGCATTCCCATGGAGCCTGCCTTGACCCCGTCGACGTCTGTCCGACCGGTTCATCCGTCGGTTGAGACGATGTTGTTCCCCTCATGTCTGCCGGCAATCGGCGACGACAATCCAGATAGCGTGTCTGGCTTAACAGCCGATAAATTCGCGCAGTATTTGTTTTCGAAAGTCTTCGACAAAACAGTCCGCGGCTTGCGCCGCGTCCTGTGGATATTTCCAGCCTAGTATAGCCCTCCGAGTCCCGCTCGCCTGAATAAAGGTGAATGGCGCGCCCAGCAGGCTCCGCCGATCAGCGTTTGGCTTTGAACTTGTTCAGCGCCGCTGCAGCACGAACCAGAGCCTTGAGCGCTTCCCCGTCGATCTCCTCGCCCTCGCGAAAATCGATGGCGCGCCTTGTGTTGCCCTCGAGGCTGGAGTTGAAGAGGCCTGCGGGATCGGGCAGCGCCGCGCCCTTGGCGAAGGTCAGCTTGACGACAGCCTTGTAGGTCTCGCCGGTGCAGATCATTCCGGCGTCCTCCCAAACCGGCACCCCGCGCCACTTCCATTCCTCGGTGACGTCTGGATCGGCCTCCTTGATCAGGGCACGGAGGCGGCCAAGCATCTCACCCCGCCAGTCGCCCAATTCCTCGATACGTCCATCGATCAGCTCGGACGGAGATTTGCTTCCCGGCGATCCGCTTTTCTCCATGTCTGTTCTCCTTCAATGCTGGATAGTGGATCGCCACGGTACGCTCCCGGGAGGGCCGCGCTTGATCAATAGTGCGCCTACATTCGTTCACCAGGCAATCGGCTTGCCTGTTTCACCCAGGAGACGAATTGCGCTTCATCGAGCTGGTCGGCCTCGTGGATGTGGAAATAGCGCGTGTCCTTGCTCTTGGATTCGCCGGGCGGCACGGGCTCGAGCGACATGCCGCGAAAGAAGGCCACCTTGATGTACCTGGTGAAACAATGGATGCCGAGAAACCAGCCTTCACCTTCCATCCCGTAAAACGGCGAGTTCCATTTCACGGCCTTCTGCACGTGGGGGACGGCCTGCATGATGAGCTGGTCGAGCCGGCGGCCGACCTCGCTCTTCCAACCCGGCATCGCCGCGATATAGGCCTGCACGGGAGCGTCGCCGTAGCCCTTGGCGATCTGCGGATTGCCGCCTGAAAGCAGGACGGACTTCGCGCCCGGGGGCTTGGCGGCAGGCTTCGGCGATTTCGCCTTCGCCATCAGGCCGGTCCTATGCGCTCGCTTGCTTGCTCACCGCGCCATCTGACGGCATAGGGCAGCACGAACATATAGAGGCCGCTGAACAGCAGCAGGAAAAGCGGCAGGAGCGGCGAATAGACCACCCAGGCGGGGGGCTCGCCCAATGCCATGGCGACGAAGTTGGCGATGACGGTCACGGTAAAAATGATCGACAGCCAGCGATGCAACTGCCTGATCCACTTGCTCCATTCCAATGCTGCCTCCTCTGAAAAAACCAATGAAACGGCGGACTTACCAGCGCGCCAGCTGCGTGATCTGGATGAGATTCCCGCAGGTGTCGTCGATCTGCGCGATGGTCGAACCGGTCACCTCGGTCGGCGCCATGGCGAAGCTGCCGCCATTTGCCGTGATGCGCTCGTGGTCGCCCTTGATGTCGTCGGTGAACAGCATGAGCGCCGGCTGGCCCTGCTTGAAGATAGCCTGCTGATAGGTCCTGGCCGCCGGATTGTCATTCAACGCGAGCTGTAGTTCGGTGCCGTCCGGGTCGTCAGGCGAGGCGACGGTCAGCCAGCGAAACGGTCCATTGGTGAAATCGGCTTTCTTGTTGAAGCCCAGCACGTCGGTATAGAAGCCGAGAGCCTTCTCCTGGTCGTCGACATAGACGCTGGTCAGCTTGATCTTCATTGCGTTTCTCCATTGCTTTCGCTCGCGGTTTGCCACCCGCCAAACGATGCCTGCTTTTTTGAGCGCTTCGGCGGGACTTCAGTCTTCGATCCGCGCCAGAACCTCTTCCAGGGCTGTGAGGAATCTCGGCCAGCCGACAGTGGCACCCCGGAAATACGGCTCCTGATCCAGCCGGAAGCCCGTCTGCTCCATGCGCAGACGAGTGCCTGAGCCCGTCGGGGTGAGCGTCCAGGTGACGACGCTTTCCAGGTCCTTGGTGTCCCAGGTGTAGGACAGCGTCTTGTTGGGCTCGACGGTCTGGACCTGACACTCGACGCCTCCCCAGTCCGCGCTGAGTTCGAAACGATGGTCCACGACCGGCTTGAAGTCGTTCTTCATCAGCCACTCCTCGATAAGATGCGGTACGGTCAGCGCGCGCCAGATCTTTTCCGGCGGATAGGGAATCTCGCGCTCGACAACGACGGAGCGCGTTCCGGCCGGCATATCGTTCATTGATCCATCCTCTTCAGCAGATCCTCGAGATCGTCGAACCGGCTCTCCCAGAACCCGGCCATTTGCCTTGTCCAGTCCATCAGCGGCGCCAGCGCGCCGACCTGCGCGCTATAGTGAGTCTGCCGGCCCTCGTGTCGGTCGCGCACCAGCCCGGCTTCCTTGAGCACGCCAAGATGCTTCGACACCGCCGGCTGCGAGACGCCGGCCTGCGCTGTCAATGCTCCAACCGTCTGCTCGCCTTGATGGCACAGACGTTCAAAAATGGCGCGTCTTGTCGGATCGGCAAGCGTCCGGAAGAGCACATCGTGCGCGGTCGACATCTGGATCAATAACCCAATGGCTATTGATTGACCTATAACCATTGAGCTATATGTGAGTCAAGCAGGGGATCTGGGGGAATGCTCAGACTGCAGCGTCCACGTCGAGGCTTGCCTCATCCAGCATGGATGCGTCCTCGCCGAAGGCGCGCGTGGCGCGGGCGGCGGCCTCGAGCAGCGGGCGCTTCATGCGCTTGAGGAAGGCGGCGTCGACGCGGGTGCCTGGGCCGGCCAGCGTCAGCGCGCCGACCAATGTCCGCCCCGGCCCGAACACGGGCGCGGATATGCCTGCGGTCTGCGGGTCGCAATCGCCGATCGAAATGCAGCTATAGGTTCTGCGGATCGTCTCGTAGGGCTCGCCCTGCTGGCCGGAAAAGGCGGCGAGCACGCGGCCGCCGGAGCCCACCAGCAAAGGCAGGACGTCGCCTTCCCGGATCGTGTAGCGGATCGGGTGCTTGGACTCGACCCGGTAGAGACAGGTGCGCACGTCGCCCGAGCGGACGTAGAAGGCAACGCTCTCCCAGCTCCGCTCGGAGAGGTCGCGCATGATCGGCAACAGGATATCCATCGCCACGACCGAGCGCTGGTAGAGCGCGCCAAGCCTGAAGGTGGCCGGTCCGATGCGGTAGCGCCCGTCTTCCAGGCGCTCCAGCAATTGTCCGCGCATCAGCGAATTGGCCAGCCTCAGAATGGTGCTCTTGTAGAGGCCGGTGCGGGCAGCGATCTCGGCGAGCCCGAGCGACCGGTCGGCAATGGTGAATGCGTCCAGGATGGCGATTGCGCGATCGAGCGCGGCAACGCCGTCGGCCTGGGCTGGGCTGGGAGGTATGTCTGTCATTCCGGTGACGATTTCATCGTGGTCGCCCATCCGGGAATGGTCCCGGACATGCGGATTTAGTCCGGTCCGATGCGTTCTGTCCAGCAGAATGGCATTCCCGTTGACAGAACGCTGTCACAAATGCTTGAACTCGAATGCGGGTCTTAATTCAGGCCACGTCTTGGCAGGCACCGGAGGAGGTGTCGTGATTTGGAGGAATCCCATGCTGAACAGACGCAGATTCTTGACGAGCACCGCCGCCGGCTTCGCGGCTTTGCATTTCGTACCCGCCTTTGCGCAGGACACCCCGCAGATCCAGATTTTCGTGCCGGCGGCACCCGGCGGCGGCTGGGACCAGACCGCGCGCACGATCGACCAGGTGCTGCGCTCCGAGAAATTGATCTCGGGTTCGCAGATCACCAATGTCGGCGGCGCCGGCGGCACGGTCGGCCTGCCGCAATTCGTCAACCAGTGGAAGGGCAAGGGCAATTCGCTGATGGTCGCCGGCATGGTCATGGTCGGCGCCATTATCGCCAACAAGTCGGCCAATAACCTGACCGAAGTGACGCCGATCGCGCGCCTCACCGGCGAGTTCGAGGCGCTGGTGGTGCCGGCTGCCTCGCCGTTCAAGACGGCCGCCGATTTCGTCGCGGCGCTGAAGGAGGATCCCACGAAGGTTCCGGTGGCCGGCGGTTCGGCCGGCGGTTCCGACCACATCCTGTTCGGCCTGATCGCCAAGACGGCCGGCGTGCCTGCCGCCAACCTGTCCTACGTGCCGTTCGCCGGCGGCGGCGAGGCGCTGTCGGCGCTGCTCGGCAACCAGGTCGCGGCCGGCATTTCCGGCTATGGCGAGTTCTCCGAGCAGATCAAGGCGGGGGCGCTCAGGCTGCTGGCGATCTCGGCCGACAAACGCCAGGAAGGCATCGACGCGCCGACGCTCAAGGAGGCCGGCATCGACGTCGAATTGTTCAACTGGCGTGGCGTCTTCGCCCCGCCCGGCGTTTCCGATGAGGACAAGGCGGCGATGATCAAGCTGGTCGAGACCATGGCCAAGAGCGATGCCTGGGCAACCGAGTGCAAGAACCGCAACTGGACGTCGATCCTGCTGACCGGCGACGACTACGCCAAGTTCGTCGCCGACGACACCGCCCGCATCGGCGCGATCCTCAAGGATCTCGGCCTCGCCTGAGCTCCGGACCGCCCAGTGTTCCGAAGGGGCCTGGCTCCCCTTCGGAGCAGCATGGACAGGTGATCGAGCAGCATTGAAATTGCGGCGATACCGGCGGTTGAATGCCGGCCATCCGGGGAGGAGTTCATGAGCACCAGCGACCAGCAGGCGTCACCGCCGCGCCTTGCCGTACCCGAATTGCTGATCGGCATCGGGCTTCTGGCCTGCGCCGGCGCCGTTGCCTGGCAGACCCTGGCGATCCCGGTGTCTCCGCTCTATTCCAAGGTCGGCCCGACCGTCTTTCCCTATATCACCATGGCCGGGATGATCCTGCTTTCCCTGCTGCTCATCCTAGCCGCCCTGCGGGGCGGCTGGCAGCCGGAGGAGGAGAAGGAGACGCCGACCGACTGGACGTCGATGGGTTTCGTGGTCGCGGGCCTGGTCGCCAATCTGCTTCTGATCCAGCCGCTCGGGTTCACCGCCGCCTCGGTGATCATGTTCGTGCTGGTCTGCTTCGGCTTCGGCAGCCGGCACCCGCTGCGCGACGCGCTGCTTGGCCTGGTGCTGGCGCTGGCGGCCTATTTCGGCTTTGCCAGGGCGCTCGGCGTCAACATCGGCGCCGGGCTGATCGAGGACCAGCTCAATGTGCTGATCAATGCCGTCTTCGGCATCGGGAAAGGCTGAGACGATGGACACGCTCGGTTATCTCGCGCACGGATTTGCAGTCGCCTTCACGCCGACCAATCTGTTGTGGTGCCTGGTCGGCACGACGCTCGGAACAGCGATCGGCGTGCTGCCAGGCCTCGGGCCGGCGCTGACCATCGCGCTGCTTTTGCCGATCACCTACCAGGTGGCGCCGGAAGCCTCCTTCATCCTGTTCGCCGGCATCTACTACGGCGCCATGTATGGCGGCTCGACGACGTCGATCCTGCTCAACACGCCAGGCGAAAGCGCCACCATCGTCACCGCGCTGGAAGGCAACCGGATGGCGCGCTCGGGGCGTGGCGGCGCTGCACTCGCGACCTCGGCGATCGGCTCTTTCGTCGCCGGCACGCTCGGCACGCTGGGCGTCGCCTTCCTGGCGCCGATCGTGGTCAAGTTCGCGCTGGCCTTCGGGCCGGCCGAGTATTTTTCGCTGATGGTGCTCGCCTTCATCACCGTTTCGGCGGTGCTCGGCTCATCCTCGGTGCGCGGGCTGACCAGCCTGTTCGTCGGCTTCGTCATCGGCATGATCGGCGTCGACCTGCAGACCGGGCAACCGCGCTTTACCTTCGGCATGGGCGAACTGCTCGACGGCGTCGACGTCATCGTCGTCGCGGTCGGCCTCTTCGCGGTCGGCGAGACACTCTACATGGCCTCGCGCCGCTATGCCGGCAAGGATGAGATCGTGCCGCTGAAGGGCTCGCTCTACATGACGGCCGCCGAATGGGCGCGCTCGTGGAAGCCATGGCTGCGCGGCGCCGCGATCGGCTTTCCGATCGGCGCCATGCCCGCCGGCGGCGCCGAAATCCCGACCTTCCTGTCCTATGCCATCGAGAAGAAGCTCTCCAAGCACAGGGAGGAGTTCGGCACCGTCGGCGCCATCGAGGGCGTCGCCGGGCCGGAGGCCGCCAACAATGCGTCCGCGGCCGGCGTGCTGGTGCCGATGCTGACGCTCGGTCTGCCGACCTCGGCGACCGCCGCGATCATGCTGTCGGCCTTCCAGAGTTACGGCATCAATCCCGGTCCGCTGCTGTTGACGACGCAGGCCAACCTCGTCTGGGGCCTGATCGCCAGCCTGTTCATCGCCAACGTCATCCTGGTCATCCTCAACCTGCCGCTGATCGGCCTCTGGGTGCGGTTGCTGAAGATCCCGGCGCCGCAGCTCTATGCCGGCATCCTGGTGTTCGCCACCGTCGGCACCTACGGCATCTCGCAGTCGCCGACCGACCTCGTCATCCTCTATCTGCTGGGGGCCGCCGGCTTCCTGATGCGCCGCTTCGACTTCCCGACGGCGCCCGTCATCATCGGTATGATCCTCGGACCGCTCGCCGAGACGCAGTTCCGCCGGGCGATGACGATCGCCAATGGCGACTGGACGGTGTTCTACAGGCATCCGCTGTCGCTGACGCTTCTCACGCTGGCCTTCATCGGCCTTGTCGGCCCGCATATCTGGGCCTGGATCGAACATCGGCGGACACGCGGGCCGGAACATGTGCCGGGCGATGCCTGATCGATTTGGAGCATCATGACAGACCTGCTTTCCGGTGTCCGCGTTCTCGATCTCACCAACGTGCTGGCAGGCCCGTACTGCGCCTACCAGCTTGCGCTGCTCGGCGCCGACGTCATCAAGGTCGAGGCGCCGCCGGGCGGCGATCTCGCGCGCCAGCTCGGCGCCTCGCCGGAACTCAACAGAGCCGGGATGGGCGCGTCCTTCCTGGCGCAGAACGCCGGCAAACGATCTGTCGTGCTCGACCTGAAGAAGGAGGCCGACCGCGAGCGTTTCCTCGATCTGGTCGCCACGTCGGACGCGCTGGTCGAGAATTTCCGGCCGGGCGTGATGGATCGGCTTGGCCTCGGGCATGAGAGGCTGAAGGAAGTCCGGCCGAGCCTCGTCTATTGCGCGATATCCGGTTTCGGCCAGACCGGACCGATGCGCGGCAACCCAGCCTACGACCAGATCATCCAGGGGCTTTCGGGGATCATGAGCATAACCGGCACGCCGGAGACCGCGCCGCTGCGCGTCGGCTATCCCGTCGCTGATACGCTGGGCGGATTGGTCGGGGCCTTCGCGATCGCCGCGGCGCTTGTCAGGCAGAAGACGAGCGGCGAGGGGGCTTTCCTCGACGTCTCGATGCTCGAATGCACGCTGTCGGCGCTGGGCTGGCCGGTGTCGAATTATCTGACGGCGGGCGTCGAGCCCCAGCCCATGGGCAATGAGAACATGACGGCGGCCCCGTCCGGTACGTTCCGCACCGGCGAAGGGCTGCTCAACATCGCCGCCAACAAGCAGGAGCAGTTCGTCACCCTTTGCGGGCTGATTGGACGCCCTGAACTGGCGTCGGATCCGCGCTTCGCGGAACGCGAGACGCGCAAGGAGAACCGGGCCGCGTTGAAGACGCTGATCGAGGAAGCGCTTGCCGGCGCCCCGGCCGCGGGCTGGGAAGAAAAGCTCAACCGGGCCGGCGTGCCGGCGGGACGTGTGCTGACGATCCCGCAAGTGCTGGAGGAACGCCAGGTGACGGAGCGTGGCATGGCGACCCGCTTCCGGCATGTGCCTGGCATGGAAAAGCCGCTGACGGTGGTGCGCGGCGGCTTCATGGTCGACGGCGCGGCGCCCGCGCCGGCCGGGCCGCCGCCGCGGCTTGGCGAGCATATGGACGAAGTGTTCGCGGCGTTGCCGGAACGCGACAAGATGAGAGCCCGGACATGAGCGCGGAGAAAAAGACCGGCCGCGAGCGCGGCGAGCAATGGTGGCAGACCGGCATCATAGAGATGCGGCCCGGCATGATCCGGCTGCGCGGCTATGAGATCCAGGACCTGATCGGGCGCATCAGCTTTCCGGCGATGATCTGGCTGATGCTGCGCGGCGAACTGCCGAGCGAGGAGCAGGCGGCGCTGCTCGGCATCGCGTTGGGAGCCGCCGTCGACCATGGCCCGCAGGCGCCGTCGATCGCGATCGCCCGCATGGCGGCCACCTGCGGCGTCGGCATCAACAATGCCATGGCCTCGGCCATCAATGTGCTTGGCGACGTGCACGGCGGCGCTGGCGAGCAGGCGCTGTCCTTCTACGGCGATATCGCAGAGGCGCTGGACCGGGGGCTGACGCTCGGCGAGGCCGTATCGGCGCGGCTCGACCGCTTCTTTGCCGAGGAAGAAGGCTATGTGCCGGGTCTCGGCCATCGCTTTCACCCGGTCGACCCTCGGGCGCCGCGCCTCATCGAACTGACGCGTGACTTCGCCGTGCGCGGCGTCGTCAGCGGCCGCTTCGCCGACATTGCCGAAGCGGTCGAGGCGGAAATGGCAAAGCGCAAGGGCAAGACGATCCCGCTCAACATCGACGGCGCCACCGCCGTCATCTATGGCGAGCTTGGCTTTCCGCCGGCGCTGACGCGCGGCCTGTTCGTCCTGTCGCGCTCGGTCGGCATCCTGGCGCATGCCTGGGAGCAGTCGCAGGAAAGCGACCGCAACAAGGGGCCGCTGCCCCGCGAATGGCTGTGGGCCTATACCGGCACGCCGGCACGCCCCTTTCCCGGCGACTCCGAGTAGAAGACCGTCTCAGGCCGGCTCGGCCGCAGGGACCGTCAAACCCCTCAGAAGAGTCGAAAGCTCCGGCTCATCGATGAGCAGGGCCGCGTCGGCCACCGGCAGCCAGGCGCGTTGCCGGTTCGCGGCCTCCCGCCAGTCGGCCATCTCCTCGGCGACTTCGAGCAGGTAGACGACCACGTCGACACGGACGAAGCGGCTGGCCATGCGTTTCCAATAAGAATAGGTGCCGGCGGGCTGCTTCAGCGCCTTGCCGAGCACGCCTGCCTCCTCCTGGGCCTCGATCGCGGCCGCCTTGCGCCCGCTCTTGCCCTTCATCGGCCAGCCCTTGGGTACGATGAAGCGCCTGGTCGTGCGTGAGGTGACCAACAATATTTCGAGATTGCCGCCCTCGCTCAAACGAAAGGGGATGGCCGCCACCTGACGGATCCGCTCTCCTTTCTTTGCCTTGCGCACTGCATTCTTCTTGGCAGTTGCCATTCCAAAATCCGATGAGAGCAGCGTCCGCGCCGCGCGCTGTCCGCACACGGCAAAATCCCGCCCCTGCAAACCCTAGAGCAGTTCATCGTTTCACGGAAACGCTGAACTAACTATTTGTTTTTACGCAATTCCGGACAGAAAACCGTTATACACTTTTCCTGGAATTGCTCTAAAACCGTCCCCTTGCAATTCCGGCTCTCGCCAGCAAGTAAGTCGGCTAAATAAACCGAAAAAGGCTAAATGTCAGCGGCAAACCCGCGAAATCGTGGTGCCGATCACCTGCGACTGGCAATTCTGCTTGACGATCGGCACTTCAGGGCGAGGCTTCGGCACGATCTGCCGGTCCTGCTCGCGATAGAGCTGCTGCTGTTGCTGGAACTGCTGCCGCTGCAACTGGTTGCGGAGCGTCTGCAGTTCGTTCTGCTGGATCAGGCCATTACGGTTCGTCGGGATGACGACCTGGGCCGAGGCATCTAAAGCTGCGCCCAAAAGGGCGGCGGTCGCCAGAGACAGCGATGTCAAGACCACCAAAAAGCGAGGATGCGACATCGCTTCCTTCCCGCATGAAAATCTGAACCTGGCCGTAATATAGGGTGCTTGTCTGGATGTACCATGGTTCAGTCGACCTCGCGCAAACGATAGCCGACGCCGGTCTCGGTGATGATGTAGCGCGGCTGGTCCGGCGTCTTCTCGATCTTCTGCCTCAGCTGGCGGACGTAGACCCTGAGGTATTGCACGTCGGTCGAATCGTTCCAGAGCTGCTTCATCAGGAACTGGTGGGTGAGCACCTTGCCGGCATACTGCACGAGGATGCGCAGGATGTCGTATTCCTTGGGTGACAGCTTCACCTCCTTGCCCTCGACCTTGACGATGCGCTTCACCAGGTCGACCGACAGGTCTCCGGTCTGGAATACCGGCTTCTCGCCCTGCTGCTGGAACTTGTGGCGCAGCGCCACACGGATGCGGGCGACCAGCTCGTTCATGCCGAAGGGTTTCGTCACGTAGTCGTCGGCGCCGAGCTCGAGCGCCGAGACGATGCCGGCCTCGTCGGTGCGGCTTGAAAGGATGACAACGGGAATGTCGAGCCCGTCGTTGCGCCATTTGCCGAGCAGCTCGAGGCCGGTCATGCCGGGCAGGCCGAGGTCGAGCAGGATCAGGTCGGGCCGTTGCATCTGCATGAACTCGATCGCGGCCCTGGCGTTCGGCGCCTCGGAGACCGAATAGCCCTGGCTGCCAAGGCCGACGCGAAGCAGCTTGAGGATCGGCGGCTCGTCGTCGACGACCAGGATGCTGACGTTCTGATTGGTCATGCAGCGTCATCCGTTTTGGCGACGGCCAGGTCCGGAATTTCTTCCGGCACCGGCATGCGGATGATGAAGATCGCGCCCGGCCTGTCGGTGCGGTTCGCCGCCGAAATCGTGCCGCCCATGGCCTCGATGAAGCCGCGGCTGATCGACAGGCCAAGCCCCGTTCCGGCACGGACCTGGTCGCGCTTGCGCACGCGGTAGAAGGTATCGAAGATCCGTTCGACGTCGCCCGGCGGGATGCCCGGCCCCTCATCCATGACCTGCAGGATGACGGACCCATTGTCGACCCAGCCTTGCAGGCGGATAATCGAGCCAGGCGGCGCATATTTCGCGGCATTGTCGAGAAGGTTGAACAGCGCCTGCTCGAACAGCACGGGATCGAGCCGCAGCATCGGCAAATCCGGTGGAATATCGGTCTCGATCCTGTGCTCGCCGGTGATCTTGCTGGCACGATTGAGCGCCGATCCGACAATGTCGCCGACGTAGTGGAACGCATAGTTCGGCTCCATCGCGCCGGATTCGATCTTGGTCATGTCGAGCAGGTTGGCGATGAAGCGGTTCAGCCGTTCCGATTCATTCAGCACCGTCGCCAGGAGATCCGCCCGGTCCTTCTCCGGCAGTGCCGGCGCGAACTCCCGCAAGGTGCCTGCCGCGCCCATGATGGCGGCAAGCGGCGTCTTCAGGTCATGGGAGATGGAGGTGAGCAGCGCCGAGCGCAGCCGGTCCGCCTCGGCAGCGAGCTTGGCGCGGTCGACATCGGCGACGAGCTGGATGCGCTCGATGGCGACCGCCGCCTGGTCGGCAAGCGCGTCGAGGAGACGTTGCTGCTCTGGCGTGAGCAGCGGGCCTTGCTTGTCGTTGTCGAGCCCGACGACACCGACAGCCGTGCGGCCCGTCCGCAAGGGCAGGTATAGGCGCTTCGCGCCGGGCAGCGTGTCGGCGCCGCGGCCGGCCGGGCGGTCGTGCTCCCAGGCCCAGCGGGCCGCCGCGATGTCGGCCTCGGCCAGCGTGTCGTCCGGCGGGTAGCCGGCCTTGACGGTGATCGTGCCGTTTTCCGGCAGCAGCAGCACCACGCGCACTTTCAGCATCGAGGCGATCTGGAACGCGGTGGCCCACAGCACGTCGTCGAGCGTGCCGGCGCCGGCGAGCTTCTTCGAGAAGGAATAGATGTCCTCGGTTGCCCGTGCGCGCGAACGGGCGGCGGCCGCCTGGCGCTGCACGCGCGCCGTCAGATTGCTGGCGATGACGGCGACGACGAGGAAGGCGGCAAAGGCGACGATGCTCTCCGGGTCCCTGATCGTCAGCGTGTAGCGCGGCTCGAGGAAGAAAAAGTTGAAAGCAAGGGCACTCACAAAACAGGCGTAAAGCGCCGGCCAGAGCCCGAACGTCACCGCCGATGTCAGCACGGCCAGGAGCAGGACGCTTGCCAGATTGCGAACGTCGAAGAACTGGTCGAGAACGCTGCTGGCAGCCAGCGCGCCCGTGACAAAGACGGTGGTGACAAGGTAGGGCCAGACCTGGAACGGTCTCTGTTCCGCAGCGGCCTTGACCCTCGTCGAGGCGGCATCGGTGTCGCGCTCGGTCCGCGAAATGACATGGACGCTGATGTCGCCGGCATTGCGGATCAGATCATAGGTCAGCGAGCCCTCGATCAGTTCCCGCCAGCGCGAGCGGGTCGGCCTGCCGATGACGATATGGGTGAAGTTGTTTGCCGTCGCGTGGCGCACGATGTCCTGGGCGATGTTCTGGCCCGGAATCGTGCTCACCTCGGCGCCGAGCTGCTCGGCAAGTCGCAGGTTCGCCGCCAGCCGGTCCTTCTCCTCTTCCGACATGCCGGCCAGGCGAGGCGTGTCGACATGAAGCGCCGTCCAGGGAGCGCGGAGCCGATCGGCAAGCCGGCGCGCGTAACGGATGCGGGCGGCTCCGCCGGGACGCTGATCGACGCAGACAAGAACCCGCTCGCCGGCAGCCCACGGCCCCGGAATGGCATGGGACTGCATGTGATTGAGCAACTGCTCGTCGACGCGCTGGGCGGTGCGCCTCAGCGCCAGTTCCCGGAGGGCGGTCAGGTTGCCCGGCGAAAAATAGTTCTCGATCGCACGTTGGGCGGTGTTGGGGAAATAGACCTTGCCTTCATGCAGTCGCTTGATCAGGTCGTCGGGGGTGAGGTCGATGACCTCGATATCGTCGGCCTCGTCGATGATGGAATCGGGGACGGTCTCGCGCACCCGGACGCGCGTGATCTGCGCCACGACATCGTTCAGGCTTTCGACATGCTGGATGTTGAGCGTCGTGTAGACGTCGATGCCTTGCGCCAGGATTTCCTGCACATCGAGATAGCGCTTGGGATGGCGGCTGCCGGGTGCGTTGGTGTGGGCGAGCTCGTCGACCAGAACCAGTTCCGGTCGCCTTTTCAGGATGGCATCGATATCCATCTCGTCGAGGGTGTGCCCCCGGTATTCCACCTGCCGGCGGGGCGTCACCTCGTAGCCGTCGAGCAGCGCCTGGGTTTCCTTGCGGCCGTGCGTTTCGACGACGCCAACCACAACGTCGATGCCGTCGGCGAGGCGGGCGCGGCCCGCCATCAGCATCTCATAGGTCTTGCCGACACCTGGCGCCGCGCCGAGGAATAGGCGCAAACGGCCGCGGCCCTCCCGCTCTGCATGCTCCAGCAGCGCGTCGGGGGATGGTCTGTTCTCGAGGTTGGTCCTGTCGTCCGGCATCAGGTCCAATCATGAATTGCGCCGGGGGTCGTGTCGATCCCCGACGCGGTGCTGATCACTTCAGGTCGTCCAGCGCCAGGTTGAGGGCGAGCACATTGACCACCGGCTCACCCATGAAACCAAGCTCGCGGTCCTCGACATGGCTGTCAACCAGCGCTTTCACCTTGGCTTCATCGATGCCGCGCGACTTGGCAACCCGCGGAACCTGGAAATAGGCGGCCTCGGGGCTGATGTCAGGATCGAGGCCGCTGCCGGACGTCGTGACGAGGTCCATCGGCACCGGCGCGTTCGGGTTCTCAGCCTTCAGCTTCTCGGCGTCGCCCTTGATGCGCTCGATCAGCTTCGCATTGGTCGGCCCGAGATTCGAGCCGCTGGAGGCGGCCGCGTTGTAGCCGTCGCCGGCGGCCGACGGCCTGCCATGGAAGTAACGATCGCTGGCGAAGGCCTGGCCGATCAATTCGGAGCCAATGACCTTGCCATCTTTTTCGATGAGGCTGCCATTGGCCTGTTTGGGAAACAGCGCCTGGGCAATACCGGTCATGCCGATCGGGTAGATGAGGCCGGTGAGAACCGTGAAGAAGACGATCATGACGATCGCGGGTCTGAGTTGCTTGAGCATCGGAGTGATCCTTATGCGAGGCCGAGGGCCGTGACGATCATGTCGATCGCCTTGATGCCGACGAACGGCACGACGATGCCGCCGAGGCCGTAGACGAGCAGGTTGCGGGTGAGCAGCGCGCCGGCGCCGATGGCGCGGTATTTCACGCCCTTCAGCGACAACGGGATCAGCGCGATGATGATCAGCGCGTTGAAAATGATGGCCGACAGGATGGCGCTTTGCGGCGTCGCCAGATGCATGACGTTGAGCGCCTGCAGCGGGCCGGCGGATTG
Source organism: Mesorhizobium sp. M1E.F.Ca.ET.045.02.1.1 (assembly GCF_003952485.1). Taxonomy (NCBI): domain Bacteria; kingdom Pseudomonadati; phylum Pseudomonadota; class Alphaproteobacteria; order Hyphomicrobiales; family Phyllobacteriaceae; genus Mesorhizobium; species Mesorhizobium sp. M1E.F.Ca.ET.045.02.1.1. The sequence goes on from NZ_CP034447.1 coordinate 2,987,878, forward strand.
GCCGGGCGCGACATAAAAGACCGCGAACATCGCCGGGATGATGGCGAAATACTTGGCCACGTCGTTGGCGATCGAGAACGTCGTCAGCGAGCCGCGCGTCATCAGCAGCGCCTTGCCGATCTCGACGATCTCGATCAGCTTCGTGGGGTCGCTGTCGAGATCGACCATGTTGCCGGCTTCGCGCGCGGCGACCGTGCCGGTGTTCATGGCGACGCCGACATCGGCCTGAGCGAGCGCCGGCGCATCGTTGGTGCCGTCGCCGCACATGGCGACCAGCTTGCCCTTGGCCTGCTCCTCGCGGATCAGCGACAGCTTGTTCTCGGGCGTTGCCTGGGCGAGGAAGTCGTCGACGCCGGCCTCGGCCGCGATAGCCGCCGCCGTCAACGGATTGTCGCCGGTGATCATCACCGTGCGGATACCCATCTTGCGAAGCTCCGCGAAACGCTCGCGGATGCCGCCCTTGACGATGTCCTTGAGGTGGACGATGCCGAGCAGGCGACCGTCGCGTTCGACCGCAAGCGGTGTGCCGCCGGCCTTTCCGATCTCGTCGGCGATGGCCTGCAGATCGCGGATCGTGTCGCTTGTCGGACGCGCGCCATGGGACGTGGCCGCCGCCTGGCTGACATGAGCCAGCACCGCATCGACCGCGCCCTTGCGCACCGACGAGCCGTCGAGGTCGACGCCGCTCATGCGGGTCTGCGCGGTGAAGGGCACGAAGGTCGCATGCAATGTGGCCATGTCGCGGGCGCGGATGCCGTATTTTTCCTTGGCGAGCACGACGATCGAGCGGCCTTCCGGCGTCTCATCCGCCAGCGAAGCAAGCTGCGCCGCATCCGCCAGCTCCTGTTCGGTGACGCCCTTGACCGGACGGAACTCGGTCGCCTGACGGTTGCCGAGCGTGATGGTGCCGGTCTTGTCCAGGAGCAGCGTGTCGACGTCGCCGGCGGCCTCGACGGCGCGGCCGGACATGGCGAGCACGTTGAAGCGCACCAGGCGGTCCATGCCGGCGATGCCGATGGCCGAGAGCAGCGCGCCGATCGTGGTCGGGATCAGCGTCACGAAGAGAGCGACGAGGATCGTCACCGGGATATAGCCGCCCGAATAGGAGGCGAAGCTCGGGATGGTCGCGGTGGCCAGAACGAAGATCAGCGTCATGCCGACGAGAAGGATGTTGAGCGCGATCTCGTTCGGCGTCTTCTGGCGCTCGGCGCCCTCGACCAGCGAGATCATGCGATCGAGGAAGGTGTGGCCGGAGGCGGCGCTGATGCGCACGCGGATCCAGTCGGACAGCACTTGCGTGCCGCCGGTGACGGCCGACCGGTCGCCGCCGGATTCGCGGATGACGGGCGCGGATTCACCCGTGATCGCGGCTTCGTTGACGGAGGCCACGCCTTCGATCACCTCGCCGTCCGAGGGGATAATGTCGCCGGCTTCGACCAGCACGACATCGCCCACCTTCAGGCTGGTGCCGGGCACGAGCTTGAACTTCGAACGATCCTCGCCGTTGACGAGCAGCTTAGCCTGGGTCTCGGTGCGCGCCTTGCGCAGCGAGTCGGCCTGCGCCTTGCCGCGGCCTTCGGCCACGGCCTCGGCGAAGTTGGCGAACAGCACGGTGAACCACAGCCAGATGATGATCTGCAGGGTGAAGCCGAGATTGCCGCCGCCGGCGATCAGGTCGCGAACGAAAAGCACGGTGGTGAGCAGCGAGACGACCGCGACGACGAACATCACCGGATTACGGACCAGCGTGCGCGGATCGAGCTTGCGGAAGGCGCCGCCGATGGCGGGCACCAGGATGCGGGCATCCAGAATGCTCGCGGATTTGGACTGGCTCATTTCGAGGCTCCAGTATCGGTGATGTTGGACGGCGCCGGGTGCTCGGTCTTCGGAAACAGGCGCGGAAGACCGGTCGCCAGCAGCCACAGCACGAACAGCACGGCTGCCATGCCAAGGAAGGTGGAAAGCGTCGGGAAAGGACGAGGCCTCTCGTCCCTTCCGTCGTCGGGCCTTCCGCCACCGGCCTGGTGACGGTCGTCCCGGCGTATGTGGATGAACCAGGGCATGGTCATCTCAGAAAGTCTGTCCATGGATCATCGCCAGGTGTTCGACGATCGGACCGACGGCGAGCGACGGGAAGAAGGTGAGGCCGCCGACGATGATGATGACGCCGACCAGCAGGCCGACGAACAGCGTGCCGTCCGTCGGGAAGGTGCCGGCCGAAGCGGGCACGGTCTTTTTCGCCGCCAGCGAGCCGGCGATGGCGAGAGCCGGGATGATGACCAGGAAGCGGCCCATCAGCATGCCGATGGCACCCGTAAGGTTGAACCAGGGCGTGTTGCCGGTGAGTCCGGCAAAGGCCGAGCCGTTGTTCGCTGCCGACGAGGTGTAGGCGTAGAGCACCTCGGAGAAGCCGTGCGGGCCGCCATTGGCCATCGAGGCCACGGCGCTCGGCAAGACCACCGCGATGGCGGTGAAGATCAGCATCGCCAGCGGCAGGCACAGAATGGCGAGCATCGCCATCTTTACCTCCTTGGCCTCGATCTTCTTGCCGAGATACTCCGGCGTGCGGCCGACCATCAGGCCGGCGACGAAGACGGCGATGACGACGAACATCAGGATGCCGTAGAAGCCGGCGCCGACACCGCCGACGATGACTTCGCCGAGCTGCATGTTGATGATCGGGATCATGCCGCCGAGCGCGGTGAAAGAGTCATGCATGGCGTTGACGGCGCCGCAGGAGGCAGCGGTGGTGATGACCGCGAACAGCGCCGAGAGCGCGATGCCGAAGCGCGTCTCCTTGCCTTCCATATTGCCGCCGTCGATGCCGAGCGCATGGACCAGCGGGTTGCCGGCGGCCTCGGCCCAGTAGCAGACGATGACGCCGGCGAGGAACAGCACGCCCATCGAGGCAAGGATCGCCCAGCCCTGGCGCTCACTGCCGACCATGCGGCCGAAGACGTTGGTGAGACCGGCGCCGAGCGCGAAGATCGTCAGCATCTGAATGAGGTTGGAGATCGCGTCCGGATTCTCGAAAGGATGCGCGGCGTTGGCGTTGAAGAAGCCGCCGCCATTGGTGCCCAGCATCTTGATAGCGATCTGCGATGCGACCGGGCCGAGCGCGATCGTCTGCTTGGCGCCTTCCAGCGTGGCGGCGTCGACATAAGGCCCGAGCGTCTGCGGGATGCCCAGCCAGACATAGACGAGCGTGAGCACGATGCAGGCCGGCAGGAGCACGTAGAGCGTGCAGCGGGTAAGATCGACCCAGAAATTGCCGATCGACTTGCCGGAAGCGCGGGCAAAGCCGCTGATCAAGGCAACCGCAATGGCGATACCGGTGGCGGCCGAAACGAAGTTCTGCACGGTGAGGCCGGCCATCTGCACGAGATAGGACATCGTGCTCTCGCCGCCGTAATTCTGCCAGTTGGTGTTTGTGACGAAGCTTGCGGCGGTGTTGAAGGCAAGGCCAGGCTCAACCGCGGTCATGCCCGCCGGATTGTAGGGCAGGGTGCCCTGCAGCCGCTGCAGGGCGTAAAGAACGAGGAAGCCGGCGAGATTGAAGAGCAGCATGCCCGTCGTGTAGACGGCCCAGTGCTGTTCTTCCCTGTCGCTCGTTCCGGCGAGGCGATAGAGGCCACGCTCGATCGGGACGAGCACCGGCGAAAGCAAGGTCCGGTCGCCGTTGAAGACCCGGAACATATAGCCGCCGAGGGGCTTCACAAGCAAAACCAGGATCCCACAGTAGAGAAGGATCTGTATCCAGCCGTATATTGTCATGACATGGCTTCCCGTGGGTCTGTACGATCAAAAGCGCTCAGGGCGGATGAGCGCATAGGTGAGATAGGCGAGCAGGAACAAAGTCACCGCACCGCCGAGGATGAAATCGAGGATCATGGTTCTGTCCTTCCGCTCAGATTCCGTCGCAGGCTTTGACGTAGGCTAAGGACAGGGCGAAGAATAAAATCCCGATCCCGAGAACAATTAGGTCCATTTCAGGCATTCCTTGCTTTCGACTTGTGTTCGCAGCCCGTGCGGGCGGGCTCAGAACTGCACGCGACGGCGCGTCACCTTGGCGGTGACGGCGATCAAAGCGTTCTTTTGAAAGGAAATATGGACCCGATCGCCATAAAGGTTCGAGACGAGGCGGGAAGGAAAGATATAGGAATTTTATAGTGGTTTTGGCGGGTCGCCCTTTGGTTTGACAGTGCGGCAAAATCGACCTGTAACTATCCTACTTTTCCGCCAGCGGCGACTGAGCGCGGGTGCGATCCCGCCTAAATGCATTGCAGTTAACTATTTGATTTAATAGGATTTTATCCGCAATTGCCATGCGTGTTAGTTTCTTACATACTCATCTTGTTTGATTGCCTGTGGCCTGCGGGCGGATAATCGCAAATATGGTGGTCCCAGAAACGGGCAGGAAGGGCTGAGCAATGACCGAAGCTGACAGCCAGGCGCTGCGTATTCCGAGCGAGGAAGGCGACAGGCACGATCATGTCAGACGCTTCCCGGACATTATTTCGCAGGTGAAGGACAGTTACGCGGATTTGCGTCCGGCCGAACGCCGCGTCGCCGATGTCGTGCTCGACGACGTCAAATATGCGGTCGGCGCGTCGAATGCCGCGCTTGCGCAGCGCGCGCAGGTCAGCGAGCCGACGGTCACCCGTTTCTGCCGCGCCATCGGCTGCGAGGGCGTGCGCGATTTCAAGCTGAAGCTGGCGCAGAGCCTCGTCGTCGGCGCGCTCTATCTCAGCACCAGGCCGCAACCCGTGAACAGCGACAGCGGCATGCCATTCTGGAACGCCGTGTTCGGCGAGGCGCGGCGCGCGCTGCAGGAGGCGGAGCGGCAGATCGATCCGGGGCAATTGCAGAAGGCGGCGGAGCTGATCGCCAAGGCGCGGCAGGTGACGGTGTTCGGCCTCGGCGGCAGTTCGTCGGCCCTGGCGCAGGAGACGCAATACCGCCTGTTCCGCTATGGCATCACGATCAGCGCGCAATGCGATCCGTACCTGATGCGCATGACGGCTTCGACGCTGAAGCCGGGCGACCTGGTGATCGCGATCTCGGCCACCGGCCGCACCCGAGAAGTGATCGAGGCGGTGGAGCTGGCCAAGCATTACCGCGCCGATGCGATCTGCGTGACGGCGCCGGACACCGAGCTGTCGCGCGTTTGCGACGTGCGGCTGACGATGGCGGTTCCCGAATATCCCGACACGCTGAAGCCGACCGCTTCGCGCTACGCCTTCCTCGCGGCCATCGACCTTCTGGCGGTGGCGTCCGCCTACAAGCTCGACGGCCCGGCGCGCGAGACGGTGCGCCGCATCAAGTACAACGCCCAGATCCATCGGACCGGGAAGGAGATGGAGCCATTGGGAGATTAGCGGCCATCCCTTCTCCCACAAGGGGAGAAGGAGAAGGCGCCGCCGCCGGCTTCGCCGAGGAATTCGAACTGCAAAAGGGAACGAAGAAGAATGCTCGACATCGCACCATCGCAGCAGGCGGGCACATGGCTCGGCTCCTTCGGCCGGGCGCTCGAGGCCGGCGACATCGAGGCGGCGACCAACCTTTTCGTGGACGACGGCTACTGGCGCGATCTGCTGACCTTCACATGGAATATCAAGACCATGGAGGGCCAGGCGGCGATCCGCGAGATGCTGAAGGCGATGCTGTCATCGGCGAAACCGTCTCACTGGCGCCTGTCGGGCGAGGCGAGCTCGGACGAAGGCACGATCGAGGCCTGGTTCACATTCGAGACGGCCGTGGCGCGGGGCGAGGGCATCCTGCGGCTCAAGGACGGCCGCTGCCGGACGCTGTTCACCGCGATGAGCGAGCTTAAAGGTTTCGAGGAGCAGAAAGGTCCGGACCGGCCGCTCGGCATCCGCCACAAGGCCGATCCCGGGCGCGAGACCTGGGCGGAGAAAAGGGCACGTGAGGCGCGCGACCTCGGCGTGCACGAGCAGCCCTATTGCCTGGTGATCGGCGGCGGCCAGGGAGGCATCATGCTCGGCGCCCGGCTGCGGCAGCTCGGCGTTCCCGCGCTTATCATCGAGAAGAACGCGCGCGCCGGCGATTCCTGGCGCAACCGCTATCGCTCGCTCGTGCTGCACGATCCGGTCTGGTATGACCATCTGCCTTACATTCCGTTCCCGGAGAACTGGCCGGTCTTCACGCCCAAGGACAAGATGGGCGACTGGCTGGAAATGTATGCCCGCGTCATGGAGCTGAACTACTGGGTCGCCACCAGATGCATCAGCGCCGCCTATGACGAGGTTGAAAAGGTCTGGACGGTGGTGGTCGACCGTGTCGGCCAGCGCATCACGCTGAAGCCGAAGCACATCGTCTTCGCCACCGGCGCCTATGGGCCGCCGCGGCAGATCGAATTGCCCGGCGCCGGCAGCTTCAAGGGCGAGCTCCTGCATTCCAGCCAGTATTCGACCGGCGAGAAGTTCCGCGGCAAACGCGTCGCGGTGATCGGCGCGGCAAGCTCGGGCCACGACGTCAGCGTCGATCTCTGGGAGGCCGGCGCCAAGGTCACGATGGTCCAGCGTTCGCCGACGACGGTGGTGAAGTCCGACACGCTGATGGAGGTCGGCTTTGAGATCTTTTCCGAAAAGGCGCTGGCGCGCGGCATCACCACTGACAAGGCGGACATGATCGTCGCCTCGACGCCGTTCGCGCTGGTGCCGAAAGGCCAGCGGGCGCTCTATAACGTCATCCGCGAGCGCGACGCGGATTTCTACGAGCGGCTCGGCGACAGCGGCTTCGCCATCGACTTCGGCGAGGACGAGACCGGGCTTTTGATGAAGGCCTATCGCACTGGTTCGGGCTTTTACATCGATGTCGGCGCCTGCGAGCTGATCCTGAACGGCGAGATCGCGGTGAAGAGCGGCGTCGGCATCAAATCGCTGACGCCGAACGGCATCCTGTTCGAGGACGGCAGCGAGCTTGCGGTCGATGCGATCGTCTGCTGCACCGGCTTTCAGTCGATGAACGAGACGGTTGCGGGGATCGTCTCGCGCGAGGTCGCCGACAAGGTCGGGCCATGCTGGGGCCTCGGCTCCGGCGTCAAGGGCGATCCCGGCCCGTGGCAGGGCGAATTGCGCAACATGTGGAAGCCTACGGCGCAGGAAGCGCTGTGGTTCCACGGCGGCAACCTCGCGCTGTCGCGCTTCTACTCGAAATTCGTGGCGCTGCAGCTCAAGGCGCGCATGGAAGGGATCGCCACGCCGGTTTACGGCGAGCCGAGCAATTCGCGGCGGTGACGTTGCGATCTCCCCCCTTGAGGGGTAGATGCCCGGCAGGGCAGAGGGGGTCGGTCCGACTGGGCTCGCCATCCTGCAACAGATAAGGGTTGGCGCTTCACGCGCGGCGACCCCCTCTGTCGCCTTCGGCGACATCTCCCCCTCGAGGGGGGGAGATTCACCCCCGCCCAAAATGCCTGGCCGCAACCTCGACATGCATGTGTTGCGCATGCGCCTCGAAGCGTTCGGTCTCATCGTGGTTGGACGCCTCGTTCGGCCACCATTTGCCGCCGATGACGATGCCGTTGGAGACCAGTCGCCGATCCGCGACCAGTGAGGCGCCGACCGCGTCGACGAAGGTGAAGCGGCCGGGCAGCAACCTAAGTACCGCGATATCGCCGATGCCGCCGACTTTCAGCACGCCGAGCTCTGCCTTGGCGACCGCCTCGGCCGGACGCACAGTCGCCGCGCGCAGCACCTCGACCAGCGGCATGCCGAGCGCCATGAGCTTCGACATGCAGACAAGAATGTCGAAGGCGGGGCCATCGACGCAGTAGAGGTGCACGTCGCTCGAGATGACGTCCGGCGCCAGGCCTTCGGCGAGCATGGCCTTGGCGACTTCGAAGTCGAAGGAGCCCATGCCGTGGCCGATGTCGAAGATGACGCCGCGCTCGCGCGCCAAGCGCATGTCCGGCCGCACCGCGCCGGAAGCGAAGACCGGCGCGTTGGGAAACGGGCGGAAGCAGTGGGTGAGGATGTCGCCCCGGCGCAGCCTGGGCAGCACTTCCGAGCGGCCTGGCGGCGGCTCGTCGATATGCGCCATCAGCGGCAGGCCGACCTTGTCGGCGGCTTCGAGCGCGAGGTCGACCGGTGCGATGCCGCTGGTGCCGCTGGCGTGGCGGCCCGAGCGGACCTTGACGCCGACGACGACGTCGGCGTGCTCGCGCACCGCCGCCACGGTGTCGCGTGGCTCGCAGAGCCTGAGGTCACTGCATTCGCCGACGGACACGGTCTTGGCGAAGCCGAATATGCCGGCGAAGGAGATGTTGACATAAGCCAGGATGCGGACCTTCGAGCGCTCGATGACATGGCGGCGAAAGCCCAGGAAATTGCCGGCGCCGGCACTGCCGGCGTCGATGAAGGTGGTGGTGCCGCTCTTGGCCGCAAGCCTGTCGGCGTCGACGCCGAGCGAAGTTCCGCCCCAATAGACATGGCTGTGCAGGTCGACGAGGCCAGGGGTGACGATGCAGTCCCTCGCGTCGACGACCTCACGGGCGGTCCCGGCATCGATGGCGGCGTCGATCGCGGCGACGCGGCCATCGGCGATGGCAACGTCGCGCGGCGCATCGAGGTTAGACGCCGGGTCGATCACTCGGCCGCCCTTGATCAGCAGATCGAACTGCATCGACGCCTCCGTTGCTGTTTCGTTGCGATTAGACCGGCCTATAGGCGACCGCTTCGATCTCGATCTTGATGTCGATCATCAGGCGGGATTCGACGGTGGTGCGTGCCGGCGGGTCCTTCGGGAAATGTTTTGCGTAGACCGTGTTGAAGGTGCCGAAGTCGCGGGCATCCTCCAGCCAGACGGTGGTCTTCACCACATCGTCCATGGTGCAGCCGGCAAGCGCCAGCGCAGCCTTGACGTTCTGCAGCACCTGCTCGGCGTGCTCTGCAATCCCGCCCTTGACCACCAGCCCGTCGCTGCCCACCGGTACCTGGCCGGAGATATAGACGAAATCGCCGGCCCGCACGGCGGGCGAGAGCGGGACATGCGATTTTCCAAAGCACTGCTTGGGCAAGTGAGCCTCCTTTATCGACTGGATGGGGTTCTTATAGCCGTCTACGCCTGTCGGCGTGATCCTCATAGGGCCGATGTCGGAAAGCAACATTTTTTCAAAATCCATGTTGCTTTATTACAGAAGCCTGAGCATCTTGCGCGTCAAAGCCGATCGGCAACTCGTAGCCGCCAGCGGTATGCATGAGAGAGGGGGATCCGATGACCTTCGACAAGAATCCGTTTCCGGAAGGCGATGCCGACCGCCACGCGCTTTGGGAAATGCTGGTGCGGCGCGACATCGATGCCTTCCTCGGCCAGGACTGGTCGATGGTCGAGGACGACTTCGTCGCCGAGAGCTTCTTCGGCATGCATGCGCATTTCCTTGCTAATGCCGATGCCTGGCGCCTGCAGTTCCCGAGGCTGGACGTCTATCGCGACGAATGGCTGCGGCAGGCCAAGGAAACTGCGGCGACGAAATTCGCCGAGCCGCTGCGCGAGGCGCTGTTCCGTGTGACCAACATGCGCGACATCGACGTCGACGGCGACCGCGCGGTGCTGCACAAGAAATTCGATGGTTCCGTGGCCAAGGCGGACGGTGGCGTCGACAGGCTCAAATGGCAGACGCTCTACTTCTGCCGCAAGGTCGGCGGTCGCTGGAAGATCGCCGGCTTCGTCGGCTATCTGCCGCATCCGCTGGGGAGCTAATGCATGTCGCCCAAAAGTGCGCAGCGGTTTTGGGAGAACGACATGCATCAAAACAAAGACTTAAAGCGCGTCGCCTGAATTCATTTCAGCGCGACGCGCTTTAGACGGGGAGCCAAAGGCCAGCAGGCAATCGCCTCCGGAGGGCATCCTAAGCCAGGCGCGGCAACCGTTCGTCCGGCGAGCGGTGGTCGAACACGACCCCCATGGTCTTACCAACCGCGGCCATGACGATCAGTTCGACCAGATGGTCGTCGCTGTCCTCGCAGGTGGGGTCACCTTGGCGGATGACGTCGAGCATCGCCCGGGTCGAGATGGTGTCGCCGGCGCGAAATTTCGAAAGTGCGGACAAAACAAGATCTTGCACCGTCGGGTCCATGACGGGCACCTCCGCAGCGACGTTCATTGGCCTCCTCCTGCCATGAACCCTCCCTGAAAGGATGATACGCCAATGGTTGGATTGCGCCAGCGAAATGGTGGTCCGACCAGTGCGGCTGGCGACAAGCTACCGCCATTGTTCCTTTAAAGCGCGTCGCGCTGAAACGGATTCAGGCGACGCGCTTCAAGTCTTTGTATTTACGCATGTCGCTTTCCCAAAACCGCCGCGCACTTTTCGGGCGACATGCCTTAGGTGTGGAACACCGGGCTGGCGGCCACGCCGCGCGCTCGACGCATCGCGCTCGGGTTGCTAAGTCCCTCTCGCGCAGGGAGACCAGTCGAGTCGAGATATGACGGTTGCGATCGAGATGGGGCAGACGACGGCGGGCGCGCCGGCGACCCTCGACCTTGAGGAATTGCTGGCGACCCGCCTGCTGGTGCAGGGCAATTCGGGCTCGGGCAAGTCGCATCTTCTGCGCCGGCTGCTGGAGCAGAGCGCGCCCTGGGTGCAGCAGACCATCATCGACCCGGAAGGCGACTTCGTCTCGCTCGGCGAGCGCTACGGCCATCTGGTGATCGATGCGGAGGACCATACCGAGCGCGGCCTGCAGGCGGCCGGCGAGCGGGCGCGCATCCACCGCGTCTCGACGGTGCTCAACCTCGAAGGGCTCGATGCCGAGAACCAGATGCGGCGCGCCGCCGCCTTCCTCGGCGGCCTGTTCGAAGTCGCGCGCGACCATTGGTACCCTATGCTGGTGGTGGTGGACGAGGCGCAACTCTTCGCGCCGGCCGCCGCCGGCGAGGTTTCCGACGAGGCGCGCAAGCTTTCGCTTGGCGCCATGACCAATTTGATGTGCCGCGGCCGCAAGCGCGGACTTGCCGGCATCATCGCCACACAGCGGCTGGCGAAGCTCGCCAAAAACGTCGCCGCCGAGGCCTCCAACTTCCTCATGGGCCGGACTTTCCTCGACATCGACATGGCGCGCGCCGCCGACCTGCTCGGCATGGAGCGGCGGCAGGCGGAGGCTTTTCGCGACCTTGAGCGCGGGCATTTCATGGCGCTCGGACCGGCATTGTCGCGCCGTCCGCTGAGCGTACGGATCGGTTCGACCGAAACGAGCCCACGCAACGGCACGCCGCGGCTGATGCCGCTGCCGGAAGCGATGCTGGAGGATGCGCGCTCGATCATCCTGGCCGCGCCGCCGCCGGAGACTGTGCGGCCACAGCGCCGGCCTTCGCCGGACCTGCTCGACCAATTGATGGCGGCCAAGGCGGCTCCGCTGGACATCCGTCCAGAACCGGCCGAACCGCAGCCGAGCGCCGAGGATCTCGCCGAGCGGCGCGAGCGGATGGACCGCATCCTGCGCGCCATCCTGGCCGAACCCGACGCGGGGTTCCGCGTCATCGGCGTGCTCTACCAGGAGTTCGTGGTCCGCTGCCGGATCGAGGGGCTCGCCTCGGTCGTGCCCGACCTTTCGGAATTCCGCCGCATGCTGACGCGCGCCCGCGCCGGCGTCGGCTCGGACATGGCCGAGGACGATGCGTGGCGGGACGTTTCGGTGCGCGCTTCGCTTCTGCCCGAGGACATGCAGGGCGTGTTCATGATGATCGCGAGGGCGGCAAAGGAAGGCTGGCCCTGCCCGAGCGACGCGGCGATCGCCCGCGCCTATGGTTCCCACTCCTTGCGTCGTGCGCGGCGGCTGCTCGACTACATCGAGGAGCAAGGCCTCATCGTCTGCCAGGTCGACGGTGCGGGCCGTCGCACGGTGACGCTGGTCGAGCTCGCCTGGGCAACAGCGCCGGGCGATCCGAATGCTGGAGAGCAGGACAGTTCAGCCGCGTGACGAACCGAGGTTGAATCGATCTAGGCTTCGATAGACTGGCGCCCTCGGCATGGCATTCATGTCTGCAACTCGATGATGCGGGCGTCGCGAAGCGGCGTGCGATGGGTGGAGACGACGACGATCCGGTCATCGAGGTGGGCGAGCAGCCGCTCAAGAATGCGCTCACCCTGCGCGTCGTCGAGATGCTCCGTCGGCTCGTCGAGCAGCACGAGCGGCCGTGACGACAGCCAGGCGCGCGCGAGGTTGATGCGCTGCACCTCGCCCAGCGAGAACCTGTCCTGCCTGATCCAGGCATCAAGCCCGCCGGCCTCGCGGATGCGGCCGTCCATCTCGACAGCTTCGAGCGCGCGCCAGAGCGCGGCATCCGCAGCGTCGGCGGCAAAGAGGTTGGCGCGGACGGTGTCTTCCAGGATGACCGCGTCGTGCAGGACGAGCGCTGAAAGCGCCCGCCGCTCGCTTGCGGACAGGATGCGGTCGTCCGCGGCAAAACCATCCTCGCCGATCCAGCCTGCGATCTGCTTGAGCAGGCTGGTCTTGCCCGAACCGCTTGCCCCGACAAGCATCGTCGGCCGCCCCCTTTCGAAGAGCAGAGCGACCAGCGTTCCAATCGCCCGTCCGTCGGGCGCGCGGCGCTGCAACCCGCCGTGGAGCAGCAGGCGCGGCTCGAGCGGCCGCAGCGTGGACACACGCCTGCCATCCGAAGCGTCTCTCGTCCACCGATCGATCTCGGCCCGTGCCGCGTTGCGGCGCATCACGGCGACCAGCATGCGCGACGCGCCGTTCACGGCTTCGCCCAGCGCCAGCCAGGAGAAGGCAAGCAGCATGGGCATCAGCAGCTCCGAGCCTTGCCGCCCTGCATGCCAGGCCGCAGCCATGACGCTGATGCCTGCGACCGGGCCGAAGGTCGCGCCGATCATGTCCAGCCGGGCCTGAAGCCGACGGAGCGCAAGCAATTCGCCGTCGGCGCTGGAGAGCGCGGCGAGGGCGGCAGCGCACTCGCGGTTCCACGCGCACTCAGCCTTGAGCGGAACGGCTGACGCCATGGTCGCTCCAAGCCGGCTTGCGCCCCCGCGGCGCAGCGACCTGGCGCGGTCCCATCCCATGGCGCCAGCCTTGGCCATCCGATTCCCTGCGAACAGGATGGCGACCAGCAAGAGGATGATCGGCAAGAGAGACAGCGGCGCGAGCATCGCCGACCCGGCAATCAGGGCGGCGAGGCCGCATGCGAGCGTCAGCGCCGGCAGTCCGGCGCGCAGCCGGGCGTAGTCCAGGTCCTCGACGTCGTCGAGATAGTCGGCAAGACGGGCGTCATCGCCGAGCTGCCATCCTGCCCGGCGCACGGCGGGCGCCGACGCCATCGCGGCGAAGAGCTCGACGCGATGCGCAACCTGGTCCGCAAGCGCCGCCCGGTGACCCGTCAGACGCTCGCCGTAGCGGGCGGCGGTGCGGCCGATAGCGAACAGCCTGATGAAGGCCGCCGGCATGTGAAAGTTGAAGGTCAAGGCTGCGGCCGAGAGGCCGGCGATCGCCACCGAGCCCAGCAGCCATGCGGAAACACCGCCCAGCAATATGGCGCAGGCCAGCGCCGCAAACGCGAAGCCGGTCGCCAGTCGCCACGACGTCCGGCTTGAGGATTGGGAGGATTGGAATGAGATGTTCATGCCGCCACCTCGACGGCGTCGTTTTGGGTGAGATCGACCGTAATATCCGCGACGGCGGCCAAATCGCGGTCATGGGTGGCCAAGACGACCAGTCGCGACCGTGAAATCGCAAGCAGCGTTCTGCGCACGGCTTCGGCCGTCTCACGGTCGAGCTTCGCCGTCGGCTCGTCGGCCAGCGCGGCGCGTCCGGCGAGTGTTGCGCGGGCGACTGCGATGCGAAGCCGCTGGCCTCCCGAAAGGTTGGCCCCGCCCTTGTCGAGCCTGGCATCGAGGCCGCCCGGCAAGAGCGCGTCGTCGAGCAGCCCGATCACGCAGGCGGCGTCTTCCAGCCGGTCCCGGGTCACGGCGCCGGCATTCCAGGCGATGGCCTCACCGAGCGTTCCTTCGGGCACGTAGCTGTCGGTCGAAACCCAGGCGATCTCGGCGCCGGCGAGGGGTTGGGTGCCCTGCATTCCGCCATGTTCCAGGCCGGCGAGACGGCGCAGCAATGTCGACTTGCCCGATCCGCTTGGGCCGACAATGGCGACAAGGCCTTTTGCAGGCAGCGTCAGGTGCAGGCGCTCGAGCGCCGGCAAGGTCTTCGCCGCGACCGGTTCGGCGCCGAGCAGGCGGTCGAGCGCCGCGGCCGCCGCCAGCCCTTCCGCTTTGGCGTGGTACTGCTCGGAAAAGCGCCTGAACGGCGCGAAAAATTCCGGCGCGATCATCAGGATGAACAGGCTCTGCCAGAGCTCGAGATTGGAAAAGCCCGGGATTGTCGCGAGCTTCAGATGTCCGAGACCGAGGAAGACGGCCAGTACGGCGATCGACAGCGAGGCGAAGAAATCGATGATACCGGCATTCACGAAGGCGATACGCAGCAGGCCGATCGTCTTGCCGGCATAGGTCTCGAGACGCCGGGCAAGCTTCGCCGCTTCCCCTGCCGTTGCGTGGTTCGCCAGGATCGTGGGCAACGTGCGGATACGGTCGGCGAACTGGTCGGCCAGCCGTCCGAAGGCGTGTTCCTGCGCGTCGGCGCGCCGGCGGATGGCCTTGCCCACCAGCGCGAAGAACAGGATCATGACCGGCGTCAGGCCGGCGACCAGCAGCGCCGCCTGCCAGGAGACGAAGCCAAGCGTTGCCGCCGCCAGCAGCGGGCCTGCCGCCATCATGGCCGTGGCGGCACGGTGGCCCACGACAAGCGCCGCCACCTGCTCCGGATGACGCTGAATGGAGACGATGACGCTGCCGACCGGGAGCGATTGCAGAAGCCTCGCCGGCATTTCGTTCAGCCGCTCGCCCGCCAGCTCGCGCAGGCCGGTCGATACAGCGTTTTCCGCGGAAGCCTGCACCCTATCGGCGGCAAGGCCGGCGACGCAGGAGGCCGCCAAAAGCACAATCGCCGCTGTAGCGAGCCACGGATCTATCGACTCGCCCATCACGAGCCGCCCCGCGAGCATCGCCGCCGTCGCGGCGAAGCCGAGCCGCAGTGCGGTGCGAGCAATCTGCCAGATGAGCAGGTCGCGCAATCCGGGTTTTGCCAACCGCTCAGCGGCAGTCAGCGCCTGGAAGCCGGGCGATGCGGCGGGATCGGGACCTTGAGCCGGGGCAGACAGCTTTTTCATGCCCCACTTGTTGGCACGCGTCGCTACGGAACGGGTTGATCCACGTCAACTCACGACGATCGTCACGGCGTTATGAAACATATCCAAAAGGATACTTGCCATGCCCGACGTTCTGCTCGTTGACTTGTCCCGGCCGCAATTCGCGTTGCGGAGCAAGCCGCGCACCGTTCGCGAAGAGCCCGTCGAAGGCACCGTTGCCTTGCCCACCCCGTGAGCCCGGCCTTGGCGGAGGAGCCATCATGACGGGTGCAAACCACGAGCCGTTCAGCAGCCCGGCGGACATGAAGCGGGCGCATTTGCAGATGCTGGCGCTCTGCCACATGCTTGAAGGCATCGCCGACGATTTGCCGTCGCGCGTCGACCGGCTCCAGTGCCTCGCCGTGGCGGCCGACCTCTTGCCGCTGCTGCGCGAGTGCCACCGCTTCGAGGAAGAGGTCGTCTTCCCCACTTTCGCGCGGCGGACAGGCGGGGACGAGATCGTGGCGAGGCTCAAGCTCGAGCATCTGGAGGACGAGAGCGCGGCGATGGACCTCAGCGAGGCGCTGCTTGCCTACGGCCATGGCCGGCTCATCGAGAACCCCGAAGCCTTCGGCTATATGCTGCGCGCGTTTTTCGAATCGACACGCCGCCACATCGCCTTCGAGCGCGACCATGTGCTGCCAGAGGTTGTCAGCGCTCGTGGCAGCGGTTCCGGCAAGAATTCGTAGCGCGTCCCGTACCGATTTGCCCGGGACAAGCAGCCGGAGATCAGTCTCCGGCCCGTGCGGCCAGTCGCCCAATGTCGTCGACGATGACGTGACGGTTGTTCTCGATCCGGATCACGTTCTCGCCGCGCAGGCGCGTGATCTGCCGACTTACCGTCTCAATGGTAAGGCCAAGAAAATCCGCGATCTCGGCGCGCGACAGCGGCAGTTCGAAAGCGGCGCGCCGGCGCTCCGGTCCGGCTCCGGGATCGATGTTGCGCGCGATCATCAAAAGGAAGCTCGCGATCTTCTCGGCTGCGGTCTTGCGGCCGAGCGCCACCATCCAGTCGCGCGCCTGATCGAGCTCACGCAGCTTCTGCTCGAGCAGGCGATGCTCGAGATCCGGCTGCTCCTTCATCAATCGCTCCAGCGCCTGGCGCGGGAACGAGCACAGCTCGACCTCGGTCGCGGCCTCGGCGGTCAGCGAGCTCTCGGCCTGGAACGGCCTGCCGAGGAAATCCGGGGCGAACTGCAGGCCGACGATCTGCTGGCGGCCGTCGGAAAGCGTCTTGGTAAGCTTCACGACGCCCAAGAGCACGTTGGAGAAGCGCTCGACGCTTCTGGAATCGCTCACCAGTTCCTTGCCGGCGTCGGCCTTGTGCCGCATCGTCGATTTGGAAAGGGCCAGGAGCTGGTCGGGGCCGAGCGCGCCGCAGATGCCGCGATGCCGCGCCTCGCATGAAACGCAGAGAACCGGAATGCCTGTCGTGTGAATATCTTCGCGCACGATGGAACACCTATAGTGTTCCCGTCGTGCGCCAGCAATGCGTGGCGGGGGGCGATAGCGTCGCAGCCCGTGCCTTCCTGAAGGCCCCTCTTTCCTTACCGCCTCCGAAGGAGGTGGCTGCGCCGCTGCCAGCGTCCGCTACGAATGCAATCGTCGCGACGTCAATGTCTGGATGCTGCAACCAGCGTCTTGACCATTTCGAGAAACTGTTGGCCGCAGGCAGACAGCGTCGGCACGCGCCAGGCGGCTGCCATGGGCAAGGACGGCGGCGACGGGATGACCGGGCGATAAGCCACGCCCGGCAGCGCCGCCCTCGCGATGCCCGCCGTGACGAACCCCAGGCCGGCACCGGCCGCGACGAGGCCGGCCAGGGTCGTCATCGGCGTCACCTCTTGGACGATCCTTGGGCTCAGGCCTTCGGCCTGGAACAAAGCGATCACGCGGTCGTAGATGCTTGGGCCGATGGCGCGGGGCGCCAGCAGAAAGGGCTCGCCGTCGAGGTCGGCCACACGGATGGCGGTCTGCCCGGCAAGCTGGTGCGCGGATGGAAGCGCCAGCACGAGCGGCTCGTCCGGCAGGGCATGGACAATCAGGTCCGGCGTCGACAGCGGAGGATGCAGCACGCCGAGGTCGATCTCGCCGGCCGAAAGTGCCGCCTCCAGCAGCGGCGAGTTCATTTCGATCAGATCCACCTCGACATCTGGATAGCGGGCGCGAAACGCGCGTACCGCCTCCGGCAGAACTCCGTAAAAGGCAATGACGGTGAAGCCGAGACGCAAGCGCCCGACCTCGCCGCGAATGGCTCTGAGCGCCTGCGTCCTGGCGGCATTGGCATGCTCGACAGCCTTTCGGGCGGGGCCGAGGAAGGCGGCCCCGGCCGGCGTCAACGTCACTCCTCGACGGTCCCGTTCGAACAGCTCGGCACCGATCTCTGTCTCCAGGGCACGAATGCGTTGGCTGAGCGACGGCTGGGTCAGGTTCAGCCGATCGGCGGCGCGGCGAAAATGCAGATCTTCGGCGACGGCGATGAAGCAGGCCAGGGTGCGGATATCCAAGGTCGCTCCTTATGCAGATCCTCTATCACAGACGAAGATATTCCAATTGGAAGGCAATCAGCGCCAGAGATATTTTCGAACAAGACGAGGGGTTTCAGTGGAACCAGCAAAAGGAACAGCATTGTGATCAGTTCAACTTTCCGCCGCTTCGCACTTGCTGCCGTGCTAAGCGCCTTCGTGCCGCCAGTCGTGGCAGCGCAGTCGCTTGATCTTGCCGGCCGTATCTCGGCGAGCCGGATCGCCGTGATCTCCGACGGCGACTTCGTCGCCCAGACCTATGCCACGGGCCAGCTTGCGCCCCGCGAGGCGGGTTTTCGCGATATGCTCACGATCGTTTCCATCGTCGACGGCAAGGTCGTCACCGGCACCGTGCCGGTCTCCAATTCCGTAACCGCCGCTCCGGAAATCCTGCAATTTACCGCAGATGGGCAGACCGCCTTCGTCACCGAAAGGCTGGGCGAACGATCGGACGAAGGCGATACTGTCCGCGACCTGCCTCCGGGAAAGCGCCTGTTCGGGATCGACCTCTCCGACGGCGCAGCGCCTCGGCTGGCGGATACTGCCGAGATCGCCGCCTTCCCAGAAGCCCTGTCGGTCTCGCCCGACGGACGCCACGTCGCCGTGGTGTCCAACACGCCGGAGGCGAGCTTCGTTCAGATCATCGGCTATGCCGAAGGTCGTTTCGGCTCCGTCACCCGATTCAACCTTGCCGATCTGGGGATCACCGGACCTGCTTCCACGCCTCGCGGCGGTGTGACCGCGACCAACGTCCATTGGCATCCGAACGGCCGCTTCATCGCAGTCAACATCAACAGCCAGAACCGGGTCGCCTTCTTTGAGGTCAGTGACGCGAACGGCGCGCCGGACCTGCGCCCCTGGGGCAACAGCGTGGAGGTCGGCGCCGATCCCTTCGTTGGCCGTTTCACACCGGACGGACGCCATTACTTGACCTCCAACTGGGGCCGGAACTTCGTTGCCGCCGATCTCGAGGGGCGCATCCCCGAGACGCCATCGACGGTCAGCGTCGTGCAGCTTGCCGCTCCTGAGGCACCGGCCGACGCCGCCCGCCATCGGCTTGTCGCCCGGACCGAGACCGATCTGTCGGCCGAGGGCATCGCGATCAGCCCGGATGGAAGGCTGGTGGCGACCGTCAACATGCGCGGGACCGCCTTCCCGCCGGCGTCCGCGCGCTTCCAGCGCCACGCCACCGTAACGCTGCTAAGCTTCGATCCGGCGACCGGCGGTATCGTCAAGATCGCCGATTATCCCTTCGAAGGCTCGTTGCCGGAGGGAGGCAGTTTCGACAGGACCGGAGACCATTTCCTTGCCACCGTGTTCCAGGGCCATGCGGACGCCGGACCGGAAACCGGCGCTGGGCTGGAAGTCTTCCGTGTCGTCAAGGGCGATGCGGCCAGCGGCGAGCGACCATCGCTGGAACGGATCGGCCGCATTCCGCTGACGCACGGCGCTCATCACGTCGATCTGGCCGGGTAGCCGATTTCTCAGCGATCCTCGATGATCCTCAGATAAGCCGCGGTCACGAACAGCACGATGAAGCCGAAGAGGATGCGGCGGCCGCCCTCGGGCATGTGCAGGATGGTGAGCAGCGTGGTCAGCACGGTGAGGATCAGAGCGCCGATGATGGTGCCGGTGTAGCCGCCGC
The DNA here is from genome assembly GCF_003952485.1 of Mesorhizobium sp. M1E.F.Ca.ET.045.02.1.1. Classification (NCBI taxonomy): domain Bacteria; kingdom Pseudomonadati; phylum Pseudomonadota; class Alphaproteobacteria; order Hyphomicrobiales; family Phyllobacteriaceae; genus Mesorhizobium; species Mesorhizobium sp. M1E.F.Ca.ET.045.02.1.1. The sequence continues at coordinate 3,007,267 of NZ_CP034447.1, forward strand.
GGCCGCCGAAGATCGAGGTGCCGCCAATGACGGCGGCGGCCACCGAAGGCAGCACCAGCGGCTCGGCGAGCGACAGCGAAGGCGCCTTGATCAGGCCGATATAGAGCAGGCCGGTGATGCCGGCGAGCAGGCTGGAGATGACATAGAGCGCGGTGATCACCTGCCAGTAGCGGACGCCGGACAGACGCGCCGCGCGCTCATTGTCGCCGACGGCGAAGAGCAGGCGGCCGAAGCCGGTGCGGTTGAGCGTGAAGACGATCAGCGCCGCCACCGGCACGAACAGGAACAGCGCGTTGGGGAAGCCGTAGGTGAGGCCGGTGCCCAGCCAGTTGAGGAAATCCGGGATCCTGGCGCCGGAGGCGATGACGGTGCGCTGGTAGACCTGCAGGAAGCCGGTGCCGATCAGGCTGGTGCCGAGCGTCATGATCAGCGGATGGACGCGAAAGACGCCGACGCCGATGCCGTTGACGAGGCCGATCAGCACCGCCGGCAGCATGGCGAGGATGAAGACCACCGTCGGATCCTGATTGACGATCTGGGTCGCCATGATGAAGGCGCTCATCGTTGCCACCGTGCCGACGGAAAGGTCGATGCCGCCGGTGAGCATAGTCATGGTCTGGCAGCCGGCGAGGATCGCCAGTGGAATGGCGAATTTGGCCGTGTTGGCGATCCAGCGCTCGTTGAAGATGCCGGGGCGAAGGATCTGCAGGATCACCACCAGGATGACGAGCAGGATGATCAGCGGAATGAGCGGCCGGTCCGCCATGAAGCGTTTGAGGCGGCGGCCGAAGGAGACCGGTTGAGGCATGGTCGCGCTGCTTGTCATGGCGTTGCTCCCGCCGGGCGGCCCCGGATGGTGATGAAGGCGCCGAACATCACGACGGCGACCATGATCGCCCCCTCGACGATGGCGGTGACATTGGGATCGATGGCCAGCAGCGTGAGGTCGGTACGCACCAGCCGCAGCACGAAGACGGCAATGATCGGCCCGAGCAGCCCGCCCTTGCCGCCACCGAGCGCGACGCCGCCCAGCACCACCGCTGCGACGCTGGCGAGCAGATAGGGACCGGGGATCGGTGCGCCGATGCCGGTGCTGATGGTGAGCGAGAGCCCGCCGAGCGCCGCGAACAGGCCGGAAAGCGCATAGGCGACGATCCTGGTGCGCGCCACCGGCACGCCGCTGCGGAAGGCGGCGAGCTCGTCGCTGCCGATGGCGTAGATGGAAAGTCCGAGGCGCGAGCGCCTGAGCGGGATCCAGACAATGCCTAGGCAGACGACGAGCAGCACCAACGCCTTCGGAACCCAGGCATCGGCCCAATCCGGAAGGTTGGGTATCGGCATGGTGCCGATAATGCTTGCCTTCAGCCATTCGGCGGCGGCGCCGCCGGGCGCCTCGAGCACCAGAAGCGCAGCGCCCTGCAGCACGAACAAAGTGGCCAAGGTGACGACGATATCCGGAACGCGGGTGACGACGATGAGGAGCCCGTTCAGCGCCCCGAGCGCCAACCCCATGGCAAGCACGAAAGGCACCACGAAGTACGCATATTCCTCGCTGGCGCCGTTCATCATCGATGCGGCGGTGACGCTGGTCAGCGCCATCATGGCGGCAACCGAGAGGTCGATGCCACCGGCAATGACGACGACGGTCTGGGCGGCGACGGCGAAGGCATAAGGCAAAACTGCCCGCGCGAGCGAGCCGAAGTCGCCGCTGCCATAACCCGGCTGGATCAGCTTGGTGACGACGAACAGGAATACCAGCAAAGCGAGCAGGCCGGCGACCCAGCCCTGGCGGCGCAGGAAGCGCATCATGGCGCGGCCTCCGCATCGGAGGCAGGCCTGACATCGGCGAGGATGCCGACATCCTCCCTGGCGCCGCGCGGCAGGCCGTAGGCGGCCCGCATCAGCGCCGGCTCGTCGGCCAGCTCGACCGGGAACGTGTCGACGACACGGCCGCCGAAGATGACGATGACGCGGTCGCAGACACGCTGCACCTCCTCCAGCTCGGATGTGTAGAACAGAACCGACTTGCCGAGGCCTGCGAGCTCGCGCAGCAATTTGTAGATCTCCTGCTTGGTGCCGACATCGATGCCGCGCGTCGGGTCGAAGCAGAGGATGGTGCGGGCGTCGGCCGCGATCCAGCGGGCGATGGTCACCTTCTGCTGGTTGCCGCCGGAAAGGCGCTGCACCTCGCCTTGCGCGCGAGTGTCGATCTGCAGCCGGGCGATGGCGCTGGAGACGACCATGTGCTCTCTGCGCACCCGGATCGGCCCCCATTTGCGGAGCGCTGCGCTGAAAGGAAGCGCGATGTTCTCGCGCACCGAGCGCTGCATGGCGAGCGCTTCGGTACGGTCGCCGGGCACATAGGCGATGCCGGCCTGGATGGCATCGCTCGGATGCGAGAGTCTTACCGGCGCGCCGTCGACGGCGATTGTGCCGCCGGCCGGCCGGATGGAGCCGGCAAGCGCGGCAAAGAGCTCGTCCTGGCCCTGGCCCTCGAGCGCGACGACGCCGGCCACCTCGCCATTGGCGAGATCGAAGGAGACATCGTGCAGCTTGGTGCCGAGCTGCAGGTTGCGCACCGACAGCCGAGGGTGGCTGTCCCTCACGGCCGGCGCCTCGCTTGCGGTGCGCGCGGCGGCGACGCTGACCTTCTCGATGCGGGCGCCGAGCATCATCTCGACGATCTTTTCCTCGACGCCCGGCTCGATGTCGACGACGCCGACGGTGGCGCCGTCGCGCAGCACCGTGGCGCGGTCGCAGAGCGCGGAGATTTCGACGAAACGGTGCGAGATGAAGATGACCGAGCGGCCGCTGTCGCCCTGGCGGCGCACGACTTCCAGCACTTTCTCGGCGAGGTTGGCGGGCAGCGCAGCGGTCATCTCGTCAAGCAGCAGCACGTCGGGTTCGACGGCGAGCGCGCGTGCAAGGTCCAGCACGCGCAGCACGGCGAGCGGAATGTCACGCGCGGTCTCGCGTATATCGAGATTGGGGATGCCGAGCTCGCGCACCCAGGCGCGGAACGGCTCGACAGGCGTGCCGGTCAGCCGCAAATTGGAAAGGACATCAAGATCGGGGATCAGCGCCGGCTCCTGGTAGACCGGCAACAGGCCGGCGCGGCGCGCGGCGGCGGGCGAGCGGACATCGCGGGCCTCGCCGCGGATCAGGATGCGGCCGGCGTCCGCCTGGATGGCGCCGGTCAGGATCTTCACCAGTGTCGACTTGCCGGCGCCATTGGCGCCCATCAGCGCATGGACCTCGCCCGGCAGCACCGAGAGCGAGGCGTTGCGGAGTGCTGCGACCGCGCCGTAATTCTTCGCCACGCCGGTGGCATTGAGGAGAGGATTGGTGGTCAAATCGTGCGGGTCTCGATCATGTGTAGCCTGTTTTAACAGCACGCCACGCTTGCGCGCGGCGTACTGCGGAGCGGCGACTTTCCCTTCTCCCCTTGTTGTGGGAGAAGGTGGCCTCGCGAAGCGAGGTCGGATGAGGGGTGTTCCAGAAAACACCAACGCCTCATTCCTTCCAGCACCCCTCATCCGTCTCGGCGCTGCGCGCCGATCCACCTTCCCCCACAAGGGGGAAGGAAGAAGCCCAGCTTACTCGCCCGGGCCCTTGCAGGCGACGATCTGGTCCTTGGTGTAGGTGGTCCAGTCCGGAATCGAGATCGAGACCGGCCACTCGGGGCTCAGCGACGGATCGGCGGCCGATTTCAGCTTGGCCTTGCCCTCATCGGTGGCGTTTTCCCAGAGTTGCGGCTCGACCAGAACGGTCTGCTGCGCCGGCTTCTTGCCGTCGAGGATCTGCAGCGCCAGCGTGACGCCGGCGCCGCCGATCGAGCCGGGGTTGGTGACGGCGGCGCCAACCAGATCCTTGACCGAGTTCAACTGGCCGACGAAGCCGGCGTTGTCGGCGCCGACAACCGGCACCATCGGCGCCTGCTGCTCGACCAGCGCGTCGACGATGACGTTGTCGATGCCGGAGGTCCAGATGCCGTTGATCGGCGCTCCCGTGGCGAGGAAGGAGAGGATCTGCTGCTTGCCCTGGTCCTGCTGCCAGCCGGTGAAGACTTCCTGCGCGACCTTCACGTCGGGAAATTCGGCGAGCGCTTTCTTGAAGCCTTTGTCGCGGTCGCTGTCGGCGGAGGCGCCGGCGGCGCCGCGCATATAGAGCACATCGCCCTTGCCGCCCATCTGCTGGAACAGCCACTTGGCGCCGAGATAGGCGTACTGCTCCTGGTTGTTGGAGATGATGTAGGCAGACGGCTCGGTTACCGCCTGGTCGACGGCGACGACGACGATGCCGGCCTTGGTCGCTTCTTCCAGACCGGCCTTGATGCCGGCCGGATCGGCCGGATTGACGACGATGGCGTTGACCTTGGCGCTGATCAGGTTGCGGATGTCCTCGAGCTGGCCGGCGGCGTCGGTGTTGCGGTGGGCGATGTTGAGCTTCGCCACCTCGCCGGAAGCGAGCGCCTGCGCCTTCATGGCGCAGATCATCTCCTCGCGCCAGCCATTGCCCTGCACGGTGTTGGAAATGCCAATCGTGTATTTGCCTTCGGCGGACGAGACGCCCACCCAGGCAAGCAAGGCGGCACCTGCCAGTAGCGGGGCCATGGTCAGGTATGTCTTCATTTCAGTACTCCTCCACATTGACTGTCAGTTGCAGTTCCAGGGCTCCGATGCGATTGGAGCCAAGCCTTTCGTCATTTGACGAAGGGGCGCAGCACGTCGCGGGCAAGCAGGAAACCGCGCTTCACCTTGTCGTCGCTCCCCTCGAACCGGCGGTCCTCATGCTCGATGATGACCGGTCCGTCATATCCGGCCCGGTAGAGGCCCGAAAAGATGGTGCTCCAGTTGATGTCGCCCAGCCCCGGCATGCGCGGCACCTGCCAGCCTATGCCGGCGGAAAGAATTCCGCGCTCGTACAAACCATCATGATCAATCATCAGGTCCTTGGCATGCACATGCAGCATGTGCGGGCCGAACTCGCGGATGAAGCGCTCCTTGTCGATCATCTGCCAGACGAGATGCGAAGGGTCGAAATTCATGCCGACGTCACCGCTCCAGGCTTCGAGGATGCGGCGCCAGACATAGGGTGAATAGGCGATGTTGTGCCCGCCCGGCCATTCGTCATAGCTGAAGATCATCGGGCAGTTCTCGAAGGCGAGTTTTACGCCATGATCGCGCGCATGGGCGATGATCGCGGGCCAGACCTTTTGCGCATCTTCCCAATTGGCGTCGACAGTCTTCGAGGCATCGCCGCCGCAGAAGGTGTTGACCAGCGAAACGCCCATGCGGCTCGCCAGCACGATCACCTTCTTCAGGTGGTCGATAACGGCCTCGCGATGCTTCTCATCGGGATGCAGGGGATTGGGATAGAAGCCGAGGCCGGAGATCGTCAGGCCCTTGCCGGCAAGCGAGGCTGCGATGTCCTTGGCTTCCGAGGCCGAGATGCCGGCGGCGTCGATATGGCTGGTGCCGGCATAGCGTCGGCTGGCGCCCGATGCCTTCGGCCAGCAGGCAATCTCCAGCGCTTCGAAGCCGACCGAGCGCGCCCAGTCGGCGACTTCGCTAAGCGAAGTATCGGGAAATGGTGCCGTGAGCAGTCCAAGCTTCATGATGCCTCCCTCTTTTACTATGCAGATCGCGCTGGTCGCTTCAACCGCGCATCTATTGGGTCAGCGCGGACATGTCTGACAAAGGCCATCGGATCGTCTGAGAGCAGTCCATCGAGGCCGGCGACGACATTTGCGCGGAACATGTCGCTGGCGGCGAGTGAACGATCGAAGATGGCATTGATCGCAAGGATTGCATTGGCCAATTCCTTGCTGTCGGCACCCACGCGGTCGGCAATCTCCGCGATCTTTTCGGCGAAGGGATCGGACACCTGCCAGGCCCGGCCGAAGCGTGCCGATGCCTTGATCAGATAGGCCATCCAGCCGGCGACCGGGACCGACAGCAGCGTGATGTTGTCGCCTTTCGCCAGGCGGTCGCGGATCGGGTTGAGCAGGCGCTGGACGATCTTCTGCGAGCCATCGGTGGCGATCTGGTGATTGCGATGGCGGATTGCCGTGTTGGTGAGGCGAGCCAGGCTCTGCTCGACATAGGCGGCCGGCGAGATGCCGGGCACCGGCATCAGCGTCGGCAGCGTCTCTTCCATCAGCATGCGGCGGGCGAAGCCTGCCAGCAGCGGGTCGGCCATGGCGTCCGATGTGTGTTCGAAGCCGCCGAGAACGCCGAGATAGGAGAGCGTGGTCTGGGCGCCGTTCAGCACCCGCATCTTGAGGTGCTCGAACGGCGTGACGTCGTTTACGAAGGTCGCTCCGACGAGGTCCCAGCGCGGCACGCGGCCGGCGAAACGGTCCTCGATCACCCATTGGCGGAAGCGCTCGCCGACGACGACGGCGCTGTCGCGGTAGCCGAAGCGCTTTTCCACCGCAGCGATATCAACCTCCGTCGTTGCCGGCGCGATGCGGTCGACCATGGCGGAAGGGAAGGTGACATTGCTCGCGATCCAATCCACCAGCCCATTGCCGCGCCGTTCGGCGAACGCCCGCACGACATTGCCGAGGATGATGCCGTTGGTCGGGATGTTGTCGCAGGACAGCAGCGTCACCGGCCGGCCATGCGAGCCCGTGCGCAGCTCCAGCGCCCTCGCCAGGATGCCGGGCACGCTGCGCGGCGCTTGTGGGTTGGCGAGGTCGTGCACGATGTCGGGATGGTCGAGGTCGAGCGCGCCGTTCGACGGAACGTGGCAATAGCCTTTCTCGGTCACCGTCATGGTGACCATCTCGATGTCGGACGAGGCGAGCACTTCGAGCGCCGGCCTGGCGCTGCCCTGACTGTCGATGACGCGGATGATGCTGCCGATGATGCGCGCTTCGACCTCGTCATTCTGGCGGATCAGCCGCGTGTAGAGGCCGTGCTGCCGGCCGAGCGTTTCGGCGAGAAGAGGCGGGCGGATGTTGATGCCGACCAGTCCCCAGCGGTCGAAATGGTTCGCCAGGAGATCGTCGGTATATTCGGCCTGGTGGCAGCGGTGGAAGGCGCCGACACCGATATGCGCGATACCCGGTCTCATTGCTGCGCGATCGTAAGCCGGCTTGCGGACCTCGGACGGCAAGCAACTGAGCAGGGCAGGGCCGAGGCTTTCGGCGCGCACCGCGCTCACCGGTTCGCTCCGATCACCCATTGCTCCTGGTCGATCAGCGCGCCGGTCATCGGCCCGGCAGCGTCGGAGAGCAGGAAGACGGCGAGGTTGGCGATGTCGCCCACCGAGAACAGCCGGCCGAAGGGCTGGGCCGCATTGGCCGCATCGAGCCAGCCCGGCCCATGGCCAAGCGTATCGGCCTGCATGACGCGCTCGGCCGGCGTGTCGGTCCAGCCGACATTGATGCCGTTGACGCGGATGCGGTCGAAGCGGTGGGCATTGGCGGCATTCTTGGTCAGCGTCGCCAGCGCGCCCTTGGTGGCGGAATAGACGGCAAGCTCGGGCGAGCCGCAATGCGCGTTGATCGACAGGATGTTGACGATGGCGCCGCCCCCGCCGCGCTTCGTCATGTCGGCGATGACCGCCTGCATCAGGAAGAAGGGCGCGCGCGCATTGACGGCGAACAGCGATGCCCAGTCTTCGAGGCTGGCATCGACGAAGGAGGCGCGGTCGGTAAGGCCCGCGGCATTCACGAGTGCGTCGATGCGGCCGAAGCGCTCGATGCAGGTCCGGGCGAGCATTGCCGGAGCCTCGGGATCGCCGAGGTCGGCGGCGGCAAAGGCGGTCGGGGTGCCCATGGCGGAAAGTTCGGCGGCGACAGCGTCGCCGCGTTTGCGGTCGCGGCCGGTGATCACAAGGCCTTCGGCGCCGGAGCGCGCGGCGGTCTCGGCGATCGCGCGGCCAATGCCCTGCGTCGCGCCGGTGACCAGCACCACCTTGTTGTCGAGCCGAACCTCCATTCCTCCTCCCGGAACAAAGTTTCTATTTTTTTAAAATGGAACAAAAGTTCCCGATAGTCAACCGCCACGGTCAGCCTGTCCGGCGCGCAACGACGCCGTGGACCAAAGCCATGCCGACGGCGAGCGATGCGGCGAGCGAGCGGAAGCCGGCGAAATCCGACTCTACCACCTCCAGCCAGGCGTCGGAGAGTCTCACCAGCGGCGAGAAGGTGCTGTCGGTGATGGCGACGATGCGCGCCTTGCGCTCATGCGCGACGGCGACGAGGTCGGGCGTGATCGAATTATAGGGGCTGAAGGAGACTGCGAGCACCGCGTCGCGCGGCGTTATGCAGCCGACCTGGTCGAGCGCGGTCGAGCCGACATTGTCGACCAGCACGTTGCGCACCCCCTGCTGCGACAGCGTCAGCGACAGATAGGTGGTGACGGGGAAGGCGCGCTTGCTGCCGATGACATAGATCAGTTCCGCGCTGGCCAGCAGTTCGACCATCTTCTCGAAGCTGTCGATGTCGAAGCCGTTGCCGATGCGGCCGAGTGAGGCTTGCGAGGCGCCGACCATGCCGTTGAGGAAATGCAGGTTGGCGTTGGGTTCGGCCGTGGGCTCGTGGCTGCGACCCTCCGGCCATGAGCCTTTCATGTGGTCCTTGAACAGGCCCTGGAAATCGGAAAACCCGGCATAGCCGAAGATCTGCGCGAAGCGCACCAGCGTCGAGGGCTGCACGCCGGCCTGGTCGGCCACCTGCGCGATGGTGCCGAGCGCCACGTCGCTCGGATGCTGCCACAGGAAGATGGCAACCTGGCGCAGCCGCTTCGGGAAATGCACGGTGCCGGAAGAGAGCACGGCGCGCAGTTCCTCATAGGTTTGCGGTTTGGTGTAGCCAAGTGCCGCCAGCGAACGGCTGCGTTTTCCCGCTGCCGTCTCCAGGCCGTGCGGAGACGGCTCGTCTGTCGGTTTGCGGCTGCTCATACGAGGTACCCGTTGACGGCTTGGAACATCCGAACCCTCCTCCGGATGCGGCCCATCGGTTGGGCCAAGAGAAACGCTATCGCGGCACGGGAGTTTTACAAAACGAAAAATAGAAATATCATTCGAAAAATTGCGGCAGGCGTCGCCGACAACGGATCGCCATTTCAGGGAGGATAATCGCAAACATGGTCCATGCAACCGCTGACGGAACCTCGCGCAAACGCCTGACGGTCGGCATGGTCGGCGGCGGCCGCAACGCCTTCATCGGCGCGGTGCATCGCCTCGCCATGCGGCTCGACGACCAGATCGCCCTCGTGGCGGGTGCGCTTTCCTCGGATCCGGAGAACGCGGCGGCATCGGCCGCCGAGATCGGCATAGCGCCGGAGCGCAGCTATGCCGACTATCATGCCATGGCGAAAGCCGAAGCGGCGCGGCCGGATGGCATCGAGGCGGTGGTCGTCGTCACGCCCAACCACCTGCATGCGCCGATCGCTACCGCCTTCCTCGAGGCCGGCATCGACGTCATCTGCGACAAGCCGCTGTCCACCACGCTAGCCGAGGCCGAAGCCCTGGTGGCGCTGACAAAAGCGAGGAAGCGCCGCTTCGTCGTCACGCTCAACAACACCGGCTATGCCATGGTGCGGCAGGCGCGCGAGATGGTGGCGGCCGGCGCGCTCGGCCGCATCGTTTCCGTGCATGGCGCCTATATCCAGGACTGGCTGACGCAGCCGATCGACGCGCAAGGCCAGAAGCAGGCCGAATGGCGCACCGATCCGGCGCGCGCCGGACAGTCGGCGGTGCTCGCCGACATCGGCGTGCACGCCTTCAACCTGGCGAGCTTCATCTCGGGCTTCGAGGCGGAGGCGGTCTCGGCGGACCTGTTCACCGCCGTGCCCGGACGACGGCTCGACGACAATGCGCATGTCCTGGTGCGCTGGACAGGCGGAGCGCGCGGCACGATCCTCGCCAGCCAGACCTCGCCCGGCCACTACAACGACCTCTCGGTGCGCATCTATGGCGACAAGGCCGGGCTCGAATGGTTGGGCACGCGGCCGGAGGAGCTGCGCTTCTCGCCCTATGGCGAGGAAACCCGCACGCTGGTGCGCGGCGGCCACGGCTCGACCACGGAAGCGCGGCGCGTCTCGCGCATGCCGGCCGCCCATCCGGAAGGCTATATCGAGGCCTTCGCCAATTTCTACCGCGACGCCGCCGACATCATCCGCGCGCACCGAGTGGGCGGGGCTGTCGATGCGGCGCGCGCGGCGCAGGTACCGGACGTGGTCGACGGCGCGCGCGGCGTGAAGTTCGTGGCGGCGGCGGTGGAGTCGAACGCGGCGGGCGGAGCGTGGACGCCGGCGCGGTTTTCGTGATGCGAAATGGCCACGTTCTTGACGATCTCGGGAGAGCCACTACGATCGATTCGTCGCTGTCTTGATGCTGTTAAGCGGCGATCCAACCCGCCACCTTCGCGTCCGGTTCAGTGACATTTTTGGTCGATCGGGCAAGGTTCTGCATGTGATCGAATGGAGTTGGGGTCCAACCACATATGACCGAGAGCCGGACCCGCTTTGACGTCGCAACCTTGCGCGAGCTTGCGGGCGACAAGGTGTTTGCGCGTGGCGAAGCCTACTGCTCCCAAGGCCAGGTTGATATACTCACCACGGATGCGCGGCGCGTGCGCGCTCAGGTCGCCGGCACGGAGGACTACCGCGCAGAGGTCACCGGCCGGGGTTCCGAGATCGGAGGAAGCTGTTCCTGTCCGGCTTTCGACGATAGGGGTTTTTGCAAGCACATGGTCGCGGTCGCGCTGGCGACGAATGCTGCGGACGCGGAGCCGGAAGACGTCGGCGCGCTCGCCCGCATCCGGGAATACCTGCGCGCGAAAAGCATCGACGCCCTGATCGAAATGATTGTCGGGTTCATCGATGGCGATCCGACGCTGTTTCGCAAGCTCGACATGGCCGCGTCGACAATGAGCGCTGACGACAAGACGCTCGAAGCGCGTTTGCGCAAGGCCATAGATGACGAGACAAGGACGAGAGGCTACGTCGAATACCGCGCGGTACCTGGATGGGCCGCGGGCGTGGATGAGGTGCTTGACGTCGTCGCCGACCTTGTGCCGTCCGGGCGTTCGGTCCTCGCTTTGCGCTTGGCGGAGCATGCCTTCGACCGGATCGAAAGGGCGATCGGGTCAATCGACGACTCCGACGGTCATTGCGGCGGCCTGCTGTGCCGAGCGCAGGATATTCACTTGAGCGCTGCCCGCGCCGCGGGACCTGAACCTGTATTATTTGCCAGGACGCTGTTCGCTCGCGAGATGAAGGGCGAATATGACGCGTTCGACGGCGCTTCGACAATCTATGCCGACGTGTTGGGCGCGCTGGGACTTGCCGAGTATCGCCGCCTGGCGGCGGAGGCGTGGGAAAAGCTGCCGCCGAAGGTCGGCCCACAGGCGGGACGTCTTTCGTCCACCACGGATGCTGACGCGAATTATGATTTGCTGATGCATGTCCTGGACGGGTTCGCCGAAAGCGATGGCGACCTCGATGCCCGCATAGGCTTGCGGGCGAAAGAGCTGTCGTCACCCTGGCGCTACTTACAGCTTGCGGAGTTCTGCCTCGCACATGGTCGAGCGGACGAGGCTCTTCGCCGCGCTGAAGAGGGGCTGTGGGTATTTGAGGACGACCGTTTGGACGAGCGGCTCGTGCTGCTCACGGTCGAGCTTCTTTCGCGTGCCGGCCGGTGCAAAGAGGCCGAAAAGCTGCTGCAACGAGCGTTCGAAAAGGCACCCAGCCTTCAACTGTACGAGGAACTGTGCCGGATTGGGGGCAGCGGCGCGGGCGAAGCCGCGACGAAGTTCCTACGATCGCAACTCGCAGGCAAAGCGCCGACGCGATGGGGATTCCCCGCAGACCTGCTCGTCCGCATCATGATCCATGACCGGGCGTTCGACGATGCTTGGGCGACGGTCCGCAAGTATGGTGTGTCGTCAAGCTTGCGTGAAACCCTCGCCGCGGCGAGCGAGGCGACACATCCCGGCGAGGCGATCGAGACCTATGCGACGCGCATAGATGAACTGGCTGAAGTCGGTGGGGCTCCCGCCTATGAGGAGGTGATGAAGTTGCTGCTCCGCATGGCAGGGCTGCGTTCTCCAAAGGAACAGGCCGCTCATATTGCCGAACTCAAGCTCCGCTTTGGCCGCAAACGCAATTTGATGAAGCTTATCGGATGAGTCCATGAAGCGGTCAGAGATCGAAAGCCAGAACCGGTACCTTCTGGAACGACAGCGCCAGTTCCGCATAGCGGCCGATGTCGTCACGCGGGCCTGGATGACGTTCTCCGAAATCGAGGCGATCGCCGTTATTGGCTCGGTGGCGAAACCGCTCTGGAAGGAGATTCCCAGGTTCAGCGAGTTCCGCCGGGCACGCATCGAGGTCTGGCATGAATGCGGCGACCTCGACCTGGCCCTATGGATCAATTCGCAGCACCGGCTCGGCGAACTGCGTCGCGCAGGCGCCGCCGCGCTGCGGCAGGCATTCGAGACAGGCGTCGGCATCAGCTTCGTCAGCCATCAACTCGACGTGTTCCTGTTCGAACCCGACAGCGACCGTTACCTTGGCCGGCTTTGCTCTTTCAGCAAATGTCCGAAGGGAAATCGGGATTGCCTGGTTCCCGGCTGCGGGACAATACGTTTCAACAAGCGCATTGCGGATTTCCAGCCTCACGCCGACCTATTGGCGCCGGTTGCGTATTCGACCCTTTATCGACGAGGTCGCGGCTTGCTCCGCTCTGCACTTGAATTGCCGAATGTCGATGAGGCCCACCCTCTCTGATCGGCTCAGTCGACGGGACCCCATCGTTGAGACCGATCAATCCGCATCGCGATGTGCAGCGGGGTGATCCGCCGGCCGTCGCTTGCCGCCTACCAAGGGTGAAAGCCCATCGAGCACCAGGCTCCGGAACATGGCGTCGACCTGGGCCGGCGACAGTTTCGGCTTCCGCTCGAACCACCAGTTCAGAGTCGTAAGGAAAGCGCCGACGATGAATTGCACGACGAAGTCGCGCGGCATCATATCGCCATGGAGGGTAGGGGGCAGTTCCTGCCGTACCATCTCTGACAGGATCAGGCGGATTTCATTCTCCGTCACGGCGCCGCCGCGCCCGCCGATCATCGTCCTGTAGTGATCGGCATACCGGGCGGCATGCTTGAACATGGCCGTGCTGAAGCCGAGCGGGTCGTCGTGCGAGGCCTCGGCTCCCACGCGCACCATCGATTGCGCCTCCTTGAGCTCCTCCCGAAGCATCTGGAAGCCGCTGCGCAGCAGATCCTCCTTGCCGGTATAGTGGGCGTAGAATGTCGAGCGGCCAATGTCGGCTTCATCGATGATGTCCTGCACCGAGAGAGCCTCGTAACCCTTGCGCAGCATAAGCGTCAGCAGCGCCTGGTGAAGGGCTTTGCGCGTGCGGGCCGCTCGCCGATCGATCTGGCGCGACATGGATCACTTCTCCTTCGCCGGTCCACGGAGCGTCTTTCCTGGCCCGCCTTTTCCAGGACGGCGGGCGCGGAATTGTCCACTAACGGACGTTCCGCCTGCATCGTCCGTCGAAAATTCCGGACAGAGTGTTCATTATCATACGGACTGTTTCGAAGCTTCGCCAGTCGTCGGCCGCTTTTCCCGGCATTCGCGGGTTCTTGAACTGCCTGTTGAAGGAAGGACGTGATGAACATGCACCATATGCGAAGCCAAGCGCGCGTCGCTGGAGCCGTAATGAGCCCCGACGCCAACAAGGGCATCGGCTTTCCGCGCCTCTACGACCTGCTGGTCCTTGTCCTGACCCGCGGGCGCGACCGGGCCTATCGCGAGGCGCTGCTCGATCTGGCCGGTCTGGCGCCGGGCTTCCAACTGCTGGAGGTCGGATGCGGCACCGGCACGCAGGCGATTTCCGCATGGCGCCGCGTGCAGCCCGGCGGATCGGTGGTCGGCGTCGACGTTTCCGAAAAGATGCTTGCCGCGGCTCGCCGCAAGGCCGGCCGGGCGGGCCTCGACATCGCCTTTCACCATGCCGATGCGGCCGAATTGCCGTTCGAGGACGGACGCTTCGATGCAGTCACTTTCACGACGGTGCTGCACATGGTGCCGGAAGCAAGACGCAGCCTTTGCCTGCGCGAGGCGGCACGCGTTCTGCCTCCGGGCGGACGGCTGTTGCTGATCGACTATGCAGGCCCCGTCAGTGAACGCGGACACATGTCGGCAAAGCACGGCCTGCATGGCCAGTTCGACCTGCACGGTCTTCGCCAACCGCTGGCGGCAACCGGATTCGAGCGCATCGAAGGCGGTCCGCTCAATTGGCTCGGCCTGCACTACCTGCGCGGCATCAGGGTATGAACATTGCGGCCACGCCGATGGCGGGCGTAAGTGCCAAACGCGGCACAGTAAGCGTTTCTATGAGTTACCTGGATTGCGGAACGTACGATCGAGTCGACGAAGGAGCGCTGGGAGAAGACTGCTCACGCCGACTGGCGCCGCCGAGCTTCGCCGAATGCTTGGGTGGCACGTCGTTCTCATCCGGATTGGGGACAGGGGTCTCGTCCGGCAGCCGCTCCGGATCCGGCTCGCGCATCGGCTTCGGGTCGGGGAACGGCGGCGGCGTGGGCACTGGCGTCGGCGTCGGGTCGGGGTTGGGGAGAATGGCCATAAAGTGGTTCCCTCGTTGCGCTGGCGGGCCGTCGGCGTGATGGGGTTTCCGGCAACCGGACATCCGCTCGACCAGAACATGATGGATTGATCACCGCATTCCCTGGCGCTCATCGAGCGTCCGGGGGGCGGCTGACGCTGGCAGAACGGTCACGCCCGCGGATGGTTCCAACGCGAATCCGTCGCAATCCGGCGGCGCGGGACACGAATGCCGATCAAATGATTCTCATAACCCGTTTCGGCTCTTGCCGGCGCCATGCAGCGCCTTAGTTCCGTAGTGGGGCGGGTGATCATCTGCCGACATAGGAGGCGGCCTTGAAGCACCAAACCGTAGACCAACTCAATGCCGTTGCCGACGTTCATGCTGAAGCAGCGGTTCTCATCGCCAGTCGAGGCCAGCGCCTCGAACGCTGGGCGCAACTTCTCGAGCAAGACCCCGGCCGGCGCCTCATGGCGCTTGCGGGCACCGAATATGCCACTCCAGAAGTGCGCGAAAGAATGCGTGCGGCCGGATCGCCGATCACTGTCGCTTTCGAAGACCCGATCTTTCGTGCTCAAGGTTTGCAGGACGACAGTTACGGCGAAGCGAAGCGCTTCTTCGAGCTTAGCGACTGGCAGCTGCACGAGGTCGTCTGCCATTGCCATGTCGGCGCCAACCTGCCGGCACGCTGGGCGGCGTCCCGTGTCCGTGCGGCCATCTCGCCGGGCTCAGGCATTCTTGCCTGGCTGAGAGGCCTGTTCACGTACTGAGCAATGGCCGCGGTTCGCGGAACCGCGCGGAAGGCTCAATACCGGACCCGAAGCGGCGGGGGAGTTGCATACTCTCCCGCCGCTCCATCGTAGCGACGCCTGGCACTCCACGTCATCAGTCAGCGATCGATCTCGCCAAACACGATGTCCAGCGAGCCGATGATTGCCGCGACGTCGGCGATCATGTGCCCGCGCGACAGATAGTCCATCGCCTGGAGATGGGCGAAAGACGGCGCGCGTATCTTGCAGCGGTACGGAACATTGCTGCCGTCCGAGACCAGATAGACGCCGAATTCCCCTTTCGGGGCTTCCACCGCGGCGTAGACCTCGCCGGGCGGCACGCGATGGCCCTCGGTATAGAGCTTGAAATGGTGGATCGTCGCCTCCATCGAGCGCTTCATGGTGGCGCGCGGCGGCGGGGTGATCTTCTGGTTGGGCACGGCGACCGGCCCCTGGCCATCGGTCGAGCGCAGTTTTTCCAGGCACTGCCTCATGATCCGCACCGACTGCCGCATCTCCTCCATGCGCACGAGATAGCGGTCGTAGCAGTCGCCGTGCTTGCCGACCGGAATGTCGAATTCCATCTCGGGGTAGCACTCGTAAGGCTGCGCCTTGCGCAAATCCCAGGCCGCGCCCGAGCCGCGCACCATCGGGCCGGAAAAACCCCAGGCCCAGGCGTCGTCGAGAGAGATCGCGCCGATGTCGACGTTGCGCTGCTTGAAGATGCGATTGTCGGTGAGGAGTTCCTCGAGGTTGTCGCAGACCTTCAGGAACGGATCGCAGAAATCCCAGATGTCGTCGAGCAACTGCCCCGGCAGATCCTGGTGCACGCCGCCGACCCGAAAGTAATTGGCGTGCATGCGCGCGCCGGACGCACGCTCATAGAACACCATCAGCTTCTCGCGCTCGACGAAGCCCCAGAGCGGCGGCGTCAGCGCGCCGATATCCATGGCCTGCGTGGTGACGTTGAGCAGATGCGACAAGAGCCGGCCGATCTCGCAAAACAGGACGCGGATGAGCTGCCCGCGCCGGGGAACCGATATTTCGAGCAGCTTCTCGGCGGCGAGGCAGAAGGCATGCTCCTGGTTCATCGGCGCCACATAGTCGAGCCGGTCGAAGTACGGCAGGGCCTGCAGATAGTTCTTGTATTCGATCAGCTTTTCCGTGCCGCGGTGCAGCAGGCCGATATGCGGATCGGCGCGGTCGACGATCTCCCCGTCCAGCTCCAGCACCAGCCTGAGCACGCCATGCGCCGACGGATGCTGCGGTCCGAAGTTGAGGGTGAAATTGCGGACGGCGGTTTCGGCCATGGCGGCCCCTCCGCGGAATCTGGTCTTGTTGGCCGTGACGGTCGGGTCAGCCGCGTCTGACGACGCCGGTCACGTCGTGGTCTGGATGATCAGCGTCAGCGTGCCGTCGCCGTCGATGTTGGCCGCAACGACCTGCGAGGAATTCAGCCCGTTTGCATGCAGCACCGATACCGCCTCGGGTGAGGCATCGATCGATTTCTGCAGCTTGGCCAGGTCCTTGGCGGTCGTCCTGGTGACCACGGCTTCGGCTTGGGCCTTGATCTCCGCGGGCAAGTCCTCCATCGCCACCACCACAACATTGGTAACGCTCTGGCCGGAATTTCCCGGATCGGGTTGCACCTGGTCGGGCAGAGGCTGTTCAGCCGGCGGCAGAGCCTGGGGCGGTTGCGGATCGGCGCGTTGAGCCGACACCGGCTGCGCCAGGGCAAAGGTCGAAAGAGCGAGCATCATCGTCAACGTCCGCATCGTCTTTCCTTCCGTCTCTCGAAGTCTGACGACACAACCCCTCCGCCCGGCGATGGTTCCGGGCGAAGAGTGCAAGTGACGGTGAACGTCGGCGGGAGGCGGCTGGAGATCTCACACGGCCAGCACCGACAGCGCGGCGGCCTGCAGGCGTTCGAACGCGGCAAAGCGCCTGTCGTGCCAGGCGGCGAGCGAAGAATTCGGCGAATAGACCTCGCCCACCTCCGACATCGCCGCCATGGCCGCAGGAAGGTCGGGGTGGCGGCCGGCGGCCACGGCGCCGAGCATCGCCGAGCCGAGCAGCACCGGCTCGGGGGACGTCGGCGCGTAGACCACCTTGCCGGTGGCGTCGGCGATGAGCTGCCGCACGAGCGGGCTTTGTCCCGCGCCGCCGCTGATGGCGATCGTATCGATCTCGATGCCGCGGCCATGCATGGCCGCCAGGATCTGGCGCGCGCCATAACCGAGGCCGCACAGGCCGGCGAGATAGAGCGCGACGAGGCTGTCGGCGCCGGTCGCCATGTCCAGCCCGGCAATCAGCCCGCGCGCTTCGGGGTTGGCCAAAGGCGCGCGGTTGCCGAGAAATTCGGGAACGACGTGCAGGCTGCCGATAAGCCTATCGGCCCTGGCCGCGCCGCCGTGCCGTTCGGCTTCCTGCGCCAGCCATTGGCTGAGGCTCTGGCCGCTGCGCGCCGCGATGCCGGCAAGCTCGACGGCGGCGGGGTGCATGCCGACGAGACGATCGATGGCGGCGCCCGCCGCCGATTGGCCGCCTTCGTTCAGCCACAGGCCCGGCACCATGGCGGAGAAGTAAGGCCCCCACACGCCAGGCACGAAGGCCGCCTGCTCGGTCGTCGTCATGGTGCAGGCGGAAGTACCGAAGACATAGGCCATGCGCGTCGTCACGTCGCCGGCGCCGCCGCGCGCGCCGACCGAGCCGATGCCGCCGGCATGGGCATCGATCATGCCGGCAGCGACCGGCGTTCCAGGCAACAGGCCGAGCTCGGCCGCCGCCTCGTCCGTCAAGCCGTTGGAGAGCGCGCTTCCGGGCGCCACGATCTCGGTGCCGATCCGCGTGAATTTCTCATCCGCAAGCGCGCCCAGCCCGACCTTGCGGAAATAGGCGTCGTCCCAGCGCGCCTCGTGCGCGAGATAGGTCCATTTGCAGGTCACGGTGCAGGTCGAGCGCGCCAGGCTGCCGGTTGCCCGCCAGGTGAGGAAATCGGCGAGGTCCATGAACTGCCATGCCGCCGAAAAGGTCCCGGGCATGTTCTCGGCGAGCCACAGGAGTTTCGGCGTTTCCATCTCCGGCGAGATGGTGCCGCCGACAAAGCGCAGCACGTCCTCGCCGGTGTCGTTGATCCGGCGCGCCTGATCGGTGGCGCGGTGATCCATCCAGACGATGATGTTGCGCTCCGGATCGCCCGACGGGCTGACCGTCAGCGGCGCGCCGCCCGGCCCGAGAACGACAAGCGAGCAGGTCGCATCGAAGCCGATGCCATGCACCGATTGCGCTGAAATGCCGGCTAGCGACACGGCCTCGCGGACGGTGGCCGCGACGGCGCGCCAGATGTCGTTGCTCGACTGCTCGACGATGTGGCCTTCGGCGTGCCAGATGGCGATGTCGGCCTTGGCGGAGGCGAGCAGCACACCTTGTTCGTCAAAGATGCCCGCGCGGGCACTGCCGGTGCCGATGTCGATGCCGATGAAATGGCTGCTCATGACTTCAGATCCTTCGCCGGTCCAAACGGTTTCTATAGGTCATTGCTTTGCGGCAGGATGACAAGATCGCGAATGGTGACGGTGCGCGGCCGGGTCAGCATGAACATGACGGCTTCCGCCACTTCGATCGGCTGCATCAGCCCGCCGGCGGCAAGCTCCTGCTCGAGCTTGTCCTTCGGCCAATCCTTGATGAGCGCGGTGACAACCGGACCGGGTGCGACGGCGCCGACGCGCAGGCCGTATCTGGCGACCTGCCGCCGGACTGTGTGCACGAAGGCCTGCACGGCGTGCTTGGAAGCGGTGTAGATCGGCTCCCACACGACGGGCACCAGGCCGGCGATCGAGCTGGTCATGACGATGTCGCCCGTCTTGCGTTCGACCATATGCGGCAGCACGGCCCGGATGGAGCGGAAGGCGGCGTTGATGTTGAGGTTCAGCATGCGGTCCCAGGCATCGGGGTCGCCACTCACCACCTCGCCGCCGATATAGGCGCCGGCATTGGCGTGGAAGATATCGAGCCGGCCGGCACGGTCGAGGATCCCGGGCATCATGCGGGCTGCATCGGCGGTATCCGTCAGATCGACCCGCAACGGGATCGCCGCCGGGCCAAGTTCCTCGCAGACGGCGCGCAGCGCCTCTCCGTCGCGGTCGACCAGCACCACGCGCGCGCCTTCCGAGACCATCATGCGGGCGCATTCGAGTCCGATGCCGGAGGCGGCTCCAGTGACCGCGGCGACCTTGTCGATCAGTTTCTGAGCCATGGGGTCCTCATGTTCCGTCTTGCCGTTCCAGTCCGCACGCAGGCAACGCTTCGCCTCGCCGGGGTCGGCTTGCTCCCGGCTACCGTCTTCCGCTGTCTGTCGTGCCGGCTGGCTAGGCCGCTTTCGCCAGGTTGATATTGTGCAGTGTCAGCCGCCGGAAATGCGAAGGCGTCATGCCTTTCTCGGCGAGGAACTGCCGGTTGAAGTTGGAAAGGGTGTTGTAGCCGACCTCGAAGCAGATATTGGTGATCGAGGCCTGCTCGTCGCTCATCAGCATCTGGCAGGCCAGATTGATGCGCAGCCGCTTCACATATTGCACCAGCGTCATCCCGGTATGCTGGCGGAAGGAGCGTGAAAAGACGCTGGGCGACTGGCCGGCGATGGCGGCCAGATCCGTCTCGCTGAAGGGCTGGGTCAGGTTCTCGCGCAGATAGGCAAGCGCCTTGTTGATGCCGGCCGACATATAGCCCGACGGGTCGGGCAGGTAGCTTGCGCTGGCGAGCATCCGCGCGCCCTCCGCGCGGCTGAGCAGGCCCATCATCATCATGAACAGCTCGATGCGGCGCACACCTTGCGAATTCATGATCTCTTCCATCAGCGGGGCGAGCTGCCGGCTGGTCTGCCGGCTGAACAGGACGCCGCGGCGCGAGGCCTCCAGCACCGGCGTCAGTGCACCAAGCTCGGGGAAGGTGTTGATGGCGCCGTCGATGAAGCCCTCGTTGAATTGGATGATGCGGCAGCGCAGCGGCACCGTCGCGTCCTTCGGCACATCGCTCACCCAGTTGTGCGGCAGGTTGGGGCCGGTCAGCACCAGATTGAACGGCTCGAACTCGCCGATGAAGTCGCCGACGAAATAACGGCCGCGGGTGGCGACGATGAGATGCAGCTCATATTCCGGATGGAAATGCCAGCGCACGGTGCGGAACGGATAGCCGTGCGACCAGGCGGTGAACGACTCGCCCGGCCTGATCTGCACAACCTCGAGATCAGGTTTCATCGCTGTTCCTCCCGAATCGAAACCCTGAGCGCGATCGCCTCGTCGACGCGCCACCTCCCATCGGTCTCATACCGGCCAGACTACTGAGCCGACAAAACCGGCGCCACTATGTTCCCGTCCGACCATTAGTACTTTTTTGACTATCCTGAGCCTCCTCCACAAAGCCGACGCCGCCTTCAAACGACGCCGCGCTCCTCGCTTCTGATGCGGAAGGCGTCGACGGCGATCGCGAGCAGGATCATCGCTCCGCCGATCATCTGGATATAATAGGCCGAGACATTGATGAGCTGCAGGCCGGTCTGGATGACGGTGATGAGCAGCGTGCCGCCGAGCATGCCGATGACGCGGCCGCGCCCGCCGAACAGCGAGACGCCGCCGATGACGGGTGCCGCCACGGCATAGAGCAGCGTCGTGCTGCCGACGGTGACGCTAACGCCGCCAAGATAGGAGGTGTAGAGGAAGCCGGCGAGCCCCGCGAGGAAGCCCGAGGCGGTGAAGGCGCCGAGCCTTGCGCGCTTGACGTTGATGCCGGCGGCGTTGGCCGCCCGGCGGTTGCCGCCGGTGGCGTAGAGGTTCCGCCCCCAGGCCGAATAGGCAAGCACGACATGGGCCAGGAGATAGGCGACGAACAGCGCGATCGGCATCACCGGCCAGTTGCCGATGGTGGCGCTGCCTATGTAGCTGTAGCCTTCGTCGGTGACGACCATGGTGCGCGCCTGCGTGGCGCCGAGCACCGCCCCTTGCAGGAAAAGCCCCATCGCCAGCGTCGCGATCAGCGAGTTCATGCGCAGATAAGCGACGAAGTAGCCGTTGAGCAGGCCGACAAACACGCCGGCGGCGATGGTGATGAGGACGGCAAGCGTCCAGTGGACGCCGAACTGCTGCATGGCATAGGCGCCGACCATGCTCGAGAAGACGAGATTGCCGACCACGGACAGGTCGATCTCGCCGATCAGAAGCGTGAAGGAAACCGCAAGCACAAGGACGCCCAGCGTGGTCGCCTGCACCAGCACGTTCTGCAGATTGCCTTCCGAGAGGAAGAACGGATTGAGGAAACCGGCAAGGATGCTGAACACGACGATCAGGATCCAGACCACATTGTCGAGAAGGAATTTCTTGCTGGCCATTTCGGAGCCTTACCTCAAAACTTTCATCGCGCCGTTCTCGCTTCGGCGATCGCGTCGATGGTTATCTCGGCGCCCTGCAGCGTGCGCGCGATACGACCCCTGGAGAAGATCACCACGCGGTCGACGAGGCGCTGCATCTCTTCCGGGTCCTGGGCGAGCAGCAGCACGCTGACGCCCTTCTTCGTCGCATCGTCGATCAGGCGGTGGATCTGTTCCTTGGCGGCGACATCGACGCCGACGGTCGGCTCGTCGAGCAGAAGCAGCCTTGGCTTGCGTTCCAGCAGCCGGCCGAGCAGCACCTTCTGCTGGTTGCCGCCGGACAGTTCGCCGATCTCCTGGCCGCCGCTGCCCATGACGATATCCATGGCGCCGCGCGCCTCGCGCATGCGGCGGCTCATACCGGCGCCGCTGACCAGCCAGCCGAGCGACCGCGGCCAATTGCCGAGGTTGAGATTCTCGGTCACCGACATCGAGCCGACCAGACCTTCGCCGATGCGGTCGTGGGTGAGATAGGCGATGCCCGAGTCGAGACTCTGCCCCGGCAAGCCGAGACGCGCCTCCCGCCCATCGATGATGACGGCGCCGGCTTCGATGGGAAGCAGACCGCCGAGCGCCCGCATCAGTTCCTGCGGCCCTTCGCCGAGCAGACCGACGAGGCCGACGATCTCGCCACGGCCGATCGTCAGGTCGACCGGTCCGCCGCCGGGAAAGGAAAGCCCGCGGAGCGCGATGGCGGCGGAGTAGTTCTCGCGGCTGCGGTGGAACTCGGCGACATCGGCGCCGGTGATGACGCGCGCCATGGCGTCGGCCGAAAGCTCTGCCGCCTTGCCGCTGGCGGTGACCTTGCCGTCACGCAGGACCGTGTATTCCGAACAAAGCTGCCGCACCTCGTCATTGTGGTGCGAGATGTAGATGAAGGATGTGCCTCTTTCGGTGAGGCTTTCTACCCATTCGAGAAGATGCAGCCGTTCCGCCGCGGCCAGGCCCGCCGTCGGCTCGTCGAGGATGATCAGCGAGGCTTCGGCCGCGACCGCCTTGATGATGGCGAGCCTGCGCCTGTCGCTGGCGCCGAGGTCGCCGGCGCGCCGCCGCGGGTCGACCGGCATGCCGTGGCTTTCGAGCTGGCGCGCCGCCAGGCGATGAAGCGCTGCCCAGTCGGTCAGGCCGAAGCGCCTCGGCAATTCCGGCAGCAGAAGGTTCTCGCCGATCGAAAGGTCCTCGAAGATCTCCGAATGCTGGGAGAGAAGATGGAGCCCGCGCTTCCTGCGCGCCGTCAGCGGCAGGGCCGATACGTCCTCGCCGGCCAACAGGATCGAACCGCCGTCATGGTGCAAGAGGCCGGCGATGATGTTGGACAGCGTCGACTTGCCGGCGCCATTCTTGCCGAGCAGGCCATGGATCGCCCCTTTCGAGACGGTCAGCGAGACGCCGTCCAACACCGCAAGCGGGCCGAAGCGCTTGAAGACGTTGTCGACGGTCAGGACAGCACCGGCGTTGTCCGGCGCAAGACTATCGGGCACGATCGTGCCTTCGGCGACATTCATCTGGATAACCGGTAATTCCGAAATGGGGTGAGAACGCGACGGCGCGTTCCCACCCGTCTCGTCGGCTGCGATCTCAGCCGGCGTTCTGCTGCATCTTCCACACCTGGGTCACGACATTGGCCCAGTGGCGCGGGTCGTCGGCGTTCTCCTTGGTGAGGAAGTAGGGCGGGATGGTCAGCAGCGGGCCGCACGGGCTGTCGGCGATCGTGCCCTTCTCCCAGAAATACTTCTTGTTCTCGTAGGGTCCGGTCGGGACCGGTTTGCCCTTCAGCGTGTATTCTTCCAGCAGGTCGACGACGATCTCGACATAGGCGATCGGGTCCTGCGCGATATCGGCGTCGATCTCGCCGGCCTTCACCCATTCCAGCGCGTTCGGCGAGGCATCGATGCTGGTCAGGATGATGTGCTTCTCGTGGCCGACCGGGAACAGCCGCTTCTGCGTTTCGAGCGCCTTTCGCGCATCGACGACGAAGATGTCGGTCGGCATGTGGATGGCGTCGAGGTCCGGCCGCTCGCGCAGCGTCGCCGAGACCACGGCGAGCGCCTGCTCATGCTGGTTGTTCTGCGGCCGCGAGATGATCTCGATGTTGGGGTATTTGCTCTTCAGCGTGTCCTCGAAACCGTCCTTGCGGTCGCGCAGCGCGACCGCCGTCAGCGAGCCGTAATTGTTGAGCACGCTGCCCTTCGGCGAGCCATGTTTCTTGGTCAAAAGCTCAGCGGTCTTCTCGGCCGCCATGACGCCCGACTGCTTGTTGTCGAAGGTGACGGAGGCGGCCACCTCGCCGCCGGTGAGCACGGTGTCGACCATGCCGAGCGGCACGCCAAGCGACGTCGCCTTCTTGGCCAGCGGGATGAGCAGTTCCGAGTCCAGTGCGTCGGAAATGAGGTAGCGCGGCTTCTGCAACAGAAGGCTGTTCCAGTCGTTGACCTGCGCGTTGGCATCGCCATTGGCGTCCTTGCCGACGAACTCCAGGCCGAGGCTTTCGACCTTGCGCTTCAGCGCCTCCTGCAGCACGACGAAGAAGAAGAACCCGAGATAGCCGGTCTCCCAGGCCACAATTTTGGAGGCCGCGCCTTGCGCCGCAGCGCGCTCGCCACTCGCCAGCAACAGGCCGCCGGCGGTGGCTGCCGCACCCTGCAAAAGCGTGCGGCGGTTCATCATAAAGCTCTTGGTTTCGGAACCCATGTCTCGCTCCCTGAAAATGGTTGGAATCCATTGCCGGCGCGGCTTTTCCACGAAGCCGCCCGACGGGGCATGCAGCCCTGGACATCTTCCGGACGTCTCCTCCCCCGGCGATCTGATGTCGATTTCAGGCTAGGCGCGCGCTGTCCGGCCAGCCACCACGTTCCGGGGCAGGTGTTAGTACTTTTTTGATTCCGCTCGGGAAAACCGATGTTGCGGCTGCGCCATCATTCCGGAAAGCGAAGGGCTGGACTGCAGGTGCGTGGTGCGGCGAGTCAAAAATGTATGTGTCGCGGAAAGCGCAACCGGTAGCCTGCGTCGCGCGCCGCGGCTATCTGTGTTCGCGCGGGCTACGCCGAAAATCGAAGGGATGGAGAAGATGGAACACTGGATCGGAACCTGGAGCGCCAGCCCGATGAATGTCTGGCCCGGAGACGCCGTGCTCTACGGCTTCCACCAGCAGACGGTGCGCCAGGTGTTGCGCGTCAGCAAGGGCGGCGAGAGGTTGCGATTGAGGCTGTCCAACGAATATGGCGCCTCGCCGATCCGGATCGGCGCCGCTACCGTGGCCCTTGCCGCGAAGGAGGGCGCGGTCGATGCCGCGACGATCCGGCATGTGACATTCGGCGGCGAGAGGCAGGCCGATCTGGCGCCCGGCGCGCCGCTGCTCAGCGACCCGATCGAGCTCAAGGTTCCCGATCTCGGACAGATTGCGATCAGCCTTTATTTCCCCGACTTCGCGCCGATCGAGACCTATCACTACGAGGCGCAACAGACCGCTTATATCTCCGAGTTCGGCGATTTCGCCGAAGCGCCCGAATTGCCGGTGCAGCAGACCTCGACCAGCCGTTATTTCCTCAGCGCCGTCCTGGTCGAGAGCGGGCCGGGCAGTGGCTCGCTGGTTTGCCTCGGCGATTCCATCACCGACGGCTTCGGCTCGAGCATCGACGGCAATGCGCGCTGGCCGGACCGGCTGGCGGAGCGGTTCGCCCAAAGCGGCCGGCTGTCGGGCATCGGCGTCCTCAACCAGGGGATCGGCGGCAACCGCGTGCTCGCCAGCCGTGCCCGCGGCGCTAACGCGCTCGCCCGCTTCGACCGCGACGTGCTGAGCTTTCCGAACGTCAAATGGATTTCGGTGCTGGAAGGCATCAACGACATCGGCTGGCCGGAAACCATGCTTGCCGGAAGCCAAGAGGCAGTCGCTGTCGAAAGCCTGATCGCGGCCTACCGGCAGATCATCGCCCGCGCCCGCCTCAACGGCATCAAGGTGCTGCTCGGCACGCTGCCGCCTTTCGGCGGCGCGTTCGAGGGCCTGCCGCTAAAGACCTTCTACTCGGCGTTCAAGGAGCGCGACCGACAGGCGGTGAACGCCTGGATCAGGACATCCGGCGAAGCCGATGTCGTCGTCGATTTCGAGCGCGCGCTGGCCGATCCTGCCAATCCGTCCAGGCTGCTCGCCGCCTTCGATTGCGGCGACGGCCTGCATCCGTCCGATGACGGTTACGCCGAAATGGCCAAGGTGTTCGAGAAAGCTTTCGAGGGTTTGCTGGTAGGCTGAGAAGGCAGCAGCGACCCAATTCTTACTTGGAACGCCGTCGTGGTCGGCATCCTCGCCGTGGTCGTGTCCGACTTGCAGGGTTGGTTGCCGTCCTTGGATCAAGCAGGCAGATCCCACCGGAGCCCCTGGCGGCGAGATTGGGAACCATCCGCCAACTCCAAAGTCGTTCGGGAAACGAAAGGCGAAGTCGGAGTTCGTTGAGCGGTAGCAGCTCCAACAGGTCTCGGCGCTTCTCCCAGAAGCATCAGCTAAATCCTACACAGCGGCTCGCGGAGGCAGATTTGATCTGGCTCAAAGAAGGCGAAGGCGATCCCCATAAGATACCCCTATATCGCTTTACTGCTGAGCGGTGCTGCAGATCAATCCAAATTTAACCAAAGACTATGGGAACAGAAAAGATGAAAACAAAAAGCGTGGAGACTTCGGCTGTCATTGTGGATGAGAAAGCTCCGCCAGTTGGAGGGTCTCTGATGCGAAGCATGCCCGCTTTGATCACGCTGGCTGCGACATTGATCATTGCGGGGTGCCAGCAGTTGCCTGCTGATCATTGGTCCGGCGCGGCATGCCGGACAAAGGCGAGCGACACCAAAAACTGTTACCCAACGGACCTTCCGCATCTACCCGTGCACAGGTGATCGGAGACGGATCGGTCTGGCGCCCAGCTGTGCCGGCCAAAACGACCGTCTCGCGCCTGGCTTCCAGCTCGCTTGCCTGTGGCGGCATCGTCTCGAAGGTGGCCAGGCCGTGGAGGACGTGATGGGCATAGATCGCCTCCACCGCCTCCCTATCCTCATCCGCGTCGCGTATGTGCCATGCAGCGATGGCGGAGGGAGCGCGGATGGTTCAGGTGACTCCCCGCCGCCATGCAGGCCGGTCAGGCAGCGTATCTTGCCATAGCAGGCTGCCTCGACCACTGGGCATACCAGGCGTCGAACAGCTTGAGCTGGGCCTCGGCATAGCCGCGCTGGCTGTCGGTCAGGGCGTCCGTCTCGTTGAAGTGAAGCCGGTATTCGGGGTTACCCTTGAGCACCATCATGTGCTTGAAATAGAGCACCAGGTCCGGACCCTCGTCGAAGGACGAGAGCACGCCAAGCGCGGCGTCCAGCTCCAGCGCCAGCCGGCGCGCTTCGGCGTCGCCCTTCGCCGCCGCCCGGCTGAGACCCACGAGATGCAGCACTTCCTTCGGCAGCACGTTGCCGATGCCGGTGATGGCGCCGGAGGCGCCGCAATTGACGAAACCGTGGAAGACGGCGGTGTCGACGCCGATCATCAGCGCAACCTCATCATCGCGGCTGGTGATGTTTTCCGCCGCGTAGCGCAAATCCGCCGGTCCGCCGAACTCCTTGAAGCCAACCAGGTTCGGATGTTCGGCGCGCAGCGCGAAGAACAGATCGGCGCGCGTGGCAAAGCCGTAATAAGGGCTGTTGTAGATGACAGCCGGCAGGTCGGGGGCGGCGGCGAGGATCGCCTTGAAGTGGTGGCGCTGCGCCGTCACCGACGGTCCGCGCGACAGGACGCGCGGGATCACCATCAGGCCGCGTGCGCCGACCTTCTGGGCATGGGCGGCGTGGGCTACGGCACTGGCGGTGTTGACCGCTCCGGTGCCGACGATCACCGGCACGCCGGCTTTCACCAGCCGCTCGACGCCTTCCATGCGCTGCTCGTCGCTCAGCAATGGCCAATCGCCCATGGAGCCGCAATAGACGACCGCCGACATGCCGGCGGCGATCAGCTCGCGTCCCTTGCGCACGAGCGGGTCGAAGTCGGGGAGGCGATCATTCGTGCAAGGCGTCATCAGCGCCGGCATGCAGCCGGAAAAGACATTGGCGTTCATTCGGATCCTCCTCGAGGCTGGCACGCAGATTGATCAGTTTGTCCCGGAGCGGTGCGGCTTGCCAAGCGGATAATCGTGGTCGACCGGGAGAAACGACGCGTACGAAGCCAGCATTCGCGTCGCTGGCGACGTCGTGCCGCGGGCGCGGCTTACGATGATGGAAGACTGAAATCGCCGGCCGCCAAAGCGATCGTTCCGCAGATCACCGGCCGCGCCTGGAGCACGGGCGAGCACAGCCGCGATCTCGATCCCGACGGACCCTTGCCCCGCAAAGCTATGTGCTGTCGGACATGTTGGGCATGTCGACCTCGGTGAAGTGGCAGCGCGACCGGCGATGCCGGCGGACCGGCCAGAGACGAACCAGTCGAGCGTGACGTCAGCGGGGATTAGTTGTTTAGGCGCCCGCGCAAAATAGTAGCCTGTCGCGTGATTTTATGTCGACTGCCGGGTGAGCCGCCAAGGAGTTTCACGCAATCTGAATTGAGGCGAGGGTGGTGCGCGGCGCTCCGCGGCGTCGATCAGTCGGGTCTGCCCGCCTGCGCGGTGCGCCGCCGCACCTTTTCGGCAAAGGCTTCCACCTCTCCTTTGCGAGGTGCTTCGCCCGTGTGCGTGAGCAGGTAAGCCGGTGT
Source organism: Mesorhizobium sp. M1E.F.Ca.ET.045.02.1.1 (assembly GCF_003952485.1). NCBI lineage: Bacteria > Pseudomonadati > Pseudomonadota > Alphaproteobacteria > Hyphomicrobiales > Phyllobacteriaceae > Mesorhizobium > Mesorhizobium sp. M1E.F.Ca.ET.045.02.1.1. The sequence goes on from NZ_CP034447.1 coordinate 3,035,753, forward strand.
GAGCGACAGACGGTTGCTCACCGGCTCGACGATCTCGAGCGAGTAGTAGCCGATCTGCGTGAAATACAACACGCGCGCCCGCACGAATGCTTCCGTGGCTTCATAGCCGTGCCTTGAAAACATCGCGCGGATGGCATCGACGCGCGCGTCGTCCTCCTCGGTCACGATCCGGTGCACTTCGGCGGACTGGCGCGACCAGGCGCGCACGGCGAAATCCAGCCGCGGATTGAACAGCGCCTCATCCAGCCAGCACTCGAAGACGTTGAGCACGGCCTGCGTTATCGACGCGGCGGGCCGGCCCGCCTGCTCGACGATGAAACGGGTGTTGTTGTTGCGCCAATGGTCCAGAAGCTGATCCAGCAGGTCCTGGCGGCTCTTGAAATACCAGTAGAAGCTGGAGCGGGAGACGTTCAGTTTCTGCCCGAGCGCAAGCACGCGCACGGCCTCGACGCCCTCTGAGATCAGCGTCTCCAGCGCGAGCTTCATCCAGTCCTCGCGCGTCACCTTGGTGTTGCCGGTCAGACCGGACCGGCGCACGACGTCTTCAACACTGGAATCGGAGAGCATAGCGAGCCAGGCAACATTTAACTTAACCGCGGCTAGATAAACCTGAAAGCGAACCGCTACAACGCTGCCGATTGTTCGAGCCATTCCCAAAGATAGGGCGCGAAACCGCGGTCGACGTGGAGACGCGCCCGGTTGGGGTTGCCGAAACGATAGAAGAGCACATTGACGCCGGCAAAAAGCACCGAAGCCGAGCGGCTTGTCTGGTCCGGATCGAGCGTCGTGCCCCTTGCGACCAGACCGGCCAGACCCGGCCCCTCGACCTCGAACACATGCAACCCGGCATCCACGATGGAAACCGCGAAACCAGCTTCGTGCCAGCCGGCCGCGATAGAAAACGGCCGTTCTCCAACGGCAAGAATGCGATCGCGCGCGATCCGCACCATGTAGTTGTCGCCGCTCGCGACTGCACCGGCGCCCACGCCCTCGCCTGCAAGTCCCGAGCCTTTCGACCAGGCCGCCAGGTGGCCGCTGACCAGGAGCTGGTTCAGCCCGCCCAGCGTGCGCACGCTGACGCCGCCCTTGTTCAACACCGCAGCGGTCCAGTCGGGCGCCGCCGGCCACTTGTCGGCCAGGTTACGCATGCAGGCGCCTCCCTTCCGGATCGAAGGCGCAGGGCGGGACTATGGTTGCTTGCCGCACGACGCCGAGATGTTGAACGTCGATCGTTTCGCCATGCCGCGCGGCGCCCCGTTCGATGAGCGCCAGGGCGACCGGGCGCCCCAGGGTCGGACTTTGATAGCTGGAGGTGACGAAGCCGATGCTTCTGAGGCGGCCCCCGCTTTTCTCCACGCCATGCGCGCCGGTCGCCAGCGGCGCCTCGCCGTCGCGGACCGCCAGGCCGACGAGCTGGTTGCGATCGGAGCGGTTCGCCGCTTCGGTGAAAAGCGAGCGCCGGCCGACGAATTCACCCGTACGTTTGCTGCGCGGCCCGGCCACGCCAAGGTCGTGCGGCATGACGTTGCCGTCGGTGTCCTTGCCGATGGCGATGTACCCTTTCTCGGCGCGCAGGATCATCAAGGACTCGAGCCCGAGCAGAACGGCGTCGAACGCGCGGCCCTCCTGCTGCATCCTTGCCCACAGCGCCTCGGCCCGATCGGCGCGAATGGAGATCTCGTAACTTCGGTCGCCGGTGAAGGAGACCCGGGTCATACGCACCTCGTCGCCGGCAAAGCGGCCGGCGGCGACGGCCATGTGCGGCAGGCTGACATCGTCCAGCGCAGCACCCAGATCGAGCGCTTCCACCAGCCCGCGCGCGCTCGGCCCCGACACGGTCAAGATGGCGTATTGCGCGGTGGCGTTGTGGATATAGACCGCATCGCGGCCGAAACGATCCTGCCGCCACTCTTCCAGCCTGGCATAGACGGCTGCGACATGCGACGACGAGCAGGAGACGATGAAGCGATGCTCGTCCAGGCGAACCAGCACGCCGTCGTCGAAGACCACGCCATTTTCCGACAGCATGAAGCCGTAGCGGCAATGACCCGGCTTCAGGGTCGACATGGTGTTGTAATAGATGAAGTCGACGAATTCGGCCGCGCGCGGACCGATCACCTCGATCTTGCCGAGCGTCGAGCCGTCGAAGAGCGCGACGGACTGCCGGGCGCGCCGCGCTTCCTCCTGGATTGCGGCCCCGGCTTCGCCGTTTCCGTAATAGGCCGGCCTCAACCAGCCGCCATATTCCTGGAACACCCCTCTTGCCGCGCGATGGTCTGCTTCCAGCGGCAGGCGGCGGATTGGGGCGTGCATGCTTCCCCGTCGTGCGCCCGCCAAGCTGGCGAACGGGACAGGCGTGAATGGCGGCCGGTAGGTCGTGGTGCCGACCTCGGGGATGGCGCGGCCGGTGACATCGGCCAGCAGCGCCAGGCCGTTCAGGTTCGACGTCTTTCCCTGGTCCGTCGCCATGCCGAGCGTCGTGTAGCGCTTCAGGTGCTCGACGGAGACGAAGTTCTCCCGCGCTGCAAGCTCGACGTCCTTGGCGGTGACGTCGCTCTGATAGTCGATCCAGACGCGGCCCTTGGCCTTGGGCTTCGGCCACAGGCTGACGACACCAAGCGTTGCCTCCGCTCCCGTGCCGCGAGGCACGGGCAAGGACGAGGAGCCGAACGGACCGAGAGCCGCCGCGCCGCTGGCCAAGGTCTCGGAAAGCGGGACGGTACCGGCCACGGCACCGGCTACGCCGATCCCGTCGATAGACTCTCCCGGAATGAAAGCCGCCAGTTGATCGCTCCAGGCGAGCTTGCCCTTTGCCTGCGAGAACAGGTGCACGGTGGGCGTCCAGCCGCCGGAGACGAGCACGCAATCGGCCGCGAGCGCCGTGCCGTCGTCGAGCAGGACACCCTGGATGGGATTGTGCCCGCGCGCCGCTGCGACCGTACGCCCGGAAAGGGCGCGAACACCGGTTGTCGCTTGCGTGCCGCCGTCACGCCGACAATCGACCACGGTCACAGAGGCGCCGGCGGCAGCCAGTGCCGAGGCCGGCTCGTAGGCGCTGTCGTTGTTGGTCGCGACGACCACCTGTCGGCCCACGAGCACACCATGCCGGCGCAGATAGGCGAGCGCGGCATCGGCGGAGAATATGCCGGGAAGATCGTTGTTGGCGAACGGAACGGGCCGTTCGATCGCGCCCGTCGCCAGCACGATGCGGCGCGGCCGCACCCGCCACAACGTATCGGGCCGGCCGTCGCTGTGCCGCTGGTTGAGCGCCACCAGATTGTGATCGTAAAGGCCGAAGGCGGTCGTTTCCATCAGCACGAGCTGGCCGCCGCTCTTCAACTTGGCCACGACTGCCTCGGCCCACTCCGCACCCTCTACACCGTCGACCTCGCCCGCGCGGTGGCGCAGCGACCCGCCGGGGTGCGTCCTGTCGTCGACAAGGACGACCGAGTGCCCGGCCGCCGCTGCGCCGGCCGCCGCGGCGAGGCCCGCCGGTCCGGCCCCTACCACCAGGACGTCGCAATCGTGGTTGACCTGGTCCGCGACCGGGCGCGGCTTCCAGTCAGGGTCGACGACACCAAGTCCGGCCATGGCGCGGATGCGCGGCTCGAACAGGTGCCAGTCCGGCCACATGAAGGTCTTGTAGTAGAAGGCGGCGGGCAGGAAGCGGGCGAAGCGGTCGAGCACCGCGTTGCGGTCGGCCAGCGCCGTCGGCAAAGCGTTGACGCTCTTGACTATGATGCCGTCGCTCGCAGGCACGGTCGTTGCCCGCGCATTCGGCACGCGACCGTCGGCGCCTTCGATATCGACCAGCGCGTTGGGCTCCTCCACACCGGAGCCCCAGATGCCGCGCGGCCGGTGATATTTGAAGCTGCGGCCGACAATGGCCTGGCCGCTCGCGAGCAAGGCAGAGGCGATCGTATCGCCAGCAAAACCCTCGACGCGCCTGCCGTCGAAGGTGAAGGCCAGCGGGCGGGCGCGATCGATGTCGCTGCCGCCATTGGCGAGACGGAACGCACTCATGCGCCGTGCTCCGCTTCGCCGAGCGCGCAAGAGCCCGACACCTTGTGATTGACGCTGTCGCGGCTCATCGCGAAGAACTCGCCGCAGGTCAGGTGCATCCAGATCTCGCGGGTTGGACCCTTCGGATTGTCGCGCATGTGGAGATAGCCGGCCCAGCGCTCGGCCGTCACATCGCCGCCATCGGGCCTCAAATTGCCGGCCTCGCCGCCGAAGTGAAATTCGCTTTCTTCGCGCGGCCCGCAGAACGGGCAGGGAAAGAGCTGCATCTTTTTCTACACCTTCAATGGGCAATGCCGGAGCCGGCCGCCTCGTCGATCAGCCGGCCGCGAGCGAAGCGGTCGAGATCGAAAGGCCGGCTGATGTCGTGGTGCGTGCCGGTGGCGAGCAGATGGGCAAGCAGCGTGCCGCCGGCGGGGATAGCCTTGAAGCCGCCCGTGCCCCAGCCGCAATTGAGGAAGAGGCCGGGCAGCGGCGATTCACCGATGATGGGCGAGGAATCCGGGACGACATCGACGATGCCGGCCCATTGCCGCATCATCTTCAACTGGCCGAAGATCGGATACATGTCGAGCATGCCGGCGATCACGCCCTCCAGCACCGGCAGATTGCCGCGCTGGGCATAGGACGGGATGCGGTCGAGCGCGCCGCCGATCACCAGTTCGCCCTTGTCCGACTGGCTGACGTACACACCCGTGTCCGGCGAGATCACCACTGTATCGAGGATCGGCTTGACCGGCTCGGACACACAGGCCTGCAGCGCGTAGGAGTTGATTGGCAGCCGAAATCCCGCCTTCGCCGCCAGCACCGACGAATGGCCGGCCACCGCCATTCCCGTGCGCTCGGCCCGGATTGCGCCGCGCGACGTGACGACACCACGGCAGCGTCCGTTCTCGATGATGAAGTCGGTGATCTCGCAATTCTGGATGATGTCGACGCCGAGACGGCTGGCCGCGCGCGCATAGCCCCAGGCGACGGCATCGTGACGGGCGGTGCCGCCGCTCGGCTGCCAGGTGCCGCCATAGACCGGGTAGCGGGCATCCGGGCCGAAATTGTAGATCGGCACGACGCGACGCACGTCCTCGACCGAGAACAGCTCGCAATCGATGCCGTTGACCCGGATGGCGTTGACCGACCGCGCGGCGGTTTCCATGCCCGCTTCGCTGTGCGCGAGGGTGAGGATGCCGCGCGCCGAAAACATCACGTTGTAGTTCAGGTCCTTCGAGAGCGTCTTGTAGAGGCTGTGGGCGAGCCCGTAGATCGCCGCGCTTTCGGGACAGAAGTAGTTGGAGCGCACCACGGTGGTGTTGCGGCCGGTGTTGCCGCCGCCGATCCAGCCCTTCTCGAGCAATGCCACGTTGGTGACGCCGTGGTTCTTGGCGAGATAATACGCCGTGGCGAGGCCGTGGCCGCCACCGCCGATGATGATGGCGTCATAGCGCGGCTTCGGCTCGGGCGAGCGCCAGGCCTTTTCCCAGCCGGTCTGGCCGGCGATCCCTTCCTTGAAGAGCGAAAGCGCTGAATAGTGTCTTGTCATGCACTCAAGCCCGCATCATCGCGTGATGGAGATTGCGTCGGTGCGAAGGGGATCGAAACGCTGCGTTGGGGTCCGGCGCCAAACTGGCGCAATCAACTTGCCCCCGCTCTCGAAGGTCCATGATCCATCCCGTTTCGCTGCGGATTGACGAAGGCCGTCGATCATCGCGGAGCCCGAACTTAGCTCGAATGGACACCTGTGTCCATTAGGGGCGAAGACAATCTACTATTCTTCAGTGTCGGGGTCGTTCATCAGCGCGTTTCCGGCGCAAGCATGCGCGTCACATGATCGGCGATCGCCAGGCTGGAGGTCAGCCCGGGGCTTTCGATGCCGAACAGATTGACAAGGCCCGCGACGCCGTGGGTCGCGGCACCCTGGATGACGAAGTCGCTGTTGGCTTCGCCCGGGCCGGAGAGTTTCGGCCGGATGCCGCTGTAGGCCGGCTGCAGACTGCCGTCGGGAAGGTGCGGCCAGTATTTGCGGATCGCGGCATAAAAGCGCTCGCCGCGCGCCGGATCGACGCGATAGTCGAGCACTTCGGTCCATTCGACGTCAGGTCCGAACCGGGCAGTGCCGCCAAGGTCGAGCGTCAGATGGACACCGAGCCCGCCCGGCTCCGGCACGGGGTAGACGAGCCGCGAGAAGGGCGCCCGGCCCGCCACCGAGAAGTAGTTGCCTTTGGCGCAGCGGAGCGTCGGCAGGTACCGACGGTCGAAACCTTCGAGCGAGCCAGCCAGCGCGACCGCTCCGAGGCCGGCTGCGTTGACGAAACGGGATGTGGCGATGCCGAAGCCTTCGCCGCTCGCCGTGTCTGTCGTCTGAAGCACGATGCGGTTGGCCTCGATACGGCCCGAAACGATGCGGGTGTTGAGCGAGAGCTTCGCGCCGCTTTCCTCGGCGTCGCCGAGTAACGTCAGCATCAAGGCGTGGCTGTCGATGATGCCGGTTGAAGGCGAGAGCAGCGCCTTCGTGCAATGCAGCGCCGGCTCGAGCGCCTGCGCTTCGGCTGCTGAGAGGAAACGCAGGTCGCCGGCACCGCAAGCGATGGCGCCGGCGCGGATGGCGGCAAGCACCGGCTCCTGCGCTGCGACGGTGGCGACGATCAGCTTGCCTGACCGCCGGTGCGGGATCGAGCGTTCCGCCGCGTAGCGATAGAGCGTATCGCGTCCGGCGACACACAGCCGGGCCTTCAGCGAGCCTTCAGGGTAATAGATGCCGGCGTGGATGACTTCCGAATTGCGCGAACTCGTCTCGGTGCCGATGGCGTCCGCCGCTTCGAGGATCAGCGTGTCGAGGCCTTGGGCCGCCATGTCGCGCGCGATCGCAAGACCGATCACGCCGGCGCCGGCAATTATGCAGTCGACCTGTTCCATGCTTAGTCCATTCGGTTACGCCAGCGACGCGCCACAGTTCAAGGATCATATCGCCCGTGTCCATCGGTGTCGGCGTTTATGTGCCGCGCCGCGACGTTGGGATCGGTCGCGGTCGGGGTTCGGATCGCATGGCGCTATCGATCGTGACACGGCGGCTCTTGCGGACCGGTTGCGCGGTGATGCATCAAACAGCCGACGCGAGGACGGAACCAGAGACTTCTCGACAAGCGAGACGGTCCTATCTTCGCTTGCATGCCCGCAGACAGGAGCCGTCATGGACGCCAGACCGAATTCCCCTGAAGCCCGCGATATCCGCTACCACATGCATGGCTACACCAACGCCCGCAAGCACCAGGAAACGGGTCCGCTGGTCATCGAAAAGGGCGACGGCGTCTATGTCGAGGACATCGCCGGCAACCGCTACATCGAGGCGATGGCGGGCTTGTGGAGCGTCGCGGTCGGCTTTTCGGAAAAGCGGCTGGTCGAGGCGGCCACAAGACAGATGTCCAAGCTGCCTTTCTACCATGACTTCGGCTCGAAGGCGCATTCGCCGCTGATCGACCTTGCCGAGAAGCTGGTGCAGATGGCGCCGGTGCCGATGAGCAAGGCCTATTTCACCAATTCCGGTTCCGAGGCCAACGACACGGCGATCAAGATGATCTGGTACCGGTCGAACGCGCTTGGCCAGCCGGCGCGCAAGAAGATCATCAGCCGCAAGCGCGGCTATCACGGCGTCACCGTCGCTTCCGCCAGCCTGACCGGCCTGCCGAACAATCATCTCTCCTTCGACCTGCCGATCGCCAATATCCTGCACACCTCGACGCCGCACCATTGGCGCGACGCCGAGCCTGGCGAAAGCGAGGAGCAGTTCTCCAGCTGGCTGGCCGAAGATCTCGAGACGCTGATCCTTGCCGAGGGGCCGGAGACGATCGCCGCCTTCATCGGCGAGCCGATCATGGGCGCCGGCGGCGTCATCGTTCCTCCAGCCGGCTATTGGGAAAAGATCCAGGCGGTGCTGTCGAAATACGGCATCCTGCTGGTGGCCGACGAGGTGATCTGCGGCTTCGGCCGCACCGGCAAGATGTTCGGCTCGCAGACTTTCGGCATCAAGCCCGACATCATGGTACTGTCGAAGCAGATCTCGTCGTCCTACCTGCCGATCTCGGCGCTGCTCATCAACGACAAGGTATTCGAGCCGATCGCCGACGAGAGCAACCGCATCGGCACTTTCGGCCACGGCTTCACCGGCGGCGGCCATCCGGTGGCTGCTGCCGTCGCGCTGGAAAACATCAAGCTGATCGAGGAGCGCGACCTCGTCGGCAATGCGCGCAAGGTCGGCGCGCGCCTGCAGGCACGGCTGCGCAAGCTGGATTCCCATCCGCTGGTGGGCGAGGTGCGCGGCGTCGGCCTCATCGCCGCCGTCGAGCTGGTCGCCGACAAGGCCAGCAAGGCGCCGTGGGGCAAGCCCGCCGCGCTCGGCGCGCTGGTCAACGGCTTCCTGCAGCAGAATGGCGTGATCTCGCGCAACATGGGCGATGCGATTGCCTTCTGTCCGCCGCTGATCATCACCGAGGCTGAGGTCGATGCCCTGGTTGACGCGTTCGAACGGTCGCTCGACGCCGCGCTGCCGCAGGTTCAGCCGCAGGGCTGAACAGGCCGCTGCCGGCATCGCCCGGCTCGCCGCTGTGCGTCGCCCATTCCAGCATCGCGGCGGTCGACGGGCTGGAAGTCGCGCTGAAGGGCGGGCAGGTCGGGACCGACCGCTATTTCTCGGCCATCCGCGACGGCCTCGGCGGTTGACAGCGCCGTGCCGTTCCGAGGTTCCGCGATGCACCGTGCCGCGCCTCGCGACCTTCCGGCTGCATTTCTCGCCAAGAAAAACAGAACGTTCCAAGCGGTCGGGAAACGCTTTAGTCTCGCCGCCGACGATAGTGCAGGGGAGAAACGCATGAGCATGAGCCAGAAGCTGATCAACGATGGCAACGCGGCGGTCGACGAAATGCTGATAGGCATCATGGCCGCGCATCCCGAGCATCTTTGGCGCCCGGACAACGCGCCGCGTGCGGTCGTCGCCAGACACGGTCCGCGGAGTGGCAAGGTGGCGCTGATCATCGGCGGCGGCTCGGGCCACGAGCCGACCTTCCTGGGCTATGTCGGCAAGGGGCTGGCGGACGCCGCCGCGATCGGCAACGTCTTCGCTTCGCCCCCTCCGCAGCCGGCGGTCGACGCGGCGATGGCCGCGAGCGGCGATGCCGGTGTCCTGTTCATGTATGGCAACTATGCCGGCGACGTGATGAACTTCGACATGGCCGCCGAGCTTCTGGAGATGGAAGGCATCGAGGCACGCACGGTGCTGACCACCGACGACATCGCATCCGCGCCACGCGACCAGCGGCAAAAGCGTCGCGGCGTTGCCGGCAATGTGTTCATCTTCAAGGCCGCGGGCGCGGCCGCGGACATGATGATGCCGCTGGACGAGGTGGAACGGATCGCCCGGCACGCCAACGACCGCACCTTCACCATGGGCGTGGCGCTCTCGTCCTGTTCCCTGCCGCAGACGCGGCGGCCGAGCTTCGATCTGCCCGCCGGCGAGATGGAGATCGGCATGGGCATCCATGGCGAGCCCGGCGTGCGGCGCGGGCCATTGCGGCCGGCCAACGACGTCGCCGACGAAATCATGGACGCGATCCTGGCGGAAATGAAAGCGCCGGCCGGCGATCGTGTCGCGGTGCTGGTCAATTCGCTCGGCGCGACGCCGCTGATGGAACTCTACATCCTGAACGCCCGGATCGCGGAACGCCTGAAGGCTGCCGGGCTGGTCGTCCACAAGACGCTGGTCGGCCCCTACTGCACGTCGCTCGACATGGCCGGCGCCTCGATCACCATCATGCATCTCGATGACGAACTGCAGCGCATGATCGACCATCCCTGCGACTGCGCCATGTTCCGGAGCTGAGCAAGATGGAGTTTACGACCAGGGATTTGAAGGCCCTTTTCGGCGCCTTCTCCGCACGGATGGCGAGTGAGCGCGACAGGCTCTGCGCGCTCGACGGGGTAATAGGGGACGCCGATCACGGCATCGCCATGGAACAAGGCATGAAGGCCGCGGCCGATGCAGCCCAGGCTGCCGAGGGCACGCTGCAGGACGTATTCAATGCCGCCGCCAAGGGCTTTCTCAACGCTGTCGGCGCCTCCTCCGGACCTCTCTACGCGACCGCCCTTCTGCGCGCCGGCAAGGCCGCGGGTCCGCGCGGGTCGATGCCGAGCGGCGAACTGCGGACCGTCATTGCGGCGATGCGCGACGGCATCGTCCAGCGCGGCAAGGCCGAACCCGGGCAGAAGACGATGCTCGATGCCTGGGCTCCAGCCGCGGATGCGGCCGTCAATGGCCAGAGCGCCGACGCCATAGCCGCCGCCGCCCGCCAGGGCGCGGAAGCGACACGCGATATGATCGCAACCGTCGGCCGCGCCGCGCGGCTCGGCGAGCGCTCGCTGGGTCATCCGGACCCCGGCTCGGTTTCGGCCGCATTGCTGGTCGAAGAAATCTGCAATGCGATGAAGACCGCCTAAAGCGCGCCGCGATCTTTCAGATCGCTTCTGCGCTTTAGGTTTTTGTTTTTACGCATGTCTTTTTCCCGAAACCGGGTCCCACTTTCGGGAGACATGCTTTGAGCCGTCCGCCGACGAGACGGCTCAAGCCGGCAATCCCGCCCCGGGAGCCATCAACTCCGCAGCGCCACATAGATCGCCGGAATGACGAGCACCGTCAGCAGCGTCGAAGAGGCAAGCCCGAACAGCAGCGAGATGGCGAGACCTTGGAAGATCGGGTCCGTCAGGATCACCGCCGCGCCGATCATCGCGGCCAGCGCGGTGAGCAGGATGGGCTTGAAGCGGATCGCGCCGGCCTTGAGCAGGATGTCGACCAATGGCCGGTCGGTGCCGCGGGAGTGGCGGATGAAATCGACCAGCAGGATCGAGTTGCGCACGATGATGCCGGCCAGTGCGATGAAGCCGATCATCGACGTGGCCGTGAAGGGCGCGGCGAAAGCCCAGTGGCCGAGCATGATGCCGATCAGCGTCAGCGGGATCGGGGTGAGGATCACCAGCGGCAGCCGGAAGGAGCCGAACTGCGCGACGACCAGGATATAGATGCCGAGGATCGCCACCATGAAGGCGGCGCCCATGTCGCGGAAGGTTACCCAGGTCACCTCCCATTCGCCGTCCCACAGAAGCGTCGGCTTCGATTCGTCGTCCGGCTGGCCATGCAGCGCGATCGCCGGCTTCGGCAGCGCCCTCCAGTCCGCCTTGGCGATCGCGTCGTCGACGGCGAGCATGCCGTAGACGGGCGCCTCGAAGGCGCCGGCCAACTCGCCCATCACCATTTCGGCGGGGCGGCCGTTGTGGCGGAAGATCGGGTACGAGGCGGGCTCGCCCGCAAGGCGCACCACGTCGCCGAGCTCGACCACGTCGCGAGCGCCCGGCAAGGCATTGGCCGGCACCGGCGTCGCCAGCGCGCGCTGGTCGACGACGCCACCGGCCTTTGACAAGGCAATGCGGATCGGGATCGGATAACGGCCGCCGCCGCGGTGCGAATAGCCGACAGTGGTGCCGCCGAAGAGATAGCTCAGCGTGTCGTAAACGTCCGACTGCTCGACCTTGTAATATTCGAGATTGTCCTGGTCGATCGCCAGCCGCTGCCGTCCGGGTTGTTTGTGGAAGCTGTCGTCGACGTCGACGATGAACGGGACGCTCGAGAAGGTCTCGCGCACCTTGGCCGCGACAGCGCGGCGGGTCTCGGCGTCCGGCCCGTAGATTTCGGCCAGCAGCGTGCCCAGCACCGGTGGTCCGGGCGGCGGCTCGACCACCTTGACGACTGTGCCCGCCGGCATGGCCATGCCTTTCAGGCGCTCGCGTATGTCGAGCGCGATGGCGTGGCTGGCGCGGCCGCGCTCACCCTTCGGTACTAGGTTGACAGTCACGTCGCCCTGCTCGGGGCTGGAGCGCAGATAATAATGGCGCACCAGTCCGTTGAAGTTGAAGGGCGCGGCGGAGCCGGCATAAGTCTGGAAGGAGACGACCTCCGGCACGCCGGCCAGGCGGTCGACCGCTGCTTGCAGCAGCCGGTTCGTGTCCTCGACGGACGAGCCCTTGGGCAGGTCCGCGACCACCTGCAGCTCGGTCTTGTTGTCGAACGGAAGCAGCTTCACCGTCACATGCCTGGTGTAGATCAGCGCCATGGAAGACAGCGTCGCGACACCGACGACGAGCAGGAACATCCAGGCACGCAGGCGCGACTTCAGGATCGGCCGGGCGGCCGCGACATAGGCGCGGCCGAGCGCTCCTATATGTCCGTCGCCATGGCCTGTCCGTCCATCCGCCGCGTCTTGCCTGCGGCCAAGCTTCATCATCAGCCAGGGTGTCAGCATCACGGCGACGAAGAAGGAGAACAGCATCGCGGCCGAGGCATTGGCCGGAATCGGGCTCATATACGGTCCCATCATGCCCGACACGAAAAGCATCGGGAGCAGCGCCGCGACGACGGTCAGCGTGGCGACGATGGTCGGGTTGCCGACCTCGGCGACAGCGTCGATGGCGGCGGCGCTCCGCGAACGCCCGTCATCCATGGCCCAGTGGCGGGCAATGTTCTCGATGACGACGATGGCGTCGTCGACCAGGATGCCGATCGAGAAGATCAGCGCGAACAGGCTGACGCGGTTCAGCGTGTAACCCATGATGCGGGAGGCAAAGAGCGTGAGCAGGATCGTCGTCGGGATGACAACCGCCACCACCAGCGCCTCGCGCCAGCCGATGGCGACGGCGACCAGCACGACGATCGAGATCGTCGCCAGGCCGAGATGGAAGAGAAGCTCGTTCGCCTTCTCGTTGGCGGTCTCGCCATAGTCGCGGGTGACGGTCATCCCGACGTCCTTGGGGAATATCTGTCCGCGCGTCTGCTCCAGCCGCTTGCCGATGGCATCGGCAATGAGGACGGCGTTGGTGCCGGGCCGCTTGGCGACGGCGAGCGAGACGGCGGGACCGCGCTGCAGCCCGTCGGCGGTCTTGGTCACGCTCATGACACGATTTTCCGCCGGCGCCGTCGTCAGCACGATGCGGGCCACGTCGCGCACATAGACCGGCCGGCCATCGCGGGCGGTGAGCAGCAGGTTGCCTATGTCGGAGAACCCCTGCAGTGTCTGACCGGCGACCAGCACCTGCTGCTCGCCCTGCTCGCGCACCGTGCCGAGCTGAAAGGAGCGGTTGGCGCCTGCGATCTTGGCCGTCAGTTGCTGCAGCGTGATCCCATAGAGCGAGAGTTTCTCCGGATCGGGCTCGATCTGGATTTCCTCCGGCTGCTCGCCGACGATGTAGGTCAGGCCGATGTCGGGGAGCTTGGCGACCTCGACCTGAAGCTCGCGCGCCAGACGCGTCAGGTCGGCCGAGGAATAGCGGCCGGCGGCCTCCGGCGTCGGCGTCAGCGTCACCACCACGATGGCGACGTCGTCGATACCGCGCCCGACGATCAGCGGCTCGGGAATGCCGACCGGAATCCGGTCGAGGTTGGCGCGCACCTTGTCGTGCACGCGCAGCACGGCGGCGTCCGAGCTGGTGCCCACCTTGAAGCGGGCCGTGACCAGCGCGCCGTCATCCGCGGTCTGCGAATAGACGTGTTCGACGCCATCGATGCTCTTGATGATCGTCTCCAGTGGTTCGGTGACCAGCTTGACCGCATCCTCGGCCCTGAGCCCGTCAGCCCTGACGTGGATATCGACCATCGGCACGGAGATCTGCGGCTCCTCCTCGCGCGGCAGCGTCACCAGCGCCACCAGGCCGAGGGCAAGCGCGGCCAGCAGGAAGAGCGGCGTCAGCGGCGAGCCGATGAAGGAACGGGTGAGCCCGCCGGCAATACCGAGCTTCATGGCATGACGACCTTGTCGCCTTCGGCGAGGCCGGTCAGCACCTCGATGCGCTGCTCGCCGGCATCCTCGAACCGCTCGCCGAGCACCACCGCCACGTCGAGCGGCCCGTTCGCCGTTTCGACGCTGACGTAGTCGACGCCATGGATCGTGCGCACCGCCTGGGGTGGAACGCCGAGCATGGCGCGGCTGCCGACCGGGATCGACACCAGCGTGCGCTCGTTGACGAAATAGGTGCCGATATCAGCCACCTCGACATCGGCGATCACCCGCCCGCTTTCGATTTCGGGATAGACTTTGGCGATGCGCCCCTCGCGGGCCTTGACGAAGCCGGCGTTCGATCCGGTGCCGCGCTCGCCGATGTCGACCGTGGCGCCTTCGGCGATCTCGGCGGCGTGGCGCTCCGGCAGCGACAGACGCAGATAGTACCGGCCTGACGCAATGCGGGCGATCGGTTCGCCGGCCATGGCCACCGAGCCGGCCGTGACCGGAACGGTGAGCACCCGTCCGTTGGCGGGCGCGAGCGTCTGTCCCTCCCTGGAGCTCTGTTCGATGACCGCCTTGTCCGCGACGGCCGCCGCGAGCTGGTTGGTGGTGACGTCGAGCTGCAGCCGCGCGGCGTCGACCCGGCTCTGCGCCGCCGCGCCCTTGGCCAGCAGGTCCTGGGCGCGCTGCATGTCGGTGCGGGCATTGTCGAGCTGCGAGTTGAGCGCGGCGATCTTGGCGTCGGCGGCGCGAAGCTGGAGCGCGAGCTTGTCGTCGACCACGATTGCGATCAGGTCGCCCTGGCGCACCTCCTGGCCTTCCGAGACGCGGACCTCGCTGATGGTGCCGGAAATGCGCGCGCGCGCCGGCACCACGGTGCGGCTTTCCACCTGCCCGTAGACGGCCTTCATTTCGGTGACGGTCGTGGCCTTCACGGTGAATTCCGCGGCTTTCGTATTCGATACCGCAAGGCACGCGGTGCCGATCAGAAGAATGTTGGCGACAGCCGATCTCATGCTTCGCATTGCGCTTGTTCCGGTCGGTTGAAATGGTCCAGGAGGCGCATCATGCGCCCCCTGGTTTGTGGCGGCGGTTCCTGAAAGGACGGGCTGCTACTTGAACGCGACGCCCGACTTGCAGCCGAGCTTCTTGAACACGATCGCCGCCGGGCAGAAGCCGGTCACGGAGGCCTGGATCATGTTCAGTCCGGCGAAAGCGGTCAGCAGGAACCAGTACGGCGAATAGTAGATGCCGAGCGCCAGCGAGATCAGCACAACGAACCCGGCGAACATCAGCACGGCCTTGTCGATGGTCATTTCATGTCTCCTTGGATGTGAGCCTGCCTATTCGGCCGGCTCGGTATGGATCGCCTTGAGCTTCTTGATGCCGAGCATGTCGAGCGCCAGCCCTTCATAGAAGGTCTCGCTCTTGCCCTGCCGGACCTTGTGCAGGAAATATTTCTCGAAGCCGACCTTGGCAGCGTGGACCCATTTGCCCTGCGAGGACCAGTTGACATTGCGCGGCGGGATCTGCGGCTGCGCCACGAAGGCGATGCCTTCGTCGCCGAAGTCGGCGAGGCAGACTGCGTTCCAGGTGGCGACGGCCCTGGGCTGCTCGCCACGCAGCAGCGCGCCGATGTTCTCGGCGGTGGCCGTGACCATGGATTCGATCATGAAGCCGGTCTTGGGGACGCCGACCGGCAGCGGCGTCTTGCCGACCGGCGGTATGGCGACGCAGACGCCGATCGCGAAGACGTTCGGGTGCGCCTGGTTGCGCTGATATCTGTCGATGGTGACGAAGCCGCGCGGATTGACCAGGCCTTCGACCCCCGTCAGTGCGGAAACCCCGCGGAACGCCGGCAGCATCATCGAGAAGGCGAAAGGCAGGTCGTGCCTGGCCTTGACCGTGCCGTCGTCATTGACCTCTTCGACATGCATCGTGCCGGCCTCGACCGAGGCCACCTTGGCGTTGGTGATCCACTTGATGTGGCGCTCGCGCATGGCGCTTTCGAGCAGCCCCTTGGTGTCGCCGACGCCGTCGAGGCCGAGATGTCCGATATAGGGCTCGGGCGTCACGAACGTCATCGGCACCTGGTCGCGTACCCTGGCCTTGCGCAGCGCGGTGTCGAGGATGAAGGCGAACTCGTAGGCCGGCCCGTAGCAGGAGGCACCCTGGACGGCGCCGATGATCACAGGCCCCGGCTTGCGGACCAACTCGTCGAACTTGTCCTTCGTCGCTACGGCGTGGTCGATGTGGCAGATCGACTGGGTGTGGCCGGACGGCCCGAGACCGGGCACTTCGTCGAAGGCGAGGTCCGGGCCGGTGGCGATGATGAGATAGTCGTAATCGAGGAAGGAACCGTCATTGAGCTCGACGCGGTTCTCCTTCGGATGCACTTTCTCCGCGCCTTCGGGACGCAGCGCCATGCCACGCCGTTTGAAGGTATCCGCCAAGTCGACGGTGACGTCATCGCGCTCCCGCCAGCCGACGGCCACCCAAGGGTTGGAAGGCACAAAGGAATAGGACGTGCCGAGGTTGACGACGGTCAAACTGTCCTCACGGCGTAGCTTGTCGCGCATTTCATAGGCCATAATGGTGCCGCCGAGGCCGGCTCCGAGAACGACGATGTGAGACATGATGGGTTTCCTCCCCATGGAGTTCATCCTCACGCCACTGTGTGAGCAAGCCACACAGTGGACCAGGCTCAATTCCCAATGGGCGGGCTCGAATGTATGGTCAGGCAGAAATGAGCTCGATCCACGGGTTGCATGTAACATTCAAAAATCATAAATTCAAGAACATGAATGTAAGAGAAATGATCCCGGCCTCGGGAGAGGCGGCTGAACTGCTCAGGAGCCTGTCCCATCCGCAGCGGCTGCTCGTGCTTTGCGCCCTGGGAGACGAGGAGCGCTCGGTGGCGGAGTTACGCGACCTGCTTGGCATCGATCAGGTGCCGATGTCGCAGCAGCTCATGCGGTTGAGGGCGGACGGGCTGGTCGAGGCGCGCCGGGAGGGCACGACGGTCTACTATCGGATCACGCGGCCGGAGGTGCTCACCGTGATCGAGGCATTACATTCCGCCTTCTGCCCGAGTTAACGCTGCTCGCTGCCGACAGCGTCGTGAACGGATCATGCCTTTGTCCCTTTGATCAAAGTCAAGGCGAGGCGACCGGATCTGGAATCTTCTGGCTCGCGACAGCAATGAATTCATCGGACAGCGCCCAATCCCGGCTGATCCGTTTGCGGAGAAACACAATGATCCTGAACAATGCCACCCTTGTCGCGGTCACGGATGGCGAGAGGCTGCGGCTGTTCCACACCAAAGGCCACGAACCTCATCTCGATTTGGTCGAAATCGAGGATCCCGTCCTCGAGGTGGCTCACACCGGATCCGGCGGCAGGCATCGCAGTTCCACCGCCAATCCAGATGAGTCACGGCTACGAGAAGATGATTTCGCCGGATCCGTCGCAGACTATCTCAACCATCAGGCGCTCGAGGAATCGTACGAGCATATACTGGTGATCGCCGATCCCCGGACGCTCGGCGAAATGCGAAAACATTATCGGCCTTCACTGAATGCGAAACTCGCGGGCGAGATCGGCAAAGACTTCGTCAAACATTCGCTCGAGTCGATCAAGGACGCCGTTTTGATGGTCTGACCGACGAACTGCTTTGATCGGTGCCCCTTGCCTTGTGGAGCGGGGCACCGAATGCGGCCACATGGGACCCGCCTGCATGGGGCAGAATCTACAAAAGAGAAAAATGCGAATCGAGGAACACGAGAAACTGGCCGGTAATCAGGGGAACCTTCAAGATCGGGCCGTCTTCGTGGCTGTCTTGGATCGGCAGTCCGCGCACACACGGATGCGTCTTCAGCACGTCCCTCCAGATCGTTGGAAAGTCCGCCCCCTTGTTTCTTTGGGCATTGCAAACATCGACAAGCTTCGCAGCAGCGCTTCTCATTAAGTGGGGTACCCGAATGCTAAATGGCAAACCATAGTGACTGATTGGGCAGGTCGGGTTTGATCTCGGTCAATCCCGCCAGAAAAAACGTCGATTCGATCAAGCCCAAGCGCCAGTATGACGGGTCACGCCTCTTGGCGAGCACCCACCTTTCAACGTCCTGGCGGCGCTGCACCGGCCCAGCGACCAGGTGAACTGCTTATGCGAGATTTCTGGCGCAGCATCAGCTCGACATCAGCCGATTGAGCCAGACCTCGTCGAGCAGCGAGCGGGTAACCCCACCGAACACCCATTCCCGCAACCGGCTGTGTCCATAGGCGCCCGAGACGACCAGTTCGGCACGGACCGAGGCGAGGAAATCGACGAGGCGGTTGCCTTCATCGTCGGACTTCAGGATTTCGGTACGCGCCTTGATGCCGTGGCCGTCGAGGAAACGCGCGACGTCCTTGACACCGTCCCTGATCCAATCATCCGGATTGCGATCGACCGCGACGATCGTGACTTCACTGGCCATGGCCATCAGCGGCACGGCGTCCGCCACGGCACGCCTCGCTTCACGCGTGTCCTTCCAAGCCACCACGACCCTGCCTGTCGGCAGACTCGCCGAGCCGTTTGCCGCGACCAGCACGGGTCTGCCGGCGCGCAACACCAAACTGCCCGGATCGGCCGCGCGGTAGGAATCGCCCGTGGACGCGCCCTGGGCGGCACCCGTAACGATGAGGTCGGCGAGACGAGAACTCCTCGCCATGGCGGCATCCGGGTTTTCGACCGTGCCGCGCCAGTCCGTCTCGACTGCTCCGGCGACGAGATTCTCGAACTTGCCGCGCAGGTCCTTCAGCCGTTGCCGGATTTCATCCCGCGATTGCTCCCAGAGCTCGGCCGCAATTGCCGCTCCCTCCGGCGCCATCGTCACCGGCAACGGAGCATCGGCGGCGCAGAATCCGATCAGGCGGGCGTCAAAACGCCTGGCAAGGTCGATACCGACCAGAGCGAGCGGTTCGATCGGACCGTCGATGCCCAGGTTCAGGAGAATGGATTTGTAGCTCATCGATATGGCTTTCGGTTCGAGTGGTTCGATGTCCGAAGCTAATTTGCCGAGACGAACTCGCCTTGATGCCGATCAAAGTGATGCCGTATGGCCTTCAGGGCACGCGGGACTCGAAATGGATCACTTCCCCATCCACGATGAAGCCGCCGTTCCCGATGTGATGGATTGTCTTCGGCTTCGGCTGCGCCGGATCGATCCAGGCTTTGAGGACTTCCAGGACGAACAGATTGTATCTGTTGACCAGTCTCGTATCGACGACGCAGCATTCGAGGTTGGCGAAGCACTCGGCGATCAGGGGCGCCGACACCCGCTCGGCGCGCAGCGGCGTCAGCCAGGTGGTCGCGAACTTGTCGGTATCCCGACCAGAGCAGTTGCCGACCTTGACGACCTTCTCCGCCAGCTCGACGGCGGGGATCGCAATCACGCATTCCTTTGTTTTCCGCAACGTGAAGAACGACAGGTCGCCGCTGGACACGATGCAGGCGATCCGCGGCGGCGCGACCTCAACCATCATGTGCCATGACATGGTCATGACGTTGGCGCGGCCTCCGCCGGATCTGGTCGACAGCAGAACGACGGGACCAGGTTCGATCAATCGATACACGTCGGCAAGCGGCAGTTCCTTCATCTCCGTCCCTCGCTAAGCATTCGCAGGCTTGTTCGCGTAAATCTGTTGCCGCCAATGCCGTCCTCCGCCTTGATCATGGTCAAAGCTGAGACCCGGGGTCGTGGGATTTGGCGCAGCGATGGGGGCGGTTCGAAGCGGCATGGCAAGTGAATCCGATTGATCACGATCAATGCCGGCTTGAATGGAGTCTGCGACCTTTGAACCAACAAGGGCTCATCCATGTCTGCCGAAGACATCCTTCTCTGGGGCGCCGTGCTCTGCTTGGCCTTTATCGCCGGAGCCGCGATCTATTCCGGACTGGCTTCGTTCAGCAGAAGCAAACGCCCGTCGGCAAGCTAGGCCTTCGGCCGCCGGTCACGGTCCCGCCAGCCGAAGACAAGACATTGAAGCGAAGAGCGAAAGGAAAGATCATCATGACCTGGAATGCAGAAGAGTTTCGCGCGCCGGACGTGCTGCCCTTCGTTCGGACAGCACAGAAGTTCATGCGAGCCACCGCGGTCCTGCAGGCGCATGCGATCCGCGCAGGGCTGCGCTGCCAGATCGAAAGCGCGTCCTTCCTCAAGCGGCGGTTCGAGGATGACCTCAAGCTCCTCGATAAATTGACCGGCAGTGACGAATTCGTCGATGCCTTCGACGTGTACGTGAATTTCGTCCAGAACGCGACCTCCGACTATGCGAACGAGGCCGGCAGATTCGCCTCCATCGGCGCCAAGCTTGCTTCGGAAACAGCCGGGCGGGTTCGCAAAGAGGCGGAAACGACGATCGACGACATGGCCGCAGCAACCATCGCGACCTGAAATGTTGCGATCAAGGAAGAAGGGGCGGAAACCTGCTGATCGGTCCTCCGTCCCGAGCGTTTACGACGAGGCGGGGAACCGGGGCGCGCGGCGAAAGTCGGGGCATGGCGCGGTGACCGCGACCGGCGCCTCGGCGCTGCCGCTGCCGGATGATGAAGCCGGGGGCATCTATCGCGATGTCGATCGGCTCTCGCATGCCTTGCTGGCGGCCTTCACTGCAGGCATTTCGCCGATCAGCCTCTTGCAAGCCTGGCAGGACTGGCTGCTGCACTTGTCCTCATCACCGGGCAAGCAGGGGGAGGTCTTCGTAAAAGCGGCCGAAAAGGTTGCGAGGCTGAGTGATTTTGTTTTTCGCTGCGGGCTCGGAATGGGATCCGCGGCGCCGACGATCGTGCCCTTGCCGCAAGACAGAAGGTTCCAGCACCAGGCGTGGCAGGCGTTCCCCTTCAACGCCATGCAGCAAGCTTTCCTGCTGTCCCAGCAATGGTGGCACAATGCGACGACAGGATTTCCAGGAGTCACGAGGAGGCATGAGCGCCTCGTCGAGTTCTACAGCAGGCAAATCCTGGACACCGTCTCGCCCTCGAATTTCCCTGCGCTCAACCCGGAAGTCATCGACAAGACCTTTAGGGAAAATGGCGCCAATTTCGTAAGCGGCGCCAACAACCTCGCCGACGACCTGCTTCGTCTGATCGACGGTAGACCGCCGGCTGGCGCGGAACGGTTTCGGCCAGGCATCGAAGTCGCCATCACGCCAGGCGAGGTGATCTTCAAAAACGAGCTGATCGAGTTGATCCGCTATGCCCCAATGACGGGCACGGTGAAGGAGGAGCCGATCCTCATAACCCCCGCCTGGATCATGAAATACTACATTCTCGATCTTTCGCCGCAGAACTCGCTGGTCCGCTACCTTGTGCAGAGCGGCTATACCGTTTTCTGCATCTCCTGGCGTAATCCGAGCAGCGATCAGAGTGGACTCTCCCTGGACGACTACCGCCGCCTCGGCGTGATGGCGGCCTTGGATGAGGTCGGAAAAGCGACTGGGAGCAGCCGGATCCACGGGGTGGGCTACTGCCTTGGCGGGACGCTGCTGTCGATTGCCGCGTCGGCAATGGCGCGCGACGGCGATCACCGATTTGCCAGCCTGTCGCTTTTCGCGGCGCAGGTTGATTTCGAAGAACCAGGCGAACTCGGCCTTTTCATGGACGAGAGCCAGATTACCCTGCTCGAGGACATGATGTGGGTCGAGGGCACCCTCGATCAGCGCCGCATGGCTGGAGCTTTCCAAATGCTTCGCTCGCAGGACCTGATCTGGTCACGCATCGTGCGCGAATACCTGCTCGGCCAACGCGCTCCGATGACCGACCTCATGGCCTGGAACGCCGATTCAACCCGGATGCCGTTCCGTATGCAGTCGGAATATTTGCGGCAGCTTTATCTGGACAACGATCTTGTCGAGGGGCATTTTCGTGTCGGGGGCAGACCCATCCATCTGGAAGACATTCGATCGCCGGTGTTCGCGGTCGGCACCGAGACGGATCACGTTGCGCCGTGGCGTTCGGTATTCAAACTGACTTACCTGCTCGACACCGACATCGACTTCGTTCTGACAAGCGGTGGACACAATGCGGGCATCGTTTCCGAGCTCGGCCACCCGGGCCGTTCCTACCGGCGGCTCAGTTGCCGCCACGCGGATATCCGTCCGGACGCGGATGAATGGGCGAATAACGCGACCGTGACATATGGCTCCTGGTGGCCGGCCTGGGTGGAATGGCTGGCGTGGCACTCCGGTCGTGAGGTTGCAGCCGACCGGTCCGGCGCCGCAGGCGACTTGAAGGCGATTTGCGCGGCGCCCGGTGCGTATGTCCTTGAACGATAGTGCGTTTCGGCAGTTTGAGCCAGGTCAAGGTTCAGCGTCCGTTCGCGGCGTATTCTGCGCATATGAAACGTCGAATAGCGCTCCAGATCTTGTCGTTCGCAGTCGCCTTCGCATTGCCTGCCTGGGCGGGCGACAGTTCGCAGATCGCCTATGGCAAGAGGCTGGTCGAAGCAAACTGCGCGCGTTGTCACGCGGTCGGTGCGGCTGGCGCAAGCACCCACCCTGATGCACCGCCGTTTCGTTCATTGCATCGCCGCTACCCGATCGAAGACTTGCAGGAAGCCCTGGCCGAGGGAATCTCCACCGGCCACCCGGACATGCCCGAGTTCGTGGCAACTCCCGACCAGATCGAGGCCATCATCGCCTACATCGGGAGCCTCGATCGATGATGAAGGCCATCCAGACCTGCATTTCATGAGAGGGAAGCGCTGAGGACGAAGAGGAGATGTCGGATGAAACGCGGAATCGGAAGTGAGGACGCCGAGACGCCTGAACTGGCAATTGCCGTCCGGAAAGTCTGCTTCATAGTCGCCAAGGCACATGAATTCGACGTCAAGGTTGCCGTTACCGAGCCTGACGCGGGGTCCAATCCCACGGACGACAATGAGATTGCAGTGCTTCAGGATCATGATGACGATCCTGTGCGTGAGGAGCTTGGTTCGCTGATCTCGGAGCTCTCCATCGATGAGCAGATCGACCTCGTGGCGTTGATGTGGCTCGGCAGGGATGACGGTGAGGCGGCCGATTGGGAAGAGGTCCGCCAGCAGGCCGCCTACGCCCACAACAAACACACGGCCGGCTATCTCTGCGGCAACCCGCTTCTCGGCGATCACCTCGAAGCGGGCCTTGATGCTCTCGGCCTGTCTTGCCCCGAGTGAACCGATCTTGACGCGCATCAAGGCACGAAACTCTCGATCGTGCTGATTTACGGACCTCATGAAGCCGGTGCGCCTATCGATTTTCGGACGCGGATGCAGTGAGCGGAGCGCAGTGCCTGCGATGGCTTGACCGGATGCGCGCCTTGGACGCCGCACGCGATAACGAGGACAACAGCCAAGCGTCGCGAGATGCACCGATATCGGCGTCGCCAGTAGGCGTAACATTGAGGGAGACAAGCAAATGCAGTTGTTGGCGTCCCTGTTCTTGCCGACTTATCCGGACCCGCAGGGGCCGAAGGTTGCGTCGAACGCGGTGGCGGTGGCGAGGCAACTCGGCGCCACGTTGGATGCCGCGGTCATCAACGTCGACATCCCGGACGTTCCGAATGCCTTGTCTGGCGCTGGCGGCCGGCTTGGTCTGGTTTGTTCGCTTGAATTTCTCAAATATCGCTCGCGAGGACTGCTGAGCGCGTGAGCTGACCGCCTTGGCTTTCAGCTATATTCTGTAAGACATTCCAAGCCACGGTGTCGCGATATCGACTGCCGCAACGATATCGGGACCTTCCCGGTTTGTCGCTACATCGACATTTCCGGTTCAAGCGGGCGCTCCTTTGCCGGCTCCGGAATCTCGGTCATGGTCGCTTCCGTCAGGAGCAGGACGCTGGCGACGGAGGCGGCGTTCTCGAGCGCGATCCGCACCACCTTGGTAGGATCGATGATGCCAGCTTCGACGAGGTCGACATATTCCTTGCGGCCGGCGTCGAAGCCGAAATTACCCTTGCCCTCGATCATCCTGGCGACGACCACGCCGCCGTCGACAGCCGAATTCTCGGCGATCTGGCGCACAGGCACTTCGAGAGCGCGCTTGAGGATCTGGACGCCGGTGCGTTCGTCGCCTTCGCAACGCGCTTCCTCCTCCGTGACCGTACCGATGCAGCGCAACAGGGCCAGTCCGCCGCCAGGCACTATGCCCTCCGCGACAGCGGCCTTGGTGGCGCTGATGGCGTCGTCGAGCGCCTCCTTCTTGGATTTCATCTCGGCCTCGGTCGGCGCGCCGACCTTGATGACGGCCACGCCGCCGGCGAGCTTGGCCAGCCGCTCCTGAAGCTTCTCCCGGTCGTAGTCGCTGGTCGTATCGCTGATCTCTCGCCGTATTTGCTCGACGCGGCCCTTGATGGTCTTCTGCTCACCGCCACCGCCGATGATGGTGGTGTTGTCCTTGTCGACGACCACGCGCTTCGCGCGTCCCAATTGCGCCATGGTCACGTTTTCGAGCTTGAGGCCGATATCCTCTGAAATGACCTGCCCGCCCGTCAGGATGGCGATGTCCTGCAGCATGGCCTTGCGACGGTCGCCGAAGCCCGGCGCCTTCACGGCGCAGTTCTTGAACGTGCCGCGGATCTGATTGACGATCAGCGTGGCCAGCGCCTCACCCTCGACATCCTCCGCGATCACAAGCAGTGGCGATCCTGATTTCGCCACGGCCTCGAGCAGCTTGATCAGGTCGTTGAGCGAAGAGATCTTCTTTTCGACGATGAGCACGAGCGCGTCTTCCAGCACCGCCTCCATCTTTTCGGTGTCGGTCACGAAGTAGGGGGACAGGAAGCCGCGGTCGAACTGCATGCCTTCGACCACATCGAGGACCGTTTCGGTGGTCTTCGATTCCTCGACCGTGATGACGCCTTCGCCACCGACCTTCTCCATGGCCTCGCCGACCAGTTCGCCGATCAGCGGATCGTTGTGGGCGGAGATCGTCGCCACCTGTTCCTTCTCGCGCCGGGTCGAGACCGGCCGCGATATCTGTTTGAGCGTTTCGATGACGCGCTTCGTCGCACGATCGAGACCGCGCTTGATGTCGATAGCGCTCGCGCCCGCGACGACATTGCGCACGCCGTCGGCGAACATGGCATGGGCAAGGATGGTCGCGGTGCTCGTTCCGTCACCCACCATGTCGCCCGTCTTTTCGGCCGCCTGTCTCAGCATCCGCGCGCCGAGATTTTCTTCCGGGTCCTTCAGGTCGAATTCCTTGGCGATCGTGACCCCGTCGTTGCAGACGATAGGCGCGCCCCATTTCTTCTCGATCAGAACCGACTTCGAGCGTGGACCGAGCGTCACACGCACGGCGTCGGCAAGCTGGGTGGCGCCGCGGAGGATCTTTTCGCGCGCCGCCGAGCGGAACAATACCTGTTTGTGAGCCATGACCATCTCCCAAGTCTGCCGGCTCGTTCCAGCTAACAGTCATCCCTTTGATCGGCCTTGATGCGCATCAAATGCGTTCCTTGTTGACGAGGATCAATGACGACGGGCGCGTCACCTGCTGGATGGTGCCGATCCGATCAAGGGAACGATCATGCAGACGAATGAAACGCCCCGATACGATGCCAGCGTCAACACCACCGGCTGCTGCCCCAAATTCAATCCCGAAGGCTGGGACGCTCAGGAACTGCACTTCAAGGACAAGCGTTTTCTGAGAGCGACCACCCGCTCCGTCATGCATATCCCGCTGAACATGGGTGACGTGTTCGCCCGCGTTAACAAGCATATCGACGAAGCGGAAGCCTCGGACACGGATCGGTTCATCGTGCTCAGCCGGGATATTTCGCTCTGGAGCGGCGAGCATCTGTTCTCGGTCACGAAATCGGTTGCCGGCGAAGAGATGACGACGCTGAGCGGCGACTTTCTGACGAAAGTGTTCGAAGGCCCCTACAGTCAGGCAAGGCAGTGGCACGAGGAGATGCGGCAGATCGTACGCAACCGAAAATCGGAACCGGGCGACGTCTATTTCTTCTATACGACATGCCCGAAATGCGCCAAGGCCTATGGCAAGAACTATGTCGTTGGCGTTGCCGCCGTGGCTTAGCACCCGCAGGTCAACGCGTTGCGATCACTCAAGGGATTGAGATATCCATTTGCTTCCAGGTGATGCGGGTCAATCTTCGCTCATCCCTTGGAGGAGCTTTCGCAATGAGTCGAATTGGCGGTTTCTTGCTGGTCACGCTGATCGCCATGGCGACCACGACCAGTGTGGCTTTCTTCCTTTACAGGAACGAGCTTGGTCGTCTACGCGACGCCGTCAGCCAAGGCAGCCTGGTCGCCAACCTCGACATCGGGCCGATCGAATACGCCGACAGCGGCGCGGGCAGCCCGCTGCTGTCGATCCACGGCGCCGGCGGCGGCTTTGACCAAGGCCTCGCCCTTGCTGCCGATCTAGCGGGTGGGGGCTTTCGGGTCATCGCGCCGTCGCGCTTCGGCTATCTGCGCACGCCCGTTCCGCGAGACCCCTCTCCAGCCGCGCAGGGCGATGCGCACGCGGCGTTGCTCTCCAGACTGAACGTCCCCAAAGCGGTTGTTGTCGGCGTTTCGGCCGGCGCCCGTTCAGCGGTCGAGCTGACACTCCGGCACCCTGACAAGGTCGCTGCTCTCATTCTGATCGTCCCAGCCCTTTATTCGCCCACCAGTCCGGTCTCGATCGACGTGGGCCGCGGCAACAGGTTCGCGTTCTGGGCTGTCAACGCCGGCGGCGATTTCGCCTGGTGGGCCGCCGAGACTATCGCACCGTCGGTACTCATTCGGTTTCTCGGCGTTCGACCGGCGCTGGTAACGGCCGCGCCCCAGGCCGAGAGGGACCGCGTCATGAGCTTCGTCAGAAGCGTCGAACCGTTGTCGCTGCGTTTTTCCGGAATCAATATCGACAGCGCCCCCGAGCTGCATGAACTACCGTTGGAAGAAATCACTGCACCGACAATGATCATCTCCGCGCGCGACGACCTGTTCAACACGCTGCCGGCAGCCGAATTCGCGGCGGGTAGGATCCCCGGCGCAAAGCTGGTCGTCTACGACACCGGTGGACATCTCTTGGTCGGACAGGCGCAGCAGGTTCGCAAAGCAGTCCGCGTGTTCTTGGAGGGAGCGGGCGTGATACCGTGATCCGATAGCCCGGACAGCGACACGGTTGCTCAGTATCAGCGTCAGGAGCCGGACACCGCGCCTTCTTCCGCTTTCCCATTGCGCCCGAGGGTCGGCATCAGCCAACGGACCAGGCCAAGGCCAAGGAGCGCCAGCGCCGTGAAGCCGGCGCCCGCCAGGAAGGTCATCAGCGGTCCGAAAAGATCCCAGAGCGCGCCCGCCAGCAGGCTGGCGGCCAGCAGCGCGAGGCCGCTCGACAGGTTGAACATCCCGAAGGCGGTGCCTCTCAGTTCCGGCGGGGCCGTATCGGCGACGAGCGTTGCCAGAAGTCCTTGTGTGAACCCCAGATGCAGGCCCCAGAGGCCCACGCCGAGCGCCACGCCGGCCAGATTTCCGGGAAACGCCAGCACGATGTCCGCGGCAATGAGGATCAGGAAGCCGAGAATGAGCATCGTCAGTCGATTGACGCGATCGGAGAGCACGCCGGCCGGATAGGCTGCAAGCGAGTAGACCACGTTCATGACGACGAGCACCAGCGGGACGAGCACGATCGGCAAACCCATCCCCTGCGCGCGCAGTATGAGAAACGCTTCGCTGAACCTGGCCAATGTGAACACGGTGGCGACGCAGACAACCAGCCAGAAGGGCGACCCCAGGCGCCTGAGCTCGGACATGCTCAAGGGAGCACGCACCTCACGCAGGCCGGCGGGCCGAGCTGGCTCATGCACGGCTGCGACCAGCAGCACGACCGCCAGAAGGCCAGGAACCACCGCGACCCAGAACACGGTCCGAAACTGATTGGCGGTCAGCCACATCAGGGCAATCGCCAGGAGCGGTCCGACAAACGCGCCCACCGTGTCGAGCGCTTGGCGAAGCCCGAAACTGGCGCCGCGCGCATGAGCCGGGGCGATGTCGGCAATCAGGGCATCGCGCGGGGCGCCGCGAATGCCCTTGCCGACACGGTCGACAAAGCGAGCCGCCACAAGCCAGCCGACCGAAGAAGCCAGCGGGAATACCGGCTTGGTGAGGGCGGCGAGGCCGTAACCGATCACCGCCAGCAGCTTGCGTTTTCCCAGCCAATCCGACAGCGCGCCCGAAAAAACCTTGGTGATGGCGGCCGTCGCTTCGGCAATGCCTTCGATGGTGCCGACGGTCACCATCGATGCGCCCATGACGGTGACGAGATAGATCGGCAGCAAGGCGTGGATCATCTCCGACGAGACGTCCATCAGCAGCGAGACGAAGCCCAGCGCCCAAATCTCCGCTGGGATGGTCCTCAGGCGGACGGGGGTGGTTTGCTCGAACTGTTCCATGACCCCCTCGGCAGGTCGACATCGGTCATGCTCAGCGTAGCGAACCGGCGACGGCGCTGTCCATCGAGATTGGCCCTCAAAAGCGCGTCACATCTTTGAACGACTTCAGGCGAGGGCGGTCAGGGTCCCGTTGTGATAGTCGTGCCGCGCTCGCCCTTGACGATTGCCAGGGCGTCGTCGAGCTTGCCGATCGCGGCAGGCTTGCCGGTAGCTTCGACGAACCCGATCGCGGCGCTGACCTTGGGACCCATCGAGCCGGCCGGAAACTCCCGCGCGGATATCTCTGCCGCGACGACCCGACGAAGCGCGCGGGCAGCGGGCGTGCCGTAATCGAGATAGACCGCGTCGACGTCGGTCAGCATGAGCAGCATGTCGGCCTTCAATTGACGCGCGAGAAGCGAACTCGCCAGGTCCTTGTCGATGACGGCCTCTACGCCGCAAAGGCTGCCGTCGTCCCTGGCTATGACCGGGACGCCGCCGCCGCCCGTGCAAATGACGATGACGCCGCGCTCGACAAGGAACGAGATCACCGATGCTTCCAGAATCTCGAGTGGCCGCGGCGAGGGCACGACGCGGCGCCACTTGTCGCCATCGGGCGCAATTTTCCAGCCGCGGTTCGCGGCAAACCGTCGCGCGGTCGCTTCGTCATAGACGGGGCCTATCGGTTTCGTCGGATGGGCGAAGGCCGGATCGCGGGGGTCCACCTTCACTTGCGTCAGCAATGTCGCGAACAGCCTGTCCTTGAGGAGGTTGCCAAGCTCCTGTTCGATGACATAGCCGATCATGCCGGCGCTCTCGGCGCCGAGGACATCCAATGGGAACGCCTCACGCTCCGGGTCGGCGGCGGCCTGCAGCGCCAGCAGGCCCACCTGGGGGCCGTTGCCATGCGTGATTACGACCGAGTGTCCTTCGCTGATCAGCGCCGCCAGCACGGATGCGGCACGCTTGACATTGCTGCGCTGGTTCTCGGCGGTCATCGGCTCGCCGCGCCGCAAAAGCGCGTTCCCGCCGAGCGCGGCGACGATCAGCATCTCAGTTGCCGATCGTGGCGACGAGCAGCGCCTTGATCGTATGCATGCGGTTTTCCGCCTGGTCGAAGACGATCGACGCGCTCGACTCGAATACCTCGTCGGAAACTTCCATGCAGTCGATCCCATATTCGCGCGCGACGTAGGCGCCGACTTCAGTCTCGGTGTCATGGAACGCAGGCAGGCAATGCATGAATTTCACGTGCGGATTGCCGCTTGCCGACATCACTTCGCTCGTTACCCGGTAGGGCGTCAGGAGACGAATGCGCTCCGGCCAGGCAGACTTGTCTTCCCCCATGGAAACCCACACATCCGTGTAGATGAAGTCGGCAGCTTCGACACAAGCCTTCACGTCTTCGTCCAATCTGAACCGGCCGCCGTTGCGCTCCGCCAAAGTCCTCACATGGGCGCAGAATTCCTCGTCCGGCCAGAGCTCCTTCGGTGAAGCGATACGCATGTCGATGCCGACCTTGGCGGCGCCCACGGCCAGGGACTGAGCGACATTGTCCCGTCCCTCGCCAACGAAGGCGACGGTCATGTCGGAAAGATGCTTGTGCGTGAATTCGCGCATCGTCATGAAATCGGCAAGGATCTGCGTCGGATGCGCCTCGTTCGTCAGACCGTTGTAGACAGGCACCCCGGCATGCGCGGCAAGCAACTCGGCCTGATGCTGCGCAAAGCCGCGATATTCGATCGCGTCATACATCCGGCCGAGCACGCGCGCGGTGTCCTTCATGGACTCCTTGTGTCCGATATGGCTGCCGGTGGGACCGAAATAGGTAACGTGGGCGCCCTGATCGTAGGCGGCCACCTCGAACCCCGTCCGCGTGCGCGTGGAGTCTTTTTCGAAGATGAGCGCGATGTTCTTGCGAACAAGGCGCGGTATCTCATGCCCGGCTTGCTTGGCGGCCTTGAGATCGGCGGCCAGCTTCAGGAGGAAGCGGATCTCCTCGGGCGAGAGGTCGTCCAGCGAGAGCACCGAGCGGCCATGCAGGTTGATCGACATTTGCTGTCCTTTCAGATCGGGTCGCGGGCGATGGGGCAGGTCATGCAATGGCCGCCGCCGCGGCCGCGGCTGAGCTCGGCGCCCTCGACGGTGATCACCTCAACCCCCGCGCGGCGCAGAAGCGTGTTCGTATAGACGTTGCGATCGTAGCCGATGACGATACCCGGCTCGACCGCGACGACGTTGTTGCCGTCGTCCCACTGCTCGCGTTCAGCCTCGTAACGGTCGCCGCCGGTGGTGATGATCCGGAGTGATTTCAGTCCAAGCGCCTCCGCCACGACCGTCGTGAAAGGGGCGTTTTCTTCCCTGACATCGACCGCCGCATCGCCGTCTCCGGGCCGGATCGAGAAGCAGCGCAGCCGCTCGACCACGGGCGGATACATGGTGGCAAGGTCCCGGTCGCAGAAGGTGAAGACGGTGTCGAGATGCATGAAGGAGCGGTCGCGGGGCATCAGCGCCGCGATCACGCGCGTGGCCTCTCCGGCGGCGAACAGGCTGCGGGCAAGGTCGCCCACCGCCTGCGGCGTGGTGCGTTCGCCCATGCCGACGAGGACGACGCCTCCGCCGACGGGCATGACGTCCCCGCCTTCCAGGCTGATGCCTGTTCCGGCTCCGGGAGACACGAATGGAATGCCGCTGTCGCGAAACCGCGGGTGGAAGCGGTAGACAGCCTCGACGTTAGCCGCCTCGGGCCGCCTGGCGGGCCAATACATGGCATTGACGGAAACAGCGCGATAGATCCAGCAGGAACTGTCGCGGGTGAAGAGCTGGTTCGGCAGCGGCGGCAGCACGAAGTCCTGCGGCGCGAGCGTCCGTCCGGTCAGTCCCTTGGGCTCGAACGGAAGTTCGGCGCGGGCAATGCCGCCGACGAGACAGCTTGCCAGCAGGTCCGAAGGCATCTCGTTCAGCCATCCCCGCATCTCGTCGACCATGTCCAGGCCGACGACGCCCGCATGCACGCGGCGATCGAGAAGCCAGTCGCGCGCCTTGCCGATGCCCATGGTCTGCGCCAGGAGCTCGCCGAACGAATGGACCACCACGCCGCGTTCGCGCAAGGCATCGACGAAAACGTCATGCTCCTGGCGTGCTCGTTTCACCCACAGCACGTCGTCGAACAGCAGCGCCTTGCAATTCTCCGGCGTCAGCCTGCGCAGGCTGAGATCCGGCCTGTGAACCATCACCTCGCGCAGGCGGCCGACTTCCGAATGGACCCCTAGATTTGTCATGGGAACGAACTCTCAAAGCGGGCTGACGGCGCCGGTCCACATTTCGTAGACGGCAAGGATTGCGACTGCGACGAGTGCGACCGCGATGACGGTTTCCACGGGATGGAAGACGCGCTGATTCCCTTCTCGACGGGCCCAGACATAGAAGATGATACCCGGCGCATAGAGGATCGCGCACATGAACAGATAAGCCGGTCCCGCCGCATAGACGAGCCACAGGCCGTAAGCCGTCGCCAGCAACCCCGCGATGAGAGGCCCGGCGCGCTGTTCGCCGCTCTCATAGCTTTCCCCAGTCAGGGCCAGCTTGGCGGCGAAGGCTCCGGAGAAAATGTAAGGCACGAGGATGGCCGCCGAAGCGATGTAGAAGAGCGCCTGATAGGTGCTCTGCGCAAAGAGCGTGATCACCAGGAAGGCCTGAACGAGCAGGTTGGTGATCAGCAGCGACGTCGAGGGCACGCCGCGTTCGCTTTCCCGGCCGAAGAATTTCGGCATCGTCCCGTCCTTGCCGGCGACATGCGGTATCTCGGCGGCGAGCAAGGTCCAGCTCAAGAAGGCGCCGACGACCGAAACGACGAGTGCAAGATTGATGAGCACGGCGCCCCAGGGTCCGACGACGGCCTCCAGCACGCCCGCCATCGATGGGTTCTTCAAGGCGGCAAGCTCGGGTTGGCTCAGGATACCGAGCGAAAGCAGCGAGACCAGCGCATAGAGCGCGAGGCAGGTGAAGAAACCGAGCACCGTCGCGGTCGCGATGTCCTTGCGGCGCTCCGCCCGGGCGGAGAACACGCTGGCCCCTTCGATGCCGATGAAGACCCACAGCGTCACCAGCATGGTGCTCTTCACCTGAGCGGCGATGGTACCGAGAGAGGCATTGCCGAGCCCGGTGAAGTCGAGCGACCAGACGTTGAGCTTGAAGGCGACGGCGACAATCCCGACGAAAAGGACAACGGGAGCAATCTTGGCTACGGTCACGATGGTGTTGACGACCGCGGCCTGGCGAATGCCCGCGAGGATCAGCAAGTGGATGAGCCACAAGAGGATCGAGGCGCCGAGCACCGCCTGCCATGTATTCCCGTCACCAAAGGCAGGGAAGAAATAGGACAGCGCGCTGAAGACGATCACGGCGTAGGACACGTTGCCGACCCAAGCGCTGATCCAATAGCCCCAGGCACTGTTGAACCCTATGAAAGGCCCAAACCCTGCCTTGGCATAAGCATAGGGTCCCGCATCGAGATCGGGTCGGCGCACCGCCAACGACTGGTAGACGAACACCAGCGCGAGCATGCCGATCGCCGTGATCGTCCAACCGATCAGGATCGCCAGAGGACCGGCGCCGGCTGCCATGTTCTGGGGCAGACTGAACACGCCCGAGCCCACCATCGAGCCGATCACGAGCGCTGTCAGCGATCCCAATCGTAGCTTCGTCGATGCGGTG
This sequence comes from Mesorhizobium sp. M1E.F.Ca.ET.045.02.1.1, assembly GCF_003952485.1. NCBI lineage: Bacteria > Pseudomonadati > Pseudomonadota > Alphaproteobacteria > Hyphomicrobiales > Phyllobacteriaceae > Mesorhizobium > Mesorhizobium sp. M1E.F.Ca.ET.045.02.1.1. Next base: position 3,068,690 of record NZ_CP034447.1, read on the forward strand.
GTCGTGGCCTCCCGGATTGGGATATTGACCTCTGTCGTGGACATGATGCGCTCCCGTTGCGAACAGTGGGAGGATTTCGCAGCAAACAGAACTGGCGGCCTTGACGCCGGTCAAATTTGGGCATTGCGCCGACAGGCGTGTCGAGACGGCCGCAGTAATCTACAGGAGCTGCAAGGCGCTGTAGCCGGCAGCGGCGGCGGCTAACGTCATGCCGGCCAGGGGCAACCAGAATCTCACCGGACCCGCAAATACCGCCAGGGAAAGGCGTCCGACCGCGTTGGCCATCAGCGCCGTCAGCACCGCGTGTCCTACCGTTTCGATCGAGATCGAATGCTTGACCAGGCGCAGAGCGCTGAGCACTGAAGCATCGACATCGAACGCGCCCGCGATCGCGGAGCTCGCCAGCAGGCCCCGTTCTTCGAACTGCGAAGCCAACGCGGCACTGGCCGTCGAGGCCGATGCGAACAGCAACGCAAAGATCAGCAGAGGCGCCAATTCGAATGGATTGCGCGTCGGGGCGGGGTTCTCCGGCTTCTGGCCATGGATGACCAATGCGATTGTTCCGCAGGCGCCGAATGCCAGTGCGGCAGCGAGCGCGGGCGCGGCGATGAATGCTGCCACGCTCGGCGCCAGAGCCAGAACCACGACGCAGACACGCAAGATCGAAACCATTGCCGCCAGCGAAGCCGCGCCCGCAAAAGGCAAGGGACTGCTCGCCGTGTTGGCGGTGCGAGCCAGCGACAAAGTGACGGCGGTGGATGAGACGACAGCGCCGGCAAGCGCGCTCACAATCAGCCCGCGAGCGTTTCCGAGAATGCGCACCGCGACGTAACCGGCGAACGAGATCGAGGCCATCAGCACCGTCAGGAGCCAAATCTCGCGCGGGTTGAAGCCTCCCCAGGGATCCAGCGTGCGGTCCGGCAGCAGGGGCAGCACGACCGCGGTCATCACCGCGAGTATCAATGCCGAGCGAAGCTCCAGCCAGGTCAGGCGCTGCAAGAGTCCATGCAAGACCTCGCGGCTTGCAAGAAGTGCCGCCAGGGCTGCGCCGCCTGCGGCCGCAACCCGGAAATCGCCAGCCACGCAGAGCGCCCCAAGGGCGAAGACGGCAAGGCCCGCGACGACGGTCGTGACGCTGAAATCCTCATCGTGTGAGGCTTCGCGTGCCTTGTACCATGCGAAGATGCCAGCAAAGGCGAGGAACCCGGCGACCAATACGGAATTTTCGGTGAGCGCCTGGGCCAAAGCCGCAAAAACACCGCCGAGGAGGCCCGATATGCCGAAAGTCCGGATGCCGGCCGTGCGGCTACGATCAGGGGCATCGCGCTCTCGCCAGCCTCGCTCCAACCCGACCAGCAATCCTATCGCCAGGGCCACTGCAAGGCGGGCTATGAGCGAGTCCATCATGAGGTGCCTCAAGGCTGCGCATGCTGCCGTCCGCTTCGATCAGCGGTCGGCATCGCGTGACTTCCTCTTTGGGTCGCCATGGCAAGGATCAACTCTCTATCGCCTCGCGGCCTGAAACTTCCGCGATGAAGATCCTGAAGAACACAGGGGGGAGACGCTCCAATTCCGGGGACGCGGCCGGCTTGAGCGCACCTGGCTCCCACCAATCGGAGTGTCTGCTCAAGACGGACCACGCGTGATCCCGCTGAAGCTTGTGCCCGATCCGATCCGGAAGCTCCTCATAGCGGCCATAGGCGATCACGCTTCTCCAACCTCGATCCGTGCCGTGTTCGTCGACCTGAACCGACACCAGCGGATTGGAGCGCATCCAGTCGATCTTCTTGCCGGGCATGGAAAAGGCATAAAGATGATTGTCCGCGTGGGCATAATAGAGCGGGACGATATAGGGTTGCCCGTCTTTCGTGCAGGCCAGGTGACCGACGCGATTGGCCGTCAGAATTTTCGTGCACTCCAGAGTGGAAAGTGTGCGGATCTGCATCGGTGGACTCCTAGGTGCCGGCTTGTTGTCATGATTTGTTTGCGGCATGCGCCGCGGGCCGCCTTCTGTCGTTGGCGTTACGGCGTGCCTGAGCAACGAGAGCCATGATGTCGAGGACCTCACTGTCGGAGAGCTGTGGGAAGTTGACGTAGTAATAGCTGAGCGCGGGGAAGCGGGTCGGCTGGCTGAGACAGATGAGCAAATCGGCCTCCCGCGCAAGTTCGGCTGCGGTGTCCGCGGGCGCCACTGGAATTGCGACGACGATTTGACGAGGCGAGCGTCGCTTCAGAGCGCGAATGGCAACCTTCATCGTGGTTCCGGTAGCCGCCCCGTCATCGACGATGATCGCCGTCTTTCCGTCAACCGACAGGGAGGCGCGCTTTCCGCGATACGCCGCGCGCCGCCGCTCCAGCTCCGGACGCTCCTTGGCGATCAGGAAACGAAGCTCGTCATCGTCGAGAGCGTAGGCTTCCACGATCTCCCGGTTGAGAACGACATCCGGCGGGTCTCCATCCACGATGGCGGCAACGGCCAGTTCCGCATTGCCCGGCGCCCCGACCTTGCGGACGAGGACCAGGTCCAGCGGCGCCTTGAGAACCTTGGCCACCTCAGCGGCGACGGGAACCCCGCCGCGCGGCAAGGCCAGAACAACCGGATCCCGCAGATCGAGCGTGGCAAGCTCGGCAGCGAGTTTCTGTCCGGCCTCCTGGCGATCGCGAAACATCGGTCATTCCTCCGGCCATAAATGACGAAGCGACTTCTTCATCGAATTGCGGACCTGGACGATCTCGCCATGAGAGATATGGCGGTCGAGGAGCTTGAACACCGCCGCGATCGCCTTGTCGATGTCGACCTCCGCCTCGTAGCCGAAGCTGTTCCTGACGCTGATGACGAAGTCGCGCTTCGTTCGCTCGCTTGCCGGTTTCGCAGGGCTCCACCCTTCAAAGTAAATGCCCCTGACCAAAGTCGGCAACTGGGCTGACAGATCGGCCATTTCCTCCGGCGAGAGCCAGTCGCGCAAAGTGTGCAACACCGATCTCAACAACCGGAAAGCGCTCTGTTCGTTCCAATCCAGATCCTTGGCGAGTTCGTTCGCCCATTGCTGAGCCTGCTCGGCTGCATGCGCTATGGAAGTGTGTGAGACAGAGTGCGCCATCGTTGGGACCCTTCGACCTGTCCCTTTCTCCGCCATTTAGACCTGCGCGCATTGCGTTTGATCAATTCGCGCGCGCCCTTGACCATCCGGCTCATGCTTGGGCCACTGGCGGATCGTCAAGGAGAGGCTTCGGACCTCGCCGGCGCCCGAACTCAACCGGTCGCAGCAGTTTGGAAGGCGGTTGCAGCGAATGTGAACAAGTCAGGGTAGGATATCGAAGCTATTGGATATAAGCTTGATGGCAATGCGTCTTGTCGGCAATTGAGGACTGTCGTGGATCGGTTCATTGCTCTGGCCAACATCGCTCATTTCGAAGATCTGCTTGCCCGGGAAACCGACCCGGAAAAGCGGATGATGATCCGAGGCCTGCTTGCGCGCGAAAAGGAGAAGCTCAAGATCGCAGAGCGCCAGGCAGAGACCAACCAGAAGCGGGCTGCTCCTTCCAGGGCCGACGATCAATCGGTGTAAGCGAACGACGCCTGCAGGCGGAGAGGTTCTTTCTCAGTGCGCTGCCTGGCGCACTGAGAAAGTGATCGTTCGAGCCGTTATGCGGCCTTCACGGTGATCTTCTTCTCGGCCTTCCGGGCTTCTGCCGTCTTGGGCAGCTTGACCGTCAGCACGCCCTTGGCGAAGCTGGCGTCGATCTTGTCGGCGTCGACCCCCTCAGGCAACTGGAACGATCGCTGGAAGGAGCCGTAGCGGCGTTCCGAGAGGTAGTAGTCCTTCTCCTTTTCCTCCTTCTCTTCGTTCTTTTCGCCCTTGATCGTCAGCACCCGGTTGGCGAGCTTGATCTCGATGTTCTTCTCATCGATGCCCGGCAGTTCGGCCGTGATCTCGTACGCATTGGCCTTTTCCACCAGATCCATCGCCGGCGCCACCGACCATGCGCTGTTCACCGCCGGCAAATCCCGGCCGAACAGCGAACGGGTGGAGGGCAGGCGGAAGTCGAACGGATGGAAATCATCGAAGAGCCGGTCGATTTCACGACGCAGGCTCTCGAACGGTCCCATCCAATTGTCCGACCGGGCAGGAGCGGGAGCATTCTTCTCGGACTTCACGGGCAGTTTGGTAGGGGCTTCAGCCATGGTTCTCTCCATGAGACAGATTGATTGATCAGCAAGTGCCGCTGCCTCCGCTCTTCCGCCTTAGGGTACCCAACAGGCGCCAGAGCCGGAGGCCAGCGGACCCGCCCGACGGCGTCTTCGCTGAACCGGTCCATTGCTTCGCGATTTCCGCGTTTGACGCGGATCGTCGCGCCCGCATCGCCAATTCATGCTCGGCCGATCGAGGCTGGCATCAAAGCACCGGCCTGAGCGGGCATCCTTGATCCGCATCAAACAGGCGCGAAGAAGAGAGCCGGTCGCCACCGAACGCCCTGAAGGTTCCTGGCGGCTGCCAACGACGACGTCTAGCCCACATGCGTCCGCGCGCGCTGACAGACGAGTTTGATAGACATCAAGGCACCGCGCGCCGGAAGGGCGCAATTGCAAGGGTGTTTCGCTGTTGCGCGAGGAGATCGCATGTCCTGCAATACGATGGTCGTCATAGTGGCTGTGGACGCGGATCGGGCATCGGCCATGCAGATTGCGGCGGCACCGCCCCAGCTTTTCGGCTGTCAGGCCAGCGTCAATCGCTTCCCGTCTAGCTGAGGGCTCGGGGATGGCGACCGGCAGAGTCGATCAACCCGAACGGCCGGCAAGCGAGCCGAACTCGATCGGGCATTCCTTGGTTGTCGCCGAGCACGCCTACTGGTCCCTTGGAACGGATCAGTTGATCGGGCAACTGGAGACCTCGACCTCCGGTCTTTTGAGCGTCGACGCTGCGATCCGCCTCGCCAAATTCGGCCGAAACGCGCTGGTGCCGCGGTCCGGCGGATCCGCATTGGCTGTCTTCGCCCGCCAGTTTCGCAGTCCGCTGGTCCTGATCCTCATCTTTGCCGCCGCCGTTTCGGTGTTTGTCGGCGAGGGCCATGAAGCAGCGATCATCGGCGCGATCGTGCTTGCCAGTTGCGTCCTCAGCTTTACCCAGGAATATGGCGCCTCTCGCGCTATGGAGGCGCTGCAGCAGCGTTTCTCCCGCAGGGCAATCGTCCTGAGGGACGGTTTCGAACGCACGATCGACGTCGAGGACATCGTTCCCGGCGACGTCGTCCGTCTGTCAGCCGGCAATCTCATCCCAGTCGACGGCGTGATCCTGGAATCGCGGGATTTCAATGTCAGCGAGTCCGTTCTGACAGGCGAGACCTTTCCCGTCGTGAAGTCGGCCGGCCGCTCCGCGCCGGACGCCGGTATCGCGGAGCGGACCAATGCGGTCTTCACCGGCACTTCTGTTCGCAGCGGAACGGCAAAGGTGCTTGCGGTCGCCACGGGAACGAAGACCGAGTTCGCATCGATCGCCGAAGCCTTGGAGCGAAAGATTCCGGAGACCGAGTTCGCTCACGGCATCAGGATGTTCGGGTATCTGATGACCGAGATCATGCTTGCGATCGTCATCCTGGTGTTCTTCGCCAATGTGATGCTCGACCGGCCGTTGATCGAATCGCTGCTGTTTTCGCTTGCCCTGGCGGTTGGCCTGACGCCCGAACTGCTGCCCGCGATCATCAGCGTCACCTTGGCCAAAGGCGCGCGGACAATGGCCACCGGCGGTGTCATCGTGCGTCGTCTCGATGCGATCGAGAACCTGGGCAGCATGGACCTGCTCTGCACCGACAAGACGGGAACGCTGACAGAGGGCGTCATCCACCTCGATGGATCGTTCGACGTCGAGGGCAATGCCTCGAAGGATGTTCTGCTTTGGGCGCTGCTGAACGCCACTTTGCAGACCGGGCTGAAGAATCCCTTGGACGAAGCAATAGCGAATACGCAACCCGGACAGGAGGATCTGTCCGGGTTCACCAAGATCGACGAGATCCCATACGATTTTGTCCGCAAGCGGCTGTCGGTCGCCGTGCAGCAGGGGGCGCGCGAACAGATCCTTATCACCAAGGGGGCCGTACAGAACGTTCTCGATGCGTGCGCCTTCGTGCAGGGTCCGCACGGCCCGAAATCCCTGGGCCCGGCGGAACGCCAGGCCATCGAGGAGAAATTCAGGCATTGGAGCGCGCAAGGGTATCGCGTCCTCGGCGTGGCGATCCGGCGATTTCAGAACAATGCAAGCTTCAGCCGCGACCACGAAACCGCAATGGCGTTCGCGGGATTCCTGCTCTTTCTCGACCCGCCAAAGGAGGGCGTGCGGGAAACGCTTTCGGCACTTGCCTATCGCGGCATCGGAGTAAAGGTCATTTCAGGCGACAACCGCTATGTCGCCGCGCATCTGGCCGAGGCCGTGGGCCTGCGGGCCGACAGGATCATGACCGGTGACGACCTGTCGAGACTGACGAAGAACGGGCTTCTGGCCAGTGTCCGCAGAACCGATCTGTTCGTCGAGATCGATCCGAACCAGAAAGAACGCATTGTCGAGGCGCTGCGCCGGAGCGGCCACGTCGTCGGCTATCTTGGGGATGGCATCAATGACGCGCCGGCGCTTCATGAAGCCGACATAGGCATTTCGGTCGATACGGCTGTCGATGTGGCCCGGGAGGCCGCGGACATCATCCTGCTCAAGCGCGATCTGGGCGTGCTGGTGCAGGGCGTCGATGATGGCCGAAAGACCTTCGCCAATACGATGAAATACATCTCGATCACGACCAGCGCCAACTTCGGCAACATGATCAGCATGGCCGCCGCTTCGCTCTACCTGCCGTTCCTGCCGCTGCTGGCCAAGCAGATCCTGCTGAACAACTTCCTTTCGGACATTCCTGCCCTGGCCATCGCGAGCGACAACGTCGATGCCGATCAGTTACGCAGGCCGCGGCGCTGGGACATCCGTTTCGTCCGACGCTTCATGGTGAGTTTCGGACTGGTGAGCTCGTTTTTCGACTTCGCGACCTTCGCATTCCTTCTTCTTGTCGTACGCGCCGCGGCGACCACGTTTCAGACTGCCTGGTTCATTGAATCCCTGCTGACGGAACTCGCCATCGTGCTCGTCGTGCGCACGCACAAGAGGCTATGGCGCAGCCGTCCCAGCCGTTTGCTTGCGGTTCTCACCCTGGGCATTGGCGCCATTGCCATCGCAATCCCGTTCGCTCCCTTCGCCGATTGGTTCGGGTTCGTCCCGCTGCCGGGACCGGTGCTGGCCGGGCTGCTCGCGATCACGGCGCTGTACGTCATCGTGTCGGAGGTCACCAAGACCTGGCTTTTCGAGCACGGCAGCCGAGGCAAACGCAGACGAACGGCGGGCAAACATGAGAGGCAAACGACAGGCAAATCGGCCCACGCCTCTGGATGAGAGGGAGGAAGCGGCTTGCAGACCAACCAGCCGGGCGCGACTGCCCGCACCGATGCAAAAGACCATTCCATGAGCAGAGGGCGTGCGATTTGGAACCGAGCCGAGGCCTGCTCGACCGGCTGGCGGCAAGGGGCTTGCATGCCTGGGCACGGGCCGCCGCCCGTGCGCTATGACGGTCACCACCCCGCCAGGCCGGTTGGTCCATTGTCAGCCTCCGACCGCGGCCTTGGCGACGTTCACGCCAAGGTCGTAGACAAGCTGCCCGCCGTAATAGCCTGTTGCCGTGACAAGGGCCGCGCCGGCTATTTCAATAGCGGGTATGGCGAGGGTCAACGTCCCCAGTTCGCGATTTCGCACCCACAGCACGAGTCGGATGAGGCCCCAGCCCAGAAAGGTGAAGGCGCTGATCGTGCCCAAGCTCTCATGGATCTCGGCGACCTCGCTGCTGAAACCGGCGGCCTCGGCGTAGTCAAGGGCCATGCCGCCGAAGAACCAGGTGACGACGGCGAACAATCCCGCGGTGACGGCAACAAAGGTGGAAATCGTCCCTACGCCCGAACGCATCGTTACGGCATTGCTTCCGGCAAGCGCGGCGAGATCGATGATCACAAGTGTGTAGATGAGCACAATAGGGAAGTGCACCAGAATGGGATGGACATGCTGAATTGCAGGCATCGGAAATTCTTCTCCAGAAACAGTGAGGGCGGCAGCCGTTGGACGCTCGATCGCCTGTCAATCGTCGCTGTCGCCGAATTCTTCGTCTTCCTGACCGCCGCGGGCGCCGGATACGGATTTGCCGCCGTCACACTCGTCGTCGCCGACGCCTTTGACCGCCTTGGGACCGATGGTGTTCATCATGGGGATCGCCTCAAGGTCGATTGGGCCGAAAGCTGTGGAGGAGGGTGCACATGACCCGTGATTGGATTCAGCGGCGGCGGGTATGACAAAAGCGGTGAGGCCTGCAAGGGCGACAAGCAAAACAGGGACATTGCGCATGGTTTCGGATCCTTCTCTGCGCGCCCACGATCGAGCGCGATGCCCTTTGATAGAGACCCGGTCCTTGCCGCCGGCTGACGATGATTGACAGCGGTTTGACAGCTTCCGCATGCGACAGCTCGCTTCCATGAAAATCGCACTGATGCGCTTGGCAGCTCTGAGCGTGGCCGGACTTGTCCTGGCCGCGCCATTTGCCGTTCGGGCGCAAGACGACGACGACGACCACGATCGGGCACGCGATCTATATGAACGCGGCGAGATCGAGGGCCTTGCCGGTATTCTGAGCATCGTCCGAGCCAAGGCTCCCGGTGAGATTGTCGCCGTCGATCTCATTCGCTCAGGAGGCAAGTGGGTCTATCGGGTTCAGGTGGTCGCTGCCGACGGTCGCCGCAGGATCGTCGACGTCGACGCCAGGGCCGGCGCCGTTGTGGGCGGTGAAGGCGACGACAGATGAAAATCCTGGTGGCCGAAGACGAACCACGCATTGCGACCGACATCGCGGCGGTCTTGAAGGCGTCGGGCATGGCCGTCGATATTGTGGGTGATGGCGAAGCGGCCTGGTTTGCAGGCGATGTCGAGAGCTATGATGCAGCGATCCTCGATCTGGGATTGCCGAAACTCGACGGTCTCACGGTGCTGAAGCGCTGGCGCGCCAATGGCCGCCGCTTTCCAGTTCTGATCCTGACGGCGAGGGGCCTGTGGACCGAGCGTGTCGAAGGCATCAACGCCGGCGCCGACGACTACCTTCCGAAGCCCTTTGAAATGGAGGAACTGCTGGCGCGGCTGCGCGCCATTCTGCGCCGTTCAAGCGGGCAGGCGGCGCCTGTCCTGCAATCGGGCCCCTTGCTGCTCGACACGCGCCAGATGCGCATTTCGCTCCGCGGCGCTCCAGTGGCACTTTCGCCGCTGGAATACCGCTTGCTGGCGTTTCTGATGCATCATGCCGGCCGCGTGGTCCCGCCAACCGAACTTGCGGAACATCTGTATAGTTCAGGCAATGAACGCGATCCGAACACGATCGAGGTCATCGTCGCGCGTCTGCGGCGCAAACTCGGTAATGACATCATCGAGACGCGACGCGGGTTCGGATATCTCGTGCCTGACGGGCCTGGCTGATGGGCAATTCGATCCGTTTCAGACTTTGGTCGGCGGCGGCCGTATCGATTATCATTGCTCTGGCCATCGCCGGCGTTGGCCTGCGTTATCTGTTTGAACTGAACGTCGAGCGGCGGGTCGTCAGTGAGCTGACCGTCGACCTCAATGAACTGATCGGCGCGACGAGTTTCGCAGCCGACGGCCGGCTGTCGGTCGAAGCGGCGCTGGCCGACCAGCGTTTTGCCAGCCCGTTGTCCGGCCACTACTGGCAGGTGGAAGATCTGGCCACGCATAGCCTCGTGCGATCGCGCTCCCTGTGGGATGCGACGCTGACCTTGCCGGAAAAGGTGGCCAATGGCGAGCTGAGAAAGGAAGAGCTCAAGGGGCCCGGCGGAGAGCTCACCGTCGCCGTCGTGCGCACGATCACCGATGCCGACGGGCGGGCCTTTCGCGCCATCGTGGCGGAAGACCATCGCAACGTCGAAGTGTCGGTGGGCGAGTATGTCCGCGATCTCGCGCCAGCGCTCACGATGCTCGCCTTCGCGCTGATGGGAGCGTTCTTCATCCAGATCACCGTTGGTTTGGCGCCGCTGGAAAGCCTGAGGGTTGCCGTCAAAAAGGTGATTGCGCAGCGGACGGCGCGGCTTGACGTGGCCGCGCCGAGCGAAGTCCAGCCATTGGCCGATGAAATCAACCGCCTGCTCGACGCCCAGGAGAAAGCTCTCGCTCGCGCCCGCTCGCGCGCCACCGATCTCGCGCATGGCCTCAAGACACCCCTGCAGGTCCTGTCCGCCGATATCCGGACTTTACGCAAAAAGGGCGAGACCGGGCTTGCCGACGAAATCGAGAAGAGCGCGGGCGCAATTCGCCGCCACGTCGAGCGGGAGCTGGCACGCGCCCGTCTGGCGCCTGGTGTTTCCGGCAAGGCCGCGTGCCTTGTCCGGGAGGTGGCGGCCGGCGTGATTGCCGTCGTCAAACGCACGCCAAGGGGCAAGCAGCTCTCATTCGTGGTCGATGCCGCTGAGGATTTCGTGGCGCCGGTCGACGAAGGCGACCTGTCGGAGATTCTCGGCAATCTGGTGGAAAACGCGACGCGTTTCGCGAAATCCCTGGTTCATGTGAGCGCGTCCGCAAGAGCGGGCGAGGTCATAATCACCGTGGTCGATGATGGGCCGGGTATCCCCGAGGCCGCCCGGCATGCCGCCTTGTTGCGTGGCGTTCAGCTCGACAGCAAGGGCGGCGGCAGCGGCCTCGGCCTGGCGATCGTTTCGGATATCGTCGAAGCCTATGGAGGCCGCCTCGAAATGGCTAATGCCAACGCTGGTCTGGCGGTGACCATTTACCTGCCTCGGCATGGTTGAGCGGCGGTCAGGCAAATCCCGGGAAGTAGTCGACCTTGATTCTGGAGCGGCGAACGCCCATGGCCAGGAGCTTCTGCCGCAGAGCCTTGACCATGGCCTGCGGGCCGGAGATGTAGAAGGTGCGTTCGAGATAGTCGGGCATGGTGAGGCGCACCAGGCGGGCGTCGATATAACCGGGATACTGGCCGCGCAGCGCGCCCTTGGCCACGGCGTGGAACGTCCTTATGCCCAGCTCGCGCCTCGCCTCGCCGAGCACTTCCCGATAGGCGATGTCCTCCTGGCTCTCCGTCCCATAGAGAACGACGATGGGTCGCGCTTCCTTGCGATCGATGAGATAGCGCAGCATCGAGCGGAATGGCGTGATGCCGATGCCGCCGGCGAGGAATGCGATCTTGATGCCGGGATCGGACGGCAGCGTGAAATCGCCGGCCAACTGCGAGGCGTGGATCGTGCCGCCCAGCTTCATGGTGCCCAGCGCCTGCTTGAAGGCGCTTGACCGCGGATAGAATTTGACGCCCAGCCGTACCGATTGCTCGGTAGGGGATGAAGCCACCGTGAAATAGCGCCGGTTGCCGCGGTTGTCGGACCTGTCGAGGCCAAGCGTCCACTCAAGGTACTGGCCCGCCCGGAAGGCGAGCTTTCGCTGCGACCTGAAGATGAAGTCGTAGCTATCGACGGCCGTTTGCTCGATGCGTTCCAAAGTCAGCACGAACCGGCCCTTCGGGCCCACGGCGTAGGCGAAGAGATTGCCCGCCAGAAGTGCGAGCTCGGGCGTGAAATAAAACGAGCCGATATGGATGTTGGGTGCGAACAGAAAGCCGACGATGGCGGCAAACGCGATACGCGGCCAGCGTGTTGTCGGAGCCGTCAGTGGTTCCGTCAGCATCACGAAGGCGAAGAACAGCAGCGGCGACGAGCTGAAAGTCTCCCGAAGAGCGCTGCCATACTGGGACGGGCCGGTCGTGGCCAGTATCGTGACCAGCGCCACCCCAAAGAATGCGGCCACGAGATCGAGCCGGCGTAGCTTGCGCACCAGGAGAACGCCGCCCACGAGCACAAAGGGAAGCAGCCAGGCATTGCCTCCGACCCACCATGTGGCCGGTCGATCGAGCAAGAGCGCGGTCAAAGCAACGCCCAGCGCGGCCGGATTGAACAGATGTTTCCTGCCGACGGCCAGGATGTATTTCGAGGAAATCGCCCAGACCGACGCGAATGCCACGGCGCCGATGCCCTTGAAGTCGGTGGCGGCAACCGGATCGAGGATGAGCGCCAGGATCATCGCGGTGATGTAGACAGACTCGCTGTTGGCGGGAACTTCGAAGATGCGTGCAAAAACCCTGTTGGCGATCCAGCCGGCGGCCAGCACCAAACCGGTCGTAAAGGCGAGTTCGACCGGATCATGCGGCACCAGCCCTGCGGCGCTCAACACCAAGGCGGCGCCCAGCAGCGTCATCAGGTAGTAGAGAACCAGCCGATACATGGTCAGGTGGTCCAGAAGTCGATCCACGGTCTTGATCATGGTTGGCAGAATGCTCCAAAGCCGCTTGTCGGCGTGGCACGCCGGTTGCTGTCGACAAGATATCCCTCGAGGCCCTCGGCCTGCTCGAGAAAGAGGATGCCATTCCGGCCCATGGCGAAAGCGGCGGTGGCGAAGCGGTCGGCCTCGAGCACATCCAGGCCGATGACCGTAACGCTGACGATATCCGTGATCGGATCACGGCCCGCCCGTGGATTGTAGATATGCTGGCCCCGCGCATAGGTGCCGGAGGTAGCGACACCGCGTCCTCGCGGATAGATCACCTTGATGATCTCATCCGTATGGAACGGATTGCGGATGCCGACGCTCCAGTCCCGACCGGAAGCATTCCTGCCGCAGGACTGGATGTCGCCGCCCGCCTCGATGAAGAAGTCGCTCACGCCGGCCTGGCGGACGATTTCGGCCGCATTGCGGATGGCCCAGCCCTTGACGATGCCGGAGGGGTCGAGCGCGCCGTCGGGTCTATGGATGTCGAAATAGCCGTCCGTCTGCCTTCTGGTTTGCTCCGCGATCTTCATCACGTCCAGCATTTGGCCGCTCCAGTCGCGGACCGGAATGTCGCCCCGATTGATGGCTGAGATCTCGCTATCCGTCCGATAGGTGCTGAAACGCCGGTCGACGTCGTCGAAATAGTCGAAAACCCTCTCGACAAGGTCGTCGGCCGAGCCGCCGATGTCGATGGTGATGGGCATGCCCATCAATATTCTCGTTTCGCGCATGAAATTTACGACGACGCCTTCTTGAGCGCGCCGCCAAGCGATTGGATGAAGGCCCTGCTGGTCAGCGTGGCGCCCGAAATGATGTCGACATCCGCACTTTGCGCGCTGATCGCCTCGTCGCGCAGCATCGGCAACGCCTGCCGATTGATGTTGACGGAGGTGCGGCGGTCGTTCGGGTATCTCAATATCTTGAGCGCCGTCAGGCGGCCTCCCTGAACAAGCGCCTGAAGCTGGATGATGCCGTAATATGCGTCGGCCGCGGGACCGGTGTAGACCCCGTCGGCATAGCCGTGGGCGGCGAGCTTCATGCCTGTACGGATCACGTATGCCGGCGCTTGCGGATCTGCCGGTCGCGGCTGCGGAATTGGAATATAGACGGCAGGCGTCACAGAGAACGACCGTGCTTCCGGTTGAGCGACACTTGCGGCTGCTGGCGCGGGGTTTCGCTTCGGCGGCGAAGGCGGCAGCTTTGGGACCTGCGGCGGGCTGGCGGCAACTGCCGGCTTCGGAGCTGCAGCCGATATCGTCGCCGCTGTGTCCGTTCCGGCATCGACGGGCGTCTCTGGGGCTGGCTCCCGCCGCAGGTTCTGGGGAACCCTGGGCAGGCGCGTTGCCGATGCAACCGGATCGGCTGGCGTCGGCAGGCCGACCGGCGGCAACATGCTTTGCTCCGCGGCATTGGCGGGGACGCCCATATCGATCAGGTCGTCAGCGGGGAGCTTGCCCGCCTGGCTCCAGACATAGGCTCCTGACGACGCGATCACGAAGAGCGACAAGGCGGTCTTTTTCATAGGCAATGCATCCCAGGTTGAGGCGTGCAGCGGCCGAGCCGTTGCATGCGTGCTGGGGCAATATCTCACGAGCTAGCTGACAACTGGCTGTCAGCCGGCTTGATCGAGCCATGCCTCACCGAGTGAGCCGTTTGTTTGTGCGATTGACCGTGATCAAGGCCAGCATGAATTGGCTCGGCAACTATTTGGTCGGAACCGACGTCCAACCAAGGGGATCCGACCATGACTTCCGACATCATCGCCATCTGGGCTGGGATACTCGGCCTTGCTTATCTTGCCGGCGCGGGACTCTATTTCGAAATAGCTTCCAGCGCGAAGCGCAGGCGGGCTTCGGCAAGCTATGGCTTCGGTCGGCATCGGCTTCAGCCGGTGAAGGTCAGGCACTCGCGCTAGAGCAATTCCAGGAAAAGTGCGTAGCGGTTTTCCGTCCGGAATTGCGCAAAAACAAATACTTCTAGGACAGTCGGCATGCCAATTGGCGTTTCTTGTTGCCGGGCAGTCAGCTAGTCTGTTCCTGTTGCATTTTTTGGAGAAGCCGGGATTGCCATGAAGGCAATGGTGCTGGAGAAGCGCGGCACGCCTTTGAAGCTTTTCGATCGCCCCGATCCCACGCCGGGACCGGGCGAGATCAGGCTCAAGGTGGAGGCATGCGCGGTCTGTCGAACCGATCTGCATGTCGTGGACGGTGACTTGCCGAGACCAAAGCTGCCGCTTGTGCCGGGTCACGAAATCGTCGGTATCGTCGATCTTGTCGGTGAAGGCGTATCGCGGTCCCGGCTTGGGCAGAGGGTGGGTGTTCCCTGGCTCGGGCATACATGCGGGCACTGTCCCTATTGCACCTCCGGCGCCGAAAATCTCTGCGACGAGCCTCTCTTCACCGGCTATACGCGGGATGGCGGCTTCGCAAGCCATGTCGTTGCCGACGAGCGTTTCGCGTTCGAACTCGACGCCGCTGCCGATCCGGTCGCGTTGGCGCCGTTGCTGTGCGCGGGCCTGATCGGCTGGCGCTGCCTCAGGAAGGCGGGCGACGGCAGGCGGCTCGGCATCTATGGCTTCGGCGCCGCCGCTCACATCATCACCCAGGTCGCGATCTGGCAGGGACGTGAAGTCCTTGCCTTCACGCGGCCTGGCGACATCCAGGCCCAGGAATTCGCGCGCTCGCTAGGCGTTGTCTGGGCAGGGGCGTCCGATGAGCTGCCACCCGTCGAGCTTGACGCCGCGATCATCTTCGCGCCTGTCGGCGAACTGGTGCCGGCCGCGTTGCGGGCCGTGCGCAAGGGCGGTCGCGTGGTCTGCGGCGGCATCCACATGAGCGACATTCCAGCAATGCCTTATAAGCTTCTCTGGGAAGAGAGAGAACTGGTGTCGGTCGCGAACCTTACCCGCCGTGACGCGGAGGAGTTCTTCCCGATTGCGCGGCGCGCGCGGGTGCGCACGCATACGAAGACATATCCGCTCGAGCAGGCCAACCAGGCGCTGGACGATTTGCGGATGGGCAGATTGAGCGGGGCCGCGGTCCTGCAGCCGTAGTCTCATCAGCGACTACACGGCGCGCTCACCCAGGCTCTGCATTTGCTTCATCCAGCCCGCCCGCTTCGCATCGCTGGCGTTCGCGATCATGCCGAACAAAGTCTCGCGCACCGGCTTGATGCCGGCGAAGTTGAGGATGCTTCGCCGCATGCCGGCCAAGCCGTGGCCGAGGAACCAAAGCCTATAGACTGCCGCGGGCATTCCCATCGTCACCACCAGGCGCGCGGAGCGGCCGCGCAGCAAGGTTTTGGGGAGTCCGATGCCCTTGTCCGGATAGGCGAACGCGACCCCCGGCCGCATTACCTGCTCGAGAAATGCCTTGAGCATGGCCGGCATGGTTCCGAGCCAAAGCGGGAAGACAAAGACGATGTGCTGTGCCCAAATGACTGCCTCGGCAGCTTCCTTGAGGCTGTCGGGGACCACTCCGTGCTCGAATTCCTGCGTTGTTCGAAGCAGCGGGAACTCCAGCGCGGCGAGGTCGATCTTGCGCACGACATGGCCAGCCCGTTGCGCGCCTTCGGCATATGCCGCTGCCAACGCGCGGCAGAGCCGCTCGGGAGACGGGTCGGGATGGCCGATGACAATGAGTATGCGGCGTGACATCGCCTGAGTCCGACCCGCTTTACGGCTGTTCGACGCGAGCGACCTGATAGGTGTGCATGGCCCCATTGCGATTTATCGAGACATATTCGCCGGTCACGAAGCGCTCCTCGCCGAGATGAAACCCTACCTCGTCGTCACGGTCGCCCTCGGCGTAGTCGAAGAACCATTGTCCGCCCGGCTTGCGGCGCAACCGGCCGACAAGGTCGTCTTCGCCGGTGCGGAAGCGGCGGACACGACAGAAGGCCCGGTGTGTCTTCCACTCCTCGGCGTCGAGCCGCCCCTCGCTGGTGAGAGGCGCCAGCATGTCGTAGCCTTCTTCGTGGTCTCCTTCCGGATGGCCCTTCTCGCGCGCAAGAAGCAGTCGGATGTTCCTGAATTTCGGGGTGAGGTCGTGCAAAGTGGTCATGGGCGAACTCCTTCAAAGCCATTCCTATCGCAGCGACCGCGTGTGACCTTGATCGGGGTCAATTTGACCGACACGGGACAGGCGGTGCTCGAGGGGCTGCGCCTCCCCCGAGCACCGCACCATCTGTTGCGCTGCACGACAGTTGACAATCCGCCGGATACCAACCGCTTTACATCACCGTGCCATCAGCGCGAACACGCCCCAGCCCAGGTATTCGCGCGTGTACGCGGCGTAACGTCCGGGTTCAGAGGTCAGTTGGGCTCGAACATCTTTTGCGAAATCGTCGTCGGGATTCGTGTCGAGCCACCGGCGCATGGTGAGCCACTTGGCCGCCTCGTACCTGTCCCAGCCGTCCTGGTCCGCCAGAACCATTTCCACAACGTCGTAGTCGAGGTTGCCGAAAGACGCGAGAAGTCCTGGAAGCATGAGAAAGTCGGAGATCGAACCGGCAAGGCATCCCTTGGCAACGTCTTCCGTGGGCGGCGACTGCAGCCAGTACGGCTCGCCGATGAGGATGATCCCTCCGGTGTAGAGGCTCTCAGCCAGAAGCTCGATGGTGCCGACGACTCCTCCGCCGATCCACGTGGCACCGAGACAGGCTGCTACACCGACCTTTTCGTCGGCCACATAGCCGGAAGCGTCGCCGTGGATGAACTCGACTCGATCGGCGACCCCGAGTTCTTCGGCGCGCAGCTTCGCTTGCTCGGTGAACAATCGGCTCTTGTCGATACCGGTGCCGCTAATCCCGTAATCGCGTGCCCAACTGCACAGCATCTCGCCTGAACCGCTGCCGAGGTCCAGCACACGGGTCTCTGGTTCAAGGCGCAACGCCGCGCCGAGAGTGGCGAGCTTTTCGGGCGTGAATGGGTTGTGGATGCGGTGAGCGCTTTCGGTGACGTTGAAGATCCGGGGGATGTCCACTGCGGAAACGCCTTTTCGTGTGTAAATGGATCGGGTGGGTCACCAATGTACCCAATTTTATTGGCCGGGGTGGATTTCACCCGACCGACACGCAACTCACGAACTGGAGCACGTGCGGCAACCATATCTCGCGACTACCAGTGCGAGAAAGGCGGAAGGATTTTCGGTTCTAAGCAAACTAACCGATTCCGAAATCGGTCAGTTTTGTTCAGGCTGAGCTGGTGGCTGTCGGCAGGTGACTGCGAACCCAGTTGACGATCTGGCCGGTGCTCATCGCCCCCGATATGCGCGCGATCTCCCGCTGATGGCGAAAAAGGATCATGGTCGGGATACCGCGAATGCCGAGCCTGACCGCGGCCGACTGCTCCGCGTCCGAATTCAGCTTGATCAGGCGGATGTCAGGCTCGAGCGCCCTGGCGGCAGCTTCATAGGCTGGCGCCATCATCTTGCATGGACCGCACCATGGGGCCCAGACGTCGACAAGAACAGGCAAACTGCCGCGACCGATCTGACGGTCGAAGTTCACCGCGTCAATGTCTTCCGGGTGCCCCGAAAAAAGCCTTGTGCCACACTTTCCGCATTTCGCGTCGCTGCCTTTTCGGGTGAGCGGCAGGCGATTGATCGCACCACATTTGGTGCAAACCACCAGGTTCTCCTGTGTCATGGCCTTTCAGCTTTCCTAGCTCGGTCGTGTTCGAAATGCCCGTCGCCAAGCGCACGCAATGCATTGAGGATGACGGCGACGTCTATGCCCTCCTGAAGCAGGGCTCCCACCACCGGCGTTATCTGCCCCATGGCGGCTGAGATCATCGCTGCGCCCGAGAGCGCCAACCCGACAACGATACTCTGCAGGGCGATCCGGCGCGTACGCCTGGCGATCCGTAATGCTTCCGAAACAGGCTGCAGCCTGTCGGTCAGCACGACGACATCCGCTGCTTCCGACGAAGCCGTTCCGCCGCGAGCCCCCATGGCAATGCCCACCGTCGCGGCGGCAAGGGCAGGGGCGTCGTTGATGCCGTCGCCCACCATCATCGCCGGCGCCGTCGCCTTCTCGGCCTCGACAGTTGCGACCTTGTCCGCCGGCGTGGCATCGGCAAAGACGGCATCGAGATCGAGCGAAGCGGAAACCCTTTCCGCCGCCACGCCGTCGTCACCGGTGAGCATGACTATTCGGGTGACCCCAACCGAACGCAAAGCGTCGACGGCGTCGCGGGCATCCTGGCGCAGGGCGTCTCCGAATGTGAAAATACCGGCAAGCCGGCCATCGAGAGCCAGAAACACCCTGAGCACCTGAGCGTTGCGATACCGTTCCTCGCCGGCCGTCGCCCACTGAGGCAGTGGCCCGTCCCCAAGGACGAGCGACCTCGACCCTGCCGCGACCCATGTTCGATCGATCCGACCCTTCAGGCCTTCTCCGCGATGTTCGTGAACGTCATGAGGCTGGGAAAGCGCCAGGTTCCCATGGCGAGCGATACGGACAATCGAATCCGCGAGGACATGGTGCGAAGCCTGTTCCAGCGAAGCCAGCAGTCGCAGCAATTCATTGGCTTCCCGGTCCGGAGCGACGTCGATCTCGATGAGCTCGGCGCCGCCGATCGTCAAGGTGCCGGTCTTGTCGAAGATCGCGGTGCGTATCTGAGCGAGCGCCTCCACCGCCGTGCTGCCCTTCATCAGGATGCCGGCGCGGGCAGCACGTGATACGCCGCCGATGAATGCGACGGGTGCCGCGAGGATCAGTGGACAAGGGGTTGCGACCACCAGAACGGCGAGCGCACGGACCGGATCATCGGAAACGTACCAGGCGATGCCGGCGATCAGAAGCGTGAGCGGAAGGAGCAGCAGCGCGAAGCGATCGGCAATGCGTATGAATGGCGCCTTGGCGGTCTGCGCGGCAGCGACCATGCGCACGATCGCGGCATAGGTGCTCTTGTCGGCGATAGCCGATGCCCGCATGACAAAAGCCTCGCCGGCGTTGACGGTGCCGCTGCGCAACGCGTCGCCGGCGCTGCGCCGCTCCGGCAACGGCTCTCCGCTGACAGTTGATTCATCGAGGAGCGCCGACGTATCGATCAGGATGCCGTCGACGGGCAGCAACTCGCCGGCCCGCACCAACAGCTCGTCGCCGACCGCCACCTGCTCGACTGGAACGGTCTCCGTCCCCTCGCAGGACTTTCGATGCGCAAACCGCGGCGCCCGATCGGTCAAGGCCCTGAGGTTCCGCTCCGCCCGCCCGCGCGCAACGTCTTCGAGAACTGTGCCGCCGGCATACATGATGGCGACAACCACCGCCGCCAAGGCCTGCCCAAGCAGCAGCGCCGCCGACATCGAAACCAGCGCGATCGCATCGACGCCGACCCGTCCGATCCAGAAATCCCGCAGGATGGAAATGGCAAGCATCACAACGACGGGCAGGGTCGCCGCCGCCCAGATTGCGTTGGGAGAGATGGGGCCCATGGGAGAGATGGGGCCGATGGGAGAGACGGGGCCGATGGGAGAGATGGGGCCGATGCCGCTTCGCCAGACACCCAGCCCAAGCGCCAGGCCCACAACGGCGACGGCCAGCAGCGCGCGCCGCAGCACGGACTCGTTCACGGCGGCAGCCATCAAAGTTCGCCGATCGTCTCCTGCAGCAACAGCCGAACGTCCTTTGCCGTCGCGGCAAGCTTCGGGTTGTCGATCGCACCCATCGCGGCCATGGGATCGATGGCCGCGACCTCGATCTTGCCGGGCGCGATCTCGGTCACGATCACATTGCAGGGCAGCATGGCGCCAATCTTGTCCTCGGCCTGCAGCGCGCGCCACGCGAAATGCGGATTGCAGGCGCCCAGGATCATGTATGGCTTGAAGTCCACGCCCAGCTTGACCTTCATCGTGTGCTGGACATCGATCCTCGTCAGGATGCCGAAGCCCTTGCCCGCGAGCTTCCTGGTCACGTGTTCGATCCCCGCCGCGAACGGCATGTCGAGGGTTTTGCTGAAATAATAGCTCATCGGGTTCTCCTCGGATTGTGAGGCGTTTGGCGCCAGCTAGCCGCAAGAGGCTGGATGGCGCTTTGATCCAGCGCAATGAATGCTTGGCGCCTTTGGTGAATGTGGCGGCAAGGAGCTTCCGGAATGACGATACGAAATCTTGAATACGCCGTCTCACCGAGATCCGTCGCCGTCATCGGCGCGTCCACGCGCGTCGGCTCGGTCGGCCGCGTCGTCTTTGACAACATCGTCAGCGATGGCTTCGAAGGCGAGACCTGGCCAGTCAACCCGAAATACTCAGAGGTCGCCGGTCACCGCTGTTATGCAACGCTTGCCGATCTTCCGGGCATTCCCGATCTGGCCGTGATCGTGACCCCGCCCGACACCGTTCCCGGCATCGTGCGCGACCTGGCCGAGAAAGGCACGCGCGCAGCGGTCGTCATCACCGCGGGGCTGACGCGCGACAACGGTCTGCGCCAGGCGATGCTCGATGCAGCCAAACCCTCGCTCATGCGGATCATCGGGCCGAACACAGTCGGGCTGATGGTCCCGCCGGCAAAACTCAACGCCAGTTTCGCTCACATGCCGGCGAGGCCCGGCAACATCGCCCTGGTCTCGCAATCCGGGGCGATCGCCACGTCACTGATCGACTGGGCGGCCGAAAACGATGTCGGCTTTTCCCGGATCATCTCGCTCGGAGACATGGCCGACGTCGATGTCGGCGACTGCCTCGACATGCTGGCGGGCGATTTTCACACGCGAGCGATCGTGATGTATCTCGAAACCATACCCAATCCGCGCAAGTTCATGTCGGCCGCGAGGGCGGCGGCGCGGCTCAAGCCGGTCATTGCCATCAAACCCGGCCGACACGAACAGGCGGCCAAGGCGGCGGCGACGCACACCGGAGCGCTTTCGGGCGCGGACAGGGTCGTGGAAGCGGCTCTGCGAAGGGCAGGGGTGCTGCGGGTGAGAGATCTCGCCGAACTGCTCGATGCCGCCGAGACGATCGCGCGCTATTCGCCGCTTGAGCGGACCCGCGTCGGCATCGTCACCAACGGCGGCGGCGCCGGGGTCCTTGCGATCGACAAGCTGATCGACCGCGGAGGCGAATTGGCCGCGCTTTCACCGCTGACGATCGAGCGGCTGAACGGGGTTCTGCCGCCGACCTGGTCGCATGCAAACCCCGTCGACATCGTGGGCGATGCGGCACCGGAACGCTATCAAGCGGCGCTCGAAGCCTTGTCGGCGGATCCGGGAACGGACGTCATCCTGGTCATGAACTGTCCGACCGGGCTCGGTTCCTCGCCCGACGCGGCCAGGAAGGTGGCCGAGCTTGGCGATGAGGGCGAGATCGGAGGAAAGCCGCTCCTCGGCTGCTGGCTCGGCGAGCATACCGCGCGCGAAGGCCGGCGCATCCTGACGGAAGCCGGCATTGCGAGCTTCGAAACACCGGAGGATGCGGCGATCGCGGCGTCCTATCTCGGCGAATGGTCACGGGCCCAGCGGGCGCTCTTGCGGACTCCCTCGAGCCAGGACGGAGGCGCCGCCGACGGCAAGGCGACGGTGCATGCCATCTTCCGGCAAGTGGCAAGCGAAGGGCGGCGCATGCTGACCGAACCGGAAGCAAAGGCCGCGATCGCCGCCTATGGCATTCCGGTGCCCCGAACCGTTGTTGCCAACTCGACCCCCGAGGTGGCGGAGGCAGCCGGCCAGCTTCTCGAAAGCGCCGAGCGGGTGGTCGTCAAACTGCTGTCGAAGGCGGTCTCGCACAAGTCGGACGTCGGCGGCGTGGTGCTCGACATTGCGACCGCCGCGGAGGCCGGAGAGGCCGCGAAGTCGATCGAAACACGCCTGCGCGCACAGGCGCCGGGGACAAAGGCGGACGGATACACCGTGCAAACCATGGTCGTGCGCAAGCACGCGCAGGAGCTCATTTTGGGCATGAACCTGGACCCGATGTTCGGCCCGGTCCTGCTTTTTGGCGCCGGCGGCACGGCGGTCGAGGTTCTGAACGATACCGCCATTGCGCTGCCGCCGCTCGACGACGTGCTGGCCGGAGATCTGATCGACGCGACGCGAATAGGCCGCCTGCTCGCCGGCTATCGCGACCGCAAGCCGGCAGATCGTGCCGCGATCGTTGCCGCTCTGAACGGCTTGTCGCGGATGACCATCGACTTCCCTTGCCTGACCTCCCTGGACATCAATCCCCTGTTGGGCGATGCCGCGGGCGTGATTGCCCTGGACGCCCGCATCGAAATCGACCCGCGACGGGTGGATGAACCGGCGCCGAACCCGGCTCTGGCCATAAGACCCTATCCGTCGGGATGGAGCCGGAATCTTCTGTCGGACGGCATGTCCTTGCACATCCGGCCGATCTTGCCGGCGGACGTAGCGCTTTATCCCGCGTTCCTGGCCAGGATTTCCCCCGACGACCTGCGGCTGCGTTTCCTCTCGCCGCGCAGGAATTTTCCGGACCAGATGCTGAAACGGCTCACGCAGCTCGACTACGACCGCGACATCGCCTTCGTCGCGCTCGAAAAGGACACGGGAGCGCTCGCCGGTATCGGCAGGCTCTCCTGCGACCCGGATCACAGGACCGGCGAATATGCCCTGCTCGTACGATCGGACCTGCAGGGGCATGGGCTGGGATGGAACCTGCTGAAGCAGATCATCGACTATGCGAGGGCCGAACGCATCGGCCGGATCGAGGGCATAATCCTCAACGAAAATCGCAAGATGCTCACAATGTGCGGGGAGTTTGGCTTCTCGGTTGCGCATCACCCCAGCGAGCCCGGCCTGTCGGTGGCGACGCTGGAGATCGGGTGAGCGGCGGCTTCCTTATGCCGCCGCGGCCGCGGTTGCGCTCTCGACGAGAACCCGCATCTCCGCGACGATTTCAGCGATATTGCGATCGGCTTCGATCCTGCGCCAACCCAACGATCCGGGATCGCGCTGCAATTGCCGCGACAGGATGTCGATCGTGGCATCGGAAGGGCCACCCTTGCGCTCGCTGACCCGACGCCACAGGACCGACGGATTGGCCGACAGCCAAAATCCCGCAAACGGAACCTTTATCTCCCTTGCGGCGCGCTCGATCCTGTCGCGATCGTCCGGGTTGTCGAAAACGGCGTCGGCGACGACTGAGCCGCCTTCGGCGAGGATCAGCTCCGCGCGCCACGCGATCTGGCGATAGACGCGTTCCGACACGCCAGGCCGGTAGGCCTTGTCCGGCAGCCTTGTCTCCGCGGCCACCCCGTGCATGGCCTTGCGGATGCGATCGCTCTCGACGACCCGGGCGCCTGGGGCCGCGCCGATGTGGGGGGCGAGCGCCTCGGCGACCGTCGTCTTGCCTGAGCCGCTCAGTCCGCCGATCGCAATGAGCCGCGGCGGCGTTTCGGTCAGCAAGGCTCGGGCGAGCTCGAAATAGGATCGCGCTTCGGCGATCAGCTCCGTGGCGTTGGAGCTGCCTTCCTCGACCTGCGTTGCCGTGACATGCGCGCGCACCGCCGCCCGCACCGCCATGAAGAACGGCAGCAGGATAAAGCCGTCTTCGTCGTCGGCGTCGTCGAGATATCGGTTCATCACCAGATTGGCGAATTGAGGAAAACCGCGATGCCACAGATCCATCAACAGAAATGCGAGGTCGTAGAGCACGTCGACGGTGGCGATCCGGTCGTTGAATTCGATGCAGTCGAACAGGCGAGGCTCGCCGTCGAAGAGGCAGATGTTGCGCAGGTGGAGATCGCCGTGGCAGCGGCGGACACGGCCTGAAGCCTCGCGCCGGTCAAGCAGGCCGGCATGGCGGGCGAGGGCGGCGCGAAACGCCGCGTCGAGCGTTTCGGTCTCCTCCCGATCGAACACGTGGCTTGTCGCAAATCCGGCCGAATTGATCTCGAGCACCCCGCCGATGTTCGCCGATCCGGTGCCGGTGTGCATTTCCTGCGTGCCACGATGATATTGCGCGATCATGCGCGCGGCTTCCGTCATCAGCGCAGGTGTCAATTCGCCCGCGGTCGCCATTCGGTCGAGAAGTTGCGACTGATCGAAACGGACCATCTCGATGACGGCATCGACCAGCTCTCCCGGTCCGTCCATGGCGAGCCGGTCTCCGTCCCGCATTATGCGCCGCACCTGAAGGTAAAGGCCGGGCGCCGTCCTGGAGTTGAGCTCCACCTCCTTTTCGCACGCGCTGAGCCGAAGCTCCGGTGTCGAAAAATCGACATAGGGCAGCTTCACCGCCCGCTTCAGTTTGAAGGCGCGTCGCCCGACAAGGAAAATCCGAGAGATGTGGGTTTCGATCGCCTCAACGGCTCCTGCCTCGCCATAGGCGGCGGGATCCTTCAGCATTTCGACCACGGCATCCTGGTTCTCAACGATCATGGCGCGCGTTCCCGGCCCTGGTTTGCAACATCGTTCGATCCTGCCGGCTGAAACCCATGGGTTTTACTGGCGTTGGAGCGTCTGGACATAACCGGTCAGGTTATGGATGCGTTCCGTGGTGACGGCCTCCCCACCGTAGGGACCGTAGCGTTTCACGTCGTCCGGCAGGAACTGGTCGCCCCAGACCGGCATCTCGCGCTCGCCGTGCTCCGGTATCATGCCGCGGCCGTCGATCGTCGCGTAGACCCGCCAGTATGGAAATTCCCCGCCATTGCGGCTCGTCAGCGTCGTCAGATCCGCGGGACGCTTCCGCAACGCGTCGGCCAAGGGTCCGTCGCCCTTGCCGTCCACACCGTGGCAGACCGCGCAGGAGTTCAGATACTCCTGCTCTCCATTACTCATCTGCTGTGCGGACGAGGCGCTCAGGGTCAGCGCCGCGAAACCCGCCGTAATCCAGAATCTCATTGCTTCGCCTCCTGTTATCGGTGTCAGGCTAATGCTTGCGGCGCGCGCGCACGTTGACCGGGATCAATCTTGCGAGGGGATCGGTTTGATTCAGCGCAAGGAAGGATTGCGGCCGGCTCGCTACGTCTACGTCCTTAGTGAACCTCTTTCGGAGAAGGAGCCGCCGCCATGGCATTCAAGACATTGCTCACGGTCACAGGACCGGATCACGCAGACGATGATCTGAGGCTCGCCACTGGTCTGTGCGAAGAACTCAACGCGCATCTCTCCGTGCTTGTCCTGCTCATGGCCGCGCCCCCTTCGGGCGGAGAATATGCAGCGGTCGTCTCGCCAGCCTGGCTCGCGGAGCGCGAAGCCGAAATGGAAATGCTGAAGAGACGCACCTCGGCCGTTTCCAAGTTGCTGTCGGAAAGCCGCGTATCGGCTGACCTCGCCACCGACTACCCAGAGCAGTCATGGGCGGATGAAGTCATCGGCCGGCGCGCCCGTTACGCCGATCTGGCCATTGTCGGGCCGGAAATGCTCGCAAGCCACCTGCTCAAGGAGAAGGTCATTGCAGGCGGACTTTTCTCGTCCGGAAAGCCCATCCTGCTGGTCCCCCAGGGCGCGCGCCCGACGTTGAAACCGAAACGCGTCCTTGTCGCGTGGGACGCCGGCCTGGAAGCCACGCGCGCCGTGCGGGAGTCGCTCGACATGCTGTCAGGCGCCGATGAGGTGCGCGTCGTCATGATCGACCCGGTCGAGGACGAACGGCACCATGGAGATGAACCCGGCGCGGACCTGGCCGCCTATCTCGCCCGCCATGGCGTGAAGGTTACGGTCGAGCGCCTGCCGAGTGCAGACCATTCGATCGCCGATGTCCTTCGCCAGCATGCGGTCGACACCGGCGCCGAACTCATTGTCATGGGAGCCTACGGTCATTCCAGGCTGCGCGAGCGCATCTTTGGAGGCGTGACCAAGTCGATGATCGAGGACCCGGGCCTACCGATCCTCATGGCTCGTTGAAGGGCGGCACGGAAAGACGCGGCCGGCGGATCGCCGCAGTCCCCGGCCGGACGGCCTCAGTTGCGACAGCCACTGGGAGATCCGAGCGAACCGGCGATCGGTTTTGGCGTGGTCGGTTGAAGCAATCTGCCTGACACCGGGACAATCGCGACAGGCGCTGTGGCGTGTCAGATCCGTTTGGCCCTCCTTCGCCAAGGCTTCGGAGGGCATCCTGCTTCGCGCTGAGAAGAATTCGCCGGATTCATCCTGCGAGGCGCCCAGCGCGAAGCAGGATGGCGGAGAGAGCGTCTTTCGATCTTAGGCCTATAACGTTGAAAATATTCAACTTTTTATTTTCTTTGTTACGCAGCTTGTTACACGGCCGGGGCGACAGGTCACGGTTTCTATAAGCTCGCTGCTCCGAGTCCGTCCACTCATTTTGAGGGGTATTCGAGAGTCGCGCGCGAAAGGAATGTCGGCTTTGCGCCTCAAATCGGTCATTCGAATGCGCCGTTGGAGATCTTAAAAGCGGACGTTTGTTCTGGCCTTGGGGGAAGTCCGGAAAGGGTGGAAAGCGGACATTGCGCCTACGGCAACGCCGACCTGCATAGCAGACGTTTTGCCGTGGCGCCGTTCGCAAAAAGGATGGCGTTTCAGGAAACGTTGTGCGCAGCTTTCAGTTCAGTCGGTATTACCCTTCGGCGGTCAACGTCGTCAGCCGTTTAAGCGGAGAACATCATGATTTCACCCTACATAATAAACATTCCTGACGAACGGCTCGCCACGATCAGAGCCAAGGTCGAGGCTTATGACTGGAGCCAGCTGCCGGATGCGGGAGGCTGGTCGGCGGGGGTCGGGGTTGATGACCTCAAGCGACTCGCCGGTTATTGGCGGGACAGCTACGACTGGCGTGCGGTCGAACGGCGCCTTAACGCGCTGCCCAACTTCACGGCCGACGTGGAAGGCGAGCACCTCCACTTCGTTCATGTGAAGGGTGACGGCTCCAAGCCGCCCGTACTGCTTCTCCACGGCTGGCCGGGCTCGTATCTCGAGTTCGAGCGGCTGTTGCAGCCGCTCGCAGCGGACGGGCACGATGTTGTCGTCCCCTCACTTCCTGGCTTCGCGTTCTCCAACCCGATCACGCGCCCGATCGGCCCGCGGCGGGCTGCTGCGCTCGTGCATGGGCTGATGATACAACTGTTCGGCGACGCGCGGTATTTCGTTCAAGGGGGCGATTGGGGCCACGGCATCGCGGCCTGGGCAGCGCATGATCGACCGGACGCTCTGCTCGGCATCCATATTAACATGATGACCGTGCGTGCGGAGGATGCCGCTCCGACGACCGACGAGGAGAAGTCCTTCGCCGCCAAGCGGGCCGCGATTGCCGATTGGGAGAGGGCCTACTTTCACGAGCAGGAAACACGTCCGCAGACGCTTGGCGTCGCGATGGCCGACAGCCCGGTCGGAGCGGCGGGCTGGATACTCGAAAAGTTCGGCAAGTGGGCCGATCTTCCGACAACCGCCGATGGCGCCCCGGACATATGGAGCAAGTTTTCCGAGGAGGAACTCCTCACCAACATCATGCTCTACATCGCGCCGGCATCGTTCGTGACTGCAACCTGGATCTACTACGGCAGCCGGATTGAGGGGTCGCTGATGCTTCCGGCCGGCACCCGCATCCAGGTGCCGACCGGCGTTGCGGCCTTTCCTGATCCGGTGTTCTTGCCGCCGCCGCGCTCGTTCGCGGAGAAAACCTACAACATCGTGCATTGGACCGACATGCCGCGAGGCGGGCATTTCGCCGCGCTGGAAGAGCCGGAACTGATGCTGGCCGACCTGCGAGCCTTTATCGCGACGGTGTCGGGAGCGCGCTTTGGCTGCTTTCGGGACCATGGATTGACTGCCTAAACGTCTCCAATTGGGCGCTTCCTGCCATTCGGAAGTGCCCGCCGCGCACGGCAGTTATCCAATCGCCAAGACCCGAAAGCTGACTGTCCGCTCACGGCCCCAAACACGACGCTGATCACCTCGAGGTTGAGCGACGCCATGGCGGACCAAGTGGATTCCCGACAGTTTGTCACATAGATTAAGGACGCTTCGACTTTTAAGTGCGCCATGAACTGGCTAAGTATTTGAAATCATTGATTCATTAGGAAAACTTATGGCGGAGAGAGCGGGATTCGAACCCGCGTTACGGTTTCCCGTAAACACACTTTCCAGGCGTGCGCCTTCAACCACTCGGCCACCTCTCCGTCCTTGCATTCTCGCGCCGGCCGGTTTCGCCGTGCGGATTGGGGAGATGCATCTCCCTCGGGAAGGCCTCATCGGACAATCTGGGGAGCCTTCAACCGGCGGGCAACCCCTTCCCAGCACCTCTAACCGTCTAGGCAAACAGGCGCGGGGCTCATCTAGTCGATCCTAAAGCGAATGCCAAGCCATAATGGCATTGCAAACGGCATTTGCCGTCTGGCGCCGAGACAGCTCCGGCCGCCGCTGGGACGGAAGGCCTTGCCGCGGTTCGTGCATGGCCATTGAGCCGGATCAAATCCCTTGCGGCCGCCGGCTTGCTATCTTGCGCCGGTTTCGGGACAAGGTTGAATGCGCATCGCGATCCTGTCTGACATCCATGCCAACCGCGAGGCGTTCGACGCAGTCCTGGAGGCCGTTCAGAATCTGGCGCCGGACCAGTTGGTCCTGCTTGGCGACCTGGTCGGCTATGGGCCCGATCCTGTCTACGTGGTCGAGGAGGCGGCCGATCTGGCAAGGAGCGGCGCCTTCTGCATCATGGGCAACCATGACGAGGCGGCGGCGCTTGGCCGGAACGACATGACCGAGAACGCGCGGGTCTCCATCGAGTGGACCCGCAAGCAGCTCGGCCGGGAGCATCTCGATTTCCTGGCGCGGCTGCCGCTTTCGCTGCGGTCCGAGGACCGGCTCTATGTCCACGCCAGCGCGGATCGGCCGGAAAAATGGGTCTATATACGCGAAGTCGACGCGGCGGGACGCTGCTTGTCCTCGAGCGATGCCCGCTTCATCTTCTGTGGCCACACCCACATTCCGGCCATCTACTACGCCTTGCCCGGCGCGCGGCCCATCCATTTTTCGCCGCGGAACAATGTGGCGGCGCCCTTGTCCGGACTGCGGCGGCATCTGATCGTCGTTGGCGCGGTCGGCCAGCCGCGCGACGGCAATCCGGCCGCCTGCTTTGCGCTTCTCGACACCGAACGGCATGAGGTGACAATGGTTCGCGTTCCTTACGATCATGAGGCGACCGCCCGCAAGATCGAGGCGTCCGGCCTGCCCGCGTGGCTTGGCATGCGCTTGAAAATTGGCCGCTAGAGCGGTTCGCCGTTTCACGGAAACGGCGACCCGCTATAGCTCCTTGTTTTGACGCAATTCCGGGCGGAAAACCGCTCACACTTTTCCTGGAATTGCTCTAGTTTCCCGGAGACGATCGATGGACAGGTTGGAGGCAGGGGCAAGCATCGACGGTTTCGAACTCGTCGAAAGGCTTCAGTCCGGCGGCATGGCGGCGCTGTGGCGCGCGAAAAATTCGAAGTTCGATTTTCCGCTTCTGCTGAAGATCCCTTTTCTCGACCCAGGCGGGGACGTCTCCGTCATTCTTGGCTTCGAAGCCGAGGAACTGATCCTCAAACGCCTGTCGGGTCCGCATGTGCCGCGCTACGCCGCATCCGGCGGCCTGGCAAAGGTCCCCTATATCGCAATGGAGTTCGTTGCCGGGGTCGGCCTGGCGGAAGCGGCCGGCCGCACGCCGTTGCCGCCGGACGAGGTGGCAAGGATCGGCGCCGAAATCGCGAAGGCGCTCGCCGCCTTGCACCGCCAGAAGGTCGTTCATCTCGATCTCAAGCCCGAGAACATCATCCTGGCCGAGCGCGGCGCCGTGCTTCTGGACTTCGGCCTCGCCCGCCACGCCGAGCTTCCGGACCTTCTCGGCGAGGAGAGTTCCGTGCCGATGGGCACCGCAGCCTATATTTCGCCGGAACAGGTTCTGGGCGAGAGGTCCGATCCCGCAAGCGACCTGTTTGCGCTGGGCTGCATCCTCTATCAGCTCGTCACCGGCGAGGAGCCGTTCGGACGTCCGGCCACGCTCGCCGGAATGAAGCGCAGGCTCTATCATGCGCCCAAGCCGCCGCGAGATATCGACAAGGCCATTCCGAGGTGGTTGGAAGCCGTCATCCTGCGATGCATGGAAGTCGACAGGTCCAAGCGCTATGCCGAGGCGGCGCATGTGCTTTCAGACCTCAGAAACCCCGACCAGGTCGTGGTTGCCAGGCCGCGCGCGCCATCGAACGCAAGAAGCTGGGACGGCATCAGGAATCTCTTCCGCAGAACAGATGAGAAGGCGCTGGTGGGGAAGCCGGCTAGCTCGAGGGTACAGGCCGGACCGCCGATCGTTCTGGCCGCGGTCGACCTCGCCAACGGAAGCGATGCGCTGGCTGCCGAGGTTCTCCACGAAACCGCGCGCGTGCTTGCCGCGCGGGAGGATTCCTGGCTGGCCTGTGTGACGGTGCTGAAGACCGAGATCATCGGCGACACGCCGGCCGCCGATGAATCAGGACAACTGACCTACCTGAAGCGGCTGGTGGCGCTCAAAGACTGGGCGCATCCTCTGCATCTGCCGGAGGACCGCATAAGCTATCATGTGCTCGAGGCCGTCAGCCCGGCCGACGCCATCCTCCACTACGCCGAGCACAATGACGTTGGGCATATCGTTGTCGGCGCCCGCTCGTCTTCGGCGCTTCGCCGGCATCTCGGCAGTGTCTCGACCAAAGTCGTGGCGCGCGCCCTTTGCTCGGTATCGGTCGTCCGGTTGAAGGCGATGGAGGAGCTAAGGCGACAGCCGTGATGTCGTCGGTGCTCCGCAGGGCCCGTCCGCGCTTGACTTCGGCCCTGGTTGCCTGTCGACTCCCATGGAGCGCTTCGGTGTTCGGTAGAATCGCTGGATCGCTCCAACTGTTGGTTTCCTGCAAATTCGCATGGGAGCGGCTGCTCCTGGAATTGCATTGGGCTTTGCGAGGGGCATTGTCCTGACATGGCATCGATCGACCAGCAACCCGCGGGCCGGCCGGACAGCGGGCTCTCCTTCATCCCGGTGGCGTGGCTGATGATCGTCATGGGGCTGTCGGCCTATGGCCTGATCTCGAGCTGGCGGCTGATCGGCGACTTCAACCTGCCGGAAAGTGTGTTGTTCCTGATCTATGGCGGCCTCGCCGGCGGCCTCGTCACGATCCTGTGGGGGCTTTACCTGCTCGGCCTCGCCTTCAACCGGTCGGCGCGTTTCCCCCGCCACTACACCATCTGGCAGGTGGCCATCATCCTGTGGCTCGTCGTGCGCCAGGCCTATACGCTTCTGGTGCCCGACTTCGTCTTCTCCGCCGAAGCGCTGGGCCTCACCATAGCCGAGATCGCCATCGGCCTGCTCTGCATCTATCTCCTGCGGCGAGGCGCCGGCGCCGAGGCGGTCTACGCCAATCCGGAGACCGAACGCCCGCCGCTCCTGGTCTCGCTCGTTGCGGCGCTGCTCGGGATCATCCTTGGCGGCGCCATCGGCGCCGGAGCCGGATTTCTTGCCGGGTCGCTGATCGCGGACGCCACCCATATGAGCTGCTTCGAGGGCGCCTGCGGGTTTTTCGCCGCCTTCGTCGGCCTCGCGGGCCTGATCGTCGGCGCGGTCGCCGGCGGAATCTTCGCCATCTGGCGGGTCAACCGGCGAAAGCAGGCGCCATCGGCGCAAAGCAATTCCGGGAAAAATGCGTAGCGGTTTGCCGTCCGGAATTGCGTCAAAACAAATAGATAGAGCCGCTCAAAATCGTGTGTCGCGATTGCGTGGCGGTTGCGCACGCTCTATGTCGGTTGCGGGGCAGACGGGAGCTTTTCCCGGGGAGAGCGTTGGATGTTGCGTTTCATCTTTCGGCTGGCGGCTATGGTTGCATTGTCTATTTCCGTCATCATGGCGGTGATCGACACCACGCGCTCGGTGGCGGCATCGGCGCTCGTCATGACGCCGCTCAACGCAAGCTGGCTGGCGGTATCGCCCGACACCCGAGCGGCCTTCGAGACCTATGTACGCGCCAACGCCAGTCCGCTGGTCTGGGACGGCGCCATCGCCTGGGTGCTCGGCCAGCCCGGTTTCGCGGTGTTCGCGGTGTTGGCGTTCCTGCTCTACGCCATCGGCTACCGGCGGCGGCGCCACGAATTCGCTCCGACCAACTGACGCGGAGGTTTCGTTCCGCATGAAACGGTCGGCCCGACCGCTTTTTCCAAGAGGTCAAAATTCCACGTGAATTTTGTTTCGGGCCGTGCCAGATTGGCCGCGAGCGGGAGGGGAAAACACTTCCTGCCTGACGTCGCATGCCTGCCGGAGAACCGGGCAGGGATGCGGTGCAAACGGAAAATAACCGACAGGGTGTGGATCACATGAAACGTATCGTTCTCGGCCTTCTGGCCGCAACTGCAATGGTTCTTCCGGCTTTCGCCGCGGATGTCCAGCCGGCCATCCTCTACGATCTCGGCGGAAAGTTCGACAAATCCTTCAACGAGGCCGCCTTTCACGGCGCCGAGAAGTTCAAGGCCGAAACCGGCGTCGCTTACGTCGAATTCGAGGTTTCCAACGCCTCGCAGCGCGAGCAGGCGCTGCGCCGCTTCGCCGAGGACGGCCGCAACCCGATCGTCATGGCCGGCTTCGCCTGGGAGGATGCGCTGAAGAAGGTCGCGGCCGAATATACCGACCTCAACTTCGCCATCATCGACGATGCCGTCGACCTGCCCAATGTCCGCTCGCTGGTATTCAAGGAAAATGAGGGCTCGTACCTCGTCGGCATCCTGGCGGCGATGGCGTCGAAGTCGAAGAAGGTCGGCTTCGTCGGCGGCATGGACATTCCGCTGATCCGCAAGTTCGAGTGCGGTTATGTCGGCGGCGCCAAGTCGGCCGGCGCCACCGACGTCATCCAGAACATGACCGGCGACACGCCGGCCGCCTGGAACGACCCGGCCAAGGGCGGCGAGATCGCCAAGACGCAGATCGACCAGGGCGCGGACGTCGTCTATGCCGCCGCGGGCGGCACCGGCGTCGGCGTGCTGCAGGCGGCCGCTGATGCCGGCAAGCTCGGCATCGGCGTCGATTCCAACCAGAACGGCCTGCAGCCCGGCAAGGTGCTGACCTCGATGATGAAGCGCGTCGACGTCGCCGTCTACAACGCCTTCATGGACGGCAAGAACGGCACCTTCAAGGGCGGCGTCCAGAATCTCGGCCTCAAGGAGGGCGGCGTGGACTACGCCATGGACGACAACAACAAGGCGCTGGTGACCGACGAGATGAAGGCGGCCGTTGAAAAGGCCAAGGCCGACATCATCGCCGGCAAGGTCCAGGTGCACGACTATACCGCGGACAACAATTGCCCGTATTGATCGGCAGATCGAGTCAAGGTTTGTTTGACCGCCGGGCCTTCGCCCGGCGGTTTCTTTTTGGATAAGCATCATGCAACCGACAATCGACGCCATGACCGAGCGCGACGTCGAGGCCATAGCGAAACTACGCCTTGCGGCTTTCTTCGAGGGTACGGGCCGGACGCTCGAAGAAGATATTGCCGGGCTTATCGCATTGCTCGGTGGCGACGGGTTGGAGGCGGCCTTCGTCGCCCGCGTCGGCGGCGCGCCGATCGGAAGCTGCCTGCTCGTTCGCAATGAGATCGATCCGGCGCATGATGTGACACCATGGCTTGCCGGGCTTGTCGTTGACGAAGCGCATCGAAGCCAGGGCGTTGGCGCAGCGCTGCTAAGAGCCGTCGAGGCCCATGCTGCATCGGCGGGCGTGGACAGGCTTTATCTCTACACCTGGGAGGCCCGTCTTTTTTACGAAGCGCTCGGCTGGACTGCGGTCGATACTTTCGACCAGGACGGCCAGCCGATGCGTCTGATGTCGCGTGAACTATAGCGTGCCCGCCAGATAGCCCAGCGCGAAGGCCGCCAGCAGGGCGAGCGCGATGACAAGTCCGAGCCGGCCGCCCAGGGAATGTACGCCGACGCCGTAGGGCTTGCGCTCGAGTCGATGGATCATGATCGGTTGCGGCTGCGATTCGCCGTTGCTCAGCCCGGCAAGCCGCATCTGCGGCAACCCGGCCAGCCGCTGCTGGACAAGATTCCAGCGCTCGTCGGAGGCCGCGTTGGATGGCGCGGTCGTTTCCAGGGCACGCATGCGCTCGGCGAGCCGCAGCACCGCGTCGCGAAAGGCGGGATCGATCTCGAGGTCGCGCTCGGCGCGGGCGCGTTCCCTTTCGTCCATCAGGCCGAAAACATAGTCGCCGGCCCTTGCGATGCGGTCTCCTTCACTGGCCATGACCGTTCTCCCCCAAAAATGCCCGCTCACCCCCCAATGCCCGCTCAATAGTGCGGCGGCTTGGTCACCGGCACGTCGGGAGCGGCCTGCTCCTCCAGGGCCAGGAACCGATCGGCAAGGGCGGCGAGCTTGCGTTCCATGCGTTCGATCACCTTCCACTGCTCGGCTATCTGGCCGGACAGTTCCTCGATCGTCTTTTCCTGCTCGGCGGCACGGATTTCCAGCGTCGTCAGCCGGTCGTCAGGTTTGGTCATTCAAAACTCGGGTTCTGTGAATGTGAAGCTCTCGGCCACGTTCGAAATTGACAAGCGCGCGGGGATTTGTCGAGAGTGAATGGTGTTCCGGCCAATTGGCACGGGCGGGGCATCATGCTAGGCATTTTGACCAAGCGATAAAAAAATAAGAGTGGGACAGGCTGCATGGCGCAAGCCGCAATCGAACTCATAGGCATCAACAAGAGTTTTGGCGCGGTGCGCGCCAACCGCGACATCAACCTGGAAGTCGTGCGCGGCACCATCCACGGCATCGTCGGCGAGAACGGCGCCGGCAAGTCGACGCTGATGTCGATCCTCTATGGCTTCTACCAGGCCGACAGCGGCGAAATCCACGTCGGCGGCAAGCCGGTGTCGATCAGCACCTCCAACGACGCCATCGCGCTCGGCATCGGCATGGTGCACCAGCATTTCATGCTGGTCGACAATTTCACGGTGCTGGAGAACGTCATCCTCGGCGCCGAGAATGACGCGCTCTTGAAGAGCAGCATCGCCAAGGCGCGCTCGGAGCTCGAGCGGCTCGAGCGCGAATACGGCCTCGAGGTCGATCCCGATGCCGTCATCGAGGAACTGCCGGTCGGTCTCCAGCAGCGCGTCGAAATCCTCAAGGCGCTCTATCGCGGCGCCGAGATCCTGATCCTCGACGAGCCGACCGGGGTTCTGACGCCGGCCGAGGCCGACCACCTTTTCCGCATCCTCAAGCAATTGAAGGAGCAGGGAAAAACGGTGGTGCTGATCACCCATAAGCTGCGTGAGATCATGGCCATCACCGACACGGTGTCGGTCATGCGCCAGGGAACCATGGTGGCCACCAGGGTGACGAAGGAAACCACGGTCGGCGAGCTGGCCGAGCTGATGGTCGGCCGGCGCGTGCTCTTGCGGGTCGAGAAGGGCCAGTCGGAGGCCGGCGCGATAAAGCTCTCGGTCAAGAACCTGACGGTCAAGGATTCGCGCGGCGTCACCATGGTCGACGACGTCTCCTTCGACGTGCGCGGCGGCGAGATCGTCGGCATCGCCGGCGTGGCCGGCAACGGCCAGTCGGAACTGCTCGAGGCGATCTCCGGTATCCGGCATGCCGTCTCGGGCGAGGTCATGCTCGAAGGCAAGCCGGTCGACCTCACCGGCAAGGCCGATCCCGGCGAATTGCGCGACCGCGGTCTCGCGCATGTGCCGGAGGATCGCCACCATGTCGGGCTGGTGCTCGCCTTCGAGGAGAACGAGAATTCGATCCTCGGCTATCACGACGACGAGCGTTATTTGAAGGGACCGTTTCTCAACGTCGATGCCATCATGGCCGACGCGAAGGACAAGATCGAGAAATACGACATCCGTCCTGGCAATCCGCGGCTGAGGACGGCCAATTTCTCGGGCGGCAACCAGCAGAAGATCGTGCTGGCGCGGGAGATGGAGCAAGACCCCGGCGTGCTGATCGTCGGCCAGCCGACGCGCGGCGTCGATGTCGGCGCCATCGAATTCATCCATAAGCGGCTGATCGCCATGCGCGACCAGGGCAAGGCGGTGCTGGTGGTGTCGGTCGAGCTCGACGAGATCCGCTCGCTGTCGGACCGCATCCTGGTGATGTTCGCCGGCCGCATCGTCGGCGAGCGCGGGCCGGAGGCGACCGAAGGCGAGCTTGGTCTCCTGATGGCCGGCGTCGAACACCAGGAGGCCGCCGAATGAGCACGCCCTACGCCAAGCTGCCGGCCTGGGCCGACTATGGGCTGATCCCGCTGATCAATCTCTCGGTGGCCTTCATCGTCGCCGGCTTCGTCGTCATGCTGGTCGGCGAAAATCCGTTCCGCGCCGCCGTCATCCTGGTCGAGGGCGCTTTCGGCAAGGGCACGGGCATCGCCTTCACCTTGTTCTACGCCACCACCTTCATCTTCACCGGGCTGTCGGTGGCGGTGGCGGCGCATTGCAGCCTGTTCAACATCGGCACCGAGGGCCAGGCCTATATCGGCGGCCTCGGCATCGCGCTCGTCTGCCTCAGCTTCGACAGCGTGCTGCCCTGGTGGGTGATCTTTCCGATAGCGATCGTCGCCGCGGCGGTGTTCGGCGCGCTCTGGGGCTTCATCCCCGCCTATCTGCAGGCCAAGCGCGGCTCGCACATCGTCATCACCACCATCATGTTCAACTTCATCGCCGCCTCGGTGATGGTCTATCTGCTGGTCGGTCCGCTGAAGCCGGCCGGATCGCAGGCGCCGCAGACACGCAATTTCCTCGCCGGCGCGGAATTGCCGAAGCTCAACTGGATCATCGAATTGTTCGGCGCCAAGATCCGCTCGGCGCCGCTCAACATCTGCTTCCTGCTGGCGCTGGTGATGGCGTTCCTGGTCTGGCTGCTGATCTGGCGCACCAAGCTCGGTTACGAGATGCGCACCTATGGCCATAGCCCGAAGGCTGCGCGCTATGCCGGTATTTCGGAAACCCGCATCATCCTCACCGCGATGATGATCTCGGGCGCGCTGGCCGGCATGATGGCGCTCAACCCGGTGATGGGCGACCAGCACAATGTCGCCATCGATTTCGTCTCGGGCGCCGGCTATGTCGGCATCGCCGTGGCGCTGATGGGCAGGCTGCATCCGGTCGGCATCGTGCTGGCGGCGATCCTGTTCGGCATGCTTTACCAGGGCGGTGCCGAACTTGCCTTCGAGATGCCGGCGATCAGCCGCGACATGATCGTCATCATCCAGGGCCTGGTCATCCTCTTTGCCGGGGCGCTGGAGCATATGTTCAGGCCGTATATCCAGACGCTGTTCGCCTCGTTCAGCCCGAAAGCTGTCGGCATCGAAGCGGTCAAGGGGAAGGGGGCCTGAGATGGACAGTTTCGCCGCCATCGTCCAGGTGCTGGACTCGACCATCCGACTGTCGGTGCCGCTGCTGCTTGCCTGCCTCGCCGGCCTTTATTCCGAGCGCGCCGGCATCTTCGACATCGGCCTCGAAGGCAAGATGCTGGTCGGCGCCTTCGCCGGCGCAGCCGCGGCCTCGGTCTTCCATTCCGCCTTGATCGGCCTCGGCATGGCCATCCTGATCTCGGTCGCCTTCGCCATGGTGCACGGCTTCGCCTCGATCACGCATCGCGGCAACCAGATCGTCTCCGGCGTCGCCATCAATTTCGTTGCCGCCGGCTCGACCATCATCCTCGGCCAGGCCTGGTTCCAGCAGGGCGGACGCACGCCGGCGCTGCAGCCGGGCGAGCGGTTCGAGGCGATCGTTTGGCCCGGCGCCGAAGCCGTCCGTGACGTGCCGATCCTCGGGCCGATCTATGCCGAGCTGATCTCGGGTCATTCGATCCTGGTCTACTTCGCCTTCGCGATGGTGCCGTTCACCTGGTGGGTGCTGTTCCGCACCCGTTTCGGCCTCAGGATGCGCGCGGTCGGCGAGAACCCGGCCGCCGTCGACACCGCCGGCATCTCGGTCGCCTGGCTGCGCTACCGGGCGCTGATCTGCACCGGCGTGCTTACCGGCGTCGCCGGCGCCTATCTGTCGATGGTGCAGAATGGCGGCTTCGTGAAGGACATGACGGCGGGCAAGGGCTACATTGCGCTCGCCGCGCTGATCTTCGCCAAATGGAAGCCGGTCAACGCCATGTTCGCCTGCCTGCTGTTCGGCTTCCTCGACGCGCTGTCGATCCGCCTGCAAGGCACGGCGCTGCCGGTCATCGGCAAGGTACCGGTGCAGTTCATGCAGGCATTGCCCTATGTGCTCACCGTCATCCTGCTCGCCGGCTTCATCGGCAAGGCGATCCCGCCGCGCGCCGGCGGCGTGCCCTACGTCAAGGAACGCTGAGATCGCGACGACACGAACGGCCCCGCCTCGGTGGCAATCGGCTTTTGGACAAGATCGTGGGAGAGAAGACCTGAATGTCGCATGATCTGTTCGAGGCGGCGAAGGCCGCGATGGCGAAGGCCTATGCGCCCTATTCCAAGTTTCCGGTGGGCGCGGCGCTGCGCACCGAGGACGGGCGCATCTTTGCCGGCGCCAACATCGAGGTGGCGTCCTATCCCGAAGGCTGGTGCGCCGAGACCACGGCGCTCGGCCACTACATCATGGGTGGCGGCGGCAAGATCACCGAGATCGCGGTGATTGCCGAGCGCATGGCCAGATGCACGCCCTGCGGCGGCTGCCGGCAGCGGCTGGCGGAGTTCTGCCGGCCGGAGACCAAGCTCTATCTCTGCGACAATACCGGCGTGGTCGAAACAGTCACCATGGGCGATATGCTGCCTTACGGCTTCAGGGGCGACATTTTGAAATGAAGAGCGGCTTGAAATGAAGGAAGCACTGGATCATCTGGTCGAGAAGCTCGACGGGCTGGCGCCGACCGCGGCCCTTGTCTTGGGTTCCGGCCTGGGTGGACTGGTCGACCAGGTCGAGGATGCGCGGCGTATCTCTTATGCCGAGCTGCCCGGCTTCCCGCGAAGCGGTGTCTCCGGCCATGCCGGCGAGGTGGTGGCCGGGTATTTCGCCGGCACGCCCGTGCTGATGCTGTCCGGCCGCGCCCACTACTACGAGCACGGCAACGCCGCCGCGATGCGCCCGGCGCTGGAGGCGCTTGCCGGCATCGGCATCTCGCATCTCATTCTCACCAACGCCGCCGGCTCCGTCGAGCCCGACATGGGGCCGGGTTCAGTGATGCTGATCACCGACCACATCAATTTTTCCGGTTCCAATCCGCTGATCGGTGAGCCGAGCGACCGCCGCTTCGTCGGCCTCACCGAGGCCTATGATGCCGGTCTGCGCAAGGCGATCGAGAAGGCGGCCAAGGCAACCGGCACCGCGCTGCACCAGGGCGTCTACATGTGGTTCTCGGGACCATGTTTCGAGACGCCGGCCGAGATCCGCATGGCGCGCATCATGGGCGCCAACGCCGTCGGCATGTCGACCGTGCCGGAAGTCATCCTCGCCCGCTTCCTCGGCCTCAAGGTCGCCGCCTGCTCGGTCATCACCAACCTGGCGGCCGGCATGACCGGAGCCGAGCTCTCGCACCAGGAAACCAAGGACATGGCGCCGATCGGCGGCGCGCGGCTGGCGACGATCCTGCGGCGTGTCTTCCAGGAAGGTTTGCCGGAAAGCTGATGCTCCCCCAGGAAATCATCCGCCGCAAGCGCGACGGCCACAGGCTCTCGGCGTCCGAGATCGCGACCTTCATCGAGGGGATAACGGCCGGCACCCTCTCGGAGGGACAGATCGGCGCCTTTGCCATGGCCGTGTTCCTCAAAGGCATGAGCCGTGAGGAGGCGGTGGCGCTGACGATTGCCATGCGCGATTCCGGCGACGTGCTCGACTGGTCCGACCTGCCGGGCCCGGTCACCGACAAGCATTCGACCGGCGGCGTCGGCGACAATGTCTCGCTGATGCTGGCGCCGATCGTCGCCGCCTGCGGCGCCTATGTGCCGATGATCTCCGGCCGCGGCCTTGGCCATACCGGCGGCACGCTCGACAAGATGGACGCCATTCCCGGCTATACCAGCCAGCCGGATGTGGCGCGCTTCCGCAAAACGGTGCTGGAAACCGGCTGCGCCATTATCGGCCAGACCGCCGATCTCGCGCCGGCCGACCGCCGGCTCTACGCGATCCGCGACGTGACCGGCACGGTGGAGTCGGTGCCGTTGATCACCGCCTCGATCCTGTCGAAAAAGCTCGCCGCCGGGCTCGGCTCGCTGGTGCTCGACGTCAAGGTCGGCAACGGCGCCTTCATGGAGAAATCGCGCGATGCGGTCGCGTTGGCGAACAGCCTGGTCGAAGTCGCCAATGGCGCGGGCCTGAAGGCCTCGGCGCTGGTGACCGGCATGAACGAGCCGCTGGCCTCGGCCGCCGGCAATGCGGTCGAGGTGAAGAACGCGGTCGATTTCCTCACCGGCCGGGTCCGCGACCGCCGGCTGGAGGACGTGACGCTGGCGCTGGCCGCCGAAATGCTGCAGTCGGCGGGGATTGTGTCGTCGAACCAGGACGGGATCAGGCGCGCCGCCGAGACGCTTGCCGGCGGCCGCGCGGCGGCGGTCTTCGCGCGTATGGTGACGACGCTCGGCGGTCCCGCCGACTTCGTCGAGAACCCGGAAAAATATCTCCCCGAAGCGGCGGTGGAATTGGCGGTTGAAGCGGTGGAGGACGGCTTCGTCACCGGCATCGCGACGCGCGACATCGGGCTCGCCGTCGTCGCGCTGGGCGGCGGGCGTACCCGTCCGGACGACAGGATCGATCACGCCGTCGGCCTCACCAGGCTGCTGCCGGTGGGCGGGGAAGTGCGGGCGGGCGAGGCGCTGGCACTGGTTCATGCGCGGACCGAGGCGGATGCCGAGGCTGCCGCCGCAGCGGTGCGCTCCGCCTATACGATCGGCGCCTCGAAGCCGTCCGCCGAAAAGACGGTGCTCAGGCGGATCCTGCCGCTATAACTATTTGTCTACACAATTCCGGACGGAAGGCTACGGCGAAGGCGCCGAGCCTGACCGTTACACATTTTTCCTGGAATTGCTTCAGGCCAGATCTACTGCACGAGCAGCAGCGCGCCGTTCTGGACCTCGTATTTCTGCAGCCGCTGCAGGAAGCTCATGCCGATCAGGTTGGTTTGCAGCGCCCGGTCGTCGAGAACGACCGCCTGGACATTGTCGATGGAGATCTTGCCGATCTGCAGGCGCTCGACGGTCACCACGGCCGCCTTGATGGCGCCGTTTGCCGTGTTCACCTGTTGATTGAAATCCGACTGGTTGAGCGAAATGCCGATCCTGCGCGCCGTCGATGTGTTGATGGCGACCAGCGTCGCGCCGGTGTCGATCATGCCGTCGATCTGGCGGCCGTTGAGCTTGAAGGCGGAGGTGAAATGACCACGTTCATCCGCATTGACCAGCACCTGGCGGCCAAGCGGCGTCGGCGCCGCCGGCCTGGCTGGAACCGAGGCGAGATTGACGCTGGGCTGAGCCTCCGGCGCCGCCGGTTTGGGCGCGACCGCCGATTTCAGCAGGCTTTCGACCGCCTGCGGGTTCGATTGGTAGAGGATCGGGATCGATGCCGAGGTTCCGGCAAAGACGCCAAGAATGACAAGCTTGCGCAGCATGGATCGACCTTCGTGAAGGCCGCATCCTTAAGCCGGCATGGTGTTTTCAGATTTAACGCGCGATGGAACCGTGATCTTTGCGTAAACGAGCGGTTAAGAAAAGGCGCTCACTTGGTTCCGTACATACGGTCGCCGGCATCGCCGAGGCCCGGCATGATGTAGCCCTTGTCGTTCAATTGGCGGTCGATCGAAGCGGTGAAGATCGGGACGTCCGGATGCGCCTTGGTGAAGCGTTCGATGCCCTCCGGCGCGGCCAGCAAGCAGAGGAAGCGGATGTTGGTGGCGCCGCGCCCCTTCAGCTTGTCGATCGCCGCAATCGCGGAATTGGCGGTCGCCAGCATCGGATCGACGACGATCACCAGCCGATCGGCGAGGTCGCTCGGCGCCTTGAAGAAATATTCGATCGCCTCGAGCGTCTCGTGGTCGCGGTAGAGGCCGATATGGGCGACGCGCGCCGCCGGCACCAGGTCGAGCAGGCCTTCGAGCAGGCCATTGCCGGCACGCAGCACGGAGGCGAAGACCAGCTTCTTGCCCTCCAGCGTCGGCGCTTCCATCTCCTCGATCGGGGTCTCGATGGTGGTGGTGGTGAGCTCAAGGTTGCGCGTGACCTCGTAGCCCAGAAGCAGCGAGATCTCGCGCAGCAGCCGCCGGAAACCGGCCGTCGAGGTCTCCTTCTTGCGCATGATGGTCAGCTTGTGCTGGACAAGGGGATGGTCGACGACGGTGACGCCCTGCATGATGTGCTCCGACTGGTTCGCAGTGGGTAGTGAATAGTGAGTAGTGAATAGTGAGCCGATTTGCGAGTCCCTGACTGAGGGAAAGCGCCAGCCTTCAACCGCGCGATGCGCCCACGGCCAAATCAATCACTACTGACTACTCACTATTCCCTTCTCACCGCACCTTCACGTCCAACCGGCCTAGCAGCATCGCTTTGGTCTTCCGGTCGACGAAGGCCGCCTCTATGGCCGTCCTGGTCACGGCGGTGAGCGCCTTGTCGTCCATCGCGAAATGCTCGGCGGCGATATCGTATTCGCGCTTCAGGGAGGTCCAGAAATAGGGCGGGTCGTCGGAGTTGAGCGTCACCTTGCAGCCGGCGGCGCGCAGCGCCGGGAAGGGATGCTCGGCGAAGCTTGCGAAAACCTTGAGCGCGATGTTGGAGCCGGGGCAGCATTCCAGCACCACGCCCTGATCGGCGATACGGCGGACGAGGTCCGGATTCTCGATGGCGCGCACGCCATGGCCGATGCGCGATGGGCGGATGTGGTCCAGCGCTGCCTTGACACTTTCCCATCCCATCAACTCTCCGGCGTGGATGGTGACGCCGAGGCCTGCCTCGCGCGCGATCTCGAATGCCCGCACATAATCCTCGAAATCGCCGATCCGCTCATCGCCGGCAACGCCAAAACCGGTCACCAGGGGATGGCCGCAGCGG
Source organism: Mesorhizobium sp. M1E.F.Ca.ET.045.02.1.1 (assembly GCF_003952485.1). Classification (NCBI taxonomy): domain Bacteria; kingdom Pseudomonadati; phylum Pseudomonadota; class Alphaproteobacteria; order Hyphomicrobiales; family Phyllobacteriaceae; genus Mesorhizobium; species Mesorhizobium sp. M1E.F.Ca.ET.045.02.1.1. The sequence continues at coordinate 3,111,985 of NZ_CP034447.1, forward strand.
GCCGCGAAGCGCGCCGCCTGCTCGATCGCCTCGACGCCGGCATGGCGCACGCCGGTGACGATCATGCGCCCCTCGATGCCCGTCCTGGCCTTGGCGCGGGCCATGCCTTCGCCGAGCGCGTCCGTATAGGCCTTGGGCGAGAGACCGGCCTTCCTGGCATGGTCCGGCGAGGTGAAGATCTCCGAATAGATCGCGCCGTCGCGGGCGAGACTGGTGAGGTAGTGGTCGGTCAGACGGGCATAGTCCTCCTCCGTGCGAAACAGGTCGGAGGCAAAGTCGTAGGCCGCGAGGAAGGAGGTGAAATCATGCCAGACGAAGGAGCCGTTCTGGATATAGGGCGAGGGGTCCTTGCCGTATTTGCGGGCCTGGCCGACGACAATGTCGGGCGCCGCTGCCCCTTCGATGTGGCAGTGCAATTCGGCTTTCAAAATCATGCGGCCATCCCGTCCGGTATTCTGTCCTCGCGCCGATTCCGAGCGGAAAATCATGCGAAATCCTGCCCGAACCCGTTTTGAAGGCGCGGCCGAAAACCGCGCCTCGGACAATAGCGCCGGCCCCATCGATCGGCTATGGTCCCGCCGGTTTTATGGCGGATCAAAATAATGTCAGTTGAGAGAACCACGGCCGCGGGTGGCATGGAAACTTCCTATGGTTTCAGGAAGGTGGGCGCAGGCGACAAGCAGTCCCTCGTCAACGATGTCTTCCATAAGGTGGCCAATCGATACGACCTCATGAACGATCTCATGTCGGGCGGGTTGCACCGGCTGTGGAAGGACGCGATGGTCGCGTGGCTCAATCCGCCCAAGCGTCCGGGCTGGAAGGTGCTCGACGTCGCCGGCGGCACGGGCGACATCGCCTTCCGCATCATCGAGGCAAGCCAGCGCCAGGCGCACGCCACGGTGCTCGACATCAACGGCTCGATGCTCGAAGTCGGCCGCGACAGGGCCGATAAGAAAGGCCTCTCGGAAAATACCGTTTTCGTCGAGGCCAATGCCGAGGCGCTGCCCTTCGAGGACGAAACGTTCGACGCCTATACGATCGCGTTCGGCATCCGCAACGTGCCGCGCATCGATGTGGCGCTGAGCGAAGCCTTCCGCGTGCTGAAGCGCGGCGGGCGCTTGCTTTGCCTGGAGTTTTCCGAGGTCGACATGCCGCTGCTCGACAAGGTCTACGAGGCCTGGTCCTTCAACGCGATCCCGAAAATCGGCAAGGCGGTGACAGGCGATGGTGAACCCTATTCCTACCTGGTCGAATCGATCCGCAAGTTCCCCAACCAGGCGAATTTTGCTTCCATGATCACCCGCGCGGGCTTCGACCGCGTCACTTTCCGCAACTATTCCGGCGGCATCGCCGCGCTTCATTCGGGCTGGAAGCTTTGAGGCAAGCGCAGCGATGACTACCGTCGGGGCTGGTTTCAGGCTCGCAAGGGCCGGCTGGGTGCTGGTCCGCGAAGGCGTCGTCGCGGCGCTGCCCGGAGAAGAGCTTTCCGGCATGCCGAAGCTCGGCTGGCGGCTCGCACGTGTGCTCGCCCGCCGCCGCGCGCTCGCCCACCAGCGCGGCGACCGGCTGGCGCAGGCGGTGGTGCGACTGGGTCCATCCTACGTCAAGCTCGGGCAGTTCCTGGCGACGCGGCCGGACGTCGTCGGCAACGACATGGCGGTCGACCTCGCCCTGCTGCAGGACAAGATGCACACCTTCCCAAAAGCGGAGGCGATCGCGGCGATCGAGGCCTCGCTCGGGCGCAAGATCGACGATCTCTATGCCAGCCTCGGAGAGCCGGTTGCGGCTGCTTCGATCGCCCAGGTGCACGGCGCCGAAGTCGTTCGCGACGGGAAGGCTTCACGGGTGGCGGTGAAGGTCATCCGGCCCGGCGTGCGCCATCGCTTCTTCCAGGATCTCGAGAGCTACTTCCTCGCCGCTCGCCTGCAGGAGAAATACATTCCCTCGTCGCGCCGACTGCGGCCAATCGAGGTGACCCAAACGCTGGCGCAGACCACCAAGGTCGAAATGGACATGCGGCTCGAGGCGGCCGCGTTTTCAGAGCTCGGTGAAAACACGAAAGACGATCCGGGCTTCCGCGTGCCCGCGGTCGATTGGGAGCGGACCGGCCGCGACGTGATCACCATGGAGTGGATCGACGGCATCAAGATGAACGATCTGGTCGGCCTTGCCGCCGCAGGTCACGATCTCAAGGCGATCGCCGCCAATCTCATCCAGTCGTTCCTCAGGCACACGCTGCGCGACGGCTTCTTCCATGCCGACATGCATCCGGGCAATCTGTTCGTCGAGGCGGACGGCACCATCGTCGCCGTCGATCTCGGCATCGCCGGCAGGCTCGGCAAGAAGGAGCGGCGTTTCCTAGCCGAGATCCTCTACGGCTTCATCGTTCGCGATTATCAGCGCGTCGCCGAGGTGCATTTCGAGGCCGGCTATGTGCCGCGCCAGCACAATGTCGAGGCTTTCGCGCAGGCGATCCGCGCCATCGGCGAGCCGATCCATGGCCAATCGGCAGACACCATTTCGATGGCCAAGCTCTTGACCCTTCTGTTCGAGGTCACCGAACTTTTCGACATGGCGACGCGACCGGAACTGATCCTGCTGCAAAAGACCATGGTCGTCGTCGAAGGCGTCGCCCGCACGCTCGATCCGGCCTTCAACATGTGGAAGACGTCGGAGTCGGTGGTCAGCGACTGGATCGCCGGCAATCTCGGTCCGCGCGGAATGCTGACCGACGCTCGCGACGCCGGCAAGGCGCTGGTGGCGCTGGCAAGGCAAGCGCCGGATATTGCCGCCCGTACCGAGCGGCTGTCGCGCGAAATCGACCTGATGGCCGAACATGGACTGCGATTCGACGAGGCGACCGCGCGCGCCATCGGCAAGGCCGAAGCCCGCCATACCCGCTCCGGCCGCGTGGCGCTGTGGGTGATCGCGCTGACGCTGATCTATATCGCTTGGCGGATCTTCTGAACGCCGCCCGCCTTGCCGTGATTTGATTGCATTGCTATCATTGCTGACACCAGTTTGAAGCGGATGCAATCACATGGCCAGCATCACGATCCGCAACCTTGACGACGAGGTCAAGGACCTGCTGCGGCAACTGGCGGCCGAAAATGGCTGCTCGATGGAGGAGCAGGCGCGGGCGATGATCCGCGCGGCGGTTGAAGGCCGGGCAGGGCAGGCCGACCGCATCGACCAGATCGAGAAGACGCTGCGCGCGCTGACCGGACCCGGCCAACAAGCGACGCCCGCCTCTGCCGGATCCGGCAAACCATCGGTTCGGGGAACGCTCTACGGCAGACGCATCCTGCTCATCATCGGCGGCGGCATCGCCGCCTACAAGGCGCTCGACCTGATCAGGCGCTTGCGCGAGCGGGGTGCTTCCGTCCGGGTTGTCATGACGGCCGCGGCGCAGGAATTCATCACCGCGCTCTCGGTCGGCGCGCTTTCGGCCGATCACGTCTTCACCGAGCTGTTCGACCGTAATGACGAGCACGATGTCGGCCATATCAGACTGTCGCGCGAGGCCGACCTGCTTGTGGTGGCGCCAGCCACCGCCGATCTGATGGCGAAGCTCGCCAACGGCCATGCCAACGACCTCGCCTCGACGGTGCTTTTGGCCACCGACAAGAAGGTGCTGATGGCGCCGGCGATGAATCCGAAAATGTGGTCGCATCCGGCGACGCGCCGCAACCGGGTGACCTTGCAGAAGGACGGCATCGCCTTTGTCGGCCCCGCCAGGGGCGAGATGGCGGAAAGCAACGAGGCCGGCGAGGGCCGCATGGCCGAGCCGCTGGAGATCGTCGCGGCCATTGAGGCCATGCTCGATGAGAAGCCGAAGCCGCTTTCGGGCCGCAGGATCATCGTCACCTCGGGGCCGACGCATGAGCCGATCGATCCGGTGCGCTACATCGCCAATCGCTCGTCCGGCAAGCAGGGGCATGCGATCGCCGCGGCGCTGGCAAAGCTCGGCGCCGATGTCCGGCTGGTTTCCGGTCCGGTCACCATCGCCGACCCGGCCGGGGTCACGACCACGCATGTCGAAACCGCGGCCGAGATGAAGGATGCGGTCGAAAACCTTTTGCCGGCGGACGCGGCGGTGTTCGTCGCGGCGGTCGCCGACTGGCGCACGGCGAATGCCGCCGGCGAGAAGATCAAGAAGGTGGCCGGAGAGGGACCGCCTGCGCTGCAAATGGTCGAGAATCCCGACATCCTGGCCGGCGTTGGCCACCACAGCCAGCGGCCGGGTCTTGTCGTCGGCTTTGCCGCCGAGACGCAGGACCTGATCGCCAATGCCGAGGCCAAGCTCAGGAAGAAGGGCGCCGATTTCATCGTCGCCAACGACGTCTCGCATGAGAGCGGCATTGGCCCGTCGGGCGTCATGGGCGGCGACCGCAACAAGGTGCGCATCGTCTCCCGCACCGGCGTCGAGGAGTGGCCGGAGATGGGCAAGGACGAGGTGGCGGCGCGGCTCGCCGCCTTGATCGCCGAGCGGCTGCGGACGATCGTTGTTTGAATGCTTTCGTCCGTCGGAGACCCGGCGCGCTGAGCGCGCCGGCAGGCCAACCTCGATAAGCTCACTCCGCGGCGATACCGGGACGGCTCGTGCTTGCGGCAAGCCCGGCTTCGATCGACTCGGCAATGATCCTCAAGCCGAGATCCAGTTCTTCCTCGGAGATGGTCAGTGGCGGGGCTATGCGAAAGACGCCGCCCATTCCCGGAAGCTTGACGATGTTCATGCTGAGACCGCGCCGGAACGCCTCAGCCGCGATAGCGGCGCCAAGCTGATGGTCAGGAACCCTGTCCTTGCGATCCTTGACGATCTCGACCCCGAGCAGGAGGCCGCGGCCGCGCACGTCGCCGACACATTCGTATCGCTGTTTCAGCCGTGACAGTCCGTCAAACAACCTCGCGCCCAAATACTGTGCCCGCTCGACGAGCTTTTCTTCCTCAACCACGTCGAGCACCGCGAGGCCCACGGCCGCCGGCAGAGGATCGGAGACATGCGTGGTGTAGAACAGGAAACCCTTGTCGTGCGCCGCCTCTTCGATGTCAGCCGTTGTCATGACGGCCGATAGCGGCAGGCCCGCGCCGATGGTCTTGGACAGCGTCAGTATGTCAGGCGTGACGCCGTCCCTTTGGAAGGCGAACATGGTTCCTGTCCGGCCGATGCCGGTCTGCGCCTCATCGAGGATCAGCAGCATGCCACGCTCGCGGCACTTCTGCTGGAGTGCCGCCAGATAGCCCTGCGGCAGCTCCAATATGCCGCCGCTGGACAGGATCGGCTCGGCGACGAAGGCCGCAAGGTTGCCTGTCGACTGGCTGTCGATCAGATCGAAGCCATCGTTGAGTTCCGTGAGCCAGTCCAGGGAGCCGTCGGCGTTCTTGAAGCGAGGCCGGAAGCTGTTGGGCGCGGGGATCGCGAGCGAACCGACCGTCGCGGGCCCATAGCCCTTGCGGCCGGCGCTGTAGGTCGCCGACGCCGCGGCTCCGGTCATGCCGTGCCAGCTTTTCGAGAAGGCGACGATCTCGTGCTTGCCGGTCACCAGCTTCGCCATCCGGATGGCCGCTTCGTTCGACTCGGCCCCCGTCGAAAGCAGCAGCACCCGGTCGAGCCCCGGGGCCAGCGCCGCGAGGCGCTCCGCGAGCTCGACCACCGGACGGGACAGCATGCCGCTGAAAAGGTGCGCGGCCTTCTCGACCTGCCGGCTGACCGTCGAAACGATCCTGGGATGAGCATGACCGAGCAGCGCGCTCATCTGCCCGGAGGTGAAGTCGAGGATGGGCTTGTCATCCGCGTCGTAGACGAACGAGCCCGCCGCCCGCTCGATGATGGCGGGTTCGAAGGCGCCGCCATAGCGTATGAGGTGGTTTTGCGCAGAGGCCCAGAACCTGCGATCCAAGTTTTTTGACATCTTCCAGCTCCAGCAAGCGTTGGTGGGGAAAAGTTAGCGGCTGGCGCTGATGCAGTAAAATTGATAGTGGTTGGATGCGGATATCAATGGAATTGATATGCAGACTCCACTCGACCTCCGACTGCTCGCGACATTCGTGCGCGCGGCCCATTCGGGAACCCTCAGTGCGACGGCCATACAGGTCGGCCGCACGCAGTCCGCGGTCACCATGCAGATACAGCGGCTCGAGGAAGCCCTCGGCCAGGCCCTGTTTCATCGCAGCGGCAGCGGCGTCCGGCTGACAGGCAGCGGCGAACGCTTCCTGGCCTATGCCGATCGCATTCTCAAAATCCATGACGAGGCGATTTCGGCGTTCTCGGAGAAGGGGCTGCATGGCTCGATCATCTTCGGCAGTCCCGAAGATTATTTGAGTGCGTTCTTTCCGGCGCTGCTGCAGAGTTTTGGAACCGTCTATCCCGATGTCGAGATCAAGGTCGTTTCGGCGCCGACGGTCGAACTGCGGACGCTTCTCAATTCACGCCAGATTGACCTGGCGGTTGTCTCCAGCCCGAATACGGACGATGCACAGGGCGTCGTGCGCACAGAACGGCTGGTCTGGGTTGGCAGCAGGCCGGCCCTGGACCTCTACGATTTCGATGACACCGTGCCGCTGGCATTGGCCGCGTCGAATGCCATCGACCACAAGGCAGCCTGCGAGGCCATGGCCCGCGCCGGGTTGCGCTACAGGATTGCCTACGCCAGCAACAGCCTTGCCGGACTGATTGCCGTTGCGCGGTCCGGGCTGGCGATCAGCGTGATGACCGAGGAGGCAGTGCCGCCCGACCTGCACGTTCTGGGCACACCCCTTCCGCCGTTGCCCAGCCTTGGCATTCTGATCGCCTTTGCCGATTCCGAACGATCGCCCGCGGTCGAGGCGTTCGCCAATCATATCCGCAGCGTTCTTCCGTCACTTTGAGACCGCCAGGGCGGATCACCGTTTCACGCAAACGGCGACCCGCCCCATCTCTATGTTTTGACGCAATTCCGGACGGAAACCGTCACGCACTTTTCCTGGAATTGCTCTCGCGGCCGTCGTTTGCCCGCACGTCAACCCGCCGCCAGTTGAGGCCGGTTCGCCGTCGACGAGATCCTCAGTGCGGCAACACAACCCAGAATGCCAAGCGGCACGAAGGCGAGGAACAGCCAGCCGGCGACGCCTGCGGCGGCTTCGCGGTTCAGGCCTTCCGAAAACCCGCTGGCGTTGGCGACGATGCCGGCAAGTGCCGCGCCCACCGCATAGCCGATGCGCTGCATGGTCGGCACGGCGGCCGAGGCGATCGTCTGCTCGCCGTCGCGGGCCGAAGCGACGATGACGCGCGTCAGGAACGGCCAGCAAACGCCGAAGCCGCCGCCCTGCAGCAGGGCACAGAGCAGGATCAGCGGGATCGAGCCGGCCGGAATGGTGTAGGCGAAGCCGGCGAGGCCGGAGGCGATCATCAGCGCGCCGATGACGATGATCACCCGTTCACGCTCGAGCGGCGCGTTGGCGACGAAGATCGACAGGATCGACCAGGCGATCGATTCGGCGGCGATGATGTAGCCGGTGGTCAGCAACGGAATGCCGTGCAGCGTGGTCAGAAGCAGCGGTCCGTAAATGGCGAAGGTGCAGGTGGCCACGGAAAATGCCGCGACCATGGTCATGCCGCTGCCGAGTGGCGAGCGCCATGAGAACAAAGGCGAGGGGAAGAGGCGCGAGCGGGGCCTGAGGGCATCGATGCGGAAGAACAGCGCCAGGCCAATCAGGCCGAGGAGGAGCAGCAGCGACGAGCGCAACAGGGCAATGTCGATGGCGGCGGCGGCGATCAGCACCACGCTGACGGCGAGGCAGGCGAGCGCCGGATAGGGAAAGGCCGGTACCGTGCCGGCACCAGCCTGCGGCTTCGTCGCCTCAGGCGTGTCGAGCACGATGAAGCTCGCCAGGGCCATTGCCGCGCCGCCGAAGGTGAAGATGCCGAAGGCCCAGCGCCACGACAGGAACTCGGTCATGATCGCCCCGAGCATCGGTCCGCTGAAGGCGGCAACGCCCCAGATCGCCGATATGATGCCGAAGAGCTGCGGCCAGATGTTGCGTGGGAACAGCCTTTCGACCGAGACGAAGGCCAGCGACACGAGCGCGCCGCCGCCTAGTCCCTCGACGAGGCGTCCGGCGAGGAACAGCCACATCGACGGTGCCGTGGCGCAGATCAGCGCGCCGGCCGCGTAGAGCAGGGCCGCGACCATCATGTTGGAGCGCAGCGCGACATAGCTCACCAGCCGCCCGGCCGCGGCACCCGCGACAATGGCGCCGAGCTCGTAGATCGCCAGCGACCAGCCGACCAGCTGCACGCCCGCCAACTCGCCGACCATGGCCGGCATCACCGTCGCCACCATCGTCTCGTTGGTGGCATGCAGCAGGATGCCCAGGCTGATGAAGCAGAAGCGCGCCAGGTCGCCGCTTGCCCACAGCGCCCGCCAGTCCACCTTGTTTACGCCAACCTTGTTGCCGCCTGCTGCCGTCACGTCGATCTCCTTGAGGCCATTCGCAGCCTCATTCGCTTTTCGAACGAAGCGCCAGATCCAGTTCGGCAGGGCTTGTAGAACCTCAAGCGCGGTTGAGCTCAAGAGGCATTTTTCAGCAATATCGCGGCTGCGGGCAGAGCCACGAATTCACGCGCAAATGGTCAGCGGGCGAAAAGAGAATGCGGCCCGGAACGTGTGTCCCGAGCCGCATCCGTGCTGATTGAGCGACTGAATGAAAATGCTTCACTTGTAAGCGTGGACGAGGTCCAGCGAGGCTACCGCGACGGCCAGGTTGACGCCGGTCTGCGCCTGGACGCTGAGCGGCTCCAGCATGAAGGCGCCGTTCAGCCCGCCAACCAGGAGGTTGGCGCCGCCGCCCGTCACGACGCTCGCCTCGGCGTTGACGCCGTAGTAGCTGCCGGCGAGATCGCCCGCATCATGGCTGCGCGTGGCGGCAAGCACCGCCCAGACAAGCTGCCCCTGATGCGTCTGGCCGACATCGACGCCGAGCTTGGAGATCATCCCGGTGTACTGCTCGGACGGCCCGTGATGATAGGGGCGGAAGGTGCAGGACACGCCCTTGTTTGATGTGATGACATAGCCGACGCCGCCGTCGATGGTGCAATCGAGCGTGCCGAGCCGGAGCACGCCGGCGCTGACGGGGGAGGCGAGGACCGTGGTGGCCAGTGCCGCGGCACAAACAAGCTTCTTGATCATCGGGGAAGTCCCTTTCGCAAAATTCGAAAACTAGCCCCGATTTAACGATCGAGGTGCGCGGAGCGTTCCGCCCAAAACTTGGCGCGAACATGGCAAGAGTTAACGCATTGCCGCCGGCAGTTAACGGATCGCTATCGGGGATTGGGAGCGGAGTACAGTCCAACGGATACGCTCCCGGCGACGGCTCGGCGTCATGTGGCGCAGCGGTCGGTGCCGCTTCGAATCAGCTGGCGGCGCCGGAGGTGCGCGACAGGCCGTCCTTGGCCGGTTGGTAGTTCGGATTGAGGTGGATCGCCTCGCGATACGACTTGGCGGCCCTTACCTTGTCGCCGCGGCGCTCGTAGATCAGCGCCTGGTTGGCCCAGGCCTCGGCATTCTTGCCGTCGAGCTTGATGGCCATGTTGAAGTCGGCGAAGGCGTTGTCCTCGTCGCCCGTCGCCAGATAGGAGAGGCCGCGGCCGTTGTAGGGCTCGGCGGCATCCGGCGCCAGCGAGATCGCGGTCGAGAAATCCTCGATGGCAAACTTGTGCTGGCCCTGGCTCTGATAGATCAGGCCGCGATTGTGGTAGGCGCGGGCGTCGGTCGTGTCGAGCTGGATCGCTTTCTGGAAGTCGTTGAAGGCATCCTGGGTGCGGCCCGCCTTTCGATAAAGATTGCCACGGCCGATATAGGCGGCGTCGTAGTTGGCATTGATCTGGATCGAGCGGTTGTAGTCGGCAAGCGCTGCTTCCTGGTTGCCGAGGAAGCGCTGGATGAGCGCCCGGTTCGAATAGGCCTGGTAGAAATTCGGATTGAGCTGGATGGCTTGGTTGAAGTCCTTGAGCGCAGCCTGGTATTGGCCGCCGCGGCCATAGGCCGAGCCGCGCACATTGTAGCCCTCGGGATCCTGCGGGTTGCGCTGGATCACGGCCGACAGCGAGGAGATGTTCTCGGTCGACCCTTGCGCCTTGTCGATGTTGTTGAACTCGCCCGTCGGCGTCGTCTGGCATGCTGCAAGCGTCAGGCCCGAAAGCAGGGCCGCCGTCAGGGCGAAGCCGCGAAAAGCGGTTCTGCGCTCCACGGAAATTGCGTTCATCTTTGTCCTCACTGCCGCAGCGCCGTCAGTCCGTTCCCTCTCCGAACCGGCTCGAATGCATAAATAAAAAGGTGGCGGCGATTCCGCATCGCGCCACCCTCGGTATCCTTCGAAAAGGACGAAAAATTGGCGTTATGAGCGCGGCGAGCGCGATGCGCCGGCAGCACCGGCCGGGGCCGGGCGCGGAGTCATCGGCAGCAGGCCTTCGCGCTGCGCGCGCTTGCGGGCCAGCTTGCGGGCGCGGCGCACGGCTTCAGCCTTCTCGCGGGCACGCTTCTCGGACGGCTTCTCGTAGTGACCGCGCATCTTCATTTCGCGGAAAATACCTTCGCGCTGCATCTTCTTCTTCAGCGCGCGAAGCGCCTGATCAACGTTGTTGTCGCGGACGAGTACCTGCACGTGCAATCCTGTCTTCGGGTTTGAAATCAACAGGCAAGCAGCCATAGCCACTATGCCTCCGCAGTGGGTTGCACCGCGAATTGTGGCGGCTGATAGCAGAATCAGGCCGCGCTGTCCACCGTTGATTGCAGGACCGCGATCAAAAGCCGGAGCGGCTGCGCCTTGCAGGCACAGTGCTCAGGCCATTGCCAGGTGAAGTCGGGCGAAATCCTCGAAGAACTCGCCATAATCGCAGGTGATTTCCTCGCCGACGGCGATGTCGCGGATGGCGGTGGCGCCGCCATATTGCGAGAAATCGGTGTTCGGCCGTTCGGCATGGTTCATGAAGCGGCCATTGTCGACCTCATAAACCATGAAACCCGGCTTGTCCGGGCTCGGATAGGCGTAGCGGTCGAGCAGTTCCTTGAGATGCGGCGGCGCCGCCTCGTATTTCTCCATTGGGATCAGCCGGTCGAAATCCGGGTCGAGCCGCCAGATCGAGGCGCCTTTCCTGATCGGCTCGGCGGCGAAAACACCGACGCCTTCGATGGCGCTCTGGGCGACATAGGTTCTGATCAGCAGCATCGATCCGGTCCGATTTTCGACGGGAAACCAAATCGTCAAATCAGACCGGAATGCAAGGCCGTGGTACCAGATTTCAGCGGATGAGCATGTTTGTTGTCTTGCCCAACCGATCACGTCCGGTTGATCGACACGCCGCCATCGGCAAACAGCGCGGTGCCGGTGGTGAAGCTCGAGGCGTCGGAGGCAAGATAGAGCGCCGAACGGGCGATCTCTTCCGGCTGGGCCACACGCTTCAAGGCATGCAGGTTTTCGACGAATGTCCGCGATTCCGGCGTCTTGAACGTCGCCGCGGGTGTATCGGTGCCGCCCGGCAGCAGCGCGTTGACGCGAATGGCTTTCGGGCCGTATTCGGCGGCAAGCACCTGCGTCAATCCGATCAGGCCAGCCTTGCTCGCTGCATAGCCGGTCATGCCGGGCATGCCGACGGTGTGGCCGACAAAGGTGGAGGTGAAGATCAGCGAACCGCCACCCCGTTCGATCATCGCCGGCACCTGGTATTTCGCGCCAAGAAACGCGCTGGTGAGATTGGTGTCGAGCGTCTCGCGCCATCCCTCCAGCGAAAGGTCGGAAATCGACCCCATCTGACCGACCGCTCCGACGTTGTTGAAGGCGATGTCGAGGCCGCCGAACCTCTCTGCGGCGAGTTCGACCAGGGCCTTCGCGTAGGCTTCGTCCCGGACGTCGCCGGCAAGTGCGATCGCTGTGCCGCCAGCCTCCTCGATTTCGCCAACGAGCGCGTCGAGCTCGGCCTTGCGGCGCGCCGCGACGACCAGGCTGGCGCCCTGCTCGGCGAACAGCCTGGCTGTGGCGCGGCCGATGCCGGAGCTGGCGCCGGTGACGATGGCAACTTTGTTTGTCAGGGTGAACATGTCTCTGCATCCTTCCTTTTGTGCCGAGCTTGCCGGCGGTTGGATGCTTGGTCGCAAATGGCACAGGCCGGAGCCACCCGAAACCGGCAAAGGCCGCTATTGCCCTACTGCCGCAACAGCCAACCCAGCCGGTCCAGTGAGAAGGCGTAGCTGAGGGCGATCAGCAGAGCCATGATGATGCCGGCGGCCGTGTGGCCGGTTAGATAGAATCCCGCGGCGCCGCCGAACAGCATGACAAGTTCCAACATCAGCCGCACCGCGCCCGGCACAGGAACCGGCGCGCGGCCGGACCGGCTTGGGTCGTCAGGAACCGCGAAGGTTCCCCACAGCGCTGCTGCAATAAGCGGCAAGGCCAAGGCGAGGAGCCAGCGCCACCACCCTTCGGACAGGCTCCAGCCGGCCATGCCGAGCCCAAGCAGCGCCGCTAGTTCCAGCAGAAAGCGCAAGGTCAGATTCCACCAGGCGTTACCCATCATCATCCTCAAACGTCGTGCAACAGGAGTGTCGCTGAAGACAGCCATGGAAGCCAGATCGAACCTCTCGCTTTGACCACGGCGCAAAACGGCAAGCGCCGTCGCAAACAGCGCAAGGATGGCAGCGCGGTTTCGATAGTGATACTCCTCGCACGCCGAGGCGGGGATGCCCGGCCGCAAATCCGCGAAAGATATTGGCGCGAGGCCTGCAACGTGAAGAAATATTCGGTATTCGCCATTGCCCGCGAGGCCATGCGCGGCCACAAGGGTTGGGAAGAGCAATGGACCTCGCCCGAGCCGAAGAAGGAATACGATGTCATCATCGTCGGCGCCGGCGGCCACGGCCTGGCGACTGCCTACTATCTGGCGAGCGAGCACGGCATCACCAACGTCGCGGTGCTGGAAAAAGGCTGGCTCGGCGGCGGCAACACCGGCCGCAACACCACCATCATCCGCTCCAACTACCTCTATGACGAGAGCGCCGGCATCTACGACCATGCGCTGAAGCTGTGGGACGGATTGAGCCAAGAGCTCAACTACAACGTCATGTATTCGGCGCGCGGCGTCATGATGCTCGCCCACAACGTTCATGACGTCCAGGTGTTCAAGCGCCACATCCATGCCAACCGGCTCAACGGCATCGACAATGAATGGCTGACGCCGGAGCAGGCGAAGGAATTCTGTCCGCCGCTCAACATCGCCAAAGAGGCGCGCTATCCGGTGATGGGCGCCGCACTGCAGCGGCGCGGCGGCACGGCGCGCCACGATGCGGTCGCCTGGGGCTATGCGCGCGGCGCCTCGGCGCGCGGCGTGCACATCATCCAGAACTGCGAGGTCACCGGCATCAAGCGTGCGGCCAATGGCGCGGTCACCGGCGTCGAGACGACGCGCGGCTTCATAGGCGCCAAGAAGGTCGGCGTCGTCGCAGCCGGTCATTCATCGGTGATCATGGACATGGCCGGCGTGCGCATGCCGTTGGAGAGCTATCCGCTGCAGGCGCTGGTCTCGGAGCCGGTCAAGCCGGTGGTGCCCTGCGTGGTGATGTCGAACACGGTGCACGCCTATATCTCGCAGTCGGACAAGGGCGAGCTGGTGATCGGCGCCGGCACCGACCAGTATATCTCCTATTCGCAGACCGGCGGCCTGCGCATCCTGCAGCACACGCTCGACGCCATTTGCGAGATGTTCCCGATCTTCACGCGCATGAAGATGCTGCGCTCCTGGGGCGGCATCGTCGACGTGACGCCCGATCGGTCGCCGATCCTGGCGAAGACGCCGGTCAAGGGACTCTATGTCAATTGCGGCTGGGGCACGGGCGGCTTCAAGGCGACACCTGGTTCGGGCAATGTCTTTGCCCACACCATCGCCAGGGACGACCCGCACCCGATCAACGCCCCCTTCACGCTCGAGCGGTTCCGCACCGGCCGTCTCATCGACGAGGCGGCAGCGGCGGCGGTGGCGCACTGATGCCGACATTTCTGCTGAGGCTTTGCGATCAACCGGCCGGCGCTCGCGTCGGCCATGGCGAATTGTAGGATCGACCGAAAATGCTTCTCATCCGCTGCCCCTATTGCGAGGAAGAGCGCCCGGAACTCGAGTTCCGCAATGCCGGCGAGGCGCATGTCGTGCGCTCGACCAACATTGCCGGCGAGAGCGACGACGATTTCGAGAAATTTTTCTTCATCCGCTCGAACCCGAAAGGCGTCATCTATGAGCGCTGGCGGCATATCCATGGCTGCGCGCGCTTCTTCAACGCCGTGCGCGACACCGTCACCGACAAGTTCGTCATGACCTACAAGGCCGGCGAGCCGAAGCCCGCGAAGCTGCCTGGAGCCTCGAAATGAACGCCGCGTTCCGCATTCCCGGCGCCGGGCACCTCAGCCAGGCGAAGACCGCGTCTTTCAGCTTCGACGGCAAGTCCTATGTCGGCATCGAGGGCGACACGCTCGCCTCGGCGCTGCTCGCCAACGGCGTGCATCTGGTCGGCCGTTCGTTCAAGTACCATCGTCCGCGCGGCTTCCTTTCCGCCGGCGCGGAAGAGCCCAATGCGCTGGTGCAGATCGTGCGCGACGACACACGCAAGACGCCGAATGTGCGGGCGACCGTGCAGGAGCTCTATGACGGGCTCACCGCCAATTCGCAGAACCGCTGGCCCTCGCTTGCCTTCGACGTCAGCGCGGTCAACGACCTTGCCTCGCCGATGTTCTCGGCCGGCTTCTACTACAAGACCTTCATGTGGCCGAAGTCGGCCTGGAAGAGCCTTTACGAGCCGCAGATCCGCTCGGCCGCGGGCCTTGGCGTTTCTCCGGACCGCCCGGACCCTGACCACTACGCGGCGCGCTACGCGCATTGCGACGTTCTGGTGCTGGGCGGCGGCGCCGCCGGCATTGCGGCCGCGCTTGCCGCTGCCGAAACCGGCGCGCGGGTGATCTTCGCCGACGAGCAGGCCGAATTCGGCGGCAGCCTGCGCTTCGAGAGCGGCGCCAAAATCGACGGCGAGAATGGCTATGCCTGGGCGCAAGCCGCGATCGCGAAGCTCAAGGCCATGGACAATGTCCGCGTGCTTTCGCGCACGACTGCTTTTGGGTATTACGCGCAGAACTTCGTCGGCCTTGTCGAGCGGGTCAGCGACCATCTCAAGAGCCCCGGCCGGGAGCTGGCGCGCGAGCGCCTGTGGCAGGTCCGCGCCAGCCGAGTCGTGCTGGCGACCGGCGCCATCGAGCGCCACATGGTGTTCGCCAACAACGACCGTCCGGGCATCATGCTGGCGTCGGCCGCGCGCATCTATCTCAATCACTATGGTGTCGCGGTCGGCAGGAATGTCGGCGTCTATACCGCGAACGACTCGGCCTACGCGGCTGCGATCGACTTGAAGAAGGCGGGTGTCAATATCGCCGCTATCGTCGACCTGCGCGACAATCCCACCGGACCGATGATCGACGAGGCGAGGGGCCTCGGCATCGAGATCAATTTCGGCCGCGCCGTTATCCGCGCCGGCGGCAAGCTGCGCGTCTCATCGATGACCGTGCAGCCGAAGAATGGCGGCGGCGAGCGCACCATCCCTGTCGATGCGATCCTGATGTCGGCCGGCTGGACGCCGTCGGTGCATCTCTTCTCGCAGTCGCGCGGCAAGGTCGCCTTCAACGAGGAGACGCGGCGTTTCGTGCCGGGAACCTACGCGCAGGACTGCGTGTCGGTCGGCGCCTGCAACGGCACCGACGGGCTGGATGCGGCCATCGACGAGGCCTATGCGGCGGGCGTCAAGGCGGCGAAGGAGGCCGGCGGCAAGGATTCCAGCGTCAAGACGGGCAAGGGCGCCAAGCCGAAGGTCGATGCCAGCGAAAGCTGGTCGCGCGGCATGCTGGGCGCTGCCCCCGGCGCCGGACCGGGCACCACCGTCAAGGCTTTCATCGATTTCCAGAACGACGTCACCGCCAAGGACATCCGCCAGGCGGTGCATGAAGGCATGCATTCGATCGAGCACGTCAAGCGCTTCACCACCAACGGCATGGCGACCGACCAGGGCAAGACCTCGAACATGCACGGCCTGGCGATCGCCGCCGAGACACTGGGCAAGCCGATCCCGCAAGTCGGTCTCACCACCTTCCGCCCGCCCTACACGCCGGTGACCTTCGGCTCGATCGTCGGACACGCGCGTGGAGCGCTCTTCGATCCCACCCGCAGGACGGCGACCCATGGCTGGGCGGCGGCCCAAGGCGCTGTGTTCGAGGATGTCGGCCAGTGGAAGCGCGCCTGGTATTTCCCCAAGGCCGGCGAGGACATGCATGCCGCCGTCAACCGCGAATGCGTGACGGTGCGCAAGACGGCCGGCCTGTTCGACGCCTCGACGCTCGGCAAGATCGAGGTGGTCGGGCCGGACGCGGCGAAGTTCATGGAGCTGCTCTACACCAACCCGTGGGAGAAGCTGGAGCCCGGCCGCTGCCGCTACGGCATCATGTTGCGCGAGGACGGCTTCATCTATGACGACGGCGTCGTCGGCAGGCTGGCGCCTGACCGCTTCCATGTGACGACGACCACCGGCGGCGCGCCGCGCGTCATGCACCACATGGAGGATTACCTCCAGACCGAGTTCCCGCATCTGAACGTCTGGCTGACCTCGATCACCGAGCAGTGGGCGGTCATCGCGGTGCAGGGTCCGAAGTCGCGTGAGATCATCGCGCCGCTGGTCGAGGGCATCGACATGTCCGACGAAGCGATGCCGCATATGTCGGTGCGCGAGGGCAAGATCTGCGGCGTGCCGACGAGGCTGTTCCGCATGTCCTTCACCGGCGAGCGCGGCTTCGAGGTCAACGTGCCGGCCGACTATGGCGAGGCGGTCTGGGAAGCGCTGTGGGCCGAAGGCCGGAAGCATGGCGCGACCGCCTACGGCACCGAAACGATGCACGTGCTGCGCGCCGAGAAGGGCTACATCATCGTCGGCCAGGACACGGACGGCACGGTGACGCCGAACGATGCCGGGCTCGACTGGGCGGTCGGCAAGAAGAAGACTGACTTCGTCGGCATCCGCGGCATGATGCGGTCCGACCTGGTCGCCAAGGGCCGCAAGCAGTTGGTCGGCCTGAAGACCAAGGATCCGAAGGTGGTGCTGGAGGAAGGCGCGCAAATCGTCGCGGATCCGAAACAGGCGATCCCGATGAAGATGATCGGTCACGTCACCTCCAGCTACTGGTCGGAGAATTGCGGGCACTCGATCGCGCTGGCGCTGGTCGCCGGCGGCCGCGACCGCATGGGTCAGACGCTCTACGTGCCGATGCCGAACGGCACGATCGAGGTGGAGGTCACCGGCACGGTGTTCGTCGACGAGAAGGGAGGACGCCTCAATGGCTAAGGCTGCCGTCAAGACAAAAGCCGCTGCTTCACCTTCCGTCGAGCGGCGTCCAGCGCTTGCTGGCCGCGTGACGTCGGCGCCAGGTGTCAAGGTCGAGATCCTGCCGCCGGCCGAACGCATCTCTCTGCGCGCGCCGGAGGCTTCGCTCGCCGCCCTTTCCAAGGCGCTCGGCGTGACCTTGCCGACCAAGCCGAAGACTTCGGCGGCAAAAAGCGGGCGCACTGCCTTGTGGCTTGGGCCTGACGAGTGGCTGATCATCGATGAGGCCGGAAACGATCCGCTGGCCGACTGCGCCAAGGCGCCGGCGCTGCATTCGGCGGTCGGCATCTCGCATCGCAATGTCGCCATCTCGGTCGCCGGGCCGGCGGCCGCGGTGACGGTCAATTCCGGCTGCCCGCAGGACCTGTCGCTCGAGGCGTTCCCGGTGGGTGCGGCGTCGCGCACCATTCTCGGCAAGTCCGAGATCGTGCTGTCGCGCATGGCGGCCGATGCCTTCCGGGTGGAATGCTGGCGTTCCTTCTCGGACTATGTCTTTACTTTGCTGTCGGAAGCGGCAAGCGACGCGGCGAACTGATTTTCCTGACCGCCGTTAACCAGAGGCGGCGTCGCAGGAACCATCGCCGATCCGTCCCCGTTGTTTGCGACTAGCGAGGGAGAAGGCCGATGCTATCCAAATCAGCGCCGAAGTCGCCCAAGAAGACCGCGGCGGTCCGTTCACTGGAGCGGGAGCAGCATCACGACATCGAGGATGAGGAACTTGAGGAAGGCCTCGAGGACACATTCCCGGCCAGCGATCCGGTTTCGATCACCAGCACTTCGATTACGGGTGCGCCTGCGAAGCCGGCCAAAGCCAAGACAGTGTCGCGACAGAAACAGCGCAAGAGATAAAACGTTCGCTTCGAGAGCGCCGGTATAAACGAAAACGGGCGGCCAAGTGCCGCCCGTTTTCGTTTCCGCTTGCGGTGTTCAGAGGCCGGGCACGAACCACGGATCCACGTCGATACCGAGTCGCGGGCCCTTGGTTGCCTGGGTGTTGCTGGCGTCCGGCTTTTCAACCGAGCCGGTCGCCGTGCAGTCGAGCGTCACATTGGCCTTAGTCTGAGCGCAGGCCGCCGGGCCGTGCTTGGCCGGCTGGTCCGCGCCGGCAAAAGCGGCGCCCGAGAAAGCCAGCACAGTCGCAAGCGCGAGAATCGTCTTTTTCATCTTCCGTCTCCGGTAATCTTTTCGTACATGTACGATACGCCGTACATATACGGTTAACGGAAGCTGAATTCAAGGGGGAGTTTGTACGTGTACGACAACTTTTCTTGAACGTAGGAATTCGCCCCCGTGAATCAAGCGATCGACGTGAGCTAGACCGCGATGCCGGTCAGCAGTTGACGGGCGTTTCGGTGAGCGGAGGAATGTCCTGCGCCGACAAGGAGGCCAGCATGAAGTCGCACATGCGCTTCACATAGGCCTGGGGGTCGCCAAAGGGGTAGAAGGGGAAGGTGATCAGCAGCGAGATGGTGCCGTGGCCGACGGTCCACAGCATGGTCGCGATGGCGCGCGGGTCGCCCTTGAGCTTGCCGGCGGCCACGCAGGCCTCGACCCTGCTTATCAGCACCTGCATCGCCGGGTTGCCCTCTTCCATGTCCTCGTAGCTGCGGCCTTCCGGCAGCCGGGTCTTCTCGGTCATAAAAACGGTTCGGTATTCATTGGGATTGCCGAGCCCGAAGGCGGCATACTCTGTCATCACCGCCCGCAGCGCCTCGATCGGATCGTCGGAGGGATGCTCCTCGATGCGCCGTGCGAGCGTCTCGAATGCGTCCTCAGCCAACGCGAACAGGATGTCCTGCTTATCGGCGAAATAGGAATAGACCGACATCGGCGCGTATCCGACACGCTTGGCCAGCTTGCGGATGGTAAGCCCTTCATAGCCCTCTTCCTGGACGAGCTTGTGGGCCGCGTCGACCAGTTCGGAGCGAAGTTCGGCTTTTTGTTTTTCGCGGCGTTTCTGAACGCTCAGCGCCAATGTCCGTCTGCCTTTTGTGATTGGTTGCCTTACGAAATTATATACGCTGTACGGCAACGGGCAAGGGAGTGGACGGTTCCCCAACGTCCGCTTTCTATCTACCGCAGTTCCGGACGGAAAACCGCAAAACACTTTTCCTGGAATTGCGCTTTGTCAGACGCAATTCCGGACGGAAAACCGTAAAACACTTTTCCTGGAATTGCTCAGATGGCCCCGATGCCGCCATCGAGTGCGAGAGCGTGGCCGGTCATGAAGGAGTTGGCGGGATCGGCGAGATAAAGGATGCCGGTTACGATCTCGTCGACTTCGCCGACCCGTTTCATCGGCACGCCGCGTGTGAGTTCGGCGATGGCTTCGGCTTCCGGCGCGCCGGTGGAGCGCACGAAGCCGTCGACCATCGCCGTCCTGGTGTGAGCCGGGCAGACCGCGTTGATGCGGATCCCCTTGCTGGCATATTCGACCGCTGCGGAGCGCGTCAGCCCGACGACGCCATGCTTGGCGGCGGCATAGACGGACAGCTTCGGCGCGCCGGAGAGACCGGCGACCGAGGCGACGTTGACGATGGCGCCGCCCTTGCCGCTCTCCCTGAACTGGCGCTCCATTTGCGGGATCTGATGCTTCATGGCGTAGAAGACGCCGAGCAGATCGACCTCCAGCACCCGGCGCGCTTCCTCCGAGGTCACCTGCGGCAGGCGCACGAAGGCGTGCACGATCCCGGCATTGTTGACGGCAATGTCCAGCCGGCCGAACTTTTCGACGGCCAGCTTCACAAGATCCTCCGAGAGCCTCTCGTCGGCAATGTTGCCGGCAAGGAACGCGGTTTCGGCGCCGAGCGTCGCCGCGAAATCGCCGAGCGCCGTTTCGTCGAGGTCGGAAAGGACAAGCCGCGCGCCTTCAGCGGCGAAGGCTTTGGCGGCGCCGCTGCCGAGGCCGCCGGTCGCACCGGTTATCAGCACGGTCGCTCCATCGAAACGGCCCATCGCTCAGCTCTCCGCGTTTTCAAGTCTTCTTGTCGATCAGGTCCACCGCCAGCGCGGCGAGCAGCTTCACCGCTTCGCCGTAGGTCTTTGCCTTTTCCGGGTTGGAGGCGTTGCCGTCCAGCGCGCGGCGGTAGACACCCTGGCAGATCGCCGCCAGCCGGAAGAAGGAGAAGGCAAGGAAGAAGGTCCATTTGCCGATGCCCTCGATGTCGCGCCGGCGGCAATAGGCGGCGACATAGGCTTCCTCGGAGGGCAGGCCGAGCGTGGCGCGGTCGACGCCGCCAAGGCCACGAAAGCCGGACGCGTGCGGCAGCCGCCATTGCATGCATTGATAGGCGAGGTCGGCAAAGGGATGGCCGAGCGTCGACAGTTCCCAGTCGAGCACGGCGATGACCTTCGGCTCATCCTTGGCGAAGATCATGTTGTCCAGCCGGTAGTCGCCATGCACCAGCGAGACCCGGCCGTCATCGGCCGGCATGTGCGTCTCGAGCCAGGCGATCAGCCGGTCCATGTCGGCAATTGTTTCGGTTTCCGAGGCGCGGTACTGGCTGGTCCAGCGGGCGAACTGGCGTTCGAAATAGCTGCCGGGCTTGCCGAAATCGCCAAGTCCTACGGCCTCGACATCGACGTCGTGCAGGGCGGCGAGCGTCGCATTCATGGCGTCGTAGATCGCGGCGCGCTCGTCATTGCCGGGTGCCTCCGGCAAGGACGGATCCCAGAAGATGCGCCCGTCGAGGAACTCCATGACATAGAACATGCGGCCGATCGGCGATTCTTCCCTGGAGAGATGCAGCATGCGCGGCACCGGCACGGCAGTGCCGGCAAGCGCTCGCATCACCCGGAACTCGCGGTCGACCTGGTGCGCCGATTTCAAAAGCTGACCCGGCGGCTTGGCGCGCAGCACGTACCGGCCGCTTGCGGCTGTCAGGAGATAGGTCGGGTTCGACTGTCCGGACTTGAATTTCTCGATCGCGGAAAGTCCGGCAAAACCGGGGACATGCGCTTCAAGGTAAGGCGCAAGCGCCGCCCTGTCGAGCGCGAGCGCCGACTTGTCGAGCGCGAGCGCCAACTTGTCGAGCGCAAGCGCCGATTTATCCAGCGCGTTGGCGTCGCCGCTCATGCGGTCTCTGGCTGGCGTTCGATCAGCGTCAGCGTCAGCCAGCGCGCGGTGAGCGCCGGCTTCTTCGACCCCTCGATCTCGATGGTCACGTCATGCGCCGTCTGCACCCAGCCCGAGGGCCTGACCTTGACATCGGCCAGCACGAAGCGGGTGCGGATGCGCGAGCCGGTCTTCACTGGCGTCAGGAAGCGCAGCGTGTCGAAGCCGTGGTTGACGCCCATTTTGGTGTTCTCGATCGGCGGCATGGTCTCGAAGGTCATCGCCGACAGAAGCGACAGCGAAAGGAAACCGTGTGCGATGGTGCCGCCGAACGGCGTCTCGCGCGCGGCGCGCTCCGGATCGCAATGAATGAACTGATGATCGTCGGTGGCGTCGGCGAACTGGTCGATCATGCGCTGCGTCACCGTGCGCCAGGGCGACACGCCGACTTCCTTGCCGACGCTGGCCAGAAGCGTATCGAGACTGATCGGTTCCACGCTGATGTCCTCCGCACCCCGCCCGGATCGCGATTGCCTGAACCGGGCGCCTTCATTCCTTGAACAACGTCATCCCGTGCTGCACCGACTGGCCGCCGTCGATCGGCAGGATGGCGCCGGTGACATAGCTGCCGGCACGGCTGCACAAATAGAGCGTTGCGCCGGCAATGTCATCCGCCACACCGATGCGGCCGAGCGGAACATGGTTACCGACATGTTTCGCCTGTTCCTCGGTGGCGGTGGCAAAAGCCGTCATGCGGCTCTGGAAGGGGCCGGGCGCAAAGGCATTGACGGTGATGCGGCGGGCGGCGAACTCGAGCGCCAGCGTGCGTGTCAGGTGATGCACCGCGGCCTTTGAGGCGGTGTAGGAATAGGCGTCGTCGGCAAGCGGCTGAGTGCCCATCACCGAGCCCAGATTGATCACGCGGGCCGGGTCCTCGTCGCTTGCGGCGGCGTCGAGCAGCGGCAAAAGCTCCCGCGTCAGGTGGAAGACGGCGGTGACGTTGACGCCGAACACCTTGGCCCAGGCGTGATAGGGAAACTCCTCCAGCGGCGCGCCCCAGGAAATGCCGGCATTGTTGACCAGGATGTGCAGACGGTCCGTGCGCACTTTCACCTCGGCGACCAACGCGGCGATGCCCGCTTCGCTGGAAACGTCGCCGGCAAAACCCTCGGCCCGGCCGGAGCCGCCAAGCGCATTCAATTCGTTGGCGACCTTCACACAGTCCTCGCCCTTGCGCGAGGCGATCATCACGGTGGCGCCGGCCCGCACCAGTCCGGTCGCGACCATGCGGCCGATGCCCGTCGCGGCACCGGTCACCAGCGCTGTCTTGCCGGCGACCGAGAACAGCTTGTCGAGATAGCTCATCGCATTCCTCCCACGTGCGTCTCGGCCGGAACCGAAGGACTCGCGTTGACAAGGCTAGCCGAAGTACGGTCATCCTTGCCACGGGTAAAGAAGCGAAAGGGCCGGAACCGATGGCGGACATGAATCTCGGCATGAGCGAGCGGCTGAAGCCGATCCATCAGCGCGTCGCCGCGATGGTGCGCGACGAGATTGCGCCGCTCAGCGAGGCGTTTCTCGCCGAAGTCGGCAGGAACGGCGACCGCTGGACCTACACGGCCAGACAGACCGAGATCCTTGAAGGCTTGAAGAAGACGGCGCGGGAGCGGGGCCTATGGAATTTCTGGCTCACCGATTCCAAGCGCGGCTACGGCCTGTCGACTGTCGAATACGCCTATCTGGCGGAGGAGATGGGCAAGGCGCATCTCGGCGCCGAGACCTTCAACTGCTCGGCCCCCGACACCGGCAACATGGAGGTGCTGGAACGCTACGGCTCGGAAGAGCATAAGCGACAATGGCTGGAGCCGCTGCTCGACGGCAGGATCCGCTCCGCCTACCTGATGACCGAGCCGGATGTCGCCTCATCGGACGCCACCAACATTTCGATGCGCTGCGAGCGGCGCGGCGACGACTATGTGCTCAACGGCGAGAAATGGTGGGCGTCCGGCGCCGGCGATCCGCGCTGCGCCATCTACATCGTGATGGTCAGGACGGGTTCGGACGAAGAGCCGCAGCATCGCCGGCATTCGATGATCCTGGTGCCAGCGGGCAGCAAAGGCGTGACCAAGCTCCGGGCCATGCAGGTCTATGGCGAGGACGACGCGCCGCACGGCCATATGCATCTGAGGTTCGAGGATGTGCGGGTGCCGGCGGCGAACCTGATCCTCGGCGAGGGCAGCGGGTTCGAGATCGCGCAGGGGCGGTTGGGGCCAGGCCGCATCCATCACTGCATGCGCGCCATCGGCCAGGCCGAGATGGCGTTGGAGATGCTCTGTCAACGCTCGGTGCGGCGCGAGGCCTTTGGCCAGTCGCTGGCCAAGCTCGGCGCCAATTTCGACATCATTGCCGAATGCCGCATGGAGATCGAGATGGCCAGGCTGCTCTGCCTCAAGGCGGCCTGGATGATCGACCAGGGCGACGCGCGCGCCGCGGCGCCCTGGATCAGCCAGATCAAGGTGGTAGCACCCCGCGTCGCGCTAAAAGTCACCGACGAGGCGGTGCAGATGTTCGGCGCGCAGGGCATCAGCCAGGATACGCCGCTCGCTCGCTCGTGGACGCATCTTCGGACCCTGCGCCTGGCCGACGGACCGGACGCCGTCCACAGGCGGCAGGTGGCTCGCACGGAACTCAAGAAATATACGCAGGAAAAGGTCTGACTATCATGGCGCTTCCGTCGGAAATGAAGGCCTTGCTGCTCGTCGGCGACGGCTACACCAGGACACCTTCAGCCGGCGCGCTGGAGGCGACGGAGCCTTATCTGCGGCCCGGCAATATCGCCGTGCCCGCGCCTGGCCCGACGCAGGCGCTGATCAAGGTTAACCTCGCCTCGATAAACCCCTCCGATATCGCCTTCATCAAAGGGCAATACGGCCAACCGCGGGTAAAGGGCCGACCGGCGGGTTTCGAAGGCGTCGGAATCGTCGTCGCTACTGGCAGTGACCCCTATGCAAAAAGCCTGGAGGGAAAGCGCGTCGCCTTCGCCACCGGCGTGTCGAACTGGGGTTCGTGGGCAGACTATGCGGTTGCCGAGGCGGCATCCTGCATTCCGCTGCTCGACACGGTGCGCGACGAGGATGCTGCGGCGATGATCGTCAATCCGCTGACCGCGCTTGCCATGTTCGACATCGTCAAGCAGGAGGGTGACAAGGCCTTCATCATGACCGCCGGCGCCAGCCAGCTCTGCAAGCTGATCATCGGGCTCGCGAAGGAGGAGGGTTTTCGGCCGATCGTCACCGTGCGCCGCGACGAGCAGATTCCTTTGCTCAAGGAACTTGGTGCCGCCCATGTGCTCAATGAGAAGGCGGCGGATTTCGAGACGGCGCTGCGCGAGGTGGTGAAGGCCGAGCAGCCGCGCATCTTCCTCGACGCGGTGACCGGACCATTGGCCTCGGCCATCTTCAACGCCATGCCGAAGCGTTCGCGCTGGATCGTCTATGGAAGGCTCGATGCCGAGCCGACGATCATCCGCGAGCCCGGCCAGTTGATCTTCCAGCACAAGCATATCGAAGGCTTCTGGCTGGCCGAATGGATGCGGCAGTTCCGCGACCGGCTAGGCCCGGCCGTGCTGGAGGCGCAGAAGCGCTTTTCCGACGGACGCTGGTCGACGGATGTGACAGCGGTGGTGCCGTTGGACGAAGCCATGGCGCGCCTGCCGGCGGAATTGGCCAAGCCGAACGGCAAGGTGTTCATCAAGCCGTAGCAACCAGTCAGATTGGCGACGCCTCAGCGCAGGCTTTCCAGGTCGCGGATGCGCTTGGCGCCGGCAGTTTCGAGCTGCCTGGTGATCGCGCCGATCAACGTTTCGGCGACTACGAAGAGCGCGGCGGACGAATCCCATGCCGAAGGCACGGCGGTGCGCCCGGCGATCACATGGCGGGCGAAGCGGGCGATCGGCGAGAGCCATTGGTCGGTGAAGAGCACGATCTGCACGCCGCGCTGGTGTGCCTTTTCGGCAAAGCGGATCAGGCTCTCCTGGTAGCGCCTGATGTCAAAGATCACCAGCACGTCGCGCTTGCCCATGTCGATCAGCCGGTCGCGCCAGATGCTCTCCTGGCCGGCGAGGTGGTAGACGTCGGGCTGGATGATGGTGAGGTGCGCGGCCATGTAGCGCGCCAGCGGGTCGGTGAAGCGGCCGCCGATCAGGAAGGTCTTGCCGCGCCGCTCGGCGAGTGTCTTGGCGATGTCGGCCAGTTGCCTGTCGGACAGATGCCGGAACGTCTCACGCAGGTTGTCGAGCGTCGCCTCCAGCATCGGCGAAACGGCGCCGCCGGCGGGCGATGCCGGGTCGAGCGTGCGCGATGCCGGGGACTGCAACTGCGCCGCCAGTTCATCCTGCAGCGCCGACTGGAACTCGGGATAGTTCTGGAAACCCAATCTCGCGACGAAACGCAGGATAGTCGGCGAGGAGACGCCGGCCGCGGCCGAGAACTCGGCGACCGTCTTCAGTCCGGTCAGCGGATAGTTGGCAATCAGCGTCTGCGCGGCTCGGCGCTCGCCCGCGGGCATGGTGCCGATGCGGTCCGAGATCAGTTCGGCAATGCTGGAGATCATCGTTTTCCCCACCCCTTTGGCCCGGCTGACGCCGTTTTCGGAATTCCGCGTTTGACAAAGCCGGACAAAGTGTATGAAATCATTCACAGAGGCGCAATGAGGCAAAATACGTAACATACGATACAGCGCTCTCCAGGGGACGGCAGTATGGAGAAAGCACGGCTCACCAGCCTTGCACCGTCGGAGACCGTAAGGGTGACCAACCCCGGCGGCTCGAGCCCCTTCGTCTTCACCTGCGACCACGCCTCGAACTACCTGCCCGCCGAATTCGGAACGCTCGGCCTGCCTGTCGAGGACCTTTCGCGCCACATCGCGTGGGATCCGGGCGCGCTTCCCGTCGCCAGGCGCATGGCCGACCAGCTCGACGCCACGCTGATCGAGACCCGCGTCTCGCGCCTTGTCATCGACTGCAACCGGCCGCTCGACGCGCCGGACCTTGTGCCACCGCTCAGCGAAACGACAGCCATCCCAGGCAACACCGGTCTTTCCGACAAACAGCGCACGGCGCGCGTCGACCTGGCGTGGCGTCCGTTCCACGACGCGATCGCTGAGATTATCGACCGGCGGCTGGCACACGGCCAGGAAACGCGGCTGGTGTCGGTCCACTCCTTCACGCCGATCTACAAGGGCAGGAGCCGGCCCTGGCATATCGGCATCATCCATGACGATGACCGCCGACTGGCGGCGCCGCTGATATCGGCGCTGCGGCGGCTTGCCGGCGTCACCGTCGGCGTCAACGAACCCTATTCGCCGGCCGACCGCGTCTATTTCACGCTGGAACGGCATGCGCGCCCGCGCGGTCTTGCCTGCGCGATGATCGAAATCCGCAACGACGAAATCTCCGGCGAAACCGGGCAGCGGAAATGGGCGGATCTGCTCACAGGCATATTTTCGAATCTGGAGCCCGAGGAGGCCAGGGGCTCCCGACAACGCGCAATGGGAAAGTCAGTACAGTCGGCCAGCTAAGAACCAACAGGGGACTAAAATGTCAGCGCAAGACTATACGGAACACGACAAGCACGAGGACCTAAAGGTTCTCCATGGAATGGGCTATGCCCAGGAATTGTCGCGAAGCATGAGCCGCTTCTCGAACTTCGCGATCTCCTTCTCGATCATCTGCATCCTATCGGGCGGTATCAATTCCTTCGCCCAGGCGACATCCTCGATCGGCGGTGCCGGCGCCGGCGTCGGCTGGATCGTCGGCTGCGCCGTATCCGGATTCTTTGCCCTCGCCATGGCGCAGATCGCATCGGCGTTCCCGACGGCGGGCGGCCTTTATCACTGGGCGTCGATCCTCGGCAACCGGTTCACCGGCTGGCTCACCGCCTGGCTCAACCTGCTCGGCCTGATCACCGTGCTGGGCGCCATCAACATCGGCACCGCCTTCTTCTTCGTCGGAACGTTCGGGAGTTGGTTCGGCATGACCGGCACCGCGGGCGAGATCGTCGGCTTTGTTGCCGCCATCACAGTGATCCAGGCGCTCTGCAATCATTTCGGCATCAAGCTTACCGCCATGCTGACCGATGCATCCGGCTTCCTGATCCTCGGCGCGACGGCAGTGCTGATCGTCGCTTGCCTGGTGTTTGCCCCGGCAATCGACGTCACCAGGCTTTGGACATTCACCAACTATTCGGGCGACGCTGGCGGCGGGGTCTTCCCGCAGTCGGATTCCATATCCTACCTGTTCCTGCTCAGCCTGCTGCTGCCGGTCTACACGATCACCGGATATGACGCGTCGGCGCATACTTCGGAAGAAACGCTGAAGGCCGCGCATTCCGTTCCGAGAGCAATCATTTCGTCGGTGCTCTGGTCGTCGCTTATCGGTTGGGCGATGGTCTGCGCGATCACGCTGGCGATCCCCGACCTGGCGGCCGGCGCCAAGCAGGGCTGGAGCGTCTTCTTCTCGACCATGGATGCTATCCTGCCGGTTTGGCTCAAGGAGCTGCTCTACCTTGCCATCCTGATCTCGCAGTTCCTCTGCGGCCTTGCCACCGTGACCTCGGCGTCGCGGATGCTTTTCGCCTTCTCGCGCGATGGCGGCATGCCCGTCGGATCGACCTCGCTTGCCAAGGTCAGCCCGACCTGGCGCACGCCCGTTCACGCGATCTGGACGGCTGCTGCTCTCGAGATCATCTATGTCTTCCTCGCCCAGTTCATCTCGATCGGCGGCACCAACATCTACACGATCGTCGTCAACTCGACGCTGGTCTTCCTGTTCCTCTCCTTCATCATCCCGATCGTGCTCGGCATGATGGCTTTCGGAACCTCGAAATGGCCGAACCCGGGCCCGTGGAATCTCGGCGGCGGGGTGTTCAAGCTGTTCTGTATTCTGTCGATCATCGGCATGGCGATCATCTTCTACATCGCCATCCAGCCGCCGAACGACAAGGTGCTCTACATCACCATCGGCTTCCTCCTGCTGACCGCCGTGCTTTGGTTCGGCTTCGAGAACCGCCGCTTCCAGGGCCCGCCGATCGGCGACGAGATCGCCAAGCGTCAGGCGGCGATCAAGGTGGCGGAGCAGGCGGTCGGCGAAACCGGCAACTGACATAAGTCATCATGGCCATGGCCGGCATTGCGCCGGCCATGGTTTGTCCCTTTCAATCGACAAGCATTGGAGTGCCAAAGGAATGGCCGGGAATTTCTCGTTCGATCAGTTGAAGCAAGCGGTCTCGAACGGCGAGATCGACACGGTGCTTGCCTGCATCGTCGACATGCAGGGCCGGCTCGCGGGAAAGCGCTTCCTGGCCCAATATTTCGTCGATTCCGCGCATGGCGAGACGCATGGCTGCAACTATCTGCTGGCCTGCGACATCGATATGGAGCCGGTGCCCGGATACAAGGCAGCGAGCTGGTCGAAGGGCTATGGCGACTTCGTCATGAAGCCCGACCTTTCGACGCTGCGGCGTATCCCTTGGCTGGAAAAGACGGCGCTGGTCATCTGCGATGTGCTCGACCATCACGACCATGAGGACCTTGCGCACTCGCCGCGCGCCATCCTGAAGAAGCAGGTCAAACGTCTGCAGGAGCGCGGCTATATCGGCTACTTCGCCTCCGAACTCGAATTCTACCTGTTCAGCGAGACCTACGATTCGGCCCGCAAGAAGCACTGGCAGGGCTTAGACAGCGCTTCGCCCTATATCGGCGACTACCAGATCGGCGTCACCACCAAGGAAGAAGGCGTGATGCGCCGGCTTCGCAACGAGATGGAGGCCGCCGGCATCCCGATCGAGAATTCCAAGGGCGAGTGGGGTCCCGGCCAGGAAGAGATCAATGTGCGCTATGCCGAGGCGCTCGAGATGGCCGACCGCCATGTCATCCTGAAGAACGGCGCCAAGGAGATAGCCCACTCCGAAGGCAAGGCCATCTCCTTCATGGCCAAATACAATTACGGGCTCGCCGGCAATTCCAGCCACATCCACAATTCGCTGTGGAGCGCCGACGGCAAGACACCGTTGTTCTTCGACAAGAATGCAGAGTGGACGCTGTCCGCCCTCGGCCAGCAATGGGCGGCCGGCCAGCTCAAATATGCCAAGGAGTTCACCTGGTTCCTGGCGCCCTATATCAACTCCTACAAGCGCTTCCAGGCCGGCACCTTCGCGCCGACCAAGATCATGTGGAGCGAGGACAACCGCACCGCCGGCTTCCGGCTCTGCGGCGAGGGGACCAAGGGCATCCGCATGGAGTGCCGCATCGGCGGCGCCGACCTCAACCCCTATCTCGCCTTCGCTGCGCTGATCGCGTCGGGCCTCGCCGGCATCGACGAGAAGCTTGAGCTGCAGAAGCCGTTCGTCGGCGATGCCTATCAGGCGTCGCAACTGCCGGAAATCCCGAAGACGCTGCGCGATGCCACCGAGACGCTGGTGCACTCCACGATGCTGAAGCAGGCCTTCGGCGAGGATGTGGTCGAGCACTATGTGCACACCGCCCGCTGGGAGCAGTTCGAATACGACCGCCGCATCACGGATTGGGAGCTGCATCGCGGGTTCGAGCGGTACTAGAGAGCGGGGATAGCGTCGGCGCTGCCCCTCACCCTTACCCTCCCCCCTGAAGAACGGGGAGAGGGGTCGTCGGCGCAGGAGCTTCCCCCGTCACCACACGGGGAGAAGGTGCCGGTAGGCGGATGAGGGGCAACGCCAAGCCACATGATTTCGATTTTTGTAAAACTGCGAGGAAGAAATGACCGAAACGGTCAAACTCAAATCCCCCATCGATGGCTCGATCTATGCCGAGCGGCCGGTCGCGACGGACCAGGCGATCAATGCCGCCGTCGAACGCGCCAAGGCGGCGCAGGAGAAATGGGCCGAGACGCCTATCGTCGAGCGCGGCAAGTACATGCTGGCGATGCTGGAGGCCCTCGTCGGCATGACCGATGAGATCGTGCCCGAGATCGCCTGGCAGATGGGGCGGCCGGTGCGCTACGGCGGCGAGTTCGGCGGCGTCAAGGAACGCGCCAGCTACATGGTCGAGATCGCCGAGCAGGCACTCAAACCTGTGATGGCCTCGAATCCCAAGGATGGTTTTCGCCGCTATGTGAAGAAGGTGCCGCTCGGCGTGGTGCTAGTGATCGCGCCGTGGAATTATCCCTACCTCACTGCCGTCAACACCATCGTGCCGGCGCTGATGGCCGGCAGCGCGGTTATCTTGAAGCATGCGGCGCAGACGCTGCTGGTCGGCGAGCGTTTTCAGCAGGCCTTCGACAAGGCGGGTCTGCCAAAGGGACTGTTCCAGAACCTGGTCATGAACCACGTCCAGACCGAGGGGCTGCTGGGGTCCGGTAAGATCGACCATATCAATTTCACCGGCTCGGTCGCCGGCGGCCGCGCCATCGAGAAGGCGGCGGCCGGAACCTTCATGACGCTTGGCCTCGAACTCGGCGGCAAGGACCCCGCCTACGTGCTGCCCGACGCCAAGATGGATCATGCGGTCGCCAACCTGGTCGACGGTGCCTTCTACAATTCCGGCCAGTGCTGCTGCGGCATCGAGCGCGTCTATGTGCATGAGAAGGTCTATGACGAATTCGTCGAAGGTTTTGTCGCCGAGACCAGGAACTATGTCGTCGGCAATCCGCTGGAGCAGGCGACGACCATGGGGCCGATGGCGCAGGCGCGTTTCGCCGACCTGATCCGCGAGCAGAAGGCCGAGGCGCTGCGCAAGGGCGCCAGGGCGCATATCAACATGAAGGTCGAGAACGACAGGCCGGGCTCGCCCTATCTGGCGCCGGAAGTGCTGACGGCGGTCGACCACCAGATGAGCGTCATGCGCGAGGAAAGCTTTGGGCCGATCGTCGGCATCATGAAGGTGCGCGACGACGAGGAAGCGATCGCGCTGATGAACGACAGTCCCTACGGGCTGACGGCCTCGATCTGGACGCGCGATACCGAGCGCGCGGTGGCGATTGGCGACCGCGTCGAGACCGGCACCGTGTTCATGAACCGCTGCGACTATCTCGACCCGGCGCTGGTCTGGACGGGCGTCAAGGACACCGGCAAGGGCGCGGCGCTCTCGGCCATCGGCTACGACAATTTGACTCGGCCGAAATCCTACCACCTGCGTGAAGCCATCTGATTTTTCGAAAGACAAGCGATGTCCAAGCTCATCTCCAAATGGAACTACCCCACCACCGTCCGTTTCGGCGCCGGACGCATCAAGGAACTGCCGGACGTGCTGGCCGCGGCTGGTATCAAGCGGCCACTCTTCGTCACTGATCCGGCCCTCGCAAAGCTGCCGGTTGTCGCCTCTACGCTGAAGATCCTCGACGATGCCAAGATCCCCTATGGCGTGTTTTCCGAGGTGAAGCCGAACCCGGTCGAGTCCAACCTCACCGCCGGCATCGCGGTGTTCAAGAAGGGCAAGCATGACGGCGTCATCGCCTTCGGCGGCGGCTCGGCGCTCGATCTCGGCAAACTGATCGCCTTCCAGGCGGGGCAGACGCGCCCAGTGTGGGATTTCGAGGACATCGGCGACTGGTGGACGCGCGCCAACTCGGATGCGATCGCGCCGATCATCGCGGTGCCGACGACGGCAGGCACCGGGTCCGAGGTAGGCCGCGCCGGGGTCATCACCAATGAGGCGAGCCATACCAAGAAGGTCATCTTCCACCCAAAACTTCTGCCGGCGATCGTCATTGCCGATCCGGAGCTGTCGGTCGGCATGCCGCCCTTCATCACTGCCGGCACCGGCATGGACGCGCTTGCCCACTGCCTCGAAGCCTATTGCGCGCCGGGCTATCATCCGATGGCCGACGGCATCGCCGTGGAAGGCATCCGCCTGGTGTTCGAGAACCTGCCCAAGGCCTTCGCCAACGGCAAGGATCTGGTGGCCCGCGCCCATATGATGAGCGCCGCCGCCATGGGGGCCGCCGCCTTCCAGAAGGGATTGGGGGCCATTCACTCGCTGTCGCATCCGATCGGCGCGCTCTACGACACCCATCACGGCATGACCAATGCGGTGTTCATGCCTTATGTGCTCGCCTTCAACCGCGAGGCGATCGAGGATCGCATTGCCCGGCTCGCCGCCTATTGCGGCATCAAGGGCGGCTTCGACGGTTTCGCCAAGGCGGTCATCAAGCTGCGCAAGGAGCTCAAGGTGCCGCATGCGCTGCCCGGCCTGATCAAGGGCCTCGACATGGACAAGAAGCGCAAGGCGCTCATCGCCGACATGGCGGTGGTCGATCCGACCGCAAGTGGCAATCCGGTCAAGCTCACCAAGAAGGCGGCGCTGACGCTGCTCGAAAACGCCATCGCCGGTGCTGTCTGAAGAAGAGATTCCGGCTGAAAATTGAAGTCGAAAACAAGGGAAAGGAAGGGCAAGGGGCGAAGGGTAAAAGCCGAAAATAGTTAGCCGGAAAAAGAATCGCGAGACGATTGCTACAAGCGGTTAAAAAGAGTTTACTTTTTCACACTGCGGGGCGCCGGTTTCACAAAGCTTTCATCTGGCTGTCACAGGAAAACGATACCGCAACGCAGGCGTCCAATGGCGTCAGTTCAATGGAGAGAACACATGTTCAAATTCACGGGGAAGGTGCTTTCCCTTTCGGCCGCGGCGCTGTTTGCGTCGACGGTGATTTCGTCGGCGGATTCGCTGGACGATCTCGCCAAGGCGGCGAAGGCGGAGGGCGAACTCACGGTCATCGCGCTGCCGCATGACTGGTGCGGCTATGGCGCAGTAATCGATAGCTTCAAAGCGAAGTATCCGGATATCAAGATCAACGAGCTCAACCCTGACGCCGGCTCGGGCGACGAGGTCGAGGCGATCAAGGCAAACAAGGACAACAAGGGCCCGCAGGCGCCCGACGTGATCGACGTCGGCCTGTCGTTCGGCCCGTCCGCCAAGAAGGACGGCCTGATCCAGCCCTACAAGGTGTCGACCTGGGATTCCATTCCGGATAGCGCCAAGGATGCCGAAGGCTACTGGACCGGCGACTACTATGGTGTGCTTGCCTTCGAAGTGAACAAGGATCTGGTCAAGGAAGCGCCGGCCGATTGGGCTGACCTGCTGAAGTCCGACTACGCCAACACCGTGGCGCTTGCCGGTGATCCACGTGCCTCGAACCAAGCGATCCAGGGCGTCTATGCCGCAGGCCTGTCGACGGGTGCGGCCGCTGGCGAAGCCGCGGGCACCGCCGGCCTCGACTTCTTCAAGAAGCTCAATGCCGCCGGCAATTTCGTGCCTGTCATCGGCAAGGCCGCGACGCTGGCCCAGGGCCAAACTCCGATCCTGGTCACCTGGGACTACAACGCGCTCTCCGGCCGCGACACGCTTAAGGGCAATCCGCCGGTCGACGTCGTCGTGCCGAAGACCGGTGTCGTCGCTGGCGTCTATGTGCAAGCGATCAGCGCCTATGCGCCGCATCCGAATGCTGCCAAGCTCTGGCTGGAATATCTCTATTCCGACGAAGGCCAGATTGGTTGGCTGAAGGGCTATTGCCACCCGATCCGCTTCAACGACCTCTCCAAGAACGGCAAGCTGCCGGCCGACGTGATGGCGAAGATGCCGCCGGCCGATTCCTACGCCGCGGCGGTGTTCCCGACGCTCGACGAGCAGGGCAAGGCGAAGGAAGCGATCACCAAGAACTGGGACGCCGTTGTCGGCGCCAACGTCAAGTAAGTTGCAGAAATGTCCGGGCGGCTTCGAGGCCGCCCGGAGCCTCTCGAAGACGGTAGCCGGCGCATGACCGATCTCTCGCTTTCAAACCAAGCCATTGCAGGGAAGACCGCGCCACCCAGCGAGGCGCGCGCGTTGCGGCTGCCGACGCAATGGATCGGCGTCGCGCCCTTCTTCATCTTCGCCGTCATGTTCCTGATCCTGCCCACGCTCTACCTGATGCTGGGCGCTTTCCAGAACGAGGCGGGTGAGTTCACGCTGGAAAATCTCGTCGCCCTGTCGGAGCCAAACATCGTTGCCGCCTACTGGATCTCTATCAAGGTCAGCCTGGCTTCGGCGCTGATCGGAGCTTTTGCCGGCTTGGCAATAGCCATCGCCATCGTGCGCGGCGGCCTGCCGGACTGGATACGTTCGGCGACGCTCACGTTTTCCGGCGTCGCTTCCAATTTCGCCGGTATTCCGCTGGCCTTCGCCTTCCTCGCCACCCTTGGCCGGCTCGGCCTTGCGACTGTGCTGCTGAACACGCTTTTAGGTCTCAACATCTATGCGCACGGCTTCAACATCCTGTCCTTCTGGGGCCTGACGCTGACCTATGTCTATTTCCAGATTCCGCTGATGGTGGTGATCATCGTGCCGGCGATCGACGGGCTGAAGAGGGAATGGGGGGAGGCCGCCGCGACGCTCGGCGCGACCACGGCCCAGTACTGGCGCATAGTGGTCATCCCGGTGATCTGGCCGAGCTTCCTCGGCACCGTCATCCTGCTCTTCGCCAATGCCTTCGGCGCCATAGCTACGGCTTATGCGCTGACCGGTTCGTCGCTCAACATCGTGCCGATCCTGCTCTATGCGCAGATCCGTGGCGACGTGCTGCACAATGCGCATCTCGGCTATGCGATCGCCTTCGGCATGATCGTCATCACCGGCCTCGCCAATGTCTTCTACATCTGGTTCCGGACACGGTCGGAGAGGTGGCTGAAATGAAGACCGGACGCTTCTGGGCCTGGGTCGTTTTCATTCTTGGCGCGGCCTATTTCTTCATCCCGCTGATAGCGACGGTGGAATTCTCCATGCGCATGCGTCGCGGCGCCTATTCGTTCGACGCCTACCAGATCGTGCTGGGCGATGCGCGCTTCCAGGCGACCTTCATGTATTCGGTGGTGGCCGCCATCTTCACCATTATTCTCGGCGTGCTGGTGGTGGTGCCAGCCGCTTACTGGATCCGGCTCAGGCTGCCGCAACTCAGGCCGATCGTCGAGTTCATCACGCTGCTGCCTCTGGTCATCCCGGCCATCGTCATCGTCTTCGGCTATATCAGGATGTACGGCTCGAACTCGTGGCTGCCGTTCCTGGGGAACGACGCGGCCACCAATGCCCTGCTGGTCATCGGCTATGCGACCCTGGCGCTGCCCTACATGTACCGCGCCGTCGACACCGGGTTGCGCACCATAGACGTCAGAACGCTGACAGAGGCTGCGCAGATCCTCGGTGCCGGTTGGGGCACGATCATCAGTCGGGTAATCCTCCCAAATGTGCTGATCGCGGTATTGTCTGGCGCATTCTTGACCTTCGCCATCGTCATCGGCGAGTTCACCATGGCCAGCCTGCTCAACCGTCCGGCCTTCGGACCGTACCTGCAGAACATCGGCGCCAACCGCGCCTACGAGCCCGCGGCGCTTGCCATTATCGCCTTCGCCATTACCTGGGGCTGCATGTCGCTGATCCAGATCCTGTCTCGCTTCGCGCCGAAATCGGCAAATCGACCGAACTGAAAGTCAAAGCCATGGCCGAGCCGTTCCTCTCCATCCAGCATGTGCGAAAGTCCTTCGGCGCCACAACGGTGGTCGAGGATTTCAACCTCGACGTCGAGCCGGGTGAATTCGTCTCCTTCCTCGGGCCGTCCGGATGCGGCAAGACGACGGTGCTGCGCATGGTGGCAGGCTTCGAGGAGCCGAGCGCCGGCAAGATCGTGGCTGGCGGCAAGGACATCACCAGGCTGAAGCCGAACCAGCGCAATGTCGGCATGGTGTTTCAGGCCTACGCGCTGTTCCCCAACCTGACCGTGGCGCAGAACATCGGCTTCGGGCTGAAAGTGGCCGGCATGCCGAAGGCGGCGATCGACGCCCGCGTTGCGGAGATGCTCGACATCATCAAGCTTCCGCAGATGGCCGATCGCTATCCCTACCAGCTCTCCGGCGGCCAGCAGCAGCGTATCGCGCTGGCTCGCGCGATCGCGCCGAAGCCGAAGCTTTTGCTGCTCGACGAGCCGCTGTCGGCGCTCGACGCCAAGGTGCGCGTGTCGCTGCGCGAGGAAATCCGTTCGATCCAGAAGAAGCTCGGCATCACCACCATCTTCGTCACGCACGACCAGGAAGAGGCGCTGTCGATCTCCGACCGCATCGCCGTCATGTATGGCGGCAAGGCCGAACAGGTCGGCACGCCATTCGAGATCTACAATCGGCCGGCGACGAAGTTCGTCGCCAATTTCGTCGGCACGCTCAACGTGCTGGAAGGCAAGGTCACCGACGCCGCCTCGGGCAAAGTGCAGGTCAACGCGCAGGAAGTCTCGCTGAAGGGCAAGCTCAACGGCTCGAAGTCCGGCGACACGCTGTCGCTGGCGTTGCGGCCGGAAGCGATTTCACTCGGACGCCAGCCGGGCCACGACACCAGCCTTTCGGGCGAGATCGCCGAAGTGCATTTCCTCGGCTCGGTCATCCGCGTGCGCGTCGGCATCGGCGGCAACACGGTGTCGCTCGACACCTTCAACAACTCCGCGACGCCGCCGCCCGTCGTCGGCGAGAAGGCGGATATCTCCTTCTCGTCGGGCGACATGCTGGTGCTGCACTAGGCTATACAGCCTGAGCCAACTGGACTGAAGCTCTTCAAGCCGGTGCGATGTCCATAGTGGCCAGGCGATATCGACGCGCTGGACAATCAACAGCATCTTGACTCGAGGGTACTGCCAACTTTCGCGCTTCGCCGTTACGATGAGCCATGGCGCTGTTCGAGCTCACCCTTATCCTGCTTCTCATCGCCGTCGCGCTGACGGCGGTTTCGCGGTGGATGGAGGTTCCCTATCCGTCCCTGCTGGCTTTGGCAGGGGCGGGGCTTGCCTTCCTGCCCGGCGCACCGACCATTGAGATCGATCCGGAACTTGCGCTGGCGCTGTTCATTGCGCCGGTGCTTCTCGATGCCGCCTACGACACCTCGCTGCGCGACCTGAAGCGCTACCGCCTGTCGCTGGCGCTCCTGGCGCTCGGCGCAGTCGTCTTCACCACCGTGGCGGTCGCCGTCGTCGGCTGGAAGATGGCCGGCCTGCCGATCGCGGCGGCAATCGCGCTCGGCGCCATCGTCGCCCCGCCGGACGCGGTGGCGGCGAGCGCCGTGCTCGGGCAGTTCAAGGTGCCGCACCGCATCACCGCCATCCTGCAAGGCGAGAGCCTGCTCAACGACGCCACCGCGCTGTTGATCTACCGGATATCGGTTTCGGCGACGATCGGCGCTGTCATGCTGAAAGACGCAGTCCCGGTCATCCTGCTGTCGACGGTCGGCAGTGTCGCCGCAGGCTATCTGTTCGGCCGCATCTCGCTCATCGCGCTCACGCGGATAGAGGATGCGGCGAGCAGCACGGTGGTGCAGTTCGCCGGCACCTTCGCCGTCTGGATCATCGCCGACAAGATCGGTCTTTCGGCCATCATCACCATCGTCGTCTACGCCATCACCATCGCGCGCACCGCACCGCGCCACATGTCGGCGAGGCGCCGCGTCAGCACCTATTCGGTCTGGGAGTCGGCGGTGTTCGTGCTCAACGTGCTGGCTTTCGTGCTGATGGGCCTGCAGGCACGGTCGATCGTCGGCCGGCTCTCCGGCGAAGGGCAAGGCGATGCATTTCTGTTCGCCGCAACGGTGCTGGCCGTCGTCGTCGCGGCACGCCTCGTCTGGGTGCTGGGTTACGTCGCGGTCATGCGATGGTTCGCCCGCTTCGACAGCG
The DNA here is from genome assembly GCF_003952485.1 of Mesorhizobium sp. M1E.F.Ca.ET.045.02.1.1. NCBI lineage: Bacteria > Pseudomonadati > Pseudomonadota > Alphaproteobacteria > Hyphomicrobiales > Phyllobacteriaceae > Mesorhizobium > Mesorhizobium sp. M1E.F.Ca.ET.045.02.1.1. The sequence goes on from NZ_CP034447.1 coordinate 3,150,179, forward strand.
AAGACAAAAGGCGGGATGCGCCGACGTTCCGCGGCGCCGTGCTCGTCGGCTGGTGCGGCATGCGCGGGCTGGTGACGCTGGTGGCGGCCTTCGCCTTGCCGGCAGGCTTTCCTGGTCGCGACCCGATCGTGCTCGCCGCCTTTGCGGTCGTTCTCGGCACGCTGGTGCTGCAAGGGATGAGCTTGAAGCCTCTGCTGCGCCGGCTGAATTTCGAGCGGGATACGACGATAGACCGTGAAGTGGCGCAGGCGCGCGTCGCCATCATGCAGGCCGCGCTCGATGTGCTGAGCCGCAAGACATCCGCCGCGGCGGCCGTCGTGCGCGAGCAATACGAAGCCCAGCGCCTGGTCGCCGAGAATCCTGAGGATGCGCAGGCTGCGACCGAATACGACCGGCTGCGCCTTTATGCCATCAAACGGCAACGCGACACGCTGGAGGAACTGCGCCGCAACGGAACGATCGGCGACGAGGCCTATCACCGCCTCGAGGAAGAAATCGACTGGTCGGAACTGGCGGCGTCGCCGGCCGGCCGGTTTCAACCGCTTACGACCTAGGCTCGGCCCGGCGGTCACTAGCTGGACTATTCCGCGTGGCGCCGCGGTCCATTGCAACGCTGTGCCCAAGGCGCTACTGCCATCGCCATATAGTCAGCCGGTTAATCAATGAAGCTGATCAGCTACAACATCCAGTACGGGTTCGGCAGCGACGGCCGCTACGATCTGGCGCGCGCCGCGCGCATCGTCGACGGCGCCGGCATCATCGCCCTGCAAGAAGTCGAGCGGCACTGGCAGCGCAGCAATGGCGACGACCAGCCGGAAATCCTGTCCAGGCTGCTGCCGGACTATCACTGGGTTTACGGTCCGGCCTTCGACATGGATGCCAGCGAAAAACGCGACGGCCGTATCGTGAACCGCCGGCGGCAGTTCGGCACGATGGTGCTGTCGAAGCTGCCGATCGTCTGGTCGCGGCTGCACGCGCTGCCGCTGCGCCGCGCGCTCAGGCCGCTCAATACCCGCAACGCCGCGCTCGAATGCATGATCCGCACGCCGGCGGGACCGGTGCGGATATTCTCGCTGCATCTTGCCCATATCGCGGTTGAGGAGCGGCTGGAACAGATCGACTACCTGCTTGCCGAGCACTGTCGCGCGCCAGCCGACGGAGGCCCGTGGAGCGGCGCCGACGACGAGCCGCAGCGCAACTGGAGTGACGGCCAGCCGGAGCCGGAAAGCCCGCTGGCGGCGATCTGGCTCGGCGATTTCAATATGGAGCCGGGCAGCGCCGAATACCGGCGCATCGTCGGCAGCACGCCCTACCATCGCGGCGCCGCCTATATCGACGGTTTCGTCGATGCGGCCGCCGTCGCCAGCGAGCGCGTGCCGGACTTCCACACGCACGAAAAGATCATCGACGGCAGCCTGGCGAAGCGTCGCCTCGATCATTGCTTCGTCGGCGGTATGTTGGCTGGGCGCGTGCGTTCGGTCAGCGCCGACATCGGCGAGGTGGCTTCCGACCATTTTCCGCTCAGGGTCGATATCGATCTGGAAACGCCGGGCATCGCCTCGGGCTTTGCGGGCGGGTGAGACGGACGTGACGCTGTTCGTCTTCCTCGCGGTGCTCTCGGCGGCTGCCATGCATGCGATCTGGAACGCGCTGGTCAAGGTGCATCTCGACCGCTTCCTGTCGATCACGCTGATGACGCTCGGCATGGGTGCCGCCGCTCTCGTGGCACTGCCCTTCGTCGAGGTGCCGAAGGCCGAGGTCTGGCCTTTCATTCTCGCCTCGGTCTTCTTCCACATGGGCTACCGGACATTCCTGATCGGCGCCTACAAGGCCGGCGATTTCGCCCAGACCTATCCGCTGGCGCGCGGCACCGCGCCTCTGCTTGCCGCGCTTGGCGGCATCATCGTGGTAGGGGAGGTGCCTGCGCCACTCGCCATACTCGGCATTCTCCTGTTGTCGGCGGGCACGCTGGTGATGTCGTTTCGCGGCGGCGTACATCTGGAGCGGTTCAACCTTCGCGCGGTCAGCTTCGCGCTCGGCACCTCGATCTTCATCGCCAGCTATACGCTTTCCGACGGCAGCGGCGCGCGGTTGGCGGCGACCGCGACGAACTATGCCGCCTGGCTGTTCGTCTGCGATGCGGCGTGGGCGCTGGTGCTGTGCGTCGCCTTTCGCGGGCCGCAATCGCTTCCCGTGCTGGCGCGCGACTGGAAGGCCGGCCTCTTCACCGGCGTGCTCAGCGGCGCCGCTTACTGGATCGTCATGTGGGCGATGACCAAAGCGCCGATCGCCTCGGTCGCGTCATTGCGCGAGACATCGATCCTGTTTGCCATGCTGATCTCGGTCTTCGCACTGGGCGAGAAGATGACGCCTTGGCGCGGGGCCGCCGCGCTCGGCATCGTCGCGGGCGTCGTCGCGCTGCGGTTGGGATGAATCCGCAACGTGCCGTCCCCCTTCAGCCGGGAATTTCCAAATCGAACACCATCAGCCCGTCGGTGCCGCCCTCGAGCGCGGCAACCAGCCGGGCGCCGGCGCGCTGATGCGCTTCGTGCACCAGATAGGCGTCGCGGGCAGCGGCATCGCGGAAGTCGACGGTGAAGCCATGGGTGAAGCCGCGCGCAAAAGGCTCGGGGCTGACATTGGCGCTGAAATGGACCTTGCCCATGCCGTCGATCAATGAGCGCAGCGCCTCCAGATCGGCGTGGATCGCCGCGCGCTCGGAGGAGGAGACATCGTCGCGGAAGCGGACGAAGACGCAGTGCCGGATCATCGTTCTTCCCTCAAGCCGCCTTGTTGCCCTTGAACACGGCCGGCGGCAGCGGCTCGCGGCCGAGGATCAGATCGGCGCCCTTTTCGCCGACCATGATCGTCGGCGCGTTGGTGTTGGAGGAGGGGACGCGCGGCATCACGGAGGCATCGCAGACGCGCAGGCCTTCGATGCCGCGCAGCCTGAGGTCAGGCGTCACTACGCTCATCTCGTCATGGCCCATGCGGCAGGTGCCGACCGGATGGTGGTCGGTCTTGGAGGTGCGGCAGGCATAGTCGAAGAGGTCGGCGTCGCTTTGCAGGGCAGGGCCGGGCAGCACCTCGCGCAGCACATAGGGCTGGAGCGCCTTCTGCCGCATGATCTCTCGCGCCAGCCGCAGGCCCTTGATCGACATGTCGCGATCGTAGGGATCGGACCAATAGTTCGGATCGATCAGCGGATGGTCGGCAGGGTCGGCGCTTTTCAGCCGCACCGTGCCGCGCGAGCGCGGGCGCAGGAAGGCGGAGTTGAGCGTCACGCCCGGGTTGTTCAGCTTCTCGACACCGGCCTCGATGCCGGAGCCGAGGCCGAGATGGAACTGGATATCGGGCGAGGCGGACGTCGGGTCGGCGTACCAGAAGCCGCCGGTCTCGAACAGGCTGGAGGCGACAGGCCCCTTCTTGAGCAGGAGATATTGCAGGCCGGCCCATAGCGTGCGGTGCAGCTTGGCGTAATTGTCATAGGTGTGGTCGCCGGTGCATTCGGCGATCACGAACAGGTCGAGATGGTCCTGCATGTTGGAGCCGACGCCGGGAAGGTCGTGGACAGGTGTCACGCCGACCGATTTCAGATGGTCGGCCGGGCCGATGCCCGATTGCATCAGGAGCTTCGGCGAGCCGATGGATCCCGAGGAGATGATCACCTCGCGCGCGGCGCGCAGGATGGTCTTCTGCCCGCCCGGCTTGTCGACGATCTCGACGCCGACGGCGCGGCCCTTCTCGACGACGACGCGGGTGACGAGCACGTCGGTCCTGACCGTCAAATTTTTCCGCGTACGGATCGGCTTCAGGTAGGCGACGGATGCAGACGAGCGGCGCGCATCCTTCTGGGTGAGCTGGTAGTAGCCGATGCCTTCCTGGCTCGCGCCATTGAAATCCGGATTGAAGGGGATGCCCATCTCCTGCCCGGCGCGGAAATAGGCCTCGCAAATCGGGAGCGGCGAGATCGGGTTGGAGACGCCGAGCGGCCCTTGGTCGCCATGATAGTCGTTGGCGAAGCGCTGGTTGTTTTCGGCGCGCTTGAAATAGGGCAGCACGTCGCGATAGCCCCAGCCGGCGAGGCCTTCTTCCTTCTCCCAGGCGTCATAGTCGCGGGCATTGCCGCGCGTGTAGATCTGGGCGTTGATCGACGAGCCGCCGCCGACGACCTTGGCCTGCGTGTACCAGAAGACGCGGTCCTTCATGTTCTTCTGCGGCACGGTCGACCAGCCCCAGGAAGCGATGCCCTTGGTCATCTTGGCGAAGCCCGCCGGCATGTGGATCAGCGGATGCCAGTCCTTGCCGCCGGCTTCCAGCAAAAGGACGGAATTCCCTGGATCCTCGCTCAGCCGGTTGGCCAGGACGCAGCCGGCCGGACCGGCGCCAACGATGATGTAGTCAGCCATGGTTCCACTCATTCACAGACGAGGCACGGAAAGCGCGCCGTCGACATCGATTACCGATCCGGTCGAAAAGCCGAACTTGCCGGAGGCCAAAGCGGCCACCACCGCGCCGATATCGGCGGCCTCGCCCCAGCGCTTTGCCGGCACCAGACCGCCATCGATGAGCGCGTCGTATTTGGCGGATACGCCTGACGTCATGTCGGTGCGGATGATGCCGGGCCGCACCTCGAACACGCCGATGTTTTCCGCCGCGAGCCGCAGCGCCAGGTTCTTCACCCACATCGAAAGGCCGGCTTTGGAGATGCAGTAATCGGCGCGCTCCGGCGAGGCCATCGTGGCGCTGACCGAGGTGATGGTGATGATCGATCTCGCCGAGCTGGCTGGCGCCGCAAGCATCGCTTTGGCAACGGCCTGGCTGAGGAAAACCGTGCCGCGCAAGTTGATGGCAAGCGCACGGTCGAAGTTCTCCGGCTTCAGGTCCAGAAGGTCGCCGCGCACGACGGCGCCGACGCCGGCATTGTTGACCAGGCAATCGATGCGCCCGAAGGCGTCCATCGCGGCCCCGACGAGAGCGGCATGGCCGGCGAGGTCGGCGATGTCGCAACGGACGTAGGCGAACTTCGCGCCGCGTGCTGCAATGTTCTTGGCAAGTCCGTCAGCCGGCTTCTCGGCAAGGTCGGCGACGAGGATCTCGAAGCCGGCATCGGCCAGCGCCTCGGCGCAGGCAAGCCCGATGCCGCGCGCGCCGCCGGTGACGATAGCCGCCGGGCGGGTCATTTGAACATATCCTTTCCAATGTCGGCGCCGCCCCTCATCCGCCTGCTGGCACCTTCTCCCCGTATAGTGACGGGGAGAAGGGGAATGGCCGCAACGCCGGCGCCTCCCTCTCCCCGTTCTTCACGGGGAGAGGGTAAGGGTGAGGGGCGGCGCCGACGGATCAAAGCTCGCTCCTGCGGATGTGGTCGGCGACGCGCAGCGCCTGGGCGGCGATCGACAGCGCCGGGTTGACCGCGGCCGAAGTCGGCAGGAAGCCGGCGTCGACGACGAACAGATTGCGGTGGTCGTAGGCGCGACAGAACGGATCGAGCGGTGCTGCCGCCGGATCGTTGCCCATGCGCACGGTGCCGCACTGATGCGAGGGCGTGCGCTTGTCGAAGGGCCGCGACAGCACGATCGGATAGCCGCAGGCGCGGAAATTCTCGCGCATCACCTTGGTCAGGCCCTCGAGCGACTGCATGTTGGAACGCCGCCACTGCATGACGATCTCCTTGCCGTCGACCATGATGCGGCTTTCGGGATCGGGCAGGTCCTCGCACATCAGGTACCAGTCGACGGCATGGCCGGCCATGAAATCGAGCGCGAATTTCGGCGCCAGCTTCACATTGGCCTTCAGCATGTTGCCGTCGATCTTGCCGAGCAACTGGACATTGCCCAGCGGCTTGCCGCCCTTGCCGTCCGACAGATAATAGTCGTTGAGCATCAGCGTCTTCTGGTAGACGGCATCGTTGCGGCAGCGCGGATCGATCGCGAGCATCGCGCTCGAATTGTGGTTCATGAAATTGCGGCCGACCTGATCGGAGCTGTTGGCGAGGCCCTTGCCGCCTGCCTTACCGTTGCTGGCGGAAGGCGAGCGCAGCAGGATGACGGCGGAATTAACCGCCCCTGCCGAGAGGATGACGAGCTTCGGCGAGAGTTTCTTCTGCGCACCGCCCTGCGTGTACTGGATGGCGGCGATCGATTTGCCGTCCGGTGAGGCTTCGAGCCAGTCGACATGGGCGCCGGTTTCGAGCTTGATGTTCGCATCACTGAGCGCTGCTGCCAGCGGTCCGGTCTGGGCATCGATCTTGCCCTGGCCGGTGTTCGGGAAAGCATCCCAGCCCGTCTTGCCCTCCTTCAGCCAGGCTTCGATATCGACGCCGAGCGGCAGCGATGCCGGATGCAGGCCAAGGCTCTTCAGTTCGGCGCGGGCGCGCGCGATCGAAGGCTCGTCTGGCACCGGCTCGAAAGCGTAGGGGATCGAGTGGAACGGCTCGGTCGGGTCCTCGCCGAGCGAGCCGCGCACGCGAAAAAGCTGCTCGGCCTTCGAGTACCAGGGTTCGAACTCATCATAGGAAAACGGCCAGGCGGGAGAGACGCCGCCGAAATGCTCCATGGCGGAGAAATCCTCCTCGCGATAGCGGATCAGCACCGCGCCGAAGAATTTCGAATTCCCACCGACGTAATAATAGTTGCCGGGGTTGAAGGCCGGGCCGCCGGCCTCGCGCCACATCTCCTTCGGCCGGTAATGCTCCTCGACGAAGATGGATCGCGTCGAGCGCGCATGCGGCGTCGCAGGGAGATGGTCGCCTCGCTCCAAAATCAGGATCGAGGCGCCGCTGCCGGCCAAGCCGGAGGCGATCGTGGCGCCGCCGATGCCGGAGCCGATGATGACGATATCCGGATTTGCCATAGCCTAAGGGTCTTTGTTTCGATGCATGTCGTTGCCCCAAAACCGGAGCCACTTTTCGGCGACATGCATCAGAGGATGCGCTTCTCGGTCGCCGGATCGAAGAACACCGCCTTGCTGAGGTTGAAGGCCAGCGGCGTGCTGGTGCCGGGCTGGATCCTGGCATCGGCGCGCAGCCGCGCCACCACCCCCTTGCCGCCGAGATTGGTGACGGCGAACGTATCCGATCCCGCCGGCTCGACCACCTCGATGTGGCAGTCGGCGGTGGCGATCTCGGATCCGTTGCGCTCGGCGCCTTCGGGATCGGTCAGCGCTTCCGGGCGGACGCCGAAGATGACCGGCTTATCCTTGAACGCTGCAAGGCCGGCCGGCGCTCCGGGCAGCGACAGCGTGATCGGCTGGCGCGCCTCGCGGTCGAGCACAACGGCGAGCCCGCTGCCATTGGCGCCGATCTTGGCGGGGATCAGGTTCATCGCCGGCGAGCCCATGAAGTCGGCGACGAACACGTTGGTGGGGTTGTTGTAGACTTCGGCCGGCGTGCCGAACTGCTGCACCTCGCCGTCGCGCATCACGGCGATCTTGGTCGCCAGCGTCATCGCCTCGATCTGGTCGTGCGTGACATAGACGATCGTCGTGCCTGTGCTCTGATGCAGGCGTTTGATTTCGACGCGCATGTCGACGCGCAGTTTAGCGTCGAGGTTGGAGAGCGGCTCGTCGAACAGGAAGAGTTTCGGATCGCGCACCAGCGCGCGGCCCATGGCGACGCGCTGGCGCTGGCCACCGGAAAGCTGGCTGGGCTTGCGGTTGAGCAGGTGACCGATCTGCAGGATCTTCGCCACCTTGTCGATGGCAGCCTGCCGCTCCGCCGCCGGCACGCCGCGCATCTCCATGCCGAAGGCGATGTTTCCGGCGACCGTCATGTTCGGATAGAGCGCGTAGCTCTGGAAGACCATGGCGATGTCGCGCTTCGAGGGATGCAGATCGTTGATCGCCCGGCCTTCGACGCGGATCTCACCCTCGGTGATGTTCTCCAGCCCGGCGATGGTATTGAGCAGCGTGGACTTGCCGCAGCCGGACGGACCGACCAGCACGAGGAAGCCGCCCTTTTCGAGCTCGACATTGATGCCCTTCAGGATCTCGACATTCCCGAAGCGCTTCTTCAGCCCATCAATTTCCAGAAAAGCCATGGTCGTTCCTTCAGAAAATAGGGTCAGCCCTTGACCGCGCCAGCCATCAGCCCGCGCACGAAATAGCGGCCGGCGACGACGTAGACGAGAAGGGTGGGGAGCGCGGCGATCATCGCAGCCGCCATGTTGACGTTGTATTCAACGACGCCGGTCGAGGTGTTGACGACATTGTTCAGCGCCACCGTCATCGGCATCACGTCGCCGGTGCCGGCATAGGCAGAAGCGAACAGGAAGTCGTTCCAGATGTTGGTGAACTGGTAGATGACGGTGACGACGAAGATCGGCATCGAGTTCGGGAGCATGATGCGGCGGAAAATCTGGAAGAAGGACGCGCCGTCGACCTGCGCCGCCTTGATCAGTTCGGTCGGGAAGGCCTCGTAGTAGTTGCGGAAGAACAGCGTGGTGAAGCCCAGGCCGTAGACCACGTGGACGAAAACGAGGTTGACCGTCGAATTGCCGAGGCCGAAGTTGAAGCCGGTCGCGTTCCGCAGGCTGGCGCCGAAGCGGCCGATGCTGCCGAGGATTGTCGCCATCGGCAAGAGCACCGACTGGAACGGGATGAAGCAGGCGAACAGCATCATCGCGAAGACCAGCGTATGGCCGCGGAAACGCCATTTGGTCAGGACATAGCCGTTGAGCGCGCCGAGCAACGTCGAGATCAGCACCGCCGGCACCACCATCTTGATGGAGTTCCAGAAATAGCCCTTGATCCCCGCACAAGTCAGACCGACGCAGGCCTCGCCCCAGGCCTTGAACCATGGCTCGATGGTGGGCGATTGTGGCAGCGCCAGCATGTTGCCGTTCTGGATCTCGTCCATGGTCTTGAACGAGGTGACCAGCATGACGAAGAGCGGCATCAGATAGAACAGAGCAAACAGCGCCAGCAGTCCGTAAATGACGATGCGGTTGATCGTCCTGGCGCTGACGCCGCTCGAGGCCTGGCGGGCAGGTGAGGCAACAGTGCTCATCGCGGCTTCTCCCTGAGCTCGGAATAGAGGTAAGGCACGATGATCGCGGTCAGCGTCATCAGCATGATCACCGCGCTCGCCGAGCCGACCGCCATCTCGTTGCGCTTGAAGGTGAACTCATACATGAAGTTGGACGGCAGCCAGGCCGAGCCGCCGGGACCACCGCTGGTCAGCGCCACGACCAGGTCATACGACTTGATGGCGAGATGGGCGAGCACGATGAAGGCCGAGAGAAACACGGGCCTGAGCAGCGGAATGACGATGCGGCGGTAGAGCTGGAAGGTGGAGGCGCCGTCGATCTGCGCCGCCTTCATGATCTCGCCGTCGATGCCGCGCAGGCCGGCCAGGAACATCGCCATGATGAAGCCGGAAGCCTGCCAGACGCCGGCGATGACCACCGTGTAGATGACGAAATCCTTGTTCTTGATCCAGTCGAAATGGAAGCTCGTCCAGCCCCATTGATGCAGCGTCTGCTCGAGGCCGAGGCCGGGGTCGAGGAACCACTTCCAGGCAACGCCGGTGACGATGAACGAGAGCGCCATCGGGTAGAGGTAGATCGGCCTCAACATGCCTTCGCCACGGATCTTCTGGTCGAGCAGGATGGCCAGGAACAGGCCGAGCGCCAGGCAGATCAGGATGTAGAGGAAGCCGAAAATGCCCATGTTGGTGATCGAGGTGTACCAGCTCGACGGCGGGTCGCTCTCGAAGGTCCAGCGCCACAGCCGCTGATAGGCGCGGGCGCCTGTGATGTCATAGGACGGGAAGGTCTTGGAGTTGGTGAACGACAGATAGATCGTCCACAGGATGAAGCCATAGACGAAGACGATCGTCGCCGCGAAGCTCGGCGCCAGAACGATCTTCGGCAGCAGATCCTGCAACCGCGAGCGCACCGTGGTGCTCGGACGGCCGTTATGCTCCGGCGTCAGCGATATGGTGGTTTCGGCAACTGTGCTCATCGGCTCATCCAGTACCGGTTAGCGGGAATCGGCTTGGCGCGCGGGCACGCCAGGCAACAGTCCCGGATATCGTCTCGACAGGAGACCTCCCCCGCCAACGCGGGGGAGACTCGAGTTTACGGCAAAACGGCTTACTTGGCGTCGTCGATTGCCTTGACCAGCTCGGTCACGGCCTCGTCCGAGGTCTTGATCTGACCGTGGACGAACTTCGAGATGACGTCCTTGTAGGCGTTGGCAACCGCCGGAGGCGCGCCATAGCCCTGGGCCAGCGAGCCGAACAGCGTGCCGCCGTCGTTGGCTTTCTTCAGGTCGGCGATGCCCTTCTTGCCGCAAGCGTCGAAGTCGGTGTCAGGCACGTCGGTGCGGGCCGGGACCGAACCCTTCACGACGTTGAAGGCCGACTGGAAGCTCTTCGACAGAGTGGCGGTGGCCAAAGCCACCTGGGCGGCCTTACGGTCGTCCGGGACATTGAACATGCCAAACATATCGGAGTTGTAGATCACGGTGCCGTCAGTGCCCGGGAAGCGGTAGCACAGGAAATCGGTGCCCGGGGTCTTGTTGGCGGCATGGAACTCGCCCTTGGCCCAGTCGCCCATGACCTGAACCAGCGCATCACCCTTGATGACCATGGCGGTGGCAAGGTTCCAGTCGCGGCCCGAGAAGTTCGGGTCGACATATTTGATGAGCTTGGCGAGGTTGTCGAACGACTTCTTCATCGTGTCAGACTTGAGCGACTCGTCATCGAGGTCGTTCATCGCTTTCTTGTAGAACTCCGGTCCGCCGGTCGACATCACAACGGAGTCGAACATGGTGGCTTCCTGCCAGTTCTGGCCGCCGAGCGCGAGCGGGATGACGCCGGCCGCCTTCGCCTTGTCGAGCAGCGCGATGAAGTCGTCGAAGGTCTTCGGCTCGGTGCCGCCGATCTTGTCCATCACCGCCTTGTTGATCCACAGCCAGTTGACGGAGTGGACGTTGACCGGAGCCGCGACCCACTTGCCGTCATAGACGGAGAACTTCTGCAGGGCGGCCGGAACCGACTTGTCCCAGCCTTCCTTCTTGGCGGTCTCGGTCAAGTCGCCCATCACGCCGGCGGCGGCGTAGTCGAGCACGGTGTAACCCAGCATCTGCGAGGCGGTCGGATAGTTGCCTGCCGCAACCATCGCCTTCAACGCGGTCATGGCGGCGTCGCCGCCGCCGCCGGCTACCGGTACGTCCTTCCAGGCATAGCCTTCCTTGGCCAGATCCTGCTTCAGCACGTTCAGAGCGGCCGCTTCACCGCCCGACGTCCACCAATGCAGCATCTGCACTTCCTTGACGTCCGCGGCATGCGCCGAGAACGCAAAGCTCGTCGCGAGAGCCGTTCCGATAAGCAGTTTGCGCAACATTACACTTCCTCCCTTGTTGCATTCATATGACCGGCGGATGGCCGCCGGGGTCTCCCAACTCAGCCGACCCACCACCCGGTGCGCTGGCCGCGATGAAACTGAATGGTCTTTTCCTCGGTATAGTCCTCAACGGCGCGTTTGCCGAGTTCGCGTCCGAGACCGGACTGCTTGTAGCCGCCGAAGGGCAGTTCGGGATAACCTTCCATGAACGTGTTCACCCAAACCGTCCCCGAACGCACTCCGCGCGCCACCGACATGCATGTGTCGATGCTGGCGCTCCACACACCCGCAGACAAACCATAGGGCGTGTTGTTGGCGATGTGCAATGCCTTTTCAATCGTTTCAAAAGTGAGCACGGACAGCACCGGCCCGAACACTTCCTCGCGGGCGATGGCCATATCCTCGGTGACGTTGCGGACGATGGTCGGGTCGAGATACTGGCCGGCATTGGAGGCGAGCTGTCCGCCGCCGCTGTAGACGCTGCCGCCATCGGTTTTCGCCGCCGTCACATAGCCGGCTACTTTTGTCATGTGGTCGGCAGAGATCATGGCGCCGACCTTGGTGCGGTCGTCGAGCGGGTCGCCAACTCTGACCTTTTCCGCCAGCGCCTTCACCGCGCCGAGGAAGTCGTCGGCGATCGCTTCATGCACGATCAGCCGGCTGCCGGCATTGCAGCATTCGCCGGCGTTGAAGAAGCCGCCGAACACCGCCGCGTCCGCCGCCGCTTCGAGGTCGGCATCGGGGAAGACGATCTGGCCGTTCTTGCCGCCAAGCTCCATCGAAACCTTCTTCAAGGAATTCGAGGCGGCGGCCATGGTCATCTTGCCGACGCGAGTCGAGCCGGTGAAGGACACCATCTCGACCAGCGGATGGCTGACCATCGGCGCGCCGACATCGGCGCCGAAGCCGGCGAGGATGTTGACGACGCCGGCCGGCAGGCCGGCCTCGAGCAGGATGTCGCCGAGCACGAAGGTCGAGGCCGACGTCATTTCGCTCGGCTTCACCACTGCCGTGCAGCCGGCAGCGAGCGCGAAGGGCAGTTTCTGGCTGACGATCAGGAACGGGAAATTCCACGGCGTGATGATCGAAACGACGCCGATCGGCTCGCGCAGCACCACGCCCAGCATGGTGTCCCCGAGATTGGCGTAGCTCTCGCCGTGGAGCGTGCGGGCAAGCGAGGCGGCATAGCGCCAGATGTCGACGGCGCCGCCGATCTCGCCGCGCGCCTGGGCGATCGGCTTGCCGGATTCCAGCGCGTCGAGCCGGGCGATCTCTTCCAGCCGGGTCTCGATCAGGTCGGCCGCCTTGAGCAGCACGGCGGCGCGCTCGGAGGCCTTCATGCGCGGCCATGGGCCGTTCTCGAAGGCCCTGTGCGCTGCCTGCACTGCGGCTTCCACTTCCGCGGCGCCGGCCTGAGTGTAGCGCGACACGGCGAAGCCGTGGCCGGGGCTGTTGCGCTCGATGGCGCGGCCATCGCGGGCGTCGACGTGCTTGCCGTCGATCAAAAGCTTGTAGTTTTTCGGCGCTTGGGACGCTTCGGCCGGCATGGAAATCTTGAGCGGTGCGTTCATCGTATTTTCTCTAGGATCTCGAAAAGGCCGGCTTCTGCTTGGCCTTGAAGGCGCCGACGCCGGCCTTGAGGTCGCCGGTGAGCGCAATGAAGCCGCTGGCCAGCGCTTCGGCCGCCGCGGCATTCTCCTCGCCCTCGGCAATGCCGATCATCAGCTTGGCGGCTTCGGTCGCCAGCGGACCGCGTTCGGCGATCTTTTCAGCCCAGGCCCTGGCTTCCTCGAAGGCCTTGCCGGTTTCGACGACGCGGTCGACAACGCCGAGCGCGAGCGCCTCGCCCGCCAGCAGAACTTCGCCCCCTACAGCCATGCGCCGCACCGTCTGCGCGCCGAAGCGGCGCACGGCGCGCTGCGTGCCGGACCAGCCGGGCACGACGCCGATCGAGGTTTCGGGGAAGCCGAGCTTGATCTGGGTTTCGGCGACGCGGAAATCGCAGGCGGCGGCCAGTTCGAGCCCACCGCCGAGCGCATGGCCGGACAGTACGGCGACGGTCGGCTGGCGGAGACGCGCCAGCCGGTCGAAGACGCGATGGCCATAGCGGACCCATTGCACCTGGAAGTCGGCGGCGCTCAACTGTGCCCAGGCCTCGACGTCGCCGCCGGCGCAGAAGCCTTTGCCTTCGCCGCGGATGAGCACGACGCGGACGCCCCCGGCCAGTTCCGCCTCGTCGAGTGCGGTTTCGAGTGCCCGCAACATGGGAATGTCGAGCGCGTTGAACTTTTCCGGCCGCCGCAGCATGACGACGCCGATGGCGCCGTCCTGCTCGAAGGTGACGAGGCGCTCAGCCATGCGCGCCTCCGAGCGAAGCGCCGCCATTGAGCGACAGGCCGATCGGCCGGTCCTGGTAGAGCGAGGCAGGCGTCACCTTGAGGTCGTTGGCGATAGCGAGCGGGATGTCGGCCTGCGCCAGCACGTCGCGTTCGAGATCGATACCGGGCGCGAGTTCCGTCACCATCAGCCCATCCGGCGTCAGCTTCATCACGCAGCGCTCGGTGACATAGGTGATGTCCTGCCCCTGAGCGACCGCGCGTTTTCCCGAGAAGGAGATGTGCTCGACCTCCTCGACGATCTTCTTGACCTTGCCTTCCTGGTCGATGCGGATGGCGCCATCGGCCAGCGAAAGCTTGGCGCCGGCGTTGAAGAAGCCGGAGAAGACGATCTTCTTCGCTCGCGCGGTTATGTCGACGAAGCCGCCGGCGCCGGCCGTCACGTGCGGCCTTGCCGAAAGCTTCGAGACGTTGACGGAGCCATGGCGGTCGATCTGCAGGAAGGACAAGAGCGAAGCGTCGAAGCCGCCGGCCTGAAAATAGATGAATTGGTGCGGCGAGGGCATGATCGCCTCGGCGTTCGAGGCGCAGCCGAACTTGAAGTCGAGCAGCGGCACGCCGCCGACCGCGCCCTGCTCGATCACCCAGGTGACCTTGCCATGCTGGCCTTCCTCCAAGAGGATGCGCGGCACGTTGGCGGAGATGCCGAAGCCAATGTTGACGGCCATGCCGTCGCGCAACTCCATGGCGACGCGGCGCGCGATCACCTTCTGGACGTTCATCTCGGGCGTGCGAAAGGTCGACAGCGGCCGGAAGATCTCGCCCGAGATCGCCGGGTCGTAAGGCGTCTGCGTCGTCTGCAACTGATCGGGCGCGACGACGATATGGTCGACCAGCACGCCGGGCACACGGACGTCATGCGGCTTCAGCGTGCCGTTCTCGACGACGCGCTTGACCTGGGCGATGACGATGCCGCCATTGTTGCGGGCAGCTAACGCCTGCTCCAGCCCGCCGAGATAGGCGCCTTCATGCTCGTAGGTGAGGTTGCCGCGCTCGTCGGAGGAGGTGGCGCGGATGATCGAGATGTCGGGGACGATGGCGCGGAAATAGAGCCATTCCTCGCCGTCGAACTGCTCGACCGAAACGATCGGCTCGCTGGCCGCCGCATTCATGGCGCAGCCCTGATGGCGCGGATCGGCAAAAGTGTCGAGACCGACCTTGGTCAGCACGCCAGGCCGCTTGGCGGCCGCCTCGCGATGCATGTCGAACAGGATGCCGGAGGGCACGTTGTAGGCGGCGACGGAATTGTCGCCGATCATCTGCCAGATCCGCGGCGGCTCAGCCGAGGAGGGGCCGGACGGGTAGGAGCCGCAGAGCGTGCGCTTCAAAAGGCCCGGCTTGGCGAGATGGTCGATACCCTTGATGCCGTACATGTCGCCGGCGGCGATCGGGTGCAGCGTGGTGATCGCCTTCGGATGGCCTTCCGCGTCGAAGCGCTCGCCGATCGCGGCGAGCACGGCGTCCGGGCAGCCGAGGCCGCTCGACGACGACACGGAGACGACCGCGCCATCCTTGATCAGGCTGGCGGCATAGGCCGCCGAGACGAGCTTGCTCACGCGAGGCTCCCGAGTTGCGGATCGATCACGACGGCCCTGCCGGTCTTGGCGGATTGCAACGCCGCTTCGGCTGATGCCAGCGACCAGATGCCATCCTCGCCGGTGGCGGACGGCTGGCCTTCGCCGCGGATCGCGGCATGGAACTGGCGCAGCGAGCGGGTGTAGAGGTCCTCGCGGTCGAAATTCAGCTCTTCCTCACCGCTCGCGGTGCGCAGCAGCACGGAGCCCACCGGCTTCTGCGTCATGATATTGGTGGCGATCAGCGAGCCTTCCGATCCATGCACCTCGAAACCAGTGCCGGCGAATTTGGTCGTGAAGCCCTCATGCGATTGCGCGATGACGCCGGATTTGAAGCGCCAGATGCACATGGCGCCGTCCTCCAGTCCGCCGCCGGCCATGCCGGCCGACTGCGTGAATGCCGAGATCTCGACCGGGTCGTCGCCGAGCACGAAGCGCAGCGTGTCGGCATCGTGGACGGTGATGTCGAGCACCACGCCGCCACCGGCCTCGGGCTTGGTTATGCGCCAGCCCTGCAGGTTTTCCGGCAGGTAGACGGAATGGAAGACGCGCGCGGCGACTGGCTTGCCGATGCGGCCGGCGGCGATCGCCTCGCGCATCGCCCGGTGCCCGCCGGCATTGCGCAGATGATGATTGGTGCCGAACACGATGCCGGCCTTCCTGGCGGCCGCGACCAGCTTGCGCGCATCGGCGCTGGTCAGCGCCAGCGGCTTTTCGCAGAGCACGTGCTTGCCGGCCTTGATGGCCGCAAGCCCCTGTTCGAGATGCAGTTCGTTGGTGGTCGAGATGTAGACGGCGTCGATGTCCGTGCTGAGCAGCGCATCGAGCGTCGAAACGGCGGCCGGGATGCCGTTTTCCCTGGCATAGGCTTCGGCGCGCTCGGGGCTGGAGCTCATCACGGCGGCAACCTCGCCGTCGGCCTGCGCGCGGATGGCGTTGATCATGAACTGTCTGGCGATCGTGCTCGCACCGATCAGACCCCATCTCACGCTCATGCCGCGTCTCCCATTCCAGCGCCGCGCGCGTTGCGGCTCGGGCCGCAGCTTTCCCTGACGACGAGGCTGACTGCGCCGATATGGTCCTCGGCGCGCGTTGTGCGCGACTGGATCATTTTCAGCATAACATGGGCGGCGCGCTCGCCGAGGCCGGCGGTATCGACGGCGACGCTGGTCAGCGCCGGCATGTAGTGCTCGGCCTCGGCCACGTCGTCGAAACCGACCACGGCGAAGTCCGTGCCGGCCTCCAGCCCGCGCTTGCGCAGCGCCAGCATGACGCCGAAAGCGACGGCGTCGTTGAAGCAAAGAGCGGCCGACGGCGGCTCGGGCGCCGCAAGCGCGGTCTCCAGGCAGGCCATGCCGCCCTTGCGGCTGGTCTCGCCCTCGACGATCGTTCTGTTGGCGACGGGAATGCCCAGCGCTTCACAAGCCTCCAAGAAGCCGCCCAGCCTCTGCTGATAAACCACGAGGTCGGACGAACCGCCGAAGAAGGCCAGGCGGCGGTGGCCCTTGAGGATCAAATGCTCTGTGGCGATGAAGGCGCCGCGATGGTTGTCCGGCGCGATCACCGGAATGCGGCTCTCGGGCAGCCGGCGCATGGTGAAGACGATCGGCACGCCGGCGGTCTCGATGCGGCGGAAGGCGCCGGGAGTGGTGCCGCGCGCCGGCGAGACGATCAGGCCGGCGACACCCTGCTCCATCAGCGACTTCAGCACTTCTTCCTGACGCACGGGGTTTTCGGCGGTGTTGGCGATGAAAGGCACGATGCCGGCCGCCTGGAAGACGCGCTCCATGCCGACCGCCAGTTCGGCGAAGAAGGGATTGGTGAGGTCGTTGATCACCATGCCGATGACGTTGGAGTGAGCCTTGCGCAGATTGGCGGCGCCGCGGTTGTATACATAGCCGACATCCTCGATCGCCTTGCGCACCTTGACCGCGGTCTCAGGCCGGATCAGCCCGCTGCCTTGCAGCACGAGCGATACCGTCGATTTGGACACGCCGGCCTCGCGGGCGATGTCCAGGATCGTCGCCTTGGCCCGGCTGGCCATCTCCGCTCTTTCCTCCGCATTCGGCATTAATTTATTGGAACGTTCTAAACATCAGGTCAAACGAAGAGTCAATCGGGAATCGTCTGGAATTCCAAAAATTGATCGATGCTGGCGGAAATCGCTGCAAATGCGAGCTTTTTTCTGTTGCGACGCAGCACAGCCTCGGCGTCGAACAGGAGTCACAAAGGTTCTTGATTTATTGGAACGTTCCATTTATAGGCTGCCGCAAAGGGAGACTTCCATGGACATCATCCTGCCTGCGGAGAATGGCGATCGAGCCAGCTACCGGCTGGTCGGCCAACCGGCGGAGCCGATCCCCGGCGCGGAATTCCCGCGCATCGCCTATGCCGCGGCCCATGTCGTCGCCGACCCTTTCGCCATGACCGATCCCTGGTCGCGGCCGGCGGTCGACTGGGACAGGACGATGGCCTTCCGCCATCATCTGTGGCGGCTCGGCTTCCGCATCGCAGAGGCGATGGACACCTCACAGCGCGGCATGGGTTTCGACTGGCCGAGCGCCAGGGAGCTGATCCGCCGCTCGATCGCCGAGGCGCGCACGGTGAAGGGCGCCGATCTCGCTTCCGGCGCCGGCACCGACCACCTGGCGCCCGCGGCAGCAAGGACGCTGGACGACGTGATCCATGCCTATGAGGAGCAGTTCGCCTTCATCGAGGGCGAGGACGGCAAGGCGATCATGATGGCGAGCCGCGCGCTGGCGGCGGTGGCCAAGGGGCCGGACGACTATGCGCGCGTCTACGACCGCATCCTCTCACAGGCCTCCGGCAAGGTCATCCTGCATTGGCTGGGCGACATGTTCGATCCGGCATTGAAAGGGTATTGGGGAAGCAATGAATTCGACGCCGCGCTCGATACGGTCGTTGCCATCATCGATCGGCATGCCGGCAAGGTCGAAGGCATAAAGATATCGCTGCTCGATGCCGGCAAGGAGGTGTCGCTGCGCGACCGGCTGCCCGAGGGCGTGGTGATGTTCACGGGCGACGATTTCAACTACCCGGAATTGATCGCCGGCGACGGCAAGAGGCACTCGCATGCGCTGCTCGGCATCTTCGACGCCATCGCGCCGGTTGCCAACGCCGCGCTGGTGAAGCTCGGCGGGGGCGATCGGGCCGGCTATGACGCGCTGATGGCGCCGACCGTGCCGCTGGCGCGCAAGATCTTCGAGGCGCCGACAGAATATTACAAAGCGGGCATCGTTTTCATGGCCTGGCTGAACGGGCACCAGGACCATTTCGCCATGGTCGGCGGCATGCAGTCGGCGCGCGGCATATGCCACTACGCCGACGTCTTTCGCCTCGCCGATCGGGCCGGATTGCTGGCCGACCCCGGACTCGCCATCGCCAGAATGAAGGGCCTTTGCGCGGTCGCGGGTGTCTGAGCCAGACGCACCTGCCGGCTCCGCCGAACAGCCCTGCGGACAAAAGATTCTTTCCTCCTTGAACCCATCCGAGAACAAGTGCGACCAAGCGCTGCGTAAGCAACCAAGTTCACCGAGGAGAACGCAGCGGCAAAGCCCTACAGCCTAACTGCTCTGGTCCCTTAGAGACTTAGATTTGAAAGGATGGTGGGCGTGACAAGGATTGAACTTGTGACCCCTGCAATGTCAATGCAGTGCTCTCCCGCTGAGCTACACGCCCATCCGAAGCCGCGCATACACCATTTTTGGTCCGGCGCGTCAATAGCGGGAACAAGAAAAGAAAGCTTCGCTTTGCCGCACCGGCGGAAGCCCGCCGGAAAACCCTCTCAGGCTGCCTGCAGCATCTTTTCGACCTCGTTGACGAGGTCGCGCAGATGGAAAGGTTTCGATAGCACCTTGGCGTCCTTGGGCGCCTTGGAATCCGGATTGAGCGCGACCGCGGCAAAGCCGGTGATGAACATGACCTTGAGGTCCGGATCGATCTCGGTGGCGCGGCGGGCGAGCTCGATGCCGTCCATCTCGGGCATGACGATATCGGTTAGCAGCAGCGAGAAAGGCTCCTCGCGCAGCCGCTCATAGGCGCTGGCGCCATTGTCGAAATCGCTTACTTGGTAACCGGCTCTTTCCAGTGCCTTGACGAGGAACCGGCGCATATCGTCGTCGTCTTCCGCCAGTAGAATGCGTGCCATTTTGTCCCGTCCGAATCACCCGCCCCAAGCCTGCCGCCGCGCAAGCCCGTTAACCATCCTGTATATGAGGAGGAGACGGTAAACATCAAGTGAACGTTGGCCCTGTCCGCGCTGTTTCAGCCGGCCGTTTCGTGGGGCTGAAATGCTGGACATGCCGGGCGCAAGATGGCAGTTTTGAATCATGACGCAGTGCTTCATCCTGGTTCGTTCAAATTGAAGACGGCAGCCGAGGATTTTTCGGTCGTACCACCCTTCGAAATCCGATCGGGCGCCGAGCAACGCGTCCCTTTCCTGTTCAATTCGCCGCATAGCGGCCGCTACTATCCGGAGCGCTTCCTCGCCATGGCGCGGCTTGACCGCAACGCCATCCGGCGGTCGGAGGATTGCTATGTCGACGAGCTTTTCGGCGGCGCCGTCGCGCTCGGCGCGCCGATGCTGGCGGCGAATTTCCCGCGCGCCTATCTCGACGTCAACCGCGAGCCGTGGGAGCTCGATCCGCGCATGTTCGCGGAGCCGGTGCCGTCCTTCTGCAATATCCGCTCGGCTCGCGTGGCGGGCGGGCTGGGCACGGTGCCGAAGCTGGTGGGGGAGGGGCTGGACATCTATCCCGGGCGCCTGCCGCTGGCCGAGGCCGTCGGACGCATAGAGGCCGTCTACAAGCCGTATCACGAGACGCTGAAGCGGCTGCTGACCAGAACCCATGCGAGGTTCGCCTATGCCGTGCTCATCGACTGCCATTCGATGCCGGCCAGCATCCGCGTCGGCGACAATGGCGTGCGGCCCGACTTCATCATCGGCGACCGTTTCGGCATTTCGGCAGCCGCGTCCCTCACCGAAAGGGCGATCGGCCTGCTCACCGGCATGGGCTACGCGGTCGCGCACAACAAGCCCTATGCCGGCGGTTTCATCACCGAGCATTACGGGCGGCCGGCACGTCATCTGCATGCGCTGCAGATCGAGGTCAATCGCGGGCTTTACATGAACGAGCGGACGTTCCAGAAATCGGCCGGCTTCGACGCTTTAGCCGACGACCTGACGCGCTTTTCGGCCGAACTGGTGGCGATGCCCGACCATCATTTCGTCGATCTGCCGCTTGCCGCGGAATGACAGCCGCGTTTGCGGTTCGCGGCTCAAAAAAAGACCGCATCGCTTTCACGACACGGTCGAAGTCTAGGGAGGAAACGCCCAAGGAGGGCATGGACAGGATAAGCTGTCCGAGAACAAAACTATTGTGCGATGCACAAATGTCAATCGACTTCGGGCTTTTTTAATTCAATATGATGTGCAAATTCCATTTCGACGGCCAAGGTGTGACATTCGGGCAACAAATGCGCGACGCCTGACCGGCTTTGCGTCTCTGGTCCGAGCAGAAAACAGCGGCTGCCGACAGCTGCCGTCATGGGGAGAGTGAGTTGGATATCAGCATCGATTTCATGCGGCGCATCGCACGTGCGGCCGCCGCCGAGACCCTGCCGCGCTTCCGCAGCCAGGGCGCGGTGGCCAACAAGCAGGCGGAAAGCTTCGACCCGGTGACGGAGGCCGACCGCGAGGCCGAGCGGGCGATCAGGGCGCTGATATCGGCGGAATACCCCGATCACGGCATTCTCGGCGAGGAGCATGGCAGCGAGAATATGTCGAGCCGGCATGTCTGGGTCATCGACCCGATCGACGGCACACGCGCCTTCATCTCCGGGCTGCCGGTGTGGGGAACGCTGGTCGGGCTGACCGTCGACGGCAACGCCGTCGCGGGCCTCATGTCGCAACCCTTCACCGGTGAGCTGTTCTATGCCAACGCGTCCGGCTCGCATTACGAAGGTCCGGGCGGCCCGCGCAAGCTTGCGACCCGCAAGACGACGGAGCTCGCCAAGGCGACGCTGTTCACCACCACGCCGGCACTCTACAAGGGCGAGGCGCGCAATCGCTACGATCGGTTCGAGAAGCAGGTGCAACTGGCCCGCTACGGCACCGACTGCTATGCCTTTGCCATGGTGGCCGCGGGAAACGTCGACATCGTCGCCGATCCAGGCCTGAAGCCTTATGACATCGTGGCGTTGATTCCGATCATCGAGAAGGCAGGCGGCGTCGTCACCACCTTCGAGGGCGGACCGGCGGAGAAGGGCGGCGACATACTGGCGGCAGCGACGCCCGAACTGCACGCGGCAGCGATGGCGGCGCTGCGCGGCTGAGCTGCTCTCAGCCGTCGGCGGCCTGGGCGCCTGTGAGACGCAGGCCCCACAGGATGAGAGCGAAAGAGATCAGGCCGGTCGGCGCGGACGAATACGCCACGATCTTGATCACGGCTTCCTGAAGGGCGCTCCCGTGGAAAGTTCCGGCCGCCAACGGCATTGTCTCGTTGCCGGCTCCCCAGGCGCTGGCGATTATGTAGGCCGCCAGGATCGCCAAGGCCGAATAGATCAGCAGCCAGAACGCAACCCGCGACATCGCCGCGCCGAGATTGAGCCTTGGCCATGCCAGCCCCAGCGCCAAAAGGAGAACGCCCTGCAGGCCGCTTAGCGTGTGCGCGGACAGTCCGAGCCGCGGTGCGGCGAGATACGGTATTGCGAAGCCTTCGAATGACGAAAACAGCAGCAGGGCGACACCGATCTGCAGCAGGTGATGCCCCTGACGCGACAGCGTGTTCGATGCGTTCATGGCCGTTTCTCCCGATCTCTGACTGGCCCTGTGAGCTCTTAGGGCAGCAATTAGCGTTCGACGCCTGAACGGGAATAAGGGGTCGAACTGCGCCCGGACATGGTGGGGGGAGCCGGGCCAGCCGGATCGTGACGTTCGCGCCAGTCGGGGGCCGGCGCTCATTACCAGCGTGCCGGCAAAGCGGTCAAACAGCGTCGCCGGTTCCCGGAACGAAAGCGTCGAAGGCCGCAAGCAACTGCTCGCGGAAAAGATCCTTTTCCTGCAGGATCTCGTGATGCGCGCCGTCGATCATCAACAGCGACCCGACGCGCAACCGCCTGGCATAGGCTTCCACAGCCTTGGTCGAGACGACCTGGTCGGCGCCGGCGGCGACGATCAGCATCGGCACCTGGATCCTGGCCATGAAATCCGGATCGCTGACCGCCTCGGAGGCCTCGGCGGCGGCCTTCAGCCAGCGGATGGTCGGCCCGCCGAGCGCGAGCTGGGGCCAAGCCTTGTAGATGTCGGTGTTGCGCCGATAGCGCTCGGGGTCCGAGGTCACCTTGTTGGTTTCGAAGGGCGTCGGCAATTTCGGGCGCGGTCCCCAGGCGGCATAAAGCCTGCCGAGGCCCAGCGCGCAAAACACAGCGCAGACGCGTCGGACCGTGGAGATCGAAACCGGCGAGTCGGGTACAGCCAGGAAGGGTGCGATCAGCACCATGCGCCGTACCCGGTTGACCATTGAGGGCGAAGCAAGCAGTGCAATCACCGCCCCGGTCGAGTGGGCCAGGATGTAGTAGGGACCGCGGCAATCCGGCAGCACGATTTCCTCGAAAAATTGCTCGAGATCGCTTGTGTAGTCGCGGAAGCTGCGGACATAGCCACGCTGCCGGTCGCGCAGCAGGCGGCTGGAATCGCCCTGGCCGCGCCAGTCAAGGACGGCGACGCCGAAGCCGCGGTCGGCGAGGTTGCGGATGGTCTCGAAATATTTTTCGATGCACTCGTTGCGGCCGGTAAGCAGCACCACCGTGCCCTGCAGCGGGCGGGCGACCGCGCCGAAGACGCCATAGCGGATCTTCTTGCCGTCGCGGGTGGTGAAAAAGCCGCCGCCGGCATTTTCGGGCTGCGGATTGCCCTCGGTCTGGTGGAAAAGGTCCGTCATTCGGCGCTACGTTGATTGTTCTTTGCCCGAACGGGCCAGGCGTTGCCATGGTGATAGACGGCCATGGGCCAAAAGCAAAGGCGTTGCGGGGATCTGCGCTACCTGCCGTGAACCGAAACGGGAAGGCCGGAAGTGCCTGCGGCGCACTTCCGGCCTCTGTCGATCCGGGAGGAAGGGACGTTGCACCCGGTTCGGCCTCGTCGCGGCGCGCTCTCGGGGAGGGGCCGCTTGTCCGTCATCTTGGCCAAAGCTTAGCGTCGCGTGGCTGAACGGATGCCGAAGCTGCGGTTCATCTGGCGTTCATCGGGCGGAAAAATCGAACGGAAACTTGATCGCGCGAAGTTCTTGAAATGGCCTTTTGCGGTTCCCAAATTGAGGTTGCGGCCGCCAATGTCGGGGTCGCTGGCTCACCCGGACCGCCTTTCGAGGGTTTCGCACCGGGCCATACGCAAACCATGTTGCTCAACAGGAGAACACATCATGCGTCACGTTGATTTTTCCCCGCTTTATCGTTCGACCGTCGGCTTCGACCGGCTGTTCACCATGCTCGACTCGCTCGGCCAGCCCGAGAGCGCGCAGACCTATCCGCCCTATAACATCGAGCGCACCGGCGAGAACGCTTACCGCATCTCGATGGCGGTTGCCGGCTTCTCGGAAGACGAGATTTCGATCGAGGCGCACCGCAACGTGCTGACCGTCAAGGGCGAGCGCAAGGAAGAGGGCAATGGCGAGGGTTCCGAGCTGCTCTATCGCGGCATTGCCTCGCGGGCCTTCGAGCGCCGCTTCCAGCTCGCCGACCACGTCGAGGTCGAGGGCGCCACGCTGAAGAACGGCCTGCTCTTCGTCGACCTCAAGCGCAACATCCCCGAGGAGCTCAAGCCGCGCAAGATCGCGATCTCCTCGTCTTCGGACAAGGCCAAGCAGATCGAGGCCAAGGCCGCCGCGTAAGGCGCGCGCTCCATCCGTAAGATACGTCTCCCTCCCGAGACGGAAGCGGCGCCGAAGGGCGCCGCTTTTTTGTCGGCTATTCAACCAGCAAGTGACCCAGCCGGTCGATCTCTTCCGCCGTGGTCGCGAAGCTCGCGACGAAGCGATAGATCGCTTCGTTGTCGCCGAGATGGCCGTCAAACCCCTGCGGCACGCCCCATTCATAGAACTTGGCGCCGGCGGCCTGCAGCTTCTCGGCAACCGCGCGGTCGAGGATCGCGAACACTTCGTTGGCTTGCGGCAGCCAGGCGAGCCTGCCTGTTGGCGCATCCTCGATCGTTTCTGCCAAGTGAGCGGCCATCGCATTGGCATGGCGCGCCATCCTCAGCCACAAATCGTCGGTGAAATAGGCTTCGAACTGAGCCGAGATGAAGCGCGCCTTGGAAAAGGTCTGCCCGGCGCGCTGGCGAAGAAGGCGCAGATCGCGGCCGACTTCCGGGTTGAAGATCACCACCGCATCGGCCATCCAGCAGCCGTTCTTGGTGCCGCCGAAGGAGATGAGGTCGACGCCGCTCTTCCAGGTCATCTGCGCCGGCGTGACGTCGGTCGCGGCAATCGCGTTGGCGAAGCGCGCTCCGTCCATGTGCAGCGGCAGTTTATGGTGGCGGCTGACCTCGGCGATCGCCTTGACGTCGTCGACGGTGTAGACCGTGCCCACTTCGGTCGCCTGGGTGATCGTCACAGACATCGGCTGGCCGGCGGGAGCGAGATCCTGCGAATAGCGTTTTATGGCCTTGTCCAGAGCCTGGGGGTTCATGCGCCCCAACGGCCCCGGAACCGGCGCCATGCGCGCGCCGCCGGTGTAGAAACCCATCGCGCCGAATTCATCGACATTCATATGCGCTTCGGAGTGGCAAAGCGCGATGCCGCTGATACGGTTCAACGCCGCCATCGAAAGCGCGTTGGCTGCCGTGCCGGTCGCTACGAAGAACACCTGAACGTCCCGTTCGAAGATATCGCTGAAGCGGCGGTAGACCGCGCGATCGAGATCGCCGTCGCCATAGGCTGTCGCAATGCCGGCAGCGTGCCGTGAAAGGTTGGCCGAAATGTCGGGATGGACGCCCGCCCAGTTGTCGGATGCAAAGAACATCGAGAGGTCCGTATGGTGATTGGCAAAACGGGCGCGACTTGACTGCTTTGGCGCCGGAAGCGCAAGGGCCAGTCCTTGGCAAAGCGGTGAAGCCAGCCGGCGTCCCATATGACTGCGATCAAAGGTTGCGGTTCTTGACCTTGTCGCGAAATTTTGTGTCGCGGCACGCCCAAGTTTTTTGTGAATCGGTCTTGTGCAGGGTCCCGATTTCTGCCATAAAAAATTTAGGACAGTAGTGCTGTCTTATTTTGTCGCACAAAACAGGCTGGACTGGCGTATCATTCATGCCATTCCGGCCATTGTTGCGAGCGGCGGGTAGACGGCTCCGCTCTGGCCTGTACGATACCGGGATGCGAACCGGGGCGTATAGCCGCATGGTTCGGCAAGAATTTCGCGAGACGTGCAGCAAAGATCAAGGGAAGCGTTGTGCTTCCCAAGGCAAACCAGCGCCCCGAGGCAAACCAGCGACAGGGGTGCGGAACGGAGGACAGGACGATGACGGAACTGACGCCATCTGCGATCAACGGCCAGGCCGCGCAGACGAAAGCGGCAGCCGTCAAAAATCCGACTCGCGCCACCAACGGCTTGACCGCGCAGGGTCTCTACGATCCGCGCAACGAGCACGACGCTTGCGGCGTGGGCTTCATCGTCAACATGAAGGGCGTGAAGTCGCATCAGGTCGTCGAGGACGGCCTGGCGATGCTTGAGAATCTCACCCACCGCGGCGCCGTCGGCGCCGATCCGCTGGTCGGCGACGGCGCCGGCGTGCTGGTGCAGATTCCGGACCAGTTCTACCGCGAGGAGATGGCTGCACAGGGCATCGAACTGCCGCCGGCCGGCCAGTACGGCGTCGGCCACTGGTTCATGCCGCAGAATGCTGAGCTTCGCGCCCATATCGAGGACATCATCGCCGAATCGGCCCATTCCGAGGGCTTGCCGCTCATCGGCTTCCGCGACGTGCCGGTCGACAATTCGTCGCTGTCGAAGGCGCCGGACATCGTGGCGTCCGAGCCGTTCCATCGGCAGGTTTTCATCGGCCGTACGGCCGATATTCCGGATGACGAGGAATACGAGGCCAGGCTCTATCTGCTGCGCAAGGTGATCTCCGGCCGCATCTACGCCGAGAACGACAACAAGGACATCGGCGCCTATTGCGTGTCGCTGTCGGCGCGCACCATCGTCTACAAGGGCATGTTCCTCGCCTACCAGGTCGGCGCCTACTACAAGGACCTCACCGATCCGCGCTTCCAGACCGCGCTGATCCTCGTCCACCAGCGCTTTTCGACCAACACCTTCCCGTCATGGAAGTTGGCGCATCCCTACCGCATGGTCGCGCATAACGGCGAGATCAACACGGTGCGCGGCAACAACAACTGGATGGCGGCGCGCCAGGCCTCGGTCGACTCCGAGCTGTTCGGCAACAACATCTCGAAGCTCTGGCCGATCTCCTATGACGGCCAGTCGGACACGGCGTGCTTCGACAACGCGCTCGAATTCCTGTTCCAGGGCGGTTACAGCTTGAGCCACGCCATGATGATGCTGATCCCGGAAGCCTGGGCCGGCAACAAGCTCATGGATCAGGACCGCAAGGCGTTCTACGAGTACCATGCCGCGCTGATGGAGCCGTGGGACGGGCCGGCGGCGGTGGTCTTCACCGACGGACGCCAGATCGGCGCCACGCTCGACCGCAACGGCCTGCGCCCGGCGCGCTACATCGTCACCGACGATGACCGCGTCATCATGGCCTCGGAAGCCGGCGTGCTGCCGGTGCCGGAAGAGAAGATCGTGCAGAAGTGGCGGCTGCAGCCCGGCCGCATGCTTTTGATCGATCTCGCCAAGGGCCGCATCATCTCCGACGAGGAAATCAAGTCGGAGATCGCGAGCAAGCATCCCTACAAGACGTGGCTCGCAAACACGCAGCTCATCCTCGAAGACCTGAAGCCGGTCGAGCCGCGCGCGCTGCGCAAGGACGTCAGTCTGCTCGATCGCCAGCAAAGCTTCGGCTATACGCAGGAAGACACCAAGCTGTTGATGGCGCCGATGGCCACCACCGGTCAGGAAGCGGTCGGCTCGATGGGCACCGACACGCCGATCTCGGCGATGTCGGACAAGTCGAAGCTGCTCTACACCTACTTCAAGCAGAACTTCGCCCAGGTCACCAATCCGCCGATCGACCCGATTCGCGAGGAATTGGTGATGAGCCTGGTGTCCTTCATCGGTCCGCGGCCGAACATCTTCGACCTGGTCGGCACGTCGCGCCGCAAGCGGCTCGAGGTGCGCCAGCCGATCCTGACCAATGGCGATCTGGAGAAGATACGCTCGATCGGCCATACCGAGGACCGCTTCGACACCAAGACGATCGACATCACCTATGGCTCGAACGAGGGCGCGGCGGGCATGCAGGGCGCCATCGACCGGCTCTGCGAGCGGGCCGAGGCGGCGGTTGCCGGCGGCTACAACATCATCATCCTGTCCGACCGTCAGGTCGGGCCGGACCGCATCGCCATTCCGGTGCTTCTGGCCACCGCGGCGGTGCACCACCACCTGATCCGCAAGGGGCTGCGCACCGCGGTCGGGCTGGTCGTGGAATCCGGCGAGCCGCGCGAGGTGCATCATTTCTGCTGCCTCGCCGGGTACGGCGCGGAGGCGATCAACCCCTATCTCGCCTTCGACACGCTGCTCGACATGCACCAGCGCGGCGAACTGCCGGAAGAGGTCGACGCATACGAGGTCGTCTCGCGCTACATCAAGTCGATCGGCAAGGGCATCCTCAAGGTGATGTCCAAGATGGGCATCTCGACCTATCAGTCCTATTGCGGCGCGCAGATCTTCGACGCCATCGGGCTCAGGTCGGATTTCGTCGAAAAGTACTTCACCGGCACCGCGACGCTGATCGAAGGCGTCGGGCTGGAGGAGATCGCGACCGAGACGCTCAGCCGCCACACCGACGCCTTCGGCAACGACCCGGTGCTGCGCAACAGCCTGGAGGTCGGCGGCGAATATATGTTCCGCATGCGCGGCGAGGCGCATATGTGGTCGCCGGACGCGGTTGCCACCTTGCAGCATGCCGTGCGCCAGGGCTCCTGGGATACGTTCAAGGAGTATTCCACGCAGATCGACAGCGCGAGCGCGCGGGCGCAGACCATCCGCGGCCTGTTCAAGATCAAGCTGGCGGAAGAGACCGGCCGCAGGAAGGTCGCGATCGACGAGGTCATGCCGGCGGCCGAGATCGTCAAGCGCTTCTCGACCGGGGCGATGTCGTTCGGCTCGATCTCCAGGGAGGCGCACACCACGCTGGCGCGCGCAATGAACACCATCGGCGGCAAGTCGAACACCGGCGAGGGCGGCGAAGAGGCCGACCGCTATCTGCCGCTGCCGGGCGGCGGCAAGAACCCGGAACGCTCGGCAATCAAGCAGGTCGCGTCCGGACGGTTCGGCGTGACGGCGGAGTATCTGGTCAATTCCGACGTCATGCAGATCAAGGTGGCGCAGGGCGCCAAGCCCGGCGAGGGCGGCCAACTGCCCGGACACAAGGTCGACGCGACCATCGCCAAGGTCAGGCATTCGACGCCAGGCGTCGGCCTGATCTCGCCGCCGCCGCATCACGACATCTATTCGATCGAGGATCTGGCGCAACTGATCTACGATCTGAAGAACGTCAACCCGGCGGCCGACGTGTCGGTCAAGCTGGTGTCAGAGGTCGGCGTCGGCACGGTCGCGGCGGGCGTCGCCAAGGCGCGCGCCGACCACATCACCATCTCCGGCTATGACGGCGGCACCGGCGCCTCGCCGCTGACCTCGCTCAAGCATGCCGGCAGCCCGTGGGAGATGGGGCTTGCCGAAACGCACCAGACGCTGGTGCTCAACGGCCTGCGCTCACGCGTCGCGCTGCAGGTCGATGGCGGCCTGCGTACCGGCCGCGACGTCATCATCGGCGCGCTGCTCGGCGCCGACGAGTTCGGCTTCTCGACCGCGCCGCTGATCGCGGCCGGCTGCATCATGATGCGCAAGTGCCACTTGAACACCTGCCCGGTCGGCGTGGCGACGCAGGACCCGGTGCTGCGCAAGCGCTTCAAGGGCACGCCCGAGCACGTCATCAACTTCTTCTTCTACGTGGCGGAGGAGGTGCGCGCGCTGCTCGCCGAAATGGGTTTTACCCATCTCGACCAGATCATCGGCGACACCGACCTTCTGGAGAAGCGCGACGTCATCCAGCACTGGAAGGCGCGCGGGCTCGACTTCTCGAAGATGTTCTTCAAGCCCGACGCGCCGCACGAGGCACTGCACTGGACCGAGCGGCAGAAGCATCCGATCGACGACGTGCTCGACCGCAAGCTGATCGAGCTGGCGAAGCCGGCGCTGGAAGCCAAGCAGGCCGTCACCATCGAGCTGCCGATCCGCAATGTCGACCGCTCGGCCGGCGCGATGCTGTCTGGCGAAGTCGCCAGGCGCTTCAAGCACAAGGGGCTGCGCGAGGACACGATCACCGTCAAGCTCACCGGGACGGCCGGCCAGTCGTTCGGCGCGTTCCTGGCGCGCGGCGTCTCCTTCGATCTGGTCGGCGCCGGCAACGATTATGTCGGCAAGGGCCTGTCTGGCGGCCGCATCGTCATCCGGCCGCCGGAAGAGGCCAAGATCATAGCCGCTGAATCGATCATCGTCGGCAACACGGTGCTCTATGGCGCGACCGAGGGCGAGGCCTATTTCGCCGGTGTCGCCGGCGAGCGCTTCGCGGTGCGCAATTCCGGCGTGGCGGCAGTCGTCGAAGGCGTCGGCGACCATGGCTGTGAGTACATGACCGGCGGCATCGTCGTCGTCATCGGCAAGACGGGGCGCAACTTCGCCGCCGGCATGTCGGGCGGCGTCGCCTATGTGCTCGACGAGAAGGGCGATTTCGCCGAACGCTGCAACATGGCGATGGTCGAGCTGGAGCCCGTTCCGGAAGAGGACGACCTGATGGAGAAGCTGCTCCATCACGGCGGCGACCTCGACCACAAGGGACGCGTCGACGTCTCGGGCGACATGACCAGCCACGATGAGGAGCGGCTCTATCAGCTGATCTCGAACCACGTCCATTACACGGGCTCGGCGCGCGGCCGCGAGATCCTCGACAACTGGCAGAACTTCCGGCCGAAATTCCGGAAAATCATGCCGGTCGAGTATCGCCGCGCGCTGATCGAGATGGAACGCATGCGCATGAGCGTGGCAGCGGAATAGGCTTCGGGCATGGCCGGGAAGGGATTTCCCGGCCGGCATCCTCACCAACAATCCTGACCTCGGAACCAAGGTTGCCATGGCGGCCTTATGAGGTTAACGGGTGCGCCGACAAGCTAGGCTTTCGAGCGTGCCTTCGGACAGCAGGGACTGGACTATGGGCAAGGTGACAGGGTTTCTTGAGATCGACCGGCAGGTGCACAAGTACCAGCCAGCTTCCGACCGCATCCGGCATTTCCGCGAATTCACGCTGCCGATGTCGGACAAGGAGGTCGAGAAACAGGCCGCGCGCTGCATGGATTGCGGCATCCCGTACTGCCACGGGCCGACCGGCTGCCCGATCCACAACCAGATCCCGGACTGGAACGACCTCGTCTACAATGGCGACTGGGACGGCGCGATCCGCAACCTGCACTCGACGAACAATTTCCCGGAGTTCACCGGCCGCATCTGCCCGGCGCCGTGCGAGGAAGCCTGCACGCTGAACCTCGAGGACATTCCGGTCGCCATCAAGACGGTCGAACAGGCGATCGCCGACAAGGCCTATGAGACCGGCCACATCCGGCCCTATCCGCCGGAGAAGAAGACCGGCAAGCGGGTCGCCATCATCGGCTCAGGGCCGGCCGGCATGGCCGCCGCCCAGCAGCTCGGCCGCGCCGGTCATGACGTCCATGTCTATGAGCGCGAGAGCCGGCCAGGCGGGCTGATGCGCTACGGCATTCCCGACTTCAAGATCGAGAAGCACTATATCGACCGGCGCATCGAGCAGATGCAGGGCGAGGGCGTGAGCTTCCATTGCGGCGTCAATGTCGGCGTCGACAAGAAGGTTTCGGAACTGCTCGCCGAGCACGATGCCGTGCTCTATTGCGGCGGCTCTGAAACGCCGCGCCCGGCCAACATTCCGGGCGATGATCTCAGCGGCGTCTATGACGCCATGCCCTATCTCGTGCAGCAGAACCGGCGTGTCGGCGGCGAGCCGATCCAGTCGGTGGCCTGGCCCTCGCACCCGATCATCGCCAGCGGCCAGCATGTCGTGGTTGTCGGCGGCGGCGACACCGCGTCCGACTGTATTGGCACGGCCTTCCGGCAAGGCGCGGTGCGCGTGACGCAGCTCGACATCCGTCCGCAGCCGCCGGAGAAGGAAGACAAGCTCGCCGTCTGGCCCTATTGGGCGACGAAGATGCGCACGTCTTCCTCGCAGGCGGAAGGCGCGGAACGCGAGTTCCAGGTGGCGACGCTCGAATTCATCGGCGAGGACGGTCAGTTGACCGGCGTCCGCTGCTGCGAGGTCGACGAGAAGCGCAAGCCGATCGCCGGCACCGAATTCGTCATCCGCGCCGATCTCGCCTTCATCGCCATCGGCTTTGCCGGCCCGGCGGGCGACAGCGTGATGAAGGAACTCGACGGCGAGATAAAGGTCGTCACAGACAGCCGCCGCTCGAAGAACGTCGAGGCCAACGACCGCGACTACAGGACCAGCGTCGACAGGCTCTACGCGGCGGGCGACGTGCGCCGCGGCCAGTCGCTGGTGGTGTGGGCGATCCGCGAGGGCCGCCAGGCGGCGCGCTCGATCGACGAGGCGCTGATGGGATCTACGGTGCTGCCGCGTTAAGGATTAATCGCCGTCGTCGTGTCAGAAGCGGCGGCTGCGGCTGCCGGTTTCGACGGCCAGGAAAAATCGTCGGCGCGGCCGGGCGAGGCAACCGGCGCCTTGCCCTCGACGGTCAGCTTCTCGCCGGGCAAGTTGGGATCGGCCTTGGCGGGCGGCGCGGCGCCCAGCAGTTCCGTGCCACCGTCGAGCGCGGGATCGCTGAGCAGCATCGGCGCAGTGCGGTCGACTATGACAGGTGCCGCTGCAGGCTTCGACGCCTCGACCGGCGCGCCCGCTGGCGCCGAGACCGTCGTGACGCTGCCGGGCGCCGCCAGTCCAAGGATCTTGGCCAGCGGCTTTTCCGTATAGAAGGCCAGCTTGCGCTTGCCGGCCTTGGTCACGTTGATGCCGTCGTCGGAGCGCAGCCGCACCGCCTGGCCGTTGATGTCGGGACCGGAGGTGACGAAGGCGCCGTTCTCGTCGACGAAACCGTCCCAGACATCGACGAACTCGCCGCCATGATCCTGGGCAGCCGAATGATAGATGTCGTTGAAGGCCAGCATGTCCGAGGTCATCTTCGCCACGCGGAACGCCGGCATGCCGACCCACAGGAAAGGCACCTTGGCCTCCTGTATGGCCTTGCCCAGCGCTTCGGTGCGGCGTTCGTATTCCTTGGTCCAGTTCTCGGAGCGCGGCTGCTCGCGCACGTCGCCGACACGCATCTGCTGGCGATCGTTGGAGCCAAGCATGACCACCACGACGGAAGGCTTCTCCGTCTCGATCAGCGACTTGATCTCGACCGGCCAGTTATAGAAATCCTCACGCACGAAGCCGGATGAACCGTTACTGCGTGAAACGATCCTGACGGCCGGATTGTCGGCAAAGGCGGCGTCCAGGCCCTCGGCCAGCCCGCCTGCCAGGAAGTCGCCGACCACCAGCACGACGCGGGCATCCGGCGTCTTCTCGACGATCGGCGTTTCCGGTTCGGCCGGCGGGCGCGGCTTGGGTTTCTTCCTTGGTTTCGGCCTTGCCTGCTGGATGTCGGCCGGCGGCTCGATGCGCTCGCTGCGGCGCGGAAACAGGAGGTCGCGCAACGACCAGCCGCGGCTTTCCTCCTCTTGCGCGAAGGCAGGCGCATGGAAGGCGCCGGAGGCGGCGACGGCAAGCACTGCGACGGCCAGAATGAGGATCGGCAGGCGGCGAACGATCAGCCAGATGCGCGCAACCGTAACCAATCAAATCTCCATCCCTTGGCGCATGACCTTGCGAACGCGGGAAGTCATGCGCAAGCCAAAGCGCTACAGCATCCTTTCCGTATTTGAAAGGATTCACGCCATGGACGGCTCTACTGCTTGCGGAGCCATTTCAGCACTTCCAGGCTGGGATAGCCATCCTGGGTCAAGCCGACCTTTGCCTGGTAGGCCATAATGGCGGCCTTCGACCCATCGCCGATCTTGCCGTCGAACTTGCCGTCATAATAGCCGTGCTCGGAAAGCCGCTTCTGCAATTCCTGCCGCTCTTCGAAGCTGAGCTTGGTGAAAGGCCGCTGCCAGTCCTGCACAAGCCCGGTGCCGCCGGCGATCTCGTCAGCGAGCAGGCCGACGGCCAAAGCGTATTTGTCGGCGTTGTTGTAGGCTTTGATCACCGAGAAGTTGCGGATCATCAGGAAGGCAGGGCCGCCCCTGCCGTCGGGCACTTTCAGCGTCGCTTTGTCGGTCAGGTTCCTGAACGGCTTGCCATTGGCCCTGACGACGCCGAGCGCCTGCCATTGCGCCAGCGTCTTCGATCCGGCGGGCAGCTTGCCGGCCGGCAGGGTCACTTCGTAACCCCAGGTCTTGCCGGCCTGCCAGCCGTTCTTCCTCAAGAGGTTGGCTGAGGTCGCCAGCGCGTCGGGGATCGAGTTCCAGATGTCGCGCCGGCCGTTGCCGTCCATGTCGACCGCGTAGCGCTGGTAGCTGGTCGGGATGAACTGCGTCTGGCCCATCGCGCCGGCCCAGGAACCCATCAGGTGGCTTTCGTCGATGTCGCCGGTCTGCAGGATCTTCAACGCGGCGATCAGCTGGGTGCGGGCATATTTCGACCGCTGCGGGTCGCCATAGGCGAGCGTTGCCAGCGAACGGATGACATTGCGCATGATGTCATCGCGCTTGAGCGTCTCGCCATAGTTCGATTCCATCGACCAAATGGCGAGAAGGATGTTGCGGTCGACTCCGAACCGCGCCTCGATGCGATCCAGCCACGGCTTCCATTTGCGCGCCATTGCCTGACCGTTGGCTACCGACTGGTCATGCACGCGGTTGTCGAAATAATCCCAGGCGGGAGCGGTGAATTCCGGCTGGGTGCGGGCCTTTTCCAGCACGACCGGATCGGGCTCGATGCCCCTCATGGCCTGATCGTAGACAGCGCCGGAAACGCCGCCTTGCACGGCGGTGGCACGGAAGCCGGTCACCCACTGGCGGAACCCGGCATCGGCGAAAGCAGGTCCGGCAGGCATCAGCAAGGCGAGGGTCAGGCCGGCGGCCGTCACCATTGCCGTCAGGCGCCTTGCGGTGTTGCGAACGGACATCTTTTCCTCCTTCGTCAAACAGGAAGGATCATTCAACGCCGAACTGGGTTAGTATTTAGTTTACCATAGGTGCCGCCGGGAACGAAAAGAGGGGTCGCGGCTTTTAGCCCTGCACGCTCAACTCGGCCGTTCCGTAGTTCAACATTTCGGCGTGAAAATGATTCCGGCGTGAAAATGTCCGGGGGGATTGCGGAGCGGATCGCCGAGCGGATAATTGACCCAAAACATGGGTGAGGCAGCATGAAGCCAGTTCGCAAGGCAGTTTTTCCGGTCGCCGGCCTGGGCACACGGTTTCTTCCGGCCACCAAGGCCATTCCGAAGGAGATGCTGACCGTCGTCGACCGGCCGGTCATTCAATATGTCGTCGACGAGGCGCGCGATGCGGGCATCGAGCATTTCATCTTCGTGACCGGGCGCAACAAGGCGGTCATCGAGGACCATTTCGACGTTCAGTTCGAGCTCTACGACACGCTCGCTCAACGCGGCAAGGACGATCAGCTCGCCCGCCTGCAGCGGCTGCAGCCGGCGCCGGGGCAGACCAGCTTCACGCGCCAGCAGGTGCCTATGGGGCTCGGCCATGCCGTCTGGTGCGCGCGAGAACTGGTGGGCGACGAGCCTTTCGCGCTGCTTTTGCCCGACATGATCATGCAGTCGGAGAAAAGCTGCATGAAAGGCATGGTCGAGCTTTACGCCGAGACCGGCAACAACATCATCGCCGTGCAGGAATGCGACCCGGCCGAGGCGCATAAATACGGCATCGTCGGCCGCGGCGAGGATACCCACAATGGCTTCCGCATCACCGGGATGGTGGAGAAGCCGAAGCCGGGCACAGCGCCCTCCAATCTCTTCATCAACGGGCGCTACATCCTGCAGCCGGAGATTTTCGGCCTCCTCGAAAGCCAGGAGCGCGGCGCAGGCAACGAGATCCAACTGACGGATGCGATGCTGAAGCTGGAAAAGCGGCAGCCCTTCTACGGCTATCACTACAAGGGGCGCACCTTCGACTGCGGCTCGCCCGAAGGCTTCGTCGAGGCCAATGTCGCCTTCGCGCTCTGGCGCAACGACATGAACGAGAGCATGGCCGGCGTCATCCGCACCCTGCTGGATGAAGTGCGGCCGGCAGAGCGGCGCGGAGCGGCGTCCTAGATCTGCCGATCATTCTGGCAATTCCGACCTGGCCGAGGTTCCAAACCTCGGCCATCGGCTACCGTTGCACCTTCAGGCCGAGATAGACGCTGTTGGCGACGTAGTCGCGTCCCGTCAGGTTGCTGGTGAGCTTCTCCGTCCTCACCCGCGTGGTGAGGCCGGCATAGCGGTTCAGCCACCAGGTCAGCCCGGCCTCGGCGCTCAAGATCAGATCGTGGCCGTCGGAGCCGGTATAGTCGCGCCAATCGAGGCCAAGCGCCGAATTCGCCGTCAGGCTGGCGCGGATCTGCCGCTCGCCGGTGAGCCGGCCCGAGTAAAGGACATCGCCGCTCTCGCCGGCCGCGGTCGTGCTCTCGATGGTGGTCCTTCCGGTGAGCCCGATGATGGTGCCGCGCTCGGGCGACCATTTAAGATCGGCGTTGACGTATGGCCCAGCATTGGCCGGCAGGCGGTCGTCATCGATCGCTTCGCGCAGCCAGCCGACAGAGAATTCGCCGGAGAGCTTGTCGTCCATGTCGAGCTCGAGGCCGGCGCGCGCACCGAGCCGCGTCGAGGAGCGCTCGTAGCCGTTGCTGTCGAGGCGCAGATCGTAGACCCGCCGGCCGGCTTCCACCTCGGCGAAGGGCGTGATGGCCGGCGAGACCTGGTAGCCGGCGCGCAAGGTCGCGGAGTAGAGCGTGGAGTCGCGATCCTTCTGCGACAAGACGGTGCCGTCCGAGAGCTTGGCGTCGCCGTAGAAGTCGTGCGTGACCGCGCCGGTCAGCGTGTAGCGCATCTTGCCGACATCTTTCTCGACGCCGAGGCTGCCGTCCACCGTCTGCCGCAACGGTTGCGAGGTGACGCCGGCGATCGCATCCGGCGAGGACGCCGATTCCGGCACGGCCTCGTAGCCGAGCTTGGCGATGGCGCGCAGATCATGATCGAGGTCGACATTGAGCTGGCCCTCGATGCGGCCCCGCGCATCGTTGATCTTCTGGCCCGAAAGCGTGTTGCGGAAGATGCCGTAGCCGTCGATGACGGCCGAATTTTCGCGCCAGTCCGAGGTGGCGGAAAAACGCAGCGCCGTTTCGGACAGCACCGCCGAGCTGCCGCCGCTGCTGGCATCGGCGTTCGACGTCGCGGTGAAGCCCTGCTCGAGCGTTGGCCGGAAGACAAAGGTGCCGACCTTGATGCCGGGCGCGGCGAAGGGATCGTCCTCTGGCTTGACCTTCTGGCCCTCGATCGACCCGGTGCGCTCGGCCCCGGGATCGAGCTTTTGCCGATCGACGCTGTCAATCGTGACGGCGCGGCGGTTGGCGCTTTCTTCATCGATGGCCGCCGTATCGGCCTTGTCGCCGACGGCGGCGGTCTTGGCCGTGCTGCCGGTGGTCTCCCCGGGCTTCTTCTTGGCCTTTTTCTTGTCGGTCGCCTTGGCACCGTTTTTTGTGTCGGCATCGGCTGCGCGCTGCCTGGCGGTCGAAGGCCGGCGCGGCTGGGCCGTGGTCTGATCGTCGGCGAACGGGTCGTCGGTTGCTTGCGGCTGGTCGAAGATGCTCGCGGTCGCGCCCGCTGTCTGGTCGTCGTCCGGAACGGCCCCCGGGCTCTCCGGCTGGTAGGGGTTTGCTTGTGTCTGGTTGTCAGCCGCCGGAGCTGCCTGATCCTGCGATCCTTGCGCGCGCAATTGCCTGGCCTTGCGCTGCTGGTCGGTCAGAATTGCCGATTCGGAGACCTCGCCGCGCAGCTCGGTTTCCTGCGCGAGGACCGGCGCCGGGCGCAGCAAGGCAAGAACGCTCGCCGCCACCAGCAGTGTGCTGACGGCTATGCCCTTTCGACCGCTTTTCGTTTCAGGCTGGGCCCCGGACATCGTCACCACTGCTTGCGCGGCGCAGTCGCGCCATACTTACCGAACCGTAAAGGCGGATGGTTAACGGACGGTTGAGGCGGGCCGTTTTCGCAACCCCCGGGAAGCGTGAAACGGCAATTCCGTTGGACAGGCGGGCGACATGGCGCTAATGGCATCTGCCATGCATGCGGGGTCCCAAGAAAGTAACCAGCCGGAAGAAAGAAAGCAGCCGGACAGGCAGGCTGCGATCGAATCGGCGCTGAGAACGGTGGCGACGGAACAGGCCGGCGTGGCGACACTTGCCACCGCTCTCGATAACGGTTTGTCCGAACCATTCGCAGCCGCGGTGGAGGTCATCTCGCGGATCGAGGGCCGCGTGATCGTCACCGGCGTCGGCAAAAGCGGCCATATCGGCTCCAAGATCGCGGCGACGCTCGCTTCGACCGGCACGCCCGCCTTCTTCGTCCACCCGGCCGAGGCCAATCACGGCGATCTCGGCATGATCGCCAGGGACGACGCCATCATCGCCATGTCCTGGTCGGGCGAAAGCAAGGAGCTGATGGGCATCGTCGCCTATTCCAGGCGCTTCTCGATCCCGCTCATCGCCATCACCTCGGGCGAGACTTCTGCGCTGGCGCGCGCCGCCGACGTGGTGCTTCTCCTGCCGGCGGTGCCGGAGGCCTGCCCGCACGGGCTGGCGCCGACGACATCGGCGCTGCTGCAACTGGTCATGGGTGATGCGCTGGCGATCGCGCTGCTCGAGGCGCGCGGCTTCACGCCGGATCACTTCCGCACCTTCCATCCCGGCGGCCAGCTTGGCGCCAACCTGACGCAGTTGCGCGAGATCATGCATGTCGGCGAGCGGCTGCCGCTGGTGCCGTCGGGCACCGGGATGCGCGAAGCGATCGTCGAACTGTCGCGCAAGGGCTTCGGCTGTGTTGCGATCACCGGCGGCGACGGCGCGCTGATCGGCATCATCACCGACGGCGACATCCGCCGCCACATCGCCAATGATCTTCTGTCAATGAGTGTCGATCAGGTGATGACGAAGAAGCCGAAGACGGCGGCTCCCGACACGCTGGTGGCGACGGCGTTGCAGACGATCAACACGTCCGCCATCACCAGCCTGATGGTGGTCGAGGGCGGCCGCCCGGTTGGCCTTGTCCATCTGCACGATCTGCTTCGCATTGGCGCGGCATAGGATGCGTTGATGTCCGGTGAGGCCGGCCTGTTGGGCCTGGCCTGAAATCTCGACGCATCCTGGAAGTTGGCTTGGTCAGACGGCTTCGACTGTCAGCTCCAGATCGGTATCGGCGGCACCCGTGACACGCACTTGCGCGCCCGCAGGAAGATCCGGGCCGGAGACACGCCACAGCGTATCCCCCAACCTGATGCGGCCGCGGCCGTTCTGGATCGGCTCGGAGAGCGTCGCCGTGCGGCCGACCATCTGCGCGCCGCGGCGGTTGAGCAGCGGCTGGTCGATCTCGCCGGCACGCGCGGCCGTCAGCCTCTTGCCGACGAAGGCCGAGATCACGGACAGGACAAGGAAGGCGATAACCTGGACCTGCCAGGTCCAGATGGCGCCATTCAACTCGGCCTGCCAAGGCAAGATGGCGGCATAGCCGATGAGCAGCGAGATCGCGCCGATGATAAGGGCCGCGATGCCGATCCACAGCATGAACACGCCGGGCGCCACGATTTCCATCACCAGAAGCACGAAGCCGAGAACCATCCAGTTCCATGGCCCGAGTTCCGAAACGATGCGGTCGATCATTGACGTTTCTCCCACCCAGACGGCATAGATCAGTTGTCGCTCCGCCGCACCACCGGCGGCCGCGAGCCCTGCCGCGGCGTGCCGGAAGGGCCGTCGCCCTTGAAGACTTCGCGGGCGATCTCGCCGATACCGCCCAGCGAACCGATCAGCGACGAGGCTTCGAACGGCATCAGCACGATCTTGTTGTTGCTGGACGAGCCGATCTTGGCCAGCGCCTCGGTGTATTTCTGCGCGACGAAATAGTTGATCGCCTGCACGTCGCCCTTGGCGATGGCTTCCGACACCACCTGCGTCGCCTTGGCCTCGGCTTCCGCCGAGCGCTCGCGCGCCTCGGCGTCGCGGAAGGCGGCCTCCCGGCGGCCCTCGGCCTCGAGAATCTGCGACTGCTTCAGGCCTTCGGCGGCGAGGATCTGAGCGCGCTTGTCGCGTTCGGCCATCATCTGGCGGCCCATCGATTCCACCAGATTGGCCGGCGGGTTGATATCCTTGATCTCGACGCGGGTGATCTTGATGCCCCAGGGATGCGCCGCCTCGTCGACGACACGCAGCAGGCGCTCGTTGATGGCGTCGCGGTTGGAGAGCAGTTCGTCGAGATCCATCGAGCCCATGACGGTGCGGATGTTGGTCATGGTGAGGTTGAGGATGGCGTTCTGCAGACCGGAGACCTGGTAAGCGGCCTGCGCCGCATTGAGAATCTGGAAGAAGGCGATCCCGTCGACGCCGACGATGGCGTTGTCGCGGGTGATGATTTCCTGGCTCGGAACATCCAGCACCTGCTCCATCATATTCATCTTGGCGCCGATACGCTCGAAGATCGGGTTGATGATGTTGAGGCCAGGCGTCAGCGTCTTGGTGTACCGCCCGAAGCGCTCCACCGTGTAATTGTAACCTTGCGGCACCGTCTTGATGCCTTTGAAAAGAAGGATGACGACGAGAAAGACAAGAACAATGATGGCAATATCGAAACCGC
The DNA here is from genome assembly GCF_003952485.1 of Mesorhizobium sp. M1E.F.Ca.ET.045.02.1.1. Classification (NCBI taxonomy): domain Bacteria; kingdom Pseudomonadati; phylum Pseudomonadota; class Alphaproteobacteria; order Hyphomicrobiales; family Phyllobacteriaceae; genus Mesorhizobium; species Mesorhizobium sp. M1E.F.Ca.ET.045.02.1.1. The sequence goes on from NZ_CP034447.1 coordinate 3,190,618, forward strand.
TGAAGCCCATTTCGTTTCTCCCTCAAAGGCGGCGACCTCACGGAATCACTTAAGTGTGTTTCCGCAGCGTTACAATCATGTGATCGCTAATATTGGTTAGCGGACGCTTTTGCGCACCGGTTTCAGGGTCTGTCGATGAAGCCCGTCACACCCAGCCGGACAACTCGCGCCGCACCAGCGCCTCGATCACCGCCATGCCCTCGGCGCTGTCGTTGAGGCAAGGAATATGGGCGAAGTTCCTGCCGCCGGCGTGATGGAACGTCTCGGCCGCTTCACGGCCGATCTCGTCCAGCGTTTCGATGCAGTCGACGGAGAAACCCGGATTGACGATGGCGATCGACTTCACGCCCTCCTTCGCCAGCTTCTCGACGGTGACGTCGGTATAGGGCTGCAGCCATTCCTGCGCGCCGAAGCGCGACTGGAAGGTGATGATGAGCTTTTTGTCATCCCAGCCGAGCCTTGCCCGCAGCAGCCGCGTCGTCTCGAGGCAATGTGCCTCATAAGGATCGCCCTTGTCGGAATAAGGCTTCGGAATGCCGTGATAGGAGGCGATCACCACCTCCGGCACGAAATCGAGCGTCGCCAGATTTCGCTCGATCGAACGGGCGAGCGCCTCGATATAGACCGGCTCGTCGTAATAGGGCGGCACGCTGCGGATCGCCGGCGCATGCCTGATCCTCATCAGCGCGCGGAATAGCTGGTCGTTGGCGGTCGCCGTCGTCGTCGCCGAATATTGCGGGTAGATTGGGAAGGAAAGGATGCGCTCGCAACCCTGTTCGACCAGTCGGAGGGCGACGCTCTCCGTCGAGGGATTGCCGTAGCGCATCGCCCAGTCGACCACGACATTCGGCAAGTCAGCGAGGGCACCGGCCAGCTTCCCGGCCTGAGAGCGGGTGAAGGTGCGCAGCGGCGACTCGTTCCTCTCCCGGTTCCAGATCCTGGCGTAGTTGGCGCCGGACTTTTTGGGCCGCGTCGTGAGAACCAGCCCGTAAAGGATCGGATACCAGATCGCCTTGTTGAGCTCGATGACCCGCGGATCGGAAAGGAATTCCCTGAGATAGCGCCACATCGGCTTGAAATCGGTGCCGTCGGGCGTGCCGAGATTGATCAGCATGATGCCGATCTTGCCGGCCTTTATCGGTGCGGCGCCTGCCAGCGCCGGACCGGCGGTCTCGGCGGCTTTCGCATCGGCAGGGTTGGCAAGCGTCATCAACGGTCTCCGGACGGGCGCCGTGAAACTAGCGACGCCCTGCTGCTTTTCAATGTAGCGTCTGGCCGCACCTTATCCCGCTCCCGCATGAAAACGGAACACCCGCCCGGTTGCCGGACGGGTGCCCCTGAATTTTCCGGCGAGAGATTACTTCGCGGCCGGTGGAATGGTGAGCGTCGCGCCGAGCGGCAGCCGGCGCGGCCTGTAGTCCTTGTTGGCCTCGGAGATCAGCTTCCATTTGGCGCCGTCGCCATAGTTCTTCTTGGCCAGGTCCCAATAAGTGTCACCGGCGGCGATGACATGACTGGTCTCTGGGCCAGTCTCAGCCGGCTTGGCCCCGGCCGGTGCCGGCTCGGCAGGCTTCGCCGGTTCGGCGGCGGGCGCCGCAGGCGCGGTTTCAGCCGGAACGGTCGGCGGTGTGCCGGCGATGTCGCCGGAATTGGACGGCAAAGCCGGCATCGCGGGCGCAGTCTCGGCCGGTTTGGCAGGCTCGGTGGCCTGTGCCGTCGTGGCCGGAGCTGCCTCGGCGGGCTTTGCCGGTTCAGCCGCGGCTACCGTCGCGCCGACCTCGGTGATGCGGCCGTCGAGCTTCGGCGTATAAGGCCGGTGCGCGCCGAGATAGTCGGCCACCACCTGCTCCAGGCCAGGGCCGTAGTCGTAAGCGTCGGTGGCCTTCTCGGCGAAGACCTTGTAGCCGTCGCCGCCCTGGCGCACGTAATTGTTGGTGGCGACAAGATACTGCTTGTCGGGATTGATCGGCGCCCAGGCGCCGTTCTCCATCACCTCGACGGATTTGACGCGGCCGGCATTGGGCGCCACCGACTTGTCGAAGGAATATTTCAGCCCGGCGACCTGCGGGAAGCGTCCCGCGCCGTCCTCGATCTGGCTGAGCCCGCTTTCCAGCCCGGCGACCAGATCCTTGCCGGAGATCTTGAACGTCGCCAGCGTGTTCTGGAACGGCAGGACCGTCAGCACCTCGCCCATGGTCACGGTGCCCTGGTCGATCGAGGCGCGCAGGCCGCCGCCGTTCGAGATGACGATCTCGACGCCCTGGCCTTTCACCCGGTCGAGGACGGCGTCGGAGACGAGGTTGCCCATCTCGCATTCCCGCGCCCGGCAATTCTCGCGGCTGCCGTCGATCGGCTTGGTGGTCTCGGCGACCTCCTTGTTCTTCAGCGCCTCGATCGGCGCGCCGAGTTCCTTGATGCGGGCGAGCACGGCGGGATCCGGTGTAATCGACTTGTCGAGAAAGATCGGGTCGCCGTTCGCTTCCTTGACGACGCCGTTGTCGTCGAACACGACCTTGAACTCGCCGAGATATTTCGAATAGGACGCCGCCTGCACGACCGGCACCTTGTAGCCGTCGGGGTTGTCGACCATCGTCGGGTAGGGGCCTGCCGCCTTGGGGTCGGTGTTGGACAGGAGCGTGTGGCTGTGCCCGCCGACCACCACGTCGATACTCGGGATTTTCGCAATGACATCGCGCTCGCGGTTGTAGCCGATGTGCGTTACGGCGATGATCTTGTTGATGCCTTCTCCCTTCAGCTTCTCGACCTCGGCGGTGATCGACTTGACGTCGTCCGCGATGGCGATGTTGGGACCGGGCGAGGCGAGTTCCGGCGTGTCGTTGGTGACGGCGCCGACGATGCCTATTTTCTGCCCGCCGACTTCGACCACGATCGACGGCTTGATCTTGCCCGCGGCGCCGGATTTGTCGTTGGGCATGACGTTGGCGCTGACGACCGGGAACTTCGCCTTATCGACAAAAGGCACCAGCGCGCTCTCACCGTCGTCGAATTCGTGGTTGCCGAGCGTCACCGCGTCGGGTTTCATCTGATTGAGAAACTCCTCCTCGGCGGCGCCCTTGTAGGTGATGTAGAACAGCGATCCCTGGAAGCTGTCGCCCGCGTTGAGCAGCAACACGTTCTGGCCTTCCAGCTTCTTGCGCTCCTGCGCGATCGCCGTGACCAGCCGGCCCGCGCCGCCGATGCATTCGCCCTTGGTTTCCTCCTCGGCGGAACATGTCGACTCGTATTTGTTATTGCCTTCGATGCGGCTATGCCAATCGTTGAAATGCAGGATGTTCAGCGTGTAGTCGGCAAAAGAGGTTCCGGCCGACAGGCCAAGCGTCGAGGCAGACAGGGCTAGAATGGCGGCAATTTTCTTCATCTTCGTCTCCCGGATAAGCTGACCTGATGTGCTTAACGCCCTCGCTTGACTGGAACATAACAGCCAGCTTCGGGTCATGTTCACATCGCGTTTTGGTCGATGCAAGCGGAAATCGGGAGGAAGTTTGCCGGCACAAAAAAGGACGGCGGCTTGCGCCGCCGTCCCTGAAAAGGGTCGATGCCTAACGGCTTATGCCCGGCGCGTCAGCACGAAGTTCTGACCGCTGGCGCTGGTGCAGTTGAGCTGGCTGGTGGAGACCATCAGGCAGTTGAAGCTGACCGGCGTCTGGCGGATCAGCGACGTGCCGTGGATCTCGACCGAGGTCGGGCCGGTCATGGTGTAGCTGCCTTCGGACAGCTTCTGGCCGGTGTCGGTGGCGACGGTCGTGAAGCTGCCTGCCGCGAAGGTCGACAGGCCGGTGCCCTTGGCGTCGATCCAGTTGCCCTCGACGCCCTTCGGCGCCGCTGCGATCGGCTCGGAAGGGCCGGTGGTGGTGCAGGCGGCAGCGGCCAGAAGGCTTGCCGCGGCGCTTGCCGAAAGCAATTTGCGCGCAATGGTCATTTGAAAACCCTCTCCTCTCGCATCGGCCCGAAAATCGACTTCGATTTCGGATGGCACGACGCGTCCATTCAATGTGCTAGAGCGGACTTGGTGCATCCGAATGGACGCGTGTCGCTCTAGGCCGCCCGTCTTCAATCGCCCGATTTCCGGGCGATTGCAAGGTGGAGACGGCGGTAGGCCTGGCTGCTATCGCACCAGGATGTTGCGGAACTGCCACGGGTCGTCCTTGTCGAGATCCTCCGGGAAAAGGCCCGGGCGGTTATCGAGCGGCGTCCAGTCTGTGTAATAGCCCCTGACCGGCCCGAGATAGGGAAACTGCACTTCCAGGCAGCGCCGGTAATCCATCTCGTCGGACTCGACGATGCCGGCCGCCGGATTTTCCAGCGCCCAGACCATGCCGGCGAGCACCGCCGAGGTGACCTGCAGGCCGGTGGCGTTCTGGTAAGGCGCCAGCTTGCGCGCCTCGGCCAGCGACAGCTGCGAACCGTACCAGTAGGCATTCTTGTCGTGGCCGTAGAGCAGCACGCCGAGCTCGTCGACGCCGTCGACCAGCTCGTTCTCGTCGAGCACATGGTGGACGGGCTGCGCCTTGCCGGCGGCGCCGAACATCTCGTGCAGCGACAGCACGGCGTCATTGCAGGGATGGTAGGCATAGTGACAGGTCGGGCGGTAGTTCACCTTGCCCTTCTTGCCGCGCACGGTGAAGAAATCGGCGATCGAGATCGACTCGTTGTGCGTCACCAGGAAACCGTATTGCTCGCCGGGCGTCGGGCACCAGCTGCGCACGCGCGTGTTGGCGCCGGGCTGCTCCAGGAAGATCGCCGCCTGCGAGCCGTTTTTGTGCTTCTTGCCGTTCTTGGGCATCCAGTTTTCGTGCGTGCCCCAGCCGAGCTCGGCCGGCTGCAGGCCTTCCGAGATGAAGCCCTCGACCGACCAGGTGTTCCAGAACACGTCCATCGGCTTCGGCTTCTTGGTGCGCTGGGTATCGCGCTCGGCGATGTGGATGCCCTTGACGCCGGTCTTCTTCATCAGCTTGGCCCAGCCCTCGCGGTCGTGCTGCTCGGGCTCGGCAAATTCGAGCCCGAGATCGGTGGCCAGGTGGACCAGCGCCTGCTTGACGAACCACGAGACCATGCCGGGATTGGCGCCGCAGCAGGAGATCGCCGTGCTGCCGCCGGGATTATTCTCTTTCTCTTCGCGCACGGTTTCACGCAGCGCGTAGTTGGTGCGCGAGGCATTGTCGGCCGTTTCGTCGAAATAAAAGCCAAGCCAGGGCTCGACCACGGTGTCGATGTAGAGCACGCCGAGCTTGCGGCAGAGCTTCATCAATTCGAGCGAGGAGGTGTCGACCGACAGGTTGACGCAAAAGCCCTGGCCGCCGCCATTGGTGAGAAGCGGGGTCAGCAGCTTCTTGTAGTTCTTCTTGGTGACGGCGTCCTGCATGAAGGTGATGCCGCGCTCGTCGAGCAGCTTGCGGTCGGTGTCGAGCGGGTCGATGACCACCATGCGCGACTTGTCGAACTTGAAATGGCGTTCGATCAGCGGCAGCGTTCCCCGTCCGATCGAGCCGAAGCCGATCATCACGACAGGGCCGGTGATTTCACCGTAAACGGGCCAGTTTTCATTCGCCATTTTCTGGGACACTCCTTCAAACACATGCAAAATCCGGCGTTTCCGCCGGAAGCGCTACACCACAGATCATTGTCACAAACCAGCGAAAAGCGCCAACCGCCGGCTAAGTCGCGATGATGGCGTGGTTAAGCCGCCTTGGCCATGCCGTCGAGGAAGCTGACCAGCCGGTCGCGGTCGGCGGTCAGGCCCTTGTAGTCGAGCTGTTCCTGATCGAGGGCGTTGAGCTGCCCGGCGAAAGAGGCCGCGAGCGCTGGCTTGTCTGGGTGGCGGGCAAGCACGGCCAGCGGGTCGAGATGGATGCGGATTGTGAAGAGGATGTCGCGCGAGACCGGCAGCTTGCGCAGCGTTTGGCGCTCGACGCGGATGAAGGCATGCGCGTTGATGTCGCCGTCCGGAAAGCGCGTCGGGCGGTTGGTGGCGCGGTCGAGGCGCTGGATGTTGGAAAGCGGATGATAGAGTGCGTCGCCCGCCTGGATCGACCAGTTGAAGCGTTCGACCGCCTGGCCCTGCAGCCCGTCGAACATGCGGTTGATCAAATCGGCCGGCCGCGTGCCGGGGCCGAAGCCAGGCACGGGCGCATGGATCTCCTGAAGCGGCTTGCCGAATTTTTCCTGGAGCGACCAGGATGAGGGGAAACAGAGCGAGCCGGCGGCGAGCCGCCAGCCGTCGTCGCCCCGGCGCATCAGGATCAGATCTTCCTGGACCAGCAGGGACGCCCGGACAAGCGGCGCTTCCAGCAAATCGGGAGCCAGTCCGCCCGTTGCCTGCTCGAGGCCGACAACCTCGACATCCGAGCCGATACCTCGGTGTGTCTCAGGATATTTTGCCGGAAGATAGGCGGAGAGGAGGTCCAGCACCTCGCGCTGCGCGTCGCGGGTGCCGTCTTCCTCGACAAAGACCTTTTCCGGGATTTCCGTGTAAAGCCGCCGCTTCTCTGCGAGATGGGGCAGAAGGAACCGATCGATCTCGATCCAGCGATCGAGCTCGAGCGGTTTGAGGCCGATGGTGAAAGGCTTTGAAGACCCGTCATAGGGCGTGTGGGTTGGGGGCATGTGGGTCGGCTGGCGAACGATCATGCTTCTCTCAAACAGAAAATGGCTTTTCTCAAACAGAAAACGACTGGCGGCTCCAGTGTCAGGCCAGTTGCGCCGGGATCAGCCCGCGCAGTGAATTGCCGACAAAGATCGCCTTCGCCGACTTGAGATCGTCGTAGCTGTAGATCGCTTCCACGGCGCGGCCTTCGTCCAGAAGCTCGCCGCGCAATATTCCAGGCAAAAGGCCGCAGTCGAGCCGGGGCGTCGCCAGCACACCGTCGCCGAAGTCGGCGAAGAGATTGGTGATCGTGCCCTCGCAGAGTTCGCCACGCTCGTTGGCGAGCAGCACCTCGTCGGCTTGCGTGATGAGATATTCGGCACGTGCGTGCGTGTAGACCTGTCGCCGGCTGGTCTTGTGGCGCAGCAGCATGTCACTGGAATCGAGCCGGGTTCGCGCCAGCCGCAGCCGCCACACCTTGCCGGCCGGAAGCGGTTCGTAAGGTTGCGCGGCGGCTGTCGCTTCGCCATTGCGCTGCAGGGCAAGCCGGGTGCGCATCGCGATTTGCTGCCCGCCGACCGCGCCCATCAGCACCTCACCGATCCGTTGCGGGTCGCAGGCAAAGCCGAGCTCCGCGGCGGAAGCGTAAAGCCGCGCAAGATGGCGGTCGAAGCGCAGGAAGCCCGAGCCAGGCTCCCAGCGCATGGTCTCGATCAGTTCGAAGTCGGCACGGTTCCCGTCGCGAAGCGCGCTTTCAGAAGACACTCCCGGTACTCCTCATCGGCCGTCGAATCGAAGACGACGCCGCCGCCGACATTGTAGACGGCCTCGCCATCGGCAAAGAGCGAGATGGTGCGGATCGCCACCGAAAAGCGCATCGTGCCGCCGGGTGCGACCCAGCCGATGGCACCGCAATAAACGTCGCGCGGCACGCTCTCCAGATCGTGCAGGATCTCCATGGCGCGGATCTTCGGCGCACCGGTGATCGAGCCGCAAGGGAAAAGCGCGGCAAAGACCCGGCGAATGCCGACATCCGGCAAGAGTTTCGCCCGCACCCGGCTCACCATCTGGTGCACCGTCGGATAGGTCTCGATGCGGAACAATTCCGGCACCTCCAGCGTGCCGACCTCGCTGATCAGCGAAATGTCGTTGCGCAGCAGGTCGACGATCATGCGGTTCTCGGCCTGGTTCTTTTCGTCGTTGCGCAGGAACGCCTTCAGCCGCGCGTCCTCGGCCCTGGTCGCGCCGCGCGGCGCGGTGCCCTTCATGGGGTGCGTCTCGATCATGCCTTCGGCGTCGATCTCGAAGAAGAGTTCCGGCGAACGCGACAGCACGACCGGATCGCCAAGCGAAATCAGCGCGCCGTATTTCACCGGCTGGCGTTCGGTCAGCGCGTCGAAGGCGGCAAGCGGATCGCCGGACCATTGCGCATGGACCGGAAAGGTCAGATTGCCCTGGTAGCAGTCGCCCTTGCGGATGTGTTCGTGAAGGCGCGCGAAGCGGACGGCGTAGTCCTTGGCGGACCAGCTTGCCCTGGCGTCGAAGATCGGGCCGTTGCTGGCGGGGCCCGAACCCTTCGGCACCGCCTGTTCGAGCGGCGCGTCGAAGACGCCGAGACAGATCAGTGGCGCGCGGCGTCCTTCAGGCAACAATGGCACCAGCTTTGGCTCGAGCAGGTAGCCGGCCTCGTAGGAGAAATAGCCTGCCAGCCATTTGCCGGCGTCGGAGGCCGCCTGCGCTGCCTCGAGCGCTGGCGTGAACTCGGCCGCGCTGCGCGCGACAATGATTTCGTGCGGCCGGTCGAAGACGAACTGGCGAGCGGTCTCGTCGTTGCGGAAGATGGCTGAAGGCAGGGACATAAGCCTCGAATGCGGTCAATTCAGTCGACCGCTCTATATGGGGGCTCGGCGAGGCGCAATCGAGGGAACGGCGTCGGGCGGCGCAAAGCTGGCCGTGGTCCAAAACAAAGGCGGCGCCCGTGGAGGACGCCGCCTTTGCGCCAACACATGTCGGCTGTTCAGGTGTTGCTTGCGGTGCCCGCCGTCGGGAATCGGCGGGCGAATTCCTTCTCGTCGCCAGCGGCCAAGAGCTTCGCCTGCTCGATCCATTTCTCACGCGCGATACGACCGTCGAAATTCAGCACGTCTTCGATGCGCTTGACGTCGGCCTCGGTCCACGCGGCGATCTGGGCGTAGGTCGTGACGCCCTGGCCCTTGAGCAGCTTTTCGTTGACCGGGCCGATGCCGATCAGGCGGCGCAGATTGTCGCCCTTGCCGGCGGCCGCCTTCGGGGCAGCGGCCTTCTTCGGAGCCGGGGCCTTCTTCGGCGCCGCGCTTGCCTTCGGCGCGGCGGATTTAGCCGCCGGCTTCGGCTGAGCCGCCGGCTTGGCCGCGGCGGGTTTGGCCGCAGCCGATTTCGCCGGCGACGATTTGGCCTCGGCCGGTGTCGACATCAGCGCCGTCGGCGCAGGCGCGGCGGCCTTGTTGGCGCCGGTCTTGGCGGGCGTGGAAGGCGCCTCGCGCAGCCGGCCCTCGAGGTCGGCGCGGGCGCGGCTGCATGCGTCGAGTTCGCCGCTCAGGCGATTGGTATCGGCGCGCAATCTATCGCGTTCGCTCTTCGTGCGGTCGAGATCGCCGCGCAGGCTGTCGAGCTCGCCGCGCAGCCGGCCCCAGAAGAACCAGCCAACCAGAATACCCACAATGAACGCCAGGAGCATGTAGAAGAAAGTGCTCATTTCCCTCTCCAGTCCGATCTGTCGGCCGCGGCCCGGAATGGCGAGCTTGCCGCAAGGATCGTCTATCGTTCCGCGGTCGGCGGAACAGCCGCTTCAATCGAGCTGTCGGCGCGTGGCTCTCCTCCAGCTATAGCCGACGGCCGTCATCGCATCCGCCGAAGCGCAACACGGGCCGTCACTGGCCCGCGCTATGCGTCCGGCTGAGCTTGAGGCGGGACGCTATCATACGGCCCGTGGAAAGCTAATTGAAAAATGCGGCGGAGAGTTATTGAAGAACAGATATTTAGGACGACAATAGAGCTGCCGCGAATATTCGCCCCGGCTAAATTGTTCTGGCCTATGCCGCCGGCGAAACACCCGTCATTTGTCGAGCGCTTCCAGTTCATCGATCAGCGCGCCGATCACGCCAAGGCCGATCTGCCAGAAGGCGGGGTCCGTGGCGTCGAGGCCGAAGGGCGCCAGAAGCTCCGAGTGATGCTTGGTGCCGCCGGCGCGCAGCATCTCGAAATACTTCTCCTGAAAGCCGCGCTCGGCGTTCTGATAAACGGCATAGAGCGAGTTCACCAGGCAGTCGCCGAAGGCATAGGCGTAGACGTAGAAGGGCGAGTGGATGAAATGCGGGATGTAGGTCCAGAAGACCTCATAGCCGTCGCGCAGCTTGATCGCCGGCCCCAGGCTTTCGGCTTGAACCTCGAGCCAGAATTCGCCGAGCCTGTCTGAAGTGAGCTCGCCGTTGCGACGCTCGGCATGCACCTTGCGCTCGAACTCGTAGAAGGCGATCTGGCGCACGACCGTATTGATCATGTCCTCGACTTTCTGGGCGAGCATCGCCTTGCGTTCGCGGCGGTCGCCGGTCTGGTCGAGCAGCGAGCGGAAGGTCAGCATCTCGCCGAAGACGGAGGCCGTCTCAGCCAGCGTCAGCGGCGTCGCGGCCATCAGCGCGCCCTGGCCGCCGGCGAGCACCTGGTGCACGCCATGGCCGAGCTCGTGCGCCAGCGTCATCACATCGCGCGGCTTGCCCATGTAGTTGAGCAACACATAAGGGTGCGCCGAAGGCACCGTCGGATGGGCGAAGGCGCCGGGCGATTTACCGGGCCGCACGGGCGCGTCGATCCAGTTGCGGTCGAAGAAGGTCCGCGCGATCTCGGCCATGTCGGGCGAGAAACGCTGGTAGGCCAACAGCACCGTGTCCCTGGCGTCGTCCCAGCGGATCACCGCCTGCGGGGTTTCGGGCAGGGGCGCGTTGCGGTCCCAATGGTTCATCACGTCCATGCCTAGCCAACGCGCCTTCATGGCGTAGTAACGGTGCGAGAGGCGCGGATAGGCCTCGCGCACGGCGGCCGCCAGCGCGTCGACCACCTCGCGCTCGACGCGGTTGGCGAGATGGCGTGAATCGGCGATGTCCTTGAAGCCGCGCCAGCGGTCGGAGATTTCCTTGTCCTTGGCCAGCGTGTTGGTGATCAGCGTGAAGGTGCGCAGGTTCTTGCGGAAAGTCGCGGCGAGCGCCTCGGAGGCGCGGCGACGCACTTCGCCATCGGCGTCCTGCAGCCGGTTCAGCGCCGGCTCCAGCGTCAACTCCTCGCCGTCGACATCGAAGCGCAGGTCGGTCATCGTCTCGTCGAACAGGCGGTTCCAGGCGCCGCGTCCGGTGACCGACTTTTCATGGAACAGCTGCTCGACCCGGTCCTCAAGCTGGTAGGGCTTGTCCTTCCTGAGGTCGAGCACCCAGGGCCGGTAATGGGCGAAGGCCGCGTCGGCCGCAAGCGCGCCTTCGATCGCCGCATCGTCGATCAGGTTGAGCTCCAGCGCGAAGAACAAAAGATGCGCGCTGGCATCGGTCATCTTCTCCTGGACGTCGCCGTAGAGTTTGGCGCGCTGCGGATCGGCGGTGTTGCCGGCATAGACCAGCCCCGCATAGGAGACGATGCGGCCGATCAGCTCCTCCAGCGCCTCATAGGCCTCCAGCGCCTCGCCGAGCCTGCCGGCGGTGCCGCGTTGGGCCTCGGCGGCCAAAGTGCCCTTCCAGCGCGCCTCGAAGGCGATGGCATCGGTTGCCGCGCTCGCGATGTCGCGCTTCAGCTCCGGCGCCTCCATGCCGGAATAAAGATCGGCGAGGTTCCATTCCGGCAGATCGCCAAGCTCCAGCGCGCCGTGACCAGACGCCGTTGCAAGCCGCCGACCAAACATCATGCGCATCAACAATACCTTTTTGAATCAGGGCCAGAATCAAAGGGAAAGGAGAAGCCGGTCAAATCCTAAGGAATTCGTTCACCGGGTTTTTTGAAACCTTATTTAGAACCCTGTGCCAAGATGATCCATGGGGATTTCTCTGGCGGGCAATTCAGACAGTCATGACAGGTTCCATACTCATAGTCGATGACGATCCCGTGCAGCGCAGGCTGCTCGAGGCGGCGGTGACGAAATTCGGCCATAGCGCCATCGTCACCGATGGCGGCGAGGCGGGCCTGGATGTGCTCGACGGGCCGAACGCCCGCGATGTTTCGGTCATCATTCTCGACCTGGTCATGCCCGGCCTCGACGGCATCGGTGTGCTGAAGGCGATGCGCGAGCGCGAGATCAACCTGCCGGTCATCGTGCAGACCGCGCAGGGCGGCATCGAGACCGTTGTCTCGGCCATGCGCCACGGCGCTTTCGATTTCGTCGTCAAGCCGGCCTCGCCCGACAGGCTGCAGACGTCGATTTCCAATGCCTTGAGGGTCGAGGCGGTCGAGGACGAGATGAAACGCACGTCGCGGCGTCGCGGCGGCCATCTCACCTTCAAGGACCTCATCACCCGCAGCCCGGCGATGGACCGGGTGATCCGCCTCGGGCAGAAGGCGGCGGCCTCCAACATCCCGATCCTGATCGAAGGCGAATCCGGCGTCGGCAAGGAATTGGTGGCGCGCGCGATCCAGGGCAGTGGCGACCGCCGCTCGAAGCCCTTTGTCACCGTCAATTGCGGCGCCATCCCCGACAATCTCGTCGAATCGATCCTGTTCGGCCACGAGAAGGGCTCCTTCACTGGCGCCACCGACAAGCACACCGGCAAATTCGTCGAAGCGCATTCTGGCACGCTGTTCCTGGACGAGATCGGCGACCTGCCGCTCGACGTCCAGGTCAAGCTGTTGCGCGCCGTCCAGGAGGGCGAAGTCGACCCGGTCGGCGGCCGCTCGACCGTCAAGGTCGACATAAGGCTGATCTCGGCGACCCATCGCAACCTTTTGCAGCAAGTCAAGGACGGCAAATTCCGTGAGGACCTGTTCTACCGGCTGAATGTCTATCCGATCTTCGTGCCGCCGCTGCGCGACCGACGTGAGGATATTCCCTATCTGGTCAAGCACTTCATGGAGAAGGTGGCACCGGCCGATCCGCGCCGCCGCCTCACCGGCATATCGGCCAAGGCGCTGGCGATGCTGCAGGCCTATGACTGGCCGGGCAACATCCGCCAACTGGAAAATGCGGTGTTCAGGGCGTCCGTGCTGGCCGAAGGTGAGTTGCTGACCGAAGAGGAATTCCCGCAAATCCGGGCGCAGGTCGAAGGCACGGTGAACCTGGGCGCCGAACCGGCGCCGGCCGCTGGACTGGCCGCGGACGAGCCGCAGCCAATCGATCAGGCCGCTGCCGACGAGGCCGGTGCCGCCCTGCGCGAGAGCGACGCCCTGGCGAGGCTGCAGCCCCGCTTCGGCACGCTCAGGGCCCTGGACGAGCGCGGCAACGTGCGGGCGCTGGCCGACGTGGAACTCGAGATGATCAAGCTTGCGATTGACCACTATAACGGTCAGATGAGCGAAGTCGCGCGCCGCCTTGGCATCGGGCGCTCCACGCTCTACCGCAAGTTGAAGGAATATGGCATTGACCCGGAAGCGGGCCGTCTCGACCGGCTTGCCTCCTGAGACGCTAGCCTAGCCCAGCTTCCCCGCCTAGAATTTGAATCAAATTGCCGCTTGCCGGTTCAGAAACTGCTGTTTTCCAGCAATTTCAGCGCCGGCGATCACGCATTGCGGCAAACGGTAACAGATCGTGTTTCGGCCCGAGCCGAATTCTTGATCTAAACCAGTGATTTACCACGATACGCGGTGCATCATTTTTGACGGGATATCGCCACGGTGTTACCGCATTTCGGCTTCAATAAGCGATGATTAACCATTAGGATCGATATTCGGATGTGAGAACCACGCATCCGTTTGGGCAAATCCGGGGACAAACGGTCAGCCTGCAAGGCCTTTTGATTTGAACCAAGTCGAACGACACACAGACGGGCGGCATTTTCATATGAGCGTCTGGCCAAGGTGGCTGACGTTTGTGATTTTGGCCGTCGGGTTCCTTTCGGCAGCCGCTTCCGGCGCGAAAGCCGAAGTCCGCACGCTGAAGCTCTACCACCTGCACACGCACGAAAAGGCCGAGATCGTCTACAAGCGCAATGGCCGCTACGATCCGGAAGGCCTGCGCAAGATCAACATCATCCTGCGCGACTGGCGCCGCAACGAGCCGACCAAGATGGATCCGCGGCTGCTCGACCTGGTGTGGGAAGCCTATCGTGAGAGCGGCTCGTCGGATTACATCCAGGTCGTCTGCGGTTATCGCTCGCCGTCCACCAACGCGTTGCTGCGCAGCCGCAGCCGCGGCGTCGCCGAGAAAAGCCAGCACATGCTCGGCAAGGCGATGGACTTCTATATTCCCGGCGTGCCGCTGAAGAAGCTGCGCAACATCGGCCTCAAGATGCAGGGCGGTGGCGTCGGCTACTATCCGAGTTCCGGCTCGCCCTTCGTCCACATGGATGTCGGCAACGTGCGCCACTGGCCGGGCATCAGCCGCCAGGAACTGGTCAGCCTGTTCCCGAACGGCAAGACGCTGCATGTGCCGAGCGACGGCCGGCCGCTGCCGGGCTATGAACAGGCGATGGCTGCCTATAAGGCGCGCAAGGGCTCGGGCACGCCCAATATCGAGCTGGCCAGCGCCGGCGGGTCGAGCAAGCGGTCCGGCGGGCTGCTTGCGGCCTGGTTCGGTGGTGGCGCCGACGAGGCCGACGACGATGCCGATGCTGGCGGCGGCGCACCGGAGCCCCAGCCCAAGGTCGTGAAGCAGGTGGCAGCAGCCAAGAGCAGCAACCTGCCGGGCATCGCGATCGTCTCGCCGCAGAACGCCAAGCGCGCCAACATCCCGCAGATCGCGGATGACAGCGCGGATGATTCGCAGCAGCAGGACACGCCGGAAACGATCATCGCCGCGTTGCCGCCGAAGGAGGTCCCGCTGCCCGCCTTCGCGCCGCGTCCGAAGGCCGATGTCGGCCAGCAGACGCCTGAAAACGTGCCGTTCGCCACGGCGGACGCCTCGGCCACGACCGAGCAGGCGGTGGCGACAGCGCATGCGCCGGTCAACGTGCCGTTCGGCATGGCCAACGCGGCGGAAGCCGCAGCGGCGGATCCTGCCAAGGTGGCGGTCAACAACATCCCGCTGCCGACCTGGCGTCCCGATCGCTCCACTCCGGCTGAACTGTCGCCCAAGGACAAGAGCGTGCTTCTGGCGCTGGCGGAAACGGCCTCGCAGGACAAGAGCGCGACCGATGCCTTCTCGGTGCTGCCGACGGCGCGGCCCGACGCGGGCAAACCGGATGAGATCAAGGCTGTCCTCGAACAGGCCAGCGCAACCACCGAAGCCGGTCCGAGCGGAGCCGAATATGCGGTCGCTTCACTATCGGAGCCTCAGCCTCGCTCGGCGTTCAACGATCCGTCGGGCCTCGATGCGGCCTCGCCGCGTGAAGCCATCGCCGCCCGTCCGGCCGGCACCGATCCAGCGCAAGCGATCGGCGCCGGTGTGAAGACGACGCGCAAGGAGGCCAGGGCTTCCACCAGCGACCTGCGGCCGGGACCGAAGGCGATGGTGGTGGCAACGCCGCCGCAGGCGGCGCGTTGGGCGCTGGGCAGCGGCGAGAACATCGCCACTGTTTCCGACCCGACGACGGCGCCGCGCTATGCCTATAATATGGTGCATACGCCGCCGAGCGAGGTCTACACGGCCGGCTTCCAGACGGATGCCCAAATGCCGGATGCCAACCGTTTCACCGGCAACGCCGTGAAGTTCCTTTCGGTTGCCCGTTTCCAAACGAAATAACGAGCCCGCCGGTGCCGCGAAGGCCCCGTTTTTGGACAACGGCGCGGCTTTTGCTTCTTCATCCATGGCGGCATATTTGACCGCCGGCCATCCCGCTTCGTCTAATGGTAGGACAGCGCCCTTTGAAGGCGTGAATCGTGGTTCGAATCCATGAGCGGGAACCAGCCGGCGGCCGTGTTTTCCGGCCGGCGCAGGATGCCATCACGCAAGCCTAAACCTCTCGTGAGGCCGGAACGGCTCGCGCTTTTTCGGGTTAGGATGCGTTCGTTCCAAACCGGGGATTCATGAAGAAGATTCTGCTGGCGGCTTGAGGCGATCTAGCTAGTCAACTTCCAGCGTGGGCGCCTCGCCCCTCGCCAGGAGCCGCGCGGCGTCACGGGCCGGAGGCAAGCCGAACTGCCGCGCATATTCACGGCTGAACTGGGAGGCGCTTTCGTAGCCGACGGTAAAGGCGACACGCGCGGCGTTGCCCGGCTGTGCGATGAGCAGATGGCGGGCCTCGAGCAGACGGACCTGCTTCTGATACTGGATCGGGCTCATGGCGGTCGCTGCCTTGAAGTGGCGGTGAAACGCGGCGTTGCTCATATGGGTGAGCGCGGCCAGCTCCGTCACATCGATCGGCTCGTTGTAGTGCGTACGTATCCACTGGGTGGCGCGGCGGATCTGTGACAGGCGGCCGTCGGCGCGGGCGAGCTGGCGCAGCTTTGCGCCCTGCGGGCCTTGCAGCAGCCGAAACGCGATCTCCCGTTCGAGCATGGGCGCGAGCACGGGGATCTCGTTCGGCCTGTCGAGCAGCCGCAGCATCCGGCGCCACGCGTCGAGCAGCTCGTCATCGGCGGGATAGGTCACGAAGTCGTCGCCGCCGGCCGCCGGCTTGTGGTCGATGAGCAATGTGGCGATCAGCTCGATATCGAGGCTGAAAGCAATGGCCATATAAGGATGGGCGGCGCTCGCCTCGATCAACTGGCTGGTGGCGGGCGTCTCGACCGCATAGACGAAACAGCTGCCGGCGCCGTAGCGAAGCGTTCGATCGCCGATCAGCACCGATTTCGTGCCCTGCAGCACGAACAGGGCGGTCGGCTGGCAAAGCTCGGGCAGCGGCGGCGTCGGAACCTCGCTACGGCCGATCGTGACGCGCGGAACGGCCGTCCTTGTCCGCCGTCCACGCGCGTGGCGGCCGGCAATTGCGATCAACTCCTGGAGCGCCTCGTTCATTGGTTCAGCATTGCCGATCCGCGCAAGCCGCGCAACGAGGTGACGCGCAAGCGCGCACCTAGTGACGCGCAAGCGCGCACCCAAGTGACGCGCAAGCGCGCACCCAAGTGACGCGCAAGCGCGCACCCAAGTGACGCGCAAGCGCGCACCCGACAGGATTAGGCAAGAGGATGAGAGCTTTCGGCGCGCGAAACCGACCGGTTCACGTCATTTCTAGGTCTCTGCAAAGGAGATGGATATGACGACACGGAAGAATGCGCTAGTGACCGGCGCCAACAAGGGCATCGGCCTCGAGACTGCCCGCCGGTTGGCGGCGATTGGGTTCAAGGTCTGGCTCGGCGCCCGGGACTCGAAGCGCGGTACGGCCGCGTCAGAAGCGCTGCGCGGCGAAGGGTTCGACGCCGAATGGCTCGAGCTCGACGTCACCAGCGACGAGAGCGTCGCGGCCGCGTCCAAGACCGTCGCGGCGTGGACACCCAGCCTCGATGTGCTGGTCAACAATGCCGGCATCGCCCCAGGATATGTCGACGCGCTCGGCCCGGACGGCCGTTACGAACGGCCGCCGAGCCGGGAAGATGTCGACGTCGACATGAAGGCCACCTATGACGTCAACGTCTTCGGGCCGGTCCGCGTCACCCAGGCATTCCTGCCGCTGCTTTCGGCATCGCCCGCCGCACGCATCGTCATGGTCAGCAGCTATCTCGGCTCGATCGCTCGTGCGGCTGGCGAGAGTCAGTCACCCATTGTCATGGGCTATGGCAGCTCGAAGACGGCGCTCAATGCCATAACGGTGGCCTTCGCCAGGGAGCTTGCGCCGCGCGGCATCACGGTCAACGCCGCCGCTCCCGGCTACACCGCGACGGATCTCAACGGGCACAAAGGCCACCGCACGGTGCAGCAGGCGGCCGAGATCGTCGTGCGCCTGGCGACGCTGGATGCGGGCGGGCCGACCGGCGGTTATTTTGACGAAAACGGGCCGCTGCCTTGGTGAGCGCAGGTGGAATTTTGTTTTGACGCAATTCCGGACGGAAAACCGGTGTCCACTTTTCCTGGAATTGCGTTAGGCCAGCTTGCTCGCCTCGCGCGCGAGCGCTTCGATCTCATCCCACTTGCCGGCCTTGATGAGATCGTCGGGCGCGACCCACGAACCGCCGACGCAGATGACGTTGGGCAGGCTGAGATAGTCGGCGGCATTCTTTGCCGTTATGCCGCCGGTCGGGCAGAACTTCACGTCGGCGAGCGGCGAGGCGAAGGCTTTCAGCGAAGCGATACCGCCCGACTGCTCGGCCGGAAAGAATTTCAGGAAGCGCAAACCGGCTTCGCGCGCGGCCATGATCTCACCCGGCGTGATGGCGCCGGGCAGCAGCGGCACGGGGCTGCCCTTCGCCGTGTCCAGAAGCTGGCTGGTGATGCCGGGGCTGACGATGAATTTCGAGCCGGCGGCGGCTGCCTCGTCGAATTGCCTGGCATCGAGAATGGTGCCGGCGCCAACGATCGCGTCCTCGACCTCGGCCGCGACGCGGCGGATCGCTTCCAGGGCGTCGGCTGTGCGCAGCGTAATCTCGATCGCCCTCAAGCCGCCGCGCGACAGAGCACGGGCGAGCGGCACGGCGTCGGCGACATTGGCGATCTTGAGCACCGGGATGACAGGTTGACCATTGAGAAGCGACAGGAGCTTTTCGGTCTTGCTGGTCATTCGCTGTTCTCCATTGCGATCGATTTCAACCGATTAGCAGAAGGGGTAACCCAAGTCCACGAAGCCAGGGCGTGTCGCGATGTCACGCGGCGGGCCGTTCACTGGCTCTGCCTTGAAACCGCTTTCAGCACGGTTTAGTGGCATGGCCATGACAACAAGCACGGATATTCAGCCGGTTCGCGTCGCCGCGCTTTACAAGTTTGCCCGGCTCGACGGCATCGAAGCCCTGCGCGCGACGCTTGCCGCCCTTTGCCTCGAGCGCGGCATCAAGGGCACGCTGCTTCTGGCGCATGAGGGCATCAACGGCACGGTCGCCGGCAGCGAGGAAGCGATTTCGGCGCTGATCGACCACCTCCAGGCGATCGAAGGGCTTGCCGGGCTGGAGGTCAAATACAGCGCCGCCGCCGACATGCCGTTCCACCGCATGAAAGTGCGGCTGAAGCGCGAGATCGTCACCATGGGCGTCGACGATCTCGACCCCGCGACCAGCGCCGGCACCTATGTCGCGCCGGCCGACTGGAATTCGCTGATCTCGGACGCCGATACATTGGTGATCGACACGCGCAACGCCTACGAGGTGTCGATCGGCACCTTCAAGGGCGCCGTCGATCCGAAAACCGCCAGCTTTCGCGAGTTCCCGGCCTGGGTCGAGCAGCACCGCGATGAGCTCGAAGGCCGCAAGGTGGCGATGTTCTGCACCGGCGGCATTCGCTGCGAGAAGGCGACGGCCTATGTGAAGTCGCTTGGCTTCGGCCAAGTCTTCCATCTCAAGGGCGGCATCCTGAAATATCTCGAAGAGGTGCCGGCCGAAGAGAGCCTGTGGCAGGGCGAGTGTTTCGTCTTCGACGAGCGGGTTTCCGTGTCGCATGGGCTGGCCGAAGGTGATGCCGAGTTGTGCCGTGCCTGCCGGCATCCGCTCACCGTCGAGGATCGGCTTTCGCCGAAATATGTCATCGGCATCTCATGCCCGCATTGCTTCGAGGCGCGCTCGGAAGAAGACCGCGCCCGCTACGCCGAGCGGCATCGCCAGGTCGAGCTGGCGCAGGCGCGAGGCGGCCGGCGCCATATCGGAAGCTAAGCGGCGTCAGTTCCACAAAGCGTCCGCCCGTCATTGTAATGTCAACGCGCGGGGCCTACGTCTTGCCGGTCCGAAACTCCGCCCGGGCGCATTCGGCCGGGCCAATTCTGGAGGCATTGATGCTCGACCCCAAGAAGCTGCTCGACGACCTTCTCGGCTCGCAAATTCCTGGCACGGGATCGACCGTTCGCGACAAGGCGGGGCAGGCGGTGCAGATGGCGAAGGACAATCCGCTCGCCGCCGGCGCGCTGGCCGCGGTGCTGCTCGGCACCGGCACAGGCCGGCAGGTGACGGGCGCCGCCATCAAGCTCGGCGGCTTGGCGGCCATCGGCGGCCTCGCCTACAAGGCCTACCAGAACTATAAGAACGGCGCTGAGCCGGCGCAGGCCCCGGCCACGGGCGAGCCGGAACTGCTGCCGCCGCCCAAGGATACCGCCTTCGACCCCTCGCAGGCGCCGCAAGGCGAGGCCGAGTTCACGCTGACGCTGGTCAGGGCAATGATCTCCGCGGCCAAGGCGGATGGCCATGTCGACGACGAGGAGCGGCAGAAGATCGCCGATAAGCTCAAGCTCGCCGGCATCGGGGCGGATGCGGAGAAGTTCCTGATGGCAGAGCTCGAGAGCCCGCTCGACCTCGACGCGCTGGTCGCCGGCGCCAAGACCGACGCGCAGAAGCTCGAGCTCTACACCGCCTCGCGCCTCACCATCGACCCCGACACCCGCACCGAGCGCGGCTATCTCGATCTGCTCGCCGGCCGGCTCGGCCTGCCGGACGCGCTGGTCGACCATGTCGAGGCGACGGTCTCGGCGGCGAAGGCGCCGGCTTGAGCCGCGTCCAACCGGCGCTGACAAGTCCGGGTTGGTAAACGCGCTCGTGGCGCGCTGCCGGCCGTTAACCTTTCGTTAACCCAGCAAGCGCATCATTCTAGGCAGTCGGACCGGCTTTTCCTCCTCCCAAGCGCGGTTCAGATCAGGGCGGTCGCCAATGACCGCCCTTTTTGTCGGCCCGTTGTCTTGCCGGCCTCTTCTCTTTTGTCGGCAAGAGCCGCTTGCCACGGTCCCTATCATTTGCGATGCCACGTGTTCTTCCAGCAATGACCGGGAAGGGATGACGATGACCGCCATGACAGAGAAAACCGCCATCGTTACCGGCGCCGGCACCGGCATCGGCAAGAGCGTTGCCACGACGCTGCTCCAGGCAGGATGGAACACCGTGTTCTGCGGCCGGCGCAAGAAGCTGCTCGAGGAGGCGATCGCCGAGGCCGGGAAGACGAGCGCCAAAGCGCTCGCAGTCAGTTGCGACATCAGCAAGGCCGACGAAGTCGACGACATGTTCGAGACCGTGGTGGAGGCGTTCGGGCGCGTCGACCTGCTCTTCAACAATGCCGGCATGGGTTACAAGTCGACGCTGATCGACGAGATCCCCGTCGAGGTCTGGAACGATGTCGTGGGCGTCAACCTCACCGGCTCGTTCCTGTGCGCCCGCGCCGCCTTCGGCGTCATGCGCCGGCAAAAGCCGATGGGCGGGCGCATCATCAACAACGGCTCGGTGTCGGCCTATGCGCCGCGCCCGGGCTCGGCGCCCTATACGGCGACCAAGCATGCCATAACCGGCCTGACCAAGACGCTGGCGCTCGACGGCCGGCCCTATGACATCGCCTGCGGCCAGATCGACATCGGCAATGCGTTGACCGAGATGGCGCAGCCGATGACGGTCGGCGTGCCGCAGGCCAATGGCTCCATCGCCGCCGAAGCGGTCATGGATGTCCAGCGCGTCGCCGACGCGGTGCTGCACATGGCGAGCCTGCCGCTCGACGCCAATGTGCTGTTCATGACCGTGATGGCAACGAAGATGCCGTTTGTCGGACGCGGGTAACGGCCCCGAGCGCTGATCGAACGCAGCGCCTACTCGCCGAGCACCCGCCGCCGCTCCTCGAACTCGTTCTTGTCGATCTCGCCGCGCGCGAAGCGCTCTTTGAGAATGTCAAGCGCCGTGCGCCCTGGCGGCGGCTGATGGGGTGGCATCACAGCCGGCCCGCCCAGCCAGCGACCGAGCGGCAGGACGGCGGCTACCAGCACGACAAAAAAGAGGATCATGAACAACGGGCCGAAAATCATCATCCAACCTCCGCCCCACCACATCATGCCGGGACCATAGGCATACCTGTCGGCATCCGACGCCTGAGCCCAGGCAACGCCGGGCGAAAGGGCCAAGACCACGTTCATCGCCGCAGTCGACCTCAGCAGACCTTTCTGCATGGGCTTGCTCCATCATTCACACTTGCCATCCTACACCGTCGAGCGGCCGGTATCTTGCGCCAGATCAAACGCGACATGCTTGCGACGGTCATGCTGAAGGACTCCAGCCGGACCATCGCAAAGACGCGTCTGACGGATTCGCTTAAAGCGCGTCGCGATCTTTCAGATTCGCTCCGTGCGCTTTAGGTTTTTGATTTTACGCATGTCTTTGTCTCCCGAAACCGGTTCCCACTTTCGGGAGACATGCTTTAGGGCGGGCAGCTCACGAGAGCGGCCCGAGCGAGCTGATCTCGACCAACCCGGTGTCGGCTCGGCGAGCCCGCTCGCCATCTCCCTCGAGTGGAGGGTGGAAGCTTACTTTGCCAAAAACGCCTCGATCCGCTCCAGCGCGCGCAGGATGTTCTCCTCGGAATTGGCGTAGGAGAGCCGGACATAGCCTTCGCCGAGCACGCCGAAGTCCGGACCGCCGATCAAGGCCACGCCGGCGTCTTCCAACAGCGTCGAGGCAAGCTTCTTGGCCTTCCAGCCGGTCTTCGACACGTTGGGGAAGGCATAGAAGGCGCCCTTCGGCGTGATGCAGGAAATGCCGGGCAGCGCATTCAGCCCTTCGACCACGATCTTCCTGCGGTTGTCGAAAGCGCGCATCATCTTCTCGACATCGTCCTGCGGGCCGTCGATCGCCGCGATGCCGGCATACTGGCTCGGCGCGTTGACGCAGGACCAGCAATTGACCGCAAGCTTGCGCACCTTGTCGTAGAGATAGGCGCCCTTTTCGCCGTTCGGCCAGATCGACCAGCCCATGCGCCAGCCAGTCATCGCCCAGGTCTTCGACCAGCCGTTGAGCACGATCAGCCTGTCGCGGATTTCCGGGAAATTGAGCAGCGAGCAATGCGTCTCGCCGTCATAGGTCATGACGTCGTAGATCTCGTCGGACAGGATCGCCACCTGCGGGTGCTTCTCCAATCCCTTGACCAGTTTCTCGATCTCGGCCCGCGGGGTGACGCCGCCGGTCGGGTTGGCGGGCGAGTTGAGGATCAGGAGCCTTGTCTTCGGCGTGATCAGCGCCAGCGTCTCGTCGGCCGAGAAGGCGAAGCCGTTCTCCTCTCGGATCGGCACGGGAATAGGCGCGGCGCCGGTGAACTCGATCATCGAGCGGTAGATGGGAAAGCCGGGATCCGGATAGAGAATCTCCGCGCCCGGTTCGCCGAACATCAGGATCGCGGCGAACATGGTCGGCTTGCCGCCGGGCAGGATCATCACGTTTTCGGCCGACACCTCGACGCCGGTCGTGGTCAGCGTGCGGCGCACCACCGCCTCGCGGGTGGCCAGCAGCCCGTTGGCGGGCGTGTAGCCATGATGGCCGTCGCGCAGCGCCTTGATCGCCGCCTCGACGATGTGCTGCGGCGTCTTGAAGTCGGGCTGGCCGATGCCGAGATTGATGATGTCGCGGCCCTGATGGGCAAGCGCGGTGGCACGCGCGAGCACCGCGAAGGCATTTTCCTCGCCGAGACGGTCGAAGGCGGCGATCGTGTGGAGCATTTTTCCCGTCCCTGTGGTTCTTACTGTTGGCGAGCGTTTTTGTGAGCGTCCATTCGCAAAAGTCAAACAGATTGGAGTTCCCCGTGCCAAAAAATATTGGGGTGTCGGAAAATCTGAAAGATTGGCAGCCGCGCCCGCGTCCGGAACGCAAAGCGCTCGAGGGCCGGACCGTCAGGCTCGAGCCGTTGAGCGCCGCAAAACATGGCGATGGGCTTTACGAGGCGTCGTCTGTGGCCGATGTCGATGGCCGCTTTACCTGGCTGCCGGATTATCCGCCGGAAACCCGCGCCGCGTTCCAGCCATGGCTGGACAAGGTCGAGGCGAGCGAGGATCCGCTGTTCTTCGCTGTCATCGACAAGGCGAGCGGCAAGGTTGCCGGGCGCCAGACACTGATGCGCATCGATGCCGCCAACGGCGTCATCGAGATCGGCAACATCTATTGGGGGCCGCTGATCTCGCGCAAGCCGGCGGCGACCGAAGCGCAATTCCTGTTCACCAAATATGCCTTCGACGAGCTCGGCTACCGCCGCTACGAATGGAAATGCAACAACCGCAACGAACCGTCGAAGCGCGCGGCCGAACGTTTCGGCTTCAAGTTCGAGGGCATTTTCCGCCAGCATCTTGTGGTAAAGGGCGAAAATCGCGATACGGCGTGGTATTCGATCATCGACAAGGAGTGGCCGGCTTTGCGTAAGGCCTATGAGGCCTGGCTCGATCCGGCGAATTTCGATGGCGAGGGCCGCCAGAAGCGGCGGCTCGAGGATTTCCGCGCCGAATTCGGCGCATAACGGGAGCGCTAGATGGCGCACGATCACGGCTCGCATGGGGTCGGTGCACACGACCATAGCCATGGCCACGGCGCCGGGCACATGCATGGATCGACCGACAAGAAGCGGGTGCTGATCGCGGCCTGCCTGACGGCCGGCTTCATGGTCGCGGAGGCGCTCGGCGGCCTTCTCACCGGCTCGCTGGCGCTGCTTGCGGACGCCGGTCACATGCTGGCGGACGCGATCGCGCTCGGCCTTGCCTGGTATGCCTTCCATCTCGCCGGCCGCCCTGCCACCGGCCGTCTCACCTACGGCTTCGCCCGCGTGAAGACGCTGGTGGCCTACACCAACGGCATCGCCATTTTCGTCATCGCGCTATGGATCGTCTATGAAGCCTGGGGACGGTTGATTCACCCGGCGCCCGTGCTGGGCGGCCCGATGCTGGTGGTGGCAGTCGCCGGCCTGCTGGTCAACATCGCCTCCTTCTTCGTGCTGCACGGCGGCGATCGCGAGGGCCTGAACATGCGCGGCGCCATCCTGCATGTGCTGGGCGACCTGCTTGGCTCGGCCGCGGCAATCGTGGCGGCGCTGATCATCCTGGCAATCGGCTGGACGCCGATCGATCCGATCCTCTCCGTCCTGGTGTCGCTGCTCATCCTGTCGACGGCGTGGTCGCTGATGCGCGAGGCCGCGCATGTGCTGCTCGAAGGCGTGCCGGCAAGCCTCGACCGCGACCTGATCGCCAAGGATATCGAAGGCGCGGTCAAGGGCGTGCGCGAGGTGCACCACATGCATGTCTGGTCGCTCGACGGCACCAGCAACATGGCGACACTGCACGCCTGCCTGAATGACGGCGTCGATCCGCATGTGGCGGTGAGCGCCATCAAGAAACGGCTTGCCGCGAAGCACGGCATCGATCATGCGACGGTGGAGCCCGAGTTCGGCCTCTGCGCCGACAGCCATGACGAGCACGACCATCGCCATGATCACGACCACGCGCATGATGCGCCTCCTGATCGCCGCCACTATCATTGACGCGTGCCTGATGATGAACTTAAACGACCTCGGGCCAAGGGACGCCTGCTGATGGATCGCGAGACGCGCAACGCGGCGATCGCCGCGGCCTGGATACTGCTGCTGTTCGGCCTCGCCGCCTATTTCCTGCCGACCATCATGTTGGCCGCCGGCAAGGTCTCGACCATCCTGGCCGCCATCATCGCCGCGATCTTCATGGTGGGGCTGTTCGTCGTCCTGTGGCTGCGCGGACGCAGCCAGCGCAAGAAGGGTCTCTAAAGATGAGAATTCTGATTACGGGTGCCGCCGGCATGGTGGGCCGGAAGCTGATTGCACGGCTGGCCAAGGACGGCACACTCGCCGGCCGCAAGATCACGGCGCTCGATCTGCACGACATCGTGCCGGCGCAGGCGCCGGCGATCGACGGCGTGGAAGTCGCCATCCATACCGGCGACTTCGCCGCATCCGGAGCGGCGGCAAGCCTGGTCGGTTCACGCCCGGACGTGATCTTCCACCTTGCCGGCATCGTGTCCGGCGAGGCGGAGGCCAATTTCGATCTCGGCTACCGCGTCAATCTCGACGGCACACGCGCGCTGTTCGACGCCGTGCGGCTGGCGGGCTTTGCGCCGCGCCTGGTCTTCACCTCGTCGATCGCCGTGTTCGGCGCGCCGTTCCCGGATGTCATCCCGGACGAGTTCCACCCGACGCCGCTCACCTCATACGGCACGCAGAAGCAGATGAGCGAAGCGCTGCTTGCGGACTACACGCGGCGCGGCTTCTTCGACGGCGTCGGCATCCGGCTGCCGACGATCTGCGTTCGCCCCGGCAAGCCGAACAAGGCGGCGTCGAGCTTCTTCTCAGGCATCATCCGTGAGCCCTTGAGTGGCCAGGAAGCGATCCTGCCGGTGCCGCGCTCGGTGCTGCACACCCATGCCAGCCCGCGCTCCGCCGTCAATTTCCTGATCCATGCGGCGGAGATCGACGGCAATGCGGTCGGGCCGCGGCGCAATCTCACCATGCCGGGAGTCGCTGCCACCGTCGGCGAGCAGATCGAGGCGCTGGAGCGCATCGCCGGACACGAGGTGGTGAAGCGGATCCGCGAACAGCCAGACGAGACGATCTGGGCGATCGTCAAAGGATGGCCGACGCGCTTCGAGGCGCGGCGGGCGAGGGAGCTGGGTTTTGCCGCCGAGAAGAATTTCGACGAGATCATCCGCGCTCATATCGAGGACGAGCTGGGCGGGAAGATATATTGATATTCAGGTGATGCCGGCCTGCAAACGGCGGCTTCCTGCGCTTCCGGCATTCGCCGGCCGAAGCATTCATGAGAGTGGCGTGGTAGTTAAGGCTACGGCCGGCGTAGGCCGGTTCTCGGAATCCACCGTTTTCGGCTCGGCCTGACCTGAATCTCAACACACCTTCGCGCGCACCTATGGTCAGGCGCCGCCCGTCAGGCTGGCCGACAAAAGCAGCAGCCCAACCAGGAAGATGAAGGCCGCGCCGCCGATCTCGACGATCGAATGGATGCGGTTGCCGAGATATCCGTCGCCGGCGAAATAGACCGCCCAGTTCTTGGCCGTCACCGCGAGCGTCGCCAGCGCCGAGACGGTGATCGCGGTGCCGATCGACATCGCAAGCACCGACAGCAGTCCGCCAAGCCAAAGCCCGTTGAGAAGCGCGAAGCTCAGCACGATCAGCGCGCCTGAGCAGGGGCGAATGCCGACGGCGGCAACGGCCGACCAGGCCGTGCGCCAGTCGAAGCGGTCGCCGGAAAGCAGCGCCGGATCCGGCGCATGCGAATGGCCGCAGGTCTCGCAGACTTCGCCCGGGCCATGATCGTGGTGATGATGCGCTGCATGATCGTGCGCGCCATGATCGTGGCTATGCGGGTGCGAGTGCGCCACATCATCGTGGTCGTGATGCGTGTGCAGCGTATGCGCCGCGTGGGCATGCGTCGAAAGCGAATGAGCATGGGAATGGCTTGCGTGGGAATGCGCGTGCGCGTGCCCGGCATGGGAATGCCCGGCACGCGAATGCCCCGCATGGGCGGCCGACAGGCTGTGGGCGGGCGCTCTGCCGAGCAGGCGCGGTATCGATGGACCGAGCTTGCGCCACAAAAGCCAGGCGCCGAACAGGGTGACCAGCACAAAGCTGGAGATTTCGAGGAACCAGGTCGCGTCGGTCATCGACACCGCCGTGCCGCGCAGCACGAAATAGGCGAGCACCATGACCACGACCGCGGTCAGGCCCTGCAGCAACGCCGAGACGAAGGAGAGCAGGATGCCGCGCTTCAGCGCCACTTCGTTGGCGACCATATAGGAGGAGATCACCGCCTTGCCGTGCCCGGGACCGGCGGCGTGGAAGATGCCATAGGCGAAAGAAAGGCCGACCAGCAGCCAGAGCTTGCTGCCGTCCTGGCGCATCGCCTTCATCGCGGCTGCCAGCGAATGGTAGAATTCCTGCTGCCTGAGATTGATCCACATCAGGATATGGGCGAACGGACCGGAGGTGCTTGGCGCCATGCCGTCATTGGTGCCGATGCCGAGTGAGCTCTGGGCATGGGCGATGCCTGGCAGATGCGTCATCACCAGGGTGGCGGCCAAAAGGCCAAGCGCCAAGCGCAGCGATGGTTTCATCACCGATTATCCTTCTGGCGGGCAGTTCAGTTCGAGCTTGGTGGCGAAGATCTTGCTCATGTCGGTGCCCGTCGGATCGTTGAAGAACGCATCCGTCAGGGTCTTCTGGTTCTCCTTGATCGCTTCGTCGGGATCGGGGCGGACCACCTTCTTGGTGCAGTTCGAGGGCAGGCCCTCGACGGTGAGGTTGGCGTCGTCGGTGAAATCGATCGCCGTGTAAAATGTCGGATCGTAAACGCCGATGTCGATCTTGCCGGCAAGCTTGATCGGCGTCTTCGGCTCGGACTCGAACAGGATGATCAACTGATCATTGTCGAAGTTCGCCATCAGATGCGGCGGCGGGATCATCGGCACGTCCTTGCCGTCCTGCGTGACCAACTGGAAGTAGTTGAATTCGGCCAGCGAAGAATGGACGGTATCGGCCACTTCCTTGAGCTCTTTGTCATCAAGTTTCAGATCGGAGTTCTTGTCGAACTCCATCATCACAGTGCTCGAAAACAGATCGTCGAAACGCCACAGATGGCGCAGCGCTTTCACGCTTTGGTGATCCTCGCTCAGGATCACGTCGAGGCGGGCTTCGGCAAAGACATGCGGATGCACCTCGGCCGGCTCGACCGCGGCGAATGTCACTGCTGCGGCCGAAGCCAGCATGGTTGCTTGCCGTTTCAGGTGCATTCTGGGCCGCGATTCCATCGACTTCGGGAGTAAAACCCGAGAGTTATCAGAAAGGGGGCGAAATTGGGACGCGGGATATCACGCGCCGTCTCGCGTCCTGAACCAGTGCACCAGGAAATCGACGAAGACGCGGACCTTGGCGGGCAGGTAGCGGCGGTGCGGGTAGACGGCGAAGATACCGGTACCCGACAGGATGCGATCGTCGAGCGCGGTGACCAACTTACCGGAAGCGATATCGGGAGCAGCTATGAAATCCGGCAGCATGGCGAAGCCGAGGCCGGAGAGAGCGGCAGCTCGCGCCACAATTGGGCTGTTGACCTCGATCGGGCCGGAGACGGCGACGCTCATGGACTCCTCACCCTCACCCTTGAAACGCCAATTGGCCAGCGAGCGGCCGTTGGTGTCGACCAGGCAAGGCATGTTGGCGAGATCCTGTGGACGCGTCGGCTTGCCATGCTTTGCGAGCAGCTCTGGCGATGCGCACAGCTTGACCGAAAACGGTCCCAAGCGCCTGGCGATCAGCGAAGAGTTCTCAAGCCGCGAGATGCGCACCGCAAGGTCGAAACCCTCTTCAACAAGGTCGACGAAGCGGTCGTCGAGGTGGATGTCGAGCACGATGTCGGGATGCTGCTTGGCGAAGTCGATCAGCGACTGGCCGATCGGCGCGTCGGCGAAGGTGCGCGCCGCCGAAAGCTTGATCCGGCCGCGCACGTCGCCGGAGGATTCGCGCACGGCGTCGGCCAGGCTGTCGACCTCGCGCACGATTTCGGAAGCGCGCTGATAATAGGTGTGGCCGGCTTCGGTCAGCGAGAACTGGCGCGTGGTGCGGTTCAGAAGCAGCGCGCCGAGTTCGTCCTCCAACTCGCGCACATATTTCGACAGCAGCGCTTTTGAACGGCCGATCTTGCGCGCTGCGGCCGAGAAGCCTTCAGCCTCGACCACGTCGATGAAGGCGCGCATACGGGTCAATGTGTCCATGATCAGACCTTTCGTGCCGCGTCGAGAATCCTGCGGCCGAGCCGTATCAAAGCGACGTCGCCGCCGGAAGGGCCCAGCAGCGACAGGCCGAAGGGCGCGCCGTCGACGGAGCCGAGCGGCAAGGTGATCTGCGGGAAGCCCGACAGGCCTGCCAGGCACAACAGATGCAGCGCCCTTTCGCGATAGGCCTGGAACTGTTCGGGCGTGCTGGTCTTCAGCGGCGCCGCGCCTGGAACGGTCGGCAGAACGAGAAAGCCGTTGTTGCCGAGCAGGGCGCCGAGATCGGAACGGAAGGCCAGCCGGCGTTCCGCCTCGGCGGCGACCGTGCCGGCATCGATCGTGCGGCCGAAGCCGAAACGCTCGTCGATGCCAGGGCCAAGGCCGTGGTTGCCCGCCGAGATCCAGCTGCCATGCACCTGCCAGGCCTCGTAAGCCTGCAGCCGGCGAAAACACCAGTAGAGATCATCCGGGGACGAGGCGAAGGCGTATTCCATCTCGGTCGGCTCGCCGACGACGCCGGCCGTCAGTGCCTTCATTCGTCCATATTCGGCGGCCTCGGCCGGGCCGGCAACGAAAGCGTCCAGCCAGCGGATCGACAGTGGGCGGTTGAGCGGATGCTGATGCGGATCGCGCCCGAGCAGGAGCTTGCCGACCGCCTCATAGGTCTCGATGTCGTCGGCGAACCAGCCGAAGGTGTCGAAGCTCGGCGCCAGCTTCATCGCGCCGTCGAGCGAGATGCGGCCGTGGCTGGTGCGCAGCCCGATCAGGCCGCAGAAGCTTGCCGGCGCGCGGATCGAGCCGCCGGTGTCGGAACCGATGGCGATATCGGCAAGGCCTCCTGCGACTGCAGATGCCGATCCCGAGGAAGAGCCGCCGGTGACGCGGTCCGGGGCGGCCGGGTTCACCGGAAAGGCGAAATGCGAATTCTGGCCGAACAACGAGAAGGCAAGCTCGTCAGTCTGCGTCTTGCCGACGAAGCGAGCGCCGGCGTCGAGAATCATCTGGACGGCCTTGGCTGTCTGCGAGGCGGCGTGAGCCTGCTCGAACTTGCGCGGGTTGCCGCAGCCGGTGCGATAGCCGGCGACGTCGTAAATGTCCTTGACGGCCAGGCGCAGGCCGGCAAGCGGGCCTGATTCCGCATTGGCCACAGGCACTTGGCGCAGATCGAGGAAGGCGTTGAGAGGGCCGTGGGTGCCTGGCATCGTTCGATTTCCGGATACGGTCCACAAACATTGTTCGATGCCGGAATTTTTACAACCGGCGCTTACGATTTTTATTGATTGTGAAACCCTTCGCTCTTATATCGCGCTTGCCCAAAGTCGCACGTGCCTGTGGGTGTCCGCCGATCCTCGAATGGTGAGGGCAACCGGTAAGGTAACTGGAGCCAACCCCTCCAGTCGGTCTAGTGGCCAACCGCCAGACCGAGGACACCTTGAAGCAACGACGGTGCGGGCCTTTCTGGTGTCTACCGGTCGTCCAAAGACCGGGGTTACTGAAGAGGCACACCTTCATTGCCTGTAGTGCGGACGGGGTCCTCCCATCCAAGCCAAGGCAGACAAAGCGAACCGAGGCCGGGCAAGGCCAGGTTCACCGCCGCGAGACGGCGATTCGTGGTTCCGGGGTCTCCACCGGCTGGTTCCACGGATTTTCCGTCCCGCCTTTGTCCACCGCGAGTTCGCGAGGCTGAGCGCCCGCGTCCCGCAGCCTTTGTGCGCGCCGAAAGGCGCAGATGGAGAGACCTCGATGGCTACCCAGCGCATCCTTGACTTCCTCGCCACCCGACGTCCGAACGGCCCCTGCCTCGTCGTCGACCTCGATGTCGTGCGCGACAACTTCCGCGCCTTCGAGAAGGCGCTGCCCGATTCCAAGATCTACTATGCGGTGAAAGCAAACCCGGCGCCGGAGATCCTGCGCCTTCTTGCTGCGATGGGCTCGTCCTTCGACACCGCATCCGTTGCCGAGGTTGAGATGGCGATGGACGCCGGCGCGCCGGCGGACCGCATTTCCTTCGGCAACACCATCAAGAAGGAGCGCGACATCCAGCGCGCCTATCAGCTCGGTATCCGCCTCTACGCCGTGGACTGTGTGGAGGAGGTCGAGAAGATCGCCCGCGTCGCCCCCGGCTCGCGCGTGTTCTGCCGCGTGCTGACCGACGGCGAAGGCGCCGAATGGCCGCTGTCGCGCAAGTTCGGCTGCGTGCCGGCGATGGCCGTCGATGTGCTGCGCCATGCCAAGGAGCTTGGCCTGGACGCTTATGGCGTGTCGTTCCATGTCGGCTCGCAGCAGACCAACCTGTCGGCCTGGGACCGCGCGCTGGGCGACGCCAAGAAAGTGTTCGCGACGCTCGCCGAGGAAGGCATCGTCTTGAAGATGGTCAACATGGGCGGCGGTTTCCCGACCCGTTACCTGAAGGACGTGCCGGCGGCGCAGGCTTACGGCCAGGCTATCTTCTCGGCGCTGCGCAAGCATTTCGGCAACGCGCTGCCCGAGACGATCGTCGAGCCGGGCCGCGGCATGGTCGGCAATGCCGGCGTCATCAAGTCGGAAGTCGTGCTGATCTCGAAGAAGGCCGACAACGACAATGTGCGCTGGGTGTTCCTCGACATCGGCAAGTTCGGCGGCCTCGCCGAGACCATGGACGAGGCGATCCGCTATCCGATCGTCACTCGCCATGACGGCTCGGAGACCGCGCCCTGCGTGCTCGCCGGCCCGACCTGCGATTCGGCGGACGTGATGTACGAGAAGACGCCCTATCCGCTGCCCCTGTCGCTGACCATCGGCGACGAGGTGCTGATCGAAGGCACCGGCGCCTACACGACGACCTATTCTTCGGTCGCGTTCAACGGCTTCGAGCCGCTCCGATCCTACGTGATCTGAGCGGTTCACAAGAACCGCTCAGATCACCCGGCGCGGGCGATCATGTCGCCCGCCCGGGCTCGCTTGTGGAACAGATCTCCGCTCGAGAAGGATCGCGGAAATGGACAATGCAGATTTCATCGTCGAGGGCGCCGCGCGCCGGGTAATCTCCCCCCTTGAGGGGGAGATGGCCGCGCAGCGGCCAGAGGGGGTCGTCGCGCGTGGAGCGCCAACGCCGCTTCTCGTCACGCAGGGCGCCGGCGCTTCACGCGCGGCGACCCCCTCTGTCGCCTTCGGCGACATCTCCCCCTCGAGGGGGGAGACTGCCCGCGCCTTCGTCATCCTTGCCGAAGGCACCGGTGACATGCTGGCGCGCGAAGCGCTGCTCGACCGCGCCATGGGGCCGAAGCGCAGGAAGAAATCGTCCGAAAAGCTGCGGCGTGGCCGCCGACCGTCGGAAGGCCTGGCTTTTGTCGCGCGCGATCCATCGGGCGCGGTCGTCGGCACGGTTCGGCTGTGGGACGTGACGCTGGGCGAGAACGGCCCGGCAGCGCTTCTGCTCGGGCCGCTGGCGGTCGAGCCGGGATTGAAGAGCGGCGGCATCGGTTCGGCGCTGATGCGGCACGCGGTCGCCGAGGCCGCGCGACTTGGCCATGGCGCGATCCTGCTCGTCGGCGATGCGCCTTATTACGGGCGCTTCGACTTTTCGGCCGACCGCACCGGTTCGCTCTCCATGCCTGGCCCCTACGAGCGGCACCGGCTGCTGGCGCTGGAGCTGAAGGAAGGCGCGCTCGACGGCGCCAAGGGCACGATCAAGGCCGCCGGCCGCAAGGTGAAGGCGCTGGAGTTCCTGGCCTAAAGCGCATCGCGCTGAAACGGATTCAGGCGACGCGCTTTAAGTCCTGGTTTTGATGCATGTCGTTGTCCCAGAACCGCGCACTTCTGGGCGACATGCATTGAAGCGAGTGAAGAAAAGCCTGTGCGGCGTCACGCGTTCAAGAGCGCGGCGCCGCATCGGATCAATTCCGAATGGATATATCGTCAATCAGCCGAGCAACTGGCTGAGCGCCATGGCGACCGTCATGTCGCCCTCGACCTTCAGCTTGCCGGCCATGAAAGCCATGGTCGGGTTGAGGTCGCCGGCGATCAGCAAGTCGAGATCGTCGAGCGAGAGCTTGATTGTGCAGTCGGTCGGGGCATCGGCGGTCGAGACGGTCGCACCGTCGACGACGATGACGCCGTCGCTGCCGGTGTCGAACTTGACCGAGTGCTCGAAACCCGCGCTTGCCACGCGCGACTTGATCTTGTCGGCAATCTCCTGAACGCCCATGGCGGTTCTCCTCGTTTGGTTGCGTTTGACGCGCACCGGCCCTTGGCCGCTGGGCGAGGCGCCGCGTCGCGCGGGGGCGCGGCGACAGCCACCGGCGCATATAGCTTCGGGTTGACGTTTACGTCAACGTGGCCGCCATGCGGCATGGTGGTAACCATGCGGCAAGGCGCATCAGCCGGCGGATGGTTGAGGCGGTACATCCAACCCGGCGAAAGCACCGGCGGCGCGATCAATGCTGCTTGAAGGCCTTGGTCATTTCCTGGGCCGTTTCGCCGGCGCCCCTGCGGCGGCGAATGGCATTGTCGCGGATCTCATCCTTGGACAGGAAGTTGACCTGGTCGACCAGCACGTCATGCACCAGTTCGACGCCGACGCGGGCGTTGACGGTGTCACGGATCGATTTGCGGAAGGCATCGAGATCGATCGTCTCCTTCTTGGTGAAATCGATCTGCGGATTGGCGTAGAGATAGGAATAGACCTGGTCGGTTATCAGCGCCGGCGCCGGGATCGAAAGCTTCTTTATCTGCTCCGGTTCCACCGTGTAGACGAGCTTGGTCAGGAAATAGCCATCGATCTTGGCGTCCTTGATGAGCGGCACCGAAATGATGTCGGTCTTGACGTAATCGAGCCCACCCAGCATCGGCTTCGGCGGCTCGCCGACGCCGCGCTGGCCCGCTGCCTGGAAGGAGTAGAACACCGCGCCGAGCGTCACGGCGCAGATCCAAAGCGCTGCGGCGATGAACTTGATCACCGGATCCTTCCTTGCGCCGTTGCCATCACATTCAGGCTCGGGCGTATCCGAATTCGCCGGCCGAATAGGTGCCGTCGGCATCGGCGCGCTGGATGGCGTTCTTCAACAGCGTGGCGACCTCGTTGACGGCGTTGAGATGGGCAAGGATCGCCGCCTCGTTCCTCGCCAGCTTCTGGCGCAGCCGCGCCAGCCCATCGCGATGCTGCTCGAGGAATTCGATCTCGTTGGCGCCCTTCAAGGCGCGGGTCAGCTCGTAGAGATAGCGGCTCTTGCGGGCATTCGAGGCCTTGAGGTCGTAACCGGTTCCGCTGCGGATACCCGCCGTTTCCTCGTCCACCGCTTCTTCGATACGGCCGATGATGGCTGCGAGGTTGCCGGGCCGCGCAGGCGCGATCGACGCTTCCGTGGCGGTGGTCCGTGCAGGCAGGTTGGAAAAATCCGTTTGGTCGGCCATGTAAATCCCTAGATCTTGATGTCTGTTTTTTTGGTCGTGTCGTCGCCGGTCATCGACCGGGCGGCCTTGCGCTCAAGCTCCTCGATCATCGAGGTCGAAAGCCTGGTCTGCCGGTCGATCTCGACCTTCTCCGGTCCGCCCCCAACGGGCCCGACCGGCACCTTGTGCTTGCCGTCCAGATAGTGGTCGGCGAGCATTGATTTGGCGATGCCGATGCCGCCGTGCGCGGCCATGACATCGGCCACCTTTTCGGCAAGCTGCGACTTCCACATGTCGCCGGCCAGGCCCTTGCCATAAACGCCTTCGGTGTCCTTTGGCATCATGTTCTGGATGAAAGTCGTCAGCACCATCGCCTCGAAGCGCTGGAATTTTTTCGCCGGGTTCGCCGCTTCGGCTTTGTCGGCTGTTGCGCGTGAGAGCACGGAACCAGCATCGACAGTGGTTGCCGGATCGACGGAGAACGTGCCCGGGGCGCCACCGGTACGCCTCGCAAGCGCGGCACGCGCCGCCTCGACATCGGCCGGCTCCGCTGCGCGGGCGACGTCCATAACGATGTCGCTGGGTGGTGAGATGGCCAAGAAAGCACTGCCTTTTTGTCGGGTTTTGTTAGTTGCACAATGACCCAACAAGCTTGTGGCAGGCTTACCTGGGGATTTGGCCAGAGGACCGGATTGCCGAAGTGGATCGTTCGTCCGCCGGGCGCCAGGGCACGGATTTCCGCCGTTGGCGTCAAAGTCCAGCGTCTCGACACTGCTCGAACGCTTTCCAGCAGTCGAACGCGTGATCAAGCCATGGAAACCTCGCAGGCCAGAGCCTGCACGTCACGACCGATGGCGGCAACGGCGATAATCTCGCCGCCCTTCTTGTAGCCGACCAGACAATCGCGATCGGCGATGCTCCCATCGATCTCGACGGAGTCCCACGACCGGGCGTAGCCGACATAGCGGATCGATACGTCGTAGTGTGCGCTCCAGAAGAACGGAACGCTCGAGAAGGGTTGCCGAAGGCCGAGCATGTTTAGCGCCGCAATCTGCCCCTGGCGTTCCGCCACGACCCAGTGCTCGACGCGCCGCGACTCAGACGTCTTCAAGTCAAGCCATTGAGCAACGTCGCCAGCAGCGAATATGCCGGCCACGCTTGTCTCGAGGAATTCGTTCACGAGCACACCCTGGTCGACGGCGATGCCCGCATCGGCGGCCAGCGAGACGCGCGGCTTCACGCCGACGCCGACGACGACAAGATCGGCATCGATCACTTGGCCGTCGCTCAACGCGACGGTCCGGGTGGTTATCCGTTCGGCCGTCGCGCCCAGATGGAAAACGACGCCATGCTCTTCGTGCAGCGAGCGGATGAATGCGCCGAGTTCCGGTCCAAGGACTGCTTCAAGCGGATAGGCCTCCGGTGCGACAACGTGGACCGCGAGGCCACGCTTGCGAAGGGCTGCCGCCACCTCCAGTCCGATGAACCCCGCGCCGAGCAAGACCGCCGTCTTCGAGCTTTGAGCGTGCTCGATGATAGCGCGGCTGTCGGCCAGCGACCGCAATGTGAAGACGTGGTCGCGATCGGTGCCGGCAAGCGGCAGGCGAATCGGCTCAGCCCCCGTCGCCAGCAGAAGGCGGTCGAACGGAAAGACCCGACCGTCGCCGGCAATCACCGCCCGACCGTCGACGTCGATACGCTCACACGTCGTCTGCAACTGGAGGTCGATCTTGGTGCGGGCGTAGAATTTTGGGCCGCGCAGCGGAATCCACGCCTCGGGCGCCGTCCCGGCAAGATAGTCCTTGGACAGGTTGGGGCGGTCGTAAGGTGCGTCATCGTCCGAACTGAGCATGGTGATTTCGCCGGCGAACTGGCCGCGGCGCAGCATTTCGGCTGCCGCGAACCCGGCGGCACCGCCACCCACAATGACGATGCGCTCCTGTTGGCCTGCCGCATCCGGCTGCGATGACGATGCGGCCTCCTTGTCTGCCGGAACCTTGCCGGTCACGAAGATGCGATCGCCCCGGCGCTCCACGCTCCATCGCTGCAGCGGGTCGAAGGCGGGCGCGGCGAGCGCCTCGCCGGTACGGAGATTGAAGCAGGCGTGGTGCCAGGGACATCGAACCGTGTCGTCGACCACGATCCCCTGGGCCAGCGGCCCACCGTAGTGGGTGCACTTGCCTGCGACCGCCAGCACTTCCTCGCCGACACGCGCCAGAAGCACCGGCTCCTCGCCGACATGGCCCCCAAGCAGCACGCTCTCGCCAAACGCTGCAATCGGCACTCCGACCGTGAAGTCGGGGCCTAGATCAGGATTTTTCTGCGCGGTCATTGGTGACCCTCCTTCGGAAGGTTTGCCGACGATCCATCCATTCGGGTGTCGGACCCAGAATTGACGCCGCGGCGGCCAAAAGGTTCCTGAGATTGATGGCCGGCGCCATCGTTGTCGCATGACCGCGCAACGCCCGCGGACATCAACATCGGGTCTGGCGAGGAATTCTGGACGCTATTCGTCGCGCCGCTTCTGCGCGATCAGGTCGAGCCGCTCGCGGTCCGAGCGCTCGCGCTCGTCGCGGCGGCGCACGTCCTTGTAGGCGCGTTCGACCATGTTGGTGCGGGCGGTTGCCCTGGCGATCAGCGCCGCCTCCTGCCGGGCATTCTCGAGGCTCTGTTCCTTCCGGCCGAGCGCAGCGGCGATGCGGCGATGGTAAAGCGCCGGGAACAGACCGGCCAGCGAGCTGTCGGTGTCGAAATGCTCGATGAGTTCCCTCGCTTCCGATTCCGCCGCCGCGGCCGCGGAGAGAAAACCGGCATGGCGGGTCTCGTGCAGCGCCTTCAACTGCTCCTGTACCTTGACCAGCTTCTTCAGGCGGTCCTTGCGCGAGGTCATCGGGTTATCTCGCCAGCGTCAGGTCGACAAAGCCGTCGACGAACAGCGACAGCAAGGTGCCGACGGCGAAGTAGAAGATGATCATCCCGCCGGCGATGACGAAGGGCAGCGAGATGAAATAGACCGGGATCTGCGGCGTCAGCTTGTTGACGAAGCCGATCGTCAAATTGACCAGGATGGCATAGGCGACGAAGGGGCTGCCGAGGCGGAGGACCAGGAAGAAGGTGTCCGACACCGTGTCGGTGACGTCGACGAGCGCCGCCTGCGGGTTGAAGAACACGTTGACCGGCGCGACCGTGTAGGAAGCGACCAGCGCGCGCACGATCTCATGGTCGAAATCGAAGACGAACAGCAGAAGCAGCGCCGAGAACGAGATGATGGCGGCAAGTGCCGCCTGCGGCTCGGGCTCCTCGATCGCCGGTCCGCCGGAGCCGCCATAGCCGATCAGCATGGCGATGGCCGAACCCATGAAGCGCAGCGCTTCCATATAGAGCCTGGTCATGGCGCCGATCAGCCCGCCGACCAGAAGCTCGGAGACGATCATCGGCGCCAAGACCTGCGGGCGCGGATCGACGAACGGGTAGATTTTATCCCAGAGGAAGGCGAGCAGGCCGCCGGTGGCCGCAATCGACACGAACAGCCGGACCTGGAGAGGCACGCGGGTGCTGGAGATGCCGGGCATCAGCATGAAGCAGGCGCCGATGCGGCAGAAGGCGAGGAAGGCGGCGATGACGACGCCTTGCGAGAGCGCGTTCACGAAATCGTTCCGAGTACCTTGATCTCGACGCCCTTGGCGATCTCGACATGGGAGAGAACGGGGAGCGTCGTGAACAGCCGCTCGATGATCATGCGCACATAGGGGCGCGCGTCGGGCGCGGTGACGAGGACAAAGCGTTCGCCGGCTTCGAGATGCTTGCGGATCGCCTTGGTCGCGTCCTGGCCGAATTCCTCGAGCTGGCGCGGATCGATGTCGAACTCGCGCACCTCGCCCTTGGCGTCGCGCTTGAGGCTCTGGTGGAAGGCGAGGTCCCAGCGGTTGCCGAGGCGCAGCACCTTGAGCATGCCTCCCTCGGAGAGATCGCCGCAGATCTGCTGCGCCATGCGTATGCGCACATGCTCGACGATCTGTTCTGTGCGGCGCACATGCGGCGCGATCTCGGCGATGGCCTCGATGATCAGGTGCAGGTTGCGGATCGAGACGCGCTCGGCGAGCAGAAGCTTCAGCACCGCCTGCAGGCCGGGATAGGAGATGTGCGAGGTGCAGATTTCGTCGGCTAGCTTGCGGTATTCGGGGTCCAGCCGCTCGAGCAGCGCCTTCATGTCCTTGTAGGAAAGAAGCTGCGGCAGGTTGTTGCGGATGACCTCCGAGAGATGGGTGAGCAGCACCGACATGTTGTCGGCGAAGGTGTAGTTCTCGCGCTTCAGGTCCTCGGCGAAGGTCTCGAGCACCGAATAGGCGCGCATGCCGAAAGCCGGCTCGCGGATCTCCTCGCCCGGGATATCGGGCACGCCGCGCGTGCCGAGCAGCACCATGATTTCGCCGACGCGCATCTGGTATTCGGCAACGACCGTGCCGTGGACCTTGATCTGGTAGCTCTTGGGCGGGATGGCGAAGTCGTCGGTGACGCGCACTTCCGGCACGACGAAGCCGTATTGCTGGGCGAATTTCTTGCGCATCTTCGACATGCGGAACACCAGTTCCTGATGCGCCACCAGCAGCCGGGTCGAGAGCTGTTTGCCGATCAAAAGCTCGATCTCGGCGGTGGCCAGGGACGCCTTGACCGAGTTCTTCTCCTCCTCGACCTTGTTCGCCTTTTCCTGGTTCTTCTGCGCCTCGGCCGCGGCCAGCGCCCGGTTGTGACGCAACGGGATGACGTAGCCGAGCCCGGCCATGGCGCCGGCCAGCGCAAAGAACGGGAACAGCGGCAGGCCGGGCATCAGGCCAAGGATGACGAGCAGCGAGGCCGCGACATAGAGCGCGCGCGGATGGGCGCCGAGCTGGCCGAACACCGCCTGGTTGGCCGAACCGCGGGTGCCGCCCTTGGAGACCAGCATGCCGGCGGCGAGCGAGACGATGAGGGCCGGGATCTGGGTGACGAGCCCGTCGCCGACCGACAGCTTGATGAAGACGTCGGCCGCCTGGCCGAGGCCCATGCCGTGGCGCAGATAGCCGATGGCGATGCCGCCGACGATGTTGATGGCGGTGATGATGAGGCCAGCGATCGCGTCGCCGCGCACGAATTTCGAGGCACCGTCCATCGAGCCGAAGAAGGAGGATTCCTCCTCCAGCTCGCGGCGGCGGAGCTGCGCGGTCTTCTCGTCGATCATGCCGGCGGAAAGGTCGGCGTCGATCGACATCTGCTTGCCGGGGATGGCGTCGAGGGTGAAGCGCGCGCCGACCTCGGCGATGCGGGTGGCGCCCTTGGTGATGACGATGAAGTTCACCACGATCAGGATCATGAAGACGATGAGGCCGATGACGAAGTCGCTCGACATCACCAGCTTCGAGAAGCCGGAGATGACATAGCCGGCGGCATGCGTGCCCTCATTGCCGTGCGACAGGATCATGCGCGTCGTGGCGATGTTGAGCGACAGCCGCAGCATCGTGGCGATGAGCAGCACGGTCGGGAAGGAGGAAAAATCCAGCGGCCGCTGGATCCAGAGCGCCACCATCAGGATCAGCACCGAGAGCGCGATCGAGAAGGCAAGGCCGATGTCGATGAGGAACGCCGGGATCGGCAGGAACAGCACCGCCAGGATGACGACGATGCCGAGCGCGAAGAAGACGTCGCGGCCGTTCTTGCCCACCACGCCGGACGGGATTGTTTCGCTGATCGCCATGTCGTCCTCGAATCCAGACTTGCCCAGCACAAAGGCTGGCCGCCGACCGTAGCCGGCCAAGCTTGCGCGAGGGTGGGAGAGGGGCGGTTTACAGCTGCGCCGCGTCCGCGGTAGCGACGACGACGAGCCAGTGCCGGACGGCGCGTTCCTCATGGGCGGATAGCCCGACCGTCAGTTCGCTTTCGAGCCGCTGCACACGTTCGCGACATTTCTTCAGCAAGGCGCGGCCGCTGTCGCTGAGGTCGAGATGCTGGATGCGCCCGTGCACCGCATGCGGCTTGCGTACGAGCGATCCGGCCTTTTCCAGATTGGCGACGATCACGCTTACCGTCTGCGGCGTGAGCACCGCGAGCCGGGCGAGATCGGCATTGGAGATGCCGGGATAGGCCGACAGCATGGTCAGCGTCGCAAACTGCGGCTGCGTCACGCCGAATTCGTCCAGCGCCCGCTCGACCCGCAGCCTGTAGGCGCCTGCCGCCTGTCGCAGCAGATAACCGAGATAGCCTTTCTCGCCGCGCTTGCCTTCGCCGGGAGCGGGGATGGCCGAGGACGCTTTCTGCTTGCGCATGATGTCAGAGCTCTTATACGTTGTTCGAACTCTGACATTATCGCGAGATGGAGCGGAAGACGATGGGCTATCGGATCTTTCTTGCCGGCGCTTCCGGCGCGATCGGCCGCCGCCTGGTTCCGCAGCTGCTGGAGGCAGGCCATCTGGTGACGGCGACCACGCGCCGCGCTGCAAAGGCCGCGGAGCTGCGCGCAATCGGCGCCGATGCGGTGCTGATCGATGTATTCGATGCCGGCGATTTGCGCGCCGCCGTCGCAGCGGCGAGGCCCGAGATCGTCATCCATCAGCTCACCGACCTGCCGCCTGGGCTCGATCCCGCCCTGATGGGCGAGGCGATCATCGCAAATGCGCGCGTTCGCGACGAGGGGACCCGAAATCTGGTCGACGCGGCGCAGTCGGCCGGCGCCAGGCGCCTGATCGCGCAGAGCATTGCCTGGGTCTATGCGTCCGGACCCGAGCCGCACGCCGAAACCGATCCGCTCGACAGCGGCGCCGAAGGCGGCCGCGGCATCAGCGTCGGCGGCGTCATCGCGCTCGAACGGCGGGTTCTCGAAGCGCCCATGACCGGCATCGTGCTGCGCTATGGCCATCTTTACGGGCCGGGCACGGGAGCGGAGACCGCTGCCGATCCGGCCGTGCATGTCGATGCCGCAGCCTACGCTGCGCTGCTTTCCATCGAGCGCGGTTCGCAGGGCGCGTTCAACGTCGCGGAGCCGAACGGCCATATCACGACCGACAAGGCGGTCCACGAACTCGGCTGGCGCGCCGACTTCCGCTTGGCTGTGTGACGGAACCTTCGAACTCGCTGCGACAGGCGATGGGTTCACTACATCACTAATCGGCGCAGCGCCAAAATGGCGCCATAAGCGGTCGGCATTGCGGTTGTCACGCAATGCCGCCGCGCGTATCAGGCACGGCAGCTTTCCACCCTCCGCATACCGGCGAGCCTCTCCGTTGCCTGCCAGAAACGAACCGCAAGTCTACGCCCGCCGGCTTCGGGCGGTGCTGATCAATTCGATCCCCGTGCTCGAGGCGCGCGGCATCGTCATCGTGCTGATGGCGGGCCTCGTCGGCATGATCGCGGGCGCGCTGGTCACCGGCATGAGCGAGCTGGTGCAAAGCATGCACTGGCTGCTCTTCGACGTGCAGCCGGGCGGCCGGCT
Source organism: Mesorhizobium sp. M1E.F.Ca.ET.045.02.1.1 (assembly GCF_003952485.1). Taxonomy (NCBI): domain Bacteria; kingdom Pseudomonadati; phylum Pseudomonadota; class Alphaproteobacteria; order Hyphomicrobiales; family Phyllobacteriaceae; genus Mesorhizobium; species Mesorhizobium sp. M1E.F.Ca.ET.045.02.1.1. The sequence goes on from NZ_CP034447.1 coordinate 3,232,755, forward strand.
TTCGGCGATGTTTTCGCTGGCCAATCCGGTGCAGGCGATGTTTCCGCCGATGGGTGGCCTGCTGCTCGGCCTCTCGGTGATCTGGCTGAGAAGGCGGAAGTTCCGCACACCCGTCGACCCGATCGAGGCCAATGCGCTCTATGGCGGGCGCATGTCGCTCACCGATACCTTCATCATCGTCGGCCAGACCATGATCTCCAGCGGCTTCGGCGCTTCGGTCGGTTTGGAAGCCGGCTATACGCAGATCGGCTCCGGCATCGCCTCGCGGCTGGCGCGTGCCTTCCGGCTCCGCCGCAACGACGTGCGCATTCTGGTCGGCTGCGGCGCCGCCGGCGCCATCGCGGCCGCCTTCGACGCGCCGCTGACCGGCGCCTTTTACGGCTTCGAACTGGTCATCGGTATCTATTCGGTCGCCAATGTCGCGCCGGTGATGACGGCGGCGATCGCGGCCTCGCTGACGGCCGAAGTGTTCGGCGGCGTACCGTTCCCGCTGGAACTCGCGGGTTTGCCGACGCTGACCGCCGGCCAGTATGTGCCGTTCCTCCTGCTGGGACTCCTCGGCGGGGCGGCGTCCATCGCGATCATGCATCTGGTGAGCATCGTCGAGCGCATCTTCGTGCGGCTGGCGATCGACGCTTCGGTCAGGCCTTTCGTCGGCGGCATCGTTGTCGGGCTGCTCGGGCTGGTCACGCCGCAGGTGCTTTCCAGCGGGCATGGCGCATTGCATCGCGAGTTCGCCATGAACTACGCGCTTCCCGTGGTGGCGAGCGTTTTCGTGCTGAAGCTCGCCGCCTCGGCTATTTCGCTCGGCTCCGGTTTCCGCGGCGGCCTGTTCTTTGCTTCGCTGTTCCTGGGCGCACTGCTTGGCAAGGTCTTTGCCGGCGTTATGGCGCTCGCCGCGCCATCGACAGGCATCGATCCTGCAGTCGCCGCCGTCGTCGGCATGACCTCGCTCGCCGTCGGCGTCGTCGGCGGCCCGCTGACGATGACTTTCCTGGCGCTGGAGTCCACCCGCGACCTCACGCTTACCGGTGTGGTGCTGGCGGCTTCGATCATGTCGGCGATCCTGGTGCGCGAGACTTTCGGCTACTCCTTCTCGACCTGGCGCTTCCACCTGCGCGGCGAAACGATCCGCAGCGCCCACGATGTCGGCTGGATGCGCAGCCTCAATGTCGGCTCGATGATGCGCAAGGACGTCCGCACCATCGATGCCGCGACGACTCTGGCCGAATTCCGCAAGGAAATCCCGCTCGGTTCCGCCCAGCGCGTCATCGCCGTCGGAGAGGGCAAGCACTATGCCGGCGTCCTGCTCGTCCCCGAGTTGCACAGCGATCTCTCCGACGGCGCCACGCCGGTCAAGGCGCTGGCCCAGTTCAAGGATGCGGTGCTGGTGCCATCGATGAATGTGCAATCCGCCGCCGAGACCTTCCAGCGTGCAGGCGCTGAAGAGCTGGCTGTCGTCGAGGATTTCGACGACCGCATCGTTCTCGGCCTTTTGACTGAAAGCCATCTGATGCGGCGCTACGCCGAGGAGCTCGACAAGGCGCGGCGAGATCTCTCGGGTGAGGGGTAGTCGAACTTTTTCTCAAGCCAGCTCGGCGAGCGAGTGGGGAATTTTGCTGCGCTGGCGACGACGCCAGGCTTGTGGCAAAGAAGCGACGCAGACCTGATCGGCACTTCTCCCAGGAATCATCCCATGCAAGTCAAGCGCAACGGCGACATCTCGTTCTGGTATGCGGATCTGGGCGCGGTTCCCGCCCCGCGTCCGCCTTTGCCCGGCGACATCGAAGCCGACGTCGCGATCGTCGGCGCCGGTTATACCGGGCTCTGGACCGCCTATTATCTGAAGAAGGCGAAGCCTTCGCTCCGCATCGTGCTCCTCGAGCGCGAGTTCGCCGGCTTCGGCGCCTCGGGGCGCAATGGCGGCTGGCTGTCGGGCGGCTTCGGCTGGTCGCGCGAAAAATATCTCAAGACCTCGACCCGGCAAGGCGTGAGCGCCATGCAGAAGGCGATGGCGGGCTGCGTCGACGAAGTCATCCGGGTGGCGACGGCGGAAGGTATCGACGCCGATGTCCGCCGCGCCGACAATCTGACGGTCGCCACCAATCCGGCGCAGCTCGAGCGCGTGCGCGAGGAATGCGAGACGATCCGCTCCTGGGATGCCGACCCCAACCGCATCGAGCTGCTCGATGCCGCCGCGACACGCGCGCGCATCAACATCAAAAATGTCATGGGCGGCTTCGTCATCCACGGCCAGGCGCGTGTGCAGCCGGCCAAGCTGGTGCGCGGACTGGCGCAGGCGGTCGAACGGCTCGGCGTGCCGATCTACGAAAAGACCACAGTGACGTCCATCGCCAAGGGCAGCGTGACCACCGACCGAGGCACGGTGCGGGCCGAAACCGTCATCCGCGCGACCGAAGGGTTCACCGCCGGCATTCCGGGGGAAGAGCGGACCTGGCTGGCGCTCAACAGCGGGCAGATCGCCACCGAGCCGCTGTCGCTGGAGCTCTGGCGCGAGATCGGCTGGGAAGGGCATGAGCTGCTCGGCAACGCGGCGCATGCCTATTGCTATGCCCAGCGCACGCGCGAGGGGCGCATCACCATGGGCGGCCGCGGCGTGCCTTATCGCTACGGCTCGCGCACCGACGTCAACGGCCAGACGCAGCAGGCGACGATCGACCAGTTGCACACGATCCTGACGACGCTGTTGCCGCAGACGGCGGGTTGCCGCATCGACCACGCGTGGTGCGGCGTGCTCGGCGTGCCGCGCGACTGGTGCACGACGGTCGGCCTCGATCCCAAGACGCGTATCGGTTGGGCCGGCGGCTATGTCGGGCTCGGCGTCTCGAGCTCCAACCTGTCGGGGCGCACGCTTGCCGACCTGATCCTCGGCGACGAGACCGATCTTACACGGTTGCCTTGGGTCAACCGCAAGGTCCGGCCATGGGAGCCGGAACCGTTCCGCTGGCTCGGCGTCCACTCTATGTACCAGCTCTACCGCATCGCCGACGAACGCGAGGCCGCGGGGCTCGCGCATACTTCGAAGCTTGCCGCCTTGGCCGACAGCATCACTGGCCACTAGAGCGGTCCGGCGTTTCATAGAACCGCTGAACCTCTAACCATTTGTTTCTTAGCAATCCGGGCGGAAAACCGCTGCACACTTTTCCTGGAATTGCTCTGATCCATGGAGCCCAACTTGATCGACCTTTCGACTTTCCACGACCTCGCCAAGGCCGATATCGGCGCGTTTTCGCCCAAGCCGACATCTATCGAAGGCAGTCAGGTCGAGGCCGCGCGCTCGCTTTTCCAATCGCCGGACGGAACTGTCGATATCGGCATATGGGAGTGCACGCCCGGCCGCTTCAGCGCCGATCGCTCAGGCTCGTCGGAAATCTGCCACATCATCTCGGGCCGGGCCGCAGTCAGCCGCGCCGATGGCGAGATACGCGAGCTCGGTCCGGGCGACCTTCTCGTCCTGCCGCAAGGTTGGAAGGGCGAATGGCTGATCCGCGAGACGACGCGCAAGCTCTACATGATCCAGAGCGCCGGCTGATCGAAAGGCAGATCTTTCGAGCCGAAAGACGCGGATTAGTGATCGATCGGCCCCCTTGGTGAGACGAGCGCCGTGCCGGCAGTGGTCGGGCGTTCGATCATGCGGCGCACGCGCGGCGGGTTCTCGCCGCTGTGGAGCGCGCGGATGCGTTCGCCGACCACGGCATCGGCATAGGTGGCGCGCCTGTTGTGGCGGATGTACTCGACCCAGGTCGGCGTGTGGTAGTGCTCGATCCAGATGCCTGGATTTTCGAGATCGCGCGCGAGCGTCCAGTTGCGGGCGCCGTCGCGGCGGCGGATGCGGCCGCGCTCGGCCATGGTGGCGAGGAACTCCGGCACATCTTCCTCGCGGATGATGTACTCGATCATGATGGCGATCGGTCCGCTGCGCGGCTTCAGGTCGAGCGACAGCATCGGCTCCTTGAACCGGTTGAGGGGGTCGAGGTTGAGAACCGTCTGCTTCGGCAACGGCAGGAACAAGCCGATGGCGCCACCCGCCAGCATGGCGACGGCGGCCGCCATCAACGCAGTCTCGGCGCCATGGGCATCGGCGACGACGCCCCAAATCCAGCTCCCCAGCGCAATGCCACCGAAGGTCGCCGTCTGGTAGATCGACAGCACGCGGCCGACCACCCAGCGCGGCGTCGACATCTGCACCGTGACGTTGAAATGCGAAAGCGCGATCACCCAGCAGGCGCCGCCGATGAGCAGGCCCGCCGATGTCTGCCAGGCATTGTGGCTGACGGCGGCGTTGAAGGCGCAGAGCGCGAAGCCGGCGAAGGCGGCGCGCACCATCGTTTCTGAGGAGAGCAACTGCCTCAGCCGCACGCTGATCAGCGCGCCGCCGACCGCGCCGATGCCGAAGGCGCCGAGCATGATGCCATAGGTCAAGGCGTCGCCCTTGACGACGTCGCGCGCCACCAGAGGCAGGAGCGCCAGCACCGCGCCGGCGCTGAAGCCGAAAGCAAAACCCCGGACCAGCACCTTGGCGATGTTGGGCGACATGGCGACATAGCGCAGACCGGCGCTCATCGCGGCGCCGAGCGCCTCGCGCGGCAGCGTCGGCGCCGGCATTTCCGGCTTCCAGCGGAACAGCACGACAATCAGCCCGATATAGCTGATGGCGTTGGCGGCGAAGGCGGCGGCCGCACCCGCGGCGGCAACGATGACGCCGCCGATCGCCGGGCCGACGCTGCGTGTGATGTTGAAGCCCATCGAGTTGAGCGCGATCGCCGCCGGCACCTTGGCGCGCGGCACCATGTCGCCGACCGAGGCCTGCCATGACGGGCTGTTCAGCGCCGTGCCGCTGTCGATCAGGAAAGTGAAGGCAAGCAGTGTCCACGGCGTCATCCAGCCGAACCAGGTGAACACGGTGAGCAGCGCCGAGACGACCAGCATGAAGGTCTGCGCCACCAGCATGACCTTGCGGCGGTTGAAGCTGTCGGCGATGGCGCCGGCAATGAGCGCGAACAGCATGATCGGCAAGGTGGTCGAGGCCTGGACCAGCGCCACCTGGTAGGACGAGGTGGCGATCGTGGTCATCATCCAGGCGGCGCCTACGCCCTGGATCAGACCGCCGAAATTCGACACCAGGCTGGCCGACCAGACGGCGCGGAAGATGCTGTGCCGGAACGGCGCCAGCGCCGAGACGCGTTCGCTTTCCGGCTCGTCGTCGATCATGGTCGCTGTTCCGCCTTCATCTGCTGCCTCGCGCTTGCCGCGCGCCAGGGTCGCGCCGGCGACTCGCCAAAAGGATCGCGGCCCAACAACAGGAAGGCAAAGGCGAAAATGCGTCGGCGAAGGTTTAAGCCAAGCATCTTGCCGGTCTGGACCAACCCTTGCCTATTTCGCGCCCCTGGTCTCGGCGTGCAGCGCCTCGGTGAGGCTGCCTGCGGCCTCGCCGCCCAAATACAGTCTCAGCAGCATCTCCATGCCGACGAGGCGCAGTCTCGACGATTCTTCGCTCCCGGCCATGTCGATGAGGTCGTCCAGCTCCGATGCCGACCATTTCATGGCGTCGCGCAGGAAGCCGCCGCGCAGCAGCCCCTGCGTGCCGGCCGAAAAGGCGCCGGACATCTCGAAGCCATTCTTTGCCGCATAGATGTTTTCACGCGGCAGATAACCTTCGGCGACCTTCTTCAGCAGCCATTTGCCGGTCCTGTTGCGATATTTGTGCCGTCTCGGCAGATGCATCGCGAAATCGATCAGCCGGTTCTCCAGAAAGGGAACGCGCAGTTCGACCGAAGCGGCCATGCTGAGGCGGTCATGCCGGTGCAGCAGGTCCTGCAGATGAGAATAGAGATCGTAGAGGCAGCTTGCCAGGAAGGCGCGGTCGCCGTCCGGGCTGACGCCATCCAGCCGATCGAACAGCTTGGTTTGCAGGAAGTTCAGTTCCGGCGAGAGCGCGCGCAGCACGATGTTGCGGTCCCAGGGCGATCCCCGGCCGATCGAATTGCGGAACGGGGCGCGACGAAGCCGCGCGAATTTCCGGTCCCGGGCGGCCTTCGGACGAAACAGGCGTCGCAGCCATGACTGACGCCAAAGCCTGATGGTCGACGCCTGCCATTTATAGCCGCCGAACAGCTCGTCCGAACCTTCGCCGGTGAGCAGCACCTTGACGCCGTCGGCGCGGCACTGATCCGCGAGCGCCAGCAGGCCCGCCACGCTGGCGTGCCAGCCGTCGCTTTCGAGATGCCAGACCGCGCGCGGCCACAGCTCGAGGAAGCGATCCCTGTCGACAGCCACGCGACGTAGGTTGACGCCGACGTGGCGGCCGGTCCGCTCGGCGCTTTCGGCCTCGCTGCGGCCGAGCTTGGGATCGACGACATAGCCGTGCATCTCCGGCCTGTAGCGCTTGGCGAGTGCCGTGATCAGGCCGGAATCGATGCCGCCGCTGCAGGCTGTGGCGAGGCTGGCGTCTGCGATGCAATGCAACTTGACGCTTTGTTCGAGCAGCGCCTCAAGGCTCGCCATATGCTCGGCGTCGGACGTCCTGTCGTCGACGATGCGCGATGTCTCCAGGATGTCGAGCACATGCCAGAAATGCTGCTTCTCGATGCCGCCGTCGCTGATCTTCCAGAGACCGGCGGGAGGCAGGCGCTCGATGCCTTCGAAGACGCTGTAGCTGGAATCGCGGGTCTGCCAGGCAAGCCGCAAGGTGAGCTCGCGCGCGTCGACCCTGCGCGGGACGTCGTGGCAGGCGAGGATCGCCTTGTCCTCGGAGGCGAACAGCAGCCGGTCTGCGGTGTCGGCTACCGATATCGGCTTGATGCCAAGCCTGTCTCGGGCAAGCCACAACGCGCCGTCGCGCTGATCGAAATAGGCGAAGGCAAACATGCCGTCGAACAGTGGCACAGCTTTTTCGACGCCCCAGTGGTGCAGGGCCTGGAGCACCACCTCGGTGTCGGAGACCGTGCGGAACTCGAGGCCTTCGGCTTCCAGCGTCTTGCGCAGCGAACGGTAGTTGTAGACTTCGCCATTGTAGCAAAGGACGCCTTGCCCGTCGGATGTGAGCATGGGTTCTCGCGCGGCGGGCGAGGGGTCGATGATGGTGAGCCGGCGATGGCCGAGCGCCAGCCTGGCGCCGTTCCAGCTATCGTGATCGTCGGGACCTCGATGCGCCAGCGCCTGCATCATGCGGGCGATGTCGGAAAGATCGCCGGCGCCGATCGGATCGCGCTTTCGCCAGACGCCGGCTATCCCGCACATGGCCCGCCGGCCGCTTCTGCCTGATCCATGGCTTCCCGAAGTCTGTCCGAATTCCAAAGACGCCGCCGAAGTCGGCGCGGCTCACAATCTAGAGCAATTCCAGGAAAAGTGCGTAGCGGTTTTCCGTCCGAGACCGGCTGCAAGTGGAGTGGCCCAGCGCCCGCGACAGGCATGCGTCAGAAGCCGTGCTCGATGCGTTCGAAGATGACGTTGGTGAAGGCTGAGATCTGGCTGCCGATGAACGGACCGGTCAGCGCCACCACTAGCATGATGGCGACGATCTTGGGCACGAAGGTGAGGGTGATTTCCTGGATCTGGGTCAGCGCCTGGATGAGCGCGATGCCGATGCCGACCGCCATCGCCACAAGCACGACCGGCGCGGATGCGGTAAGCACCGTCCACACCGCGTACTGGACGATATCGAGGGCGTCGGCCTCATTCATGGGCAGCCCCTTGCGAAACCGGCTAAAGAGGTCGCGTGAAAAAGGATTCACGCGACCTGCTTCAGGCTTTTTGATTTCAAGCATGTCTTTGTCCCGAAACCGGACCCACTTTCGGGAGACCTGCTTAGGCGGCCGGCTTGATCGACACGCCCGCGCCGACGGGGATCTCGGTTCCGTCCTGCAGCACCGCGATCAGGCCGCTGCTGGCGAGCTTCACCGAAGCCACCGTTCCCGTGGTCTTGCCGTCGGCGGAGGTGATCGAACGGCCGATCAGCGCATCGGCCTGCGACAGCGCCGAGGACTGCATGATCTGATCGAGCTTGCTATTGGTCTGCACCGACTGCTCGACCTGCGAGAAGGTCGCGAGCTGCGCGACATACTGCGTCGAATCCATCGGTTTGGTCGGATCCTGGTTCTTCATCTCGGCAATCAAGAGCTTCAGGAACGACTGGTAGTCGACCGCCGTCTTCGAGGTCTGCTGACTTGCCTGGTTGGCGCCAACCGGGATCGTCGTCGTCATATCCACGGCCATCTTTATGCTCCCACAGCCAGCGCGCGCGGCGCTTCGGAAATGTCTTCATCGCCGTTGAGCGCCTGGCGCTCGAGCGGATAGAGCGCTCGTATCGCCTTCAGCGCCTCGTAGATGTGATCCTCGCCGACCATGCGGTCGATCTGCTTCAGCGCGTTGCAGATGTCCGGATTGTCGAAGGTTGCAATGAGCATCGGCAGCGAGCGGCGGAACATGTCGCGCGCCTCGGAGGCGCCCAACGGGTTCACCAGCATGATCTGCACGATGAAGTAGAGCTGCCTGAGCGGCGTCGAGGCCTGCTCGGCCTGGATGACATGGCTTTCGAGCAGGAACTGGACATCGTTCATCAGCTCGATGGTGACCTTGCGGTCGACGCGGATGACGGCGCCATTGATGTAGATCTTCTCGTTCGGCTTCAGCGAGATCTTCAGCGTGTTGGTCATTGGATGCCGTCTCGGATGATCTGGGAGACCTCGATCAGTCCTTCGAAATTGTTGGCGCGGCCTTGGCGAATGTCTTCCGTCTCGCGCAGCAGCCACAGGCCGATGGAGATCAGGTTGGCGCGCAGTTCCTTGGGCAGCGCATTGTCGCTGGAGCCAAGGTCCTCGACGAAGGTGGTCCAGATGCGGTTGGTGAAGTGCAGTGCCTCGACCGCTTCCATCGACTCCGGCCCGACGGCAGCCGCCGCGGCCAGCATATCGATCGATCGGGTGAGCAATTGCCGCTCCCGATCCTTGGCGTCGGCGACGGAGTCGGTCTGGATGTCGGCGTAGGAGAATTGATACATCGTCGGAGCTCTGCCGTTCCGGTTTATGTGTTCAGGTGAGATAGTTCAGCAGGCTGAGCTGCTGCAGGCGCGCGGTCAAGGCGAAGGACGTTTCGATATGCTGGGTCAGGTCGGCCACGCGGGTGGCGGCTTCGGCGGGATCGACGCCTTCGAGGTCGACGATATGCTTCTCGAAGAGATCGACCTGCGTCTTCATGCGGTCGCTGGCATCGGACACGCGCTTCTGGGCCAGGCCCACCTCGGACCGCACCTGGACGATGCCGCCGATGGCCTCGCCGACCAGTTCCTGCGCGCGGCTGGCGATCGTATTCTGGGCGGCTTCGCTGATGTTGCCGGTGACAAGAGTGCTGACCATGGCGGCCGCCATGGCGAGCTTGCGGATGCCCTGCTCGTTGGCGCTGACCGAAGTCTGGGTGGTTTCGTTCAGCGAAATGCGGCTGGTGATCTGGTCGTCGGTAGCGCTCGACCAGTTGGTTTGCCAGCCGGAGTCCAGGAATTGCGGCTCGACCTGGGTGGTGATGAAGTCGTCCATCTGGGCGGCGGTGATGTTGGCGGCTGCCGGGTCGTTCTGGGTGAAGCCGAAGTAGCTGGTGAAGGCAGCGTCGAACGCCGCCTTGGCGGGCGAGCCGGCAGCGCTGAAATCGTCGATCGGCTTGACGTCGGTGTTGGTGCCGGCAAACAGATATTCGCCGTTGACGCTGGTGTTCAGGATGCCGGTCATCTGCTGCAGCGCCGAGGCGCCGGCGGTCTGCAGGACGCTGGTCGAGGAGTCGCCCGACACGCCGGCGGTCAGCGCCGACAGGAAGCTCTGCGCGACATCGGAGAGCTGGCCGAGCGAATCCTGGGTCGATGCCAACCGAGCGCCGACCAGCGCGTTGGAATCGATGATGCCGTTCAGCCGGTCGAGGTCGCGCTGGAAGGTGACGGCCTGGGTCGTGCGTCCGCCAAGCGCCAGGCCGACATCCGCGACCTTGCCGGTCTGGGATTCCGTCGTCGCTTTGACGAGCTCAGCCTGCATGCGCATCTGCTGATAGCGCATGGCGTTGGAGATGGCGGCTGAAGAAACGGCTGTCGCTTTCATGGATTATCCCACCGCGCTCAACAGGGCGTTCAGCATGTCGTCGACCGTCTTCATCATCCGCGCCGACGCCTGATAGGTGTGCTCGAGGTCGAGAAGGAGCGACATCTCCTGATCGACATTGACGCCTGTTTCGTTCGACAGCGCCTCGGCCGTGCGCGTGGCCAGCGCCTCCTTGGCGTCGGCGTTGGTCGATGCCTGCTGGCGCACGCCCTCGAACCAGCCGATGGCGTTGGCGGCATAGTCCGAGACGCCGGAGCTGACGGTGATGCCGGCGGATGTGTCGAAAGCCATCGGCTGATCCAGCCTGTTGCCATAGGCGATCAGCAGGTCCGAATAAGAGGCGCCGCTGCCGGGGTTGGAAACATAGGCCGCGCCGTTGGCGCCGCCGTCGCGCAGCAGCGAGGGGCTGCCGCCGGCGCTCGGATCGAACGCGGCGTTGACGCTGATCGAACCGGCTAGGCCATTGACCAGGGTGCCGGCGGCCGGGATGGCCGGCGCGCCGGACCAGGTGAAGAGGCCTGCCGCGTCGGGCTGCGACGGCGCGGTCTCGGCAAATGCCGCGATCAGGCCGCGCGCGATTTCGTCGAGCTGGCTCTGCATGGTCGCGGCGACGCTGTCGCGCAGCTTGAGCATGCCGGCAAGCTTGCCGTCGGCGGTGGCGTTGTCGCCAGCGCCCGCCGAAAGCGGCACATTGTCGATGTAGATCGTATTGCCGGGGGTGCCGGCCGTGTAACCTGCCGAGGGCGTGAAGGTCACCGACCGCGGCACCGTCTCGAACAGCGTCGTGCCATCAGTGGTGGTGATGACCATGTCGTTGTCGCCGCGCGTGAAGGTCGAGACCGGGACATATTCCGCGATCTTCTTCAGAAGCGCATCGCGCTGGTCGAGCGCATCGGACACGTCCGTGCCGGAACGGGTGCCCGAGATGACGGCCTTGTTGGCGTCCTGGAACTGGCTGAGCAGCGAGTTGAGGTCGTCGACGGCGGTCGCGATCTGGCCGTCGGTCTGGGTGCGGAAGTCCTGGATCGCCTTGGTGCCGCCGTTCAGCGAGTTCACCACCTGCTTGGCCGCGTCGATGACGGCGGTGCCAAGGTTCTGGTTCGAAGGCGTCGTGGCATAGAGCTGCAACTGTTGCTGCAGGTTGGCGATCGCGGTCGACGGGGACGACGCATTGTCGACCCCGTTGACCGAGAGGTCGAGCTGATCCATGCCGCTATAGAGCGCGCTCTGGCCGCTCCATGCCGACAGCGCGGAAAGGTTCTGGCGGAACAGAAGGTCGTTGGCGGCGCGCTGTATCTCCACCGATCGCGCGCCGGGCGCCGTGCTGGTGACGACGGCGACGCGACGGGCATAGTCCGGGTTGGACGCGTCGGCCACATTGCGCGACACGACGCTGGTTTGCTTGGATGTGGCCAGGAGCGCCGACTGGGCGATGCTTAATGCGGTGGAAAGCGACATGCGGGTCTTTCACGGGCTGGCGCCCGATGGGTTATCTCTTGAGGTTGACGAGGACGTCCATGAGGTCGGAACCGGTCTGGAAGACTTTCGAATTGGCGGTGTAACTGCGCTGCGCCGCGATCATGTTGGTCAGTTCCTCGGCGATATCGACGTTGGAGTTTTCGAGCGCGCCCGAGACGACCGAGCCAAGCTTTCCTTCATTGGCAAAGCCGATGCGGACGGCGCCTGAATCCGCGCTCTGCACGTAGACGTTGCCCGGCATCGCGGTGAGGTTGTCGGGGCTCTGAACGTCGGCCAGCGGTATCTTGTAGAGCGGCTTGGTGGTGCCGTCCTGATACTGCGCGTAGATGACGCCGTCCTGGCTGATCTGGATCTTCTCGATCGTGCTCGGAGGATTGCCGTTGACCTTGGCGTCGGAGACCGTGAAGCCGGTTCCAAGCTGCGTCATCTTGGAGAGATCGAGGTTGAGGGTCGAGCCGTTCGGCACCGTGAAGGAGATGCCCGTGGTCGCGCCGGTGAGCTTGCCGGTGGTGGTATCGAAGGTGAGGTTGGCCGAGCCCAGCGCGCCGCCCGTATAGGGGAAGGACGTGCCGGGAGTAGCCTTCGACTGGTCGAAGACCGAGACCGACCAGGTGCCGGTGCCCGTCTTGGTGAAATAGACGTCGAGCAGCACCTTGTTGCCGAGATTGTCGTAAGCGACCAGCGAGGATTTCGATGTGTATTCGGCGGTCGCGCTGTTGGTGGACGGCAGGCTGCCGGCTGCGACTGGGGTCGCGCCCGCCGGCAGGTTGCCGGTGAAATTGCCTTCGGTGCTCGGCGTCGCCGTCATCTCCTGGTCGGAGATCTGCACCGGCACCAGGCCTTCGAAGCCGTTGGCGGTCGCGGCCGGATCGCCATTGGCGTAGCTGTAGGCCATGAGCTGGTAGCCCGCGGCATTTACCAGCCGACCCTCGGCATCCGGAATGAAGGCGCCGGCGCGGGTGAGATAGGGTGTGCCGCTCGGATCCTGCACGACGAAGAAGCCGTCGCCGTTGACGGCGAGGTCGGACACCGAGGTGGTGTACTGAAGAACACCTTGCGAGCTGATGGCGGAGCGGATCGTCGTCGTGACGCCGCCCGAATTGTAGGCGCCGCCGGTGGTCGGCATGATCAGCGTCGAGAATTCAGCGGAGGAGCGCTTGTAGCCGGTGGTGTCGGAGTTGGCGATGTTGTCGGCCACCGTGGACAAGCGGTTGGCCTGCGCGTTCATACCGGAGACGCCGGTCCGCATCATTCCGTAGAGGCTCATAGATACATCTCCTCGATGCACGAAGCGCGTCGCGTCGGGGCGGCGCGCTTTATGTCTTTGTTTGATGCATGCCGTTCTCCCAAAACCGCTGCGCACTTTTGGGCGGCATGCACTAGGTCAGAGGCCATGAGGGTAGGCTTCGTGTCTTGCGCGAGGCTGGCGCGGACCGTGCCGGCGGCAGCCATCAGAACACCAGCCGGTAACCGAGGAACCGCTTGGAATCGATCGGGTCGTGGCCAAGCTTCTCGCGCAGTTTCTTGCGCAGCTTCGAGATGTGGCTCTCGACCACGTTCTCCTCGACCTCTTCGTCGAAGATGCCGTAGATGGCGTTGAACACCTGCGTCTTGGTCACGCGGCGGCCGCGATTGCTGGCCAGATATTCCAGGATGCGCCGCTCGCGCCGCGGCAGCGGCAGCGGCTCGCCGTCGATCTCCGGATCGCGGCCGTCCATGAAGATGCGCATCGAGCCGACTTCGGTGTAGGCGGCCTCTTCATGGGCGCGGCGGCGGATGGCGGTGATGCGGGCGAGTATCTCGCGGATGTGCACGGGCTTGCGGACGACGTCGTCGACGCCGCTCTCGAAAAGCCGCAGCGTGTGTTCCAGCGAGTGCTGCTCGCTGAGCGCGATCACCGGCGCGCCGGTGCGGTCGCGGATCTGGCGCGGCGAGATGGCGCCGTCGCGGCAGTCGCCGATGAGGAAGGCCCTGACGGATCTGAGGTCGGTGTCGGCGGCGGAACTCACCCACTCGCCGAACTCGCCCGGCGCGAAGCCCGCGGTGGCGACGCCCTCGCGATCGAAAAGTGAGCTATAACCCTCAGTTACGAGCTCGCGCTCATCAACGATCACGATCATCGGCCCGCCCTCCGAATCATCTCATTTGCCCCGTGCGGAAAGGGGTACCCGGTGGCGTGAATCCTGAAAAACCGTCATTTCTTGTAGCTATTTTCTTGGGAGTTTTTTGGGGAGCCGTAATAAAAGCCGGCTGCAAAATGTATTGGCGGTACCGGATCGAGGACGATATTGGGGCCGTCGAGCGCCTCGACGGCGGTCGACCAGGGGTCGTTGTCGCAACAACTATTGATTGCAGAACGCGCTGGCGTTCGGCGTCCATTTGCCGAAACCGGTGGCGACCATGTTGGCGATGACGCGGCAGACATAGATCTTTTGCGCCGGGTCATTGTCGGGGCCGGCATGATAGCGGGCGACGGCCATCGACCAGGTCATGTGCCGGGCATGGAGGCTGACCAGGAAGCGCGCCGCGTAGTCGACGTTCTGGTGCGGGTCGAGCATGTCCCCGACGCTGCGGAAATGATCGCCGTGATAGCGATGATTGATCTGCATGCAGCCAAGATCGATCAGCGTCTTGCCCTCGCGGCGGGCATTCTCGAATGTCGCAAGCGCCTCGCCGCGGCTGTGCGGGAAGACAGCTTTTCCTTCTATATTCAAGGCATTAGGCTGGAGGCTGCCTTTCTTTCCCGTTTCCGTCAGGCCAACCGCATAGAGGATACCAGCCGGCACGCCGTAGCGGTCGGCGGCGCGCAGGATTTCCGGCTCGCAAGGATTGGCGGCGGCCTTGGCGGCAACGACAGCCAGGCTAGATATAGATATCGTCGCCAGCGCGCTCGCGAAGAGGCGAAGCAGCGCGGCCGATTTCCTGTGCGCCATTGCTGTCGTTCCTTCCCGGTTGGCGGCCGCCGCCGGCACTGTCGCCGCCCGAATTCCCTGGCTGGAACGAAGGCTGGTCGCGGCCCGCCGACATCGGCGGCGTGCTGGTTGCATCGGTGCGGCCGGCTGAATGAACTGCTATCGAGGGTTGCAGGATGGTAACATGATCGACCTCGAAACCGAGACCGCGCATCGACTTGACGATCGCGTCGCTGTCGGCGGTCAGGCGGCGGTATGCCTCATGCGTCTGTGGCTTCATCTCAATCGAAAGCTGTTCTCCCGAGAGCCTCAGGCTGGCGGTCACCACGCCAAGCTCCGAAGGATGAAGCTCGATCTTCAGGACGTGTGTCGGAACGGCAACAGAATTGGCCGTTTGAGCGGCGGCCGCGGCGCTTGAAAAGGTCTGCTGGACGCCGGTGTCCGAGGCGATCGCCTCGACCAGCGCCGATGCCGTCTGGCTGATGGTAGTTTGCGCCGGCGCCGGGAAGCTCTGCTCGCTGACGACATCCATGCGCCCGGCGGCGGATGGCTTGGCCTGGTTGAGCGATGCGATGGATTGCGCCGCTTGCGCGGTCTTCTGGGCGGCTGCCGGCCGCCAGCCTCGCGGCGCTGCGGCGTCGGTCTCGGTTCCAGTTGTTCCGGGCAGGACGATGTCGTCCTTGCGGACCAATGTGGCGGGGCCGGCGCTGGCTGGTTTCTGGCCGAAGGCGGGTTCGGGTTTGTCCGTCGCCATCGTGGCGCGAGCGGATCGCGGCAACGGCTCGGAGCTTTCGGTGGCGTCGGCCGATATGCGTTTGCCCTGACGGATCGCGAGCTGCGAAGGGGCGGATTGGCCGAGGGAGGATTGGATCCCAGCCTCTCCCTCGGCGGCCGATCCGCTGCGATCGGCATTTGTCGACGTTGCGAAATGGCGGATGTCGCCCAGCGCCATCAACAAGGGCAGGCGATCCTCAAACGGAGCGGCATCCGACGATTGCGCCGCCGCACCGGCATCGTCCGCGGCCTTCATATGGTCGGCATCAGCTTTGTTCTTCGCGGCTTTTCCAGTCGCCGGCTTCTGCGCGGCAGTCCTGGTCTGTCCATCCTGGCCAGCCTGTGTCTTGGCCGGACCGGCGAGGGGACGCCGTGTCGGATGGGCATTCGGGGAGACAGACTCCGCCGACTGCTTGCCCTGCAAGGCCGGCTTCTCGGCGCCATTCACCATCTCGCCGAAATTCGCGCCTTTTTCCTTCCCGTCGGCAGCGTGCTGCCGCGACTGGGCGTGGGCAGAGCCGAGTCCCGGCAAGGCCTGGCTGATGCTGGTCATTTGGGAGCGGCTCCGAGCAACTGGTCAATTTGGTCGAGCTGACGGCGCGCGTTGAGCATCGCGGCGTCGGTGGGATCGTGCGGATCAAGATCCGCGACGGCCGCCGGCGCAGACGCAGGCAGCACGGCTGGCGTTTCGGGTGGTGCCGGAGCGGCGGCTAGCGCCGCGACCGTGGGCGGAGCCGTCGTTGGCAGGGTCGGCGGCGCGGGAGCCGCGGTCGGCGCGTCCGCCGCCGGCTTGGCCGCAGCCGCGACAGCCGGCTGCTCGGACATGGCGCCTTCCACCGGCGGCAAGGCTTCGGCGTCGGCCTTGCTCACAGACTCGGCTTCGGCGGCGGGTTTCGCCGCATTGATCCTTGCCGGATCCGCAGCCTCGATCTCGTCCTTGCCTGCCGCCGGCACAGGTGCGACGACCTCGCCTGCGACGGCTTGCGCGGCGTCGAGCAAGGCGCGGTCGCCTTCCGAAAGTTTGGCGCGATCGATCTTGCCGAGCCTGGCGCGCACGTCGTCGATCGTGGCCGACGTCACCGTGGAGAGGCTGGAGTAGAGCACGGCGCGTGGATCGTCCTGATTGCCGTTGCCGTTACGGCCTTGCTCGGCCCGCGCCGAGGCGAAAGCGGAGAGATCCGTCAGCCCGTCGATCGCGGCACGGCGGGCGATGCGCAGATAGATCACCTTCTCGCGCTCGGCATCCATCATCGACGTGATGTCGGCGAGCTTGTCCTGGCTGATCGACATGTGCAGTTGAATAACGCCGGAGACGAAGGAATCCGCGAACTGGCTGGCATAGGGGGAATAGAGATAGCCCGCGACATACTGCGTCGAGGCGAGCGCGAAGCGAGCGGCATCGCCTTGTGCCGCGGCGATGCCGACGGAACGGCGAAGGGCTGCTTCCTCGACCAGCGTGCCGGGGCTGAGCAGGCGGGCCTGGTCCAGCAAGATGAGCGCTGCGGCCGGTTCATCGGTCGCGAGCAGAGAACCCTTGACCAGCGCCAGGAAGGCGCCGAGGTCGGGAGGCACGCTCATCGGATCGATCGGCTTCAGGATCTCGATCGCGGTGGCCGGCCGGCCGTTCAGGTAGGCGACGATCCCCTTGGCGATGGCGAGGCTTTGCGGGTCGGTCGTCGCGCGCGAAGCCGCGGCCTCGACCGTGACAGGGTTGCCGCCGCTCATGCCGTAGACGAGCAGTCCGCGGAAATTTTTCGGATCCTTGAAATCCTCGGCATCGGCGGCGCGAAGCCTGGCATCGGTCATTTCGAGCAGTTTGGCCTGCATCGGCAGCGCCGCATGGTCGCCGCCGGCGATGCGGTCCTGGATCAGCTGCAGCGAACGCACCAGCTGATAAGGCTGCAAGCCGTCATCCTGGGCGAAAGCCGCGGCCGGCGATCCTGCGGCGGCGAGCAGCAGCAGCCCGACAGCGCGGCCGATGACGGTCTTGCCTCTCATCCGCCTGTAGCCATCAGGATTTCGATGCGGCGGTTCGCGGCGGCCAGCGGATCGGACGGGATCCTGGGCTGGCGGTCGGCATAGCCGGCGACCTCGGTGATACGGCTTTCGTCGACGCCGCCTCGCACCAGCATGTAATAGGCGGAGTGGGCGCGGGCGGTGGACAGCCGCCAGTTGTCATAGGTGTCGCTGCGGAACGGCCGCGCGTCGGTATGGCCGCCGATGGTGATGGTGCCCTTCTTCTCGTTGATGATGTGCCCGATCTTCTCCATCGCCAGCACCAGCTCGCGGCGCGGCAAGGCCGAACCGATCTCGAACATGCCGAAGTCGAGCTGATCGGTGATCGAGATGACGACGCCCTTGTCGGTGGCCTCGACGGAGACGCCCTCGGCCAGCTTTTCACCCGGCGCGAAGGCCTTGGCCAGCTCCTGCTTGATTTCGGCGGCGGCCTTGAGGGCGGTGCTGCTCGGGGCCTTTACGCCTTGGTCTGGTGTCTGCTCCGGCTCTGCCTTCGCCGTCTCCGCCTTCGCCGATCCAGCCTTCGCGGCTTCGGATTTGGCTTCATCTCCGGCTTTTTCGGCTTCCGCTTTTCCGCTTTCAGCCTTCTCGACCTTGATCTCCTGGCGCGCGGCTTTCCCGGCCTTCGCATCGGCCGATCCGGCAGCCATCTTGGTATCGGGTTTCTCGGGCGTTGCCATCGGTTCGAGTGGGGCTTCCAGGCGCGGCGGCGCCGGCGGAGCCGCCTTGACCTTCGGTACCTCGGTTTCGGCGACTTTTTCGCCGGGCTTGGCCGGATCGCCTTCGATCTTCTTGCGTTCCGCGCTGGCTTCGGCGCCAGGTGTCGCCACCTGCTGCGACCAGAAATCCGGCGCGAAAGGGTCGCGATAGGATTCGCCGCCGGAAGCGCCGGTCGCCGGACCGGCGTTCTGAACACCGCCTTCACCCTTGGCGCTGACATTCTGCATGACGCCGGTATCGGTGGCGATCTCGGCAAGCACGGCGTACGGGTCGGCAAACAGGTGCTCGTCGGAAAGGTCGGACTTCTGCGAGGCTTCCTTGGTCTGCCTGCGGTCGGAGGAGCCGGCGCCGCCCTTGCCGTTCTCGCCGGCCTTGCTGGCGCCATCCTGCGGGTTGTCGGCGGTGAGACCAACCTTGCTCGGGCCGTCGCCGAGATCCTCGAGACCCTTGCGGCTGGAGTTGCGGTCGATCAGCTCGACCGGATTGAAGTAGCTGGCGACCGCCGCCTTGGTCTGCTCGTTGGCGGCGTTGATCAGCCACATGACGAGAAAGAAGCACATCATCGCCGTCATGAAGTCGGCAAAGGCGATCTTCCAGACGCCGCCATGATGGTCGTCGTCATGACCGTCGTGGTTGCGCTTGACGATGATGATCTCGTGCCTGGCCTCGCCGTGGTCGATGGCGCTCATGACAGGACCTCCGACAGGGAAGCCGACCATTCGGCGATACGCGTCTCGAACACCGTTTCATCGATGGTCACGGTCAGGTCGAAGCCCGGGGCTTCGGTGAAATCGAGATTGGCCGCGCGGTCCCCAAGTGCCGCCTTCAGCGGCTCGAACAGCGACAGCGGCCCGCGCACGCCGATCCGCACGGCCTCGCTGTCGGCGACCGCGGCGCCGATGGTGCGGGTGAGGGCGTCGAGCGAACGCTTTTGCAGCTCTTCGCTGACGATGCCGCCCATGATGCGGGCGATGGTGGCGGCGGTGATCTCGGCAACACGCGCCTCCATGGCATCGATCCGCGTCGTGACCGCCGCGCCGAGATCGCCGCCGAAGCTTTCCAGGAACGCTTTCGCCGCATCGTCATTGGCCTGGCGCTCGGCCTCCAGCGCCGCCTGATGGGCGGCCGTGAGGCGGGCTTCGAGTGCTGCTTCCGCGTCGGCCACCGCCTCGGCGATCAAAGCGCCAATGTCGGCTTGCGGCGGGGATGCCTCCGGCTTGGGCTCGACGTTCTGCGCCGCCGGCGGCTGGCCGGTGCGCGGCGCGCGCGGGCCGAAATCGGGCAGGAGATCGAAAAGGGCTCCCGAAGCCATGGCTTAAGCCGCCGCTTCCGGGGCGGCCGCCCATTTGCGCAGGATCTGTGCGGTGCGCTCCTCGTTGAGGTCGACCATGCGCGCCAGCCGTTCCTGCGGCGCTGGCCTGATCTTCTGACGCAGGTCGTCGAGCGGGGTGGAGCCCGGGCGAGCGTCGGGCAAGGCGCCGACCGGCGTATCGGAAGCGATCGCAGCCACCGGCGCGTCGGGCGTCGGCAGCGAGCGCTGGACATCGTCGAAGCTGGGGCCGGCGATGGCTGCGGGCTTCGCCGATGCCGTCAGCGCGGCGGCCATCGGCCGAAGGCCGAAGAAGGCGACAAGGAACACGACGACGATGAAGGCGCCGGCGTTGATGAGCGTGCCGGTGTACGTGCCGATCGAGGCGAGGATGCCGGGCTGGTCGATCGGCTCGCCATCCAGTCCGTCGATGAATTCCACCGCCGAGACGTCGATGATGTCGCCGCGCTTGTCGTCGAAGCCGGTGGCCGAGGCCACCATCTTCTGGATGTCCGCAACGCGCTTGGCGATCTGCTCGGGCGTGGCGTCCTTGCCGAGGATGGTCTTGAGCCGATCCTGGTTGACGACGACGGCGATCGACATCTTGGTCACCGAATAGCCGTTGGAGACGGTGGCGATCTTCTTGGAGTTGATCTCGTAGTTGGTGATCTCTTCCTTGCGGTCGTTCTGCGAGGAGGACTGCGGCCCCTCGGTGCTGGTCGTCTGGGTCTCGGGCAGGTTCTGCTCGACGCTGGTCGGGGTCGAGGCCTGCTTCTGGTTGCTGGCCTCGTTGGTGCGTACCGACTGCACCGATCGCTCAACGCGGGATTCAGGATCGAAGATCGTCTCTTCGGTCTGGCGCGTGTCGGTGTTGACGTCGGCCTTGACGCTGGCGCGGAAATTGTCGGGGCCGAGATAGGGTGTCAGCGCGCGGCGGATGTTGTCGCCGATCTGCGCCTCGACCGTCTGCTCGACGCCGAGCGTGCGGGCAGCGCTGGTGTTGGAGGTGTCGTCGCCGGCGGCGAGCAGGTTGCCGTTGGAATCGAGCACGGTGACCTTGTCGGCCGACAAGCCGGGAACCGCCGCGGCGACCAGGTGGCGGATCGACTGCGCGCTCTTTTCGGCATCCATGCCGGCATAGCGGATGACCACCGAAGCCGAGGGCTGCTGCTCGTCGCGGCGGAAATTGGCGCGCTCGGACATGACGATGTGGACGCGCGCCGCCTTGACGCCGGCAATCGACTGGATGGTGCGCGCAATCTCGCCTTCGAGCGCGCGCACGCGGGTGATCTGCTGCATGAAGGACGTCAGGCCAAGCGAGCCGACATTGTCGAACAATTCGTAGCCGGCGTTGGCGCTGGTCGGCAGGCCCTTCTCGGCAAGCAGCATGCGGGCGTGCGCGGTGGTGCCGGCCGGCACCAGCACCGACGTTCCGTCGGCGCCGACATCGAAGCCGATGCCGGCCTCGCCCAGCACCAGGCCGATCTGGTTCACGTCGGAGCGGTCGAGCCCGACATAAAGCGTCTCGTAGGCCGGACGGTTGAGGTAGACCGAGGCGAGGCCGATGACCGCCATGACCAGCGCGGCGATGCCGCCCATGAGGGCGAGACGCCTGACGCCGAATCCCCGCAGATTCGCGATGAGGCTCTGGATCTGTTCCGGCACGTTTCAAGCGCTCCCAGCATGACTGTCCGCCGGAAGACTAGACCGCGAAGCTTGTGCGAGGATGATAGGGCGTGCCGCCCAAAACCTGGCGGGGTTGGGACAAAGACACGCACAAAAAGCGCGTGCCGCGCGAGGACGACGACCACAGCAACAACAAGCCGGCAAGCGAAAAGGCCGCGCCCAAGGCACGGCCTTTCGATAGATCCGGAAGATAAGACGGTTAGCCGTTCTTGAACAGCGACAGGATCGACTGCGAGGAACTGTTGGCGATCGACAGTGACTGGATGCCGAGCTGCTGCTGAACCTGCAGGGCCTGGAGGCGGGTCGATTCCTTGTTCATGTCGGCGTCGACGAGCTGACCGACGCCGCGGTCGATGGAGTCCATCAGGCTCTGGGTGAAGGTCTTCTGCAGGTCGATGCTGCTCTTGGCGGCGCCGAGGATGGTGGCGGAGTCGGTGAGCTGACTCATGACGTTGTCGATCTTGGTGATCATCTGGGTGATGATGTCGTCGGTCACGCCCGACGCCGTGATGTCGAGATTGTAGGCGGAGACGTTGTCGATCTTGACGGGCGTGCCCCCAACAGCGGCCTGGCCGGCGGTGTTGGCGGCGATGTCGGTGGCGCCGCCGGCGATCGCGGCCGCATAGGCGGCATCGTAGGCGGACTGGTCCGCAGCCGTGGAGTAGATCGAGGTCTTGCGGTCGAGGATGCCCTGGTTCTTGACGGCGGTGGCGAGGCCGGAATCGAACAGCTTGATGCTTTCGACATCGATGTCGATGGTTCCGAGCGAGATGGCGCCGGATGAGGTGCGGTTGAACGAGGAGACGATCTTGGCGTCGGGCTGGACGCCGTCATTGGCGGCCGCGACCTGCTTGGACGTCACCGAGAGGTAGTTCGAGCCGGAGAAGGTGGCGGCATCGGCAAAGGACTTCATCTGCGCCTGAAGCGTAGTGATTTCGGTCTGCGTCTTTGCCTTGTTGGCATCCGACTGGCCGACGCTCGACAGCAGCTTGGTCTTGATCTTGCCGATCGTGTCCAGCACGTTGTTCATGCCGGTGTAGGCGGTGTCGACCTTCGAGGCGCCGAGGCCGAGCGCATCCTGCACCGTCGACAGCGCCGAGTTGTCGGACCGCATCGTGGTGGCGATCGACCAGTAGGCGGCGTTGTCGGAGGCTTCGGAGACCCTGTAGCCGGTCGAGATCCGGGCTTGTGTCTGTTCGAGCGATTTGTTGGTGGCGTTGAGGCTTTGAAGTGCAGTCAACGCCGCAGCGTTCGTCATGATGCTCGCCAAGAAACTCGCTCCTTCTCTAAGCCGGCATGCCATACAGGCCGGGTCGACCCGCCCATCGGCTGCGATTGTCCCGGTCAGGGCCGATTCGACAACCTGTCGTAAGCTAACGGTTAACCATACTTAGCGTGATATGGTTAATGCCCTGTTAAAAGTCAGCTTTCGAGAGGTTAAGGAACGAGGGTTGCGCGAGCCTTGATCAAGACGCAAATTGGGGAGCAAACGCAAAACGGGCCGCGCTTTTGGCGCGGCCCGTATGTCTAACTTGATCGGTCGAAGGCGATCAGCCGCGGAAGAGCGACAGGATCGACTGCGAGGAGCCGTTGGCGATCGACAGCGCCTGGACACCGAGCTGCTGCTGAACCTGCAGGGCCTGGAGGCGGGTCGATTCCTTGTTCATGTCGGCATCGACGAGCTGGCCGACGCCGCGGTCGATGGAGTCCATCAGGCTTTGCGTGAAGGTCTTCTGCAGGTCGATGGAGCTCTTGGCGGCGCCGAGCTTGGTGGCAGCGGTCGTCATGGCCTTGAGCGCGGTGTCGACGACGTTCATCATCTCCGAGATCTGGCTGTCGCTGGCAGCGGTGGTACCGGAGAAGATCTTCAGGGTGGCGACCGAGTAGGTGTCGCCGGCTGCCGCAGCCGCACCCAGGGTCGGGTTCTGCGCCGTGCCGACGATGGCGCCGGTCGCGCCGACGCGGTCGGCGTCGAGGATACCCTTCGTGGTCGGGGCCGCACCGCTATCATACAGCTTGATGCTTTCCACGTTGACGTCGATCGTCGAAATCGAAACCGAGCCTGTGGCGCTGCGGTTGAAGGCTGAAACGATCTTGACGTCGGCGGCCGTGCCCGAGGCGGTCTTTACCGACAGCATGTTGGTGCCGGAGAAGGTGGCGCCGTCGGCGTAAGCCTTCAACTGATCCTGAAGCGCCTTGATTTCGGTCTGGGTCTTTTCCTTGGAGGCATCCGTCTGGCCGTAGGATGCGGTCAGCTTCTCCTGGATCTTGTTGATGGTGTCGATCGCGCTGCTCATGCCGGTATAGGCGGTGTCGACCTTCGAGGCGCCGAGGCCGAGCGAGTCCGAAACGGTGGACATGGCCTGGTTGTCGGAGCGCATCGTGGTGGCGATCGACCAGTAAGCGGCGTTGTCCGAAGCCTGCGAGACGCGATAACCCGTCGAGATGCGGGCCTGGGTGGTGTCGAGGTTCTTCTGGGTGGCGTTCAAGCTCTGCAGCGCGGTCAGCGCCGAGGCATTGGTCATGATACTGGCCATGATACTCGTACCTTGATTTTACACGGATTTTTTTGACATACCGGCATTTCCGGTATGACGGTGCGGCATCATGCCAATGACCGTTGAGACCGGTCACCCGCCATCTGCAGGCGACTATGGCGGCAAGTCCCTACCAAAGGGCTAAACCGGACGGTTAATCGAAAATAATATTGGAAACTTCGCGCCGACTTTCGTCTCCAAGTCTTCAAGACTTGCGCGGCATCCCAGGGCGTCCGGCCGTGGCGATCAGGTGAAGGACCGCACCAGGCTGCCGACCAGTAGATTCCAGCCGTCGATCAGCACGAAAAACAGGATCTTGAAAGGCAGCGAGACCACTGTCGGCGGCAGCATCATCATGCCCATCGCCATGGTGACGGTGGCGACGATGAGGTCGATGACCAGGAACGGCAGCACGATCAGGAAGCCGATCTCGAAGCCGCGCCGGATCTCCGAGATCATGAAGGCGGGCACCAGGATGCGCAGGTCGACGGCGTCACGCGAGACGGTCTGGCCGCGCTCGCGGGCGAGATCGGCAAAGAGGTCGAAATCCTTGTCGCGCACATTGTGCAGCATGAAGCTGCGGAACGGATCCGAGATCTTCTCGAAGGCTTCGGCCTGGGTGATCTGATTGTCCATCAGTGGCTTGACGCCGGTGTTCCAGGCCTGGTCGAAGGTCGGCGCCATGACATAGAAGGTCATGAACAGCGACAGCGAGATCAGGATCAGGTTGGCGGGTGTCGACTGCAGGCCGATGCCGGCGCGCAGGATCGAGAAGGCGATGACGAAGCGGGTGAAGCTCGTCACCATGATCAGCAGGCCCGGCGCCACCGAAAGCACGGTGAGCAGACCGAACATCTGGATGAGGTAGCCGACCGTCGTGCCGTCGGCCTTGCCGATGCCGCCGAGATCGAGCTGCTGGGCCGCGGCGACAGAGGTGGTGACGACGATAAGCGCCGTGGCGACAAGCAATCTTCTCATTCGAGCAGCATCGTCCTGATGAGAACCTGTTTGACATGGCCGCCGCTGCGCAGCGCAGCTCGCTCGTCGAGGTCGGCCTTGAGGTGCTGGTAGCCGCTGGCGCCCTCGATCTGGTGCATCTTCAGCGTGCGCACGAACGCCAGAAGGTCCTGCTGGATCTGCTCGGCCATTTCCGGAGGCTGCGGCGCGTCGTAGAGCACCGAAGCCTCAAGCCTTATCCAGACTTCGCCCGGCGAAGCGATATTGGTGGTGATCGGCGCGAGCTGAACCACCGTCGGTCCGGGAGCCGGCTTGCCGGCTTCGGCCGCCTTCTCCGGGCTGCCGGCATTCTCCGGCGCGGCAGGCACAGGTGCCGGCGCTTCGCCTTGCTTGAGATAGCCGCCGGAGACCCAGCCCAGGCCGATGGCCGCGCCCGTCATGACCAGAAGCATGGCGAGTTGGACCACGAGGGATGGTCCTTTCTTGGGCTGCGCCTGCTCGACATTTGCCATAACAGCGGTCTCCCCGTCCTAGAAAGGAAGAACCTGGTCGAGGATCTGCTGGCCGTAGGGCGGCTGCTGGACCTCCATCACACGGCCGCGGCCGCCATAGGAGATGCGTGCCTCGGCGATGCGCTCGTAGGGGATCGTATTTTCGGCGCCGATGTCGGAGGGACGCACCATGCCGGCGATGGTGAGGACCCGAAGCTCGTAATTGACGCGCACCTCCTGCGAGCCCCTGATCATCAGATTGCCGTTGGGCAGCACTTCGGTGACGACAGCGGCGACGTTGAGCTCGAGACTCTCCGAGCGCTTGATCTCGCCGTCGGCGTTGGTCTCGGTGCTGGAACTCAGGCCTGCGTCGCCCTTGCCGCTTGTGCTCTTGCCGTCCCATCCGAGCGTGACGTCGTAGCCGAGCTTGCGGGCGGCGGTGCGGCTGCGGTCGTTCTGGTTCTTGAAATTGGCCCTGTCGTTGAGCTTGATGTTGACGGTCAGGATGTCGCCTTCCCGCAGCGCCCGCGGGTCGGTGAAGAGCCTGCTCTGGCGGTCGTCCCACAGCGAGAATTTTTTCACGGGCGCGGCCGGCGGCTCAGGATAGCTGTAGGGCGCTCCGCCGCCATTGCCGATGCCGGAACCGACCGGCGACAGCGCGGGCTCGCGGCCGACCTCCTTGAGGTCGGTGCCGCAGCCGGACAGTGCCGCAACCGCGACCAGGACGAGCAACTTCAACTTCATGACGGATCAACCCTTCGCGCCGCGCTGGCCATGATGCCGGTGAGCGTCGCCGCCGCCTTCTGGTCCATTTCGTTGAGGATGACGCCCGCCTTGCGTGAATCGAGCTTCATCAGGATGGCGGCAGCGAGCTCGGCATTGACCATCGCAAGGCGCTCGGCCGCGGCGTCGGGCTTCATGCCGGCATAGATCTTGACCACACTGTCCTCGGCGCGCGCCAGGAACACTTCGCGGCGCTTCAGCCATTCCTCATATTCGGTGCGTTTTGCCTCCAGCGCCTTCATGCGCTCGTCGATGCCGGCCTGAAGCTGCTTCAGTTCCTCGGCCTGGAGCGCGTAGCGGCGGTCGCGCGCGGCATCGGCGATGTTGGAGCAGAAGCGCTGGATCTCGCTTTGGTCCGGCGCCTTCGCGCGCACGAGCTGGGCCGGCTGAGCCGGCGCCTGTCCGCCGGGCAGCACCTGGCGGACTTCTTCCGCGCGGGCGGTACCGCCCACCAGCGCGACAATGGCGGCTGCGGCGAGGAGGCTCATTCCAGGATGAAGTCTCGGGCGACGATGCAGTCTTGCGGAGAAAAGCTCGATCATCGGCGTGCCTATTGGAGAACCAGGTCGGCCTGCAGGGCGCCGGCCGACTTGATGCCTTGCAGGATGGCGATGATGCCGTCGGGTTTCACACCAAGGCGGTTGAGGCCGGAGACAAGCGTTTCCAGGTCAGGGCCGTCGAGCACGGCAACGCGCGCGTCGGGCCGCGTAGCTTCGATGGCGGTGAAGGGTTCGACCGCGGTCTCGCCCCTGGAGAAGGGTTCTGGCTGAACCACCTTCGGCGCTTCGGTGATGCGCACGGTGAGCGTGCCGTGGCTGATGGCGACGCGCGAGATCTTGACGTTGTTGCCGATGACGATGGTGCCGGTGCGTTCGTCGATGACGACGCGGGCAGGGGCATCCGATTCGACGACCAGGTTTTCGATCTCGGCATAGAAGCGCGCGGCCGACACGTTCTTCGGCCGCCTGATCTGCACGGTGCGGGCATCGCGCTCAGCCGCGACGCGCATGCCGAAGCGCTGCGCGGTGTAATCGTTGATGGCGTCGGCGATGCGAATGGCGGTCGAGAAATCGGGATTGCGCAATTGCAGCGTCAGCACGCCCTGGTCGTCGAATTCGGCCGGCACGGTGCGCTCGATGATGGCGCCGTTCGGCACGCGGCCGGCGGTGGGCACACCTTGCGTCAACTGCTCGGCCTGGCCCTTGGCGGTGAAGCCGCCCACGATCACCGAACCTTGCCCGACAGCATAGATCTCGCCGTCCGCCGCCTTCAGCGGCGTCATCACCAGCGTGCCGCCGGCGAGCGAGGTTGCGTCACCCATGGAGGAGACGTCGATGTCGATGCGGGCGCCCGACTGGACGAAGGGCGGCATGTTGGCGGTGACGATGACGGCGGCGACGTTCTTGGCGCGCGCGCTGCCGCCTTCGGTGGCGATGCCGAGGTTCTCCAGCATGGCGCGGATCGACTGTTCGGTGAAGGGCGAGTTGCGCAGGCTGTCGCCGGTTCCCGCCAGGCCTATGACAAGGCCGTAGCCGACGAGCTGGTTGTCGCGGGCGCTCTGCAGTTGGGCGATATCCTTGATGCGCGCCGCGACCTGGCCGGGCGGCAGCGTGCTCGGCCCCGTTGAGACGCGGAACATGCGCGTGGTGGTGGCCGGATCGTATTCAGGGTCGTCGTAGACGCCACCGTTCTTCAAGGCCAGCTCGCGCTTGGCCTTGGGCGTCAGCCCGTCCGCCAAGGCGGGCTGAAGGCCGATCGCGGCGCTGAGCAAAAGGGCGAAAGCGCGCATCACGATGCGCCGACCTTGATGGTGCCGTCGGCCATGACAATGCCGGAAATGATCTTGCCGCTGTCGATGTTGCGGACCTTGATGAGGTCGCCCGCGGCGCCTGGCTGCAAGGTGACGCCGGCAGCCGAAATGGTCAGCGCGCCGGCGGTGAAATAGACCTGCACGGAGGCGCCCTGCTCGACCAGCCAGGCTTCTCGGATAGCAGCCACGGGAATGTAGCGGCCGGGCAGCAGCGTGCGCTTGGCGACCTTGCCCTGCAGGTCTTCGGAGCGCGTCGCCATGCCGTCCGGCTCGTGCTTGCCCGGCACGAGGGTCACCTGCTTCAGCGCCGCAAGCTCGATGGTCTCGCCCGGGTAGATGACCCGGTTCGGGATCAGCACAGCCTCGCCGGCCGGCTGGCCGGCGGCGATCTGGCTGGCCGATTGGCCGGCCGTTTCCTGCGCGAATGCCGGCATGCCGCCGGCAACCAGCGCGAGGGCCAGCGCGGCGCGGCAAAATGCGGAACAGGAGATCGGCCTCGGCATCATCCGTTACCTGATGTTCTTGGAGACCACCGAGGCCATGTCGTCAGCGGCCTGGATGACCTTGGAATTCATTTCATAGGCGCGCTGCGCCGAGATCAGCTCGGTGATTTCCTTGACCGGATCGACGTTGGAGGATTCCAGATAACCCTGCTCGATCGTGGCGAAGCCGGGATCGCCGGGAACGCCGACATTGGCCGGACCGGAAGCCGCCGTCTCCTGGAACAGATTGTCGCCGAGCGGGGCGAGGCCGGCCTCATTGGCGAAGTTGACGATCTGAAGCTGGCCGAGAAGCTGCAGGTCGGTCTGGCCGTCGATGCGGGCAAAGACCTGGCCGGTCTTGTTGACGATCACCTCGACCGCGTCGGTCGGCACGGTGATCGCCGGGACGACGCTGGCGCCGTCGACGGTGACCAACTGCCCGGTGGCATTGGTGTTGAAGGCGCCGGCGCGGGAGTAGAGCGTGCTGCCGTCAGCGCCCTCGATCTGGAACCAGCCTCTCCCGGTCAGCGCCAGGTCGAAGCTGTTGCCGGTGCTGGTCAGTTCACCTTGGGTGTGGACGTTGCGCACCGCCGTCGTCTTGACGCCGAGGCCGATCGAGACGCCCTCGGGCACAAGCGAGGTGTTGGAGCGGTTGGGCACGCCCTGGGTACGGTCGACCTGATAGAGCAGATCGGAGAATTCGGCCCGCGCCCGCTTGTAGCCGGTGGTGTTGATGTTGGCGATGTTGTTGGCAATGACTTCCAGATTGGTCTGCTGGGCGTTCATGCCGGTCGCGGCGATAGCAAGGGCTTTCATGACGCGGTCCTAGATATTCATGCGACTGATTTCGAGGTAGGCCGAGACGACCTTGTCACGGATGGCGATGGTCGTCTGCAGGGCCTGCTGGGCGCTCATCACCGCATCGGCCACCTGACGGGTGTCGGCATCGCCCTTGAGCGCCTGGATCGACATCTGCTCGGCGTTCTGCAGCGTGTTGACGGTCTTGGTTGCGGCCTGGCTGAGAAGGTCCGCGAAGCTGCCGCCGACGCTTTCGCTTGCCTGTGTCCCGACACCGCCCGGAAGCAGGCCTGGCGAGGCGGCCTCTGCGCCTTCGATTGCCGGTTTGAACTGTAGTGCCCCGATACCGCCGATCATTACTGGTTCCTCATCAGGTCGATGGTCATGGAAATCAGATCGCGAGCCTGCTTGATGACCTGCAGGTTGGCCTCATAGGAGCGGTTCGCCTCGCTCATGTCGGCCATTTCGACCAGCACGTTGACGTTGGGCATCTTCACGTACCCCTTTTCGTCGGCGGCTTCGTTGCCGGGCTGGAACTCGATCGGGAAGTCCGACGGATCGCGCGCGATCGAGCTCACCTCGACCAGCGAGCCGCCGCTCGCGCGGTCGAGCTCGGACTGGAAGGTGATCGTCTTGCGCCGATAGGGATCGGCGCCGGGCGTGTTGCCCGTCGATTGCGCGTTGGCGAGGTTCTCCGACACCACGCGCAGGCGCTCCGACTGGGCGCCAAGGCCTGATGATGCGACTTTGAGGGCTGCGGTCAGCGCGTCCATGGTCAGCTCTTCACCACCATCGTCATCATCGAATGGAAGGCTTTGACGATCGCCGTGTTGAGCTCGAAGGAGCGGCGCACTTCGCCAGCCTTCATCAACTCGTCTTCGAGAACGACGGTGTTCTTCGACGGCATGATCGAGCCGGTGGCTTCCTGCGGCTTGACATTGAAGCCGGCATTCGTCGTCTCGGCGCCAAGATGGCCTGCTTCGGTGGCCTTCAATGTCACCGCGGTCCGGTCGAGAACCTTTTCGAACGGCTCGACGTCATTTGCCGTGTAGCCCGGCGTGTTGGCATTGGCGATGTTGGAGGCGATCGCGGACTGGCGCACGGCCAGCCATTGCGACTGCCGGGTGGCGAGATCAAAAAGGTTGACGGGTTCCATGGGACTCTCCGGGCGAGTAGGCACAAGACTAGGCCGTCAGTCTTGCGCGGACCTTGCGCGGATAGGCCCGAAGTCCGTTACAGCGCCATCACCTGGAAAGCTCGACCACCTTGTTTGCGTCCGTGACGATCACCCATTTGCCGCCGCGCTGTTCGATCGAGGCGACGCGGCTGGAATCGGGCAGGACCGAGCCGCGCTGGACGATCCACAGGCCGGTATCGTCCTCGATCATGGCGCGGCCATTGGCGACATGCACAACCTTGAACTCCGACACGGCGGCCGGGAAGGGCTGATCGCCGGGCGCCGGCGGGGGTTCGTCCTGCACCGTTCCGGTGGCAAGCAGGTCGATATCGGCATTGGGAACGTCCTTGGCCGTCAGCGATGCGCTGCGTTCGGCCGCGACGCCACCGCCCTCGCGTCCGGAATTGCTGCCGCTGCCACCGAACTTGATGGCCTGCACGCCGAATTGCTCCTGGTTGAAGAAGATGTACCAGGGAAACAGCGCGCAGATCAGCCCGAGCGTGATGCCGAGCGCGGCGACGACGAAATCGCTGCGCCGGTCCGCTTTCCTGTCGGCCAGGCGCGGAAATTCGGCCCGCGGCGGCTGCGGCCATTCCACCTTCGGAAACAGACCGTTGATAGCCAAGTCGCGGCTGGCCTCGGCCTCCTCGGTGGCCTTGGCCTCGGCAATCATCTCGCGCAGCAGACGCTCGGTTTGCTGCAGATCAGTCTCCTTGATCGCCATTCTGCTTCCCCTTGAGATGGCGGGCGAGGTCGGCGAACGGATCGGCCGAAGCGCGATCCCTCGGCGACTGCGTGAGCGCCTCGTAGATCAGCGGCACCTGGCGCACGGCGATGTCGAGCTCGGCATCGGCGCCGCCCTGGTAGGCGCCAAGCAGGCGGATATCGCGCGTATCCTCGAAACGCGCGATCATCGACTTCAACCTGGTCACCAGCAGGCGCTGCTCCGCGCTCCAGGCCTTGTCGGCGAGACGCGAGATCGACGACAGCGGATTTACCGGTGGGTAGCGTCCCTGCTCGGCGATCGCGCGGTCGAGGACGACATGGCCGTCGAGGATGCCGCGCACCGAATCGGCCACCGGGTCGTTATGATCGTCGCCGTCGACAAGCACCGAGATGATGGCGGTGATCGAACCTTTGCCCTCTGCGCCTGGTCCCGCGCGCTCGAGCAGCTTGGGCAAATCGGTGAAGACCGAGGCCGGGTAGCCGCGCGCGACCGGCGGCTCGCCGGTTCCCGTCGCCACCTCGCGCAGCGCGTGGGCGAAGCGGGTGATCGAATCCAGCACCAGCAGCACGCGATGGCCCTGGTCGCGGAAATGCTCTGCCACGCACATGGCGGTGTCGGGCGCGCGTCGCCGCATCATGGCGCTCTCGTCACTGGTGGCGACGACGGCGACGGTCTTTGCCATGCTGTCGGCGCCGATCGTGTCCTCGAGGAATTCGCGCACCTCGCGGCCGCGCTCGCCGATCAGCGCGACGACCACCGTATCGAAGGCCTCGGCGCCGGCGAGCATGGCAAGCAATGTCGACTTGCCGACGCCGGAGCCGGCGAAGATGCCGAGCCGCTGGCCGAAGCAGAGCGGGGTGAAGATGTCGATCACCCGCACGCCGGTCAGGAAGCCGGTGCCGACGCGCTGGCGCGACATGGCGCCCGGCGTCAGCGCGCCATCGCCGGCGTTCGGCCTGATCAGCGGCGGGCCACCGTCGATGACGCGAGTCAAAGCGTCGATGGCACGTCCGCGCCAGGAACCGTGCGGCGCGACGCCAAGCGGACCGCGCCGGAACACGGCGTCGCCGATGCCGGCATCGGCGCTGCGCTCGAACGGCGCGACCACGACCTCGTCGCGGCCTATTCTGACGATCTCGCCGCGGCGGGTCCCAGCCTTGCCGCGCTGCTCGACGATGTCGCCAAGCCTCGCGATATCCGAAAGGCCGCGCACCTTATAGTGGGTTGGCGAGATCTCGACGACGCGGCCGCCGCGGCTGAGCACTGTTTGCGGATCGTCGAACCGCCGCCAGACGCGTTCGAGCGCCGACAGCCTGTCCGCCGAGCCGGCCTCGGCAAGCCTCTCGGGCGCGCGCAGCAGGGACGAGCCGGTCGCCATGCCGTTACTTCGAACCGAGCGTCTTGATCGCGTCGTCGGTGGAGGAAGCGCTCTGCCGGATCAGCGCCGCCGTGTTCTCGAAGGCACGCTGCACCATGATCAGCCGGGTCATTTCCAGCACCGGATTGACATTGGATTCTTCCAGAAACCCTTGCGCGACGCCGACGTTGGAGCGGTCGGTGACAGGCTCCGGCGTGCGCGCGGGCACGATACCGGAATTGCCGTAACGGACAAAATTGTCGCCGGGGTCGAAATCATAGAGCCCGATGGCGCCGACAAGCTGGTCGTTCTGCCTCAGCGAGCCGTCGGCGCCGGCCTTTGGCGGGCCGTTGCGCGGATCGAGCTGGATCGGCGCACCGCCGCTGTCCAGCACCGGATAGCCTTCGATCGACATCAGCTCGCCGTTCTCGTTCATGGAGAAGCGGCCGTCGCGGGTCATCACGGTGCCAACCGGCGTCTCGATGGCGAACCAGGCATCGCCCTGGATGGCGAAGTCGAAAGGATTGCCGGTTTCGGTCAGCGAGCCATGCGCGGTGGAAAGATAGGTCTTGCCCGAGGAAGCGAAGGAGACCGACTTCGGCCCGGTGCCGGAGACCACGTCCTCGAACTTCACGCCGGTGGCGCGGAAGCCGATGGTCGAGGCATTGGCGACATTGTCGGCGATGGTGTCGAGGCGGCGCTCGAGCGCAATCTGCGAGGAGAGGGCGACGTAGAGACTGTCCTGCATGGTGTTCTCAGAACTTCAGCTTCTGCATGGCCATCATCAGGTCGGTGGAGATGCCCACGGTGATCGGCTGCGCGAAGAGCACGCTGACCGACGTCACGGCGGTCGAGGTCGGGTTGTTGATCTCGTACATGCTGGTGAAGCGGGTCAGGAACTTGCCGAGTTTCTCGGGGTCGGTGAAATCCGAGATGTCGAGCTTCTGCTCGAACAACTGCGCCTGCTTGTCGATGTCGGCCGTGGCGAAGGAATCGGGCAGGCCGAGCGCGGTGCGCACCACGCTGGCAAGCGCGGTGTCGGCGAGCACGTCGTACCAACTGGTGATGCCCGGCGCCTTGCGCTGGAAGTAAAGCGCCAGCCGCACGCCCTCATTGGTCTTGCCGGCGTCTTCCTCCAGCGTCTGGCGCATGTATTTGTCGACGGTCGGCTGCTGCGCCGGAACGTAGGCGGTGGCGTTCTCGCCGTACTGCTCGAAGTTGAAGGCCGAGGCCAGCGCCGCATAGGCCGGATCCGTCTGCTTGTTGGCGACGCTGTCGGGGTCGCGCACGCCGCCTTGCAGGACCTGCTTGATGAGATCCTTGTCCTCGGTGGCCGAATCGAGGCCGAACGCCGCCAGCGCGTAGGTGTAGAGCCGGCTGTTGCCCATCAAGTCGTCGACGGACTTCACCTTGGTGATATTGGCGAGATAATAGGTCGTCTCGCCCTTCACATAGTCCGAATTCGGATCAAGACCGGCGATCTGCGCCTGGATGGCGTAGTTCTTCGTCACCAGCTGCTGCGCCTTGTTGTAGATGGTCGCATCGGCGCCATTGGCGGCGAAGTTGAAGGCGCTGACAAATTCGGCGTAGCGCTTGTCGGTCAGCTTGTTGGCGAAGCTATTGGGATCGGAAACACCTTCCTTCAGCGCCTTGACCATAAAGGCCTTGGCATAGTCCATGTCCTCCAACCCGTAGGCCTTCATGGCATATTTGAACACGCGGTCATTGTTGACGAAATCGTCGATCGATTTCACCTTGGTGATGTTGGCCAGGTAATACTTGGTATCGCGATCAACCGTCGGCTGTTGCTCGATACGGTCGATCGACTTGTTGATGTCTTTCACGATCAACTGGTAGCTGGTGTAGGTATTGAGCAAGGACACGCCTCCGGCCGAAGCTATCCCGAAACAATAAGCTCACTTCCTTGCGCGAAACTGAATCGCGCCCATCGGCTTCGATTCAAGCCTCACACAAGGCACGAGGACTATCCGTGATCACGACGTGATGTGCGGAAGGACCTGTCGTGGGTATTCTGATCGGACTTGTGGTGACGCTTGGTTGCGTTCTCGGCGGCTTCATGGCCATGGGCGGGCACCTGCATGTGCTGATGCAGCCATGGGAAGCGGTGGTCATCTGCGGCGCCGCGCTCGGCACCTTCCTCGTCGCCAACCCGATGAAGACGGTCAAGGACACGGGCAAGGGCATTATCGAAGCCTTCAAGCAGGCGGTGCCCAAGGAACGGGACTACCTGGAGACGCTCGGCGTGCTGCACAGCCTGATGCGCGAACTGCGCTCGAAGTCGCGCAGCGAGGTCGAGGCGCATATCGACAATCCGGAAGAATCCGCGATCTTCCAGGCCTTCCCGACCGTCCTGAAGAACCACGATCTGACGAATTTCATCTGCGACTATTGCCGCATCATCATCATCGGCAATGCACGCTCGCACGAGATCGAGGCGCTGATGGACGAGGAGATCCAGACCATCCGCAGCGACAAGCTGAAGGCCTATCACGCGATGGTCGCGGTCGGCGACGGCCTGCCGGCGCTCGGCATCGTCGCCGCAGTGCTCGGCGTGGTGAAGGCGATGGGCGCGCTCGACCAGTCGCCGGAAATCCTCGGCGGGCTGATCGGCGCCGCGCTTGTCGGAACCTTCCTCGGCATCTTCCTGTCCTATGGCGTGGTCGGCCCGGTCGCCACCAAGATCAAGACGGTTCGCGAGAAGAAGAACCGCCTCTACATCATCGTCAAGCAGACGCTGCTCGCCTACATGAACGGCGCCTTGCCGCAGGTCGCGATCGAGTTCGGCCGCAAGACCATCTCCTCCTATGAGCGCCCGACGATCGATGCCGTCGAGCAGAGCACCATGAATACGGGCGTCGCCGAGAAGAAGGCGGCCTGAGCATGCAGAACTTCAGCCAGGGCCGCATGCCGTCATGACCAGTCCGGGCAGTCCGTCGCAAACCCGGGCCTTGATCATCGAGCGTCTCGTCGGCGACAGCGGCGAGGCCGCGCAGGTGATCGGCGTCGGCCGCGGCATGGCCGAACGCTCGCTGCCGCTGCTGCAGAAAGCCCTTTCCGGCGACCTTGGCGCGCCGGTCACGGTCGACCTGCAAGCGGTGGAAGTGAGTCGTGTGCCTGATGCGCGCATCCGCGCCGGCGAAACCTTCGCCATGACCATCGTCTCCTCGCCGACCTCGGCCGACGCCATGACGCTGGTCATGGACGCGC
This sequence comes from Mesorhizobium sp. M1E.F.Ca.ET.045.02.1.1, assembly GCF_003952485.1. Taxonomy (NCBI): domain Bacteria; kingdom Pseudomonadati; phylum Pseudomonadota; class Alphaproteobacteria; order Hyphomicrobiales; family Phyllobacteriaceae; genus Mesorhizobium; species Mesorhizobium sp. M1E.F.Ca.ET.045.02.1.1. The sequence goes on from NZ_CP034447.1 coordinate 3,268,098, forward strand.
CGGCGATCGCCGTCATGGTCAGCGCTCTGTTCGGCGGCGACCCCGACCAGCCGGTGGCGCCGATCGAGCGCGACCTGTCGCAGATCGAGACTGACGTCGCGACCAGCGTCTTCCAGGAGGTCGCAGTGGCGCTGAACGGATCGGACAGGCGCTCCCTAAACCTGCGCCTGACAATCCCCCGGGCGATGTCCGGCAACGAGGCAAGACGGCGTGTGCTGCGCGATGGCGCGGCAGCCCGCATCGTCTACGGCATTTCGACGCCAACCGACACCGGCACGGTGACGGTGATGATCCCGCAGCGCATCCTTCTGGCGGCGCGCGGCGCCACCGCCGCTCAGGGCGACGACCAGACGACGGAATTCGACTGGCGAGCCCGCTTCTCGGAGGAAGTGATGCGCTCGGCTGTGCGGCTAGAGGCCACCATGCCGCTCGCCCGGCTGACGCTTGGCGATCTCGCGGCCTTGCAGCCCGGCCAGGTGATCGAGTTCGAGGAGAACGCGCAGTCGCAGGCCAAGCTCAGCGCGCGCGACAAGACGCTGTTTGTCTGCGAGTTCGGCAAGCTCGGTCAGAATTACACGGTCCGCATCCGGCATCCTCACGATGCCGGGCAGGATTTTATCGACGGACTTATGCCCGGCTGAGGCCGGACCTGGGATTATTGGAGAAGAGGCATGGCAAAGACCAAGGTGGAAGCCGAACCCGATCAGCCGGACGAGCAGCTCGACCGCGCCATCGAGGAACTGCGCGGCGTGCTGCGGGAAGAGGAACAGCGTCCGGACGCCGCCTTCCAGGCAGGCGCCAATTCGTCGATCATCATGACGATCCCGGTCGATGTGCAGATCATCCTCGGCAGCACCGAAATGCCGGTGTCGGAGCTGATGGCATTGCAGAAAGGCTCGACCGTGGCACTCAACCGCCGCATCGGCGAGCCGGTCGACGTGGTCGTCAACGGCCGCAGAATTGCGCGCGGCGAGATCACCGTGCTGGAAAACGATCCGTCGCGCTTCGGCATCAGGCTCACCGAGATCATCGCCGCGACGAAGAGCGCGTAGAAATGGACAGCCAGAGCATCCACCGGCCGCGGAGCCAAGCATGATGACGTCATTGACGCTGACGCGCCCGCAAAAGGCTGCCGCCATCCTGGTGGCGATGGGCAAGCCCTCGGCCAGCCGGCTGCTCAAATTCTTCAAGCAGGAAGAGCTGAAGGCGCTGATCGAGGGCGCCCGCCTGCTGCGCACCATCCCGCAAGCCGATCTGGAGCGCATCGTCGCGGAATTCGAGGCCGAGTTCACGGAGGGCGCCGGCCTGCTCGATTCGGCCGACCGGATGGACACGATCCTCAACGAATCGCTGTCGCCCGAGGAGATGAGCGCCATCATGGGCGACAAGAAACTCGAGCCTGCTCCCGAGGGACCGCCGCCGATCTGGCCGGATCTCGAGAAGCTCGAGCCCGCGCGCCTCGGGACCTTCCTCGCCGGGGAACATCCGCAGACGGCGGCCATGGTGTTGTCGAAGCTCGCGTCGCAGGCCGCCGCCAACGTTCTGTTGACGATGGAAAAGCCGATACGCAGCCAGATCATCAAGCGCATGGTGACGATGGCCAACATTCCGGACGCAGCGACCAGGATCGTCGAGAGCCAGTTGCGCGCCAGCGTGCTTGCGCAGAAGGCGACCAAGGACACTTCGGCCGGCCAGGAGCGTGTCGCCAGCGTGCTCAACGAAATGGCCAAGCCCGAGCTCGACGAGCTCATGCAGGATCTGGAAGAGGCCGGCACGCCCGATCTCGCCGGCGTCAAGTCGCGGTTGTTTGCTTTCGACGACCTGCCGCTGCTTACCCAGAAGGCGCGCGTGCTGCTGTTCGACGGGCTGTCGACCGAGCTCGTCACGCTGGCGCTGCGCGGCGCGCCCGCGGCGCTCACCGAATCCGTGCTGTCGGCGATCGGCGCACGCTCACGCCGCATGATCGAATCCGAGCTCGGGCAGGGATCGGAAGGCATTGCGCTGGCCGACATTATGGCGGCGCGCAAAACGATCGCCGTGGCGACCATCCGTCTGTCGCGGCAAGGAGCGTTCGAGCTTCCCTCGACGCAAAGCGCCGCCGAAGCGGCCTGACGACAGCAATACGGTCGGGTCACCATGGCTGAGGCGGTCGACAAGGATTCCAAAACCGAGGAAGCCACGGAGAAGAAGATCCGCGACACGATCGAACAGGGCAAGCTGCCCCATTCGCGCGAGACGGCGATCTTTGCCTCGTTCCTTGCCATTTTGGTGTTCGCGGTTTTTTACGCCAAGGATGCCGTCGTCGATCTCGGCATGTTCCTGTCGACGTTCCTGGAAAAGCCCGAAGCATGGCCGATGGACACCGAGACCGATGTCATCACGCTCTACGAGCAGGTCCTGATCGAGATCGGCCGCGCCGTCGTCAGCCTGCTGGTGCTGCTGGTGGTCGCCGGCATCGGTGCCTCGGTGTTCCAGAACATGCCGCAACTCGTCGGCGAGCGGATCAGGCCGCAACTGTCGCGCATTTCGATCGCCAAGGGTTGGAGCCGGCTGTTCGGTGTGCAGGGTTTCGTCGAATTCGGCAAGTCGCTGGCCAAGCTTGCCTTCGCCATCGCCGTGCTCGCCTTCACGCTGTCGGAGGATCATCGCAGGCTGCTTGCCGGCATGATCACCAATCCGGTGTCGTTCGGCATGGTCATCCGCGGCATCTTTGTCGACATATTGGTGTCGATCGTCTTCGTCATGGGGCTGATCGCGGTCGCCGACATCGTCTGGTCGCGCTTCCACTGGCGGCGCGATCTGCGCATGACCAAGCAGGAAGTGAAGGACGAGTTGAAGCAATCGGAAGGCGATCCGATCGTGAAGTCGCGCCTGCGCTCGCTGGCGCGCGACCGGGCGCGGCAGCGCATGATGACGGCGGTGCCACGTGCGACGCTCGTCATCGCCAATCCAACGCACTACTCCATCGCGCTGAAATATGTGCGCGAGGAGGATTCCGCTCCGGTCGTGCTCGCCAAGGGCCAGGACCTGGTGGCGCTGAAGATCCGCGAAATCGCCAGGGAGCACAACATCCCGATCTTCGAGGACGTGGCGCTTGCCCGCTCCATGTACAAGCAAGTTTCGGTTGATAGCGTGATCCCGTCGCAATTCTACCAGGCCGTCGCCGAGTTGGTGCGGATCGTCTACTCGAAGAAGGCCGTGCGCAGAGTACCCTCATGAACGGATGCTGCCTCTATCCATGAACCGGCAACCACACGCCAATTCACGCGAGCAGATCGTCGCCAGCGCCATCCAGGATGTAGTCGGCGAGCTGCGCCTGATCGAGGTCGCCGACTATATCGCCTTCATCCGGCTGGAGCATTTCGCTTGCCTGTCGGACCTGGTGGACTCGGCCGCGGAACTCTACTTCCAACCGGGCACGCTCAGGCTCGGCCATGGCGGTGAAGCGCATGTCGACTGGAGCGGCAGCCCGCGCATCGTGCTCGATCTGGAGCTTCGGCCGCGCGGCGTCACCGTCTACTTCCAGCTCACGCTGACCGAGCACGGGGCGTCCGTGGTCGTCAACTACGTGTCTTTCGAGAAGCCGGGCGAGACGCCGGAGCACAACACCGCCCTGCTGGAGGGCGCGATCGAGCAGGCCAGCATCCGGAAGACCGAGCCGCTCGCCTATCCTTGACGACAATTTGGGGCGTGTGGACGCTTGGCCTGAGCGAGCTACTCGATCAGGCCAAGCCGCAGCGCCTTGGCCACCGCCTGGTTGCGGTTGACCGCGTTGAGCTTCTGCGTCGATTGGGTGAGGTACTGGTTGGCGGTGTGCACCGACAGTTTCAGAAGCTTCGCAATTTCTTCGCTGGTGTTGCCGTTGGCGGTCAGCTTCAGGCATTCGAGCTCGCGCTTGGAGATCGCGCGCGTCCTGCCGGTTTCGCCCGGACGGATCCGGGCGACCGCCGCGAACAGCGCAAAGCAGCGCGCGTGGATTTCACAGAGCGTGTCGTCCGACAGCGTGATGTCGGACCCAAGGAAGACGACCAGCCCGCACTGGCCGCGATCCGCATGCACCGGAAAGGCGATGCCGTTGGTGCCGGGCGCGAGCGGCGCGGTCGGCTCGGCCCATGCCAGGCTCTCAAGGGGCTGCCGCGAGCCGGCGATGCCGTCATCCGCCCACCAGCGCGGCGTCGTCGAGATGCGGCTGTGGCGCACCATATCCTCGCCGCTGGCGCCCGAGATGAATTTGGTCGTGAGGGCGGTCGACGGATAGTCGGAATCGAAGCAGGCGACCAGGCGGGCGCGCTCCAGCGAAGGGCTGACGAAGAACAGTCCGAAACCGGAAGCGTTGATGTCGACGGCGATCCAGCGGCAGCGGCGCACGGCATCCGGGATGGTGACCGCCTGATGCGTTTCCGATCCAAGCGAGAACGCGCCGAACGGATTGCGCTGGTCGTTGAAAAGGGCGGCTGCGGTCTCTCTGATCTGCGCGTGTTTCAAATGATGCCGCTCCTGATCGCGGTCGCAATCGCCATCGCACGGTTGCTGGCCGCGAATTTCTGGATGGCATGCGTGATGTAGCTGTTGACGGTGTTCGACGAGACGCCAAGGATGAGCGCCACCTCGTCGGTGGTCTTGCCTTCCGACACCCAGAACAGGCATTCGCGCTCGCGGTCCGACAGAGGGTCCTGCATGGCGGCAGCGGCAATCAGTTGCGGGATGCAGGACAGCGCGTAGCAGCATTTCAGCTGCGCCTTCATCAGCGCAGGCAGATCGATCTTGCCGGCCTCCGCGGCCGAGAACAGCACGAAAAGACGCTGGCGGCCGACATTGAGCCTCAGCGAATAGATTTCGGCGTGGCCGAGCACGTCGAGCAGCCTGGCTTCCTCACTGGTCAGCAACGCGCCGGCGTCGGGGGCATGCGCCGCGACCAGCGGCTTGGGGCGCATGCCGGGTGCGGCGGTCAGCGGTCCCAGCGCAAGATTGGCGATCAGCCTTTTGCCGATCAGCTCTATGGCGTCGAAAATCCAGTTCGACGACACGATGCGGGCGTCGTTGCGGTCCTGGTCGTGCACGATGGCGACAAGCATGTAGCTGTCGGCGCCGATGTCGGCGGCAAGCTGCATGAAGAAACTGGTGAGATCGCCGCGGGACGTCAGGTGCGAGCCTGAGGCGTCGGGTTGGAGAGGCGCGGCGGGACTGCTCATCTTGATATTCTGGCCGGAATCGATCCCTGTGCCCGGTGCTGGCAAAAGCCGGCGGCCGGACCCGAAACGCATCACGTTGACGAAAACACACTCAAGGGCACGCACAGCGCCCAACCGAGCCGAATCCTTTTAGGGAACGCGCAGCCGTCCGCGTCTGGTGCCGGCCGGATGCCGGAACTGGAGACTTTGGGTGGTAGCCGCGCCCCCCGTGGACCGGCTGATTCGGGTCTAATCTACCTGCAGATGAATCCGACATCAAACGCGATTTGACAAAATCGAATCTGATGGACTCGTGTTGCGACTCAGAAGCCTCGCTTCGCGTTGCCTGGCGGCGATTTCCGGCCTGAATTGAGCCGACGATTTCGGGCGGAATCGCTAAAAAAATGCGCCCTCGGCCATCTCCGAGGGCGCATGTCCTTTCGATCAGCGCGGCTTAATGATCCTCGAAGCCGGTCAGCACGCCGACGGCGTTGATGCCGATCTCTTCCACCGCGTAGCCTCCTTCCATGACGAACAGCGTCGGCAGGCCGAGCTTGGCGATGCGGCGGCCGATCTTGGGATAGTCCTCGCTCTTCAGCTTGAACTGGCTGATCGGATCCTTCTCGAACGTATCGACGCCGAGCGACACCACGACGACGTCGGGGGTGTAGGCGGCAAGCCTGGCGCAGGCATCTTCCAACGATGCGTTCCAGCCGTCCCAATTGGTGCCGAAGGGCATCGGATAGTTGATGTTGAAACCTTCGCCTTCGCCCTCGCCGCGCTCGTCGGCATGGCCGAGGAAGAAGGGGTACTCGACCATCGGATCGCCATGCAGGTTGAGCACCTGGATGTCGCCGCGGCGGTAGAAGATTTCCTGCGTGCCATTGCCGTGGTGATAGTCGACATCGAGGATGGAGACACGGCTTGCGCCCTGGTCGCGGAACCATTGCGCGACGACCGCGGCATTGTTGATGAAGCAGTAGCCTCCCATGAAGGCGGCGCCCGCGTGATGGCCTGGCGGACGGCAGAGCGCGAAGGCGGTCCGCTCGCCGCCCTTGACCAGGGCGGCCGCCGTCAGCGCGACGTCATAGGACGACTTGATCGCCGCCCAGGTGCCTTCGACGAAGGTGGCGCCGGCATCGAAGGAATATAGCCGAGCAAGGCGTCGATGCGCTTCGGCGGCACGTCGCCGCGCAACCCGCGCGTCGGCCAGGTGAAGCCCATGGCCGAACCCTTGAAGCCGGCGGCGACCCATTCCGGCCACACGGTCGGCAGGAAGTCGACGTAGTGCGCTTCATGCACCCGCTTGGCCGCGGCGAGGTCGTGCTCGACCGGCCCGACGATCGGCCCAAGCTTCTCGCTTTCCACCCGCGCCTTGATGAATTCGGCCCGCGACGGCTTCTCGAAACCCGGCACGATTGCCGAGGTGACCAGTTCCATCTGGTCAGCGTGACCGGCATGAAGCGGCGAATAGACAGTCTTCATAGGAATTCCCCTGGAGCGCGAAATCAGTTGGAAGTGTGAAATCAGTCGAGGTTGAGATAGGGGTTCACGAGAGCCAGCCACATGGCTTCCACATCGTCCTCGATGAGGTCGAATGTCTTGCGATCTCTCTTCAGCCCCACAAGCCTGCAGGCGTGTCCGACCTCCATCATCACCAGGCCCAACCGCTTGGCGATCTTTTCTTCAAGGGCCGGGTTCACATGTTGCAACCAGGCTGCGTAGAGGGCGATGATCTGCTTGTCATATTCGTCCTGGATCGGCCTGAGGTCGGCGTTGCCGGATATGGCTTCGATCACCGGCATCAGCGTGACGTTGTCCAGATAGAGCCTGGATGTGTCGATGAAGAGTTTGCGCACTTCGCGCCGAAACTCGTCGCGGTTGGTCGGCCGGGGGACGTTGATACGCTTCCGGATGACCTCGGGAAAAGACGACAGCCAGCGCCGGGCCAGGTCCAGAAGAATGGCTTCCTTGTTGGGAAAGTACTGATAGACCGAGCCGACCGAGAGGCCCGCGCGTTGCGCGATGGCCAGCGTCGTCGGCGCCCTGGTTCCCTGCTCACGCGTCAGGATCAGCGCCGCGTCGAGAATCCTGTCGACCACCTTGCTTGACCGTTTTTGCCGCGGCTGCTTGCGCGGTTCGAGCGCTATCCTGGTCTTGCGGTCGAGACTGCGCTTCACTTTCCGATGCCCTCGTTCACCGACCGGCCTCAGCACAGGCGCGGGGTGCTGTCCACTATACATTCCAAATTCCGGCTGTTGACAAACGCGAATAAACAGTCGCATTCTTTATCTACGCTGTCTTCCACGATAACAAGGGGAATTTCGAAGACGGCGCATCGGCATCGACTTTCGTCCCACGGCGCCGCCTCAGTGGAGCGGCAGCTCACTGGACTTGGCGCTGTCGGTCCCTCAGCAAAATGTGGAGTCGCGATGTCGGTTGCGGATGGTGGTGCGGATCTGATGGTCGTCAACGGTCGTGTGCTGACCATGGACGATGACAATCCCGCCGCTGAGGCTATTGCCGTCAAGGACGGCGTCATCGTCGCCATCGGCAGCCGAGCCTCGATCGAAACGCTCAAAGGGCAGGCCACCAAGGTCATCGACGCCCAGGGCGGCTCCGTCCTGCCTGGCTTCATCGAAGCGCATATGCATCTGTTCGGCGGCGCGGCCGAGCTCGACAACCTGCATCTGGCGGGCGTGCATGGCTTCGACGCGCTGCGCGAAGCGATTCAGGGCTTCGCAGCGAAGCGTCCGAACGCCAGGCTGCTGATCGGCGCCGGCGTCGATTATGCGATCCTGTCCGAACCGGTGACGCGTCATCATCTCGACCGCATCATCCCCGACCGGCCCTTCGCCATGTCGGCTTCCGACCACCACACGATGTGGGCAAACACCAAGGCGCTGAAAGAGGCGGGCCTGCTGCACGGCAAGCAGGTAGGACAGGGCAACGAGATCGTCATGGGCGCTGACGGTCTCGCCGCCGGCGAGTTGCGCGAGGGCGAGGCGTTCGGACCGATCCTCGAGCATTTCGGAGCAAATCGGACACGGCTGGGACTGACCGGCGAGGAGCCGGATCCCTATCCGTCGGCCGAGGAGCTGGCCGCCGATCGCAACCTGATGCACCGAGGGCTTCAGTGGTGCGCCCAGCACGGCATCACCTCGATCCAGAATATGGACGGCAACCTCTACCAGCTCGAGCTGCTTGCCGGCCTGGAAGAAGAGGGGCGGTTGCTGTGCCGCACAAAGATCCCATTCCACTTCAAGAATTTCATGTCGCTGGACATGCTCGAAAAAGCCTCGCGCATGGCTGCGACCTATAATTCCGAATGGCTGTCATCCGGCATGGTCAAGCTCTTCTATGACGGCGTGCTGGACTCCTGGACCGCGGTGATGGTCGACGATTATGCCGACCGGCCGGGCTGGCGCGGCGAGCCGCTTTTTTCGCCCGAACATTTCGCCGAGGTGGCGGTCGAGGCCGACAGGCGCGGCCTGCAGGTCGCCGTGCACTCGATCGGCGACGGCGCGGTGCGGGCCGTGCTCGACGGCTACCAGGCGGCGCTCAAGAAGAACGGCAGGCGCGACAGCCGCCACCGCATCGAGCATATCGAAGTCACCACGCCTTCCGACGTGCCGCGCTTCGCCGAGCTCGGTGTGCTCGCGTCGATGCAGCCGCCGCATCCACCGGGCGCCATGAATTTCCCGCTGGAGCCGACGATCTCGCGCATCGGTCGCGATAAGTGGCCGCTGAGCTATGCCTGGCGCACGCTGAAAGACGCCGGCGCGCGGGTCGTCTTCGCCTCCGACTGGCCGGTCTCGCCGGTTGACCCGATCCTGGGCATCCAGGCGGCAGTGATGCGCAAACCTTGGGCAGAAGGTCTGCCGGATCAGAGTTTCTCGCTCCATGAATCGATTGCCGGCTATACGGTCGAGGGCGCCTATGCCGAGTTCATGGAACACTGCAAGGGTCGTCTGAAGACCGGGTACCTCGCCGATATCGTCGTCTTGTCGGCCGATATCGAGGCGACGGCGCCCGAAGCGCTGCACACCGTTCGGCCCGTCACCACCATTTGTGGTGGAAGGGTCACTTACCAAGCCTGAGGACAGCCAGACCCGAGGGTGGCATGGAGATTGCCTTTAAAAGTCGAGTGACAGCTCCGCAGTTGCCAAGCCAGTCGGCTTATGGTGACAATCAAACAGGAACAAACCTGCCGCCAAGAGCAGGCTCTCTCAATGGGGAAATCGTGCCGGAACAACCGGGTAAGAACGCGATCGAAGTTCGCGGTGTACGCAAAGTATTTGGAACCGGTGAAAACCAGGTAGCCGCTCTCGACACGGTGTCGGTGTCGATCCGCGAGAACGAGTTTTTCACCCTGCTCGGCCCGTCCGGATGCGGAAAGACGACGCTGCTGAGACTGATTGCCGGCTTCGATTTCCCAACCGCCGGCGAAATCCTGCTGCACGGCCAGGACATCGCGCCGCTGCCGCCATTCAAGCGCCCGGTCAACACCGTCTTCCAGAGCTACGCGCTGTTCCCGCATATGACGGTGGCTGAGAATATCGGCTTCGGGCTGGAGATGCTCGGCAAGCCGAAGGCGGAGATCGAAGCGCGCGTCGCCCAGATGCTAAAGCTGGTCAAGATGGAGGCGTTGAAGGCGCGCCGCACCAGCCAGATCTCCGGTGGCCAGCAGCAGCGCGTCGCGCTCGCCCGGGCGCTGGCGCCGCAGCCGAAAGTGCTGCTGCTCGACGAGCCGCTCTCGGCGCTCGACTACAAGCTGCGCAAGGAAATGCAGATCGAGTTGAAGCGTCTGCAGCACGAGACCGGCATCACCTTCATCTTCGTCACCCACGACCAGGAAGAAGCGCTGACCATGTCCGACCGCATCGCGGTCATGTCGGCCGGCAAGATCCTGCAGGTCGGGACGCCGCGCGATATCTACGACCGGCCGGCGGAGCGCTTCGTCGCCGACTTCATCGGCGAGACGAATTTCCTGGCCGGCACGGTGGTATCGAAGAAGCCCGGCGTGGCGACGGTCAAATTCGCGCGCAGTGCCACGATCGCCGCCGGTTATCCGGAAGGCTTCGATCCGACGGGCGAAGTGACGCTGGTGGTGCGTCCCGAGCATGCCGACCTGGTGCCGGACCCGGCCAAGGGCACGATCGCCGGAACCCTCTCCAACATCGTTTATTTCGGCACCGACACGCATTATCACGTGAAGCTCGATGGTGGCGAAAACTTCATCGTGCGCCACCAGAACAGCCGTTCGAGCCCGGTGACCTACGAGAAGGGCGCCAAAGTCGGCATCCAGTTCGAGGAGGACGCAGCCCGCGTCCTGAAAGACTGATGACGACAGCCACGCTCTCCCCAACCATGCCTTCCAAGGCCGCGTTGTTCGAGGCCCAGGCGGTGAAAGCCGGCGCGCGGCGCAACAGGCTGCTGTCGCTACCGGCGCTGATCATCATCGGCATTTTCGGCGTGCTGCCGCTCCTTATCATCTGCGTCTATTCGTTCCTTGTCGCGGCGCCCTATGGTGGCGTGCAGTGGCAGTTCTCGACCGACGCCTATCTGAACTTCCTGTTCCAGCGCGACATCTTCGACGACACGCTGCAATTCACGCCGGACTTCCTGATCATCTACCTGCGCTCGTTCCTGTTCGCGGTGGTGACGACAGTCATCTGCCTGCTGCTCGGCTTCCCGACCGCCTATTTCATGGCCACCCGCCCGCCGGCGCAGCGCAACTGGTGGGTGCTTCTTATCACCATTCCGTTCTGGTCGAACCTCCTGGTGCGTACGCTGGCGATCATGTTCATCATCCGCGACGAGGGCCTGATCAACAACGCGCTGATGGCATTGGGCGTGATCGATAAGCCGATCACCATGCTCTACACCAATTTCGCCATCCAGCTCGGCCTGCTCTACGCCTTCCTGCCGTTCATGGTGCTGCCGCTCTATTCGAGCCTGGAGAAGCTCGACTTCCGGCTGATCGAGGCGGCCTACGATCTCTACGCGACGCGCCGCCAGGTGCTGTGGCGGGTGATCATTCCGCTTTCCAAGCCCGGCATCATCGCCGGCTGCCTGCTGGTCTTCATCCCGGCGCTCGGTGCCTATGTGACGCCGCTGATCCTGGGCGGCGGTGTCCACCTGATGATCGGTGACCTGATTGCCCAGCAATTCGGTTCCGGGCGCAACTGGCCGCTCGGCTGCGCGCAGGCGCTGATCCTGATGGCCGCGGTGCTGGTGGCGCTCTACTTCTACGTCCGCAACACGTCGGGGAAGGTGCAGCATGGCTGAACCGCGCACCATCGACATCAAGGACCAGCCGGGCTTCCGCTCGATCGCCATCATCTGCCTGCTGGTGCTCTACATCCCGGTGCTCATCCTGATGATCTTCTCGCTGAACAGCGGCTCGCTGGTCACGCATTGGGAAGGCGTCACGCTCGGCTGGTACGGCAGCGCGCTGCGCAACGCGGAGTTCCACAACGCGGCCCGCAACACGCTGATCATTTCGGTCACCGCTACGATCGTCTCGACCATCTGCGCGACGCTTGCAGCGATCGGGATGACCAGAGTGAAGCCGTGGCGCGGGCTGGCGGCGGCCTTCATGGTGATCAACCTGCCGCTGATGGTGCCGGAGATCATCACGGCGGTGGCGACGCTCTCCTTCTTCGCGCTGATCGCCGGCACGTTCGGGCTGAATTTCGGCATCGGCAATTTGATCCTTGCCCATACCGTGTTCTGCATCCCCTTCGCCTATATGCCGATCCGGGCGCGGCTCGAGGACATGGACCTGACGCTGGAATATGCGGCGGCGGACCTCTACGCGACGCCGTGGAACGCCTTCAAGCGCATCACGCTGCCGCTGCTGGTGCCCGGCATCATGTCGGGCGCCGCGCTCGCTTTCATCGTCTCCTTCGACGATTTCACCATCACGCAGCTCGTCGCCGGTCCCGGCCAGACGACGCTGCCTCTCTACATCTGGAACCAGATTCGGCGGCCGATGACGCCGGAGATCAACGCCATCTCCACAATCCTGCTTCTGGTGTCGATCCTGTTCGTCTCGATCTCGTTCCTGATAGCGCGGCGACGCGCCAAATGACCCGTGAACTCCAACACAACAATGGGAAGGCAAGGAGAACATAAAATGTCTGGAAAACTGATGGCGGCCGTTTCCGCGGCCGTGCTGTTATGGGCCGTGCCCGCGCTCGCCGACGGCGAACTGCACATCTACAACTGGGGCGACTATACCAACCCCAAGCTGATCGAGAAGTTCGAGAAGCAATACAACATCAAGGTGACGCTGGACGACTATGATTCCAACGAAACCATGCTGTCCAAGGTGCGCGCCGGCAATTCCGGCTACGACATCGTGGTGCCGTCCGACTACACCGTGAAGATCATGATCGAAGAGGGCCTGCTCGAAAAGACCGAGCCCAACGCGATGCCGAACGGCAAGAACATCGATCCACGCTTCGTCGACATCTATTGGGACAAGGGCCGCCACTACACCGCGCCATGGCAGTTCGGCACGACGACATTCGCCGTCAATATGGACAAGTTCAAGGGCGACATCGACACGCTGGCGATCCTGTTCAATCCGCCGGATGAGCTGAAGGGCCAGATCAACGTGCTCGACGACGTCAACACCGTCATGCACGCGGCCGAACGCTATGCCGGCGTGCCGCGCTGTGGCGCCGACAAGGCCAATTTGAAGAAGATCAACGACATCCTGACGGCTGCCAAGCCGTCGTGGAAGACCTTCAGCTACGACACCATCACCAAGATCACCTCGGGCGACGTGGTCGTGACCGAGCAGTGGAATGGCGCAGCCTACCGCTCGCGCCAGAAGATCCCGGCGATCAAATATGCCTATCCGAAGGAAGGCATTGAGGGCTGGATGGATAATGTCGCGGTGCTGAAGGGCGCCAAGAACCTCGAGAACGCCAAGCTGTTCCAGGACTTCGTCATGGCGCCTGAGAATGCGGCGCTGATCTCCGAGTTCGCCGGCTACGACAACGGCATTGCCGGCAGCCACAAATTCCTGCCGGCGGAGTTCGCCAACTCGCCGGAGATCAGTCCGCCGGCCGGTTCGGCGACGCCGGAATTCGTGCCGCCGTGTCCGCCGGAGGTGGTGGAGATCTACAACAAGATCTGGACGAACCTGCGCAAATAGCTCCGCCGCAAAGCATGAAGGAGGGGAGGCTCCGGCCTCCCTTTCTTGTGTCCAGGGAGGAAATCCTGACGTCCTATCGCAACTCCGATCCGCGGCCGCCGATCATGCAGGGGTCGCCGCCGGCCATGGTGGTGCCAAAGCTCGACTGGGACCGGCCGCCCTGGAACCGCTGGGCTTTCCAGCATATCCGCGAGTTCCTGCCGACCGTGGAGGTCTGGCGCGGCCATGGCCATCGCCGTCGTCTCGAGCGTGCCGAGGTCGATCTCGACGGCCTGGCGGTGGCGGATGGCGAAGGCCGCCCAACGACGCTCGCCGGACTGCTCGACGAGACCTATACCGACGGCTTCCTGGTGCTGAAGGACGGCAGGGTTGCCTATGAGCACTACTTCAACGGCATGGACGAGCGCACGCCGCATCTGTCGCAGTCGATGGCGAAATCCGTCACCGGTTCTGTCTTCGGCATCCTGGTCGGGCGCGGTCTGATCGATCCGGCCAAATTGGTCACCGACTATCTTCCAGAGCTCGGTGAGACGGCCTGGGCTGGCGCCACCGTGCAGCACGTGCTCGACATGACGACGGGCGTGCGCTTCTCCGAGGAGTATACCGATCGCTATTCCGAGATCGGCCAGGTCGATGTCGCCAGCGGCTGGAAACCGGTGCCGCCGGGCAGCGATCCCGATTTCCATTGGCCATCGCATCTGTTCGAACTGATCCTGCGGCTGAAGGACAAGGTGCGCTCGCACGGCGAGGCCCTCGAATACCGCTCGATCGAAACCGACGTGCTCGCCTTCATCATGGAGCGGGTGAGCGGCAGGCGGCTGGCGCAGCTCGTCTCGGAAGAGCTCTGGCAAAAGCTCGGCGCCGACGAGAGCGCCTGCTTCACCGTCGACAGCGCCGGCTATGCGCTGGCCGACGGTGGCTTCAACGCGACGCTGCGCGACTACGGCCGCTTTGGTCAGCTCATCCTCGACAATGGCGGCGGGGTCATTCCGGCCGATTGGATCGCGGCGACGCGGACGGGCAGGCACGGACCGAATTTCAATCCGAGCCTTCCGGACGGCAGCTACCGCAACCAGTTCTGGATCGAGGATTCGCGCTCGCGCTCGCTGATGTGTCGCGGTGTGTTCGGGCAGTTGATCCACATCGACTGGGACAACAGGATGGTCGTGGTGAAGCTTTCGACCTATCCGGATTTCACCAACATCGCCTATTCGGTGGCGACGCTGAAGGCCGTGCACGCCATCGCCGCGGCTCTCGCCTGAAAATCAGAGACAAAAGTACCGGGAGACAATCGTGGCCGGCAAGACTGCGTTCGAGACCAGATACGGCTTTGCCCGCAAGGACGTGCGGCTCGACAACTGGCGGCTGAGGCCGTTCAGCCAATGGTCGTTCCAGAATGTCGGCGAACTCGTCCCGTCGGTGCATGTTGCCGCCGCGCCCGGCGGCGAGGAGCAGGCAAAGCCTCTCGGTGCGCTGCTCGAAGAAAAGGTCAAGCTCGCTGGCGGCGCCGAAACCGTCGAAGCCTTCCTCAGGCGTTCCGACACCGACGGGCTGTCGATCATGAAGGGCGGCAGGCTGATCGGCGACTGGGCGGCGCCGCATATGGCGTTCGGCCAGCGCCACATCGTCTTTTCGATCAGCAAATCGGTGACGGCCATCCTCGCCGGCATACTGGAAGACGAGGGGGTGTTCGACTTTGAAGCGCCGGTGACTGAGTACATTCCCGAAGCCAAGCGCTCGGCCTATGGCGATGCCAGCGTGCGCAATGTGCTCGACATGACGGTCAGCCTCGATTTCGAGGAAGCCTATCTCGATCCGGAAAGCGCCTTCGCCCGATACCGCCGCGCGACGCTGTGGAATCCCGGCGGCGGCTCGGAAAGCCTTGCGGCATTCCTGCTGACGCTGCAGCGCCTCGCCGAGCCGCACGGGCAGACCTACCGCTACCGCTCCCCCAATTCGGATACGCTGGGCATTCTTGTCGAGCGGGCATCCGGCAAACGCGTCAGCGACCTGTTAGCCGAGAAATTGTGGCTGCCGCTCGGCGCTGCGAGCGAGATGTCCGTCACCGTCGACATGGAAGGCACGGCGCGCACCGCCGGCGGCATGTCGATGACGCCGCGCGATCTTGCCCGCATCGGCGAGATGATGCGGCAGGGCGGCATGGCCAATGGCCGGCGCATCGTGCCTGAGGCCTGGGTGCGCGACACGGTTGCCACCGGCGGCAGCCATGAAGCCTGGCAGCGCGGCACGATGGCGTTCCTCTTCCCCGAAGGGCGCTATCGCAACAAATGGTACCAGATGGGCAAGGCAAGCGGCGCCTTCTGCGGCATCGGCATCCACGGCCAATGGATTTACGTCGACCCCAAGACGGAAGTGGTCATCGCCAAGATGTCGTCGCAGCCGGAGCCGGTGGATGACAAGCTTGACGTCGATATCGTAGCGTTTTTCGAGACACTGAGCGGCATGGTTTGAGGGGCTTATCGAGCCGACTGTCTATGTCGGCTCCGCCCCTCATCCGCCTGCCGGCACCTTCTCCCCGTATAGTGACGGGGAGAAGGAGGACGGCCACAGCCTCGGCGCCCTTCTTGCAACGCTGGCGACTGGCGAAACCGTCGATGAGAGCACCCCTCTCCCCGTCACCATACGGGGAGAGGGGTGCCGGCAGGCAGGTGAGGGGCGGCGCCCACGTTAGACCGCTTTCCTGTGGACCTTTCCGCCGGCCGAAACCAACCCGGTTGGCGCAGCCGGCATCCCGGCCTATGGTCGCCGCTCTTTCGACAGGGACCAGCATGGCATCGGACATCACGCGCATCGCAGCAATCATCGCGGCCGAGATCGGTTCGCGGCCGGAGCAGGCCGCGGCGGCGATCGGGCTTCTCGACGAAGGCGCTACGGTGCCGTTCGTGGCGCGTTACCGCAAGGAAGTCACCGGCGGGCTCGACGACACGCAGTTGCGCGATCTTTCCGAGCGGCTTGCCTATCTGCGCGAGCTCGATGCGCGTCGCGAGACGATACTCGGCTCGATCCGTGAGCAGGGCAAGCTGACCGAGGATCTGGAAGCCAAGATCGCGGCGGCAAGCACCAAGGCCGAGCTCGAGGACATCTACCTGCCCTATAAGCCGAAGCGCCGGACCAAGGCCGAGATCGCCAAGGAACGCGGGCTCGGGCCGCTGGCCGAAGCGATCCTGGCCGACCGTTCAGCGGTGCCGACCGAGCTCGCGCTCGCCTATGTCACCGAAGAAGTGCCCGAGGCGAAGGCGGCGCTCGAAGGCGCGCGCGACATCCTGTCGGAGCAGTTCGCCGAGAATGCCGATCTGGTCGGCAAGCTGCGCGCCTACATGAAGGAACGCGCTTTCCTGCGCGCCAGGGTCGTCGACGGCAAGCAGGAAGCCGGCGCGAAATTTTCGGACTATTTCGACCATGTCGAGCGTTGGGCCGGTGTGCCCAGCCACCGCGCCTTGGCCATGCTGCGCGGCCGCAACGAGGAAGTGCTGTCGCTCGACATCGAGGTCGATGTCGATGATCAATCGCCGGTGAAGCCGGTTGAGCGCATGATCGCCAACGCCTATGCGATCGGCGCGAGCTTGCCGGGCGATCGCTGGCTGATGGAGGTCGCCGGCTGGACCTGGCGGATAAAACTGTCGCTGCACCTGACGCTCGACCTGATGCGCGACCTGCGCGAGCGCGCCGAGGAAGAGGCGATCCACGTCTTCGCCCGCAACCTCAAGGATTTGCTGCTTGCAGCCCCCGCCGGTTCGCGGCCGACCATGGGGCTCGATCCCGGCATCCGCACCGGCGTCAAGGTGGCGGTGGTCGACGGCACGGGCAAGCTGGTGGCGACAACGACGGTCTATCCGTTCCCGCCGAGGAACGATGTGCGCGGCACCCAAGTCGAACTCGCCGCGCTTATCCGCCTGCACAAGGTGGAGCTGATCTCGATCGGCAACGGCACCGGCAGCCGCGAGACCGAGAAGCTGGTGGCCGACATGCTGTCGGATCTGCCGGCCGGTGCCGGGCCGAAGCCGCTCAAGGTGATCGTCAGCGAGGCGGGTGCCTCGGTCTATTCGGCTTCCGCGACGGCAGCGGCAGAGTTCCCGGGCCTGGACGTGTCGCTGCGTGGCGCGGTGTCGATCGCGAGGCGCCTGCAGGACCCGCTCGCCGAGCTGGTCAAGATCGAGCCGAAGTCGATCGGCGTCGGCCAGTACCAGCACGATGTCGACCAGTACCGGCTTGGCCGCTCGCTGGAAGCGGTGGTGGAGGACGCGGTCAACGCCGTCGGCGTCGACCTCAACACGGCGTCCGCGCCGCTGCTCGCGCGCGTTTCAGGGTTGGGGCCGTCGCTCGCGGAAGCAATCGTGGCGCATCGCGACGCCAGCGGTGCTTTCGGAACACGACGCGACTTGCTCAAGGTTGCACGGCTCGGGCCGCGCGCGTTCGAGCAGTGCGCCGGCTTCCTGCGCATCCCGAACGGCGTGGAGCCGCTCGATGCTTCCTCGGTGCACCCGGAAGCCTATGGCGTGGCGAAAAGGATAGTCGCTGCCTGCGGACGCGACGTGCGCTCGCTGATGGGCGACAGCGCGGCACTCAAGGCGCTCGACCCGCGCGTCTTCGTCGACGAACGCTTCGGTCTGCCGACCGTGCGCGACATCATCGCCGAGCTGGAAAAGCCTGGACGCGACCCGCGTCCCGGCTTCAAGACGGCGACCTTTGCCGAGGGTGTCGACGACATCAAGGACCTGAAGCCCGGCATGCTGCTCGAAGGCACCGTCACCAATGTCGCGGCCTTCGGCGCCTTCGTCGACATCGGCGTCCACCAGGACGGACTGGTGCATGTCTCGCAACTGGCCGACCGCTTCATCAAGGATGCGCATGAGGTGGTGAAGGCGGGCGACGTGGTGAAGGTTCGCGTCGTCGACGTCGACATCAAGCGCAAGCGCATCGGGCTTTCGATGCGCAAGGATGGCGGCGAGGGCGCTCCCCGCGGCGGCCAGCGAGATCAGGGGGGCAAGCCCGCGCCGCGCTCTCCGGCTCCGCATCGGCAACAGGAGCGGCCGGCGCAGGGCGCGTTTGGCGCGGCGCTCGCCGAGGCGATGAAGCGCAAATAGCTACCAGGCCAGAACAGCCGGTTCCTTCTCGACCTGGCCCAGCAGCCAATCGCGAAAGCTGGCGACGGGGGCATGGCCGCGCTTGTCGTGCGGCACGACGAGGTAATAGGCGCTGCGGCTCTGCATCGGTTGGCCGGGCGCCGGGACCAACTGGCCGCGCTGCAACTCGCCGGCAATCAGGATTTCCGGCAGCAGCGCGACGCCAAGACCTGCCATGCAGGCCTGGGCGACGGTGCCGAACTGCTCGAACTGCATGCCGGGGCCGGTCGGCGCGTCGAGCCCCTGATGCTCGAACCATTCGCTCCAGGCGCCGGGGCGCGTCGCCATATGCAGCAGCGGCAGGCGGCCGATATCGGCTGGCGTCTCGACCTTGCGCTCTGCGAGGAATTCAGGTGCTGCGACCGGAACGACGGTCTCGCGCATCAGAAGCGTGCAGTCCGCGTCCGGCCAGTCGGGCATGCCGTGATGGATCGCGGCGTCGAGCCGCTCGCGGGCAAAGTCGAAGCGGCCGATGCGCGTGGCGAAGTTGATGGTGATATCGGGATGGCGGGCGACGAAATCCGGGATCAGCGGCATCAGCCAGCGTGTGCCGAAGGTCGGCAGGATGGCGAGGTTAAGAGCGCCGCTATGCCGATTGCTCATCAATCCGAGCGCCGCATCCCGCAACTGGCCGAGCGCGGAGCGCACCGTTTCGGCATAGATCTCGCCCGCTGCCGACAGCCTGACATTGCGGCTGTCGCGCTCGAACAGCCGGCGTCCGAACTGCTCCTCCAACAGGTTGATCTGCCGGCTAATGGCACCCTGGGTCAGATCGAGCTCGCGGGCGGCGGCGGTGAAGGAGCCGAGACGCGCCACCGCCTCGAAGGCGGCAAGGGCGGCGGTGTTCGGCAGGAGACGGCGCTGGACGTTCATGATCTATTACTAACGCTCATTGATCCGTCATGCAATTTCGTTTGATTTTTTCCGTGCGGAGGCGGATAAGCCGGGCACCTCAAAAATACTGCCGGGAGAGCGGGCCATGGCCGCCGAGAAGAACGCCTTCGTGTGGAACGATCCTTTCCTGATCGAGGACCAGCTTTCCGAGGACGAGCGCATGGTGCGCGACGGCGCGGCTGCGTTCGCCGCCGACAAGCTCGCGCCCCGCATCGAGGAAGCCTATCTCGACGAGAAGACTGATCCCTCGATTTTCCGCGAGATGGGCGAGGCTGGCCTGCTCGGCATCACCATCCCGGAGGAATATGGCGGGCTCGGCGCGAACTACGTGACCTACGGGCTGGTGGCGCGCGAGGTCGAGCGCATCGATTCCGGCTACCGCTCGATGATGAGCGTGCAGTCGTCGCTGGTCATGTATCCGATCCATGCCTATGGCTCGGAAGAGCAGCGCAGGAAATACCTGCCGAAGCTCGCCTCCGGCGAATGGATCGGCTGCTTCGGCCTGACCGAGCCGGACGCCGGATCGGATCCGGGCGGCATGAAGACGCGCGCCGAGAAGACGGCGAACGGCTACAGGCTTTCCGGCTCCAAAATGTGGATCTCCAACGCGCCGATCGCCGACGTCTTCGTCGTCTGGGCGAAATCGGCAGTGCATGACAACCAGATCCGCGGCTTCGTGCTGGAAAAGGGCCTGAAAGGGCTGTCGGCGCCGAAGATCGGCGGCAAACTGTCGCTGCGGGCCTCGATCACCGGCGAGGTGGTGATGGAAGGCGTCGAGGTCGGCGAGGAGGCGCTGCTGCCCAATGTAGCGGGCCTGAAAGGTCCGTTCGGTTGCCTCAATCGGGCGCGTTACGGCATTTCCTGGGGCGCCATGGGCGCTGCAGAGGATTGCTGGCACCGGGCGCGCCAGTACGGTCTCGACCGCAAGCAGTTCGGCAAGCCGCTCGCCGGCACGCAGCTCTTCCAGAAGAAGCTCGCCGACATGCAGACCGAGATCGCGCTTGGCCTGCAGGGCAGCTTGCGCGTCGGCCGGCTGATGGACGAAGGCAAGATGGCGCCGGAGATGATCTCGATCGTCAAGCGCAACAATTGCGGCAAGGCGCTCGACATCGCCCGCCACGCCCGCGACATGCATGGCGGCAACGGTATCCAGATCGGCTACCACGTCATGCGCCATGCGCAGAACCTGGAGACGGTGAACACCTATGAGGGCACGCATGACGTGCATGCGCTGATCCTCGGAAGGGCGCAGACGGGTATTCAAGCGTTTTTCTAAGCCGGCAATGCTGCTTAAATTAGGTGCAGCGCAACATCTCTGCTTGGAGAATGCCCAGGACTTGTGTCAGGGTTCGGCGATTGAAACGCCGTTCCCCGGGGCACCATGGCAATACTGGCAGCCGTCCACCACCTGACCCATTACAAATACGATCGGCCGGTGGTGCTCGGCCCCCAGGTGATCAGGCTGCAGCCGGCGCCGCATTCCCGCACCAAGGTGCTCAGCCACTCTTTGAAGGTCGAGCCGAAGAACCACTTCGTCAACCTGCAGCAGGACCCCTACGGCAACTTCCTCGCCCGCTTCGTCTTTCCGGAGCCGGTGAACGAGCTGAAGATCGAAGTCGACCTCGTCGCCGACATGACGGTCTACAACCCGTTCGATTTCTTCGTCGAACCCTCGGCCGAAACCTTTCCCTTCGACTATCCGGAAGAGATCAGCGAAGACCTTGCCATCTACCGGACGCCGGAGCCGGTGGGACCGCTCTTGTCGAAGTTCCTGGAGAGCATCGACCGCAGGCCGACAAACACCGTCAATTTCCTCGTCGACCTCAATGCGCGGCTGCAGCGCGAGATCGCCTATATCGTGCGCATGGAGACCGGCGTCTACTCGCCGGAGGAGACACTGGCCGCGGGCAAAGGCTCGTGCCGGGATTCGAGTTGGCTGCTGGTGCAGATCCTGCGCAACCTCGGCGTCGCCGCGCGCTTCGTCTCCGGTTACCTGATCCAGCTCAAGCCCGATCTCGTTTCGCTCGACGGACCGCCCGGAACCTCGGTCGACTTCACCGACCTGCATGCTTGGTGCGAGGTCTATATTCCGGGCGCCGGCTGGATCGGCTTCGATCCGACCTCCGGCCTGCTTACCGGCGAAAGCCATGTGCCGCTTGCCGCTACGCCGCATTTCCGCAACGCCGCGCCGATCTCCGGCATGGCGAGCTTCGCCAATGTCGATTTCAACTTCGACATGCGCGTCGACCGCATTGCCGAGCATCCGCGCATCACCAAGCCGTTCTCCGACGAAAGCTGGGAAGCGCTCGATGCGCTGGGCAACAAGGTCGATGCCATTTTGCACGAGCAGGACGTACGGCTCACCATGGGCGGCGAGCCGACCTTCGTGTCGATCGACGATTTCGAGTCCGCCGAATGGAACACGGCCGCCGTCGGTCCGACCAAGCGCGACAAGGCGGATCAGCTCATCCGACGACTGCGCGAGCGCTTCGCGCCGGGCGGCTTCCTGCATTACGGCCAGGGCAAATGGTATCCGGGCGAGAGCTTGCCGCGCTGGACCTTTTCGCTCTACTGGCGCGCCGATGGCGAGCCGGTGTGGCGCGACCCCTCGCTGATCGCGCAGGAAAAGAGCACGGTCTCTGTCGGGCCTGAGCAGGCCGAAAGCTTGCTCACGGCGATCGCCGGCGAACTCGGCCTCGACAAGGCGATGGTCAGCGAGGCCTATGAGGATCCGGCCGAATGGCTGCTCAAGGAAGGCAAGCTGCCGGACAATGTCGATCCTTCCAATTCGAAGTTGGAGGATCCGGAAGAGCGCAGCCGCATGGCGCGCGTCTTCGAGCGCGGCCTGACCAAGCCGTCGGGCTATGTTCTGCCGGTGCAGCGTTGGAACAGCCAGGCCGCGGGGCAGCGCTGGCGCTCGGAGAAATGGAAGACACGGCGCGGGCGGCTGTTCCTTGTCCCTGGCGACTCTCCGGTCGGCTATCGTCTGCCGCTCGGCACGCTGCCCTACGTGCCGCCGGCGCAGTTTCCTTACATCGTGCCGGTCGACCCCTCTGTGCCGCGCGGCGCCTTGCCTGCGCGCGAGGCGATCTTGCCGGAAACCGCTCCGGTTGAGCCTGAAGGCGCCGACGAAATGGCCCGTCGTCAGCAGGCGGTATCCTTCACGGCAGCGACTGGCCAGCAGGACCGCGTCGAGCAGGAGATCACAGAGATCGGCGGCGCGGTGCGAACGGCCCTCACCGTCGAGCCGCGGGACGGCCGGCTCTGCGTGTTCATGCCGCCGGTCGAGGCGCTGGAGGATTATCTTGAACTGGTGGCCGCGGCCGAGAATGCGGCGAAGGCGGTTGGGCTGCCGGTGCATATCGAAGGCTACGGCCCGCCCCACGATCCGCGCCTCAACGTCATCCGCGTTGCGCCGGACCCAGGCGTCATAGAGGTCAACATCCATCCGGCCGCCAACTGGCAGGAATGCGTTGCCACGACCACGGCGATCTACGAGGAAGCCCGGCAGTCGCGGCTTGGGACCGACAAGTTCATGATCGACGGCCGCCATACCGGCACCGGCGGCGGCAACCATGTTGTGGTCGGCGGCGCGACGCCCAACGACAGCCCGTTCCTGCGCCGGCCGGACCTGTTGAAGAGCCTGGTGCTGCAATGGCAGCGGCATCCGTCGCTGTCCTATCTGTTTTCCGGCCTGTTCATCGGCCCGACCAGCCAGGCGCCGCGCTTCGACGAGGCGCGGCACGATTCGCTCTATGAGCTCGAGATCGCGCTGGCGCAGGTGCCGCATCCGGACAAGGGAGAGGCGCCCTTGCCGTGGCTGGTCGACCGGCTGTTCCGCAATCTGCTCACCGATGTCACGGGCAACACGCATCGCTCGGAAATCTGCATCGACAAGCTGTTCTCGCCGGATGGCCCGACCGGCCGGCTCGGGCTGGTCGAGTTCCGCGGCTTCGAGATGCCGCCCAATGCGCGCATGTCGCTTGCCCAGCAGTTGCTGGTCCGCGCCATCATCGCCCGCGCCTGGAAGAATCCGTTCGACGGCCGCTTCGCGCGCTGGGGCACCTCGCTGCATGACCGGTTCATGCTGCCGCATTATGTCTGGGCGGATTTCCTCGATGTTCTTGAAGACTTGAAGCTCAACGGCTTCGACTTTCGCCCCGAATGGTTCGCCGCGCAGCTCGAATTCCGCTTTCCGTTCTGCGGCGAAGTGCAGCATGCCGGCATCAAGCTGGAGCTGAGGCAGGCGCTGGAGCCCTGGCACGTGATGGGCGAGCAGGGCGCGATCGGTGGCACCGTCCGCTTCGTCGACTCGTCCGTCGAGCGGCTGCAGGTGAGGACCGAAGGACTGAACCCTGAGCGCCATGCCATCGTCTGCAACGGCCGCATCGTGCCGATGAAGGTCACCGACAGCAGGGAGATCGCGGTGGCGGGTGTGCGCTTCAAGGCCTGGCAGCCGGCCTCCGGCCTGCATCCGGCCTTGCCGGTCAACACGCCGCTGATCTTCGACATCTATGATCGCTGGTCGGGCCGCTCGATCGGCGGCTGCGTCTACCATGTCGCGCATCCGGGCGGCCGCAACTACGACACCTTTCCGGTCAACGGCAACGAGGCCGAGGCGCGGCGGCTTGCCCGCTTCGAGCCGCGCGGCCACACACCGGGCAGCTACGTGCTCGAAGCCGAAGAAGCCTCTGAAGACTTCCCCATGACCCTTGACCTCAGGCGGCCGGCGAGACTCTGATCCACCATGGCCAAGGGGAATCAGAAACGGGCGGGCGGCAGGCCGCGGGCGCAGGGCCTGCTGGAGCGCTACCGTCCGATCGACGGTGTCGTCGACGAGATGGTCGACGCATCAGGCAATCCGCGCCCGGCCTGGCGTTCCTTCATCGAAGCGCTCGATGAACTGGGGGCTGAGACGCTCGGACAGCGATTTGCCCGCGCCGACCAGTATCTGCGCGACGCGGGCGTCTACTACCGCGTCTACGACAAGGCCGGCGCCAACGAACGCGAATGGCCGCTGGCGCATGTCCCTCTGCTAATCGACGAGAAGGAATGGGCCGAAATCAGCGCCGGGCTCGTCCAGCGCGCCGACCTGTTCGAGGCGATCCTGACCGACGTCTACGGTCCGAACCGGCTGGTCGAGAAGGGCATCCTGCCGGCCGGGTTGATCGCGGCCAGCCCCGAATATCTGCGCCCGGTCGTCGGCGTCCGGCCGGCCAGCGGCCATTTCCTGCATATGGTCGCTTTCGAGCTTGGCCGCGGACCGGACGGCCGCTGGTGGGTGCTGGGCGACCGCACCCAGGCGCCGTCGGGCGCCGGCTTCGCGCTGGAGAACCGCGTCGCCACCACGCGTGCGCTGTCCGACATCTATGGCGAAATGCATGTGCACCGTCTTGCCGGCTTCTTCCGCCGCTTCCGCGACGCTCTGAACGGCATGGCAAGGGAGTCCGGCGGACGCGTCGCCATCCTGACGCCAGGACCGCTCAACGAGACCTATTACGAGCACGCCTATATCGCGCGCTATCTCGGCATCATGCTGCTCGAGGGCGAGGACCTGACCGTCTCCGGCGGCCGCCTGATGGTTCGCACCGTTTCGGGCCTGATGCCGATCGGCGTTTTGTGGCGGCGGCTCGATGCGGCCTTCGCCGATCCGCTCGAGCTCAACCCGGACTCGCAGATCGGCACGCCGGGCCTGGTCGAGGCGATCCGCCGCGGCACGGTCTCGGCCGTCAACGCGCTGGGTTCGGGCCTGATGGAAACGCGGGCGTTGCTTTCCTTCCTGCCCAGGATCGCCCAGGAACTGCGTGGCGAGGATCTCTCCCTGCCGAGCATCGCCACGTGGTGGTGCGGGCAGCAGACCGAACGCGACCATGTGCTTGCCAACATCGACCGCATGGTGATTGGCCCGGCGCTGTCGACGCGGCTCGCCTTTGAAGACGATGGCGCGACGCGGCTGGGCTTGGCGCTTTCGTCAGGGGAGCGGGCGGAACTGATCGCGCGGATCGAGACGGACGGTGCCGGCTTTGTCGGCCAGGAAGCCGTTACGCTTTCGACGACGCCGGTCTTTGCCGGCAGCCGGCTGGAGCCGCGGCCCGCCAGCCTGCGGGTCTATCTGGCGCGCACCCAAGAAGGCTGGACCGTCATGCCTGGAGGCTTTGCGCGCGTCGGCTTCTCGCTCGACCCGACGGCAATCGCCATGCAGCGCGGTGGCCAGGCCGCCGATGTCTGGGTGGTCAGCGACAGGCCGGTCGAACGCGAGACGCTGCTGCCGCAGGAGACCGACGGTTTCACCCGGACCATGCCCGGCAGCCTACCAAGCCGCGCGGCGGAGAACCTGACCTGGCTCGGCCGCTATATCGAGCGCTCGGAAGACACGGTGCGCGTGCTGCGCGCCTATCATGTCAGGCTGGCGGAGACGTCCGATCCCGATATGCCGCTGCTCGCCGATATCAGGGACTATCTCGAGCCGTTCGGCATCGAGGTCGAATCGGCGATCCCGCTTGGCCTGATCGGCACGTTGGACAGCGCCGTCTACAGCGCCGGACAGATCCGCGACCGCTTCTCGCCGGACGGCTGGCTGGCGCTGAAGGATCTGTCGAAGACGATCCATAGATTCGCCGGAACGGTGGCGCCTGGCGACGACGCGACGCGCGCGATGACCGTCATGCTGCGCAAGCTTGCGGGCTTCTCGGGCCTGCTGCACGAGAACATGTACCGGTTCACCGGCTGGCGATTCCTGGAGATCGGCCGCCGGCTGGAGCGCGGCATCCAGATCGCCCGGACGCTCGCCCGACTGACTGGAAACGGCGCGCCGGACGGCGCGCTCGACATGATGCTGGAGATCGGCGACAGCGTGATGACCCACCGCCGGCAATATCCGGTGCAGGCCGGCCGGCGCACGGTGATCGACCTCCTGGCGCTCGATCCGCTCAATCCGCGCTCCATCCTGTTCCAGCTCGAGCGGCTGAAGGCCGAGATCGGCATGCTGCCTTCGGTCGGCGGCGAGGGGCATATGTCGCCCGCGGCGAAGGAAATCCTACAGCTCAACACGGCGACCGCTGTGATGGAACCGTCGGACATGACCGCCAGGGTGCTAGACGAGCTCGCCAACCAGATCGGTGATCTCTACAACAGCCTCGCCAAGGCCTATTTCGGTTAGATGCTTTACGACATCAGGCTTCATCTGCATTACGAATACGCCTCCGCCGCCGGCGGCGGCCGGCACCAGGTGCGCGTCTTGCCGCAGACGATCGCCGGCGTGCAGCGGGTGATCGCCGCGTCATTGTCTTTTCAGCCGATGCCGTCCGAACGGGCGGATTTTTCCGATTTCTTCGGCAACAACGTCACCTCGATCGCCTTTCGCGAGGCGCATGAGGAACTCGACATCAGGATGAGCGCGCGGGTGTCGGTCTCGCGGCCGGAACCAGGGCTGGACGTTTCGCCCGACATCCACGGTTTGAGGGCGGAACTGGATGCCGTGCGCTCGCTGTCCCCTGCCGCGCCGCATCATTTCCTCGCCGCCAGCGACTATGCCGGCCTCGATGCGGCGATCACCGCCTATGCGCGGGAGAGTCTCTCTGGCTCCACGGTCGGCACCGCGGTCGATCTCTGCAACCGCATCCATCGCGATTTCACCTATGACGGCAAGGCGACCACCGTGCAGACCCGGGGCAGCGACGCTTTCGCGCTCAAACGCGGGGTGTGCCAGGACTTTTCGCACATCATGATTGCCGGCCTGCGCGGCCTGGGCATTCCCGCCGGCTATGTCAGCGGCTTCCTGCGCACCATTCCGCCGAAAGGAAAACCGAGGCTCGAGGGCGCCGACGCCATGCATGCCTGGGTAAAGGTCTGGTGCGGCCGCGATGCCGGCTGGCAGGAATTCGATCCAACCAACGGCATGCGGGCGAGCAACGACCATATCACGGTCGGGCACGGCCGCGACTATTCCGACGTGGCGCCGATCGTCGGCGTCTTGAAGACCACCGGCGGCCAGGTCGGCGAGCAGGCGGTCGACGTCATTCCGGTCGCCGCCTGAAGCCGCGCGAGCGGCATCGATCGCGCGGGCTGCTTCTCAACTCGCGACGCGACGCCGGGTCTCGATCTATCATAGCCAGTTGCAAAGCGCCTGATGGCTGGCGGGCCGGGGTTGGCGTCGCTCCGCAATGTGGAACCAGCCGCCTGTCGCGCGGCTTATCTACGGACCAGTTCCGTGGAGCCATTATGCTGCAACGAGCACAATCGTCCTCGGACCGCCTGGCGGGTGGTACGAAGATGCAGGGGAACGGCGCGCAAAGTTCGGCCGAAAGCGCGTCGCTCAGCTATGTCAGCGATGCCGATCCGGGCATCCGGCGCCGGAGAAAAGGCAAGGGATTTGATTACGCTGACCCGAACGGAGGCGCGGTCAGCGCGGCGACGCTTGACCGCATCAAAGCGATCGTTATTCCGCCCGGGTGGACGGATGTTTGGATTTCGCCTGACCCGGACGGGCATATCCAGGCGACCGGCCGGGATCAGCGCGGGCGCAAGCAGTACCGCTATCACGCGCAATGGACCGAGGAGCGGGACGGCGTCAAATATTCCAGCCTTGTCGCTTTTGCCGAGGCGTTGCCTGAACTGCGGAGCCGCATCGATGCCGACCTGCGCCGGCACGGCCTGCCGCAGCAGCGTGTGGTCGCAGCGATCGTCTGGCTGCTCGACAACACCATGATCCGCGTCGGCAATGCCGCCTACGCCCGGGACAACAAGAGCTTCGGGCTGACCACGCTGCGCGACCGACACGTCGATATCGAGGGTTCGAGGCTGCGCTTCGCCTTCAAGGGCAAGTCCGGCAAGGAATGGAAGCTGAGGCTCGTCGACCGCCGCATCGCCAAAATCGTGCGCGGAGCGCAGGACCTGCCGGGCCAGAACCTGTTCCAGTATCTCGACGAGGAAGGAAACCGCCGGCCGGTGCGCTCCGAGGATATCAACCGCTACATCCGTGAGGCGTCCGGCGTGGAATTCAGCTCAAAACATTTCCGCACCTGGGGCGGCACAATTCATGCGGCGTCGCTGTTTGCGCAGACGGAACTGCCCGAAAGTGCCCCCCAGCAAAAGCGGATGATAAACAGCATCGTCGACAAGGTCGCCGAACGATTGGGCAACACGCGAGCCGTCTGCCGCAAATGCTACATCCATCCGCTGGTCTTCGAGGCGTGGTCGCAAGGCAAGCTGCTCGACGAAATGGCGGAAGCCAACAGACGGAAGCGTCTCATGCCCGGCCTCGACGAAGAGGAGACGCTGGTGCTCAGATGGCTGCAAGCGCGCGGAGCCTGACATATCGCGAGGGCACGGGATAAGCCCGTGATCGCCCTATGAATTTTTTTTGTCGACCTTGTGTCGGGAAGGGTCCTACTGTCGCGTCCTTTGATACGGAAAGGACGAGACCATGCTCTACGCCATCCTCTGCTACGCCTCCGAAGACGTCGTCTGCTCCTGGAGCAAGGAACAGGACGACGAGGTGATGGCAAAGCTCCTCAACGTACAGGACAAATACGCCAAGGCAGGTCGGCTTGGACCCGTGGCCCGTCTCTTGCCGACCACCGCCGCGACGACGCTGAGGAAGGTCAAGGGGGAATCGGTCGTGCTCGACGGGCCCTTCGCCGAGACCAAGGAGCAGTTCCTCGGCTTCTACACGCTCGAATGCCGCGACCTTGACGAGGCGGTCGATTTCGCCCGCGAGCTCTCCGAGGTCAATCCGAGCGGCGGCTCCTACGAGATCAGGCCGATCTCCATCTTCAATCCGACCAAGGTTGCCGTATGACCGATCTTGCCTGGATCAGCAACGCGATCAGCACCGCCCGTCCGCAGGCGATGGGCGCGCTGCTGCGCTATTTCCGCGATCTCGACGCCGCGGAAGAAGCTTTCCAGGACGCATGCTTGAGGGCATTGAAGAACTGGCCGAAAAACGGGCCGCCGCGCGATCCGGCGGCCTGGCTGATCTTCGTCGGCCGCAACAGCGGCATCGACGCGGTGCGCAAGCGCTCCAAGCAGGCGCCGCTGCCGGAAGAGGACCAGATCTCCGATCTCGATGACGCCGAAGGCGATATGGCCGAGCGGCTGGACGGCGCGCATTATCGCGACGACATCCTGCGGCTCTTGTTCATCTGTTGTCATCCGGACCTGCCGGCGACACAGCAGATCGCAGTGGCGCTGCGCATCGTCTCCGGCATCACCGTCAAACAGATCGCGCGCGCCTTTCTTGTCGGCGAAAGCGCCATGGAGCAGCGCATCACCCGTGCCAAGGCGCGCATCGCGGACGCCGGCGTGCCGTTCGAGACGCCAGGCGCGGTCGAGCGGTCGGAGCGTCTCGCGGCGGTCGCCGCCATGATCTACCTCATCTTCAACGAAGGTTACTCGACCAACAGCGGCGAGGCGCCGGCTCGCGCGCCACTGTGCGAGGAAGCGATCCGGCTTGCCCGGCTGCTGCTCAGGCTCTTTCAGACCGAGCCCGAGATCATGGGTCTGACGGCGCTGCTGCTTCTCCAGCATGCGCGCGCGCCGGCGCGCTTCGACGAGAATGGCGAGATCGTGCTGCTCGAGGATCAGGACAGGTCGCTGTGGAGCCGCAAGATGATCGACGAAGGCCTGGCCTTGGTGGACAAGGCGCTGCGCCATCGCAAGCCCGGCCCCTACCAGGTGCAGGCGGCGATCGCGGCGTTGCATGCGCGCGCGGCGACGCCCGAGGATACCGACTGGACCGAGATCGACCTGCTCTACGGCCTGCTCGAGCAGATGCAGCCCTCGCCGGTGGTGACGCTCAACCGCGCCGTCGCGGTGAGCAAGGTGAGCGGACCTGAAGCCGCGCTCGCCATGATCGAGCCGCTGGAAGACAGGCTGTCCGGCTATTTCCACTTCTTCGGCCTGAGGGGCGGACTGTTGATGCAGCTTGGCCGCAATGAGGAGGCGCGCGTGGCCTTCGACCGTGCGATCGCTTTAGCCAACACCGCCGCCGAGGCCGCTCACATCCGCATGCACATTGACAGGCTGATCAAGGAAAGCGCCGAAAAGCCGGTCCACAAAGCCCGCTGATCCCCCCTCCGGCGCCTGGCCCAATTTTGCGAGCCGGGCTTGGACCATGCCGGGGTGGCGGTTTTTCCCTGAAACGAGTAATGCCACGCCATCAAAGCGCCTGGACGTGCCGGAGGGCGCGCCAAGCATGGCGCAAGGCTTCGACGCTCGCCATATCCGGGCGGGATCTGAAAGGGACAAAAATGACGATAGCGAAGGAAACGGCCTCACTTCTGGAGAAACTTGGCGTCGCCAAGGACGCGCTTTCCGGCGGCGACCTCGTCGTGCGCAGCCCGGTGACGGGCGAGCAGATCGCGGCGCTGAAGACGATTTCTGCCGCCGATGCAAGCAAGGCCATCGACGCCGCGCACAAGGCCTTCCAGGCCTGGCGGCTGGTGCCTGGGCCGAAGCGGGGCGAATTGGTGCGCCTGCTTGGCGAGGAATTGCGCGCGCACAAGGCGGAACTCGGCCGGCTGGTGTCGATCGAGGTCGGCAAGATCCCGTCCGAGGGGCTCGGCGAGGTGCAGGAGATGATCGACATCTGCGATTTCGCCGTCGGCCTTTCGCGCCAGCTCTACGGCCTGACCATCGCCACCGAGCGGCCCGGTCACCGCATGATGGAAACCTGGCATCCGCTCGGTGTCGTCGGCGTCATTTCGGCCTTCAACTTCCCGGTCGCGGTATGGTCGTGGAACGCGGCGCTCGCGCTCGTCTGCGGCGACGCGGTGGTGTGGAAGCCGTCGGAAAAGACGCCGTTGACGGCGCTTGCCTGCGACGCGGTCTTCAAGCGTGCCGTGAAGCGCTTCGGCGCCGATGCCCCGGAAGGCCTGCTCCAGGTGCTGATCGGCGACCGCGCCGTCGGCGAGGTGCTGGTCGATCATCCCAAGGTGCCGCTCGTGTCTGCCACCGGCTCGACCCGTATGGGCCGCGAGGTCGGTCCGCGGCTGGCGAAGCGCTTCGCCCGCGCCGTGCTGGAGCTTGGCGGCAACAATGCCGGCATCGTCTGCCCGACCGCCGATCTCGACATGGCGCTGCGCGCCATTGCCTTCGGCGCCATGGGCACCGCCGGCCAGCGCTGCACGACTCTGCGGCGCCTGTTCGTGCATGAGAGCGTCTACGACGCGCTGCTGCCGCGCCTGAAGAAGGCCTATCAGAGCGTCTCGGTCGGCAATCCGCTGGAGACGTCGGCGCTGGTCGGACCGTTGATCGACAAGGCCGCCTTCGACAACATGCAGAAGGCGCTGAAGGAAGCCGAAGCACATGGCGGCAAGGTGACCGGCGGCACGCGGTTCGAGAACGGCCACCCCGACGCCTACTATGTGCATCCGGCGCTGGTCGAGATGCCGAAGCAGGTGTCACCTGTGACGGAAGAAACCTTCGCGCCGATCCTCTACGTGATGAAATATTCCGATTTCGACGAGGCGCTCGACCTGCACAATGCTGTGGGCGCCGGCCTGTCGTCCTCGATCTTCACCCGCGACCTGCAGGAATCGGAACGCTTCCTCGGCGTCGACGGATCGGATTGCGGCATTGCCAACGTCAATATAGGCACCTCCGGCGCCGAGATCGGCGGCGCATTCGGCGGCGAGAAGGAAACCGGCGGCGGCCGTGAGAGCGGCTCGGACGCCTGGAAGGCCTATATGCGCCGGGCCACCAACACGGTGAACTTCTCGAAGGCGCTGCCCTTGGCGCAGGGCGTGTCGTTCGACATCGACTGAGACATGCGAGCGGTTCAGCTTGGAGAAGCTGAACCGCTCGATACTGCTCCTCGGAAAGCCTTGCCTGTCGCTGGATCGAACAGGCGAAGCGCGTCTTCATCGAAGGCAAAGGCGCATGGCTGGCCCTTGGCAACGCGGCTCCGCGGCGGCAAGGTTGCCGTGAGCCTCTGCGCGCCGATCCGGGCTGTGGTGACCTGCTCGGGCCCGGTCAGCTCGACCACATCGATCTCGACGGGCAGCGACAATTCGGCGCCAGTGCCTGACCCGAGGCGGAGCGCTTCGGGCCTGATCCCGACAACGACTTTGGCGCCGTTCCGGGCCGCGCTCGCGTAACGGGGCGGCAACGCCAGTCGCGTGTCGGTGCCGGCTATGGCAAGCTTGCCATCCTCAACCACCGCTTCCAGCACGTTCATCGCAGGCGCGCCGACGAAGCCGGCGACATAGAGGGTCGCCGGCTGGTTGTAGATCTCCTCCGGCGTGCCGAGCTGTTCGATGCGGCCGTCGCGCATGACGGCGATGCGGCTCGCCAGCGTCATCGCCTCGATCTGGTCGTGCGTGACATAGACGACCGTGGTCCGCAGCATCTCGTGCAGGCGCTTGAGCTCGGTGCGCATCTCGAGACGCAGCTTGGCGTCGAGATTGGAGAGCGGCTCGTCGAACAGGAATACCTGCGGCTTGCGCACCAGCGCCCGGCCGATGGCGACGCGCTGGCGCTGGCCGCCGGAAAGCTGGCCGGGCTTGCGGTCGAGCAGGCTTTCGATCTGCAGGAGCTTGGCTGCCTCACGCACCGCCTTGTCGCGTTCGTCCGCGGGGACTTTTCGCATCTCCAGGCCGAAGCCGATGTTGCGGCTCACGGTCAGGTTTGGATAAAGCGCATAGGACTGGAAGACCATGGCGATGTCGCGGTTCTTGGGATGCACGCCGAGCACCGAGCGGCCGCCGATCAGCACGTCGCCACTGGTCGCCTCGGCGAGCCCGGCAATGATGTTGAGCAAGGTCGACTTGCCGCAGCCGGACGAGCCGAGCAACACCAGGAACTCGCCACTCTCAAGCGAGATGTCGATGCCTTTCAGGGTTTCGACGCTGCCGTAGCTCTTGCGGATATCGCGGATTTCAAGCGCGCTCATTGACGGCTTCCTCGAAAAGCATCGGCCCGCCATAGTCGCGGGGCAAGGTGGAGATGGCGCGTGAGGCCACCCGGATCGCGGCGGAAAGGCAGTTGGCCAGCGGCCGCTCCCGCGCCAGCGCGGCGAGGAAGGCGGCGTTGAAGACATCGCCGGCGCCGATCGTGTCGACGACTTTCACACGGGGCGCCGGGACTTCGATGAGTTGGCCGTCGGCGCCGATGGCGATCGCGCCGTCGGGCCCGCGCTTGACCACGACAGTCGCGCCCTTCCTCATTCCGTCGCGGATCTTGCGCGCGGCGTCCGCCGGACTTGCCAGCCCGGCCAGCGTCGTCGTCTCGACCTCGTTGAAGAGGGCCAACTCGCAGCGCGACAGCCAATCTCGGGTGGCGTTGCAGTTCTTCGCCGTCCAGCCGTCGATCGGCCAGCCGGTATCGAGCGCGACGGCGATATGATGCGCCTCCGCCCAGTCGAAAAAGGCGCCGTAGTCTCGGGTGAGGTCATCGGTCAGGAAGGAGCCGCAAATGAGCGCGTAGCCGCCGGAAAGCCGCTTGCCGTCGAGAACGGCAAGAACGTCGTCCAGGCTGAAGCGGGGCAGATGACCGCGTGTGGTGAAGAAAGTGCGTTCTCCGTCCGGGTGCGTCATGCCGACCGACAGCGTCGTGCCCTCCGGACGCACCGGCCATTTCTCGGCACGCGAGCCGAAAGCCTCGCGCAGCCAGCGACCGAACTGGTCGTCGCCGAGATTGGCGGCGATATCGAAATCGATGCCCAGCGCCTGCCAGGCTAGCGCTGTGTTGCCGGCCTGGCCGCCGACGCGCAGGTCGTCATGATCCACGACGGTCTCGGTTCCCGCCTTCGGCCATGGCGCGACCGGGCCGACGATCAGGTCGACATTGACGTTGCCGATCACCGCAAGCGGCCGCATCATTCGCTCCGCGTGATCTTGGTGGTGCGGACCGGCGTCCCGGCATTGTCGACACGGGCATCGGCGAAGGCGATCATCAGGCGCTGCGCCACCGGCAGCATGGCGAAGATCGCCGCCAGCCCGGAGGCTGGTTTGAAAGCCAGCGTGACCGCGTCACCGACCGGCGGCTTGCCCGAGGCGTCGAAGATGATCAGCCGCGCGCCTGCCTCGACGACGGAAAGCGCCATCGCGGTGACGAGGTCGGATGTCGGATCCTCGCCGCGAAAGAGAATGACGCCGATTTTTGGACCGAGCATTTCCATCGGTCCGTGGCGAAGCTGGCCGCCTTCGAGCGAATAGCATGGCAGGCGCGACAGTTCGGTGAGGCCGAGCGCCAGCGCTTCGGCCAGCCCCTGCAGGCTGCGGCCGGAAGTGACGACGGTCGCCACCTCGTTCAGTGCCGCCAGCGCGGCGTCGATCGCGATAGCTTCCGGGGCTTCCAGCGCCGCAAGCGCTGGCGCGGGATCGTCCCCGAGCGCCGAGAGGATCGCCAGATGCAAGGCGAAGGTCACGGTCAGGCTGCGCGTCGCGGCGAAGGCAAGCTCGGTGCCGCCGGCGCCGACAAGGCAAGGAACCGTCCGGCCGAGGAAGGAGCCGGCTTCCAGCGTCAGGCCGAAGGTGTCGGCGCGCTGGCCAGGCTCAGAGAACCACCGCACCACCTCCGCGCTTTCTCCGGATTGCGAGGTGACGAGCACCGTCTTGCCGGCAAGCGGCAAGGGCTGGCCGAGCTGCTCGGACAGCGGCATCGCGATGGCATCGATGCTGTGCGCGCGATAAAGCGGCTCGACAGCGCGGGCAACCGCATGCGAGGCACCCATGCCGAGCAGGATCAGCCTGCCGTTCCGCCTGATCGAGGCCGCGACCTGGCCGGCGGCATCCTCGTTGTTCTTGAACGAGGCAAGCGCGTCCCCATGTTGGCGCGCCATCTCGCGGTCGATTGCGACAAGCCCTGCCGGTCGAGGTTTTTCCGCAGTCATCACTATCCTTTGTTATCCTTTCACACCGCCGCTGGTCAGGCCCGAGATCAGCGCGCGCTGCATGACGAGGCCGATCAGCACCGGCGGCAAGGCAGCGAGCACGCCGGCGGTGGCGATCAGCCCGTAGTCGGAAACGCGGCCGCCGGCGAGATCGGCGATGGCGACCGTCAAGGTCTTTGCCCGCTGGTCCGAAGTGAAGAGCAGGGCATAGAAGAACTCGTCCCAGGCCAGCAGCACGGCAAACAGCGCCGATGTCGCCACCACGGGCGCAGCCAGCGGCAAGGTCAGGATGCGCCAGGTCTGGAACAGCCCGGCGCCGTCGATCATGGCGGCGGCCTCGATCTCGCGCGGGATGGCATCGAAGCCCGATTTCATCAGCCAGGTGGTGAAGGGCGCCAGGATCGTCAGGTAGATCAGCGCCAGGCCGAAGACGTTGTTGAGCAGGCCGAGATAGGAGAGCCCCATATAGAGCGGCACGGAGAGCGCCACCGGCGGCAGCATATAGGTGGCGATCACCATGGACAGCGACCAGCCGACCGCAGGTGTGCGCGAAACTGCCCAGCCGGCCGGCACCGCAAGCAGGATGGCGGCGAGCGTCGCCATGCCCGCGACCTCGAGGCTGTTGCGCAGCGATGCGGTGAAGGCGGCGCCGGCGCTGTTTTCGACCGTCGACAAAAGTTGCGCGTAGCGGGAGAAGTCGGCGCTTTGCGGCCACCAGTGCAGCGGCTTGGCGGCGAGATCGGCCGCCGGCGAAATGCTCATGACGAAGAGCCAGACGAGCGGGGCCAGGATCACGGCGGCAAGCAGGATGGCGCAGGCGTAGATGAAAGCTGTGAAAAGCGGGGACTTGCGTTCCATCAGGCGGCGCTCCCCGCGGTGTTCCTGACCAGCGCCGCATAGGCGACGGCAAGCGTGGTGACGAGCAAGGTGACGATCAGCGCCAGCGAGGCGCCGGAGCCGGCACGCTGGAACGAGAAGGCCTCCTGGTAAACGAGGATCGACAGCGAGCGGGTGCTGTTGGCCGGCCCGCCGCGGGTCATCACCCAGATGATGTCGAAGACCTTGAAGGCTTCGATGGTGCGCAGCACAAGTGCCACCATCAGCGGGCCGGCAAGATAGGGCAGGATGACGAAGCGGAAGCGCGCGAAGGGACCGGCGCCGTCGACAAGTGCTGCGGCGTTGATGTCGCGCGGCACCGCCTGCAGGGCGGCGAGCGCAATGAGGGCCACCAGCGGAAAATTCTTCCAGCAATCGGCGACGATCAGCGCCGCGAGCGCCGTTCCGGGCTCGCCCAGCCAGGACCGGTAGCTGTCGATCAGATGCAGTTGCGTAAGGGCTGCGTTCAGCGCGCCATATTCGGGATTGTAGATCAGCCGCCAGAGCGTGGCGTTGACGACGGTCGGCAGCGCCCAGGGCAGGATCATCAGTCCACGCAGCACGGTGCGGCCGCGGAATTCCTGGTTGAGCAGAAGCGCGGCAAGCACGCCGATAACCATTTCCGCGGCAACGGAAATGACGGCGAACCAGGTGGTGGTGGTCAGCGTGCGGGTGAAGTTCGAGCTGGTCAGCATCTTCGAATAGTTGTCGATGCCGACGAAATTGCCTGCAGTGCCGACGAGCTTGGCGTCGGTGAAGGAAAGGCCAACCGTGTCGACCAGCGGCCAGCCGATGACGGCGACCATGACCACGAGAAGCGGCAGCATCAGCAGCCACGCACGGGTCGTCATCCAGGTGCCTGACATCGAAGGCGCCTCTCTTCCTTCATCCGATCAAGAAACAACACGGGCGGCGCTCGCGCATGAGGCCGCCCGTTGAGGAACGATAGATCAGAGGCCGCTGTTCTGGGCCGCCGTCTTCAGCGCGTCTTCAGGCGTCGTCTGGCCGAGCAGCGATTCCTGGATGGCCTGCTGCAGGGCGGTCGACAGCTCCTGGTATTTCGGCGTGGTCGGACGCGGATACATCGCAGCCAGACCGCGCTTGGCGGCGGCGATCAATTCTTCCTGGCCCTTGGTCACTGCCGGATCGTCATAGGACGAGGCCCAGATCGGCAGCGAGAGCTTGGCATACTGGTTCTGCGTCGCCTGCGAGGTCATGAACTCGATGTACTTCCAGGCTTCGTCCGGGTGCTTTGAGACAGCGGTGATGCCAAGGCCCATCGAGCCGTTGACGGCCGAGACCTCGCTGGTGCCGGCAACGCCCGGCGCCGGCACGACGCCGACCTTGCCGGCGACCTTCGAGTCCTTCGGATCGTTGGCCATGTTGTACATGTAGGTCCAGTTGAGCGCGAAGGCGGCATCGCCGTTTTCGAAGACCTTGCGGACGTCTTCTTCCAGGAATTCCTTGGAATTGGGATTGGTGAGGCCCGACTTGTAGCTGTCGACCATGTATTTCAGCGCCGAGACGCCGCCGCCGTTCTGGAAGTCCGGCTTGCCATCCTTGAGGAAATCGCCGCCATAGGCGCTGACGAGCGTGGTGTAGTCGCAGATCGCGGCTTCGGCCTGCGACCAGCTCCAGGCGATCGGCGTCTTCAGCAACCCCTTGTCCTGGATGATCTTGGCCTGCTCGCCCAGCTCTTCCCAGGTCTTCGGCGGCGCCTTGATGCCGGCCTTCTCCAGGATTTCCTTGTTGTAGAACAGGTACTTGGTGTCGAGGATCCAGGGCATGCCGTAGTATTTGCCGTCATACTGGACGGTGGTCCAGGCGCCGGGCAGCACGCCCTTCTTCATATCGTCGGTGATCTTCGACGACACGTCGACCAGCACCTTGTTGGTCGCGTATTCGGCCGGCCAGATGACGTCGAACAAAACGACGTCGTAGCCGCCGCCCGACCCTTGCGCGAGCACGGTCTTGTCGTGCAGGCCCTCGTACGGAACGAATTCGAGATTGACCTTGATGTCCGGATTGGCCTTGGTGAAGCCCTCGGTCATGGCGCGGACATCCGCCTCGCTGTAGGCGGCCTGGGCCATGAAGAGCGCATTCAGCGTGGTCTCGGCAAAGGCGTGCGGGACAAGCAACCCGCCAACGCAGACCGCGCCGAGAAGTGTCCTACCGATCGATTTCAGCATCTTTTTTCTCCCATTTCGACATTTGCGGGTGGCGGCGCGCGCCGCTTCTCCGAATGCTATCGCGTGTGACCGGATCTGCCGGGACGGTGGGGCGGCGAGGGCTCGGCGCCTTGCCGTCTTTTTCTCGAAACCGTACCGGTCTTCACCATTAAGTCAATTCGCTTGACTTAATTAGTCATGCAATCCTTTAATGGAGTCAAGGGGGAAACGCAGGTGCACGACATCAGCCCGATCCGCGCCAAGAGCGGCACCAACCAGGAAGGGACCAGCGCGCACAACCGCCGCGTCATGATCGAGGCGCTGCGGCTCAACGGCGCGCTTTCGCGCGCCGACCTGGCGCGGGCGACCCAACTCACCAAGCAGGCGGTTTCGAACATCGTCGAGGATCTCGAACGCGACGGCCTGGTCGTGGCGCTGGACACGGTGCGCAAGGGCAGGGGGCAGCCCTTCACGCCCTACAGGCTGGTGCCCGAAGGCGCTTTCGCCATCGGCCTGCAGATCGACCGCCACCTGACACGCGTGGTGGTGGTCGATCTGGTCGGCAGCGTGATAGTGCGTGCCGAGGCCAACTTGCCGCTCGACGAGCCGTCGCCGGGTGTCCAGACCATCCTCGCTCTCATCGCACGTGTCAGGCGCGAACTGGCCGGCATCACCGAGCAGTTCGAACGGCGGCTGGTCGGTCTCGGCGTCGCCATGCCGGGGCCGTTCGGCCTGAAAGAATCCGACGACAAATGGATGATGCCTGCCTGGCAGCAGTACCCACTGCTGGAGACGCTTGCGGCAGGCACCGGACTGAATGTCGGACTGCAGAACGATGCCGCCGCCTGCGCCACGGCGGAGCGCATCGTCGGCGCCGCGCACGGTGTCGATCACGCGGTCTGCCTCTATGTCGGCTATGGCATCGCCGCGGGGCTGATCCTGAATGGCGAGCTCTACAATGGCGGCAACGGCAATGCCGGCGAGATCGGCA
Organism: Mesorhizobium sp. M1E.F.Ca.ET.045.02.1.1; assembly: GCF_003952485.1. NCBI lineage: Bacteria > Pseudomonadati > Pseudomonadota > Alphaproteobacteria > Hyphomicrobiales > Phyllobacteriaceae > Mesorhizobium > Mesorhizobium sp. M1E.F.Ca.ET.045.02.1.1. The sequence continues at coordinate 3,307,344 of NZ_CP034447.1, forward strand.
GGGCGCTTTTGTCGCCGGCCGGCCCCGGCGCGACGCCACTCGAGCACCGTGCCTCGCTTGCTTCGCTCTACCAGCATCTCGGCCTCGATCCCGCCGATGCCAATCTCTACGCAAGATTGGCGGCCTTGGCTGCTGCGGATGATCCCAAGGTCCTGGGCTGGATCGAGGGTGCTGCATCCGATCTGCGCTGGAGCGTGCATCTCATCGAAACGATCTTCGATCCGCAGACCGTGATCCTCACCAGCGGTGCGCCCGAGCCTTTGGCCCGGCGCCTCCTGCAGGCCATGCATCCGCTGCTGCCGTCCATCGCCGACCGCCCCGAGCGGCGATTGCCGCGCCTGCAGCTCGGCATCACCGATCCCTGGGCGATTGCGGTGGGCGCCGCGGCCGAGCCGATCAGCAGGGCTTTCGACCCGCGCTTCTCGGCGATCCTCAAGGCCGGATAGGCGCCCCCATTTCGCCAGCCGCGGGAAAACAGGCGTCGAAAGCCGCGTCGACGATTGCGAGCTTGGCTGCCTGCACGGCCATGTATTCCTCGAAGAACTGTCGCGAGACCCACATGACGGAATGTCCGCGCTGACCGACCCAGCCGATGCTGCCAAGCGCTTCGGCATCATGGAGCTTGCGCGCCAGATGGGTGCGCGACAGCTTCAGCCAATGCGCGAATTCGCCGATCGAAATGACGCTGGTCGGTATCCTGTCGAGACTGGCGTCGTCCGGATCGATGCCCGCCATCAGCCAGTCCATGACGATGCCGCCGTTGTTCAGCCAGATAAACAACGAGAAGGTTTGCTCGGGCTCCCGCACCGGACCGGATGCCAGCAAGCCGTCGCAGATCAACGGCTGCAGCTTTGCCAGCACATCGGGCTGCTCGAGGAAGGTTGCCAGCCGGGTTCCGCCATCGATTCGATCGAGCGTCCTCAAATGGGCGTGAATCCAGGCGGTGAAGGTTTCAATGGTGGCCGCGGTCACCCGCAAGGGGTGGGCACGGCCATCACCTCTGGTCGAAACATATTCGGCGATGTTGTAGTGCAGCATTTCCTTGACGAACGCCTCGGCGGTGTTGCGGCTGGCGACCGAATTGCGGCGCACGGCCTCGATGAAACGCGCCACTGTCATCTCGGTGCGGCGGTCGTCGGGGTCGCGCCTGAAATGCAAGGCGAGCCCGACATGGCCGAGCAGCCAGCGCTGCTGGGTGGCAAAGACGGCGGCAAGGCGCGGGCTGGTCTCGTAGACATGGATGAGCGCGCGCGACTGCTCCTGCACACTGCGGAGAGCTGCAGGATGACTGGCGATCTCTTCGGCGCTCAGCGGCATTTCCTGCGGCACTCCATTCGATTCCAAGCAACTGCAAATGAAGATTTATAGCCTTCGCCGGTTGTGTCCAGTTGCCGATTGGAACAACGAATGACCGCTCGGCGATTTCTTTGCCAACCCCTTGCATCGATTTGGAAAACCCCTCCCCGGTAATTGTTGGCCAGCAGTCGTGCCTCGGATGTCTCGTGTAAGTGAGCAGGCCGGCTCCATCTTCGCGGCGCGGGCGGACGACGCCGGCCTTTGCAACTTGCGGGCCGCATCTTATCGTGGCGGCTTGAATCCATCGCCTCAGGCCGCCGAGTGAAACGATGCCGAGAACGATAAGGACGCTGACCGCCGGCGAGGTGGAAACGCTCGTCGACTGGGCGGCGGGGGAGGGCTGGAATCCAGGCATCGACGACGCCGCCGCGCTGCGCGCGGCCGATCCGGAAGGGTTCATCGGCGCCTTTGCCGGCGGCGAGATGGTGGCCGGCATTTCGGCCGTCGCCTACGGCTCGGGCTTCGGCTTCATCGGCCTTTACATCTGCCGGCCCGACCGGCGCGGCGAAGGCCATGGCAAGGCGGTATGGGATGCCGGCATGGAACGGCTCGGCGACCGTATCATCGGCCTCGACGGCGTGGCCGAGCAACGGGCCAACTACCAGCGCAAGGGGTTCGCGCCCGCCTATCAGACCGTCCGCTTCAGCGGTCGTCCGGTCGGACTGGCCGGGCGCAGCGACATCCTGCCCGTGATGGCCGCGAGCACAGCCGGGATCCTGGCTTACGACCGCCAGTGCTTCCCGGCGCCACGAGAGGCCTTCCTGCGGGAATGGCTGCAGCCGCCTCGGATTGCGCTCATGTCCGCAGGTTCGGCCGGCATTGCCGGCTTTGGCGTGGCGCGGAGATGCCGGGAGGGATTCAAGGTCGGGCCGCTGTTCGCCGACGACATGGACATAGCCCTGGCGTTGGTGGCGGAACTGGCGGGCAAAGCGGCGGGCGAAGCGCTGCATATCGACGTGCCGGCCACCCAGTTCGGATTCACCGCCATGCTTCAGGCTGCCGGCATGGTTGCGGGCTTCACCACGACCCGCATGTACAAGGGCGGCAAGCCTGGCAACGCACCGACGAAGGTTTTCGGCATCACAACGCTGGAACTGGGGTGATCCAGGGCCGAAGGACCAGACCTGTTGGGATCATTGCCTGTTGGGATCATTGTTTGTCCGGCGTGGTGCATGCGGCATGACTTCCGGACATGGTTGGCATGTGCTCGCGGCGGCGTTTCGTGGAGGTTATCGAATGGCTGGCAGGACGGTCCTGATCGCGGGCGGCGCCGGAGGGATGGGTTTCGCGACCGGACTTCGCCTCGCGGCAGACGGCGAGCGGATCGCGCTCGCCGACCTTCCTGGCCTCAAACTCGACGAGGCCGTGGCAAGGATTACCGCGACAGGCGCGAAAGCGATCGGCTTGCCGCTCGACATCCGCTCCGTTGCTGCCTGCCGCGAAGCGGTGGACAAAGCCCGTGAGTGGGGAGGTGGCCTGGACATTCTCGTGAACGCCGCTGGCGTCTGGCTGGAGGGGCCGGCCAGCGACGTCCAGGAAGCGCAATGGGACTTGGTGCTGGACGTCAACCTCAAGGGCGCGTTCTTCCTGATCTCGGCCGCCATTCCGCATCTGTCGGCGGCGCAAGGCGTCGTCATCAACATTGCGTCCGACGCCGGCATCGTCGGCAATAACGGCGCGGCGGTCTATTGCGCCTCCAAGGGCGGGCTGGTGCTTTTGACCAAGGCTCTCGCGCTGGAACTTGCCCCGCACGGCATCAGGGTCAACGCCGTCTGTCCCGGCGACACGGCGACGCCGATGATCGAGTATCAGGCGAGGACCTATGGCGGAAATGACCCGGACGGTTACAAGCGGAAGCTTCTGGGGCACTACCCGCAATGGGAAAGAGCTCGCTTCATCACCGTGGAAGAGATCGCTTCCTTCATCCACTATCTTTGCCAGCCTGGCGCGGCGCCGATCACCGGAGCGGTGCTTCCGATCGATTTCGGCGTCAGCGCCGGATACTGAGTGGCAGGGGCATCGGCTTCGTCGCCTGGAGGGTTCATGGTCGTGTTTCGCAAATCCCGCACGGCGCTGGTGACCGGCGCGGGCGCCGCCGACGGCATCGGCGTCGCCGTCGCGCGCGCTCTTGGCGAAGCCGGGCTTGCCGTCGCGATCACCGCTTCGTCGCAACGTGTCGAGCAACGCGCCGAGGAGCTGCGGGCCGACGGGCTCGACGTTCGTGCGGTCGTGGCCGACCTGACGCGCGCGGCGAATGTCGAGCGGCTATGCTCGGAGGTCTGCGAGGTCGATATCCTCGTCAACAATGCCGGGATGGGCACGGTGGCCCAGCCGGCGCTGCAGCGGCGATTTCTCGACCTCAGCGAAAGCGACTGGGACCGGGGCATCGATGTCAGCTTGAAGACCGCGTTTCTTAGCACGCGCGGATTCCTGGCCGGCATGGTTCAGCGCCGCCATGGACGCGTGGTCAACATGGCCTCGGTCACCGGACCTTACGTCTCCAATGAAGGCGATGCCGCCTACTCGGCCGCCAAGGCGGGCATGGTCGGCCTCACCCACGCGCTTGCGCTGGAGGTCGGCCGCAGCGGCGTCACCGTCAACGCCGTGGCGCCGGGCTGGATCGCCACCGGCGCCTCGACGCCGGAAGAGCTCGTCGCCGCGCAACAAACGCCGCTTGGACGCGCCGGCACACCGCAAGAAGTCGCCGCCGCGGTCCTGTTCCTGGCCTCAGACGGGGCAAGCTACGTCAACGGCGCGGTTCTCGTCGTGGATGGCGGCAACATCCTGCAGGAGCGCAAGGGCTGACCACGAAGGTCAGCCCTCGGCCGTATCCGCCACTGCGTCCGGCACCACCACCAGCTTGCCGACGAAGTCCTTGGCCATGAAGTCTGTCTGGGCGCGGTGGAAGTCCGACAGTTTGTAAACGCCGCCGACCAGCGGCTTGATCTTCTTTTCCTCGATGTAGCGGACGATGCGGCGGAAATCCGCCCGCGTGCCCTGGCTCGAGCCGTGAAGCTGCAACTGCTTCAGATACATGGTGCGTAGATCGAGCTGCACCACCGGTCCCGCGATGGCGCCGGCGGTGGTGTAGCGGCCTTCGGGTCTGAGAATGCGCAACAGATCGTTGAAGATGGCGCCGCCGACAAGATCGGCGACCACGTCGATGGGCTGGCCGCCGGTCGCCTCGTTGACGGCGGCCGGCAGGTCGGCCACGCCGCGCGTGATCACCTTTTCGGCGCCGATGTCGAGCACGGCCTGCTCCTTGCCCTTGCCGGCGATGGCATAGGGAATGGCGCCGCGCGCCCGTGCCAACTGGACAATGCCGGAGCCGACGCCGCCGGAGGCGCCCGTGACCAGCACGCGCTCGCCGGCTCTCAAGCCCGCGCGCTCCAGCATCTGCTCGCCGGTGAGATAAGCACAGCAGAAGGTGGCCAGCTCGACATCGCTCAAGTCGGTGTCGACGACATGCGCGTTCTCGGCCGGCAGCGCCTGGTATTCGGCATAACCGCCGTCGCGGCCATGGCCCATATAGTCGATGTCGGCCAGCGAATCGTCGTCGCGGTTGTAGATGGAGAAGTCGACCATCACCCGCTCGCCGATGCGCTCGGCGGACACACCGTCACCGACAGCGACGATCGTTCCAACCGTGTCGGTGCCCTGGATGCGCGGGAAGGTCAGCGTGTTGCCCTGCCGGCGCCAGGTCGACACCGCGGCCGCATCTTCCTCGGTGCCATAGGCGCCCTGGCGGACCCAGACGTCGGTGTTGTTCATGCCGCAGGCACTGACCTTGACCAGCACCTCGCCGGCAGCCGGCGAGGGCACCTTCACGTCGGTGCGGTAGACGAGCTTCTCCATGCCGCCATGGCCGGTGAGCTGCACGGCGGCCATGGTTGCTGGAATGGTGGGATGGGACTTCATGGATGTTACTTCCAACTGTGCAGGTCAGCGCTGCCCCTCACCCATACCCTCTCCCCGTGAAGAACGGGGAGAGGCGGATCGCCAGCGCTGGAGCTTGTCCCTTCTCCCCGTCTTTCACGGGGAGAAGGTGCCGGCAGGCGGATGAGGGGCAGCGCCAAGGGTCGAAAATCAGAGAGCCGAGAGCACGCTGTTCACGGCGTCGGCGGTCTTCGCCACCACAATGTCGGCCTCCTCGCGCGTCAGGCAGAGCGGCGGCGCGAAGCCGAGGATGTCGCCCTGCGGCATGGCGCGGCCGATGACGCCGCTGGCTGCCAGCGCCGTGGCGATCTGCGGACCGACCTTCAGCGCCGGATCGAAGAAGACGCGGTCGTCGCGGTCCTTCACGAACTCGACCGCCGCCAGCATGCCGTCGCCGCGAACCTCGCCGACATGCCTGTGGCCGCCGACGGCCTTGGCGAGCTCGGTACGGAAATAGGCGCCGGTCTCGCCGGCGTTCCTCACCAGGTCCATCTCGTCGATCAGCTCGAGATTGGCGACGCCCGCGGCAACGCAGATCGGGTGCGCAGAATAAGTCCAGCCATGGCCGAGGGAACCCAGCTTGTCGGAGCCCTTGACCAGCACCTGCCAGACCTTGTCGGAGACGATGACGCCGGAAAGCGGCGCGTAGGCGGAGGTCAGGCCCTTGGCGATGGTGATCAGGTCGGGCTTGATGCCGTAGTGGTCGGAGCCGAACATCGTGCCGAGACGGCCGAAGCCGGTCACCACCTCATCGGCGACGAGCAGCACGTCGTACTTGTTCAGCACGGCCTGGATCTTTGCCCAATAGCCGGCCGGCGGCGGCACGATGCCGCCGGTGCCGAGGATCGGCTCGCCGATGAAGGCCGCCACCGTATCCGGGCCTTCGGCGAGGATCATTTCCTCGAGCTTGTCGGCGCAATATTGCGAGAACTGCTCCTCGCTCATCGAGCGGTCGGCACGGCGGAAATAGTAGGGCGCCTCGGTGTGCATGATCGGCGCGCGCGGCAGGTCGAAGGCGTTGTGGAACAGTTCGAGCCCGGTCAGCGAACCCGTCATCACGCCCGAGCCGTGATAGCCGCGCCAGCGCGAGATGATCTTCTTCTTCTCCGGCCGTCCCAGGACGTTGTTGTAGTACCAGATCAGCTTGATGTTGGTCTCGTTGGCGTCGGAGCCGGAGAGGCCGAAATAGACCCTCGACATGCCCTTCGGCGCGCGGTCGATGATCATCTTGGCGAGCGTGATCGACGCCTCGGTGCCGTGGCCGACATAGGCGTGGTAGTAGGCGAGGTTCTTCGCCTGGGTGGCGATCGCATCGGCGATCTTCTGGCGGCCATAGCCGACATTGACGCAATAGAGGCCGGCGAAGGCGTCGATGCTCTTCCTGCCGGTGTCGTCCCAGACGGTGACGCCTTCGCCGCCGGCCATGATGCGTGCCGGCGATTCACCGCGCGCATGCGTGCCCATATGCGTCGAGGGATGGAAGAAGTGGTCGCGATCCCAGGCGGCGAGTTCGTTGGACCGTTCGAGCATGTTTTTCTCCTTGTTGGGTTCCTGTAGGGCGCGCTTAGGCGACGTCCAGGCAAAGGTATTTCAGATCGGTGAAGGCCTCGAGGCCGTGGCGCGAGCCTTCGCGGCCGATGCCGGACTGTTTGACGCCGCCGAACGGGATCGGCGCGCCGGTGATCTTGACCCGATTGATCGCGACCATGCCGTATTCCAGCGCGCGACCCATGCGCGCCTGCCGCGCGCCGTTCTCGGTCACGACATAGGCGACGAGGCCATATTCGGTGGCATTGGCGCGGGCGACAACCTCGGCTTCGTCGTCGAACGGCGTCACGGCGGCGACAGGACCGAAGGTTTCCTCATGCATGATCAGCGCGTCGTCCGGCAAATCGACGAGCAGTGTCGGCTGGTAGAACAGCGGCCCGGCCGCATGGCGCTTGCCGCCGGACAGGCAGCGCGCGCCGCGAGCCAGCGCGTCGGCGACCTGCTCCTCCACCTTCTTGACGGCGCGCTCATGCATCAGCGGCCCGATATCGGCATCGGCGGAAAGCCCGTTGCCGGTGCGCAGACGCTCGATGCGACGGGCGAAGGCGGCGCAGAAGCGGTCGTAGATTTGGTGCTGCACATAGACGCGGTTGGCGGCCAGGCAATCCTGGCCGGAGGTGGCGAATTTCGCGTCGATCGCGATCGTCACCGCCTTGTCGATATCGGCGTCGTCGAAGACGATCAGCGGCGCGTGGCCGCCGAGCTCCATCACCAGCCGCTTCATGGTCGGCGCGCTCTGCGCGGCGATCAGCCTGCCGACTTCGGTCGAGCCGGTGAAGCTCATGGCGCGAACCCTGGCATCGGCGCACATCGCGCCGACGATCGTGCGGGCATCGCCGGTGACGACATTGAAGACGCCGGCCGGCAGTCCGGCGCGCTCGCCAAGTTCGGCTAATGCCAGCGCCGACAGCGGCGTCTCGGAGGACGGATGCGCCACCACGGTGCAGCCGGCGGCAAGCGCCGCCGCGGCCTTGCGGGTGAGCATGGCCGACGGAAAGTTCCATGGGGTGACGACACCGACCACGCCGAGCGGCTCGCGGCGCACCGTCATCTCGGCGTTGGGCAGATGGCTGCTGACGCTTTCGGCATTGAGGCGTTTCGCTTCCTCGGCATACCACTCGACAAAGGAGGCGGCGTAGTCGATCTCGCCAAGCGATTCCTTGAGCGGCTTGCCCTGTTCCAACGTCATCAGCAGCGCAAGGTCGTCCTTGGCGGCGATCATCAGCTCGAACCATTTTCGCAAAATCCTGGAGCGCTCCTGCGGCAGGGCAGAGCGCCAGGCGGGCAGGGCGCGGGACGCCGCGTCGATCGCGTCGATCGTCTGACCGGCATCGAGCGCGGCGACGAAGGCCACGGTGGAACCGGTGGCGGGATCGGTGACCTCGAAGCTCGCGGCCGAATGGCCAGCCGTCCAGTGGCCGCCGACATAGCCGAGATCGCGCAGCAGACGGCGATCGGTCAGGCGGTCCAGTGCTTCGTGGCGGTGCGGGCGTGCAAAATGCGCTGACATCGATATCTCCCGGTGCCTATGCGATGTGGAGAGACTAGCCGCGCGACTGAGACAGAGAGGCTGTTTCGGCAGCCGCTTGTAGAGAGATTGTCTCTATTCGGAGGCAGGGCAGGACGATCTCTCTCCTAGCCTCAGACGTACGCTGCAACTGAGGCGGAGTCCCCCTCACCCGGATTGCCGACCGAATTGCGAAGGGCAACTGGGGGCAATCCGACCTCTCTCCGAGGGGAGAGGAGGTCGCCGCGTAGCGGCCGGATAGGGGGCTCACGCTTGCCCCGGCAGCAGGTCGGCGACCGGCAACACCGTCTCCTCCTTCACCGTCTTGGTGACGATGTAGGTGAAGTAACGGTCGATGCCGATCTCGCGTTCCAGCAGAGCGTCGACGAGTCGTTGATAGGCGTCGATGTCGCGCGCCATCACTTTCAGCACATAATCGACGCCGCCGCCGACCGACCAGCAGGCGACGATCTCGGGGATGTCGCGGATGACCCGCTCGAAACGGTCGAAATCGGCTTGGCGGTGGCTCGCAAGCGTCACTTCCATCAGCACCGTCGCCACTGGCGCGATCGCGCGCATGGCGATCGAGGCGTGATAGCCGGAAACGATGCCGGCCTTCTCCAGCTTGCGCAGCCGCATCCAGCAGGGCGTCGGCGAGAGGCCGACCTTCTCGGCCAGCGCCAGCTTGGTGATGCGCCCGTCGCGCTGGATGGCGTCCAGGATCTTGAGGTCGATCGGGTCGAGTTTCGCTGCCGCCATGCCGGCTCCGTTTTCTGTCCAAGACACCATGACGATGCATTATTTCGATTGTCAATTGCACTGATTTCGATCTCTAATAAGTCATGACATTATGGCAGCCAGATCCCGCTCTCATCCGCCGGCCGGCCTACCTTTCGCTGGCCGACCAGTTCGCGCGCGCGATCCATGACGGGCGGCTCGCCAATGGCGCTCGGCTGCCGACGCACCGACGCCTTGCGGATGACCTGAAACTTTCCGTGCAGACCGTCAGCCGCGCCTATGAGGAGCTGATTCGCCGCGGCCTGATCTCCGGCGAGATCGGACGCGGCAGCTTCGTGCAGACGCAGCGCCGCGAGCCGGATCCGCCCTACCTCCCAGAACGGTTGGGCGAGGTCATCGATCTTTCCATCCTGAAGCCGGTCTGCGAGCCGATGCATCTGGAGAAGCTGAAGCAGGCACTGGGGTGGCTCTCCGAGAACCTGCCGTCGAGCTCGGCGCTGTCGTTCCGGCCGAACATGGTGTTCCCGCGCCATCGCGCGGTGGCCGTCGAGTGGCTGAAGCTCTGCGGCCTCGAAGCGTCGCCGCAGAATATCTGCCTCACCAATGGCGCCACGGCCGGCATGACGGTGGCGCTGATGAGTGTGGCGCCACCCGGCTCGACCGTCGCCACCGAGGCGATCGGCCACCACACGCTGGTGCCGCTTGCCCGCTATCTCGGCTTCAACCTCGAAGGCCTGCCGATCGACGGCAATGGGCTCATTCCCGAGGCGCTCGACGAGGCCTGCCGTCTGTCGGACATCCGCGCCGTCTTCGTCCAGCCTTCGGTCATCAACCCGACGGCCACCTTGATGGACGCCGCCCGCCGCGAGCAGATCGCGGCCGTCGCGCGCAAGCACGATATCGCCATCATCGAAAACGATGTGCTTGGGCCTCTGGTCGAAGGCCGGCCTCCCGCTGTCGCTGCTTTCGCGCCCGAGCGAACGCTCTACGTCACCTCATTCACCAAGATCGTCGTGCCGGGTTTGCGCATCGGTTATCTCGCCGTGCCGGACCGCTACGTCGCTGCCGTCGCCAACCGCCACCTCGTCTCGAACTGGATGGCGACGCCGATGGTGGCGGAGATTGCGACGCGCTGGGTGAGCGACGGCACGGCGATGGAGCTGGTCAAGTGGCAGCGCGGGGCGCTCAGGCGACGGCAGGAGATCGCGGCGGAAGTGCTCTCGGGCGTCGATTATCGCAGCCATCGCGACGGGCTGCATCTTTGGCTGGAGCTGCCCGGCGACCGGGCCGAGGAGAGCTTTGTCGCGCAGGCGCGCCTGCGTGGCGTGGCGATCGCGCCGGGCACGTCTTTCCGCATCGCCGACACGCCCTGGCATCCGGCCGTGCGTATCTCGCTCGGATCGACCACCGAGGGGGAACTGCGCGCGGGCTTGAGCGTTGTCGCCAAGCTCCTGCTCGGCGATCCGGAGCATCTCCTGCTCGCCATCTGATGCATAAGCGGAGCGCAGATTGCCCTGAAATTGTGCGACGCCCGAAATATTGTCATGATATTATTTTCCTAATTGACATGATTTGGAGTGTTTCGCATCGTTAAGGGCATAGGCTGCTCCAGAACGGGGAAATCTGTTGCCCGCGCCCATTATCAAGGTCGACGCCATTTCGAAGAGCTTCGGTACCTTCAAGGTGCTGGACGGCCTGTCGATGCAGGTCATGCCGGGCGAGAAGCTGGCGCTGATCGGTCCGTCCGGATCGGGCAAGACGACGATCCTGCGCATCCTGATGACGCTGGAGAAGATCGACGGCGGCCACATCCAGATCGACGGCGAGCAGCTCTATCACATGGAGCGCAACGGGCAGCTGCTGCCGGCCGACGAGCGGCACCTGGCCAAGATGCGCCAGAAGATCGGCATGGTCTTCCAGCTCTTCAATCTGTTCCCGCACAAATGCGTCATAGACAACGTGACGCTGGCGCCGATGCTGACCAAGGGCGTCGCGCGCGTCGCCGCCGAAAAGCGGGCGATGGAACTGCTCGACATGGTCGGCCTGGCCGACAAGGCCAAGGCGATGCCGGCGCAGCTTTCCGGCGGCCAGAAGCAGCGCGTCGCGATCGCCAGGGCGCTGGCGCTGTCGCCCAAGATCATGCTGTTCGACGAGGTCACCTCGGCGCTCGATCCCGAACTGGTCGAGGAGGTGCTCAACGTTATGCGCAAGCTCGCCGCCGAGACCGACATGACGATGCTTTTGGTCACCCACGAGATGGGCTTCGCCCACGACTTCGCCGACCGGGTGCTGTTCTTCGACCGCGGCAGGATCGTCGAGGAAGGCAAGCCCGACGAGATTTTCCGCCATCCCAAGCAGGAACGCACGCAGGGCTTCCTGAAGAAGATCATCGCGGCCGGACACCGCGTCTGACCGCAATGCCCCAGGGGCGGTGAAGCCGTCCCGAAGACCAGAAACGGGCGGCGAGAACGCTGTCCCGAACCGAGCAAACCAAGAAGAGAGATAAGGAGTTGGGAACGATGAAGAAACTTGGCATTCTGGCTGGCGTCGCCGGCCTCGCAGTGGCCGCGGTGCTGGTCGCCTCTGGTGCGCGTTCGGCCGACGACGCCAAGCTGGAGGAGCTCAAGGGGCAAGGCTTCGCCCGCGTCGCCATCGCCAATGAGCCGCCCTACACGGCGGTGGCCGCCGACGGCAAGGTCTCGGGCGCCGCGCCCGACGTGGCGCGCGAGATTTTCAAGCGCCTCGGCGTCAACGATATCGTTGCCTCCATCTCCGAATATGGCGCCATGATCCCCGGCCTGCAGGCCGGGCGCTTCGACGTCGTCACCGCCGGTCTGTTCATGAAGCCGGAGCGCTGCGCGGCAGTCGCCTATTCCGAGCCGGTGCTTTGCGATGCCGAGGCGATGCTGGTGAAGAAGGGTAATCCGAAGGGCTTCAAGAGCTATGAGGACATCGCCAAGGACACGTCCGCCACCGTCGGCGCACCTGGCGGCGGCACCGAGGAGAAGCTGGCGCTCACCGCCGGCGTGCCGCGCGACCGCGTCATCGTCGTGCCGGACGGCCAGAGCGGCCTGAAGATGGTGCAGGACGGCCGCATCGACGCCTATTCGCTCCCCGTCCTGTCGATCAACGACCTGATCAAGAAGGCCAACGATCCGAACCTCGAAGTGATCGCGCCGGTGCAGGGCGCGCCGGTCTATTGCGACGGCGCCGCCTTCAAGAAGGGCGACGAGGCGCTGCGCGATGCCTATGACGTCGAGCTCGCCAAGATGAAGAAGTCCGGCGAGTTCGCCAAGATCATCGAGCCCTACGGCTTCTCGGCCAAGGCGGCGATGTCGACGACGCGCGAGAAGCTCTGCGCGGCGAAGTAGGCGCGACTTTTCCTTCTCCCCGTTCACGGGGAGAAGGTGGCCCGAAGGGCCGGATGAGGGGCGGCGCCAGCATTTCAGCGTTCGCGCTGCCCTCATCTGCCTGCCCGCCCTTCGCAGCAGCTACGCTGCAGCTTCGGAGGGTGGACAGCCTCTTCTCCCCGTGAACGGGGAGAAGAGGCTGTCGCGGCTGTCTCGCATAACAGCAAACGATTGGAATTTTGAAACCCAATGACCCAGTGGTCCGGCTATCTCGACCTGATATTGCAGGGAGCGCTTGTCACCATCGAGCTGACGCTGATGGGATCGGTGCTCGCGCTCGTCATGGCCTTCCTCGCCGGCATGGGCCGCGTGTCGCGTTTCTTCATCGTGCGCGCCTTGGCCACGGTCTACATCGAGTTCTTCCGCGGCACCTCGATCTTCGTGCAACTGTTCTGGGCCTATTTCGTGCTGCCCTTCGCCGGCTTGTCGCTGACGCCCTTGCAGGCTGGCGTGCTGGCGCTGGGCTTGAATGTCGGCGCCTATGCGGCGGAAGTGGTGCGCGGCGCCATCCTGTCGATCGGCCGCGAGCAGTACGAGGCCTGCACGGCGCTCAATCTCGGCCGTTGGCAAGGCATGCGCCACGTCATCCTGCCGCAGGCGCTGCTCATCATGCTGCCGACCTTCGGCAACAACGCGATCGAACTGCTCAAGGCGACGTCGGTCGTGTCGCTGATCTCGCTCGCCGACCTCACCTTCCAGGCGCAGGTGGTGCGCTCGCAGACTGGCAGCACGCTGATGCCTTTCGTTTCCGTCCTCGTCATCTATTTCGTGCTTGCGCTGATCATCTCCTGGGGCGTGCGCTCGCTGGAGCGCCGCATGGCGCGCGGCCTCGACGGAGTGCGTGTCTGATGGAATGGGATTGGAATTTTGTCCGGGAGATCATGCCGACGCTGATCCAGGGCGTGAAGATCACGATCCTGGCGACGGTGCTCGGCTCGGTCCTGGCGGCGATCGTCGGCCTGGCGATAGCGCTGGCGCGGCGCTCGCCGAACCGGGCGGTGTCGCGCAGCGTCGGCTGGTTCGCCGAATTCATCCGCGGCACGCCGCTCCTGGTGCAGCTTTACTTCATCTTCTACGTGCTGCCCGACATCGGCATCCTCTTGCCGCCGCTGGTGGCGGGCGTCATCGGGCTCGGTCTGCACTACGGCACCTATACCGCCGAGGTCTATCGCGCCGGCATCGACAATGTGCCGCGCGGCCAGTGGGAGGCCGCCAAGGCCTGCAATCTGAGCGGCCACCACACCTGGACGCATGTCATCCTGCCGCAGGCGATCCCGCCGATGATCCCGGCCCTGGCCAACTATTTCATCGCCATGTTCAAGGAGACGCCGCTGCTTTCGGCGATCACTGTGCTCGAGCTGATGAACCAGGCCAAGAGCGTCGCCAACAGCTACTATCGCTACATCGAACCGATGACGCTGGTTGGCGCCTTCTTCCTCGTCATCAGCATCTGCTCCGTCGTACTCTTGCGCTGGCTGGAGCACCGCTACGGCAGGATCGAAAGATGAAAGTCATGAAACCGTTGCCCGAAATCCGGCTGGCGCCGAGCCGGCCCGCCCTCGATGCGCGTCCGCTGGAAAAACGCGTCGGCCTGATCGCCCTTGCCACCGACCATACCAGCGAGATCGACTTCCGCCGCATGGTGGCGAGCGAGCGGATCGGCGTCTATGTCGCGCGCATTCCCTATGCCAATCCGACGACGCCGGGGAATTTGCGCAAGATGCAGCCGCAGCTTTCGGCGGGCGCGGCGCTCATCCTGCCGGACGAGCCACTCGACGCCGTCTGCTACTCCTGCACCTCGGCCTCCGTGGTGATCGGCGACGCCGAGATCGAAGCCGCGATCCAGGCGGCCAAACCGAACGTTCCCGTGGTCACGCCACCCATGGCCGGCGTGCGCGGCCTGAATGCCTTCGGGGTGAAGCGCATCAGCATTCTGACCCCTTACACCATCGAGACCAGCCGGCCGATGGCGACCTATTTCGCCGCGCACGGCTTCGACATCGAGAGCTTCACCTGTCTCGGCTTCGAGGACGACCGCGAGATGGCGCGCATCAAGCCGGGCGCTCTCGTTGATCTGGCGCGCAAAGTCACCCATGCACGGGCCGATGCGCTGTTCGTTTCGTGCACGGCGCTACGCGCGGCGCTTGCCGTTCCAGGCATGGAGGAGGCGATCGGCCGCCCGGTCGTCACCAGTAACCAGGCCAGCGCCTGGAATTGCCTGCGACTCTGCGGCGACGACACACCACGGCCGGAGTTCGGCCGGCTGATGACGAAGCCGCTTGGACAGTAAAATTATGTCCTGCTTACAAGAGCGACCCCCTCTGGCCTGCCGGCCATCTCCCCCTCAAGGGGGGGGATTGGCTGCTGTTACGCTTTCGCCAATCATCGACGTTGCAAGAAGAGAGACAGCGTCGAAGCTGGTGATCTCCCCCCTTGAGGGGGAGATGGCCGGCAGGCCAGAGGGGGTCGCCCGATGACGCGCGCCATCGCCCTCGCGGACATACGCACCGCCCGCGAGCGTATCGCCAACAAGATTGAGCGGACGCCAACCGTCTTGTCGCAAAGCCTGTCGGATCGCGCGGGCCATCCCGTCCACCTCAAGCTGGAGCATCACCAGACCACCGGCGCGTTCAAGCTGCGCGGCGCGTCCAACGCCATCGCCGCGTTGAGCCCGCAGCAAAGATCGCGCGGCGTCGTCGCGGCGTCGACCGGCAATCACGGCCGCGCGCTTGCGCATGCCGCCAGGCTCGAAGGCATGCGCGCAGTGATCTGCATGTCGAAACTGGTGCCCGAAAACAAGCTCGACGCCATCCGCCGTCTGGGCGCGGATATCCGCATCGTCGGCAACAGCCAAGATGATGCCCAGCAGGAAGTCGACCGGCTGGTCGCGAAGGAGGGGCTGATTATGCTGCCTCCGTTCGACCATCCCGACATCATCGCCGGGCAGGGCACGCTCGGGCTGGAGATCATGGAGCAGGTCCCGGACGCAGCAAGCGTGCTTGTACCGCTCTCCGGCGGCGGATTGGCCGCGGGCGTCGCGGCGGCCGTCAAGGGTGTGAGCCCGAGCACGAAAGTTCTCGGCATCTCGATGGAGCGAGGTGCGGCGATGAAGGCGAGCCTCGATGCCGGCCGGCCGGTGCAGGTCGAGGAACTGCCGACGCTGGCGGATTCGCTCGGCGGCGGCATCGGCCTCGACAACCAACTGACCTTTGCCATGTGCCGCAGCCTGCTCGACGATGTCATCCTGCTTTCCGAGGACGAGATCGCCGCCGGCATCCGCCATGCCTATGAGAAAGAGCGCGAGATCGTCGAGGGCGCAGGCGCCGTCGGCATCGGCGCGCTGCTTTCCGGAAAGGTGAAGGCGAAAGGCCCGACCGTCCTCATCCTCTCCGGCCGCAACATCGACATGAGCCTGCATCGCCGTATCGTCTGCGGCGAACTCATAACGGAGCACGCTGCATGAAAGTTCTTCTGCGTCTAGTTCCCGCCCACCCCCCTCTGTCCTGCCGGACATCTCCCCCGCAGGGGGGGAGATTGGATGTCGCCATCGCTTTCGCCAATCACCGACGTTGCAGGACAAGTGCCGTCGGCAAAGCTGCTGATCTCCCCCCTTGCGGGGGAGATGGCCGGCAGGCCAGAGGGGGGTGCGACGGAGCGCCTTCCTTCGCAGCGTGGGCCATCGTGGAGCGCATCGCATGAGCCGCATGACCATCCTCACCGAAGCGGATCTGCGCAAGATCGTGACGCTCGATCTCGACGCCGTCGCCTGTGTCGAGAATGCTTTCCGCGCTTTGGCCACGCTGCCGGTGGCAATGCCGCCAATCTTGCGGCTCGACATTCCCGAGCATCGCGGCGAGGTCGACGTGAAGTCCGCCTATGTGCCCGGCATCGACGGCTTCGCCATCAAGATCAGCTCCGGCTTCTTCGACAATCCGAAGCTCGGCCTGCCCAGCGGCGGCGGCATGATGGTGCTGCTCTCGGCAAAGACCGGGGTGGTCGAAGCGCTGCTGCTCGACAATGGCTATCTGACCGATGTCCGCACCGCCGCAGCCGGCGCGGTCGCGGCCAGGTTCTTGTCGCGAGAAGACTCCACCGTGGCCGCGATCTTCGGCGCCGGTTTGCAGGCCGGCCTGCAGTTGGAGGCCTTGCGCCTTGTCAGGCCGATCGAGGAAGCCCGCATCTGGGCCCGTGACGCAGCGAAGGCCGAGGCGGCCGCCGCTCGCTTACGCGAGAAGCTGGGCATCATGGTGCGCGCCGAGCCGGATGCGGCGAAGGCGGCGGCAGAGGCCGACATCATCGTTACCACCACGCCGTCGACCGAGCCGCTGATCAAGGCCGGTTTCGTTTCCGCCGGCCAGCACATCACCGCCATGGGGTCGGATGCCGAGCACAAAAACGAGATCGCGCCGGCGATCCTGCGCATGGCCGATCTCTATGTCGCCGACAGCGCGAAACAGACGCGGCGCCTCGGCGAGCTCCATCACGCCATCGAGGCGGGCGTGATGGCCGCCGACGCCGACGTGACCGAGCTCGGCCAGATCATCGCCGGGAAAAAGCACGGACGACGCTCGGCCGGCGACATCACCGTCGCCGACCTCACCGGTACCGGCGTGCAGGACACTGCGATCGCCACTTTGGCCCGCGACCGCGCGCGGGCAGCCAATGCCGGAACCGTTTTCGAAAGCTGATGCCTGGCCGCGAGGCCCAACAAACGAGGACCAAGAACGATGCAGCCAAACTTGAAATTCTCGCGAGGCGAATTTGCCGATCGCCTCGCCAAGACGCGGAAAGCCATGGAGGCCAAGGGGGTCGATCTGCTGATCGTCAGCGATCCCTCCAACATGGCCTGGCTGACCGGCTATGACGGCTGGTCCTTCTATGTGCATCAGGCGGTCATCGTGCCGCCCTCGGGCGAGCCGGTCTGGTATGGCCGCGGCCAGGACGCCAACGGCGCCAAGCGCACCGCCTATCTCGCCCACGACAACATCATCGGCTACGCTGACCATTATGTGCAGTCGACCGAGCGGCACCCGATGGACTACCTCGCGAGCGTGCTGGCAGAGCGCGGCTGGGACAAGCTGACCATCGGCGTCGAGATGGACAATTACTGGTTCTCGGCGGCCGCCTTCGCCTCGCTGCAGAAGCACCTGCCCAACGCCCGTTTCGTCGACGCCACCGCGCTGGTGAACTGGCAGCGCGCCGTGAAGAGCCCGACCGAGATCAACTACATGCGCAATGCCGCCCGCATCGTCGAGGCGATGCACCAGCGCATCGTCGACAAGATCGAAGTCGGCATGCGCAAATGCGATCTGGTCGCCGAGATCTACGACGCCGGCACGCGCGGCGTCGAGGGCATCGGCGGCGACTATCCGGCGATCGTGCCGCTGCTACCGTCGGGCGCCGACGCTTCCGCGCCGCATCTCACCTGGGACGACAAGCCGATGAAGGCGGGCGAGGGCACGTTCTTCGAGATCGCCGGCTGCTACAACCGCTACCATTGCCCGCTGTCGCGCACGGTCTTCCTAGGCAAGCCGACGCAGGCCTTCCTCGACGCCGAGAAGGCGACGCTGGAAGGCATGGAGGCGGGCCTTGCCGCCGCGAAGCCGGGCAACGTCTGCGAGGACATCGCCAATGCCTTCTTCGCAGTGCTGAAGAAGTACGGCATCGTCAAGGACAACCGCACCGGCTACCCGATCGGCATCTCCTATCCGCCGGACTGGGGTGAGCGCACCATGAGCCTGCGCCCCGGCGACCGCACCGAGCTCAAGCCCGGCATGACCTTCCATTTCATGACGGGTCTCTGGCTTGAGACAATGGGACTAGAGATCACCGAGTCGATCCTGATCACCGAGACCGGTGTCGAGTGCCTGGCCAATGTGCCGCGCAAGCTGTTCGTGAAGGATTGAGGCAATGTCAGCTCTGCGTCCATCGCCGATCACGCCGACCGTCGCCTTCGAACGCGACGGCGTCCAGCACGGCTTCCTGCGCTTGCCCTACAGCCGCGACGATTCCGCCTGGGGCTCGGTGATGATCCCGATCTGCGTCGTCCGCAACGGCAAGGGCTCGACGGCGCTGCTCACCGGCGGCAATCACGGCGACGAGTATGAGGGACCGCTGGCGCTCTACGAACTCGCCCGCACGCTCGATCCTAAGGATGTCTCCGGCACGGTCATCATCGTGCCGGCGATGAACTATCCGGCCTTCCGAGCCGGCACCCGCACCTCGCCGATCGACAAGGGCAACATGAACCGCAGCTTCCCCGGCCGGCCGGACGGTACGGTGACGGAGAAGATCGCCGACTATTTCCAGCGCGAATTGCTGCCGCGGGCAGACATCGTGTTCGACTTCCACTCCGGCGGAAAGACGCTGGACTTCGTGCCGTTCTGCGCCGCGCACACGCTGCTCGACAAGGCGCAGGAAGAGAAGGCCTTCGCCGCTGTCGAGGCTTTCTCGGCGCCGTTCTCGATGCGCATGACCGAGATCGACACGGTCGGCATGTATGACACGGCGGCGGAGGAGATGGGCAAGGTCTTCGTCACCACCGAGCTTGGCGGCGGCGGCACATCACGGGCCGAGACGGTACGCATCGCCCGTCGCGGCGTGCTCAACGTGCTTCGCCACGCCGGCATCGTCGCTGGTACGATCGAGAAGGGCAGAACCCGCTGGCTCGACATGCCTTCGGGCGATTGCTTTGCCTTCGCCGAGGAGGACGGCATGATCGAGACCATGGTCGATCTCGGCGAGAAAGTGGATGAGGGCCAGGTCGTGGCGCGCATCCATTCGACAGGCCGCACCGGCGTCGCGCCGCAGGAGATCAGGGCCAGGATGTCGGGCCTGCTGGCCGCGCGTCATTTCCCGGGCCTGGTCAAGGCCGGTGATTGCGTCTCGGTGCTTGCCGTCGAGGTTGATTGACGCGGATCACGGCGCTCGCCGCGGTGAACGGTTCAGAAGCGATGTCGTAACGCAGGTTTGATCGCCTGCGTTACGACTCGCAGTCAACCGCGATGTCGATAGGCGGCAATGGAATCCGCCTTCATCTCGATCGAGAAGCCTGGTGCCGTCGGCGGCATGTAAGCCGCGTTCTCGATGACACAGGGATCGAGGAAATGCTCATGCAGGTGATCGACATATTCGATCACGCGGTCCTGCTTGGTGCCCGAGAGGGCGACATAGTCGATCATCGACAGATGCTGGACATATTCGCACAGGCCGACGCCGCCGGCATGCGGCCAGACCGGCAAGCCGAACTTGGCCGCGATCAGAAGCACGGCCAGCACTTCGTTGAGCCCGCCCATGCGGCAGGAATCGATCTGCACGACGTCGATGGCGCCACCTGCGATGAACTGCTTGAACATGATGCGGTTCTGGCACATCTCGCCGGTCGCGACCTTGATCGGCGCCACGGCTTTGCGGATTTTCGCATGGCCGGCAACATCGTCCGGGCTGGTCGGTTCCTCGATGAAGAAGGGCTTGGCGAAGGCGAGGTCGGTGAGCCAGTCGATCGCCTGGTCGACCTCCCAGACCTGGTTCGCGTCGATCATCAGGTAGCGGTCCGGGCCGATCACCTCGCGGGCGATCCTGAGGCGGCGGATGTCGTCGGCGCGGTCGCGGCCGACCTTCAGCTTGATGTGGTCAAAACCCTGGTCGACCGCTTCCTGGCAGAGCCGCCGCAGCTTGTCGTCGGGATAGCCGAGCCAGCCGGCCGAGGTGGTATAGCAGGCATAACCTTCGCGCTCGAGCGTGGCGATACGCTCGGCCTTGCCGGCTTCGGCCTTCTTCAGGATCTCCAGCGCCTCGACCGGCGTGATCGCATCGGTGAGGTAGCGGAAGTCGACGATCTTGACGGTCTCTTCCGGGCTCATCCCGGCGACCAGCCGCCAGACCGGCTTGCCGGCTTCCTTCGCCCACAGGTCCCAGACCGCATTGACGACCGCGCCGACCGCAAGATGCATGGCGCCCTTGTCCGGGCCGATCCAGCGCAGCTGGCTGTCGCCGGTCACGTGGTGCCAGAAACGGCCGGGGTCCTCCTTGACCCAGCAGAGGTCGAGCCCGACGACCAGATGGCGCAGCGCTTCGATCGCCGCGCAGCAGATCTCGTTGCCGCGGCCGATGGTGAAGGTGAGCCCATGGCCCTTCAACGACGGGACGTCGGTGTCGAGGATGACATAGGCCGCGGAGTAGTCCGGGTCGGGGTTCATCGCGTCCGACCCGTCGAGGCTTTGCGACGTCGGAAAGCGCAGGTCGAAGGTGCGAAGATCGGTAATGCGTGTCATGCTCAGTGCCTCATCAGATCGACCAGCCGCCGTCGATATTATAGGCCTGTCCGGTCGTGTAAGTCGCGCCGGCGAGATAGACGGCGAGATCGGCGATCTCTTCAGCCGTGCCCAGCCTTCCCATCGGCTGACGGGCGATGAAGGCGGCGCGGGCGGCCTCATAGTCGCCCTGCGCGCGCATGCGGCTTTCGAGCGACGGACTCTCCACCGTGCCGGGGCAGACCGCGTTGCAGCGGATTCCCCTGGCGACATAATCGGCGGCGATCGACTTGGTCAGGCCGATCACGGCCGCCTTGGTCACGCCATAGGCGAAGCGGTTGGGCACGCCCTTCGGCGCGCCCGCGACCGAGGCCATGTTAATGATGGCGCCATCGCCGCGCTCCAGCATGCCGGGCAGCACGGCGCGGATGGTGCGGATCATGGCGCGCACATTGAGATTGAAGGCGAAGTCGAGGTCCTCGTCCTTCATCTCGAGGATCGAACCGGAATGGACGAAGCCGGCGCAGTTGAACAGCACGTCGACGCGGCCGATCTCGGCGAAGGCGGCCCTCACGGCCTCGTCGTTCAGCACGTCGAGCTTGCGGGTCTTGACGCCGGGCATCTTGCCGAGCTCGGGCAGAACCGCCTCGTTGATGTCGGTGGCGTGGACGATTGCGCCGGCCTTGGCGAAGGCAAGCGCGCTTGCCCGACCGATGCCCTGCGCCGCCGCGGTAACGACAACGACCTTGCCCGTCAGATCAGCCATGTTGTTTTTGTCTCCGTCGTTCAGCCGAGTCGGGGACGCCGCTCGACGATGTAGATGTGATCGGCGGCGAGTACGACTTCGTCGCGCTGGTTGATGACCTCGACGCGTTCGATGACGCGCCCTGAGTCCAGTCGTTTCGGATCGTTCTCCTTCGCGGCGATCGTCGTGCGCGTGCGGATCGTGTCGCCGATGAACACCGGCTTGATGAAGCGCAGCCTGTCATAGCCATAGGAGAAGGCGACCGGGTTGATGACGGTTGCCGTGAGGCCGACGCCGACCGAGAACACCAGCGTGCCATGGGCGATGCGCTGGCCGAAGGGCGTCGTCTTCATGAACTCGGCGTCCATATGATGCGGGAAGAAATCGCCGGTGTGTCCGGCATGGACGACGAAGTCCGTCTCGGTGATCGTGCGGCCGCCGGTGAGCCGCGACGAGCCGATCTCATAGTCTTCGAAATAGGTGACCTGTTCCATCTCGTCCCTACGGCTTTTCCGCGAGCGGCGTCGCCGGTGCGGCGCTCGATTTATAGGCGGCCTCCACCAACGCCATCGTATTCCAGGCATCTTCGACGGAGCTGACTAGCTCGTTGTCTTCCCCGGACGCGAAGCGCTGGACATTGGCCATGCGCCCGACAAAGGCGTCGGGGAACCATTCGCCGGTGAGCGGCACGCTGACCCAGTCGGATCCACCTTTGGGATAGATCTCCAGCACATCGGGCTCGCCGCGAGGATAGTCGAGATTGAGTCCGAGCTTGACATAGGCAGCGCCCTCGGTGCCGCAGATGCGGAACTCGCAGGCCTGGTGCCGGCGTCCGAATTTGTGATCGTGGTTGATCGAGAGCGCACAGCGCACCGTGTCGCCATAGTCGAGGATGGCGCTGGTGCGGGTCTGCGCGACCTTGTGATTGGGATGGCCGAGCGTTTTGGCGTGGACCCCCTTGGGGTCGCCGAGGAGCTGTCGGATCAGGTCGAGGTAATGGATCGAATGCATGGCGATCTCGACGCGCGGCGCCTTGAGCAGGAATTCCCAGAGCTGCCACGGCGTGGCAAGCGCCAGCCAGGCGTCGAAGTCGACGACCTCGCCCAGCCAGCCCTTGGCGATCGCGTCCTTCAGCGCCAGCATCATCGGCGCGAAGCGCAGTTGGAAATTGACCGCAGCCTTGAGTTTCTTGGCGCGGCAGATTTCGAGGATCTCGGTTGCCTCGCCGAGATAGTTGCCCATCGGCTTCTGGATCAATGCGACCGCACCATCGGGCAGGGCCTTCAGGACCTCGGCGTGCCGGCCGGGCGGCGTTGCGAGATCGAAGATCGCGTCCTTGACAGCGGCCGCCTCGCCCACCGAGCGGAACGCCGTCACGCCCCACTTCTCAGCCAGTTTTCCGGATTTGGCATGGTCGGGATCGTAGAGGCCGGCAACTGGAAAGCCGGCCTTGCGATAGGCCGGCAAGTGCGCGTCGCCAACGATCGAGCCGGCGCCGAAGGTTACAATCGGACGCGGCTTCGCAGGCGCTGGCCAGGATTGCGCCAGCAATCGAGGGTCGAAGGCGTCAGTCATGGTGGAAGACTTCATCCATCATCGCCCACCATTCGCCCTCCTGCCTGGTCGGCAAGGGCTCCTGGCAAGGCATGCAGACCGCCCACCATTCCTGGGTCTTCGGGTCGGCGGCCATCTTGGCCATGTCGGCGGCATAATCGGTGCCGTGATATTCGAAATAGGAGAACAGCAGGTTCTCCGGACGCTTGAGATAGATCGAGTAGTTCTTGATGTTGCAGGCCGAGATCATCTTGAGCACGTCCGGCCACACAGCGGCGTGCAGGCGCACATATTCGTCGACCTTCTCCGGCTTCAGGCCGAGCACCATGCCCATGCGCTGCATCTCAATTTCTCCGTTCGGTGATGGTCACGTTGAATTCGGCGATGCTGCGCGCCTTGAGCGCATCGAAATCCCAGTCGATGCCGAGGCCCGGCTCGCTTGGGGCCAGCGCATGGCCGTTTTCGATCACCATCTTCTTGCCCGTCAACTCATCCAGCTGCGGAATGTACTCGACATATTTGCCGTTCGGCACCGCGCAGGCCAGGCTGACATGCAGTTCCATCAGGAAATGCGGGCAGACAGGCATGTCGAAGGCCTCCGCCATATGCGCCACCTTCAGCCACGGCGTGATGCCGCCGATGCGGCCGACATCGACCTGGACGATGTTGCAGCCGCCCTTCTGCATATATTCGCGGAAATGGCGGATCGAATAAAGCGACTCGCCGACGGCCACCGGCGTCGCGGTCGAATTCGACAGCCGCACATGGCCGTCGATGTCGTCGGCGGGCAGCGGCTCCTCGATCCAGGCGAGATCGAGATCGCGCAAGCGCTCGGCGCGCCGGATGGCTTCATCGACGGTAAAACCCTGATTGCAGTCGGTCATGATCTCGTAGCCGTCGCCGACGGCCTTGCGCACGGCCGAAAGCCGGGCGAAATCCTCCGAACCGTGCGGCTTGCCGATCTTGACCTTGGAGCCCGTGAAGCCTTTCGCCTTGGCGGCCAGGGCATCCTCGACAAGTGCGGCCGTCTCGAGGTGCAGCCAGCCGCCTTCGGTGGTGTAGAGCGGACAGCGGTCCTTGGCGCCGCCGGCGAGTTTCCAGAGCGGCAGGTTCTGCTTCCTCGCTCGCAGGTCCCAGAGCGCGGTGTCGATTGCCGCGAGCGTGATTGCCGTGATGGCGCCGATGGTGGTGGCGTGGGTGGCGAATTCGAGATCGTGCCAGATGGCCTCGATCCGGTCGGCGTCCTCACCGATAAGGCGCGGCGCGAGGTGATCGGCCAGAAGCCGCATCACCGAAGAACCGCCGGTGCCGATCGTGTAGGAATAGCCCATGCCGACCGCGCCGTCGGCGTCGGTGATGGTGACGATCGGAGTTTCCTGGCTGACGAAACTCTGGATCGCGTCGGTGCGCTTCACCTTCGGCACCAGATCGACCATTGCAAGCTCGACTTTCTCGATCTTGGCCATCGTCAGCTCCTCAAGGATTTGCCGGTTTCCGCGGAAAACAGATGCGCCTGCGACAGGTCGAAGCTCATGGCGACGCGGTCGCCGGCCTTCAACGGCCTGGGGTTCAGCATGCGCGAGACCCAGTCGCGGCGATCGAATTCGGCGAACACCAGCGTTTCGTTGCCGAGCGGCTCCGTCACCGTCACCGGCAGCTCAATCTGATGGACATCGGCGGCGTCACCCGAATGCAGGCCGTGGCCTGCTGGATAGAGGTCGTCGGGACGCAGGCCGAAAATCACCTTGTCGCCGGCGCTGACCCTAGCCTTGAAACGGCCGGGCAGCGGCAGGCTCTGGCCGCCGGCGAAAACGACCTTGCCGTCGTCAACGGTCGCCTCCTGCAGGTTCATCGGCGGCGAGCCGATGAAGCCCGCGACGAAGCGCGTGGCCGGCCGCTGGAAGACTTCATCCGGCGTGCCGACCTGCTCGATATAGCCGTCGCGCATGATGACGATGCGGTCGGCGAGAGTCATCGCCTCGACCTGGTCGTGCGTGACATAGATGACCGTGGATTTCACCTTGGCATGCAGCTTCTTGATCTCGGTGCGCATCTGGGTGCGCAGCTTGGCGTCGAGATTGCTGAGCGGCTCGTCGAACAGGAAGACGTCCGGGTCGCGCACGATGGCGCGGCCCATGGCGACGCGCTGGCGCTGGCCGCCGGAAAGCTGCGAGGGGCGGCGCTCCAGCAGCGCGTCGAGGCCGAGAATGGCCGAGGCCTCGGCGACGCGGCGGGCCATCTCCTCCTTCGGCGCGCCGGCGATCTTCAACGAGAAGCCGAGATTCTCGCGCACTGTCATATGCGGATAAAGCGCGTAGGACTGGAACACCATCGAGATGTTGCGCGAGCGCGGCGGCAGGTCGTTGACGATGCGGTCGCCGATCTCGATCGTGCCGCCGGAGATGTCCTCGAGACCGGCGATCATGCGCAGCGTGGTCGACTTGCCGCAGCCCGACGGCCCGACCAGCGCGATGAACTCGCGGTCGGCGACATCGAGGTCGATGCCGTGCACGATCTCCATGTTGCCGTAACGCTTGGTGAGTTTCTTGAGCGAGACAATCGCCATCGGATCAACCTTTCACCGCGCCGGAGGTCAGGCCGCCGACGAGGTGCTTCTGCACGATGAAAGTGAGGATAAGCGCCGGAATGATCATCACCACGGCCAGCGCGCACATGCCGCGCCAGTCGATGGTGAATTCGGCGGTGTAATCGAGCAGCCCGACGGGCAGCGTCTTCGAATTGATCGAGCGCGTGAGCTGCGAAGCCAGCGCGAACTCGTTCCAGGAGGTGAGGAAGGCGAAGATGCCGGCCGACGCGATCCCCGGTCCGGCCAGTGGAAACTCGACCTGCCAGAAGGCCTGCCAGCGCGTGCAGCCGTCGATCTGCGCCGCCTCGGCGAGGTCCTTCGGCACCTGGCGGAAGAAGCCGTCGATCAGCCAGATGGTGAAGGGCACGTTGAGCGCGACGTAGGCCAGGATCAGGCCGAAATGCGTGTCGATGATGTCGAGCCGGGCGTAGACGAAGAACAGCGGCAACGACAGCGCGATGCCGGGCACGGTGCGCGTCAGCATCAGGCCGAGGAACATCGCCGACTTGCCGCGGAAGCGGTAGCGGGCGAAGGCGTAGCCGCCGGCCATGCCGATGGCGATGGCAATGACGGTCGACGTCACCGAGATGATCAGCGAGTTGCGGAAATAATCGAGGACCGGGATGCCGCCCTTGCCGACGCCGCTGAACATGGCGATGTAGGCATCGAGCGAGACTTGCTGCGGGATCCAGACCGGCGGCTTGGCTAGGATCTCGACCGTCGGCCGCAGGGACGACAGCACGATCCAGACGCCGGGCAGGCAGATCAAAAGCATGGCGAGGAACAGGCCGACGCGATGGGCGACGACGCCAGCGCGGCGCTTCAGGCGGGCGGATGCGTTGGCGTCCATCATCACCACTCCGCGCCGATCTGGGTGCGCGCCGCGGCGAGCTTTTTGAAGAAATAGACGGTGAAGACGATCGACAGCAGGATCGAAAAATAGGCCATCGCGTTGGCGACACCCATGCGCGCGTCGCTATAGGCGGTGCGCGCCACCAGCGTCCACAACAGTTCCGTGCGGCCGGCCGGGCCGCCATCCGTCATGATCTTGACGATGTCGTAGGCGCGCGCGACGTCGAGCGAGCGGATGGTCATGGCGATATAGGCAAACGGCATGATGAAGGGCCAGGTCACATAGCGGAAGGTCTGCCACGGCGTGCAGCCATCGACTCGCGCCGCCTCGACCGGCTCCTTCGGCATGGCGAGCAGGCCGGCGAGGATCAGGATCGCGAAGATCGAGGTCGACGACCAGATCTCGGCAATCGAAATTGCGATGAAGGCAAGGTGGCCTTCGATCAGCCACGGGATGGCGTCCTGCGTCAGGCCGAGCGACTGCAGCGCGTTGTTCACCAACCCGATATTGTCGTTGAACATGAACTTGAACTGGAAGCCGACCAGGATCGGCGAGAACATCATCGGGAACATCATGATGGTGCGCAGCAGCCGCTGGCCGCGGCTGGCCTTCTCGACCAGCAGCGCAAGGCCGAGCCCCAGCAGCATCTCGAGATTGAGCGCGATGGTGAGCAAGAGCACGGTGCGGCCGAAGGCCCACCAGAAATTCGCGTTGGACAGGATGTTGCGATAGTTGCGCAGCCCGATGAAGGTGAAGAAGGTTTCCGGCCGCGTCAGCCTGAACGGCGTGAAGCTGGAATAGAAAGACAGGCAGAGCGGCACGACCACCACTGCCGCCAGCACGAGCACGGCCGGCAGCAGAAGAAGGGTTGGCGCGGAAAGCCGCTTGGCAGTCATGCAATGTTCCAAAGATGGTAGTGCTGCTGGCGATCCGTGTCGCGGCCGGCCGCATCGGTCAAAGCGGCGCCGGTCGCGAGGACCGGCGCCGCGGGGAGGATGGCGCTTAAAGCGAGTCGCTTCGAAACGAACTCCAAGCGACGCGCTTTAAGCCTTTGTTCTGATGCATGTCGTCCACCCAAAACCGCTGCGCACTTTTGGGCGACATGCATTAGAGCTTGCCCGCGTCCTCGAGGATCTGCGTCGCCTTGGCGGCCGCGTCGTCGAGCGCCTGCTTGGAGGTCTTGTCGCCGAGGATGGCGGCCTGCAGCTCCGGATAGACGGCGTTGGAGATCTCGATCCACTCCGGCGTCTGCGGCACCGGGAAGGCGTTCTTGGCGGCTTCCTGGAAGGCCTGCAGCACTTCGGTCTTGTAAGGATCGGACTTCGCCTGATCGAGGTCCCATTCCCAGACCTTGGTGCGGGTGGGCAGCGGGCCGGCCGCGGCTTCCAGCCTCTGGCTGTCCTCATTGGTCAGCCACCAGACGAGCGAGGCAGCGGCTTCCTTGTCGGCGCAGTTCTCGGTCACCGAGAAGCCATGCGCACCGGACCAGCCGGAGCGCTTGCCGGACGAGCCCTTGGGCTGGACCTTGACGCCGACATTGCCGGCGACCTTGGACGACTTCGCGTCGTTGAAGAAGCCGGCCCAGCCCGGCCAGTCGAGGTTGATCGCCACGGTGCCAGACGCGAAGCCCTGGCCGAGGTCATCCCAAAGATAATTGGTCGTGCCGGCGGGCACGGCCTTGGCCTTGTAGAGCTTGACGAACCAGTCGAGCGCCTTGACGCCGGCCTCGGAGTTGAAGGCCGGCTTGCCGTCCTTGTCGAGATATTCGCCGCCATCGGCAATCAGCATCTCGTAGAAGCGGCCGTTGATCGCCTCTTCCTTGCCGGCATATTGCGTGCCGTAGAAGTCGGGCGGGCTGGCGAAGAATTCCGCCTGCTGGGCCATCTCGTCGAACGTGTCCGGGGGCGCGAGGTCCTCGCCGTACTTCTCCTTGTAGGCCTTCTTCTTGGCTTCGTCCTGATAGAGGCTCTTCTGGTAGTAGAGCGCCGAGACGTCGAACTGCGCGCGCGGCAGCATCACCAGCTTGCCATCCAGCGTTCCGGCCGCGATGTTGGCAGGCACGAAGGCATCGATCTCCTCCTTCGGCAGCAGCTTGGCGAGATCGGTGTAGATGCCCGGATATTGCGGCGCGAACGAGGTGTGGTTGGAGCCGACGCACCAGGTGATCGAGTTGGAGGCAATATCCGACTTGATCTCCTTGTCGAGATCGAAGTGGTTCTTCTTGGAGATGACGTTGACCTTGGCACCGGTCGCCTTCTCCCACTCGCCGATACGCTCGTAGAGCTTCTCGTATTGCTGGCCGCCAATCAGCTTGGCGTCGACGGTGACGCCGGGAAACTTGCCCGGCAGATCGGCCGCGAATGCCGCGCCCGATGCCATGAGCAATGCGCCGGCGACGCCGGAAAGCAGTCTGTTCATGAATATCCTCCCTGGACGGCCGACAGCCGTCGTGATCTGAAGCTCAGCAGCTTCATTCATATGCAAACAAAATATTCATAAGTCGTCAAGCCGAAACTGCTTTCCAACGATGGCGCTCTTGCGTATATGAAGATGAAAATTCACCAGAGGGGCATCCGGTGCAGGACGACGAAGAAGACCGCTATCGCGCGCCGGCTCTGGACAAAGGGCTGGACATCCTGGAGCTGTTGGCAAGCGTCGACGGCGGCCTGACCCAGGCCGAGATCGCCAAGCGGCTCGACCGCAGCCCGAACGAGTTCTACCGGATGCTCGACCGGCTGGTGAAGCGCGGCTACGTCACACGCCCCGACGGCGACCGCTATTCGCTGACGCTGAAGCTCTTCGGGCTCGGCCAGTTGCATGCGCCGGTGCGCAGGCTGGTCTCCTACGCCACCTCGATCATGCGCGAACTGGCCGAGACGTCGTGGCAGGCGAACCAGCTCGTGGTGTTCGATCGTGGCAGCGCGGTCGTCATCGCCCAGCAGGAAGCGCCGCGATACTGGGGTATCTCGATCCGCGTCGGCTCGCATATCAGCCTGTTCGACACCGGGTCGGGACATGTCCTGCTGGCGTTCCGCTCGCCGGAAGAGCGCGAGATGATGATCGCCGAGCACTTGCGCAGCAACGAGGAGATGAAGCTGTCGCCCGACTTCTTCGCCCGCCTCGACCAGGTGCGCGACCGCGGCTATGAGATGATGGCTTCGCTGCAGACGGCCGGCGTCTACAATCTGTCAGCGCCGGTGCTCGGTCCCGACGGCCGCGGCATCGCCGCGCTCACCATACCCTACATCACCCTGGTCAACGCGCCGTCCGCGCCCGATATCACCAGGACCATCACGCTGCTCCAGGCCGCCGCCGCCCGTCTGTCGCAACTCGCCGGATCGGATGTGCGGCCAAAGGGATAATTCTTATTTGAATGATGAATTCTCCCGTGAGATGATCGAATCCAGGGTTTTGATGCATGTCACCCAAAACCGCTGCACACTTTTGGATGACATGCATAAGCGACAAGGGAGGAAGCCATGATCGTCGACACGCACCTGCATCTCATCGACAAGGCGGCGCTGCGCTACCCTTGGCTGTCCGGCGTGCCGGCGCTCGACCGCAACTTCTCCCACGATGAATATGCCACCGAGGCGCGCCGCGCGGGCATAGAGCAGGCGCTGCATATGGAGGTCGATGTCGACCCGGCCGATATCGAGGCCGAGACGGCTCACGTCGAAGGACAGTCGAAGAAGCCCGGCAGCCTGGTGCGGGGCGCGATCGTCTCGTGCCGGCCGGAAGAGGCCGGTTTCGCCGCCTGGCTGGACAAGGTGAAAGCCGATCCTTTCGTGAAGGGTTTTCGCCGCGTGCTGCATGTCGTGCCCGACGACGTTTCCGAGGGCGCGCTTTTTCGCGAAAACATCAAGCGTATCGCCGGCAGCGGACTGACGTTCGATCTCTGCGTCCTGCCGAGGCAGATGATGCAGGCCATTGCGCTCGTCGATCTGGCGCCGGACGTGCAGTTCGTCCTCGATCATTGCGGCGTGCCCGACATCAAGGGCAAGGCCGAGCACCCCTGGCGCGAGCAGATAGCCGCGATCGCGCGGCGCCCCAATGTCGTCGGCAAGATCTCCGGCGTCGTCGCCTATGCCGATCCCGCGACCTGGACCGCCGAGACGCTGCGGCCCTATGTCGAGCACACCATCGCAAGCTTCGGCTGGGACCGCGTCGTGTGGGGCAGTGACTGGCCCGTGTGCACCTTGGGCGGCGGGCTGCTCGGCTGGGTGGCGGCGACACACGCGCTCATTGCCGGCGCGAGCGAGGCCGAGCGCGCGAAGCTTTTGTCCGGCAACGCGAAGAAACTCTGGCGGCTGTAAGCCCAGCGCCGATGCGCGAATGTATTAGTCGGCCGCAACGGCGGGCGCGAAACTCTCCCGGAACAGGCGGTTGATGTCGGCGACGACCCGGCGCCCATCCTGCCGGCCGGCTAGGCCCTCGTTGAGGCAGTCGGACGCGGCCTGCTGGAACGCCATGTAGCCGTCATGGCGCGGGCGTACCCAGGCGCCCTCGAGCGTTGCCCGCGTGCGGCGATAGAAATCGCCGGTCGCGGCGTTGACGGCCGCGTCCTCCCAGGCGGCGGCATGGCCGGGCTGGCCGCCGGCGGCGGCGTAGGGACCGCGCTGCACCTCGCCGCTGGCGATCCAGTAGGCGAAGTCGATCGCTTCCTTGCTGGCAGTGGAGAAAGCCGAGACGGCGATGCCGGTGCCGCCGAGAGCGGAACCGACCGGGCCGTCAGTGCCCACGGACGGCATGTCGCTGAAAAAAAGCTGGTTCGGACGGAACCCGGCTTTCGCATAGGGCACGTAGCCATAGATCAGCGGTGCGCAGGCGATGCGCGAGCCGGCTTCCGCCATCTTTTCGAACACCGCGATCGGATCCATCGTCAGGCATTCGGGATCGACGAGCGCCGAGATCTCACGCAGCATTTCGAAGACGGTTTCGCCGGTCTCGGGATCGACCAGATCGCCCGGGCCTTCGACGGCGCACGGCCGGCCAAGATCGGCGGCTAAAGTGAAGAAGCACATCAGCGAGTGCGGCGGCCTGAGCGGCAGGAGCACGCAGCCCTGCTCGACAAGCTCCAGCACTTCGGTCCAGATCGTCGGCGCGGCCTCGATCAGATCGGGCCGCCAGGCCTGCACTTGGCTGGCGGCGTCGATCGGAAAGGCCCATTGCCGTCCCCGCCAGGCGTAGCTTGGATAGGATCGACCGACGCTTGCCTTGGCCAGCGCTTCGCGCTCCGCCTCGCGGCCCGGAACGTCGAGCGGCGCCAGGCACTTCTCGGCGGTGATCTGGCCGACATGCGGATGATCGATGACGATCAGGTCATAGGCGCGGGCGAGTTCCTCGACCGAGAAAGATTCGAAATCCTGCAGCGAGCGCTTCTCCCATTCGATCGAAATGCCGGTCTTTTCCTGCCACAGCCTGGAGCAGGCAACCATCGGATCGTAGCCGCGCGGATGGTTCCAGGTCATGCCTTTCAACGACATGCCACTCACAGGCCGAACTCCTTGCGGATCTTGTCGCTGTGCTCGCCGACGCGCGGCGCCGCCCGCTCGACCTTGGCGCGCACGCCGTCGATCCGCAGCGGCGACCGGGTCGTGTCGATCGTCACCCCATCCTCGCGCGTCACGGTCTGCAGCAGGTCGAGCGCCTTGAAGCCGTCGCTCTCCAGCATCTCCCTCCAGTTCAGCACCTTCGCGCACCAGATATCGGCCGGCTCGAGGATCGCCAGCCATTCATCGACCGCTTTCTGCGCGATGCGCTGGGCGATGATCGCCTTGATCTCGTCGCGCGCGGTGAACCAGGTCGACGGCTGGTCGAGGTAGGGCGCCAGCGCCTCGATCTCGAGCAGGTCGGCCAGTTTAGGGATCGGCGTCATGGCGATCGCCAGGAAACCGTCCTTGGCCGGATAGACGCCGTAGGGCGCCGCCAGATAGGCATGGGCGCTGCGGAAGGACGAACGGCGCGGCAGCCGCCGTCCGTCGTTGAGATGTGTCGTCAGAACCTCGAACTGGAAGTCGATCAGCGCCTCGAACAGGCTGGTCTCGACATGGCCGCCTTCGCCGGTGATGCCGCGCCGGACAAGTGCTGCGAGGATGCCCTGCGCGCAGGCGGCACCCGCCAGCATGTCGGCGATTGCCAGACCGAACGGCACCGGACCCTGATCCTCGTCGCCGTTCAGCCACATCACGCCGGAGCGCGCCTGGGCGAGCAGATCCTGGCCTGGACGTTTCACCCAAGGGCCTTCCTCGCCATAGCCGCTGATCGAGGCATAGACCAGCCGCGGGTTGAGCGAGCGCACATGCTCATAGTCGAGGCCGAGCCGCTCGATGATGCCTGGCCGGAAATTCTGGATCAGCACATCCGCTTTGCCGAGCAGGCCGCGGAGCGCGGCAAGGTCCGCTTCGTTCTTCAGATCGACGGCAAAGCTCTCCTTGGCGCGGTTGATGGCGTGGAAGATGGTGGAATCGCCGCCGATCTCGGTGTCGCTGAGATAGAGCCTGCGGGACAGGTCGCCGCCATCCGGACGCTCGATCTTGATGACGCGCGCGCCGAGGTCGAGCAGTCTCAGCGAGCAGTAAGGTCCCGACAGGAACTGGCTCATGTCGACGACGACAAGGCCGGACAGCGGCAGGTCGGCGGCCATCATCACTTCTCCGTCTTGCCGGCGAAGTCGGCCGGGTTCTTGTATTTCACCGTCTGAAGGTGCTCGCAGTAGAGCACCAGCTCGCCTTCGCCCTTGAAGACTTCGTAGCTGGCGCGGATCAGCCCCATGTCCTTGTAGCGGGGCTTTTTCTCCATGTTGGTGCGGATCGAATAGATGGTGTCGCCGATGAAGACCGGCTTGATGAAGCGGAGCTTGTCGTAGCCGTAGGAAAAGGCGTTGACGCAATTGGTCGCGACGAGGCCGAGCCCGGCGGAGAAGACGAACGCGCCGGCCACCAGACGCCTGCCGAAAATGCCTTCGCGCTCGGCGAACATCTGGTCCTGCACGTAAGGGTGGATGTCGAGCACCAGGGTGTTGAAGAGATGGCTGTCGCCTTCGGCCATGGTGCGCCGGAGCGAGCGGATTTTCTGGCCGACCGGCCAATCCTCATACAACCAGTTTTCGGCGTTCCACACCGGCAGTTCGGCGTGATCGGCCGGCATGTCGGAAGGGCGGGTCGAAGCGACGCCGACGGTGGGTGGGAAGCTGGTCATTATCCTGTTCGTCCGCTGCCGGAGAATAGGCCGCGCCGTCCGGGCAGGCCGGAGCCGGGGCGCGATCGATCCTCCCATCAATCTTCTCTTGTGAAGATTATATTCACATATGAGATTTCGGTACAAGCGGAGTCGAACAGAAATTTTGGCCACACGGTCGAACCGAGAGTGAAACATGTGCGCGGGGCACAACGTTGCTCCCGGCCATTCCCTGTTGGCTGCCTGCGGCCCGACAGAGCCAGCTACGTCAACCCTCTTGGGTTGTAGAATTTGGAGGATCGGTTGTAGCGGAGGAGCACTGCGCGGTGTCGTGAAATATGGCCAATAAAATTGGCCCCGAAGGTGGTGTAATTCGTTAGTAATCGATCGTCAGGATAATATGGACCTCGATCACATCGAGTGACTTTTTTCTTGAGACGATTATGGCGGTTCTTGGTGCATTCCCTTCCGGTGTCGGCTGCCGGCCCTTCGATGAGGGGGACTGGGAAGGCGTGGCGGATTGCCTGCGCAGGGGCTTTCCGGAACGCAGCCGCAGCTATTGGATCGAGGCGCTGACCCGCCTGTCGCGTCGGCCCGCGGTCGCCGATTTCCCTCGATATGGTTTTGTCCTCGAGAAGTCGGGCAAGATCGTCGGCGCCGTGCTCACGCTCTATGCCAGGCACAGGGGCGTGGACGGCGACGAAATCCGCTGCAATCTCTCGAGCTGGTCGGTGGACGCGGAGTTCCGGCCCTATGCCAGCCGGATGATCGCGACGGTCATTGCGCGCAAGGACGTTGTCTATACCAATATTTCCCCGTCACCCGGGACATTGAAACTCAACAAGGCGTTCGGCTTTCGCCTGTTTTCCGGCGGACAGGTCGCCTTCCTCCCCGTCCTGAATGCGATGCCGCGCCAGGACCGCGTGCTGGAAGTCCGTTCGGATCTCGCCGAAATGGCTGAGCTCACCGACAATGAAAGATACATACTCCTGGAGCATGCGGCGCTGGGCTGCCTGTCGCTGATCTGCGTTTGCGACGGTGTGGCGCTGCCCATTGTGCTGAAGCCGCGCCGGATTTTGCATGGCCTTATTCCGTGCTGCCAGGTCGTCTACTGCCGCTCCCACGCGGATCTGCTCCGGTGCGCCGGGGCCGTGGGGCGCTTTCTCCTGCGGCGCGGCAAGTTGCTTTGCCTCGTCGATGCCATGGGCCCGATTGCCGGACTGTTCGGCAGGTATTTTCCCAACAAGGGACTGAAATATTTCAAGGGTCCGAGATCGCCCTTGCCGGGAGACCTGACATTCACCGAGATGGTGCTGTTCGGCTCGTGAAGGAATCGCGAAGCGGCTGAATCAGTCGGGCAAACCAACCCTCGCCGCCGCGGCCATGCGCCAGCGTGTTCCGAGCGACACGCCCACGAGCAAAAGGCAGAAGGCGAGGGCGAGAGGGGAGTAGAACGCCTCCTCCTGCAGCACGGCGTTGGCCGAGATGGTGGCGATGCCGACAAAACCGAACAGGAAATCCGGGTCGCCGGTTTCGATGAGCTGCCGGCGCAGCGCCACCAGCAGCGCCGCCAGGAAGCCGAAGAACACCAGGCTGCCCACGCCCATCTGGTAAAGCATGACGCCAACCGCGCTCTCGACCGGCACGGAGGCCGCTCCCTCGGCC
This sequence comes from Mesorhizobium sp. M1E.F.Ca.ET.045.02.1.1, assembly GCF_003952485.1. Taxonomy (NCBI): domain Bacteria; kingdom Pseudomonadati; phylum Pseudomonadota; class Alphaproteobacteria; order Hyphomicrobiales; family Phyllobacteriaceae; genus Mesorhizobium; species Mesorhizobium sp. M1E.F.Ca.ET.045.02.1.1. The sequence continues at coordinate 3,342,674 of NZ_CP034447.1, forward strand.
TGAGCGCTTTGCCAGTTGAGATTGATGCTCGTGCTCGACAGGTTGCCGCCGAGCCCCAGCCCTTGCCCCAGCGGGTCGGCCAGGAAGTCGCGCATGCCGGCGATCAGGCCGAGGACGTGATAGTCGCCATGTGTTGCACCGTAGCCGATCGCCGCGGTTGTCCAGACCACGGCCAAACCTATGACGGCCGTAAGCGCCAGACCGGCACGGGAGGGCTTGTAGATCAGCCGCGCGGCAATCGCGACGAAAAGCATGAACGTCGCTCCCTTGGAGCCGATGACGAGCAAGAGCGGCAAGGCCGCGACAGGCAGCAACCATCGTCCTCTGAACAGGAGCCAGGCCGAAATGATGCTCAAGGCGTAAGCATAGCTGATCGGATGGAAGTTCGGGCCGCCGATGCGAAAGACGCTCGGCAGGATGTCGTTGAACAGCGGCGTGTTGAAGAAGGTCGTGGTCATCACGTCTTCGATCCCACGATAAACGAAACCCGTTTCCTTCAGCGCCTGCTCCCACACACCTGTCTCGACCTGCCGCGATATGCTGCGCTCGACGTAAAGGTCGCCGTGGAAGAGGCCGAGGAAATCCATGGTGAAGATCAGTTCGGCGTAGCCATAGATGATCGCGCCGGCGCCGAGCCAGAGCATGCTCTTGCGCAGATCGACGGGATAAAGGCTGGCGGCGAGGGCCGCGATGTGAAAGCAGGCGAGCGGTGTGATCGTGTTGCGGAAATAGACGACCGCGTCCTTGGGGCCGCCATGCACGACGCCGAGGGCGAAATAGAAGCAAACCGTTCCGCAAAGCACCATGCTCAGCAGCAGCCACGGGCGCAATTCGGTCAGCGCGCGGACACGGTGCTGAAACGAGGCGGCCAGGAAGATGCCGAACGCCGTCATCAGGATGATGAAGTTGGTGCCGCGCAGCGCATCGAATGTGTCGTTGTCGGGAATGTAAGGGGTGAACCAGGCGACCACGAGGTTCTGGTAGAGGAAGGCGCAGATGATCAGCACGGGGACGCCCGAAGGCATTGCGTTTGCAAGGATCAGCGTCAGCACGAAGGTCGCAGCAACCCCGAACGGCGTCCAGACGGCAAAGGAGGAGACGGCGAGCGCTACGACAAGCAAGGCGGTGCCGACATGCAGCAGGGCTTCGGGCGTGTCACGGCCCGGCACGCCCAGGCTGGCGGGCGAATAGGCCTGCGTCGTGCTCATCGGCGGCCCGATCCGGTCGTTGCTCGCCGCGGCAAGTGGTTATGGCGCCTTTCGTTCACGTCCGTTTCCCGCTTAACCTCCAAGGAGCGCGGCGATCATCGAGCGGTCGAATCCTTCGATACTCCGCCTGTCCCTGATGAAGCCGAAACCCTGATCGAGCTCCCAATAAGTCCATGCCACATGGTTCGCCTCCGCCGCCATGCGCACGGTGCGCACCCAGGACGCGCGGCTTTCGGGATCCACACAGAAATTGAGCACACCGAATTCGTTCAGCATGACCGGGCAATCGTGGTTCGCGGACCAGCGCGCCAGATCGACAAAATCCGCGGCGATCCGCGCCTCTGTCCATGGCGACGACAGTTCGTCTTCAACGAGGTTGGTGGCCTCTTCATCGCCGGCCGATCGAAGCTTGGAGAGAAGCTGGCGGACCGCCGTCATTTCGCTGCTCGCGGGAAAGGGCAGGTTTGCGATGCGGGCGAGCGGCGACGCATCCCAGTTCTCGCACTGATGGGTGAAGGCCATAGGCGCGTAATAGTGGACGGCGGCAATCTGGTTGTCGTCGGCGAGCGGCGGCGTGTCGGCGATTTCCCAGATACCCTGAAACCGTGCCGGTCCCCAGACCAGTGTGTGCAGCGGACAGCTTGCTCGCAGTGTCGCGGCGATCCGTTCGCGCAGCGCCAGCCATGCGCTCCGTTCCATGGGTGGCTCGTTGAGCAGCTCCGGATAGACCGATTCCGCCGGCAGATCGGCGACGACGACACGCAGCGCCGTCCAAGCCTGAAGCACGCGTCCGCCCGCGGCGTCGGGATCGCTCCGGAAGGCTGCCACCAGTTCGCCCGAGGGATGCATGTCGAGGAGAACGGAAAAGCCGAGCCCGACAAGGTCCCTGATCCCGTTCTGGATGCGGCGAAGCGTTGCCGGGTCGCCGCTGGAGACGAGATCGCCGTTTACCGGCAGCCGGATCGTTTCGAACCCCGCCTGGCGCAGCTTTTCAAGCGTGGCCGTGGAGGGGGCAAGTCCACCATCACGGTCGAGCCATCCGGGAAGGTTGAAGCCGCGCGACGGGACGCGGGCATCGGTGGTCGCCAGCGCGGCTGACCGTGGCAGAGGGCAGGTGGCGAGAACGGCTCCGGCGGCAAGAGCCAGCGCATGTCGGCGTGACACCTTGAGCGGCGATGTCATCGATCCACCGCCTCCATGGCTTATCCCCGGGCAGCAGAGCTGCGGCGCTGTTCGTCCACCGCTCGCGGACCGTCGACCGCTCCGACCGGCCGGACGCCGTCCGGCGCGACGACGAGAGTGGCGCTGCGGCCGATCTGGCCGGCGCCGAATTGCTGCGCAAGCAGCTTGGCGGCGTCCGAAGCCTGCTCGGACGGACCGAGCGCAAGAAGGGCAAGATCGGCTTTGGCGAAGAGTTCAGGATTCCAGCCGTTCTCGTTGAACGAAGGCGCGATCACGAGCACGAAATCGAATGCGCTCCCGGCCTCGGCCAGAATGCCGCGGAACGTGTTGCGATCCGCAACGCCAGGGCCTTTCCCCGCCACGGAGCCGCACACTACCGTCTGCAGACCGGTCGCGCCGTCGATGAACAATCCGGCTCCTTCCGTCGTCGAGCTGGACAGATGATCGCCAATCTCCACCACCAGCACATTCTGATCGGCCCGTTGCATGCCGATGCCCAGCATCGCGCCCGCGATCCTCGCCTCGAAGCTGCTGCGGATCGAAGATACGAGGATGACAAAGGGTTTGCCATGGTCGTTGAGGTGCAGGACCATCTGCCGCATGATCTTCAGGACGTCTAGCGAAAGCGTTTCGTTTCCGGTCTGGAAAAGCTGCTTCCTGATCGCCTTGATGTTGGAATAGGCGGTCCCGCCGGCAACGCCAGGCAGACGGTATTCGCCGAAATTGGCCGGCATCGGCAACGGCCGGGGGCTGGCGGGCGCGTTGTCCTTGCTGTCCACGGCCGGCTCCGGCGCGACATGCTTCGGCGCCTGCGGATGCTCTTCCGGCTGCGGGATCGGACCAAGCGCCAGCGCGAGGCCGCATCCGGCGAGAAGCCCCAGAACGGCGCTCACCAGGAGAAGCAGGACCGGCTTCGGCCATGTCGGCTGTACAGGCGGCGAGGCGACGCCGATCTTGCGCGCCTCGGAGGTCTGCACGCCCTGCATCTGGGAGGTTTCCTGGGCGCGCTTGAGGTAGTCGTCGAGCACGGCGCGCGCGGCCTGCGCCTTGGATTCCAGTTGCCGCAACTGCACCTGCGCGATGTTCGAGTTCGTGGACTGCTGACGCAGGGCTTCGAGCTTGTCCTGCAGCTTGCCGACATTCTGCACGGCAAGATCATAGTTGGCCTTCAGCTGCTGCCTTATCCGGTCGGCCTCGGCGGCCATGAGCCGCTTCAACCGCTCCAGTTCGGACTGAAGCCGTCCGATGGTCGGGTGACGCGGCCCGTACATGGTTTGCAGGCTGGCAAGCTCGGTGGCGCGCTGGTTGTAGTCGTCGCGCAATTTGATGGCGGAGGTCGAGGTAAGAATGTCCGCAAGCTTGGCGAGCCCGGCCGGCGAATTGCCAGCCGCCAGCGCCTGGTTGTATCGGTCCTTGGCCTGATCGGCGTCGCCCTGGGCGGCTATCATCTGCGCCGTGAGCTGATCGAGCTGCGACTGCAGCGTGCCGCCATCCGTCGAATTGACGATGTTGTGTTTCGTCTTGAAATCCTCGACCGCCCGCTCGGCGTCGCTGACATCCTTCTGCAGGCCCGAGATCCTGTCCGTCAGCAAGGTGTTCACGTCGCTGTTGGCGGTCTCGCGTTCTCCGACGAGGCCCGCCCGGTACTGATCGACGATGGCGTTGGCGATGCGCGCGGCCTTCTCCGGCGACGGCGATGTGAAGCTGACATTGATGACGTAGGTAAGTCCCTCGCGCTCCACCGAAACCTTGCTCTGGAAGCGCTTGAAGGCGGCATCCTGCGCCGAGTTCGCGCCGGCTCCGAACAGCGACAGCAGACGCGACACCGGGCCGACGCCGGCGAACTCCGGGTCGCTGCCGAGCTTCTGGTTCTTGAAAACCGCGCCCAGCAGGTCCGGCGATTGAATGACGAAGACCTGGCTGGCGATGGCGGCGCTGTCGGACCCGATCCCCGGAAGCACGTTGTTGAAATTGGTCGCGCGTGTGTCGCGGGGGTCGATCAGTATCGAGGCCGTCGCGGTATAGCTTGGTTTCGTCACCGCAAGATAGGAAAGCGCGAGCAGCAATGCCGCGCCGGCGATGGCAAGCACCATCAAGCGCCGCGCCCAAAGAATGGCCCACACGGCACCTATGTCGAACAGCGGCGGAAGAGTGCGCTCGTCGATCCTGGCTGGCTTCATCAATGTTCCTCGCGCGGAGCCGCGACCTAACGACCTCACTCGTCTCCACATTATTAAGGATTATCGTTAGCCATCCGTTAAGGGTGGCGGCGTGACGATGAGTTCGGCTTGGGCGCCGCCGGTAACCATGCGAAGCGTTCGCACTGGCGCGGTTGCGGCATTTTGCTTATGCAGGATCGGGTTTTGAGCGTCGTCGTAGGTGCTGGGTAGGCCCATCGCCGATCGTCTCAGGAGGCGACGTTGAAGGACAATACAGGGAACCGTGAGGCCGCCCAGGGGGCAGCGGCCAGCCCGGCGACCGACATGCGCATGTCGATCACAGCCCTTGCCAAGAGCGGCGCCGTGGCCGGCATCATCAAGCTGGCCAGCGCGGGCTTGTCCTTCCTCATGTTCGTGGCCGTGGCGATGGTGACGGACGAACGGGAGTTCGGCCTTTACAGCGCGACCTACGCCGGCGCGAGCCTGGTCTCTTTCTTCGCTTCGGTGGGCCAGCAAAGCACCGTGCTTAGGTTCTGGCCCCAATATGCCGGACTGGGCGATCTCGCCTCGGCTCATGGGCTGATGGCCCGCGCCATTCTCGTCGCGCTGGCCGGGCTGGTTGCCACCAGCCTGCTTATAGTCGTGGTGGGATTCCTGCCCTTCATCGGCAGGGGAACGCCGGAATGGCTCCCATTGTGCGTGGCGGCCGCGGTGCTGTCCTTCTCGCTCGGCTGGTCGGAGTTTACCTCCGGCGCTTTTCGGGCCAAGAACGCGCTCATATCCGGCTTGTTGCCGCGGGACATCATCTGGCGCGCGGCGACGATCGGCACCGTTCTCGTTTTGCATTTCATGCATGTGAAGATGGACGCGATTGCAGCGACCTACCTGACGGCGCTGCTGCTCGTCCTCTCGGTCGTCCCGCAAACATTCATCCTGGTGCGCGACACGATGCGGGCCGATCGCGGCGGTCTCACGGAAGGGCAAAAGCAGGAATTCAAGACCGTGACGCTCGGCCTGTGGGGCGTCACCTCGCTGCCGCCCGCGCTCGGCCAGGTCAGCACCCTGCTGGTGGCGATGATCCTGGGGCCGGAGGCCGCCGGCGCAATCTTCGTGGCGGATCGGACCACGCGTTTCGTGACGCTTGCGCTCAACGGTATCAACCAGGCGCTGGCGCCGCAGATATCGGCTGCCTTCTACAGCGGCGACAGGGCTCACGTGCAGCGCATCACCAGCCTCGCCGCCCTTGGCGGCTCGGCCATTGCGCTGTGCGTGCTGGCATCCTTCTGGATATTCGGCAACTTGATCCTGTCCATCTTCAATCCGGCCTATGCGACGCCGACCATGAGGGCGACGCTCGTCATCTTCGGCATAGGGGCGACGTTCGGCACCGCCTGTGGCCCGATCGAAATCCTGCTGCAGTTGACCGGCCTCCAGCATGCGCTGTTCAAGGTGCTTGTCGTCGTCAACATCATCGGGCTTTGCGTGACCGCGGTGGCAACCTACTACCTCGGATCCGTGGGCGCGGCGCTGGCCATTGCCGGGACCGTCATCGCCTGGACGTCCTTTGGGGTGTTGATCGCCCGGCGCAGAATCGGCATCAACCCGTCGATCCTTGGTCTGTCCCTGAACGGGGTCGGACTGTTGCCGCATGCCCTTCTGAGGGGACGCACGTGAAGATCGTCCAGGTGCAGACCCAGGCCGAGGCCGCGGGCGCGCAACGCATCTCCGACATGGTGGGCGAAGGATTGCGGGCGCGCGGGCATGAGGTGCGCACCGTCTTCATGTACCGGAAGACCGAAGCCTACGACAGCGATCCGAACGCGGATTTCGTCCTCAAGGAGCGCCCGCGCGGATTGCCGGGACAGATACGGGCAACCGTCGGCCTGGCGCGATATCTGCGCGCGGCACGCCCCGACGCCGTCATCACCTATCAGCACTACGGCAATATCTTCGGCACGGTCGGCGCCCGGCTGGCCGGCGTCAGGCACGTCGTCGCAAATCAGAGCGGCGCCCCGCACAGCAAGGGCGTGATGGGTCTTCTGTCGCAGATCGACAAGCTGATGGGCATGGTCGGCCTCTACCAGGCCAATGTCGTCAATTCCGGCTGGACGGAGGCGCAGTTCGATCGCTATCCACAATCCTATCGGCAGCGTCTCCACCGCATTGACCACGGCGTTCCCGTGCCGGGCGGGGAATTCGACAAGGCGGCCGCGCGTGCCGCCTTCGGCCTGCCGCAGGGCGTGTGGCTGGCCGTCTCATCGGGCCGGCTGACACGGACGAAGAACCAGATCGCCCTTGTCGGGGCGCTCGACCAACTGCCCGAGGTGCACGTCGCGCTCGCCGGCGCCGGGCCGGAGCGCGAGGCGCTCGTTGCCTTTGCCGAAAGCCACGGCGTGGCGAATCGCTTGCATCTCGTCGGCGAGGTTCCGCCGGCGCGCATCTTCGAATTCCTCGCGGCCGGCGACGCCTACGCCTTTCCGTCGATGACGGAGACCTTTGGCCTCGCCTGCGTCGAGGCGGCCATTTCAGGCCTGCCGATCGTGGCCAGCAACCTCGACGTCATGCGCGAGGTGCTGACGGCGGAGGACGGCTCACCCGCCGCGCTGTTCGTCGAAGCCAACGCCGCCGGCATGGCCAGCGGGCTCGCCGACCTGTTCGCGCGGCCAGAATCCAAGGCCAGGCTTTCGGCGGCGGGGCGGCGGCTGCGGGACAAATATTCGCCGGCCAGGATGTGCGCCGGCTACGAGGCGCTACTTCTTGGCTGATCGCTTCCGCACGGCCGCAATCCCGTCGATCACCTCCAGGCGGCCGGCCCGATTGAGCGTGTGGATCTTCGGATAGGGCCAATCGCCGGCCGCATCGATTGATCGGGGGGGCGAGAGCCGCACCATCCGCTCGTCGAGTTGCAGCAGCTCGCACAGGCCAAGCCCGCCGCCATAGCCCAGGGTTCCGTCCTGGACCGGAAGGAGGACGCTGCCCCCGCGGTCGAGGACGAAGGCTCCGCCTGGGCGAGCCATGCGATGGTCGATCAGGATCGGGTTCGCCGGATGTGGCCGCCATGGGCCGGCGAGCGCGGGAGCGGAGAAAACCACCAGCGTGTCGGAAGTGCTTCCGTGGCCATCCCGATCCGTGGCGAACAGCCAGAGCATGCCTTCATGCTCGAACAAGGTGGCGTCGGAAATCTCGCCTTCGACCAGCACGGCCTCGGCTATCCAACCGTCCGGGAAACCCGAGGCGCGATAGAGCGTGAGCTTGCCGCTGGCGCTCGCTTCCGGCAGCATCCAGATCACGCCGTCGCGCTCGAACACCTGCGGGTAGGAAAGGTGGTGCGCTTCCTCCAGCACGACCCGCGGCGCACCGGGAATGCCGTCCGCATCGAAGGGAACAACGGAGATCACCGCCTTGCCGGTCGCGTGCGGATAATCTTCCACGAAGACGAAGGGCTGATCACGCCACCAAAAGGGGAAAGGATCGGCATAGAAATGATCGCCCTGGTCGGGCAGCACCGACCAGCCGGTGCCGAGCTTGCCCGTGTCGGCGACGCCCGGTGCATCAGTGAAGCGGTAGCCTACCCGCCAGTGCGCATGGCGGAAGCGTGCGCGCCGAAGCGCTTCCCGGCCCAGCCGTGGCAGTGCTGCGCCGAGATAGGCGGATGTGAACCGGCCTCGCTCACCAAGACCATGGGTTTCGGTGATTGCCTCGCGTGGCAGCCGGTCGGCGGCGAACGCGCGAGCGACCGATTGAACCAGGGTGACGGCCCGGGCGAACACGTCCTCGGTGCCGAGTGCGGTGGATTCGCGCTTGTCGACCATCGGCCGCGCCAGGCCCACCACCGTCTTTTTGTCGAGGACGGCCTCGATCACCGGCAGCCTGCCGGCCGCGACGGCGATTGCGGCCGAGAGATCGGCGCTGGATCCATCGAAGCGAAGGCCGATGGTCGGAACGTCCGATGGGGCCGCGTCGCCGGCAAGGTCGAGCCTCAGCGCAGCGGGGCGCTTGCCGGGTCGGGCCTGGATTGCTTGCACTGCGGAGCCGAGAAGAGGGCCGCGCCGGCGGAAAAGACGTTGCTCGAACTGGAAGGCGGCTTTTGCCGTGGCCGGCCAGCTTGCCGGCCCGGGCTGATGCGCAACCGCGACATCGTGGCCGTCCGCCTCCAGCCGCTCTATGGCGACCTGCTGCCAACGGCGCGGCGCCGATTGCGGAACGATGACCTCGATCGCCAGCATGTCTTGCCGTCCGCGTCTATTTTCTAATCGGGTTTTCGTAGTTCCGATAATGAGGAGCGAAAGACTAGCTTAAAAATGCTTACATCCGGGTTACACGCAAAGTCCAACTTCGACTTTGACGTCCACGGCGAAAATTCTTGACTTGCGATCCCGAACCGGCCGAGGGCCATGCGCCCGGCCGCTTTTGCAACGCAACATTAGCATTTTACGCATATACCAAGATTCCAACAATCCCGGCGACCGATCTTGACCTGAAACGCAAGACGTCGTCGATAGGCCGCTGTCCAGCCGGTTCGGATCACATGTTTGAAGTCACTGCCGAGGATGCGTTCGATTTCCGTTCGACGGAATACGCCGAGCTCTTCGCCAATTCGGCGGCGACCGCTTTTCAGCATCCCATATGGCTCGCGCAACTGTATGAGAGGATCGTGCGGCAAGGCGCCGCCACGCCGCTGATCATCGTCGTACGCGTGCGTGCGAGCGGGAAGCTTGCGATGGTCCTGCCGCTGGTGAGGCGCCGGTACACGCTGCTGAAGGTGGTGGAATTCGCGGATATGCGGGTTTCCGACTATGTGTCGCCGGTCGCCGACGAGGAGACCTTCTCACGCATCCTGGCCGACAGCCGCGCAGTCGCAGCAATCCGCAAGCATCTGCGGCCATACGATCTCTTGCGCATCGGCAAGCTCGCGGATCGCTCGTTGGCGATGGAACGCTTGCTTGGCATCGACAAGCGCGACAGCATGGGCATGAGCGCCTATTCCAGCAAGCTGGAGCCGACATTCGCCGGCTGGCGTGAGCATCGGCTGGACCAGTCGTATCGCAAGGAGCTCGACAAGAAGTCGCGGCAGCTCAACCGGATGGGGGAGGCGCGCTTCGAATGCGTGGACGGCCCGGCCGCCATCCGCACAACATTCGATGCGCTCAGGCTCTATCGCGGCAAACGCTTCGACGGCAGCAACGGTCCCGCCGACCTTCTGCAACTGCCCTCCTATTTCGATTTCTACCTGGCCGTGGCCAATGAGGGATGCGGCGGCTTCGCCCGCACCTATGCATTCTGGATGAACGGCCGGCCGATCGCCGGCGCGCTCGGGCTCGAGCACCGTGGCTCGCTCCTGGTCATTCTCGGCGGCTTCGACGAGGCCGGCTACAGGAAGCAGTCGATCGGCAGCCTGATGTTCGAGCAGATCGCCCGCGACTGTATCGAGCGCGGCGACCATCACCTCGATTTCACCATCGGCGACGAACCCTACAAGCGCATCTTCGGCGGACGGCCCTCACCGATGTGGCAAATCTACCGGGCGGGGAGTCCGCTCGGCTACGCGGCGCATATGACGGTGGAGAAAATGCCGGCAACCAAGGTGCTGGCGCGGCGCATCCTGGAGGCCGCGCATGTCAAGAAGGCCAAGCCTTCTCCCATCATGGTTCCGTCGGCCTCCGATGAGGCCGCCGAATCTTCCTGAGTAAGATCGTAGCCGCAAAGCCTCGAGGCGTCACGCATCCGAACGTCCATCGCGCGTTGACGGACGCGATTGTCGAGCGCCGGCCCTGGACGGTGGCGGTGCGATCAACCGACGGCTTCTACGCTCGGTCGCTTGAGGCCGCGCAGCCTCGCGGCAAAGCTCGGGCTCACCTTGTCGATCTCATACAGGATGCGGCGGCGGCTGAAGTGGACTTGCCGGCGCGCGCGCCAGCGCAGGTCGGTGTCGATGGTCAGACTGCGGCGGAAATTCGCCAGTTGGAGCGCGTGTTCGTCCATCGCCAGCTTCGCCGGATCGTCGTAGAAAGCGGCGATCTTCGCCGCCGCCATGCCGGGCGTGGCCATCCATTGCGGCACATGCACCATGCATAACCGTTCCACATCGGTGAGCAGCCGGCTGACGCCCGTTCCGGCGGCCGGACAGGATGTCTGGTAGGCATCGCCTATCAGGACCACGCCGTCGCGTTTGCAATTCTCGGCAACGGTGATGTCGGTGAGCCAGCTCGAGACACGGTCGATGACTTCGAAATCGCCGAAGGTGTTGATCAGTCCTGGAAGCGTTTCGATGAGCGTTTCCCGGGGACGGTCGCGCAGCGCCTTGACCCACGGGTCGGTGTGCTCCCGGAAAACAAAGAGATTGGCGCGGGTAACGTCCCCGGCCGGGAAAAAGTTCAGGTAATCGATCCCGTCCGAGACGCGTTCACCGTAATAGGTCAGCGCAGGGTGCCTGAAGGCGCTCGCGCCCGCCGGACGGACATTGAAGCCGAAGGTCAACGATTGCCGCTGGTGGATGGACCGGCGCTCGATACCCACATCGCGCCGCAGGATGTCACCCATGCCCGTGGCGAGCACGAGGAGGCGCGCCGTCACATCTTCTTGCCCGATGATCGACACGCGCTGCCGCTCGGGGCCAGCCTCCACTCCGCTCACCCGGCCGGCGACGAAGCGTACGGTCTTAGGCAGTTCGGCGCGCATCGCGGCGACGAGGTCGTCGTAGAAAATGCCGTAGTGGCAGGCGCGCGTGCGGTCGAGCACCCGTCCCTTGCGCATATTGACGATCTCGTCGAATGCCGCGGCCGCCGCCGAAAGGCTGTCCAGCAGACCGATTCGGCGCAATTTGTCGATCTGGTCGCCGGCGATCTTCTCGACGCGGAACTCGCGCGGAAAAACGGGATAGCGATCGATCAGCGTGACGTGGTAGCCGGACCGCCCAAGCAGGGTCGCGGCAAGCGTGCCTGAGAGCCCGCCGCCGACGATGGCGATCTCCGTATCGGTTCCTGCCGGCAGCGGACGGAGCGAGTTTTCGGCGGTCATTGCGAATACCTCAACAGGGCATAGAGAGCGCGGGGATTGGTGGTGAAATAGCGCCAGAAGAGCCGGCGCGGCTCCATCAGCATGCGCCAGAGCCATTCGAAGCCGGCCTTCTGGACCCAGAGCGGCGCGCGTCGGACCTTGCCGCCAAGATGGTCGAAAAGGCCGCCGGATGTCTTGATGACCCCGACATTCGAGAGGCGCGACCCGAAGTCGCGCACAAAGATCTGCTCGCGCGGCACGCCGAGGCCGAGCCACAATATGTCCGGAGCGAGCGCGTCGATTTCATCGAGCTTCTTCTCGAGCGCTTCGCCGGCGAGATAGCCGTGGCTGTGGCCGACGATGCGCAGGCGCGGGTAACTGGCCTGGATCGCCGCCACGGCCTTGCCGTTCTCGGCCTCCGTGGATCCCAGCAGATAGAAGGTTGCCGCCTCGTTCTCGGCGAGCTTTGCCACGTCGTGGAACAGATCGGTGGTGGCCACCCGTTCCGGCAGCGGCGTGCGGCACAAAAGGCGCGAAGCGAGAACAAGCGGCTGGCCGTCGGCGAAGATCTGGTCGGCTTCGCGAAAGAGGGCGGCTATCTCGGACTTGGCGCGCGCCTGGGCGATGACCTCGCCGTTGGCGGAGGTGAAATAATACGGACGGCTGCCGTGCCGGTGTTGGCGCGCCGCCGCGATCATCAGGCGGGCGGCGCCCTGCCGGTCGATCACGGTGATGGGCAGCCCGCCAAGCTGCACCGTCGGCAATGCAAGCACGTCCTGCCGGGATGGCGCTGCCTCCAGCTTCGCCACGGCGCTCACGCTCGTGTGCCCGGTCGAAGTCTGAGGCGGCAACCGAGGAAAATGAGAGGTCTCATGGTTCGCAGGCGTCACACGTTGGCTGGAATGGAGCGGATCCGGTGCGCCGGTCGTAGCGCCCTCTTGTTCAAAATCTCTTTTTGAACTTTCTAAAACTTTTCGCATAGGAGAATTCGCCCCACTCCCCGATATTCAAACTACCCCCTTCATTGCCACCATAAGTAAAAAAAACAAAAAGTTAAGTGATATGTTAATAATTAGTTAATGTGTAAATTTTGAATCTAATTTTGTACTAATTGAATTCTCGCGACCGCAACTGCAGCTTACTTTTTGCAGATTTGAAGTTGAATTTTTCAGGTGCAAAGTCGTGACACGGTTGTCGCCGATTGCGGCCAATGGGGCGACTGGTTTCACCGGCGGAAGATCAGTGCGTCCGGGTGCGGACGTGAGCGGCCCACCGATCCTCGTCAACTGCATCCGCGGGAGGGCTGCTGCTTTGCGGCAGCGGCGCGTTCCCGGCAGCCTGTCACATGATGCAGAAGGTCTTGTAGGCATCCACCGCGCTCTCGTAGTCCCAGAGCTCGTCGGTGGAGCAGTCGCCCCAGCCTTCCTTCTCGCCGCCCGCGGACAGCGAAGGATCGCGCCCGCGAAAAATAGTTGGCGAGGTGGGCAACGATGTGCGTTGCGCCTGCCTGACGGGCAAACCGGAAATTGTCGGGCGTCAGCGACTCCCGGTAGAGGCCAAGGCCGATCTTCATGGTCCTACTTCACGCCGATGCCGGCGGTCAGGCCGCCGTCTATTTTGTAGTCCGCGCCGGTGCAGAAGCCGGCTTTCGACGAGCACAGAAAGGCGATGAGCTCCGCCACTTCCTCCGGTTCGCCGATGCGACCAAGCGGATGGGCGGCGCCGAAGCGCCTGTAGGCCTCCTCGACATCGGCATCGCTGCCGCTTTCACCGCGCGCGGCCTTCTCGAGAATCGGCGTGCGGATCGAGCCCGGGCTGACCGAATTGACGCGGACGCCGGCCGCCGCGTAGTCGAGCGCCAGCGAACGCGTCAGCGTGTGGATGGCGCCCTTGGTCGTGGCGTAGGCGGCGACATTCTGCTGGCAGGCGAAACCCTGCACCGAGGCGACATTGACGATGGCGCCGCCGCCACGCTTGATCATCTCGGGGATGCCGAAATGCGCCGTCAGGTAGATCGAGCCGACATTGACCGTCATCGCCTTGTTCCAGGTGTCGAAATCGGTGCTGGTCGCGGTTCCGTACGGATGGACTGCCGCCGAATTGACGATGACATCAAGGCCGCCGAAGCGCTCGACGCCGGCCGCGACGGCGTCGCGGACCTGGTCGGAAACGGAGACGTCAGTGTCGATGACCAGCGCGCCGGCTTCGCAGCTTTCCAGTTCGGCCCTCATCGCGGCATTCGCCGCGCGGTCGATGCCGCAGGCGACGATCGCGGCACCCCCCGCCGCGAGGCGTCTGGCGGTTGCGAGGCCAATTCCGGTCGTCCCCGTCACCAGGACCACCTTGCCGTCGAAATCCTTCATTGCGGGAACTCCTTCAGTCACTGTCGGAAGCCGGTTCTTCCGGCAGGAATCGCAGGGCGAAATCGAGGTGGCGGCTCATCAGGTAGGCGTAGGCCAGCCTGTCGCGCGCGCGCAGCGCAGCGATGATTTCGTCATGCGCGGCGCGGGTGTCGGCCAGCACCGGACGCATTTCCTTGCCGATAGTCATGATCCGCAGGATCACCGGGGAAAGGAAGGAGTAGATGTCCGTCAGCATGCGATTGTCCGCCAACGCGACCAGCGCCATGTGGAAATTGAAATCGTTCTCGGCGGCTTCCTCGATCGAGCGGCTCTCGACGATCCGGGCATTGATCTCGTCGAGCGCCTCGATCTGCTCGTTCGTGGCATGGAGCACGATGTGGTCGCCGATGCCGACTTCGATGATGCGCCTGAAACCCTGGATGTCGGCGAAGGACGAGCGCGAGACATCCATGTGCGCGGCGAAGAAATTCTGGATCGCGATGCTTTGCCCGTCGGCCAGGACGGCGCCGACGCGGGGCTTTGGCTCGATCAGCCCATAGGTCCGAATGGTGCGCAACGCCTCGCGCACCGTGTTGCGGCTGGCGCCGGTGATCTCGCTGAGCTCGCGCTCCGTCGGCAGCACGTCGCCGACATTGAGCTGCCGCGCGCGGATGAGGTCGAGGATCCGCCCGGCCGCGGTATCGACCGCGGACCTGCCGCCGGCGCGGCGGGCGACGGCATTGTCCCGCACGGCCTGAGAGTTTTCCGACATCCATTCTCCTAATTGTTGGACCAGAATATCGTATGATTTGGGGGAAAACAATCTGATTCGGACCTGCTTCGTCGAATTTCGCAGGAATTTGTGAGGCGTTTGTCCCTTAGCGGGCGTCGGATTTTTAATTTGACTCTCATTGTGGTCCAACAATAAGTTGTCGCTCTCTCGAAGAAGGAAAGCGACGATGGAACAGTGCTGGCGCTGGTATGGCGCGGACGATCCGGTGACACTCGATCATGTCAAGCAGGCGGGTGCGACCGGCGTCGTCTCGGCCCTGCACGACATCTATGATGGACGCGCCTGGCCGCTGGAAAACATCCTGGAGCGCAAGCGGATCATCGAGGCGGCGGGGCTGACCTGGTCGGTCGTCGAGAGCATTCCCGTCCACAACTCGATCAAGATCGGCTCGCCGGAACGGTCCCGCTATGTCGGCTTCTACAAGGACACGATCCGCGCGCTCGCCAAGGCCGGCATCGCGACGATCTGCTACAATTTCATGCCGGTGGTCGACTGGACCCGCACGGATCTGGCCTATCGCCTTCCGACCACCGGTTATGCGTTGCGCTTCGACGCGATCGATTTCGCGGCTTACGACCTGTTCGTGCTGAAGCGCAGCAATGCCGAGGCCGGCTACACGTCCGCCCGCATCGCCGAGGCGCAATCGCGGCTGAAGGAACTCGGCGACGAGAAGATCGACAGGATCGAGCGCAACCTCATCGCCGGCCTGCCCGCCACCGAGCGCAGCTACAACCGCGACAGCTTTCGCGAGGCGCTGGCCGAATACGATTCGATCGGGCCGAGGGAATTGCGCGACAACCTCGCCTGGTTTCTGCGCGAGATCATTCCGGTGGCCGAACAGGAAGGGGTGCGCATGTGCATCCATCCCGACGATCCGCCCTTCTCGCTTTACGGCCTGCCGCGCATCGTTTCGACCGCCGAGGATGCGCGCTTTATCCTGGCCGCCGTCGACAGCCCGGCCAACGGGCTGACGTTCTGCACCGGCTCCTATGGCACGCGCGCCGACAACGACATCGTCGCCATGGTCAAGGAATTCGCCGGCCGCATCCATTTCGTCCATCTGCGCAACGTCACCATCGAGGATGACGGCTCGTTCCACGAGGCCGAGCATCTCGAGGGCGGCACCGACATGGCGCATGTCATCCTTGCGCTGATGCAAGAGGAGGCGCGCCGCCGGAAGGAAGGCCGTGCCGACTGGCGCATTCCGATGCGGCCGGATCATGGACATCTGCTCGCCGACGACATCGGCAAGACCAGGATCAATCCCGGCTACTCGCTGATCGGCCGGCTGAAGGGCCTTGCCGAACTGCGCGGCATCATGCGGGCCGTCGAGCGGTTTGGGTTGGCTTGAGTCCGGGGAGACTGAGCGGCTTGGTTAACGTTGAAGCCAGCAATCTATTTGAGATCGCGGAGAGAATTTTGCTAGCGGAGGTCCGCCACCGCCGGACCCCGGTTGGAAGAGCCCGGCGGCTACCGAGCTCGCCGACTCTGGCGGCGAATTCGCGTGCTCTTTCGACGACGCTTCGGCTCAGGTCCGCACTCTCAGCGCCCGTTCCAGCCTATCGGCAATCTGCGTGACGA
The DNA here is from genome assembly GCF_003952485.1 of Mesorhizobium sp. M1E.F.Ca.ET.045.02.1.1. Lineage (NCBI taxonomy): Bacteria > Pseudomonadati > Pseudomonadota > Alphaproteobacteria > Hyphomicrobiales > Phyllobacteriaceae > Mesorhizobium > Mesorhizobium sp. M1E.F.Ca.ET.045.02.1.1. The sequence continues at coordinate 3,358,935 of NZ_CP034447.1, forward strand.
TATAGGCAATCACCATGTAGATCACGACGGCAATCACGAAGGCTTCGAGGTAGTAATAATTCAGCGCCGCGGTCAACTGGGACTGGGCGAAGATATCGACAACCTCGATGGCGAACCCGAGGGAAAGCGCCTTCATGATGACCATCATGGAGGTCGTGAGGTCGGGAATTGCCGTAAGGGTCACCTGGGGAAATAGGATCCGTCGGAACAGTTGGCCGCTTGTATAGCCCAGCGAATGGGCGGCGTCTGATTGACCGGTATCGAAGGCGTTCAGGGCTCCCTTGATGATCTCCGCTTGGAACGCCGCGACACAGCCGGTCACTGCAATGACAAGGATTATCCAGTTGGGCGTTTCGTGGGCGTTGAAGTTGATCCCGAGCAACGAGAGCAGGAACTGGAATGCCAGGGGCAGACCGAAATAGGCGAGGAAAATCACGATGACCATCGGAACGCCCTTGAAGACGACCTTGTAAGCCATGATGAACTCCCGCAGTACCGGGACCCGTCTATATTCGACGAGTGCAAAAATGCTGCCGACTATCGTCGACAAGACGAAAATCATGAAAGCCATGCCGAGCGTTACGGGTACGGCGCCCAGAATTTCCTGCGAGTCCTGGAGTAGAATATCGGTATCAAACACGGTCGAATGCCCTTACGTCAGGCGCTCGCGATGAGCGCGTTCTTGATCTGAGCCGTGGTCGTCGCCTCCGGTGCCTGCATCGGTGAGCGAAGCTCGAAGAACCGCACGATGAGCCACGCGATCAGGCACATCAGCGAATAGATGACCGCCAGGACGAGGTAGGTTTCGAACTGGTACTGGTTATAGTCGCGCTCCATGATCAAGTGCGCGGTCGCCATCACGTCCGCCGCCCCGATATACATGACCAGCGCAACGTTATGGATCAGGTAGATGATGGAGTTTCCATAGCCTGGCAACGCGAAGTGCACCGCCTGCGGGCCCACGACGCGAGCGATCTTCTGGCGGAAGGTGTATCCTAGACTGTCTGCCGCATCATGCTGGCCGCGATCGACGGCCAGGTATGCGGGCCGCATGACTTCCGACAGATATCCCCCATGGTAAAAGCTCAGCCCCACCATTGCAGCGACCGTCGGTGAGAAAAAATCTGCGGAACCGAACAGGGCCACCAATAGGGGAAGCCCGTAGAACGCGACGAACAACTGGAGGACGACGGGAACACTCCGGGCATAAGACACGTAGATGTCGGTCAGGTGGCTGACCACCGGTATCCTGCGAACCCGGAGTGTTGTCGCGACGAGAGCCAGGCAAAAGCCGACCAACATGGCCGTGAACGTGATGGCGAGCGTCAGCGGCAACGCCGAGAGCAACTCGGGAATCATAGCAGAAACATCCACTTTGAAACACTCCTTCTTGCAATTCAGCCTTGCCGCTGACTAACAAACCTAGTCGTAGACGCCCTGTTATTTCATGTACTGGACGATGCCCTCGCCGAACCATTTCTGCGAGAGCTTTTCGATCGTACCGTCGTCTTTCAATTCCTTAAGAACCTTGCTCATATCGTCAGCCAGAACCTTGTTTTCATCTGACCTGTGAATGAGCATGTAGGTGTTGTTGCTAAAGACTGGCTCGGACGCCACGATATCGAGCTTCTTTTCCTCGATGACGGTCTGCTCCCCCAGATTCGAAGGCAGGACCAGTGCGTCGAACTTGCCGTTCTGAACTTCGTCCAGACGGTTCGGGTACGGGATGCCCGCGCTCGATGCCGTCACGTCGAGCTTGTATTGCGGGTTCTCTTTCTGCCAGTTCATGATGAACTTGTAGGTTCCCCCGCCAGCCGTGGTCGGAACGATTCTCTTGCCGACCAGATCTTTCATTTCCTTGATGCCGCTGCCTTTTTTGCTGTAGATCTTCATCAGGCTGGCACCCATAGGGCTCTCCGGAATGAAGAACTGTTTGGCGCGCTCGGGGGACTTGTAGTAGCCACCGACCGCGATGTCGTACTTGCCTGTGGCGAGGCCGGTTTCCTGCGCTATGTCCGAGACGCCTTCCATCTCGAACTTGTATTGCGGCAGCTTGGCGTTGATTGCCCTCAGGAGATCGGGCTCATAGCCTTGTGGTTCGACGCCGATCGCGCCCCACGCCAGCGGCTTGGATTCTGCCGACGTGGCGATCTTGATCGTCCGGACCGTCTCACCGTGGCTGATCCCCGCGGTTGCAAGGGCAATTGCGATGCCGCCGGCAACAGTCAGGGCAGCGCGACGGGAAAAATTGGATGTGATTGCAGACATTTCTTAGGTTCCCTTCTCGTTGAGTTATTGAAAAGCGAGTTCTGACTGCAGGAATTGAGCAAGTCGTGGGCTGGAAGGCGCATCGAAGATCTCAGCCGGACTGCCGTCGGCGGCAACCACGCCACGATCCATGAAGACGATCCGGTTCGAGATGTTCTTTGCGAACTGCATCTCGTGGGTCACAAGCAACGAAGTGATCCCTGACGACGTGACATCCTTGATCACCTTCAGAACTTCACCGACGAGCTCAGGATCCAGTGATGACGTGGGTTCATCGAAGAGCATCACGTCGGGACGAACCGCCAGCGCACGCGCGATGCCGGTGCGTTGGAGCTGGCCGCCCGACAGCTGGGAAGGATAGCTGTCCCGCTTCGCCGAGAGACCGACCCGGTCAAGCTCTCGCAGCGCGATTTCACGCGCCTCGTCCGCGGACTTGCGCTGCACGACGACAAGCGGATCCATCACGTTCTGGAGGACTGTCATATTCTTGAAGACATTGAATTGCTGAAAGACCATCGCTGTCCGGAGCCGGATCGCCTGGACAGCGGTCTTGTCGGCGCGCTGGTAGTCCATCCGAATCTGGTCGAATGCGATGGTTCCTGACGACGGCTTGGCCAGGTAGTTAATGCATTTCAGCAGCGTGGTCTTGCCGGTCCCGCTCGGGCCGATGATTGACACCACGTCTCCGCGTTGCACCGAAAGATTGACGCCGTTCAGGACCTGGGTGCTTCCGTAGGACAGCCTGATATCTCTGAGTTCGAGCATTTCTGATTGGTGTTCCTTTATTTCGTGCGCGAGGGGCCGACGGCCAGACGATCGCCATGCGGCCAGGAATTCCTGCGCATCAGTTCCCCTTTTCTTGTCATCAGCTGCCGGGTCGGCCGGCTTTTGTTGGCGGCATCCAGCCCGATGGTGGTGACGATATGCGACTTCATTTCCCGGCCTCCGCATGGCCGAGAACGTGCATCAGCCGGTTTGCCCAGCCGAAGATCGATATGGCGTGGATCAGGTCGATGATTTCGGCATCATCCATTCCGACAGATCGAAGCGAGGCGATATCATCCGCCGTCGCTTCCGACGGCGCCGCCGACAGTCGGCGGGCAAAGCTGTAGATTGCCGCATCGCGCGGCCCAAGGTTTTCGGTTTTGTCGAGGTACAGCGCAGTGACCACGTCATCGCTCTTGGTCAGCTCCGCATGCCGGCGAGCGTGAACGACGGCACAGAATTTGCAGCCGTTGATCATCGACGCGCCTAACGCGCCAAGTTCGCGATCGGGGCGGGCAAGTCCGCCTTCGACATACATAATGGCGTTGAACAGGATCGTGCGGGCAAGATAGCTTTCGGGATCATGTACGAGGGTGCGCACATATTCCGAAACTTTCTTGGCAGAGGGCGTGACCTTCATCGCTTCGAGCTGCTCCGGCGTGGCCTCGGATAGCTCGACCGGTGCGATGTAGGGATGCCAATTCAGAGGCTTCAGGCGAACCGAGGAAATCATACCGACCTCATCAATCGCAGGCCGGTCGCAACCCGGGTCTGGAAGTTTGCGAAGGCAATCAGTTCGGAGAGCGCGACGATCTGAGGGTTGTTCAATCCGGCCTGCGCCAGCAGCACGATGTGACTCGCCTCTGCTTTTTTCGGCGTCAGCGTGATCAGGTCGACATGCTTGGCGATGGTCGCCAATGGCTCCTCAAGATCCGTTTCGCCTCGAGCCAAGGCCAGAAGCTGCTCCGTCGGACCGAACTGAGCCAGCTGCACATCATATTCAGCCATCAGGACCGGATCGGCATTCAGGGCGGCCATGCGACGGGCCAGAGCAACCCGCAAATTCGGCGCCAGCCCTTGGTCATTTGCCGGACGCATTACAGAAAGGCGACATTCCTCAGCCCCTTGCACGAATTCGGGTCGAAACCGCCGCGCAGCGAAAAGGGCATCTTCCGGCGAAAGACCGGCGGCCTTATCCATTGCGTCGATCACTGCACGGCCTCCTTCTGCAGCAGAGGTGTTGAATCGGCCCATTCGTCACCCAGAAGTTCGGGGGTGTCGTAAGCGATCAGATTGGCGAAGTGGGTTTCGACATCTTCCGCAAAGAGCGATGCGGTAATGCCCCGGACGAGACGGTCGGCACCGGCGCTGACGGCTGGGATATCGCCGGACACCTTCCCATGAGTCAGCATGGCGGCATCGTTGAAGCAGTGGATATGCGCCAGCATCGGGTAGGAGCCGGGAATGCGTTCGCGAAACTCGAAAGCTGGACCGAGGTCCGGCGCCTCCGACATACCTGGACGCGGCGGTCCCATATCCGATGTGTATCGACCATCCGACCAGGTCCGGATATAGGGGGCGAGAGCTGCAAATTCGGGGCGGTCGCTGAAGTCGTTCGAAAAGCCGGTTGCCGCGATCAGGAAATCGTAGCGCATTGCCCCTTGTGTGGTTTCGACCACAAGGCCTCCGGCATCTTCCTTTATTGCGACGATGCCACAGTCGAGGAAGAACCGCGCATTCGGGTGGCGAGACACGCGAAGCGTCGAAGAACGCGGCGGCGGCGTCTGGGTCGAGGCAGTATAGTCGAAGAATTTCCATTTCCAGGCGTCGGGCAGGTGATAGATACCGTGCACGACTCCCTGGCTGCCGATGCCGGTCAGCTTATTGATGCGCGGCATTTCCTTGCGCCGGATCAACATGTCGACAGAACCGGCGCCCGCCTCGAGCGCCGTTGCGGCATTGTCCATGGAAGAGGCGCCGGCGCCGATCACCGCCAAACGCTTGCCTTTCAGCGCATCGAAATCGATGTCGTCGGCAGAATGGGCCCAATAGGTGCGATCGATGCCCTTGAGGAAATCGGGCACGGCAAAACCGCCGAGGCCGGACCGGCCAGTGGCCAGAACGAGATGGCGGGTCAGAACCAGGCCCGTTTCCGCGCCTTCGACATCGATCGCAATCAAATCATCGACAGGCGCGACGCCGGTCATGCGCACGCTGTTTCGCACCGGCAGGGCAAGAACCTTGCGGTACCAGACCAGATAATCCATCCACTGGCCCCTGGGGATCTTGTCCAGTGACCGCCAGGCCTCAACACCCCATTGCGCGGTGAACCAGGCGCGGAAGGTCAACTGCGGCAGACCAAGGGAGGGGCCGTTCAGGGTCTTCGGCGAGCGCAGCGTCTGCATGCGCGCAAACGTCACCCATGGACCTTCGAGTCCAGCCGGAGCGGCATCATAGGCGACGACATTGGTGATCCCGGTCAGGACAAGCTTTGCCGTGGCGGCAAGTCCGCACATGCCGGCGCCAATAACAACGACGTCACGGACCGGCACGCCGTCATGCATTCGCTTGGGGACCCAGGGCTTGGAGGGCAGCTCGAGAAACTCGAGATCCTGCGCAAGTTGTGCCTCCAGTGCATCAAGTCCTGCGGGGGTGGGCGTATGCTTCATATTCCAGTTCCGTGACTTGTGCCCGATGCGGGATCGGTCACCAATTGGCCGGCTAAGGCTGGATCGAGCTTCCTGAAGCCGGCGATCGACCGTTCAGCAACCGCTTCGACCGCATCGATCAACGCCTGTGCGACTGGACGAAGGGGGCGATTTGCTGCAGCCACAACGCCCCAATAAAAGAGAACGGTTACATCGAGCGGGCGAATGACGACGCCCGGCAGGGGCACGCCATAGGCCGTGAGGGGATCGATGACTGCCGCGACCCCAGTCTTGCGCACGATCTGCAAGGCGCCATAGGCAGTATTGGTCCGGATCACCGGGCCGGTGTCGATGCCCCGGGCCGCCAAGGCCTTGGCGACATGCAACTGAAAACGCAGCGGATTGAGCAACGTGGCGACGCGGCGACCGGCAAAACCCGAGAGCGGGACGACATCAAGCTTGGCCAGCGGGTCGTCCTCCCGCACGGCCGCAACATCGGGCGCCGAATAGAGCCGCAGGACATCCAGACCGGGCGTATCGAGCGGCAGACTTGAGAACCCGATCTCGGCACGTCCGCTGCGCACTTCCTGGGCGACGATCGAGGGAAGAAACTGCCCGAGATGCGTCTCATGCGGAAGCTCGACGCCCTTGAGCTCAGCCAGGGCCGTCGGGATCAAGCCGGTGCCGATCGCGGACGTCGTCACAATCTGCAGGATGCGGCCCCTGCCGGCCGCGATCATCTTGGCCCGCGCCGCGAGTTCGGTGAAGGACATCAGCAGGCGCCGCGCTTCCTCCTCGAAGGCGACTCCTTCTTCAGACAGCTGCACTCGTCGACCGATCCGATGCAGCAATTCGAAGCCAAGCTCGGCCTCGAGATCCTGAATGGTGCGTGTCACCGCAGGCTGGGAACGACCGAGCATGTCAGCCGCCTTGGTGATGCTGCCGCTGGCAGCAACCGCAAGGAAGGTCTGAAGGTCTCGGGTTTCCATGCTCTCCCTACATGCGCAATCTGAATGATTGACATCGTCTCATTCGTTTTTGATATATGTCAAGTAGAAACGAATGTTCGCTGCGGCTTTGCGCATTTGCCGGCTCAGAGCCAGAATCCCGATCGGAAGCGGCCGATGAGGGCAGATGCGGCTCCAACTTGCGCAAGAACCTAATGAAAAATTGAAGCTGATCGACAGCAATGGCGAACCATAAAGCCCGCAGCAGGAGGAATATTAATGCGCGTGAGTATTTTGGGCGCCGGAGCAATAGCTTATGGCCTTGCCGCTTATTTGGCAGGATCGGGGCATTTGCCAACGCTCTGGTCGCCGTCGGGACAGCGCACCAGGGCGTTGGCTGCTGGCGAGTTGTTGAAGGCGACGGGGGATATAGAGGCGACGGTTCCGGTGCGCATTGCCAAGGATTGCCAGGATGCCATCGCCAATGCGCACGTGGTGGTGATCGCGCTCCCGGCCTACGGCCACAAGATGGTGATAGATGCCGCCGTCCCCCATTTGATCGATGGAGTTCCGGTCATCATCAGTTCGCATTGCTCATTCGCAGCGCTGTATCTCTCCAAGCGGTTGGCCGAACGCAAGGCCTCGTTGCCGATCGTCGTTTGGGGCACAACGCTGGTGACTGGCCGCCAACTCGGACCAACCGAAGTTCATGTCACTACCATTCGCCAGAAGCTTGACGTCGCGACGCTACCTTTCAAAGCCCAAGATGAAGGGTACGAACTTTGCACGACTTTGTTCGGCGATCGTTTCGTCAAGCGCGACGGGATGCTGGCGATCGCGCTCAGCAACCTCAATCCACAGAACCACCTGGGAATTGCCCTTCTTAATCTGACACGGATGGAAAAGGCCGAACGATGGAGCCAGGGGGGAATGTCACCCCGGCCGTCGGCCGCCTTATCGAGGCTTTGGATGCAGAGCGGTTGGCAATCGCAGCCCATTTCGGCATCGCGGTTCGCACCGTCAAAGAGCATTTTTCACTATCGTTCCATGTTCCGATGGGAACCGTTTCGGAAATGAACCAGGAGATGGACCGCCAGGGCCGCGGTGGCTTTGGACCGACAACCATCGAAAGCCGCTACATTCTCGAGGATGTTCCGTTCGGGCTGCTGCCGACCGTACTGTTGGGGAAGATCACCGGGAAACCGGCCATGCTCCATGAGTCTGGAGTTTCAATATTGTCGGCGGCTTATGGTCGCGACCTCAGGGCAGACAATGACATTCTTCCTGCTCTCGGGGTTGAAGGGTGGTCAGACGCGGGCCTCGTTAATCTTTCGCGTGAGGGATTCTAACTAGCCGCAGCGGAAATGCTGAGCCACGTTAGGGCGTGGCCTTGCCTGTCCGCTTTGATGAAGAGTTTCGGGCGCCGGCAGGTGTAGGAAAGTCCTTCGGCCCATACACATCATTGGAACTCCGATCGTGTGGCGATGGCCGTTGATGACGCGATCTGGGATAACCACCGTCTGCATCCTGTTGACGACATGATGTCGTCCTAAATGCGACCGGGGAACGGTGGTGGCGCTTGGTGATTTTGCATGGGGATCGATGGTAGCGGGTGACCGTTTCAAGCGTTTCCCACATTCCGAACCGGTGCCGTTCGTATTCCGTGTCGCGTCATAGCGGAACAACCGTTGGCGCGAGGAGTACTTAGAAGTGAAGGTTTGACGCCAGAAGCTGAGCATGGCTGCTTTGCGCCGCAAAAGCAGTCATAGAGAACTGCCTGACGCACCGAGTAACTAGCTGTCCTTCGGCAGTCCAGCCTAGATGTCGGGACGACCTGTGCGCTAGCTCACCACGCTTGGCAACGGCGCCATCGGTACCACCGACTGGAGGCTTATGCCGTGCCCTCGCGATAGTCAGTGCTTTCGCGCAACGCGTCGAGCACCTCGTCACGCGTCAGCAAACCCTCTTCGATAGCAAGCTCGATGAACGGTCGCTGCTCGTTGGCCGCGGCATATACGAGCTTCGAGACCTTGGCGTATCCGAGTTTCGGAACAAAGACCGTCGCGAGAGCTGACGATCGCATCAGGTTTTTGAGCGATTGCTCGCGGTCAGCCTCAATGCCGGCAACGCAGCGGTCGGCAAAGATCCGGGTCGATTTCGCCAGCAATTCAATGGAGTCAAACAGGCGAGCGGCAATGACGGGCTCAAAATGGTTGATCTCGAGTTGTCCTTGCAGCGATGCCAGCGACACGGCGGCGTCGTTACCCACGACTGCGAAAGCCACCTGCTGCATCATCATGGGGAGGACAGGGTTGATTTTGCCGGGCATGATGGAGGAGCCAGGCTGGACCGAAGGAAGATGTAGTTCTCCCACGCCGCTGTTCGGACCCGATGAAAGGATGACGAAGTCCGAAGCGATCTTCCCGATGACTTCGGCGCAGATGCGAATCTCGGAGGAGACGCGCGCGAATCCATCAGCGCTCTGCATGGCGTCGAACATGTTTTCGCCAGGGCGGACGTTGGCTCCGACGATCTTGCGCAGGTGCCGGTATACGGCGATACGATAACCGGGCGCCGAACCGAGACCGGTGCCAATGGCTGTTCCGCCGAGGGGCAGGACCAGCATTTCGTCACGCGCAGTCATCAACTTCGGCACGAGCCTGCGAATTGCCGCCGCGTAGCCGCCGAAGGCTTGACCCAGGCGCATCGGTTGGGCCGCCTGCATGCAGGTCCGACCAATCCTCAGCACGTCGTCGAAGGCCCGTGCGCGATCCTCGAGCGCCGCCACCAGATGCGACAAGGCGTCCATGAGCGATTGTGACTTGTCGTAGACCGCCAGCTTCACCGCTGTTGGCACGACGTCGTTGGTCGATTGGCCGGTATTGACATGGTCGTTCGGGTGGATGCGGTCATATTGGCCCGGCTCGTCTCCCAACAACTGGAGTGCGCGGTTCGCAATCACCTCGTTCACGTTCATGTTGATCGATGTGCCGCCTGACCCTTCCAGGAGATCGATGACGAACTGGTCGACATGACGGCCATTCTCGATTTCCTCCGATGCCGCAATGATCGCATCGGCGATTTCGGCGGGCAGCACGCCAATGTCGCGATTGGCAGCTGCTGCCGCATGCTTGACGCGTGCAAGCGCGACGATCAGCTCCGGCGCGTCCCCAAGTTTGCGGAATGAAATATCAAAGTTCTCCTGACCGCGGAGCGTGGCAACCCCATAGAGTGCCCCTGCGGGCAACTGTCTGGACCCAAGGCTGTCGGTATCGATACGGGTGTGCGGCATGCGGGTTCCATCCGGCAATATGATGGACATCAGCATGGCAAAGCTGTCTGCGGTTTGAAACCAAAGACGTGAGACTTAAATGATTTCACTGAACAGCATAATTTGAATTTATTGTAGTGGCAGGTCGTTGCGGGCTCGTCCTACGCCCGGTAAGCGATAACGACACGCGCCGAGGACCCAGCTTGCTGCCCAGAATTGCTTTCATTGGAACCGGGGGAACCATCGCGTCCATCGGGAGCGACCCATTCGATCTGTTGGACTACAATGCTTCAGATGAGCGTGTGGATGCACGGACACTCCTGGAGCGGTCCGGCCTGCTGGGTACAATTGCGGATATCGTACCTATCGATTTCCGGCGGATGGACAGTACGGCGATTTCGTCCGCTGACTGGGCCGACCTGGCCAGCCTGTGCCGACAGCTATCCCGTGACTCAACATTCGATGGGATAGTGATCGGCCACGGAACGGCCAGCCTCGAAGAAACAGCATGGGTCTTGTCGCTGGTTCTGGAGGTCAAGGTCCCAGTGGTCGTCACCGGGTCCATGCGGCCGCTCACGGGCATATCTTCGGATGCGGGCGCGAATCTGGCGGCCGCTGTCCGCGTCGCAACTGCGAAGCACGAGGACGGAGGCAACGTTTTCGTCGTTCTGAATGACGAAGTCCATTCGCCGCGTGCTGTCACGAAGAACCACACGCTGCGTCTGAACGCCTTCCAATCGCCCTGGCTTGGACCAATAGGCACCATCGACGGATCGCGAGTCAGCTTGGCAAGGCAACCTCGGCCAAAAGCGGCTGGTTTCCCACAAGATTTGCTGCGTCGGCTGCCGCGCGTCGACATCGCTTACAGTTACGTCGGCGCCGACGGTTGCGCGATCAGGGCATTTGTCGAGGCTGGCGCGAGAGGCATCGTGTCCGCTGGCTTCGGTCCCGGAATAGGATCGCCGGCCGAGACCGCTGCCCTGGCCGACGCGATAGCGGCTGGGGTTGTCGTCGTGCAGTCGTCGCGCGCGGGAGCAGGCCAGGTTGTTGACAGCGCCCGGCACAAGGCCATGGGCATTATCGCTGGCAACGATCTCAATCCACAGAAGGCTCGTATCCTTCTCGCCCTTTGTCTTGCGCGAGAAGACACCCCGCAGAAAATTGCGCAGGTTTTTCAGTCGATTTGAGCTGCATCCGGCGAAGCCGGGGACCAGACCATGTCTTTTGACATCTCTTCAAGCCACGATATCTGGCCGATGATCTGGGGCAGTGTGTAACGCCGCAGCATATCGCGTGCGGCCTCGGCGATACGCGGCCCGAGCGTGTCGAACTCACCGCGCCGTGTGATGAGTGTCAGTTCCCTTGAAAAGCCAGGGCTGGGCAGGGGTAGCACGGCAAGCGCCGGGAAGTGCACTGCGCCCTGGAGGAGGCAGAGAGGTGTCATGATTGCCACTCCCATACCTCCGACTACCATGGCCAGCAGCGAGTCCGACGTATCGAAGGCGAGCACCTGCGGGTGCTCAATGCGTAGCCTCCGCAGGTGCCGCTCAACCTGTGCGCCCATATGGGAGCGGGCACTGTAGCGGATTAGGCGATGCTCGAACAAAACGTCCCGCAATGGCCGGTTGCGCAGCATATCCCCCCAAGCGGCGGGACAGACCAGCACGAAAGGCTCGCGAAAGAGCGGGAACCGCATCAGCCCGTCGAGTTCTCCCATGGGGTCTGAGCTGATCGCCGCGTCAATCTCATGCCGCATCAGCGCATCGGTATGGGCGTGGGCCAGCCCTGAGAAGGCGGTCACGCGCAAGGCGATAGACCCTTCCATAAGGTCGCGGATCAGGACCGGCCCAACCGCCGACGCAAACGTATCCACCATGCCGAGACGCAGATCCTGGCGCTCGGGGCGCGATGCCGTCGCTCTGACCTCCTCGACCGCTCGCTCGGCCCTGAGGGCGATTTCCCGGATATGGGCAACGAGAACTCGGCCTGCCTCAGTCGGTACCAGAGGTCGGCGGTCTCTATGCACGAGCGGCACATCGATCTGTGCCTCGGCGCGCTTCACCGCTTGCGACACCGCGGATTGCGTCAGGCCAAGCTGAGCCGCTGCGGCGCTCATGCTGCCTTCCTCAATGACGGTCGCGGCGATTTCCAGAGCATGCAAGTCGGGGAGCAGCATGTGCAGTCAGGATAATGGTTTCCAGTAATCTCACTACTAATAGTGATTTGCCATTGCCGCAAGACAGGACATTCAACAGGCTTGCTGCGTACTGAGTACCTGCGCTGCGCAAACAGAAGTCCAAAGAAAAAAACGGGCACAGGTTGGTTCTTGAGGACTGAACTCCATCAGAGGGAATTGAAATGATTAACCTGAAGGCACTGGCGCTTGCAGCCGGCATCGCATTCACCGGATCAGTAGCTTACGCCCAGACGCTCGACTGCGGCACCGATACACTTTGCCGCGTAAAAGCGGCCGGCGTGCTGAAGATCGGCACGAAGGACGACTATGTACCGTGGTCATACCGGGCTGCGGACGGCAGCTTCAAGGGTATGGAAGTCGATATCGGTAACAAGATTGCCAAGGTCCTCGGCGTGAAGACCGAATTCGTCAAGGTCAATTCTGCCAATCGCTTCGAATTCCTCGCGCAGGGCCAGATCGATTTGATGATCGCATCGGCCTCGGATACCGCTGAACGGCGCAAGATCGTCACATTCGTGCATCCGAACTACTATTCGTCCGGCTATACAGTATTCCTGCCGGCTGCAGTGAAGGCCACCCAATGGAGCCAGATTTCCGGCCAGACTGTCTGTGCCGTCCAGGGCGCCTGGTACAACAAGCCGGCCCAGGAGGAATTCGGCATCAAGGTTCTCGCTTTCCCGGGCACCGCGGAGACCGAAGCCGCCATGACCCAGGGGCGCTGCATCGGCCTGCTGGAGGACGATAACCAAATTAACGTTCGCCTGAGTGACCCGAAATGGGCAGGTTACCAGATGCCGCTGCCAATTCAGGCAGACACGCCTTGGGGCATGGCGGTGCGGCAGGCGGATCAGTCGTCGCCCTTCTATTACTTCGTAGCGGGTGTGATCTCGGAGATGCATCGGGACGGCACACTCCTCGATCTGGAAAAAGCGAACGGCATCAAGAACTCAGCCTTCTTGATCAGGATGCATGACGCTTTGAAGGACCACATCGACTGATCCTTGCATAACGGCATGTCCGGCGCCGCGGCGCCGGACCAACTGAGGTCAGGGCTTATGATTGCCGACATCCAGACATTCTTTCGTCATCTCGCGGACTCCGGGATAAACCTGACCATCTTTTACGATGCGTTCGACTTCGATCGCTTCGTGAAGGGTCTCGGCAACACGCTTTTGTTGGTCGTGCTCAGCGGATTCTTCTCCATCATTATTGGCGCAGCAGGCGCCGCGATTCTCACGCTAAGTAAGGGACCCGCTACAGCGGTCGTACGTGCCTATGTTGCGCTTTTCCGCAACACGCCGCTGCTTGTGCAGATGTATTTCTTCTACTTCGCGATTGGCAGCATCATGCCCGTGTCACAGAATGAGATCGGCCTGCCGGTGCCGCTCCTTGGCAGTTTCAGTTGGGCGGTTATCTCGCTTTCGCTCTACTCCGGCGCGTTCAACGTGGAAACGTTCCGCTCCGGTGTCGGCGCGGTTCACAATTCCTACGAGGAAGCTGCCCTGGCGCTGGGTTACAGTCGCACGCAGGCCTTCATCTCCGTCACGGTCCCACTGGCGCTGCGATTCTCTTTCGCCTCGCTGTCGAACAACTTAGTCGACCTGACCAAGGCAACGACGGTCGCCTACGCGGTCGGCGTAGCTGAGCTCCTCTACGTGTCCAACCAGATCTGGTCGGATTCGCTGAACACCATCGAGATGATGAACGTCATGCTGCTGATCTACCTGGGGCTGACCGGAGCCGTCGTCTTCATCATCAACCGGGTTGAGGCGGCGACACGTTTGCCCGGATTTGGTCTGGGAGTCGGGTGATGGGGGACCTGAACTTGTTCGGTCGCCTCCTGGAGTGGATGCCCTTCCTCCTGAAAGGATTTGGCCTCAACATCCTGATGAGCGTCCTTGCCATCACCATCGGCACGACCGTTGGGACGTTCCTGGGGCTGGGACAACTGTCGAGCCTGCGCATTGTCGGCTGGCCCTCGCGGCTGGCCACGCAATTGTTCCGCAACGCACCGTGGCTGGTCCTGCTGTTCTACTGCATCTTCCTGATGCCCTATCAGGTCAGTATCGGCGGCTCCGTGATAGTTATGCCGAGCTGGCTACGCGCCACGATAGGGTTCTCGTTCCCCGTGGCCGCAAATTTCTCGGAAATCGTACGTGGGGCGGTCAACTCCGTCCCGCGTGGTCAGTGGGAGGCCGCCGAAGCCTTGGGCTACAGGCGTAGCGCAACGCTGTTTCGTATCATTCTGCCGCAGTGCATTACTCGGATGATCCCACCGTGGATGAACCTCTATGCGCTCCTCCTTACCGCGACCCCACTCTCGGTGATCGTTGGCGTGGAAGAGGCTTTGGGCAGGACGCAGGCGGCAGTTCAGGCGGTGTCGGACTCGCGGATGCTGATACCGATGTACCTTTCGCTGCTGGCGATGTTTTTCATCTACACGTGGCCGATCAACCGCCTGTCCCTGATGCTCGAGCGCCGCTTCCGTACGAAATGAGGTTTCGATATGAACTTCTCCAGCTCGTCCCAGCCCTTGATTGCGCTTCGCGGTGTTCGCAAGTCTTTCGGAGCCGTCGAGGTTCTCCGCGGCATCGACATAGATATCCGAAAGGGCGAAGTCGTGGCCATCATTGGCCCGTCCGGATCGGGTAAATCGACAATTCTGAGAACGATCAACGGGCTGACGCCGATCAATGAAGGCGTCATCACGGTCGGCGAGATCAAGGTCAACGATCCGAAAGTCGACAAGGTCAAGCTTCGACATCGTGTTGGCATGGTCTTCCAGCAATACAATCTGTTCCCGCACAAGACGGTGCTGGAGAATGTCGCCATGGCGCCGATCCAGGTGCTGAAGCAGCCTCGGCCTCAGGTCGAAGAACGCGCCCGCAAGCTCCTCGGCGAGATGCGCCTTCCAGACAAAGCGAGCTCCTATCCTGGAGAGCTGTCAGGCGGCCAGCAGCAACGTGTTGCGATTGCGCGGGCGCTGTGCATGGAGCCCGAAGTTATCCTCTTCGACGAAGTCACCGCGGCTTTGGACCCGGAGATGGTGAAGGAAGTGCTTTCCGCTGTCAGGAAAGTCGCCGAGGATGGCATGACCTGCATTCTCGTGACGCACGAGATGGGTTTCGCGCGCGAGGCGGCGGACCATATCTACTTTACCGACAAGGGTGTGATCGTTGAGCATGCACCGCCCGCCGACTTCTTCGCACGTGCAAGTGATCCGCGAACCAAGGAATTCCTTTCCAAAGTTCTGTAGGCATTGTTTCCACTGAGCACATCTTTGACCTCATCGACAATGTCGGCGCGGTCGTCGCTCGGGTGCCAAACGTCCGCTTCCGGCGCGATCGCGACCGTCTCCCGGCACCTGAATTGCGGCTGAGCAAACTGACGGCGCCGCATTGAAATTATTGAGAAATTTTGCCCGAGAGCGCTACCATAAATTTCGATTTTAATAAGTATTTCAAACGCTTAACGGATTCGTGGTAGCGGAGGTTCGTGGTAGCGGAGGAGGGACTTGAACCCCCGACCCCAGGATTATGATTCCCGTGCTCTAACCAACTGAGCTACTCCGCCAGGAGTGACGAAGAGGCTCGAGGAACCGCCCAGGGATCGGGCAATTTCGAGGCGTTCGCCAAGGTCGCGCGGATATAAGGTTGGCAGGGCAAACCTGTCAAGCCGGACGCACCAGTATAATCCAATCCCAGAAAAGCTTTGCCGGGCAGGCACTGAAGCGCATGCAGCGGGGTTGAGTTCGACCGGGCACGTCGCTATGTCTCGGCCATGAAATTCTAGAGTTTGAACGAATGAAGCCGCGCATCGCAGTCCTCGGTTGCGGATACTGGGGCAGCAACCACATCCGCACCCTCAAGGCGCTCGGCGCGCTCCACGCCGTTTCCGACGTCAACCGCGCTCGCGCCGAAGGCTTCGCCAGTGAGCAGGACTGCTTGGCGATCGAGCCGGACAAGCTGTTCGAGCGCGCCGATGTCGATGCCATCGTCATGGCGCTGCCGCCGCAATACCATGCCGACATGGCGGTGCGCGCCGTCGAAGGCGGCAAGGACGTGCTGGTGGAGAAGCCGATCGCGCTGACGGTCGCCGACGCCGAGCGTTCGGTGAAGGCGGCAAGGGACAATGGCCGCGTCTTCATGGTCGGCCATGTGCTGCGCTTTCATCCTGCCTTCGAGACGCTCAAGGCGCTCATCGACAATGGCGAGCTCGGCGAGATCCGCTATATCCACTCGCACCGGCTCGGCCTCGGCAAGTTCCATACCGAGAACGACGCGCTTTGGGACCTTGCGCCGCATGATCTGTCGATGATCCTCGCCATCACCGGCACCGAACCGATCGAGGTCAGGGGCGAGGGCGCGGCGCTCTTAGACAATCTCAGCGACTTCGCGCATCTGCACATGCGTTTTCCCAATGGCGTGCGCAGTCATCTCTTCGCCTCTCGCCTCAATCCCTATCGCGAGCGGCGGCTGACCGTGGTCGGCACCAAGGCAATGGCGGTGTTCGACGATGTCGAGCCGTGGGAGCGCAAGCTTGCCGTCTATCGGCACGCGGTCTGGCAGGATAGCGGCCAGTGGGCCTTCACCGCGAACGAGCCGTCCTATGTGGCAGTCGGCGAAGGCATGCCGTTGACGCGGGAGCTTGCCCATTTCATGCAGTGCATCGAGACGCGCGCCGAACCGCGCACCGACGGCGAGGAAGCGATCCGGGTTTTGCGCATCCTGACGGCGGGCACGGTGACGCATAGCGGTTCATCGGCCTGAGCCGCCTGCAAAGACGATCCTGAACTGTAGCGGCTGGCGGAAGCTTTGGCTTACTCGGCGGGAATGTGCGCGGGCCGCGCCGCAAGCCTCGACAGCATGGCCTCGGCCTCGGCGCCGCGCTCGGAGCGCTCGATGAAGCCGCCGCCGAAGACACGCGCCTCGTTGCCGTCATCGGAATAGAGCACGCAGGCCTGCCCGGGCGCGATGCCGGATTCGCCGTCGACCAGCTCGACCGAGGTCACGCCGTCGCGATGATGCAGCACGGCCGGGCGCGGCGGCCGGGTCGAACGGACTTTTGCGAAAAGCTCGATGCCGCCGGCGGGGACGTCCGAGAGCGGGCCGTCGCCAAGCCAGTTCATGGCGCGCAGATAGATCTTGTGCGTCTCCAGCGCCTCGCGCGGGCCGACGACGACGCGCGCCCGGTCGGCGTCGAGATGGACGACATAAAGCGGCTCGCCTGAGGCGATGCCGATGCCGCGGCGCTGGCCGATCGTGTAGCGCAGGATGCCTTCATGGCGCCCGAGCACGCGGCCGTCGATATGGACGATGTCGCCCGGATTGGCGGCCGCCGGCTTCAGCTTGGCGATGATGTCGGAATACTTGCCTTGCGGTACGAAGCAGATGTCCTGGCTGTCCTGCTTGGCGGCGACCGTCAGCCCCATCTCCTCGGCGATCGCCCGCACCTGCGGCTTAGAGAGGCCGCCCAGCGGAAAGCGCAGATAGTCGATCTGCGCCTGCGTGGTGGCGAACAGGAAATAGCTCTGGTCGCGGTCGGCATCGACCGGACGGTAGAGCGCGCGATGGGCGCCATTGGCGCGGGAGCGGATGTAGTGGCCGGTGGCCAAGGCGTCGGCGCCGAGATCCTGCGCGGTGGCCAAAAGATCGGCGAACTTGACCGTCTGGTTGCACGACACGCAGGGAATCGGCGTCTCTCCGGCGACATAGCTCTCGGCGAAGGGATCGATGACCGCCTTGCGGAAGCGCTCTTCGTAGTCGAGCACGTAATGCGGGATGCCGAGCGTCTCGGAGACGCGGCGGGCGTCGTCGATATCCTGGCCGGCGCAGCAGGAACCCGCCCGGTGTGTGGCCGCGCCGTGATCGTAAAGCTGCAAGGTGACGCCGACGACATCATAGCCCTCTCGCTTCAGGATGCCGGCAACGACCGACGAATCGACGCCGCCCGACATGGCAACGACGACGCGGGTGTTTTCTGGGCGTCCGGGAAGATCGAGGCTGTTCATGGTTCTTTCAATCTGCGTGGCGCTGGCTGCCAATGGCCGGAATATAGGTCAAGCGACCCGGGTGCGCCAGCTTGCCTGCCGAAGCGATTTTTCCCGGCAAAATCAGGGCTCCGACCGCGATTGTCTCAAATGCCGAACAAAAACCTAACGTGACGTTCACGATCCTTACCTAGTCATTAGGGTTCGCTTAGGCAAATTTTAAAGCTGTGGCGGTACTGTGGCGGGGATTGGGTCTTTGAGTTTTTAGTAGAGAGTACGAATGACCGATCTGGTTAGACCTAGAGTCAAGTATGTTATAGGGCCCGACGGCAGCCCGCTAACGATAGCCGACCTGCCGCCGACGAACACGCGGCGCTGGGTTATCCGGCGCAAGGCGGAAGTGGTCGCGGCGGTGCGCGGCGGACTGCTCAGTCTTGAGGAAGCCTGCCAGCGCTACAAGCTCACCACCGAGGAATTTCTCTCCTGGCAGGCGTCGATCGACGAATATGGCCTTGCCGGGCTGCGCACGACGCGAATCCAGCAATACCGGCACTAAAGCGCCTCGCGATCTTTCAGATTCGCTCCGTGCGCTCTAGGTTTTTGATTTTACGCATGTCTTTGTCCCGAAACCGGCTCCCACTTTCGGGAGACATGCTTTGGTCAGACCGTTAGCACGACCTTGCCGATCGGCCGGGTCGCAAGGAAGGCATGGGCTGCGCCTGCCTGATCGAGCGGGAAGGCTTTCGCCACGTGGGCCGACAGCTTCTTGGCATCGACCAGCCTGGCGAGTTCGACAAGGCCCTCGCGGTCGGGCGTCACCGACATGCGCTCGACGCGGATGTTCCGCTCCTTTGCCTTCGCCTTTGTCGTGTCGTGGACATTGAGCAGCGAGACCAGCACGCCACCGTCCCCCAGCACCTTAAGCGACTCCTCGGCGTGGTCGCCGCCGACAGTCTCCAGCACCAGGTCGAAGCCGCCGGCCTTCTCAGTGAAATCACCCTTGGTGTAGTCGAGGACCTCGTCGGCGCCGAGCGAGCGAACGAAGTCGAGCTTGCCCGGGCTGGCGGTCGAGACGACATGAGCGCCGCGTGCTTTGGCGATCTGCACAGCCAGATGGCCGACACCACCAGCCCCGGCGTGGATCAGCACGCGCTGGCCGGACTGAATGCGGCCGTGCCGGACGAGGCCTTGCCAGGCGGTAAGGCCAGCCAGCGGCAGCGCCGCGGCGTGGACATGATCGATGCCGGCAGGCTTGATGGCGATCTCGTCCGCCGGCGCGGCCGCGAGATCGGCATAGGCTCCGACCTGTTTCGGAAAGCGCGGCATGCCGAACACATCGTCGCCGACCTTGAAGGCGGTCACGCCGGCGCCAAGCGCCTCGACGGTTCCGGAAATATCCCAGCCGAGAATGAAAGGCGGCTCGCCAAGCAGGGGGTAAAAGCCGCCGCGCACGGCGCCATCGACAGGGTTGATGCCCGCCGCCTCGACGCGGACCAGCACCTCGCCAGGCTTGGGCGAGGGGTCTGGCTGCTCGGCGACGAAAAGGACGTCGGGTCCACCGACGGAGTTCTGGATAACCGCACGCATCAAGGTCTCCCATGAATGAATATGCCGCTATCATTTGGATAGTAATATTCTGTTGTCTAGTATGTACCTTTTCTATATATAGGTACCTCATGGATAGTGATAACTCCACCCCCTTCGGCTACGATGCGTTCCGGCGCACCTGCCCGTCGCATACCGTGCTCGAGATGCTGGCCAGCAAATGGGTTTATCTGACCGTCTGCGCGCTAAGGCGCGGCCGGCTGCGCAATGGCGAACTGGCGCGCAAGATGGAAGGCATCACGCCGAAGATGCTGACCCAGACGCTGCGTGTGCTCGAGCGCGACGGCCTTGTCCGGCGCGAGGTCTATCCGGTCATCCCGCCGCGGGTTGAATATGAGCTGACGGAGCTCGGCCAGAACCTGGCGGGACTGCTCAGCCAAATCCGGTCATGGGCGGAAGAGCATGCGCCCGACATCAAGGATGCCCGCGCGCGGGCATCGGCGAACCATCAGGACGATATGGCAGTGCTGCCTTGAAGCGGGGGCGCGGGCGGGATTTGTCCCGGCGCGGGTTTCAACAGCGATGCCGGCGGGCACCGGCGTTGGGGCGAATAGCGATCCACTCAGCCGATCATGGCGCTGCGGCCGCCCACTTCCGCGTCGCGGATCTTGCTGTCGCGCGATTCCAGCATCTCCGCCTTGGAAAGCTCCGCTTCAGCTTCGCCGAGTAATGATTCGGCCGTGGTTCGCTGCTGGGCGAGGTCGCCCTGCGAGTTCCTGAGGTTGTCGCGGCGCAGGCGCGCTGCCTTGGCGAAGGTCGGGTAGGCAAAATGGTTGATGTCGGTGATGCCGGCTTTTTTCTCTTCGGCGACGATCTGCGCCTCCAACTCGACGGCCATGCGCTCGAACTCGGCGATCATCATGTCCAACTGCAACAGCTGGCGCCGTTTCTCATTCACCTGAAACTGCTTCAGCCGAACGAGGTTTTCACGTGACTTCATGACTCGGTACTCCCGGAAACGCACACCTGCATATCGTCCCATCAGCCTGGAAAGGCCCAAGCGTCACCCGTTTCCCCCGGCTTTCCCAACGCTATGGGAAACAAAGCCCTAAAGATTTTTGCCGGCGGTAACCATTCGTTTACGGGCATTGTTAATCATACGGGCGAGGACTTAAGGCCGGGTAAAAATTCCGGCTGCGGCGGGAAGCCCAGGCCTGCGAGTCTCTGGAGTCACTTAGGCTGACTAATTAATGTGGTACATGAGCGATTTGGGTCTGTGATTCGTTATTAGATTCAAGTGGGTGTAGAAAGGGGTTAAAAAATCTGATATCGTGTTCGGCACGAAATTAGGATTTGTTAACCAGTCAGTGGCACCTTCTGTTCAGGCAATCACTGCTCCGGTCCCGGACGGGTCGTGACGCGGTCCGGCAGCAGAAAAGGGGAATGAAATGCGTGTTCTGCTGATTGAAGACGACAGTGCAACCGCACAAAGCATCGAGTTGATGCTGAAATCGGAGAGCTTCAACGTCTATACGACCGATCTCGGCGAAGAAGGGGTCGATCTCGGCAAGCTCTACGACTACGACATCATCCTTCTCGATCTCAACCTTCCCGACATGTCGGGCTACGAAGTGCTGCGCACGCTTCGCCTCTCCAAGGTCAAGACGCCGATCCTGATCCTCTCCGGCATGGCCGGCATAGAGGACAAGGTGCGCGGCCTCGGCTTCGGCGCCGACGACTACATGACAAAGCCCTTCCACAAGGACGAACTGGTGGCACGCATCCATGCCATCGTGCGCCGCTCCAAGGGCCATGCCCAGTCGGTCATCACGACCGGCGACCTGGTGGTCAATCTCGATGCCAAGACGGTCGAGGTCGGTGGCCAGCGCGTGCATCTGACGGGCAAGGAATACCAGATGCTGGAGCTGCTCTCGCTGCGCAAGGGCACGACGCTGACAAAGGAAATGTTCCTCAACCATCTCTATGGCGGCATGGACGAGCCGGAACTGAAGATCATCGACGTCTTCATCTGCAAGCTGCGCAAGAAGCTCGACGCGGCCTCCGGCGGCCAGAACTATATCGAGACTGTATGGGGTCGCGGCTATGTGCTGCGCGAGCCTGAAGACATCCGCGTCAGCGCCTGAGCGGAGCCAAGAAATTCATACGAAAAACCCGGCTTTGGCCGGGTTTTTCGTTTTTTGATATCGAAAATCTCAGGCTGCGATCTTCAGGGAGCGGAAGCTCTCGAGTAACTGCGCCCGGTTGAAAGGCTTCAGCAGATAGCCCTGGGCGCCGGCGCGTTTCGCCCGCATGATCGAAGCGACGTCGACTTCGACGAGCGAAACCAGGATCTGCGGCTTGACGGGGCTTTCGATGGCGCGGATGCGGCGAATGAGGTCCACTGCCTGCATGTCGGCCAAGCCGCCGTCGACAACGATGACATCGGGCATTTCGGTGGAGCACATCTCGATCGCATCAAGCCCGTTGGCCGCTTCGATGACCAGGATGTCCGAACCGCCAAGGATACGCTTTGCAACTTTCCTGATGACGCTCGAATCGTCCACGAACAGGCAGCGCTTCATTTCCGGGTCCTCTTTGCCATCTGCCGAACCGGCAACCTCCGGTAACCGTGGGGCACCTTAGAGCAATCCGGTAAAGAAGCTGAAAAGCCGTTAGGTAAAGTTTTTCCAAAGAGGCGCGTTGCGCGCTTTTTCGCCGCCGAACCAATACACCTGCAATGGTAAGGATTGCCCCTCTGGCATTGCAAGCGGAAATATCAGTGGAATGAATACTTGACCTGTTCTTGGCCGTTGTCTTCAGGCCGCCGACAGCACGATCTCTTCGGCCGTCGCGTGAATCGAGATCGTCATGTTGGCCTCACGCGCCAAAAGCAGCGTGTAATAAGGCTGGACCGAGTGGGCGTCGATGGGCTCTTCGGGCTTGTGACCGGAATGCAGCTCGAGGAATTTTGGCGGCACGCGCAGCATCGGGCCGCTGGCCGACAGCGAAAAACGCGGCTCGGTCTCGAGGTTCTCCAGCGTGACCACCAGTTTGCCGCCGCGCGGTATGGCGGCATTGGCGACGAGAATGAGATTGAGCAGCAGCTTGACTTTGTTCTTGGGCAGCAGCGCGCGAGCCCCGTTCCAGACCAGTTCCGGCTTCTCATTCTTCAGAAAGGCAATGGCTACGGCCTCCGCGTCGCCGGTGTCGATCATCATGCCGGCAGAGCCGGCGGCGCCGAAAGCGATGCGGGCAAACTGCAGGCGCGCCGAGGCGTTCCTGGCGCTCTGGCGGATCAGCTTCATGGCGTCTTCGTCGGCGCCGCCTTCGTCGAGCAGTTCGAGGCCGTTGTTTATGGCGCCGACCGGCGAAATGATGTCATGGCATACGCGGCTGCACAGAAGCGCCGCCAGATCGGGGGCGGAGAGGGTGAAGAGCTCGGCCATCGGATAAATCCCTGCTAGTTCACATATTCATGGCCGAGCGACCGATTTTCGCGCCCGCCACGCGAATCACGCTCTTTCCAACGCCCTCTGAATACACAGCGCCCGCCCGTGCATCAACAAATCCGCAGCCGCGGACGGCGAAAATGGTGCGTTTACGCCTTGAAAACGAGGCTAAAGGGACTGTGCCGGGCCGCCAGCCTTCGAACTGCCATCTTCCTGCGCCAGCTTAATGGTTGAAAAAGGATTACGGCATAGTTTGCCCGTGATAGTCATCTCGAAGCGGCCGCCAAGAGCCGTAGGGGTACGAGGCGTCGGCGAAAGTGCTCCCTGACGGAGATTGGAAGCATGTTTTCCCGATTCTATGACCGGACTATCGTCCGCGTCCTCACCATGACGATCGCCCTCGTGGGCGTCCTCATCTTCTCGACCTCCGCGTCGCGGGCCCAGGAATATACCGCCCAGGAGATCATCGATTCCGGCCACAAGTTCTTCGGCGCGACGTCGGGCGGCCTCGCCACCGTGGTCGAAAAGATTTTCGCGTCCTACGGCCTGCCCAACGGCTATCTGCTCGGGGAAGAAGGATCCGGCGCGCTGATCGGCGGCCTGACCTACGGCGAGGGCACTCTCTACACCAAGAATGCCGGCGACCATAAGGTGTTCTGGCAAGGCCCGTCGCTCGGCTGGGATTTCGGCGGCGAAGGGTCGCGCGTGATGATGCTGGTCTACAATCTGGACGACATCAGCAGCCTCTATAACCGCTTTGGCGGTGTTGCCGGTTCCGCCTATGTCGTGGCCGGCGTCGGCTTCAACGTGCTGCAGAGCAACAGGGTGCTCATCGTTCCGATCCGTACCGGCGTCGGCGCCCGGCTCGGCGTCAATCTCGGCTATCTGAAGCTTACCGAGCGGGCGACCTGGAATCCGTTCTGAGCGGACAGGATTGTCACAACCGCTCGGATAAGCCTGATCGCGCCGTGGCAAGCTCTTGCCGCGGCGCTGGATTTCCGCCATGCCAAGGTGGCACAGTCGGGCATTGGCGGGTTGCCGCCTCGCATACGGATTAGTCCATCTTGGTCCAGTCGGTCCTGTTCTTCGCACTCGGCTTCCTCTGCGCCGTCTTCCTGGTGTCGCTGATCGCGCCGGCCGTCTGGCGGCGGGCCGTCGTCTTGACGCGCAGGCGCCTCGAAGCCTCGATGCCGCTGACACCTGCCGAGATCCTGGCGGAGAAGGACCGGGTTCGCGCCGAATTCGCCATGACCACGCGCCGGCTCGAGATGAACATCAAGAGCCTCAAGGAGAAGGCGGCCGAGCAACTGGTCGAGATCGGCCGCGGCCGCGAGGCGCTGAAGGGGTTGACGGTCGAAACGAAGGACAAGAACCAGGCCCTTTCCGATCTGCAGGCAAAGAACGCCGAGCTCAGGCAACGCGAGGAGGAACTGCACAAGGTGTCGGAAAAGCTGGCGCAAACGGAGCGCTCGCTTGAGAAGCGCGCGCTGGAGCTGCAAAAGCTGGAGCAGATGTATGACGACGCCAGCTTCGCTTCCAGCAACCGCCAGATCGAGCTCGTGGCCCGCGAATCGGAACTGGACAAGCTCGCCAACGACATCGCGGTGCTGCGCAGCCAGCGCAAGGAAGCGGAAAGGCGCAATCAGGAAGCCGCCATGGAAGGCAAAGCGGCGAGAGACGCGCTCAAGTTGGAAAAGAAGCGGGCAGCCGAGCTGGACAAGAAGGTCGAACGGCTGCTCGCGACGCTTGCCGACCGCGAGGAAAAGCTCGACCGGCGCGAGAAGGAGCTTGCCCGGATGCGCGAACGCCCAAAGCAGGCCCCCGCGGCAAACGGTGGAACGCACGATGCCGGCGAGGTCGAAGGCATCGACAAGGCTATCGCCAGGCTCGAGGGCGATCGGGAGCGGCTGGAGTCGAGGCTGACGGCGCTGGCGCGTGAGAACAAGCGGCTCAAGACCGATCTCGCCGCGCTTGAAACGGCAAGGCCCGAACAGGCAGGCGACGCGCGCCGCGCCGGTGCGGCGCTTCGCGAGCAGATGAATGAACTGGCGGCTGAGGTCGTCAACCTGACGATGAAGCTGGACGGGCCGGATTCGCCCATTGCCAAAGCCTTGGCGACTCCTCGCGACGGGCGGCAGGGCGCCGGCGAACGCGGCATCAGCCTCGCGGACCGCGTGAGGGCTCTGCAGAAGGCCAGCACGACCAACTGATCCTGGCAGTCGGCCAAGCGGCGCTCCCCCAGGTTGAGCGGCTATCGTTTCGAGAAGTGATGCAGGGCAATGGCCGAAGCGGCAGCGACGTTCAGGCTGTCGAAACCATCCGCCATGCCGATCCGTACAGTCCGCAGCCGGTTGAGCAGAGCTTCGGGCAGGCCTTCGCCTTCGGTGCCGAGATAGAGCGCCAGCCGAGGCGTTCTTTCCGCCGCGCGAATGTCGGTTTCGCCGCGCGGCGAGAGCGCGAACTGGGTGAAGCCAAGCCGGTCGAGCGTTGCGATCAAGCTCGTAGTGTCGCCGAAGGACGCGAAGGCAACCTTCAGCGCCGCCCCGACCGAAACGCGGATCGCCTTGCGATAGAGCGGATCGCAGCAGGTTGGATCGAGAAGCACGGCATCCGCGCCAAAGGCCGCGGCGTTGCGGAAGATCGAGCCCATATTGTCGTGATTGGATATGCCGACCAGAACGACGACCAGCGCGCTTGCGGGCAAGGCTTCGAGCAAAGCCTGCGCCGGCTGAGGAGCACCCCGAACGCCGATCGCCAATATGCCGCGGTGCATGTGGAAGCCGGCGATACGGTCCATGACCTCGCCGCTGGCGACATAGACCGGAAAGCCGGCCGGCGCCTTGCTCAGGACGCCTTCCAGGCCGGCCAACCTGTTTTCGAGAATGAGGGCCGACTCAGCGGCGAAGCGCCCGGTCGACAAAAGAAGATCCAGCACCACCTTGCCCTCGGCGACGAAGCGCCCGTGGCGACCGATGAGATCGCGCTCGCGGATATCGAGATAGGCAGCGACACGCGGATCCTGCGGGTCGCCGATGGGAATGAGGTTCATGCAGATATCGCCGGCAAGATTGTCAGCGAGGTAAGGAGCTTTGGATAGGGCGGGTCAAGACCCGGCGCGGCGCATCTTATAGGCCATCTGGGACAGGTCGCCGTCGCCGAAAATGCCTTCCAGCATGCGAAGCAGCTCGCGCACGGCGTCGGACTTGCAGGAATAGTAGATCATCTGGCGATCGCGACGCGTCTCGACGAGATCGAGCGCTCTCAGCTTGGCCAGATGCTGCGACAGAGCGGACTGGCTCAGCTGAACTTTTTCGGCGATGGCACCGACCGACATTTCGCCGTCGATCAGGTAGCTCACGATCAGCAGCCGCTTTTCATTGCCCATGAGCATCAGAAACGCTGCAGCCGATTCGGCATTGGCGACTAGCTTGCTCGAGATCATAGATCCCCCATGTTTTCTGGCTCATCCAGTCACCATGGGGGCAATGGTGGCTGATTCCACAATGTTCAGGTCAGGAAGCGCCGCTGAATCAGCGCTACAACGAAAGGTAGATCATTTTATCTAAATCTCAAGAGTTGCTTTTGAGCTGAGGCGATTAACTTTCGTTGCCGTGTCTAGCCGGCGGCGCGTCCAGCCTTTGCCATCTCGATCAGAACGGCCCGCAACTCGCGGGCAGCGGTGAGAGGCTGCGGAAAGAAGACCCTGCAGGCGCCATCCGCAGAAGCCAGGTCCATGCCGTCCGGATCGAAACCCGTCGCAATCCAGCCATCGCCTTCGGCTCGGCCGAAATGGTGGGCATAAATGGCAATCGCATCGCGATGGTCGGCGTTCATGTGGTCAAGCGCGGACTGCTCGCCAGCCGCGAGCTCCTCGACGACCGGGCCGCTGGTGATCAGGTCGGCGCGATCGAGAAGATAGGCCTTGCCGAAGCCGCCATTCAGGCTGGCGCGTTCGGGCTCGAGCCGGAATATCGAGAAGTCGCCAAGCCCGGCATAGAGCTTCGCTTTCGGGTTGCTGTTGAGGTAGCGCCGTTCGGCGCGAAGGTGCTCGGCCGATCCACGGTCCAGCCGCAGCGCCTGGCACGCCAGCGTTATACGCGGGTGCGCGAGCGGATCCCCCTTGCCGGGTTCGCCAAGCAGAAGCGAGCAGCGCGGATCGGCGAGAAGCGCGCCGGTATGCGCGGCCAGCATCGAGACGAGGATGAGCGGCGCGCCGTCTATGTCGGTCGCCGTGCCGACCCGACTTGCCAGCGGCGCGCCCGTGCCAGGCTCGATCACCGCCAGCGCGCCAAATCGGGCCGAGCGGATCAGCGTCTTCGCCAGCCTGACGGCCTCGGCATCGGTCTCGCGGATGACATCCTTCCTGGTCTCGGTCAAAGCGCTCACCTTTTTGGTCGAAACACTTTCAGGATAAGTTGATTTCTGTTCTCCGGTTATCGGTCAAACAGGCCGGACATGACAAGGGCTTCGATTTCACTTTCGTCCATGCCGAAGCGTGCCAGCACGCTTGCCGGCTGACGGTCTGCAGCGGTTGGCGCCGCGGCAAGGGTCTGGGAGGCCTGCGAGAAACGTGGCGAAGGGGCAGGACGCTCGAACCGGTCGGACCTCACGAAGCTTTGCCTTGCGCGATTGTGAGAGTTACCCCTGGCCTCGGTCAGGGAAAGAACCGGCGCGACGCAGGCATCGGTCGCGGCGAAGACGTCGGCCCATTCGTCGCGCGTCTTCTCTCCGATCCTGTCGGCTATGGCGGCGCGCATCTCGGGCCACAATGTCCTGTCATATTGGCTGCCGACAAAGCGCTGGTCGAGCGGCAGCAGCCTGGCGAATTCGGCAAAAAAATGGGGCTCCAGGCAGCCGATGGCGACATGCCGGCCGTCCGCGGTTTCATAGGCGTCGTAGAAGGGCGCGCCGGAATCGAGCAGGTTATCGCCGCGACTGTCGCTCCACAGACCCGCCGCCATGTAGGCGTGGATCGGAGCCGCCAGCATTGATGCGCCCTCGACCATCGCAGCATCGATCACCTGGCCCTTGCCGGTGCGCGAGCGCTGGAAGAGAGCGGCCAGCACGCCGGCGATCAACATCATGGCGCCACCACCCTGGTCGGCGACGAGATTGAGCGGTGGCACGGGCGGGGCTCCCTGCCTGCCGATGGCATGCAGCAGGCCGGCATAGGCGAGGTAGGTAATGTCATGGCCGGCGCGACGCGAGAGCGGTCCACCCTGGCCGAAGCCCGTCAGGCGGCCATAGATCAGCGCCGGATTGCGTTCGAGCACGACGTCGGGTCCGAGGCCCAGCCGTTCCATGACGCCGGGGCGGAAGCCCTCGACGAGGATGTCGGCCTTTTCCGCAAGGCGCAGCAGAAGCTCCGCGCCATCCGGACGCTTCAGGTCGAGCTCGAGGATGGAGCGGCCGTGACGATCGAGGTCGTATGCTTCCGGCAAGGGCAGGGGCGGCTCCTTCGCGTCCGCCCGTTCGATGCGCAGCACGTCGGCGCCCATTTCCGACAGCATCAGGGCGGCGAGCGGCACCGGGCCGAGGCCCGCCATCTCGATTACCTTGAGACCCGCCAGCGGTCCTGCCTTGACGGGGGAGGCGCCTGTCCGCGACGTGGTCATTCCCTTCTATTTCGGCGCCATGCGGATGGCGCCGTCGAGGCGGATCGTCTCGCCGTTCAGCATCTGGTTCTCGATAATGTGGAGCGCAAGCGCCGCATATTCCGAAGGCTCGCCGAGGCGGGGCGGGAAGGGCACCGAGGCGCCAAGCGAATCCTGCACCTCCTGCGGCATGCCGGCCATCATCGGCGTCTTGAAGATGCCCGGGGCAATGGTGCAGACGCGAATGCCGGACCGGGCGAGATCGCGCGCCACCGGCAGCGTCATGCCGACCACGCCGCCCTTGGAGGCCGAATAAGCGGCCTGGCCGATCTGGCCGTCATAGGCCGCGACCGACGCCGTGTTGACGATGACGCCGCGCTCGCCGCCGGCGAGCGGATCGAGTTTCGCCGCGCGGTCGGCGACAAGGCGGATCATGTTGAAGGTGCCGATCAGGTTGATCTCGATCACCTTGCGGTACTGGTCGAGCGGGTGCGGACCGTCCTTGCCCACCGTCTTCACGCCGATGGCAATGCCGGCGCAATTGACCAGAATGCGCGGCTCGCCGAGTTCCTTCGCAACCTCGGCGATCGCGGCGGTGCCGCTGTCGCCGCTGCTGACATCGCACTGAACGGCGATGCCGCCGATGTCGGCCGCCACCTTCGCCGCGCGGTCAACGCCGACATCGAGTATCGCAACCTTGGCGCCCCTGGCGGCAAGGGCGCGCGCCGTCGCCTCGCCGAGGCCAGACCCGCCGCCGGTGACGATCGCGATCTGGCCGTTCGGGTTCATGCGGGCGTCCTCCCAAAATTCGGATCATGCTACGAAGCACGCTGCTGGGGCGCAACCTGAATGACCGGATCGATCGAGACTTGCGGACTAGCCGGCGCCCTGACCGCGGCCGGGGCGAGGTCCGCGACCCGCGCCGTATCCGCATGGCAGACCTCACCGACGAAGCGGGCCACGGCGCCCGGCTTGATTTCATGGTGAAGCAGCCGGTCGAGATCGACGGGGCGAGGCATGGTGATCTGGCCGCGCGGAAACCGCTTGAAGCCGAGCGGCCCGTAGTAAGGCTCGTCGCCGACCAGCATCACGGCCGGCGCTCCGGCCTTCGCGGCGGCCTCGAGCGCGATGGCGACCAGCCTGCGGCCGATGCCGAGGTTCTTGAAGGCGGGGCGTACGGCAAGCGGGCCGAGCATCATGGCGCGGCCGGCGCCGGCGGCGACGCGCGTCATGCGCACCGAGGCGATCACCGTGCCATCCTCGATGGCGACAAAGGACATCGAGCGGTCATGTCCGCCGGCTTCGCGGATCTTGTAGGCGGCAAGCACAAAACGGCCGGGCCCGAAGGCCTCGTCGTTGATGGCTTCAATTTCAGCATCGTGCGCCGGGGTTTCCGGCAGGTATTTCACGTCGGCAAGGCTCATGGTCTTTGCGTTCCGGTATACGAGGAAGGTTTGCTGCAAGCGGCAGCGTTCGCCAGTCAGCGCTTCATCAAGCGCGGGCGTCCTTTCGTCGTCGGTCGAACCGGATCGAGGCAAAGTCGAACATGAGCGCCTCCGCTAGCACCAATTTTGTTCGCCTGCAATCGGCGCTTTTGACCTTTTTTTTCCGCCGCTTGACAATCTGGTTTCGTCGTTTGACGAACTGTTCAGCGCCAGAGGGTTTCGACATTTTGGCAACGCGCCTAAATCTTCTTAGGACTTAGGACGCGCAGGAGATTTCGCATGGGATTGCTGATTGAAGGCAAATGGCAGGACCTGTCGCGCGTTACCGACAGCAGCGGCAGGTTTGTACGGAAGGAATCACTGTGGCGCGACTGGGTGACGCGCGACGGCGCGCCGGCGGAGGGCGCCAAGCGCGGCTTCAAGGCAGAGCCTGGCCGCTATCATCTTTACGTTTCGCTCGCCTGCCCATGGGCGCACCGGACGCTGATTTTCCGTGCCTTGAAGAAGCTGGAAGGCATCATCTCCGTTTCGGTGGTGCATCATTTCATGGGCGAGAACGGCTGGACATTCAAGGCAGAAGACGGCGCCACCGGCGATACGCTCTACGGCCTCGATTACCTTCACCAGATCTATGCCAAGGCCGATCCCGCCTATTCGGGCCGAGTGACGGTGCCAGTGCTGTGGGACAAGAAACAGGGAACCATCGTCAACAACGAGTCTTCCGAGATCATCCGGATGTTCAATTCCGCTTTCGACGAGTGGGGCGATGCGAACCTCGACTTCTATCCGAAGGCAATGCGTCCCGAGATCGACAAGATCAACGCGCTCGTCTATCCGGCGATCAACAACGGCGTTTATCGCACCGGCTTCGCCACCACGCAGGAGGCCTATGAGGAGGCGTTCGGCGAATTGTTCGCGGCGCTTGATGCAATCGAGGAGCGGCTGTCGAAGCAGCGCTATCTGGTCGGCGAGCGCATCACCGAGGCCGACTGGCGGCTTTTCACCACGCTGGTGCGTTTCGATCCGGTCTATGTCGGCCACTTCAAATGCAATCTGCGCCGTATCGCCGACTATCCGAACCTGTCGAACTATCTGCGCGACCTCTACCAGGTGCCCGGCGTCTCAGGCACGGTGAACCTGCACCACATCAAGTCGCACTATTACGGCAGCCACAAATCGATCAATCCGACCGGAATCATCCCCGTGGGGCCGGAGCTCGACTATGCCGCGCCGCACGATCGCGGCAGGTTCAGGAAGGCGGCGTAGCTACCAATGAGGCGATGGGGGCTCATCGCCGAAAATCTCCCCAATGCGCCGCAGTGTCGCCGGAGTGGTACTATCCGGCAGACAATCTAGCGGAAAGAATCCCGCCTCGGCGATCTCATGGTCAGGCAGCTTCGGCACGGTCTGGCTGAAGGCCTCGACCAGATAGAGCCCGACATGGTCACGGCGGCTGGAGCGGCGGTTGAAATGCATCGATTTCAACACCGGCGGGGCCGTCAGCGCGATGTTGCCCTCCTCGGCCAGTTCGCGTGCCAGCGCCTCAAGGAGCGTCTCGCCACTCTCGACGCCGCCGCCTGGCAGTTGCCAGCCCGGGACATAGGTATGGCGAATGAGGAAGACGGAGTTGGAGGCTCGGTCATAAATCAGGCCGCGCACGCCAAGCGTCATCGGGCGGCGCAGCAGGAAATAGAAATGAAACAGCCTTGCCCGCAGCCCCGGCCAGCCGGTCTGGCGGAACACCTCTTCCGGGTCGGGCGAGCCGGTCATCCGGCAATCGCCAAGCGAACAGCAAACGGTGAGTGGAAAGCCTGCGCTGCCTCGCTTAAGAAGGGACTATGTTCAGGCTCGCGCATATTTCCGATGTCCATCTGGGGCCGCTGCCCGATGTAACCTATCGCGACCTCGCATCCAAGCGCGTGCTGGGTTACGTCAATTGGCAGCGCAACCGCCGCCGGCATATGCATGATGCGGTCATCGACACGATCGTGGCCGACATCAAGGCCAACGCGCCCGATCATCTCGCCGTCACCGGCGATCTCGTCAACCTGGCGCTCGACGGCGAGATCGAGATGGCGAAGCACTGGCTGGAAACGCTTGGCCCTCCGGACGACGTGTCCGTGGTGCCAGGCAATCACGATGCCTATGTGCCGGGCGCCTTCGACAAGGTTTGTCGGTCCTGGGCGCCGTGGATGACGGGCGACGGCGTCAACAGTCCGGTCGACCGCAATTCCTTTCCCTATCTGCGCGTGCGCGGCAACGTCGCGCTGATCGGCGTCACGACGGCGCGAGCCACGGCGCCCTTCATGGCCAACGGCTTCTTCATGGAGGGCCAAGCGGAGCGGCTCGGCAAGATCCTGGACGCCATGGCCAAGCAGGGGCTGTTTCGCGCCATCATGATCCACCATCCGCCGGTGCGCGGCGCGGTCTCGCAGCATAAGCGGCTCTTCGGCATCGCGCGCTTCCACAAGGTCGTTCGCCGGCATGGCGCCGAGCTCGTCCTGCACGGTCACTCGCACCTGCCGTCGCTGTTCACCATCGGCCCGCGCGGCGCCAAGGTGCCGGTGGTCGGCGTGGCCGCCGCCGGCCAGGCGCCCGGCGGCAAGCACCCGGCGGCGCAATACAATCTGTTCGAAATCGATGGCGAAAAAGGTGATTGGGGCATCCGCCTGACGCGGCGCGGCCTGACCGGGCCGGCATTGCCGCCGTCGGATCTTCAGGTGATCGAATTGGGCGCCGGCATAGCGGCGGCGCGTGAACTGGAGCCTGTTCCATCCCGATGAAATCGGGACGGGGCTCTGTCTGTTTGTTCGAGCATGATCTTTTCCGAAAACACTTTTCGGGGTCATGCCCGCGTCAGAAGCTGATCTTCATCTGGGCGATGCGATCCCAGAAAAGCACGAGCGATACCGCCAGGCCCACCAGCGCGCCGGCGGCGATCAAGCCGAGGCCGGCGAAGAAGGTCGTCCAGCCGTTGCGGCGCGTTGCGGATTGCAAGGGTGGCTCTGCTTCCTGGACATCGGCACGATGCAGGCCAGGCACGGCGCTCTCGACCGCACCTTCCATCATCCGCTGCCGCTCGACGACACGCTCGGCCACGTAACGCGTGACGGCATCCGCAACGAGCTTCATATCGGTCGATTCAGCCAGCACGACGCGGCCGATGCGCGTGTCCTTGAGGAAGCGGTAGGTGCGGCGGTCGCGCCCCATGGCGACGTGGCTGACGGCATCGATCCACAGTCGCGGCTGCAGGCCCGACGAGACGGCGAAGTCGAAATTGTCCATGTCGGTCGGCACACCGGCGAAGACGGGGGCGAGTTCGGCGGCCATCAAGTCGAGCCGCATGCGGTGCGCCTCGCGCATGTCGACCACCACGTCGTCGCGGTCGGCGAAGGCGTTCTTGACGTCACGGATGGCATCCGCCAGCTTTTGCGACGGTTCGATCGGGGTGATTTTGTCGCCTGCATCCATCATGGCGGCTGCCTCACTGTTGGTTAACAGCGAGTTAACACAGTCGCCGGCAAAATGCACTGCGAGATGGGGCTCAGCTCGCTTCCGCGCCGAATGCGGGCCGCGGGCGTCTGCCGCGGCGCCGCGTGTTGCGGCGCACGACCTCTGCAATCAGGTCAGGAGCTTCCTCGACCAGCATATGGCCTGCTTTCAACACGTGATGCAGGCGGAAATGCGCCGGCAGGCCTTCGGCCTGGTCGACGGGCAGGACGGGATCGTCCGTTCCCCAAACCACCATCACCGGCATGCCCAAGGTCTCCAGCCGTTCGCCCGGTATGACACCTTGCCGGTCGTCCTTGGTCATCATGGCTGCCGTATCGACAAGGATCTGCAACTGGCCTGGCCTTTGACGCATGCGGAAAAGCGCCTCCACCACGTGTCCGGGCGGCAAGCTCCCCGACCCCGACATGGCGGCAAGACAAGCATGAATCTCGTTCCTGTCGGCTGCGGCGGCATAGCGGCGCAGCAGCGGACCGTTGATTTCGGGTCCGAAGCCGCCGGGCGCCAGCAAGGTCAGCGAGGCAACCCTTTCGGGTTCGGCCAGCGCCATCAACGTTGCGATCGCACCGCCCATGGAATGGCCAACGAGGTGGACCTTGCCCAGCCGGCGATCAGAAAGATCCGCGAGGATGGCCCGTGCTGCCGGCTTGGCGCCGCCATTTCCGTCGCACTCCAACGAGTTTCCATGGCCCGGCAGGTCGTAAGCCAGCACCCTAACACCCGGCAGCAATGCGGAAATCACGTCGCGCCATATCTCATGGCAACTGCCGAAGCCGTGCAGCAAGACGATCGTCCTCGAGCCTGCACCGTGCTCGGCGGCATTAAGGGATGGGAGCATGAAATTTATCGGCTGCGAAGCAAAACAAGCGGGTTATTCCAAATGGTGGCTGCATTGCTCCCCGGCCGAGTCGATAGCCAGTAAATTCTTCGCGACTGGGAGCGATCAGCAATGAACCTGATTCATTAGTTTACTCTAATGGTCGTCCTCGTGCCATTTTTGCGATATCCGAGCAGCCAAGGATCGATTCCATCATAGGGTCGACGAGGCTGAGACAGGCTTGCGATCGCTCAGCTTGGGTTGCCGATCCCCGCAGCCCGCAAGGACTGCACCAGCCGATCGGTGAGATCGGCGGGATACTTCCTGTCGACAAAGGTCGCGCGCGGATTGGCTGCGAATTTCGGGAATTCGGCCGTCAGTTCGTCCGCCAGCTCGCTTGCTAGCTTGTCGCGGCCTGAAATCTTGGCGCCGATCAGACGTGCGGCCAGGTAATGCGATTTTGACGCCGTGGTCCTGAGCGATTCGCTGGCGATCGCGGCCCTCTTGGTATCGCCTTGCATGAAGGCTCCGAGAAACAGGCCATAATCCCACCAGGTCGGGTGGCCGCTGAAGGTTTCGACGGCATGTTCCAGGATCGGCGTTCCTTCCTGATATTTGCCGGCGAAGATCAGGCCGTAGCCATAGGCGGCGGCCATGCCGAGATCGTAGGGGTTGAGTTCATAAGCCTTGCGCATCCAGCGGATCGCTTCATCCGTGTTGCCGAGACGCGAGTTGAGGTAGCCATAGGCGCGATGCGCGTGCGGGCTCATCGGCCCCATCTGGATGGCGCGGTGTGCAAACGACATGGCCTGCTCGACCGTTGCGCCGGCCGGATAGGAGTAGTGGTTGTTGACGGCTTCCAGATGCAGGGAAGCGAGCTCCGAGTAAACGAGTGATGACTTGGTGCCTTCGCCGACCAGCTTCTCCAGGCAGCGATACGCGGCTTCGTGCGTCTTGGCGCTCTGGTCGAGATAGTAGCGGTCGTCGAGCACCAGACATCCGATCTGGCTGGTCTGGATGTCGCTCTGATCGATATAGCTGTAGATCGCGCCCGAAGCGGGGACGGTCGAGGTCAGGAGGCTGGCGATATTGCCTTCGACCGCCGAAGACGCGCTTTCGATCGGGTCCAGATTGCGTGACAGGAGAACCCGTCCGGTCGCAACGCTCTGCAATTCGACCGTGACGTTGCCGGAGACCGGTCCGGGAATAATTTCGAAAACAAAGCTGATCGGATCGGCGGAACTATCGCGTGTCCCATCGGCGTCGCGTCCGATGAAGTCTATGGTGTCGAAGCCGGCGAGGCCGGCGCGCAGCGAAGAGGCGACACGGGCCGCCTCCGGCCCGTCGGCCTTGATGGCCACGTAAATCAGAGGCAGGCTGTCGAACTTTTGCGAAGTGACGCTGCCGGTCGCACCTGCCGTTTCGACCGGCGCGGCGGCATCGCCACCGTGGAAAAAGGCATCGCCCTGGCGGATGACGAGCACGCCCAGCATGGCGATGACCAGAACCATGGCGGCCCAGAAGAACCGCAATTGGCGCGTCAGCGATGGGGCGGATGCGGGTGTCGCCGGGGGCGGCATCAACGTGGCATCGACGGGCGCAGCATTCTCGAAATGCTCGGACGAAAGCGCAGAAGCTTGGCCGGCATCGGCGGACAGCCGGATTGCATTCAGCTCGTAAGAAGGCACATAGCCACCGCGCGGAATTGCGATGCGCACCGGCTCGGCAATGCCCTCGTTGGCGAAATAATGGTCCAGAAGCTCACGCAGCCGCCCCGCCTGGACCCTGACGACCGCGTCGGTCGACGCGTCGAAATCGCCGTCCTTGCCGAAGACATCCATGGCGATGGAAACGCCCTTCAGCCTGTCGCCTTCGCCGGCCTGCTCACGCTCGACGAGATAGCGCAACAGCCGGCGGGCACGTTCGGAGCGTCCGAACGTTTCGCTGGCAAGCAGTCGCTCCAATGTCTCGCGCACTGCGGGGGCGGCAGGCGTGGCAGGCTCCAAGTGTCGAACCTTTCGAAGTCGGCACAGGTTAGTAGGTGATCATATAGCGCTCGCGCCGGCGCACAAGAATACATCTGTTATGCGATCGCGTAAGCCACCGCAAATTTCCCTGCCGGTTAATGAATGGCAGGGAAATCGCGCATGTTTTTAAAGCGCAGCGCGTCCCAGCGAACGCGCTGCGCGAAGATCGAGGGTCAGCCGGCCTTGCGGCCGAGGATGCGGTTGGCGGCGGAAACCACGGCTTCCAGCGAAGCGGCGACGATGTTGGTGTTTATGCCGGCGCCGAACAGCTTGCCGCCCGGATACTCCATCTCGACATAGGAGATGGCCGAAGCATTCGAGCCGCGCTGCAAGGAGTGTTCGGAATAGTCGAGCACCGACATTTCCACGCCGACATGGCGCGAAAGCGCATCGACGAAACCGTCGATCGGGCCGGTGCCGGTGCCGGTGATGGTCACTTCCTTGCCATTGTCGAGGATTTCAGCCTCCACCATGCGCCTGCCCTTGACCCCGGTGTCGGGATAGGTGCGATGGTCGAGGAACTTCAGCCGCGCGCCGGGCTGCTCGACATAGGTCTCAATGAAGCGATCGTGGATGCGCTTGACAGGCACTTCCTTGCCTTCGGCGTCGGTGATCGCCTGGATGTCCTGGCTGAACTCGATCTGCAAATTGCGCGGCAGGTTGAGGCCGTAATCGGCCTGCAGCACATAAGCGATGCCGCCCTTGCCGGACTGCGAGTTGATGCGGATGATCGCCTCATAGGTGCGTCCGACATCGGCCGGGTCGATCGGCAGATAGGGCACTTCCCAGAGCGGCGTGTTGGCCTTGCGCAGCGCCTTGATGCCCTTGTTGATGGCGTCCTGGTGCGAGCCTGAGAACGCGGTGTAGACGAGTTCGCCGACATAGGGGTGGCGCTCCGGGATCTTCAGCTGGTTCGAATATTCGTAGACGTCCTTCATCCGGTTTATGTCGGAGCAGTCCAGCTCGGGATCGACCCCTTGCGTATACATGTTGAGCGCCAGCGTCACGATGTCGACATTGCCGGTGCGCTCGCCATTGCCGAACAGCGTGCCTTCGACGCGATCGGCCCCAGCCATCAGGCCGAGCTCTGTGGTGGCGATGCCGGTGCCGCGATCATTGTGCGGATGCAACGAGATGATCAGATTGTCGCGATTGTCGAGATTGCGGCACATCCATTCGATGCGGTCGGCATAGACGTTGGGCGTCGACATCTCGACCGTCGAGGGCAGATTGATGATCAGCTTGTTGTCGGCAGTGGGCTTCACGATCTCGGTGACGGCGTTGCAGATCTCCAGCGCGACCTCGAGCTCGGTGCCGGTAAAACTCTCCGGCGAATATTCGAAACGGTAGCCGCCGCCGGCCTTGGCCGCCATGTCGGTGATCATCTTGGCGGCGTCGGTGGCGATCCGCTTGATGCCGGCGACGTCTTTCTCGAAGACGACACGGCGCTGCAGCTCGCTGGTCGAGTTGTAGAAATGCACGATCGGGCGATGCGCGTCCTTGAGCGCATCGAAGGTCCGCGTGATCAGCTCGGGCCGGCACTGCACCAGCACCTGCAGCGACACGTCGTTCGGCACGCCGCCTTCCTCGATGCACCAGCGGGCGAAATCGAAGTCGGTCTGCGAGGCCGACGGAAAGCCGATCTCGATCTCCTTGAATCCCATGTCGATGAGCAGCGCGAACATGCGCGCCTTGCGCTCATGGCCCATCGGGTCGATCAGCGCCTGGTTGCCGTCGCGCAGGTCGACCGAGCACCAGATCGGCGCCTTCTCGATGACCTTGGACGGCCAGGTGCGATCGGCGAGGTCGACCGTCGGGTAGGGTTGATATTTGCGGTGGGCATCCGGCATATGGCCGGCCACGGAACTGTCCGTTTCGGCCCCGCCGACTGGGATTGCTTCTCTTCTGTTCATCGTCGTTTCTCCCGGCGGCTCGTCTGATCGCTCTCAGGCGGATTGGTGCCGAGCGGCGCCTTTACCAAAGTTTCGTTCGCTTGATGTGACTTTGCCAAATTCTGGCCAAGGAGCATGCGCCTCGGGCGGCGGTTTCCGACCGCCGGGCGCTCCTTCAGCGAACCCGGCGATCGCCGATAAGGCCGAGAAGAAGCAGGGTCGAAGCAAGCGCGCGCACGGTCTCGCCGGCGAAGCCGGGGCGAGGAGAAGCGACGGAGCGGGTGCGCGTGGTCATGCCGGCTCTCTTACAGGAGCCGCCGTTGGGAGGCAAGTGCCGGTCTGGCCGGGCACAAAGCGCGCCGCGTCGAAACGGATTCAAGCGACGCGCTTTAAGTCCTTGGGTTTTATGCATGTCGTTTTCCCAAAATCGTTGCACACTTTTGGGTGACATGCATCGGCGCGGGCTCTTCCCCGCACCAGGCAAATGCGCCACATTTGCCTCGGAGGACCTGATCTCAGGGGGAGGCCGTGCATGAATTTCGTGTTCTTCTCGCCGCATTTTCCGGTCAACGGCGCCGATTTCTGCGACCGGTTGAAGAAAGCCGGCGCCACCGTGCTCGGGATAGGCGACGCGCCCTATGAGACGCTGAGCGGCAAGTTGAAAGCGGCGCTTTCGGAATATTACCGCGTCGCCGACATGGAGAATTACGATGCCGTGTTCCGGGCGATGGGGCATTTCATCCACAAATGGGGCCGTATCGACCGCTTCGAGTCGCTCAACGAGCACTGGCTGGAGCTCG
This sequence comes from Mesorhizobium sp. M1E.F.Ca.ET.045.02.1.1, assembly GCF_003952485.1. NCBI lineage: Bacteria > Pseudomonadati > Pseudomonadota > Alphaproteobacteria > Hyphomicrobiales > Phyllobacteriaceae > Mesorhizobium > Mesorhizobium sp. M1E.F.Ca.ET.045.02.1.1. The sequence continues at coordinate 3,398,099 of NZ_CP034447.1, forward strand.
AAGCCAACATTCGCACCGACTTCAACATCTTCGGCACCAAGCTCGATTTCGTGAAGAATTTGAAGCGCAAGAGCCGCATGCGCGCCTTTTTCCGCAAAAGCGGCGTCGAAACCATTCCGCAACGCAAATGCTCGGATCGAACTGGGGCCATGACCTTCATCCGCCGGGTCGGCTATCCGGTGGTGGTCAAGCCGGATTCAGGCTCCGGCGCCTCGAACACGTTCAAGATCTCCAATGCCAGGGAGCTCGACCAGTTCTTCAGGGACAAGCCGGAGGGTGTGACCTTCGTCATGGAGCAGTTCATCGAGGGGCTGGTGGTGACCTTCGACGGCCTGGTCAACCGCGACGGCGAGGTCGTGCTGGCGGCCAGCCACCGTTACGACCAGAGCATCATGGACGCGGTCAACCGCGACCGCCACATGAGCTATACCTGCTTTCCCGAGATCAGCCCGGAGGTCGAGGAGGCGGGCCGCAAGATCCTGAAAGCGTTCGACGTGCGCGAGCGCTTCTTCCACATCGAGCTGTTCGAAACCAGGGACAATCGCGTCATCGCACTCGAGGTCAACATGCGCCCGCCGGGCGCCTGGATGACCGACGCTATCAACTACACCTTCGACATCGACGTCTATGCCGCATGGGCGGACATGGTGGTCAAGGATGCCGCTGGCGGCCCTTACAAGGGCAAGTATTTCACCGCTTATGCCAGCCGCAAGCGTCACATCGACTATTTGCACAGCCATGAGGACGTGCTAGCCGCCCATGGCGACAAGATCGTGCATCATCAGGCCATCGAAGAGGTTTTCAGCCGCGCCATGGGCAACTACGCCTACCAGATGCGTTCCAAGGACCAGAAGGCTTTGCGCCAGGCGGTCGACTATATCCACGCGGAAAAGGCGTGAGGCGATGGACGTTTCCTATCACAAGGCTCACGCCCGCAATCTCGGCCGCGACATGGAATACAAGCGCTACGGCCATGCCGGGCGGCCGGTGGTGGTGTTCCCGACCTCGCAGGGACGCTTCTTCCAGTTCGAGGATTCGGGCGGCGTCGGCGCGCTCGCCGAGTTCATCGACACCGGCCGCATCCAGCTGTTCACGCTCGACGGCATCGATTCGGAATCCTTCTTCGACAAGCATGGCGATCCCGCCAGCCGCATAGCCCGCCACGAGGCCTATTTCCGCTATGTGCGCGAGGAGGCGCTGCCGGAGCTGCAGGCGGTTGCCGCCAAGGCCAATGGCGGACGAATCCTGAAGCCGCTGTTCTGCGGCTGCTCGATGGGCGGCTATCACTCGTCGAATTTCGTCTTCCGCTTTCCGGAACTGGCCAGCGGCGTGATTTCGCTGTCGGGCGTCTATTCGACGCGCGACTTCTTCGGCCGGGCGCTGGAGGGCAGCATCTTCTACAACTCGCCGCTCGACTATCTGCCGGGCATCGTCGACCAGCGGCTGCTCGGGCGCCTGAGGGCGCTCAGGCTGATCTTCTGCTGCGGGCAGGGCGCCTGGGAAGAGCGCATGCTTGTCGAAACGCGCGAACTGGAGCAGGTGCTGCGCGACAAATCCATTCCGGCCTGGGTCGACTATTGGGGTGGCGACGTCAGCCACGACTGGCCGTGGTGGCACAAGCAGCTCGTCTATTTCTTCGGGCGCTGGCTGGACGAGGACCTGATGCATAGGCTCGATTGATGACCACGCCCGACCCGATCCGACGTTTTGTCGAAGCCACCAATTCGGGCGACACCGAGGCCTTTCTGGAGACCTTCACGGCGGATGCCCCTGCTCACCGACTGGGGCCGCCCCTTCCGCAGCCGTGGGGAAATCGCGCGCTGGAACCAGTCGGACAATATCGGCGTGCAATCCCGCCTCGATATCGTCCGCATCGCGCAATCGGACGGCGCCTACCATGTGCGCATCAAGGTGACCGGCGACGGCTTCAATGGTGAAGGCGACATGACCTTCACGCTGGACGGCGACCGGATCGCGAGCCTGATCATCAGCTAGATCGTTTCACTGTTTCACCGAAACGGCGAACCGTTCTATCTCTCTGTTTTGACGCAATTCCGCACGGAAGACCGCTACGCACTTCTCCTGGAAGTCGACCGCTCGATTGCGCTCCCGCGCTCTCAAATATGAGTATGCTAGTCAAGTATTTTTTATACCAGAGGACGTCACGTCGCGGCAGCAGCAGGGTCGCAGTTGAGCCTTCCCCGTGGCGGCGAGGTCGGCGCCCACCGAAGAAGGCCGGAAGGGCGCCGGGCTTTGGCCGACGTCTAGCCTTCCTGGCAGGCCGAGAGGGGCTCGACGTCTTGTTCCGGCGCCGATCCGCGACGCAGGCCGAGGAAGATGACGATGGCGGTCAGGACGGTGATTGTCGCCAGCACGACCAGCAGCCGGTCGAAGGCCGTCTCGTAGGCCTGGATGAGGACAGCGGCATCGGCCATAGGCAGATGTCGTGCCGTTTCACCGATATTGCCCGTTGCCAGAAGCTGCCCTGCCGCGGCCGCTTTTGCGGGTGACGCCAACCCTTGAGTGCCGAGCTGCGCGGCGGTGAAGCCCGACAGCGTCGCCATGACGATCGCCAGCGCCACGCCCTCGCAAGCGACGCGGGTGGTGTTGAAGATGCCGACCGCCATGCCGGCACGCTCCTTCGGCACGACGCTGACGGCAAGCCCGTCCATCAGCCCCCAAGGCAAGGCAATGCCGATGCCGATCAGGACCAACGGGGCGACCAGCGCGCTGTCCGCCGCAGGAGCACGCCCGAGCCAGACAAGGCCGGCTGCCGCTACAAGCAGGCCAACACCGCAGATCGTGGCTGGAGCGATCCAGCGTGCCACCTGGCCGGCAAGCAACGGCAATACCAGCAGCGGCCCAGAGAGGCAGATCATCAACTGCCCCGCCTTGATCTCGCTCATCCCCTCGATGCCGATGAAGCGGATCGGCAAGAGCACGAGCAGAACGACAAAGGCATAGGCAGGTGCGGCTGCCAGGAACTGGACGCCGACGAAACGCGGGAAGCGAAACAGCGTCAGGTCCAGCATCGGCCGGCGCACGCGCCGCTCGACAATGACGAAAGCGACAAGGCAGACGGCGGCCATACCAAGCAGCGCAATGACGAGGGGATCGGTCCAGCCGTTCTGCGGCGCCTGCAGCACGCCATAGGTCAGCGCGGCAAGCGCGATGGTGAAGGTGCCGGCTCCCGCCCAGTCTAGCCCGGTTGCATCCGGGTCGCGCGATTCGGTGACGGCGCGCAGGCCGAGGGTCGCGGCGGCAACCGCAAGCGCTGCCACCAGAAAAAAGATCGCGCGCCAGCCGAACGCGTCGATGAGCAAGCCTGAGGCAACAGGGCCGAAGGCGAGGCCGATGCCGAAGCTGGTACCGAGGAAGCTGAAGGCGCGCAGCCGCAATTGGCCGTCGAATTCCTGGGCAAGCGCAGAAGCGCCACCGGCGAAGGCGGCAGCACCGCCTATGCCTTGCAAGGCCCTGAAAATGTCGAACCAGACGATGTCAGGCGCAAGCGTGGAGCCCAGTGCGGCAAGGACATAGGTGGCGAGGCCAGCGAGGAAGATCCGCCTGCGGCCATGGTTGTCGGCCAGTGCTCCGGCCGCCATCAGGCTGGCGCCGAAGGTCAGCATGAAGGCATTCGTCACCCAATTGAGCTCGATCGGACTGCCGCCGAGATCGGCGGCAATGCGCGAGAGCGCCACGGCCGGACCGGTGAAACTCAACGGCATCGTCATGGCGGCAAGACAGACCGACAGCAGCACAAGCCATCTGCCGGCGGGGCCGGTTATGGTCATCGAAGTCATGGATTTTCCTATCTGAGGCGAGGTTTGCCGGCATGCCGCGGATTGGCGGCGCCGATCGCAAAGACAAGATAGGGCGGCGACATTTCCGGCAAAATAGTATTAAATCTCCGGTCATACCGGAATGAAGCGCTCGAATGGATTCCTGCGATGGATCGTCTCAACGGCCTTCTCGCTTTCGCCCGCACCGCCGAGCACGGCAGTTTTGTCGCCGCCGGGCGGGCGCTGGGAATCTCGGCATCCGCTGTCGGCAAGAGCGTCGCCCGACTCGAGCAGGAGCTCGGGGTGCGTCTGCTGCAACGCAGCACACGGCGCATAGGTCTGACCGAGGAGGGCAAGCTGTTCAACGAACGTGTGCGCCGCATCCTCGACGATATCGACGATGCCGAGGCGATGCTGTCGCGGACGCGCGAAACGCCACATGGGCGGCTACGCGTTTCGACCCCGATCGTCACCTATCATCTGCTTTTGCCGGTGCTTTCGGAATTCACGGCACGATACCCTGAGATCGAGCTCGATATCGATTTCAACGATCGCATCGTCGACGTCATCGAAGAGGGTATCGATGTCGCGATCCGAAGCGGCGAGCTGCCCGATTCACGATTGGTGTCGAGGCCGGTTGCGCCCTTTCGCATGATCTTATGCGCGGCCGCTTCCTACCTTGACCGCCATGGCACGCCCGGCACGCCAGCGGATCTCGCGCAGCATTTCGGCATACACTTCCGCTTTCTCAACAGCGGCAGGTTGCTCAACTGGCCGTTCATTACCGGAAGCGCGGCACCGCAGATTCGCTCGATGCTGACCTGCAACAACATGGAAGCATTGAAGGGCGCAACGATTGCCGGCTTGGGCATCGCCTGCATGCCCGATTTCCTGGTGCGGGAGGCGCTGCATGACGGAAAGCTGCGCACCGTGCTTGACGACCATGTCGACGGCCGCGGCCAGTTCCGCATGCTATGGCCGTCCAATCGCCACCTCTCGCCGAAGGTTCGCGTCTTCGTCGATTTCCTCCCCGAGCGGCTTGCAGCCGGACGATAAGTTGCGCCCGGCGAAAGCTGCGACGATGGTCAGTAGGTCGCGCGCCCGCCGGAAAGATCGAAAGTGGCACCGGTGGTGAAGGAATTCTCGTCCGAGAGCATGAAGGCGACCATGGCCGCCGCCTCCTCCACTTCGACGAAACGGCCGCGCGGCACCTTGCTGAGCATGTAGGTCACCTGGGCTTCGGTGAGCTGATCAAGAATACGGGTGCGGGCGGGCGAGGGGGTCAGCGCGTTGACGGCGATGTCATGGCTGGCGAGCTCCTTGCCGAGCGACTTGGTCAGCGCCAGCACGCCGGCCTTGGCGGCCGAATAGGCGGCGGCGTTGGGATTGCCTTCCTTGCCGGCGACGGAAGCGATGTTGACGATGCGGCCGTAATTGCGCGCGATCATGCCGGGCACCAGGCGCCGGCAGCAGTAGAAGACGCCGTTGAGGTCGATGTCGACGATCTGGCGCCATGCGGCGGGATCATAGTCCACCACGGTCGCGGCCGGCCCGGCGATGCCGGCATTGTTGACGAGAAGATCGACAGGACCGAGCGCCCGCTCGGTTTCGATGGCGGCACGATCGACGGCCTCGATTTGCGACTGGTCGCAAGTGAAGGCTTCGACGCGGCCAAGCGGCTCAAGCTCGGCCAAGGCGCTCGTCATCGCGGCCTGGTCGATGTCCCAGATGGCGACGCTTGCGCCCGACGACAGCAGGCGGCGGGCCACGGCAAGGCCGATGCCTTGCGCGCCGCCCGTCACGACGGCGACGCGGCCAGAGAGGTCGACGGCATTCAAACGGCGGTTCATGGGCATTTCCTTTATTTCCCCATGCGTTTGGTAGCGCGGATCAGTCCCTGACGTTTCGCGCCACAAGCTTGGCGACGCTTGGCCCAATGAGCAGAACGACCAGGAAGCGGGCCGACTGCAGCGCCATGACGAAGGAGATATCGACGTTCTGCGCGGCGGCGGCGATAATGGCCACACTGTCCATGCCGCCGGGGCTGGTCGCCAGATAAGCGGTCAGCGGGTCGATACCGAGCAGGCGGCTGATGACGAAGGCCAGCCCGCCACAGAATGCGATCAGCGCCACGATCGAGGCGATGATCTGCGGCAGGGCGCGTGCGGCGTGGCGCAGGATCGGTCGGGTGAAGTTCAAACCGATCGACCAGCTGACCATTGCGTAGCTGAGCGCCAGCAGCCAGGGCGGCAATTGCATCGGCACGCCGAAGCCGAGATGAACCACGGCGCCGAAGATGAAGGTGCCGAGAAAGAAGGGCGAGGGCAACCGCAGCAGCCTTCCCAGCAGGCCGCCGACGATCGCGATGCCGATGGTGGCGGCGAAGGCCATCGGGTTGATCGGCGGAAACCACACGATGGGCGGCACTTCGACGCCTGAGGTGTCGACCCACATCTTGGCAACCAGCGCCGCCGTCATCGAGACAAAGATGACGCGCAGATATTGCATGAAGGCGACGAGGCGCTGATCGGCGCCGAAGGCGCCGGCCATCAGAACCATGGCGGTGGCGGCCCCTGGCGAGGAGCCCCAGACGGCCGTGGTGCCGGGCAGGATGCGCCAGCGGCTGATCAGCCAGCCGAGCAGGCTGGAGGCAGTGAGCGTCGCCACCACTGTCCCGAAGAAGAGCGCCCATTCAGCGTAGAAGACCGGAAAGATGTCGGCGGAGATCGAATTCGCCACCAGGCAGCCAACCACGGCCTGGGCGGAGCCGAACAGCACGCGGGGCACGCGTACGGTGGCGCCGTTGGTGCCGGCCAGGATCGCGGCAAGCATCGGGCCGATCAGCAGCGCCGCCGGCAGGGCCGCGAGTTCCAGCGCACCGGCAAACAGCAGCGAGAATACCACCAGCGCCAGCCATTGCTGCGGCCAGCGCAATCGGGCCATGCGTTCAACGGACGGTTGATCCGGGGGCGATTGTTCCGGCGAGGAGTCCATATCCGGCTCTTAGACCGGGCACGGGCAAATGCGAACCCATTTTCCCGCTGAAAGTTCTATTTCTCCGGACTCGCTCTCAACCGTTCTTCTCGGAGGCTGGAAGGCCGAAGCCGCCGACCGGATGGGTCTCGACCTGGAATTCGAAACCGGCGATGAAAGGGCGCGCCTTGGCGATCGCCGCCTGGACTTCCGGCAGTTGCAGGGAAGCCTTGTGGCTTGCCTGGTCCGTCCACACTTCGGTGACCCAGATCGCGTCGGCATCTACCGGATCGGTGGCGATGATGTAGCTCAGGCAACCGGGCAGCGCGGCGGTGCTTTCACGCAGCACGTCCATGACCGCGTCGCGCTGGCCGCGTGCCGCCCGCATCTTGCCGATCAGTCCGAACATGCCTTTCCTCTCCCTGCAGGTTGTATGCTGCCCGAGTATGCAGTCGACGGCTCACGGCATCAACTGGCCACCATTGACCTCGATCACCTGGCCGATGATGTAGCCGCTCAAGAGATCGGAAGACAGGAACAGATAGGCGCCGACGCAATCATTGGCCGTTCCGGCGCGGCCCTGCGGGATGGTCGCAACCATGGCCTTCATCTGCTCGGCGCTCGAATAGCGCTCGTGAAACGGCGTCAGGATGGTGCCGGGCGCCACGGCGTTGACGCGGATGCCGAAACCGATCAACTCCTTGGCCATGCCACGCGTCACGTTGGAGACGAAGGCCTTGGACGAGCCGTAGAGGCCGGCGCCGCCGCCGGCGCCGTTGCGGGCGGCGATCGAGGTGGTGTTGATGATGAAGCCGCCCTGGCGCTTCAGCCACGGGATCGCCTTGCGCGAGGCGGTCAGCACCGATCGCGCATTGAGGTTCATCACCGCGTCGTAGTGCGCTTCGGTCTGGTCGGCATAGGCGACGCGGCCGAGCATGCCGCCGGCGTTGTTGACCAGACCGTCGAGTCGGCCGAAATGTTTTGCGCTTTCCTCAACGACGCGCTCGACGTCGGCGGGGATCGAAAAGTCGCCCTGGGTCAAAAGAACGTCGCCGCCGTCGTCGCGGATGGACCCGGCGAGCCTTTCGGCGGCTTCCCGGCTTGAATTGTAATGCAGGGCGACGCGGCATTTCTGCCGGGCATAGGCGTGGGCAAGCGCTCCGCCGATCCCGGTCGACGCGCCGGTGACCAGCACCACTTTGCCGGCAAGGTCGGGAATGACAAGTGGCATCGTCATGTTGGCTGGCACGTCGCGACCTCCGGGATTTCTACTGGCAATTGGTAGACGCTTGCCGGCCGGGCATTCAAGTCAAGAGGCGAAATCAGGGGCGCGAAATCAGGGCCGGAGATAGACATAGCCCTGGCGCTGCAGTTCCGCGAGGTTGACGACCCCGCCCTTCTCGGCGACCTGGAAGCCGTCGATCAGATCGGTGACGGCAATGTCCATGCCGCGCAATGTGTTGCCGCAGGCCTGTGGAACGAGCCCCTGCTGGACGAGGCCGGCAAACCGGCTGGATGTCGCGCCGGAAGCACTCTTCGCCTTGAAGGCGGCAAGCGCCGGGCCGTGCACGACCAGGACGATGTCGACGTTGCCGCCGGTGCCCTCATAGTGGTTCTTGATATTGCCGAGGACGAAATTGACCTTGTCGGCATCGCTGAGATGATAGGCGACCTTCAGCCTTTCCTCGTTCAAGGCGGCACTTGCCTGGCGCAGGCCGAAAAGGCCGGCCGCTCCGGCCAGGCCGGCGCGGAAAATGTCACGGCGCAGCATCGTATCCTCCTCGATTCGCCGGCTCTCGCAATTTTGCGTGGTCCGGGGCGTCACTGCCTTTTGTTCTTACGCAATTGCGGGCGGAAAACCGCCGCACACTTTTCCTGGAACTGCTCCTAGACTAGCATAAATCACAGTCCTGTCGGTGCGAGGAGGGTGGCATGACGTCAAGGATGGTTGGGGGCGCGGCGCTCGGCGCGGCACTGTTCATTTCTGGCGCCGCGCTTGCCGAGGACGCTCTCAAACTCACCGAATTGAGCCCCAACGGCGCCGACGCCTGCTTCGGCCGCGTCTATGATGCCGCCCATCTCAAGGCGCATCCGCACCAGAAGGTCGCGCGCATCTTCTTCTACTATGGCCATGACCCCGTCAGCCGGCCGAACGAGGAACCCGCCACTGACGCCGACAGCTCCTATAATGGCTTCCTCACCACCACGGTGCGCGGTGCCAAGGCGCCGGAATGGACCGGCGGCTGGTGCAACAAGGAGGATCCGGACGACAAGGCGAGCGGCATCCGTTGCGGCATGGATTGCGATCGCACGCTCGCCTCGCTCAAGGTCGACGAGAAGGGGCGGCTGATCCTCACCGATCTGCAGCCCGACGTGTATCTCGACGCGGGCGCGGAGGAGGATCTCGGCAAGGCGGAATACAACAAGCAGGCGCTGGGCAGCGAAGACGACAATTTCCGCCTCGATCCGATGCCGGCCGCCAACTGCAAGGCGGAGTTCGCGCGCATCGATCCGATCGATCCGGCGCTGGGCGCGCCACTGCGCGAACGGCTGAAGCCAGACCAACCCTTCTGCTACGGCCGCGACTATGACGACGCGCATCTGAAGTCGCATCCCGACCAGGTGACGCAGTCGATCCGCGTCTTCCGCGGTCCGATCGAGCTCGCTTCCTTCGCCGCCGGCGGCGATACCGCCAACTGGCCCGACGGCGCCGATATCGCGGTGTCGGTGACGACCAGGCAGAAGGGAGCCAAGGTTACCCAGACCTATACCTGCCAGGGCGAGGCCGACCAGTGGCGCTGCTCAGCAAGTTCGAAGATGAGCGATTTTGCCTGCGACATCTCGCAGAAGGAGATTTTCCTCAAGCGCGGCGCCGGCGGCACGATGATGCTGGCCAACCCCAACAGCGCGCTCGCCATCGTCGACCTCTGCTCGAAGGCCGCGAGTGGCAAGACGAAATCCGACGACAAGGTCTATAGGCTGAACCCGATGCCCCAATCGGCCTGCACGCCATAACTTTCGCTTCGTCATTCTATAGCGGAGCAAGGAGCGAAGCGACGCGGCGCAGACCATAGAATCCCGGGAGGCTTCGCCGAAACTTCCAAGGCTGCGATACGAATTGCCTTACGCGAAAGGCACCGCCGTCGTGCCCCTCGGCAGCTTGGCCTCGTCGTCCGGCTCGACATGGATGGTGACGCGCACGGAGGGGATCTCGGCCTTCAGCGCGTCCTCGATGCGGTCGCAGATGACATGGCTGGCGCCGACCGTCATGTCCGCGTCGACGACCAGGTGAAACTCGATGAAGGTGGCGCGCCCGGCAATGCGCGTCTTCAGGTCATGCACCTCGATTGCGCCCTTCGAATTGGCCGAGATGACGTCGCGGATTTGTATGTGCTCATGGCTGTCGACGGCGCGGTCCATCAGCCCGTTCATCGACGAGCCGATGACATGCCAGCCCTGCCACAGGATGTTGAGCGCGACAATGACGGCAAGCGCCGGGTCGAGGATCTGCCAGCCGGTCAGGACCGCGCTGACAAGGCCGCCGAACACGCCGACGGATGTCACCACATCGGTCATGATGTGCTGGCCGTCGGCGACCAGAGCCGGCGACTTCGCGTTCCGGCCGGAGCTGATCAGGGTCCAGGCCCAGATCGCGTTGATGACGGTCGCCACGCCGTTGACGGCAAGGCCTGTCCAGGGCTGCTCTAGCGGAGCCGGATGCTGCCAGGATAGCCACACCTCGTTGAGGATCAGGAGGGCTGCGACGATAATCAGCACGCCCTCGAGAACGGCGGAGAAATACTCGGCCTTGTGATGGCCGAAGGGATGGTCCTGATCGGCGGGCTTGTAGCTGACCTGGATCGCCCAGAAAGCGGCGGCCGAAGCGATGACATTGACGATCGATTCGGCCGCGTCCGAATAGAGCGCGACCGAGCCGGTGATGTACCAGGCGGCGACCTTGAGGGCGAGCACGACACCGGCGACGACGATCGACCAGAAGGCCAGCCTTTCGACCTTCTGCCTGGTCGCGGCTTTCGCCGCGGCCGCTGTCATGTCCCGCGCTTCCGTCATCGTCCCTACGCGGCCTTCTCCTTGGCCTTGCGGGGCAGATGCGCGACGATGTTCTCGATGATGCGCATGCCGGCATTGTGACCGAGCGTCATGATCGATTCCGGATGGAACTGCACGGCGGCGATCGGCTCCTTGCGGTGCTCGAAGGCCATGATGACGCCGTCCTCGGTCTCGGCGGTGACCACGAAATCATCCGGCAGGCGCACCGGGTCGGCGAAGATCGAGTGATAGCGGCCAACCGTCACTTCCTTCGGAAGCCCTGAGAAGATGATGCCGGGCTTCGAGACGCGGATGCGCGACGGCTTGCCGTGCATCGGGATGTGCAATTGCCTCAACTCGCCGCCATAGGCTTCGGCCAGCGCCTGCAGGCCGAGGCAGACGCCGAATACCGGCAGGTCGCGGGCGCGAGCCCTCTTGATGGTCGCGGCGCAGTCGAAATCCTTCGGCGTGCCGGGGCCGGGCGAGAGCACGACGAGATCGGGCTTCAGCCGCTCGAAGACCTCTTCCGGCACCGGCGTGCGCACGGTCGAGACATTGGCTCCGGTCTGGCGGAAGTAGTTGGCCAGGGTGTGGACGAAGCTATCCTCGTGGTCGACCAACAGGATATTCACCCCGTCGCCGACGCGCGCGGTGGCGCGTTCGGCGCCGGTTGCGTTGCCGGTTTTGGCGTCGCGGATGGCGGAGAGCATGGCGGATGCCTTCAGTTCGGTTTCGGCTTCTTCTTCCTCGGGAACGCTGTCGAAAAGCAATGTGGCGCCGGCGCGCACTTCGGCGATGCCGTCCTTGATGCGGATGGTGCGCAGCGTCAGCCCGGTGTTCATGTCGCCGTTGAAGTTGACCATGCCGATCGCACCGCCATACCAGGCGCGCGGGCTCTTCTCGTTCTGCTCGATGAAGCGCATGGCCCAGAGTTTCGGCGCGCCGGTGACCGTGACCGCCCAGGCGTGCGACAGGAAGGCGTCGAAGGCATCCATGCCTTCGCGCAGCCGCCCTTCGATGTGGTCGACGGTATGGATCAGGCGCGAATACATCTCGATCTGGCGGCGCCCGATGACGCGCACCGAGCCAGGCTCGCAGACGCGCGACTTGTCGTTGCGGTCGACGTCCGAGCACATGGTGAGCTCGGATTCGTCCTTCTTCGAATTGAGCAGCTTAAGGATCTGCTCACTGTCGGAAATGGCGTCGTCGCCGCGCTTGATGGTGCCGGAGATCGGGCAGGTCTCGACGCGGCGGCCATTGACGCGCACGAACATCTCCGGCGAGGCGCCGATCAGATATTCGTTTTCACCGAGATTGATGAAGAAGGAATAGGGCGAGGGGTTGATCGACTTCAGCTTGCGGGAGATGTCGGAGGGCTGGGTCTCGCAGCGTTCGTAGAACATCTGGCCGGGCACGACCTCGAACAGGTCGCCGCGCTTGAAGCTCTCCATAGCCCGGCGCACCAGGTTCGCATATTCGCCCGGCTCATGGTCGCCGCGCGGCGGGATGCGGTCGGCGGTCTTGAAGGGCTCGACATGAGCATCGCGGGCCAAGCCTTCGGTCGAAAACCCTTCGCCGGAATAGTCGTAGCGGTCGGTCCAGGCCTTGGTCGAATAATGGTCGACGACCAGGATCTCGTCGGGCAGGAACAGCACCAGGTCGCGCTGGCTCTCCCTGCGCTCGAGCTTGTAGTCGACCGGGTCGAATTGGAAGGCGAGGTCGTAGCCGAAGGCGCCGTAAAGGCCGAGATTGGCATCCTCGGCGGTCTTGAACAGGGCGGTGATGGCGCGCAGCACGGTGAAGACGGACGGAACGCGGCTGCGCTCCTCCTCGGTGAAGACGCGGCCGGGCTTGGCGACATCGAGGCGAATGAGTTTTTTCGAGGTCTCGGCGATCGTCACCTCGCTGATCTGGCCAAGCGCCTTGCCGATCAGCGGCAACAGCGCTTCGCCACGGGCGTTCAGCGCCTCGATGCGCATGGCGCGGCCACGCGCGGAGATCACCAGCGGCGGGTCGATGATGGCCGTGTCCCAGCGCGTGTAGCGGCCCGGATACTCGTAGTTCGAGGAAAACACCGCGCCGCGGCGCGAATTCAGCCCTTCGACATAGGCGTCGATAGCGCCTTCATAGGGCTGGTCATGGCGTTCGCGGGTGATCGTCACCCCGCCCGCGGTGACGAAGCGCTCGGCTCCGTTGTCCAGAACTTTAGTCGTCATTGCCGTCTCCATCAGCGTTTTGGGCAACGGACCCGGGAATGGCTTTAAAAAACAAATGGCCGCCCGGACATTCCGCTGCGGCCACCCTCTCTTTCACGCACGCGCGTTCGAACCGGCCGCTGTCAGCGAGCCCACCACCAAACGGTCTTGTTCGAACGCATGTTCATGGCGACTCCCATAGCGGCGAATGACGACCCGCGCAACTGGATTTCACGCGGATGGTGAAAGCCTGATGGCCTTTGTCCGATGCATGTCGTTCGCCCAAAACCGCTGCGCGCTTTTGGGCGACATGCGTCAATCCTCCAGCGTGCCCGAGCGCGCGTCGCCGCTCCGCTTGTCGCCGGCGAGCTTCAGCAGATCCTCGCCGGCGCGGATGATGCGGCGCGAACGGCGGGTCAGGATGAAGCCCGACTGCGGCGCGAAGACTTCGGTGCGGCCGCCCACTTCGCCAGGCGCATGGACGATTGTGGCGAGCCTGTCGTCCTTGGCGACGCGGTCGCCCGGCTCGACGTGGTAGAGGATCGCGCCAGCCTTGGGCGATGGCATCATGTCGATGTTCTCGATCGGCACGACAGCCCCGGTGAAGTTGCCGGGCTTGGATACTGACCGATCCTGAATGACGCCTCGCATCACGAGCAGCCGATAGAGGCCTTCCGCATCGGCCTCGGCGAGCGCGCCGTCGACATCGAGCATACCGCGATATTCGACCGTGGTGACGACGCGGCGGTCGAAGCGCGACACATTTGCCGGCACATTCTGATATGGCATGATCGAGGCGCCCTCGAAGGTGCCGCTGCTGTCCTCGCTCCACAGCACTACGGCATCGACGCCCATGGCGGCGGCGCAATCGGCCATGGTCGGCCACAGGCTGGTGTGGATGTAGAGATAGGCGAGGCCCTCGTCGTCGCAATGCAGGTCGAGCACGATGTCGTGGCCGAGCGAGAGCTGCACCAGCCGCGTCTTCAGCCGCTGATCGGCGGTGCCAAGCGTAGTGTCAGGCAGGAACGCGGTGTCGGGCGCGGCAAGCAGCGGGAAGCCGCGGTTGAAATTGGTGCGGGTGCCGAGATGGAAGCGTCCCTGATGCTCGCCGAAATGATATTGGGCGCGGCCGATCGGATTGGCCCAGGGCACGACAGTGATGGCGCCCTTGATGCGGCCTTCCGCTTCCGCTGTGGCAAGCATCGGCATCAGCGCGTCGATGGCTACGACGCCCGGCAGTTCGCCGGCATGCAGGGCTGCCTGCAGATAGGCGGTTGGAGCCGTCTTGTCCGAGCCGTCAAAGCGAAAGACCGGAAATTCGTAAGTGGTGCCTTCGCCGTCGCCGGTGATGCGCTCGATCGTCTTGTGCATGGGTGTTTCCGATGGAGAGTCCAGACATGCATGTTTGCGGCAGAACTGTCGAGTGGTCCAGCCGGGCCGACCTGTGGGCGCAAGTCGGACCTTTCTGCGACCGGGCAGCGCCGGACGGGAGGGCGGCCGATCCGGGGCTCAGATGAGCGGCTTCAGCTCCTGGGCGATGGTCGGCAGAAGCTCCGAGACGTTGGGGTGGATATGCATGGCGCGCGCCAGCGTCGAGATCGTCGCCTTGGCATACATGAGGTCGAGCACTGAGTGGATCGCCTCGTCGCCACCCGGTCCGAGCACCGAGCAGCCGAGGATTTCGCCGGTGTCGGCATCGGCCAGGATCCTCATGAAGCCTTGCGTCTCGCCTTTCTCGACGGCACGACCCACACGGGTCATCGGCCGCTGGCCGACGAGCGCGCGGCGGCCGGATTTCTTCACCGCTGCCTCCGTCATGCCGCAGCGGCCGAGCGGCGGATCGATATAGAGCGCATAGGCCTCGATGCGGTCGCTCACCCTGCGTGGATCGTTGTCGAGCAGATTTGCGGCCACGATTTCGTAGTCGTTGTAGGAGGTGTGCGTGAAGGCGCCCTTGCCGTTGCAGTCGCCCATCGCCCAGATGCCGGGCACGCTGGTGCGCAACTGGTCGTCGACGACGATGTAGCCGTGCCGGTCGACCTCGACGCCGGCCTTGTCGAGGCCGAGATCGTCGGTGTTGGGGACGCGCCCGAGCGCCAGCAGCACATGCGAGCCGACAGCCGGCGGCTTGCCCGCCGAGAAGGCAACAGCGATGCCATTGCCTTGCCTGGCGAAGGCGATGTCGTCGGCGCCGACATGGACTGTGATGCCCTCGTTTTCGAGGATCGACAGGATGGCGGCCGAGACGTCCTCGTCCTCGCGCCCGGCCAGGCGCAGCGCCTTCTCGATCACCGTGACCTCGGAGCCGAACCGGCGGAACATCTGCGCGAACTCGAGCGAGATGTAGCTGCCGCCGACGACGACGAGATGGCTGGGCAGCACATCGAGATCCATCATCGAGGAATTGGTGAGATAGGGGATGTCGTTGACGCCGGGCAGGTCCGGCACGGCGGCGCGGCCGCCGGTGTTGAGGAAGATTTTTGGCGCGGTCAGCACATCGTTGCCGACGCGCACCGTGTCGCCGGATTCGAAGCGCGCATGGCCGCGATAGAGCGTGCATTTGTCCATGCTGGCGATCCAGTCTTCCAACCCGGCGCGGGAGGCGCCCGATACCTTGTCCTTGCGCGCCTTGATCGCCTTGTAGTCGACACCGACGGGACCACCGAGCGTCACGCCGTAGTCTGCGGCGCGGCGGGCAAGATGCGCGGCATAGGCGCTTGCCACCATCGTCTTGGTCGGGATGCAGCCTGTGTTGACGCAGGTGCCGCCGACCAGCTTGCGCTCGATCAGCGCCACGCTCATGCCGGCTGCGTTCAGCCGGCCGGCGAGCGGAGTGCCGGCCTGGCCGGCGCCGATGACGATGGCGTCGAAGTTCTTCGCGGTCATGCGACGGCCGCCACGATCAGCAGGCCGCCGATGATCGCCACGGCATCCTCGATGAAAGCAGCAGGCGGATCCTTGCCGAAGCTGGCGGCCAGCCGGCCACGCGCTTCGGCGCCGCCCAGCGTGCCGATCACCGCGCCGATCGCGCCGGCGACCAGGCCGCCGATGGTGGCGCCGCCGGTCGCGCCGATCACCGCGCCGCAGAAGGCGCCGACGACGATGCGCGTGCCGAACTGTTGCGGCACCTTGCGGCTCGGCGTCGACGGCAATTGATCGGTGACGAGTTCGACGATTGCCAGGATGGTGAAGATACCGACGGCGATCCAGTGCCCCATGAAGCTCGCCCAGGTGCCGGCGACCGGCAACCAGCCGAGCCAAGCGCCCCAGGCAACAGTCGCCGGCGCCGTCATGGCGCGCAGGCCGGCAACGACGCCAATCAGCAATGCAAGGATGTAAAGCATGATTGACCCCCTCAAATTCAGGACCCTCGCACGGTCCCGACAAAGCAGGCTAGCATAGGCCGGGCGTTTGGCCACGGCTTTTCCCGAAAGCGCGCCGCGATCTTTCAGATTCGCTCCCTGCGCTTTAGGTTTTTGACTTTACGCATGTCTTTGTCCCGAAACCGGTTCCCACCTTCGGGAGACATGCTTTTAGGGGCGGATTGTGCTTTGGCAGCAGCGGCATCGGAGGAGCGGCCATGACGACAAGCGAGCGCATGAAGATGGCGGCGGGTGAATGGTACACCTGCATCGACCCCGAGCTGGAAGCGCTGCGCATTGCCGCCCGCGATGCGCTGTTCGAGCACAACAGCCTGCCGCCACGGCAGCGCGGCGATATCGGCCCGGCTTTGCGGGCGCTGCTCGGCGGCGCGGGCGAAGGCGCGCGCATCGAAGCGCCGTTTCACTGCGCTTACGGCTTCAACCTCTTCCTCGGCGAAGGCATCTTCCTCAATGCCGGCTGCACCATCCTCGATACCGCACCGGTGCGCATCGGCAAGGGCACGCTGCTTGGGCCGAATGTGCAGATCTACTGCGCCGAGCATCACCGAGAAGCCGCCGGCCGGCGCGCCGGGCTGGAGATCGCAAAGCCAGTGACGATCGGCGACAATGTCTGGATCGGCGGCAGCGCGGTGGTCCTTGCCGGCGTCGGCATCGGCGAGGGCGCTATCGTCGGCGCCGGCGCGGTGGTGACACGCGACGTGCCGGCCAATGCGACCGTTGTCGGCAATCCGGCGCGGGTGACCGGGAAGCGCTGAGGGCCAAGGCCGTCTTTCTAGAGCAATGTCGAGTATGCCGCCCGGTCCGACGGCGCGTGCCTGGAAAATTCGCGCCGATACTGCATCGGCGAGGTCTTGAGCCGCGCCGCGAAATGCTGACGCAGCGACGTGGCGCTGCCGAAGCCGGCTTCGAAGGCCACCATATCCATCGATTTATCCGTCTGTTCCAGCAGCCGCTGCGCCAGCCCCACGCGCTGGTCGGTCAGCCAGTCGCCGAAACTGGTGCCGGTCGTCTTCTGGAAGCGGCGCGTGAAGGTGCGGCGGGTGAGGCCGGCGGCATCGGCGACGCTGTCGAGGCTGTGGGTCTCGCCGAGCGTTGCCAGCACCTCATCGAGGGCCTTCGCGAACCGGTCGGCGGTCGGTGTCGGTGCGAGCGGGCGTTCGATGAACTGGGCCTGTCCGCCTTGCCGGTGCGGCGAGAGCACGACGTGGCGGGCGAGCCGAAGTGCTGCCTCGGCACCATAGCGGGCCCGCACGATGTGCAGGCAGCAATCCAATCCGGCGGCGACGCCGGCGGAGGTGACGATGTCGCCTTCATCGACATAGAGCACGTCCGCATCGACGGCGATGTCGGGGTGAAGTGCCTTGAGCTGATCGGTATAGGCCCAATGCGTCGTCGCCTTTCGTCCGGCAAGAAGTCCGGCGGCGGCGATGGCGAAGGTGCCGAGGCACAGGCCGACGATCAGCGCGCCGCGCTCGTGCGCCCGTTCGAGCGCACCCTTGAGCGGTGCGGCCAGAGGAGCCTCCAGATCCTTCCAGCTTGGGATGATGACGATATCGGCCGCGTCAAGAGCCGAAAGATCGTGCGGGACCGAAATCCTCAAACCGGCATCGGTCTGGATCGGCCCTTCTTCGGCCGCGCAGACACGGAAGTCGAAGCGCGGCAGGCCAAGCTTCGTGCGGTCGGCGCCGAACACCAGGCAAGGCACGGAAAGATGGAACGGGCTGATGCCGTCAAAGGCGACGGCGGCGATGATCGGATTGCGCATGGCGGACACCATTTGGGATTAGGTCAAGTGTCCCAATTCTTTCGAACAATGTCAATCGGGCCACTTTCTGCTTGTGGATGTCCGGCCTAGCCTTGCATTCATCAACCCGGTCGAAAGGAAACCGCCATGCCAGCACCAGCCACCCAGCCGCGCCGCGCGCTCGTCGTCGTCGATGTCCAGAACGACTACAACGGCGGCAATCTCGCCATCCAGCATCCGCCCTCCGACGACAGCGTCGCCAATGTGGCGCGCGCCATGGATGCGGCGGCCGCGTCCGGCATCAAGATCGTCGTCGTCAAGCAGATGGCGCCGGAGACCTCGCCGATCTTCGCCAGGGGCAGCCATGGCGGCGAGCTGCATCCCGAAATCGCCAGGCGCGCCCGCGACCATTATGTCGAAAAGACGCTGCCCTCCGCTTTTACCGGCACGGACCTCGAAGACTGGCTGCGCGCCAACGGCATCGATACGATCGCGGTCGTCGGCTACATGACGCACAATTGCGATCTGTCGACCATCATCCACGCCGTGCATATGGGCTTTGCGGTCGAGTTCCTCTCGGACGCCAGCGGTTCTGTGCACTACGCCAACCGAGCCGGCTTGCGTCGGCCGAGGACATCCATCGGGTGGTGAGCGTGGTGTTGCAGTCGCGCTTCGCCGCGGTGCTGAAGACCGCCGAATGGATCGACTGCCTGAGGACCGGCACGCTGCCGGAACGCGACACGATCCATGCGTCGAACCAGCGGGCGCTGGCGCGCAACGCGGCCTAAACCCGGGCCTGTGTGGAAGATTAAAAGGCGCTGCAGCAATGCGGCGCCTTTTTCTTGGTGTAGAAAGTAATGCAAGAAAAACGTGACCCACTTCACAGAAGTAAGCCCAGCACTTCTGGAGAGTGATGATGCATTGAACAAGCGCGATTGGCTGGGGGCTGACGTGAAAGCGCGCGTTGCACATACCATGGTTGTTCTGGCGCTGGCCGCCGCTGCCGCGCTGTTGCCGTGGCCCGCCTTCGCGCAACTTCCCCCGCATGCTCCGGGAACCATCTGCGTCACCCAGTTCTTCTGGTGCTGGGCGCAGCCGCCCGGGCCTCCCGGCTACGCCTGTGGATGCCCGTCCCAGTACGGTTTCGTACCGGGCTACCTTGGTTAGTCGTCCGAGGGGCTACGATGACGACATCCAAAGATCCCCTTGTTTCCGGCCTGCTTGCGGACGCGAAGCTTGTCGCCAGCTACGGCCGCTACGGCGTATTCAAGGACAGCGCTCTGTTCGCAGCCATCGGCGATGCCGAAAAGCTCGATGATGCGACCGCCAGCCAACCTGCTGTGGTCAATCTCCAGACAATACTGAACGATTGCTCAGCCACCGTGCCTTTTTCCACCCTGGCGGCCTTGCGGTCGGGCTGGTCGCCCGGCGACATGTCGCGCCGGACCGCCGTCGCGACCTATTTTCTCGTCGCCCTGTCCGTGACGATGATGATCGTCATCGGCAAGCTCACCTATGTCTACAACAGAGGCGTTTCGATCAATGCCGAGCTGCAGGAGATCGACAATAACGACTTCAGCGCCCGCTTCGGACAATCGATAAGGCAGGTCTGGGCGACGAAGAGGCAACTGAGCTCAGCCACGACCCAGCAGGCCTCGACGACCGACCTGACGTTGCTGAAGGACGCATACTACAATTCCGTCGACAGCCTGCATTCGCTCGACCAGCGTTTTTCCTCGCTGTTGGTAAGGGCGCAAGGCTTCATGACGCAGGAGGCGCCATTCCCGATCTGGGGCATGCAGTGGACCTATTGCAAGCTTTCCACCTCGCCAGCCGGTGCAGGGGCATCGACCGCTTTTCCGAGCCCCCGGCAGATGGCCATAAACCAATTCTGCGGCCAGGAAGTCGCGCCCGCAATGCAAGACGGCGAGGCCGGGAGCAGTCAGCCGCTGAAGCAGTCGGATTTCGACTGCAAGAGCGGCGGCAACACTCGAGGCAGAACACAGGTCGTCAGCGCTACGGACACGGCAGGCCTGGCGGAGGATGTGAACGCCGATTTCGACGAAGCGACGCGCAGCCTGCAATGCGAAGGCGTCATCACCATCACGCCGAATTCGATTTCGACGCTGACACTGCAGGCCAAGACCCTCAGCGAGGTCCTCAGCCCCTATGCGTTGTGGATCCTGCCCGCGCTCTACGGCGCTCTTGGCGGGATCATGTTCCACATGCGCATGATCCTGAACCCGCTCTTACCCAATCCAACGCTGGCCCGGCTCATCCATCGCATCGCGCTTGGCGCGCTGGCCGGCATGATCCTCGCATGGTTCATGGCGCCGGGAACCAAGCTCGGCGGCGAGGTCACGGGAATAGGCTTCAGCCTGTTCACCTTCGCCTTCCTGTTCGGCTTCAGCCTGGACATCTTCTTCACCATCCTCGATCAGTTCGTCAGCATGTCGGTCGCGGGCATCAAGAAGTTCGGTTCCTCGACGGTGGCTTGAGAAATCCGGGCAAGAAAAAAGGGCGCCGCGGCAGCGCGGCGCCCTTGGTCATTTTCAGCTCGATAGATGTTTAGAACAGGCCTTCGATCTGGCCCGCCTCGTTGAGGAAGATTTTTTCCGAGGACGGTGCCTTGGGCAGGCCGGGCATGGTCATGATCTCGCCGCAGATGATGACGACGAAGCCGGCGCCGGCCGCAAGCCTGACCTCGCGCACCGGCACGGTGTGGCCGGTCGGCGCGCCGCGCAGGTTCGGGTCGGTCGAGAAAGAGTACTGGGTCTTGGCCATGCAGACCGGCAGGTGGCCGTAGCCGGCCTGCTCCCAGGCATGCAGCTGGTCGCGGATCGACTTGTCGGCAATCGCCTCGTCGCCGCGATAGATGCGCTTGACGATTGTGTTGACCTTCTCGAACAGCGGCATCTCGTCGGGATAGAGCGGCGAGAACTGTGATGCGCCGGATTCGGCGATCTCGACCACCTTGCGGGCGAGGTTCTCGATGCCGGCGGAGCCCTGCGCCCAGTGCTTGCACAGGATCGCCTCGGCGCCCTGCGCCTTGACGAAGTCCTTCATCGCCTGGATCTCGGCCTCAGTGTCGGTGGTGAAGTGGTTGATCGCCACCACCGCCGGCACGCCGAACTGCTTCACGTTCTCGATGTGGCGGCCGAGGTTGAGGCAGCCCTTCCTGACCGCCTCGATGTTCTCCTTGCCGAGGTCTTCCTTCTTGACGCCGCCATTCATCTTCATGGCGCGCACGGTGGCGACGATGACGGCCGCCGCCGGGTGGAGCCCGGCCTTGCGGCACTTGATGTCGAAGAATTTCTCAGCGCCGAGGTCGGCGCCGAAGCCGGCTTCGGTGACGACGTAGTCGGCGAGCTTCAGCGCCGTCGTGGTGGCGACGACCGAGTTGCAGCCATGCGCGATGTTGGCGAACGGGCCGCCATGCACGAAGGCCGGGTTGTTCTCCAGCGTCTGCACCAGGTTGGGCTGGATGGCGTCCTTCAAGAGCACGGCCATGGCGCCGTCGGCCTTGAGGTCGCGGGCATAGACCGGCGACTTGTCGCGGCGGTAGGCGACGATGATGTCGCCGAGGCGCTTCTCGAGGTCCTTGAGGTCGGTGGCCAGGCACAGGATCGCCATCACTTCCGAGGCGACGGTGATGTCGAAGCCGGCCTCGCGAGGAAAACCGTTGGCGACGCCGCCCAGCGAGCAGATGATATCGCGCAGCGCCCGGTCGTTCATGTCCATGACGCGGCGCCAGGCCACGCGGCGGATGTCGATGCCGAGCTCATTGCCCCAATAGATGTGGTTGTCGATCAACGCCGAAAGCAGGTTATGGGCGGTGGTGATGGCGTGGAAGTCGCCGGTAAAGTGGAGGTTCATGTCATCCATCGGCACCACCTGGGCGAGGCCGCCGCCGGCCGCGCCGCCCTTCATGCCGAAATTCGGCCCGAGCGAGGCTTCGCGGATGCACACGACCGCCTTCTTGCCGATGCGGTTCAGGCCGTCGCCGAGGCCAACCGTAGTGGTCGTCTTGCCTTCGCCGGCCGGCGTCGGATTGATGGCGGTGACCAGGATGAGCTTACCGTCCTTGTTGCCCTTCACCGACTTGATGAACTCGGCCGAGACCTTCGCCTTGTCGTGGCCGTAGGGCAGCAGATGCTCGTTCGGGATGCCGATCTTGGCGCCGATCTCCTGGATCGGTTTCTTGTTGGCGGCGCGCGCGATCTCGATGTCGGACTTCACTTCGGCCATGACGGCTTTCCTCTGGATTGGGCGGTGGAGGGTAGGGGTTCGATCATTCGTGCATGTTCGGAACGTCGCCCGGACGCAAGGGCATGTTCTAACCCTGTCGCTGCCGTGGCGTCAACTTTCATGCAACTATGTTTCCTGTGAAGAAATAAATTGCTGTTCCCGGTCGGGCCTTCCCAGGGTCTTTGGCGCCCGGTCGTTGCGCCGTATAGAAGCCAGAGCCGACGCCGCTCCGCCGTCTTAAAACAGCCGCGCAATACGCGAAAAGCGACAGAGGCGACGGCGCAAATCCGCCACCGCCCGGCTGTCTGGTCCAGCGTTACTGGGTCAGCACGTTGCTGATCTCGACCATGTTGGAGCGTACGCGCAGGATATAGAAGCCCATGGTTGTCAGGTGCGTCGGCAGCAGCCAGCCGTCCTCGCGGCCGTTGGCGATGATGAAGGGCTGGATGCGCAGCGCCGAGACGAACTGGGCGTCCATCGTGTCCCAGAGGTTCTGCAGGTGCTTTTCCTTGATCACGTCGTCGAAGTCGGCCTGCGCTCCCTTCATCAGGCCGTAATAGGCATAGAGCTGGCCATAGGCGAACCAGAAGCGATCGTCGGCGCGGAAGTCGAACCAACCATCATTGTGGTTCTCGGCGCGCTCCTTGAGGATTGCTGAGGTCGAGCCGATGTCCGACGAGATACGGTCGATATATTGCTTCAGATTGTCGGCGCGGGCATCGAACGTCGCCTGACAACTGGCAAGGCGAGCGTTGAAGGAGCGCAGCTTGCGCACCGCGTCGCGATAGTAGCTCGGCGTCGGGGTCTTCGGGCCGAACGGATTCAGGCCGAAATACCAAGTCTCTTCATCGAACTGCAGATTGCCGCGCGCGTCCTGCAGGTCGGCGTCGATCTGCGAGGTGGTGCGCACGCGACCCAGATTGTCGGCGAGCTCGGTCGCCGTGCGCCGCACTGCCTGGTTGATGCCGCGCTGGAAGGAAGCCTTGTTGTCCATCCATGGCGTGTGGTCCCAGTCGATGCCGAACAAGCCGAGCTTGTAGAGGATCATGGACGAGATCCAGGCATTCTGATTGACGTTGAAGTCGGTCAGATCGGCAGCCACCTGGGCGATTGCCGAGTTGCCGCAAGTCTTGGCGGTGTCGGTGCCGGCGCCGGCCGACACCTGCTCGCCGGCCGACACGTTACGCGTCTCGAAGGTGTATTTGTCGGGATAGTTCGGCTCGAAATTGTTCCACCATTGGGTGGCGTAGAAGAAGTTGGCATAGAGGCCGATCAGCACCAGCAAGGCCAGGCCGACCACAGCCTTGAGGATCCAGCCGCGCTGCCCGTACCAGCGGCCTGCCCACATGAACGGCCACAGGACGATGCCGATGACAAAGCCGATGCCGCGGCCAATCCATTGAAAAATTCGGGTAAAGAAATTCACGATCGGATCAAGCATGGCTCTCGTCACCCCCTCAGTCAGTCAAGCCGTAAAGGCGCGCGCGGAACGCCGCCTTGTCCTTCAAATATGTGGTTTTCAGAACGTCCACAACATGCGATCGCCAGGCGTCGCTGAAGCCGTCGAAGTCCTTGTAGAAGCCCGGTTTGTTGAAGACGTAGCGCGAGACGAAGTCCTGCGGCACGAAATCCGAGATCAACTGGTTGGTGAGCCAGGCATCGGGATGATCGGGCTTGGCGCGTACTGCCAGGAAGCGCAGGCGCGGCGGCACGTCATCCAGCTTCAGGTGACCGAACTGGGCGATCTCGCGCTTGGCGGCGTTGAGGAAGGGGAAGTTGCCGTCGCTGGCGATCAGGTCGGCATGGCGCTGGATCCAGGTCTGCAGCCAGACCTTGTCCACGTCGGTCAGGTTGCGGTTGGGCTCGGCGTCGCGGATCAGCGCCCGCACCACCATCTCGGCGCGATGCTCGAGATAGCCGGAGGCCTCGATCCAGGAGGCGCGCGGCAGGTCCAGGCGGCCGGTGGCGGCGAGGAAGCGGAACACCTTGTCGGCGTCGTTGATCGACAGATAGCTCACCTGCCAGGGCCGCGAGCGGCGGAAGCCGGGAGCGGCCGGATCGCTGATCACCGTCGTCATATCGGGATCGACGAACACGTAGAGCCCGCCGAAATGGCTGGTCCAATAGGCGTTGTGGCGGAAGATCACCTGGTCGGGCACCAGCGCGTTCTCGCGGATGTCGCCGCAGACCTTGGCGAGATCTACCATGCGTTCAAGCATGGCGTCGTCGCGCCAGGCGTCGGGCTCCTGCTTCAACCGGTCGACCAGCTTGCCGAGCTCGGCCGCCTTGCCCAGCACATCCTCGGCCGACAGCACCTTGAATTCGACCTGGTTGATCGACAGAAGATCCTCGATGTCGTTGACCTTGGGAACAGAGTCCTCGATCTCGCCGTAGATGACATCCTTGATGGTCAGCGCGTCGATGGCGCGCTGGTTCTTCGACATGAACTCGAACATCAACTGCGAGGTGTTGGAGAAGGCGGTGTGCACCACCGGCAGGTCGATCTGCGACGGCGTCAGGATGATGAAGCGGCGGTTGACCTCATTGGGATCGAGATAGTCGTAGTCGCCGCACTCCTCGGCGACCTCGGGCGAGAAGCCGGTGCGGTCGATCTGGAAGCTTTTCAGCTTGGTCGGCTCAAGGCCGAAGGCGGCAAGCGCCTTGTTGTAGCGCTGGATGAGGTGCGGCTCGTCGATAGCGAGCAGCCTGCCATAGATCAGCTCGTTGTCGCGCAGGAGGTCGGGCTTTTTGCTGGGGGTCATTTGGGCGACCCAGTGAGATTTTCCCGTATGGGCGAAGGATGGAGCGCCAACGTTGGCGTCCCCCTCTCCCCGTTCTTCACGGGGAGAGGGTAAGGGTGAGGGGCGGCGCGAACGGTCAAGGATATGTCTCCCCATAACCTTCGGCGGCAATAAATCGAAGGTCGTGTGTATCGATGTGGCGCCCTAAACGCTGCTCGACGGCCGCCAGTATGGTCTGAAGCACCGCCTCCCTGTCCTTCAAAACGTCAACGTTCCAAAAGCGGAGGACGGACCAGCCGGCTGACACCATGAAGCGATCGCGAATCTGATCATGTTTGTTCGCGATATGCTGGCTCCCATCAACTTCGACAACAAGCTGGCATTCCCTGCAGGCAAAATCAGCGAAATACCTGCCTATGGGGAACTGCCGCACGAATTTGTACCCGTTCAATCTGCGATCACGCAGCTCGTGCCAAAGTGCGCCTTCGGCATCGTTGTCTGACTGGCGCAATCGCCGTGCTCGCTTCGTCGTCTCGATTACCGGTCCACGCATGCGCTGCCCCTCACCCTTACCCTCTCCCCGTGAAGAACGGGGAGAGGGGGGCGCCAGCGTTGGAGCTACGTCTTTCAGCACATGTGAGCAGCGAAGCAACATTAAGCATTCCACAGGCCCTTCTTCTTCAACTCCTCCATCTCGCGCGCCGCGCGTTCGCGCAGGCGCGCGTCGCGCAGGAGCTTCTCCACCGCCGCGTCGTCGGACTTGTCGGAATAACGGAATTCGGAATCGGCGTAGCGGTTGATCTCCTGCATGACCATGTCCATCGAAAACGGCCCGCGCAGTTCCTCGATCATCGCCTTCTTGTCGTCGTAGCTCTTGTGCATGAAGGCTTCCGGCTTCTCGAACCAGTCGTCCGGCAGCTCGATATCCATGGCGCGCATCTTGATGGCGTCGGTGACGTTCTTGATGGCGCGCCCGGTGAAGCGCGGCTCGGCATCCTTGATCATGTGCAGATAGGTGCCGATATCGGCCAGCGTCTTCGGGGCGCCGTTCTCCTTCATGTAGCGCTCATAGACCTTCATCAATCCGTCTTCCTGCGGCTTCTCGTGCTCCTCATAGGCTTCCGCCACGGCGCGCTGGATCTCCTGCGCCGCGTAGAGCTTGTGGTCCCCGAGCGGGATCTTGTGGTTCTTGCCGGCAAGCAGCACGAAGATGTCGATGTAGTCGTCGCGGGTCTGCGGACCGTCCACCAGCCAGCGTGCGCCGGCGCGCTGGCGCAGCGCATCGTCGACGTTTTCCGGATAGTTGGAGAACATGCCGAAGGAACAGTTGCCGCGCACCACCGTTGAGGCGCCCGCGAAGGCGTCCATCAGCACGCCGGTGATCTCCTGCTGGCCTGCCGACGCGCGGTCGTCGGAACGGCGCGCCGCCACCTGGTCGATGTCGTCGATGGTGCCGAAGCCGATGACGCGCGGATTGAGCACGTTGTTGACGAATTGGCGGCAGTTCTGGCCGGACTTGCCCTGATAGGACGAAATCTGGTCGACGCCGAAATTCTCGTAGGCGAAGGGATAGCCGGCGACTTGGCAATAGCCGTTGACGAGACCGGCGATCATCTGGATCAGCGTCGTCTTGCCGGTGCCCGGCGCGCCATCGCCGATGAAGGTGAACAGGAACCCGCCGAGCTCGACGAAGGGGTTCAGCTCGCGCTCGAAGTCGTAGGCCATCAGCATCTTGGCCAGCCTGACCGACTGGAATTTGGCGATATGATTGCCGACCACCTCTTCCGGCTTCTTGAAGGTCATCACCAGCGGCTTCGAGCGTTTGCCGGGCGCCACGTCGAAGCCGTCGAGCGTGAAGTCGTCGACATCGATGCGGATATGGGCGTTCTCGAATGGGCCGATGCCGTCGAAGCGGCCTTTTCGCGCGAGCAGCCCGTCAATGGCGACACGGGCAAAGGCGCGCGCCCGCGTTGCTAAATCGGCATCGTCCCTGGAGCCGGCAATTGCCAGGTCGAGGCCGGCCACGATCGACTTCACCGCGTCCTGCGGCGTGTCGAACAGGAAGTCGGGTTCGGGGATGTCGTTCGGCGCCTCGCCGTCGCTGTCGATGAGCTGGAAGAGGTAGGAGGCGAAGCTGAAGGCCGAAACATAGGCCGAGGCCGACAGAAGCTTCTTGAAGGTTGCGGCTTCGTCGCCTTCGAGCGGGGCGCGGGCATTCTTCGCCTGCAGGCTTTCGAGGTCGGAACCCTCGGCAAAGACGCCCGCTATGGCGAGCGCGATCGCCAGGCCGCGGCGAGCGCGGTAGAGAAGCGTGTGCTGGGCAATGGTCATCAACTGGTCGTCGGGATGGATCGCGGCGACCGTCTTCGTGAGCTCGACCTCGCGCGTGCGGCGCACCGAGCCGACCGAGACGGTCGAGACGAAGCGACGGTTGGTGCCGGCGAGCGCGGTGCCGGATTCGCGCGACGGGTCTTCCAGCACGACGATGCGGGTGATGAAGCTCTGCGCGGTTGCGCGGTGTTTTTCGATTGCCGCTTCCGAGATCGTTGTCAGCCCGGTGTCCATGAAGGATGCTCCGCGGTTGAAATCAAACGTCGCTGATGACCTGCCCGTTCGACAGGATGTGGACCTTGTAGCCGGAAAAGATCCTCTGTGCCTCGCCGGCGGCGTAAAGTGCCTGATAGGCCTCGTGCGGGATCAGAGCATGGTTCTCGTAGCTCGATACACCCTGGCGCGCCGCCTCGAGGTCGTCGGTGTTGATGAAGAATTCCTGCGTCGTCTTCTCGCTGGAGAACAGGCCCTTGCGGCCGGGCTTCTCCGACTTGGAAAAGACCTCCTGGATGGTCCAGGTGAGCAGCCAGGCGTTTTCCGGCTTGCGCACCTTGGCCAGCACCTCAGCCACCGTCGAATTGTTTTCGGTGATGCCGGCGGAATAGAAGGGGCCGAGCACGACGCGCCGAAGCTGCTTCGGATGCAGCGGCTCGAAGTCCTTGTCGAGATTGACGGCGATGGTCGCCGGCGACAGCGCGTAGGCCGAATTCTTTTCGGTGAAATCGTCGAAGCGGTGGGCGAGCTCGGGATTGAGGAGACCGTCCACGGGAAGCGGGATGTCGACCCGCTCGTTGAGCTTGCCATTGGCGTCGACGAGCTGGCGCACCATGCTCTCCGAGGAATCCTCGACCGTCACCATATAGACCAGCGGCAGGTTGGCGCTGCCGTCGAACGAGGCCCAGTGGACGAGGTAATAGGGCCGCAAGGTCTTCGGGTTGACCGAGACCTTCGCCGTCTGCGCCAGGATGAAGGGGCCGAAGGTCGCCTCGCTCTTGACGTCCTCCAGATAGAGCCGCTCGGCCATCGACTTCTGGAGTGCCGCGGGAAATTCCTTGTGGCGCAGGATGAAGTCGGCCATCTCCTCGCGCAGCTCGCCGGCCTGCGGGATGTTGGCGAGCCGGTTATCCGCCTGGCGGCGGTCGTTCTCCAACTCGAGAAGGTTCTGGAACACCGGATAGCCGCTGTCGGCGCGCGAGATGCGGAACGCATCCATGAAGCCCAGCCGGTTTCGCCAGCAGGAAAAGGATTTGTCCAGCCGGGCGATGTACTCGGCGACGATCTTTGCGACGATGCCATGCCGGTAGAGCGGCGAGCGGTCATCGCGCATGAACACTTCCAGCCCTCTCAACGCCGCAGTGATGGCGGAGAAGTAGCGCGCCGCCGCTTCATTTTCGGGGGTCATGGGACTGCCCTGGAGAAAAATGCCGGCACGCCGCCTACTGCTGCACGTAGTTGGCGGCGTTATGCTTCTTCATCACCTCGTCGAAGCGGCGGGCGAAGGCGTCGTCCGCAAGCTTCTTGCGGCGCTGGATATCGGCGCTGGCCACCATGTTCTTTTCATGCATCTCCAGGAGATCGCCGATGTGCTTCTGCGAGGCGGCGCCGATGCCGGCCATCGTCTCTTCCGCGGTGTTGTCGACCTGGCTGCCCAGCGTGTTGATCTTGTGGGCGACGTCCTGCTGGGCGGCGGTCTTCAGCGAATCTTCCAGCGCCTTGTAGAGGACGATGCGCTGCTCGGTGTCGATGGTCAGCTTGTTGATCAGCGTCGATTGCGCGGCGATCTGGTTGTTGAGAGAGTCCACGAAAGTCTGGAACATCGAGGTGTAGCGCTCCAGCGTCTGGCTTTCGGCGAGCAGCTCCTGCTCCTTGGCCTGCTTCTCGTTGTACTCGGTCGCCATCTTCGAACGCTCGCCTTCGAGCTCGGTGCGCTCCTTCTGGGTCGTGGAGGCGGCGATCTTGTTCTCGATGTCGAGCAGCATCGGGTTAAGCTCCTCGATCCGCTTCTGTACCGCCTCGAGATTGGCCATGGTCGTCTTGCGGCGCTCGATCACCTGCGACAGGCTGGTCTCGGAGGTCTTGTAGCGCTGGTCGAGGATCTGCTTCTGCGCTTTCAGGATGCCGACGATGGTGTCGGACTTGGCCAGCAGCTCCTGCAGATTGCCGGCCAGCGACATGTTGCGCACGCGGTCGGTGCGCATGCGCTGCTTGCGCTGGTCCGAAAAGACGCCAACGAAGTTTTCCCAGCCGGTGTAGCTCTTCATGCTCTCGAATTCGGCGCCGAAGACGTTGGTCGCGTCCTCCAGGCCGATGATCAGGTCGGCGATGTTGCCTTCCATCACCTTCTGCTGCTTCAGCACGTCCTCGATACGGGCGTTCTCGATGTCGAAATTGGCGTCGCCGATCTTCTTGTCGGCCTGCGCGAGCGTGTCGAGCACGGTGCCGGACTGCTCGATCTTGGTGCGCATGTCCTCGACGACCTGCTTGGTCTTGGCAATTTCGGCATCGAAATTCTGCAATGTCGCCATTGGGGCCTCCCGCTTCGGCATCCGGTTTCGTCGCACGTGGCGGCGAATATATGTGGGGCCTCAAGCGATTGAAAGAAGGAAGACAGGGCGAGGCGTCAAAACAAAAGAATTGGTTAGGCCCTTGAAAGACAAGCCAAGCATGCTAACGGCATGAGTCATGCGCGTCGCCTTCAAACAGCTTTAGCTGATATGCCTTAAGCTATTGTTTTTGCGCGGCGAGATGCGACGAAGCGGCAGTGCCGCAAAATCTCTTGTGCCGGATCGCGGCAATCAACCGATCGCCAGCCCGCCGATCGCTGGAATATCAGGCAGTGCCGGCCGTCCATGAAAACTTCGTCTTGCCGCAAAGACCTCCGGCATGTCGCTGAATGGCCAGCGCACGCCGTTGATCGTGATGTGGCGCCGCTTGAAACCACATCAAAATGGTGTTTGGCTGACGAAACAAGGCGGACACAAGAACCGACTTTGCGTCGCCTCGAATTGCAATGGGAGAAAAGTTCATGCCGCGTATGAAATCTTTTGTCGCCGGCCTCGGCCTGGCGGCGCTTCTATCCACGACCGCTGCCTATGCCGGCGATCCGGCGAGCTGCAAGGCCGTGCGTCTGTCCGACGTCGGCTGGACCGACATCCAGGCGACCACGGGGCTGGCCTCGGTGCTGCTTACCGCGCTCGGCTACGAGCCGCAGGTGATCCAGCTTTCGGTGCCGGTGACCTATGCGTCGCTGAAGAACAAGGACCTCGACGTCTTCCTCGGCAACTGGATGCCGTCGATGACCAACGACATCAAGGACTACACCGCCGACGGCTCGGTCGAGACGGTGAGCACGAACCTGACCGGCGCCGGCTATGGCATCGTCGTGCCGACCTATGTCGCGGATGCCGGCGTCAAGACGCTGACCGATCTCGGCAAGTTCAAGGACAAGTTCAACGGCAAGATCTACGGCATCGAGGCCGGCAATGACGGCAATCGCATCATCCTCGACATGATCAAGAACCCGAAGGACAATCTCGAAGGTTTCGAGCTGGTCGAGTCGTCGGAAGCCGGCATGCTGACGCAGGCCGAACAGTCGATGAAGAACAATGAATGGATCGCCTTCCTCGGCTGGACGCCGCATCCGGTGATGGGCGCCATGAAGATCACCTATCTCGAGGGTATGGGCGACAGCGGCTTCGGCGCCGCCACCGTCTACACCAATGTGCGCAAGGGCTACACCACCGAGTGCCCGAACGCCGGCAAGTTCATCGCCAACCTGAAGTTCAACCTCGACATGGAAGGCGAGATGATGGACGCGATCCTCAAGGGCGGCGACGCCCAGACGGTCGCCACCGACTGGCTGAAGAAGCATCCGGACGCGATAGCGCCGTGGATCGCCGGCGTGACCACCTTCGACGGCGGCGATGCGGCGGCTGCGGTGAAGACCGCCCTCGGGGGCTGAGCCGGCTTGAGTCCGGCATGATCCTTGAAAAGGGCAGCCACTGGAGAAGGCTGCCCTTTTTCATATGCTTGAGAAGATGATCGCTCGATAAGGGCGGCGGGGTCAACGAGGGGAAAGATGGATCCGATCTCGAAATTTCTGGTCGCCTACAAGATCCCCATAGGTTTGTGGGGCAAAGCCTTCTTCAGTTTCCTCACCGACAATTTCGATACGATTTTCAGGGCGTTCTCGAACGGCCTGAATTTCATCCTCGACGGGGCGGTGGACCTGCTGCTGATGGTGCCGTCGGTGCTGCTGGCGCTTGTAATTGCCGTTATCGCCTGGTTCCTGCAGCGTTCGCGGCCGCTGGCCGTCGGCGTCTTCATCGGCCTCGTCTTCATCATCAACCAGAACCTGTGGAAGCAGACCGTGGAGACTCTGGTGTTGGTGGTTGCTGCTGCCGCCGCCTCGATGGCCATCGGCGTTCCGCTCGGTATCTGGGCCGCGCACAAGCCGAAGGTCTACCGCTTCATGCTGCCGGTGCTCGACCTGATGCAGACGCTGCCCACCTTCGTCTATCTGATCCCGGTGCTGACCCTGTTCGGGCTTGGCAACGCCCCCGGCCTCATCGTCACCATCATCTTCGTCATTCCGACCCCGGTTCGTCTCACGCATCTCGGCGTCACTTCGGTGCCGAAATCGATTGTCGAGGCAGGCGAGGCGTTCGGCGCCACCAAAAGACAACTTCTCTGGAAGGTCGAGCTACCCTCGGCCTTGCCCACCATTATGGCGGGCCTGACGCAGTCGATCATGCTGTCGCTGTCGATGGTGGTGTTCGCGGCCCTGATCGGTGCCGGCGGCCTCGGCACTGAAATCAACCGCGCGCTCGGCTCGCGCCGGATCGACCTCGGGCTCGAGGCCGGCCTTGGCATCGTCGTGCTGGCCATCGTGCTCGACCGGATGACGCGTATCGGCGTTGGAGGCAAGAAATGAGCGTCGCGGTTGATTTCAAAAATGTCGATATCGTCTTCGGCGCCGATCAGGCGGGTTCGCTTGCAATGATCGACAAAGGCGCCACGCGCGCCGATATCCTCGAAAAGACCGGCAATGTGCTGGGCTGCGCCGGGGCCAATCTCACCGTGCATGAGGGCGAGATCTCGGTGCTGATGGGCCTTTCGGGCTCCGGGAAGTCGACGCTGCTCAGGGCCGTCAACCGGCTGAACGTCGTGTCGCGCGGCCAGGTGCTGGTCAAGGACGGCGACCGCACGGTCGATGTCGTCACCTGCGACGAGGCAACGCTCAGGCGCCTGCGGCAGAAGCAGGTGGCGATGGTGTTCCAGCAATTCGGCCTGCTGCCGTGGCGCACCGTGGAGGAGAATGTCGGTTTCGGCCTCGAGCTCGCCGGCGTGCCGGAGGCCGAGCGCAAGGCGCGGGTGCAGAAACAGCTTCAGCTCGTTCATCTCGACCAATGGTCGAAGAAATACGCGCATGAGCTCTCGGGCGGCATGCAGCAGCGTGTCGGCCTGGCGCGCGCCTTCGCCACCGAGGCGCCGATCCTGTTGATGGACGAGCCGTTCTCGGCGCTCGATCCGCTGATCCGCACCAAGCTGCAGGACGAGCTTCTGCAACTCCAGGCCGAGTTGAAGAAGACAATCATCTTCGTCAGCCACGACCTCGAGGAGGCGCTGAAGATCGGCACCCATATCACCATCATGGAGGGTGGACACATCGTGCAGACAGGCGCGCCGGAAGACATCGTCCTTCGCCCCGCCAATGACTATGTCCGCGACTTCATCGCCAATGTGAATCCGCTTTCGGTGCTGACGGCCTGGAACGTCATGCGCGACCGCCGCGATCTCGAGCAGGGCGAGAATGGCTGGGTATGGCTCGACCGGCGCAAGACGACGCGCTTCAAGATCGACGAGCATGGCCTGGTGGCGGCGGCCGAACGCGACGGCAAGCCCGCTGTCTGGGTGTCCTGCGCCGATGTCGAGCGCCAGCCGGAGGAGAGGACGCAAGTGTTCTGGGCCAATCCCGGCACGCCGCTGAAGACGGTGATGCTCGCCATGCACCGCTCGCAAACCGCGCCGGTGGCGCTATTCGATGAAGGCTCGCGCTTCGTCGGCGCGATCGGCATCCGGGACGTGCTGAGCGCGGTGCTGAGGCGGTAGGCGCTTCCGCACGCGGAAAGACCGGGGGTCGCAACGCCGTCTCCGCCTTGTCTTTCGCCTCCTTCGGGCGCAGAGTCCGCTTTGTTGCGTGCCCATGCGCCAGGGGGGTTACCGACGTCGCATAAAGGGCTTTCCGGCGCGGTTGCGCCGTTGGTTCTCGCCGTAGTCTCGCTTGGAAGCGGCGCGGCGTTTTCCCAAAGTTTTGTCATAGGCAATGACGCGACTGCCGGCCAGCAGACGATGAACGGTGCCGGCGATACCGGGGCCGTGGACCCCGGGGGAGCGATAGAGACATTTGGCGCCGGCGTAGATGCCGTGCGGATGTTCGGCCCGACCCAGAGGTTCACCAACCGCGGCCTGGTTGAAACGTTGGGCGGCGGCGCCATCAATGTGAACTCACAGGGCTTGGATGCGACGATCCTTAACGGCGGGACCATCCTGTCGATAGGCGACGCTTCCATAGGGATATTGTCCGAGGGCGACAACGCGCACATCGTCAACAACGGCTCGATAGAAGCGCTGGGTGTCGCAACATACGGCATCATCAGTGATGCGTCCGGCGGGCGCGTGGATAACCACGGCTTCATCGGTGTTTCAGGTGTCGCGGCCTCGGGCATCATCGGTGCCGGACCAGACCTCAGGATTTCCAACAGCGGTTCGATCGAGGCTTATGGCATCGCCGCTACCGGCATCATCTGGCAGAACAACGGCCTGCGGCTGGACAACTCCGGGTCGATTACCGTGTCGGGGTTGGCTTCCATTGGCATCGGCGCTGGCGGCAGCGACGTTGCAATCGCCAACAGCGGCACCGTCAGCGTTTCCGGCACGGGCGCGACAGGTATCGGCACCTTGTTCGGCAATGCGACGATCACCAATTCCGGTTCGGTTGTCGTGGACGGCGCGAGCGCCGTGGGCATCGCCGCGCTGGGCAGCAGCTCTATCATTACCAACTCAGGTCGCGTCTTCAGCAACCAGAGCGCCGCCATCTATTTCGGCGCGCCCGGCGCCACGCTGAACCTTTTGGGCGGGACGGTCATCCAGGGACCGGTCGTCTTTTCCGGCGGCGGCAACACGGTGACCTTCCGCTCCGCGCTGAACGCTGTCATCAGCTTCGCCGGAAGCGGCCTGCCGCAAGCCATCCTGACCGGCGGCAGGCCGTTTGTGACGAGCGGCAACAGCGCGGCGGTGATCGACACCACCGGGTTTGCGAGCAGTGGTCCGCTAATCGAAGACCTTGTCGACGGCATCGCTGGCGTCGCCGAAGCGCGCATGCCCGCCCCAGGCGACGACGTGCTTGCGCCGCATCACGGTCCAGGCGCCTGGATCTCCACATTTGGCGGGATACGCTCCCAGGGCGGCTCTGGTGCATCAGCTGGGTTCAGCGAGACGCTGGGCGGCGTGGTCGCCGGCGCGGAAAGGCGCTCGGGCGACGGCTTCCTGGGTGGCGTGCTGCTGGGGGGCGCCGCCGGATCGACCGAGGTCGACGACGACGCGCAGGAGATCGTCCATCGCAGCGTATTTGCGGGCGGTTATCTGGGCTATGACGCAGGAGCGCATTTTGCCGAAGCGACATTTGTTACCGGCGTGCTCCAGGAGCGGAGCCGCCGCCGTGTCGCGAACAATCTGGTGCTGGGTGGCGTCGAGACAGCGCGGGCCGATTTCAACGGCATCTTCGTCAGCCCGTCCGTCACACTCGGCACGCGGCTACCGGTCGCGGCCGGTATGTTGATACCCAGCGTGCGACTGCGTTACGTCGGGCTCTTCATCGACGATTACGCGGAGGCCGGCTCGGGAAGCGATCTCGCGGTCTCGCGGCGCGACGTCAACGTCTTCGAGGCGCGTGGCCAGCTCGCGCTGGCCTTGGCGCCCGTCGGCACGCGGAGCCAGACCTGGCAAACCACCCTTCGTGCAGGGATCGACGCGATCGCGCAAAACAGCGACGACCTATCGGCGACGCTCCTTGGCCAGGACATTTCTTTTGCCGCCGGCGGCAGAAAGGTGGTGTTGCGCGGCTTTGCCGGCGCGGACGTTGCGGCGGAGGTGGGCGCCGGCATGACCCTGAATGCCGGCTTTGAGGCCGGGTATGGGAGCGACAATGCCTTCACTGTCCGGGGCCAAGCTCGCCTCAGCAAGGCCTTTTGAGGGGTGCCCGACAAACTTCGGCGCCAGCGTATGGGTTCGGAGGCTGCCACTCCATGGCAGCAGGCAACGCCGGCTCCTGGCAGATATTTTTCGAAATCCATTCCGATTCCGCGGGTCCGTGCGGTAAGATATTGCCACGGCCGCACGGATGGTTGCCCGGTGGCGCGAGAATGCAGCGGGGTACGTCGCAAATGATCTTCCGTCAGCTCTTCGATGCCGTCTCCGGCACCTATTCCTATCTGCTCGCCAGCCGCCACGGCGGCGAGGCACTGATCATCGATCCGGTGCTGGAGAAGGTCGAGCGCTACCTGCAACTTGTCAACGAGCTCGACCTCAGGCTGGTCAAGGCGGTCGACACGCATCTCCATGCAGATCACATTACCGGCCTCGGCGCGCTGCGCGACAGGACGCATTGCGTGACCGTGATGGGCGAGCAGACCAAGGCCGACGTCGTTTCGATGCGGCTTGCCGACGGCGACAAGCTTGCCATCGAGGGGCTGGCGCTCGACGTCATCTACACGCCCGGCCACACCGACGATTCCTACAGCTTCATCCTGCCCGACCGGGTCTTCACCGGCGACACGCTGCTCATCCGCGGCACCGGCCGCACCGACTTCCAGAACGGCGATCCACGCCAGCAATATGAATCGATCTTCGGCCGCCTGCTCAAGCTTCCCGACGAGACGATGGTCTTCCCGGCGCACGACTACAAGGGCGAGACGGTGTCGACGATCGGCGAGGAGAAGGCCTTCAATCCGCGCCTGCAGGTGAAGTCGGTCGACGAATACGTCGACATCATGAACAATCTGAAGTTGGCCAACCCGAAGATGATGGACGTCGCGGTGCCCGCCAACATGAGGGTCGGGCTGCACCAGGACGATATCGCCAGCCGCGGCTGGTCGGTGACCGCCGAGCAGGCGCTGGCGCTGGTCGGTCGGCCCGATGTGGCGCTGATCGACCTGCGCGAGCAATCCGAGCGGGAGCGCAATGGCGTCATTCCCGGTGCGATCCATCTGCCCTATGCACGGTTGCAGGAAAACATCGCCGCCGGCGGCATGCTGCATGAACTGGCGAAATCGACTGCCAGGCAGATCCTGTTCTACTGCGCGTTCGGCGAGCGCTCGGCGATGGCCGTGCAAGCGGCGCAAGACGTCGGAATCTCGAGTGCCCGCCACATACAGGGCGGCATCGTTGCGTGGCGGAAGGCCAGCGGCCCGCTCGTGCACTGACGCAGAGCAGGCTCAGTTCAATCCGATCAGCTTCGCGCCCTTCCGGAACATGGCTTCCGCGTCCCGGTCGAAGCGGAAGGTGGCGATGAAATCGTCGGCGCGGTAGTCCGGCAATGTCTTGCGGATCGCGGCCGCGAAGTTTCGCGCCTCGTCCTGGCGGCCGGCCAATGCCAGGCAATGCGCGGCGATCGCCAGGATGATGACATGGGCGTTGGGCCTTGCTGCCGCCTTGAGCGCCCATTCGGCGGCTTCGTTGAATTCGCCCAGCCGCGCATGCGCCATGGCGCGCGCGCTCATCATGCCAAACAACAGCGGGTCGAAGGGACTGAGATGGCGCGAGTGATCGGAGGAGCCGATCGCCGATTGCGGATCGCCCGACTGCGAATGGACGAAGGACAGGGAATAGTGGCCCAGTGCGAAGTTCGGGCTGAGGTCGACGGCCTTCGCCAATTCGATCACCGAGGCGTCCTGGTCGCCGCGCAGCCACAAGGCGCGGCCCATCGCCCAGTGCGCGGCCGGATTGCGGTCGTCGACCAGAAGGCTGTGGCCAGCGCTATCGAAAGCCAACGCCGTCTCGCGGTCGCGATCGCCCCAGCGCTGGAAGGCGTTTTGCCAATGGGTGAAGGAGAGCCCGGCATAGGCGCGGGCGAAAGTGGGATCGAGTTTCAGTGCCTCGTGGAAAAACTGTTGCGCCAGCTCGTTTTCCTGGCGAGTGAAGCGATACATATGCCAGAGGCCGCGGTGATAGGCCTCCCAGGCATTGAGCGAATTCGGTGCCTTAAGCAGCGCACGGTCGCGCTCGACCGCCGCGATTTCGGCGGCGATCGAGGAGACGATGCTGTTGCCGATATCGTCGAGGACGATGAAGACGTCATCGGGCTTGTGCTCGAAGGTCTCTGCCCAGACGATCCTGGCCGTGCGCACTTCGGACAGCTCGACCTCGACTATGACCCTGCCCAGAAGATTCCTGACCGAGCCAGTCGCCACGTAGTCCACGTTGAGCCGACGTCCGGCATCCTCCGGCGCAATGTTCTTTTCAGCGAGCGCAAAGACCGAGCCGCGGGCGATGACGAAGAAATCGCGGAGCTTGGCGAGGCGCGTGATGATGTCGTGGGTCAGGCCGTCGGCCAGCCCGCCGCGAAAGCCGGCGGCGCCGGCATGTTCGGCAAAAGGCATGACCGCCAGCGAAGCCCGGCGCGTCGCGGCTGTTTCGGGTTCGCTCTGGGCGATCAATGGCTGGGTCGCCGCGAACGGCACGGGCCGGGCGCATGGCGTCGCGATGGAGTGGCGGGCTCTTATCGCCTGCCATGCCTCGCGCAAGGGAGCGATATCCAGCTCCTCGGAGTGAAAGAGCTCCGCCGCGGTGGCAAGATGCTCTTCGGCTGCGCCGATCTGCCCGCGCCGGGCGAGGTTTTCCAGCAGCGCGGTATGCGCGCGCCCGTCGAAGGGCGCCAGTTCCAGCCATTTGTCGATACAGGCGGCCGCCTCGTCGGCTTCCGGCGGGAGAAGGCCGATGATGTGCTCGAGAACGGCGACGTGGCATGAGCTGAAGCGGCGCCGCTGCGCGGTCAGCCAACTGGCGAAATGCGGACTGCGGTCGAGCTCGAGACCGTCAAGGAAATCGCCGGCGAAAAGCTGCAAGAGACTCCGCAACCGCTCGAGGCTGAGCGTATCGATACCTTCCGCCGCCGCCCCGGCTGTCTCCAGGGCATCGACGCGGGTATCGGCGAGGCGAAGCGCGACCGCGTCGCCCTCGGTCTCGACCCTGCGCAGGTCCGGCTCGTCGAGCGCGGCGCGAAGCTTGCTCAGGCACCAGCGAAGCTCGCCGCGCGGATCGTTGGGAACATCCCAGAGAAGCTCGCACAGCCGGCTGCGGCTGACGGGGTGTGGCGCGAGCGTCAGATAGGCGAGCAGCGCGCGCAGCTTGCGGGACGCCGGCAGCACGACCGGAACACTGTCGCGCACAATCGCAAGCGGTCCGAACAGCCGCAGGGACAGGCCGGCCGCCTCGCTGTTCAGGCCCGATCGGGCGGATTCCACGTGCGTTTCCACGCTCGCTCCCACGCTGACCAGTTGGTCCATGTTCTATCACCAAAGACGACAGGAAGCATCCGACAGCCCTATTCCGTATCGGAACGCCGCCGTTGCCGCATCTGCGGCAGGTCCCGCAACCCTACCGCGGCAAGGTGTCGAAACCGCGCCGCCGAAGCCGCCGGTTTGTAACCGGCGCGTGAGACATCGAGGAGAAAAGCCATGTTGCAGCAATTGAAAATCAGGACAACAGCCGGCCGCGGCCGGCTGTTCGGCAGCATTCTCGACACGGTCGGCGACACGCCGGTCATCCGCATCAACAATCTCGGCCCGGGTCACGCGACGATCTATGTGAAGGCCGAGTTCTTCAATCCGGCGGCCTCGGTGAAGGACCGGCTGGCGCTCAACATCATCGAGGAAGGCGAGCGCAGCGGCAAGTTGAAGCCGGGCCAGACCGTGGTCGAGGCGACCAGCGGCAACACAGGCATCGGGTTGGCCATGGTGTGCGCGCAGAAGGGCTACCCGCTGGTGGTGACGATGGCCGACAGCTTCTCCATCGAGCGCCGCAAGCTGATGCGCATGCTGGGCGCCAAGGTGGTGCTGACGCCGCGCGCCAAGAAGGGTTCCGGCATGTATCAGAAGGCTGTCGAACTTGCCGGGGCCAATGGCTGGTTCCTGGCCCGTCAGTTCGAGACGGAAGCCAATGCCGCCATCCACGAGGCGACCACGGCGCGCGAGATCATCAACGATTTCGCGGGATCGAGGCTCGATGTGCTTGTCACCGGCTATGGAACCGGCGGCACGATCGCCGGCGTCGGACGAGTGCTGCGCCGCGAGCGGCCGAATGTCCGGATCGTGCTTGCCGAGCCAGCCAATGCGCAGCTTATCGGCAGCGGCCAAGCGCAGGAACGCGGCGCAGGCGGCGCACCCGCTGCCAGCCATCCGGCGTTCGAGCCGCATCCGATCCAGGGCTGGACGCCGGATTTCATCCCCAACGTGCTGCAGGAGGCGATCGACAAGCACTATTATGACGAGGTGGTGCCGATCCCCGGTCCGGAAGGCATCAAATGGGCGAAGGCGCTGGCACGGCAGGAAGGCATATTCACCGGCATCTCCGGCGGCGCCACCTTCGCCGTGGCGCGCCAGATCGCCGGGACGGCCCCGGCCGGTTCGGTGATCCTGTGCATGCTGCCCGACACCGGCGAGCGCTACATGTCGACGCCGCTGTTCGACGGCATCGAGGCGGAGATGGACGCCGAGGAGACGGCGCTGTCACGCTCGACGCCGAGCTGCCAATTCGACGCCTGAAGACAATTCGCGGCGCCGCTGCCCATTCGGCTGGCGGCGCCGCATGACAATCCAGGAAATGATCGCATGCCTTTTGGGGGGAGGAGCGGATGGATACCTTGCAGGAAACAGCGGTGATGGATGAAACGCTCGATCCGCCGGATTGGGCCGAAATGCAGGCCCTGTCGCATCGGATCGTCGAGGAGGCCGTCGCTTATCTCAAGGATGTCCGAGATCGTCCGGTGTGGCGCGAGATGCCGCCCGAGGTCCGCAGTTTCTTTTCGGCACCGCTGCCGCACGAACCGGCGCCGATTGCCGATGTGTATGGCGAGGTCGCCCGCAACGTGATGGCCTATCCGATGGGCAACATCCATCCGCGCTTCTGGTCCTGGTACATGGGGTCCAGCAATTTCACCGGCGCGCTCGGCGATTTCCTGGCGGCGATCCAGGGCTCGAACCTCGGCGGCGGCAACCACGCCGCCGGGCTGATGGACAGCCAGGTGGTCGGCTGGTGCAAGGAGATGGTCGGATTCCCGGTCTCGGCCGGCGGCACGCTGGTCAGCGGCGGCTCCATGGCCAACATTATCGGACTGACCGTGGCGCGCAACGTCAAGGCGGGCGTCGATGTTCGCGAAAGGGGCGTAGGCGCGATACCAAAACCGTTGCGCTTCTACGCGTCGGACCAGGTCCATTCCTGCCACCGCAAGGCGATGGAAGCGCTCGGCCTCGGCAACCGGGCGCTGCGACGGATTCCGACCGATGCCGGTTTGCGCATCGACGTCGACGCTCTCAGGGCGGCCATCGCGGAGGATCGCGCGGCAGGGTTCAAGCCAGCCTGCGTGATCGGCACCGCCGGCACCGTCAACACCGGCGCGATCGACGACCTCAAGGCGCTGGCCGCGCTGGCGGCGGAAGAAGACCTCTGGTTCCATGTCGACGGCTGCATCGGCGCACTGATTGCCATCGCGCCTGAAAACAGATCGCTCGTCGCCGGCATCGAGCAGGCGCATTCCATCGCCCTCGATCCGCACAAATGGCTGCACGCGCCGTTCGAGGCGGGCTGTGCGCTGGTTCGCGATGCTTCTGCCCACCGCAACACCTTCGCCGTCACCCCGGAATACCTGGAATCGACACCGCGTGGGCTCGCCTCCGGGCAATGGCTGCACGACTACGGCCTGCAGACATCGCGCGGCTTTCGCGCGCTAAAGATTTGGATGGCGCTCAAGGAGCACGGGGTGGAGAAGTTCGGGCGCCTCATCGACCAGAACATCGCCCAGGCTCGTCATCTCACCGCTCTGATCGAGGCGGAGCCGGCGCTGGAACCGATGGCGCCGACCACCATCAACATCGTCTGCTTCCGCCATCGCCTGGACGGTGCGTCCGAGGAACGGCTCAAGGCGTTCAACACCGAGATCATGCTCAGGCTGCAGGAAGAAGGCATCGCCGCCTTGTCCGACACCACCGTGCACGGCCGGCATTGCCTGAGGGTGGCGATCACCAACCACCGCACGCGGCGTGACGATCTCGACCTGCTCGTGCGCGAAACGCTTCGCCTTGGAAAGGAAGTCGAGGCCGCGGCGCTGGCGGATTGAAGACGATGCACCAAGACGTGTCTATTCGGGCAGGCCGGCCAGCCGCAGCGCCTCGAAATATTTGGCGAAATAGGCCGGCCTGATATGGCCCGCCACGTGTGTGAGGTTGGCAAGCGTCAGTTCGGGGTCGAGCGCCAGCGAGCGCGCGATATGCTTGCTCGCGGCATCCAGCCTGCCGGCCATGGCATTGCAGGCGGCCGCGACGCGCAGGCCGGTGAGATAATATGGCTGCGTGCGCGATGCCGCCTCTGCGAGCGGCCAGGCGACGTCGTAGCGGCCGGCCACGAAATGGGCGAAGGCGGTGCAGGTCTGCATGAAGAAGGTCAGCGGATCGAGCGGGCTCAGCCGTCTTGCCCGCGACAGGTGCTCGATGGCGATGTCGGGATCGTCGTAGCAGGCCTTGAGGTAGCCGCTGGCGCTCCAGGCGGTGGCGCAGTTCGGGTTCAGCACGAGCGCCCGGTCGGCCAGTGCCAAGGCGGCCTCGTAGTCGCCGGTGACATAGCCCAGCGCCAGGCCGCTGAAGGCCAGCGCTACCGCGTCGTCCTGGCCGGAGATCGCGACGTTGCCGACCAACCGGGAAACCTCGGCGGTCTCCTTCTGCCGATCAGTCATCCAGCGATTCGCCATCCGCCAGAAATAGCACCAGGCGGCAGCGCCCTCCGCTGAGGCAAAATCGGGGTCGAGCTCGATGGCCTTGTAGAATTGCGGCAGCGCTTCCTCCAGCCCTTCCCTCGTCCAGCGGTAAAGGCTCGCCATGCCGCGCAGATAGTGGTCGTAGGCGTCGAGGCTTTCGGTGGGCTTGCGCTTGGCGCGCGCCATCTCAGCCTGCTCGAGCCTCGGCGAAATCGCGCCGACAACGCTGGAGGCGACGAGATCCTGCAGTTCAAACACCTCCGAGACGTCGCCTTCGAACCGGTCGGCCCACAGAGTCACCCCCGCCGCCGCCTCGACCAGTTGCCCTGCCACGCGCAGCCGGCTGCCGGCCCTGCGGACGCTGCCCTCCAGGACGTAGCGCACCCCGAGCTCGCGTGCCACGCGGGTGACGTCGACCGCCTGGCCCTTGTAGGCGAAGGCGGAATTCCGCGCGATCACGAACAGCCAGCTCACATGCGACAGCGCCGTCGTGATCTCCTCGACAACGCCGTCGGTGAAATATTCCTGCTCGGCGTCATCGCTCATGTTCTGGAACGGCAGGACAGCGATCGATGGCTTTTCCGGCACCGAGACGGCCGGACGCGGCGGCTCCGCCTTCACTTCCAGGCCGGACGGTTCGACCTCGGGCGGTCTGCCTTTGGCTGTCGGTTCCGCTTCGATGCGTTCGACCAGCGCCCGCGTCGCTTCTTCGGGATCGACGCCGAGCTCGCGCTTCAGCGCTTCCTTGCAGACCAGGAACTGACGGAAGGCATCGTTGGTCTTGCCGCGGCGGCGGAAGATGCGGATCAGTGCACGGTGGGCCTGCTCGGCGCATGGGTCGAGCGTCACCAGCCGTTCGGCCAGTGCTTCGCAGGCCAATTCCTCGCGCGAACCCAACTCCGGCAAGAGGCTCAGCCGCTCGGCCAGTTCCAGCGCCTTGCGGGCGTAGTTGGCCCGAAGCGGCGCGAGCCACTCGTCGATCTCGCCTGCGAACGACAGCCCGTCGAGCAGGTCGCCCCGATAGAGGTCGGCCGCTGCCGCGAGGCTTGTGCCTTCATCGGCCTGACAGTTCCGGTCGAAAATCCAGATGTCGGCCTCGTCGGCATTCGCCGCCAGCCAGATGGTGTCGGCACTGCCTTCGATGCGAATGGCTTCGTCGCCGGTGGACGGAAACAGCCGCCTGATGTCGACCAGAGCCTGGCGCAGGCTGTTTCGCGCCTGCTGCTCGCCGCTGCCGGCCCACAGCATCGCCGCCACCCTCTCGCGGCGAAGGCCCTTGGGCCCGGCCAGAACGAGCGCGGCAAAGAGCAGCGACGTCTTGCGCGTCGCGAAGTGCAGAGGTTGCCCGCCTGCGAAGACAACCTCGATGCCGCCAAGCAATCGGATGCGCACTCCTGCCCCCGTGAAAAAAGCCATGGGCAGAATATCACGTCCCGCCACCGACTTAACGACGATTTAGCGCGGTTTTTCCTACGGTTTCACGCTTGGATGAACATTGGCAAAGCGCGCCGGTGGGACATTGCCCTCGTGAGTTCGAACGAGGGAGAATGACAATGACCTACATCAGCCTCAGGACCTTCCAGCCGACCACCCGCCGTGCCGGCACGCTCGCGGCCAATATCGCGACGATCTTCGTCGGGCTCCGGCGCCGGTACCAGGATGCCATGCAGCGCAGGGCTTTGGCCGGCTTGTCGATGTCGGAACTGAAGGATTTCGGGTATCCGGCCGATGAAGCTCCCGCCGATGTCGCGGCTCGCGGCCGCCGCCCGCTGCGGTGAACCGTCACTTTTCCTGGAATCAGGCCAGCGGCGCGCCGGGTAGATAAAGGGCGATCGGCCGTATCTCGTAGACCGCGGTGGGATTGACGCGCTTGAGATCGCGCGCCGCCGCGATCGCCTCGTCCTGGTCCGCGCAATCCAGCACATAGAGGCCGAGCAACTGCTCCTTTGTCTCGGTAAAGGGACCGTCGATCACCATGCCGTCGCCCGGACCGCGCAGCGTGACCGCTTTAGCGGTCTCGCCCAGCCTTGCCGCCGGCCCCAGCTTGCCGGCGCGCGTCAGCCTGTCGTTGATCTCGAGCAGGTCTTTCATGAGGGCTGCATCCTCGTCGGGCGTCCAGGACTGGACGGTCTCTTCGACGTGATAGGCAAGGATCGCATAGAACATGGAGCGGTTTCCTCGTGCATGACCCCGAAAATCGGAATCGATTTTTGCTTTGCTGACCTTCGGTTCGGAAAGGATCATCCACCAAATTGAAGTGCTGCAGCGTCCTTTGCGCAAGAGGACGCGCGGCGCTGTAGAGAGCGGCCGCACTATCACAAGGATGGCGAGGCCGATCCAGTCCCGACGGCAGTCGGGAAAACGCCTCCTGACTCAAGCTGCCAGCGGCAGGCACAGCTCCGTCAGCAGGCCACCGGCGGGATGGTTGGAAAGGCTGATCT
The DNA here is from genome assembly GCF_003952485.1 of Mesorhizobium sp. M1E.F.Ca.ET.045.02.1.1. NCBI lineage: Bacteria > Pseudomonadati > Pseudomonadota > Alphaproteobacteria > Hyphomicrobiales > Phyllobacteriaceae > Mesorhizobium > Mesorhizobium sp. M1E.F.Ca.ET.045.02.1.1. Next base: position 3,443,009 of record NZ_CP034447.1, read on the forward strand.
CGCCGCCGGCGCCGCGAGCGATGTTGCGGGCTATGGTGAGGCCGAGACCCAGGCCGCCGGTCTCGCGGTTGCGCGACTGTTCGAGGCGCACGAAGGAAGCGAACACCTGATCCAGCTTTGCCTGCGGGATGCCCGGCCCCTCGTCGCGGATGGTGAGCAAAATCGTATCACCCGACCGTCGCACGCCGATATGCGCCTTCTTGCCATAGGTGACCGCGTTCTGGACGAGATTGGTGATGCAGCGGCGCAGCGCCACCGGCCGCGCGATGCAGATCAGGCCGCGCGAAGGTGTGGCGTCTTCGTCGAAGGAAGCATCCTCGAACATGTCGGCGACGGATTCCACCAGCGACCAGAAATCGATCCGCTCGGCCTTTTCCTCCGTGACCTCGAATTTGGCGAAGTCGATCACCGAACTGGCGATGCTTTCGATGTCGGCGAGGTCATGCGCAAGGGCTTCGCGAGCGGCTGATTTGCGCAGCAACTCGAGACGCAGCCGCATCCTGGTCAGCGGCGTGCGCAGATCATGCGCAAGTGCTGCCGCCAGGTGTTCGCGGTCCTCGACATAGTCGCGCAGGCGCATCTGCATGGCGTTGACCGCTTTCGCCGCGGCACGGATCTCGCGGCTGCCGCTCTCGGCGATCGGCGGGCTTTTCAGGTCGTTGCCGATGCGGTTCACCGCGGTCTCCATCATGCGGTAAGGCGCCGTCAGCCGGCGCAGCGACCAGATCGACATGACCACGATCAATCCCGCTATCAGCGAATAGAGCGGCAGGCTGTCCCAACTCAGGATCGGCCCCGCCGGCGTGATCGGCTCGGTGAAGTTCAGCCATTGGCCGTCGGAAAAGCGCAGCGACGCCGTCAGCTTGTCGCTCTGCGCAAAGTCCGCGGCCAGCACCAGAAGATCGCGCTCGACCTGGCCGACATCCCTGTTCATCACCTGGCCGTCCGGGACATCGGCTTCCTGCGTTGCCGGATCGCGCCGCACGCGCGCGTCGGTGATGCCGAACTTGGACAGGCGGCCGACCAGAATGTCCTCCAGCTCGGCAAGCTGGTCGTCGCCGGCAATCGAGGAGGTGACGGCAGGAGTGTCCGAAACGGTCAGCGCATAGGTGGCATTGAACAGGCCGGATGCGGTCGCCTTGCGCTCCTCGGGCGTGGCGTCATGCATCAGCTGCACCAGCGAATAGGCGCGGTCGTTCAGCCGGTAGAGATCAACCACATCGTTGGCGGCAGCGCGGTCGCGCGCCACGATATAGAGCGTCGCGACCTGGCTGATCATCAGGCTGGCGATGACGATGAGCAGCACCCAGACCGGCAGGGTTTGCGGCAGGAAGCGTCTCATTCGGAGGTCGTTTCGGGCAGAAACTGATAGCCGCCGCTGCGCACGGTCAGAATCAGCTTCGGCGTCTTCGGGTCGTCTTCCATCTTGCGGCGCAGGCGGCTCACCAGGATATCGACGCTGCGGTCGAAGCTGTAGCCGGTGTCGCCACCCGAAAGCTCGATGAGCTGTTCGCGGGTGAGCACGCGCTGCGCGCTCTTGACGAAGGTCTGCAGCAGATTGAACTCGGCCATCGTCAGCTCCACCCGCACGTCGTCGGGCGCCGTCAGGCGGCGGCGCGAGCAATCCATGGTCCAGCCGGCGAACCGGTAGATCTGCTTGGCGGCGGGCCGGCGCGGCTCGGCGGTGCCGTTGCGCCTCAGAACAGCGCGGATGCGGGCGAGCAACTCGCGCGGATCGAAGGGTTTCGGCACATAGTCATCCGCGCCCATCTCGAGGCCGACGACGCGGTCCGTCGTCTCGGTCACCGCGGTCAGCATGATGATCGGTGTGGTGTAATTGGCGCGGATCTCGCGGCAAAGCTCCAGCCCGCTTTTTCCCGGCAGCATCACGTCCAGCACGATGAGGTCGACCTGCACGCGGCGCAGGATCGCCTCCATCTCGGCGCCGTCGGCGGCCACCGTCGTGCGCAGTCCCCGCTTCTGGAAGAATTCCTGAAGCAGGTCCCGTATGCCCTTGTCGTCATCGACGATCAGTATGTGCGCGTCGGATTTCACGAGAACCCCGCGATTGCTGTAGTCAAGCCGTCCTTCGGTGATCACCCACACGATAGAATTCGGGCCACATGTTGGCCAGCGGCGACGATTTGGGAAGAGCTGGCTTCCCCAGAAACAATTCAGAAACAAAATTCTACAGTTGGGAAAAACTCGTGAAAAAAATCAAGGGCATAACCGGTGTCGTGGCGGTCAGGTCATCGGCTGCGACGCAAGTTTCCGGAGTAACGGGCAAGACCAATGCAGAGGTTCTGGATCAGCTTGATGGGTGCTTTGCTCAGCATGTCGCTCATCACAGCCGCGGTCGGAGCCTCCAACGCAAAGGTGACGTCGCTGACCCGGGCCGAGCGCTGCACCAACCTCAGCCGTCAAGTTGACGAAGCCCTCGAAACCCATGCCGCGGCAACGCAGGTCACCGCGGCGAAGGCACTTCAAAGAAAGGGAAACCGGTTCTGCGCCGCCAAGAAACAGGCACAGGGCATCCGGATGCTCGCAAATGCTTTGAAGCTGCTTGGAGTGACACCGATCGACCCGGTTCAGTGACGCTCACCTTCCTCGACCCGCATGAAAAGGAAATGAAGCCATGAAGAAGTCCATTCTCTCCGCCACCGGTCTCGCCGTCGCTCTCGCCTTCGCGATGCCGTCTCTCGGCAACGCCGCCGCCACGACGACCGCTGCTCCGGCTGCTTCGACCACGACCACCGCTCCGGCTGACAGCACGGCAAAGCCGCCCGTGAAGAAAGTCGCCGCGAAGAAGCACAAGAAGGCTTCGAAGAAGAAGGTCGTCAAGAAGACCGACAAGAAGGATGCTCCGAAGACCTGATCCGGGTCTCGGCACCTTACCTTACAAAACCGCTCCAGCCGGTTTCGGCTGGGGCGGTTTCTGGCGACCGAAGCCGACACCCCCGGCAGCTTCCGCCGCGAAAGCTTGATCCTTAACCCGATCGCAATGCCGGTGTCGTAGGACAATCCGCATGAGGAAGCGGTTTTCGTCCCTGATGCGTTCGCTGACGCTCGGCGGCCTGGTTGCCACCGCGGCGGCAAGAGCGCTTATCATCTTCACAGCCAGCCCGGTGCCGGATCCCGCCAGCGGCAGGACCGAGCCGGAGCTTTTCGCGCCGGTAATCTCGTCGAGCTTCGACTACATCACGCCGGCACAGAGCTGGATCCTGATCGTGCTCACCGGCGCAACGCTGGTCGGCTTCGCCGCCTGGATAGTCACCGCGTTCATGGAGCGTGGTTCCGACATGGACGATGGCGGCTCCGGCAGGTTCGATAAAACGATGCGCCGCACGATCGGCCGGCAGGGCCGTTGAACCGCAAACAGTGCTTTCCCACATAAGGTCGGATGTTTGCCCGCGCCGCTACGGCGGGCAAATGGGCGAATGCTTCCCTGCATGACTAAAGTGGAAGCAACAATCACAGCTATTTTCGCGCAATTCCGGACGGAAAACCGCTGAGCACTTTTCCTGGAATTGCTGAGTTCACAACCGGCGGATTCCAATGCCTGAAACTGTCCTCAAACCCCGTACCAAGACGCAGCTGAAAACCGAGCGGCCAAAGCTCTACAAGGTCATCCTGGTCAATGACGACTTCACACCGCGCGAGTTCGTGGTGACAGTGCTGAAGGGTGAGTTCAAGCTCAGCGAGGATCAGGCGCATCGGGTGATGATCACGGCGCACACGCGCGGCGTCTGCGTGGTCGCCGTCTTCACGCGCGACGTCGCCGAAACCAAGGCCACGCGAGCAACCGATGCCGGCAAGGCCAAGGGCTATCCGCTGCTGTTCACGACCGAACCGGAAGAGTAGGGCGGTACCCTTTTCCCTTCTCCCCTTGTGGGAGAAGGTGGCCGAGCGAAGCTCGGCCGGATGAGGGGTGCTCCAGGGAACGCCAACGTCTCATTCCTTCCAGCACCCCTCAACCGTCTCGGCGCTGCGCGCCGATCCACCTTCTCCCACAAGGGTGTTTGGACCGGGGACATCGCGAACAGGTGTGCGAAGACATCGCGAACAGTTTTGCATGCTATCGGGCGAGGGCATTGAGGTCGATGGTTTCTATTTTCTGATGTCTGAACCAGGCGTCGAAGACGCCGTCGGTGGCGGTGGGGCGGAAAGCGACGGACTTTCCGGCGAAGGCCCGGCACAAGCGTATGGTTCGGCCGAGAATGGAGACGAAGCCGTGCTGCTGAACGCGGCGGATGAGATCGTCCTTGGCATATTCGAACGGCTCGACTGTTTCGCGATACTGGCGCGGCGAGGCCTGGTAGCGATCGAGCGGCACGCCGCCGCCCAAGGCATCGTGGGGACGCTGGGCGTTGTAGACGTGGCGCCACTGGTCGAATGCATCCTGAGCCTCGGCGAGATTGGCGAAGGGCGGTCCCTGCAATGCCTCGGCCTTGAGCGAACGATGGAAGCGCTCGTCCTTGCCGAGCGTCTGCGGATGGCAAGGCCTGGAGTGGCTGACGGCGATGCCAATCTCGATCAGCCAGACGGTGAGCAAGGTGAAGTCGTTGCGGCCGCCATCGCCCCAAGGCGGACCATTGTCTGTGGCGATGCGCCACGGCAGGCCATAGCGACGGAAGGCGGCGATCAGCCGGGCTTTTACGGTTTCGGTGGTCTGGTCGGCGCAGGCCGACAGCGCGATCGAGAAGCGCGAATGGTCGTCGAGCACGGTAAGCGGATGCAGCCGGCCGGCGCGCAAGGCAACGTGGCCCTTGAAGTCCATCTGCCACAGGTGGTTGGGGGCGGCATGCTCGAAGCGAATGAAAGGCTGGGCTCCGCCGCCCAAAGCCCCCAGCTCGATACCGTTGCGGCGCAGGATGCCGGTGACCGTCGAGGCCGCCGGCGTGCCGATGCCTTCGCGGGCAAGCACTCGCGCGATCTTGCGCCCACCCCAGGCTGGATGCGCCACACGCACCGAAACGGCTGCCGCCTCCACCTCCGGCGCGCTGCGTGCCGGGCTCGACAGTGGTCGCCGAGACTGCTCCGCCAGGCCGGCCGCCCCTTCCATCCGATAGCGCGAAAGCAACTTGTGGCCACAGGTCCGGCCAATGCCGAAGCGCCGGCACAACGCGCTCACATTGGCGCCAGGCGCCAGCGCCAATCTCACGAACTCTTCTTTCTGGCTCATCACGCTTCTGGCCTCGAATGGCATCCCGAACCCCCTCGCGCAAAACGCGCAAAACTGTTCGCGATGTCTTCGCACACCTGTTCGCGATGTCCCCGGTCCAAACAAAGGGGAGAAGGAGAGGTGCCGCTACCTTCCTTCGCGATACCACATCGAGCCGATCGCCAGCAGCAGCAGGCCGAGACCGAGGAAGCCGCCGAACAGCGGCACGCGCGAGACGGCCTTCAGCGTGCTGTCGTCGGTGGTGCGAAGGCCGATCCAGTCATCGCCCGACGCCGCGCCCGAGGAGCGGACCGGCACGATGGAAGGCAGGGCCACGCCGCCGGAAAGGTTGCCGAGCATGGACGACGGCGCCAGCCTGCGCACGCTGCCTCCGGTCGCCTCAGCCGATGCTTTCAACTTGTCTTCCGTAGAGACGACGTCGGAGAATTCCGGCGCGTTGATCGGACCAACATGGGCAAGAGCGGTGAGATCGCCATTGCCCACCTGATAGAGGCCGATCTCGCTGGTCTGCAGGCTGCCCGTGAAAATGCCGGGCTCGGACTTCTGCAGCCTGACCGTCATCGCCTTGCCGGAAGGCGTGATCACCTGGGCGGGACCAGGATCGTCGCTCATCGTCTGGCGGCGGATCTCCAGCACCATGCCGCGACCATCGGCGGTCAGCCGTTCCTCTTCCAGTTCGGGCTCCTTCATCAGCCAATGGGCGATGCGGCGATAGAGCTGCACATGCGGCCCGCCGCCTTCGAAGCCCCGCGCCCACAACCAGCCCTGGTCGGAAAGCAGCATGCCGACCCGGCCTTCGCCCTTGCGGTCGAGCACAAGCAGCGGGCGGTCTTCGGCCCCTTTCATCACCACCTCGCCCTCGGGATTCTTGACGCCGATGGTGCGGAACCAGCGGCTCCAGCGCGGCGGCTCGGTGGCCGAGCCGTCGAGCCCGCGCGTGACGGGGTGACGCTGGCCGAGATCGGTGAGACGCGGATAGAAGGCCTTGTCGACGACCTCGCCGCTGGGCATCGCCGGCAGGGCCGACATCAGCGGCGTGCGGGCAATCGAGCTCTCTCCGGCATATTCGGGGCCGGCGGCGATCAGCAACGCGCCGCCTTTTTCGACATATTCGGAGATGTAGTCGTAATAGAGGATCGGCAGCACGTCGCGGTGCTGATAGCGGTCGAAGATGATCAGATCGAAATCCTTGATCTTCTCGACGAACAGTTCGCGCGTCGGAAAGGCGATCAGCGACAGTTCGTTGATCGGCGTGCCGTCCTGTTTTTCCGGCGGACGCAGAATCGTGAAATGGACAAGGTCGACCGACGCGTCGGATTTCAACAGATTGCGCCATGTGCGCTCGCCGGCATGCGGCTCGCCGGAGACCAGGAGCACGCGCAGGTTCTCGCGAATGCCGTCGACGAGCGCGATGGCGCGGTTGTTGGCGTCGGTCAGTTCGCCCGGCTCATGGTCGATGCCGAGCTGGACGATGTTGCGGCCGGCATTGGGGATGGTGACCTCAAGCTTCATCGGCTGGCCGATGGTCGCATGCTCGACCGAAACCTGCTCGCCATTGACCGAAACCCGCACATCGACGGGGCCGGTCTGGCCGTCGCTCGCGATGACGCGGTAGCTCATGTCGAGCGGCTTGCCGACGAGGCCGAAGCGCGGCGCGTTCTCGAAGCGGATGCGGCGGTCCTTCTCATGCTCGTTGCCGGTGATCAGCGCATGCAGCGGCGCGTTGAAGTCCGGAGCGCCGGCCGGCGCGTCATGCACCTCGCCGTCGGTGATCATGACCGCGCCGCCGATGCGTGAGGGCGGAACGTCGCGGAAAGCGCCCTCCAGCGCGCTGAACAGCCTGGTTTCGGTGCGCTCGTCGGCGACTTCCGACTTGCCGGCGTCGACGATGCGCACGTCAAACTGCTTGAAGCGGCCGAGACGCTGCTGAAGACCGGCCAGCGCCTCGTCGGTCTGCTTGGTGCGGTCGCCGATGTCCTGGCTCTGGCTGCGGTCGACGATGACCGCAACGACGCTCTTCAGCGCTTCGCGTTCTTCATCGAGGAAAACCGGGTTGAGGAGGGCCGCGCCGAGCGCGACGAGGGCGATGAAGCGCAGGAACGAGCCTCGCCGGCGGAACCACAGGCCGGCCAGCGCAAGCAACAGCAGCGGCGCGATGACAAGGCCGAACAGCGGCCAGGAGACGAGCGGTTCGAAGGAGATCGACCAGTTCATGAACTACTGCCCCAGCCGTTCGAGCAGGATGGGCACATGGACCTGGTCGGATTTGTAGTTGCCGGTCAGCATGTACATCATGATGTTGACGCCGGCGCGCAGCGCGTAGACGCGCTGCATCGGATCCGGCGGCACGGTCGGCAGCATCGGGTCGCCGTTCTCGTCGACGGCCCAGGCGCCGGCGAAATCGTTGGCGGTGATCATGATCGGCGAAACGCCGTCGCCGGTGCGCACCGGACGGTTCTCGGTATTACTGGCGTCGAGCGAGGCCTCAACCCAGAGCGGGCTGCCGTTGAACCGGCCCGGAAACTCCGGAAGGATGAAGAAGGATTTCGTCAGCACATGGTCCGACGGCACGGGCTCCAGCGGCGGCACGTTGAGATTGGCGAGGATGTCGCGCAGCCGTTCGGTGGCGGGGCTTGCCGAGCCCGCGTCGATGCCGTTGGAGAACTGGTCGCGCGTGTCGAAGAGAACCGTTCCGCCCTGCTGCATGTAGGCGTCGATGCGGGCGATCGCCGCTTCGCTCGGCATCGGCGCGGTGGCGTCGATCGGCCAATAGATCAGCGGATAGAAGGTCAACTCATCCTTGGCGATGTCGACGCCGGCCGGCGGGCCGGGCTCCAGCGCCGTCTTCTCGACCAGGAAGCGGGTCAGGCCCTCGAGTCCGGCGCGGCTGATCGAATCGACGCCGGGCTCGCCGGTGATCACATAGGCGATGCGGGTTTTCGAAATATCCTCGATAGCCTGGGAGTCGCCGGGCTTCGAATCGTCCGCGCGGGCAAGATCGGTATGGCCGAAGAGCCCGCCAAGCACGATCAGCACGGCAGCAGCGGTCGCCGCGGCGCGTCGCGGCCGGCGCGACAACAGCCCGCCCATCCACAAGACGGCAAGCGTGTCGAGCAGCATCAGCAGGAGGGCCAGCGTGACCAGCGGACCTTTCAGATTCTCCGATTCGTCGAAGGCGTAGGGGATGGCGGTCACCGGCAGCGAGATCTGCGGCCGGGCAAGCGGTGTGAACGTGCTGGAGGCATTGAGCAGGTTATGGGCGAAGACGCCTGTCTCCGAGCCGTAGAGGCCGGGCGGGTTTTCCAGGGTCACCGGCAACGGCCCGGCGCCCGGCACGAGCGGCCGCGCATCGGGCGTCGGCGGCACCAGCGCGCCGTCGGCGCCGATCATGCGATAGGGCGCCAGCGATGCGGCCGTGGCCTCGGCATTGGCGACCGCCGCGCCCTGGTTGCGCGACAGTTGCACGATGCGCCTCAGCATCTCGACGAAGCTGCCGGAGATCGGCAGGTTCGACCAGGTCGCTTCGGGTGTAACGTGGAAGAGCACGAGCGTGCCCTTGCCCTTCTTCATACCTGTCACCAGCGGCGTGCCGTCGGCCAGCGTCGCCCAGGTGCGCTCGACGATGTCGGGCGTGGGTTCGGCGAGCACCTGCCGGCTGACCGTCACCTCGGTTGGCGGCGCGAGATCGGCGAACGGGCCGTTCTTCGGGAATTCGGTGACCTGCTGCGGCGTCGTCCAGGACAGCGCGCCACCCAGCGCACGCTCGCCGCTGCGCAACCTGACCGGCAAGAGGTCGTCGTCATTGCCGGCGGCGGCCAGCCGGGAGCCGGCAAAGCGCACCAGCGTGCCGCCATTGTTCACCCAGTCGACCAGCCGTTGCCGGACCTGCTCGGGAATGGTGCCGACATCGGCCATGATGATCATCGCCGGCTTCTGGTCGAGAAGCTGCGGAATGGCGTCGGCCAGGTCGGCGCTCGACGGCTCGACCAGATCGGCGAAGGGCTGCAGGGCGCGGCGAATGTAGTAGAGCGGCGACAAGAGCGGCTGCGCCTGGTCGGCCTCGGCCTGCGACAAGAGCCCGACGCGGCGGCGCTTGGAGCTTTCGTCGAGCACGCGCACGCCGCCGGCCTGGTGCTCGCCGTCGAGCGCGATCGAAGCGAAGTCGTTGCGCAATTCGAACGGCACGGCCATCGTTCCGGTGGCGGTGGTTTCGCCCGGCGCGAAGGTCAGCGTCGCGTCGGCGATACGGCGGCCCTTGTCGTCGAAGGCGCCCGCGGTGACCTGCGCCGGCGCCGGATCGCCCGGCGCGCGGATGGCGGTCAGCGCAAAGCCGTCGACCTGGTTGTCGGCATCGGTCAGGCCGGTGAGCGAGATCCGGTCGGAGGTGGCCCAGACCAGCCGCGCGGCATTTTTTTCCAGAAGCATCTTGAACGCCGCTTCGTCGCCGTTGGCCGCCAGGCCATCGGCAAGCACGGCGACGCTGGCACCCGGCAGGCGCTCCAATGTGGCGGCGACACGGGCATAGACGGCGGGGCGGTCGGTCGGGATCGGACGCGGCTTTGCCGCGCGCAGCCGATCAAGCGCGGCCGACGCATCGAAAGGGCCGATCTCGGCATTGGGTTTCTCGGCGGTGAAGGCGATGACGACCGGCACGCCGTTCGAGCCGGCATCGGCAATCAGCCGCTCGGCGGTGGCGACGCGCTTGCCCCAATCGGCCGCACTTGCCCAGTCATTGTCGATGACCAACGCCAGCGCAGAGCCCTCCGCCGGCAGCTTTTCGCGCGGATTGAAGACCGGTTCCGCAAGCGCTGCGATGACGAGGGCAGCCATCAGCAGGCGAAGCAGCGTCAGCCACCAAGGGCTTTGATGCGGCGTCTCTTCGCGCCTGAGGACCCGGGCAAGGATTCTCAGCGGCGGAAAGACCTCGGTCTGCGGCCTGGGCGGCGTGAGCCTCAGCAGCCACCAGATCACCGGCAGGGCCAGCAGGCCCCACAGCACCATCGGCGCGCCGAAGGAAAGCGGCAGCCAGCTCATGCGACCGCCTTTCCGGCGAGACCGCCACTGGCGGTCAGCCTCGCATGACTGGCGCCGGCAGCCAGCCCTGCATGACCGGAGGTCAACCCGGCATGACTGGAGGTCAGCCCTGGACGGGTGCTGTCGGCGGTCATCGCCATGTGGATACGCACCAGCGCTTCGGAGGCGAGGCGGTCGGTATGGTTGACGGTGAAGCTCCAGCCGAGACGCCTGCACCAGCCGGCCAGTTCCTGGCGGCGGGCGGTATAGAGCAGGCGGTATTCCTCACCCAGCATCTCGGCGCGGCCGGCGGTCAGCTTGTCGCCGGTTTCCGGATCGGTGAATTCGGTGCGGCCGGCATAGGGGAAGGTCTCCTCGGCCGGGTCCGCGACCTCGATCAGATGCGCGCGCACGCCATGGCGGGCGAGCACGTCGAGCCAGCCCATGGTTTCCTCGACCGGATCGAGGAAATCGCTGACGATGACGATATCGCAGAAGCGGCGGATGGCTGACAGGTCGGGCTTGGCCGGCAGCGCGCCGGCGTGGCTGAGCTGGGCGGCGATGCGTTCGGCGCCGTTGCGGGCCGTGAACGGGTCGGTGAGGCCCGGCCAGGCGATGCGCTCGCCGCTGCGCGACAGAAGCTCGGCCATTGCGAGCGCCAGCACCAACGCGCGCGATTCCTTGGAAACGCTGGCTCCCGCGGATTTGTAAAGCATGGAGGGGGAGGGGTCCGCCCACAGCCACACCGTGTGGGCAGCCTCCCACTCACGGTCGCGCACATAGGTATGATCGTCGCGGGCAGAGCGGCGCCAGTCGATGCGCGAGGAATCGCCTTCGACATAGGGCCTGAACTGCCAGAAATTCTCGCCGATGCCGCGCTTGCGGCGGCCATGCCAGCCGGCGATCACCGTGTTGACGATGCGGCGGGCCTCGACCAGCAGATCCGGCACCAAAGAGGCCCGCAACCGACCACGGGCGAGCGCGTCGCGCGTCGCAACCGGTGCCTGGACCTCGCCTATTCGACCCATCAGATGCCTTTTGCCAGCTTCGCCACCACGTCGCGCACGGAAGTGCCTTCGGCGCGGGCAGCGAAAGTCAGCGCCATACGATGCTGCAGCACCGGCTCGGCCAAGGCACGGATGTCGTCGACCGACGGTGCCAACCTGCCATCATATAGTGCGCGAGCCCGGGCGCACAGGGTCAACGCCTGGCTGGCGCGTGGACCCGGACCCCAGGCGACGTGCTTGTCGGTGTCGGCATTGCCCTGACCCGGACGGGCCGAGCGCACCAGCTTCAGAATGGCCTCGACGACGCTCTCGGGCACCGGCATGCCGCGGATCAGCGTCTGGATTTCCTTGAGCCGAGCCGGCTGCAGCACATTGTCGGCCTTGGCCTCCTCGACGCCGGTGGTTTCGAGCAGGATGCGGCGCTCGGCCTCGATATCCGGGTAAAGGATGTCGACCTGCATCAGGAAGCGGTCGAGCTGCGCCTCGGGCAGCGGATAGGTGCCTTCCTGCTCCAGCGGGTTCTGTGTCGCCAGCACATGGAAGGGCGAAGGCAGGTCGTATCGGGCGCCGGCGATGGTGACGTGATACTCCTGCATCGACTGCAGCAGCGCCGACTGCGTGCGCGGCGAAGCGCGATTGATCTCGTCCGCCATCAAAAGCTGCGTGAAGATCGGCCCGGAAATGAAGCGGAAGGAGCGCTTGCCGAATTCGTCCTGCTCCATCACCTCGGAGCCGAGGATGTCGGAAGGCATCAGATCGGGCGTGAACTGGACGCGGCGGGAATCGAGACCGAGAACGATGCCAAGCGTCTCGACCAGCTTGGTCTTGGCGAGACCCGGCACGCCGACGAGCAGCGCGTGACCGCCGGCAAGCAACGCCACCAGCGTGCGTTCGACGACGGCTTCCTGGCCGAAGATCACCCTCCCGACGGCGTCGCGGGCCTTCGAGATGTCGGCCAGCGCCTTCTCGGCCTCCTCGATCATCGCCTTGTCGCTCAACGGGCTTTCCTTGATCATCACGCTCATGCCGTTCGATCCTTGTGGTTGGAAATACCGGCCTGCATTCTCAAAGTCGCAGAATGCCGCGATTCGGCCTCTCCTGGCGTCTGCATTCGAACTTAAATCACAGACTTGGGCCGACAAGGCTGACAATCGGGACAACAGTGACTATTTCGTGACCATGACCGAACGTGTCGAGCATCGCGAACAGAGTTTGACCGGCGCCACCGAGGCGCGTGGGCTGGAAGCGCTGATCTCGCGCGCGGCGCGCGCCGGCAAGGGACCGGCCCCGGTGGAGCGCTGGAATCCGGACTTCTGCGGCGATCTCGACATGGAGATCAGGGCCGATGGCACCTGGTTCTATCTCGGCACGCCGATCGGGCGCATGCCGCTGGTGCAGCTCTTTTCCAGCGTCTTGCGCAAGGATGCCGACGGCAGAACCTACCTGGTGACGCCGGTGGAGCGCGTGGGCATCCGCGTCGCCGACGCGCCCTTCATCGCCGTCGAGATGAACGTGTCGGGGACCGGCGAGGGTCAGGTCATCACCTTCCGCACCAATGTCGGCGACGTGGTCACGGCCGGAGCCGGCCATCCGCTGCGCTTCGTCGACGAGGACGCGACGGGCGGGCTCAAGCCCTATGTGCTGGTGCGCGGTCGGCTGGAGGCGCTGGTGGCGCGGCCCGTGATGTATGAGCTTGTCGAACATGGCGAGGAGATCGATATCGACGGCAAGGCAATGTTCGCCGTCCGCTCCGGCGGCGAGGTCTATCCGATCATGCCGGCCGAAAAACTCGAGCGGCTAAGCGGGTGATGGACCAGGTGGCGCCGGTGCCGTTCTCGATCGCGGATTTTCGCGCGCGCGCCGCGGCGCAGGCCGAGGTGCAAGCCGGCGACGAGTTCGGCGATCATCGCTTCAATCCCGGCCACCCCAGGCTGAAGCACATAAAGCCGCTGCGCGACGCCGCGGTGCTGATCCCGGTCATCGATCACACCGATGGCGCGACCGTGCTGCTCACCAAGCGCGCCGAGAAGCTGCGCAGCCATTCCGGGCAGGTGGCCTTCCCCGGCGGCACGATCGATCCGACGGATCCCGGCCCCGATGCCGCGGCTCTGCGCGAGACTTTCGAGGAGATCGGCCTCGACCGCGGCCACATCGAAATCATCGGCCGGATGCCCGATTATGTTTCCGGCAGCGGCTACCGCATCGTGCCGGTGCTTTCCGTGGTGCGGCCCGGCTTTTCGCTGACGCTCAATGCCGACGAGGTCGACGCCGCCTTCGAAGTGCCGCTGCGCTTCCTGATGGACCCGGCCAACCATGCGCGCGACAGCCGCATGTGGAACGACCTCGAATGGTTCTTCTACGAGATGCCCTATGGCGGCCAGCGCATCTGGGGCGTCACCGCGGGTATCATCCGCACGCTCTATGAAAGGCTCTATGCGTGAGTGCCGAGGTGTCTCTTTCGGGCAGGGCGGACTGGCTCGGTGAAAAGCATCTGCAGCGGCTGCTCGCCGCGCTGAAGGAGGGCGGCGAGGAGGCGCGCGTGGCCGGCGGCGCGGTGCGCAATGCGCTGATCGGCCAGCCGGTCGCCGACATCGACATCGCCGCCACGACCGTGCCCGAGGAGACCATCCGGCGCGCCGAGGCCGCCGGCTTCAAGACGGTGCCGACCGGTATCGAGCACGGCACGATCACGGCGATCGGCGGCGGCAAGGCCTACGAGGTCACGACGCTCAGAGCCGATATCGAGACCGACGGCCGGCGGGCGAAAGTGATCTACGGACGCGACTGGAAGCTCGACGCCGAGCGCCGCGACTTCACCATCAACGCGCTCTATGCCGACGCCGACGGGACGGTCGTCGACCTCGTCGGCGGCGTCGCCGACATCGAGGCGCGGCGTTTGCGCTTCATCGGCGAGCCGGAAGCGCGCATCCGCGAGGACTACCTGCGCATCCTGCGCTTCTTCCGCTTTTTCGCCTGGTATGGCGACGGCCGCCCCGATGCCGAGGGGTTGAAGGCCTGCGCCAGGCTGAAGGACGGGCTCAGCCGGCTTTCGGCCGAACGCGTCTGGTCCGAGTTGAAGAAGCTGCTTTCGGCGTCCGATCCGTCGCGCGCACTGCTGTGGATGCGCCAGGCCGGCGTTCTCACCGCCGTGCTGCCGGAGAGCGAGAAGTGGGGCATTGACGCCATCCATGGGCTGGTCAGGACCGAAAAGGATCTCGGCTGGAATGCCGATCCGCTGTTCAGGCTGGAGGCAATGGTGCCGCCGGATGCCGCGCGCATGAAGGTGCTTGCCGAAAGGCTGAGATTTTCGACCAGCGAGGGCGAACGGCTCAAGCAATGGGCGCTGACGGCTTCGCCGGAATCCAAGACAACCGAGACGGAACTTGCGAAGAGGCTCTATTTCGGAAACCGCGACGGTTTCCTCGATCGGCTTCGGCTCGCTCTCGCCGCCGCGCGGACACGTGCCGTCGAGGACAATCAGGCCATGCTGGAAGCCGGTGGTTACTCCCGCTTGCTAGGCTTCGCCTTGAAATGGGAAAAGCCGACCTTTCCAATCAAGGGCGCCGACCTGACCGAACTCGGCGCGTCACCCGGCCCGAAGCTTGGCGCGACGCTGAAGAACCTCGAGAAGGAATGGGTGGATTCCGGATTCGCCATGGATCGCGGTGCGCTGCTCAAGCGCGCCGCGAAGGCACTCGAGGCCTAGCGCGGCAAGCCGTAGGATCGCCGCGGCTCAACGTATCGACACGGGGGCCAACGCGCGCGAAAGGCTTGCCTCGCCCTTGCCGTAGATGGACGGGTCGTAATTGACCAGTGTGTCGGTACGGGCCGTGTTGAGCAGGTCGTTGGTGATCTGAACCGGCGTCGCCTTGGTGAATTTGCTGCCGATGATCGCGGCGTATCCGGAGATGATCGGCGCGGCGAAGGACGTGCCGTAAAGGCCAGTCTTGTCGCCTTCGACGCCGACCACCAGGAAGTGGCCCTGCACGGCCGGGTCGGAGCCGGCATAGTTGGAATACCAGGCAAGCTGAGCCTTGCTGGACGCAGTGCCGTTTGTCGACAGCGCGCCGACGAAGATCGCCGTCGGTTTGCCGATCAGGGCGAGGTCGAGATAGTCCTGCTGGCCGCCGGTCACCCCGCCGACGGCGACCGAGTCGTTGCCTGCCGCCTTCGAGACGATGGCCGATCCCTTGGTGGCGTAGGAAATGATCGAGGACTCCTCCGGGGCCCACCAGATCTGGCTCACGCTGTAGCCCGCGGTGGTGTACATGCCGTAGCTGAGGTTGAGCACGTTACGGCCGCGTGCCAGCGGAACGGCCGAACTCGTCGAGAAATCCTTGGAGCGAATGGTCGCCGCGGGAGCGATCATGCTTGCCTCCTCGCGCGTCCATTCGCCATGCCGCTGGGTCTGCACGCCGAGCCCGAAATTGCCGGAGAAGCGCGATGAACTGCTGAAGTCGTCGACGATGGTGATGGTGACGCCCTTGCCCTTGTAGCCGGCTGCCCATGCGGCGCCGACGTCGGGGCTCATCCAGCTCTGTACTGCCTGGGTCGTTGCCTTTGCGACCGGGATCCTCGCGCTCACGCATATGGATCCACCGCCGTGGCACAACGCGGCCGCCTCGTCCGCGTCGAGGGCTTCCTGCGCCGAGGCGATGGACGCCGGCAAAAGGACGAGCGCCGCGGCAATGCCGAACTTCCAGAAATTACCAGACATGCTCTTACTCCCAGTCAAACAGGAACGAGGACGGACGATCGTAGACTTCGGGAGCAAGAAGACTTCTCATGCGCGACCTCCCGGCGATCAGAAAGTAACACGGTAGTTGAGCCACAGGCGCAGCCTTTCGGGTGTAGCGTTAACCAGATATTTCAGCGTTTCCTCAGGCGCCGTCTCGCCGGCCGCGAGCCGGCAGTTGACGCTATAGGTGCCCAGATCCCCGTAGTCGGCCACGCAGGGCTTTTCGGTCAGGTTGCCGCCGAAGGTCGAGGTAACCGAAAGGGATAGGGTGCTGTTCAGGCTCGGATGAGTCTGGGTGAGAAAACCGAGCTTGAAGCTCGGCGCAATGCGGTATTTCTCGGCTTGTTCCCCGGTCCCAAATCCCCACAGGACGCCGCTGTTTTCGGTGAGCTGCGTGAGAAAATCGACATGCATGTCGACCCAATTGCTGTGGTACCACCGATTGAACGAGACCCAGCTTCCGTCCTGCAACTCGTAGCCGCCATTGCCGAGGCCCCTCGCGCGGTCGCTGAGCCAAGACCCCTGGTGGATATCGACGAGCGACGTGGTCATTTCCTGCGCCATCGCCGGCGAGACACCGAGGAATGCGCACAGCAGGAGTGCCGCTGCACCGAAACCACTTCGATTGTCGGACTTTTCGCGCATGCGCGCAGCACCTCGTCCCGTCGGATCCGGACGCGCCTTGTGGCAAACGGCTCCTCGGGCAGCCGCCGTGGCCGGATCATGCACCTGACGTTCGCATGGAGACCGTTACCGCGGGGTTATCCCAGCCGGCACGAATATAAGTTTTTGCTTGAAATCTTTGGGATTGAAGCCGGTTGTCGGCGATCGGGGCAGATCGCCGCGCGCAAAGCGGGATGCGCCCGGATGCTGCATCCCGCTCGCTGTCCTTGTCGGTGGTGTCGCGCAGAATCGGCGATTGCAGCCGGCCAACGCCTCAGGCCGCGTCGCGGACCTTCTGGATGCGCGAGCGGATCGCCTCGATCATCGTCTCGCGGATGATGGTTTCGCCATGCGTTTCACGCAGATGCTCGACCGCGCGGCGCATGACCTCCGCTTCTTCTTCTGCGCGCGTGTGCCAGTCACAGCCCGGGACGAGTGTTCCGCATTGGAATTCCTTCATGGTCGTTCCTTTCCTCTTTGGCGCGGCTCGGTTTGGACTTCCGTTCCATGTGCTTGTTTTCTAAGCAATTCCGTATGGGAAACCGCTGAGCACGTTCCTGGAATTGCTCAGTTGGACTACCATAACACACACTTCCGGTTTCGGTTGCATCGAAGCCGGGAGGCTGTTGGCTCGTCACGATCTTCATTGGAAACAAAAGGCGGAGCAACCTTGCCCCGCCTTCCTTGCTGCCTGATGCCCGCTTTAGATTGCATACCGTCTCCCCAAAACCTCTGAGCACTTTTGGGCGATGTGCATCGGGCGGGCCGTCACTTCATGATCTTGACCGCCTCGGCAATCTTGTTCTTGCCGCTCATGTCCCAGGAAACGCGAACTTTCTCGCCCGACTTGATGCCCGGATCCTTGAAGGCCTTGGACAGGGTGAAGGTCGATCCGTTGTCCAGAACAAGGCTCATGGCCGTTCCATCAAAGCTCTTGACCGTGCCCGTGGTGTGTTTGACCGCGGCGAACGCGGCGCCACCGGAGGCGAGAAAGGCAGCGGCTGCTGCCGTCACAATAAGCTTGCGCATGGCATGCTCTCCTGGAATGCGGGCACCGTGAGAGCGAGATGAAATCTCGCTCCAGGAAGGCACCCCTCTCGATCAGGGCCGTCCGGTCGCGTCGGGTCGCGGCCCATGGGGAGATGAACGGCCGGCGCTTCCCGACCCGGCAACCTTAAATAACTCAATTTTTTCAAAAGGATATTAGACGAAAAAGAAATCGCGCCTGCCACATTGGCCGCCAAGATTCGGCGTATGGGACATCAATGCGGCCAACCTTGCGTTCACCGGATTTTTACGGCCACTTTACCTCGGGCGGCATGCTGGAAAGGATCGAGGCGACATTGCCGCCGGTCTTCAGGCCAAAGATGGTGCCGCGATCGTGAAGCAAATTGAATTCGACGTAGCGGCCGCGCCGGATGAGCTGTTCGTCGCGGTCGCCGTCGGTCCAGTTCTGGTTGAAATTGCCCCGGACCAGATGGGAATAGACGACGAGGAAAGAACGGCCGACGTCCTGGACGAAACTGAAGTCGGCGTCCCAGCCGCCCTTGTCCTCGCCCGAATGCAGCCAATCGAAAAAGATGCCACCGATACCGCGCGGCTCGTTGCGGTGCGGCAGGAAGAAATACTCGTCGCACCAGGCCTTGAATTTCGGGTAGTCGGCCACGGCTGCGTTCTTCTCGCAGGCGAACTGCATGGCGCGGTGGAAGGCCAGCGTGTCAGGATCCTCCTGGGTGCGGCGCCGGTCAAGCACCGGCGTCAGGTCGGCGCCGCCGCCGAACCAGTGGCGCGTGGTCACGACCATGCGGGTGTTCATATGCACGGCCGGAACGTTGGGATTCCAGGGATGGGCGATCAACGAAATGCCGCTTGCCCAGAAGCGTGGATCCTCCTCGGCGCCGGGGATCTGCTTTCTGAATTCAGGCGAGAATTCGCCGTGGACCGTCGACGTGTGCACACCGACTTTTTCGAAGACCCGGCCGCGCATCATCGACATGGTGCCGCCGCCGCCTTTGCCCTCGTCGCGCTCCCAGGGGGTCTTCTCGAAGTGGCCGGGCGACCATGAGGATAGAGGTCCCTGAAGCTCCCGCTCGATCTGCTCGAACGTGGTGCAGATGCGCTCGCGCAGCGCCTCGAACCAGAGACGGGCCTTCATCTTCTTCTGCTCGATGTCGGCCGGCAGCCCCACGGGAAGGTCAGGTCTTTCCAATTCCGTCTCCAGTTACGGGCTTGCTTGCCCGACAAATGACTCGTCTTTTCAGGGCGCGATCCCTAATCTCTTAAAGGCAAGGGTCAAGTCCTGTCTGACCAAGGCGCAAAGGAGTTCCTTCGTGCGCACCCCGGCAAGACCGCCGCTGGATGGTTTGAAAAAGAGGCTGGAACGCTCGCGGGCCGAACGCGAGAAGCAGCCGCGCGACGGATTCCTGCGCGAGACCTTCGTGCTGCCGCGCCCGGCCGCGCGCCTCAAGGCGAAGGAATGGTTCGAGCGCTTCCCCAAGCAGGCCTACTGGACCGAGATCGAAAGCTGGTTCGAACGGCCGGGCGACGTCATCGAATTCACCATGCGGCGGCTGCCGGCGGCCGACTAGACCGGTCAAGGCGCCAGCAAACGCCTCGCTCCCGTTCCTTCCCTGGCCAGCCTATCGTCCTTGTTCCGGAGCGGACACTTGTCGATCGACATGCAGCCGCAGCCGATGCAGTCGCTCAGCCCGTCGCGCAGCTTCTTCAACTGGCTGATCTTGTGATCGAGCCCATCGCGCCAAGCCGTTGAAAGCAGATTCCAGTCTTCGCGCGTCGGCGTGCGTCCCTCGGGCAGCGAGTGGAATGCCGCTGCGATCTCAGCCAGCGAGATGCCGACCTCCTGGGCGACGCGGATGATCGCCACCCGCCGCAGCACATCGCGGCCATAGCGGCGCTGGTTGCCCGCCGTGCGATGGCTGCGGATCAGACCGCGCGCCTCGTAGAAATGGAGCGCCGATACCGCAACGCCGCTGCGCATCGCCACCTGACCGACCGTCAATTCCTTCACCGCAACCATTTCGCAGTTTCCGCTTGACCTCAAGTTAGGTTGAGCTTGTAGCGAGGAAATCCTGACGAGGCAAATGCAGGAGAAGGCGATGTGCGCCTGGGTGAGAATCGCTGATTACCCTCCCCCTTGCGGGGAGGGTCGTGGAGCGGCATCGCGCAGCGACGCCGCGGAACGGGGTGGGGGTACTTTGTGGCCTTCGACCCCCACCCGGCAAGCTTCGCTTGCCACCCTCCCCACAAGGGAGAGGGTAGGGATCCTATCCGAGCTGGCGGAGCGCTTCGCCCGCGACCATCGCGACGGACAAGGCGACGTTGATGCTGCGCGCGCCCGGCCGCATCGGGATGGTCAATCGCGCATCCGCCGCCTGGTGAACCTCTTCCGGCACGCCGGCGGATTCGCGGCCGAACAGAAGGATGTCACCATTGGCGAAAGCGAAGTCGGTGTACGCGGTCGTCCCCTTGGTGGTGACCAACACCAAACGGCGCGCGCTCGTTCGGCGCCACTCCTCGAAGGCGCGCCAGTCGGCATGGCGGGAAAGCGCCGCCATTTCGAGGTAATCCATGCCGGCCCGTTTCAGGGCCCGGTCGGAGAGCGGAAAGCCGGCCGGCTCGATGATGTCGACACCGAGATCGAGGCAGGCGGCGAAGCGCAGGATTGTCCCGGTGTTGCCGGCGATATCAGGCTGGTAGAGCGCGATGCGGAGACGGCCGTTCATTTCCGCATCCTTCTAATAAGTGGCAGATCGGCCACAGGCGTCTCCAGCTTTCGGCGATTTCTGGACTGGCGGGTGGCCATTTTCTGCGAAGTCGAGTATATGCCGCTCATCGTCAACCCGAACCGAAGGAGGGGGACCACATGATGACCATGCACAACCAGTTCCTTTCCGGGCAGCTCCTCTCCGGGGCTCCAGTACGCCCAACGGCGGTTTCGGTACGACGATTCTTCTGACACTTTAAGACCTATCGCACCGATTCCCGCCGAACCCAGTTTTCGGCTTTCGAAGGAATCTTGCGATGTTTTTCAAACTGCCAAAGGGGCGCCACGCCCCACCTGAACGTGTCGGGACCGACGCTCGTCGTCATGTCGGGACTGACGCTCGTCGTCATGTCCTGACCGATGCAATTCGACCCTCCGGCCGAATGCCGGAGGTCGAACTCGCATCACCCTTTTTAACGCATTTGCACATGGAGGACGGACCGATGTTCGATCCATTCAGAATACCCGGCTCGAGAAGCCTGCACGAGCGCAAGATGGCGACCTGGGCGTTGCTGATCGGCGAGACCTATTCGTCGGCGGTACATGCGCAGGAGCGCCGGCGTCCGCATCGCGGCATGCTGCCGGATGTCGACTTCTCGCGCGCCGTGCCCGACCACAGCCGGCCTTCGCTGGTGCGCCGTGTCGCGAGGCTGTTCCGACCGGGCGAAAAAGCACGGGCTGGCGACAGCCTTTCGTCAGGAGGTTCGGAGCCGTCAGCATCCTCTGGCGAGCCTGTCGGCGAAAAGCCCGCGACACCCTATATTGCGCGAAGCAGGGCCGGCGATGCAGTTGATTCCGTATCGCCGGCCCGCGGCGCAGCGCGGCCGAGAAAGCTTGTCCATCAATCCCGCGCTGCCTGAGCGCATAGACAGTCGAGTGCCCCGGAATGTTCCGCTGGTTTGAAAACAGGCTCGATCCATTTCCCGCCGCGGAGCCGGTCGAGCCGCCGAAGACGCTGATAGCATTCTGCCTGCATTACACGCGCGGCGCCTGGCCCTACATCCTTGGCGATGCGGTGCTGGTGGCGGCGATTGCCATCGCGGAAGTGTGGATGTTCGGCTTCCTTGGCCGCATCGTCGACTGGCTGTCGGGGCAGAACCGCGAAACCTTCCTCGAGACCGAGAGCTGGAAGCTCGCCGGCATGGCCTTCATCGTGCTGTTCGCGCTGCCGGGAACGGTCTGGCTGCATTCGCTGCTCAATCAGCAGACGCTAATGGGCAATTATCCGATGCGCATCCGCTGGCAGGTGCATCGTTACCTGCTCAAGCAGTCGATCAGCTTCTATCAGGACGAATTCGCCGGCCGTATCGCCACCAAGCTGATGCAGACGGCGCTCGCCGTGCGCGAATGCGTCATCAAGGTGCTCGACGTCCTCAACTACGTCATCGTCTATTTCCTCGGCATGCTGTTCATCGTCGGCTCGGCAGACTTGCGCCTTGCCGCGCCGCTCGCCGTCTGGCTGGTCGGCTATATCGGGCTTTTGCGCTTCTTCATCCCACGCCTGGGCAAGGTCGGCGAGGAACAGGCCAACGCGCGTTCGAGCATGACCGGCCGCGTCGTCGACAGCTACACCAACATCCAGACGGTCAAGCTGTTTTCGCATGCACGCCGCGAGGCGGCCTTCGCCAAGGAGGGCATGGCAGGCTTCCTCGACACGGTCTACCGGTCGATGCGGCTGGTGACCGTGCTTTTTGGCTCGCTCTACATTCTGAATGCATTGCTCTTGTTCTCGGTCACCGCCATCTCGCTGTGGCTGTGGTTGGATCAAGCGGTCACGATCGGCGCGGTAGCGGTGGTCATCGGCCTGGTGCTCAGAATGTGGGGCATGTCGCAGTGGATCATGTGGGAGATGTCGGCGCTGTTCGAAAATATCGGCACCGTGCAGGACGGCATCGCTTCGATTTCGTTGCCGCGCCTGGTCGAGGACAGGCCGGATGCGAGGGATATTGCCGTCACCCGCGGCGAAATCCGCTTCGAGGACATCCGCTTCCACTACGGCAAGCAGAAGGGTGTCATCGAGAACCTGTCGCTCACCGTGAGGCCCGGCGAGAAGGTCGGCATCGTCGGCCGGTCCGGCGCCGGCAAGTCGACCCTGGTCAATCTTCTGCTGCGCTTCTACGACCTCGAGGCCGGCCGGATCCTGATCGACGGCCAGGAGATCGCGGCGGTGAAGCAGGATTCGCTGCGCGCGCAGATCGGCATGGTGACCCAGGACACCTCGCTGCTGCACCGATCCGTACGCGAGAACATCCTCTATGGCCGCCCCGACGCGACCGACGAGATGCTGCTGGAGGCGGCGGGCCGGGCCGAAGCGCTGGATTTCATCGGTGCGCTTTCCGACCACGGCGGCCGCAAGGGGTTCGATGCCCATGTCGGCGATCGGGGCGTCAAATTGTCCGGCGGCCAGCGGCAGCGCATCGCCATTGCCCGCGTCATGCTGAAAGACGCGCCGATCCTCATCCTCGACGAGGCGACCTCGGCGCTCGATTCGGAAGCCGAGGCGGCGATCCAGGAGAACCTCTACAAGCTGATGCAGGGCAAGACCGTCATCGCCATCGCGCACAGGCTGTCGACCATTGCAGCGATGGACAGGCTCGTCGTCTTGGACAAGGGCCGCGTCATCGAGGAAGGCTCGCATGAGGAACTCGTCGCCAAAGGCGGGCTCTATGCCCAGCTCTGGCAGCGCCAGTCGGGCGGCTTCCTGCTCGACGACGTGCCGGCCGAGGCCGCCAACGATGCGATTGCCCACGACTTTGATGCCAAGGGTGAAGCCGCGGAATGATGAAAGCCGTTTATCGCTGGTTCGAGCACTGGGTCTACCCGTTCCGCGAGCCGGCGAATCTTCGGCCACCCGCCAGCGTCGGCGGCTTCCTCTGGCACTATGTCGGGCAGGCGAAGCTCGCTTTCTTCGCCATGCTGATCATTGGCGGCATCGCGCCGCTGGTCGAAGCCGGGCTGTTCTATTTCGTCGGACGGCTGGTCGATATCCTCGATCAGCTTCCCGGCGAGCGCAGCTGGCATGCGTTGTGGGCCGCCGCCGGCCCCGAGCTTCTGTTCATGGGCGCGGTCGTGCTTATCATTCGCACGGCGGTCGTCGGACTGGCCGCGTTGGTCGACGAACAGACGATCACGCCGGGCTTCTATAATCTGGTGCGCTGGCAGGCGCACCGGCATGTTTCGCGACAGTCCTATGCCTTCTTCCAGAACGATTTCGCCGGCCGCATCGCCACGAAAGTCTGGCAGGCGGGGCAGGCAACCGGCGATCTGATGGAAAGCTTCATCGAGGTCGTCTGGTTCATGGTCGTCTACACGGTGACGACGCTGGCGCTGGTTGCCGGCCTCGATCTCAGGCTGGCGGCGCTGGT
The DNA here is from genome assembly GCF_003952485.1 of Mesorhizobium sp. M1E.F.Ca.ET.045.02.1.1. NCBI lineage: Bacteria > Pseudomonadati > Pseudomonadota > Alphaproteobacteria > Hyphomicrobiales > Phyllobacteriaceae > Mesorhizobium > Mesorhizobium sp. M1E.F.Ca.ET.045.02.1.1. The sequence goes on from NZ_CP034447.1 coordinate 3,466,761, forward strand.
GGTGGTGTGGATCGTCGCCTTCGGCTGTGTGGCCAGGCTCCATCTGCCGGCGGTCCGCAAACATGCCGAGGCGACCGCCGAGGCCGGCTCGATGATCAACGGCCGCATCGTCGATTCCTATTCGAACGTGCAGACGCTGAAGCTCTTCGCCGCCGACGGCGACGACCGCTACATCCGCAGCGGCTTCGATATCTATCTCGATGCGCTGCGGCCGTTCACGCGCAGGCTGACCGGCGTGCGCATGGCGCTGACGACACTTTCCGGCACCATGATCACTGCGATTGCCGCCTTCGCCATCTACTTGTGGGTGGAAGGTTCGATCACGGTCGGCGCCGTCGCCTTCACGCTTTCCCTGGTGCTGAGACTCAACATGCTGCTGGGTCGGCTGATGATGCAGCTCAACAGTATCCTGAGGAATCTCGGCGTGCTCGAGAATTCCAAGGCGCTGATCACGCAGCCGCTCGGCCTGACCGATGCGCCGGGCGCGAAGGAGCTGGTGGTTGGCGGCGGCCGCATCGACCTCAAGAACGTCACCTTCCACTACGGCAAAGGGGCAGGGGTGCTGGACGGCATCGACCTCGTCGTGCGGCCGGGCGAGAAGGTCGGACTGGTCGGCCCGTCGGGCGCCGGCAAGACGACGCTGGCCAATCTCATCCTGCGCCTCTACGATCTCGAGGGCGGCAAGATCCTGATCGACGGCCAGGATATCGCCGAGGTGACGCAGAATTCTCTGCGCGCCAATATCGGCGTGGTCAGCCAGGACACCGCGCTCTTTCATCGCTCGCTGCGCGACAACATCAAGCTCGGCATGCCGGGCGCGACCGACAGCCAAGTGATCGCCGCGGCGCGGAAAGCCGAGGCGCATGACTTCATCATGGGCCTGCGCGACAATCGCGGGCGCGTCGGCTACGAGGCCTATGTCGGCGAGCGCGGCGTGAAGCTGTCCGGCGGCCAGCGGCAGCGCGTCGCGATCGCCCGCCTTTTCCTCAAGGATGCGCCTATCCTTATCCTCGACGAGGCGACCTCGGCGCTCGATTCCGACATCGAGGCGGCGATCCAGGAGAATCTGGCACGGCTGATGGAGGACAAGACCGTGATCGCCATCGCGCACCGGCTGTCCACCATCGCCGCGCTCGACCGGCTGGTGGTGCTCGATGGCGGGCAAATCGTCGAACAGGGTACGCATGACGAGCTGGTGGCGCTCGACGGGCTCTATGCGCGGCTGTGGAAACGGCAGTCCGGCGGCTTCCTGTTCAATGAGGAAAGCGTGCTGGAAGAGACGCGGCCGGCGGAGTAGAAAACGGTCATGTCGGTACGGATGCCTTCGAATTTCGGACGCTCAGGCGTGCAGGAAAGCGCGCTCGACCTGCTCGGTCACGAGATCCTCGCCGAGAAGGCGGCGGCCCTTGGCCGCGCCGGCCAGCGCGTCGAGGAGACGCTGGCGAAGCTGCGTGAGAACGGCGATGGCGAGCATCGCAACCGGCTGCTCAAGGAGGCGGCGGACGCCGTCCACGGCTATTTCATCCAACGCGAACTCTGCGGCTTTCGCCGGCACGACGCCGTGATCCGCGAATACAACATCCCGAGGGCGGTGCTGGTCAGGCTCGGCGCCAGCTAATGCATGTCGCCCAGAAGTGTACACGGTTCTGGGGCAACGACATGCATCAAGACAAGGACTTAAAGCGCGTCGCCTGAATCCGTTTCAGCGCGACGCGCTTTAGGAAACCTATTCAAGCCATTCGGTAATGAAGCTGCCATTCTCGTGGATGTCGGTGGTCTCGAGCGGGCCGGGGCCGAGATTGCTGAATTTGTGCGGCGTGTCGGGTGGCACGATCAGGATCTGGCCGGCGGACGCCTCGATCCGCTGGTCGCCGACGGTAAAGAGGGCCTTCCCTTGCCGGATGATGAAGATCTCCGCATAGGGATGCTTGTGCAGGCGCGGGCCGCCGCCGATTCCCGGCATATAGTTGAAGATCAGGCAGCTTCTGGAGCCGAAGGCGCCGCATTGCAGCTCGCCTTGCCAGCGGTCCGGGGCTTTCGCCCATTTGTCGCGGTCGATGACATGCGCCATGGCCGGAGATTAGACCGGGCCAGCGGTTCCTGTCGAGGTTGACAAGGCCCCGATTTCGCCCAAGATTTCCCTCTGTTTCACGGTGTCTGACGCTGCGCAGGCGGAGCGGCAACCCAGGCTGCGGCACATCCCCGCGACAATCTGCCCTTGTGCCTTCACCCGTCTGGACAAAAACGGGCTTCACGCATAAACCGAACCTCCAAATGCCGGAGGAATTCGCTAGCCTGTTCGCCATGCGCTGTCGGGCCGGCGCGATTGAGCGGGGACAAGGCTCGGCCGCCGGCACGGAAAGAGGCGAAAGGATCAGGCACCCGTGAGCGCAACCGACATCCACGATCCCAACCGTCGCGATTTTCTCTATATCGCCACCGGCATGGCCGGCGTGGTCGGCGCAGGCGCCGTCGCATGGCCGTTCATCGACCAGATGCAGCCGGATGCCTCGACGCTGGCGCTGGCTTCGGTCGAGGTCGATGTCTCTTCGCTCCAGCCCGGCAGTTCGCTGATCGTCAAGTGGCGCGGCAAGCCGGTCGTGGTGCGCAACCGCACCGAGAAGGAGATGAAGGACGGCGAGGCTGTCAGCCTCAACGACCTCAAGGATCCGATCGCGCGCAACGCCAACCTGCCCTCCGACGCGCCGGCGACCGACGCCAACCGCACCACCCCCGGCAAGGAAGCCTGGATGGTGATGGTGCAGGTCTGCACCCATCTCGGCTGTATCCCGCTCGGCCAGGAAGGCGATTTCGGCGGCTGGTTCTGCCCGTGCCACGGCTCGCAGTACGACACAGCCGGCCGCATCCGCAAAGGCCCGGCGCCCGAGAACATGGCGATCCCGGTATTCAAATTCATTTCCGATACCAAGATTCTTATCGGCTGAGGCAGGGGGATATTTCGATGAGCGAGGGACACTCCACCTACACGCCGAAGACCGGCATCGGACGCTGGGTCGATGCGCGCATGCCGCTGCCCAGGCTGGTCTATGACAGCTTCATCGCCTATCCGGTGCCGCGCAACCTCAACTACATGTGGACGTTCGGCGGCATCCTGTCGATCATGCTGGTGGCGCAGATCCTGACCGGCATCGTGCTGGCCATGCATTACACGTCCGACACAAATCTCGCCTTCGATTCGGTCGAGAAGATCATGCGCGACGTGAATTCGGGATGGCTCTTGCGCTACCTCCATTCCAACGGCGCCTCGTTCTTCTTCGTCGCCGTCTACATCCACATCTTCCGCGGTCTCTTCTACGGTTCCTACAAGGCGCCGCGCGAGCTGCTCTGGATTCTCGGCTGCATCATCTACCTGCTGATGATGGCTACCGGCTTCATGGGCTACGTGCTGCCTTGGGGCCAGATGAGCTTCTGGGGCGCCACCGTCATCACCGGCTTCTTCAGCGCCATTCCGCTGGTCGGCAACTGGATCCAGGAACTGCTGCTCGGCGGCTTCGCCGTCGACAATCCGACGCTGAACCGCTTCTTTTCACTCCACTACCTTCTGCCGTTCATGATCGCCGGCGTCGTCGTGCTGCACATCTGGGCGCTGCACGTCGTCGGCCAGTCGAACCCGACCGGCATCGAAGTCAAGTCGAAGACCGATACGGTCGCTTTCACGCCCTACGCCACCATCAAGGACGCGTTCGGCATGATCGTGTTCCTGTTCTTCTTCGCCTATTTCGTCTTCTATCTGCCGAACTATCTCGGCCACCCGGACAACTACACGGTCGCCAACCCGCTGAAGACGCCGGCCCACATCGTTCCGGAATGGTATTTCCTGCCGTTCTACGCGATCCTGCGCGCCATCACCTTCAATATCGGGCCGATCAACTCCAAGCTCGGCGGCGTGCTGTGCATGTTCGGCGCCATCGCCATGCTGTTCCTGGTGCCGTGGCTCGACACCTCCAAGGTGCGCTCGGCGGTCTACCGGCCCTGGTACAAGCTGTTCTTCTGGCTGTTCGTGGCCGACGCCGTCCTGCTGGGATGGCTGGGCTCGCAGCCGGCGGAAGGCAGCTACGTGTTCATGGCGCAGATGGCGACGCTGTTCTACTTCGCCTTCTTCCTGGTCGTCTTGCCGGTGCTCGGCCTGATCGAGACGCCGCGCAGGCTGCCGAACTCGATCACCGAAGCGGTGCTGGAAAAGAAGAACAAGGGGGCCGGCGGGCATCCGGCAGGCGCGGTGAGCGCGCCGGAAACCAAAGGCTGAGAATCTGAGGGGATTTGGCATGAAGAAGATTCTCACCTCGCTGGCGCTGCTTGGCCTGGTGGCCGCGGGCACAATGGTCGCCGCTGCCCAGGAAGGGCATCAAGAGGCAGCGCCGACGCATTTCCCGATCAACGAGCCGAAGGAAATGAGCTGGAGCTTCGCCGGCCCGTTTGGCACCTATGACAAGGGCCAGCTGCAGCGCGGCCTCAAGGTCTACAAGGAAGTCTGCTCGGCCTGCCACTCGATGAACCTGGTGGCGTTCCGCACCTTGGAAGGGCTTGGCTATTCTGAAGGCCAGATCAAGACGCTCGCCGCCGAATACACCATCCATGACGGCCCGAACGATGCCGGCGACATGTTCGACCGCCCGGGCAAGCCGTCGGATCACTTCCCGGCGCCATTCCCGAACGAGCAGGCCGCCGCTGCAGCCAATGGCGGCGCCGCTCCGCCGGACATGTCGCTGCTTGCTAAGGCGCGCGGCGTCGAGCGCGGCTTCCCGCGCTTCGTCTTCGACATCTTCACCCAGTACGCCCAGGGCGGCCCGGATTACATCCACTCGCTGTTGACCGGCTACGACCAGACGCCGCCGGCCGGCATGGTGATCCCGGAAGGCACGCACTACAATCCGTACTTCCTGTCCGGCGTGTCACTGAAGATGCCGAAGCCGCTCTCGGACGGCCAGGTGACCTATGACGACGGCTCGCCGCAGACGGTCGACCAGTATTCGCGCGACATCGCAGCCTTCCTGATGTGGGCGGCGGAGCCGCATCTCGAGGACCGCAAGAAGACCGGCTTCCGCGTGCTGGTGTTCCTGGTGCTGTTCGGCGCCTTGGTCTACATGACCAAGCGCAAGGTGTGGGCCGACGTGGCGCACTGACCCGTCTGGCATTTCAGAAAAATGCGAGGGCGCCGAACGGGCGCCCTTTTCTTTTCGGCTGCTTGCCGGCAAAACTGTACGGCAACGGATCAACCGCCCATGAAATCCTCCCTCGAAGACACGCTGCTCGCGGCCATCCGCACCATTCCGGATTATCCCAAACCCGGCATCCTGTTCCGCGACATCACCACGCTGCTGGGTGACGCTCGCGCCTTCCGCCGCTCCATCGACGAGCTGGTGCATCCCTATGCCGGGCTGAAGATCGACAAGATCGCCGGCATCGAGGCGCGCGGCTTCATCCTGGGCGGCGCCGTCGCGCACCAGCTTTCGGCCGGCTTCGTGCCGATCCGCAAGAAGGGCAAGCTGCCTTACGAAACGGTGCGCGTCGCCTACAGCCTCGAATACGGGCTGGACGAGATGGAGATGCACAAGGACGGCGTTTTAGAGGGCGAGAAGGTGATCCTGGTCGACGACCTGATCGCCACCGGCGGCACGGCTGAAGCGGCGGTGAGGCTGCTCAGGCAGATCGGCGCCGATATCGTCGCCGCATGCTTCGTCATCGACCTGCCGGATCTCGGCGGGCGCCGGAAGCTGGAGGCGCTCGGCGTGCCGGTGAGGACGCTGATCGGGTTCGAGGGACATTAGTGAGTAGTGAATAATGAATAGTGACTACTCACTACTCACTACTCACTACTCACTACTCTCCATCGCCATTCACCATTCACCATTCACCATTCACTACTCCACCTTCACCAGCACGGCGCTGTCGAACTCGATGACCTTGTCGCCGGTCGAATCGAACCCTTCCGAACGCAGCGTGAGCAGGCTCCAGCCGGGGCGGCCGGCAAGGGGGCGGTGGGCAAGCGCGGTGCGGGTGAAAGTCACCGTCTCGCCGGCGTAGACCGGCTTCAGCCATTTCAGGTTGCGGAAGCCTGGCGAGGGGCCGAATTCGGGCTGCGGACCGGGGCCGGTCCAGCGCACACCCTCGGTCTCCATGCGCTTTTCGAGGTTGTATTTCATCCAGGTGGAGGCGGTGTGCCAGCCGGAGGCGCAGAGCCCGCCAAGCACGCTCTTCCTCGCCGCCTCTTCGTCGACATGGAAGACCTGCGGATCGTATTTGCGGGCGAAGGCCTTGATCTCGTCCGCTTCGAATTTGTGCGAGCCAAGCGTGACGGTTTCGCCGATCAAGAAGTACTCGTCCAAAATCATGATTGGCCCCGTGCGGCATCACGCGCGAGGAACATGCCGGTGTTCTCGAGCTCGAAGACGCATTCGCCGCGCTGGTTGAACAACTCGCTGCGCATGCTGACGAGGCCGAGCTGAGGCCGGGATTTGGACGGGCGCTTGGAAAGCACGGTGACCTTGCCGGTCAGCCGGTCGCCGGCCAGAACCGGCTTCTTCCATTTCACAAGGTCAATGCCCGGCGAGCCCTGCGAGGTCGAATCGAGCAGGAAGGCGTCGCACAGCATGCGCATGAACATCGCGCAGGTGTGCCATCCCGAGGCCGAAAGGCCGCCCAGGATGCTTGCCTTGCCGGCGTCCTCGTCGAGATGCATCGGCTGGGCATCGAATTCGCTGGCGAACTCGATGATCTCGGCAGCGCTCACATCCTTGCTGCCGAGGTTGAGCGAGGCGCCCTCGACGAAATCCTCAAAGGCCCATGTCTTTGCGGTCATGTCGGCAATCCGGTTGAAGAACGCGTGATCCCTAAGGTCGGGCAACCCGGATGCAGGCCCAAGGCAATTTGGTCAAGTCCTTTCTGGTAAGCCAGCCGATTGCCGGCCGGCCGATAACGCAATCAGAGCCAGCCGCGCCGGCGGAAATACCAGAAGGGCAGGATCGCCGAGATCACCATCAAGGCAATGGCGAATGGGTAGCCGTACTCCCATTTCAGCTCGGGAATCAGGTCGAAGTTCATGCCGTAGATCGAGGCGACCAGCGTCGGCGGCAGGAAGATGACGGCGGCGACTGAGAAAATCTTGATGATGGCGTTCTGTTCGATCGAGATCATGCCGAGCGTGGCGTCGAGCAGGAAGGAGATCTTCTGCGACAGGAAGGTGGCGTGGTCGGCAAGCGATAGCACGTCGCGCGACAGTGTCTTGACGCGGGCCCGCACATCCTTGCTCATCTTGGTCTGGGCCGCGACATGGGTGAGGAAGCCGGCAAGGCGCTGCAGCGAGATCAGGCTGTCGCGGATGGAGGAAGCGAGATCCTCCTTGCGGCCGATGCCTTTCAGGAGCTCCTGGAAATCGCGGTTGCGCTTCGAGGCCTTGGTCGAGCGCGCCTCGAAGATGTCGCGCGAGATCGCTTCCACATCGCGGCCGGCGCGCTCGAGGATGTCGGCCAGCCGATCGACGATCGCTTCCAGCAGACCGATCAGGATGGTGTCACCGGTGGTGCAGCCGGTCGCGACTTTCTCGGCGCGCAACGGGAAGGTCTTGAAGGCCTTGGGCTCGTGGTAGCGGATGGTGATCAGCTTGTTGCCAGCAAGCGCGAAGGTCACCGGCGACATCAAGGGGTCGTCGCCCTCGGTCTGGGCCGGCAGCACGGCGGTCATGAAGTAGCCGCCATCCTCGACGTAGAGGCGGCTCGAAATCTCGATCTCCTCCATCTCCTCGCGCGTCGGAATGGCGATGCCCAGCCAGCCCTCGATGACGGCCTCTTCGTCCTTGCTCGGGTTGAACAGGTCGGCCCAGACGACCCTGTCGCCGTCTCGCACGAGGTCATCGGTGACGCGCAGGCGATCATTGTCCACGACGAAGGCCTTGATCATCGCCGGGTCTCCCTTGCTGGACCAAAGAGATTTCGTTCGAGCGCCGTCAGGATCGCATGGGCTGTGGCAGCCCGTGGGCACCAGCGGATTAGACCCGCGACCTTGCCAGGTCAAGACAGACGGCGGGGCGCCCCGCCGGAGGGCAGGCCCACTGGCGGAATCGAGCCGCCGCGACGACTTACGTGTTGAACTTGAACAGCATGATGTCGCCGTCCTGGACGACATATTCCTTGCCTTCGTCGCGCGCCTTGCCGGCTTCCTTGGCGGCCACTTCGCCGCCCAGCGTGATAAAATCGTTGTAGGAAATCGTCTGGGCGCGGATGAAGCCGCGTTCGAAATCGGTGTGGATGACGCCGGCCGCCTGCGGCGCCTTATCGCCTTTGTGGATCGTCCAGGCGCGCGTCTCTTTCGGCCCGACGGTGAAATAGGTGATGAGCTGCAAGAGCTCGTAGCCGGCGCGGATCACCTTGTTGAGGCCCGGCTCATCGAGGCCGATCGAGGCAAGGAATTCCATTTCCTCCTCGTCGGAAAGCTGAGCGACTTCCGCCTCGATCGCCGCCGAGATCACCACCGTGCCGGCGCCCTGCGCGGCGGCCATTTTCTCAACCGCTTTTGTGTGCTCGTTGCCGGTGGCAGCGTCGGCCTCGGCGACGTTGCAGACATAGAGAACGGGATGCGACGTCAACAGGTTCAGCCCCTGAAGAATGCGCAGGTCCTCCGGCGCGATGCCGTTGAGCAGGAAGCGTGTCGGCTTGCCGGCCTGCAGCAGCTCGAGCGCCGCCTCCATCATCGGCAGCACGGCCATTGCCTCCTTGTCCTTGCCGGCGGCGCGCTTGCGGAACTGGACGATGCGGCGCTCCAGGCTTTCGAGATCGGCGAGCATCAGTTCGGTCTCGACGGTCTCGGCGTCGGCGACCGGATCGATGCGGCCTTCGACATGCGTGATGTCGTCATCCTCGAAGCAGCGCAGCACGTGAACGATGGCGTCGACCTCGCGGATGTTGGCGAGGAACTGGTTGCCCAGGCCTTCGCCCTTGGAGGCGCCGCGCACCAGGCCGGCGATGTCGACAAAGGAGATGCGGGTCGGGATGATCTCCTTCGACTTGCCGATTGTCGCAATCTTCTGCAGGCGCGGATCGGGCACCGCCACCTCGCCGGTGTTCGGCTCGATGGTGCAGAAAGGATAGTTGGCGGCCTGCGCGGCGGCCGTCCTTGTCAACGCATTGAACAGCGTCGACTTGCCGACGTTGGGCAAGCCAACGATGCCACATTTGAAACCCATTTTTTCCGGTCCTATCGGGAATTCGAAATTTGGTGAGGGCTATGGGCGAAAGCGCCGACGATCGTCAAGCCCTGCGGGCAATCGTTTCGGCGTTCAATCCTTGCCGAACAGCTTTTTCAGCATCGCGGCCATCGGGCCGCTTTCGGGGACTTTTGCCGCCGGCTGCTGCGGGCGCGCCTGGCGGATGTGGCTCTGCTGTTTCGGCGCCTTGGGTGGCGGCCGATCGTCATCGCCGGTCGGCACGAGCTTGTCGCGCAGCGTCAGCGTGATGCGGTTCATGAAGGAATTGTCGTCGCCCTTGGCCAACAGCCCTGCGTCATCGGCGATCGCGTCGAGCAACACGTCGAGCCATTCACGGTCGGCCTTGGCGAAGTCGCCGAGCACATGGCCGTGCACCATCTCCTTGACGCCGGGATGGCCGACACCGATGCGCACGCGGCGATAGGCATTGCCGACATGCCGGTCGAGCGAACGGATGCCGTTATGGCCGCCGGAACCGCCACCCACCTTGACCCTGACCTTGCCGGCGGCAAGGTCGATCTCGTCGTAGAAGACGGTGAGGGCGGCGGCTTCGAGCTTGTAGAAGCGCAGCGCTTCGCCGACCGACTGGCCGGACAGGTTCATGAAGGTCTGCGGCTTGATCAAAAGGATCTTCTCGCCGCCGAGCGTGCCTTCGGAGATCAGCCCCTGGAACTTCTTCGACCAGGGCGAAAAGGAATGGCGGCGGGCAATCGCGTCCGCCGCCATGAAGCCGACATTGTGCCGGTTGTTCTGATATTTTGCGCCCGGATTGCCGAGGCCTGCAAAGACAAGCATCGTCGCCTCCGGACGCGGAAGAGATTACTTCTCTTCGGCGGCAGGGGCCGCCGCTTCCGGCGCCTCCGCCTCGGTGGTCTCTTCCGTCTCCGGCTTCATCGCCGCGGAGCCGGCGATGGTCGCGATGGTGAAATCGCGATCGGAGATCACTGGCTTCACACCGGCCGGCAGGGCCACCGCCGAAATGTGGATCGAATCGCCGATTTCGGCGCCGGTGAGATCGACGGTGATGAAATCCGGGATCGCATTGGCCGGGCAGTGGAACTCGACTTCGTGGCGAACGATGTTGAGCACGCCGCCACGCTTGATGCCGGGCGACTTCTCTTCGTTGATGAAGTGGACGGGCACGTCGACATTGACCTCGGTGTCCTTGCCGATGCGCAGGAAGTCGACATGGACCGGGAAGTCCTTGACCGGATCGAGCTGGAAGTCCTTCGGCAGGACTTGGATCTTCTTGCCGTCGACATCGATCGTGGCGATCGTGGTCAGGAACCCGCCACCGTGGATCTTGTAGAAGATGTCCTTGTAGTTGAGCGCAATCGCCAGGGGGGGCTGCTTGTCGCCGTAAATAACTGCAGGCACTTTACCGTTGCGTCGAACCGTACGGGCGGACCCCTTACCGACCTGTTCGCGCGCTTCGGCCTTGAGCTCGTAAGTATCGTGGCTCATGGCATTTCCTTTCGCGTTTTATGGAGCGTTCGCGGCGGGCAATCCCATCCGTAAACGTCGAAAGCCGTCGCGGCCTCGCATGGTCGATCCAAACGCTTTTGGCTATCCAAACGCTTCCGGGGATCATGCAGGCCTGGCCAGCCTTCCTCCGCGTTGCCTCCAAGGGTGTCTACGCGGGTGGCGGCTCTATATCGGAAGGCGGGGAGCGGCGCAAGCCGTTGAACGGCAAGCCTTGGCCGGAGCCGGCCTGGTCGGCAGAACATAGTCAACGCTTCCGCCTGACGCAAAATCAGATCTGGCGGGTTGCGCCGAGTCTTGTCTGCGCCCGTAATGTAGCATCGGGCGGGTTTCAATCGTCCTTGGCAGGCAAGGACCTTTGGAGATCGACATGAAACTTCTGTTCAGCCGCAATCCCAATCCTCGCCTCGCAGTCGCGGCGGCGCGCTACCTCAAGGCGGAGATCGCATTCGAATTCGCCTCGCCGACGGCGCGGGGGCAGGCCGAACGATATCGCGCGCTGAACCCCAATTTGACCTTGCCCATATTGGTCGGCCCGGGATGGAGCCTCTGGGAGGCCGACGCCATCGCCTGCTGGCTCTCGCGCGACATGCATTCCGATTTCTGGCACACCGGCGACAACGAGCCCGAGATGATCCGCTGGCTGAGCTGGGGCAAGGAGAACTTCGTCAGAGCCTGCGACATGGTGCATTTCGAGCGCGGCAGCAAGCAGCGTTGGGGGCTGGGGCCAATCGACAAGGCACTGGTCGAGGAGGGGCTGAGGCAGTTCCACATGGCCGCAGCTATCCTTGAAGCCGAGCTTTCCCCGCGGGAGTGGCTGGTGGGCAAATCGGTTTCCTATGCCGACTTTCGCATGGCGACGTTCCTCGCTTTCAACGATGTCGCCAGATTGCCGCTTGACGACTACCCATCTATTCGCCGCTGGTATGGCCGGCTGGAGGCGATCGACGCCTGGCGCGACCCCTTCCAGGGACTGGAGGCGCCGCAACTGCCGCCGGTCAGGATTGAAGCCTGAGCCCGCATCCGCTGAACCAATCAACGGCGAAAGAACGCAAACTCAATCCCTCTGCCAAGCCCGTTTTGAAATCTTCTCGCTCATTTAATTCTATAAAATCGGTAGTCTTAATGAAGAAGTGCCGCGAGGAGAGCCTGAAAATGACGAAGAAGCTGGTGGTGGGGATATCCGGCAACCTGACCCGCCCGTCGAAAACCAAGGCATTCATCAGCCATATTGCTGGCGAGGTCGGTGGCCGGATCGCTGCGACGCAGGCGGTCTTCGACATTGAGGACCTCGGTTCATCCTTTCCTCGGGCCCGGCGCCTCGGCGATCTCGACCCGACCGCCCGCGGTATTGTCGAACAGCTGGTCAATGCCGATGTTCTGGTGGCGGGATCGCCGACCTTCAAAGGCAGTTACACTGGGCTTTTCAAGCATTTGTTCGATCTGCTTGATCCTTCTTCGCTGCGCGGCAAACCAGTCATTCTCGCCGCGACCGGCGGTGGCGAGCGTCACTCGCTGATCGTCGAGCACCAGCTGCGGCCGCTGTTCGGCTTCTTCGAAGCGCTGACCATGCCGACAGCAATCTATGCCTCCGACAAGGATTTTGCCGACGGCATGCTCGTATCGGAAGCGATCCATGCCCGCGCCCGGCAGGCCGTCGTCGAGGTCGTCAACGTTGTCGGCGCCACCCGCAGCGTCGGCCTCGCCGCCTGACTTCGAAGCAATCGTTCGAACCGAAGGATCAGCCATGACCAGCCCCAGCGAGTCCAGACAGATCAAGCTCGGCGCCTTCCTGCCCGGCGGCGGCCAACACGTCGCGGCCTGGCGCCATCCGGACTCGCCGGCCGATGGCGCGACCAATTTCGAGTTCCACAGAAAGCTCGCGCTGACCGCCGAGCGCGGCCTGTTCGATGCCTATTTCCTTGCCGACAATCTGACGGTCGGCCTCGGCGCCCGCGAGGGCGGCAATGCCAAGATTGCCGGTTTCGAGCCGGTGACACTGTTTGCGGCGCTGGCGCCGCTGACCACCCATCTCGGCTTCATCGCCACCGCTTCGACCACCTATGAGGAGCCTTACACGCTCGCCCGCAAATTCGCTTCGCTCGATCTTCTGTCGAACGGTCGCGCCGGCTGGAACGTCGTGACGTCGGCGGGCGACGACACGGCGCGTAACTTCAACCGCGACGTCCAGCCCAACCACGCCGAGCGCTACGAACGGGCGCATGAGCATGTCGAGACGGTGAAGGCGCTGTGGGACAGTTGGGAAGACGACGCTTTCATCCGCGACAAGAAGACCGGCCGCTTCTACGACAAGGACAGGCTGCACGACATCAACCACAAGGGCGAACATTTCAGCGTCAAGGGGCCGCTCAACGTACCGCGTCCGGTGCAGGGCCATCCGGTGGTGGTGCAGGCGGGCCAGTCCGAGGATGGGCGCGGACTCGCGGCGGCCTCGGCCGAGGTGATCTTCACCGCGCATCAGAGCCTGGCGTCGGCGCAGGAATTCTATCGCGACATCAAGGCGCGCGTGGCGGCGGCCGGCCGCGATCCGGCACAAGTGCTGATCATGCCGGGCGTGGCGCCTTTCGTCGGGCGCAGCGAAGAGGAAGCCCGCGCCAAATACCAGCAACTGAACGACCTGATCCTGCCCGAGGACGGCGTGGCGCTGCTCAACGCACTTGCCGGCCAGACGCTCGACCTCAGGGACTATCCGCTCGATGGCCCGTTGCCGCCTAGCCGGGAAACCGAAGGCATGAAGAGCCGGCAGGCGCTGATCCGCCAGATCGCCGATGAGCACAATTTCACGATCCGCCAGCTTTATCAGTGGGTGGCGACGGCACGTGGTCATTACACGGTGGTCGGCAGCGCCACGCAGGTCGCCGATCAACTGGAGGAATGGTTCACCAGCGAAGCCGCCGACGGCTTCAACATCCTGCCGCCCTGGCTGCCCGGCGCGCTCGACGATTTCGTCGACCTGGTCATCCCCGAATTGCAGCGGCGCGGCCTTTTCCGCACCGCATACGAAGGCAGGACGCTGCGCGAGAATCTCGGCCTCAGGCGACCGGAGAATCCATGGACAGTCGCCCGCTCGACCGTGCTCGCCGCCGAATGATCCTCTGAAAAGGAAAGGCAAGACGATGACTTTGCAGCACATCGAACGGTCGGTCGGCATCGGCGGCCATGACGGCGGCAATGGCTTCGGGACGGCGGCCTTGCGGCTGGCCGGCCGGACATCGACGCGGATCCTGTCGCGTTATGGCGTGCTGCTCGGCTTCCTCTCGCTTTGGCAAATTGCGGCGAGCAGCGGCTGGGTCAACGCGGCCGTGCTGCCGCCGATCGACGCCATCGTCGCGGCGCTCTGGAAGGGCCTCGCCGGCGGCAGCCTGCTCGGCGATATCGCCATCAGCCTGCAGCGCGCCGGCCTTGCCTTCGCGGCGGCCGTCATCGTCGCTATCCCACTCGGACTGGTCATGGGCCAGGTGCGAGCCGTGGAAACCGCGCTCGATCCGATCGTGCAGTTGTTCCGTCAGACCTCGGCGCTGGCGCTCTATCCGGTGTTCATCCTGCTCTTGGGATTGGGCGAAGCCTCCAAGGTGTTCGTCATCTTCTGGGCGACGCTGTTCCCGCTGCTCCTCAACACCATCAGCGGCGTCAAGGAGGTCGATCCGAAGCTGCTCGAGATGGCGCGCGTCTACGGCGGCCGGCGGCTCACCATATTCCGCCGCGTCGTGCTGCCCGGCGCCGTGCCCTCGATCTTCGTGGGCCTGAGGCTCGGCGCCACCACCGCGCTGCTGCTGCTGATCGCCTCGGAAATGATCGGCGCCAACAAGGGCATCGGCTTCCAGGTGATGAACGCGCAGTACAACTTCCAGATCCCGCTGATGTTCGCGGCGATCGTCATCCTTGCCGCACTTGGCCTGATCGCCAACCAGGCGCTGGTCAGCCTGCAACGGCGGCTCTGCCGCTGGAGCAGCACCGTCGGCTGAGCCGTCAATCCATCACCAATCATTCCTGAAACCATGAAAGGCCGGACCATGACCATCACACGCCGTTCGCTTCTCCTGCGTGCCCCGCTTGCCGCCGGCATCATCGCCGCCGGCCTGCCTTCGATCGCACGCTCGCAGGCCGCCGCCGTCAAGATACGCTACCTTGCCAGCCGCGGCGGCATCTCCCCGCACGAGCTTGCCGGCGAACTCGGCTATTTCAAAGGCCTCGGCATCGAGCTCGAGAATGTCGGCTATGCCGCGGGCGGCCCGGAATCGCTGTTCGCGCTCGCCTCCGGCAGCGTCGATTTGGGTTCGGTCGCCACGCCTGCCGTGATCAACTCGATCGCCGGCGGCAACGACTTCGTCGCCGCCTATCCGAGCAACGGCATCAACAAGGACGTGAAGAGCGTCTTCTATGTGCTGGAGGACAGCCCGATCAAGTCGATCGCCGACATCGCCGGCAAGACGATCTCGGTCAACACGCTCGGCGCCCATCTCGATTATACGGTGCGTGAGGCGCTGCGCAGCGTCGGCCTGCCGCCGGATGCCGCCAAGCTCGTCGTGGTACCCGGACCGCAGCTCGAGCAGACCTTGCGCTCGCGCCAGGTCGATATCGCGGGGCTCGGCTACTGGCAGGCGACGTTTGCCGGCCAGTTGGTCAGCAATGGCGGCGTGCGCGGCGTCTTCAACGACACCGACGTGCTCGGCGAGATCGCCGGCGGTTTCGTCGTGCTCCGGCGCGACTTCATCGCCGCCAATCCCGATGCTGCCCGCAACTTCGTCGAACAGTCCGCGCGCGCCGCCGACTGGTCGCGGCAAAATCCGGACGAGGCGCGCAAGGTGCTCGCCGACGTCCTCGACAAACGCGGCGAGAACGGCGAGCTGGCCCGCTTCTGGACCGGCTTCGGGCTGCGCGAAAAGGCAGCGGTGACGAACCGCGACGTCGAGTTCTGGGTCAGCATTCTCGAACGCGATGGCCGTTTGCCGAAAGGCAAGCTCAAGGCCACCGACATCCTCTATCGCCCGGGCGAAACCAAAACCAACTGACATGGAGACACCGGCATGGCTACCGCACGCGGCGGCGAGGTCACGATACGCGACCTGTCGAAGTCCTTCGCGCTTGGCGGGCGTCAACTCGCGGTGCTGCGCTCGCTCAACCTCGACATCCGCTCCGGCGAATGCCTGGTTATCGTCGGCGCCAGCGGTTCGGGCAAGACGACGCTGCTGCGCATCCTCGCCGGCCTGGAGCGGGCCGACGGCGGCGCCGTCGCGATCGATGGAAAGCAGGTCGAGGGCGTCGGCGAGGAGCGGGCGGTGATCTTCCAGGAGCCGCGGCTGCTGCCCTGGCTGACCGTACTCGGCAATGTCGCCTTCGGTCTCGAAGTGCGTGGCGTGTCCAAGGCGGAGGCCGAGAAGCGGGCGCGGTTCTATATCGCGCTGGTCGGCCTTGCCGAGTTCAGCGATGCCTATCCAAGGCAGCTCTCGGGCGGCATGGCCCAGCGCGTCGGCATAGCACGGGCGCTGACGGTGCAGCCCGAAATCCTGCTGCTCGACGAGCCGCTTGGGGCCCTCGACGCCATGACCAAGATCTCCATGCAGGAGGAACTGGCGCGCATCTGGAGCGAGGAGAACGTCACGATGGTCGTGGTCACCCATGACCTGGAGGAGGCGATCTATCTCGCCGACAGGGTGCTGATCCTGCCCAAGGAGAAGGGCGGCGCGGCAAGGCTGATCGACGTCGACCTGCCACGACCGCGCGACCGCAGCGAAAGCCGCTTCGTGCGCTACCGCGAGGAATTGCTGCGCGAGTTCGGCCTGCATTAAGGGATAGCGCGCAAGCTTCAGCTATCGCCGGCCAGGTCACTGTTCAGCGCATCCCGCAGCGCCTTCACCTGCCGGTTCAGGGCATCGAGTTCAGCCAGCGTCATGCCCGAGCGCTCGATCAGGGTCTCGTTCAGGCAATTGCACCGGACCAACAGCGCGCGTCCGGCCGCGGTCAGGTCAACCTGCACCTGGCGTTCGTCGGTCTGGCTGCGCTGGCGGGTTACCAGGCTAGCCTGTTCCATCCGCTTCACCAGCGGCGTGATGGTGCTCGATTCCAAGGCGAGCCGGTGCGCGATGCTGCCCACCGACATGCCGTCCGCTTCGCCCAGCGCGTTGAGCACCAGATATTGCGGATAAGTGATTCCCATTTCGTCCAGCATGGGCTTGTAGGTACGATTGATTGTCATGCTGGTGGCGTAAAGCGTGAAACAGAGCTGATTGTCCAAGGGAAGAGGCACCGACGCGTTCCTTTGCCGACTGAGCACTGATTATATACCACGGAAAATGTTATCGTGATATATATTTTTGTGGACAAGCGTGCTCGATCGCGTTACCCATTTCGTTATCGCGATATTATTTATTGCGAAAATACAAAGGAGATGGAGATGACTGAAGCTTCGCAGACCAAGATCGGCAGCGGCACGATCACCACCAAGGACGGAACGCAGATCTACTACAAGGACTGGGGCACCGGTCAGCCGATCGTGTTCCATCACGGCTGGCCGCTGAGCAGCGACGACTGGGACGCCCAGATGCTGTTCTTCCTCTCCAAAGGCTACCGCGTCATCGCCCATGACCGCCGCGGCCACGGCCGCTCCAGTCAGACGGACGCCGGCAATGAGATGGACACCTATGCCGCCGATGTGGCGGCGCTCACCGCGCATCTCAACCTCAAGGATGCCATCCATGTCGGCCATTCGACCGGTGGCGGCGAAGTGGCGCGTTATGTCGCGCAATACGGCTCCGGCGGTCGCGTCGCCAAGGCCGTGTTGATCGGGGCAGTGCCGCCGATCATGCTCAAGACCCCAGCCAATCCCGGCGGCCTGCCGATCGAGGTGTTCGACGGCTTCCGCTCGGCGCTGACGGCCAACCGCGCCCAGTTCTTCCGCGACGTTCCCGCCGGTCCGTTTTACGGCTTCAACCGTCCGGGCGCGACGGTGTCGGAAGGCGTTATCGACAATTGGTGGCGCCAGGGCATGATGGGCGGCACCAAGGCGCATTACGATTGCATCAAGGCCTTCTCGGAAACCGACTTCACCGAGGACCTGAAGAAGATCGACGTGCCGGTGCTGGTCATGCATGGCGACGACGATCAGATCGTTCCGATCGCGGATTCGGCGCTGCTTTCGATCAAGCTGCTCAAGAAGGGTGAGCTCAAGGTCTACAAGGGCTTTCCGCACGGCATGGCGACGACCCATGCGGACGTCATCAACGCCGACCTCTTGGCCTTCTTCAAGGCCTAGAATCGTCCAGTTGCGTAGACAGGCACCCGCCGTCAGGCGGGTGCTTTTGTACTTTCATCGACATGTCCGCGGGACAGTGCCTACCTGGCGAGAAAACCAGTGATCAGCTTGACGGTGGCGTCGGGGTTTTCCTCCATGATCCAATGACCGGAGTTGGGCACGATGCCGCCTGTGACATCGGTCGCAACAAGCCGCAAGATATCGGCCTGCGTGGTGCCGGCGGATTTTTCCCCGCCAACAGCCAGCACCGGCATGGTCAGTTTGCTGCCAGCGGCGAGCATCGCCTGGTTGTCGATCGCGTCCTGGTCAAAGGCCTTGAACTGCTCGAAAGCGTCATGCATCGCATGCGGGCGTGCATAGAGTTTGGCATAGTGCTTGCGCGTGGCCTCATCGATCTTCTTCGGGTCGGCCGACAGTTCGTTGTAGAAGCGGTCGAGATAGATGCGCTCTCGCCCCGCGACCAGCCGCTCCATATCCGGGCCACGGAAGTTGAAGTGCCAAAGCAGCGGGCTTTGCTTGATCTTTTCCCAGTCACCGATTCCGGGTAGCGGCGCATCGATGATGACCCATTTGGTGATGCGCTTGGGATATTGCGCAGCAAGCGCATAGCCAACCATGTTGCCGATGTCGTGCGTGACCAGATCTGCCTTGTCGATCTTCAGGGCATCCAACACGCCGGCGATGTCGACGGCCTGGTTCTTCTTGGTGTAGCCCGCTTCAGGGTGAGCGGACAGACCCATGCCGCGCAGGTCCGGCACGATGACAGTATGGTCCTTTGCGAGCGCCGCCGCCGCGGCGCCCCACATGTCTCCGGTATCGGCAAAGCCGTGCAGCAGCACGACCGCGGGACCTTTGCCGCCGACGCGCACATAGAGGCTCGTGCCGTTGGTTTCGACGGACTGCGTCTTGAAACCCGGCGGAAAAGGAACGATGCGTGCCGTAGCCGGCAAGGTTACAAGAAGCACGCCCAACACGGCCAATACGATCTTGCGCATATCATTCTCCAGAGACATTGAGTTATCTGCGGCAGCGTCGCCAGCGCACGCGTTTCGAACACTAACAGGCTTTTCACCTGGCGTATGGGAAGGAATCGATAAGGGCGCGGCAGCTGCCACGCCCTTATTCGAGTCCTGAAGATCGGCGGTTTTTAACTGGCCGCCGCCTGCGCCTTCCGCGCTTCCCTCATATTCGGCAGGAATACCGTCAGCAGGCCGAGGAAGGGCAGGTAGGAACAGATCTGGTAGACGAAGTCGATGCCCTTCATATCGGCGATGACGCCAAGCACGGCGGCGGCGATGCCGCCCATGCCGAACGCGAAGCCGAAGAAGATGCCGGCGATCATGCCGACGCGACCGGGCACCAATTCCTGCGCGAAGACGACGATGTTGGAAAAGGCCGACGACAGGATGAGGCCGATCAGCACGGTGAGCACCATCGTCCATTCCAGGTTGGCGTAGGGCAGTGCCAGCGTGAACGGCAGCACGCCGACGATGGAGAACCAGATCATCGCCTTCTGGCCGTAGCGGTCGCCGAATGGGCCGCCTAGCAGGATGCCCAGCGCCGAAGCGCCAAGGAACAGGAACAGCATCACCTGCGACATCTGCACCGAAACGCCGAACTTATGGATGGCGTAGAAAGTGTAGTAGCTGGAGAGCGAGGCGATATAGGCGTTCTTGGTCAGCACCAAGAGCGTCAGGACCGCCAATGCCCACATCACCTTGCTGCGCGGGAAGGGCGAGACGTGGGCCACCTGCTTGCGGGTGGCCATCGAAGCGCGCAGCCGGCTGTACCAGCCGCCGACCTGCCACAGCACGATGATGCCGATCAGCGAGCCGACGGCGAACCAGGAGATGCTGGTCTGGCCGAACGGCACGACGATGAAGGCGGCGAGCAGCGGTCCCATCGCCTGGCCGAAATTGCCGCCGACCTGGAACAGCGACTGCGCCAGGCCGAAGCGGCCGCCGGAAGCGAAGCGGGCGATGCGCGAGGATTCCGGATGGAAGATCGCCGAGCCGATACCGATCAGCGAGGCGCCGATCAGGAGCAGCCAGTAATGGCCGGCATGAGCAAGCACCACCAGCCCGATCAGCGACGAGGCCATGCCCCAAGGCAAGGAATAGGGCATCGGCCGTTTGTCGGTGATCATGCCGATCACCGGCTGCAGCAGCGAGGCGGTCACCTGGAAGGTGAAGGTCAAAAGGCCGATCTGCCAGAAGTCGAGACCGTAATTGTCCTTGAGCAGCGGATAGATGGCCGAAAGCAGCGACTGCATGATGTCATTGACGCAGTGGCAGAAGCTCACCGCAAGAATGGCGGTGAAGGCCGTCGCTTGCGCCGAGGGGTGGCTGGCCGGCGCTGGGGTAGCGACGGCGGCAGCTGTCGTGTCGGTCAAGGCAATTGCTCCGTGGTCTTTTTGGCGGCGAACCGCAGGCAGTCTTATAGGACGCTTGCCTTATAGTCGGCTTGAATGGCGACTTCTTTCGTGGTTTGGTCCAATAGTTTCGCAAGTGGGCCACATCCGATGCCGCATGGCCGGGAAATATTCAGGGGCGATGCCGCCGAGCTCGGCCGGCTGCATGAAAGCCGCTGGCAATGGCTGGAACAGGCGGTCGGGCCGGCGGTCGCGCTGCCGACCGAATATCCCGACGGCTACCACGTGCCGCGGCACCGGCACAGCCGCAGCCAGTTGCTGCACGCGCTGGTCGGCGTCGTGCTGGTGACGACCAAGCACGGCCGCTGGATGGTGCCGCCCGACCATGCCATGTGGATACCGGCCGGCATCGAGCATTCGGTCGAGATGCTGGGCGATGTCTCGATGCGCTCGGTCTATGTCACGCCGGACGCCATTCCCGGCCTGCCGGAGGGCTTGCGCGTCGTCGGCATCACCGGGCTCATGCACAGCCTGATCGTCGAATCGGAGAAGTTGCCGCAGGGCGGCGAGCTCGAAGGGCGCGCCGGATTGATCATGGGGCTCTTGCTGCACGAGATCCCGAACCTGCCGGAACGGCCGCTCGGTCTGCCTTTCCCGTCGGATCCGAAGCTCGCGACGCTCTGCCGGCGCTTCGTGGCGGCGCCTTCGCCGCATGCGACGATCGACGAATGGGCGGATGCCGCGGGCATGAGCCGGCGCTCGTTCACCCGCGCCTTTCAGCGTCAAACCGGGCTGTCGCTGTCGACATGGCGCCAGCAGGCCTGCCTGTTCGCGGCGTTGCCGAGGCTTGCCGACGACGAGCCGATCACCAGAGTGGCGCTTGACCTCGGCTATGACAGCGTGCCGGCCTTCATCACCATGTTCAAGCGCATGCTGGGCGCCTCGCCGCGCGGCTATATGCGCGGCGCGCGCGAGGCGGGCGAGGGGGCAAAGCGGTTAAGCGGCCCGGTCCGTGCCGAAACCGCGGTGGCTTAATCGAACAGGCTCGAGACCGATTCCTCGGTCGCCGTGCGCGAGATCGCCTCGCCCATCAGGTCGGCGATCGAGATGACGCGGATGTTGGGCGCGTCGAGCACGGCCTGGCTCGGCTGGATGGAATCGGTGATCACCAGTTCCTGCAGCTTCGAACCGGCGATGCGGGCAACCGCGCCGCCCGAGAGCACGCCATGGGTGATGTAGGCGGTGACGCTGGTCGCGCCGTTGGCGAGCAGCGCGTCGGCGGCATTGCAGAGCGTGCCGCCGGAATCGACGATGTCGTCGATCAGCAGGCAATCCTTGCCGGCGACGGCGCCGATGATGTTCATGACCTCGGATTCGCCGGGGCGCTCGCGGCGCTTGTCGACGATGGCGAGCTGCGCGTCGAAGCGTTTTGCCAGCGCGCGGGCCCGCACCACGCCGCCGATGTCTGGCGACACCACCACGACGTTGCCGAGCTGCTTGTATTTCGCCTTCACGTCGCGGGCCATCACCGGCACCGAGAACAGATTGTCGGTCGGAATATCGAAGAAGCCCTGGATCTGGCCGGCATGAAGGTCGAGCGTCAACACGCGGTCGGCGCCGGCGCGGGTGATCATGTTGGCGACGAGCTTGGCCGAGATCGGCGTGCGGCCGGAGGCGCGGCGGTCCTGCCTGGCATAGCCGAAATAAGGGATGACCGCCGTGATTCGCCTTGCGGAGGAGCGCATGAAGGCGTCCATCATGATGAGCAGTTCCATCAGATGGTCGTTAGTCGGGAAAGACGTGGACTGCAGGATGAAGACATCCTCGCCGCGCACGTTTTCCTGGATCTCGACGAAGATCTCCTGATCGGCGAAGCGCCGGACGCTGGCCTTACCCAGCGGGATGTTGAGATAGCGAGCGACCGCTTCGGCCAGCACCCTATTGGAATTGCCCGCGAAAAGCTTCATGCACCGTTCCTGGTGAAGGATGGAGAGACCAAACAGACTCTCATGAGCCTTTTATGCGGGCTTTTAGCGGCCCGCGCCGGTATTGCAAGCCTCGTGATCGGGAATCCTTCGACAAGGCGCAACAAAGGCTGTCGGCATCGCAAGCCGGCAACACAATAGGGCGCCCTAGCCGGCGCCACCGCTGCCCAGCCAGGCGGTGAACTGGTCGATCGTCTGGTCGGCGATCGCCTGCATGGTCGCGGGAGCAACGGCCGGCCAGCCCTCGGTGCTGCCGACCGAAGGCGACTTCTGCTGGCCATTGATGCGGTGCAGGCGGTTGCCCGAGGGGTCGTAGACGTCCCAGACGTAGATGACGGTCGTGTCCTTGCCTTCGGACATCGTCGAAAAATAGCCTTTCAGCACATGCGTTGCCGTCTGGTCGGTGCTGCCGACAAGCGTCACGCCGCGCTGCCTGGCGCGCGTCTGCAGCTCCGCTGTCAGTGGTGCCGCGGCTTCCACCGAGGCGCCGACGATCGGCGCGACCTGCAGCCGGGTCTTGGCGATGGCGGCTGTCTGAGCGGGGGTAGCGGGCGCCGAAGCCGTCGCTGTCGCCGCAGGGGCTGGCGCGGTCGTCGTCGGCGATGTGGTGGCCGATGTGCCCGGGGTGGTCGGCAAAGTCTGAGCCGAACTCGCCGGCGGGGTGACGGCCGAAGGATCGAGGACGTCCTTGGCGTTGGTGCAAGCGGTGAGCGCCAGCGCCGCGAGCAATGACACGGTCGTCACCTGCGATCGTCTCATTTGCCCGAAAACTCCCTCGTGGCGACGCCCCCGCGTGAACCTACCATTATGGATTCACTGTACGATCAAGTCGAGATCATGGCGGGAGAGCGGCTTCGGCGCCGATTCCGTGGTGAGGTAGGTGCGGCCAAGGGTCATCGCCGACTCGGTCTCGGAGTCCATGATGATCATATGCGCGAACAGCGTCATGTTGGGCGCGATCGGCTCCGGATTGCCCTGGTAGAACATCGGCATATCCATCCAGGACGGCGTGAAGCGGGCGCCGACCGAATAGCCGCAGGCGTTCAGCCGGTGCTTGGTGAGATTATGCGCCTCGAGCGTGCGGGCATGCGCATCGAAGACATCGCCGAAGGTGTTGCCCGGCATCATCGCCTTTTCGACCGCAAGCAGCGCGGCGCGGGCGGCATCGAACAGTTCCTGGTGGCGCTTCGAGACCTTGCCGGTCAATGCGGTACGCATCATCGGGGCGTGGTAGTGATGGAAGACACCCGCCCATTCGAGCGTCAGCTGGTCGTTCTTGGTAAGCTTGCGGCGCCCGGCCTTATAGCGGCAAAGCAGGGCATCGGCGCCGGAGCCGATGATGTATTCGTTGGCGGGGTAGTCGCCGCCGCCGGCAAAGACGGCACCTTGCATGGCCGCCAGGATAGGCCCCTCGTCGCCGCCCTGCTTGATCAGCGGCAAGGCCGCATCCAGCGCATCGTCGGAAAGACTTGCCGCTTTTTCCGCCTTGGCGATTTCGGCCGGGCTCTTGAAGAGCCGCAGCCGGCCGACGATGCCGGAAGCATCGGCGATCTGGCCGAAGGTTTGCAACTGCTCATCCACGCGGCGGCCGTTGTAGGCGGTCAGGCCATGCGTGTCGTATTCGACGCCGATGCGGGCGCCGAGCAGATCGAGGTCATTGAGCAGGTTGCGCAGGTCGATCGCCGGATTGGCGCCGTCGCGATCGGTCCACAGCACGATGTTTTCGATGGTCGAGGTGTGGCGCGCTTGTCTCAAATCGGCCGAGCGGGTGAGCAGCACCATCGATCCGTCGGCCTTCACTACCAGACACTGGAAGAAGCAGAAGCCGAACGTGTCGTAGCCGGTCAGCCAGTACATGCTCTCCTGCGCGAACAAAAGCACGGCGTCGAGCTTCTTCTCGGCCATTTCGATCAGCAGCCGGTCGCGCCGCGCGTCGAATTCCGAACGTTCGAAATGCAGCGCCATTATTCTTTCTCCAGAACGATTGCCGAAACCTGGCGCCCGTAATCCGCTTCCCTGCGGTGGGTGGTGCGCCGGTAGGAATAGAAAAGATCCTCTTCCGCGTAAGTGCAGCGGCCGAGCCCTTCGGCGGTCACGCCGGCCTTGCGCAGCCGGTCGACCGTATATTGGTTGAGGTCGAACATCGAGTGGCGGGGGTTCACCGACGACCTGAAATAGCGTTGGTTGCCGGCGTCGGCCTCGACGAAGCGGGAGACGAATTCCGCTCCGACCTCGTAATTGTCGGGTCCGATCGAGGGGCCGAGCACGGCGACGATGCGATCACGGCGGGCGCCGAGACCTTCCATCGCGGCAACGGTGTTTTCGAGCACGCCGGTGAAAGCACCTTTCCAGCCGGCGTGCGCCGCGCCGATGACGCGGGCTTCGGGGTCGGCGAACAGCACCGGCCCACAATCGGCCGTCGAGGCGCCGACGGCGATGCCCGGCCGATCAGTGACGACGGCGTCGGCCTTGGGTCGCGGATACGCAAAAGGTTCCCTGGCGATGACGACATCGGGCGAATGGACCTGGTGCGCGGTGAGGAGATGATCCGCCGGCACGCCCATCCAGTCGGCGACGCGACGGCGATTTTCGGCCACCAGCGTTTGATCGTCGCTGGAGCCCGTGCCGATGTTGAGGCCCTGGTAGATGCCGCCGGAGACGCCGCCGATGCGCGTGAAGTAACCGTGACGGATGCCTTGCGCCTTCTCCAGAAGAGGCGAGCGTACTGGATCGGGTCTGGTCTGATTCAGCATGGATGGGTTTGTTGTCCGCGTGGGCGATTTCGTCAAGGTGAAGTTCGGCGAGGGGCGAAGCTCGGGCAAGTAGCCGGGCCAGCTTGCACGGATTGCCTGTCGATGTCAGCCGGTTTTCGCCGCCGGCAGGACCTTCATCACCTTGAAGAGCTCGCCCATGGCATCTGAACCCGCGAGGCGTTCGACCGCGTCGGAAATCGCCTGCCGCGCGCCGTCATCGGCGTCGGCGCCGAGTGAACCGGCGCGCTCGAGCAGCCCCATGCCAAGCAGGAATTCGCCTTGCGTGGTCAGTTCCGCATCGAGGCCGTGCGCCCGGACGGTCGCTGCCAAGGCCGCGAAATCCACATGGGCGGTGAGATCGGCCTCGCCGGGATTGGCGAGCACGTCTTCGTGATCGTGCCTGCGCAGCGCCTGCAATGTGTCGCCGATGCCGGGCTCAAGATGGCCATAATCGATGAAGAGCCCGGCGCCGCCGCGGCCGGCGATGCGCTCGGCAATCGCCGACATCAACGCCGCGCGGGCCGGCGCCACCTCGGCGATCGCGCCTTGCGGCGCGTCCGCCGCGCCCGACGGCAGCAGCGCCGGGTCGACGGAACCGGCGCCGGCAAAGAAATGGAGATTGTCGGCATCGTCGAGGCCGACCATCCGCTCGCGCCAGCCTGCGCCGACATGGACGAACTGGCGGATCGGCACCGCGTCGAACAGCTCGTTGCCGACGATGAAGAGCGGCTGGTGCGGCAGGGTGTCGATGGTCCGGTGCCAGCTCAGGGCTGCATTTTGATTGGCAAGCGTCGCTTTCTGGATCTCGATGAGGCGCGGACTGGTCTCGATCATGGCGAAGGAAGCGCCGGCTGCAAGCACCGGGTCGAGCCGCGACCATGTGCGCAGCATGTCCTTCATCAGTGTGCCGCGGCCGGGGCCGATCTCGGCGAAGGTGGCGGGAAGCGGCCGGCCGGCGCCCTGCCAGGCCTGGTAAAGCCAGACGGCGACAAGCTCGCCGAACATCTGGCTGATCTCGGGCGCGGTGACGAAGTCGCCGGCAGGGCCGAAGGGCTCGCGCGTCGTGTAATAGCCGTCCTTGGGGTCGAACAGGCAGAGCGCCATGTATTCGCTGACCGGGATCGGCCCCACGGCGCCGATCAGGTCGACGATGCGGTCCTTCAGGCGGGTCATGCTGCCTGCGGCTGCGTCATCGGCTTCGCAGTCGCCATGGCCCAGATGCCGGCGAGCACCATCGGCGAGGACAGGATCATACCCATGGTCAGCCAGTTGGTGCCGAGCAGGTAGCCGAGCTGCTGGTCGGGCTCGCGGAAGAGCTCGACGAAGATGCGCGACAAACCATAGCCGCAGATGAAGGCGCCGCCGACGAAACGCGGCGTTCTCAGCTTCAGCCGAGAATGGGTGAGGAAGCGCAGCACCAGGAACAGCACGAGGCCTTCAAGCAGCGCCTCATAGAGCTGGCTGGGATGCCGGGTAAACGGGCCGCCATTGGGGAATTCGATCGCCCAGGGCACATCCGACGGTCGCCCCCAGAGCTCAGAATTGATGAAATTGGCGACGCGCACCAGTCCGAGGCCGACCGGCACGCCAGCCGCGACGACGTCGAACAGCGTCCAAGTGTGGATGCCGCGCTTGAGCGAGAACAAGGTCATGGCGAGGATGACGCCGAGCAGCCCGCCATGAAACGACATGCCGCCCTCCCAGACGGCAAAGATGTCGAGCGGATGCGCGATGTAGCGCGCAAGATCGTAGAAAAGCACATAGCCGGTCCGCCCGCCGAGCACCACGCCGATCGCTGCCCAGACGATGAAATCGTCGAGGTCCTCGGGCTTCATCGGCAGCTTGCCGTCCGGCCAAAGGCTGGCGTTGGTGACGAGCCGCTTTGCGTACCACCAGGCAAAGAGGATGCCGACGATGTAGCCGACGCCATACCAATGCACCGCCAGCGGTCCGATATGGATGATGACCGGATCGATGTTGGGGAAGGGCAGAGAGGCCAGTGGCAGCAGGAAATATTCGCTCAAACTGGGGTCTCCCGGTTGCGGTCGTCTATCGGGCGCGGACCATGCGGCAGGGTTTTGGCGGGGTCAAGGCGGCTGCCGCGACCTCAATCCTCGGGGAATAGAATATTCTCAAAGTCCATCGCGCCGTGCAGGACATGCAGGATTTCCACCGCGCCTGTGCTGACGCGATAGAAGATCAGATAGCGGCCGTGAACGCGCCGACGGACGCCCGACGACCGGTATCGTTCCACGACTGGATGCCGCTCCGGCATGGTCCGCAATCGCAAGCAGTCGTCGCGCAGGTCCTGGATGAAGGTCACCGCGCGAAGTGGATTGTCGAGCCCGATGTGGTTGGCTATGGCCTCAAGGTCCGCTTTGGCCTGATCAGTGAAGGTTAGCGGCCTCACTTGCCCTTCTCTGCAATCGCCCTGTATTTCGCCTCAAGACGGTCGAACACTTCCTCTGCTGGCGTCGACCTGCCTGCGTCGGCATCCGAAATGCCTTTGGCGAGTGCCGCATCGAGGGTGGCAAGGCGCTTCTCTCGCTCCTCGACGAGGCGAACGCCTTCGCGCAATACCTCGCTTTTCGAATTGTAGCGGCCGGTGCTGACGAGCCGGTTCACAACATCTTCCAGCCGGTGCCCCAGGTCTGCACTGATCGCCATGACGGCCTCCTTTGAGAGGGTTCACTCTATAATAATAGTTATTGGAATGGCCAGCTAGCAGGAATAGCAAGTCCGCATCGGATGCGCTTGCATTCCGCGCCGCTCGCCACTACGTGAAAAATCAGCAAGCGAGGATTTGCCATGTCGAACGGACCGAACCGCATTCTCGACGAATTCGCCAAGCTGATGACGGATGCAGCGGGGGCCGCCCAGGGCGTTCGGCGCGAGATGGAGACCGCCTTCCGCAGCCAGGCCGAGCGCCTGCTCAACTCCATGGAAGTGGTTCAGCGTGAAGAGTTCGAGGCCGCGCGCGAGATGGCTGTCAAGGCGAGGGAAGACAGCATCCAGCTTGCGGCGCGCGTCGAGGCGCTCGAGGCCAAGCTCGCCGAACTGACCGGGCAGACCGCACCGGCGGCCGCGGCGAAGCCCAGATCAAAAAAATAATCGCTAAACTTTTCCACAAAGCGCGATCCGGAAAATCGCTTTGCCGTGAATCGCTTACCGGCATTGCATGAATCTTTTTGACAGCGCCTTTCCACATGCGAATGACGCAGTGCGAAAAATTGGGCTGTTCACGCGACTCCCGATCAATAGACTGAATTTGTTGCATGATTCGGAGCAGGGATCATGCGCCGGGCGGTGGGGTCCGGTCTGGAGTCTTTGCGTTTGAGAAGTTCCTGGCCGTCCGAGTTCTAGACAAGATTGTTCGTCGTGTGTGCCCCGCGGAGCGTGTGGCGCTCCCCTGAACACAGGAAGCATTCCATGGAACTTCTCGAACTCGAATTCTCCCGCGAAATCCACCCGGTGGATGTCATCGAGCAGGTGGCCCACAACAATGACTGGTCCTTCGAGCGCGCCGGCGACGACGAGATCTCGATTTCGGTGACCGGCAGTTGGACCGACTATCATGTCTCCTTCTCCTGGATGGAGGATTTCGAGGCGCTGCATCTGGCCTGCGCCTTCGACATCAAGGTGCCGGAAACGCGCGCGCTGGAAGTGATGCGGCTGTTGTCGCTCATCAACGAACAAATGCTGTTCGGCCATTTCGACCTGTGGGAGCAGGAGGGCGCGATCATGTTCAGGCAGTCGCTGCTGCTTGCCGGTGGGGTCGAGCCGTCGAGCCAGCAGGTCGAGGTGCTGCTGTCCTCGGCGCTCGAGGCCTGCGAATGCTATTTCCAGGCCTTCCAGTTCGTCGTCTGGTCCGGTACATCGGCCAAGGACGCGCTGTCCAGCGTGCTCTTCGAGACCCACGGAAACGCCTGAACCAAGCAGACGCCAGCGATGAGTTCCAGCAGCGGGCGCAAGCCCGAGATCAGCTTCGCCGATTTCGACCGTGTCGATATCCGTGCCGGCACGATCGTCGAGGCCGAGCCATTTCCGGAGGCGCGCAAGCCGGCGTTCAAGCTGAAGATCGATTTCGGCCCGGCCATCGGGGTGAAGAAGTCATCGGCCCAGATCACCAAATACTACGCTCCGGAAACGCTGATCGGCCGGCAGGTCTTCGCGGTGGTGAATTTTCCGCCGCGCCAGATTGGCCCCTTCATGTCGGAAGTGCTGACGCTGGGCTTTCCCGACGAGGAAGGAGCCGTGGTGCTCGGCGCCATCGAGCGCAAGGTCCCGGACGGCGGGCGACTGTTCTAAAATTGGCGAGCAGGCTGCCGTCATCCGCAGTTGTCTGCGCTGCAGCCGGCGGATTGATCAAACTCGACCTCGCCGAGCGCAGCGCCGCCAGGAGGCCCGGGCAGGCGCATCATAGCGCCGCTGCAGCCGGCCGGATTGAGGCGATGGCTGCGGGCCGAAATGCGCCCAAAATGGTTCCGACCGTTGCGGCTGAGAGCACCAGATGGAGGACGTCGAACGGCCAGGCGAGTCCGAAATGCAACAGCATGAGGCTCAAGAAGGAAGGCGGCGCGGCATCCGCGGGGATCAGGATCAGGCCTGCGGCCAGGACCAGCCCATATTTGAGCATGGCAACTATTGCGAGAACGATGAGCATTATGGCGACGAAACGCAGGTGATTGCCGTGGAGCGCACGCCAGCACCCGATTGGATCAAACGATCCCGTCCAGAGAAAATCGCCGACAAACAGATATGTCCAGGCAAGCACGAAACCGCCCGCGAACAGGTTGAAGACTCCCATCGCCGACACCCAGGGCGTGATGTCCTCAGGACTGAGCGGCAGGTCATGTGTGGCCAGCAGGCCGGCGACGAGCAGTCTGTGCTCGCCGGCGACCGCAAAGCCGCTAAGAAGCTGGACGGCCGCGAGAAGCAACGCAGCCAAGAGAATCCGCTGGCTAAGCTCAAAGCGTATGCCCGGGATAGCGAAGCGTCTAGTACTTTCAATGCCGCGCCGAACAACGACACGGCCATGCTCGGGCGCGTTTGCCATGTGATCCAGAACGAATGCAAAGACCATCGCTGAGAACGGCGCGGCAACAATCGCGGAAAGCCAAGTCCTGGAGTCAAAGCCACGCGATAGAAGCCAGGCGGGCACCTGCTCCGGATCGGCAAAAAGAACAAGCGCAAGCGCCGCCAGACAGAGCGCCGTCAGAAAGCAGGGAAACCAGGCGGCCACGAAGAGCGGCCAGGCATTCGCACGGCAATAGCCGAGCACCCTCGCAACGGTCTTGCCGATGCGCAAGAGGCGACGCGTTGGCAATACGGCAGGCAACTCGTCCAGCGTTGACATCGGCGTCAATCCCGCAGCGAACTACACATGCAGAATAATGCACTGCAATTAACTATAGCGCAAGCTCTCGCTAGGCGGCGTGTTACCTAGCTAGGCTTCCGTATCCTTTCTGTGTCGCCAAAAATATATAAAACTGACGAAAACAATATTATAAAGAGACTTCTTTCATCCGCAAGAATGCCAATCCCGAGAATTAAGTAAGATATTATCTGATATACAAAAGACATAACCAGGTTTTTAAAATTCCCCCTCTTGTCCCAAGTAGATATCATGCAAATCAATATCACTAAAACAGGCAAAATCAACAATAGCCAGTGATTGGTGCGAATGGAATAGGCAATAAAATAAATCAAAGATGCTATTAAAAGCGCCGCCACCTTCCAACGAAAATTATTAATTGCAAGGAGGGCAGGCAAGCGCAGCTCCATCTAGAGACGGTGTAAAGCGGAGAAAATCTAAACCTTCGGCCCCCAAATTGAAAATGAAATCATCGGTATTGGTGTACAAAAGACTCAAAGAGGCAGTGGGATTGATTTAAGGGAAACGTCGCCGGCGGCACAGGTATGTGAAGGGGCCCTATCAGGCGGCCAGCTTGCGCGGCATCCCCAACGCTTCCTCGACGGCGTCGAGGAACATTTCGGCGCAGGCCTTCCAGCTGTAGCGCATGGCGCGCTGGCGCGCCTCAGCGCGGTCGATCTGAAGCGCCTTGAGCGCGGCCTCGCCTAGGTCCTCGGACACGGCTCCGCCGCCGCCGTCACCAACGATATCGATCGGTCCGGTCACCGGGTAGGCGGCCACCGGCGTGCCGCTGGCCAAAGCCTCGATGATGACGTTGCCGAAGGTGTCGGTGCGGCTTGGAAAGACGAAGACGTCGGCCGATGCGTAGATTTCCGCCAGCTCGTCGTTCGGGCGATGACCGAGGAAATGCACCATTGGATAGCGGGCCTTGAGCTTCGCCAGCTCCGGCCCTTCACCGACGACCACCTTGCTGCCGGGAAGATCGAGATCAAGGAAGGCCGTCAGGTTCTTTTCGATCGCGACGCGGCCAACGCAGAGGAAGACGGGGTGGGGGAAGCTCGTGTCCTTGCGCTTGTCCGGCCGGAAATGATCGGTGTCGACGCCGCGCGTCCAGGGGCGCAGCTTGTTGAAGCCGCGCGCTGCGAGGTCGTCCGAAAGCGATTGGGTGGCGACAAGCGTGCCCTGTCCGGAATTGTGGAAGTCGCGCAGCCAGTTATAGGCCCAGCCCTCCGGCACCGGCAGGCGGGCGCTGAGATATTCGGGAAAACGCGTGTGGTAGCTGGTGGTGAAGGGGCGGCCGGCCTTGCGGCAGTAGCGGCGCGCCATGATACCCAGAGGCCCTTCGGTGACGATGTGGATGTGGTCAGCCTTGCGTGCATCGATCAGCCGCGCGACATGGCCGGGAGTTGTCAACGCCAGCCGAATGTCCGGATAGGTCGGCAGCGGCAAGGTGCGGAAGATGTTCGGCGTCAGGAAATCGACCTCAACGTCGAAGGATTTCAGCGTCTCGGCAAGCCGCTCCAGCGTGTGGACCACGCCGTTGATCTGCGGCCGCCATGCATCGGTGACCATCAGGATGCGCATGACGATCCTTCGCAGAGATTCATGAGCGCGCCGGCACGGTGGCGAAACGGCAGCCAGGCAGCGGCTCGCGCTTCGCTCCAGCGCACCCTAGCAGGCGCGGGATCGAAGCGGGGCGGCAGTGCCGAATCGGTAAGGGTCGCACGCTTCATGCGCGCTCTTGACCATGATTTCATGACGGGCGGATGAACCCGCAATTTTGATTGAGCATGATCTAACCCGAAAACCGGGTTCCACTTTACGGGATCATGCTCCGATCTAGGCTGGAACCTTGATCACGGCGCGCAGGCCGCCGAGCGGGCTGTCTTCGAGGCTGATGTCGCCGCCATGGCTGCGGGCGATATCGCGGGCGATCGACAGGCCGAGGCCGGTGCCGCTGGCATCGAGGTTGCGCGCCTCGTCGAGCCGCAGGAATGGCTTGAACACTTCTTCGCGCTTGTCGGGCGCGATGCCCGGGCCGTCGTCGTCGATGGTGACGGTGAGCGAGCCGCGGCCGTGGTTGGCATCGACCTTTACGGTCTTGGCATAGCGGAAGGCGTTGCCGATGACGTTGGACAGCAGCCTGGCAAAGGCGTTCGGCCGCACATGCACGGCCGGATCGCCGGTCAAGGTCGTGGACAGCTTGCATTTGCGCAGCTGCGCTTCCTCGCCAAGCTTCTGTAAATAGGTCTCAAGATCAAAGCGGCCGGTGTCTTCAGCAGCCTCGCCGCGGGCAAAGGCAAGATAACCTTCCAGCATCGACTGCATGTCGTCGATATCCTGGTTGAGCGCGGCCTTGGTCTCGGCCTTGCCGCCGGCCAGCGCCAACTGCAGCTTGAAGCGGGTGAGGATGGTTCGAAGATCGTGGCTGACGCCGGTCAGCATGGCGGTGCGCTGTTCGATCTGGCGCTCGATGCGCTCGCGCATCTGGATGAAGGCGAAGCCGGCGCGGCGCACTTCCTCCGCGCCGCGCGGACGGAAATCGCGCGGCATCGGCCGGCCCTTGCCGAAGCTCTCAGCAGCCTCGGCGAGCGTCAGGATCGGCCTTATCTGGTTGCGCAGGAAGGGAATGGCGATCATCAACAGCACCAGCGAGGTGCCGACCATCCAGATCAGGAAGATATGGGTGTTCGAGGCGTAGGCCTGGCTGCGGCGCACGAAGACGCGCAAGACCTTGCCTTCGAGCTGGACGCGAACCTCGACGACGTTGGAGTTGCCGACCGTGTCGATCCAGAAGGGGCGGTTGATCTGCCTGGTGATCTCCGACGACAGGGCCGTGTCGAGGATGGAGAAGAACGGCTTCGGCCCGGGGGGCGGCAGCGGATCGGGCGGGAGCAGATCGACCTTGAGCTGCATGCGGTCCTGAGCGATGCGGATGACATTGGCGTAATCGGCGTCGTGCGGGTAGGTCTCCATCATGTCGATGATGGCGGCGATGTCGGCGATGGTCGCCTGCGACAGGCGCTGGGTGACCGTCTGCCAGTGGCGCTCCATGAAGACGAAGGCGACGACCGACTGGAGAAGGATCATCGGCGCGATGACGATGATGAGGGAGCGGGCATAGAGCCGCTTCGGCATGTAGAGCGCGACCAGGCGCCAGAACCGGTTCCAGGCGCGCGGCATCGCCTTCAGCGTCCGCATCGCGAGATCGCCGATGCCGCCATCCTTCTTTTCCAGTTGCGTGGTCGCCATTCGCCCTTCCGCTCGTCGATGGCCGTTCAGCAAAGGGCCGCAAGCGCGCCCTACCTGGCGCGCTTCGCTTCTTTGGTGCATGTCGTATCCCAAAACCGCTGCCCACTTTAGGGCGACACGCACTGGAACAGTTTATTCCACGCTGAGCCGATACCCAATACCGCGCACTGTCTGCAGCCACACCGGGTTGGACGGATCGCGTTCGATCTTGCGGCGCAGCCGGTTGATCTGGACATCGATGGTCCGCTCGCCGACATCCGATTCATCGCCGACGAGCTCATGGCGAGGTATTGTCTCGCCCGCGCGCGCGGCGAAGATTGCCAGGATCTCCTGCTCGCGGTCGGTCAGCTTCAGCGCCTCGCCGCCACGCTTCAGTTCGCGCTTGGCGATCTGGAACGTGTAGGGGCCGAAGACGAGCTGCTCGACCTTCGGCGTTGCCGCCGGCCCGCCGCGGCGCAGGATATTGTTGATGCGCAGGATGAGCTCACGCGGGTCGAAGGGCTTCGGCAGATAGTCGTCGGCGCCGGCCTCCAGCCCGGTGATGCGGCTGTCGGTTTCCGACAGCGCCGTCAGCATCAGGATCGGCACGTTCTTCTCGGCGCGCAGCGCCTTGGTGAGGTCGACGCCGGTTTCGCCAGGCATCATGACATCGAGCACCAGCAGGTCGAAGTCGAGCCCCGCGAGCTTGCGCCGCGCCTCGCTGGAATTACCGGCGACGGTGACGCGAAAGCCATTCTCGGACAGGTATTGCTTGAGCAGATTGCGGATGCGGGTGTCGTCATCGACCACCAGCAGATGCGGCGCGTCATCGTCGGGCATTGCCGGATGATCAACCTTTTCAGTGGTCTCCATTTCTTTTCCCCGATGTTTGCGCAGGCACAATGTTGATCTGCGCTCTTAGTTCCGGATCGACCATCGCCTCCAGGAAACGTTCGATCGAGGCACGTCCGGCGGCTCCGGAATCCTCCAATGCAGCACGGATGCGGCGCGACTGTGGCCGTGCCAGCGCCAGTGCCAACGCGCGGCCCTTGGCCGTCGGGTAGAGTTCGCGTTGCCGGCGGTCGCGCGGACCTTGCAACTGCACGATATGGTCGGTGTCGATCAACTGCTTCAATACCCGCGCCAGGCTCTGCTTGGTGATCTTCAGCACATCGAGCAGTTCGGCAACCGTCAACCCAGGCCTGCGATTGACGAAATGCAGCACGCGATGATGGGCGCGGCCGAAGCCGTAATCGGCAAGGATCTGGTCGGGATCGGAGGTGAAGTCGCGATAGGCGAAGAAAAACAACTCGATGATGGCAAAATCGATGCCGTCCTCATCGGTGATCGCCGTCCTGATCGGTTTTCCGGCTGCGGGGCTTCGATCCGTCATCATTTCTCCATGCAAAGCGGGATTATGTCAGTACTGTTGACGTAATTTCCCGGCAATGATAATTTTTGACAAGCTTTTCGGCGGATTGCGAACGAAAAGGCAAGCGGAAGCCGTTTTTCCGGAACTTCCTAAGTTTGCCATGAATTAAATATCCGCCTACGCTTCCAAGCACTGGCGGCGGTTCAGACCCCATGCGCGGCTGACGCGAACGCTATATGACGCAACGATTTGCGGGCGCCCGCCCGCGGGAGGTTTCCATGGCATCCGTTCCTTTCGATCAACTGGACGGTTTCATCTGGATGAACGGCGAGTTCGTCAAATGGGCCGACGCCAAGATCCATGTTTTGACCCACGGCCTGCATTATGCCAGCGCCGTCTTCGAGGGCGAGCGCGCCTATGGCGGCCAGATCTTCAAGCTGACCGAGCACAATGAGCGCCTGCATGAATCGGCGCGCCTGCTCGGCTTCAAGATCCCCTTTTCGGTCGCGGAGATCGACGAGGCCTGCCGCACGCTCCTGAAGAAGCAGGGTTTCCAGGACGCCTATGTGCGTCCGATCGCCTGGCGCGGCAGCGAGCAGATGGGCGTCTCGGCGCAGAACAACCGCATCAACTGTGCCATCGCCATCTGGCAATGGCCGAGCTATTTCGATCCCGCGCAAAAGCTGAAGGGCATCCGCCTCGACGTCGCCGAATGGCGCCGGCCCGACCCGCGCACCGCGCCGTCCAAGTCCAAGGCGGCCGGCCTCTACATGATCTGCACGCTGTCCAAGCACGCCGCCGAGGCCAAGGGCTGCGCAGACGCCATGATGCTCGACTGGCGCGGCCAGGTGGCGGAAGCCACCGGCGCCAACATCTTCTTCGTCAAGGACGGCAAGGTCCATACGCCCACGCCCGATTGTTTCCTCGACGGCATCACCCGCCGCACGGTGATCGGCCTGGCCAAGGACCGTGGTTTCGAGGTGATCGAGCGCGCCATCATGCCGGAAGATCTCGAAGGCTTCGAGCAGTGCTTCCTCACCGGCACGGCCGCCGAAGTCACGCCGGTTTCGGAGATCGGTCCGTACCGATTCGAGGTCGGCGAGATCGCAAAGACCTTGATGAATGACTATTCTGCTGCAGTGCAACCAAAGCATGCCATCGCCGCAGAATAGCGATAGTCACAGCTTTTTTGTCCTATAGGGGCGGTTTTCGGGCCGCCCCTTTTATTTAAGCGGCCGCGCATTTGACTTTGGAGCAATTAGGCGTCTCATGATGGCGTCGGCCCGAGGAGGCTGGCGGCTATGGAGGGACTAGGTACATGGATACGAACACGCTCGTCGCTATCGTTATTCAGGTCATTACGGGTGTCATCGGCGGTCAGGCCGTCGGCGCGGCGTTGAAACAGGCGGCACTGGGTCAGCTTCCCAAAATCCTCGGTGGCGCCATCGGCGGCGTCGGCGGCGCGGCCATTCTCGGCAGCCTGCTCGGCGGCGGCACGGTCGATCCGGCGGCGGCCGCGGCGGCAGCGGGCGGACTGGGCAGCGCGCTGAACGTACAGAACATCGTCGGCGGCGCCGGCGGCGGCGCCATCCTGACCGCCATCATCGGCGCGGTCATGGGTGCGATGAAGAAATAGGTCAGGCACCTTTCGAGCCTGCGCCATGGGCGGCTGCGGCCGCCCATTCTTTTTCAATCATTTTCTGGCGGCTGCGGCCGCCCATTCTTTTTCAATCATTTTCTGGCGGCTACGGCCGCCCATTTCTTTCGAGGATCGCCAGGGCGGTTCACCGTTTCACGGAAACGGCAAACCGCCCTATCTTGTTGTATTGACGCAATTCCGGACGGAAAACCGTTTCACACTTTTCCTGGAATTGCTCTAGTGGTGAAAATCTGACGCTTGGTACCGGAGTCGAAATACCGGTTTCGACCCCAAGGAAAAGTCGTCACCCAAAGCTGATGATTGTTCATTGGGAGCGTATCGTCCGCCTCGCGTCCACAGGCCGTCATCGCGCCGCGATGAGAATGGCGGACGCGGCCAATCCACCACTCTCCCGAGCGAACCTTCGTCTTCCGAGTCTGAAGCAATTCCCATGCGTCTGAGCTAATATGACGCGGCGGGCCGAATTCAGTGTTTGGAGAAGGTGTCGTGGACATTGCCGCTTGGTTGCGACTTCTCGGGCTGGAACAATACGAGCAGACGTTTCGCGACAACGCCATTGACGCTGAAGTTCTGACCGAGTTGACCGAGGCCGACCTAGAGAAGCTGGGTATACTGCTCGGTCATCGCAAGCGGCTCCTCAAAGCAATCGTGGAACTGGAGGCGTCCACAAACAGCTCGAGGTCGGTTCAACCCAACGCGGCGGAGCCCATCGCCGAGCGCCGACAGCTGACCGTCATGTTCGCTGATCTCGTCGGCTCGACGGCGCTGGCGACACGTCTGGATCCCGAGGACCTGCGTGACATCATCG
This sequence comes from Mesorhizobium sp. M1E.F.Ca.ET.045.02.1.1, assembly GCF_003952485.1. Classification (NCBI taxonomy): domain Bacteria; kingdom Pseudomonadati; phylum Pseudomonadota; class Alphaproteobacteria; order Hyphomicrobiales; family Phyllobacteriaceae; genus Mesorhizobium; species Mesorhizobium sp. M1E.F.Ca.ET.045.02.1.1. Next base: position 3,504,290 of record NZ_CP034447.1, read on the forward strand.
GAGCGTATCACCGCTGTGTCGCCGATACGGTCGCGCGCTTCGGCGGCTTCGTCGCCAAGTACATGGGCGATGGCGTGTTGGTGTATTTCGGTTACCCGCAGGCGCACGAGAACGACGCGGAACAGGCGGTGCGGGCGGGCCTTGCGCTCGTCGGTGCTGTCAGGCTGCTTCAGCAGTCCGAGCCATTGCGGATTCGCGTCGGCATCGCCACCGGTCAGGTGATCGTCGGCGATCTGATCAGTTCAGGCGAAGGGCAGGAGCGCGGCGTCGTGGGCGAGACGCCGAACCTTGCCGCCAGACTGCAAGTTCTTGCTGAACCCGACTCGGTCGTGATCGGGCGGCAAACGCGGCATCTGGTCGGCGATCTTTTCGAATACCGCGATCTTGGCGCAGTCGAGGTGAAAGGTTTTCCGGAGCCGATCCACGCCTATCAAGTGGTTGGCGAGAGTAGCATCGAAAGCCGGTTCGAGGCGCTGCACGGGGCGGCGCCCACGCCGCTGGTGGGGCGTGAGGAAGAGGTCGACCTGCTGCAGCGCCACTGGCATCGCGCGAAAAGTGGTGAAGGTCGCGTGGTACTGCTCTCCGGCGAGCCCGGCATCGGAAAGTCGCGCCTCACCGTCACCTTGCAGGAGCGGATCCAGAATGAGCCGCACACCCGCTTGCGCTATTTCTGTTCGCCGCATCATCAAGACAGCGCGCTCCACCCGATCATTGCGCAGCTGGAACGTGCCGCCGGGTTGGAGCGCGACGACCCGCCTGAGAGGAAGCTGGAAAAGCTTGCGGTCCTGCTTGCCCCGGCCTCGCCGGAGGACGTGTCCCAGCTGGCCGAACTGCTGTCGTTGCCGACCGAAGGCCGCTTCCCGCCTCTCCAACTGACGCCCCAGCGGAAGAAAGAGAAAATCTTCGATGCGCTGCTCCGGCAGCTCGAAGACTTGGCGGGACGAGGTCCGGTGCTGATGCTCTTCGAGGATGTACACTGGATCGACCCCAGCTCGCGCGAGCTGCTCGAGCTGGTCATCGAACGGGTGCCGCGCCTGCCAGTGCTCCTTCTCCTCACCTTTCGCCCCGAGTTTCAACCGCCGTGGACTGGGCAGGCGCACGTCACGGTTCTTGTCCTCAATCGGCTCGACCGTCGTGAAGGCGCCTCGCTGGTCCAGCGGGTCGTCGGCACCGGAGAGCTGCCGAGCGACATTGTCGCGGAGATCATCGAGCGCACGGATGGGGTGCCACTGTTCGTCGAGGAGCTGACCAAGGCGGTGTTGGAGGGCCGTAACGCGAGGACAGTGCTCGCAAGAGCTGCTGCGACGGCGTTGAACGTACCCGCCACGCTGCATGCCTCGCTGATGGCGCGGCTCGATCGCCTCGGCTCAGCCGTTAAGGAGGTCGCACAGGTCGGCGCGGTTCTCGGCCGGGAGTTCTCCTACGAATTGCTGGCAGCGGTCGCACAGCGGAACGCCGCTGAGCTAAACGGCGCGCTGGATCAACTCGTCGGCGCCGGTCTGGTGTTCTGCCGCGGAACGCGCCCACTGGCCACTTATCTCTTCAAGCATGCGCTCGTTCAGGATGCAGCGTATGGCACGCTGCTGCGCGCCAAGCGCCAGGAGCTACACAAGCGGGTCGCAGACGTGCTGGAGGAAAAGTGGCCCGAGATCACCGAAGCGCAACCCGAGTTCCTCGCGCACCATCTTCAGGAAGCGGGGGATTGGGCGGGCGCGGTCGATCACTGGCAAAAGGCGGGAGGGGCCGCCCTGGCCAGAGCGGCTACTCGGGAAGCCGTGTCGCACTTTGCCAGTGCTATTGACTGCAGCAGGAGACTTGGCGACGTCTCCGGCGGCGCCGAACGGGTGACACGTCTCCACCTTGCGATGGCCAATGCCTTGATGCAGGCAGAAGGGTATCGTTCTGAGCGCCTTGGGAAGACGCTTGAAGATGCACGTCTTGCAGCCGCGAAGACTGCATCGGTCGAACTGCAATGTGACGTTGCACTTTCACTCGCTCCATTTTTTTATGCCGCTGGGCGCAATCAAGATTACCTGACCCTGGCCGAAGAGCAGCTCGCAAACTGTGCCGATCTCCTTCCAACGGCCCATCTGAGTGGTCTTTGGGCAACAAAGGGGATCGCTCATTCCAACCGGGGAGAAGAGCCGCTGGCAGCGGAGGCCTTGCGCAAGGCCTTAGATCTGATTGATCGGGTTGACCCAAGTCATCGTATTTCGTTCGCCGGTGCGGATCAACGTGTCTCTGCCCAAGCATATTTCAGCGAATCGCTGATCATATTGGGTTTCTTTGATGCTGCAGTCGAAGAGAAAGAGCGCCTGATGCGCAACTTTGACCAGCTCGATAAGCCTTTCGACCTCGCGTGGCATCTTCTCGTGCAGTGCCAATTGTGCGCGCTGCTCGGTCAATACGAGGAACTACTCGATAACGCTAGGAAGATCGTCGAGATTTGCGAGCGTCATGGCTACACGGCGCGTCGAAGCAGCGGCATTAGGTGGCGTGGCCATGCCCGCTCGCATCTAGGAGAACTGGACGCCGGTATCGATGACGTCCGAGAGAGCATGGTTCTTTGGCGTGCGCAGGGCGTCGTATTTCATACCCCTGAGAAAACATGCGCGCTTTGTGATCTACTCCTGCGGGCCGGTCGCATCGAAGAGGCATCGCAGATGCTTGATGATGTCAATTCCCTCGTTTTCGATACAGACGAAGCGAGTTACCTTGCAGAATGCATCCGGCTTCGTGGCCAAATCGCCGCGGGCAGAGGTGACCTGGCGGGTGCCGCGCGCCTATTCGAAACAGCGATTGCTACTGCCCGTCGGCAGCAAGCGAGACTCTTCGAGCTTCGCGCCACAACGCAACTGGCACCAGTTCTGGCACGACAAGGTCGTGTCCATGAGGCGGCGACGGGTCTGCAAGCGGTAGTCCAAGCATTTGACACAAGATATCCAATCGTCGACCTCGTCGCCGCACAAAGGGAGCTAGGCACGTTGGGCCGTTGAGCTCGCATCGCCTACCTTCGGCTCCGACAGTAGTTTGCGTCGACTCGATCCAAATTGCTTGGCTCGTTGCCGCGCCCAAGACGACGCTCGTCCGGTTCGATCGGAACGTCACTAAAGGGTTGAGATGAGACGTTCACGTTTGTAGCGGCGTGGCTCTGAACATGGCGCTGGTTGCTCGTTCCGGTCAATTAGACGTACGACAAGAAACCACCCAAAACGGAAGTCTGTCTCGGGTACCAAGCGTCAGACTTTCACCACTAGCTCCGGCTGGACGGTGGACGCCGCTCGCCGCGCTGTCTACATCAGGGCGACACTTCGAAAGGAAAGACATGGGTCAACTCAATGCCGGCATCGTGCCGGTCACGCCCTTCCAGCAGAACTGCACCATCCTCTTCGACATGGACGACAGGAACGGTGTCGTCGTCGATCCCGGCGGCGATATCGACAAGATACTGGCGGTTCTCAAGGACAACGCCATCACGGCGCAGGCGATCTGGATCACGCATGGCCACATCGACCACGCCGGCGGCGCGATGGAACTGAAGGACGCGCTCGGCATCGACATCATCGGTCCGCATGAGGCCGATCGGCCGCTGCTGGCCAATCTCGAGAACCAGGCCAGACGTTTCGGACTTACCGACCCTGTGCGCAATTGCGTGCCGGACCGTTTCCTCAGCGAAGGCGATACGGTCTCGTTCGGCGAGCATGTGTTCGAGGTGCTGCATTGTCCGGGGCATGCGCCGGGCCATGTCGTCTACTACAACCGCGCGGCCAAGTTTGCCCATGTCGGTGATGTGCTGTTTCGCGGCTCGATCGGCCGCACCGATCTGCCCGGAGGCGATCACGCCGCGCTGATCGCCTCGATAAAGCAGAAGCTTCTGCCGCTCGGCGACGATATCGGCTTCATCTGCGGCCACGGTCCGGGTGGCCGCTTCGGCGAGGAGCGCCGGACCAACCCATTTTTGGTCTGACCTGCCTCCAAAAGAAAAGCGCCGCTGAGAGGCGGCGCTTTGCTCGGGGCAGGGAACCCTAAGAGTCTGTTTAGACGCAATTCCGAACGGAAAACCGCTTCACACTTTTCCTGGAATTGCTCCGGTCAGTTGGCGACGCAGAAATGCTGCTCGCCGTCATTGCCGGTGAAGGTGCCGGTGCGCGAGTTGAAGGTGCGGTAGCGGTCCGAGCAGTACTCGTACCAGTCACGGGTCCACGGCTCGGCATAGCGGTCGGCGTAGACGACGCGCGGCTGAACGTAATACCGGCGAACAGGCCGGTCGACATAATAGCCGTCATCATAGGCTGGATCGTAATATCTCGGCCCGGGGTTGCTGAGCGCGCTACCGATCAGGGCGCCCGCCGCGAGGCCGACAACGCCGGCGGCGAGGGCGTCGCCGCCATGATGACGATGGTGGCGCCAGCGCCAGTCGTCGGCATTGGCCGCCGAGAAGGTGGCCAAAGTGGTCGCGGCAATGCCCGCGGTCAGGATGGCGGTCTTGAGAAATCGGTTCATTTTCGGTCTCCTTCGCGCCGGCCCGCGTATTTTTTCAGGGGATGCGGGGTCGGCTTTAGCAAAGGTTAATAGGAGACCGTGGCTGAACGGAGGCTGAACAGAATTGGGCGAACGGTTTCGCGGCTCGAACACAATTCCGAGCTCTGCGGGAGAGGTCCCGCCTGCTCAGCCTCCGTCGGATCTGTCTTGAGCCGGCTTAGCCGATCGACAGATTGACGGCCTTCGGACCCTTGCCGCGCTTGTCCGGCTCGGTGTCGAATGTCACTTTCTGCCCATCCTCAAGACCGGGAAGGCCCGACGCCTGCACGGCCGAAATATGGACGAAGACATCCTTCGCGCCATCGTCGGGCGTGATGAAGCCGAAGCCCTTGGCATGGTTGAAGAATTTGACGGTGCCGGTCTGCGGCATGGGAAGCTCCTTTGATCCCATCAAGTCAGTCTCGGGCCGGCAAACTGCCCGAGAGGAAATTTGTCCTTTATTTTAGCGCTATCGGCAAGAGAAAGTTTTGGCCTGCCAATCCCGCCATTTTGCCGGACAAAAAAGGGCGCGACGGTTCCGTCGCGCCCTCGAAAACTCAAGCTTCCTGCGAAGCCCATTCATGATCCTGCCGCGCCGTTCATCAGCAGAACACAGGCAGCTTTGCCCGCTCAGGCCGCGCGCAGGTTGACCGCCTTCGGGCCCTTGCCCATGCGGTCCGGCTCGACGTCGAAGGTGACCTTCTGACCGTCGACGAGCGTGCGCAGGCCGGAGGCCTCGATCGCGGAGATGTGGACGAACACATCCTTGGCGCCGCCGTCAGGCGTGATGAAGCCGAAGCCTTTGGTGGCGTTGAAGAACTTTACGGTGCCGGTCTGGGCCATTGGGGAAACTCCTTCACCCGTATCAGTCTTATGGCTCGCCCGATGCCTTCGCGCCTTGGGCAAGCCCCGGTGGTTGCTTCGGCAGTCATGCATTCGCGCATGGTTAAACCCCCCGCCGAAATACGGGGCCGTCAGAGATTCACACTTATCGGGGAAAGGTCGTCCAAAACGTGCCGCTCTCCGGGTCGTAAATGCCCGAACACAAAATTTATTACACGGAAACGTGATGGTTGCAAGACAGCGCCGCGGGCGGCCCTTGGCGCGCCCAACGCGAGGGCATCGATAGACCCGGGGTCATGACCGGTCATCGGCCAGAAAAGAGCCAGGCATGGGCCAGTGCGGGAGCCGGTCGGCAAGAGGACAATCCACAAGCCGGGGTTGCGTTCGGGTCCAAAATGGCGAGGATTGCGCGAGTAGACGCGGCCGCGCCTAGAACGGTTCGCCGTTTCCGGAAACGGCGAACCGTTCTTTGTTTTTACCCAATTCCGGACGGAAAACCGTTTCCACTTTTCCTGGAATTGCTCCAGCGAGGATCGGAGAGGAACCCATGCGATTTCTTGCGGCAATCGTTTCGCGGCAGGGCTTTGTCGCCCTGCTTCTGTCGGCATTGCTGGCGGCCTGTACCGTGGTGGTCGACGAAGGCCCCCGTCCACGCCCGTCAAGGCCGCATCCGCAACTCTGCACCATGCAGTACGAGCCGGTCTGCGCGCGCCGCGGCGGCGACCGCCAGACCTTCGCCAATGCCTGCCTGGCCGAGAGGGCAGGGTATCGCATCGTGCGCGAAGGTCCTTGCCGGGATGGTGGCGGTGGCAGCGGCGCTGGAGGCGGCGAGCAGACCTTCTGCACCCGCGAATACGCTCCGGTTTGCGCCAGGCGCTACGGCGAGGTGCGTACCTTCCCGAATGCATGCGAGGCCCGCGCGGCGGACTACCGCATCATCGGCGACGGGCCGTGCTAGCAAGGTCGGGTTTGCATTCCGCGTTGCGGGCAATCCACCGGAGCGCTACCCATACCCTTGAATCTCCCGTCCGCTTGGCTTAGGTCCGGCGGGCGGACAAACACGGCAGGTTTCCCATTAACAGAGATCAGAGAAGTGCGGCGGGCGCGAGTGGCAAGGCCGGTTCGGCGAGCCCGCTCGATCCTTATGTGCAAAAGGCGCTGCAACTGCACCAGACGGGGCGCCGCCAGGAGGCGGAGTCGCTCTACCGGCGGGTGCTGGGGCAGCAGCCGAACCACGCCGCCGCACTGCATTTCCTCGGACTCCTGCTGCATCAGACCGGCCGCAGCGAGGAAGGGCTCGATCTCATCGAGCAGTCGGTGACGCTGCAGCCCCGGAATGCCGATTTCCTCAACAATATGGGCACGGTGATGCGCGACCTCGGCCGTATCGCCGCCGCTGTCGATTTCTTCCGTGGCGCGGTGGACATCCGTCCGGACCAATTGGCGGCGCGTGACAATCTCGGGTCGTCGCTGAAGCAGCTCGGCCAGTTCGAGGGCGCCGAGGAGATCTACCGCGGCACGATCGGCCGCAACCCGTTCCATGTCCGCGCCCGCATCGGCCTTGCCGAAACGCTGCAGGAAGCCGGGCGGCTGGACGAGGCGATTGCTCTCTTCCGCGAGTCGCTGTCGATCCGGCCCAAGGATGCGGAGCTGCTCTATGGGCTCGGCGTCGCCATGATGGAGAAGGGCAAGCTCGCCGAGGCCGCCGATCTTGCCCGCCAGGCGGTTGCGATCGCTCCCGCCATGGCAAAGGCCTGGCTTTTGCTGACGCAGATCAAGCGCCAGACTGAGCGCGACCCCGAGCTTGCGGGGATGGAAGCCGAGCATGCCAAGGCGCCAAAGGACAGCCTTGCGCGCATGCAGCTTTCCTTCGGCCTCGGCAAGGCCAATGACGATCTGAAGGACTATGGCCGCGCCTTCGACTATTTCGCAGAGGGCAACGCGATCCGCCGCAAGGGCATCGACTACGATCCGGTGAGGACGCGCGACGAGTTCGAGGCCATGAAGGCGGTCTTCGACGAGGCCTTCTTCGAGAAACACAAGCCGAGCGACATTGCCGACGATACGCCGATCTTCGTCGTCGGCATGCCGCGCTCCGGCACGACGCTGGTCGAGCAGATCATCGCCAGCCATCCCCAAGTCTTTGGCGCGGGCGAGCTCAGCATCCTGAAGACGGCGGTCGGCAAGCAGTTTCCGATGAACATGCCTGGCGGCTTTCCCCGGGGGATAGCCGGCATGCCGGACAAGGCCTTCGCCGAGGCGGGCCAAGCCTATCTCGATATGCTGCACAGCCGCTATCCGGGCTTCCGGCATGTCACCGACAAGATGCCGGGCAACTTCCTTCTGGTCGGCTTCCTTCACATGATGCTGCCGAAGGCGAAGATCGTGCACTGCGCGCGCGACGCGGCCGCCACGTGCCTGTCGATCTTCAAGGTGCATTTCCGCGGCGACAGCCACCGCTACGGCTACGATCTCGGCGAGCTCGCCGATTTCTATAACCTCTATACGGACATCATGGCGCATTGGCACAAGGTGCTGCCGGGCGTCGTGCACGATGTGCGCTATGAGGATTTCGTCACCGACCAGGAGGGGCAGACAAGGGCGCTGATGGCGCATCTCGGCCTGCCCTGGGACGACAAGGTGCTGTCTTTCCACGAAACCGACCGCCCCGTGCGGACGGCGTCCGCCGCGCAGGTGCGCCAGCCGATGTATCAAGGCTCGGTCGATCTGTGGAAGCGCTATGGCGATAGGCTGAAGCCGCTGCTCGATAGGCTGAATTAGCACACTGTTCTCCGGTTGGCCGAAGCCCTCTCAGCTTCGTCATCCACGGGCGGAGCAGCCGCGGAGCGGCGTCGCGAAGACCCGAGGATCCATGCCGTGACCTTTGTCGAAAGGTGCGGCGGAGCAGAATTCTTCAACCGTTTCAACGCCTTAACGTCACGGCATGGATCCTAGGGTCTGCGCGCGTCGCTTCGCTCCTTGCTCCGCCCTAGGATGACGAAGTGATGGCAATGCGCCTACAATTCGATGAATGGCTGGAAGCCGCCGAAGATCATGCGCTTGCCGTCGAACGGCATTGACGACCAGTCCATCTTCAAGCGTTCATCGGCCATCACCTTGGCCATGACAGCGTCGCGGCTCTGCCTGGATTCATAGACCACCCAGGCGAAGATGACGACTTCGTCGTCCTTCGCCTGCACGGCGCGCGGAAACGAGGTCAGCTCGCCGTAAGGCACGTCGTCGCCGACGCATTCGACATAGGCAAGGGCGCCGTGCTCCATCCACACGGCGCCGCCATTCTCGGCCATCTTCTTGTACGCATCGAGATTTGCCTTCGGCACGGCGAGCACGAAGCCATCGACATAGGACATGGTGAGCTCCTTTGCTGGTGAGGATCTTCCTTCTCCCCTTGTGGGAGAAGGTGGCTTGTCGCGAAGCGGCAAGACGGATGAGGGGTGTTCCAGCTTGGCGCCACGTACCCTTCACCCGGATTGCCAGCCGATTTGTGAAGGACAAATCGGGGCAATCCGACCTCTCCCACAAGGGGAGAGGTAGACGTCCAGCTCATTTCACCGGGGCGTTCATCGCCCAGGCGACGCCGAAGGGATCCTTCACCTGGCCCCAGCGGTCGCCCCAGAACATCACCTGCAGCGGCGTGACGACCTCGCAGCCGGCGTCCACCGCGCGCTGCCACCAAGTGTCGATATCGTCGCTGCCGAGATGGAGCTGAAGCACGTAGCCCTGCGCATTCTGATGTGGATGGCCGTGCTCGGGATAGGCGTCGCCCAGCATCAGCGTCGAGCCGTTGACATAGAGGTGGATATGCATGGTGCGGCCCTGGTCGTCCGGCGGATAGGCGAAGACCTCCTCGGCCCCGAAAGCCTTCTTGTAGAACTCGGCCGCCTTGATGGCGCCGTCGACCTGCAGATAGGGGGTCAGTCCGCCGAGCACCTTGGCGCGGGGTGGGGTCTGGTCGGTCATTTCGCGTGTTCCTCTTCGAGGGTTGATTTGGCCTTGCGATCAAAAGACGGACGAGGCGACCGCAATCCTACACGGGCGGCGGAATTTTTTGAGGCCGGACCCGGGCAGGCCAGGCAACCGGCGAAGCCGGGTGATGCTCGCGCTGCTTGACGGGTCCTTTCAGATGACCTTGGTCGAGAAGGTGGCCGTGCGGCGGCTGTCGCGCGTGTCGAGAATTTCCGGAAAGCCGATGTCCTTGCGCAGTTCGGCCGGCAGCGAAAGCAGCATGCGCTCGCTGCGGTAGCGGGCGCGCGCCTCCGCATATTGGGTGGCGATGCGGCCGATGGATGACAGAATCGACATGATGAACTCTCCCTGGTTGATGCCGGCACCATCGCGTCGGCATCCCAAGGACGCAGCGGCGATCGGCGATCCGACAGATCGCCTGATTTTTTTCTTGCGCCCGAAAGGCCGGCCCGTAGCGAGCCGGCCTTGCGATGGTCTCAGCACCCCGTTTCGGCGACTGAGCGGAAGAACGCTTCCGGACTGTCGACTTCGGTCAGGCGCCGCTTCTCGATCAGCCAGAAACGGTTGCCGACGGCGCGGATGAAGGAGCGGTCGTGCGAGGCGAGCAAACAGCTCGCCTGATGCTTGAGCAGTTCCTCCTCCAGTGCTTCCTGGCCGTCGATGTCGAGGTGGTTGGTCGGCTCGTCGAGGAGATAGAAATTGGGGTTGATGAGCCTGAGCACCAGCATCATCAGCCTAGACCGCTGCCCGCCCGACAAAGCGGCGATCTTCTTCTCCTGCATCTCGATGGCGACGCCGGCGCCGGCAAGAAGCGAACGCGCGCGCTGCTCGCCGACCTCGAAGCGGCGTGAGACCATCGCCAGCGGCGTGTCGTCGCCGCCGATACCCGACAGCGCTTGGTCGCTGTAGCCGAGCACGGTCGACGGCGTCACCTTGATGTTCTGCGCGGTCCCAGGTTCGGCGATGGCGGCGCGGATCATCGCAATGAAACGCGACTTGCCGACGCCGTTGCGACCGAGCAGCACGATGCGATCGCACTGGCAGATATGGCGCTTGCCGGTCCTGAACAGCAGCGTGCCGTCGGGCGTTTCCACGGCAGCGTCGTCCAGCGTGATCAGTACCTTGGCGTGGGTGCCGCGGTTTGCCAGCCGGATGGCGCCGGCCGAACGCCCGCGATGTGCGGCCACGGCTGCATCCTCCAGCTTCTCGGCTCGTTGCTTGAGCTGCCTGGTTTTCACCGTGAGCAGATCGCTGCCCGAATTGATGCCGATATTGTTGAGCTTGGCGGCCTGCTTGCGTAACTGCTGGGCGACCTTCATGTCGCGCTCGAACCGGCGCGCCGTCGAGGCGTCGGCCTTGTCGAGCGCTTGCCTGGCGCGCGAATAGGGCAGCGCGAATACCGGCGATTCTTCCGGGCGCAGGAACAGGGTGCGGTTGGTGGTGGCATCGAGGAAGGCGCGATCGTGGCTGGCGATGATCGCCGGCACCTCGCGCGGCAGCGCGTTGAGCCAGGTTTCCAGCAGGCCGATCTTGACAAGGTCGAGGTGGTTGGTCGGCTCGTCAAGCAGGAGCACGTCCGGATCGGTAACCCAGACGCGGGCGATCAGCGCCAGCCGCTGCCAGCCGCCGCTCAAGGCGCGCATCGGCCGGCCGCGCATATCCTCGGGCACGTCGAGCGAATCCAGCACCACGTCAACGCGCCAGTGTTCGCTGTCGCGCTGTTCGGGCGGCAAGACATCGGCGACCACTTGATGGAAGCCACGGTCGAGCAGCGCCTCGGGGACGGATTGCTCGACATGGCCGACGCGCAGGCCGCGCGATCGGGTAATGTCGCCGGTCGTGGCGTCCAACTCACCGGCCAGGCATTTGAGAAGCGTGGATTTGCCGCGGCCGTTGGCGGCGACGATGCCGAGCCGATCGCCGGCGCCGATGGTGAGATCGAGATTGGAAAAGAGCGGCGCACTCATGGTGACGCCGAGGGATTTGAGGCTGATCAGGGCCATATCGATTTCTCTGGTCTTGCCGGAGCGCGGCTCAATGCACTTTGACGGTGCGCCGGCAGGCCATCAGGCCAAACTCAGCGGCACCACGAAGGGCAGACCAAAAAATCGAAGCGGGGAAAATTCCCGGACCGTCCTGGTCAGCCCTGCAAGCAAGCTCGCAGGGCACAGACAGGGCCGCGCTGACGGTGGTGATCGATAGACACGCAGCCCTCCTTTCCAGACGTTCGAGTATGGGCAGGGGTTACACCAAAGGCGTGGCCGATGGCAAGGGCGCAGCCTGGGGCAGCGATTTGGCCCGTCTCGGAAAAGGGTCGAGAACGAGCATGCAGCCGGCAATGATCGCGACCGCGCCAAAACCCTGGACGAGCGAGAGCGGCTCCTTGAGCAGCATCGTGCCGACCAGGACCGCGACCACCGTCACCGCGAATTCGACGCTGATCGTCCTGGTGGCGCCGATGCTCGCGACGAGACGGAAATAGACGACATAGGTCAGCGCGCTCATCACGCAGCTCAGGATGGCGAGATAGAGGAGATCGACGGCGCGCGGCATTGCCGGCACCGGTACGAAGAACAACAAGGGCAACGTCATCAGCCCGCCGAAAAGGAAAGCCGCGCTGGTGCCCGGCCGAGCGGAGGTGGCGGCTCCCATAGTTGCTGCCGAAGGCCGCCGAAAACGAGCTGAACAGCGAAGCGGCGCAACCGATGAGGAAAGACGGCGTCACCGGGACTGCCGGGAAGCCGACCAGAAGCCCGATGCCGGCTGCACCGACCACCAGCCCCGACAGTCCGCGCAGCGTGATGCGCTCCAGGCCCCATAGCTGGCCGAGGATCATTGAAAAGAGCGGGATGGCGGCGACGAGGATGGCGGCCATTGCGGTGCCGATACGCGGCGTGGCGAAGGAAAGCCCGATCAGCTGGGCGGCGACCGTGGTGGCACCGACCGCCGCGAAGTGGCGCCAGCCGGCGCTGAAGTCGAGCCGCCGGCGCGTGGCCATCGCCAGCAGGAACAGCGCGCCGCCGGCGATCAAGGCACGCAACGTCACCGCGCCGATCCAGCCGAAGGCCTGAACCGTTTTCAACAGGACAAGAAAGGACAGCCCCCAGGTTAGGGCCAGGAAGACATAGGACGCGATGTCTCTGGGTTTCATGGTCGGCGGGGGCGGGATTGAAGAGCGAAGGCGGAACCGTCGCCTAGCGTTTGCGCGTGCGCATGGCAAGCGGAGGCTGATGGGCCAGCTTCCTTCCCGCCTAGTGGCGTAGCGATGTCGTTACTGCCCTGGGCGCCCCGTCTTGCTCGGCCGCCGTTTCTGACGGCGCTCGTCAGCCGGATCCTCGTAAGAACCGATGCCTGAGCGTTGGCGCACGATGGGCTTGTCGTCGCGCGCTTCGGTTCTGCCGGCATTCGCCTCCGGCGAGACCGGCCGTGGCTTGGCCGGCACTTTTCCTTCGACGGGTTTCTCCGTGCGGCGCACGGTCATCTCGTCGAGCGAGTTCTTTCGGAACAGAGGCTTGGTGCGGTCGCCGGGAATGCCGAAATCGGAGCCATGCGCTTCCTGCGCCGACTGTCTCTTGAACAGCGAGCGCGAGACGGCGCCGGCCGGCGTCGGCATGTCGGTGCCCGGACCCATATCGTCGATCGACGGCTTGGCGAAGAGCGGCTTCTTCACCGGCTCGGCGCCGTCTGCGCCCATCTTGTCGAGATGCGGCTTGCGGAACATGTTGGGGCGGGCCGCCCTGGCCGCTTCCTCGGCGGCGCGTGCTTCGTCGAGCCTGCGGAAGCGCTCCTGTTCCTCGGCCGTACGGTGCCTGGCCACGCCCTTGTTGTGCCTGCCCTTCTCGCGGCCAGAGGCGGGACTTTGGCTTTCCACCTCGCGCGCCAGCGGGTCGTCGGAGATCGCAAGCTCCATCTCGCGCAGCCGCTTGATCTCGTCGCGGACACGGGCGGCCTTCTCGAAGTCGAGATTGGCGGCGGCGTCGCGCATCTGCCTGTCGAGCGCCTCGAGATGGGTTTTCAGATTGTTGCCGATCATGGCCCCGGCATCGTCGGTGAACTGCGAGATGTCGGCGCGCACGTGATCCTTCTCGTAGACCGAGTCCAGGATGTCGGCGATGCGCGACTTGACCGATTCCGGCGTGATGCCGTTGGCCGCGTTCCACTCCATCTGCTTCTCGCGGCGGCGGTTGGTCTCCGCCATCGCCCGTTCCATCGAGCCGGTGATCTGGTCGGCGTAGAGAATGACCTTGCCGTCGACGTTGCGGGCGGCGCGGCCGATGGTCTGGATCAGCGAGGTTTCCGAACGCAGGAAACCTTCCTTGTCGGCGTCGAGGATGGCGACGAAGCCGCATTCGGGAATGTCGAGGCCTTCGCGCAGCAGGTTGATGCCGACCAGCACGTCGAAGGCGCCGAGGCGCAGGTCGCGCAGGATCTCGATGCGCTCCAGCGTGTCGATGTCGGAGTGCATGTAGCGGACACGGATGCCGTTCTCATGCAGGTATTCGGTAAGGTCCTCGGCCATGCGCTTGGTGAGCACCGTGACCAGCGTGCGATAGCCCAGCCTGGTGGTCTCGCGGATCTCGCCGACGACGTCGTCGACCTGGCTCTTGGCCGGGCGTACCTCGACCGGCGGGTCGATCAGGCCGGTCGGGCGGATAACTTGCTCGGCGAAGACGCCGCCGGACTGCTCCAACTCCCAGCCGCCCGGCGTCGCCGAGACGGCGACCGACAGCGGGCGCATGGCGTCCCATTCCTCGAAGCGCAGCGGCCGGTTGTCCATGCAGGAGGGCAGGCGGAAGCCATACTCAGCCAGCGTCGCCTTGCGGCGGAAGTCGCCGCGATACATGCCTCCGATCTGCGGCACGGTGACGTGGCTTTCGTCGATGAAGATCAGCGCATTGTCCGGCACATATTCGAACAAAGTCGGTGGCGGCTCGCCCGGCTGACGTCCGGTGAGATAGCGCGAATAGTTCTCGATGCCGGCGCAGGAGCCGGTCGCTTCCAGCATCTCGAGATCGAAGCGCGTGCGCTGCTCGAGCCGTTGCGCTTCCAGCAAACGGCCAGCCTTTTCAAGCTCTTGCAGGCGGTGCTGCAATTCTTCCTTGATCGACTTGATGGCCTGATTCAAGGTCGGGCGCGGCGTCACATAGTGCGAATTGGCGTAGATCTTGACGCTCTTCAATTCGCCGGTCTTCTGGCCGGTCAGCGGGTCGAACTCGGTGATGGCCTCGATCTCGTCGCCGAACATCGAGATGCGCCAGGCGCGGTCTTCCAGGTGGGCGGGAAAGATCTCGATCGTGTCGCCGCGCACGCGGAACGAGCCGCGCACGAAGTTGACGTCCTGGCGCTTGTATTGCTGGGCGACGAGATCGGCGAGCAGAGCGCGCTGGTCGAGCCGGTCGCCGACCTGCATCTGGAAGGTCATCGCCGTATAGGTTTCGACCGAGCCGATACCGTAGATGCAGGACACCGAGGCGACGATGATAACGTCGTCGCGCTCCAGCAGCGAGCGCGTCGCCGAGTGGCGCATGCGGTCGATCTGCTCGTTGATCGAGGATTCCTTCTCGATATAGGTGTCGGTGCGCGGGACGTAGGCCTCCGGCTGGTAGTAGTCGTAGTAGGAGACGAAATACTCGACCGCGTTTTCCGGGAAGAATTTCTTGAACTCGGCGTAGAGCTGCGCGGCCAGCGTCTTGTTGGGCGCGAGAATCAGGGCGGGGCGCTGCGTCTCCTCGATCACCTTGGCCATGGTGAAGGTTTTGCCCGAGCCAGTGACGCCGAGCAGCACCTGGGTGCGGTCGCTCTGGTCGACGCCTTCGACGAGGTCCTTGATGGCGGTCGGCTGGTCGCCGGCCGGCTCGAAATCCGAGACCATCTTGATGGCGATGCCGCCTTCCGACTTTTCCGGCCGGGCCGGGCGGTGGGGCGTCCAAAGCTGGCCGTCCTTGTGCAGCGGATTGCCGGATTCGATCAGCGCCGACAACGCTGCGACAGTGGCGGTCACACCACTCGACGAGACCGACTCGGCGTCCTCCAGGCTGATGTCGAGGCCGGCCACCGGGTTGAGGCCGGCGGCCGCGCGTTCCTTCGCCGAGGCTGCACCGCCCATCGAGGTGCCGCGCGCCGTGCGGCCGGGCGCGGACGAGCGTTCGGGGATCTTCTTCGGCGCTTTTGCCTTCGGCTGCTTCTCCGCCTCGCGCTCGATCTGTCCAGCCCAATCGGAGATCGAGCCGGTCAGCGGCGCGCCGGAGAATTCGCTCTGCGGCGCTTCGGCAAAACCACCGGGCTTCAACGGCTCGGCGGCGTCGAGGAATTCGGTCAGTGGGCTGCGCCGTTTCGGCGCGCCATCTTGCGCCGGCGAGGGCGTTTTCTTGTCGGTGCGTTTGGCCATGGCCCGAATATGGGAGGACTCGGCCAAAATGGAAAGAGCGGAGTGAAAGGGCGGGTGCGCCCTGCGGACGCTGCTGACAGAAGGCTGTCAGGAGGCATGTCGCGCCCGCCGCTTCGCCTCAATTGAACCACAGCGCGAAAATCAAGAATCCGGCACCGCCGAACTCGCGCTGGATCTGGTCGAAATCGTCGCTGGTCAGGATTTTTCCGCTCTCGACATAGGGCGCGATGGCTGGACCGGTGATCGACAGGACGAGGTCGAAGGGTTTCGGCTCGTCGAAGAAACGCTTCATGTTGATGCCCTTGCCGGCGATGCGGAAATGCGGCAGCAGCACGCGGCCTTCCAGAAGATCCTCGGCCATGGTCAAAGTGGCGAGCCAAGCCGTCACCTGCTCCTCGCCGACTTCGAGGCCGGTGAGTGGGTTGACGCCCTTCTGCTGTGGCCCCGGCAGCCATTCGCGGTCGTTGTCGGTTTCGGCGAGGATCGCTTTCCAGTCTTCGCGCGAAAGCCGGATCATCTCCAGCAGATGCCTGCGCGCCGCCTGGCGGCGCTCCGGCTCGACCACCGGCCAGTTGACGAGATGCACCAGCGAAATGAAGTCGGCGAAGCGCCATTCAGAAGAAAAGATGTTGCCGCTCATACCGCCGTCCGGCGGCACCAGCGTGTCCTGCAGCGGCAGTTTCGCGCGCGGGAACAGCATGTGGAAGGAACCGTCGAACATGGTCCTGAAATCATGCGCCAGCCAGAAATCGGCCTGGGCCATCAGGAACTCGGCGTAACCTTGCAGCCAATAGCCGTCGGCGCGGTCGAAGCGGAAGGCGAGCGAGGGCGCGGCAGCGCTCGCGTCGACACTGCCGCGCGAGAGCGAGGCCATGATCGCGGCGATACTCTCGTCCGGCGCGATGTTGCCGTCCTCATTGAGATCGATGCCGGCACGGGTGAGGTCGACCACCATGCCGATATCGGCACCGGCCGGCACGGAGCCCAGCGTGGTGGCGGATTTCTCCAGCTGGTCGCGGAAGGCGACCAGGATGGCGCGGAATTCTTCATAGGTCAGCGGCTGCGGGTTGGGGTTGTCCGGCACCGGCAGCCGCATCAGGGGCAGCATGAAGGATTGCGGACTCTCGAAACCGTGGCGGTGGAGGCCACTGGCCAGAATCTCCAGCGCGGTGAAGAATTCGCCGGCGCCGGCTGCGTAGGCCGCTGCCGGGTCGCCCGATGCGGATGCCTCCAGGGTCGACAACGAACTGTTCCGCTCCGAAACGTTTTTCGCCTCGAACAGCATCTTTGCTGCGCCCGGCATTTCCGCGGCGACTGACGAGATCGGCAGGCAAAGGCACAAGGCGGCCGCCATAAGACAGACTATGCGCGTCATCGTCATCCTCCCACCGACGTTGCAGCGAACATACACTTTTTTGGCCCATGGCGCCTGCCTGGCCGGACTGGACTTGCATCCGGCGTCAACCGACCCGCCACTCAATGAGGCCGGCTTCAACCCGTTCGCGGAACGGTCTACACACGTGGCAAACGATTGGGCATGGCGTGTCGAACTATCCGCTCTCCTACAAATTGTCGTGGCTGCCGCGCTTCCTGAAGCCGTCGCTTGGCGGTGACACGAACGGTTTCGCTGCGCCGGCGGCGAGCCTGATGGATCCGCCACCGGCGCGGACGGTGCGGCTTGCCTTCATCGGCGACCTTTCGGCGGTCGCCAACCGCACGGCGCCGGAGTGCGATCCTGCGATCGCGGCGCTGCTTGCCTCCGCCGATCTCGTGATAGGCAATTGCGAAAGCCCGATCGTCGAGCGGCCGAGCGCGGTGATGGGCACGCGGCTCGGCACCCATCACGCGATGACCGAACGCTTCCTGGCGGACGCGCTGACAGCCGTCGGCATCGCACGCGACAGGTTGGTGCTGTCGCTCGCCAACAATCATGTCCTCGACCAAGGCACTGCCGGCTTCGAGGAGACGGTCGCGGCGCTGAAGCGGCTCGGCATACGCACAATCGGCACCAGTGCTGGCGGGCCGGTCCAGCGCCATGCCGCCGGGTTGCTGACGATCGGCTTCGCCGCCTTCACGCTTTGGCGCAATGCTGACGAGCCCGAATTTCGAGCACGGGTTTCCATGGCGAGCGATCCGGCGGAATGGCCGCGCGAGGCGATCGCCGATGTCGACCTGCTTTGCGCCGTGCCGCATTGGGACTGGGAATTCCGGCATTTTCCGAGACAGCCGACCCGGGTGCTGGCGCGGCGGCTGGCGGGCCATGGCGTCCGGCTGGTCGCCGGGCACCACGCCCATGTCGTTCAGCCGGTCGATCGGTTCGGCGACAGCATCGTCGCCTACGGCCTCGGCGATTTCCTCGGCACGGCCTTCGTCAAACAACCATGGCCGGGCCGCATCGGCTCGATCCTCGCCGTCGACTTCAGCGCCGATGCCGCCACGCGCGGCATGATCGCCGCTTACCGATTGCATTTCTTCATGCGGCTCGGCGCCGGCGGCCATGAGCGGCTGGTGCCGGTGGAAGCGCTGGACGGGGCGATGAAACGCCGGGTCGCGGCTCGGCTGAAGGCTGTCTTTCCAGATCAGCCGGGCTAACCGCCGACCGCTGGCGACTTTCGCGCAAAAGCCGCTATCATGAGCGATGTCTTAGCGGCGGCCGGGGGTGGCCATGGAAGCAGCGGATTTCATGCCGAGCGAAGCGGTGATCGCCGGCATCAGGCACAACATCGAGGCCTATGAAGCGAAGCGGGCGTCGGCCCAGAAACAGGTGCGCTGGCGGGTGCCGCTGTTTGTCGGCCTGGTGATTGTTTTCGTCGTGCTCACCGCCTGGCTGTTCAACAGCGCCGCCGACCCCAACGAACAGTGGCTCTCGACGCCGCACGTCTTTCTCTACCTTGGCGGCTTCATCGTTGCGGTGCTGCTCTATTTCCAGGCGCTGAGGCCGGCGACCCGGCTGCAGCAATCCTTCCGCGATACACTGCTGCCGATGATCTTCGGCTTCGTGCGCGATGTCCGCTACCAGCACGGCGTGCGGCCGAATTCCTTCGACAGGATGCCGCGCGAAACGGTCGGCGCTTTCAATAGGCAAAGTTTCGACGACACGATCTCGGGACGCTACGAGGATTTTCCCTTCGAGCTTTACGAGGCGAAGCTTTGGGAAGGCTCCGGCAAGAGCGAGACGACCGCCTTCAAGGGCGTCATCGTCGCCTTCGAAACCATCGAGCCGTTCCCGGGCACGCTGGTTGCGGCGCGCAGGGCCAACAAGATGGTGCATTTCTTCCGCGGCATGTTTGCCAACAAGATGCAGGAGCTTTCGAGCGGCGTCGCCGAACTCGATGCCGCCTATGAATTCCGCACCGACAATATCGAGGCGGCGCGGCCGCTGGTCACGGGACGACTGGCGCAGGCGCTGACCTGGCTCGGCGAGACATGGCCTTACGACCAGGCCCGGGTGGCGCTGAGCGGCAGCGACGGTTTTCTGTTGATGCCGCGGTCGAAGAACTTCTTCGAGCTGCCGGATATCTCCGTGCCGATCGACTACAACACCCATGTCGCGCCGATGATCGCCGATCTCGGCGCCATGCTTGCCACGGCGGCGCTGGTACGCAAGATCGGGGCGAAGGACGAAGCGGCCGGATGACGCGCTTCGCTCAGCAATCGAAGCCGTACTGGGTGCGCATGTAGTCAGCCTCTTCCTTCGACATTTTCTTGAACATCACGCAGACGGTGAAGCTGCCGACCTGATGGCCGTCCCTGGTGTATCCCCAATCGGAAATATCGTCCCTGGTGAATTCGATGTTCTGGCCGAAGACGACGTTGCGGACGAGTTCCGGCTCGTTCGCCAATATGCCGACGAAGCCGGTGGCGGTGCGCTTGAAGGGGATGACCCAGAAATGCTCCGTCACATTTCCGTCCACGACCATGACCTTCAGCTTGAACTTGTCGGCTCCCGGCGGCGGAGCTTCGGACAGAGCCAGGAAGTCGTCCAGGCTGGATCGCGCCTGCGCAATCGCTGCCGCCATCTCGGCATCGTCGGGGGCGACCATCACGGTCTTGTCGTCGCCCTGATCCGAGTCTTGCGCTCGAACCTGCAAGGGTGCGAGCGCCAGCAGCAGGCATAGTGCGGCGCGAACGGTAAAGGTCATGAAGCCCCCCGACTCCGGATAGGCGACAATCTTCCCGCATCGGGCCGGCATTATCAATTGGGATCAATTGGGAGGAGCGTCGAGATTTCCAGCCGTAGTCATTGCCACCCGACCGGTATCAGGCCCAGCGTTTCCGACGACGGCCTATGTTGACCCGCGGGGGGGCGTCGCTTTTTCCCCGGGAATGCCCTACAGCCCGCTCGGCACCAATCCTGCCAGCCAGTCCGCCGATCGCTTCGCCATGTCCACGGTCGCGTCAGCCGCGCGGCCGAGGTCGGTTTTGACCACGGCATAGCCGGTCTTGGTGCGGTAGAGCACGGCGCTGCCACCGTCGACCGCAGCCTCGAAGGCGACCGGTCGCGCGGCCTCCGTCTCGCTGGCCGTCACCGTTCCGCCAACCGCGACGGTCGGGCGATGGCTGAGCTCGGGCGGCAATGGGGCGATGGTTTCGACGACGCCGTTCGTCGGCTTCAGCTCCGGCCCCGACGCTTTCGCGGCGAGTTCCGAGGTCGATGCCGAACCCTTGGTGCGGCAGATGCCGGAAACCAGCGGGCGGTTGAAGTTGCGCTGATGCAGCATCTGGCTCTTCATCGCCGCTTCGCAGTCGGCGATCGTCGCCCATTTGGCGGGCGTCTCGCCGATATATTCGCAAAGCTTGGCGTCGCAGTCGCAGCCGACGATGGTCATGGCGACAAGGGCGGTCTTGATCACGGTCTTGTCCCTTTGAATTCGTTCCAAGGCTGATCAATCGCCGGGGAACAAGGCGGGATTTGGCCGCATTTGTGAATTGTGCATGACCACATGTTACGGAAGGTTGCTTGGCTTGCGACTGTGGCGGGAAAGCATCAATTGCAGGAAAGCGGCAGCCCAAAAAGACAGTCGGCGCTGGGATTTCTCCCAGCGCCTCCCTGTCAGATCAGGAACCAGTCGCGGCAGCAACTCCCAAAAGGTGTCGCGCCAGGCTGGCCTTGATTTTGACGGTCCTGCCAGTCGCCACCCGAGGGGCAGCGCCCGTTCCAGACCACGCCGATCTCCACCCTTGCGGGCTTCCCCGGCGCGCCATCGAAGGTTTCACCGCCTTCATGGCAGCATCGGTCCGCCGTCGGCGTTCGCACGCTTTCCGCGGCCCCGCCGACATCCGTCCCTCCAACAGGCGAACCTGCTCTCGATCCGGGTCGTGCGGGCCTCAGGAAATCCGCCTTGCGCTTTGCCTTTCGGCGAGGCGTTCGGTAGCCGCCTGAGATGGGTTCAATGTACGCCGGGTAAGGGCTTTGCGAAATGCCCGCCAACCTGTGGATAGCGGGATTATCGGGGACCGATGCGACAAGCCTCGGAATTTGCCGGCCAAACCCCTTAGACAGCCTGCCCCCGTATTTCTGTCGCCCTAGGACGATGGAGCCTTGCCCCGCCCGCCGGCCCGCGTTTCAATGCCGGCAAAGGACTGGGGCATGTCATTGCCCGAAGCCGCCGTATGCTTTTAGGCAACTTGCCTCGGGGGAGGTCAGATTGAAGGTCGGGGTGGTTCTCAATCCGATTGCCGGAGGCGGCAAACTCAAGCGGCGTTGGCCCAGGGTCGCCACATCGCTCAGGAAGCATTTCGGCGATTTCGATCTGCGCGAGACACAGACCAGCGGCGACGCCGAGCGGCTGGCGATCGACCTGGCGGTCGACGGCTGCGACCTGGTGATTGCCGCCGGTGGCGACGGCACGGCGAGCGAGGTGGCTGACGGGCTGCTGCAGGCAGAGCATGAGACCGGCCGGGCGAGCGAGCTCGGGCTGCTGCCATGCGGCACCGGCATCGACTTCGCGCGCGGATTGGGACTGTCGGATGAAATCGAGGCAGCGCTGGCGCGCATCGCCGGTGCAAGCCCGCGCAAGGTCGATGCCGGGCGCGTCACCTACATCGACGACCACGGCGCGCTGGCCAGCCGCCATTTCATCAACATCGCCAGCCTCGGCCTTTCAGGCGCCACGGATCGCGCCGTCAATTCCGACAAGCGCAAGGGCAGGGTCTCGGTCAAGGCGCTGTTCTTCTGGCGCACGGTGCTGGAGTTCCTCC
Source organism: Mesorhizobium sp. M1E.F.Ca.ET.045.02.1.1 (assembly GCF_003952485.1). Classification (NCBI taxonomy): domain Bacteria; kingdom Pseudomonadati; phylum Pseudomonadota; class Alphaproteobacteria; order Hyphomicrobiales; family Phyllobacteriaceae; genus Mesorhizobium; species Mesorhizobium sp. M1E.F.Ca.ET.045.02.1.1. Next base: position 3,526,230 of record NZ_CP034447.1, read on the forward strand.
GCTACCGCTTCCAGGACGTCAGGATCACCATAGACGACGGCGAGCCGGTCGAGGCCCGCATGGCGCTGGTGGCGGTCGCCAATGGGAAGTTCTTCGGCGGCGGCATGATGATCGCGCCCGACGCCGAGCTCTCGGACGGGCAGTTCGACATCGTCATCGTGCGGGCGGCGAACAAGCTCGGGCTGATCCGCGACATCCGGCTGCTTTATGGCGGGCGTCACCGCAACCATCCAGCGATCACGATCCTGCGCGGTCGCAAGGTGCTGGTCGAGCCGCTGGGCGATGCGGAGAAGAACGGGGCGCTGGTCGACATAGACGGCGAGTCGCCGGGCCGGATCCCGGCGACTTTCGAGATCCTGCCCGGCGCGCTGACGCTGAGATGTTGAATCAACGTCCTCCAGGACAGATTCCGTGAGCGCAGCCAGGCTCTTGAAATAGCTGGCGAAAAATTTGCCGACTATTTTCCCAGCCTGGCCGGGAAGCCCGGGGCGCGGAGTTCCGCTCCGACTGCATCCTCGAGCAGCTTGACTATCTGCGTCGACCAGGCGTCCCCGCCATAGGCCCGCTTGCCCTCTTCAAAGATGGCGTTGACGCGGGCGGCGAGATCGAGCGGCACGCCGAAATCCCTGCCCATGGCAAGCGCGAAGCCGAGATCCTTCAGCGCAAGGTCCATGGTGAAGCCAATGTCGTAGGAGCCGTTCAGCACCAGCTGGCTTTCGGTCTCGTGTACGAAGCTGTTGCCGGAGGAGGCGACGATCGCATGATAGGCTTGGGCGAGGTCGAGCCCGCCTTGCTTGGCCAGCATCAACGCTTCGCCGGCGGCGACGAGATGGACGAAGGCGAGCATATTGGTGATGACCTTGATCACGGCCGCCGAGCCGACCGGCCCCATGAGGAAGGACTTGGCGCACATCGCTTCGATCGCCGGCCGGTGCCGCTCGTAAAGCGCGGCATCGCCGCCGACCAGCGCAGTGATCCTGCCTGCCGCCGCCAGATGCACGCCGCCGGTGACCGGACATTCCAGCGTCTCGACGCCCTTCGCCGAAGCAAGCGCCGCCAGCCGCAGGATCTCGTCGCGGCCATTGGTCGACATCTCGATCCAGGTGCCGCCGGCGGGCAGGCCATCGAGCAAGCCGTCGGGGCCGGCGAGCACCGCTTCGCTGACTTTCGGGGAGGGCAGGCAGGTGATCGCATTGCCGGCGCGCGCGGCTGCTTCGGCAGGACTCCTTGCCGCCGTGCCGCCGAGCGCGACAAGGCGCTCGACAGCCGCCGGATCGCAGTCGAAGACGGTGACGGCAAAACCGTTGCGCAGCAGGCTGGCGGCAAGGTTGCCGCCGAGATGGCCGAGGCCGATGAAGGCGTAGGCGAGGGTCACGGCATCAGCGGCGTCTGCATCATCTGCAGATGCAGGTCCTTGCCGCTATAGGGGTACGCGTCGCAGACCTCCTCGTTGAGCTCGACGCCGAGGCCGGGTTCCTTCGACGGAATGACGTTGCCGTCCTGCCACTCGATCTTCTTCTTGAGCAGCGTGGCGTGAAACCCGTCCCACTGCTTGAGCGATTCCAGGATGAGGAAGTTGGGCAGCGTCACTGCAAGCTGGATGTTGGCGGCACCGACGATCGGCCCGCAATAGCAGTGCGGCGCGACCTGGATGTGGTAGGCCTCGGCCATGGCGGCGATCTTCTTGGTCTCGAGAATACCGCCTGAGCGGCCAAGGTCCGGCTGCAGGATGGTGGCGGCGCGGTTCTCGATGACGCGGGCGAATTCGAATTTCGTCGTCAGCCGCTCGCCGGTGGCGATTGGAATGGAAGTGCCGCGTGCCACTTGCGCCATCACCTCGGGCATGTCCGGCGGCACCGGCTCCTCGAACCACAACGGGTCGTAAGGCTCGATGGCGCGGGCCAGCCGCAGCGCGCCGGAAGCGGTGAACTGGCCATGCGTGCCGAACAGGATGTCCGCCCTGGTGCCGACGGCCTCGCGGATCGCCTTGACCATGCGCGCCGAAAGGTCGATGTCGATGAGGCGCGGCTGGTGGCCGTCATAGGCGGTGTAGGGGCCGGCCGGATCGAGCTTCACGGCGTTGAAACCCTGCTCGACATATTCGAGCGCGCAGGCGGCGGCCATGTCGGGATCGTTGTAGACATTCTGGCCGCGCGCATCCTCGGAATGGACGCTGCCGGCGTGCGGATAGAGATAGGTATAGGAGCGCAGCGTCTCGTGCACCTGGCCGCCGAGCAACTTGTAGACCGGCTTGTTCGCCTCCTTGCCGACGATGTCCCAGCAGGCCATTTCGAGCGCCGAGAAGCAGCCCATGCCGGAGACATCGGGGCGCTGGGTGAAGCCGGACGAATAGACGCGGCGGAAGAGGTTCTCGACATCGTGCGGATCGCGGCCGACGAGATAGCGCTCGGCCATGTCCTCGATCATCCTGGCCGTGACATGCGCCGAGAAGGTCGCGTTGTAAGCCTCGCCGTAACCGACCACGCCCCCATCGGTGGTGAGCTTGACGAAGATGAAATACTTGCCGCCGATGCCCGGCGGCGGGTTGCCGACAACCCAGGTCTTGACGTCGGTGACTTTCATTTCCGATCCTCCAGAACCAGCTCGGCGCCTTTCCATCCGGTGAGGATCGAAGCGGCGTTGGTGTTGCCCGTGATATTGTCGGGAAAGATCGACGCGTCGATGACGCGCAGACCGCTCAACCCGTGCACCCGAAGCCTTGGATCGACGACGGCGCGCGCGGCGTCCGGAGCCATGCGGCAGGTCGACACCGGGTGATAGACGGTGCCCGAACGTTTCCTGAAATCCTGAATCAGATCGGCGTCGGAAGTGATTGACGGACCAGGCAGAACCTCTTCCTCGATGATGTCGGCCATGGCCGGCATCGAGGCGATCTTGCGCACGAACTTCACCGCCGCCAGCATCTCGTCGACATCGGCGTTGGTGGAATAGGCGTTGGCCGTGATCTTCGGATAATCGCGCGGATTCTTCGAGCGGATCATGATCTCGCCTCGGCTCGACGGGCGGCAGTTGGAAAGGCCGATGGAAAAGCCGGGCCACGGATCGGGGGTCAGGATCGGGCGCTCGCCGCTCTTCGGGATGACGGTCGAGAAGGCCTGGAAATAGAGCTGCATGTTGGGCCGCGCCATCGACGGGTCGGTGCGGAAGAAGCCGCCGGCATTGTTCATCGACAGAGCCAGCGGACCGGAGCGCAAGAGGATGTATTGCATGCCGACCAGAAGCTTGCCCCACCATGGGCGCAGGATCTGGTTGAGCGTCGGCAGCTTGCCTTTGAAGGTGTAGTTGACGCCGACATGGTCCTGCAGATTGGCGCCGACATTCTCGTTTGCGTGGACGACCGGGACGCCGAGGCCGTTGAGCAGCGCGGCCGGACCGACGCCCGAGAGCTGCAACAATTGCGGTGAGTTGATCGAGCCGCCGGAAATGATGACCTCGCGGCCAGCGCGCGCGGTCTTCGTCTGGCCGTTCTGCTCGTATTCAACGCCGACGGCGCGCTTGCCTTCGAACAGGATTTTCGTCGCCAGCGCGTTGGTCTCGACGCGAACGTTGCCGCGCTTCATCGCCGGACGCAGGAAAGCGCGGGCGGCGGACATGCGGCGGCCGTTCCGGGTGGTGATCTGATAGACGCCGACGCCTTCCTGGGTGGCGCCGTTGAAATCCGGATTGAGCGGCAGGCCGGCCTGCTGCGCGGCTGCCAGGTAGCGCTTCGTCAACGGATGCACCGCGTTCGAGCAATCGGTGATGTGCAAAGGACCGCCGACGCCGCGCCACTGATCGGCGCCGGCCTCGTTGTCCTCCAGCGCCTTGAAGGCGGGCAGCAGGTCGCCATAGCTCCAGCCGGGATTGCCGGCGGCGCCCCAGGCGTCGAAGTCCTCGCGCGCGCCGCGGATGTAGACCATGGCGTTGATCGAGCTCGAGCCGCCGAGCAGCTTGCCGCGCGGCCAGTGGTCGGCATTGTTGCCGAAGCCGGGATCGGGCTCGGCCTTGTAGTTCCAGTTGACGGCCGGATCGAAGAAGGTCTTGCCGTAGCCGAGCGGCATCTTGACATAGAAGCGTCGATCGGTCCCGCCGGCCTCCAGCACCAGCACCGAAAAGCGGCCCGAGGCCGAGAGCCTTTCCGCGACGACCGAGCCGGCCGAGCCGGAGCCGACGATGATGAAGTCATAAGTCTGCATGATGCGCGCGCGGGCTCCGAAATCCGGCGCTTACCCTAGACATTGCCGGCTCACCGCGTCGCCGGGGCTTCCGTCATGGCTTGTGAAAAAAGCGACCGCTTGAGCGGCGCGCTTTTCGCTTTCAGCAGAGCTTGCGACATCGCGACCGCGTTGGTACGGGTTCAGGAAAGCAGCGGCTGAAGGACCTTCCCATGGTGCACTACGCGGACGGAAAGCCGCTCGGCGACCTGACACTGAGGACGCTGGCCATGCCGTCCGACGCCAATGCGGCCGGCGACATCTTTGGCGGCTGGGTGATGGCGCAGATGGACCTTGCCTGCGGCATCCGCGCAGCCGAGCGCGCCAAGGGCCGCGTGGTGACGGCGGCGGTCAAGGAGATGTCTTTCGCCAAGCCGATGAAGATTGGCGACACGCTCTGCATCTACACCCATGTCGAGCGCGTCGGCCGAACCTCGATGGTGCTCAAGGTCGAGGCCTGGGCGCAGCGCTACCTCTCCGACCTGATGGAGAAGGTCACCCATGCCGATTTCGTCATGGTGGCGCTCGACGGCGAAGGCAAGCCGAAACCGGTTCCAGCCGAAGGCTGACGGAAGACGATTCTTCCGGACCGGCGCATTTGTAACAACTCCCGCGCGGCAGATGCGTCCGGCGACATCCGATGGTTGCCGCCACGCCCGATCGTGCCAACGCTGGAGGAAAGACAATGCGTCAATACATGCTGAACGGCTGGCTCGTGGCAGCCTTCGTCGCCCTGGTCTGCCTGCTCGGCATAATAGCCTATGCCGAGGTCAAGACGGACCTTCCGCGCACCGCCAGTCTGGGTGGCGGCGGGGACATTGGGGGGCAGGGCGCGATATGCGATCTCGCGCCTCGCGGCGGCATCGCGCGAAATGCCTGAACGACTGTCATCGCAAGGCGACCTTCGCCACGAGAGTCCAATGCAGGCCGGACTGGCCACAGTCCGATGCGACAAGATCTAAAGATTTTGAGATGTTGTTGCACGGCCCGCCTCGCGGCCGGCGGGACTTCCGCCTCGAAACCTCCGAAGCGCTTGCGCCGCAAGGCTTTCAGGCCTGCTGGCCGTCGAATTTCGCGCGCGCTGCCTGCACTCGACTGGTGTTCTTGCGCGCCCATTCGCCAAGCGCGCCGACCGGCACCAGCAGCTCGTGGCCGAGCTCGGTCAGCTCGTAGTCGACTCGCGGTGGGATCGTGGGAAATACCTTGCGCGTGACGAAGCCGTCACGCTCCAGACCGCGCAAAGTAGTGGTCAGCATCTTCTGCGAAATGCCGCCCACGGCCGTGCGCAATTCGTTGAAGCGCATCGCTCCGCCGCCCAGCTTGCCGACCACCAGAACGGTCCATTTGTCGCCGACCCGTTGCAGGATTTCCGACACGGCGCGGCAGTCCTCGGTGTTGTGCGGGTGCCTCAGTAACAAAAATGTGCCTCCTTGCGTGCCGCTTTGTCAGTATCACATATAGCGCCGGTATCCAAACGATACCAAAATTCCCGCAAGGAGAGCCCCTTATGTCCAAGCCCAAAATCGCCATTGTCGTCGGTTCGACGCGCGCCGCCCGCTTCGCCGACGTGCCGACGCAGTGGATCGCCAAGATCGCCAAGACGCATGCCGACATCGACGTCGAAGTCGTCGATCTGCGCGACTTCCCGCTGCCCTTCTTCGACGAGGTCGCTTCGTCTGCCTGGGCGCCGTCGCAGAACGAGGTGGCGCAGCGCTGGCAGAAGAAGGTCGCCGATTTCGACGGCTTCATCTTCACCGCCGCCGAATACAATCACGGCCCGACGGCTGTGCTGAAGAACGCCATCGACTACGCCGCCAATGAGTGGAACAAGAAGCCGGCCGGTTTCGTCGGCTATGGCAGCGTCGGCGGCTCGCGCGCCGTCGAACAGCTCCGTCTGCATGCCGTCGAGCTGCAGATGGCGCCGGTCAAGTCGGCCGTCCACATCGCCTGGGGCGATTTCCTTGCGGTACGTCAGGGCGAAAAGAAGCTGGAAGATATCGAGCATCTGAACCAGGCGGCCGCGGCGCTGGTCAACGACGTTGCATGGTGGGCGAAGGTGCTGAAGGCCGCGCGCGCGGCCGATGCGATCGACGCCGAAGCCAAGGCGGCTTGAGCGCGTCATAGCGCGATCATCCTCCCAAAATCATCTGTCGAGGGCGGCGCTTGCGCCGCCCTTTTTCAATTCGCGGACGCTTCAGCCGGCGGCCGTGACCGGAGCAAGGTTGTTCTGGTGCCTTAGAGCGGTTCAGCGTTTGATAGAATCGCCGAACCGCTCTAGGTATCGGCCTGTTGCGTCGGCTACCGCCGCGCGATCTGGCGGTGGCCGTCGGGCAGGCGGGTGGCGATCAGCTTGTCGATGCGGCGGCCGTCGAGGTCGACCACTTCGAAGCGCCAGCCTTGCGCGTCGACGCACTCTCCAGTAGCGGGAAGATGGTGCAGATGCGACAGCACGTAGCCGGCCACCGTCTCGTAATCGCGGTTCTCCGGAAGATCGATGCCCAGCACCTCGGCCATCTCGTCGGCCTGCATGTAGCCGGCGAGCAGCCATGAGCCGTCCTCGCGCTTGACGGCGTTTTCTTCCTCGCCGGCATCGAGGTCCGAGCGGAAGACGCCGGTGATCGCCTCCAGGATGTCGGCCGGCGTGACGATGCCTTCGAAGTGGCCGTATTCGTCATGGACGAGCGCCATCGGGACGTCCGACTCCTTCAACTTCTGCAGGACGTCGAGCGCGTCGGCCTGGTCATGCACGATGGGCGCGGCGCGCACATGCTGGCGCGGTTCTAGCACCTTGCCGCCGAGGATCGCCGACAGCACGTCGCGCGTCTGGACGACGCCGACCATGTCATCGACATTGCCGTCGCCGGCGGGCAGGCGCGAATGCTGGGTCTCCATCAGGAGCCGCCTGATGGCTGCTTCGTCGGATTGCAGGTTGATCCAGTCGACTTCGGTGCGCGGCGTCATCACGGCGCGCACGGCGCGGTCGCCGAGGCGCATGACGCCGGCGATCATGCGCCGCTCGTCGGATTCGATGGTGCCGTGATGTTCGGCCTCGGCGACCAGCATCTTGATTTCCTCGTCGGTGACCTTTTCTTCCGACTCGCCGGACTGGCCGAGCAGCCAGAGAATGGCGCGGCCGGAAACATCGAGCAGAAAGACAAGCGGCGCCGAGACGGTGGCGAGGATGGTCATCGCAGGCGCCGCCCTGACGGCGACGCGTTCCGGATCCCTCAGCGCAATCTGCTTCGGCACGAGCTCGCCGACGATCAGCGAGGCATAGGTGATGATCGCGACGACGATACCGACGCCGACGGGATCGGCGATGTTCTCGCGGATGCCCGTCGAAGCCAGATATTGCGCCAGCCGCCCGCCGAGCGTGGCGCCGGAAAAGGCGCCGGAGAGAACGCCGACCAGGGTGATGCCGATCTGCACCGACGACAGGAACTTGCCGGGATTGGAGCCCAGCGCCAGCGCGCGGCCGGCCCCCCTGACGTTGCGGTCGATCATCGCCTTGAGGCGGGCCGGCCGCGACGAGACGATGGCGAGCTCCGACATGGCCAAAAGGCCGTTCACCAGGATGAGGACGGCCACGACGGCGATTTCAACATAAAGCATGCCTGGTCAATAGCATTGCCGCGGTGCATTCGAAAATAGTCCGCCGCTATTTGGAGCATGACAATTTTGGAGCGCGGGCGCTGGCCATTCAGACGGCATCCCAGGGCGGCGCCGAAAAATGTTCGACGAGCGCGTCGATGACGACCCGGACCTTCGGCGTGAGCGCGCGCGTCACCGGCCAGACCGCGTGCACGACGATGTTTTCGACCAGACAGTCGGACAGGACCATTTCAAGCTCGCCGCGCTTCAGGCTGTCGGCTGCCAGCCAGGTCGGCAGAAAGGTGATGCCGCAGCCTGCAAGGGCCGCATCGAGCATCGGTTCGCCGTGGCCGAGGACGAGCCTGGCCTTGGGCACGAATGTCGTCAGACGGCCGTCGGCGTCCCTTATGGTCCAGGGACGAACAACGCCCTCACGCCCATAGCCGATGACGCTGTGGCCGGCGAGGTCGTCGATGGACCGCGGCCTGCCGTGCCTTTCGAGATAGGCGGGAGCCGCGAAGATTGCCGAGCGTTGGGCGTAGATGCGGCGCGCCGCGAGCGACAGGCTGTCGTCGAGATCGCCCATGCGCACCGCAAGGTCGATGCCTTCCTCGATCAGGTCGACGCGCCGGTCGTTGAAGGAGATCTCGATCGTCAGCTCCGGGAAACGGCTGGAGATGCCGAACAGCACCGGGGCGACGCATGTGCGGCCAAAGGCAAGCGGCACGTCGACGCGCAGCCTGCCGGACGGAACCTGCCGGCGTGAGGCGAGCAGCGCCTGCCCGGCCTCGATCTCGGCCAGGGCCCGCACGCAGGCTTCGTAATAGCTCGCGCCTTCGCTGGTGGGGCTGAGGCTGCGGGTGGTGCGGTTAAGCAAGCGAACACCGAGCCGCTGCTCCAACCGCGCGACGGATTTGCCGATGGCGGACTTCGTTACACGCAGCCGTTCGCCGGCGCCGGTGAAGCTGCCGGCCTCCACGGCGTGGACGAATGCGACAATGCCTTGCAGGTCTACCGAATCCACGATGCATCCTTTGTAGAGTTCTTCTCTTCAATTTGTTGCCAAATATCCCGCATTGCGGCACTATTTTCCATAGTTGGATCGCATAAATGTCTTCGCTCGGCCATCAATCAAGGAGCGAGACGCATGAGTACCGACGGCAACAGATCCTGGCAGATGACGGGCTTCGGCCTGTCAAAACTGAACCCGGTGAGAGGCGAGATTCCCGAGCCCGGCCCGCACGAGCTTCTGGTGCGTACGAAAGCTGTCTCGCTGAACTACAAGGACAAGCTGATCGTGGATGGCATGCTCATTCCCGATCTTACCTTCCCCTTCGTGCCGACATCGGACGCGGTGGGCGAGATCGTCGCCATCGGCAGCGCGGTCAGCCGATTTCAGGTCGGACAGCGCGTGCTCGGCCAGGTGATTGCCGACTGGCCGGACGGCGATGCGCCGCCGGTGCTGCACAGACACACGCTAGGCTCATCGCTGCCGGGCACGCTTTCAGAGCATGTCGTCTTCGGTGAAGATGCCGCGGTGCTCGCGCCGCCTTCGCTCAGCGATATCGAGGCAGCGACGCTGCCGATCGCGGCGCTGACTGCCTGGTTCGCGATGACCGAGGCGACAAGGCCGGTGCCGGGCCAGACCATCCTGATCCAGGGCACTGGTGGCGTCTCGCTGTTTGCGCTGCAGTTCGCCGCGGCGTTCGGCCTGCGCGCCATCGTCACCTCGAGCAGCGACGAGAAGCTCAAGCGCGCCAAGGAACTCGGCGCCTGGCAGGTGATCAACTATCGCACCCAGCCGGCCTGGGACGAGGCAGCCCGTAAGTTGACGGATGGGCTGGGCGTGAACCACATTCTGGAGATGGTCGGTGGCGACAACGCACGGCGGTCGTTGAACGCGCTCGCCGCCGATGGCCGGCTGTCGATCGTCGGCCTGCTCGGCGCGACGGAGATCAGCTTTCCGGTCGTGCCGCTCATGCGCAACCGCATCGTCGTGCAGGGCATTTCCATCGGCCACCGCCGCAGCTTCGAGCGCATGAATCAGGCGATCGAAGCTCTCCGCATCAAACCAGTGGTCGACAAGGTTTACGGCTTCGACGACGTGCCGCAGGCGTTCGGGCATCTTGAGAAAGGCCCGTTCGGCAAGATCGTCATCACCGCGACCTGACCTCGCCGCGCGGTCACGGCAGGGTCTTCAGCACGCCGATTACCGCCATGCCGTCGGTAAAAAACGGATCGCCGCCGCCATTCCTGCCGCTTTTCGTGGCGCCAATCCCCGGTATCTCGCTGGTCGAAATCAGCATGCCTGCCGCATCGAGGCCGCCGATCAGGAAGCTGCGCTCGGCGTCGATGTCCGGGCCGATATGGTGGGTGATGGCGCCGGTGTCGTGGCTGAGGCCGACGCCGCGGTCGAAGCTGGCAGCGCCCAGCCAGAGCGGGCGGCGGCCGTCGTCGCCGACCGTGTTGGTTTGCCAGAAGCGGACATGGTGGCGACGGTCGGCGCTGTCGCCGACCGGCTTTTCGAAGGCGAGGTCCTGGGCGCGGCCTTCGAACAGCAGCCTGCTCATCGGCGCATCGGGATAGGGACGGGAGAACAGGACGCTTTCGCCGATGTCGATAGCGGTCCTGAGCGTGACGGCGTCGGCCGTGTCCCAACCGGCGACGGCAAAAGCGTGGACCACTTCCTTTTCGGTACCGACAAGGCCGACATTGATCGGGTCGCCCGGAATTCCTTGCGGCGTGTGCGTCACCATCTCGAAACGCTGTGTGCGGAAGCCGCGCTCCCGCCAGGTCCAGAATTCCGGCGCGGCGAGATAGGCAAATGCCAGATAGAAAGCGCAAAACGCCGCCAGCCAGATCGCGGCGCGCCGCCGAAGGCTCCGCTCACCCAAGAGAGACCACTCCCAAGTCGATGCACGGCCACTCTATGTCGCGTTGCGCGCATTGGGCAGAGGTTTCGGGATTGCTTTAGCGGCAGGCGCGGTAGCCGCTCCTGCGGTTCTTGACGTCGAAGTGGAAGTGGTTGCGGTGATCGTAATTGTAGCCCGGACCGAGCACCGTGTTGAAATACTGGCAGCCGTCGGCGCGCACGTTGTTGAGGAAGCCGCGGGTGCGGAAAGCGAACAGGCCGGGCTTGCGGACGTCGATGTCGTCGCCATTGTTGAGCTCGATGCTCATGACGTCGAGCGCGTTGCCCTTGCCGTGCTCCGAGAGCACGCCTTCGCCGGCGATGTTACGGCAGGAATAGCTCGAGCCTTGGTGGATGGCCCTGACGCCGGAGAAATAGCGCCAGCGGGCTGCCGGCACGAGTTCGTTCCTGGTCCAGGCGGCAAAGGTCGCGGCCATGTTGCAGGTCAGCGTGGCGGCGGGCTTCATCTCGACGCTGCCGATGGCCGAAACCTTCACCGGGAAGTCGATGCCGCACTGGCCTTCATGGATCGGCTGGATATCCGTATAGACGACGCCCATGCGTTTCAGCTCGTTGCGGCAGTCGATCTCGCTTGCGGGCATCTGCTCGACCGGCGACATCGGCTCATCCATGCGCGGATAGGCAGCCTGGGTCATATAGGGATTGGAAGGAACGAGGCGCTGCATGCCGGAATATTGCGGCGCCTCGGGCACGGCAGCGGTCTGGCTGCCGACGTCGACGGCCGGCTGCAGCGAGAAGACATCGCCCGTGTTGCAGGCCGACACGGCCGCGACGGCAAGCCCGGTGGCCAGCCAGACGGTGGCAGAGCGCGCAAAATCGTTCTGTCGCGCCATGGCAAGCATGGCGCCAAGTCTTCCGGTCATTGAAAGGCTTCCTATCCCCGGATGGCACAAGTTTAGTCGCCAACAGTAAAGGAAAGATCAGCGCCGGCATTCATGCCTGGGGCCGAATTGCGGCGACTGTTCTTGAAATCCTTTTTTATTGGCAGAAGGTTCCGCCGTGGCGGCGCGGCTCGAGGTCGAAATGAAAATGTAGCGAATGGTCGGCATCGCTGCCCGGACCGAGCACTGTCTTGAACGGCCCGCAGGCGGCCTTGCGCACAGTAGCCAGGAACTTGGCATCCTTCTCGGGCGGCACCGGACCAATTTCGATCGTCCTGCCATCCGACAGCGTGAAGGAGGCGATATCGAGCGCATTGCCGAAGGCGTGTTCCGAAAGCTTGCCGCCGCCGTGGCGCGGACGGCAGACGAAGGCGGAGGCCTGGGCGATCGATTTCAGATCGGCGCCGAATTCGGCCCTTACCGCCGGCCGGATGACATCGGCGGCAAAGCGCGCGGCAGCCTCGGCCATCCGGCAATTGAGCTCGGTGCCGGAACCGATACCGATCGATTTTCCCAGCGTTTTCAGAACGATGGGGTAGGGGATCGAGCAGCCGATCTCGGCGTCGTGCTCGGCCTTGTGCTCCTCGAATTCGACGCCGAGCGCCTTCAGCCGATCGCGGCACGCCACCTCTTCTTCCGGCATCCTGTCGGCAGGCAATTCAGCCGAGCGCGGATCGGGCAGCATTTTGTTGTCGCCGGTATCAGCCGGTTTTTCGGGTGGCTTCGGTGCGACAGCGGGCGGCTCCGGTTCCGCGATGTCGGGTCTTTGTGTCGGAATCGGCACTGCGGCCGGCGCCTCTGGTTCGCTTTCCATATCGGTTGACGGCTCCGGGGCTGAAGGCTCGGGACGCTTTCCCTGACGAGACTTTTCTTGATTGATCCGGTCGGATGCGTCAGCGTCCTTTGGACCGGCAGCCTTCCGCTCTTCCATCGTTGCGGCGTCGGCCTTTCGCGCTTCCGCGGGACGTGGCTCTGGCACCGGAACATCGGCGGGCAAGGTCGGCTGGTCCTGCGTTTGCTGTTGCGTCAGCTTTGGCGCGATATGCCGCTTGGCCCGCGATCTCATGCGGTGCTTGCTCCTCGGCCTCAGTGGCTGATCGGCCCGCTGCGTCAACGGCTGCTCCATACGCGGTGTCAGCGGCTGCCTGTAACGATGCTTGGCATCGGCCGGCGTGATTAGCAGGGCCGCCGCCAAAGGCAGCGCCAGTCTGCAAAATCCGGAAAAGCTCAGCGTTGCCATCGGCCGGAAACGGGCCCGGCACGGCAAGGTTGCCTTGGAAGCAGCGGCGCTGCGATCAAAATCCGTTACGGGCCGGTTACGCGCCGATCGCCTCCAGGCCTTCCTCGAGCCAGTCGGCGAGCTGCGGCAGGCCAAGCAGATACTTTGCCGTGCGCCTGTTGGCTCGCTCGCGGGCCGCGGCCACCGCCTCGACCCACTCGGAAGCATCGTAGTCGCCGCGGCCGACCCAGGCCAGCGCCACGAGCTCGGCCGCTTCATCGACGTTGAGATCGTTGATTAACTCGCGGAACTCCTCCTCGGTGAGGTCTTCCGACGCTTCTTCGACAAGGCCGTCATGGTGGTGGCTGTCATGCCTGTCGCCGTCGAACTCGACCTCGTGCTCGGCGCCGTCGTCGTAATCCTCGTTGACGCCGGCGCTCAGCGCCTTGGCCTTGAGGATAAACAGGCGCACCGTGTCCGGGTCGATCGAAAGCTCCCATTCCTTCTCGAGGCGCTGCTGCACTGGCCTTTCTCCTCGTCGTGCGCTCGACTGATGATAGCGGATTTGCGGCCCGCGTCACATCCGTTCGCAAGCAGCCGAGCCGCCTTGAACATTCGAAATAGTTCGGCCGTCACCTGCTTTTCGGGATGAAACCGCATCAAGGCGGCGTTAGTCTGCCATTGTCACGCTCAAGGAGGCATCGATGCGCAGACGATTGCTTGTTCAGGTCCTGGCTGTTGCGACCCTGCCACTGTTTGTGGCGCCAGCTTTCACGGCCGGCGAAGGCGGTGGTGGCGGCAGCGGTGGTGGCACCACCCAGTGCAAGAAGGGCGAGGTCTGGGACAAGAAGAAAAACAAATGCGTAAAGCCGCAATATGGCATGCTGGATGACGACAGCATCTACGAAGCGGGCCACGATCTCGCGATGGCCGGACGCTATGACGAGGCGATCTCGGTGCTGACTTTAGCCGCCAACAAGCAGGATCCGCGCATCCTCAACTATCTCGGCTATTCGCACCGCCATTCCGGCCGCATCACGGTCGGCCTCGGCTATTACGAGGAAGCGCTGCGCATCAATCCCGACTACACGCTGGTGCGCGAATATCTCGGCGAGGCCCATCTGCAGATCGGCGATCTTGCCGGCGCGCAGGAGCAGCTGAAGGAGATCGAGAAGCGGACAGGCAAAGGCTCGCGCGAATATGGCATGCTCTCCGAGCAGATCGACCATTTCCTGAGGAGCTGATTCAGTCCCAAGACTTTTCGAACCGGCTGCGAGCGATCGCAGCCGGTTTTTTGCTTGCCGCTGCCACATCAACCGCATGAAAGCGGTGATGATTTTGCCAAAGTTGATTTTTTGGGCGTGAAAATCGCGCGAAGATCGCTATATTCGGGGAAATTGTGGTGAAACGGTTCCGTTAGCCCGAGGCTGCCGGACCGTTTTCTTTTTGTACCATCGACAAGGCTGCTCCCGATAAGCGGGGGCGGCGGCAGGAAAGGTCAGGTATATGATCAAGGTCCCGATGACAGGCGAGGGGTTCGCGTCATTGAAGGAAGAACTGCGCTGGCGCCAGCAGGAAGAGCGTCCGCGCATCATCGAGGCGATCTCCGAAGCGCGCTCGCATGGCGACCTGTCCGAAAATGCCGAGTACCACGCCGCGAAAGAGTCGCAGAGCCACAATGAGGGCCGTATCAACGAGCTTGAGGACCTGATCGCGCGCGCCGAGGTGATCGACGTCACGAAGCTCAGCGGCGACAAGGTGAAGTTCGGCGCGACCGTCGTGCTGGTCGACGAGGATACCGAGGAAAAGAAGACCTATCAGATCGTCGGCGACCAGGAAGCGGACGTGAAGTCCGGCCGCATCTCGATCTCCTCGCCGATCGCGCGTGCGTTGATCGGCAAGGAAGTCGGCGACGCCATCGAGGTCAACGCTCCGGGCGGCGCCAGGGGGTACGAGATCGTCCAGGTGCAGTTTATCTAGCTCTTAATCTCCCCCCTTGCGGGGGAGAAAGCGCGCTGTGCCAGCAGCCGTTCCGCTTCAGCCATCACCTCGGCCGGCGTCACCCTGCCGCCTGCGGGCGCCAGCAGGGTCGAGGAGAACGGCCCGCGCGGGCCGGTCAAGCCCGGCTCCGTCGCCAGGAATATGGCGACCGTCGGAAGGCCGAAGGCGCTGGCGAGGTGGGTGAGACCGGTGTCGGCGCCGATCACCAGCGTCGACCGGCCGAGGATCGCGGCGATCTCGGCAAGCGGCGATTTTGGGACCAGCACCGTTTTCGGCACGTCGCCAGCGATCGCTTCGGCGACACGCTTTTCCTGTTCGTTCGACCAGGTGACGACCGGCGCGAATTGCCTGGCCACCAGTTGGCGCGCGGTCTCGATCCAGTCGTCGACCGGCCATTTCTTGTCCTCGCGGCTGGTGCCGTGCAGCAGGAAGGCAAGCCTGCCTTCAAGGATGGGAAGGTTACCTGCCGGCGGCACTATGCCGGACCCGAGACGGGAAAGATCGGGCTCGTAGCCAAGCGCCAGGCCGAACAGCCGCCGCGTGCGCTCGATGGCGTGCAGGTCGCGCGGGACCGCGTATCCGCGATCGTAGAACAGCGTTGCCGAGGGCTCGCGGACGCTCGAACGGTCGAAGCCGGCGATCGGTGCGCCAGCCTGCCTGGCGACAACGGCCGACTTCAACAGCCCCTGGGCGTCGATGACCAGGTCATAATGACCAGCACGCAGCGCGCGGCGCAGGCCGGCCATCTCGCGCCAAGTGCCGCCGTCAAGTGGCTTCCTGCGCCAACGCCGGATCGCCACCTTGTGGATAGACTTTATCGCTGGATGCAAGGCGACGACGCCGGCAAAGGCCTCTTCCACGCACCAGTCGAAGCTTATGTCCGGGCGATCGCGGAGCGCATCCTCGACAGCCGGGAAGGTATGGATGACATCACCCATCGACGATGTCTTGACGATCAGCACCTTCATGCGGCTGCCGGAACCCTAAGCAGCCGGTCGGCCGCGGCAGCGACCCGTGCGACGTCGAGCGTCTTCAGGCAGTTGAGATGGCCGAGCGGGCAGGTCTTGCTGTGGCAGGGCGAGCAGGAAAGATGAAGCCAGATCAGTTCCGAGCGATCGGTCAGCGGCGGCGTGTTCTCGGGCGAGGTCGAGCCGTAGACGGCGACGATCGGCGTGCCGACGGCGGCCGCGACATGCATCAGCCCGCTGTCGTTCGAGACCGCAAGCTTCGCCGCGGCGATCAGGTCGATGGCATCCTCGAGCCGCGTCCTGCCGGCAAGATCGACAGAGCCCGGCGCGAGCCTTGCGATCTCGCCGGTAACCTCGGCGTCGTTCTTCGAGCCGAGCAGGGCGACACCCAAACCTTTTGCCATCATTCCTCGTGCAAGCTCGGCATAATGTTCGCTCGGCCAGCGTTTTGCCGGGCCGAACTCGGCGCCAGGCATCAAGGCGACGAATTTCTTTTCGTCGAGCCCGAACCGCGCCAGCAGATCCGTCTGGTTGGCTGTGTCGACAGTGAGCTTCGGCGCGCGAAACGTGCCGCCGCGCGCAAGGCCGAAATAAGCGCGCGCCGTGCGCCGCTTGAGGGCGTCGGGCAGGGGAACGATATCGGTCAGCAGGCCGTAGCGCATTTCCCTCAAATTGCCGACGCGGCGCGAAATGCGGGCAAAGAACGGGATCAGCGCCGATTTCCAGCTTCCCGGCAGCACATAGGCCATGTCGTAGCGGCCGCGCAGCAGGCGGCCGAAGCGCCTGCGGCTGCGGAATTCCAGCGCGCCGGGCATCAGCGGAAAGTCGATCTGACAGCGTATTTCGGGCATGCGCTTGACCAAGGGTGCGGCCCAGCCAGGCGCCAGCACGTCGATCGCGGCGTTCGGATGCTGTTCCTTCAGCGCCGAAAACAGGCACTGGGCCATGACCATGTCGCCCACCCAGCGTGGGCCGATCACGAGGATCGTTGGGCTCTCAGCCATTCGACATAGTCTCTGACGCCGGTTTCGACGGTTCGGAATTGGCCATTGTAGCCGGCCGCGCGCAAGCGGGACATATCGGCCTGCGTGAAACTCTGATAGCTGCCCTTGAGGTGGTCAGGGAAGGGGATGAATTCGATCTCACCCTTGCCGAGTGTGCCGATCACCGTCTCGGCGATGGCGCGGAACGGCTGGGCGCGGCCCGTGCCGCAGTTGAAGATGCCGCTCAGGCCTCGTTTCCAAAGCCACAGATTGACCTCGGCGACATCGCCGACATGGATGAAGTCGCGGCTCTGCTCGCCCGGACCGAAGCCATCATAGGCGCCGAACAGCTTCGGGTTCTGGCCTTGCTCGACCTGGTTGAAGAGATGGAAGGCAACCGATGCCATGGCGCCCTTGTGCGCCTCGCGCGGTCCGTAGACGTTGAAATAGCGTAGCCCCGTCACCTGCGAATGGTCGGTGTCGACGTTGCGGCGGACGTAATCGTCGAAGAGCTTCTTGGAATAGGCATAGACGTTGAGCGGGCGCTCGCACTCGGGCTCCTCGCGGAATTCGCTGCCGCCACCATAGACCGAGGCCGACGAGGCATAAAGGAAGGGCACGCGCAGCGCGAGGCAAGCGTGCAGCAGCCGCTTCGAATAGGCATAGTTCACGTCCATCATGAACTTGCCGTTCCATTCGGTGGTGGTCGAGCAGGCGCCCTGATGGAAGACAGCCTCGATGCGGCCGAGCCCGCCGTCCTCCAGCCGGGCCAGAAACTCGTCCTTGTCGAGATAGTCGGCAATGCGGAGGTCGGCCAGATTGGCGATCTTGTGCCCGTCGGTGAGATCGTCGACGACGACGATGTCGTCATGCCCCTCGGCATTGAGCGCGGCGACGATGTTGGAGCCGATCATGCCGGCGCCGCCCGTGACGATGATCATGAAGGCCTCTGGTTCCGTTGCCGATTCCGGCTCTTATAGGGGACGCCGGTGGGAGTGTCGATAAAGCACGTCAAACGCATGTAGGACGTTCGCTCGGCCACAGTCGCGCCGCAAAGCTCACGCTTCACTCGCGCGTGTTCGCCCCGGCCCGGCGTTGCGCTGGCCCCAATTGCGGTATATCGGCATCGCGAAGAACCATGGGCGCCGGATTTCCGGCGCTGCAACCCTGATCAAGAAACCGCCTTTCAGGCGCGTGCCAGTGAGATGATCAAGCAGCATCTGCCTTCCCCGGAACCCTTGCATCGTGCCATCGCCCGCTTTGGCGACGTTACCGTGCTGGTGGTTGGCGACTTCATCCTCGACCGCTTCGTCAGCGGCGTCATCGAGCGCATTTCGCCCGAGGCGCCTATCCCGGTGCTGCATGGGCGGGGCGAGATGCTGGCCATGGGCGGCGCCGGCAATGTCGTTTCCAACATCGTATCGCTGGGTGGCGCTGCCATCCCTGTGTCCGTGATCGGTGCCGATCAGGCCGGCGACAACCTCATGCGCATGCTCGGCGAACTCGGCGCCGATACCGATGGCCTGACACAGCGGCAAGACCGCATGACCTCGTCGAAGAGCCGCTTCAGCGCGCTCAACCAGCAAGTGCTGCGCTTCGACGAGGAGGAGATCAAGCCGCTGTCCCGCGGCGAGCGCGCGACGCTCGTCGAGCATTTCCAGGCAGCGCTTGCGCGCGCCGACATCGTCATCCTGTCCGACTATGGCAAGGGCATCCTGCTCGACGGCGTGGCGGCCGATTTGATCGCGATCTGCCGCGATGCCGGGAAGCCGGTGCTGGTCGACCCGAAGGGCCGAGACTATGCGCGTTATGCCGGCGCGACGGCGGTCACGCCCAATCGCAAGGAGCTTGGCGAGGCGGTCGGACGCGCGGTGTTCGGCGACGACGAGATCACGGCTGCGGCACGCGACCTGATCGCCGTGCATGACTTCGAGTTCATCGTCGCCACGCGCAGCGAAAAGGGCATGAGCGTCGTCACGGCGGAGGATGCCCGCCATATCTCGACACAGGCGCGCGAAGTGTTCGACGTCTCCGGCGCCGGCGACACGGTCATCGCAACCTTCGCGCTGTCACTGGCCGCAGGCGCCGATCGCGTGCAGGCCGCTACAATCGCCAACGCCGCTGGCGGCGTCGTGGTGGGAAAACGCGGCACGGCACGGCTGACGGTCGAGGAGCTCTCCGGCGCGCTGTTCCGCTCGCACGGGCCGGTCGCCCACAAGGATGCCATTTTGGACGCCAGTGCAGCCGCGCGGATGGTGGCGGCCTGGAAGGAAGAGGGGCTGACGGTGGGTTTCACCAATGGCTGCTTCGACATCCTGCATGCCGGCCATGTCAGCCTGCTTCATGCCGCGCGCAGCCAGTGCGACCGGCTGGTGCTCGGCCTCAACAGCGATGCCTCGGTGCGAAGGCTGAAAGGGCCGGGGCGCCCGGTCAACGACCAGCATGACCGCGCCTGCGTGCTCGCGGCTCTTGCCTCGGTCGATGCGGTCGTCGTCTTCGAGGAGGACACGCCGCTGGCGCTCATCGAGGCGCTCTTGCCGGACATCCTGGTCAAGGGCGCGGACTACACCGTCGACACCGTGGTCGGCGCCGACGTGGTCCAGAAGGCAGGCGGGCGCGTGGTGCTGGTCGACCTCGTTGCCGGCAAAAGCACCACCGGTACGATAGGCAAGCTGCGCGCCGGCGGCACGAATTGAGGATTTCATGTCCGAACTGAACGACTATCTGGTCCGCTCGGCGGCGGCGATCTCGGCGATGGTCGAGCGCGACCTCACCGGTGAAATGGAACGCGCGGTGAGCACGGTCGTGACGGCGCTCTCGCAAGGCAAGGCGCTGCTGATCTGCGGCAATGGCGGTTCGGCGAGCGACGCCATCCATATTGCCGGCGAACTGGTCGGCCGCTTCCTCAAGGAGCGCAAGGCTTACAACGTCATCGCGCTGCCGGCCAATGCCGCCGTGCTGACCGCCTGGGGCAACGACTACGGCTTCGACACGGTCTTTTCGCGCCAGGTCGAGGCACATGGATCGGAGGGCGCGGTGCTGCTTGCCATCTCGACCAGCGGCAATTCGCCGAGCATCCTTGCGGCCGCCGAGCAGGCGCGGGCGATGGGCATGACGGTGATCAGCCTCACCGGCGACACCGGCGGCAAGCTCAGGCCGCTGACCGATATCCTGCTCAACGTGCCGTCGACCTCGACGCCAATCATCCAGCAGGGGCATCTTTGCCTCTACCACCATCTGTGCGAGGCGGTCGAAGCGCGTCTCAGCAATGGCTGACGGCGGCGCTGAGTTTCCGCTTGTCGAGCCCGGCCTGTGGGTCGAGCGGACCAGCGCCAGAACCTTTCCAGCCGGCCTTCCGGCGGTCTTTCTCGATCGTGACGGCACGATCAATGTCGATACCAGCTATCCGAGCAACCCTGCAGATATTGTCCTGCGGCCGGAGATGCTGCCGGTCATCCGAACCGCCAACCTTGTCGGGCTTCCGGCAATCATTGTCTCGAACCAGTCGGGCATCGCGCGCGGCTATTTCGGCTGGCCGGAATTCGCGGCAGTCAATGGCCGACTCTTGCAGCTTCTCGACGCGGAAGAATGCGAGATCGATCTTGTGCTTGCCTGTGCCTATCATTCAAGCGGCACGGGTGTTCTGGCGGTAGACGATCATCCGATGCGCAAGCCCAATCCGGGAATGCTCCTGTGCGCCCGCGATCTATTGAACTTAGACACGGGTCGCTCGATCATCGTTGGCGATAAGGCCGACGACATGGAGGCAGGGCGGCGGGCCGGGCTGGTGGAAGGCTGGCAAGTCGGAAGCCGGGTCAACCGAAAACTTGGCGACGGCGCCTTCACCGCGCGCAAGCTGATGACAGGCAACGATCATCGGAAGCTGTGCGACGTTATTGCTGAGCGCGGCAGGGTCTAGGGCTTCATCTCGAAGGCCACCAGCCCCTCGTCCTTGACGCGACGGATGGTCAGCGCGGTGCGCACCGTGTCGACATTGGGGGCCGAGGCGAGCTCCTCGATGACGAAGGTCTGGAAGGTGCCGAGGTCGCTCGCCACGCAGTGCAGCAGGAAATCGGACTCGCCCGACACCATCCAGGCGTCGCGGACGATCGGCCAGCCGCGCGTGCGTTCGGCGAAGGTCTTCAGCTCTGCATCGGCCTGATGGTGCAGGCCGATCAGGCAGAAGGCGACGACATCCATGCCGAGCGCCGGCGCGTTGAGGAGCGCGCGGTAGCCGCGGATGATGCCGGCCTCTTCCAGCCGCCTGACGCGCCGCAGACAAGGCGGCGCCGAGATGCCGACCCGGTTCGACAGTTCGACATTGGTCATGCGCCCGTCATTCTGCAGCTCGCGCAGGATCTTCCAGTCGATGGCGTCGAGATCGGCTTTGAGCGGCATGGTCGGCTTTCGCGCAAGAATCTTTCGCGATTTTGTAATTAGGTTTCGTGCCGGAGGCCATCCCTTTACGATGATTTTTCTGATAACGGGCAGCGATATGGCCCGGTATGCATGTGACGAAGCTTTCCGGGGACGAAGGCCGAGTTGCCTTGCTGGCTTGGCGGGCAGCACTTACATTACGCGCGACAAACCACGGCCTTGAGCCGCAGGGGACTTTATTCATGAACACCAAACATGCGCCCGTTCTCATCATCGGCTCCGGTCCGGCCGGCTATACGGCGGCGATCTACGCCGCCCGCGCCATGCTGAAGCCGATGCTTGTCGCCGGCCTGCAGCAGGGCGGCCAACTGATGATCACCACCGACGTCGAAAACTATCCGGGCTTCGCCGATCCGATCCAGGGCCCCTGGCTTATGGAGCAAATGCTCAAGCAGGCCGAGCATGTCGGCACCGAGATCGTCAACGACATCATCACCGAGGTCGACCTCAATGTGCGGCCGTTCCGCGCCGCCGGCGATTCCGGTACGGTCTACACCGCGGACGC
Organism: Mesorhizobium sp. M1E.F.Ca.ET.045.02.1.1; assembly: GCF_003952485.1. Lineage (NCBI taxonomy): Bacteria > Pseudomonadati > Pseudomonadota > Alphaproteobacteria > Hyphomicrobiales > Phyllobacteriaceae > Mesorhizobium > Mesorhizobium sp. M1E.F.Ca.ET.045.02.1.1. The sequence continues at coordinate 3,547,961 of NZ_CP034447.1, forward strand.
CCTGATCATCGCCACCGGCGCGCAGGCCAAGTGGCTGGGCATTCCCTCGGAGCAGACCTTCATGGGCTTCGGCGTCTCGGCCTGCGCCACTTGCGACGGCTTCTTCTACCGCGGCAAGGATGTCGCTGTGGTCGGCGGCGGCAATTCGGCGGTCGAGGAGGCGCTCTACCTCGCCAATCTCGCCAAGAGCGTCACCGTCATCCACCGGCGCGGCGATTTCCGCGCCGAGCGCATCCTGCGCGAGCGGCTGTTCAAGAAGGACAATGTGCGCGTCATCTGGGATACGGTCGTCGACGAGATCACCGGGCAGCCGGGCAAGGCGCCGCTGCCGCCTTCGGTCGAGGGCCTGAAGCTGCGCAATGTGGCGACCGGAGACGTGTCGCGGCTGAAGGTCGACGGCGTCTTCGTGGCGATCGGCCACGCGCCGGCGGTCGAGCTCTTCGCCGGCAAGCTGAAGCAGAAGCCGAACGGCTATCTGTGGACGGCACCCGATTCCACCCGCACCGACGTGCCCGGCGTGTTCGCCGCCGGCGACGTTACCGACGACGTCTACCGGCAGGCGGTGACTGCGGCAGGGCTGGGCTGCATGGCCGCGCTCGAGGCGGAGAAATATCTGGCGGGGATCGAAGTTCACCGCGAAGCGGCGGAATAAGCGATCGGCTGAGAAAAGCCGTTTAAAAGCCTGATTTTTCATTCAGACGCCAAAGGCAACACGAGGGGAATCATGGCGCTGGACTGGGACAAGCTACGCGTGTTTCACGCTGCGGCGGAGGCTGGGTCGTTCACCCATGCCGCCGAGACGCTGCATCTGTCGCAATCGGCGATCTCGCGGCAGGTCAGCGCGCTGGAGCATGACGTCGGCGTGGCGCTGTTCCATCGCCACGCGCGCGGCCTTGTGCTGACCGAGCAGGGTGAGATGCTGTTTCGCACGGCACATGACGTGCTGATGAAGCTGGAGACGATCAAGTCGCGGCTGACCGAGACCAAGGATCGCCCCTCCGGCGTCCTGAGGGTCACGACCACGGTAGGCCTGGGCGCCGGCTGGCTGACCGAGCGGGTGCAGGAATTCATCGAGCTCTATCCCGAGATCAGCCTGCAGCTCATCCTCGCCAATGAGGAGCTCGACCTCACCATGCGCCAGGCCGACTGCGCCATCCGCCTGCGGCAGCCGCAGCAGCCGGATCTCATCCAGCGCCGGCTGTTCACCGTGCATTTCCATCTCTATGCGGCCCCTTCCTATGTGGCCAAGTTCGGTAAGCCGGCCTCGATCGCCGAGCTCAGGAACCACCGGATCGTCACTTTCGGCGTGCCGGTGCCCGCGCATCTGTCGGAACTGAACTGGCTGGAGACGGTGGGCGATTTCGAGGGCGGGAAAAGGGTGCCGACGTTGCAGATCAACGACATCCTGTCGATCAAGCGCGCGGTGCAAGGCGGCGCCGGCATCGCCATGCTGCCCGACTACGTCATCAGCAAGGACTCCAACCTGGTCCAGTTGCTGCCCGAGACCGAGGTGCCGTCCTTCGACACCTATTTCGCCTATCCGGATGCGATGAAGAACCAGGCAAAGCTGCATGTGTTCCGCGATTTCATCATCGCAAAGGCGCGCAGCTGGTCATTCTGAGACGCCGTCGGGCGTAAGCTGCTACCCGCGCCAGGGCGTGATGCGCGGCAGCCAGCCGGGCACGGCGCGGCGGTAGGTTTCGTATTCGGCGCCATAGCGACGGGCGAGCGTCGGCTCCTCGTAGACCTTGACGAAGGAGATCATCGCCGCCGCGGCGATCAGGCCGTAGACGAAAACGGCCCAGCTCGAAAAGATGAGCACCTGGCCGAGGATGATCGAGAGCACCGCGACGTACATGGGATTGCGCACATGGCGGTAGATGCCGCCGACCACCAGTTTCTCGGTGGGCGCCACGGGGGCGGGGGTGCCAAGGCCCTCCAGGGCGAAGCGGGCGAAGGCGTGAAGCAGGATCCCCGCCGCACCGATCACCAGGATCCAGCCCAGAGGCACGAAACCCGGCACCATGGACAGCGGCATGCGATAATGGTCGGTCAGCAGCCAGGGTATCAGCCCTGCGACCACGCCAGGTGCCGCAATCAGGAACAGCGCACTGCCGGCGATTGCCGAAAAAGTCCGCATCAGGCCCTTCCTGCCGCAAAAATAACCGCGACCTGCCCGAGTCCGCATCATTTTGAATTTAGCGTATTTCGGGAGCAGAATCCGACCCGATTTGCATATCAGCAATCGCTTTCAGTGCGAAAATGCCCAAGATTCGGCGATTTTTTTCTGGTCCTATCGGTCCATGGAATGGGTTGGACCACAGCCTGCGTCTTTTTGCATGCGTGTGTTGCAAAATAGATGCTTGTTTCTTGGGCATGATGAGCACATATATAGTTCATCTCCAGGGCGCGTTCTCCTCCCATTAGCGCCCTCGAGTGTTCCCCTCTGGAGGTTAGCCCTAATCGGCACTTCCAATCAAACTCAGCCGGATCTTTATTGATCCGGCTTTTTTGTTGCCCGAAGATCACGCCGATACCGGAAATGCGTGCGCGGGAGCCACGTAACAGTGACATGTAACATCGGGTAACATGTCGCGGACGCACTCTATCGATTAAGTAGATCATAGGACGCGGTTGGTCGGTCCGGGAGATGGGGGCATCACTCGGACAGGCCGGGCTCAGGCAGCTACCGCGTCCGAACCATTTTTCCTGCTGCGGCGGACCTGCCGTTTGCCTCCCAGGAAACGGTCCGCAATAAGAACGGCGTCCGGAAAATCCGGGCGCCGTTTTCGTGTTCTCGACAAGTCGATCAGGCGGCCTTGCCGTTGGCGTTCATCGCCTCGTCGGCCAGGCGGCCGGTCAGCTCGGCCATATGGTCGAAGCCGGCCTTGTAGCTGGCGACGCCCGCCGTCGCCGAGCGCAGCTCGATGATCAGGTCGCCGATCTCGGCCTGCGGCATGGTCGCCTCGACCACGTCCCAGCCCGGCCAGCCGGGCCGCGCGTCATAGCCAAGGATTTGGCCGCGCCGCTGCGGGATCAGCGCGATGATCTTCGAGGTCGCATCGGACGGCGTGACGATCTCGACCTTCATGATCGGCTCCAGCAGAACCGGCGAGCAGGCCGCCATGCCTTCCTTCATCGCCAGCTTCGCCGCCATCTGGAAGGCCATGTCGGAGGAGTCGACCGCGTGGTAGGAACCATCCGACAGGTTGACGGCGACATCGACCACCGGGAAGCCGAGCGGACCGTTCTTCAGATAGTCGCGAATGCCCGTCTCCACCGACTGGATGTAGGTCTTGGGCACGACGCCGCCGGTAATGGTGTCGGTGAACTGGAAGCCCGAGCCGCGCGGCAGCGGCTTGATCTCGATCACCACGTCGCCGAACTGACCGTGGCCGCCTGACTGCTTCTTGTGGCGGCCGCGCTGCTGTGCCGATTTGCGGATCGTTTCGCGATAAGGCACCGCCGGCGAATGGCCTTCGATCGGGATCTGGTTCTTGCCCTCCAGGCGCTCGCGCACCACGCGCAGGTGCATCTCGCCATGACCCGACAGCACGGTCTCGGCGGAGTCCTGATTGTGATGCAGGCTGAGCGAAGGGTCTTCCTCGGCAAGCCTCTGGATGGCCGCCGACATCTTGACCTCGTCCTTGCGCTCCTTGGGGCGCAGCGCGAAGGCGAACACCGGCTGTGGCGATTCCAGCGTGACCAGAGGTTTGATGCCGCCCTTGGCCGAGCTCAGCGTCTGGCCGGTCCTGGCGTTGTCGAGCTTGCCAAGCGCGACGGTGTCGCCGGCCCCGGCCGATGGCAGCTTCAACTGGTCCTTGCCCAGCATCTTGTAGATGCCGGAGACCTTCGCCGTGTCGCCGTTGGAGAGGAAAAGCTCGGCCGCGTCGGCCAACTGCCCGGAAAGCACGCGCGAGACGGACAGCTTGCCGCCATGCGCGGTGTGAATGGTTTTCATCACCTGCACGACCGTCTGGTTGCCGTCCGGCGCGCCCAGGCGCTTGCGGGTCGCCTCGATGTCCGGCGCGTCGTGGCGGATCGTCTTCAGCAGGCGCAGTACGCCATTGCCTTTCTCCGCCGTGCCGATCAGCACCGGCGTTACCGTGCCGGCACGGAGGTCGGCGGCAAGGTCATCGAAGATTGCGTCCTTCGGCGGCTCGATCTCCTCCAGCAACTGCTCCATCAACTGGTCGTCATGATCGGCCAGCGTCTCCAGCATCGAGAAGCGGGCCTCGAGTTCGCGCGCCTTGTCGTCGTTCGGAATCTCGGCGACCTGGCTCTCGGCATATTCGCGGTAGACATAGGCCCGCTCGAGCGCCAGATCGATCGAGCCGATGACGACGCCGTCCTTGCGCAACGGAATCTGGCGAAGCAGCAGCGGCACCGAACTCGCCGGCTGCAGCATCTTCAGTGTCTCGCGCACGCCGGCGATCGCCTTGTCCACCTTGTTGAGGAACAGGATGCGCGGCACGCCGAGGTCATCGAGCTTGCGCATGATGAGCTGCAGCGCGGGTATCTTCTTTTCGTCCGCTTCGGCAACGACGACTGCGACATCGCAGGCTGCAAGCACCGGCTCGGCCTCAAAGGCGAATTCGATGGAGCCGGGGCAATCGACGAAGGTGAACTGCTCGCCCATGAATTCCGTGGTGGCAAAGGTGGCCTCCACGCTCATCGCGTGGGCGCGGGCTTCTGGCGAATGATCGGAAACTGTGTTGCCCGATGAAACGGGATTCTGGCGGGGGATGGCGCCCGTGCGGGCGAGGATTGCTTCGAGAAGTGTCGTCTTACCGCTTGCGAAGGGACCGACTATGGCAATGCATTTCGGTCCCGTGCGTCGTCCTCCGGCGCGAGTACCCATGGCTGACCTCCACTCAGGCGTTTCCCAAGAGAGCGATCAGCAAAAGTGGAAACCGGTTTTGCGTCCGATCGCACTCTGTGAAGAGCGGCGGCCGGCCTGTTCGGCCGTCGCGGGCGGGGTTGTTGCTCACCGCCTGCCCAAGGCCATCGTCACACGGGTTCGCGGAGAGGGCAAGAAAAATAGGAAGTGCGCCGGCTTTGGTTTTGTCAGGCGCGCCCAGTTTGTGCAGCGCTTGGCCTGTCAGCGCGCCTAGTCTGTCAGGCGCTCAGGGCCAGCGACTGTTTATCGGCAGCGCAGAGCGCGCTCGTCTTGTCGCGCGGCGCCGGCTTGCCGAAGAAATAGCCCTGAAAGCGGCTGCAGCCGGCCGCACGAGCCAGGGTGAACTCCTCCGACGTCTCCACGCCTTCGGCGACGATGGTGATGTCCTGGATGCGGGCGATCTGGGCGAGCGCGGAAACGAAGATCTGCGCCACCTGGTCGTGGGCGAGGCTGCGGATGTAGGAACGGTCGATCTTGACGCAGTCGATGGGCAGGGTCTTCAGGTAGTTGAAGCCGCAATGACCGGTGCCGAAGTCGTCGAGCGCGATGTCGAAGCCAAGCCCGCGCAAGGCTTCCAGGCGCCTGAGGATCTCCGGCGTCGCGGCGGTTGCGACCGTCTCGGTGATCTCGATGATGAACTCGGATGCCGACCGGCCGGTCTCGCGCAGTATGCGGTCGCACATCGTGACGATCTCATCGCGCTTCAACTGCTCGCCGGAGACGTTGATCGAGATGCGTCGCCCCGGAAACTGGCCGATATCGGCGCAAGCGCGCTTGAACACCCATTCGCCGATCATGTCGATCAAGGTCGAGCGCTCGGCGATCGGGATGAACTCGGCCGGCGAGATCAGGCCGCGGACGGGATGACGCCAGCGGATCAAACCTTCTAGAGCGTCGATGGAGCCCTCGGCGCCCATGATCGGCTGATAGTGGAGCTCCAACTCGCCAAGATAGACGGCCGCGCGCAGTTCGCGCTCCACGAGCCGGCGATAACGCTTGTCCGACAGCATCTCCTCGTCGAAGACCGTGACACGACCCCGGCCAGCCGCCTTGCTTTCGTAGAGCGCGAGATCGGCAAGCAACATCAATTCGGTGGGGTTGGAAGCGTGCAGCGGCGCAAGCGCAACCCCCAACGAGATCGACAGCGGAACGACCTTGCCTTCATGCCGCTTTCCGGCCCGCATCGCGTCGAGCAGCCGGCGGACATCCTTGTTGAGGGCAGCCGTGTCGCCATGCGGGACGATGACGCCGAACTCGTCGCCGCCCAGCCGTCCGATAAGGCTGTCGTCAAAGATGCGCTCAGCCTCCTTGACCACATAAGCGAGCGCGAGGTCGCCGAACTGGTGGCCGAAGGTGTCATTGAGCTGCTTGAAATGGTCGAGGTCGATCAACAGAAGGCTCGCTTGCCGGCGGTTGCGCAAGGTGCCCAGACTGTCGCTCAACGCTTCGAGGAAATAGCGCCGGGTCATGGCGCCGGTCATTGCGTCGACGCTGAGGAAGCGGTGCTTCTCGGCTTCGGCGTCCGCCGCCGACTGCAGGCGCTGGACGACGCTCGAGCGCATATACATCAGCACCAGCAGCGCCAGGCCGGTCGATATCGCCGACAAGGCGAGAGCCGTGGCGCGCGAGGCATCTTCGGTCAGTCCGAAGGCGGCAATTGCCGTAGCGGCGATGCTCGCCACGAGCAGTGCCTGAATGCCGCGGTAAATCCTGCCGCTATGATCCTTGATTGTCGCCAAGATGCTCATGTCCGCGCCCCCCACAGCACGGGCCATGGCTAGAGCCGAGCGGTTAAAAAGACATTGAGCGCGGCGACTGTCTTGCTTCGTTCCCCAATGCTCGGCCGACTGCCTCATTTTATGGTTAAAAAGCAACAATTTATGACAGTATTTTAAACAGCTGACAGAAAGATTTGACGCACCACTAAAGCTGCTTCGACGCTGTCATCATTGGCAGCGGAAAGACCCGTTGCACTAGCCTCATAGCCGGTTGAAACTACATCCTGAGATGCGCCGCTTCCGGCTTGCTGTTTCGTCAACGATTGAGGATTTGAACGATGAAGATCATTGCGTGCGGCAGCGTGCCGACGATCATTGCGCCGGAAAAGTATTTCACCGGCAAGGTGCTGCAGACACCGATCATCGAGAAGGAGGCGCCGGCGCGGCTCAGGGCGACGCTGGTCAGCTTTGAACCCGGCGCGCGCACCCATTGGCATACGCATCCGCTTGGCCAGACGCTCTATGTGACTTCGGGCGCCGGGCTTGCGCAAACGTGGGGCGGGCCGATCGAGGCGATCAGGGCGGGCGACGTCATCTCGTTCGCGCCGGGCGAAAAGCACTGGCACGGCGCCGGGCCGAAAACCACGATGACGCATGTCGCCATGCAGGAGGCGATGGACGGCGTCCACGCCGATTGGCTCGAGGCCGTCTCCGACGAGCAATATGGCGGCTGAGCGCCGTCAACAAAAACCCGGCGCGCGAAGCCGGGTTTTTTTTATCTGGGTGGCTACGCTGCCGTTCAGGTCAGCGATGCAGTAAAACGCTGGATGCGGGTGCAGGCTTCCTCCAGCAGCGTCTCCGACGTCGCATAGGAGATGCGGAAGTTCGGACCAAGGCCGAAGGCCGAGCCGAACACCACCGCGACACCCTCGGCGTCGAGCAGCTCCGAGCAGAAAACCTCGTCGCTGTCGATGACCTTGCCGGCCCTGGTCTTCCTGCCGATCAGCTCAGCGCAGGACGGATAGACATAGAAGGCGCCTTCCGGCGACGGACAGGTGATGCCGCGCGCCTGGTTGAGCATCGAGACGACGAGATCGCGCCGGCCTTGGAAGATCGCCTTGTTCCTGGCGATGAAGTCCTGCGGGCCGTTGAGCGCCTCGACGGAAGCCCATTGCGCGATGGTGCAGGCGCCCGAGGTCTGCTGGCCCTGGATCATGTCCATCGCCTTGATCAGCGGCACCGGGCCGGCGGCGTAGCCGATGCGCCACCCGGTCATGGCATAGGCTTTCGACACGCCGTTCATGGTGAGCGTCCGCTCGTAGAGCTTCGGCTCGACCTCGGCGATGGTCTTGAAGACGAAGTCGCCATAGGTCAGATGCTCGTACATGTCGTCGGTCAACGTCCAGACATGCGGGTGCTTGAGCAAAACGTCGGCCAGCGCCCGAAGCTCGGCTTCGGTGTAGGCGGCGCCCGACGGGTTGGACGGCGAGTTCATCAGCAGCCATTTGGTCTTCGGCGTGATCGCCTTTTCCAACACTTCAGCGGTCAGCTTGAAGCCGTTGTCGATCGAAGTGTCGGCGAAAACCGACGTGCCGCCGCAGATCGCCACCATTTCCGGGTAGCTCACCCAATAGGGGCGGGGAATGATGACCTCGTCGCCGGGGTTCAGCGTCGCCATGAAGGCGTTGAACAGGATCTGCTTGCCGCCGGTGCCGACGATGGTCTGCTCCGGCCGGTAGTCGAGATTGTTCTCGCGCTTGAACTTCCTGGCGATCGCCTCGCGCAGCGGCACGATGCCGGAAACCGGCGGATACTTGGTCTCGCCGCGGCGGATCGCGTCGATCGCCGCGTTCTTGATGTTGTCGGGCGTGTCGAAGTCCGGCTCGCCGGCGCCGAGGCCGATGACGTCACGGCCGGCATTTTTCAGCTCGCGCGCTTTCTGCGTCACCGCGATGGTCGCGGAAGGCTTCACGCGGGAAAGGGCGTCGGCAAGAAAGGCCATGACAGGGCGTCTCCAAGAGAATGGCGGCCAGGAGCGGCCGCGGCGCCTCTCATGTCGCATCATCGGCCCCAGCGCAAGCATTGTCGGATGATCCAGAGGTCAAGGTGGCGTGAGCGGCAACTATAAATTCATCAACGACCGGTAAACCCTTGGCTGGCAGGATGGCTGATTGAATTCCGCTGGTTTGGCGGAGCGAGGGACCCTTGTCGCGCAGCACCGGGCTTGCCCATATCATCCGTCATGATGACGGCACCTCCAGCGGTGTCTGGGGTATCTACACGCTGCAGAGCGCCTTCCAGCCGATCTTCGCCTTCAACGAGGGCAAGCTTTCTGTCGCCGCCTTCGAGGGGCTGATCCGGCCGTTCCGCGACGGCGAGCCGCAGTCGCCGATGAGCTTCTTTGGCACCTGCCCGGCGGGCGAACGGCTGCCTATCGAGGGGCTGACCAGGACGCTGCACCTGCTCAACGCCGGCGCCTGTTTGCCGCAAGAGGCATCCATCTTCATCAATTTCGATCCGTCGGTGTTCACCGACCGCGCCATTGTCGACAAGGCGCTGCGCGACATGCGCCTGGTGCTGCACGAGGCTGGCATCGATCCGCGCCGCATCGTCTGCGAGGTGACCGAGCAGAGGTCGGCTTCGCAGGAGACGCTCTACAGCTTTGTCGAAGCGCTCAGAGCCAACGGCTTCCGCATCGCCGTCGACGATTATGGCGCCGACGATTCCGACATCAACCGCGTCAAGGAATTGAGGCCGGATATCGTCAAGTTCGACGCCCACTGGATCACACAGCTCATGGAGTCCGGGGCCGGTTTCGCGCTGCTGAGCGCGATGGTGAAGAGCTTCGAAAGCCAGGGTATCCGGACGGTTTTCGAAGGTATCGAGGAAGGCTGGCAGTTGGACCTCGCCGAGAAATCCGGCGCCTCGATGGTGCAAGGCTATGTGCTTGCCCGGCCGGAGCTCGCCTCGACCAGTTTTCGCGGTTTCGGCAAGAGCATGCAGGTGCCTGCGGCTGACGAGAGCAAGGCCAATTTTGCCACCAGTCCCGCTCCTGTGCCGCCGTCGCGGCCTGCGAAGGCGTTCGGGCGCAAGGTGACGCCATGAATGCGCGGCCCGAGAGGCGGCGCAATGCCGCCGAGGCGATCTTCGCCGACGAGATCGGCCTCCAGTTCGGTGTCTATCGCGAGTTCCGGCTGTGGAGCGCCTATCAGCCGATCTTCGCGCCGCAGGGCAGGACGCTCAAGGCTGTCGCCGTCGAAGCGCTGATCGAGCCGCGCCGGGTCGCGACACCCGTTGCGCCGCAGGTTTTCTTCGACAGCGTAGCGGCATCGGATCGCCTCTTTGTCGAGACGATGTGCCGGATGCTGCATCTCGGCAACTACCGCAACATCGGCGTCGATGGGCTTACGCTGTTCTTCAACTACGACCCGATGATCAACGATCACCTCGGGCGGGCGCTGGCCGAGATCCGCCTTATGACCAGGCATCTCGGCGATTTCGGACTCGAGCCTGCCATGCTGGTCTGCGAGATCACCGAACAGGCGGCCGATGACCATGTGCTCGCCAGCCTGGTGCGCGAGATGAGGCATGACGGCATCCGCATCGCCATCGACGATTTCGGCACCGGACATTCGACCGAAGCGCGCATCGGCCTGCTGTCGCCCGACATCGTCAAGATCGACGGGGGCTGGTTCGCCGAATTCTGCCGCCACGCCGCTGCCGAGCGGTTCTTCCGGCCGCTGGTCTCGATGCTGCACGACCGCGGCGCCAAGGTGCTGGTCGAAGGCATCGAGCAGGCCACCCATCTGCGCGTGGCACTCGACGGTGGCGTCGACCTCCTGCAGGGATACCACCTTGCCCGGCCGGCGCTTGCCGGCACGGTCTTCAACGAAGAGCCGCTCTCGGTCGACGCGCTGCTCGGCATGGACAACAAGGTCGTGCCCTTGCATCAGCGTCGCTGATGCTTTCACTCAAAAACAAATCAATGGATGGGACTCGCAGAAGCAAGTTAGAGGCTTCTTGATCGCTCGATATGCCGGAGAGGGCCATGATACTTTATGACATGATCGACAGCGGCAATTGCTACAAGCCGCGTCTTTTGATGGCTAAGCTCGGCATTCCCTTCACCCGTATCGAGGTGAGTTCGCATACCGGCGAGACGCGCAAGGCCGACTACGTCGCCAAGAACCCGAACGCGATGGTGCCGCTGCTCGAGCTCGACGACGGCAGGCGCATCGCCGAATCCAACGCCATACTGCTCTATCTCGCCGAAGGCACGCGCTTCCTGCCGGCCGACAGATATGAGCGGGCGCTGGCCTATCAGTGGCTGTTCTTCGAGCAGTACAGCCACGAGCCCTATATCGCGGTGCGCAAGGCGCTGCTGACCTTTCCGGAGAGGGCCAAGGACGCCACACCGGAACGGCTCGCCTTGACGCTGGAGCGCGGCAACAAGGCGCTCGGCGTGATGAACAAGCATCTGGAGCAGAACGCCTTCTTCGCCGGCAGCGCTTACAGCGTCGCCGACATCGCGCTCTATGCCTACACCCACACCGCCGAGAAGGGCGGCTTCCAGCTCGACGCCTATCCGGCCGTGGTGGAATGGCTGAAGCGGGTCGAGGCGGACGAAGGGCACGTGCCGATCGAGTGGGTGCCCTGAGCAGGCCACGTCGGCAATTGGCGAAAGCTTCGACGAGAGCGTCCTTCTCCCCGTCATTATACGGGGAGAAGATGGTGGCAGCCAGATGAGGGCGGCGCCGACCTCTGGCGTTGATTTGCTACCTGGATCTCCGGCAAAGCAAGCGAAGCTTGTCGCGACCCGTCGCGCTGCCCCTCATCGCCCTGCCGGGCACTTCCCCCGTATAATGACGGGGAGAAGGATGCAGCTTCGCCGGTTTCGCCAATCGCCGGAAATCAGGCAACAAAAAAGGCGGGCAATGCCCGCCTTCCTATGCCGGTAGCCTGATCGGGAGCGTTGGGGCCGGGCCGTCGGCAATCCGCCGCTTCGGCTTGTCGGGTCCTTCCGCTCCGGCGCGCTTGTCGCGCGACCGTCAGTACATCCGTGACTCGCCGCGCGCTCCAGGCTCTCGCCCAGCGCGCGCCCTGCGCGAAATCAGGCTGCCTTGCTCAGAGATCCAGCAGCGGACTTGCCGGTGCGGCGGTCCTGCTCGATCTCGAAGTTGATCTTCTGGCCTTCGATGAGGCTGGTCATGCCAGCGCGCTCGACGGCGGAGATGTGAACGAAAACGTCCGCACCGCCATTGTCAGGCTGGATGAAGCCGAAGCCCTTGGTGGCGTTGAACCACTTGACCGTACCAGTTGCCATTAGAATGTCCTTCACATTTGCTTTGGTTTGACCGGACCGAAGTCCAGCCGGCGGTATCGAAATTTTGGAGATAGACGTCAGCAAACGCGAAGATCGCGAGGCCCGATCGATCGGCCAAATTCAATGGAGCGGATATAGTATGGTTCGCGGATGAAAACAAGATGGAGTTGCAGGCATGCTCCCAATGGGTGCCCTGATAGCGTGGAAGTTTTGAGGTCAGGCGCGCGTTGTGGAGGGAAGACACGCGCGCGATTGTAGGAGAGGACCATGAGAACCATTCTGCTTGCCGCCTGCCTGATGCTGGTGGCCGCCGAGGCACAGGCTGTCTCGCGCTACGACCCGACGCGCATGAGCTGCGGTCGCGTGCAGGCGACGATCGCCAGGCAGGGCGCCATCATCCTGCGCTACCAGTCGTCGCGCGTGCCTGGGCTGCCGCTTTATGATCGCTATGTGCGGGACGAGCGCTTCTGCAACATGGGCGAGGTGAGGGCGAGGGCCTATGTGCCCAGCGCCGACACCAAGTCCTGCCCCGTCTATGTCTGCAAGCGGCCGGACTTCGACCGGCATTTTCGACGCCGCCTCTTCCCGCATCGCTAGGGGAGCCCGGCGTTCGGCAGGTTTTGTCAGAAACCGAATGATGCCTGCGCGGCCGGAGGCGGGCCGACGCGCACGCCTTCCATGGCGAGCATCTTCTCCTTGGTGGCCGAACCGCCGGGCGCGGAGAAGCCGCCGATCTTGCCGCCCGCGGCGAGGATGCGGTGGCACGGAATGACCAGCGGCACCGGGTTGGCACCGAGCGCGGCACCGGTTTCGCGCGCGAGCCCGGAATGACCGGCGCGCTTGGCCAATTCGCCATAGGTGGTGGTCTCGCCGAAGCCGAGCTTGCGCGCGGCGTCGTAGATGGCGAGACGGAAATCGTCGACGCCGTCGAGATCGACCGGCACGCCGGAGAAATCGACATCCTCTCCGGCCGCATAGGCCTTGATCGAGGCGATCAATTCGACCACCCATTTCGGCTGTTCGGTAGAGCTTGAAACGCCGGCATGGCGAAACAGCCGGCGCTCGATCGCTTCACGGCTGCGTTCGGGCAGGCAGAGCCGGATCAGGCCTTTTTCGCTCCAGGCAATGCCCATGAAGCCGATCACTGTTTCTAACACTGCGTGGCCGGCCGTGATCGGTGATGCGTTTTCCATGATGGGCTCCTTTTCGCAAACCGCGAAAAACGGGTACATCTACAGTACAGATAGGGAACAATATCGCAATTCCCCCCGAGTCTCGCCACCCGAAAACCGCATACCGGCCCCGATTGCCCGCTTGGAATCGCTGGTGTAAGGACTTTTTAACAACCGACAATCGGACCTGCAGGGCTTGGCAGCGAAAATCATCCTTACCGCGATCGGCGTGCTCGTTGCCGCTGCCGGTCTTAGCGGCTGTACCTCGACCTCGCAGACGAAGGCTGCGCCCCAGCTTGCGGCGGCTTCGACGCCGACCGTCGAGGATGACACGCCAACCGTCGCGTTGCCCGAAACCGTTGCCGTGCTGCCGGAGCCTTCCGGCCTTGCTCAGGTGCAGACGGCGGCTTTGACCGGCGATGCCGCAGCCACCGCCGCGGCAGGCGGACAGTTGCCGCCGCCCGCGCAGCCTGGTGCGCCGCTGCCGCCGCCCGCGCAGCCCGCCGCGTTTGCCGGCGCGACGCCCGTCGCCGGCCAGTTCCCGCCACCGCCCGTGCTGATGGCCGGCGCGTCGCCAACCGGGCCTGGCTCGCTCAAGCAGGCAGCCACCTACGCGACCGCCGGCGTTGCCATGCCGGTCACTGGCCAGTCTGCAAAGGTGGCCCCCATGCCCGGCGTTCAGCAGGTCGCCTATGTGGTGCCGCAGAACCCGGCGCTGCTTGCGCAACCGGGCCAGGCCGAAAAGCACGCCACGGGCCCACGCGCCGAGATCGAGCGGCTGATCGAGAAATATTCGGTGATCTACGAAGTGCCGGTCGATCTGGTGCGCTATGTCGTCAACCGCGAGAGCACGTTCAACCCGAAAGCCTACAATCACGGCCATTGGGGACTGATGCAGATCAAGCACGCCACGGCGCGCGGCATGGGCTATGACGGGCCGGCTACCGGTCTGTTCGACGCCGAGACCAATCTCAAATACGCGGTCAAATATCTGCGCGGCGCCTGGCTGGTCTCCGGCGGCAACGCCAAGCGGGCCGACACGCTCTACCAGACCGGCTATTATTACGACGCCAAGCGCAAGGGCCTGCTCGAGGAGACGGGCCTAGGCGTCGACCGCAGGCGGCATCGGCTGCCGCCCGACGCCTGAGGTTGCAACCTCAGCGCATGTCGCCCAAAAAAGTAGCGGTTTTGGCCATGCATGAAAATCCAGGTCCTCGCCCCGCGGCGCCCAACGACATTCGCCTTCGCAAGTTGCTCGACGATGCGCTGACCGCGCCGCATTGGCCGGACGGTTTCATCATGCGCCCGTTCGAGCACAGGGATGCGCAGGCCGTGCATGCGCTGCTGGAAGAGGTGTTCGACGACGGCACCGACGGGCCGTTCGAGGACTGGTGGCCGCGCATCCTCGGCAATGCGGAGTTCGATCCTGATCTCTTTTTCCTCGTCATCGACGGCAAGGGGCTGCTGGCGGGCGCGGCCCTTTGCCGGACGTCCGGCTTCGTCAGGGATCTCGCCGTTCACCCGGACTCCAGAGGGCATGGTATCGGCGAAGCGCTGATGCGGCATGTGTTCGTGACCTTCCGCGACAGGGGCGCCGCCCGTGTCGATCTCAAGACCAACACGGTCAAGAACGCCGCCGCCTTCAGGCTGTACGAGCGGCTGGGCATGGTTCCGGTCGCCTGGGAAGGCTAGGCCCGGAAGGCTAGGCTTGGAAAGGCTGGCGATTTCCAGCAGTCATCGGCGCCGCGGCGATCATCATGTGCAGGCATTGTGAACCACTTCACACAGGCTGACGTTAGGGCATGCTAATGCGTCGTCGTGCCGGGCGGCCGATCGGCGGATCGACGCTGGCAAGGCGTCGGAGGAGGCTGTGCCGGCATGCGTCAGCCACTCCAAGGTGGGCTCCGGGGCGGGGGTTTCGGAGCCCGCCCGCTTTCGTTTGAAATCCGCCCATCCATCCACCAGATTGCACATCTGCGCGCGCTTCGGTCAGGGGCCGACACGCCGCCGTTCATGCCGAATGGCTCATATTGGAACCCAAAGCGGTGCTCCGCATTCAAGTGCTGGGTGGGCATCTGATGGCTGTCGACGCGCGCGGTCTCCGTCGCCAGCGCCAAAGGGAGGTCCACCGCCTTGAAGCTTTTCCATGCATTTTTAGCGCTGGCAGTCGGCGCCATGCTGTCGGCTGCCCCGGCACGGGCCGTCGACCTGTCGATCGTGTCGGGAGACACCGGCAGCGGCATCAAGGTGCTGCGCGAGATACTCGACCAGTATGAGAAGAAGAGCGGCAACAAGGTCAACATCGTCGTCATGCCGCCGTCGACGACCGACCAGTTCGGCCAGTACAAGCTGTGGCTCGCCGCCGGCAACACCGACATCGACGTCTATCAGACCGATGTGATCTGGGCGCCGCAGCTCGCCAGCCAGCTCGTCGACCTGACCGCGGCGACCAAGGATGTCGTCGGTGCGCATTTCCCGTCGATCATCCAGTCGCAGACCGTCAACGGCAAGCTCATCGCGCTGCCGATCTTCACCGACGCGCCGGCGCTCTACTACCGCAAGGACCTGCTCGACAAATACGGCGCCAAGGTGCCGACCACCTGGAAGGAGCTGGCCGATACCGCCAAGCTCGTCATGGACAAGGAGCGGGCCGCCGGCAACAAGGACATGTGGGGCTTCGTCTTCCAGGGCAACGCCTATGAGGGGCTGACCTGCGACGCGCTCGAATGGGTGATGTCGAATGGCGGCGGCCAGATCATCGAGCCCGACGGCACCGTCTCCATCAACAATGCAAAGGCGGCGACGGCGCTCGACATGGCCAAGGGGTGGATCGGCACCATCGCGCCGCCCGGCGTGCTCGCCTACCAGGAAGAGGAATCGCGCGGCGTCTGGCAGACCGGCAATGCGGTCTTCATGCGCAACTGGCCCTATGCCTATGCGCTGGGCAACGGCCCTGACGCACCGATCAAGGGCAAGTTCGACGTGGCGCCGCTGCCGGCCGGCACGGACGAGGGCGCGCGGCCGGCCGCGACGCTCGGCGGCTGGAATCTTGCCGTCTCCAAATATTCGAAAAACCCAGACGCGGCGATCGATATGGTCAAGTTCATCGCCTCGCCCGAAATGCAGAAATACCGGACGCTGAGAACGTCCAACCTGCCGACCATCCAGGCGCTCTATGACGATGCCGACATCGCCAAGGAACAGCCGATCATCCCGCGCTGGAAAGAGGTCTTCCTCAACGCGGCGCCGCGCCCGTCCGCCGCGGTCAAGGTCAAATACAACGAGGCGTCGAGCCAGTTCTGGACCGCCGTGCACAAGACCTTGTCGGGCGAAGGCAGCGCCGTCGACAATCTCGCTGATCTCGAAGTGACGCTGACCAAGCTGAAGGGCAACGGCTGGTGACCGCGGAGCCTGCGGGGGCAGGCTCCGGCGTCGTCGCCGGCAGAGCGAGCGCCGGCAGGTCCGCGCCGGCGAAAGCCGAGGTGACCGCCCGGCGTCCATCCTCGCAACTGATGCGTCAGCGCGTACGCTCGGCCTGGCTGTTCCTCACGCCGATGCTTGTGGTGCTTGCCGCCGTCGCCGGCTGGCCGCTGATCCGCACGGTCTATTTCAGCTTCACCGATGCCTCGCTGTCCGATCTCGACGCCCGCCAGTGGGTCGGCTTCGGCAACTATTTCTCGGTGCTCAGCATGCCGAGCGGCCGCACCATATATGACGGGCTGCTGGTCGATCCGGTGTGGTGGCGCGCCGTCTGGAACACCGTGCGCTTCACGGCGATCTCGGTGACCTGCGAGACGATCCTCGGCATGATCGTGGCGCTGGTGCTCAACGCCGAGTTCCGTGGGCGCGGCATCGTCAGGGCGGCGATCCTCATTCCCTGGGCGATCCCGACGATCGTCTCGGCCAAGATGTGGCAATGGATGCTCAACGACCAGTTCGGCATCATCAATGTCGTGCTGCTCGGCCTCGGCCTGATCCATGCCAAGATCGCCTGGATCGCCAGCGCCGACACGGCGATGGTGGCGGTGCTGATCGTCGACATCTGGAAGACGACGCCGTTCATGGCGCTCTTGATCCTTGCGGCGCTGCAGATGCTGCCGCGCGAGATCCTCGAGGTCGCCAGGCTCGACGGCGCCAATCCGTGGCAGATCTTCTGGCGGGTGACCTTGCCGCTGATCCGCCCTGCGGTGATGGTGGCGGTGATCTTCCGCGCGCTCGATGCGCTGCGCATCTTCGACCTGATCTATGTGCTGACGCCCAACAATGTGCAGACCAAGTCGATGTCGGTGTTCGCGCGCGAGAACCTATTCGAGTTCGACAAGTTCGCCTATGGCTCGGCCGCCTCGACGCTGCTGTTCCTGATCCTCGCGCTGCTCACCATTTCCTACATCCGCATCGCCCGGATAAGCCTGGAAGGAGGCCGCTGATGGCAATGCTGAAGCGCGCGGCCTTCTACCTGCTGGTGGCGGGAATCGTCTTCATCGCCGTCTTCCCGTTCTATTACGCCATCGTCACCGCCTGAATCGGGCCGAGCGCGGCGAGCTCTGTGCCGGATTCGCTGAGCGCTCGATCCGTGCCATCGCTCGACCAGCCTCGATTCGCGCCCCCCCCCCCCCCCCCCCCCCCCCCCCCCCCCCCCCCCCCCCCCCCCCCCCCCCCCCCCCCCCCCCCCTGATCGGGACCGAGCTGTTCGAGGCGAGCTTGTGGCCGAAGACGCTCAGTCTCGCCAACTATCGGAATGTGCTCACCGAAGGCACATTCCTGCGCAACCTGGTGAATTCGCTGGTCGTCTCGGGCGCGGTCGTTCTGATATCGCTGCTGCTCGGCGTCACCGCGGCCTATTCGCTGGCGCGGATTCGTTTCCGCGGCCGTTCGGCGCTGATGCTCGCCATCCTGTCGGTCTCGATGTTTCCGCAGGTGGCGGTGCTGGCCGGTCTGTTCGAGATGATCCGCTGGGCCGGCCTCTACAATTCGCTCATCGCGCTGATCTTCTCCTACATGATCTTCACCTTACCGTTCACCGTCTGGGTGCTCACCACCTTCGTGCGCGACCTGCCGGTCGAGATCGAGGAAGCGGCGATCCTCGATGGCGCGACGCCTTGGATCATCATCACTCGCGTCTTCCTACCGCTGATGTGGCCGGCGCTGGCCACCACGGGGATGCTCGCCTTCATCGGCGCGTGGAACGAGTTCCTGTTCGCGCTGACCTTCACCTCCAACAACGCGCAGCGCACCGTGCCGGTGGCGATCGCGCTGCTGTCCGGCAGCTCGCAGTTCGAGATTCCCTGGGGCAACATCATGGCCGCGTCGGTCATCGTCACCGTGCCGCTGGTGGTGCTGGTGCTGATCTTCCAGCGCAAGATCGTTTCGGGTCTTACCGCCGGCGGGGTGAAAGGTTAGCACGCAACCGGCGCGCTCATGCCGCGTTTGGGTATCCGAGGGGCTGATCGGAGATTTGAGATGAAAACGCTTCTGACCGCGACCGCCGTCGCGCTGCTTGCCGGCGCGCCGGCCGCCCTTGCCCAATCGGAGGATACCAGCCCCGATGCGGTCGGCCCCATGGTGACCGAGGACAAGGTCGACACCCAGACCTTCGTCGCCACCGTGCCCAACGCCAACGCATTCGAGATCCAGTCGAGCAAGCTGGCTGAGGAGCAGTCGGCGTCGGACGACGTGAAGGACTTCGCCAGGCAGATGATCGAGGACCACACCAAGGCTGGCGATGACTTCAAGGCGGCGATGAGCCAGGGCCAGACGACGGCCTCGATCAAGCCGGCCGGGCCAGGGATGCAGCCCAAGGAACAGCAGATGCTAGGCGAGTTGAAGAGCGCGAGCGGCAAGGAGTTCGACCAGAAGTACATCAAGATGCAGACCGACGCGCACAAGGACGCCGTCGCGCTGTTCAGCACCTATGCGAAGTCCGGCGACGACCCGGCGATGAAGGAATTCGCCAAGAAGGAGCTGCCGGTGCTCAAGATGCACGAGAAGCATGTGAAGGAGCTGGCGGTGGCGCATCAGGGGTGAAGCGGTCCTTACCTTCTCCCCTTGTGGGAGAAGGTGGATCGGCGCGCAGCGCCGAGACGGATGAGGGGTGTTGGAAGGAACAAGACGGCGGCGACTGTGTGCCTTCTCTGTGCGGATGAGACGGTTACAATAGCGTATCGCCAAGCTGGAGCACCCCTCATCCGACCGAGCTTCGCTCGGCCACCTTCTCCCACAAGGGGAGAAGGGGGAGCCCGAAAGGATCGGCCATGCCCAAGATCGATCTATCCGCCGTGCCCGTCCGCAAGGGCTCGGGCTACCCGCCACCCTTCGATCAGCCCTGTGCGGAACGCACGCGCCAGCGCCTGGGCGACGCCGGCGGCTTGCAGGATTTCGGCGTCAACCTCATGACGCTGCCACCCGGCGGCTGGTCGAGCCAGCGCCACTGGCACAGCCATGAGGATGAGCTCGTCTATGTGCTGGAGGGCGAGCTGACGCTGGTCGAGGACGGCGGCGAAACGCTGCTCAAGGCAGGCGATAGTGCTGCCTTCGCCAAGAACAGCGGCGACGGCCACCACATGATCAACCGCTCGTCGGTGACGGCGCGCTACCTGGAAGTCGGCTCGCGCAATCCGGACGATGTCATCACCTGCTCCGACATCGACATGATGAGCCCGAGTTCGGATGGGCGGTTTTTGCACAAGGATGGGGTGCCGTATCCGGGGCAGGGGTGAGGGAACGCTCCCCCTTCTCCCCTTGTGGGCTAGCGTGCGCACACATTTGCTTCGGGCTCATTTTTGCGAGGCCAGAACGAAGCCGTCTGTGATGGCGTTGAAGCGTCTGAGGCCGTGGGTGAAGGTGATGGGCCCTGGCGGGCGTTCCTTTTCGTAGCCGTTCCAGCCTCCGAGCCTGGCGATACACCAGGCGGCCCAGGCGAGCGTGTGCGTGGGGTGCGGGTTCTTCTGCTTTTGGGTCTTGCCTTCAAGCTTGGCGATGAGCACTTCCAGGACGGTGATCTCGGTGGGATCGAAGAGGTGTGCGGCCTGGAAGCGCTGGCCCGGCGAACCACGCCCGTGTACGAGTTGCATGACCTTGGTGGCGACGACCAGAGCGGTGGCGGCCAGACGTTCGAGTGCATCGCCGTCGGCGATGAGACTTTCCTCCAGATCGATGGCCTGCGACTTCACGGTCCGAAACAGCTGTTCGACGCTCCAACGCGAGCGATACAGGTCGACGATGCGGCAGGCATCGGCAAGCGTTTCGACGCTGTGGGTGGTCAACAGCCGCCAGATCACCGCGTCCTTGGCCGAAGGTGGATCGATCTCACGCACTTCCACCATGTTGAGCGTGAGTTCGCGCGGATCGCGGCTGTCGGCGCCAAGGCGGGGCTGGCGCAAGCTCACCGCGGTGAAGCGAACGGCCAGTTCGACGGTGCGGGCCGGCCGGCCGGGTCGGGCCTGCAGTTCGAAGGCAATGCGGCCGGCTTCCGGCGTCTTGGCGATCGCGCCGAACAGGCGCTCGCCCCGCGTGCCCAAGGCCCGATCCCGTACAGCGCGGATGAGCACATGGGTGCGCTCGTCGGGCAGCCTTGCAAACACTTCGTAGATGTCGGCCTCGCGGTCGCCGATCACCGTCATCTGCGGCGCGTCGGTCAGCGCCTGGCATGCCGCCTTGGCGGTGCCGATCCACTTGTGGCTTTCCTTGGCTTCGATCGGCAGCGCCTGGTAGTCATCCGCCTTCTCTGCCTCGCGCCGCCAGATCGTGGCGCCTGCAAGGCCAAGGACCGAGCCGTCCACGGCATCCACGGCCAACGCCGGATGCACGAACAGCCCGATATCGGTGCCATTGCCGACACGACCGAGGCCGCGCTTGCGCGAAGCCTTGGCTTCATAGTTGATCTCGCTGCTGTCCTCGATGATCAGCACGTGGCGGCCGGCGGCCAGTTCGGCGGTTCGCGCCGCCGCCGTGCGGATGATCTCTTGCGTGCTCACGTGGCGATTGCGAAACAGGCGTGTGAATGCGACCTTCTCGGCGCGCGTGTCGGCCAGCCGGCGCATGCCCGTGCTGACACGCGCAAACATGCGCTCCAGAACCATGCTCCCCTTTTTTGCAGGCGCAGGTCGCCGAAGTAGCCAAGCAACGAAGCCATCGTCAAAACCTCCAGAATCAACAATGGCGGCTACAGAATCACATACAATTCAACCGCTTCAAGCCATTTTCCGACGGCGCCTCTTCACGCTTGACCACAGCACGAAGCAAATGTGTGCGCACGCTAGCCCCTTGTGGGAGAAGGTGTCGCCGAAGGCGACGGATGAGGGGTGTTCCAGAAAACACCAGCATCTCACTCCGCTGGAGCACCCCTCATCCGTCTCGGGCGCTGCGCGCCGATCCACCTTCTCCCACAAGGGGAGAAGGATAGGCGCCTCACCCAAAATACTCCTGCAGCGGCGTCACCTCCAGGCTCCCCGCCCGTAGCGCAGCAATCGCCTCCGCCACGGCCGCCGCGCCTGACAGCGTCGTATAGTACGGCACCTTCTGCATCAGCGTTGCTCGCCGCAGCGACTTCGAGTCCGACACCGCCTTCTGGCCGTCGGTGGTGTTGAAGACGATCTGGACCTGGCGGTTGCGGATGGCGTCTTCGATGTGCGGGCGGCCCTCGAGCACCTTGTTGATCTTTTCCGCCGTCACGCCGTTTTCGGCGAGGAAGCGCGCGGTGCCGGAGGTGGCGAGCACCTTGAAGCCCTGGCCGGCGAGGCGCTTGACCGCCGGCAGGATGCCCTTCTTGTCCTCGTCGCGGACCGAGACGAACAGCGTGCCCGCGCGGGGGAGATCAACACCCGCCCCGAGCTGGCTCTTGGCGAAGGCCAGGGCAAAATCGCGGTCGAGGCCCATGACCTCGCCGGTCGAGCGCATTTCCGGTCCGAGCAGGATGTCGACGCCGGGGAAGCGGGCGAAGGGAAACACCGCTTCCTTGACCGCGATGTGGCCGGGATTGCGCGGGTCGGGCATCGCGCCGTAATGGGCGAAAGCGTTTTCCAGCGTCTCGCCGGCCATGATGCGGGCCGCGATCTTGGCGATCGGGCGGCCGATGGTCTTGGCGACGAAGGGCACCGTGCGCGAGGCGCGGGGGTTCACTTCCAGCACATAGACCGTGCCGTCCTGGATGGCGTACTGCACGTTCATCAGGCCGCCGACATTGAGCGCGCGGGCGAGGCTTGCCGTCTGCCGCTCCAGCTCGTCGACGAGGTCCGGGTGCAGCGCGTGCACCGGCAGCGAGCAGGCCGAGTCGCCCGAATGGATGCCGGCCTCCTCGATATGCTCCAGGATGCCGGAAACGAAGGTGTCCTTGCCGTCGCACAGGCAATCCACGTCGACCTCGATGGCGCCCTTGAGATAGGTGTCGAACAAAAGCGGGTTCTTGCCGAGCAGCGTGTTGATCTGGCCGGTCTTGTCGGCCGGGTATTTCTGCTTGATGTCCTCCGGCACCAGGCCGGGCACGGTGTCGAGCAGGTAAGTCTGCAGCATGCCCTCGTCATGGATGATCTGCATGGCGCGGCCGCCGAGCACATAGGAGGGGCGCACGACCAGCGGGAAGCCGAGCTCGCCGGCGACGAGGCGTGCCTGCTCGACCGAATAGGCGATGCCGTTCTTCGGCTGGGTGAGGCCGAGCTTGTGCAGCAGCTTCTGGAAGCGGTCGCGGTCTTCCGCGAGGTCGATCATGTCCGGCGAGGTGCCGAGGATCGGGATGCCGGCCTGTTCCAGGGCGTCGGCCAGCTTGAGCGGCGTCTGGCCGCCGAACTGGACGATGACGCCGACAAGCTCGCCCGAGGCCTGCTCGGCACGCAGGATCTCCAGCACGTCTTCCGCCGTCAGCGGGTCGAAATAGAGACGGTCGGAGGTGTCGTAGTCGGTCGACACGGTCTCCGGGTTGCAGTTGATCATGATCGCTTCGTAGCCGGCGTCGCGCAACGCAAACGCCGCGTGGCAGCAGCAGTAGTCGAACTCGATGCCCTGGCCGATGCGGTTCGGGCCGCCGCCGAGGATAACGACCTTTTTGCGCGACGACACGCGCGCCTCGTTGGAGAGCTGGCCGGCGAAGGGCACCTCGTAGGTCGAGTACATATAGGCGGTCGGTGAGGCGAACTCGGCCGCGCAGGTGTCGATGCGCTTATAGACCGGATGAACGTCGAGTTTTTCGCGCGCGTTCTGAACGTGTTCGGCGTCGGTCTTCGTCAGCGAGGCGAGGCGGGCATCCGAAAAACCCATCGCCTTCAGCATGCGCAGATTGGCGGCGTCCTCAGGCAGGCCATGCTCGCGCACGCGCTCCTCCATGGCGATGATGCCGGCGATCTGTTCGAGGAACCACGGGTCGATCTTGCACATGGCGTGCACGTCTTCCAGCGAGGTGCCCATGCGGATCGCCTGCGCCACCATGCGCAGCCGGTCGGGCGTCGGTGTGCCGAGTGCTGCCCGGATGGCGTTGCGGTCGTCGACGTGATTGGCGGCGGTAGGCCCGCGGCCGATGCCGGGGATCTCGATCTCGTCCAGTCCTGTCAGGCCGGTTTCAAGGCCACGCAGCGCCTTCTGCAGCGATTCCTGGAAGGTGCGGCCGATGGCCATCACCTCGCCCACCGACTTCATGGCGGTGGTCAGCACCGGCTCGGCGCCGGGGAATTTCTCGAACGCAAAGCGCGGGATCTTCGTCACGACATAGTCGATGGTCGGTTCGAAGGAAGCCGGCGTCGCGCCGCCGGTGATGTCGTTCTCCAACTCGTCCAGCGTGTAGCCGACGGCAAGTTTTGCCGCGACCTTGGCGATCGGGAAGCCGGTTGCCTTCGAGGCCAAGGCGGAACTGCGCGAGACGCGCGGGTTCATCTCGATCACCACCAGGCGGCCGTCGGCCGGGTTGACGGCGAACTGCACGTTGGAGCCGCCCGTCTCGACGCCGATCTCGCGCAGCACCGCGATCGAGGCGTTGCGCATCATCTGGTATTCCTTGTCGGTCAGCGTCAGCGCCGGGGCGACGGTGATCGAGTCGCCGGTGTGCACGCCCATCGGATCGACGTTCTCGATCGAGCAGATGATGATGCAGTTGTCCGCCTTGTCGCGGACGACCTCCATCTCATACTCCTTCCAGCCGAGCACGCTTTCCTCGATCAGCACCTCGGTGGTCGGCGAGGCGTCGAGGCCGGACTGGACGATGTCGTAGAATTCGGCGCGGTTGTAGGCGATGCCGCCGCCGGTGCCGCCCATGGTGAAGGACGGGCGGATGATGGCCGGCAGGCCGACATGGTCGAGCGCCTCCGCGGCGATCGCCATGGCGTGGCTGATGTAGCGCTGCTTGCGGTCGCCCTCGCCGAGGTTCCAGTGCGTCTCCAGCGCGTCAAGTGCCGCATTGAGGTTTTCGGGGTTCTCCGCCTTGAGCGCCGCGCGCTCGGCCTCATGCGTCTTGCGGTCGGCGTTCTTGACGTCGGTGGCGTTGGCCAGCATCGAGCGCGGTGTCTCCAGGCCGATCTTGCTCATCGCCTGGCGGAACAGGGCGCGGTCCTCGGCCTTGTCGATGGCATGTGCATCGGCGCCGATCATCTCGACATTGTAGCGGTCGAGCACGCCCATGCGGCGCAGCGAAAGCGCGGTGTTCAGCGCCGTCTGGCCACCCATGGTGGGCAGCAGCGCATCGGGGCGCTCCTTGGCGATGATCTTGGCCACCACTTCGGGGGTAATGGGCTCGACATAGGTGGCGTCGGCCAGCTCCGGATCGGTCATGATGGTGGCCGGATTGGAGTTGACCAGGATGACGCGGAAACCTTCCTCCTTCAGCGCCTTGCAGGCCTGGGTGCCGGAATAGTCGAACTCGCATGCCTGGCCGATGACGATGGGGCCGGCCCCGATGATCAGGATCGACTTGATGTCGGTGCGTCTTGGCATGTCTACGGGTTCCGTTCGGCGAGCGGCTTGCACGAAAAACCGGGCGGGGGGAGGACCCGGCCGGTTGTGCTTGCGATTCTGGTATCAGGCTAGGAGGGCCTTATAGGGAAGAGTTTTGGCGGATGAAACCCCGAAAATGAGGGAGTAAGGGAGTAAGGGAGTAAGGGAGTAAGGGAGTAAGGGATAGGTTCGGGCGTGCTGTGAAACATACTCCCCTATTCCCCTATTCCCCTACTCCCCTGAAACCTACTCGCCGAGTGCCAGCGCGTCGGTGATCTCGAAACGCTCGGAAACACCGACGCGGATCATGTTCAGCGTGCCCTCGCGGGTGAAGCGGAACGCGTCCGGCGAGTCAGAGCCCGCCGGTTGGCCGCCATGGAAATTGATGACGCGGGTGCCGCCATCGGGCCAGGTCACGGTCACGGCGCTGTCGCCGTCCTTGCGCGCGACGCTGATCTCGCAGCGCGTCATCGGCTGGCCGATATGGCGCGCGCAGGGGATGTCGCCGGCGGCATCTGGGGCAGGGGCATCGGATTCAGCATGTGCCGAGGCCGCGAAGGCGAGGCCATAGGCATCCTGCATGGCGGTCCTGCCGATATCGGCCGCGGATGGCGGATCGGCCGGCTTGTTGCCGCCCAGGCGCGCTGCGATGTCCGGCGTCGGCGCTTCGGAGGGCTGAGGCGCGACGGCTTCCTGAGGCGCAGCGGCCTCGGTCGCCGGCGCGGCGGCATCTTCAGGTGCCGGCGCCGGGTTGTTGGGGCTGAGATAGCGGGCGGGTGCCCATCCGGTGATGTGCGCGTCCTGCGTATCCTCGACCTTGCACCAGGGATAGTTGTTGACGAGCTTGCAGCCGTAATTCTTCACGGCCGCGCCGTTGGGCAGGCGGGCTTCCACCTTCCCACCCGGCGAAGCGGTGGCGCGAATATTGAGGAGATCTTCCGGCGCGAGGCCGCCGACGATCGAAATGATCATGCCCGGCGCTTCCTGAGCCAAAGCCGGCAGGGCGGCCGTGAGCAAAGGAGCGGCGATCAGCAGCGTCGATCGGAGCGCAACCTTGCGCCTCATCCTCAATCCTTCATGAAACCGGTCCGCAGCGCGTGCGCCCATTCCTGTCGTCCCGCCTGTTCGGCCTGCTTTGCGGCGGCTTCATGGTCATAGTCGACGGCGATCGCCTCGAAGCGGTCGGCGCGGCGAGCCTCATCCAGTTCGATGATGCCATAGCGCGCATATGGGCTGCCTTGCTCGGAAACATGCGCGGGAGGCGTGTCGTCGTCATAGGCAGGGCAACCGACGCTGCCGGGGTTGAAGATGACCGGCCCGCCCGGAATGCGGATGAGCTCGTTTCGATGGCTATGGCCGCAGAGCGCGATCCGGCAGGCGGGGTCGAGCGACTTCAGCCGCCGCTTGATGGCAGCCAGCGGCGCGCGCACCAGTTGGCCGTCGACTATCGCGTCCGCAAGATACTTTTCGTCATGGTCGGGCCGGGCGTGGAAAGCCACGACGCCCGGCGCGATCTCGAGCGTGAGCGGCAAGGCAAACAGCGCCTCGCGCCGGGCGGCGGTCAGCCGCTCCCGCGCATAGCGGTCGGACGGCCACATGTCCGCGCCGGCCGGATCCTCGGCGACACGGCGGTCGTGGTTGCCCCGAACGGTCGGCAGGTTGAGTGCTTCAAGCCGTTCCATCGTTTCGCGCGGCCACAGAGGCCCGGAGACGCAATCGCCGAGATTGACGATGAGGTCGGCGCCGCCACGCAGCTCGAGATCGTCGAGCACGGCATCCAAGGCGAGCACGTTGCCGTGGATGTCGGCGAGGACGGCAATGCGCATCAGGCGTCGATCTCGCTGTCGGCGGTGCCGACGATGGGCAGCGCCTTGTCCTCGCCGGCTGCCGCGATCACGCTGTCGAGCAGGCCGGGGAAGCGCTTGTCGAGGTCGTCGCGGCGCAGCGTGATCAGCCGGCTGGTGCCGACCACTTCGGCACGTGTCACACCCGCCTCGCGCAGCTTGGCGAGGTGGTAGCTGAGGTTGGTCTTGGAGGCGAGGTCGAGGAACTTGCTGCAGTTCAGCGGCACGCCTTCCTTGCTGGCGAGATAGCGCACGATGGCAAGCCGGGTCGGGTCGCCGAGCACGGCGAGCACGATCGGCAGGCTGATCTGGTCGGTGGTTGGGTGGGGCAGGGTCATGGCCGAGAATTAAGCACAAACGGAACCAACTTCAACGCGTCTCCTTGTCATGCCGGGTCACATGAGATCTTCATTTCGAGCCCCGTACTGACACAGGGCTGTCAGCAGGGTTCAGCTATTTTCCCCTGGCTCGGTTGACATCATGCCCCTTCATGTCCAATTGTTCAATAACTTTTGAACTAAGGGCACATCCTCATGGACAAGCGGATCTACTGGCTTGCGCTCGGATCGTTCGCGATCTCGACCGAAGGCTTCGTCATCTCCAGCCTTCTTCCCGACATTGCCTCGGATGCCGGCATCTCCGTTCCGCTCGCCGGCTCGCTGATCACCGCCTTCGCGCTCGCCTATGCGATCGGCGCGCCGGTGCTGGCGACGCTGACCGGCGAATGGGACCGGCGGCGCGTCATCCTGTGGACGCTGGTGTTCTTCGTGATCGGCAATCTCGTCGCGGCGGTGAGCTCGTCCTTCGAGTTGCTGCTCATCGCGCGCATCGTCATGGCGCTCTCGTCCGGCCTGTTCGCGGCAACCGCTCAAGGGACGGCCGTGGCGCTGGTCGATGACCATCACCGGGCGCGCGCGATCGCGGTCGTCGTCGGCGGCACCACGGTGGCGGTGGCGGTCGGCGCGCCGCTCGGCGCGCTGGTCGCGGCCATCGCCGGCTGGCGCGGCACCTTCTTCGCCATTGCCGGGCTCGGCGCGCTGGCCGGCGCGATCCTGTGGTGGCGGCTGCCGCGCGGCATCGTCGGCACCAGGCTGCCGCTCAAGGCTCGGCTGGCGGCGGCGGTCCGTCCCGGCGTGATGCCCATCCTCGCGACGACCGTGCTGGCGCTGGTCGGCGCCTTCACGGTCTTTGCCTTCATTGCGCCCTTGGCCATCGAGGGCGGCGGTCTCAGCCCGCTTGCGCTGCCCGGCATGCTGCTCGCCTTCGGCGTCGGCGCCGTCATCGGCAACATCGCCGGCGGCCAGGCAGCCGACCGCTTCGGCGCTGCGCGCACCGTCTGCTGGTCCTTAGCACTGAGCGCGGCCATGCTGGCGACATTCTCGCTGATCCCCACCTTCCTGCCGCATTCCATCGCCGGCCCGGCGCTGATGGGAATGATGGTGCCGTGGGGCATCGTCGGCTGGGCCTTTCCGCCGGCGCAGGCGAGCCGCATCATCAGAATCGCGCCCGATGCGGCTCCGATCGTGCTCTCGCTCAACGCCTCGGCGCTCTATCTCGGCGTCGCGCTTGGCGCGGTGGTCGGCGGTGGTGTGCTGCGCTTCGGCGCGCCGGCCGATCTCGGCCTGATCGCGGCCGTGTTCCCGATCGTTGGACTGGGCGTGGTGCTGGCCGGACGGGTGCTGGCTCGCCCGGTCGCCATGCCGGCGGAATAGGTTCCGCTAAAACGCGGGTGCCTACTGGCGGCCGCTTCTTCAGAGGGAAGGAGCGGCCGCCGGCATTTCCAAATCCAGATCAGCCACCGCGTCCAGCGTTGCGCGCAGCTTTGCGGCCTGCTCCGCGCCGACCTTATCCTCGAATTGCCGCTGGGCAGCGCTCCACAGCTTGATCGCCTCATCGAGCTTGGCCCGGCCCTGCAGCGTCAGCCGCACGCGCTTGATGCGGCGATCATCCTTGTCCGCAAAAGTCTCGACATAGCCGTCGCGGATCAGCGGCTTCAGCGTGTGGCCCAGCGCAGAGAGATCCATGATCAGCGCCTCGGCGATGGCGCCCATCGCCGGCTCGCTGCTGACTTGGATCTGGAAGAGCAGGCCAAACTGCGTGCCCTTCAAGCCCGAAGGCGCCAGCGCGTCATCGTAGAAGCGGCCGAGCCTGCGGGCGGCGCGCCGCAAGGTGGCGTTGTTGCAACGGCTGAATCCCGGCTGCTGAGCTTCGGTCATATCCACTCCTCGCCGGCGAAAACACGCGCCGGCCTTGCCGCAGAAATAGTTTTCGCGGCCGCCGTTGACAAGATAGTGGCATATACCTACTTCGCAGAAAGTGGCATATGCCACTAAATGGAAATTGGACATAGGCGCGGCGGCTGACGTGTCGCCGACGCCGAGCAAGAGCGAACAGGACGAAAAGGAGCAGGACAATGAGCAAGACAGATAACAAAGGTACAGCCGTAATCACTGGCGCTTCCTCGGGCATCGGCGCGGTCTATGCCGACCGGCTGGCCGGGCAGGGCTATGATCTGGTGCTTGTGGCGCGGCGCGCCGACCGGCTGCAGGAAGTGGCGGACAGACTGGCTTATGCCTATGGCCGCAAGGTCAAGACGCTCGTCGCCGATCTCGCCGACGATGCCGACCTGCGCCAGGTCGAGCAGGCGATCGCGACGGACGAGAGCGTGACGCTGCTGGTCAATAACGCCGGCATGGGCGGCATCGAGACGGTGGCCGAAGCCGATGCCGACGCTGCCGAGCGCATGATCAAGGTCAACGTCGTTGCCTTGACGCGTTTGACCCGCGCGGTGCTGCCGGGGTTGCTTAAGCGCGACCGCGGCGCCATCGTCAACATCGCCTCGGTGGTCGCCTATGGTATCGCCGTCGGCGGCATCTACAGCGGCACCAAGGCCTATGTCGTCAACTTCACCGAAGCGCTGCAGAAGGAAGTCGCAGGCACCAAGGTGAGGGTGCAGTCCGTGGTGCCCGGACCGATCCGCACCGAGTTCTGGGACGCTTCCGGAATCAGCCTCGACCGGATCAATCAGGACTGGGTGATGAGCGCCGACGATCTGGTCGATGCGGCCCTTGCCGGGTTTGCCCAGGGCGAAACCGTCACCGCTCCGGGGCTGGCCGATGCGGCCGGGCTGGACACCTATCTCGGCGCGCGGGACCAGTTCTACGGCAGTCTGTTCGCCGCCAAGCCTGCGGCGCGCTATGCGGTCTAAGAGCTAGGCACCTCGCCGCCACCTTCGGCTACGCTATGCACGCATCTTCTGTGACTGACGTGACTGATCGGGCCGAAGCTTGATTGCCACGTGGTTCCCCCAATCCGTCGCTGCTTCGCAGCGCCACCTTTCCCCCCTCCGGAGGGAAAGGAAGGGAGCGTTGCTGGACGAGCGTCGACGGCAAAAAGCTTGGCGCCTTCCTCTACCCCGTCGATCGGGGGAGAGGTGGCTCGGCGTAGCCGAGACGGAGTGGGGGTCGACCAGCGCAGCATAAGACTATGCATGCGCCAAGCTGCCATGCACGCTATCGCCAAAGACCAGCCGCTTGGAAACGTGTGCATGCCGTAGTCCACTTTGTGGGGCGAAGAACCAGCGTCAAGCTGGCCGCCACATCTGCAGGATCGAGGCGGCCAGCAGCAGGCCAAGCACGACGTTAAGCGCGCGCCACTGCCGCTCGGTTCGGAGCAGGCGGGCGAGCAGCGTGCCGGCCACACACCACAACGACAGCGAGAGAGCCGCGGAAAGACCGAACACGGCACCGAGCAGCAGCGCAAGGTGCAGCGGGCCGTCGGCAAGCGCCGCGAAGGATGCGGCCGCGCCAAGCCCCATCGCCCAACCCTTCGGGTTCATCCACTGGATGCCGGCGCCGCCGAAAAAGCTGTTCGGCTTGGCGATGGTCACGTCGAGATTGGGCGGGCCGCTGCGGCCGATCTTCACCGCCAGCCAGATCAGATAGAGCGAGCCTGCGATCTTCATGGCGACCTGCAGCGAAGGGACGGCCGCCAGCAGTCCGGCGAGGCCGGCCGCGCCCGCCGCCGCTACCGAAGCCAGACCAGCGGCGCTGCCGGCCATCAGCGGCACCGAGCGGCGAAAGCCGAACTGCGCCCCGGATGCCGTCGACAGCGTCGTGGCGATGCCGGGCGTCGAGGTGGAGATCAGCGCGAACAGCACAAGGGGAATGATGGTTTCGGACATGCGGCTTTCCCGGTCGAAGGAAGCCGGCATGCTAGGCGCTTCGTCTCATCAGTAAATGCAATGTTTGATATGATCTGCATTAGCATCTATAATGGCGAAATGATCCGAGATCTCGATACCACGCTCATTCGTACCTTCGTCACCACGTCAGACAAGGCGAGCATGACGGCGGCAGCCAATGCGCTCAACCTCACCCAAGGTGCCGTCAGCCAGCAGATCAAGCGGCTGGAAGAGGTGCTTGGCCAGAGCCTGTTCGAGCGCGGCCGGCGTGGCTTGAGATTGACGCGCTGCGGCGAGCGGCTGCTCGACAGGGCCAAGCGCCTCTTGCAGCTCAACGACGAGATCATCGCCGAGATGGGCGGCAAGGCGGTCGCGGGCCGGGTGCGGATCGGCGTGCCGTACGATCTTGTCGGCACATTGCTTCAACCTGTGTTGAAGACCTATGCGGAAGCCCATCCACAGGTGGAAATCTCGCTGGTCTGCGCCTCCTCGCCGGAACTCGCGGCGGCGCTGGCTGCAGGGACGATCGATCTCGCCGTTATCGAGGAGCGGGCCGGCCCGACCGCCGGAGAATGCTTGGCTGTCGACCGCCTGGTCTGGGTCGGCGCCAGAGGCGGCTCGGCGCGTTTGAAGCGGCCGCTGCCGGTATCGATGGTCGCGGACACCTGCGCCTTCCGTCCGGCGGTGCTGGCGGCGCTTGGCACCCATGGACTCGATTGGCGCACCGTGTTCGAGAACGGCAACATCGACGCCACGACGGCGACCGTGCGCTCGGACCTTGCCGTGACCACCTGGCTTGCCTCGACGGTTCCGGCCGATCTCGACATCCTGTCCGATGCCGACCTGCCGGCTCTGCCGAACTTTTCCGTCAACCTGCATCTGCCGAAGCACGCCATCGCGCCCGCGGCAGAGGCATTCGCTGCTCATATCCGCGAGGGTCTGGCGCGCTATCGTCAGGCGGCGTGAGGTAGCATCTCGCTGGAACACCTCATCCGTCTCGGCGCTGCGCGCCGATCCACCTTCTCCCACAAGGGGAGAAGGGAAGACAGCGCCGGCGTTGCAGCCAATCGTCGACGCTGGACATCTGCTGGGCCGCATGTGCCGAGCTCACCTTCTCCCCTTGTGGGAGAAGGTGGCCGAGCGAAGCTCGGTCGGATGAGGGGTGCTCCAGCTTGGTGTATGCCTCGGCCCGCTACTTCCAGTTCCGGCGCCGTTCAAGCTCGGCTTCCGAAGGCTCCTGTTGAGCAAAAGAGCCGGTGCGGATTTCGCCCGCGCGTTCATAGGTCGCCATGATGACGCCGGTGCTCGAGACCTGTGACTTGATGAGCTTGAAGGCGGCCGGCATCGCGCTATCGCCGAACAGCCGCTTGCCCTTGCCCAGCAACAGCGGGAAGGTCATCAGCCGGATCTCGTCGATCAGCCCGTTGGCGAGCAAGGTCTGGATCAGATTGCCCGATCCCTGGATAAGCAGGTCAGGTCCGTCTTCCTGTTTGAGCTGCCTCAGCCTTGCGACGACATCCGGCCCAAGCGATTGCGTGTTCTGCCAAGTGAGCGACTCCGGCCGATGCGTCGCCACATATTTGGTCGCAGGGTTGAAGACATCCGCGATCTGATCTTTCTGATACGGCCAGTACGCGGCGAAGATGTCGTAGGTTCTGCGGCCGAGCAGCAGCGCGAAGGGTTTGGAGAACAGTTCGTCTATTGCCGCGCCCGCAACCTCGTCAAAATAATGGAATGTCCAGCCGCCGAACTTGAAGCCGCCGGCCGGGTCCTCTTCCGGTCCGCCGGGCGCCTGCATGACGCCGTCGAGGCTGACGAATGTGGCGGCGATGATCTTGCGCATTTGTTTTCTCCTTTCGCGATCCGCGCCGTAACGGCCGGATTTCAGCCTAAGGACGAGCGACGTGGCTGCTCTCCGACACGAGCCTGTAAATTTCTAACGCCTGGCACGGATAGGGCGGGACGAGAACCAGACATCGCCGAAGACGGCGGTGGCGGTGCGGTCGGGCGCCTTGTCTTCACTCAGCCAGATCGAGCGCGTGCGGGCGGCGCGTTCGCGGGTCGGCACTTTTGCCTCCGGTCCGGCGACCCAGGCGCCGACGCAGGGAATGAACCACGAGCCCATGAAAGGCTGGCAGGCAAAGCCGCGCTCCATGCGCGTGACAATCACCGCCAGGCCGATGCGCTCGGCCGGACGCCAGGGGAAGATCATGCGGCCGCCGGGTTTGAGCGCCCTCAACCAGGCTGCGGGAGGGGCCGCGACACCGGCATTGACATAGATGATGTCGGAAGGCGGGAGCAGGCTGGTGACTGCGTTGCCTTGGATGACTTTCACATTGCCGTAAGCCGCGAGATTTTGGCTTGCGCGCTCCGCGAGATCGGTCTCGAGCTCGAAGGCGGTGACGCTGCCGCCCGGTTCGACCAGCTTCGCCAGCAACGCGGTGTAGTAGCCGGTGCCGGCGCCGATATGGGTGACGGCTTCGCCGGGCTTCGGTTCGACCTTGCCGATCCACATGGCGTGCAGAACCGGCTCGCCGTTGTTGATACCCTTGTCGGCATCGACCACCACAAGCACGTTCTGGTAGATGTAGCTTGGATCGGCGGTCGGCGTCTTGAACCCGCCGTCGCCGGCAAAGACGGTCCACGGTCCGGGCCCGAGAAAGGCCTCGCGCGGCACCGAGGCGAACACCTCCTCAATGCGGGGATCGGCGGAGCGCGCATGCGCGGCCATCAGCTTGGCGTAGAATTTTCGGGCGTCGTCCGATCCGGTCATGCTTCCAGAAGATAGCGCGGCCGGCTCGGATGTCGCGGTTCCATCTCAGCCGGCGATGGTGTCGTAGAGCAGCTTGAAGTTGAGCGCCAGGATGATCGCCGCGACCATCCAGGCGAGCGCAGCAATGCCGCGCGGGATGGCGAAATTGCCCATCTTCTTCTTGTCCGACACGAACTGCACCAGAGGCACCACGGCGAAGGGCAACTGCATCGACAGGATGACCTGGCTGAAGACCAGAAGCTGGGCCGTGCCCTTTTCACCATAGAACGCGGTCACGATCACGACGGGGACGATGGCGACGCCGCGCGTCAACAAGCGACGCGCCCACTGCGGAATGCGCAGGCGCAGGAAGCCTTCCATCACGATCTGGCCGGCGAGCGTCGCGGTGACCGTCGAGTTGAGGCCGGAGGCGAGCAGCGCGATCGCGAACAGGATCGAGGCGATGCTCAAACCCAAGAGCGGCGACAGCAATTCAAAAGCCTGGCCGATCTCGGCGACATCCTGGTGCCCGGTGCCGTGGAAGGCCACGGCCGCGACGATCAGGATTGAGGCGTTGACGAACAGCGCCAGGATCAGCGCGATGGTCGAATCCGTCGTCGCCCATTTGATGGCGTCGCGCTTGCCGGCGTCGGTGCGCTGATAGGCACGGGTCTGCACGATCGAGGAGTGCAGGTAGAGATTATGCGGCATCACGGTGGCGCCGATGATGCCGATGGCGATGTAGAGCATCGCCGGGTTGGTGACGATCTCGGACGACGGCACGAACATCGAATGCAGGATCGTGGCGGCCGGCGGCGCGGCGACGAAGATCTGGATGGCAAAGCAGCCGAAGATGATGATCAGCAGCGCAACGACAAAGGCCTCGAGGTAACGGAAGCCCCTGTTCATCAGAAGGAGCACGAGGAAGGCATCGAGCGCGGTGATTAGGGCGCCGCCGATCAACGGGATTCCGAACAGAAGCTGCAGCGCGATAGCGGTGCCGATCACCTCGGCGAGGTCGCAGGCGATGATCGCCAGCTCGCAGGCGACCCACAGCAGGAAATTGACAGGGCGCGGATAGTAGGCGCGGCAGGCCTGCGCAAGATCGCGGCCGGTGGCGATGCCGAGACGCGCGGCCAGCGCCTGCAAAAGGATCGCCATCAGGTTCGACAGCATGATGACGAAAAGCAGCGTGTAACCGAACTGGGCGCCGCCGGCGAGGTCTGTCGCCCAGTTGCCGGGGTCCATATAGCCGACCGACACCATGTAGCCGGGGCCCATGAAGGCGAACAGGCGGCGGAGCCACATCCCGGTCCGCGGCACTGCGATCGTGGCGTTAACCTCGCGCAGGCTGGGCTGCTCGCCCTCATCGGCGCGGGCAAATTGCCACGAGGAACGGGACACGGCTTCTGCGTCGGACATCACGGACTTCCACTGGAATATATCAAGGATGCGCCTTATCTATGCCATGGCTCAACATTATGCAATAGGCTATATTTCATTGTTTGTGCTTTTTATCCGGCGGCGTAAAGGGCCGGTTGCACGTGAGCGGGAATGCAAATAAACGGCCGGACCAGCAGGGTTCGTGTTATGAATGCGATCCCGATTCAGCCTTCGGGCGACCAAGGAGGAGGAGCGCGTATTGGCGCTGAGGAACAGACCGGTTCGACGCGAAAAGCCGCTTCCCGATGCCGAAATCCATTCGGAAGGTTTCCGGCAGACGCGCGAAGCGCGCCGCAGCGCGCTCGTCGAGGACTATGTCGAACTGATCGCCGACTTGATCGAGGACGGCAATGAGGCCCGTCAGGTCGATATCGCGGCCAGGCTTGGCGTCGCGCAACCCACCGTAGCGAAAATGCTGACCAGGCTCTGCGCCGACGGGCTGGTGTCCAGAAAGCCCTATCGCGGCGTGTTCCTCACCGAAACCGGCCGGAAGGTCGCCGAGGAGAGCCGCATCCGCCACCAGACGGTCGAAGCGTTCCTGCGCTCGCTGGGCGTCAGCGCCGAGACGGCGCGGATCGACGCCGAAGGCATAGAGCACCATGTCAGCGCCGAGACGCTGGACGCTTTTCGCAGGGCGATGACCTCAGCCCGTTGAGCCCGGGAGCTCGAAGACAAGGATCGGTTGCGGAGCGCAACGTTGCGATGCCGCAGCGCGAAAAATGCTGTGACTTGACGTATCCATTGCGATAATTGTTGGCCGAGGGGGCGGTAGCGGGCCGGACCTTCCAGGACATTCGTGGTGCGAGGAGTTGCCATGCTTTGGAGAGGCCGTCGCCAGAGCGACAATATCGAGGACCAGCGCAGCGACAGTGGCGGCGGGCTCGGCGGTGGTTTGGGCGGCAGCCCTGGCCAGTTTCGCATTCCGATCGGCGGCCGCGCCGGCGGCGGTTCCAGCATCATCCTGGTCATCCTGGTCGTTCTTGCCGGATGGTATTTCGGTTTCGATCCGTCGCAGATCCTGGGTGACGGCAGCGGCGGTCTGGTACCGGGCGGCGGCGGCCAGATCACGGACGACAGCGGCTCGCAGGACAGCACCGGCGCACCCGCTTCGGATGAAATGAAGCAGTTCGTGGCGACGGTGCTTGCCGAAACCGAGGACACCTGGACCGGCATCTTCAAGGCTAACGGCCTTACCTATGAGGACCCAAAGCTCGTGCTGTTCAGCGGCCAGATCCGCTCGGCTTGCGGCTTTGCCTCCTCCGCGGCGGGGCCGTTCTATTGCCCCGGTGACCACAAGGTCTATCTCGACATGACCTTCTTCCAGCAGCTCGACCAGCAGTTCGGCGCCTCGGGTGAGTTCGCGCGGGCCTATGTGGTTGCGCATGAGGTCGGCCACCATGTGCAGAACCTCACCGGCATCATGCAGAAGTTCAACCAGATGCGGCAGGGCATGGGCGAGGCCGAGGCCAACCAGATGTCGGTGCGGGTCGAGCTCCAGGCCGACTGCTTCGCCGGCGTGTGGGCTCACTACACAGCGCAGAAGGGCGTTCTCGAACAGGGCGACATGGAAAGCGCGCTGAATGCCGCCAAGCAGATCGGCGACGACACGCTGCAGAAGAAGATGCAGGGCTATGTCGTTCCGGAAAGCTTCAACCATGGCACCTCGGCGCAGCGGCAGACCTGGCTGGCGCGCGGCTACAAGAGCGGCAAGCTTTCGGACTGCGATACTTTCAACAATCCGGTCTGAAGCGGCGACACACGGCCGGGGTCTTTGGCCGTGCGCCTGATGTCAGGATGAGGCAGTTGCGGTCGTTCGCTTATTGTTCCAGGCGAGAAGCTCGCCTATAAGGTGCGTCCCGCCCGCGCCCCAGGGCGGCCGAGGAGCTTATCACAATGATCGACCCGAAGACCGCCAAGCGGGGCCTTGCGCTCGTTTTCACCACGCTTTTGCTCGACATCATCGGCTTCGGCATCATCATGCCGGTGCTGCCGGCCTATCTGCAGGAGCTGACCGGCGTCGGCGTCAGCGAGGCGGCGATCGAGGGCGGCTGGCTGTTCTTCGTCTACGCGGCGATGCAATTTTTCTTCGCGCCGGTCATCGGCGGCTTGAGCGACCGCTTCGGCCGACGGCCGATCCTGCTTGCCTCAGTGCTCACCTTTTCCATCGACAACCTGATCTGCGCCATCGCCTGGTCCTATCCGATGCTGTTCATCGGCCGGATCCTCGCCGGCATTTCCGGCGCCAGCTATTCGACGACGTCCGCCTTCATCGCCGACATCTCCACCGACGAGAACCGGGCCAAGAATTTCGGCCTGCTCGGCATCGCGTTCGGCGTCGGCTTCGTCATCGGCCCGGTGCTCGGCGGGCTGCTCGGTACGTTCGGGCCGCGCGTGCCGTTCTATTTCGCGGCCGGGCTTGCCTTGGTGAATTTCCTGATCGCGATGGTCTTCCTGCCGGAGACGCTGGACGCGCAGCATCGCCGCCGCTTCGAATGGAAGCGGGCCAATCCCGTCGGCACGCTCATCCAGATGCGCAATTATCCGGGCATCGGCTGGATCGGGCTCGTCTTCTTCCTGATGACGCTCGGCCACATGATGTATCCGGCGGTGTGGTCCTTCGTCTCCAGCTACCGCTACGGCTGGAACCAGCAGCAGATCGGCTTCTCGCTTGGCGCCTTCGGCCTGTGCGGCGCGATCGTCATGGCGACCGTGCTGCCGCGGGTCATCCCCAGGCTCGGCGAGTGGAAGACGGCGGCGATCGGCTTGTCCTTCACGGCGCTCGGCGCCTTCGGCTACGCGTTTGCGACGCAAGGCTGGATGATCTACGCGGTTATCGTCGCCGGCTGCCTGGAGGGGCTCGCCGACCCTCCGCTCAGGAGCCTAGCCGCCGGGAAGGTGCCGCCTTCGGCGCAAGGCGAGTTGCAGGGGGCGATGACCTCGATCTTCTCGATCACCTCGATCGTCACGCCGCTTATCTACACGGCGATCTTTTCGTGGTTCACCGGCCCGAACGCGCCGGTGGTGTTCGGCGGGGCGCCTTATGTGCTCGGCGCTGTTTTCCTCACGCTGGCGGTGATCGTCTTCGTGACGAAGGTAGCCAAGCCGACACCGAAGGAAGTCGAGCGCATGCATGCGCAGGAAGCGGTGACCGACGCGGCTTGAGGCACGTCGTTCTCGTCAGGCGCGTTCGGCCAGCGCCGGCTCGCCGCGCCGCTCGCGGATGAGGTTGACGAAGCGGCGGAAGAGGTAGTGCGAATCCTGCGGGCCGGGCGATGCCTCGGGATGGTGCTGGACCGAGAACACCGGCCGGCCGGTCAGCGCGATGCCGCAATTCGAGCCGTCGAACAGCGAGACATGTGTCTCCTCCACGCCCTCGGGCAGCGAGTCGGCGTCGACGGCGAAACCATGGTTCATCGAGACGATCTCGACCTTGCCGGTGGTGTGATCCTTGACAGGATGGTTGGCGCCGTGGTGGCCCTGATGCATCTTCTCGGTCTTGCCTCCCAGCGCCAGCGCCAGCATCTGGTGGCCGAGGCAGATGCCGAACACCGGAATATCGGTCTTCAGCAGATCCTGGATCACCGGTACGGCATATTCGCCGGTCGCTTCCGGATCGCCCGGACCGTTGGACAGGAAGATGCCGTCCGGCTGCATGGCGAGGATTTCTTCCGCGCCGGTCTTGGCCGGCACGACGGTGACCTTGGCGCCAAGGCCAGCAAGCAGGCGCAAGATGTTGCGCTTGACGCCGTAGTCGACGGCCACGACGTGCATCGACGGCTCATCCTGCTCGCCGAAGCCCTTGTTCCAGACCCAGGGCGTCTCGCGCCAGAGCGAAGACTGGCCCGAGGTGACTTCCTTGGCGAGGTCGAGGCCGATGAGGCCCGACCAGGCAGCGGCACGGCGCTTCAGGTCGTCGAGGTCGAAAACGCCATCGGGCGCGTGCGCGATGACGGCGTTGGGCATGCCTTTCTCGCGGATCAGCACGGTGAGCGCGCGAGTGTCGATGCCCGAAAGCGCGACGATGCCGCGCTTCTTCAGCCATTGGTCGAGATGTCCGGCTGCCCGGTAGTTGGACGGGTCGGTGACATTGGCCTTGAAGATCGCGCCGACGGCACCGGCGCGCGCCGCCGGATTGAGGTCTTCGATATCCTCGGCATTGGTGCCGACATTGCCGATATGCGGGAAGGTGAAGGTAACGATCTGGCCGGCATAAGAGGGATCGGTGAGGATCTCCTCGTAGCCGGTGAGCGCGGTGTTGAAGCACACTTCGGCGACCGCCGATCCGACAGCGCCGAGACCGCGGCCCTCGATCACCGTGCCGTCGGCAAGCACCAGAAGGGCGGTCGGCTTTTCGGTGGCCCAGGGGGCGGTCGTGGCCATGGCGGCACTCCTAAGAGGCTGCTTTTCAGATCATCCCGTTAGAAGGACGATCCGCGCAGCAAACGACGCGCGGCGGCGAATTCGCGAGCCTGCGCGCAACCAGATTTTCAGTTCATGCGAGGCTCAGTACATAGGGGAAGGCGCCAAAGCGGTCAATGACGCTTCCTGCGAACGGAATCGATTTATTTCGTCGAGCAATATCAATGGCTTGCCGAGATTTGCCTTGGACGTCCGGCAAAGCTATTGTCCGCCGCGATCGAAGGAGAAGCACGATGCGCGAGAAAATCGCCGAATCCATGAAGA
The DNA here is from genome assembly GCF_003952485.1 of Mesorhizobium sp. M1E.F.Ca.ET.045.02.1.1. Taxonomy (NCBI): domain Bacteria; kingdom Pseudomonadati; phylum Pseudomonadota; class Alphaproteobacteria; order Hyphomicrobiales; family Phyllobacteriaceae; genus Mesorhizobium; species Mesorhizobium sp. M1E.F.Ca.ET.045.02.1.1. The sequence goes on from NZ_CP034447.1 coordinate 3,587,889, forward strand.
GCGCGATGAAGGCGCAGGACAAGCACCGCCTGCCGACGCTGCGGCTGATCCAGGCCGCCATCCATGACCGCGATATCGCCAATCGCGGCGCCGGCAAGCCGGCGGCGAGCGAGGAGGAGATCCTGCAGATCCTCGCCAAAATGGTGAAGCAGCGCGAGGAATCGGCGAGGGCTTTCGAGGACGGCAAGCGGCCGGAACTGGCCGCGCAGGAGCGCGGCGAGATGGAGATCATCCGCGAGTTCCTGCCGAAGCAGCTCGACGATGCGGCGATCATGGCGGCCGCGCGGGAAGCGATTGCCGTCACCGGCGCGGCCAGCCAGAAGGACATGGGCAAGGTGATCGGCGCGCTGAAGCAGAAATATGCCGGCCAGATGGACTTCGCCAAGGCCAGCGCCATCGTCAAGGGGCTGCTGCAGTAGAAGACCGCCTCACGGCCCCTTGCAGATCGGCACGGGCTGCGGCGGCGGTGCCGGGTGATCCTGCTTGTACTGCGCGATGATCGGCTCCAGCGTTTGCTTCGGCCAGTATTTCGGGGCACCGATCTCCTTCAGGCAGGATGCGTTCCAATAGAGGCCGGCGCTCGACAGCGATTGCCTTGATGCCGCTTTCCGCGCGATCGCCGCGATATCCCGCGACTCGGGGTAGACGTAAAGCGTCGTCGGATTGTCCTTGATCATCGGGATGATCAGTTGCGCGTCCGACGGCGACCAGCTGGTGCAGCCATTGCTGCGGCCGCCGGCGTAATTCACCAGCTTGCCGAAGGGCACGAAGCCGTCATGGTCGGCATAGGAGCTTTGCGGCTTCTTCAGAAGACACATTCCTCGCAACAGGGCGGCAGGATGTCCGCCGATCACGCGCTGCCTGGCGTTCGCGGTTTCGCCTTCGCCGTCGAACTGCACGAAGCTGCGCATGAAAACCGCGTCCTGTTTCGCGGCGGTGCGATAGTAGCCCTTGAACGACGTCTTCGTATCGGCGGTCATGTAGGCGCCGCCGGCCGTCAGTTCGGAATCCATCGCATTGCCGAAATTCTTCGCGCAACGCCTGCCGTTGGAAAAATCCGCGACGCCCTTCAGGTTGCGGCCGCCGCCGTGGCCCGCCGACACCGCGCGGAACGATTGCTCGGCCTCGCAGATGATGTAGTAACGGCGTCCCAGCACGCTATTGCCCAAATCGCCGGGACGGGTCGCGTCCATGGCGAAGTAGCAGGGATTCTTGACGGAACCTTCGCTCACCTTTTTCAGGTAGAGCGCCCGCGCCCGTTCCAGGACCACTTGCGCTATCTGGCCTTCGCCTTCGCCGACATGGGCCTGCAGCCAGGCTGGAACGCTTGAGGATCGCGCGAAAGATCGGGCTGACATCGTCAGGGCGATGGCAACGGCGAAAAGGCAGAGAACAGCGACACCCAGCGGAACAGATCTCAACCGCACCGGATTAATTCCCCTCTCGAACCGTTATCGCTTGTGGTGAATCACCTGCGTCAATCATAGAGGCCTCGCGCCGATCGGCGAAACACTTCTGGTTTAGCGCTCCCCGAATATCCGTGATTTTCGGTCCGCTCGTGTTGGGCTATCATCTGATTCCGGCGTGCCCACGCCTCCTCCCTCCATTGGGAAAGCATCGTCCATGCGGGGCATTCGATCACTCAACCAACTGTTCGAGCGCAAAGCATAAGGAGGGGTTGCGAAGACTGCTCGCCAGGAGGTTTTTCGATGCGGCTTTCCGCGCCCGTCTATCATCTGAAGCGCCAGGCCAGGCTCCTTTCACGCAGGGAAGGAGTGCCGCTTCACCAGGCCCTCGATCGGGTCGCTGCCGGGGAAGGCTTCGCCAGCTGGAGCCTGCTCGCTGCCAAAGCCGCCGAGGCGACACCCGCCAGCAGCCTGCTTGCGCAACTCGCGCCTGGCGACCTCGTGCTGGTCGGCGCCAGGCCGGGCCAAGGCAAGACCTTGATGAGCCTCGAGCTTGCGGTCGAGGCGATGAAGTCCGGCCGACACAGCGTGTTCTTTACGCTGGAGTATACGCACACGGACATTCTGGATCGGTTTCGCGCCATCGGGGCCGAGCCGGCGCTCTTCGACAGCCTGTTCGAATTCGACAATTCGGACGCCATCTGTGCCGACTACATCATCGGCAAGCTGCGGACGGCGCCTCGCGGGACGCTAGCGGTCATCGACTATCTGCAACTGCTTGACCAGAGGCGCGAGAATCCGGAACTGATGATCCAGGTTCCGATGCTGCGGTCTTTCGCGCGCGACAGGGGACTGATCCTGGTCTTCATCTCGCAGATCGACCGGTCGTACGATCCGTCCAGGAAGTCGTTTCCGGACCTTGACGATGTCCGGCTGCCGAACCCTTTGGATTTATCGCTTTTCGACAAGATGTGCTTCCTGAACAAGGGCGAAATCCGCTTCCATGCAGCTTGAGAGCAATCCTTGCCGCGGCTATGGCCCTCTCTGCAAGAGGACGCCGGACCATGGTCGAAATCGTCAAGCCCGCGCTCGAGCACCTGCCGTCCTACAAGGCGGCGCTGGAGCGCGGCTGGTCGCCCGACAATGTGCGGCTGCTGGAGGCGACGCGCGAGCAACTCGCGGCCATCGAGGAAGATCCTGCCGCATTTCTCGCCAGCCTCGACGACCCCGAGGCGAAGGGGCCGCCCGTTACCTTGCCCGATGGCACCAAGGTGCCGCGCCTCCCCGGCTTCCGGCGCTGGATATGGGATGGCGAGGCCGCCGGCTCGATCGGCTTTCGCTGGCAGAAAGGCACCTCCGCGCTGCCTTCGCATGTGCTCGGTCATATCGGCTATGCCGTGGTGCCTTGGAAGCGAAGCCGTGGGTACGCCACCGAAGCGCTGCGGTTGATGTTGGCAGAGGCGAGGGCGGTGGGTCTCAACTATGTCGAGATCACAGCCAAGCCGGGCAATCCGGCCTCGCATAAGGTGATAACAGCCAATGGCGGCAGGCTGGTCGGCCGATTCTTCGAGGACGCCGCCTATGGCGGCGCCGAAAGCCTCAGGTTCCGGATCGATCTTTAGGGGCGCCTGCCGGCAAGTGGTGGGCTACTCACCAGGCTTGGCCAGCCGCCCTTCCTCGGCCTTGTAATAGAACTGGCTTGCCACGAGCCAGCCCTTGAGCGGCCGGAGCGGCGGAATGCAGGTCGCCAGGATTATGGGTACCGACACGAAAGCATGGAACCACATGGACGGCTCAAAGGTCACCTGCGCCCAGACTGCGAACAGGACGGAAGGGACGCAGGCGAAGCAGATGACGAAGAAGGCGGGGCCGTCCGCCGGGTCGGCAAAGGAATAGTCGAGCCCGCAGACGTCGCATTTCGGCGCCAGCTTCAGAAATCCGTCGAACAGCCGGCCTTCTCCGCAACGCGGGCAGCGGCCGCGGACGCCGACCCGCCATGGCTCGAGGTGGGGATAGTGCGCGTGATCTTGCATCGTCGTCACTCCAGAGACCTCGCATGGCGTCGATCAGCCTTGAGGTCACTCATGCATACTAGTATCATGAATGTATGCATACAATGCGACAAAATGTATGGACAAAAGGCATGAGCGGCGAGAACGACCTCAACTGGCTTTCTCCCCTGGAAGGGGGCCCCCGGCCGATCTATCTCAAGATCGTCGATGCGCTGGCGGCTGCCCGTTCGAGCGGTCGGCTGCAGCCGGGGGACAGGCTGCCGCCGCAGCGGGATCTCTCCCGCTTCCTTGGCGTGGATTTGACCACCGTCACCAGGGCGTTCACCGAAGCCCGGCGCAGGAACCTGATCGACGCAACGGCCGGTCGCGGCACCTTCATTACGGCCGGCGAGCCGGAAGAGCCGATCCTCGATCTGAGCATGAACATCCCACCGGCACCCTTAGGCCTCAGCCTGCCGGCATTGATCCGGGCCGGCATCGAGGGACTGCTCAGGCGCTCCAGCGCGGAAGCGCTGCTTTCCTACCATCCCGGCCCAGGTTCGCCCGCCGAACGCGCCGCCGGCTCGTTGTGGCTCGCGGCCGCCGGGGACCGCATGCCGGCCGAGTGCATGGCTGTCGGTTCTGGGGCGCAGGCGCTGCTTGCGGCAATCCTGCTGTCGCAGACCCGCGAGGGCGACACGATCCTTACCGATGCGCTGACCTATCCCGGCCTGATCGCGCTGGCAAAGGCCACGGGGCGGAAGCTCGCCGGCGTCGGCGGTGACGATGACGGCATGCGTCCCGACGACCTGGAGGAAGCGGCGCGACGGCATGGCGCCCGCGTCCTCTACCTCAACCCGACGCTTCACAACCCCACCGCGCTCACCATGCCGGAGGACCGGCGCCGGGAGCTGGCGCGGATGGCGGGCAAGCTTAACCTTTTGATCGTCGAGGACGATCCCTACAGCCCGTTGCTGACCGTTTCCCCGCCAGCTTTCCTCAGTCTGGCGCCGGAGCGGACCTTCCATGTCGCGACGTTGGCGAAATGCCTCTCGCCTTTCCTGCGCACGGCCTTCCTGGTGGCGCCTGATGCGGAAACCTTGGAGCCGGTCGCGGCTGCGATCCGGGGCACCACGATGATGGCGCCGCCGCTGATGACGGGCCTCGCCTGCGAATGGGTGCGAAGCGGCCTCGCCGGTGAGATCGCCGCCGCCGTGCGCGCCGAAGCGCAGGCCAGACAGGAGATGGCACGCCAAATCCTGCCCGCGGGTTTCGCCTCGGCGGAAACCAGCCTGCATCTTTGGTACCCGCTCGAAGGGCAACTGCGCTCGTCAGAGCTTGGCGACGCAGCCAGGCGCCGCGGATTGGCCATCAGCCCGGCGGTGGAGTTTTCCGTGGTCCCCGGTATCGCCGATGGCCTGCGCCTGGCGCTCGGCGCCGCACCCAGCCGCGAAAGGCTGGAGGAGGGCCTGCGCGGCTTGTCGTCGATCCTTGCCGGCGGCTCCGGACATTCGCCGCCTGCGGTCTGAGGCGGTACACCGACAACGAAGGTGCCTGGCGCTCTATTCGGCGGCAGCGGGCAGCGGCGGCGTCGCGCGGCTGCGCCATTCCCACGCCTGGGAGGCCAGCGCCACAAGCACGGCCACCAGCATGGCGAAAGCGCCGGCGACCGGCAGGCTGCGATAGCCAAAGCCGGCATTGAGCATCGCCGCGCCCAGCGAGGCGGCGAGCGCGATGCCGACATTGAAGCCGGACGGGATGAGCGAAGAAGCAAGGTTCGAGGCATCCGCGGTCCAGGCGAGGATGCGGGTCTGGATCGGCGCGCCGATGGCGAAGTTGAGGCCGCCCCAGATGACGATGGCAACGACCATCGGTACCGGATAGGGGCTGATGGCGTAGATCGCGGCCAGCATGACCGCTTGCAGGAAGAGCATGGCGATCAGCGACGGCATCAGCTTCCAGTCGGCGAGCTTGCCGCCGAGAAAGACGCCGATCGTGGCGCCCACGCCGTTGAGCAGCAGCACCCAAGGGATCAGGCTTTCGTCGAGGCCGGTGACTTCGAGCAGCGTCGGCGTGATGTAGGTGAAGAGGCCGAATTGGCCAATCATCAGCATGAGCATGAGGATCAGCGAGGTCCAGACCTGCTGGCGACCGAGCACGCGCACTTCACGCGACAGGCCGGCGGGCCGGTTGGCGGCGCCTGCGGTGCGCGGCAGCAACGCGGCCATGGCGACGATCGCGACGACGCCCAGCGCGCACATCACCCAGAAGGTCGCCCGCCAGCTCCAGAGACCGCCGATCGCGGTGCCTGCCGGCACGCCGATGACGTTTGAGACGGTGAGCCCCGAGAGGATGACCGCCACGGCCCGACCGCGCTGGTCTTCGCGCACCAGGCCGACCGCGACCACCATGGCGACGCCGAAATAGCAGCCATGCGCCACGGCAGTTGCGATACGCAGCAGAAGCATCGAGGTGAAATCGGGCGCCAGCGCGCAGGCGGCCTGGCCGAGGGTGAAGGCAATCGTCAGCCCGATGAGCAGCGGCTTTCGCGAGACCCTGCTGGTTGCAAGCGCCAGAAGCGGACCGCCCATCGCAATGCCGCAGGCATAGCCGGAGACGAGATAGCCGGCGGTGGGCACGGAAACGCCGAGGCCTTCCGCCACCTCCGGCAGCACGCCGGCGATGACGAATTCAGTCGTGCCAAAAGCGAAGGCGGCAATGAACAGGGCAATCAGCGGCAGCATGGCGCAAAGGCTTGAAATGAATGCAGGGCGTCAAACCATGGATACGTGCTGCCGGCAATGCAGAAATTGTCGGCGCCGCTTTAGCTTTTCTTGAGCGAGGTCAGCCGGCCTTCAGCCGCGAGCCGCCGAGCAGTCCGCGTTCCTCGAGCACGGGATAGGCCATGGAGGCGAGCAGCGAGTTGATCTGCTTGAGGTCGCGGATGGTGTCGAGATGGATGGAACTGGTCTCGACGCTTTTGGCCGTGCCGTCGCGCAGGCGTACGAAATGGCTGGCGCTGGTCTCTTTCTCGCGCTCGCGCAGCAGGTCTTTTTCCAGCACCAGTTGGCGGGCCGTTTCCGGGTCGCGCGACACCAGCACGTTGAAGGCTAGCCGCGCGTTGGCCAGCACCGAGGCATGGAAGGCGCTAAGCTCGCGCCAGCCTTCGGGCGTGAACTCCAGGCCGCGCTCCAGCTTTTTCCTGACATGCACCAGCATGTTGCGCACGATGATGTCGCCGACCTGCTCCAGCTTGACGCAGGCGCCGATCAGCTCCTGGCAGCGCAGCGCCTCGTCCTCGCCGAGCGAGTTCTTGGTGACCTTGGCGAGATAGAGCTTGATCGCCGCGTGCTTCCGGTCGACGCGGTCGTCGAGTGCCGCGAGCGCCTTGATCTTGTCGCTGTCGGCGCTTTCATAGAGCTCGATGATGCGCTTCAGCATGATCTCGACCGTCTCGCAGACCCGCACCACTTCGCGGGTGGCGTTGGCCAACGCCTGGCTCGGGGTGTCGAGCGCGCTCTCGTTCAGCGCCGACAATTCGACGACATCGAGCGCCGCCGCCGGTTCGGGCTTGGCGCCGAGCGCCACGATGCTCTCGGAAGCACGATAGACGAGGCCGGCGAGCGGCAGGCCGGCAAGCAGGATGATCACGTTGAACAGGATATGGGCGTTGACGATCTGGTCCGGCCCGGTCGCGCCGAGAAAGCCGACCGGCGGCTTCAGCGTCATGAACAGGATCAGCATGATCAGCGAGCCCATGCCGCGCATCAAGAGATTGCCGATCGGCACCACGCGGACGCCTGGGTCGGCATTGCGGGTGAGCAGCGGCGCGATGATCGAGGAGCCGAGATTGACGCCGAGCACCAGCACGATGCCGAGCTCCGGCGGGATGAAGCCGCGGCCGGCCAGCGTCACCATCAGCAGCACGGCGGCGATGGAGGAGTGGAACAGCCAGGTGATGATTGCGGCCAGCAGATAGGCCGTCACCGGATCGCCGGAGAAATAATTGACGATCATCGGCATCAGCGTGCTCTGGCGCAGCGGTTCCGAGGCCTGGCCGATCATCTCCAGTGAGAGCAGCAACAGCCCGATGCCGACGAGGATGCGGCCGAACTGGCGCCAGTCGCGCCGCTCGGTGGCCATGAACATGACCGTGCCGGCGACGAGGCAGACCGGCACCAGAAGCGACAGGTCGAAGGTCAGCAGCTTGACCACCAGCGCCGAGCCGATCTCGGCGCCGCGTACGGCAAGCTGCCCGGCGGCGCCCGATACGATGCCGGCGCCGGCGAAGGAGCCGACCAGCAGCGTGACGGCGGTGGAGCTCTGCAAGGCGATCGCGAGACCGCAGCCGGCCAGCACCGCCATCAGCGGATTGCGCATGGTGGCGCGCAGCCTGTGACGCAGCACGTCGCCATAGGCGCGTTCGACGCCGGTCTTCACCATACGGGTGGCAAACAGCATCAGCGCCACCGCGCCGGCAAGGTGCAGAAGGACGACGGAACCGCTCATGCCGGACCTCGCGACGAGGCGGCAAGGAAGCGGGAAAGGGTGCGAATCGCGAGCATTTCGAAGGTCAAGACTACAGCGGTTTACATTAGCCGGATAATAAATTTTGCCCGATGCGACCGACGTTCGGCACGCGACGGCGTGTGTCGGAAATGGATAGAGGGCACATTGGTTGCATGCGGCGCGGGGATCGGGCGGCGGCCGTCGCGCGCGGGCCGAGCCGACGGTCGTTTCAGTTTCCTATGATTGTTGAATTTTCTTATATAAGAGCTGGAAATCATTACAGAATTGTAATCCAAGTGTTCAGTTTCGGTTCATGCGGGCACGGCTATCTCCTTGCCTATCGACAACCAAGGAGCACCGACCATGAAGCGTCTCATACTTTCCGCCGTTACCGCCGCGATGGTGGCCGCCACGGCCTTTTCGAGCCAGGCCGCGCCGCTCGTTCAGCCGACCGCGCCGCAGGCGAACTACACCCGGGTCGACTGGCAGAAGCCGGGCGTCGTGAAGAAGAAAGTCGTGGTCAAGAAGAAGGTGATGGTTAAGCGCAGCCATTGGCGCAACGGCCAGAAATATTCCAGCTGGAAGCGCCATCAGGCGGTTCGCGACTGGCACCGCTATGGACTGCGCCGGCCCGGCCCCGGCCAGGAGTGGATCCGCGTCGGCAACGACTACCTGCTGGTCAGCATCGTCTCCGGCATCGTCTTCGGCGCGATCGCCGCGCACTGATCCGGCAACGATCCGAACACCAGGAAGGCGGCCGCTTGGCCGCCTTCTCTTCATCTGTGAAAAGCGGGTACGATGGGCTTTAGGAGTCGTCGCGCCCGGGCGGCTCGATTATATGGAGGGTAAACGAGCCTTTCCCGATGCGCTTTCCGCCCGCTTTCCTCGACGAGATACGCGACCGTGTGCCGATTTCCCAGGTGATCGGCCAGCGCGTCTCCTGGGACAGGAAGAAGACCAATACGTCGCGCGGCGACTATTGGGCCTGCTGCCCGTTCCATGGCGAGAAGAGCCCGTCCTTCCACTGCGAGGACAAGAAGGGCCGCTACCATTGCTTCGGCTGCTCGGTGACGGGCGACCATTTCAAGTTCCTGACCGAGCTCGACGGCATGAGCTTCCCCGAAGCGGTCGAAAAGATCGCCGAGATGGCCGGTGTGCCGATGCCGGTGCGCGACGTCCAGGAAGAACGGCGCGAGAAGGAACGCGCCAGCCTGACCGACGTCATGGAGATGGCGACGGTCTTCTTCCAGGAGCGCTTGCAGGGACCGGAAGGCGCAAAGGCGCGTGCCTATCTGCGCGACCGCGGCCTGACGCCGGCGACGCAGCAGTCCTTCCGGCTCGGCTATGCGCCGGACAGCCGCAACGCGCTGAAGGAATATCTTGCCGCCAAGGGCGTGCCGAAGGCCGACATCGAGGCCTGCGGGCTGGTGCGGCATGGCGACGACATCCCCGTCTCCTACGACTGGTTCCGCGACCGCATCATGTTTCCCATCCCGGATTCGCGCGGCAGGATCATCGCCTTCGGCGGGCGGGCGCTGGCGCCGGACGCTTTGGCCAAATACATGAACTCGCCCGAGACCGAGCTCTTCCACAAGGGCAATGTGCTCTACAATTTCGCCCGCGCCCGCAAAGCGGTGGCCAAGGGCGGCACGGTGATCGCCGTCGAAGGCTATATGGATGTGATCGCGCTGGCGCAGGCCGGCTTCGAGAACGTCGTGGCGCCGCTCGGCACTGCGCTTACCGAGAACCAGCTCGAGCTTCTGTGGCGCATGGCCGGCGAGCCGGTGCTTTGCTTCGACGGCGACCAGGCAGGGCTGAAGGCGGCGTGGCGCGCCGCGGACCTCGCGCTGCCGGCGATCCAGCCCGGGCGCTCGGCGCGCTTCGCACTGCTGCCCGAGGGCAAGGACCCGGACGACCTCGTCAAGATGGACGGTCCCGACGCCTTCCGCGCCGTGCTGGCGGAAGCGAGACCGCTTGCCGACCTTCTGTGGATGCGCGAGACGGCCGGCGGCGTCTTCGACACGCCCGAGCGGCGGGCGGAGCTTGAAAAGACGCTGCGCGAGCTCGCCGGCCGCATCCGCGACGAGAGCCTGCGCTACCACTATCAGCAGGAGATGCGCGAAAGGGTGCTGAGCTTCTTCGGCTCGCAGCGCGGCGCACGGCAAGGTCATCAGGGGGGACGCCAGGACGGCCGGCCGGGCGAGCGCGGCAGGAGTTCGGCGCCCGGCGGAGCGTTCGGGCGGGGTGCGGCGGCCGGCGGGCGCGCCGCCATCACCGAAAGCCTCGGCCGCTCGGCGCTGGTCAAGCGCGCAGGCGAGGGCATGTCGGTGCGCGAGGCGACGATCATCGTGGCGCTGATCAACCACCCGGCGCTGATCGACGAGAATTTCGCCCATGTCGAATTCCTCGACCTCGCCAATTCGGATCTCAGGCGGCTGCACGCCGCCATCCTCGATGCGATGGCGCATGACGCGGCCGATGATCGCGACGCGGTCATCGCCACGGTCGAGCGCGCCGGCTGCGGCGCTATCTGGGAGCGTGCGGTGGCGCTGATCAAGCGGGCGAGGCAGTGGCCGGCGCTCGAAACCGCAGCGCTTGACGATGCCCGCGACGCCTTCAACCAGGCGCTGCACTTGCAGCGCAGCGCCCGCACATTACATAGAGAGCTGAAACAGGCGCAGGCGGCGCTCGATGCAGACCCTTCGGATGAAAACTTCCGGCATCTCGTCGAGATTCAAGCGCAATTCAACGATGTACAGGCAACGGAAGCGCTGATCGAAGGGTTCGGCGTTTCATCGGGCAGGGCTGGACGCGTTTAGGTCCGAACCTGCTCCAAAATGAAGTGGAAATGCGCAGGCGCGTCGAATCGACGCCTCTAAGTCGGGTAATTGATTCGCTTTTTTCATGCGAATCATGCCAGAGGCGCTTGACCTTCTGGCAGATTGGCGGAATCAGGACGATTCGAAACGTTAACCGTGCCCCGGCGTCGGCGGGAAATTTGAGCGATGTGAGGTGCTGGTCACTGGACAGGCATAACGCCTGCCACAGATACCAGGGTTAATCTGGACTTAACGAGAGATGCGGTTACTGGCCCGGCAAGAAGCGTTCTGTTGCGAGCGCATCCGGTATGACCGGTCCGGCAGCTTACGCGGTTGATATTCAGCCGCTTGGAGACGACAAAGAATGGCGACAAAGGAAAAGGAAGAGGTCGAGACCGAACGTGAGGGTGCCACCGATGGCCCTCTGCTCGACCTTTCCGATGATGCTGTCAAGAAGATGATCAAGGCCGCCAAGAAGCGCGGCTATGTGACCATGGACGAACTGAACTCGGTGCTGCCTTCGGAGGAAGTGACCTCCGAACAGATCGAGGACACGATGGCGATGCTCTCCGACATGGGCATCAACGTCGTCGAGGACGACGAGCAGGGCGAGGAGGCCGAGGCCGCCGACGCCGGCGGCGATTCGGAAGAGGACGCCAACGAGCTTGCCGAGCAGACCGGCACCGCCGTCGCCACCACGACCACCAAGAAAGAGCCGACCGACCGCACCGACGATCCGGTGCGCATGTATCTGCGCGAGATGGGCTCGGTCGAGCTTCTGTCGCGCGAGGGCGAAATCGCGATCGCCAAGCGCATCGAGGCCGGCCGCGAGACGATGATCGCGGGCCTGTGCGAAAGCCCGCTGACCTTCCAGGCCATCATCATCTGGCGCGACGAGCTCAACGAATCGAAAATCCTGCTGCGCGAGATCATCGACCTCGAGGCAACCTATGCCGGCCCCGAGGCCAAGCAGGCGCCGGTCGTCGAACGCATCGAGGAAGCGCCCAAGCCCGAGGAAAAGCCGCGCGGCCGCGCGGCAGCGCGCGACGAAGAAGACGACATCACCAATGTCGGCGCGGACACGCGCGGGCTGGAGGAAGAAGAAGACGACGAGGACGAGGCAAGCCTGTCGCTCGCCGCGATGGAAGCGGAACTGCGCCCGCAGGTGATGGAGACGCTCGACGTCATCGCCGACACCTATAAGAAGCTGCGCAAGCTGCAGGACCAGCAGGTCGAGAACCGTCTCGCCGCCGCAGGCACGCTTTCGCCCAGCCAGGACCGCCGGCTGAAGGAGCTGAAGGACCAGCTCATCAAGGCGGTGAAGTCGCTGTCGCTCAACACCGCGCGCATCGAGGCGCTTGTCGAGCAGCTCTACGACATCAACAAGCGCCTGGTGCAGAACGAAGGCAGGCTGCTTCGGCTCGCCGAAAGCTACGGCGTGCGCCGCGAGGAGTTCCTCAAGGAATACCAGGGCTCGGAGCTCGATCCGAACTGGACACGCTCGATCGCCAACCTGACGTCGCGCGGCTGGAAGGAATTCACCAAGAACGAGAAGGACGCGATCAAGGAGCTGCGCGCCGAGATCCAGAGCCTCGCCACCGAGACGGCGATCTCGATCCTGGAATTCCGCAAGATCGTCAACCAGGTGCAGAAGGGCGAGCGCGAGGCGGCTATCGCCAAGAAGGAAATGGTCGAGGCGAACCTGCGCCTCGTCATCTCGATCGCCAAGAAATACACCAACCGCGGCCTGCAGTTCCTCGACCTGATCCAGGAAGGCAATATCGGCCTGATGAAGGCGGTCGACAAATTCGAGTACCGCCGCGGCTACAAGTTCTCGACCTACGCCACGTGGTGGATCCGGCAGGCGATCACCCGTTCGATCGCCGACCAGGCGCGCACCATCCGTATCCCGGTGCACATGATCGAGACGATCAACAAGATCGTGCGCACTTCGCGCCAGATGCTGCACGAGATCGGCCGCGAGCCGACGCCGGAGGAATTGGCCGAGAAGCTTGCCATGCCGCTGGAAAAGGTGCGCAAGGTGCTGAAGATCGCCAAGGAGCCAATCTCGCTCGAAACGCCGGTCGGCGACGAGGAGGATTCGCATCTCGGCGACTTCATCGAGGACAAGATGGCGATCCTGCCGATCGACGCGGCGATCCAGGCCAATCTGCGCGAGACGACGACCCGCGTGCTTGCTTCCCTGACGCCGCGCGAGGAGCGCGTGCTCAGAATGCGCTTCGGCATCGGCATGAACACCGACCATACGCTGGAAGAGGTCGGCCAGCAGTTCTCGGTCACGCGCGAACGTATCCGCCAGATCGAGGCCAAGGCGCTGCGCAAGCTCAAGCATCCGAGCCGCTCGCGCAAGCTGAGAAGCTTCCTCGACAGCTAGGTCAGGCACCCTGATGGGAGAGGCGGTAGTCAGACGGCCCTTTCGCCGCCTCCTCCCAAGGGTCTTCATCTTCTGTCTATTCGGCTTCGCAATTCACTCATTGATCCTGCTTGAAGCCACGACTTTCGGCTATTCCTTCGTGCCGTCGCAGGCTTACGTGAGCAGCCACGATATGATCGCGAAATCGGTAGCTATACCGGTCGGCTGCTTGATTTTGGCTCTTTGCTGCCGAAAGTTTGCGAAGGACCTCCAAAGCCCGAACGTATCCGGCAAGACTCTCTTTCTTTCCGGGTTTGGTATTCTCGTGTTGCCTTTAATTTCCGGGGTTATTGTCCGCGCAACTATCCTGACTGTGTGCCCGCTCTGGTCGGCTGCCTTGATAGGGCAAAATACGCAGCTCGAATTTTCCGTCGATTATGTAGAAGGGCCGTCATTCCGCTGTCCGGATAGAGTGAACCTGGCGGGCATGCCAACAATGACCGGCACTCTATGCGGCGTTGCGGACGACTTTCGTAAGAAACTCTATCACGGCGTTCGGGTCGTATTGACCGGGCGCGGTACCGCGGACGGGCTTTTTGTGGCGGGAATTGATGTTGCTCACTAACTCGGGCGGGCGACACCCGATGAGGGTTGGCACCGCTGATAGGGAAATCAGTCCAGCAATTTGAAAGGGCGCCTCGGGCGCCCTTTTGCGTTTCCAGCCATCGCATTGCCGCCTTGCCGGGGCTACCCGACAGGAGGATACTTTCGCGGTCGGATGCATTTGTGGGCGACAAGCCGGATGCCCGCCCCGGCGCCGGCCTTGACGGCCAGGCGCCTGCTCCGTGGCCCCGGAGGAGGTGTGCCATGACAACCTACATCGTGCTTATCAACTGGACCGAATTGGGCGCCAGGAACGTGCGGGAGTCGCCGAAGCGGCTCGACGCCGCCAAGAAGCTGCTGGGGGAGATGGGCGGATCGTTCAAGGCATTTTATCTGACCATGGGCGAGTGCGACATGGTCGCCATCGTCGAGGCGCCGGACGATGCGGTGCTTGCCCGTTTCGCGCTGATGCTGTCCTCCGGCGGCAATGTGAGGACGCGGACAATGAAGGCGTTTCCGGAATTCGCCTATCGCGAGATCATCAGCTCGCTCGGGTGACGCTCCGGCTAAGGCATGGACCGGCGCGGCCATTGCGCGGCCGCGCCGCATTCCCGATAAAGTCATTCCATGTCCAAGCCCCTGCTGACCGTCTGGTACAACACGCGCTGCCCGGTCTGCGATGCCGGCATCAGGCGCCAAAGGCGGCGGCTGATCGAGGCGGTCAGGGCCGGTCGCATCGAATTCCGCGACATCAATGTCGAGCCGGCAGCACTTTCCGCGTTCGGCGCTTCGCTGGAGGACATCCGCCGCCGGCTGCATGCGACCGATGCCGGGGGCAGGCTGCTGGTCGGCGCGGATGTGGCGATCGCGGTCTGGCGGATAACACCGGGTGAGGGCTGGCTGGCGACACTGTTGGGCAACCCGATCGCGCTGCGGCTGACGCGCTTTGCCTATGACCGCTTCGCCGATCTTCTCTACGCCTGGAACCGCCGCAAAGGCCGCTGGTAGCCGAGTTTCGTCTGCCTGCTCTCCATGGGGAAGGCCCGAATGCATTGCGGGCCTTCCCAGCACCGGTCACTTGGCCGCCGGCTCGCACAGCCAGCCGACGATGCGGCGCACCACGGGCAGCACCAGCAGCAGGGTCGGAAACGCCACCAGCCAGGACAGGCCCCAGGCGGCCAGCCAGATGGCGGGCAGGTTGGGATGAAGGCCGAGGCTCTTCAGCGTCGAGATGAACGAGACGATGAAGGTCATCAAAAGCGACAGCACCAGAGGGCTGACGACAGAGGCATAGCGCGCAGGCAGCTTCCTGCGCCGATTTCTTGCAGTCATTGGGATTTTCCCGAAACATCGGTCCGTCGCATGGCATCCTCTTGCCGGCTCTCGGCATATGCCCGGAAGGACCGGGGTGGATGCGTTGCTTGACGTCAGACGCTTACGGAGCGGTCGGCGACCCTCGTGGGGCGTTCTAGCGGCTGGCTCTCATGAAATCAATCCGGCTGGCGGCGCTTTTAGATACATCGTAAGATATATCTTGACTCGGTGGGGATTGCGACCTAATTAAGATATATCGTAAGACATAACTCAAGGAGCAATCCATGCACAGACACAGTCATTTCGGCGAGCGCATGTTCATGCATATGGCCGGTCGCTTCGGCGGCCGCGGCGGCGGCTTCGGGCCGTTCGGGCAGGGCATGCGCGGCGGCGGCCGCGGTGGCCCCGGCGATATGTTCCGCGCTGGCCGCATGCTGGCTGATGGCGATCTCAAGCTGATCACGCTGTCGCTTCTGGCCGAGGCGCCACGCCACGGCTACGACATCATCAAGGCGCTGGAGGAGCGCACCAGCGGCATCTACAGCCCGAGCCCGGGCGTGGTCTATCCGACCCTGACTTTCCTTGAAGAGGCTGGCTATGCCGTCTCGTCCAGCGAAGGCAACAAGAAGGTGTTTTCGATCACCGAGGCGGGCAGGGCGCATCTCGAGGAAAACCGCGAGATGATCGACCATGTGCTCGACCATCTCGAGCGTTTCGGCCGCAAGATGGCCAAGGCGCGCGACTGGTTCGGCTGGGGCGACGACAGTGAAGACGGCGGCCGGCGCGGCCGCCATGAAAAGCGGGATGAAAAGCGCGACCGCTTCCGTGCGCTGCGCCACCGGCTGCGCGCCGCGCTCAGCGATATCGTCGATGCGCCGGAAGACAAGCAGGCCGAGGCGATCAGCATCCTGGAAGACGCCGCCGCGGCGCTCGAGGCCCTGACGCGCCACTGAGCGGGGCAGGCTTGAGGCGGCTGTTGCTCGCCAAGCCAAGGGATCCCGAAAACCGCTGCGCACTTTTCGGGATCATGCTGTAGTGAAAATCGTCCTGCAACACGCTATGTGATGCAGGACGATTGCCGTTGGAGGATGCGCTATGTCTTTTCTGAAACGTCTTTTCGGCGGCGGTGGCGAGGCGAACGAGCCCGCAAGCGCGAAGCCGGCAAAGCAGGTCGAGCACAAGGGATTCCTGATCAGCGCCACGCCCTACAAGGCGGACGGCCAGTACCAGACCTGCGGCGTCGTCTCGAAGGAGGTGGACGGCGTGATGAAGGAGCATCGCTTCATCCGCGCCGACCGTTTCGCCGGTCTGGACGACGCCGTCGACATCTCGATCAAGAAAGGCATCCAACTCGTCGACGAGCAGGGCGAGAGGATATTCGGCTGAAGCCGGACCGGTATCCGGGATAACCGGCAAATGAAAAGGCAGGCGCCGGTGACGCCTGCCTTTTGCGTTTCTATCAGAACAATGGACTATGCCGCAGCGGCGACGGCATCGCCAGCCCTGGCGGCGATCGCGTCGACCTTGGCGGTCGCCCTGGCGAGCGCGGCGGTGACCGCATCGGCGCCCATGCCGACGCCTTCGACGCGGACGACCTCGACATCGGTCATGCCCAGGAAGGCGAGCACGCTGCGCAGATAGGGGATGGCGTGGTCCATCTGAACGGCCGCACCTTCCGAATAGATGCCGCCGGAAGCGAGCACGATATAGACCTTCTTGCCGGTGACGAGGCCCTTCGGGCCGTTCTCACCGTAAGCAAAAGTCTTGCCCGAGCGGGCGACGTGATCGACCCACGACTTCAACGTCGAGGAGATGTTGAAGTTGATGAAACCGGTCGCAAGGATCACGGTGTCGGCGGCAAAGAGCTCGTCGAGCACGGCGTCGGAAACCCCGACGACTTCGGCCTGACGCGGTGTGCGGGCTTCGGCCGGCGTATAGATGCCGGTGGCATAGTCGGGGTCGATATGCGGCAGCGGGTTGGCAACCAGATCGCGCACGACAAGCGTGTTCGACGGATCGGCGGCAACCAGCTTCTGAGCAAGGTCGGTAGCGACGCGGGTCGAATGCGAAGCAGCGCCGCGCGGGCTGGAGGTAACAAGCAGAATAGACATGGCGGTGTCCCCTTGGGGTTGGATTGAAACTTTCCCCGCCAATATGGGATTGCGGCTCTATCTGGAAAACTGGTATAGTTTGCATGGTATCCATCTAAAGTATGGATTGATCATGCAGCCCAATCCAACGCTCGACCAACTTCAGATCCTGGTGGCGGTGGCCGACACCGGCAGTTTCTCGGCCGCCGGGCGCAAGCTCAACCGGGCGCAGTCGGTGGTGAGCTACGGCATCGCCAATCTCGAAGCGCAGCTCGGCCTGAAGCTGTTCGAGCGCGAAGGTATGCGCGAGCCGCAGCTGACCGATGTCGGCAAGGCCATGCTGGAGGACGCGCGGCGCATGATCGGCGTCCTGCAGCGCATCCGCTCGCGCGCCGATGGCTACCGGCAGGGACTGGAGGCGGAGGTGACCGTATCGGTCGACGTGGCGCTGCCTTCGCCAGCCCTGGTGCGGGTGCTGAAAGCCTTCGAGGCGCAGTTCCCGGCGGTGATGCTGCGGCTTTATATCGGCTCGCTCGGCCTGATCGTCGATCAGGTCGTCAATGGCCAGTCAGATCTCGGCTTCGGCGGACTGATAGGCGATGCCGATGTCAATCTGTTGCGCATCGGTTTCACCTCGATGGTGCCGGCGGCGGCACCCGACCACCCGCTGACGAAACTGCCGAAACCTGTGGCCATCGAGGATCTGCGCGAGCATATCCAGCTCGTCGTCTCCGACCAGTCGGAGCGGACGCGCGGCCGCGACTATGGCGTCTTTGCCTACCGCACCTGGCGATTGACGGATGTGCGCACCAAGCACGCGCTGATGCGCGAAGGTCTTGGTTGGGGCGGCCTGCCGCGCTGGCTGATTGCCGACGATCTCGCCAGCGGCCGGCTGGTCGAGCTCGATCTCGAACCCTATCGCGAGGTGCGCTCGCCGCTCTATGCTATGCACCGCAGCGACCGCAGCCCGAAGCCAGCGGCGTCCTGGCTGATCGATGAGTTCAAGCGGCAGCTCGGCTGCTTCAACGAGCTGGAGCCGGGTGTTTGGACGGAGGAGGGGCCGGAGACAAGCCGTCCATGAGCGCTATAAGCACGGCGCGATAATCCTCCTCTGATGCGCCGGCCTCGATGGCAAGTGCTGCCCGGTCGAAGGTGGCGGCCAGCAAAGCGGTCAGTGCCTCAGCCGGTAATCGGGTCATCGCTCGCGCCCGCATCGCGGCGACAAGCCCCTCGCGCAGCGAGCGGTTGCCGTGGCGGTTGTCGATGTCGTCCATCGCCGCGCGGCCAAGCACGGCTGGGCCATCGAGCAACAAAAGCCGCGTGCGGCCGGGTGCGCGCATTGCCGCGAGATAGGCGTCGGAGCCGGCGATCAAGGCATCGCGGGCGGATAGCGACGGCGCCGAGGCGCGATCGATCTCCGCCGCCACTGTCGCTGCCTCCTGCTCGACGACAGCGGCGAACAACGCCTGCTTGTCGGCAAAGTGATGGTAGAGCGCACCGCGTGTCAGGCCGGCGGCGGCGGCGATCTCCGGCGTGCCGGTCTCGGCATAGGATTTCTCCGTAAACAGTCTTCGCGCCGCGCGGATCAGATCGGCCCGCGTCGCTTCGGTGCGGTCCCGATTGGAGCGGCGTCCAGACTCTCGTTGCATACATGCAGCCTGTATGTTATTGCATTTACATACAGACTGTATGTTATGTGGTAGGAGAAAGAAAGATGAAGACGACGAGCTACTATCCGGTGCTGATGACCGGCGATGTCGCGGGCACGGCGGACTTCTATATCAAGCATTTCCGCTTCGAGCCGCTGTTTACAAGCGGCTGGTATGTGCATCTGCGCTCGAGCGAGGACAGGCGGGTCAATCTCGGCATCGTCCAGGGCGACCACGAGACGATTCCCGAACAGGGGCGCGGACGGACCTCCAGCCTGCTGATCAATTTCGAGGTGCGCGACCCCGATGCGGTCTATGAGCGTATCGTTGCCGCTGGTCTGCCGGTCCTTCATACATTGCGCGACGAGCCCTTCGGCCAGCGCCATTTCATCACCAGGGATCCAAACGGCGTGCTGATCGACGTCATCAAGGCAATCCCTCCCAGCCCCGAATTTCAGGTGCAATTTGTAGAGGGATCAACGGCCAGCTGGGCGATAGCCGGTGACGGCGGGCCTAGCCGTTCCTTGCCACCGGCGTCACCACGACCTGGCTGACGCCGCTGCGGCGCACGACGGTGCAAAGCGTCTCGCGGCCGATGCGCTCGGCATCGAGCATGCGCACGAGGTCGTCGACGCCGGTGACCGGCCGGCCGTCGATAGCGGCGATGATGTCGCCTTCCTTCAGGCCGGCCTTCGCGGCGGGGCCGTTCTTCTCGACGCTGCGCAGACGCACGGCCGTGTTGGTCGAGACCTGCGACAGCAGCGCTGCCCGGCGCGGCAGATTGGTCGTGTCGGCCGAAACACCGATGAAGGCGCGGCGCACGCGGCCGAAGCGGATGATCTCGGAGATGACGAAATTGGCGGTGTTGGAGGCGACCGCGAAGGCGATGCCCTGCGCGCCGTGGATCATGGCGGTGTTGACGCCCATCACTTCGCCCGTCGACGACACCAGAGGCCCGCCGGAATTGCCGGGGTTGAGCGCCGCATCCGTCTGGATGACGTCGTCGATCAGCCTGCCGGTCGAGGCGCGCATCGAGCGGCCGAGCGCCGAGACGACGCCGGCGGTGACGGTCCATTCAAAACCGAGCGGATTGCCGATCGCGATCGCGATCTGGCCGCGGCGCAGGCGCTTGGAATCGCCGAGCGGCGCGACGTCGGCGAAGCTGCCGTCGGCGCGCACCAGCGCGATGTCGGTGTCGGGATCGCGGCCCAGCACATGGCCTTCGCGCGCGGCGCCGTCGGGCATCGTAACCCGCACGGCGCGCGCGTCGCCGACGACATGGAAGTTGGTGACGACCAGCCCGTCCTGGGCGATGACGAAGCCGGAGCCATGGCCGCCGGCGCCGATGCGCTCGATGCGGCACACGGCTGGGCCGATGCGATCGACGGCATCGGCGACGGTGGCCGAATAGGCATCGAGCAGGGTGTCATCGGATTGGAGCTTTTCGGCGGCGAAGGCCATCGGCGTGTTCCCGTGTGATGTGGCGGAACGATGTTTTTCTTTTGTGCGTGTCGTTGCCCAAAACCGCGCGGCGCTTTTGGGCGACACGCACTATATGTGCGGAGCGGCCGCATTTGCCGCGACCTGACCAGATGGCCAGTCCAGCAGCCGACTAGCCGTCAGGCGAGTACCAGCGGGCGCGTCATGGAGCGATATCTGGGTCACAGAACCCAGGAGATGATTGATATGAGCAACTTCAACCTCAGCGCATTTTCAGACGCCATTGCCGATGTCGCGGCAGCCGCCGCTCCGGCGCTGGCGAGCTTCGCAACGCATCACCACCGCACGGCCAGCGCCTTCCACTGGCGGGACGGCTACTTCGTCGCCGCCGAGGAGGCGGTCGAGGCCGGCGAGGAAATCGAGCTGACGCTGGCTTCCGGCGAAACCGTCAAGGCGGAACTCGTCGGCCGCGATCCTTCGACGGGCGTTGCCCTGCTGAAGCCGGCTTCCGCCCAGGCCGGTCTGCCGCAACTGCCTC
Organism: Mesorhizobium sp. M1E.F.Ca.ET.045.02.1.1; assembly: GCF_003952485.1. Lineage (NCBI taxonomy): Bacteria > Pseudomonadati > Pseudomonadota > Alphaproteobacteria > Hyphomicrobiales > Phyllobacteriaceae > Mesorhizobium > Mesorhizobium sp. M1E.F.Ca.ET.045.02.1.1. The sequence continues at coordinate 3,608,622 of NZ_CP034447.1, forward strand.
AGGCCGCTGCCGTGCGTCCCGGCCACGTGGCGATCGCCGTCGGCAGCAGCGAAGGGGCTGCGCTTGCGGTGTTCGGCACGGTCGGCGAGGTCGGGCCTGCCTGGCGCTCTATGCGCGGAGGCACCATCGATCGGCGCATCAATCTCGCCATCAATACCGGCGGCCGCTTCGAGGGTGGTCCGGTGCTCGACGCCAAGGGCGGCCTGATCGGCATGCTCCTGTTCGGGCCGCGGCGGCGGGCGCTGGTCATGCCCTATGAGACGATCGAGCGGGCAGTGGCGACGCTGCGCGAAAAGGGCCATGTCGCGCGCGGCTATCTCGGCGCCGGGCTGCACCCGATCCGCAACGGCGACACCCACGGCGCGATGGTGATGAGCCTTGACGACAGCGGTCCGGCCAAGGGCGCCGGCCTGCATGTCGGCGACATCATCGTCGCTTGGAATGGCGAAGCGGTGCGTGGGCCGCGCGAATTGATCCGCAAGCTCGGGCCTGACAGTGCCGGCGCAACCGTGACGCTCGGTATCATGAGCGGCGGCGCTGAGCGGGACGTTTCGATCACCATCGGCGAGAAGCCGCTGAGCTGAGAGGGGCGATGCCAGGCAGCGCGACACAAACGATTGCGAGACCGGAGCCGGCAACCCACCGGCTGACGGTGCTGATCGCGCTCGGCGATGCTGAGCGCGCCGAGCAACTGGCCGATGCGCTTGGCGCCAGCGACGACCTGCTGCCGGCGTTTGGCGAAAGCGGCGCCGGCCAGACAGCGGACGTCGCCGTGATCGATGAGGCGGCTTTGGCAAACCGGGCCATTGCTTCGAATACGCCTGCCGTTCTGCTTTCCCGGCGCATCCGCCGCGAACAACTGCCCGGCAATGTGCTCGCCGTGTTGCCGCCCTTCGCGGATGGCCTGCTGGTCGCCGCCGCGGCGCGGTTGGCGGCGTCCGGTTATCGCGTTACCAGTGGCGGGTCTGCAGAAATTGCCGCGCGAGGCGATTTCCACGGTGAGCTGTCGGAAGAGGAAGCGCACGACGACAACCAGACCCGCGCGGCGTTGTCGCCGCGCGAGGCGGAGGTGCTGGCGCTGCTGGCGGAAGGCGCGCCCAACAAGGTGATCGCCAGGCGGCTCAACATTTCGGTGCACACGGCGAAGTTCCACGTCGCCGCGATCCTGATCAAGCTCGGCGCCGCCAACCGCACCGATGCGATCGCGATCGCCATGCGGCAGGGATTGGTCCTGGTCTAGACCTCCCTGGGCGCGACGTTGCGTAATCTCGAACTGGCCCCTTGGGCCTTGCGTCAGGCTAGTCCACCGCGCAAGTTGCCCCCCTGTTGCTGAGGGAGGCTAAGGATGTCGCTCAAGGGAAAGACGCTGTTCATCTCGGGCGGGTCGCGCGGGATTGGGCTGGCGATCGCGCTGCGCGCGGCGCGCGACGGCGCCAATGTGACGATCGCCGCCAAGACCGCTGAACCGCATCCGAAACTGCCGGGCACGATCTACACCGCCGCTGAAGAAATCGAGCAGGCCGGCGGCAAGGCGCTGCCGATGCTCTGCGACATCCGCGACGAGGCTCAGGTCGCCGATGCGGTAGCAAAGACCGTCGAGCGGTTCGGCGGCATCGACATCTGCGTCAACAATGCCAGCGCCATCCAGCTCACCGGCACGCTGGAAACCGACATGAAGCGCTACGACCTGATGCACCAGATCAATACGCGCGGCACCTTCCTGGTCTCCAAAATGTGCATTCCGCACCTGAAGTTGGCAAAGAATCCTCACATCCTGAATCTGGCGCCGCCGCTCGACATGAAGGCCAAGTGGTTCAAGAACCATGTCGCCTACACCATGGCCAAGTTCGGCATGTCGATGTGCACGCTGGGCATGAGCGCCGAGTTCGCCGGCGCCGGCATCGCCGTCAATTCGCTCTGGCCGATCTCGACCATCGACACCGCTGCGGTGCGCAATCTGCTCGGTGGCGCGACGGTGGCCGCGATGAGCCGCTCGCCCGACATCATGGCCGATGCGGCGCGTGCGATCTTCCTGCGCCCATCGCGCGAGGCGACGGGCAATTTCTATATCGACGAGGAGGTGCTTCGCGCCGAGGGCGTCACGGATTTTTCCATCTATGCGCCGGGCGCAAAGGGGCCGCTGGCCGGCGACTTCTTCGTGCCGGACGAGGTGTTCGCGAACTCGCGGACGAACGTCAAAAGAATCTACTGACGGGTTGCAGCCGTCTCGCTCCACCTCGGCCTTCTTGCCCTTGGCCCGCGCAAACCAAAAAGCCCCGCCGGAGAGGGGGGCCGGCGGGGCTCATGTGTCCCGCTGGAGTCGGGACAGGGCAGGGAACGCCCTGGCTAGAATCTGGGTGCCGCAATGCGGCGATTCAATGAGCGTGGCGGCATAAGCAGGACAATTCTTCTTGAATTTTCAATGAAAAGGCCCGTCCGGATCCGGACGGGCCTCGTCTTGCCGCGCTGATTCCGAAAATCGGGTCAGGATCTTGAAATCAAAAACTAAAGCGCGTCGAGCTGAAACGGATTCAGGCGATGCGCTTCAGGTCTTTGTTTCGTGCATGTCGCCCAAAACCGCCATGCACTTTTGGGCGACATGCATTAGTCATTGCTCCGTGTTGCTCGCCACTGGCGCCACCAGCGAGGTGATGCGGCGAATGGCGACGCGACGGTTCTCGCGGTTCGGGCCAGGCGTATTCACCTTGAGATACTCCTCGCCATAACCCTGCGTGGTGAGGTTCTCGGCAGGGATGCCGAACGCGTTGGTCAACGCTTCGGCCACCGCCTCGGCACGCCGATCCGACAGCGCGAGGTTGGCGTCGGGCGTACCGACAGCGTCGGTATGGCCTTCGATCAGGAAGGTCTCCGCCGGGTTCTTCTTCAGGAGTTTTTCCATGGCGGTGGCCACGCCTTCGAGCTTCTGCACCTCTTCATCGGAGATCGTGGCCGAGCCGAAGTCGAAGTTCAGCGTGTCGAGATCGATGCGGCGGGCGATGTCGCGCACGCGGGCCGAGCGCTTGACCTCGTCGATCGAGTAGAGGCGCTGCACCCTCTCCACCGGCGGCTGTTCGAGGAAGGTGTAATACTCGTCCGGATCCTCGACTTCCTCCGAATCCAGGATGTAGTCGCGGCGCGAGATGTCGAGCCGCATCGGCGGCAGGTCGTCGCCGGGATCGCGCCATTCGTCGACATCGTTGTAGTACCGCTCGTCGACATAGCTCAGCACATATTCGTGGCCATCCGGCGTGATGCGCGATCGCCTGATGACGTCGCCATTGCGGTTGCGGATGGTGACGATCTGGATGCCGTTGTCGCGCTCGACGATTTCGCGGGTGCGGTCGCCCGAAAGATCCTCGTAGTAGACGTTCCTGGCGCCGCGCGTGATGCGAGGCGCCTCGTTGCTTTCCACGAATGTCTGGTTGTTGAACTGGAGGATCACGCGGTCGCCGAACTGCTTCACCACGTCCGCGCCCTGCGGCCGGCGGCGATCGCGGACAACCTGCTCGGGCGTAAGCTCAATCCGCTTGCCCTTTTCCTCGGTGACAGGCACGAACTTCTCAGGCTGGATTTCCTGTTGCGCGGCCTTGTCGTCGGTGGGCGGCGGACCCTGGTCGACCGGCGCAGGCGTCTGCGCCTGCTGGCCCTGAAGCTGTTCGGTTTGATTGCCAGTTTGGCCGGTACCGCCTTGCTCAACACCAGCCTGACCGCTTTCGTTCTGGCCGGCCGGCCGACGGCCCTTGCGCTTGCGCACCACATCCTTCTGGCTGTCGAAGATGGGGGCCTCGTTCGCATTGGCAGGCGCTTGGCCCTGCGCGGCAGTGCCGGCGGTTGCCCCGCCTTCGGCCGGCTGCTCGCCGGGGGCGGGCTGCTGCTGCCCCGTTGCGGGTTGCTCCGTCAGCGGTTTTTTGGCTTGCCTCTTGTTCTGGTTCGAAGGCTGTTCCTCTTGAGCTGGCGCCTGCTCGGTCCCGGCCGGTGCCTGCTCGGCTCCCGGAACCGGCAACGGCTTGAGCTTACGAGAGGCCTGACCTGCGGGTGCTTGTTCGGCAGGGGTCTGGCCTTGCTCGGCAGGTTGCTGGCCCAGCTTGCGTTTCTTGCCGGGCTGGTTGTCATTTGCCGGCTGTTCTGACGGCTGTTCCGCAGGCGCGGCTTCCTGCTGCTGATTGAGCTTCTTCTTGCGCAGTTGCTGCTGGTCGGGGGCGACCTGCTCGGCCGGAGCCGTCTCGCTCTGCTGCTGATTGAGCTTCCTCTTGCGCAGTTGCTGCTGCTGGTCCGGGGCAACCTGCTCGGCCGGTTGCTCAGCCGGCGCGGTTTCGGTTTGCTGCAGCTGGCGCTTCTTCCTGCGCGGCTGCTGCTCGTCGGTCGCCGGTGCGGCCTGTTCCGCGGGCTGCTCGGCCGGCGCGGTCTCAGTCTGTTGCTGCAACTGGCGCTTCTTCCTGCGCGGTTGCTGCTCGTCGGCCGCAGGCTGGCCGCCCTGATCGGCCGGGGCTGCCTCGATCTGTTGCTGTTGATCGCGTTTCTTGCGCGGTTTGAGCTGCTGCTCGGCGGGGGCTGCCTGCTCCGTCTGGCCGGTATCCATCTGCTGCTGGTCCTGCCGCTTCCGGCGCGGCTTCTGCTCCGGCTCTGCAGGCTGTTCGGCCGGGGCCGATTGCGTCTGCTGTTGCTGCTCGCGCTTCTTTCTCTTCGGCTGCTCTGCTTCCCCCTGCTGGCCCCCGGCTTGCGCACAGGCCTCGGCCGACTGGCCTTCGGCGCAGTTCTCCTGCGCCAGAATCACCGGCGCTCCATGCGAGGCGCCGAAAACGGCATTCCCCTGCAGCGGATACGCGCCCAACGGCGCGGATGCCATAAGCAGGCCGATTGCCGTACCCGCCAGAATCCGTGGTTGGCGTTTCATATCGATTTTCTCCTAGTGGGGTCCCATCCCTGCCCAAACTTACATCAACCGCAATTGGTTCCGTCGGGCATTGGCGGCAGCCAAGGATGCTTGGCCGGCCTTTTGAAGGCAATTTCGTGTTTTTCTAATGTTGATACCGGGTCACTGCGACAGCGCGCTTGACCGGAAGGCCCAGGAGGGCCAAATCCAGCCGCATGACCGCACCGTTCTGGAAAACCAAGACGCTAGAGGCGATGACCCCGGCCGAGTGGGAATCGCTCTGCGACGGCTGCGGCAAATGCTGCCTGTCGAAGCTCGAGGACGAGGATACCGGCGAGATCTACTGGACGAGCGTCGGCTGCCGGCTGTTCGACGCCGAAAAATGCCTTTGTTCTGACTATGCCAACCGGCTGTCGCGCGTGCCCGATTGCGTCGGGTTGACGCCGCAGAACGTGCGCACCATCACCTGGTTGCCCAAGACCTGCGCCTACCGGCTCATTGCAGAAGGCCATGATCTCTACTGGTGGCACAGACTGGTTTCGGGCAGCGCGGAGACCGTGCACGAGGCCGGGATTTCGATCCGCGGCCGGGTGAAGGCCAAGGAAACCGACCTGGCCGAGCCTGACGATTATTTTGACTATATCCTTGATGACGAACCCTGACGGGTTCGCATTTGGATGACGAACCCAGAGCGGGACCGGCCGCGCCATGGCGCGTTTCGGCCTGCAGTTTCGAGGGAAAGAAGCGATAGGTTCGGGAAAATCCCTTTTCCTGCCACATGAACCGGAAATGAACAGCCGGTTCGCGGGAAGTTCAGACAGGAAAGGGCATTCTTGGCCCATCGGTTCGCCGAATTACCGATTCGAACGGGCGAAAGCCCCCAACAAGGAGAGAGACAATGTTCAACACGATCAAGACGGCAGCCCTTTCGGCCCTTGTCGGGCTCGGCACGCTCGGTGCCATCCCGGCGGCGCACGCGGACAGCCTCTATCTCGGCTTCGGCAACGGCCCCGATCCCCGTTTCGGCGTCTACACCGGCGAGGACGATGACGGCTATTATCGTCGCGATCGGGAATGGCGCCGCCGCGGCTGCTCGCTGGACCGCGCGCTTGACAAGGCCGAGCGCATGGGCCTGCATCGCGTCCGCATCGTCGACATCGACCGGCGCACGGTGAAGGTGGCCGGTCGCCAGTATGGCGACCGCGTGGTGGTGGTCTTCGCCAACGAGCGCGGCTGCCCGATCATCTATCGCTAAGGGGCGAGATCGCCAGGAACGGCGATCCTCTGTGAGGATCGCTTAGCATGATCCTCTGCGAGGCTCAGCTATGAGTAGCGAGCCCTTTCAGCTGGCCTGAAGCGCGCGGCTCGAAAAACCCCGGAGGACCGGTCCTCCGGGGTTTTTTGTGGCTGGATCCGGACCACCGGTCGGGCGGCGATCACTTCAGCTCGAACGTGACGGTGACCTGGACAGAGTAGGAGTTCTCGCCGGCCTGCACGGGCACGGCGGCGCGGGCGGCATCGAAGGCCTTGGCGTTCATTGGCATCGGGACCGGCGCGACATTCTGGTCGGTGATCTCGATCACCTTGCCCAGGCTCACGCCAGCGGCCTCGGCGAGCGTCTTGGCCTTGGCGATCGCATCCGCAACCGCCTTCTTGCGCGCCTCGACGATGGTGGTTTTCGGATCGTCATTGGTGAAGGCGATGCCGCCGCCCTGGTTGACGCCGAGCGACACCGCCTTGTCGAGGACGTCGCCGGTCTTGTCGACGTCGCGCACGCGCACCGACAGCGTGTTCGTCACCTGGTAGGCGACGAGCTCGGCTTCCTGGCTGCCGTCCGCCTTGTTGGTGTAATTGTAGCGCGGGTTGATCTGGATACCGGCTGTCTGCAGATCGCGATCGGCGATACCGGCCGATTTCATCGCAGCGATAACCGCCGCCATGGCGTCGTTGTTGGCATCGAGCGCGGCGCGCGCGGTCTTGGCCTCGCGCATGACGCTGAGCGTCAGCATCGCCATGTCCGGCGCAACGGTCGCTTCGCCTTCGCCGGAAACGACGATGCGGGGCGGGGGCGGTGAATCGGCCGCGCTTGCAAATGCCGGAAACGCGAGCGCTGCCGCGAGCACCATGGGCAAAAGATGTCTGGTCATCGAAATCTCCTCGGTCTGCGAACCAGTCGCGTTTTGGCAACTAGAGCGCGAATATGGGCTGATTTGGGCGGGCGTCGCCAGCGCCTTCGGAAAGCCTTGTGTCGCGAGGCGAAAAACACTAAGCCAGCCCGCGTGGGGCCTGTAGCTCAATGGTTAGAGCCGGCGGCTCATAACCGCTTGGTTGGGGGTTCGAGTCCCTCCGGGCCCACCATAACCATTGTTTTTATTCACAAAAAGTGCCCTCGGCCCAAAACGTTTTGGGCCCATTATGGGCCCAAAGCAGGACCGTGGTCCCGGTTTGTTCCGACTCGATTTGATTATCTGACGATGCGGAGGTTTGCCCGCCGCTTCATGGCGTCGCGTTTGGCCTCGCGCTCGTTGATGGCACGAGCAATATCAACCGCGATCCGCTTCTTATTGGCCTCACGCACATACTCATCTGTTACCGTCATGGAGGAATGACCCATCGCCTCCATGATGGCGCGCGCCTGGATGTTGCATTCAGCGAGGTAGGTGCCGAAGGTGCGGCGCAGGCCATGAAGCGTGTAGCCGCTTGGAATTCCCGCCTGCCGCGTCCAGTGCTGCATCATGCCGGTCAGGCTCTTTTCCGAGAATGACCTGCCATAGGCGTTCTTTAAGACCGTGCCGCCTCTCGAGCGATCGAGCAGGTCCAAGGCCGTTGCTAGTTTGTCTACGACTGGAATGAACATCTCCCGCCCGCCATGGCGGTTGCGGTTCTTCTTCTGGCGGAAATCAAAGGCCTCGATTAGCACCAGCGAGCCGTCGAACAGTTCGATCTCTTCGGTTAAAAGATCGTCCCACTCAAGAGCAGCGATATCGCCGCGCCGATTTCCAAGCCAGAACCCCAGTGCATAGCAGGTGCGCGCGGCTGTACCGATGGGGTGTCGCTCCTCGAACTTTTCGCGCATCGCAATTGGCCAAGCTGGGTTCTTGGTCGATTTGGGCACCCGCACGCGGATAGATAGCGACGGATCATCCTGCGGCTTGATCCATTTTTCGACATCGGTCGCGACCCATAGAAGCTTCTTGATGGCGACCAACGTGTGTTTGGCGACTGTGCGGTTCGTCCTGAAGATGCCTTCAATGATGGCGCGAAGCCGATCCGCGTCGAGATGTTCAACAGGAGTATTGCGCCAGGTGAGTGGGTAGTTGGGATCGACCGGCAGGTTGAGAAAACGCTCAATCAGTCGCGCATTCTTCTGCTGCGTGGCTTCATCAAAGCCCAACCACTCCATTGTCGTTTCAAGCCGGCGCGCGGCATGACCAAAGGTTTTTGGCAGTGCCCGACCGGGCAAATCGACGATAACTGCCTTCTTGCCTTGACCCTGCGTGGCCTTCTCGTAAGCCGCCTCGAACTCGGGATCGCCGGGCTTACCGGGAAGGCGGATTTCAGGCATGCCCTTTGCGCGGTAGCGATAGATTAGCTTGCCGTTCTTGAGGCGCGAAGATACCCCAGGGTAACGGGCATCCTTAAATGGCCGAGCCATCAAATGCTCCTTTCAGTCCGGGGGACCCTTTCAGACTCGCCCGTAGCGAAAGGGTTTTGCTTTTGATGGCAACGCGCAGGAGCACCGGGTAACGAAACCCTCTTCCTTGCTCTATGCCTTCAAAGGTGCGCCTCGGTATTCCCAGTACCTTGGCCGCGGCTTCGGCAGTAAACCCTTCCTTTGCCCGCCATGCTTTCACGTCTTGCGCAAGTTTCTCATTCTCGTTCACATCATGCCTTCCGCACGGGCTATCATCGTACTACGCCTGCAGCGTATACGCAACGAGCGTAGTTGCTATCTTTTTTCCACGCCCCGTTTGCTTCGTTCCAACAGCTCTTGAAGGCCGCTGTCTTTGTCCGGCAACGAGGTGAAAGCGATATCCAAGGCTACACGATCCCAGACAGCGCGGCTATTGATGCGCTTGGGCTTTGGCATACGCCCATCGGCAACCATCTCGTCAAAAAGCGTCGATCCGACACCGATGTAACGAGCTGCTTCCTCACGAGATAGCCCTCGTGGGGGATACGAGATTGCGTCACTCTTCATGGACGCTGCCTCGGTCCTGATACTCCGGGCGGGTTGGTGTCGAAGCACAAAGCCGCATCCTAGTTGCCATTTCGCTGCGAGCAGATCGTGTTGGGCTAAAATAAGAAGAGCCTCGTTAAGCGGAAGCGGCCTGACTAGCTCGTGCGGCGTAAACTGGTAGCAACGTGTGGACTGTGGATCACGGGAGGAGAGCGTTTCTAAGCGGACTCGTGGGGCAAGTCGGTGGACGGCTACATTGCATTGTGCACGACCGGGGCTAACCACCTGCGACATCCCGCTGGCCCTCTTGCGCACCCTCCCTCAGTGTCGAAATCGGAGCCGTTATCCCGAGGACCGTCGAAAAACCGCCGTCGCAGAGTTGCCACTCTTTGGTGCTGAAACCGATATTTCTAATCATATCGGTTTTAACTCATCGCTCAAACTTTAGATGGAGCAAGGCAATTTCGGCTCGTCGATCGAAGTCGACGAGGGCGCCGCACAACGATTGGCAGCTTTGCGCCAGGAGTGGCGATCAGCGAGCCACTACTCAGACGTCCCGTTTGGGCCGACAGTAGGCGGTCGGGTCTTGGCGAATGAAGATACGAAAGCAGCCGGTCACCGACGTGCTTCGCATGGCGTCCGGCTTCTCTGTTAGGATGTGTTTGAAAGACGATCGCTGCATGGTCCAAGTTTCGCCCTCGACACCAGCTCTCGATCTGGACATTAAGAAAAGTCCGCAGTGTTCGGAAGAATTCCGAACTCTACGGCCGCATCGTCAACGACATTGCGCCTGATCTGATGAGAGACAGGTACACTTTCAAGGACTTGTCGGATTTCGAATACAGGGCTCGCGACGAATCGATCGGGCGGGCGTACATGGGGCACATCTATTGGACGGAGATGCTGTACCGGGCGCATATGGCTTCGGTCGCATCGGTGTTCCGTACGTCCAGGTGGATCAAGGTGGCGGTCCGCGAACATGAGGCGGGAAGTCTATATGGCTGCGCGTCGGCGTGTAGAAGCCTGATCGAATCCGCAGGCGATATAAACCACAGCCTGGGACCAGTGGCCCGGACGCTCGCCTACAACAAGGATGCGATACGAGCCGAGATTTCGGGTCAGGCTGGGGAGCCCATGCTGTCCGCTAAGGAGTTGGAAGACACGCTGATACACTTCACGCATGCCCGGAAGGTGCTGAAGACCGAAAAGACACCGGCAGTCGCAAGGCGATGCAGACCTTCCAGTACGTCGACCACGTGGATGGAATGAAGATTCCCGGCATAAAGCCGTTCCTACGCGAAACTTTGCGAGATCGGTCACCCGGCTGCCGACTCCGTGTCGGTGACCTTCGTTGCCAATGCCGGAGCCTGGATCGTAGACCCCGGCAACGAGATCGTCGTTCTCAAGGCGTTGCTCGCTGAACGGCAAGATACTCTCTCGGGCGTGCTAATGGCGTCGTTCAATGCCCCGCTCTTAATCCTAAGAACCCTTCACGCGTTCGATCTTTTCACGAGGCTGCGTAAGTACCATTTCGATGAAATTCCTGAGTGGAAGAAGATCCAAACCGCGCTGCGATCGTAGGCCATGAGCGGATCGAAAGACGTTCCGCCTTTCGACACGCATGGCGTGGATATTCGGTCTGCTAATCCTTCGAACACTTGCGTTCGGGCCCTCACGTCTCGCATAACTGCCATCACGAGGGGGAGGATTCGATGGTCGAGCAGGTCATTCAGGTCGCGGTGCACGACCTGAAGAGGAATTCCGAGAGTTTTGAAACGGTGTCGGGTAACGCGCACCTCAAGGTCTCGGAAACGGTGGAGCGCGTGGTCGGCGAGCTGCACGCCATGTATGCGAGCCGCGCCTCGAAGTCTCACGGGCGCTTCGCGGCAAGCTCCGACAACTATCCGGCACAGACCTATCTTGACGAGTTCCGGAAGGGCGACTTCAAGGACTTCGCCACGCTCACGGCCAAGCTGATGACGACACTGACCGTTCAGGCGCGCCGAAAGCCCGGGGCGACGGGCGGTCACGTCCTTTTCGCGCATCTCGAGAAGGACGAGCAACGGTTTCTGCTAGTGGCGATCATCAACGACAAGCTCGGTGCGGCGCTCACCAAAAGCTTTGACATCGCGTCAGTCGAACACCTCGACCTCGACGGCTTCCGCTTCGCCGGCCGGATCAACATGACGGCATGGACTAACTCGGCGGACCGTTACATCGGCTTCCTAAAGGGCAAGGGGAACGTCGCCGAGTACTTCAAGGAGTTCCTCGGTTGCGACAGCACCGTTCAGGACCTCGAGGATACCAGGACACTGGTGCGCGTGCTGAACGGTTTCGCCGAGCCGGCGAAGGGCTTCGTGAAGGACAAGCAAGCTTTCCTGCAGAAGGCGTACGACATCTGCCAGCGATACATCCGGGACAACGAGCCTTTGGATCTCGAGACATTCTCCAACGAGCTCTTTCCAGAGAACCCGAAAGAACTCGCCAAATCGCTCGGAGATCCGGATGTCGGACTTGGCGACGGCTTCGTTCCGAAGAAGCGAGCGCTGTCGCCGATGGTGAAGTTCTCCGCGAAGACGCGGCTCTGGTCGGTCGAATTCAATCGGCAAGCCCTTACCGACGGCAAGATCGTCTATAACGACGACAAGAAGACCCTGACCTTCACCGAACTCCCTCCCGACCTGATCGAAAGACTGGAACACGATCAGGAGTAGCGTAGCCTCATGATCACGTTCGACCAGCTGATAGCACTCTACCGCAACACGGAGTTCTCGAAAGATGGCTCCGCGGGAAAGTTGACGGTCCGCGATTACAGCATTGTGGAAACGCTGAAGCAGATTGAAAGCGATGAGAAGGCTTTCGACGACGCGGCATTCACGGTCGACTCAGCGTCGGCGGTCGTCATAGGCGCGACAGTTAGCGTCGAAATCGGCGCTCCACGCACAGGACTTGGCTTCCTCGCGCTCACCCTCGACCGGCTGCTCGAGAACCGTCGCAACCGCATAGCCGAGCCGGAGCGCTATTACCTGATCGAGGAGAGGTTCGCCTACAACGATACCGTCGTTCCCGACGCCGTCGCGCGCTACCGGAACGCATTGCGCCTGGTCCGCACCTTAAAAGAGGCGGCTGCGTTTCTCGACCCGTACCAGGCGGAGATGCTGTTCCTCGGCTCGATCCGGCTGATGGTCCGTGTAGACTTCAGGTCATCGGACCTTGTCTCCGTAAACTCCATACTGGTCGACGAGTTCGAGAACTTCGTCATGCAGAAGGTGCACAAGGACCAGAAGGCTGCGATCGTTGCTACCACGCTCATCGAGACGTGTCGCACCCATCCCGAAGGCGAGCGCTTCAGGTACCTTCTTCGACACTTTCGGGACTTCGTCACAAAGTGCGAGGACAGCTATAGGCTGTTCGCGTCGGAGTTCTCGTACGACAAGATCCGGGGGAAGGCGGAAGAGGCCATCGCGGACTACACCGGTAAGATCCATAAGACATTCCATGACATCCAGAACCAGATAATGGGCATTCCCGTCGCGAGTGTGATCATCGCCACGCAGCTCAAGCCCGCAACTCAATGCGACGTGAATTTCTGGGCAAACCTCGCCATCTCGCTCGGTGCAACGCTGTTCGTTGCCCTCCTGGCGTTTGCCATCGTCAACCAGCTGCTGACGCTGTCGACGATAGACGACGATCTGACCCGACAGAAGACCAAGCTGAAGGGCGATTACTCGGTCGTCGCCGCGGAGTTCCTCCCTCTTTATCGCAAGCTGGAAAACCGGATTACACTTCACCGATTCGTCCTTGGCATCATCCTTGTCGTCTGCGGGCTCGGGGCGCTACTCACCTGGCGCATTTATTTCCAGCTGACAACTCTGATGCCGTGGGCGTGCTGAGAGCGCCGTTCGGGTCACGCCATAGAAGCGAGATTCGTTCGATTGGGGCACTATGGGCCATGTGGTTCACTCGAACGGACTGCCCGCTTTCGGTGAAGGCAAACTCTGCCTGAACGGCCGATTAGAGGCGCGGTGCTGCCGGACAACTTGGCGTGGCCGCGACACGCAAGGTGAGGTTTTTGGGGCGCCTCCCTCATGCGCGCGCTTGGAAGGCTTCGTCTTGAAATACAGCCAGTTGAGAAACGCGTCGGCGTCCGTGAAATCAGCGCCACCGATGCGCCTCCGCAGCGCGTCGATGGTAGCGCACAATTGCGTGTATCGTTCGGCCGACAGCGTTGCGACAGTTGGACTTCGAGGCGCGCCAATGCCGATCGCCGCTAGGGCGCCGGAGGTATTGCCGTTGAAGACAGCGTACCGCTTCGGGGCGAAGGTGCAGAGAATCGCCGTGATCATATTCACGCCCACGCCAGGAATACCGAGCGCTAGCTGACGCATCTGCTCGTAACCCCGTTCTGGCGCGAGTTTGGCTGCCTTCCTGCCCGCGGCGAACAGTGTGATCGTCTTCTTGGGATGATCGAGTGCCGCCGACCCTCGTCGATGAATGTCGCCGGAATGCCAGAGATGTTGATAAGGCTCTCTTGAAGAAATCAGATTGCTTAGATTCTCTGCGAAGACGCTCCTCATTTCCTTCGAAATCCTCGGCGCGTTGCCGAGATCCGCGATCAATTGCTGAACCTTCAATGCCTTGTCCCGATCGGTCCGGCGCTTCGCCAGCGCGGAACGTTCGGTCTTGTCTGCGCGGTACTGGCGGAGGAAGCCATTCAAGCGCCGCAGATCGAACTGTGCGGCGAAGTTGTCTTCGAGCTCTTTCTCAAGTTTGCGTCGCAATCGCTCGGCGTCTTTGTGTCGCGAGGCATATTGCCCAAGCACCAGGTCATCGAGTTCTTGGAAGCTGCCGCTCTCACGAAAATCGGCAAAGGTGACTTTCAGATCCGACGACAGTTGTTCGTCCGAGTTCACCGTCGCCAGGATTGAAATTTCATCGTTTGTTGTCAGGGCGCCGGTCGTGAGGTTCGCTGACCCGATCAGACACCGAACCTGGCCTTCGCTTCGTCCGACATAGGACTTCGGGTGAAAGGTTGCGGTCTTGCCGTTTGCAAGAAACATTTCGAAGGCCCCGAACCGCTTCTTTATTGCGAGCAAATGCGCGAGCGCCTTTGGCTCGGTGATGTAGAAATCAGTACCGAGGAAAGCTTCAATTTTAGCGCCCTGCTTCAGGCGTGCCTCTAGGAGCAGCCCGATGATCCGTGCGCCACCCTCTTTTAGGAAGGCGACGGCGATGCTGATCTGCTCAGCGCCCTCCAAAACATGGGCGACAGCGGTCCGATGATCATCGGACGCCTTGTTCTGGATGAGTCGCATGCCGGTACATCCCCCTCAATGGCAGAATCCGCCGTCTCGAGAATAGCGGCTACCGTCCGATTTACCGCCATCTAATAGATATCCGTGTGCGTCAATTGCAACGATGTTCGAGATGTCCGCCGACAATTGTAACGAAACCTCGGATAGACTGCCGGCAGCTCACGAGCCAGGTAACAGACGACGGCTTTCGGGAACGGATGGGGGCACTTTATACGACCGATATGGCGCATTGCAGCCCGTCATTCTTGGGGCCGATAGCGGACTGGAAGCTTCGGGCCTCGGATCTTCCATAACGGACCTTCAATTCGGTGCGAGTATCTTCGTGACGTGACCCGAAGCAGACGCTTCAACAGGCCTGCTTTCGGGCCAACCGGCTAGAAAGTTCTACCTTGAACTCTGAGTGAATTCCCCGACTTTCCTGAAACACGACCTTCGCCCTGCCTGCGCAGATGGGCGATCGAGCCATATTGGCCAGCTTGGCGCTAGCCAAGCTGCGATTTATTTTCTCGAGTTTGAAACGGATCTCTGTTAACTGATAAGGGATTCGGAGAATCTCATGTCGAATCAGACCGTCGCAAGCCTATTTTCGGGAATTGGTGGATTCGAGGTGGGTTTCGCCAAAGCGGGCCTAAAGACGTCCCTGATGTGCGAAAAGGATTCTGCGGCACAGGCCGTCTTGCGAAGCCGCTTTCCGGAGATCAGTCTTGTCGACGATGTCACGGCCATGCCTCGTCTTCCCAAGTGCGACGCCCTTGTCGGTGGCTGGCCTTGCCAGGATCTCAGTCAAGCTGGACGGATGGCTGGTTTGGACGGCAGCCAGTCCGGGCTGGTGTCGCACGTGTTCAGGTTGCTCGACGCTACACCGAAGAAGCCGAATACTATAGTTCTCGAAAACGTTGCGTTCTCCCTAAATCTGCAGAAGGGCAAGGCAGTACGGTACGTTACCGCCGAGCTAGCCGAACGCGGCTACCGCTGGGCGTACCGCGTGCTGGACACTCGGGAATTTGGGCTTCCGCATCGACGCCGGCGCATTTTCATCGTCGGCATGTTGGAGGGTGACCCCGGAAACCTCCTCTTCGACGGTATCGACCGCGTAGCGCCCGCAAGCGATTGGGCGGCCAACATCGGATTTTACTGGACTGAGGGCAATCGTGGCGTGGGTTGGACCCCTGATGCAGTACCACCCCTAAAAGGGGGCTCCGGCCTAAGCATACCTTCACCGCCTGCTATTTGGACGGTGGAAACTGGACTGTTTCAGACGCCTGGCATCGAGGATGCGGAACGCCTTCAAGGTTTCCCCGCTGGCTGGACGGCGGCTGCCCGCGACACCAATAAGGGCGAGCGCGGGCGCTGGCGCCTTGTTGGCAACGCTGTGAGCGTGCCTGTGGCGACCTGGGTCGGACAACGTCTGGTGGCCTCGGAAGCCCACAGCCTTGCCTATCAGGAACACGGTACCGAGACGCTTTCCCAGCACAACGCGGCGTGGGGTGGCCCTAAGCAGACTTCACGCTACATACCTGGGGCGGGTGAAGGACCGGCAGACGAACGCCGCGTCTCGATCGCGAGCTTTGGCTTGAACGATGCACAGACATTATCCGTCCGCGCCGCCGAGGGATTTCTTCGCCGCTACATGAAGAGTGGGCTAACTAAGAACCAAGACTTCGCGCAAGCACTGGCGACCCACTGCGGTCTCGAAGAAGTACCCGCCTAAACGCGGCGGTAGTGCTGCCTTGTCTTGTAGCGCTCAAGCCCCTTAATGAGCGAGACCATGAAGATCCTTGTCCGTCGAAACTTCTCGGTAATGTCCTGAGTGCTGAATTGGGAACCGACGGTCTCGAACGTCTCGGCGCCATGAGCAAGTGTGTTGCGCATCTGTCTTATAAGGACCAGGTCGGAACCGCCGAGGCAAGATCGCGGTGGTCGCCATCGGCTTTCGATCCGCGCGACGAAGCGTAGCAATTCCTCGTTGTCGACATTTCCGGAAAACGGCAGACGGCGCAGGTCTGATTTCCAGTCCACGACCCCAGGCGCGCGGATGAGGCTGTCGTGGTTGGCGCCCTGGGTGAGCCGGTCGCGGAAGTGAGCTCGGGCTATCTCTTCCTGCCAGTAGTCTTTCAGAGCCATAAAGCCGCCACCGCCTGCCAGGATCTCCTGTCGCAGCCCTACCAACGCCTCTCGGGAACCGAACTCTATGCAGTTGTACATCATGATGAAGGCGGAGGCGCGGGACGCCGTGATCGCCGCCGTTGCGCGGTAGAAACTGCGGCCGGGTATGTTGTAAACACGCTCCAGCGACTGCAGAGACTTTAGGTACTCGGACACGTCCTGCGCGCGGACGCGAAAGCGTCCCTCAACGCTCATACGGACGGCCGAGCAGGCTGTCGCGGACGTATTCGATACGCCCCCGGAGCTTCGGAGCACTGTTGCTGGCGTCCGTCCGCACCAGCTCCTCGAACTGCTTCGACCGCAGCCATGCATCCGATGGCGGCCTTAAGGCCGGATCGCTCCGTAAGGCGAGCGCCGTTCCAACGGCAATGGCTTCGAAGCGGACACGAGGAACGCGTTTCCCTCCATCCGGCCGATAGAAGGCCTTCGGATAGTACATGCGGATAAACTGCATTGTCCGCTCGAATTCGGCGCCCATCTCCGAGAGCCGCGCTTCGTCAGTGGACTTGTTCAGCTTGTCCATGTTGGAGTCGAGGAATTTCCTGACATCGTGGCGGAACGCCAGGTAGCGGTCGCAGTAGATGAAAAAGCGCGTGACTAGCTCTTGACGCTCGCTGCGAGCGTCGACGCCCTTGGCCATATGGGGCGTCAAGCTCTTAAAGAGGTCTGATGCAGCCCTTTCAATCACCAGATCGAGGAAGGCACCGCGGTAAACGCCTTTCCGTATTTCGGCGTCTTCAAGTCGCTTTCCTGATGTGTTGAGGCGCCTGAACAGCTCAACACGGGTGCTTTCGTCGGTTCCCTGGTCCAAGACGAACGAACGTATTGGCGTGTTGTTGAGACGCCGCTGCACCGAGGGCGGCAAATCGGCGAAATGATATCCGTTCAGTATGTCTAGCTTCTCGAGACCTCTCAGCGCGAACCCATCCCGCAAATATCGTACTAGGCTTCGGATCCGTTGCGAGCCGTCAACGATCTCCAAGCGCCCCTCGACGTCATAGAGGAATACCGGAGGAACTGGGACCCTGAGGATGAGGCTCTCGATGAAATAGGAGCTTTGCTCCTCGTTCCAAGCGAGGCTTCGCTGATACTCCGGAACGTAGATGTCCCCTTCCGTCTCGGCCTCATCGCGAAATTTCGAAACCACCAGTTCGACGGAAAAGTCCGTAACAACGTACCGAGCCTCCCGGCGCACATCATCGACGATCGCAGCCACTTCGTCCGGGTCTGCCAACTGCAGTAAAAGGTTCGACATAAGGTTTTGGTCCCGACAAGATGCATAGATGTCAGATTCTTGGCATGATCGCTAGCGAGGCAGAGAATCGGAACCCTGCGTCGCTCGCCCAACACTCGGCGCCGTGAGGAAAATGTCTTGACGGCTTTCGGTGAGGATGGTCAGATACTGGACGCAGAGTTCGAGGTCGAAGAAACGGCCATCGGGGTCGACATCGTGCTTCACTCGAATGGCGGCGTCTCCCGAGGCAAGCCCGCCTACAACCCGGACTATATCGCGACCCTTGAAACCATCTTAGCCCGCCTCGCGGTGCTCGGTGGCAATCTTGAGGGGGCGTGGGTCGACAGTAAGGCCCTCGCCGACCTCGACCCGAACGACCGTCGAGTTAAATTGGAGACGGCCGACTATCCCATTCGTCTATCCGACGTTTCCGATATCGGCGAACTCAGATTGCAGATCCGCCGGAGCGTTTCAACGATCGGAAGGTCGGAACGTCGATCTGCCGGCACCGGCAATAAAAGTTACGACTAGCGGTATCTTTCGACATCCGCCCTTCTCTTCCGAGACTAGAGCGCGTCCTGTTTAATCCGGTTCATATCCTGCGGCTTTGAAGTAGTTGGCACATTCGGCTGTGGTGAAGAGGTCGACGACCGCGCCGACCGTGTCCCACAACGCCTTGATGGTTCTCTCGGCCTTTGCTCGCAGCAGCGCCTTGAGTTTGGCGAAGGCGTTCTCAATCGGGTTGAAGTCGGGACTGTAAGGCGGCAGGTAGAGCAGGCTCGCGCCTGCGGCCTCAATCGCGTCGCGCACGCCGGCGGCCTTGTGGGCGGGCAGGTTGTCCATGACAACTACGTCGCCCTCCGACAATGTCGGGACCAGCACCTGCTCGACATAGGCCAGGAACACGTTGCCGTTCATGGCGCCGTCGTAGACGAAGGGCGCAGTCATGCCCGTCAGCCGCAGCGCTCCGGTGAAGGTTGTGGTCTTCCAGTGGCCATGCGGCACGCCGGCCCGGCAGCGCTCGCCGCGCGGCGCTCTTCCACGCAGGCGGGCCATCTTTGTGGAGAGGCCGGTCTCATCGATGAACACGAGCTTCGCCGGATCGAGGTCGAGCTGGCCGTCGAACCAGTCGCGGCGCCGCTTCAGGATGTCGGGGCGATCCTGCTCCAGTGCGTGCGCGGACTTTTTTTGAATGTCCAGCCGTGGCGGCGAAGCCAGGCGCTCAAGGCGCTGCGGCTGATGCGCACCGACTGCTCGGCGACGAGCCGCTCCACCATCTCGTTCAGCGTGATGTCCTTGCGCTCCTCGATCAGCCCGACGACGAAGGCTTCATGCGCATCGAGGCTGGAGGCACGGCGGCGGCCCTGCGGGCGGGGCGCCAGTTCGCCGATCTTCGCCCGCGCAATCCAGCGGATCGCGCTGGACACTCCCACGCCGAACCGCGCCGCCGCTTGCCGCGCCGACATGCCCTCGTCCGAAGCCTTCAAGACCCGCGACCGAAGATCCACGCTCAATGCTTTTCCCATCGTCAACCTCCATCGAGGTGGACGTTGAATCAGCACAAAACGCAGCCGTCACTTCACAATCGATTCATCGATCACAGGACGTGCTCTAGAACCGGCGTTGCGGGGCGGTACCGCCACCGCACAAGCCTTCATCGACTCACTTGTCGACTTTAGTACGAACGTTGATCAGCTGCCCCTACTCGCAAGCGCACCCGACCTGCAAAACCCCGAAATACGCAAAGCGGTGTGGGATTTGACGCGCGATGCTACTCCGATCATCAAGCACCGGATTAGCCGATACGTGGAACGCGGGCCGATCGGAGCAATGGTGAAGCTAACGAACAACCACCGGTGTCAGGGCTGCGACGTCTTGGGTCAGGCTTGGGCCACGTTCTTCAAACCGGATGGTATGCCGTATGTCGAAGCTCACCACGTGGTGCAGGTATCGACACTCAGCGTTGATGTGCTGGGGCCGCAAAACGTCATTACGGTCTGTCCAAATCACCATCGCCAGCTTCACTTCGAGGTCACCACGGTGCTGCACCTTGGCGACGAATTCGAATTCATCCTCCCTCCGCACCTCGCGTTCCGGATTCGGAAGTTTTCCGTCTGAGACTAGCGTTAAAGCTTCGATGAAGGCGGTGTGGTTGGCTCATCCGCGCATCTATCGCCAGTCGCAATATTTGTAGGAGCGGCTCCAGGTAGTCGTTACGCTTTATCTCGCATTCCCACACCTCCACGACAGCCCAGCCCCGCGAACGCAGTGCGCCCGCAGCAGCGGCGTCACGCTCCCGATTGCGCCTAAACTTCTCCGTCCAGAACGCGACCCTGGACTTTGGCGTGGTCGCGAGATGGCAGCCCGGATGGCGATGCCAGAAACAGCCATGAACGAATACCACGACCTTTCGCCGGGGAAAAACGAGATCCGGCGTTCCCGGGAGGCCCTTAACATGAAGGCGGTATCGCAGACCGGCGGCATGAAGAGCCGATCGCACTTTCATCTCGGGCGACGTGTCCTTTTGCCGTACCGAACGCATTATCCTGCTGCGCTGTGAACTAACGGGATAATCGTCGTTGTCTATATGGTCACAGGTCATGGTTCTCAGTGCTCATTAGGGATGCAGCCGCCTGCGACGCTATAGGCGAACGTCGCAAAAACAGCCGCCTTCAGGCGCCAAAGTTGGCCGGACGCGCCATTCACGCTGAACCGTGCATTCCTTGAGGAGTCGACTCTCAGTCAAGTCTCACCGCAAGGAACGTCCCATCTAGACCGTTGAGAACTGAGAACGGTCGTTTAAGGCTCGTCACCTGCTCAGAGATTGAGCTAGCATGATCGTGGTGTTCGTCGGTAACTCGCCATGAGCCCATTCCCTGATCAAAGAAGATCGTGCCAGAGCCACGCGGCGTTCGAAATTCAAGGCGACGGCGGTGCGGCGCGGATTGGACTTGTGACACCTGCACTTTCGGCACCACCTCGACAAGCGATTGCTCCATAACCGCCGTACGCGTAACTAGGTCGGCCCAATCCCTATGCAACCACGGTCCTGTACGAGCCCCACCGCCGGTCTTGGCGGCGAGAGTCTGCACTTTGACGTTGGTGTCATAGTCGCTGAAGGCGGCGACCACTTCCGTCAGGAGACGGATGGACAGCGGATTGAACAGGTACTTGTCCGAATAGCGAATCTCCAAACACGGGGCAGCGAATACCTGCGCTAATTCCGTCGAGCGCGCGCGCAACAGCGCCCTGAGCCGGGCACCGAAACCCGCGGCTGGTCCGTCGAGCTCATCAGCAATCTCGAAAATGGCCTCACTGCCGCCGGCCGAGAGCAGGGCGGATACATCTAGCCGCTCCCGCGGCGCGGCAAGCGCCGTTGCACCTCGTACCACCGGAGCATCGGAGACAGAGCCCCAACCAATACCCACGGCCTTCGCGGATGCAGACGATGATGCCCAGGCGGTTAGCCCACGTGTCGAGACCACACCCGCCAGCCAGGCGTCGTTGTCGACTTCGTTTCGCGCTACGATGTCGACGCGTGCGCGCTGAGCCCATAGTACCACGTTCCGACGCGTGACGGCATCGGTAGCGGTCAGCGCGCTCGCGTCGACTGCGATCTGCACCCCGCGCCCGCGAGCGCCCCAGCGTTCCAGAACGGGCGCCATTTGCCAAGTCTCCAATTCCCACTCTGCAGGAGGCCCTGACATGAACACGACCAGTGTATTCGACGCATCGTCCCCAAGGCGGTCGGAGAGTGCTTGGGGGAGAGGTGCGGATTCATATTCGGTGGCAGGTCCGAACAGTCGGAAGCGCTTGGGAAGGTCCAGACTGCGTCCAATGGCGGTGAGTAGGGAATGCGCTGCCCTCCGGTCGGTGCCTTCGACCGCATGTTGGCTATCAACCGAGAGCACGCAGCGAGGGCAGGCGAATACTGCATCGGGATCGCCACAACGGCCCAACTTGCTGCAGTCCAGCAAGTCTCTAGCCTCGTTAAGTATGCCGATGGGATCACGAGCTATCGTGGCAGAGAAGCCGGCGCCTCCGCTCGCCCGGTCGAAGACAGCAGCGGTCCAATTGCGCTGGCCGGCAGGATGGATGGCGGGAGGCGCCGCAAAGCCCATCTCGTCAGCATCCACGCCGAGGCGACGCGCGGCCGCTTCTCTGATCGCCAAAGCCACCGTCAGCGCCACTTCACGGCTGGCGCAGTCGTAGAGTTGTATTTCGCAGACGTCGGTTCGAATTTCGTGACCGAGTCGTAGATGGCGCGCCACGGCATAGGGGTTGATCTCCGGCGCGCCTGTGCAGGTGCGTTCGTCGGCCGCACGGGGGCCTCCGCGAAGTGGACGGTGCCCCGCGAGGGACCCGGCGCCATCCGCTTGGTGTTCGGCTTCCGCGCGGCCACAGTGCAGGCAGACCTCGAACCCATGGCCGTGCGGACCTGGATTGAACCAGAAGACCAGACCGTCCGAGCCGGTCCGGAGGCGCCCGACGTTTGGGTCCGGGAGAGCGCGCCAAGCCAGAGTGCGCGCCGAGACCCAGGGGTCGACGAGCATTGAAGTCCCGGTGTCCGAGGGGTCATCATGAACTTCGTAGCGCGCGTCGACGGCAAAACCGGCTGGAGCGAGGAATCGCATGATCTTGAAGTCAGAGCTGCCGCAATCGGGGCAGGCGCCGGGAGACACGGCGGATGGCGCCGACAGTAACGCGCCGCAGGACTGACAATGGCGCATCTGACGAAGGCTTTGCACCTCCCGCACACCGGCCTTATCGGCGGGACGTTTCCAATTCAGCGTGACGCCCGCGGACTCTCGCACGACACCGTCCACCACCAAGCTCCGCCCAGGCGCATACTCGAATATGGCGATGTCGCGTTGTCGGGATGGGTATCCTCGAGAACTAAAGCGGTTCTCGCCAGAGTCCTCTCGCTTGTGTCGCTCGACCCCAGTCTCCGTCACGAAGGACACCACGTCGCTCGGGAAGCCATATGACGGTAGGAATCCGCGACCGGCGAGTTCACCCAAAAGGTAATTTCCCTGGAGCCTCCGACGTTGGAAGTCCCGCGCCTTGGATACCACAGAGGTTTCGGCATCCGGCTCATCGCCCCTTAGTGCGTCCCATTCCGCGCTCAAATCCGACTGAATGCGCTCGATCGTATCCCGGACACCTTCGAAGAGGTCGGGGTCTGGTCGCACGGGGGTCCCGCGCAACACCTCCTCAAGATCCGATGTCATCGTCTTGAGACCTGCAGCGGCGGCGTCGAGCCATGCTAGGAAGCGACGCCAAGGCAAGTTATTCAGGACTTCTGCGCTGAGTCCGAGGCCGAAAAAGGCGCCATTCGTCAGTTTGTGAAGTTCGGCGCCCTGAGTGGCCAGAAAGCGCGCAAGAAGAAGGGCGTGGGCGTGACGTCGAGCGATGGTTGGGCTTTCGAGACTGACCACCGGCGCGGGCGCTTCTCGCGCCAGGAAGGCGCCGGGATCTGCGAACGCGAGTCGGTCGAGCGGTCGATCCTTGCAAATCGTCAGGCCAAGAGCGATCGGCTGACGCGCCCGTCCCGCCCGGCCGACACGCTGCCGGTAATTAGCGATCGCCGGTGGCGCATTGGTGTTTAGAACCGCCTCGATGCTTCCAATGTCAACGCCCATCTCCATGGTGGTCGAGCAGCCAAGGACGTTGACTTTTCCAGATTTGAAGGCGTTTTCGTAGTCGCGGAGCAGGAAACTCGGTTGCTGAGCGGAGTGCTCCGCCGCGCGCAGCCACGGCGAGAACCTCGCCGCGCGATCCTGCTGATCGCCCCAGGCCCCCTTGGCCCTCAGGAGCGAGACACGTTCATCGGTCGCTAGCCAGTCGTCGAGAATTGAATCGGAGACGCGACCTCCGTGGGCATCACGGCGCCATGGAAACGGCAGGGTCGGCATGTCGACGGCTTCGGCTTTCGGGTGCACACCGAGCTTGTCGTATGGGCTTAGTCCGCGGAAGGTCGTGTCCACCAGACGTCGAGTGTTGGGGCACCAGAAGGCCCTTTCGATCGGCGTGACATTCATGTCGCCGAGCCGTAGCCGGAAGCCATTCGGACTGACCGTCATGAACCTTTGCAACGTCGACCATGCTGCCCGCAGAAGTTCGTTCAAGTCATCCCGAACGCTTGGATCATCGCGATCGAGACCAAGCGCCTGGACAAGCATCCGAACCACGCGAGAAGGTCTTGGACCGTAGGGGTGTGGCCAGAAGCGGACGTATCGGCTTGAGGGAAGCGCAGGCTCGAAAGGTACCATTTCCACGTGGCTCTGGCGGCGGTCAATCCAACGCATCCAACGTTTAGCGTCGAAATCCAGGATGACGTTAGTTCGGACAAAATGCGTAAGGAGAAGGCGCACGAGGTCGCGCCAGTCGTCTGCATTCAACCCTAAGCGCGTTGCGGAAGCCGGAACGACCACGTTGGGCTCGTCCAGGCCGGGAATGGTCAAGCGCAAAAGGCCCAATGTCTCAGCGCTGTTGGCGCGGACGGGCCGTCGCATGATCTCCCGATATAGCATGAATTCAGCGAGCCGCGCTGGGTCGGAGAAAGTCTCTTCGCGCTCGACCCAGAGATTCGAGAGAAAGCGGTTGATTGTGGGCTCAGCGGCGAGTCGATCGACAAGTTGGCGCCAGGCCTTCGGGGTGGCGACCCCTTCGAGCCTGATTCGCGCCAACCGAAGGTCAGCCATGAGGCTGAGAGTGATCCCGTCCTGCTCGTCGGAGGCCAGTCGCTTGAGCTTAGCCTCGATCGCGGCGATGGCCTGGTCGTCCCGCACGGGACGATCCTGCACAAAGTGGTAGAGAAAGCTTCGGACGAAGCCGCGCTCCGATGCCACCTGCAAGTTCGCCGCGTGTCGGGCCGTGCCCTGCCGCGCATCGGTGAAGGTAATCAGTTGCCGGCCGTCGAGCGGCAAGGGCTCGTCAGCGTCAGGTTTTGGCGATAGGTGCCCGACGAGTCCAGGGGTGATCTGAGACATCAAGTAGGGCGCACCCGCGACGAGCGATCGAAGCACGCCGGCCTCGAGGTCCACCTTCTTGGGTGCCCAGCCGCAACATGGACACTCACCTACGTGGCGGCTCGCGGTCGTTGGTAACCCCGCGCCGTCCACGGTCTCGACGATCGCACCGGTTTTTGGCTCGAAGCGGATTATCGGAGACGGCCGTGCCCCGCGCGCCCCTAAATATCGGCGGTTCACGACCGGGGATGTGGTCAGCGGCGCATCGTCTTGTGTGTCGTCTTCGGCGCCGAAGGTTTCGTCGCGATCGAGCGTTTGCTCGAACTCACCGTCCCCTGTGCCGCCTGTCCAGGCCACAAGATGCGATCCGTCGGCAGTTTCTTCAGCCTTGAGCGCACCATCGCCGCATTGAATGCAATAGGCCCATTCGAGCACGAGCGATCCGCAGTGTGAGCAATGCTCTCGCGATTCGAGGAAGACGGCGCCGAAGTGCCAGTCGGCTGCTTCAGATGCGGCGGGCCGCCCGGGACAGGTCGGGTTCACGCAGGCCCAGAGACCGGAAAGCGTCCGGTGGAAGAGGTGTAGGCGGACCGGCAGGATTGAGTCTCCGCCAGCGCTGGCCAGCGCCGGATCGGAATGTGGGTCCTTCGCCCTTGACGCTTCGACAAGCAGGCGCCTCGGGTCTACGTCCGCGCCGCCGATCTGGCGCGCCTGCGCGCTCCAGCCGCTCCAGCCTACGATGGCGCCGGCTCTGAACTGCTCCCTCAGGACCCTTAGCGGTGCAGACTTAGCGAAGATCTCACCGGCCTGGAGCGGTTCCATGCCCGCTATCTCGTCAAGTTCGATGAGATTGCTATTGAGGGCAGGAGAGGCCGGTAGCGACGCCCTAACACCTCTTACCACGTGAATATTTTGCTCTGGTGCGCCTGACAGATCTCGAAGGAAGGATCGTAGCTCGGCGGCGTCCGGGCCGCCGATCGTCGCTGAGGTCGCGACGTATCGGAGCTCTTCGGGTTTGCGACCGAAAGCAAGCGCGACGCGGCGTAGTAGGAGAGCAATTTCGGCCGCCTGGGCGCCGACATATGAGTGCGCTTCGTCCAGTACCACGAAGTCAAGCGTACCTTGTGACGCCCGCAGGATCGGTGCGTCCTTCTGCCGGATCAGCATGTACTCCAGCATGGTAACGTTGGTGACAAGAACCGGCGGAGGCGAGCGCCTGAGTGTCGTCCTATCAGCGACCTTCCAGGGTTCCCCACGCGCGGCGGTGCTCCGCACACTCTCCGGCGTGTCGCCATTGTAGAGGCAGTAGCGCAGCGCTCCGCCGAAGGGGGCGAACCACTTTGACAGCCGCTCCTCCTGGCTGGCGATAAGTGCGTTGAGCGGATAGAGCATCAGCGCGCGCACTCCTTCGAGCGGTTTTGCACCGCTATCGGAGGATCGAACCAGCCCATCCAAAATCGGTGTCAAAAAGCATTCTGTCTTCCCTGAGCCTGTGCCGCTCGACACGATCACCGAAGCGGCGCGTTCGCCGCAAAGCTGCTTCCAAGCGTCCACCTGGTGGGTGTAGGGCGGGTATGCGACTTCACGCAGAACTTCGAGCGTTCTTGGGTGCAAAAGGCCAGCCGGCAATCCGCCCCAACCGCCCTCTAACGGCAACCAGGGATAAGCGCCTTCGACAAACGGTTCGGAGAGGGCCGAGTTAGGCTGACCAGCGCGCGCACCCAAGCCCTCACGCAGATGCCGATTGAGATCGACTGAACGGAGTCGAGCCATACCGACAATCGCATCTGCAGCATCGCGTGGCAGCCGCGCCAGAAGCCTCTCGATTTCCATCACAGGTCCATTCGTTGGGTGGTGCCGGGGTCTATAGTCTCGCGTCCAAGGGCGACGGCGAGAGCGCTCTCGAAGAGCTGACGGTCGTGGAGCCAAGCGGCCCGACATCGTCCGACAACCTGCGGGTTTTGATGGAGTTTGCCGGCCGCCATTCGCGCCGCCACTAGGGGAGCAGCGATCAAATCCGCGAAGGCTGGGTCGTACCGCTCCCAAAGCTCGCGTCGCTCTGGCAGGAGCCCCGCGAGATGCAATCCGGTCGGTGGCTCGCGATGCTCACTCTGACGAGTCACGAACGCTTCGGCGAGTTCCCGAAGCGTTTCCTTCGGACGCCGGCATAGCCTTCCGATGAGGCCGGGTTCCAAATCTGCTCGTGGCGCGACCAATAGGAAGGTGATCCACGCATGAGTCGCTAGCCCGGGCTCCAGATCAGCGATTTGGCCGAGGGCGGCCGCCACATTGCGCCCTGCGTCGGCAGTCGGTAGTTCCAACCGTTCCAGGCGGCGCTCCAACTCGTCAATTCTCGTTCGAAACGCAGACACCCAGTGCTCGACTTCCGTTGCGCACCAGAGGAAGGGTAACTCACTTTGTAGCCGGATCACGGCGTCGCGCTCCTCAAGAGTGTCGCAGGTCGACAGGATCCACGGAGCCGCCTGGGGGGCACGGCAAAGTGACCGCAGGGCATCGATCGCCGGCACGGGCACGTTGCGATCCCGCGCGGCCACGCTCAGATCGACCAAGAGGCGGAGATCAGCGCGGTTCAAGGCTTCCGGGTGCTTTAACACTGTAGCAAATGCATCGTCCCGGGCGTCACGTCGTGCGATCCTGAAGGCCAGACGAAGCGCACTTCCACGATCGTCGTCGCCCGGTGGTTGGGCGACCACCTTCGGTCTGAGCGAGGTCCCGTCATTGGTTCGCCCGAAGATCAGCCAGGGGCCCGGACCGAGCTCTTGCAGGAGTCGCGTCTGCAATTCCTGCAAGGAAAGGCGTGGAAGGTTGTTGGAGAGTTTCGCGGTAGGCTGCGTCAGCGCTAGCGCATCCAGATTCCAACCAAGGATACTCGAAAGGCCCGAGAACGGCGAAATGCCTTTCTCGGCCACCAGCGGCTGGTCTTCGTCGTACCAGGCGATCTCGGCGAAGTGGTCACCTCGACCGGCCCAGCTCAGGCGCACCTCCGCATCGAGGTCCGGAAAGCTACCAAGGAGATCCCGCAATTCGTCTTGAAAGGCCGATAGCGGGACGAGACCGTCGATACGACGCGTGGCCTGCACGGGCTGTCCTGCGCCCTGCCGAACCACCAGCCATAGGTCGCGACCGCCAGGCGCCAACAGGCGGAACCCATGCAGTCGATCGATCGAAATCTGGGCCCGGCTTACGGCGGGCCGCATGTCCGGGGTCAACAGGAGCGGCTCGGCAATCGGATCAGCGAGCGTTAGGTCGAGTTGGGTGTCCCATCGCAGCGCCACGTGTAGCATCGCGCCTGGGGTGTGGAGTCGAAGATCGACGCGCGCGTCATCACCATTCCTGGAGATCGGAAGGATCTGACCGCCCTTCGCCGCAACGCTGGCCCCGAGCAGATTCTCGATTTTCAACGAGTGGGTTCGCGGTTCTCCCGATAGCACCAATTCACGCGGCGCAACGTCGGCGCAGGTCCAAGCGACCAGTTCACCGCCCCGCCTCATTGCGATCTCGACCCTGCCCAGGGGCGCGTGTTTGTTCGAAGAACGCCACGAGCCTCTCCCCAACGACCGCCAAATTAGGTCTTCCGACGAAACCAGCGTGTGATGCTGACCATCCGAAAGCCAAGCCTTTGGCGTCCCTAGGAACACCGTCTCGCGCACCCGCCGTAGAGTCTCTCCTGTGAGGATCAGTCGCTTCGTATCCTCGCGCTCGGCCGCGCTACGCCACGTGAGACGCCCATCACCAAGGTCGAGCGAAGCTTGCCCGACGAAGGCCAGAAGACAGCGTCCATCGAGGATGCAGTCTCCCAAGTCAGAAGGAGGGTGTTCGAACTTCAGTGCTGAACGAGCCTCCTGCGTTACAGCCATAGCCAGCCATGGCCGAGTGCTTCGAAAGGGCGAACTGCCAATGAATCTTAGTTCAAGCGCGTTCTCAAAATCGACGCCAGGATCTGGCTGGAAGAGGAGGACAGGCGCGTCTACCGGCTCGCCGGCAAACGCGGTGAACTCTTCGACTAAGGTCTCCCCTGCAACTGCCGCCAACCTAATTGCCTGGTTCAGGCGAGCGGGAACTTCGAACGCCTTGACCAGCGGACGGGACTCCCACGCTGTCGCCTCGTCTGATTCCACCTGTTCCAGCACGGCGATGGGCCGGTTCAAACCCGGCAGATCACCCCGCGGAAAGATGCGCAGCCGAGTGGCACCTTCCATCGCTGCCTGCAATTGGGGAGATGTTCGGACCACGTCGAGTTCACCTGACAAGGTGAGTTCGGCCCGCGGCGCCCACCCTTCGGCGGTGCGCCGCAGCAATCGGCTTGCCGCCAGGGCTCCCCCTTCGACGCGCCGGGTCCGGACCAAGTCTTCCACCAGAGATCGAAAATCGCCTTCCTCCAAGTCAAAAGGCAGATCGTTGCGCCAAGCAGGCACCACAGAATCCAGGTGGAGCACGGGATCTCGGTCATTTCGTTCGTGGAGGGGCGGCAATTGTTGACGGAAACGAACGATTACCGTGGACAGCGCCACGGCTGGCTCCACCAGCGCCTGAACAAGCGTTTCGCCCGCCCGCCATGCCTCACTTGCGACGGCCTCGGCAGGTGTGAAGCCCATTTCGATCGCCAAGATGCTGCGCTTCAGCCATAACCCCAAGGTTCCCTCTTTGATGGCAGCAGCTGGAAAACCCGCCTCGCGCACTACGCCGAAGAGGAGCGGCACGTCGGTCGGCTGAGGGCGTCGCCACCGTTTCAAGCCAGCTTCGGCGGCTTCCCGCACCACCGCGTAGCGCACGTCGGCGGCCGAATCATTCGCGTGATATCGAATTCCAAGGACAGCTAAGGGTCTGATCCAGTCCCAAGCCCCCCCGGCGCGTTCCCGGCGATACCACTCGGCTGTGAAAGCAACGAACAAAGCCTGACCATGGGAGTCGTTCAGCGCGGTCGGTCCATGGCGTTTTAGGACCTCCCGAACGCCCTCGAACTCTTGTCGGCTGAATCGGTAGCGATAAAGTGGGCGCCCATCAGGGAGCGATAATCCGCGCGATCGGAATAAGGCCTCGTAAGCGCCGCGTAGACCTAGACGCGGCTCGTCCATATTTCCCCCCAGGCTCCCAATTCAGATTGTGACACACTGTGCATTAGTTGTGAAGTTTTCCTCTGCGAGCAGGCCGCCTAGAGGGCGAGAGCGGACTTTTCGACAATAGGAACGATTTCGAAGACAATTTCGACGGCCTCGGCAGGCCGCTTGCACGGTCGTCGTTCAGCTTCCCCGAACTATCTTCGCGGAACGATTCCCAATGGCAGCTATTAGCGCGACTACGACCTGGAGCATGGTCATCGGCAACGACTACTTCCTGGGAGGAGACAATTTGCGTCTATGGCCGACGTGGGCGCATTGCGGACCAACAGCGTTGGGCCGGATGCGACCGGAAGCTTCAGGAGAAAAAGACCTCCTAGGCGGATAGTTCCACGTCGCCGTGTCCGGCTTATAGCGGACATTCGGCAATTTGGCAGCGAATGACCACATTGTGACAATCTTGCCGAAGACGAACGTCTAACCTAAACCCCCATCCAGGACATCAACCAAATTGGAGCCACTGTTTGGGACCGGGCGTAGTTGCGACGTTTGCCCTGTCCGGACGTGTGAGCAAATGCCGTGGGCAACCGTGATGCGTGCATTTTTTCGTTCGGTTGCTGCGATGATCGTGATGTCCGGCCTGGCAGGTTGCACCAGCATTTCTTACTACGCACAATCCTTGAAGGGTCACGTGGAGATCATGGCGGCGCGCCAGGATGTCGAAGAGCTGATCGACGATCCTTCGATCCCTGGGACATTACGCGCTCGAATGGAATCGGCGAGCGCCATCCGACAGTTTGCGATAGATGAACTAGCGCTTCCAGACAACAATAGCTACCGCAGCCATGTCAACGTTGGTCGGGACGCCGTGACATGGGCCGTCTTCGCAGCGTCGGAATTCTCGCTGACGCCACGAACATGGTGCTTTCCGGTGTTCGGATGCGTTCCGTACCGAGGATACTTCTCCAAAAGGTCTGCGATTGAAACCGCTGTCGCACTTCAGAGGCAGGGCCTGGACGTCTATCTGACGGGCATCACTGCATTTTGCACGCTTGGCTGGTCAAGTGACCCGCTGCTAAGCACCATGCTCAGCCAAGATGAAACGTATCTTGCAGGGCTCGTGTTCCATGAATTGGCCCACCTCACGTCACGCCGCGCTGCCGAAAATAAGCCTGCATCACCTTGCGGCTCGAACGGTTGTTCTGCGCCAGCCTGGTCGGATCGAGCACCGCCTGTTCTATCCCCTCTCGCGTCAGCGCCGCTTTGAGCGCCGCGATATTTGCATCGATGTCGGCATTGTTCGCCCGGAGCGATGCATAGATGCTGTCGGTCGCCTCGGCCACGGTCGGCTCGCTCACGGGTGTACTCCTTCGGCTGTTCGGGCGGCGGCTTAACACAGATCAGCGGCTTCGCCATACCGATAAGACGGCTGATGGGCGGCAACAGTATCCCCTGGGACTTAAAAGGGATACCGATGACGCGCGCCAACGGCTCGCTGCTTTCGGGAAATGGTGTCGCCCGTGGTGAACGGCCGATATGGCGGCCCGTTACTGTCGCCTACCTGGGCCGGAACCAGACTCGCGGACTGTTTACGCCCATTGACTCCCGGAGGTCAGGCGCGCGACCCGGATCAGGATTCGGGCCAGTGCGGTCGTAGTGGGCAGGAGCAGCGAAAGAATCTTTTTTCGCTGAATCAGCGCAGAAGTCCGTCACTCTCGAATTCGTCCCAGCCCTTCAGTTTCTGACGTGACACCTCGTCCCGAGTGCTGTCAGGCGCAGACGCGGCCCTGCGGCCGCTCTTTTGCGCACGCTTCAGGGCGGCCTTTCCGGCGGCCCGCCGCCTATTCTCTGCAGCAGCTATCGCGTCGTCCTCGCGCCAGACCGTAACCAAGTCGCGATCGAGCACGTCCTCGATGTGACGTGGGTCAAACACGTGAAAAGTTACCTTCCTTGCGCGACCACGAAGTTTCACCGTACGTGTGCCTGTGCTTTGCAAGCGGCCGTCCTTGAGCCACCGGTGCCGCTCTGCCGAAGAGATCGTCAGGATGTCTTCGACTTCACGGGGAATTACGGGCAGGCCTTCGATGCCTTCCAGCGTTTTGGACACAATCGCCGACGCAGTCCGGAAATCGCCATAGGCGCCTTCCGGCATGCGCAAGGTGAGCACCCCGACCTCGATACCGAGCAGCTTTTTCGCCGCCAAAGGCAGGTGGGCTCGCACTTCGCGAACGATCCCTCTGGCTCGGACCGATGACCCAAGCGTGGCCGCAGACGGGAGCGTCCACCCTTCGATCAAATTCGCAGCTGCATCCATTTTCTGGCGTGTGGACATGGGCCTTAGATATGTCTCCCATCATGTCGGCTTCAACAAGTGTGGAATCAGCTAGCGCGGCGCTCCGGCACTGGCCTTGAACCATGCCTTGTTCCAGCCCTCGCTAGATCGCAGCGCTCTCGGCCTTCGTCGGATCACCCATTCCGCCTTCAGGCCGCCAGGTTCCCCAGGGATGTCCGCTTCGGGAGAGCGGCAACGCAGGCCTCAACGGCCGCTATGCAGCGTAAACCGGACGTTCGCGATACGTGCCGGACAGCTGGCTGCCCGCATCTGATTGAGTTTACCCGCGCGTTCCGGCGTTCTCAATTTTTTCCAGATAATCTGCCCACCACTGCATCATCTTGACGCGCTCTTCCCAGTGCTCCGCCCGGGCATAGGCGCGCCGAACGTCGTTATTTTCAATATGAGCCAGCTGTCGCTCTACGGCGTCTGGATGCCACTTGCCGCATTCGTTCAACAGAGTTGATGCCGTTGCTCGGAAGCCATGGGCCGTTGCTTCATTCTTGCTGAAACCCATGCGACGCAGGGCGGCGTTGAGTGTATTGTCGGAAATCGGACGAGAAGGCGATCGCACGCTTGGAAACAGCAGCGTCCCAGCGCCGGAGATTTTTTTAAGCTCGGCCAGGATATCCAAAGCCTGCGTTGAAAGAGGAACGCGGTGCGGTCGTCGCATTTTCATTCGCGCTTCCGGGATAGTCCATACCGAACTTTCGAAGTCGAACTCCCCCCATTCGGCAGCGCGAAGCTCACCGGGGCGGGGAAACAGCAGCGCCATCAACCTCAGAGCCGCTCGGGTTGCGGGCTGTCCGTCGAATGTCTCGATCGCACGCAGCAAGCCGCCGAATGCCTTCGGATCGGTAATGGCGGCACGCGGCGTGACCGTTGGCCTGATGAGAGCGCCCCTCAGCGCGGACGTGGGGTCAGTGTCGGCGCGTGCAGTGGCGATGGCGTATCGAAAGACGCTGCCAATGGTCGAGCGCAGCCGCCTGGCCGACTCGTATCGACCGCGCACCTCCACGCTACGAAGGGCAGCAAGGATAGTGGCCGCATCAATGTCCCGAATGCACTTGTGCCCACAGGTGAGATAGGCGAAGTCGAGTAGCCATTTGACCTTGGTGATAGTCCGGTCGGCACGTCCCTCTTTCTTCAGCTTGTCCACATATTCCTCGGCGATTGATCGAAAGCTGTCCTTTGCCGAACCGACCTTTCGCAACTTGCGTTCCTGCGCGGGATCGATGCCAGTGAGGAGGAGACGTTTGGCGTCATCGCGCGCCTTGCGTGCTTCGGCGAGCGAAATAAGGGGATAGCTGCCCAACGCCAGAAGCTTCTGCTTGCCGTCAAATCGATAGGCGAGGCGCCATAGGCGGGATCCGGTGGGCTGCACCCAGAGCTGGAGCCCGCCACCATCAGACAATTTCAATAGCTTGGAAGCAGGACGGGCATTTCGGCATTTCACGTCGGAAAGGGCCATTTGTGGGACACCTCCCTTTGGCTGTTTCGATACCATCAGGATGTCCAGTACCAACGGAAATACCAGCCCTCCGCCTCGTTAGACCAAATACGCCGAAATTCCATGAAACGCGCTCAATCGCGCCATCCTTCCCAAAAAGATGAACGATTTCAGTTGTTTGTGCAAACAGAAGCGTAGAAGATTCGGCGAAAGGGAGTGTCGGGAGAGGAGGGGATGGTGCCCAGAGGCGGATTCGAACCACCGACACGCGGATTTTCAGTCCGCTGCTCTACCAACTGAGCTATCTGGGCCTGGACCGGCTAGCGGGGTTCGCCCGCCGGGTTCACGAGAGCGCCGGATGGCGCCCCCCTGAAAGCGCGTGGGTTATAGCATGGGTATTCGGCCTGTCCAGAGCAATTCCAGGAAAAGTGCGTTGCGGTTTCCGGTCTGGAATTGCGTAAAAACAATCACTTAGCCTAAGTGCTGATTTCGCACGGAAAGGAAATGGCAAATTGCCGCGCGCTCACCCCTCGTCCTTGGGCGAGGAGCCTTGTTTCGAGCTGTCCTCTTCTTCTTCCTCGCCGTCGCGGCCGGGGATGACGTAGGCGCCCTTCAGCCAGCGATTGAGGTCGATGTCCTTGCAGCGCGCCGAGCAGAACGGATAATGCTCACGCGCGGAAGGCTTGCCGCATTCGGGGCAGGGCCGCTTCGGTCGCAGCGGCGTCACCTTGTCGTCAAGACTCATGGGTCGTCCATCCTCAAGGACGCGCGACGTGCCAGTTCCGGTGCGCCTTGAAACCCTCGCCGGAAAGCAGCGCCACGCTTTCATAGAGCGGCAGGCCGACCACGTTGGTGTAGGAGCCGACCAGCTTGACGACGAAGGAGCCGGCCAACCCTTGCACGGCGTAGCCGCCGGCCTTGCCGCGCCATTCGCCCGACGCGATATAGGCGTCGATCTCCTCGCGCGGCAGCCGTTTGAAGCGAACCCTGGTCTCAACCAGCCGCTGCCTGAGCTTGCCGCCCGGCGTTATCAGGCAGATGCCGGAATAGACGCGGTGCGAGCGGCCGGAAAGCAGGCCGAGGCAGTTCACGGCGTCGTCGATCGTATCGGCCTTGGGCAGGATGCGCCGCCCGACCGCCACCACCGTGTCGGCGGCGAGGATGAAGGCCGGCGCATGATCTTCCTCGCTTTTCAACGAGGTGAGCGCCTTCTCGGCCTTCTCCTTGGCGAGCCGCTTTGCCAGCGAGCGCGGATGTTCGGCGCGCAGCGGCGTCTCGTCGACATCGGCGGGCAAAATGCGGTCCGGCTCGATGCCGGCCTGCTGCAACAGCTCAATGCGACGCGGCGAACCCGAGGCAAGCACGAGCTTCTGCAGGATGCTCATCGCCGTTCGCGCCAGACTGTTACTTGAAACGATAGGTGATGCGGCCCTTGGTCAGGTCATAAGGCGTCATCTCGACCAGGACCTTGTCGCCGGTCAGCACGCGGATGCGGTTCTTGCGCATGCGGCCGGCCGTGTGAGCGATGATCTCGTGTTCGTTTTCGAGCTTCACCCTAAACATCGCGTTGGGCAGCAGTTCCGTGACCACACCTGGAAACTCGAGGACTTCTTCCTTCGGCATTCGATACCTTTGCTTGGATGGCGGTTCCGGCGCCTAGAGCATGATGCCGAAAAGTGTCAAGCGGTTTTCGGATGACATCATGCTCTACTTCTTTGATCCGGAGTCGGATGATTTCCGGCCTAACAGACCGGAAATCATCCGACTCCGGCCGGAATTTGCGGCGGAACCTATATGATAATCGCCCGCTTGTGAACATGCTTAGAACCTTTCCGGCCTGGATAGAATCGGCACCTTCGGCAGAACGGCTCAATCCAGGCCGGAAAGGCTCCTAATCGGCGCCGCGTTTTCACTCCGGCGGCGCGAAACGCTTGGCAATACGCGCCTTCAACCGCTCGCGCACATCGCGGTAGGCGGCCATGATATGCTCGCGCGTGCCGCCGGTGTCGGTCGGATCGGGCATCGGCCAGTATTCGACCTCGACGGCGAGCGAGCGGGTGAGCTCGAGCGCGGCGTGGTGCGCTTCCGGCGCCAGCGTCACGATCAGATCGAAATAATCGTCCTCCAGCTCGTCGAGCGTTCTCGGCTGCCGCTCGCCGAGCGTCAGACCCTCTTCGGCAAGCACGGCATCGACGAAGGGATCGCGCTCGCCGCTGCGCACGCCGGCCGAAGCGACGAAAGTGGTGGTCGGCAGGAACCGTCGCGCCAGCTGTTCTGCCATCGGCGAGCGCACGGCGTTCAAGCCGCACACAAACAGGATCGAATGCGGAAGCGCGGCCACTAGAGCATGATCCCGAACCGGAGGTCAGCGAATGCAAAAAGTGGGAACCGGTTTTCGGAGAAGATCATGCTCCGGCAAAAGAGCATGATCCCGAACCGGAGGTCAGCGAACGCAAAAAGTGGGAACCGGTTTTCGAAGAAGATCAGGCTCCAACAAAGAGTTAGATCAGGATGGCGATTCAACGAAACGTCATCCTGATCTAGCCCCGCCAGTGCAGCACGCAGACCAGCGTGAACAGCCGGCGCGCCGTGTCGAAGTCGATCTCGATCTTGCCGGCAAGCCGGTCCATCAGCGTCTGCGATCCCTCGTTGTGCAGGCCGCGCCGACCCATGTCGATCGCCTCGATATGGCTGGGCGTCGAGGAGCGGATGGCCTCATAGTAGCTTTCGCAAATCAGATAGTAGTCCTTGACGATGCGCCTCAGCGGCGTCAGCGACAGGATGTGGGTGACCACGTCGGCGCCATTCTCGCGGCTGACGGCGAACACCAGGCGCTGCTCGGCCAGCGACAGCTTCAGCCTGTACGGGCCGGCGCCATCGTCATTGACCGGCCGAAAACTGTTTTCCTCGATGAGGTCGAAGATCGCCACCGCGCGCTCGTGCTCGACATCGGGCGTCGAACGGCCGATCGTGTCGTCGAGCTCGACGTCGATCAGCCTGTCGCGGTTCTGGTGGTGGCCGGACATCGCTACATGTTCAGCCGGATCGCTACGGAGCGTGCGTGCGCGTCGAGCCCTTCCGCCCTGGCAAGCGCGATCGCCGCCGGCGCCAATGCCTTGAGCTGTTCCGGCCCGAGCTTCAGGATCGACGTGCGCTTGACGAAATCAAGCACGGACAGGCCCGAGGAGAAGCGCGCCGAGCGCGCCGTCGGCAAGACGTGGTTGGAGCCGCCCACATAGTCGCCGATGACTTCCGGCGTGTGGCGGCCGACAAACACGGCGCCGGCATTGCGCATTCTGGCGAGAAAGCTTTCGGCGTCGTCGAAGGCGAGCTCGACATGTTCGGCCGCGATGCGGTCGACCAGCGGCAGCGAGGCTTCGATGCTCGGCACCAGAATGACGGCGCCGAAATCGCGCCAGCTCGCGGCGGCCGTCTCGGCGCGCGGCAGGGTCTTGAGCTGGCGCTCGACCGCTTGCTCCACCGCCTGGCCAAACGCGGCATTGTCGGTGACAAGGATCGATTGCGCCGACGCGTCATGCTCTGCCTGGGCGAGCAGGTCGGCTGCGATCCAGTCCGGATCGTTGTCCTTGTCGGCCACGACCAGCACTTCCGACGGCCCGGCGATCATGTCGATGCCGACGGTGCCGAACACCTGGCGCTTGGCCGCCGCGACATAGGCGTTGCCCGGCCCGACGATCTTGGCGACCGGCCTGATCGTCTCGGTGCCGTAGGCGAGCGCGGCGACGGCTTGAGCGCCGCCGACGCGGTAGATCTCCGACACGCCGGCGAGGTCGGCCGCCACCAGAACCAGCGGATTGATGACGCCGCCAGAGGCCGGCACCACGATCACGATGCGCTCGACGCCGGCGACTTTCGCCGGCACGGCATTCATCAGCACCGAACTTGGATAGCTCGCCGTGCCGCCCGGCACATAGAGGCCGACGGCCTCGATCGCCGTCCAGCGCGAGCCGAGCTCGACGCCGGCGGCGTCCGTGTAGCGGTCGTCCTTCGGCTTCTGCCGCTCGTGATGGGAGCGGATGCGGTCGCGCGCGAATTTGAGCGCCTCGACGGTGGCCGGGTCGGCCGCGGCAAAGGCCCTGGCGATATCGTCCTTCGAAACGGCGATGCCGAGCTTGCCGAGATCGGCCTTGTCGAATTTCAGCGTGTAGTCGGTGAGAGCCTTGTCGCCCTCGGCGCGCACGCGCGCGATGATGTCGCGCACCACCGCCTCGACATCGGCCGACACTTCACGCTTGGTCGAAAGAAAGGCGGTGAAGCGTTGGTCGAAATCGGCGTCCTGCTGGTTGAGCGTTATGGCCATGGCGCCTAGCTCCTGTGCACGGGACGCGATGCGGCTTCCCAGGAGCCGCCGACATCGGCGAGCCGCGCCTCGATGCACTCGACGTCGAGCATGATCGTGCCGCCTCCCGAAAACACCAGCTCGATGATACCGGCCGGCTTGCTGATCGCAACGAAGCTGATCGCCAGCAGCGAAAGCACCTCGGCCGGCTTGTCGCGCGCGATGCCGCTGGTCTTGGCGCCGAGCACGCGGTCGAAATGCAGAACGCTCTGCCGCCGCTCATTGTGCTGGCGCAAGAAGCCGGGCTTCGCCTCCCAGACGAAACGGTTCATGGTCAGCACGAAGCGCTTGGCCGCCGGCAGGTATTCGAGGTCTGAGACCTTCATCACGGCGTCCTGGACATGGGCCGAGACGATGCTCAGGTCCTGGTCGTCGAGCGCGATGAGCTTGAGAGCGGCCATGCGGTATGCGCACCTGAAGGTTGATGGTTCAGCCCTCTGTTAGAACATGATCCCGAAAAGTGGAAACCGGTTTTCGGCAAAGGTCATGCCCAAACAGAGACTGGAGCGGGATTGAACCCGGTTAGATCGAGTCCAACCACGCTCTAGTGGGTCTTTCCGCTCTGCGCAACCGAGGCGCTTTGTCAGCCTGAAATCCGCTCGATCACCGCGCCGCAGCCGGAAAGCTT
The DNA here is from genome assembly GCF_003952485.1 of Mesorhizobium sp. M1E.F.Ca.ET.045.02.1.1. Taxonomy (NCBI): domain Bacteria; kingdom Pseudomonadati; phylum Pseudomonadota; class Alphaproteobacteria; order Hyphomicrobiales; family Phyllobacteriaceae; genus Mesorhizobium; species Mesorhizobium sp. M1E.F.Ca.ET.045.02.1.1. The sequence goes on from NZ_CP034447.1 coordinate 3,647,209, forward strand.
CTCCTCCAGCCGCTCGAAGCCGCGATCGAGGTGGTAGACGCGGTTGACGGTGGTCTCGCCTTCGGCGGCAAGGCCGGCAATCACCAGCGAAACCGAGGCGCGCAGGTCGGTCGCCATGACCGGTGCGCCCTTGAGCCTGGTGACGCCGTCGACGATCGCCGTCTGGCCGGAGAGCGTGATGTGGGCGCCAAGGCGGGCAAGCTCCTGCACATGCATGAAGCGGTTCTCGAAGATCGTCTCGGTGATGCGAGACTTGCCCTTGGCCATCGTCATCAGCCCCATGAACTGCGCCTGCAGGTCGGTCGGGAAGGCCGGGAAGGGCGCCGTCGTCACGTCGACCGGCACAATGCCGGCGCCGTTGCGCTTGACGCGGATACCCTCGTTTGTGGGCGTGATCTCGGCGCCGGTCTCGACAAGAACGTCGAGCGCTGTCTGCAACAGGTCGGGTCGCGCGCCTTCCAGCATCACGTCGCCACCGGTCATCGCCACCGCCATGGCATAGGTGCCGGTCTCGATGCGGTCGGGGATGACGCGGATGCGGGCGCCGGACAGCGCCTCGACGCCCTCGATGGTGATGGTGGAGGTGCCTGCGCCATGGATCTTGGCGCCCATGGCGATGAGGCATTCGGCGAGGTTGACGATCTCCGGCTCGCGCGCGGCGTTTTCGAGCACCGTCTCGCCCTTGGCGAGCGAGGCCGCCATCATCAGCACATGCGTGGCGCCGACCGACACTTTCGGGAACACATAGCGATTGCCGTGGAGACGGCCATTCTTCGTCTTGGCGATGACGTAGCCGTTGTCGACGTCGAGCTCTGCGTCCAGCGCCTGCAGGCCCTCGAGGAACAGGTCGACCGGACGCGTGCCGATGGCGCAGCCGCCTGGCAGCGACACCTTGGCCTCGCCCATGCGGGCAAGCAGCGGCCCGATGACCCAGAAGGAGGCGCGCATCTTCGACACCAGCTCGTAGGGTGCGGTGGTGTCGACGATGTTGCGGGCGGAAAAATTGATGGTGCGCGAATAGCCTTTCTGCTGGCTCTCGCGCCGACCGTTGACGGAATAGTCGACGCCGTGATTGCCGAGGATGCGGATCAGTTGCTCGACATCGGCCAGATGCGGCACGTTCTCCAGCGTCAGCGTGTCGTCGGTGAGCAGCGAGGCGATCATCAGCGGCAGCGCCGCGTTCTTGGCGCCCGAGATCGGAATGGTACCGGCAAGCTTATTGCCGCCGACAATTCTGATGCGATCCATGAGAGAAACGTCCCCTCGGCCCGGACGGGCCGCTTTCAATCGGTTGAGTATGTCCGGCTCTAGACTATTGGCCGGCTTGGTTCAAGAAATAGGATTTCCCCACCTGTGGACCAAGTGTGGTCGGCCACTGTGGCTGATTTGGGTTACTTTTTTTGCATTTTTCCAGCAGTTGGCAAGCCTTCCGGCCGCTCGTCGACATCGCAGGCGCGCTTGTTAGCGTCGCCGGCGCGTCGGGAACGCGCTTGTGCCTTGCGTTTCTGCAGGTTGGCGCGCAACGCTTCGGCGAGCCGGTCCTTGCGCTCGCCGTCGCCCTTTTTCGCTGGATTTGCCTTGTCGTTCACGGGTCCGTCCCCGCCGGCGGATAGCCGGCTGTGCTTCAGGCATAGTTAACATTGTGGCGCCGCCATGTCATGAAAGCCGCTTGGAAGCGGCTTTCACAGTTGCGGCAGTCAATACATATCACTCAAAATCGCGCAGCGGTTTTGGGACAGCGACATGCGTCGTTTTAAGGTTTTCTTGGCCTTGCGCTTGCCGGTTCGTTATGGCAGAAGCGCCGCCATCGCAGGCTGCGGTAGCTCAGTGGTAGAGCACTCCCTTGGTAAGGGAGAGGTCGAGAGTTCAATCCTCTCTCGCAGCACCAGCCTATCCCATTGAAATCGCAGCCAGGACCTGCGGCCGGCGTGCGGCGCTCTGCTTGGTGCACTGGACAGAGGCTTTTTCACGTCGACTTCAAAACATGCATATCGTCGAACTCCGCGAGCTTCGGATACGCGATCGTCGGAGCATGCGCGAGGCTGAGGACGCGTTCACGGTAGCGATCGAGGCACATCCGGCGCTCATTGTCGCCGATGCGTGCTGGTGCGTGCACCAGAAATGGCTCGATCACCGTGAAGCCGACAAAGTAGAGCATGCCGTGATTGATTGGGAACAGGATCTCGGCGATTGGGCCGTTCAGTCCTCGGTCGGAATAGATCGGCGGCGGTCCGCCGATCGTGACGGAGCACATCGCGCGCTTTCCTGCGAGGACGCCGCGGTCATACCATTTGCCGCCGCCATAGATGCGGCCCCCTGACGCGAACACTCGGTCGACCCAGCCCTTGAGGATCGCCGGCAGCCCGAACCACCAGAGCGGAAACTGAAGGATCAAGACGTCGCACCAGAAAAGCTTGTCCATCTCCGTCTGGATGTCTGGAGCAAATCCGTCGTGGGCAGCCGCGTTCGCCTCCTCGACCTGCTGGCGATAGTAGTTCGGGTCGCGCACGGCCGTGAAGTTGCGGCGGTCCGATACCGGATTGAACCCCATGGCGTAGAGATCGGAGACGACCACTTCGTGCCCCGAAGCGGACAGAGCTTCTTGCGCCGTGCGGGTGAGGGCACCGTTGAAGCTCTTGGGCTCGGGGTGTGCATGAACGATGAAGATGCGCACCGTGCTTTGTCACTCGGTTTCGATATTCATTTTCTGGATGTCGAAAGGACCCGCGCGGCGACGCAGTCGAGCGAGAAGACACCGGCACCGCGCGTCAGCACGAGCAACAGCAGCGAAGACCAGAGCAGGTGCTCAGCCCAGTTCTCCGGGTAGACGAAAATCTGGATGACTGAAACGACGCCGAGCAGCATCAGTGCAGCAAGCCTCGAGAACAGCCCGAAGAAGATCAGAACCGAGCCCGTGAGTTCGACAGCGGTCGCCAATGGCGCCGCGATCGACGGATCAATGAAGGGCAGATTGTATTCGTTGGCGAAGAGCTGCAACGTGACCGGCCAGGATGCCAGCTTGCTTTGGGCGGACTGCCAGAATACATGCGCGACAGCGACGCGTGCGGCGAGTTGGACCAGCGAAAGCGGAATGTGTTCGGGCAGCTTGATGATACGCTTGTAGAGGCCGACAAAGCCGGCCGGGCTGGACAGGGATTGTTCCGATATTGCGGTCATGACCGTCTCCGTCAGTTTGAGGGGGAATTCGAGACGACCCGCACGTCGGTGACGAGCCTGTCGCGGAACAGACGCACAAGGGCTGAAACCAGGTCGAAGGCCGGGTCGAGCGCCAAGGCACGGCCAGTGGCATGCTCAAGGCCCAAACCGTGCTTCAGCGAATGCCAGAAGGCGAAGCTCGCGCGGTCTAGCAGAAAAAGCCGCACGTAATTGCCCGATCGCCACAACGCCACGCGTTCGGGGCGCCTTATCCAGGTGACGTTTTCGTCGACCGCCGTCTTCTGTTGATGCGCCATCCATACCGACAGGATCGACCAGTGCGAGACGATCAGGCGCAGTGAGGGCTGGAGCAGGATATCCGGCGAGAGCCCGAGGTCGGTGTTGTCGTAATCTGCGAGGCTGCGGGGTGGGAGCGAAGCCCTATCGAGCGCCTCGGCGATGGCCCATTCGAGCCGCGCCGTTTCGGCGACGATCGGCATATCGGACAGCGTGTCGATCGTCTTGAGGAAACGCGGGAAGCCGGCGCCATAGCGCGCAAGGCGCGATTCAGCCGGCGGATGGCGTCGAATGAACTCGCTCGCCACGTAACGGAAGAACCGTTCGTCGACAAGGCGGACGGTGACCGGAAACACCGCCATCAGCACTGCGGTGAGCGAACTGCGCGTGTTGTTCTGGTAGATGCGCAGGCGGGCCAGTGGATCGGCCTTGCCGGCGGTCAGCATTTTCGCGGAGACCATTGGTTCGATGGCAAGCACCGAGCGCGCCATGGTGGTCTGCAGGTGTTCAAGCGGCAACATCGTATCTTCCCTCCATCGGCGTTAAAGCGTTCGCCATCACAAGTCCGGCCTTGGCGGCAGCACATGCTGCAAGCACTGGCATGCTGGTCCTCACGTTTTCAAAGGGGGTAGGGGACGCGGGCCGGGGCTTGGTTGTCGCGGCCTGTCTCGCAGCCTGCTTGCGGCCGAACATGATCGAAGCGGTCAGCATGTCGGCCCACATCGCTTCGCCAAGCAGCACGTCGAGAACCGGAACGTCGGTATCCCATTCGATCAGGGTTGGTCGCGGTCCGAGGCGCGTTATGGCGTGCTCATAGAGGGCCCAAACGACCGGCGGAACCCGCGAGCCATGGTCGTCGATGAGCACGGTGTCGGTTCCGACCTGATTGGTCGCATGGCCGGCGAGATGGATCTCGCCGATAGCGCCCGCAGGCAGCGCATCGATGAAAGTCTTTGCATCGTATTGCAAATTGTGCGCCGAGACATGGACGTTGTTGACGTCGAGCAGCAGGCCGCAGCCGGTCCGCGCCACGAGCTCGGCCAGGAACTCGGCTTCGTTCACTGAGGAGTCGGCAAAGGCGACATAGGCAGACAGATTTTCGATCAGCACCTGCCGCTTCAGCATCTCCTGGACGGTATCGACGTTGCGCGCCACGATCGCCAGCGCCTCTTCGTCATAGCGCAGCGGCAGCAGATCGTTGAGGTAGGCGCCGTCGGCGACGCTCCAGGCCAGATGCTCGGAAACCAGATCGGGCTGGAAGCGCTCGCAGACCCTGCGCAGCCTTTCGAGATGGTCGAGGTCCAAGCCTCGCGCGCTGCCCAGCGACAGGCCGACGCCATGCACCGACAGCGGATAGATTTGGCGCAGCCGTTCAAGCGCCTCGACGCCGGCGCCGTCTCCCATGTAGTTCTCGGCATGAACCTCCAGCCAGCCGGCGGAAGGCCGTCGCGTCAGCATTTCGCTGATGTGAGGCGAGCGAAGACCGATGCCCGCCGATGCGGGAATCGCAAGGGGCTGAAATGCACGGGACATCGGTCTGCTCCATTCTAGAGGGTTGGCTCGAAGTCTGGATCGTTCAGGCTTTCGGCTTGTCGCTGCCGCCCGCGATCTTGGCGCAGTTGCCGGCGGGCACGTAGAGCCAGGAATCCGGCTGGTTGTCGGCGGTTGCGGTGCCGGCGCAGGAATGCGTCGCGGTCTGGCAGTCGTTCTGGCCCGCCTTGACCACGCCGTAGCACTTCTCGAAGGCGAAGCCGGGCTTGGCGGCAGGACCGCTGTAGGCCGCTGTCGCGGCAAGCGAGGTGGCGGCCGCGAGGGCCGATCCGATGAGGGTTTTGGTGTTGATCACAGGCTTGTCTCCTGGTTGGCGTTTCGAGAGAAAGACCGGCCTTGGGCCCGTCTGCAAATCAGTCTGTCCGATCGGCGTGCCGAGCTGAAATGCTGTCTCGGCATGGAATTGATACGCGGCCACTATGTTCTGGAGCGCGGCGCGGAAAGGCCCTCCGGCCGGGCACCGGAGGGCCTGGCGCCTGCATTCGGGAGTATGCGAAGCAGGCGCGGCTAGGCGGGGAGCGAGGCGCCTAGATGTATCGACTTTTGCAGTTTGTGGCCGGGCTTCCACCAGTGCGGAGAGGATCAGCGGCAAGCCAGTCTGCTGCGCGCTGCCGCCCCGTGTCGCGCATGTCGGTCAGTTCGCCCCAGTCGATCCAGGGCCGCAGGAGCAGCGGAGCTCCGGCACGGTATCGACTGTCGAATATGGTGTGAACCGGCACGCATTTGGTCACGCAATGACCGGCTGCAAGGCTGCGGTCCGGACACGGCGTGGTGAATACGCAAGGTCTGCCGGTGACAATCAGGCGATGGCGAGCTTCAGGTGATAGGACAGGCGGCGACTGCAAGACGTCGCCGTCGCCCCAATAGATATCGCCGTCGATCTCGACAGGCAGCGAGAGGAAGGGGATCGTGGCCGCCGCCACGATCGCGTTGATCGACAGCTGGTCGCTTGTGAATATCTTCACCGCGTCCGTGCGCGCGTTGACGGTTAAGACGCCCAGTTTCACCGGGCAGTCTTCGTCACGGATTTGCTCGAGGTCGATCGACTGTTCCAGGACGGATCGAAGCAGGCTGGCTCTGCCATCGGCGAAAATCGAGGCGTGGCTGACGCGCCGCCAGAAATTGGCGAGTGCCGTCCGCGCGCCGCGCCTGCCGCCGACACTCAAGCCGTAGGCAAAGACCGCCGCCTCCATCGCTGCAAAGCCCGACGCGGTGACGCTGCTGAAGCTGCAGCTCGGCTCGTCCAGCAGGCGATCGAGCACGCCCCACACGAAAGCGCCATGTGCATCGTTTGCCAGCACGATGTCGATCGTCCGGTCTCCTACATTAAGATCAGCCACTGATGTGATGGCTTGGTCTGTTTTCATTGCGGGCTGGGTAAGCATGGTTTGGTCTCCATCCCAAGATCGTCAACAAGGCGACTGGAGAGAGACTGCCGCATCTTCTTGTTCAGCCGAAATGCCAAGGTGGCATGAAGTCCATAGGCAGATTGCATTGGCTGTCGGTCTTCGCGCGCCACACTCTTCATCCCGATCAGGCCAGGTTGCTTGCTTGGCCCCGTTGCTAGAGCCGCGGCCTGGAACCAGGAGGATAATGATGAGAGCAAAACTCACCTGTATGGCGGTGCTTGCCATAAGTCTTGGCGCAAATCCGGCGTCCGCCGACCCCTTCAGCGATCTTGCTGCGTTGCCGACGTTCTACACCGACGCCGCGATGAAGACGATGAAACCTATGGCTGGGTTCAAGAAGGCTTGGTTCGCCCTGTCAAAGCATGACCGGGTCAAGATGACGAAAGCGTGCAACGACCCGGCGATGAGCAAGCCGCACGCCGAATTCTGCGCCAACCTGCAGGCGCTCGGCGGCGCCAACTGAGCTGCCGGCCCCACCGTTTCGGGCAACATCGACATGATGGCGAGCAGCGTGCTCGCCATCATTATTTGGCGGAGTTCGCACCTCGCCCCCAGACATCATGACCGATCGCTATCGACTTTATAGCCGCAGCGCATTGGCGTGGGACAGCACTTTGCGGCAGGGTCCAAAGCCAGGAAAGCGTCGTTCGCAATGCGGGACAAATCGGTATGGACATTCATCACATCCGCTACTTCCTGGCCGTGTGCGAGACACGAAACTTCACGCGCGCCGGCGAGAAGTGCAACGTCACCCAGCCGGCGCTGTCTCGGGCGATCCAACAGCTAGAGGATGAAGTCGGCGGCTTGCTGTTTCGCCGCGAAAGAAACCTGACGCATCTGACGGATCTGGGTGCGCTTCTTCGGCCACGGTTTCAGCAGATCCTCGATGAGGTGACCGGCGTTCGGCAGGAGGCGTCGAGGTTCCTGTGCCTGGAAAACGCAAATCTCAAAGTTGGGGTCATGTGCACCATCGGTCCGCGCCGCTTCACCGGTCTGTTGGCGGACTTCAACAGGCGCCAGCAGGGCATTCAGCTGCAGCTGGTGGAAGGCGTGCCTGCCTCTTTATCGCAACTGCTGGAAGCGGGTGAAATCGATGTTGCCATCATGGCGTCCAGCAACAGTTTTCCGGAACGCTTCGACGTCACGCCGCTCTATCGTGAGCGGTTCGTTCTGGCCTTCCCCAACGGTCACCGGCTGGCCCGCAACGACAATGTCGCCATCTCCGAGCTCGACGGCGAGAACTATCTCAGGCGGCTGAATTGCGAGTATCGTGATCACCTCGCCGGCCTTTGCAACGATCGCGGCGTCAAGCTCAGAATCTCCTACGCAAGCGAGCGCGAAGACTGGATTCAGAACATGGTTTCCGGCGGGCTCGGGATTTGTTTCATCCCGGAATTCAGCGCCGTTATCCCGGGTCTGCAAATCAGGCCTGTCATCGATCCTGAAGTCTGGCGGGAGGTCTCGCTGGTCGTCGTGGCGGGCCGCCGTTTCTCGCCGGCGACGTCAACCTTCGTGAACAGCGTCAAGGCGCACAGCTGGCCGGAAAGCGGCATCGACCTGCCGGTCAGGAAGACTGCAGCGTAACAATCCGAAGTGAAGCCTAACTCCGCGGCGAACTTCGTGGCGGAGATGATCGCGTTGGTGCGATCACCCACCATAGTTTTCAGGTATCGATTTAAGAGCCAGTCAGCATTTCTCTTTCGTCGAGGCTGCCGTCACTCTCTTTTCATGCCCCGCCACCGCGATTGGGCACCGACAAAGGAGAAATTAGACATGGCTTCCAAGACTATTGCGTTGCGTCTGCCGCTGGAGGCGGCGCTGACACTCGGACTTCTTACCGCAACCGCTGCGTTTTCCGCAGCCCCGGCGTTCGCCGGCGACTGCCCTGCCGGCCAGGCCGCTACGACCGACATTCAGGAACATCCCAGCAAGCCGGTCGGCGTGACCGATACGGTCCTTTCGGCGATCGATCTGAGCAGCAAGGGCGAAGCCTGGAAAGGCAACATGCTGCGTCTGCGCAAGCTCGTCGTTCAGCCGGGCGGCGTCGTCCCGTGGCATGAGCACACGGTTCGTCCCGCCAACATCATCGTCGTCGAAGGCTCGATCACCGAATACGCCAGCACCTGCAAGGTCGGCATCGAGCATCCGGCTGGCGACGTGACCGCCGAGTTCGGCCAGCTCGCCCACTGGTGGAAGAACAACGGCAAGGTTCCGGCGGTGCTCTATTCCGCCGACATCCTGCCGCCCGCGATGCACAACGATCACATGATGTGAGCCGTTCGTCGCGGCCTGCAGATCCCAGCAGCAGCAGCAACCAACAGCGCGTCCTCGGGCGATCGCCCGGGGACGTGGCCACGGAGCCTGTCATGACGACCAGCGAACATACCGAACAGACGCGGCTCCGCACCGTTGCCGCAGATACCTGGCGCTTCGGCCTGATCGCCCTGATCGCGTTCCTGACGCTCGTCGATCTGTTCGCAACCCAGGCAATCCTGCCTTCGCTGGTGACACGATTTGGCGTCAGCCGCGCGACCATGGGCTTCGCCGTCAACGCCAGCACCTTCGGCATGGCGGTGGCCGGTATCGCCGTCGCGCTCTTCGGGCGCGGCATCGATCGCCGCAACGGCATCTGGATCAGCCTGGCCATCCTGGCGATCCCGACGACACTGCTTTCGCAGACAGACAATATTGCGGTCTTCGCCCTGCTGCGCGTAGCGCAAGGTTTGTGCATGTCGACTGCGTTCACGCTCACGATGGCCTACCTGGCGGAGCACTTTTCCGCTCGGCAGACCACGAGCGCGCTCGCGGCGTATGTGACCGGCAATGTTGCCAGCAACTTCTTCGGCCGGCTGATGTCGGCGGCCGTCGCCGACACGTTCGGCATCTCTACCAACTTTCTGACCTTCGCCGCCCTTAATCTGTTCGGCGCAGTTCTTGTCTGGTTCACGCTGCAGAAGACCTCGGCAATGATGCGCGCAGATGCGACGGGCGGACTCGCCCGCGCGGCCTGGAAAGCCCCGTTGCAGAACGTCGAGCTGCGGGCCTGTTTCGCGATCGGCTTCCTCATCCTCTTCGTCTTTATAGGCACGTTCACCTACGTGAATTTTCAACTCGTAGCAGTGCCCCTGTCTCTGACCCCGATGGCGCTGGGCGCGGTCTATTTCGTCTTCCTGCCGTCAATGCTGACCACTCCGCTCGCCGGGCGTGTGGCCTCGGGTCTCGGCCCGAGGGTAGGGGTTGGCGCAACGCTTGCGCTGGCGATTGCCGGTCTGCTTCTGCTGCTCACACCCAGTCTTCCCATCGTCCTCGCCGGGATGGCGCTGGTCGCCAGCGGCACCTTCCTGGCGCAGGCGATAGCAACGGGACATGTCAGTCGGACCGCGTCGCGCGACCGCGCCGCCGCAAGCGGCATCTATCTGGCCTCCTACTATGCGGGCGGGCTCGCCGGCAGCTTCCTCATCGGACAGATCTACGACCGGGTCGGCTGGACGGCCTGCGTGGCCGCACTGGTCGCGGTTCTCGCGGCAGCGATCGCGGTAGCCCGAACGCTGAGAACGCCAGCCGCGTGACCACCGGAGCTGCGCCGGAGGTCACCCGAGAAACTCAATCCATAGCCAACTCAGCAACCAAGGAGAATGCGATGAGAGCCTACCTGAAAACCATGATTGCCGGTGCCGCCGTGCTGATGACAGTTGTCTTGCCGGCAGCCGCTTCCGACGGGGTCGTCACTATCAAGAGCGGCTATTCCGTCGCCGAGACCGTGGCCCGCATCAAGAAGGACGTCCTCAAGAAGGGCATCATGTTCTTTGGCGTGATCGACCAGGCAAAGCTCGGCAACAAGGCCGGCAACGATGTCAGGCCGTCGCGGCTCGTCATGTTCGGCAATCCGGCGCTCGGCACGACGTTCATCACCTCAAATCCCGAGGCGGGCCTGGACTGGCCGGTGCGCGTGCTGGTCTACCAGACGCCCGATGGGCAGGTTTACGCCGCCTATAGCGACTTCGACTGGATTGCGAAGCGGCATGGCATTACCGACCGGCAGGCGCAGTTCAAGATGGCGACCGAGGTGATCCAGTCCGTCACGTCGTCCATCAGGAAGAACTGACCGGCGCGAGGCGCCCAAATGCTTCGGCGCTTCGACGCTGTCAGCCTTGCACAGCCAGGTCATTCGGCGGCGGACAACGCGTTTGCCCGCTCGCCGAACCATTTCTTCTGGGTCGCTTCGCGGACTAGGGCGCCGACCGCCGGCGAATGCTTGCGGCCGCGCACGGTGACAAGATTGACGTCGCGCCAGAATTCCGGCTCGGTGATCGGCAGGGCCACAACACCCGGGTGCTTGGCGGTGTGCTCTGGCATGAAACCGAAACCGAGCCCGGCAGCGATCATGGCGAGCGTCCAGTCGTCGCGATCGCTCCAGTAGACCGGACTGACGGTAACGCCCTGCTGGGCAAGGATGGCATCCGCGTAGCCGGCAAATTCGCAGTTGTTGCGGTGAATATAACTTTCATTGCTCATGTCCTTCACCCGCACGACCCGCTGGTTCGCCAGCCGGTGAGCCAGGTGAACCGCCATCACCATCTGCTCGCGAAACAGCGGAAGGGAGTGAACCTCCTCGTCGGGAACGTCCGACGGCAATGCATAGATGGCGGCCTCGAGATCGCCTTCGAGCAATCTCTTTCGAAGATTCACGGCGTCTGAATCGCAAAGGTGAAGCTCCACGCCGGGGTGATGCCCACGGACGGCCGCGATCAGCTCGATGATCTCGTCCGGAGCGATCGTGCTCATGATGCCAAGCCTGAGCGGCATCCTTTTCAAATTCACATACTGCTCGGCAATCTGCTTTGCCTGGCGGGAGTTCTCGAAAACGCCCTCGAGATACGTCTCGACCATGCGGCCAAGCTCGGTGAGATGGGTGAAGCGGCGCTCGCGGTGGAAAAGCGCGCCGCCGAACTCATCCTCCAGCAGCTTGATGGCGCGCGAAAGCGCCGGCTGCGTGACGTTGCACTGCTCGGCCGCCCTGGTGAAATTCAGCTCCTTGGCAACGGCCAAGAAATATCTGACCTGGCTGATCTCCACTGCACGCTTCCCCTGGGTCGGTGCATGCCGCACGACCCGCGTTGCCGGGCGATCTTACTAGCTGCCCCTAGGTCAAACAACCCGGCCTGCGGGCTGCATCGCGAACGCACCGATCAGACCGTCAGCTATCGATTCCATGTCTCAACGGCATTTCCGCTTCTTCGCGCTGCTCGCCATACTTGATCAGAATTTCGGACCTGGGCGCACGCAAGCCCGTTGCTCGCAGCCGTTTGCTCGTCAATTCGGCGGCGACTTCAGCAAAAGGAAATGACGATGCTCAGAGGAAAGACGGCGCTGATAACAGGCTCGACCAGCGGTATCGGCCAAGGCATCGCCGAGGCCTTCGCCGCCAAGGGCTGCAACATCGTTCTGAACGGTTTCGGTGATGCCGCCGAGATCGAGTTGCTCCGGTCGAGGGTCGCTGCCGTCCACGGGGTGCACGTCCGCTACGACAATGCCGACATGAGCAAGGGTGGCGCGATCACCGCGATGATGGACAAGGCCATTGATGAATTTGGCGCGGTCGACATCCTGGTCAACAACGCCGGCATTCAGCACGTGGCGCCGATCGACGATTTCCCGATCGAGAAGTGGGAAGCTGTCGTGGCGATCGACCTCATGTCGTCGTTCTACACGATCCGGCGTGCCTTGCAGGCGATGAAGGCGCGCAAATGGGGCCGCATCATCAATGTCGCGTCCGCCCACGCTCTCGTCGCCTCGCCATACAAATCCGCCTATGTCGCCGCCAAGCATGGCGTGGCCGGCCTGACCAAGACCGTCGCGCTCGAGGTCGCCGAACAGGGCATCACCGTCAACGCCGTTTGCCCCGGCTACGTGCTTACCCCGCTGGTCGAAAAGCAGATCCCGGACACGGCCAAGGCCCGCGGGATCACGGAACAGCAGGTGATCAAGGATGTGCTGCTGGCCGCCCAGCCGACCAAGCAATTCGTGACTGTCGAGCAGGTTGCCGCGCTCTGCCTTTTCCTGGCCTCGGACGACGCGGCCTCGATCACCGGCGCCATCATGCCGATCGAAGGCGGCTGGACCGCTCACTAGAAGCCAACGACGAGGAGCGACAGCGCCATGAACAATATTATTCGAAATCCCTCGAAGTCGGCGTCTGTGACGGATGCCGGGCCGGCGGCCAACGTCTCCTCCCAGCGCCAGACCGTTTTGGTTCTGCAGGGCGGAGGAGCTCTCGGAGCCTATCAGGCCGGCGTTTATCAGGCACTCGTCGAAGGCGGTATCGAGCCGGACTGGGTCATCGGCACGTCGATCGGCGCCATCAATGCCGCGCTGATTGCCGGGAACCAGCCGCAAGATCGCCTGCCCAGGCTGCGGGAATTCTGGGACGGCGTCAGCCGGAGCAGTCCAATCGACGAATTCTTTCGGATGATGGTCCCGAGCAACATCTTTGCCAACATGGGCACGCTGACGCGAGGGATACCGGGTTTCTTCGAACCCAACCCGAGCGCCCTGTTCGGGATCAACCGGGAAGTGGGCGTTGAGAACGCCTCCTATTACTCCACGGATCCTCTGAAGAGGACACTCGGCAACCTAGTCGACTTCGACTATCTAAACCGGCGCCATACGCGATTGACGGTCGGCGCGGTCAACGTCAACACCAGCGAACTCAGATACTTCGACAGCAGTCAGATGCCGCTGTCGGCGGCCCACATCATGGCGTCGGGCGCCTTGCCGCCGGCCTTCCCGGCCGTGTGCATCGATGGCGAACCCTACTGGGACGGCGGGGTCTATTCCAACACTCCGATAGAGGTCGTGCTCGACGCGCGGCCGCGGCGCGATGCTTTGATCTTCGCGGTCAATATGTGGCAGCCGCGGGGCTCCGAGCCAAAATCGATCTGGCAGGTCATGGGGCGACAGAAGGATCTCCAATACGCCAGCCGTGGCAGAAGCCACGTCGCCCGCCAGGAGCAATTGCATCGGCTCAGGCACGTCGTGCGCGAGATGGGGAAACTGGTGCCGGAGGAGCGGCGCGACGATCCGATGTTCAAGGAACTCGCCTCCTATGGCTGCCCTTCGGTCATGCACCTCGTTCGGCTGCTTTCGCCGCGCCTCGACGGCGAGGACCATACCAAGGACATCGACTTCACCCGTTCGGGCATTCGCACTCGCTGGCAGGCGGGATACGAGCATGGGCAGCGCGTCCTCTCGGAAAAGCCGTGGGAGTGCGAAGTCGACATGCTGCAAGGCATCGTCATCCACGAATCCCAAGAGTGAACGGTTCCGGAGAAGGAACGGAGAATTCCGATGCAGATCATAACTCCGGGCATGCGGCTCATTCCGGAAGCGGTGCTCGCCAATAACGCAGCGCTTTTCCGCACGATCCCTGAGACACCCTCGCACCGGGACAAATCGCTGCACCGCGTGGTCATCGTCGGTGGCGGCGCAGGAGGGCTGGAACTGGCGACCCGTCTGGGCCGCAAGTTCGGCAAGGGGCGGCTTTCCGTCACGCTGGTCGACCGCAGCCGCACCCATATCTGGAAGCCGCTGCTGCATGAGGTGGCGTCCGGCGCGCTGAGCGCATCGCACGACGCGGTCGAATACATCGCCCATGCCAGCCGCAACCACTATCGATACCGTATCGGCGAGGTCGTCGGCATCGACCGTGCGAAGCGCCAGATCTTCGTGGCACCCAGCTTCGATGACAACGGCAGGCAGATCATGCCGCCACGGGTGCTGGGCTACGACACGCTGGTCATGGCCGTCGGCAGCGTCAGCAACGATTTCGGCACGCCGGGCGCTGCTCGCCACGCCATCTCGCTCGACACGGCGGAGCAGGCCACCCGTTTCAACAAGCGCATGATAGACGCATGTCTGCGGGCCAATGCTCAATACGAGCAGCTTTCGCCTGGACAGCTTCACTGCGTCATCGTCGGCGCCGGAGCTACCGGCGTCGAGCTGGCCGCGGAATTGCACAAATCGATGCGGGAAATTGCCTCGCACAATCTCGACAATATCGATTTCGAGAGGCTGATCCGCATCACCATCGTCGAGGCCGGACCGCGCATCCTGCCCGCCCTTCCGGAGCATATGGCCCACGCTTCGGCGCGCCTGCTCATCAAGCTGGGTGTGCAGATCCGATGCGGCATCAGAGTCACCGAAGTCACGGAAGACGGCATCCGGCTTGGCGAAAAACTGTTCCTGCCGGCCGAGCTCGTGGTCTGGGCGGCTGGGATCAAGGCGCCGGATTTTCTGAAAGACCTCGATGGTCTCGAAACCGACCGTATCAACCGCCTGATCATCGACGAAACCTTGCGGACGGTCGGCGATGAGAATGTATTCGCGATTGGCGACTGCGCGAACTGCGTGCTCCCGGGCGATGACAGCGCCTTGCCGCCCCGAGCTCAGACAGCCCATCAGCAGGCAGACCACATGGCGAAGGTGGTTGCAGCACGTCTCGCGGGGCAGGCTGTGCCGGCCTATCGCTACCGCGACTATGGTTCCCTCGTATCGCTCGCCGACTACGGTGCGTTCGGCAGCCTGATCGGAGGACTGAAGATCGAAGGTCTCGTTGCGAGGCTTGCCTATCGCTCGCTGCACAAGATGCATCTCAAGGCAGTGCACGGCCTCGCGAAGACGGCACTGGCTTCGATCGGCGAGATGATCGTCAGGCGCGCCAGACCGCGGATCAAGCTTCACTGATGCATGTCGCCCAAAAGTGTGCAGCGGTTTTGGGAGAACGACATGCATCAAACAAAGAATGCATGTCGCCCAAAAGTGCGGAGCGGTTTTGGGAAAACGACATGCATCAAAACAAAGAACGCATGTCGCCCAAAAGTGTGCAGCGGTTTTGGGAGAGCGACATGCATCGAAACAAAGACTTGAAGCGCGTCGATCGAATCCGTTTCGACGCGACGCGCCTAGCGCGGAGGCGGCGCGATGGAAAAATATGATGTGGTGATCCTCGGCGGCGGCAACGCCGGAATGGGTGTCACGGTCGCGACGCGCGCCGCCGGCCTTTCCGTGGCGATGATTGAGGCCCGCGATCTCGGCGGCACCTGCCCCAATCGCGGCTGCACGCCGAAGAAGGTCTTGGTCGCCGCGGCCCACGCGCTCGACGAGATCGAAAGGGCCGGCAGACATGAGATCAAGGTCGATAGGCCAAGGCTCGACTGGCGAGCCTTGATCGAACGGGAAAAGGAGATCATCAGGGACATCCCATCTCGACTGTCCGGATTGATGGCCAAGCGCGGGGTCGATGTCGTCTCCGGCCAAGCTTCATTCATCGGCAGCAACGCGATCCGTGTCGATGGCCGAGAACTCGAAGCCAGGAACATCGTCATCGCCACCGGCTCTAAGCCGCGTCCGCTGTCGATCCCGGGCGCCGAGCATCTGACGACTTCCGACGATGTGCTGAGCGATTCTGTGCTGCCGCGTGCGGTGGTGTTCATCGGCGGCGGCGTCATCGCTTTCGAACTGGGGCATGTCTATGCGCGTGCCGGCGTCGACGTGACGATCCTCGAGGCCCTGCCGCAACTTCTCGCAGGCTTCGACGAGGATGCCGTTGCCCAACTGCGTGGCGAGAGCGAGCGGCTCGGCATCAGCATCCATACCATGGCGTGGGTCAAGAGGATCGACGAGACCGACGGACGACTGCGGGTGAGTTTCGTGAAAGACGGCGTCGAATGCCTGGTGGACGCGGATCGGGTCGTCAACTGCGCCGGACGCGTGGCCAATGTCGAGGGCCTCGATCTTGGGGCCGGTGTCATCGTGCACCGAGAGGGCCGTATCGAAATCGACGATCACCTGCGCTCGCGCTCCAATCCCGATGTCTATGTCTGCGGCGACGCGGTGTGGAACTCCCCGCAGCTTTCGCCGATAGCCACCTATGAAGGCGGGATCGTCGGCCGCAACATCGTCGACGGACCGAAGCATCGACCCGATTACAGTCATATCCCAGCCTCGCTCTACAGCATCCCGGCTGTGGCAAGCGTCGGACTGACCGAAGCCAAGGCGAGGGAACGGGGCCTTCACGTCAAGATCCATGTGAACGACATGCAAGGCTGGCTCTCCGCCAGGACCTATGCGGAGGCGGTCGCATGGTCGAAGATCATCGTCGAGGAGACGACAGATCGGATTGTCGGGGCACATCTGGTAGGCCATGCCGGCGAGGAGCTGATCCACATCTTCGCGCTGGCTATGAAGCACGGCATCCCGGCGCGGGCGCTGTCCGAGATGGTCTACGGGTTCCCGACTTTTTCAGCGGATATCAGGAATATGATGTAACGCGCCGATCCGAGGCGGCGAATGGAACATGAACCTGGCATGCATCGATGCACGTGGGGCATCGAAACCATGCAGGAAAAGCATGCTAAATGCCGAGGGGCTTCGGTGGTAGGCTGCGGGCGACGTGTGAAAGTGCAGAAATGGCCGCCGAGGCAATGACATTCGAGCAATCCGTCCAGGCCGCCATCGAACTTGATGCGCCTCTCAACGAACGGCTGGCGGTAGTTGCCGCGGCGGTCCGACGCCTGAATTCCGAATTTGCGGACGCCGTGGACCGATTGGTGGATCGCCTGGAGAAGCTGGGAGCCGGCGCCATGGCTCCGGTTGCCGGCGAAGTCATGCCGGGGTTCCTGCTGCCCGACGACGAGGGCAAGCTTGTCAGCCTGGCAGAGATGCTTGCAAAGGGCCCAGCCGTCGTCACCTTCCAGCGCGGGCATTGGTGTCCCTATTGCCGCGTGAACGCCATCGGCATTGTCGAGGTGCAGCGCCAGATCGCGGAACTGGGAGGCCAGGTGGTCGTGATCATGCCGGAGCGGCGCAAATTCGCGAAAGCCATGAAGGCCGCGGTCGGCGCGCAGTTTCCGTTCCTGATCGACATGGATAACGGCTATGCCCTGTCACTCAACCTTGCGATCTGGGTCGGAGCCGAGATGGAGCGGCTGATGGGGGTTGGTTTTGATCTGCCGAGCTACCAGGGCAACAGCAGCTGGTTTCTGCCGATACCCGCAACCTTCATCGTCGGAACGAACGGGATCATCACCGATCGCTTCGTCGATCCGGACTACCGCCGTCGGATGGATATTGACGACTTGATCGCCGCCCTCAGGCGGGCTCGCTGACGCCGAAGGATGACCAGTCGGCCGATCTCAATAGGTTGAGCAGCGTCGTCGCGACCGGCGAGCGCTGCCTGCCGGCAACCGCATAGACGGAAACGATCCGCGAAACGTCGAGATCGCGGAGCTTGAGCCGGCGGATGTTCGCGGATCGGGGTGCCGTAAGCGAGACAAAGCCGACCCCGGCATTGGCCTCGAGCAACGCAAGAAGGTCCTGGTCGGTCTCCACTTCATGTGCAGTCCGAGGCGAATAGCCTTTTGCGGAAAGGCAGCGCGACAGCTCTTCGCTTGTCTCCCAATCGATCCGGCTGAGCACGGGTTCGGCGGCAAGCTGAGCCAACGCGACGTCGGCCTCGTTGCGGCGCGCCAGCGGATGATCGGAATTCACGGCGAGCTCGATCCCCTCCTGGAAAAGTGACCAGGTGTCGAGGCGATCCCAAACCTGGCCCAGCGGACCGGCAACGGCCAATTCGACCTCACCATTCTTGAGCGCCTCTACCACAGCCGCCGGCGAGCCGCGGTGGATTTTGAGATGCGCGCCGGGATAGGCCCGAAAAAGCTCGGTGAACGGCGAAACCAGCAGCGCAATATTGATGCTGTTCGAAATCGTGACGTTGAGAGGCGCGACGTCGCTGCTTTGCACTGCCTTGGCTAGTGACTTGGCAGAGGTCGCCGCGTCGTAGCACTGCTGCAGCAAGGGCAGCATGCGCCGGCCAAGCTCGGTCAAGTGGGAATGCTGGCGTTCACGACGAAGAAGCTCTCCGCCTAGCTCCTCCTCCAGCGTCTTGATGGCTCGCGTCAGCGCGGGCTGAGTGACATTGCACTCCTCGGCCGCTCTGGTGAAGTTCAACGTGCTGGATAGGGCCAGAAAATATCGGACCTGCTGCATCTCCATGAAATTTCGCCCCCTCAGCGAAATCCGGCTTTTCAGGCATGGCTAATTCGTTGCTATGCTAACGCAACCGGAAATCCAAGCAAGGTCGAGGGACGATTCGCCTAAACTTGGCTCCGCGAGACAATTGTGACGCTGGCTCCAACGGTGGGTCTACCGCCGTCCTTCCCAGGCCCTATGAGAGGCGTGGATGCGCGGCATACACGTTGGCGCCATTGACAACCATCAAGCTGCTCGAGGAGGAGACCGGTATTGCCCCTGTGCCTGCCGATGATCCGGCACCTGAAATCCCCCGACCTGTTTGCC
This sequence comes from Mesorhizobium sp. M1E.F.Ca.ET.045.02.1.1, assembly GCF_003952485.1. Taxonomy (NCBI): domain Bacteria; kingdom Pseudomonadati; phylum Pseudomonadota; class Alphaproteobacteria; order Hyphomicrobiales; family Phyllobacteriaceae; genus Mesorhizobium; species Mesorhizobium sp. M1E.F.Ca.ET.045.02.1.1. The sequence continues at coordinate 3,665,979 of NZ_CP034447.1, forward strand.
GCGATCGACCGTGTGCCGGCGCTTGGCACACCGGCTGGCGGGCGTACGTTCGAGGTCTTCAATCCATCGACCGGCGAACTGCTTGCGGAACTTCCCGACATGGGCGTCGAGGAGACGCGCGCGGCGATTGACAAGGCCTATGTCGCTCAGGCCGAATGGGCAGCGCTGACCGCCCGCGAGCGCAGCGAAATCTTGTGGCGCTGGCATCAGTCGATCGTCACCCACACCGACGATCTCGCGGCTATCCTCACCGCCGAGATGGGCAAGCCGCTTGCCGAAGCCAGATCGGAGGTCTCCCATGCGGCCGCCTACCTGCAATGGTACGCCGAGGAGGCCAATCGTATCTATGGCGAGACGATCTCGGCGCCATCGACGGACCGCCGCATGCTGGTGATCAAGCAGCCTATCGGCGTCGTCGGCACGATCACGCCATGGAATTTTCCTGCATCGATGGTGGCGCGCAAGATCTCGCCGGCGCTGGCGGCGGGCTGCGCCATCGTGCTGAAGCCCGCCGAGCAGACGCCGCTTGTCGCGGGCGCCATGTTCGCGCTCGCCGCCGCGGCCGGTTTTCCCGACGGTGTCGTGAACCTTGTCTATGCCTCCGAGGGCGCCGCGGTGGGGCGTGAGCTCTGCCACAATCCCAAAGTGCGCAAGATCAGCTTCACCGGATCGACCGAGGTCGGGCGCCTGCTGATGCGCCAGTGCTCGGACCAGATCAAGAAGGTCAGCCTCGAACTGGGCGGTAATGCGCCTTTCATCGTCTTCGACGATGCCGACATAGATGCCGCCGTGGACGGGGCGATCCAGGCGAAGTTCCGCAATGCCGGCCAGACCTGCGTTTCGGCGAATCGCCTTTACGTGCAGTCGGGCGTTCATGACGAGTTCGTCGATAAATTCGTGGAACGGGTTCGCCAGCTTCAGGTCGGCGACGGTTTCGTTCCCGATGTCGCCATCGGCCCGCTGATCGACAGGCCGGCGCTCGCCAAGATCGAATCCCATATCGCCGATGCCGTTGGAAAAGGCGGTGCGATCCGGTGCGGCGGCGGTCGGATTGGCAGAGACGGCACTTTTTTCCAGCCGACCGTCCTTACCGATATTTCCAGCGCAATGACGGTGGCGCAAGAGGAGACATTTGGGCCATTGGCCCCGGTCATCCGCTTCGAGGATGCGGATCAGGTCGTGCGTGAAGCCAACGACACGATCTACGGCCTCGCCGCCTATTTTTATGCCTCCAACCTGAAGCGGGTCTGGCGTGTGGCGGAGGCCCTGGAATATGGCATGGTCGGTATCAACACCGGACGCATGTCCTCGGAAGCCGCGCCCTTCGGCGGCGTGAAACAGTCAGGCATCGGGCGGGAGGGTTCCCGCCACGGCCTCGAGGATTACCTCGAGATGAAGTATCTCTGCATGGGCGGCATCTGAGGTAAAACGACCAGGCCGCTTTTTGAAGAACGATGTGCCGCGGAATTGTCGCCCGCGGAGGCCGTTGGGGTTCCGCCCGCAGCGTCAGTTGCTGATATGCGACAATGCCAGGTCGGTCTCGTCCTGGGCCTCCAACAGGAGTTCTTCCGCCGACCGGAACATGTCCTCGAACGCCAGTTCATGCTCGAAGACAACGCCGCCGACGCGGATGGCAAGCACGTCCTTGTCGCCTTTCGGCGCGAAATAGATCTGTCCGACCGCGTCTCGAACGCGTTCGCCGATCTCCTTGGCGTCCTGCTTCGTCGCGCCGGGGAGGAAAACACCGAACATCGAGTTTCCGATGCGCCCGATCAGGTCGTCCTTGCGCAACGAGGACTTGATGGCCGAGGCGATGAGCCGCAAGGCCTCGTCGCCCCAGCCAAGACCGAAGCGCAAATTGATCGATGCAAGATGCTCCGGGTGAATGACGAGAAAGGCGCCGGAGCGCGGGCCGGACGGTCTCGCCGCCCGTCTGTCGACCATCGAGGTGAACACCGCCCCGTTGAGGCAGCCCGTCAGGCGATCGTAGGTGCCGGACCTTGTGAGTTCCTGCCGGTAACGGCGGAGCTCGACCTCTCTCCAGCCGAGCAAGGCAAAAAGCGGCAGACCGATGATGATAGGCAGAAGCGCGGCCGTGATGATGCTGCGGCCGAACGGCGTCAGCACGTCGCTGAGCAGGAGCAGATAGTTGAGGCCGAGCGACAGACCCACGCAGGCGGCGGTGCCGAGCAGGGACAGCCAAAGGACATGCTTCCAGGCCCCTGCCGGTGCAGTCTCGTTTTTCGTGCTCACTGGCCAATCTCCTGTTGGATGCATTGGCTTAAAGGCGGGGTGTTACGATTTCTGTTTCAGCGGGGCCTACAATTTGAAGGAATTCAGCGTCTTTCTCCGTGGGCGGCGTTGGATGGGCATTCGTCAGCGGCCGCGGCCCGGGTTCGCTTCGACGATCCGATTCGGTCGCAGCTCGGCGTTTGGTAGACTCGCCGAACTTTTTTAACCATTCCGTTATTACGCAATTCCGAACGGAAAGCCGTCACGCGCCTTTCGTGGGATGGCCTATTGCGGCGGGCCGAAGATGCCCATCTGGGCGCCCCGGGCCACGGCCTCGGCCTTGCCGTAGAGTCCGCCGGGCGTCGCCATCGCCCAGCCATTGGCGACGAGCCAGGCGCCGACATCCTGCTTGCCGAGCCTGCAGGGAGCGGCGATGGCGAAGCGATCGCCATCGGGCGGCAGGACACATTTGAGCGCCCGGCCGCGCAGCCAGGCGTTGAAGGCGGCGCGGGCGCGCTGGCCGCAGGGCCAGACGGCGTCGCCGAACGAGCAGGTCCTGTCGGGGTCGATATCGACCGCGCCGCTGATGATGACCCGGCGTCCCATGGCTTCGAAGACCGCTGACGAGACGGCGACCGGACGATAAAGCAGCGTCTCACGCCAGTCCTGCGGCATTGCCGTCTTCGGCGGCGAGGCGAGCCCAAGCTCACCAAGCGGCGGGCGGGCCCCGATACGCTCGATGCCCGCCGCGTCGAGCGGCGGCGGCGCGATGAGATCCTCGGCGATCCGGCGCGCCGGCTGGCCGGGCCGTGCGTCAGGAACGGGGAGGCGAGGGGCAGATCGCGCTTCGCCTGCCTCCGGGGTCGGCGGATAGGAGGGGAGGGTGGTCGGCAACCAGTGCCTGGACCCGGCAATCATCAGTGCGCCGGCGACCAGCCCGAGGCCGCCCAGCATCGTGGCAAGCCGGCCGGTCGATTTCACCTCGCCCACAAGCGCGCCCCATCGTTTCACCGGATCATACATTAGGCACTGGCGACATTGCTTGAAAAGCAAGGCGTTGCGTTAAGCCTCGCGCAACCAATGCGGCCTACATTCAAGCATCGGTTGTCGAGGGGATGACATGACGCGCAAGCCGACACTGCTCTTTGCCTTCCCGGCGCTCATGCTGTTCCTGCTGGCGGCGGAGCGGACGGCGACATTCCTTCTCGGAACCTATTCGGCGAGCCCCGCGATGTGGCGCGTCTGGCTCGAGCTGCGGCCCTTCTCGACGATGTTCTGGCAGCAGGTGGACTTCTATCTCGGCGGCTCGATGGCTCTCGACGCAGCCATCATCCTCGCCGCGTCGGCCGCCTGCTGGATGGCCTGCCGGGCGAAGAGGTCCGCCGGCTTTTTCCTCGCCAACCATGCCGCCATGCTGTTCGCCGGGCTGATGATCGCGGTCGGCAGCCATGCCGAAACGGCGAGCACGATTGCCACCTTCACCGCGCCGCGCGGTTTGCAGTTCTCGCTGGCGATCGACTTCAGCTGGAAGAACAGCCTGGTGCTGTGCCTTGGCCTCGCGGCCTGCGCCTATTGCCATGTCGCTTTCCTGCGCGAGGCGAAACTTCGCACGGAAGCCCGCGCCGTCCGCATCCTGGCGCTCCAGCGCGACTTCTAATTTAGCCTGGCATCCAGCGCGAGGTCAGTTGATCTTCTTGTAATAGACCTTGCCGTCCGCCTGCTGGATGCGCTGGTAGGACGGGTTGGGTCCAGGCGGCGCGACCTTCCGCTTGAACATCGGCGAGGCGTTGTCCGGCTCGGCTGGGTTCTCGACCGCGGACGCCTCCGCCACGGTCGTGCCTGCGAAACTGGGTTCTGGCGCGCGAGGCGTCTCCGTCTCGGTGGCGACCGGCTGGCCCTGCTCCAGCTTGGCCAGGTTGCTGTTGATCTGGCCGAAACTCGCCTGCAACTGCCGGTCCAGCGTTTCGAACCGGCTCTGGAAGCCGTTGTTGACCGTGTCGATGCGGGCGCCGATCCGCTGCTCGAACTGGCCAAGCTGCTCCAATCGCGTCTCCATCGCCCGAAGATCGTTGACGCCGCGATAGAGATAGACGGCGGCCGTCACGTTGACGGCGGTGACGAGCGCGGCACCCACCGCGACGGCGCCGATTATTCTCGCCCGGTTCGGCTTGCCGGGCGCCTTTTCCTGCTCGCCGAGTTCGATTGCCGGAACGTCCGGTACGCTGATCATCGTCATTCAACCACCACCTTTGCGCCCACCGCCACGCGCTTGAAGAGATCGATCACATCGGTATTCGTCAGTCTAAAGCATCCGGACGTGCCGTCAAAGCCGACACCCTTGGGATCGTTGGTGCCATGGATGCGATAGAGCGTATCGCGCCCGTCGCGCGAGAGATAGAGCGCCCTGGCGCCGAGCGGATTGTAGGGGCCGGCCGGCACCATCGCCGGCAGTTCCGGCTGGCGGGCGCGCATCTCCTTGGGCGGACGCCATTGCGGCCATTCGGTCTTGGATGCGACCTTGACCGTCCCCGTCCAGCCGAACCCGTCGCGCCCGACGCTGATCTGGTAGCGCAGCGCCTCGCCCGGGCTCGTCACCAGGTAGAGCGCCTTTTCGGTCTTGCGGATGATGATCGTGCCTGGCTGCTCGCCGGTCTGGAAGGCGACCGCCTTGCGCAGGCTGGGTCCCATGGCGGGAAGCGGCGGCAGGCCCGATCCGGCTTCCGCGAAACCGCAGGCCGACACCAGCGCGATGCCAGCCAGGCACGCGCCCGCCACGCTCGCAGCAATGCGGCGCTTAGCGCTGGGCATTGTCCAGCCGCTCCTTGAACATGCGCTTCAGGTCCTTGTTGAAGCGGGCCCGCCCGTCCACCTCGGAAGGCAGGATGGCGCGGTTCAGCGCGTCGGTGAGAAGCGCGTTGTCCAGCGCCAGCGACTTGATGTGCGGCGCCTTGAAGATCTTCTCCAGCTCGCTGCGCGAGAAGTGGTTGCCGAACCATTTGCGCTTGTGCTTGTTGGCGACCAGCGTGATCGAGACGCCGTTGCCGCGCAACTCGCGGATCTTCTTGTAGAGCCGCTTGCCTTGCCGCAAGGACGCGACGTTGAGCTCGAAGACGATGAAGATCTCGTCGCTCGTCCTAAGCACCGAATCGTGCCATGGCGTCTCGATGTTCGGCAGGTCGATGACGATGTCGTCGAAGCGGTAGGCCACGAGGTCGAGCAGCCGGAAGACGAAATCGGCGCCATGCGGCTCGAACGGCAATTGCGGCCGCTCGAAGGAATAGAGCGTGAGCCCGGAAGGCCGCGAAAGCTTGATGACGTCCATCAGCTCGACATCGAGCCGGTCCGGCTGGCCGATGATGCCGGCAAGGTCGAACTGGTTGAACTGGTTGAGATAGGCGCCGCAATTGGCGCTCTGGAAGTCGAGGTCGACGAGGCAGGTCGAGGCCGCCCGCTCGGCCGATTTCGAGGCGAGATGCTCCGCCGCCGAGAGCGCAAGCGTGGTCGCGCCGGCGCCGCCGCTGGCGGCAATGAAGGTGATGATCCGGCTCTTGGTGCCCTGGCTGCCGGTGTCGTGGAAGGTGACGGCGTTGAGCAGTTCCTTGGCGTCGAGCGGCTTGTGCAGCCAGTCCGACGCGTTCATGCGCACCAGCACCCGCGTCTGCTCGGAGGTCAGCTCGCCCGAGACCGCGATCAGCGGCATCGACGCCCAGGCCGAGCGCGCCTCGACCAGCGCATTGTTGCCGAGCAGTTCGCCGCCGCCGAGATCGAGGATGATGATGCCCGGCCGCGCGTCGACCGGCGGCCCTTTCAGAAACTCGACCGCCTCCGAACCTTGACGTCATAGATCGCCAGCGCGTCGAGCCGCCCGTGTCGTCACGTCGCGCGTGAAGTTAGCGTCGGAAGAAAACAGGGCGACCTGCTTGCGTTTCGTGGGCAGCACTCTGGTGTCGATGGCGTTCATGGGAACGTACTCTTCAAATCTTCGCCGGTTACAGTACTCAGCATGGAGGGCACTGTGATGTTGTTGAACCCGAGCAATCCGCCTAGGAAGAAGAACTGGAAGTTCATGTTCTGAAGGCTGACGGTGATTGTCGGCACCGGACCGCCAAGCCTGGTCTGGTAGCCGAGTCCGGTGGCAGTGTAAGCCACCGCAACGTTGCTGCGCAGCAACCCCGGGAAGTAGTGGCACATGCCAGGTCGCTGATTGGCCCCCAAAGCAGGGCACGCGTCGTCATTGGTGTTTGCGGTGTCGCCGCGGAAGACGCGGCTGAAATTGGCGGCGCTGAATGCACCACCGTTGGTGCACGAGCCTGTGTTTCCGGTGTAGCTGCAGACGAACGGCCCATAGGCGCCAGCGACCACCGGCGCGCCAGGAGTTGATGTCGGTGCGGCAGTTAGAAGAGCCGTGGCAACCGGATCGGAAATGGATGCCAGCCGGGCGCCGACCTGCACGGCTTTTGTCGCCGCGTTCCATTGAAAGAAGGCATAGCCAAAGTCAACGAAACCCAACGTTAGCACGAGCAGCAGCGTCAGGGCGATGGCCATCTCGACCATCGTTGCTCCGTCCTCGGATTTCACGAACCGCGTCAACATCATCAAAATCGGATCAACCGCTCCTGATGGCTTCCCCCGAGCGTGATCGAACTGATATTGAGCAGCGACAGCAACCCGATGCTGTCGCGGACGCTGTAGGGATAAGAGCCGGAAGCCGTCACAATACAGACCTGCGACGTGGTTGAGAGGTACATGACGTTGCCGTTGACGTCGACCGTGTTTCTGCAGGTAGCGGGGTCTGCGATGGAAATCGTGACGTCGGATTTTTGCCAGAGGTAGAGGCGCGGGCTGCCGGTTCCCGCCGGATTGCCGAAAACGGCGATGTTGGTGGCGGTGTCCGCGCAGTCGATCGTGAGTCCAGCGTTGGTGTACAGCGCGCTGTTGCAGCGCGCGGCAAAACGGGCTCCGTCGGAAAGTCCGGCCTCCATCAGCAGCTTGTCGTGGATGAGGTTGCCGAACTCGAACACGCCCGCCGACAGGATGAGCATCAACGGCGCGACGATGCTCATCTCCACAATCACCGTGCCGCGCTCGTCGCGGCGAAAGCGGTTCAAGATGCGGGACAACCAGCTCGACATCGCCATCACCGATAAAGCTGGGGTTCGTCGCGCAGGAAATTGTCGAGCGTTCCCTGTCCGCCGCGACCGGTTATGTCGACCAGTTCCACCATGACCGACGCTCCGACCGAGGCGGACGCGACTGGCTCGGTGAGGAAGAAGCTGGCGAAGGCTTCAACCGGAAGGTTGGTGCTGTTGCCGTTGAGGTTGTTCCCCGCCGCCTGAAGCGCCTGGCAATCGAGGATCGCGCCATAGAGCAACCGCCGATCGACCGAGGTCACCGGTGGCTGACAAGCGTTTTCTGGCGTCCCCACTTCGCCGCCCGCCGAGGCTGTTCCAACCAGACCGTTTGCAATCTCGTATCTATAAACATCGTAGCGGGTCGGCGCGCTGGTATCCCATGACGATGGATGGCTGACGGAGCCGAAATTGGTGCTCCAATAGCCAGAGAGGTCCCAATTTCCATCGCCCATCCGCCCGCCCATATAGGGCGTGGTGGCATCCCGAGGCAGGCCCATATTGGGCGAGCCAAACGTCAACTGGTTGTAGGTAGGGCATTGATTGCCGCCATTGCCGTTCCCATTCCCCCCCGATATCGCCCCTTTCCGGACATTGGCGGCTGGGCCGTATACCGCGCTGTTGTAGGCGCTGCCGTTGGCCCTGATGCCGAAACGGACATTGAAGGCGTCTTGAACCTGACCCGTGTTCTGGCCGGTCTTGGTGCTTACGCCCTCGGCCGAATAGCAGCCGAGCGGCGTCGAGGTGGCGATTGTCTCGGCAAGACCCTGCGCGCCATTGCCGACGTTCTCGGGTGGTTGAAGGAAGCCGAAATTGCCCGGCCCGTAGGCAGCATTGTTGCCCACCGTTCGTAGCTCGATGAGCCGGCGACGAATTGCCGGATCGGCAGCGGCCTGCTCGAGGGTGACGCCGCCGGCCGTATTGGTGCCGTTCACCATCTCAAACGGGTTGCAGATAAACACGGGCGTGTAGTTGCAGACGCCAGAGGTAAAACCGGCCACTGAGACGGCGCTGATATTGTAACTGGTGTCGGTCGCACTTCCTGAGGAAGAGACCGAGACCGGGAAAATCGACGTGAACGTTTCAGGCTGGGCGCTAACCTGGATAAAACGGGTCAGAACTGCCGACGCTGCATAGTTAGCTGACGTAATGGGGCTGGAATCATTGGCCGGGATACTGGCGAGGAAACACCACGAAATCTGCCCTCTTGACCGACACGCGGAATAGGTTGGATTGACAGTGGTACTACCGGTGCTCGGCAGCGTAACGAAACCTGCATCGGAGAATGTAGTGCTGTTGGAAACCAGATTCGCAAGGGCGTTCTCGGCCCGAGTCCACGAATCGGATCTGCCGTTCAACTCCGCTGCGGCGGCAAGTGCCAGCGCATCGGTGGCCTTCTGGAGGTCGTTGTGCAGGTTGTTCATCCTGCTCATGTCGATCGCCAGCAATGAGAAACCGATGATCGCCGGCAGCATGACGCTGACGAGGATCAGCGCTATTCCCCTCTGATCGTGCCAGAACGCGCGAATGGTCCGCAACATGGCCCTACTCTCTACTCTTTCGCGCTCCACCCCTCGTATGGCCCGCGCACCGCATCCTTCTGCTAATTCGCTCCGTTGGTCACGCCCGACGGCCCGACATTGACAGTCATATTCGTCGATGGCGGCGGGGGTGGCGGAATCCTGTAGCTTTTGACGACGCCCACCGCACGCTCGCCGTCGTCTTCGATCTTCGTGTTGTTCGAAGCCGGGTTATACGGGTCTACTGTCTGCAGCAGCGAATTGGCTTTCTGCGTATCACCCGACGCCAAGGTCATCGTGTCGTAATTATTGAGATAGTCAGCGGCACAACCTGCAAGCAGGCCGCTGCACAGAATGACGAGCAAGAGCTTATTTCTTGACATAGAGCATCTTGTCCTTCGATTTCACATCCAGCATGTGGCCATAGGGGCCGGTGACGCCTTCGCCCAGCTCATATTTGCGGATCATGTCCTTGCTGACTTCGAGCTGACCGAGCAGGAAAAGCTCCGGGTCATTGGATGGCTTCGTTTTGTCGAAAGGCGTTTCCAGTTGTTGCCCGGGCTTGACCGGTCGCACGAGGTGCGGCGTGACGACGACGACAAGCTCGGTCTCTTCCTTCTGGGTGCTCGAATTCCTGAACAGCGCGCCGACGATCGGCACCTGGCCGAGCCATGGCACCTGGTTCTGCAGCCTGGTGTTCTTGCTGGACAACAAGCCCGCGACCGCGAAGCTCTGGCCATCGCGCAACTCGACAACGGTCTCCAGCTTGCGGTTTGTGAAGATCGGGTCGCCGGCGCTGGTGAAGCCGGTCAGGTCGCTCACTTCCGGCGCCAGCTTGATATGGATCTTGCTGTCGTCGAGCACGACCGGCGTGAACAGAAGATTGACGCCGAATTGCTTGTACTCGATTTGCACCTCGCCATCATTGTTGACGCTGCGAATGGGCACCTGGCCACCGGCATTGAAGCTGGCCGGCTCGCCGGAAAGCGTGGTCAGGTTCGGTTCGGCCAGCGTGCGCACCACGCCTTTGGCCTCGAGCGCCTCGATGATCAGATCGACCTTGATGTTGCTGTCGACGACGCGGGTTATCAGTGCCGCGAAAGGATTGGTGTTCGACAAGAGGCCGGTGAGTAGGTCCCCAGATCCGAGCACCACACCATCTTCGTCGACGGCAGCGTCGCCAGTCCCGGTGCGGGTTGTTCCGCTGCGATTGGTGCTCTTTATTGAAACGCCGAGATCGCGGCCGGCGTTGCGCTTGGCTTCCAGCACGCGCACTTCAAGATTCACCTGCTGGCTGTCGTCGACGATGACTGAGTTGATGATGCCGTCGGGGCCATATTGCTGAGCGACTTCCACGATGGATGCCAGCGTCGCGGCATCCTTGACATGACCGCCCAGCCTGATCTTGCCGTTGATCGAGCCGATTTCAATGCGGGCCCGGGGCGCCACCTGGCGGATTGCGGCCGCCATATCGCTGACGTCTTGCCCGACCTCGACCTGGAGCGTGCCCAGCGAGCGCTTGTCTTCGGAAAACAGATTGACGGTTGTGGTGCCGACACCCTTGCCGATGACATAGAGCGTCTTGTCGGTCATCGGCTGGGCATCGGCGATCTTTTCGTCGCCCACAACAATGTCGCCCAGAGTGGAGTTTACCTGGATCGTCACCGACTGCGATACCGGCACGAAGAGGCGATGGATAGTTGGGTTCGACACGTCGATACTGCGGTCAGCGGCGCGCGCCACGGGACTCAGTGACAGCAAGGCGCAGGATAAGGCGAAAGCGGTGGCCGCCAACAGTTTCCGGAACACACACATCTACACTGACCCCCTTGCCGGCTGATTCGGACTCCGTAGATCCTAATGTGCCGGTCTCATTTTTGTCGCGGCACATCATATGTTTCGAGCTTTATACCTCGAAACACACCGATTGTCGCCCGTGCCGGCGGTTCCGGCTGTACATACTTGATCTCTTCCTTGACGATTTCCTTCCCTTGCGGCGCAGATGCCACAGCCGGGGCCGGCTTGACCTTGCTCAAGTCGTCGAGTTTGTTGCCTACCCGTTCGACGGCCTGGGCCAAACCGGCTATCTTTTCGTCCGAACGCTTGCGCTCGTCCTCGGCGCGCTTGCGGTCCGCAGCGGCTGCGGCATCGGCGGCCTTCTGCCTCTCGAGTTCGGCCTGTCGTTTGGCGACATCTTCGGGAGTGTCGCCGGTCAGGTCTGAGAGGGTAACGCGCTCTGTCGACTCGCCGTTGCTGGCAGCAGCTTGGCGAAGTGCCAGCGACAGCTGCCCTGCGCCGGCAGCCAGAGTCAGTTTCTGCGCGTCCTTTGTGTTGACTTCGACGGTGACCGCCTTGACGACAGTCGGGCTGTCCTTGCTCTCATCGGCAACCTGGTCGACGGCGAGAACCTTGACGCTCTGCAGCAGCACATCGACGAAACTCTTTTGCACGCCACCGTCCTGCGTCGTGCGCGTCAGCAGCACGTCGACCCGGTCACCGGGAAAGACAAAGCCGGCGACGCCCAGCACGTCGTTGACCCTGATGGAAACGGCCTTCATGCCTTCGCCGAGCACCGCTGAAAGCGTTGCGCGCTGGCCCGGGCCTGTGATCTTGCCGGCAAGAACAGGTTCATTGACGCCGATCGTTTGCAGGGCTTGCTTGCTGCCTTGGCCGGCCAGCAGGTCTTTGGTCGTCTTGAAGGCACCGGCCGGAACGGCGCCCGCGGGCCAGGCGATTTCCTGAAGCTTGTCGGCGGTCAGCGTGTCGCCGAATTTCAGCGGCACTGCCGCCACCACCACCGTGTCGCGTTTCACACCTTCGGACCGGGCCAACGCGCTGCGCTGGTTGGCGAGCCAGATATTGGCAAGTACAACCGCCAGAACGCCGAACACACAGGCGAGGATAATCATTATGATTGTGTTTGCACGCATAGCCCCAACCCCAAAAAAGCCTGCAAATACTTAGTCGTAAGCCCCACCGACCGCATCAGGCCCGAGCCCGAAAACCCGGGCCTGATGTCTGCGTCAGGTTCCCGTTCCTGCACCCGCGTTGCAGGTGCCGATACCGGAAGTATTCATAATGCCGCATAGGTTCGTGAAGCGTCCGCTGACCCATAGGCCAATGGCGACGATCGCGAGGATCGCGGCGCCGGCGATGATGCCGACCAGGATGGAATATTCGACCATCGCAGCGCCGGTTTCGTCATCGCGGAACTGCTTGGCCATACCGATGAGCTTTTCCATTTGAATTCTCCTCATGGCAGGGTTGAAACCCAACCAGCCAGGCCCGGACCCATTGGCCCGGGCCTGATGGAATAAGCTCAGGTACCGGTACCGGCGCCAGCGTTGCACGTGCCGGTGCCGCCACCCGCGACCACGCCGTGGCCGTTCAAAATGCTGCACAGGCCCGTAAAGCGTCCGGTGACCCACAGACCGATGGCGACGATCGCAAGGATCGCTGCGCCGGCGATGATGCCAACCAGGATGGAATATTCGACCATAGCAGCGCCGTTGTCGTCGTCGCGGAACTGCCGGGCCATCGTCATGAGCTTCTTCATGCCAATTTCTCCCTTTGGAGGTTTGAACCCGACGAGACGAGCTAAGGATGAACCCCATACCCAAGCATCCCCCGTCACGTTCAATCCTAGGTCCGGCAAAAAAGCCAAGTCAAACGGATTAACAGTCCCTTAACCTTTCAATACTCGATTCGGAACTCTTTCATTTTCGACAACAGCTTGATTCGCCTTGATTTTCAAGTGATCTTAACCATTCATTCATAATTCCGCCGCAGTCGTACCGGCGTCTCGTCATATTAGGAGTCGTGCATAACTCTTTATATCTGGTGGTTTAGAGGTGCGGCCGTCCATGCTGGGACGAAGGTCCTAGGACTTTAGTCTGTAAGCCTGGAGTAAGGCAAAAATAAAACGATTTCCCGAAATCCGTTTCTTAACTATGTCGCAAGTAATATGTCCAGTGTGTCCCGCGGGCGCTTGTGCCCCTCGTGGTTAACGCTTAGTTTCGATGACGGGGAAATCGCAGGGGGTCGAGCGGCATGCTTGGTCGCTTCATCAAAGGATCGAATGAACAGCGAGCGCTGCAGCCGGCGCCAGCCATCGCGGCTTCTAACGGATCGGCAAGCGCTCCCGCGGTGGAAGTCGAACAGAATGACGATTTCCTGACCCTCAAGGTCGAGCTGCACCGCCATCTCATCGACCGCTTCAATCTCACGGCTCTCGAAAATGCTTCCAAGGATGAGATCCTGAACGAGATTCGGCCGATCGTGCGGGAGTTCGTTCGCAATCGAAACGTGCCGCTGAACGCCCGCGAGCTCGATCAGCTGACCAGCGACACCGCTGATGAAATGCTGGGACTGGGGCCGATCGAACCCTTGCTCAAGGACGATTCGATTGCCGACATATTGATCAACACCCACAATCACGTCTTCATCGAACGTCGCGGCGTGCTGGAGGAAACTTCAATCCGCTTTCGCGACGAGGCGCATCTGCTGCGCGTCGTGAATAAGATCGTCTCGAATATCGGCAGGCGTGTCGATGAATCCTCACCCATGGTCGATGCGCGCCTCGATGACGGTTCCCGCGTCAACATCGCGGTGCGGCCGATCTCGGTGGATGGCCCGCTGGTGTCGATCCGCAAATTCTCGAAACATCCCTATTCGCTCGAACGCCTTATGGCGTTCAACTCGATCCGCCAGCCCATGGTCGACCTGATGCGGATCGCGGTGCAGACGCGAAAGTCGATCCTGGTTTCGGGCGGCACCGGCAGCGGCAAGACCACACTGCTCAATGCCTTGTCGAGCTATATCCCGGCCAGGGAGCGTCTCATCACCATCGAGGACGCCGCGGAACTGCAATTGCAGCAGCCGCATGTCGGCCGGCTTGAGACGCGTCCGCCCAATGTCGAGGGCAAGGGCGAGGTTCGCCAACGTGAGCTGGTCAAGAATGCGCTGCGCATGCGCCCGGATCGCATCATCGTCGGCGAGGTTCGCGGCGAGGAAGCCTTCGACATGCTGCAGGCGATGAACACCGGCCACGAAGGCTCGATGACCACCATCCATGCCAACAGCCCGCGTGATGCGCTATCCCGCCTCGAACAAATGGTCGGTATGGCCGGCATGCCCATGACGCACGAGTCGATTCGGGCGCAGATCGCTTCAGCGATCGACATCATCGTGCAGACGCAGCGTCTTTCCGACGGCGGCCGGCGGGTCATTTCCATTTCGGAACTGACCGGCATGGAGGGCAATGTCGTTCAATTGCAGGAACTTTACCACTTTGTTCGCCGCGACGTCGCGGCCGATGGCCAGATCGTCGGCGAGTTTCGCGCCACGGGCATCCGCCCCCGCTTTGCTCAGGAAGCAGCGACCTTGGGCTTTCACTTCGCCAAGGACGCCTTCAATCCGCAGGTGCCGCTCTGATGTTGACCGGCCAGACCCTGCTCTATTTCATCTATGTGCTGGCGGCCGCGTCCGTCATCCTCGCGGCCGAGACGCTATACGTTTCCTATGCGAAGGGCCGCTCGCGGGCCGGCACGATCAACCGGCGGCTTAAGCGTCTGGCCGAAGAGGGACCCGCCGAGCACGCGTTGCAAGGCCTGCTGCGCGAACGTGGTCTGACCGATTCCGGTGACTATGTCTTTGGCGCGGTCGGGCTGAACAGGCTTTACACGCAGTCCGGCATCACTGGAAATCCGCTGACCTTCGCTTTGGTGTTCATCCTGGCGGGGCTGGTTGTCGCGCTGATTTTCAAGCTGTTGCTGGGGTTTTCCGCAATTGCTGCCTTCGTGACCTTCATCATTGTAGGTTTTATCCTGCCGCTGCTGTTCCTTCGCCGGGCCCGCAACAAGCGGATCATGAAATTCGCCAAGCAGTTGCCCAATGCGCTCGACATGATCGTCCGCTCGCTGCGCGCCGGCCATCCGGTTTCGGTGGCGGTCGGCCTGGTAGCGCGTGAAATGCCTGATCCGCTCGGCACTGAATTCGGTATCGTTTCCGACGAGATCACCTTCGGCCTCAGCATCGAGCAGGCCGTACGAAAGCTGTCGGAGCGGGTGGGCTTCGAGGGTCTCCACCTTCTTTCGGTGTCGCTTTCCATTCAGTCCAAGACTGGCGGTAATCTTACCGAGATACTTGCCAATCTGTCTGGCGTGCTGCGCGAGCGGCAAAAGCTTAGAATGAAGATCAGGGCCCTCTCCGCCGAGGGCCGATTCTCGGCATGGATAATCTCACTCTTCCCGATCGTCATGTTCGGGATCCTTTGGATCGTTGCCCCGACCTACTACGGCGCGGTCTGGGGGAATCCGCTCATCTTTCCGGTTTTCACGATCTTCGGCGTCTGGGCGCTGCTCGGCGACTTCATCATGTATCGCATGATCAATTTCGATTTTTGATTGGAGCGGAACATAACCACCCTTTCGAATATATTGAGTTCCGAGCTTCTCGTCTCGCTTTCGGTTTTCGGTGCGGCGGTGGCGCTGTTCCTTTTCGGCGCATTCATCTTTCTGCCCGCCTTTCAAACTCGAAAGCTGGTCACTGAAAGCCTGTTGTCGGAAGGGGGGCTCAATCGGCGTTCGCTGGACGCACAGCAGCAGCTGATCAAGATTGCGGCGCAGCGGCCGGTCGACGCATACTTCCGCGCGCTCGAGAAGGAACGCGGGGAGCCTAACGCCCTTGAGGCAAAACTGTTTCGCGCAGGCTTCTACCACGCGAGTGCGCCGCTTTTCTACACACTGTCCCGCATAGGTGCTGTCGCCGTTGGCTTTCTGGCGGTTTATACTGGCTTGATTGCCGTTCTGCCCCCCCAAATTCCCGGCTTCATTGCATTTGCCGGTGCCGCCGTGTTCGGGTTGGCTTGCCTGGTCATTCCAAGCATAGCGCTCGATCGTTTCGAGAATGCGCAGAAGCAGACATACCGCCGTGGCTTTCCTGACTTCATGGACATGATGATCACCTGCGCCGATGCCGGCATGAGCCTGGAGGCGGCGGTCGAGCGGGTGAGCCAGGAAATGGCCGGCACCCATAAATGGCTGGGTATCCAATTGGCAATCATGAATCTGCAGCTACGTGCCGGCAAGCCGCTGCGTGAAGCGCTGCGCGAGCTGGCCGATCGGATCGGTCTCGAGGAAGCGCGCGCGCTCGCCGTCCTGTTCCGCCAGTCGGAAGAACTTGGCACCAGCCTCACGGAAGCCCTCCGCGTCTACAGTGATGAAATGCGAACCCAGAGAATTCTTCAGGCCGAGGAACGCGCCAACGCGCTTCCGGTCAAAATGATGATACCTCTGGGCATCTGCATTTTCCCAGTGGTGCTCATGATCGTCCTCTTGCCGGTAATCATTCGCATGAGAGGCATTTTCTTCTAGCCGGTCGTATGATTACCCTCTAAAACTGAGTCGGGGACTCGTGGGATACACAATGATACGGCCAAAGCGCTTCGCATTTGCGATCAGCCTGCTGCTTGTCTTCCTTGCGGGCTGCCAGACAAAAGACATCGCCGACGGTGTGGTTCGCACCAACGAGCCGGCTAAAGGCGACTACACCGCCTTTGGCGATGCCTTCGATGGTCTGAAGACGGTCAGCGATGTCGACTACTATGCCTCGGACCAAGCGGTTACCGAGGCCAAGACCCAGTTCCGTTCGGAAAACTACGGCAATGCCGGCGCCCTGTTCTACAAGGCCACACGGCTGGCGCCCAATGATGGCGTCGCCTGGCTTGGTCTTGCCGCCTCCTGCGATCGTATCCGTCGTTTCGACCTTGCCGACCTCGCTTACAGCCGCGCCCACAAGCTGCTCGGCGCCACGCCCGAATACTACAACAATGTCGGCTATTCCTATCTGCTGCGCGGCAAGCTCCAGGAAGCGCGCGCCAACTTCCTCAAGGCCTATGAGCTCGCGCCCAACGATCCGACGGTCGCCAACAATTTGAAGCTTCTGTCATCCAGTGTGCGCAACATAGAACGGTCATGAGCCTTTTGCTTGCCGCGTCGCTGCTGCTCAAGGCGTTGGCCGTTCCATTGCTTGCGAGGGTCGCCTGGGTCGATTTCTCGACCCAGAAGATCTCCAACCGCGACGTTCTTTTGCTGCTTTGCTTAGGGCTCGGTTCGCTGCAACTTTTCTCGGTTCAGGCGGGGTCTTGGTGGGGCATGGGCCTCAGCGCCATTGCCGGCCTGATCCTGTTCATCGCGCTCTTTCCGTTCTGGGTCCTGCGCAAGGTCGGCGCCGGCGATGTGAAGCTGATAGCCGTCACGCCGTTTCTGATTGGCGGAAGCAATCTTACGGTGTTTTCCGTGTTGCTGCTGGTTTTTGCCATCGCCACGGCGGCCGTGGTCAAGAATCCTTTTCTGCTGCCGGCCGGGATGTTTCGCCACTATGTGCAACATTTGGATCGGAAAGGGGTGGTTCCGTTTGGCGTGCCCATCTCCGCGGCTGCGATCTGCACGATAGTTTTGCAGATGTACCAGGCCCTTATGGTCGCAACCAGTACCGGCATTCTGCAGCAGCTCAACTGAGCTTGCTCCCCCTCAAAACCCCGCCGTCTGCTTCTCCACCAGCTTGAGCTGGCCTTTCTCTACCTTGAAGAACGGCATCGATCTTTGGCTCGAGCCGTCGGCGCGGAAGCGGAACAGGCCGGTCGAGCCGCGGAAGCCGCTGGCATTCTCCAGCACCTGCTTGGAGAAACCGTTCGGGCCGACCGAGCTCGCAATGCCGGCCGACAGCGCCACCATGTCGTAGGCATAGGCGACGTTGACGTCGGGCTGATAATTGTAGGTCGCCTTGAAACGGTCGGCGATCGGCCCGGTCTCGCTCTGGTCGAGCGTCGCGATATAGGCGCCTTCATAGAGCGGATCCACCGGATGCTCGAGCCAGCGGTTGGTGCCGATCAGGCTCACGGCCTTGCCCGGAATGCCTTTCGCCTTCAGCGCGCTGAGCACGGCGACAGGGCTGCCGTCGCCGCTGGCGACGACGACCGCATCGGGCGCCTCGACCAGCGAGCCCATGTCGGACACCACCTTGGCGCCGTCCGATGCCGAATAGGGAAGCGTCACGGCGAGCGTCGCGCCATAGATGCTGAGCGCGTTGGCGACCCTGGCCTCGATGGCGCCGGCATTGGCGCCGGCCGGCACCATCAGCACGAATTTCCTGGCGCCCTTGCCGGCGACGGCGGCCGCGCCCGCGGCCGCGCTGTCGGCTTCGCTGAGCCGCACCGAATAGACGCCGGGGCCGCCGGCGAAATTGTCGGCCAGCGCCAGCACCGGCGGCCGCGTCGTGCCGGAGAGCTTGGCAAGGTGCTGCGCCGCCGCAAGCTCGGCCGGCCCGATGACCACCTTCGCGCCGCCGGACGTGATCGCCTTCACCGCCAGGTCCTTGGCAAGGGAGCTGTCGCCGCGCGTGTCCTCGATTGTCAGCGTCACCAGCTTGTCGCCGAGATCGGTCATCGCCAGCCGCGCGGCATCATACATCTTCCTGCCGTTCTCTCCCGTGCTTCCCGAGGCGGAGAGGGGCAAAAGCATGGTGATCTTGGTCGCGCCCGTGCCGAGCGTCAGATTGCCCTTCGGCGCGGCGGTCGCGGCGGAGCCGGCGGTCAGTTGCGCGGGCGTCGTGGCGGTGCTGCTGGCCTGGCTGGCAGGCGCGGCGATCGCCGCCGGATCGAGCACGTCCGATGCGCCGCTCTTCGATTGGCAGCCGGAGACGGCCGCGACGGCGACAAGCGCGAGCGCCAAGGTTCGCGACTGCCGGAAATGGGTTTGCCGCCCAGGCTCGGCAGGCGTGGCAACCTGCGCTGGACGCACGAGGGCATTCGCCCCCGCCCAGGCTCTCATGGCCATCATCGCAGCCGATCGGCGCAGCGTTCGCTCGTCAGCTCAATGCATGTATTCGACCATGCGGTCGTGGAAGCACTCGCATTTGTTGAGCGTATCTTCGTCCTTATAGTTCGTCTTGAGGTAGCCATAGGCCATGCCGCAGGCGACCTTGGCTTCCGAAGCCCAGACGAAGGCGGGGCGCGACGAGTTGATCCATTCCGGGCTGTTGGCGACGGCGATGGATTCGTCCATCAGCTTCACCACATGGTCCTTGAGCTCGACCATGTTGTCGGTCAGCACCAGGTCCGACGCGCCCACGGTGCGGCAATAGTTCACCGCCGGCTCGCCGATGATGTCGGCGGCAAAGCCCGTCGATCCAGCCAAGAGCAGCGCCGTGGCCGAAGCCAGAAGTCTTGCACCACGCTTCATGTAAGTCCCTCTCCAAATTGCGAATTCACGGTTCGCTAATGCATAGCACGGAACTTTGGCCGTGCACCATGCCTATACCGTTGTCGTTTGCGGCTGCGCGTGTATTCCGTCGTCGTAAAGGATGTTGATCGTGCCGGCCGCGGGATGGGGCGTCAGCGTCGCAACCTCGACGAAAGTGGCGCCGGCGCCCGCTCCGTCCGTGTCGACGCTGAGTGCGCCGGTGCCCGCATCATATTTCACGAAGTCGGTGACACTGGCACCACCGGTCTGGAACAGCGCCGTGAGGTCGATCTTGTCGCCGTCGGCGCCATTGTAGTCGGTGATCAGGTCCTTGATGCTCAGCTCGAGGTGATCGAGCTTGAACGTATCGGCGCCGGCGCCGCCAGTGAGCGTGTCATGGCCAAGGCCGCCGATCAGGAGATCGTTTCCGTCACCGCCGTTGAGCGTGTCGGCCCCTGCAAATCCCTGCAGGATGTCATCGCCGCCGTTGCCGTTCAGTATGTCGTCATTGGCAGTGCCCTGCATGGTCTCGGCATCCGCCGTGCCGGTATAGGTGACGCCGTTGACGACGTGAACGTCCAGCTGCTGCGCGGTCGAGGTATCGCCGTCAGCGTCCTTCACGGTGACATTGAAGGTCAGATCGGCATTTTGGGCCGTAGTCGTCGTGCTCACCAGTCCGATGTCGGAGATCTTAAACCCGAGATCATTGGTATCGGAGCTCAGGTTTTGGAATGTGGTGCTCGCTCCACCGGCACCGATGGCGCCATTGAGGTTGATGGCGGTTCCGGTGATGCCTTCATCGGTCGGAGTGATCTGTGCGCCCACCAGAACGTAGTGCTGACCCGCAGTGTTGTAGTCATTCGATTCGATGATCAATAGGCCATCATTGTTGTCGAGGCTTACACTTGAGTAAGCGCCGGGACCCGAGCCCGGGCCCTTGAAGATGTCGGCGTTCTCTACGTACATCGCCTTGGTTGTGTATAGGTTGGTCGTCGGATCGTAGAGTTTCAGGATGACGATGAAGTCTTCGGTATTGCCGATGCCGTCGAACTTCAGGAACATCGAGCTCACTTGGGCATCGGGAATCTGGTTTGTAAAACCGGTCGGGTTTGTGGTGAAGAAGTCCATGTCTATGACTTCTCCTTTGCCCATCGTGTCGCCAGCAACGCCGTTTGCCGTGCCGGAGATGGACACGTATGACGAAGCCTGCGTGATAAATTCTCCGTTTACGAAAGTCAGCGGATTACCGTCGATCGAACCGGCTTGCAGGTTGTCGTTTCCAGTGCCGGAACCAGGTTCCGAATAGCCGGTAAACTGGATAAAGAGGTTTGCATTGACCTGGGCCACCGCCACTTCCGGCTGGGTGTTGTCGATTGTCGAAGACCCCGGCTGGTAGCCGGTGATGGAAGAGGAATTGCTCACCGTGCTGATCGTCACCGCGGAGATCGGGTCGGCAAGATCGACGGTGTAGGTCCCCGCCACCTTGTCGAACGTGAGGGTGCCGGTTTCGTGAGTGGACACCCCGCCCGTCAGATAGTCGAAGCTGACGTTGAACACAGCCGTCGTCGCGGTCTCCGAAGCCCAGGTCACGGTCGGTGAGCTGATCGCGTTCCCTGCCACCGTGCCGGCCAATGTGATGGCGGCGAAGTCCGAATTGAGGCTGCTGTACGTCGTATGGGCGTCGGCTCCGACGGAGTAGTCGAACACGCCGGTGCCGCTGACGGTTCCGCTGTTGGCGAAATAGAGATCGGTCTTGTCGAGAACCGTCGGGCCGTCGTCGAGGAAGGTCAGGTTCTGGCCGATGTTGAGCGTGGCCGAGGAGCTGTCGCCGTCCTTGTCGGTGATGGTGGCCGTCAGCGTCACCAGATTGTCGGCCGACAGGCTGACCGGCTCGTTCGGGTTGCTCGTCGGATGGACGACCGCCCGCTGCTGGTCGAGCGTCACATTGCCCGATGCGTCGGTCGAGACCGTGAACACGATCGGGCCGCCGACACCGGCGCGGCCGACCACCTGGCCGTTCTCCAGGCTGAGCACGACCGCCTGGTTCGTCGCCGTGTCGACCAGTCCGGTCGCCCCGGCGTTGAAGCCCAGCGCGTAGGTGATGGTGCCGGGACCATCGGCGCCGTAGCTGGAGGTGAAGGCGCTGGCGAAGGCCTGCGTGTCGTTGACCGCAAGGTTGGTCTCGTCGACCGTCAGCGAGGCGCTCGTCCCCGGCGCCGAGATCGACGGGCCGTCATCGAGGAAGGTCAGGTTCTGGCCGATGTTGAGCGTGGCCGAGGAGCTGTCGCCGTCCTTGTCGGTGATGGTGGCCGTCAGCGTCACCAGATTGTCGGCCGACAGGCTGACCAGCTCGTTCGGGTTGCTCGTCGGATGGACGACCGCCCGCTGCTGGTCGAGCGTCACATTGCCCGACGCGTCGGTCGAGACCGTGAACACGATCGGGCCGCCGACACCGGCGCGGCCGACCACCTGGCCGTTCTCCAGGCTGAGCACGACCGCCTGGTTCGTCGCCGTGTCGACCAGTCCGGTCGCCCCGGCGTTGAAGCCCAGCGCGTAGGTGATGGTGCCGGGACCATCGGCGCCGTAGCTGGAGGTGAAGGCGCTGGCGAAGGCCTGCGTGTCGTTGACCGCAAGGTTGGTCTCGTCGACCGTCAGCGAGGCGCTCGCCCCCGGCGCCGAGATCGACGGGCCGTCATCGAGGAAGGTCAGGTTCTGGCCGATGTTGAGCGTGGCCGAGGAGCTGTCGCCGTCCTTGTCGGTGATGGTTGCCGTCAGCGTCACCAGATTGTCGGCCGACAGGCTGACCGGCTCGTTCGGGTTGCTCGTCGGATGGACGACCGCCCGCTGCTGGTCGAGCGTCACATTGCCCGACGCGTCGGTCGAGACCGTGAACACGATCGGGCCGCCGACACCGGCGCGGCCGACCACCTGGCCGTTCTCCAGGCTGAGCACGACCGCCTGGTTCGTCGCCGTGTCGACCAGTCCGGTCGCCCCGGCGTTGAAGCCCAGCGCGTAGGTGATGGTGCCGGGACCATCGGCGCCGTAGCTGGAGGTGAAGGCGCTGGCGAAGGCCTGCGTGTCGTTGACCGCAAGGTTGGTCTCGTCGACCGTCAGCGAGGCGCTCGCCCCCGGCGCCGAGATCGACGGGCCGTCATCGAGGAAGGTCAGGTTCTGGCCGATGTTGAGCGTGGCCGAGGAGCTGTCGCCGTCCTTGTCGGTGATGGTTGCCGTCAGCGTCACCAGATTGTCGGCCGACAGGCTGACCGGCTCGTTCGGGTTGCTCGTCGGATGGACGACCGCCCGCTGCTGGTCGAGCGTTACATTGCCCGATGCGTCGGTCGAGACCGTGAACACGATCGGGCCGCCGACACCGGCGCGGCCGACCACCTGGCCGTTCTCCAGGCTGAGCACGACCGCCTGGTTCGTCGCCGTGTCGACCAGTCCGGTCGCCCCGGCGTTGAAGCCCAGCGCGTAGGTGATGGTGCCGGGACCATCGGCGCCGTAGCTGGAGGTGAAGGCGCTGGCGAAGGCCTGCGTGTCGTTGACCGCAAGGTTGGTCTCGTCGACCGTCAGCGAGGCGCTCGCCCCCGGCGCCGAGATCGTCGGCGCATCGTCATTGAAGGTGATGGTCAGCGTGCCCGGCGCCGTCGAGCCGTCGGCATCGGTGATCACATAGCCCAGATTGACGGTGGCGTTGTTCTCGTTGTTCGGGCCCTGCGCCTGCAGCACGTTGTCGAGCAGCGTGACGGTGTAGGCGCCGGTTGCCGGATCCGTCACATGGACGATAAACAGGGCCGTGCCGATGCGGTCGCCGCTGGTTGTGGTTGCCGTCAGTGTGTTGGTGCCGGAATCCCAGCTGTAGGCCACATTCTCCTGGCCGACCGTCCCGGAGGTGCCGTCAAGGGTGGCGAAGGAGAAGCCGTTGGTGCCGGCGCCGTCGCCGCCGAGGCTGCCGCCGAGCGTGCCGTTGTAGATGGCTTCGCTGGCGCTGAGCGGAACCTCGCCCGCATTGGCGTCGATGTCGCCGGTGGTGCTTGCGGCGTTGGCGCCGGCAAGACCGTCGTCGTCGACCGTGGCCGCGGCCGAGCCGCTCGTCGGCGTATTGGCGTCCGTCACCACGAAACTGATGCCGGCCGTCGCGGTGTCGCCGTCGCCGTCCGTCACCGTGTAGGTTGCGGAGGCGGCACCCGTGCCGGCGACCGAGCTGTCGGCGGTGAAGGAGTAGCTGCCGTCGGCCTTGATCTTGATGAAGCCGTCGCCGATGTCGATCGACTGCGAGTAGCCGTCTTGGCCGAAGACCAGCAGCGTGCCGTCGATATGCGTCACCGTGGCGCCATCGGCGCCGGCGACGAAGTCCAGCGTGCCGGTGATCGTCCCGCCTTCGGCGACGTTCTGCGGGGCCTCGGCCGAAGCCGTTGGCGCGTCGTCATCAAAGGTGATGGTCAGCGTGCCGGTCGTGGACGAATTGTCGGCATCGGTGATGGTGTAGGTCAGGCTGGTCGTCGGATCGACCGCGTTCTCATCGTTCGGGCCGCCCGCATGCAGCACGTTGTCGAGCAGCGTTACGGTGTAGGCGCCGGTCGCCGGGTCCGTGACATGGACGGTGAACAGGGCCGTGCCGATGCGGTCGCCGCTGGTGGTGGTCGCCGTCAGCGTGTTGGTGCCGGAATCCCAGCCGTAGGTCACGTTCTCCTGGCCGACCGTGCCGGCCGTGCCGTTCAATCCGGCGAAGGAGAAGCCGTTGGCGCCGGCGCCGTCACCGCCGACGCTGCCGCCGAGCGTGCCGGAGAAGCTCGCCTCACTGCTGGCCGGACCGTCCGCGTCGCCGATGTTGGCGTTGATGTCATCAATCGTGCTTGCAGGATTGCCCCCGACGAGCCCGTCATCGTCGACCGAGGCAGCGGTCGTGCCGGTGGTCGGATGATTGGCGTCGGTCACGACGAAGCTCAAGCCGGCCGTTGATGTGTCGCCATCGCCGTCGGTCACGGTATAGGTCGCGGACGCCGCGCCCGTTCCGATCACCGGATTGTCGGCGGTGAACGAATAGCTGCCGTCGGCCTTGACCTTGATGAAGCCGTCGCCGATGTCGATCGCCTGCGAATAGCCGTCCTGGCCGAAGACCAGCAGCGTGCCGTCGATATGCGTCACCGTGGCGCCGTCGGCGCCGGCGACGAAGTCCAGCGTGCCGGTGATCGTCGCGCCTTCCGCGACGTTCTGCGACGCCTCGGCCGAGGCCGTCGGCACGTCGTCGACGATGTCGACGGAGAGCGTGCTGCTGGCGCTCTGGCCGTCCAGGTCGGTCAGCGTGACGTCGAAATTCTCGAACAGGCTGTTGGTGTCCTGACCGGTGGCGTGCGCCTCGTTGTCGTTGAGCGTGTAGGTGTAGCTCACCTCGCCGGTGGCGGCATTGTAGGCCGTCACCTCCAGCGTGTTGCCCAGCGCCGTCGTGAAGGAGCCGGCGGTGAACACGCCATTGGTGATGAAGTCGTGTCCGCCGATGTTCAGCGAAGCGATGCCGTCGGGCGAGTGGATGGTGAAGGTGCCGCCCTGGGTGGTGCTTTCCTTCGATGTGTCGGAACCGGCCGATTCGCCCGAGCCGCGGCTGGCCAGGAGGTCGTCTTCGTTGACTGTGACGTCGCCGCCGTTGGCCTCCGGCGTCAGGTCGGTGATCTCCGGCGTCGAGTTGCCGATCGAAATCGTCAGCGTGGTGTGCGAGGTGTCGCCGTCGCCGTCCTTGATCGTATAGGTGAAGACGTCGTTGACGCCGCCGGGCGTGTTGGCGTCGCGCACATAGGTGTAGCTGCCGTCGGCGTGGAGCGTCAGCTTGCCGTAGGCACCCTGGATCTGCACGCCGAGCGTGCTCGTGTCGTCCAGATCGGCATTCGTCGTGCCCTTGACGACGCCAACCACCGTCGCGCCGTCGGCGCCCTGGGTGTCGGCGACGCCGTCCGTCGTGTTGGCATCGCCCGCGTCGGTGCCGCCAACCAGCACATTGCCGGTCGCCGGCCCGATCTGTCCGGCCGCGACGCTGTCGGTGTCGGCGACCGCCGTCGGCACGTCGTCGATGATGGCGACGGCAAA
Organism: Mesorhizobium sp. M1E.F.Ca.ET.045.02.1.1; assembly: GCF_003952485.1. Classification (NCBI taxonomy): domain Bacteria; kingdom Pseudomonadati; phylum Pseudomonadota; class Alphaproteobacteria; order Hyphomicrobiales; family Phyllobacteriaceae; genus Mesorhizobium; species Mesorhizobium sp. M1E.F.Ca.ET.045.02.1.1. The sequence goes on from NZ_CP034447.1 coordinate 3,691,182, forward strand.
GGTGGTGCTGGCCGTATCGCCGTCGGAATCCGTGACGGTGATGCTGAAATTGTCCGGGACCGTGTCGTTGGGATCATACCCGTCCGTATGTTCGGGATGGGTGACCGATTCAGTCACCGTGTAGTTGTATTCGACGACGCCGGTGTTCGGATCGAAGGAGACGATCGTGATGTAGCCGAACTGGCCCTGGATCTGCTGGCCGGTGCCGGTGACGGTGACGCCGTTGATGACGATCGATCCGATGCCATCCGGCGCGTCGATGGTGATCGTTCCGGTGCTGGATGTTTCCGAATTGCTCGGCGCGTCGCTGCCCGGCGATTGTGACGGGCCGCCGTTCAAGCCGGTCTCGCTGGCCGCCTCGTCCGGGCTGAGCAATGACGTGGCTACGACTGAAATGCCTTTGTCGAGAACGGAGGGAAAGAGCTCACGCCGGTCGAGCAGCCCGAACTGCAATGCGGTCGGCGGCAGCAGCGCGGTCAGGTCGAAGCCGTCGCCGATGCCGCCGGGAGGAACCGAGAAGTTTCCGCCGGCGCTGCCTGGCGCATTTCCGCCGGCCGAGATCGAGCCGTCGGCGCCGAAGGCGACATCGACATGGCTGGATTCAAGGGCCGCGATCAGGGCAACGCGCGGCACCTCGACGTCGCCGATGATGAAGGTCGGCACGTTCAGCGCGCCGTCCTTGATGACGATCTCGGATCCGTCGGGCTGCACCAGAACCAGATTGTGCCCGTCGACCTTGATGTTATCGATCGAGACATTGGCCGGAAGCTTCACGACATTGCCGGCTTCGGCATGATATTCATGCGGGGCATTCGAGGCCGCGGCATTCGCCGCCGGCGCGTTCCCGGCAGGAGCATTGGCGGCAGGAGCGTCGGCGTCCGCCGCCGGCTTGTCTGCCGCTTGTGCGTTCTGTGCGTTGCCCGCGCCCTGCGCCGGCGCGCCGTTGCCCACATCGACCGGCACCGGCTCACCCGCGGCCTGGCCGCTGGCGGCCTGGGCGACTTGCACGCCCGCCGTGACCGGATGTTCGCCAACAGTCGAGTGCTCGTCCCGGGAATCGGAAACGGCGTCGAATTCGATACTGGTCGTCATAGCTCAAGCCCCCTTCGGCATTTCCCGGAAAGAGACATGCGAGGCTCGATCTTTGCAACAGACCTTCAACCTATTTCATATACTTGAATATGTAGAGATCTGCATTTTTTACACTTGGTAAATCGGCAACATATATCCAATTATGTGTCCGGGGAAGCGACGCGCAGACGACTTCGTGGCATGACTCCGGTTTGGTAAACTAAGGTATAAATTTGAATAAAATTTGACAGAAAACAGAATAGATTGATTCGCGGAAACTTACCCACCTTCCTTTCCGATAATTTGAGACAAGATTGCTAGCGTCCACAGTCAAAGGTGGGCGTCATGAAAATACAAAAAGCTGCCCAGGGGGCATCGGGGATCAAGGTTCTGCTGCTGGCTATCGGCCTGGCCTGCGTGGCGAATCCATCATCCGCCAGCGCGGTTTCCGTGGCAAATCCGACCTCACAAACGGTGCCTGCGCCGGTCCTTCTCGGCGGCGTTTCGCTGGCAAGGCTGCAGCCCTGGCAGCCTGCCGCCGCCTACCGGATAACCGGCGTCATCAGCGCCTACGGACCGCTTGCAGCCTACCCGGCGACGAGTTCCGCGAAGGCCGAGGCCGCTCCTGGCATCGACCCGATCCAGGTTGACCCTATCCAGACCGGGGCGATCATCCCCGGCGTGTTCGGGTCGGTCGCCTTGTCCATGCACAACTTCCCGGTCGCCGCGCGCTGGGCGCCTGTCTACAAGGCGATCGTCGACTGCACGCCGGGCAGCGCCTGCGACCGCGAGAACGCGGCTTTTGCCGTGATCGTCGACATTGCCGGCAACAAGGGCTTCCGCGACAAGCTGGCCTTCGTCAACAGCAGCGTCAACAGGCTGATCGCCTATCGCAAGGACAGCGCCGTCTACGGCAAGCTCGACTATTGGGCAAAACCGTCGGAGATCCTCGAGCATCGCGCCGGTGACTGCGAGGATTTCGCCATACTGAAGATGGCGGCGCTGTTGCGCGCCGGGATCCCGGCGCAAAGCATGTCGCTCGTAGTGCTCCAGGACCGCCGCCGGAAATTCTTCCACGCCGTGCTGTCGGTGAGCACGGGAAGCGGCACCTTCATCCTGGACAGCCTCGGCAACAACGTGGCGATGGACAGAGATCTTCCCGACTACGTCCCGCTCTATTCCTTCAGCACCGATCGCGCCTGGATCCACGGATCGAAGTCCGGCGCGCAGATCGCCGACGTCGCCGGCGGTTTCGCGACGGTGGCTCCCGGCGAAGGCTCTGCGCCTGAGGTGACTGCCACCCAGGGCGGAGCGAAGACCCTGGGATGGGACGACTAAGAAGGTACTGTGGCGCCGCGTTCCTTCACACCCCCCTCTGGCCTGCCGGCCATCTCCCCCGCAAGGGGGGAGATCGGACGTCACCGCGGCTTTCGCTAATCACCTACGTTGGAGGAAGAATGCCGTCGACGAAGCTACCAATCTCCCCCCCTTGCGGGGGAGATGTCCGGCAGGACAGAGGGGGGTGCTGTCCCGCCAACGTTGCGGATTTCTGCGCTGCAGCGGCGCATTCGACGTGTCGGCGCAAGCGCTGTCCGGCCCGTCAAACCTACCCGTTGAAGACGAACGCCATCAAAAGCTCCGGCTCGGCCACCGGCGCGCGCACCGCGCTGAGCTGGCCGCGGTAGCGGCGCTCGCCGGCGCCGATGACGAAGCCGGTGGTCACCGGGGTGTCGCCATTCGCGTCCAGCCGGGCGAAGACGTCGGTGACGTTCAGGTCCAGCGCCAGCTTGAGGTCCTGCCTGCCGTCGTCGCCCGATGCGCTCGGCAACTGACGCCTGACCAATTGCTGGAACGCCGTATTGAACGCCAGGATCTTCTTCGACGACGACAGCGCGAAGGCGGGCGAGGGGCAGGCGACCAGGATCGCGTTGATCGTCCGGATCGAGGCGAGCTTGCGCAACTCCATGCTTTCCTCAGCGAGGCCGCGCATGCATGCGACCCGGATCGCCGAGGTGAGATTGCCTTGGTCGGGATGATTTTCGGCGATCTCCTCGACCAGCATGCCGATCGTGCATTTGCGGCTTTCGGCCATCTGCTTCAGCGAGACCCAGAAGGCACGCTCCAGCCGGATGCCGCGGCGCACGCCGCCGCGCGCCACGACCCGGAACTCCGGGCCGAAATCCTCGGCCGCGAGCGACGGCAGCAGCCGTTCGCGCGAAGTATCGGGGCGGGCGGCGCTATCGTTCACTCATCGCCTCCTGACGCGCCTTGTTGATGGGCTTCAAAAGGTAGTTGAGGATCGTCTTGCGACCGGTCTTGATATCGACCGAGCAGATCATACCGGGGATGATCGAGTAGGTCTTGCCGTTCCTTTGCAGCGTGGATTTCTCGGTCGCGACGCGCACCTGATAGTAAGGTTCGCCCGTCTTCTGGTCGACCAGGCTGTCGGCGGTGATTGTCGAAACCTTGCCTTCGATGCCGCCGAAGATCGAAAAGTCGTAGGCCGTGACCTTGATCAGCGCGTCCTGGTCCGGCTGGATGAAAGCGACGTCGCGCGGCGAGACCCGCGCCTCGACCAGGAGGGTTTCGGAGGTCGGCACAATGCCCGCCACCACCGCGCCGGGCTGCACGAAGGAGCCGAGCGTGTTGACGTCGAGCGTGTTGACGATGCCGTCGACGGGCGAGCGTATGTCGGTCCTTGCCACCTTGTCGGTGGCGCCGCGGATGGTTTCGTCCACCACAGAAAGGTCGGCCAGCGCCTGCGTCAGGTCGCTCAGCGCCTCCTGCTGGAGCTGCAGGCCGAGTTCATTGACCTGGAGCTGCGCCTCGGTGATTGCCGCCTGCGTCTTCTTGATGGTCTCGCCCGCGAGGTTGAGCTGCCCATGCAGGTCGGTCTGCTCGCGCTCGACGCGGATCTGCTCGGTCTTGGCCATCAGCCCTTTCTTGACCATGGACTCCACCAGTGCCGTTTCCTGGTCGCTGACGGCCAGGCTCTTGGACAGCCGATCGGAATTGGCGGTTGCCTCGTCGAGCTCCTTCTCGCGCTGATCGAGGCGCGACTTGAGCACCGACAGCTTCACCTCGAAGTTGTCGCGGCGCGCCACGAGCAGCTTCTGTTCATTGTCGCAGATTTCCGGCGCAACCTTCTGGATTTCCGCCGGGCAGGGAAACGATCCCTCGACATTGCCGCTCTGCTCATACTTCAGCCGCGCGATGCGCGCCTGCAGCGCCCGCGCCTTGGCCTGCTCCTCGCCGAGGCTCGAGGTGTTCCCGGAGTTGTCGAGCCGGATGATCAGGTCGTTCTTCTTCACGGTCTGGCCGATCTTCACGGCGATCTCCTGGACGACGCCGGCCTCGCTCGCCTGGATGATCTGCGTCTTGGAGGCGGGAATGACCTTGCCGTCGCCGCGCGCGATCTCGTCGACCTCGGCAAAGGATGCCCAGGCGGTGAAGGCCACGAACAAGGCCCCTATGATGTAGACGGACGCCGATGCGAACAGCGGCGGCCGATCTTCCCTTGCAAACATTCCCCAACGTGCCCCGGTCAGGCATTCGCCTTTTGCAATGCCTGGATGACTTGTTCCTTCGCTCCGTCCGCGACCACGCGGCCCTGCTCGATGACGATGAGGCGGTCGACCAGCTCCAGCATGCTGTAGCGATGGGTCGACACGATCAGCGTCGTGTTGCGGTCGAATGCGACCTTGAGCTGCTTGATCAACTGCCGTTCCGAGGCGAGATCCATCGAACCCGACGGCTCGTCCAGGAAGACGATCTTCGGCTTGGTCAGCAGCAACCGCGCGATCGCCACCGCCTGCCGCTGGCCGCCCGACAGATTGGTGCCCCGCTCGCCGACATTCATGTCGTAGCCGCGCGGATGGCGCGAGACGAAGTCGTCGACGCCCGCGGCCTTCGCGGCGGCGATGATCTCCTCGTCGGTCGCTTCCGGAGCGGCCATCAAAAGGTTTTCCTTGACCGTGCCCGAAAACAGGTCGCCGGCCTGCGCGACGATGCCCACTGCGGCGCGCACCTCGGACGGGTGATATTGGCGCATGTCGATGCCGTCGATGAGCAGCTCTCCGGAGGTCGGCAGGAAGAGCCGGCCGACCAGACGGCCCATCGTCGTCTTGCCGGAGCCGATGCGGCCGATGATGCCGATCCGCTCGCCGGGCCTGACCGCGATGTTCAACCCGCTCAGGACCTCGTTTTCGGTGCCTGGATAGGCGAAGCCGACATTCTTGAAGACGAGCGCGCCGCTGCGGATCGGCCGGTTGACGAAGCCGACCGTGTCGGGCCGGTCCTCCGGCTGCGACATGATCGTGTTGATGATCCTGAGCGACAGCATGGCCTGACGGAAGCGGGAGAGCGTGATGGCGATCTGGCCGAGCGGCGCGACCGCGCGGCCGGCCAGCATGACCGTGCCGATGATCGCGCCCGTCGAGACCTGGCCTTCCGAGAAGGCATAGGCGCCGGCAACCACCAGCGCGACGGTCACGAATTGCTGGATTGCGCCGGTGACATTGCCGGCGGCGGCCGAAAGCTCCTTGATCTTTTCCGACGTGTTGGCCGCGTTCTTCGAATGCTCGCCCCATTTGCGCAGCAGGTAGGCCTCGGCGCGCAGCGACTTGATCGTCTCCAGTGTGGAGATGGATTCGACTAGGAGCGCCTGGCGCTGCGCTGCCTCGTTCATCGAGGCGGCGACCCGTTTGCCGATACGCCGCTGCGTGACCAGGCCGACGATGATGGAAAACAGGAAGGCCAGCGCCGGTATGATCACCAGCCAGCCGCCGATGGCGTAGATGACCAAGAGGAAGACGAAGACGAAAGCCGTGTCGATGAAGACGCTGATGGTGTTCGAGGTGAAGAACTCGCGCACGAATTCGTATTGCGTGATGCGGTTCGCGTATTCGCCGGTCGACCCGGGCCGCGCCGACAAGGACGAGTTGAGCACTTTCTCGAACAGCAGATAGGAAATCCTGAGATCCGCCTTGCGTCCGGCGTAGTCGATGAGCGAGGCGCGGGCCGTCTTCAGCAGCAGATCGAACAGGATGGCCGCGCCGATCCCGATCGCCAGCACCCAGAGCGTCGACACCGCCTTGTTCGGCAGGATGCGGTCGTAGACGTTCATGGTGAAGATCGGCGAGGCGATCGCCAGCATGTTGATGAAGATCGCCGACAGCACGACCTTCGAATAGGTGCGCCAGAACGCTCCCATCGTTCCGGTCAGCCAATGGCGCCTTTCGATCCTCGGCGCCTTGCCCACCGTCATCTCCTCGGCGGTGTTGGCATAGGTGATCGAGAAGGAGGCGCCGCCGCTGATGTAGCTCCCGGCGAGTTCCGATTTGCTGATCGCGGTTCGTCCGTCTTCCTGCGGAGCCGTCAGATATTGCCCGGTTTCGGTCTCGGCGAGCAGCGCGACCGGCAGTTGGCTGACGCGGAAGACGATGGCCGGAAGATCGACGCGGCCGCGCCCGAAATCGCGATGGCTGAACTCCCGGACCTCGAGGCCGATTCGCTCGGCGAGGTGCCTGATGTCGTCCGGCTCGATGCGCGTTTCCGAAATCGGCACCCCGGCAAACAGCACGGTCTCCGCGCTCGGCCGACCGAGATAGGCTGCAATCGCCGAGAAGCAGGCTTTGAAAGCCTCCTTGGGCGAAACGATGTTGGGTTGCTGGTTCACGATCCGCCCCGAAGGACCAGAGATCGATGTTTACATCGGCTGCTTCTTCCTGACCGGCGCGAGGATGTCGAACGGCAGATCGTTCTTCTGCTCCGACGGCGTCCGCGCATAGGTTTCGGTGTCTGCCGTTTCCGGCACGCCGAACTCCGTTCGCGCGTAGGCCGTGGCCTGCTTCGCCGGCTGGATGTTCAGCGTCTTCAGCAACTGCCCGGTCGCGGCCAGCAACCGGTATTCGGCAAACAGCGACGCATAGGACGAGGTGTCGGCCAGCGTCGCGGTGTTGAAACGCGTGTTCTGCGCGTCGAGCACGTCGAGCAGCGAGCGCTGTCCGACCTTGAACTGCTCGCGGTAGGAAGCCACCAGCTTTTCGTTGGTGGCGGCCTGCAGCCGCAGGGTCTGTGCGAGTTCCGCCTGGCGGAAGCGGCGGTCCCATGAGGTGCGCACGGCTTCCTCGATCTCGCGCAGCACCTGGTGCAGCGCAAGACGCTGCTCGCTGGTGCGGCGGATCTGCTCCTGCTCGTTGGCCTTGTCGATGCCGCCGCGATAGAGGTTCCAGCGCAGCACGACGCGCGCCTGCAGGTCGCTGGTGTCGCCGTCGTCGCCGTCGATGTCATATCCACCCCGGGCGACGCCCTCGGCTGTGATCGTGGGACCGTATTTCGCCCGCGCGGCGTCGACCAGCGAAGCCGCCGCGTCGATGTCGCTGTTGGCCATATGGACGCGCGGATTGCTCTGCCTGGCGAGCCCGATCGCGTCATCGAGCGAGCGCGGCAGCGCGCCGGCGACATCGGCCGGCCGCGACGCATTGGTCAGCGGCTTGCCGACATTCTTGAAGAACCGGATCTTGGCGGCTTCGAGCTCCTCCGCGGCCTCTTGTACGCGCGCTTTGGCGGCATAAAGGCGCTCCTCGGCCTGTTGCCGGTCGGCATCGTTGAGCGCGCCGCCGGCGATGCCCTGCTTGATGTCGCCGAGTATAGACTGATGGAAGGCGAGATTCTTCTTCGCTTCGGCGACGATCGACCCCTGCAGCATGTATTCAAGATAGTCCTGGACGACGGCAAGCCCGATGAACTCGGACCGTTCCAGCACTCTGAAAGACGCGCCGTCGACGCGGGAGGCCTGGCGGTTCAATTCGGCCCGCCTTGCCCCGCTGTCATAAAGCGTCTGCGTAACGGTGAGGTCGGCCTCGTTCGGATAGAGGGCGTCATGCTCCTCGCCGATCGCGCGACGGGAAGGATTGTCCAGGCGGCGAACGCCGGTCGACGCTTCCAGATCGACGCTGGGAAGATAGAGGCCTTTTGCCTGGCGCAGCTCGAATTCGACGGCTTCGCGGTTTTCGATCGCCTGCCCAATCTCAGGATTGGACTCGACGGCGACTGCTACGGCTTCCTTGAGTGTGAGTGCGCTGGCGCTTCCACAAGCCAGCATCGACACCGTCATGGCAAGCGCAAAGCGCCAGCCGACGGTCACTTTACCCGTCCTGGTCATTTTTACCCCGTGACTATCCCCGCGCCTTTTTTGTTTTTGTCGGCGCTTATTTGCCCAAGCCTGCCACCGGAGCTTGCGACCAGTATCTATCAGATTTTTCGAAGTTGTGAGCGCTTAATGATTTAGGCGCCTCTAAAAGCGAGGGTTCCGGCCATTAGTCTCGGCGGATGTAGCAAAAATGGCACAGAAACGATGCTCGTCTGGATTGCCATTCGGGCAAAACCGATGGCGATCATGATTAACAAATAGCGGTCCGCATAAGGAATCGCCAAAGGCGCCTGCAACCAGCGCCAATTTCCGGGCAAAATCGGACCTGGCGCGAATCCTGCCCCGTCATCCTCCCCAAGCATCCGGCCGTCGCGTTGCGAGAGCCCGAAGGCTGCGGGAATTGCTGGGACAAATCTGCTCCGGTTCTGCAAGGCATGCGCCGGAAATTGCCATGTGCGGCTGGTTTTGTTGGCAAACGGGGACCGATCCCTGTATTGCGGGCTGAAAGCAAAGCATGGACGTTCTTGTATGACAAATGTCGCCCTGACCGGGCTTGCCCGCGATCTCGCCCGGCGTGCTGCCGAGGGCCGTCCCGTGCGCATCGGCGTCATCGGCTCCGGCGAGATGGGCACCGATCTGGTCACCCAGGGCATGCTGATGCCGGGCATTTCGGTCGCCGCCATCTCCACCCGCCGCCCGCACACGGCACGCGAGGCGATTCGCATCGCCTATGGCGACGACGCGATGGCTGCCGAAGCCGAGACCGCTTCCAAAGTCAGCCAGGCGATAGAAAGCGGCAGGATCGCCATCACTTCGAACGAGATGCTGGTCACCAATCCGCTGATCGACGTCGTCATCGACGCCACCGGCAAGCCCGGCGTCGCCGCCGATTTCGACCTGATGGCCATGGAACATGGCAAGCATCTGGTGATGATGAATGTCGAGGCCGACGTCACCATCGGCTGCTATCTCAAGCAGCAGGCCGATCGCCTGGGCGTCGTCTATTCGGTCGGCGCCGGCGACGAGCCGTCGAGCTGCATGGAACTGATCGAGTTCGCCTCGGCGCTCGGCTACACCATCGTCTCGGCCGGCAAGGGCAAGAACAACCCTCTCAATCACGACGCCGTTCCCGACGACTATCGCGAGGAAGCGCTGCGCCGGAACATGAATCCGCGCATGCTGGTCGAATTCGTCGACGGTTCCAAGACCATGGTCGAGATGTGCGCCATAGCCAACGCCACCGGCCTGGCGCCCGATGTTCCAGGCATGCATGGCCCGAAGGCCGACCGCGACCAGCTCGCCAAGGTGCTCATCCCGCGCGAGGACGGCGGCATCCTGTCGAGGAAGGGTGTCGTCGACTACACCGTCGGCAAGGGCGTTGCGCCAGGCGTCTTCGTCATCGTCGAGGCGACGCATCCGCGCGTCGTCGAGCGGATGGACGACCTCCATGTCGGCCACGGCCCCTATTACAGCTTCTTCAGGCCCTACCACCTGACCTCGCTGGAGGTGCCGCTGACCGCGGCCCGCATCATGCTCTACGGCCGGCCCGACATGGTGCCGCTGCCGAAACCGGTGGCCGAGGTCTGCGCCGTCGCCAAGCGCGATCTCGCCGCCGGCGAGACCTTCGATGCCATCGGCGAGACCTGCTACCGCTCCTGGACCATGACGGTCGCCGAGGCGCGCGCCGGCCGCGCCGTGCCGGTCGGGCTGCTCGAGGGCGGCAAGGTGTTGAAGCCGGTCAGGAAGGGCGAACTGCTGACCAGCGACAACGCCGCGCCCGACAAGACGACAAGGCTCTATGCCTTGCGCCGGCTGCAGGACGAGATGCTGTACGGCGCGAGCGCTACTTCCCCAGCTCTATCGACCTGAGCCGCGCCGCTTCCACCGCGTCGGTCAAAAGCTTCGTCAGCCGGTCCTCTCCCATCAGCACGGCAAGCGCCGCGGCCGTCGTGCCGTTGGGGCTGGTGACCTGCTGGCGCAGCACGCCCGGCTCCTCGTCGCTTTCGGCGGCGAGCGAGGCGGCGCCGTAGACGGTCTGCATGGCGAGCAGCTTGGCCGTCTCGGCCGGCAGGCCGGCCTTCTCGGCGGCAACCGTCAGCGCTTCGATGAAATGGAAGATATAGGCCGGGCCGGAACCGGAGACCGCCGTCACGGCATCCATCAGGCTCTCGTCATCGATCGTCGTCACGACACCGCTCGCCGAGAGCAATTCGGCGACGAAACGCCTGACGTCGTCCAGGACCAGCGGGGTGGAGAACACCACCATCATGCCCTTGCCGATCGCAGCCGGCGTGTTCGGCATGCAGCGGACAATCGGCGCCAGATCGCCGAGGATCTCCTCGAAAGTGGCGACCGGCGTCCCGGCGGCGATGCTGACGAAGGTGGTCCTGCCGTCACCGAAGCGCTTGTAGGCGACGAGCACATCGCGGATGACCTGCGGCTTCACGGCGATGACGACGAGATCGGGCACGGCATCGGCCGGAACGCCGGAAGCGTCGGCCGCCACGCGGCAACCAAGATGTTCGGCGCGCTTGCGCAATTCGGCATTGGGCTCGACCACGAACACCGCGGACGGCTCGAGCTTGCCGGATTTCAGCCAGCCCGAGAGCATCGCGTAACCCATATTGCCGCAACCGGCGAGAACGAGCCTGATGGTCATGGAAGCCTCCGAAAGAAGGCTCCTCCCATAAACGGTCGCGCGGCGTCGGGAAAGCCCTGTCGGGAGGGATCGGTCGCCCCCTCGCGGATCAGTGGGGGCAGCGGGCCGGAATCGGCCGCAGCGAAACCTGCCTCAGGCCAAACACGCTGAGCACGAGGAAAAGCCAGACCGGGTCGGCGCGGCGGAAGAAGAAGCTTTCGAGGAAGCCGTTGAGCGCGGTGAACAGCACCACCATCATGAAGAAGTCGCCGAGATAGATGTTTTCCTTGCGCAGCGGAATGCGCATGTAGTCCCCGAGCGGCGCGATCAGGAAGGTGTAGACCGCGACGCAGAGCGCGGGAATGCCCATCAGCACGGCGATATCGAGATAGCCGTCGTGACCGTGCACGATGGTGCGGATGTCCCAGGGGCGGTCGAAGGGCTGGTCCTGGTTGAGCAGCAGCGGCGTTCCCCAGAAGCTCTCATAGCCATAGCCGGTCCAGGGCCGCTTCGCCAGCATCTCGCCGGCAAACTCCCACAGCGTGGTGCGGCCGGTATAGGTGAGGTTCGGGAAATAGACCGCCGCCAATTGCTTCACCGGCGGGATGAAGACGATGCCGAGCGTGCCGACCGCGGTCGCGACGATCGCGGACAGAAACAGGATCGGCGTGCCGATCCGCACGCCGATGAGGCTTGGCAGCACACGATCAGGATCGAGAACGGCACCAGTCCGGCGGTCGTCTTCGAGCCGGTATGCAGCATGAAGATCATTGCCGCTGAGAAGATGCCGATGCCCCACCAGCGTTGCCCGCGCCGCCAGAGATAGAGTCCGGCAAAGCTGAAGCAGGCCATCACCGGCCCGGCGATGTTCTTGTGGGTGAAGACGCCGCGCCACAGGCCCGCATGCTCCGGCTCTTGCGAGTCGGCGGTGTGCAATGCCTCGTGCGGAAAGACGATGAGCCCGACATAGGAAAGACCCATCACCACCACAGCGGTGAAGATGATGACCCTGGCGAAGGAGTCGGCGTCGCGCGGCAGCACCAGGATCGTCGCCGTGGTGATGATGCCGATCATGGTGAAGGAGGCGGCGCGCATGGCGGAGGGCGGATCGGTCGCCAGGATCACCGACAGGAAGAAGAAGCCCAGCATCAGCGCCCAGGATGGGCTGATGAGCGAGCGCACGACGCGCGGATCGGCGAAGGCGAGCAGCGAGAAGATGGAGATGGCGCCGAGCGATCCGAAGCCGAGCTGGTTGACGATGTCGCCGCCGTCGCCGGTGAGCTCCGCGCCCGCAGGCTGGAAGGGCCGGAACGAGACGATGATGACGGTAAAGAGCAGCGCCGCGATTGTCGTCGCTATGCCCTCGCGCGTGAAGGCGGCGCTGAGCGGCGCGCGCTCAGTTCTTCTCAGGCTGCCGGTACTGCTCATTGGCATATCCGAGTTCGGCAAGCACCCGGCCGAGCGCGACATAGATCGGGTAAAGGCCTGTTGTCAGCGAGCCCGTGCGCGCCAGTCGGACGGCGCCGCGCAGCGGCGAGGCGGCAAGCAGCGCCAGGCTCTTCAGCAGAACCTTGGCGCCGGCGAACGGCGTGCCCGCACGCTTTTTCTTCTCGACAAGCGTGGAGATGACGCCGTTGCGCAGGCTGCGGGCGCGGATCCAGTCGGCTTCCACGCGACGGGCCGGAACCGTTTCCTTGACCTTCGCCTCGGCGCACCAGCCGAGCACGAAACCTTTTTGGGCGGCGCGACTCAGGAAATCGGAATCGCCGCCGCCCATGAAGTTGAACCTGAGATCGAGGAAGGGCGGCCCCATGGCGATAAGCACACTGCGTCCGACCAGCAGGTTGCCGGACGAGTAGAGCGCCGGCACGCGGCCCGTTTGCCGGTATGGCGGCGCGAAGACGGGGTGATCGGCCCATCTCGCATGGGAGGGTTCGGCGAACACCGGCACTTGCGGCCCGCCGACGATATCGGCTCGAAGCGTCTCGGCTGCCTTGCACATGCGTTCCAGCCAATCGGGCGCGGCGGTCTCGTCGTCGTCGATGACGAGAAGATGTTTGAAGTTGGGGAAGTAAAGCATCGCCGTCTGCCAGCCGGCATTGTAGGCGCTGCAATTGCCACGCTCATGCGCGATGATCACGAGGCCCGGCATCTCGCCGCGCTCGAACAGCGGCAGTGCCGCCTTGGCGCCCTCGCGCGCCTCCGCCTCGTTTTCCATGACGATGACGGCAAAATGCCGCTCGGTTTTCTGCGCCTGGAGCGACGCCAGCGTTTCCAGCAGCAACTGGGAACGCTTGAAGGTGGGCAGCGTCACGACCACTTCGACGGTTTCCGCGGCGAGCCCCGGAGACCGCCCCGCGATCGATACCCCCGCAATCGATACCGAAGCGTCCGATGGCAAAGGGATCATCCGTTTCCAGCCGTGTGGGTTCGATCCTCGATAGCAGCCCGATGATAACGCTTCGTTAATCACCTTTCGCGGCGAGCTCCGCAAAACCGAGGCGTTTGGCCTTTGACGGTGTCATTTAATCAAGGCTTCACCGCGTTTTGCTACCGGCTACACCAATGGATAGGTGAGATGCATCTGCTGTTCGCCACATCGATCGTGCCCGACGGCGCTCTCGCCTCCGGCTACGAGATTGCCAACGCCGCGATCATCGATGCGCTGCGGCGTGCCGGCGCGCGCGTCACGGTGATGGGCTTCATCTGGCCGGGAAAGACGCCGTCCGATCCGCAGAACACCATCGTGCTTGACGCCGTCGAGGTGCGTACCGAAAGCGCCCCGGCTCTGCAGAAACTCATCTGGCTGGGCAAGGCGGTTGTCTGCGGCCTCACCTTTTCCTCGGTCAAGCTGCGCGTCGTTTCCGACGCAGACGTCCGCGCCGCGATCGATAATGCCGGTCCGTTCGACGGCTATGTCCTCAATTCCGTGCAATTTGCAGGCGCCTTTGAAAGTCTCTTCGGCGACCGGCCTTCAATCTTCGTCGCGCACAATGTCGAGCATCGTTCGGCCGAGGAGAACGCCGCCGCGGCCGGCAGCGCTTTTCAACGCTGGCTGTTTCGCCGCGAGGCCAGGCTGCTCGAGGTGATGGAGGAGCGTCTCTGCCGCGCCGCGCGTTTCGTCTTCACTCTGGCCGAGGAGGATCGCGCCGCGCTCGGTGTCGCCTCCAGCGACCGCTCGGCGGTGCTGCCGCTGGTGACCCGTGCCGGGGCTCCGACGAACAAAGGCCCGCGCCGCATCGACTTCGACGCGGCGCTGATCGGCACCTGGACCTGGCAGCCCAACCGCATCGGGCTGGACTGGTTCTTGACCAAGGTCGTCCTGCATCTCAGGCCGGATTTCCGGATCAGGATCGCCGGCAACATGCCGTCGGGCGTGACGTCGGCGCATCCCGGGGTCAAGTTCGTCGGAAGGGTTCCCGACGCCCAGGCATTCGTGCGCGGCGCCGCCGTCGTCCCGCTGATCAGCACCGCCGGCAGCGGCGTGCAGTTGAAGACCATCGAGACGTTCGAGCTTGGCCTGCCTTGCGTCGCCACCAGCCGCTCGCTGCGCGGCATCGGTTACCGGCCGCAAAACTGTGTCGTGACCGACGATCCCGTCGCCTTCGCCACGGCGCTCGAAGCGGCGGCGGCCGACATTCGCGATGCCGATGGCAGTGCTTTCCATCGCCGGCAGGCCAGGGCGCTCGACGCCGCGATCGGGCTTGGGCTGGAGAAGCTCGGCGCCGTCAGGCGGGAGGTCGCTGCATGAACATGCACGCAGCCCGCTCCGCCTTCGGCTTCGATACGCTGAAGAGGATACTCGGCATCTCCGTGCTTGCCATCCGGTGGGATGAGGCGATAGCACTGCTTTCCCGGCTGATCGCCGAGCGGCGCTTCACCAAGGTGAGTTTCCTCAACGCCCACAACGCCAACCTCGCTTACAGCGATCCGGTGTTTGCCGAAGCGCTTGACGACTTCCTCGTGCTGCCGGATGGCGTCGGCGTCGACATCGCCGCAAAGCTGCTCTACGGCGCGCCTTTCCCCGATAATCTCAACGGCACCGATTTCATCCCGGCTTTCCTGCAGGCATCGACGCGGCCGCTGACCGTGGCGTTGCTTGGCGCGAAGCGGGTCAATGCCGAGGCGGCATCGGTCAAGCTTTCGGCGCTCGCGGTGCAGCACAAATTCGTGGTCGTCCATGACGGCTACTTCTCCCCCGCCGAGGAGCCGACGATCGTCGAGCGCATCGCCAGGCTGCGGCCGGACGTGCTGCTGGTCGCCATGGGTGTGCCGCGCCAGGAATTGTGGATCGCGCGCCACATCGACGCCCGTCACTGCACGCTGCCGATCGCGGTCGGCGCGCTGCTCGATTTCCTGAGCGGCACCGTGCCGCGCGCCCCCCTGTGGATGCGGCGCCTGCGGCTCGAATGGCTGTTTCGCCTGTGGATCGAGCCCGGCCGCCTGTGGCGCCGCTACGTGGTCGGCAACCCGCTCTTCCTGTGGCGCGTCTTCAAGCAGAAATTGGCGCACGAACCGCGGCCGGCGGAGGCGCGCCGTTGAACAGCCGTTTCGTGCCCGATGCCGCCACTAGGATCGAGCCGCTGCCGCGCACGCCCTCGGCCGCGATCGTGACGGCAAGCTACGCGCCGGACTTCGAGCGCTGCCGGCTGCTCTGCGAGACGATGGACCGACATGTGACCGGCGTCGCGCGGCACTACATCCTCGTCGAGCACCGCGATGTCGCGCTGTTTCGCCAACTGGAGGGTGGCCGCCGCACGGTGGTCGATGAACAGGATCTGCTGCCGCGCTGGCTGCGGGCCGTCGACGATCCGCTCAGCCTGTTCCGCCGCCGCGTCTGGTTGAGTTTCAGGACCCAGCCGCTGCGTGGCTGGCACGTGCAGCAGCTGCGCCGCATCGCCATTGCCGCGCACGCCCGGGAGGACGTGCTCGTCTTTTGCGATTCCGACGTCGCCTTCCTCAAGCCGTTCGACACGAGCGCCTTCTGGCGCGACGGCAAGGCGCGGCTGTTCCGGCGCGATGGCGTGCTGGCCGGCGACGGCCACGACGAGCATCGCATCTGGTCGCACAATGCCGGCTCGGCGCTCGGCATGGACCCGGCGAAGGTTTCGAACCACGATTACATCTCGACGCTGATCGCGTGGCGCCGCGGATCAGTGAATGCGATGTGCGAGCGGATCGAGAAAGCGCACGGGCGCAACTGGGTCAGCGTCGTCGGCTCGGCGCGCAAATTCTCCGAATGCATGATCTACGGCCGTTACGTCGACGACGTGCTCGAAGGGGCCGGCCATTTCCACGACACAGCTGAATTCTGCCGCGTCCACTGGAATGGCGAGGCGCTGTCGGACGAGGAATTCCGCCGCTTCGTCGATGCCATGGCGCCTGAGCAGGTAGCGATCGGCATGCAATCCTTCATCGGCACCGATGTCGGCCGTATCCGCCGGCTGATCGCGCTCGAGTGCTAGATCAGACCGCTTTGGCGGGCCTACGCATCGCCGAATAGGTCAGCAGCATCGAGGCCAGATAAAGCAGCAGGAAGACGATGTTGAGCGACAGCACCAGATCGGGTGTGTCTGGGATCGTCGTCAGCACGTAGGTGAGCAGCACCGCCTTCAAGCCGGCGAGCAACCCGAGATTGATCGCCCGCACCGCGGTCTGGCCGCGCGCGAAGAGCAACTCTGCCTGGTATTCGACGAGATTGCGCAGGCCCGGCACGCAGACCGCGAGTGCCACCAGAGGCGCGGCCTCGGCGACATTCTTACCCAGCGTATTGGGGAAGAAGTGCAGCACGATGCCGAGCGACAGCAACGCCAGCGTCGAGACCAGGAAGACACCGCCTTCGATGCCGCTCTTGACCGCCAGCCGGGACAAGAGCTCTGGCGCGCGCATCATGCGTTGCACCAGCATCATCGAGAAGGTTCGGATCGGGATTGCCGTGAGATCGACCAGCCGCATGATGATGGCGTAGATCCCGGCAAGATGCGGTCCGCCGATCGACAGCACCAGCAGCTTGTCGAACTCCATCTGCAAATAGAACAGCACCTCGGATCCGGCGACATAGACGGAATCGGCGAGCCGCCTGAAATAGAGTTCGGTGCGCAGCCTCAGCCGCTGGCGCGGGTAGAAGAAGGCGAAGGCGACGATCAGCGAAGCGGCGTTGGCGCCGATGTAGAACCACGACCAGACGCCGATCGTGTGTTGCGCGGCAAGCATGAACAGCACCGCGCCGACCGCCCGGAGCGCCGTGGCCAGGATCGCGAGCACCGCGGCGCGGCCGAACTTGCCGAGGCCGTTGTTGACGATCAGCACCACTTCCACCGGCCGCCACAAAAGCGCTTCGGCGAAGACGACCGCGGCAAAGACCGGCAGCGGCACTGTGCCGGCGAAGAAGATCAGGTAGACGCCGTAGGAAGCGGCGGCGAGGACCGGCAGCGAGATCACGCTGAGAAGCAGGAAGCCGGCGGTGAAGGCGCCGATCAGGTTGGGACGGATCGTTGCCGTGCGGTAGACGCCGAGATGAAGCCGAAGGCAAGCACGCGCGACAACATCACGCCTGCCGCCGAGGCCGTGGCGAACATGCCGAATTCGGCGATCGACAGCGTGTTGGCCAAGGCCACGAAATAGGCGAGCGAGAAGACGAGCCGCCCGCCGGCGCCGCTGATCGCCGAGAAATAGTCGAAAACCAGCTTCCTGCGCGCGGCCACGAAATGGCCGATCCGCGCGAGCGTCCGCCTTTGCGGTATGTCGCTGGTCTGGGTCATGTGTCCGTCAAAGCATAGGCAGGAAAGCTTAACGTGCCGTTCTGGCGGCGGCCTTGGCGACCCGGGAAAGGCTGCAACCGAGGCGAGAAAACTGTACGTCCCGATCTCGAAATTAACCTTTTATTTCCCATGCCTGTTTAGCGTGACTTAACGATTGGCCGACTGCCGCTCCCAAGCCGCCAGAGAGTAAGTTCCAGGACATGGTCGACAGGGATAACCATGACGATTGGAGGCGCGAGCGCTCCTTGCTTGCGCTCGGCCAGGCCGTGCGTGGCGAGGATACAGCCGACGCTTCGCTGGTTTCGATCGGCGACAAGGCAGACCCGTCATGGCGCGAGGATGCCGCTGCGCGCCATCGCGCGGCGCGCTTCGAGCGCGAAGGGCGGTCAGGCCTACAGGCCGCGAACCCGGAACTTACGACACATATAGACGAACCCGGTCAACCTCAGGTCGATCCGCTTTCGGAAACGGTCCGGGCCGGGGACGAATGGGCCGCGCAAGAGGCTCATCCGCGAGCCGGACCGCGCGAAGAGGGCCGTTCCCCGGACTATTCTTCCCCCGACCATTCTTCTCCGCCCGCGTTCGAGCCCCGCCATGCCGAACCTCGCTACGCAGGCCGGCCGCTGGCGGGCAACGATACCGACGCGCAGGAGTGGATGCCGCTGATCGACCCGATGCAGGTCGTCCGCGGCATCACTCGCTCCAAGGCGCTGATCGTCTCGACAACGATCCTGGGCGCCGCGCTTGGCATTGCCATCGCGCTGTCGACGCCGAAGAAATATGAGGCCACCACGGAGGTCATCGTCGACCCGCGCGACCTCAAGCTCACCGATCGCGACCTGACGCAGAATGTGGTCGCCTCGGACGCGACGCTCGCCATCGTCGAGAACCAGGTCCGCATCCTCACCTCGGGCACGGTCCTCAACAAGGTTGTCACGGATCTCAACCTCACCAACGACCCTGAATTCAACGGCCAAGGAAAAGGCGGTCTCGGCCTGATGTCGACACTCCGCTCCATCCTGTCGCGGCAGAATGCGCAGAGCCCGGCCGACGATGCCCGCCGGAACGCGCTGGCGGTCCGTAATTTGGCGGAGAGCTTGGATGTCGAGCGCGGCGGCAAGACCTTCGTCGTCTCGGTTACCGCCACCACCCAGGATCCGGACAAGTCGGCCCAGATCGCCAACGCCATGATCTCGGCCTTCCAGGAGATCTCCAGCAAAATCCAGTCCAACACGGCGGGCCGCGCCACCGACGAACTTACGGCCAGGCTCGACGAATTGCGCAAGGGTGTCGAGACAGCGGAGCGCAAGGTCGAGGATTTCAGGGCGACGCACGATCTTGTCGACGCACAGGGACACCTGATCAGCGACGATCAGATGTTGAAGCTCAACGAGCAGCTTTCGGTCGCCCGCGCCCGCACGCTTGAGCTCAATGCGCGCGCCGCCTCGGCGCGTGCGCTGAATGTCAATTCGGTTCTCAACGGCACCTTGCCGGAAGAGATCAACTCCAACACGATGGGCGAGCTGCGCTCGCAATATGCGGCGCTGAAACAGGAAGCCGACCGCGCGGCGGTGAGGCTCGGGCCGCGCCATCCGGAGATCGAGGCGCTCAACGCCCAGCTTGCCGGCGCGCGCGAGCGCATCAGCGCCGAATTGCAGCGCATCGCCTCCTCGCTGCAGGTCGATCTGAAGCGCTCCGTCCAGCTCGAGCAGGACCTTGCGTCGCGCCTGGCGCAGGCCAAGGTGCAGAGCGGCGACGTCAACAACAACCTCGTTTCGCTGCGCGAGCTCGAGCGGGAGGCCGCCGCCAAGCGCTCCGTCTATGAACAGTTCCTGCTGCGCGCCAAGGAAACGGGCGAGCAGAAGGACATCAACACCGCCAACATCAACGTCATTTCGGAGGCCTACCCGCCGCTTGAAGCGAAGGGGCCATCGCGTGTCGTGAAGGCGCTGGCAGGTCTGCTGGCCGGCCTTTTCGCCGGCATCGGCCTTGGCGCGCTGCGTGGCGCCTATGCGAGCTTGCGCGAAACCGCCAATGCCCGCTCGCGCCGCAGGACCGACGGGCGCGCGTCGACCTCCGAGGGCAAATCCTACCAGGCCGCTCCGCCAGTGCCGTCTGTTAAGCCTTCACCGGCATCACCCGTTGCTTCGCCGCCTCCGGCAACATCCGTCGCGCCGGCCCCGGTGCGGTGCGGTCGTCCAGGGCTCTTGGGGGCGCTGGCTTCGTCGTTGCGCTACCTTACGCAGCGCGGGCCGGGTGAGGCGGTCGATACAGGTGCCGTCCCGGGTGAAAGTGCCCGGCGCGCGCCGATGGGCGAGGCTCGTTCTTCCCGTCCGGAAGCGCCGCGGCGGCCCGATGTCCAGCCTCCGCCCGCGCAAGGATCCTATTCGTATCGACCGGACTACGAGCGGCCTGACCCGCATGACGATGCGTATCTGCAACCGCCGACGGCCGGGGCGCGCCAGTCCCCGGAAGTCGACCAGCAGGGCCAGATCGACGAGCTGCGGGCCAGCCTGCGCGAATTCCGCGAGGCAGTGCGCGATCTGACCGAGAGCCGCTCGCGCCGCCGCTATTTCTAAAACGCGCCGTCTTCGATAAAAGCTGGCTTCGATAAAAGCTGCCCTCGATAAAAGCAGCCGGTTTCGGGTTTACGGCATCCGACGACGCTTTGGCGGGATTGCCCGGCTGAATTTTCGTGAAAATGCCGCGCTGTATTCGACCGCATGCGCCCGGCGCTCGCGGGTCGATTGCTGATTTGGGGATTGGGGTCGCCCGAGCGCGGCCGCGCAAACAGTGCAGAAGGTGAGTGATGGCCGAAGTGATCGACGGAAAGAGTGTCGCCGAAGACGTGGTTCAAAAGGTCAAGGCGTTGACCGCCGATCTGTCGGCCAGGGGCGCGACCAGGCCCGGCCTGGCGGTGGTGATCGTCGGCGAGGATCCGGCAAGCCAGGTCTACGTCGCTTCGAAATCGCGCACGGCCAAGGAATGCGGCTTCCTCTCGCTCCAGCACACGCTGCCGGCCGAAACCACCGAGGCGCAGTTGCTCAAGATCATCGGCGACCTTAACGCCGATCCGTCCATCCACGGCATCCTCGTGCAACTGCCGCTTCCGCGTCATATCGATTCCGGCAAGGTCATCCAGACGATAGCGCCGGAGAAGGACGTTGACGGCTTCCACTTCATCAATGTCGGCAAGCTCGGCACCGGCGAGCTGGAAACGGCTTTCGTGCCCTGCACGCCCGCCGGCTCGATGCTTCTGATCGAGCGCGTGCGCGGCAAGGACCTTTCCGGGCTCAATGCCGTGGTCGTCGGCCGCTCCAATATCGTCGGCAAGCCGATGGCCAATCTGCTGCTCGCCGCCAACTGCACGGTCACCATTGCGCACAGCCGCACCAAGGACCTGCCGGCGCTGGCGCGCACCGCCGATATCCTGGTCGCCGCCGTCGGCCGTGCGGAAATGGTCAGGGGCGATTGGGTCAAGCCCGGCGCCACCGTCATCGATGTCGGCATCAACCGCATTCCGGCGCCCGAGAAAGGTGAAGGCAAGTCGCGGCTGGTCGGCGACGTCGCCTACGCCGAAGCGGCCGAGGTAGCCGGTGCCATCACGCCCGTCCCCGGCGGTGTCGGGCCGATGACCATTGCCATGCTGATGGCCAACACTGTAGCTTCCGCCTACCTCGCGGCCGGGTTGAAGCGGCCGTCCTTCTGATCAGAAAGCAGCGTCCTTGCCGAACCTTACTGCTCCTGTCGAACGGCCGGTCATGGGCGATCCCGTTCAGGGCGGTCGGCAGTTCGGTTTCCTGCTCGTCGACAAATTCTCGATGTTCTCGCTGGCCGCGGCGATAGATTGCTTCCGCTCGGCCAACCGTCTGCTCGGCCGCGACTATTACGGCTGGACGACGATTTCGGCCGATGGCGACGCGGTCATGGCCTCGAACGGCCTGCCGCTCAAGATCGACTATTCCGTCGCGGACATGCCGCCGGTCGACATCCTGTTCGTCTCGGTCGGGCTCACCACAGAGTTTCCCGGCAAGAGCAAGGTGCTGGCGGCGCTGCGCAGCTGGGGCCGGCGCGGCAATGCGCTCGGCGCGCTGTCGGTCGGCTCCTACCTTCTCGCCGAGGCCGGGCAGCTCGACGGCTATCGCTGCACCATCCACTGGGAGAACCGCGCCGGCTTCATGGAGCGCTTCCCCGACATCAACTGCACCGGCAACGTCTTCGAGATCGACCGCAAGCGGTACACCTGCGCCGGCGGCACCACCTCGATCGACCTGATGCTGGAGATCGTGCGCGGCGATTTCGGCTCCAACCTCGCCAATGGCGTCGCCAACCAGTTCCAGCACGAGCGCATTCGCTCGGCCGGCGACCGCCAGCGCGTCGGACCCGAGCGGGATCTCACCGGCAAGTCGGAGAAGCTCAGGCGCATCGTCGAATTGATGGCCGACCATCTCGACGAGCCGCTGTCGGCGGTGCAGCTCGCCAAGTCGGCGGGTCTGTCGGTGCGCCAGGTCGAGCGCCTGTTCCTGCGCCACCTGAGCGTTACGCCCGGCCGCTACTACATGCGGCTGAGATTGGAGCGGGCACGCGAACTGCTGCGCCAGACCAACATGCCGATCCTCGACGTGGCGATCGCCACCGGCTTCACCTCGCACTCCTATTTCGCGCAGAGCTACCGGCTGCAGTTCGGCCGCCCGCCGTCGGAAGAGCGCCGCACCACCTACTGAGCAGCGGCTACCCGGGAACTTGGCCCTCTGTGTGGAAGGCCACCCGCGGACTTGTGTCCCGACGCCTCCTCAAATAGCTTTCCCGGCGCGGACAGGGGGCACACTCAGGAGATTTTCATGGCGGGACTGGCACGGAGCGTCGCTGCGGCGATCCTCCTTTTGTCGATGACCAGCTTTGGCTTTGCCGCCAACAAGGTCATCATCATTCTCGATGCATCGGGCTCCATGTGGGCCCAGATCGACGGCAAGCCGAAGCTGGAGATCGCGCGCGAATCGCTGCGCACGGTGTTGCAGTCGGTGCCGGCAGACGACGAGATCGGCTTCATGGCTTACGGCCATCGCCAGAAAGGCAGTTGCGAGGACATCGAGCTGATCGTGCCGCCCCAGGCAGGTTCCGCAAGCGCGATTTCGGCCGCCGCCGACAGCATGAAATTCCTCGGCAAGACGCCGCTGACGGCAGCCGTCAAGCAGGCGGCGGAAGCGCTCAGATACACCGAGGACAAGGCCACCGTCGTCCTCATCACCGATGGGCTCGAGACCTGCGGCGGCGACCCTTGCGCGCTCGGCAAGGAGCTGAAGGAAACCGGCGTCGACTTCACCGCCGACGTGGTCGGCTTCGGCCTGACCGCCGATGAAGGCAAGCAGATCGCCTGCCTCGCCAAGAACACCGGCGGCAAATACATCCAGGCCTCCGACGGGAAGGCGTTGCAGGAAGCGCTGGTCGAGACCGTCGCGGCGCCGGCTCCCGCGCCTGAGCCTGCTCCGGCTCCCGCACCGGCGCCTGCGCCCGAACCCGCCAAGCCTGAATTCAATTTCATGCCGAGCGTGGTCATGGCCGAGGGCGGCGATCCGATCACCGACAGCAATGCCTGGGAGATTTATAAGGCCGCGGCCGACGGCACGCGTGGCGATCAGGTCATGACCGAGTATGGCGAGCTCAAGACCAATCTCGAGCCGGGCGACTACATCGTCGTCGGCCGCGACGACGAGGCAAGGAGCGAGCAGAAGATCAAGGTCGAGGCCGGCCAGACCTATAGCCCGCTGTTCACGCTGAACGCCGGCACTTTGGTCATTCACCCGCATGCGAGCCAGGGCTCGGAGATCAGCGGCGAGGCGCGTGTCGACTTTAATTATCCGGGCGGCACCACCACGCACTATGGCGACGCCAAGGCCACCGTGCCGGCGGGCGAGCAGAAAGTGACGGTGCAGATCGGCGCTGGCACGGCAACCGAGACCATCCAGCTTGCCGCCGGGCAGACCGTCGAGAAAGACGTCGTCGTCGGCGTCGGCCACGCCGTGCTCAACGCTTACTACACCGCCGGCGGCGACAAGGCCGACAATTCCGGCATAGGCTTCGAGATCGTCAAGGCGAAGAAGAAGATCGACGGCTCGCGCGAGAGCGTCGAGCACTCCTATGGCGCGGACAGCAAGTTCTGGCTGCCGCCGGACGACTATGTCGCGCTCACCACGCTCGACCTCGCGGTCGTCGAGCAGCCTTTCAGCATCAAGGCCGGCGACAACCAGGACATCAAGGTCACGCTCGACGCCGGCGTGCTGGCGATGTCGGCACCCGGCGCCTATTCGATCGAGGTTTTCTCGTCGAAGAAGGATATCGAAGGCAAGCGCAAGTCGCTTGGGTTGACCTATGGAGATAGCTGGCAGCAGACGATCCCCGCGGGCGACTATGTCGTGGTGCGCCATATGTCCGACCAGGGCCAGGACAAGGAAATGCCGGTGACGATCAAGGCCGGCGAGCGGACCGAGATCACCGTTCAGTAGGCTTTGCGATCGCTGACACAAAAAAGGGCGGCTCGGAGCCGCCCTTTTTTGTGCCGTTGGAGGAATGGCCGTTCACCGCTCTATCGATTGCAGCTTCGTGAAAACAAATTAGTCTCGCCCTTAAGGGGGCGATTGCTATGGAAAGGCTGACGGCAGTTCCGGTCTACACGCCTAAAGACTATCCTGATATCCGCGAGCTCTCCGGCGCCGACGATCTGCCGGCCACGTGGGAGGAGTGGCGCGTGTTGTTCGAGGCATCGCAGGCGCAATGGCGAAGAGAACGCCGGTATGACCATCGCAATGTCCGCATCAGGCCCGATCGGTTCAAAGCGTGGTTGGACTCCAAATCGCTTTCGGCGTCGGAGCATTCGAGAAAGCTCTACGCCCAGGAGTTGCTCGAGCTGCGGATTGCACGATGGCTGACGGCTCGCACGGCCGAAGAAACGGCGGTTGCAGCTGAAGAAGCGGCACCCGCGGCCGAGCAGGAGGCAATGGCGAAGCTGATTGCGCAAAACCCACATGCGTATCGCATAGCTACGCTTGGCCGGGGAGGGCATCGTTATTTGGAGAAAGCCGAGAGACAGGCACGATCATCCGATAGACGCCAGATGATCGGCATAGTGCTGATTGCTATCTCCGCCACGCTGGTCGCACAATATCTCTCCATGCTGGCACGTTGGCTCAGCTGGTAGCCGGAAACCTATGCTTCGGCACTACCCGTTTGCGAAGGCGGCGGCGCCGTGGTCGGCGCGGCCGACCAATTGCCGGAACCCGGCGAACAGTTCACGTCCGAAGCCGAACTCGTTGCCGATGAGATCGGCTTCGGCCGTGCGGCGCAGCGCGAATTCCGTTCCAGGCACCAGGACCTCCAGCGTGCCGGCATCGGCGTCGAGACGGATGATGTCGCCGTCTTGGATCCTGGCAATCGGCCCGTCCTCGACCGCTTCCGGCGTCACATGGATCGCCGCCGGCACCTTGCCGGAGGCGCCCGACATGCGCCCGTCCGTCACCAGCGCGACGCGCTGGCCGCGGTCCTGCAGGATGCCGAGCACCGTCGTCAGTTTGTGCAGTTCCGGCATGCCGTTGGCCTTCGGGCCCTGGAAGCGGATGACGGCGACGAAGTCGCCGGTGAGGTGGCCGGCCTTGAAGGCGTCGTTCAGTCCCTGCTGGCTGTCGAACACCTTTGCCGGCGCCTCGATGACACGCCGCTCGGGCTTGACCGCCGAGGTCTTGATGACCGCATGGCCGAGATTGCCGGCAAGTACCTTCAGCCCGCCGGTCGGCTGGAACGCTTTCTTGAACGGCGCGAGCACCTTTTCGTCGCCGCTCTCCAGCGGTGCCGCTTCACGCACCACGCTGCCGTCGGCGCCCAGCCTGGCTTCGACCGCATAGGGCCGCAGGCCTTCGCCCCAGACCGTCTGCACGTCCTCATGCAGGATGCCTTCGTCGAGCAGTTCGCGGATCAGGAAGCCTAGCCCGCCGGCGGCGTGGAAATGGTTC
Source organism: Mesorhizobium sp. M1E.F.Ca.ET.045.02.1.1 (assembly GCF_003952485.1). Classification (NCBI taxonomy): domain Bacteria; kingdom Pseudomonadati; phylum Pseudomonadota; class Alphaproteobacteria; order Hyphomicrobiales; family Phyllobacteriaceae; genus Mesorhizobium; species Mesorhizobium sp. M1E.F.Ca.ET.045.02.1.1. Next base: position 3,716,808 of record NZ_CP034447.1, read on the forward strand.
ACGTCGGCAAGCCCGTTCGGATAGACGCGCGCCAGCAGCGGCACGGCTTCCGACAGGTCGGAGATGTCTTGCCAAGTCAGCGCGATGCCGGCTGCCGCGGCCATCGCGATCAGATGGATGGTGTGATTGGTCGAGCCGCCGGTGGCATGCAGGCCGACCACGCCGTTGACGATCGAGCGCTCGTCGATCATGCGCCCGACCGGCGTGTAGGCGTTGCCGAGTGCGGTGATCGCCAGCGCCCGTTTGGCCGCTTCCCTAGTCAGCGCGTCGCGCAGCGGCGTGCCCGGGTTGACGAAGGAGGCGCCGGGCGTATGCAGACCCATGATCTCCATCAGCATCTGGTTGGAATTGGCGGTGCCGTAGAAGGTGCAGGTGCCCGGCCCGTGATAGGATTTGGACTCCGCCTCGAGCAGCTCGGCGCGGCCCGCCTTGCCCTCGGCATAGAGCTGCCGGATCTTGGCCTTCTGGTCGTTCGGCAGGCCCGACGTCATCGGTCCGGCCGGTATGAACACAGCCGGCAGATGCCCGAAGGTGAGGGCCGCGATCACCAGTCCCGGCACGATCTTGTCGCAGACGCCGAGGAAGACGGCGGCGTCGAACATGTTGTGCGACAGGCCGATCGCGGCCGCCATGGCGATCACGTCGCGCGAGAACAGCGACAGTTCCATGCCCGGCTGGCCTTGCGTGACGCCGTCGCACATCGCCGGCACGCCGCCGGCGACCTGGGCGATGCCGCCGGCCTCGCGCGCCGCTTCCTTGATCAGCGCCGGAAACGTCTCGAACGGCTGATGCGCCGAAAGCATGTCGTTGTAGGAGGTGATGATGCCGAGGTTCGGCACGCGGTCGCCGCCGAGCGCGACCTTCTCCGACGGGCTGCAGACGGCAAAGCCGTGGGCAAGGTTGCCGCAGGAGAGCACCGCCCGGTTGGCGGCGCGGCCGGATGCCTCCGCGATGCGGCCAAGATAGGCTTCGCGGCCGGCTTTCGAGCGTTGGCGGATGCGTTCCGTGATGGCTTCGATGTCGCGTCTGGCTGTCATGGTCGGTCCTTTCGAGCCCCGGAAACGTCCTCCCACTGCCTCCGGGACTGTTCCTTGGTGAAATCAGGGTGCCCAGAACACCTCTACCGCAATCGGCGATGCTTCGAGCACTTTGCGGATGGGCTTCTTCGCGCCCGCTCCCATCGCGCCGTCGAAGGCGGTGCGCTTGTCCTCACCCTCGATGTGGAGCGCGATGAAGCCGGCGGCAATGATCCGCGCCATCGACAGCGTCAATCGCGGCTCGCCGCCGCTTGGCGCGTGCACCGGCAGCACGATCCGCCGCGAGGAGGGGTCGAGCAATTCGCCGAGATTGCCGGCATCGGGAAAGAACGAGGCCGTATGGCCGTCGCCGCCCATGCCGAGCACCACGACGTCGAGCGGCCAGGGCAACTCATCAAGCATTCCGTTGTCCAGTGTCGCCGCATCTTCGATGCTTGCCGCCTGATGATAGAGCGGCACGAAGCGCGCGGCGGCAGCCTTGTTCTGAAGCAGGTTGGCCGCCACCAGCCCGGCATTCGATCGCGGCGAGGCGGGCGGAACGAAGCGCTCGTCGACCAGCGTCACCGTGACCTTGTCCCAGGCGATCGGTATGGCGGAGAGCGCTGCGAGGAACTTCGCCGGCGTCGTCCCGCCGGATACTGCGAGCAGCGCCGTGCCGCGCTCGTCGATCGCTTTGGTCAAGCGGGCGGCGACGTTGCCTGCAAGTGCGGCCGCCAGTTGCTGGCGGTCGGCAAAGCCGTTCCAGGCGTAGGCGGCGGCGCTCAGTTGCTCTCGTGCCATGTCCGTCCGTCACGTTCGATGAGCGCGATGGAGGCCGAAGGTCCCCAGGTGCCGGCCGTATAGCCCTGCGCTTCCTGCCTGGCGCTTTCCCAGGCGTTCTGGATCGGGTCGATCCACTTCCACGCCGCCTCGACCTCGTCGCGGCGCATGAACAGCGTCTGGTTGCCGCGCACCACATCCATGATCAGCCGCTCATAGGCATCCGGCGCCCGGCCCTGGAACGACTGCGCGAAGCTCATGTCCAGCGAGATCTGGCGCAGCCGCATGCCGCCCGGCCCCGGATCCTTGATCATGATATACTGCTTGACGCCTTCGTCCGGCTGCAGGCGGATGACCAGCTGGTTGGGGAAGATCGGACCGGCGCTGTCGCCGAAGATGGAATAGGGAATCGGCTTGAACTCGATGACGATCTCCGAGACGCGGGTCGCCAGCCGCTTGCCGGTCCTGAGATAGAAGGGAACGCCGGCCCAGCGCCAGTTGCCGATCTCGGCCTTTACGGCGACGAAGGTCTCGGTGTTGCTGTCCTTGCCGAGCTCCTCGACATAGCCCTTGACCGGCCCTCCGGCGGAAGCGCCGGCACGATACTGGCCGCGCACGGTTTGCTTCGGCGCCTCGTTGCCGTTGATGCGCTTGAGCGCCCTCAGCACCTTCAGCTTCTCGTCGCGTACGGCATCCGCGTCCATCGACGACGGCGTTTCCATGGCGACCAGGCAAAGCAGTTGCAGGATGTGGTTCTGCACCATGTCGCGCAGCGCGCCGGCCTTGTCGTAATAGGTGACGCGGTCCTCGAGACCCACGGTCTCGGCCACCGTGATCTGCACATGGTCGATATGGGCGGAATTCCACAACGGCTCGTAGAGCGCATTGGCAAAGCGCAGCGCCATCAGGTTCTGCACCGTTTCCTTGCCGAGATAGTGATCGATGCGGAAGATCTGGCTTTCGTGGAAATCATCGCCCACTGCGTCGTTGAGCGCCCGTGCCGAGGTGAGATCGCGCCCGATCGGCTTCTCCAGCACGATGCGCGAGTTCGGCGTGATCAGCCTGTGCTCCTTGAGCTGGTGCGAGATGTCGCCGAAGAGCGCCGGCGCCACCGCCAGATAGAAGGCGCGGATGCGGTCGCTGTCGCCGATCGCCTTCTTGAGCTTGTCGAAACCGGTGCCGGTGGTCGCGTCGGCCGAGACGTAGGAAAGGCGCGCCAGGAAGGTCTCAAGCTCCTTGGCGTCGACGTCGGCCTGCTTCACGTGCTCGGAAATCGCCTTCTTGGCGAAGGCCTGAAACTCGGCGTCGGTCATTTTCGCGCGCGACGTGCCGATGATGCGCGTCGGCTCCGTGAATTGCTGGCCGCGCTGGCGGTGGTAGAGCGAGGGCAGAAGCTTGCGCTCCGACAGGTCGCCGGTGCCGCCGAAGATGACGAAGTCGAAAGGGTCGACGGGGATGATCTGGCTGGTCATGGTCAGTCCGATTTGATGCCGGTCGCCGGTAACGGGGCTGATATATTCTAATCGATTTAAATCGTCCAGTGCCAAGGTGTCACATCAAGGGCCAATCGCAGGGGATCGTTTGGGTCTGCATGTGCCCTTGACACTGGCGCTGCCGGGAGGCTTGTCGGCAAAGCGACGTCTTCCGGCAGCGTTCGCGGCTGCAACATAGAACGTGAATGTGACGAAAGCTAAGGGAGAAAATCATGAGTGCGACATCTGTCGCGTCATGGACAGGCTCCCGGTGCAAATTGGGGACGATCTCGATGAGCGGGAAAACGATGCGTCTGGAAAACAAGGTTGCCATCATCACCGGCGCGGCGTCCGGCTTCGGCGAGGGCATGGCCAGGCGTTTCGCCGAAGAGGGCGCGCGCGTCGTCGTTGCCGACCTCAACGCCAAGGGGGCCGAGCGCGTCGCGGGAGAAATCGGCGACCGCGCGATCTGGACCCAGACCGACGTCTCGCAGCGCTCCGAATTCGACGAGATGGTCTATGCCGCAAAGAGCGCCTTCGGCCGCGTCGACATCATGATCAACAATGCCGGTTACACCCATCGCAATGGCGACATGCTGGGCGTCGACGAGGAAACCTTCGACCTGATCACCGCGATCAACATGAAGGCGATCTATCATGCGGCACTTGCCGTGGTGCCGATCATGGATCGGCAGGGCGGCGGCGTCATCCTGACCACGGCCTCGACCGCCGGCATCAGGCCGCGGCCCGGCCTTACCTGGTACAACGCGTCCAAGGGTTGGGCGATCACCGCCACCAAGTCGATGGCGGTCGAGCTGGCGCCGAAAAACATCCGCGTCAATTGCCTCTGCCCGGTTGCCGGCGAAACCGGCATGCTGGAGAAGTTCATGGGCGCCGACACGCCGGAGATTCGTGAGAAATTCCGTGCCTCGATTCCGCTCGGCCGGTTCTCGACGCCGCTCGACATCGCCAATGCGGCGCTGTGGCTGGCCTCCGATGAGGCCGCCTTCATCACCGGCGTGGCGCTGGAGGTGGACGGCGGGCGCTGCATCTGAGCGGCCGCTCCGGCGCGAAAACGGCTCGGGCCGTTCACGGCATTTGCGGCTGGCTCGGCCGAGGAACGGATCAGGCGCCGGTCCTGACGTAAGTTTTGTAGACCCAGCCGTGCTTGCCGTTATAGACGATCTCGCACCATTTCTTGCAGCCCATCACCTGCACCGACGCCTTGGCCGGCACCGTGACGATAGCGGATGCGCCCTTCTTGGGGCCGCTGCGCATGGTGACTGCCCTCAGGATTCGTCCATTGGCGCCAGCGCTGACCGGCTGAGGTTTCGGCGTGTCCAGAGCCGCGTCCTCGGTTGCCGCCGACTGAGCCTCGGGAGGCTGCGGCTTTGCTTCCGGTATGGCTGCGGTCTGGGCGCCATCCATCTTGTCGTCGGGCTTTTTCGCATCCGCCGACTGGCCAGCCGCCGGAGCGGGAGCCGCGACCTCGGACAAGGCGGTCGAAGCATCATTTTCTGACGCGGATTCGGCGAAGGCCGCAACGGCTGGCTTGTCGTCCTGCGTTGCCGGCTTCTCCGCGGCTTGCCCGGATGAGGCCGGCGGAGCTTCTGCCGCATCGGACGCGCCCGCCGCATCCGGGGCAGTCCAGCGCGGGCTGTTCGATGCCAGCGCCGGGATGGCGGCTTTGCGCGTGGCGGCGACAGGCGAAACCGCGTCTGCCTTGGGCGCGGCTTGCGGCGCGGCGGCGACACTGACAGCGCTCGCCGCGGCCGGAGCGATCTTCGTCGTCTTGACCGGAATCGGGGGCACGCTCTGCTCCGCGCTTGCGATCGCCTGCCGTTCATTGGCTGGCAGGGCCAGCCAAAGCGCCACCCCCGCCACGCCGAGCAGCGCCACGGTACCGACGGCCGCGATCACCAGATGCGCGTTCGACTGCAGGCTCTGCCAGAACGAAGGCCGCATGTCATAGCCGAACTGCATTGCAAAGCGCCGTCGTTCCGGCGCGCCGAAACTGAAGGGCTCATACACTTAGACCACCTCCAACAACCGGGCCGACGTTCTTTCGATCTTGCCGCGACATGTCGCGGTTGATCGGCATCGGTCCCGAAATTCCAGCGGGCAGGCCCGCGCAAATCCCCGTTTTATCGCCCAGAACCGGCATCTCTTGCCGGCGATTGTGGCATGAGTGCGCCTTTTTACGAAATTTCCTGCATTTGTTAACGATTCTGCAACGTGCTGCGGAGACGCGCTCTCCATCGAATCAAGCACTTCCACCGGGATGCTCGACCCTCAAATCCGGTCGCGTAACGCGAACCAGTTGAGCGCCAGGAACAGCAGTGGCGCGCGAAAACGACGGCCCCCCGGGAAAGCGGGAATCTTCAGATCCTCGATCAGTTTCAGCCTGTCGCGGTTGCCGGCGACCGTCTCTGCGTAAAGTTTGCCGAAGAAGTTCGACAGCATGACGCCGTGTCCGGAATAGCCGCCTACGGAAATCACGTTCGGCATCACCTCGCGCGCGAAGGGTTTTCTCGGCATGGTGATGCCGACATAGCCGCCCCAGCCATGGGTGATCTCGACATCCTTGAGCGCCGGATAGAGCTCGGCGATCTGCCGGCGGATGTGGATATGGATGTCCTTCGGATCGTTGACGGCGTAGACCTCGCGGCCGCCGAACAAAAGCCTGCCGTCCTTCGACCTGCGGAAATAGCGCACGACGAAGCGGGAATCGTCCACCGACTCGCCTCCCGGTAGAACATTGGAGGACGATCCGAGCGGCACGGTGGCGCCGATGAAGGAGCCGATCGGCATGATGTGGGCGGCGCTGACAGGCTCGAGATTGCCGCCATAGGCGTTGACCGCGATCAGGCATTTCTCGGCTGATATCGTGCCTTTCGGGGTGGTGACCCTCACCTTTCCTCCGCTGGCGGCGATGCCGGTCGAGGGCGTCCGCTCGAACAGATGCGCGCCGGCCGCGGCCGCAGCTTTTGCCGTGCCGATCACCAGTTTCAGCGGGTGGATATGCCCGGTCCCGGTATCACGCGTGCCGCCGAAATAGCGCGCCGAGCCCAGCCGCTCCGCGGTCTCGCCGGCATTCATGAAGGCGATGTGCGGATAGCCGAAGCGGCTCGCCATGATCTCGGCATGGCGCTTGTAGTCGTCGACATAACGCTTCTTATGCGCCACCGACAGTTGACCCGGCATGTAGTCGATCTCGATCCGGTTGGCTGCCGCGAAGTCCAGCAGATGCGTCTTTGCCTCTTCCGCGAGATCGAAAAGCGCTTTGGCGCGGGAGAGACCGTATTCGTCCTCGAGTTCCTCCGCCCAGGCGCGCTGGCCGGTGCCGAGCTGGCCGCCATTGCGCCCCGACGCGCCATCGCCCAAGCGGTGCGCCTCGATCAGCACCACATTCGTGCCCGCCTTGGCCAGATGCGCCGCCGCCGAAAGTCCCGTAAAGCCGCCGCCGATGATGACGACATCGCAGGTCCGATCGCCGTCAAGCGCCGGATATTCGGGACGCGGCCCGACAGTGTCCTCATACCAGGAACGGCCGGGGGAGATGGGGGATTGGTAGGGCATGATTCGCCAGAACGCGAGGCTTTTTCAGTAAGGGAAAGCGAATAGCGAGTAGCGAATAGCGAATAGCGAATAGCGAATAGGGAATGAAGTTGGTGTTGTTCTATTCGCTATTCGCTCTCTCACACATTCAGCAACAGATATTCCCGCTCCCACGGGCTGATCACTTCCATGAAGGTCTCGAACTCGGCTCGCTTGATCGCCGCGTAAGTTGCGGCGAAGGATTTCCCGAGGATGGCGCCGAGCTCCTTGTCGCCCTCGAACAGGTCGACGGCTTCGAGCAGGCTGCGCGGCAGGTCGATCTCGTCCTCATTGGCCGTGGTCAGCACCGGCGCCGAAGCCTTTTCCTTCTTCGTCATGCCGATCAGCCCGCAGGCGAGCGAGGCGGCGAGCGCCAGATAGGGGTTGGCGTCGGAGGATGGGATGCGGTTTTCGACGCGCCGCGCCGCGGGGTCGGATCGCGGCACGCGGAAGGCCGTCGTGCGATTGTCGTAGCCCCATTTGGTGTTGACGGGCGCGGAGGCCGCCTGCGTCAGCCGGCGGTAGGAATTGACGTAGGGCGCGAACATCACCAGCGCGTTCGGCACGTGCTTCTGCATGCCGCCGATGAAATGGAAGAACGCGTCGGTCTCGGAACCGTCTTCGGCCGAGAAGATGTTACGGCCAGTCTTCTTGTCGAGGACCGACTGGTGGATGTGCATTGCCGAACCCGGCTGCCCCTGGATCGGCTTTGCCATGAATGTGGCGTAGATTTCATGCTTCAGCGCCGCCTCGCGGATCGTGCGCTTGAACATGAAGACCTGGTCGGCGAGCTCGATCGGATTGCCATGGCGCAGGTTGATCTCGAGCTGGCCGGCGCCTTCCTCGTGGATCAGCGTGTCGATCTCCAGGCCCTGCCGCTCGGAGAAATGGTAGATGTCGTCGATCAACTCGTCGAACTCGTTGACGCCGGCGATCGAATAGCCGGCGCCGCCGCCGATCGGCCGCCCGGAGCGGCCGACGGGCGGCGTCAGCGGGTAGTCCGGGTCAGGGTTCTTGCGTACCAGATAGAATTCGATCTCGGGCGCCACCACGGGCTTCAGGCCGCGTTCGTCATAGGCGGCCAGCACGCGCTTCAGCACGTTGCGCGGCGTGAATTCGACGGAGCGGCCGTCCTGATGGACGAGATCGCAGATCACGGCAGCGGTCGGATCTTCCTCCCAGGGCACCACGGTCAGCGTCGAGAGGTCGGGCAAAAGCTTCAGGTCGCCGTCATCCTCGGGATAGTGGAAGCCGTTGCCGTCTTCCGGGTAGCCGCCGGAGATCGTCGTCATGAACACGGCCGAAGGCAGCGCAAGCGATGTGTTGGAGGTGAATTTCTTCGACGGCATCATCTTGCCGCGGGCGACGCCGGCCTGGTCCGGCGTGATGCATTCGATGTCCTCGATGCCGCGCCATTCCAGCCAGGCGCTGGCCTCCTTCCAGTTCTTCACACCGCGTTCGCTTTTCAGGAAGGCAGGCGTGCGGGCGCGTCCCCCCCGGCTCGACGGACGGACTTCCTTTTTTTCAGGCGGCATCATTCACCAGATTGTGTTGCGGATTTCGAAGTATAGCCGGGCCCCGCGGGGGAAGGGAAGGGGAGGCGCCAGAGTCGCCACAACGAGTGTCGACCTGCCGCCGCGTCTGTCTTCTTGCTGGCGGCGCCAGCCGACAAGGTCTAGATGAAACCTATCCGCAAAGGGTCTGCCCATGTCCGCTCTTACGACAATCGGCTTCGATGCCGACGACACGCTGTGGCAGAACGAGCAGTTCTTCCGCATGACCGAGAAGCGCTTTGCCGCCTTGCTGGCCGAGCACGGCGATCATGAGCACATCGCGGCAAGGCTGCTCGAGGCGGAAAGGCGCAACCTCGCCCTCTACGGCTTCGGCATCAAGGGCTTTACCTTGTCGATGATCGAGACAGCCGTCGAGATCACCGGTGGCGAGGTGCCTGGTTTGGTCATCGGCGAAATCCTGGCCGCCGGCCGCGAGATGCTCAGCCACCCGATCGAGCCGCTGCCGCATGCGCGCGAGACGGTCGAAAGGCTGGCGGAGTCCTACCATCTGGTGCTGATCACCAAGGGCGACCTCTTCGATCAGGAGCGCAAGCTGGCGCAGTCGGGAATGGGCGATCTCTTCGATGCGGTCGAGATCGTCAGCGACAAGAGCGCCGACACCTACGCCCGCATCTTCAGCCGCCATGGCGACGGTCCGCAGAACAGCATGATGGTCGGCAACTCGCTCAAGTCCGACGTGGTTCCCGCCATCGAGGCCGGCGGCTGGGGCATCCATGTGCCGCACGAATTGACCTGGGCGGTCGAACATGCGGAGGCGCCCGTCGCGGCGCCGCGTTTTCGCCGGATTGCCGATCTTGGCGAACTGCCGACCCTGGTCGAGGCCATCGTGAGGGCTGGCTGAAAGCCGCCGTCTAGCCGCGGCCCACCATCCGATCGATCACAGGTTGCAGTCTTTCAGGTGTGATTGGCTTGGCGACCACCACGTCGACCACATTCGACAGGCCAAGGCTGTCCGGCGTGCCATTCCTGGTTGAGAGCAGGATCACGGAAGGCAGCGCCTTGCCGGAGGCGCGCCGCAGCGCATCGATGCCGGACAACAGCCCGTCGCAATCCTTGTTGTCGGGGCCGCCGTCTAGGATCACCGCGCCGGGGACCAGGCTGGCCAGAGCTTTCTCGGCCGTCTCGGGTGACTCCGAGATCGGCTTCAGCCCCGACTTCTCCACGATCTTCGACACCACGACCCGGTTGATCGACGATTTGCCGACCACAAGCACCTTGGAGAAATCCGCGGATGGCCGGCCTGCCGCGCCGCGCTCCGCCGGTTTTATTGGTTTTCGAGGGTCGTCACGATTGGCGGGACACATAGCGGGCAGGCGCTCTGATTCAATGCAGGGTTGAAACCTGAGCGCAATTGGCGCGAGATCGCCGGCGGTGTCAAGCTGAAATAGTGGAAAATGGGAATATGGCAAGAATTACTAAAATTCGGGGCAAGTTCTCCCTGTCATCAAAGGCGGAATTCGAAAAAAACGAAAGTCTCCCGAACGTATAGCGCACGGGAGACACTCGCGGAAGATTGCTGACGTAACGTCAACCTTGGCTCTGGTGGGTGACGATCACTGGGATCAAAAGATCGCCCCAGTTGCCGTCTCCGCCGTGGTGCCTGGCGGAGCGCACCAGTTCCACCGACACGCCGGCCTCGACTGCCTTCATCACCGACTGGTTCAGCCTGTGCAGGTCGTTGGCAAGCATGCGGATCGTCGCCTGCTGGTCGACGCTCATCGCGCTCGACTGTTCTTCGGCCCTTTCCTTGACGCGGCTGATCGATGCCATTGCTGTTCTCCTCGACGTAAGTGCCCTTAGGGCGTTTCCTCTGACTTTTCTTCTGTTACTCGGCCGCCGGCCTGAACTGGTCGTGCTCGGTCGATTCATGCATGGCGGTGGTCGAAGACTGGCCGCCGGTGATCGCCATCGACACGGCATCGAAATAGCCGGTGCCGACCTCGCGCTGGTGCTTGGTCGCGGTGTAGCCGTGGGCTTCCGCCGCGAATTCGGCCTCCTGCAGTTCCGAATAGGCCGCCATCTGGCGGTCCTTGTAGCCGCGAGCCAGCTCGAACATGCCGAAATTCAACTGATGGAAGCCGGCCAGCGTGATGAACTGGAACTTGTAGCCCATCGCGCCGAGTTCCTTCTGGAACTTCGCGATCGTTGCGTCATCCAGGTTCTTCTTCCAGTTGAACGACGGCGAGCAGTTGTAGGCGAGCAGCTTGCCCGGATGATGCTTGCGCACGCCTTCGGCGAACTTCCTTGCCTGCTCGAGATCCGGCTTCGAGGTTTCGCACCAGATCAGGTCCGCATGCGGTGCGTAAGCGACGGCGCGAGCGATGCAGGACTCGATACCGTTCCTGATATGGTAGAAGCCTTCGACCGTGCGGCCGGCGTCGTAATCGACGAAGGGCCGGTCACGCTCGTCGATATCCGAGGTGAGCAGCTTCGCCGCTTCCGCGTCGGTGCGTGCAACCACCAGCGTCGGCGTCCCCATCACGTCGGCCGCAAGCCGCGCCGCGTTGAGGTTGCGGATATGCGCCGCAGTCGGGATCAGAACCTTGCCGCCGAGATGGCCGCACTTCTTCTCCGATGCCAGCTGGTCCTCATAGTGGACGCCAGCGGCGCCGGCCTCGACGAAGGCCTTCATGATCTCGAAAGCGTTGAGCGGCCCGCCGAAGCCTGCCTCGGCGTCGGCGACGATCGGCGCGAACCATGTGTCGACCGAAAGCCCCTTGCCCTCGGACGTCTCGATCTGGTCGGCGCGCTGCAGCGTGCGGTTGATGCGCTTGACCAGCTCAGGCGCCGCATTGGCCGGGTAAAGCGACTGATCCGGATACATGGCCGATGCGGTGTTGGCGTCCGCCGCCACCTGCCAGCCCGACAGGTAGATCGCCTTCAGCCCGGCCCGAACCTGCTGCATGGCCTGGTTGCCCGACATGGCGCCTAGCGCGTTGACGAAGTCTTCCTCGTGAATGAGCTTCCACAGCCGGTTCGCACCATTTTCGGCAAGCGTCTGGCGAATCTGGACCGAGCCGCGCAGCCGCTTCACATCTTCCGGCGAGTACGGCCGTTCGATGCCGTCGAAACGGCCTTCGGGCGCGGATGGGACAAGGTTGTAAAAATCGGTCATTAGGTCACTCCAGATCGTTCGTAGCCACTTCTTGGAACGCCGCGCCTGTGGAAGGATTTGCGCCGTCGGTATATGACATCATTTACATTGCGCTGCGAAAAACCGCGAATGAAACCAGCGTTTCGGCCGAAAAATAAGGGAAAATCTGTGTTGCATTTGACAAAGGGTCGCTGTAAATTTGTCAAACTTGTAAATGCCGACATTGATGCTGAGTGCGGAAAAAGTATGTAAATTCTTGTCAAGGATATTGAGTTGGCCGACCAGAAGATTTTCGCCGGGCCGCGCATCCGCCGCCTTCGCAACGCCAAGGGCCTGACCCAGACGGCGATGGCCGAGGGGTTGGGCATATCGCCGTCCTACCTCAACCTCATCGAGCGCAACCAGCGGCCGCTGACGGTGCAGCTGATCCTCAAGCTGGCATCAGTCTACAAGATCGACCCGCACGAATTGCAGGGCGAGACCAAGGGATCAATCGCGGCGCTGAAGGAGATGTTCGGCGATCCGCTGCTGGCCGGTGAATTGCCGGGCGACCAGGAGCTGGTCGATCTCGCCGAGACCGCGCCCAATGCTTCCGCTGCGATGGTGAAGCTGTTTCGCGCTTATCGCGAGCAGGCCGAGCGGCTGTCGGATCTCAACGAGCTCCTGGCGCGGGAGGGCAGGGCGACCGCATTGTCCGGCACCCGCCTGCCGATTGACGAGGTGCACGAAACCCTCGAGCGTCGGCCGAACCATTTCGCGGCGCTGGAGGAGGAAGCCGAAGCCTTCATTTCGGTGCTCGATCCTGGAGACGATCTGTTCGGCGCGCTGAAGGCATGGCTGAGGCGCGAGCACGGCATCGTGGTCAAGGTGCTGCCCGTCGCCACCATGCCGAACTGGCGCAGGCGCTATGACCGCCATTCGCAGCGCCTGTTCCTGTCCGAGCGGCTCTCGCCCTTCGACCAACTGCGCGAAGTCGCCATGGAAGCGAGCCTGATGCGCATGACGGTCGCCGTGGCGAGCGAGATCCAGGCGTTGAAGCTCGGCACCGACGAGGCGCGCCGGCTCGCCCGCTTCGAGCTCGGCCGCTATGCCGCGCATGCGCTGATGATGCCCTATCAGGCCTTTCATGCGGCGGCGGTCCGCGCCCGCTACGACGTCGACGTCCTGCGTTCCCGTTTTGGCGTGTCCTTCGAACAGGCGGCGAACCGTCTGACCATGCTGCAGCGGCCGGGCGTCTCTGGCGTGCCGTTCTTCATGCTGGAGGTCGATAACGCCGGCAACCGCTTCCGCAAGGCGGGCAGTCAGGGCTATCCGCAGAGCCGCTTCGGCGGCGCCTGTCCGAAGCTTCCCGTCCATGCCGCCTTTTCGCAACCTGGCCAGATCCTGGTCGAGGCGGTGGAAATGCCCGACGGCGCCGAATTCCTCTGCATCGCCCGCACGCTCGAAGGGCCGCAGGGCGCCTTCTCCGAACGGCCGCGGCGCACCGCGCTTCTGCTTGGCTGCGACATCGGCTTTCGCGACGAGATCGTCTACGGCGCGGCGCTGCCCGGACCGTTCGCCGGCAAGGCCGCGCAGGGCACGGTACTGGCAACGCCGGTCGGTCCGGCCTGCAGGCTCTGCGAGCGCGTCGGCTGCCTGGCCCGCGCCGAGCCGCCGGTGACGCGCCCGCTCGGCCTCGACGAGATGGTGACCGGCCTCAGCGCTTTCGATTTCCAGGGATAGCGCCTGCCCCCAAGGCCCGCGGTTTTCGGGGAGCGCGTTGGCTTTGTCCCACATTTCAGCGGTTGCTGGATCACGCCTGGCGCCCGCCTTTGCGCTACGCGAATGGGACATCGTCTTGTCGTCCCCGGTGGATCGTGCCGCCCGCAACTCGCTGACAGTCGTGCCATGTCCGATACCGTATCGCCCCGCCTTGCCTTGCCTGCCGTCTCGCCGCGCGAGGAGCGGATCGGCATGCTGCTGGTCTTCCTGTCGGCGCTGATGTGGAGCTTTGGCGGCACCATCGCCCGCTTCATCCATGTCGGCGACAGCTGGACCGTGGTTTTCTGGCGCTCGCTCTGGGCGGTGGTCTTCCTCATCGCCTTCATGCTCTGGCGCGATGGCTGGCGTGGCACCTCGAGGCTGTTCCGCGACATGGGCCTGCCCGGGCTCGGCGTCGCCTTCTGCTTCGCCACCGCTTCGACGAGCTTCATCGTCGCGCTCGCCTACACGACGGTCGCGAACATCTTGTTGATGCAGGCCGGCGTGCCGCTTCTGGCGGCCTTGCTCGCCTGGGTGCTGTTTCGCGAACGTGTGAGCCCGGGGACCTGGGTCGCCATTGCCGCCGTCATCACCGGCGTCGCCATCATGGTCTCCGAATCCCTGGGCGGGTCCGTCTCGCCGATCGGCGATGGGCTGGCTCTGCTGATCGCGGTGATGTTTTCGTTCGCGACGGTGATCACCCGGCGCTTCGCCCATGTGCGCATGGTGCCGGCCACATGCCTCGGCGCGCTGCTTGCCGGTGCCTTTGCTGCCTCCCAGGCCACGGAATTCGCCGTCCCCGCGCGCGACATGGGGTTTCTCTTTGCCTTCGGCGTCATCAATCTCGGCGTCGGCCTTGCCTTCTTCGCCATGGGCGCGCGGCTGGTGCCGGCCGCCATCGCGGCGCTGCTCGGCACCTTCGAGCCGATCCTCGGCCCGATCTGGGTCTGGCTCGTCCATTCCGAGGTGCCGTCGGTGCGCACCATCATCGGCGGCGCGGTCGTCGTCACGGCGCTGCTCGTCCATATCGCATTTGAGTTCAAGCGGCAGACACGCCCCGAGCGGCCCGGCATCACAGGCCTGCCGGCGCCTAATTGATGCTACATAAGCGTTTGCCATTGACAAGCGTGTCGCCGGGCGGGCAGGCTGCAATTACGGCAACAACAAGACAGGCGTATCTTGCCAAGTGTCTCCGCCGGCCTCATCGGGGCCGGACCGCAACGTCATATTTCTGCTTACGCCGCGGCGAACGCCGCTGACGCCGCCCTGATACCTTCCCGGAGGGGGTGCAAGGGCTGCAACCGCTGCTCAACGATCCGGCGCGGCACCAGCGGCGCGCGCCTATTGCCTTCCGGAAAGCTCAATAATCTGAACCAAACGCCGCCCCGCGCCCATATCGCGCCGAGCCGGCAGGGGAACATTCACCAAAGGAGAACATCATGATCCGCAAAGCGCTTTTGCTTTCGGCGACCTCGGCATTCCTGACCCTCTTTGCCGCAGGCGGCCATGCAGAGGACCGCGTCGTCAACGTCTACAACTGGTCGGACTATATCGACAGCTCGATCATCGATGACTTCACCAAGAAAACCGGCATCAAGGTCGTCTACGACACCTTCGATTCCAACGAGATCCTGGAGACGAAGCTGCTGGCCGGCGGCAGCGGCTATGACGTCGTCGTGCCCACCGCCAACTTCCTTGCGCGCCAGATCCAGGCCGGCGTGTTCCAGAAGCTCGATAAGGCGAAGCTGCCCAACATCTCCAACATGTGGGATGTGGTTTCGGAGCGCACCGCCAAGTACGATCCGGGCAACGAATACTCGGTCAACTACATGTGGGGCACCGTCGGCATCGGCTACAATGTCAAGAAGGTGCAGGCAGCGCTCGGCACCGACAAGATCGACAGCTGGGACGTGTTCTTCAATCCTGACAGCCTCGCCAAGCTGAAGGATTGCGGCGTCTATGTGCTGGATTCACCGGCCGACATCATTCCGGCGACGCTGAAATATCTTGGCCTCGACCCGAACAGCACCTCGCAAGACGACATCGCCAAGGCCGAGGAAGCGCTGCTCAAGGTCCGCCCCTATATCCGCAAGTTCCATTCGTCGGAATACATCAATGCTTTGGCCAACGGCGATATCTGCCTGGCAGTCGGCTGGTCGGGCGACGTATTCCAGGCGCGCAACCGCGCCGAGGAGGCCAAGCAGGGCGTGGAGATCGGCTATTCGGTGCCGAAGGAAGGCGCCCAGATGTGGTTCGATCAGATGGCGATCCCTGCCGATGCGCCGCATGTCGCCGAAGCGCTTGAGTTCATCAACTACATGATGACGCCGGAAGTCATCGCCAAGTCGTCGAACTACGTGCTCTACGCCAACGGCAACAAGGCTTCGCAGCAGTTCGTCGACAAGACCCTGCTGGAAGACGTCTCGGTCTATCCGGACGAAGAGACGACCAAGAAGCTCTATACCGTGCAGCCCTACGATCCCAAGACACAGCGCATCATCACGCGCACCTGGACCAAGATCGTAACCGGCCAATAAGCATCGAGAAGCGACCCCGGCAGCCAACTGCCGGGGTCGCTTTCTTTGGAAGCAATTCCAGGAAAAGTGTGAAGCGGTTTTCCGTCCGGAATTGCGACAAGAACAAAAAGGCGAAAGCGGTTCTGCGTTTCTTTGAAACGATGAACCGTCTAGCGGCATGAAGCAGAACCGGAGTGGGGACAATGAAATCGCTTGGCAGCATCCGCAGGGATTTCGCGCCATGGAATGATCCGAACGCCAAGCCGTATATCCAGTTCGACAAGGTGACCAAGAAGTTCGGCGACTTTACCGCGGTCAACAATCTGTCGCTGACCATCTTCGAGCGCGAGTTCTTCGCGCTGCTTGGCGCCTCCGGCTGCGGCAAGTCGACCTTGCTCAGGATGCTCGCGGGCTTCGAGGAGCCGACGGCCGGCCGCATCCTGCTCGACGGCCAGGACTTGCGTGGCATCCCGCCCTACAGGCGGCCGGTCAACATGATGTTCCAGTCCTATGCGCTGTTTCCGCATATGACCGTGGAGAAGAACATCGCTTTCGGCCTGAAGCAGGAAGGCATGCCTGCCTCCGACATCGAAAAGCGCGTCGCCGAGATGCTCAGGCTGGTCAAGCTCGAGCAGTTCGCCAAGCGCAAGCCGCATCAGCTTTCCGGCGGCCAGCGCCAGCGTGTGGCGCTGGCCCGCTCGGTCGCCAAGCGGCCGAAGGTGCTTCTTCTGGACGAGCCGCTCGGCGCGCTCGACAAGAAGCTGCGCGAGGAGACGCAATTCGAGTTGATGGACCTGCAGCAGGAACTCGGCCTCACCTTCGTCGTCGTCACCCATGACCAGGAAGAAGCCATGACCATGGCCGACCGCATCGCCATCATGGACAAGGGCGAGGTGATGCAGGTGGCGACGCCGGCGGAAATCTACGAGGCTCCGACCTCGCGCTTCGTGGCGCATTTCGTCGGCAATGTGAACATGTTCGAGGGCAAGGTCGCCGAGCGGGCGGCGAATACGACGCGCATCACCGGCGCGACCGGGGCGCAGATCGTCGTCGAGAACGCCGCCGATGCCGCCAACGGCGCCGACATCGTCTTCGCGATCCGGCCTGAGAAGATCAAGGTCTCGTCGAAGAAGCCGGCCGATGCCGTCAATGCCCTGCAGGGCGAGGTCTATGACGTTGCCTATCTCGGCGACATGACCGTCTATCACATCAGGCTCGACGACGGTCAGATTGTCCGGGCAAGCGCGTTGAACGCCTCGCGCGTCACCGAGGACCCGCTGACCTGGAACGACCGCGCCTGGGTCTCCTTCCGGCCCGACGCCGGCGTCGTGCTGACCAGGTAGGAGCGGCCCATGAGCAACATCGCCGCCACCGCCGCCCCGTCGACCGAAACCGCCACGGCGCTGCCGACCAGGCTGGCGAAGGTATTCGTCGACCGCCTCGTCATCATCGTCCCCTATCTTTGGCTGCTGTTCTTCTTCCTCGTTCCATTCGTCATCGTCTTCAAGATCTCGCTGTCGCAGACGGCGATCTCGATGCCGCCCTACACGCCCGTGCTCGATTTCACCGACGGCGTTTCCGGATTCCTCGCGGGATTGCGCGAACTCAACTTCGACAACTACACCTGGCTCACCCAGGACGCGCTCTACTTCAACGCCTATGTGACCAGCCTGATCATCGCCGCCATCTCGACGGTGCTGACGCTGATCGTCGGCTATCCGATCGCCTATGGCATGGCGCGCGCGCCGGCGACGGTGCGCCCGACCTTGCTGATGCTGGTGATCCTGCCGTTCTGGACCTCGTTCCTGATCCGCGTCTATGCCTGGATCGGCATCCTGAAGCCGGAAGGGCTGCTCAACCAGATGCTCTTGTCGCTGCATCTCATCAGCCAGCCGCTGGTCATCCTCAACACCTACACCGCTATCTTCATCGGCATCGTCTATTCCTACCTGCCGTTCATGGTGCTGCCGCTCTATTCCTCGCTGGAGAAGATGGATTATTCGCTGATCGAGGCGGCGCAGGACCTCGGCTGCCCACCGACCGGAGCCTTCTGGAAGATCACCTTTCCGCTGTCGCTGCCAGGCGTCATCGCCGGCTGCCTTTTGGTGTTCATCCCCGCCGTCGGCGAGTTCGTCATCCCGGACCTTCTCGGCGGGTCGCAGACGCTGATGATCGGCAAGACGCTGTGGAACGAGTTCTTCGCCAACCGCGACTGGCCGGTCTCGTCGGCGGTGGCGGTCATCCTGCTCCTGGTGCTGACCGTTCCGATCATGTTCTTCCAGCAGGCCCAGGCGCGCGCGCAGGAGCAAGGCAAATGAACGCCACCTGGAGCCGCTTCAACGTCACCTCGATCGTGCTCGGCTTTGCCTTCCTCTATCTGCCGATCGTGCTGCTCATCGTCTTTTCCTTCAACGAATCGAAGCTGGTCACCGTCTGGGGCGGCTTCTCGACCAAATGGTACGTGTCGCTGTTCCACAATCAGGGCCTGATGGACGCCACCTGGGTGACGGCGCGCGTCGGTGTCATCTCGGCCACCGTGGCGACCGTGCTCGGCACGCTGGCGGCGATCACCCTGACGCGCTACACGCGCTTCAAGGGGCGGGTGCTGTTTTCCGGCATGGTCTTTGCGCCGCTGGTCATGCCGGAAGTCATCACCGGCCTGTCGTTGCTGCTGCTCTTCGTGGCGGTCGGGCTCGACCGCGGCTTCTTCACGGTCACGCTCGCGCACACCACCTTGACCATGTGCTTCGTGGCCGTCGTCGTGCAGTCGCGCCTGGTCTCCTTCGACCGTTCGCTGGAGGAAGCCGCCATGGACCTCGGCGCGCCGCCGGTGAAGACCTTCTTCCAGATCACCCTGCCGGTCATCATGCCGGCCATCGTCTCCGGCTGGATGCTGGCCTTCACGCTGTCGCTCGACGATCTGGTCATCGCCAGCTTCACGTCGGGTCCGGGCGCCACGACGCTGCCGATGAAGATCTACAGCCAGGTGCGCCTCGGCGTGACGCCGGAGATCAACGCCGCCTGCACGATCCTGATCGCCGTCGTCGCGATCGGCGTCATCATTGCCTCGATCGCCAACAAGCGCCGTGAGGTCCAGCGCCAGCGCGACGAGCAGGCGGCGCAGCGCGGATAGGCAACAGACGGTGGGCGAGACTGGCGCCCACCGTTCTCCCCACCTCGTGCGGAGAGAATATCTGCAGGCTTTTGCCGAACCCTATTGGCCCGAAATGCCGCGGCTGATCGGCGAGATGAACGGCGTGCTCCAGTTGCCGCCGACGAAGAACAGCGACTGGTTCAGGGGCTGCGGCGCCTGCACGGCCGTCTGGCCGCCGGCGGCCGGTTGCTGCGGCGGTTGCTGCGCGGGTTGTTGTGCCGGCTGACCGTTCGGAATGATGCCGCCGGAGAGCGCCAGCCCGTGCCCGGCATAAGAGGCGATGCCGGAAAGCCAGATCTTGTACTTCTGGGAATTGACCTCGGCCTTGTCCAGCCGCGCCACGCCTTTCGAGATGCTCGCCTTTATCTCGGCGCCGTCGATCGGCAGCGAGCCGTCGGCGACATCGTCGAGCGCGAAGAACCCTCCCTGTTCGTTGCGCTTGAGGAAGGCAGGCAGGTTGAGGCCGTTGAGCGAGCCCGGCCCGAATGTTGCCGAGAACGACCCATCGGCATTCTCGAAGATCGAATCCCAGGCCTTGCCCGGCCCCTTGAGGATGACCGAGACTGTACCGGTGCCGGCGGGCACCAGCCGCGTCATCCCCGCCGCGGTGGCGAAGGCGCCGGTGTCGACATCCGACGCCAGGAGCCGCATCTCGACCTGAGTGCCGTCCGGCTTGCGGTCGAAACGCAGGCTGCTCTGGATGTTGCCGTTGAAGGCTGACGCGTCGGAGATGTCGAAGACGGCAAGCCCGTTCTTGACCTGCGCGGTCGCGGCGACGTCGGCCAGTTGTACCGGGCCGGCGGTGGCGTGCGCCGCCGACAGCCTGAGATCGAGGTTGATCTTGTCGGCGAAGCTGGTGTCGATCTCGCCTGGGCCTTTGTCGCCGGTGGGAGCGATCGGCGTGAAGGCGGAAAGGAACGATCGAAGGTCAAGCGTGTCGAAGGCAAGCGTGCCGGAAATGACGGGCAGGGCCTCGCTGAACGAAAAGTCCAGCGCCCCCATGCCGGGGTTGTTGTCGAGCGCCACCGTCGTGTTCTCGAATTTCGCCCGCCCGGCCGACGCCGTCACCTTGCTGGCGACCGAGACGGAGCCGATCGCGGCACTCGGCGCGATGCCGGCCTGCGACCATTCAAGCAGGCGTCTCAGCGAAGGGGCGGCGAATTTCGCCTGGCCGTCCAGATAGGCGTTGTCGGACATCGAGGCGACGCCGTCGAAGGAGAAGGTGGCGGGCGCGGCCTTGAAGGCGAACGTGACGGGCGCGGTGCCCCCGGCAAACAGCACCAGCGGCCTCGCCGAGGAAAAATCGATCTGGACGCTCTCGCCGCGCCATATGCCGGTCGCGGTGAGCGTGGCGTCGCTGTTCATCGCCGCCCAGTTCACCTGGCCGCTGAGGCTGCTCAGGATCTCGGTGTCCTTGCCGGCCGCCGAGGTCACGACGCGGCCGTCGCGGAATTCGACGGTGCCGAACGGATCGGAGGGAAGTCTGCCGAGATCGGGCTTCTGCGGGTTCGCGGTGACCACGCCGCGCGCCGTGTCGATCGAGCGCGTGATGCGGCCGCCGCTGGGCAGCGGCGGCAGATAGAAGCCGCTCGCCGTGCGCTCGACCCTGATGGTCGGCCGCACCAGCCTTGCTGTCGAGAATTGGACGTCGCCCTGCAGGGCGGCCATGGCCGAGAGGTCGACCTCGACGCGCTCGGCTTCGACCACCGGCGGCGCGTCGGTCTCGGTCCATTGCGACAGCGTCACATCGCTGAGGATTGCCCGGAACTTCGGCCACACCTCGATGCGCGGCGAACCGTCGATCGTCACGCGAAAACCGCTCCAGGCGCTCAATTCCCAGGCGATGCGGTCGCGCACGATGCGCGTCGAGGCAATCAGCGGCAGGGCGGCCACGGCCAGCGCGATGACCAGCACCGCAACGCCGATCACCCATACCCCCCGCCGGATCAAAGATGATGGCATCTCGCCCCGTATGCTTCCGTTGCCGACAAAACCGCCCGACGGGTGTAACCGAGCGCCGACGCTTTTCAAGTCTTTATGGCCTTGCCATGGCATTTACGCCGGTTCCGTGTCGGCCATTCCAACAAAATCTTGCCCTGCCGCGCTGCGGTATGCATAAGCCATAGGCCCGTCCGGCCCGCAAACGCCACGCCGGTTTTGGGACAACGACGCAGGCGATATCAGGCTTAACTGCCGCAATCGCGACGCGCTTTGGGAGGAACGATCATGGCCGCCGACACCCCCTTGTGGACGCCGACGCAGGACCGGATCGCCTCCGCGCCCATGACCGCCTTCATGAAGGCCGCCGCCGAGAAGTCAGGCGAGACTTTCTCCAGCTATGCCGAGCTCCATCGCTGGTCGATCGAGGATCGCGAAGCGTTCTGGAGCCTGGTCTGGGATTTCTGCGGCCTTGTCGGCGACAAGGGCGAGCGGGTTCTCGTCGATGGCGAGAAGATGCCGGGCGCCGCCTTCTTCCCCGATGCCAAGCTCAATTTCGCCGAGAATCTTTTGAAGAAGACCGGCGGCGGCCTGGCCATCGTCTTTCGCGGCGAGGACAAGGTCGAGCGCCGGCTGTCCTGGAACGAGCTCAACGCACTCACTTCGCGTCTGCAGCAGCTTTTCCTGTCGCTTGGGGTCAAGGAGGGCGACCGCATCGCCGCCATGATGCCCAACATGCCCGAGACCATCGCCGCCATGCTGGCGGCAAGTTCGATCGGCGCGGTCTGGTCTTCCTGCTCGCCCGATTTCGGCGAGCAGGGCGTGCTCGACCGTTTCGGCCAGATCGAGCCGGTCGTCTTCATCGCGCCCGACGGCTACTGGTACAACGGCAAGGCGATCGAGGTCGCCGACAAGGTCCGGGCGGTGGCCGAGAAACTGGCGACCGTGCGCAAGGTGCTGATCGTCGACTATCTCGGCACCTCGGCCGATGTCGCCGCCACCATCGACAAGGCGGCGGCGCTGGAAGAAGCGCTCTCGCCCTTCGCCGCCAAGGCGCTCGCTTTCGAGCGGCTGCCGTTTTCGCACCCGCTCTACATCCTGTTCTCATCGGGCACTACCGGCATTCCGAAATGCATCGTGCACTCGGCAGGCGGCACGCTGATCCAGCACGTCAAGGAACAGCGGCTGCATGCCGGCCTGCTCGACGGCGACCGCTTCTTCTACTTCACCACCTGCGGCTGGATGATGTGGAACTGGCTGGTCTCGGGCCTCGCCTCGGGCGCGACGCTTCTGCTTTATGACGGCTCGCCCTTCTATCCCGACGGCAATGCGCTGTTCGATTTCGCCGACGCGGAGAAGATGACCTATTTCGGCACCTCGGCGAAGTTCATCGATTCCGTGCGCAAGGCAGGGCTGAAGCCCATCAAGAGCCATGACCTTGGCAGCGTGCGCACCATCTCGTCCACCGGCTCGCCGCTGTCGCCGGAGGATTTCCGCTTCGTCTATGACGGCATCAAGAAGGACGTGCATCTGGCCTCGATTTCCGGCGGCACCGACATCGTCTCCTGCTTCGTGCTCGGCGTGCCTATAGAGCCGGTCTGGACCGGAGAGATCCAGGGACCGGGCCTCGGCCTTGCCGTCGACGTGTGGGACGACGACGGCAAGCCGATCCGGCAGGAGAAAGGCGAGCTCGTCTGCGCCAAAGCCTTCCCGGCGATGCCGATCGGCTTCTGGAACGACCCTGAAGGCAAGAAGTACCACGCGGCCTATTTCGAACGCTTCGACAATGTCTGGTGTCATGGCGACTTCGCCGAATGGACGGCGCATGGCGGCATCATCATTCATGGCCGCTCCGACGCAACGCTCAATCCGGGCGGGGTCAGGATCGGCACGGCCGAGATCTATAACCAGGTCGAGCAGATGCCGGAGATCCTGGAGGCGCTCTGCATCGGCCAGGATTTCGACAATGACGTGCGCGTCGTGCTGTTCGTCCGGCTGGCCGCCGGCGTCAGCCTCGACGAGGATCTGGAGAAGCGCATCCGCGCCAGGATCCGCACCGGCGCCAGCCCGCGCCACGTGCCGGCCAAGATCGTCGCCGTGACCGATATTCCAAGGACCAAGTCCGGCAAGATCACCGAGCTCGCCGTGCGCGACGTCGTCCACGGCCGCGCCATCAAGAACAAGGAAGCGCTCGCCAACCCCGAGGCGCTGGAGCTGTTCAGGAACCTGCCGCAGCTGGCGGAATAAGCGCCTCGAGATGGTAAACGAATTCTGGCGACCGAATTTACCTAGATTTCACGAGTGGTACACATTCGTAAATTTTTTCGGCCCCCGGTAAGGACTTGTTAAGGGACGACGCCGATAGTCGCGTATAACTTGAGGGAGAAATCCCGTTCCTCGTCCCCTGAGGATCAGATTCGCTCAAGTCCCCGTTGTGACAGCAATCCCATCTTTCAAGGCGTCCACTGGACGCCTTTTTCTTTTCCTGGAGCAATTCCAGAAAAGTGCGCAGCGGTCTTCCGTCCGGAATTGCGTCAAAACAAAGAGATAGAGCGGTTTGCCGTTTCCGTGAAACGGTGAACCGCTCAAGACGCGATTATTCGGCGAGCACGCGCGTGGAAGGGAAGCCGACCTCGACCAGTGTGCCTTCGCCGGGAGTTGACGTGATGGTGAAGCGGGCACGGTTCGCCTCGACCATCGCTTTGGTCAGCGGCAACCCGAGGCCGGTGCCGTCGCCGCGTCCGCGCTTCAGCGCATTGATCTGCTTGAACGGCTTCAGCGCCTGTTCGATCTCGGCCTGGGTCATGCCGATGCCGGTGTCGCGCACGCGCATGACGACGTCGCCGGAGGCCTCGTACGCGGTCGACACGATCACCTGACCGCCCGCCTGTGTGTAGCGGATGGCATTGGATAGGATGTTGAGGGCGATCTGGCGCACGCTTCTCAAGTCCGCCACCACCTCCGGCAGCCGCGAGGCGAAGCTGGAACGGATGATGACGCGCTCGCGGTTGGCCTGCGGCTGCATCATCGCCACTGTTTCGGCCAGCGTGTCGTTGAGTGACACCGCCTCATAGGCCATTTCCTGCTGGCCGGCCTCGATCTTGGAGATGTCGAGCAGGTCGTTGACGAGGTCGAGCACGTGATTGCCGGACCGGTTGATGTCGCGCAGATAGTCGCGGTAGCGGTCATTGGCGACGGGGCCGAACTTCTCGTCCACCATCAGTTCGGAAAAGCCGATGATGGCGTTGAGCGGCGTGCGGATCTCATGGCTGATGCGGGCGAGGAAATCCGTCTTTTGCGAGGAGGCGCGCTCGGCCACGGCGCGCGCCTGGGTGAGGTCTTCCTCAGCTCGCTTCCACTGCGTGATGTCGCGCACGACGGCGCAGAAGCCGCTGTCGTTGGGCAGCCTGCCAATGGTCATGAACAGCGGAATGAAGCGTCCCTGCGCCTCGCGGCCGATGACCTCGCGGCCGTCATTGAGCAGGCTCGCCACGCCCGGCTCGGAAAGGCCGGCGAGATAGTCGCGCGCCGCGCGCTGGCTCTCGATGGCGAACAGCGAAGCGAAAGGCTTGCCGGCGATCTCATCGGTGTCGAAGCCGAACAGGGCTTCCGCGGGGCGGCTGATCGAACGGATATTGCCGTCGCGGCCGATCAGCACCACGCCGTCGGTGGCGGTGTCGATGATGGTGCGCATTTCGGCGATGCGCGACTTCAGCTCCGAAACATCCGGCTGCTGGCTCGGCTCGTCATTCGCCGCGCTGAAACTCGTCGCTGGCGACTCGTCCTCGCCCGTGCGGCGCACCACCAGCATCAGCGCCTTGCCGCCGCGCCACGGCACGGAGCGCAACAACGCATCGATCGGGAATTCCTGACCCTGGCGGGTCGTGAGCTTCAGCGAACGGTCGCTTTCGTCGGCCTCGCCGTCGTTGGCGTAGTGCTCGGCGAACAGTGCGCCAAGCCCGCCGGCATCGGTAAGGTCCTCAAGCGCGTCATAGCCGGTGAGCTCGAGGAAGGCGTCATTGGCGTAATGCAGCACATCGCCGGAATGGATGAGCAGCGGCACCGGCAGCCTGGCGACGATGGACGTGTCGGGCGCCCTCGCTTCCTCTCCGGTGGAGAAGGCCGACGGCACGAAGCCTTCGAGCTTGAGCGGCGGCATCTCGAGGCGCGGCCGTTCCGGCGATACCGCTTTCGCTTCGACAGGCCTTTCGACTGCGGGCAGGGCGCTGTCGCTATCGGAACCGGCCCAATCCTCGCTGTCTTGCGCGTCGCGAAAATCGTCGGCGGTCATGCTGTCGTCATCCGCGCCTGCGTCGGGGGCGGGCGCCCCCGCCACGGGCCGCTGAGCCGTCGGTTCGGCCGCCTTTTCCACCGCTTCGGTTTGGCGGGTTTCGGAATCCGGCGTTTGGTCCGCTTCGTCGGCGGCCTTCTCCGGCCCGGCATAGTCGAGCAGCGAGCCGGAGACGGGCGGCGTTTCGTCCTGGCCGGCGGCTGCCTCGGAAGCGTCGTCGATACCGTCGAGCCGGGCCAGATCCTTCTGATCTTCCGCCTCGGTCTCCGCCTCCGCCGTCTCATCGGCCTCGGCCTGGGGCAGCGTTTGCTTGGCTTCGCGCCCGATGGGTTCATCCCGGCGCGTATCGGCCGCCGTCAGATCGGGCTCGCCGGCCTTCCGCCCACCGGTCTTCGGTTGTGCCGCCGCTGTCTCGGCCTTGTCGGCGGCGGAGATCGCGTCAGGCTGCTTTTCGGTCCCGGCGGGGGCGGCGGTCGTCGGCTCGGCCGGGGCGGAACTGTCCTTCCTCAGCCGCTCGCCGATCTCGCGAAAGGCGCTGCGTTCGAGGATCGACAGGCCCCTGTCATTTCCAGGCCTGTTGTCACTTCCCTGCTTTTCACTTCCTGGCTCATTGGCCGGCTGCCGGTGCTCGGCCAGACGGATCACCTTGTCGGCGTAGCGCCGCTCCGGCTTCGGCACGATGGTCAGCGCCGGCACCTCGCCCTGGAACGGGTCGGCAGGCTTCGGCGGCTCGGCTGCCGGTTGCCCGGCGGCAGGTTCGGGTTCGGCTGGTGCGGCGCCATTGGGTACAAGCGCCATGCCGAGCGCTTCTGGATCCATGATGGCGTCGGCGCTGCGCGCAACGCCGAAGCCGCGAAAACCCTCGAAGGCGCGGCTGCGGCCATAGACCGGCAGCGCCGCGAGATCGACCGGTATCTTCAAGTCCGTGCCCGCCACCGGCCAAAGCACCGAACGCCCCGACCAGGTATCGCGCCGCTCGAGCAGCGTGGCGATCTCGCCCGACGTGTCGAGACCGAAAGTCGTGGCGACGTCCCTGAAGCGGCGGCCGATCACATCGGCGGCCGGCTTGCCGACGATGTCGGCGAATTCCGGCGACAGCGCGCTGAACCTACCCTCGGCGTCGGTGCGCCAGACGAAACGCAACGGCGGCGCCGAACGGTCGATATTGCGAGCCGCGCCCGGCTGCGCCGACGCCCCGCTTTCGGCTGTGTGCTGCAGGCTCTCAGCGGCAGCATCCGCCGGTTCTACCCGCGGTGGTACCTCCGGTTCAGGCGGACTCACCTCGTCCACGCCGGCGTTAAAATACCAATGGTCGTGCTGCGCAGGGCCCGCATCGGCAGCCGGCCTACCTGCTTCGGTCGTATCCGGCACGTGGTCGACCGTGGTCGCGGTCTCTTTCGTTGGCTGGGCGCTGTCCGCAGACCCCGCCAGGGCCGTGACTGCTTCTCCGCCCGCGGTCGCTGCCGGGGGCGAGATATCGTTCTCTCGGACCGGCTCGGCTTCGGCAGCGGTGCTCTTGTCTTCAGAGACGGCAGGCGCGCTTTCCGGCGCTGCCGCTGTGTCATCGCCGCCGGGCCGGTCGTTCTGCTCGCCGTCGAGCTGGTCCTCGTCGATCACCACCAGAAGATGGCGCTGGTCGGTGAGCCGGGCAAAGCCGGCCGGATAGGAGGTGTCCGCTCCGGGAACGAGGCGCTTGACGATGCGGTCTCCCGCGCTTGCCACGTCCGCGACCAGGGCAGCCAGGGTCTCCGGCTTGATGCCGAGCGCCGCAAAGCCCTCCGAAGCCGCCTCGGTTTGCCCCTGGGCATCGACGAAGGCGATGAAATGTCCGGCCTCGGTGAAGCCGCCGATGGCACGGCCGGCGATTTCGGCGACGCTGCGCGAACCGGTCTGCGCCGCGGGCACCGCCAGCATGATCGCCTTTTCGCCGTCCGGCATCGTTACCGTGCTGGCCAGGAAGCCGACGGCGCGGCTCACCATGCCGGTCGCTAGCCGTACCGTGATGGCGCGGTCGCTGCCGATTTCCGGAAAGCCGCTGGTCGCCATGATCTGCCGCCTGGCGATCAGCGGCAGCCGCGCCGAGGCGCCGATGATGGCCTCGATATCCGGATAGCCGAACACCGCGGCGCCTGGCCCGTTGGCCCAGATCACCTGCTCGAGATCGGCCGACAATATGGCGAGTGCGTCGCCGGCGGCGAAGCGCTGGCGCACGGCATCGAGCACAGCGACATCAAGGAAGGAGTAGTTTTCGGGCGGCATGCGCTGGCGAACCCTCCGGCAGCGGGCATTTCGGTTAACGCTTTGTTAATAAAAGCCTGCGGGGCGAAGGTCCACAAGCCATGCCGTGTAGCGACCGAAATCTCTGGGCTCTTGGTTAATGGTCGGACGATTTTTATGGTGCGCTGCAACAAAGATGTTGCAATGCACAAAATTTGCCTTTATATTGCCATCATACGTGAACGAGACGGCTTTCTGACAAAGCCGCTGCCTCTGAAAGGTTGGAAAATGTCCAAGATTGCCAAGACTTCTGACACCATCGAAAACGTGGAATTCCCGAGCTTCGACGCCTCCAAGGCCACCGACCAGATCCGCGCCTTCGCCGAGAAGGGCGTCGAGCAGTCGAAAGAGGCCTATGCCAAGTTGAAGACCGGTGCCGAGGAGACCCAGAAGGTTCTGGAGTCGACCTACGAGACCGCCAAGACCGTTTCCGGCGACCTGTCGCTGAAGACCATCGCCGTGCTGCGCGCCAACGCCGAAGCCGGCTTCTCGCACCTCGAAGCCCTTGTCGGCGCCAAGACGCTCTCCGAGGTCGTCGAACTGCAGACCGCCTTCCTGCGCAAGCGCGTCGAGATGGCCCTCGAGCAGGCCAAGGACTTGCAGGCCGTTGCCTCCAAGGCGGTCGAGGACGTCTCCAAGCCGGTCAAGACCGCCTTCGAGAAGGCGATCAAGGACGTTAAGGCGGCCTGACAGGTACAACCAAAAGCTGCATCAAAACGTCGCATTTCATCAGACAAATAGATGTGCGATGAGTTGATCGGATGAATACCCGGGGATGGAACCTCCTCCCTCCGTTCCCGGGGTGACCAGCCAGCACCTCCTCCCGCTGGCTCGTAACAGGAAAAGGCCGGCACCTCCTCCCGCCGGCCTTTTCTTTTGCCCGGCTAAAACGGGTGCCGGTCGTTGAACCGGCCTTTGCCTAATCAAAGGCCTTGAATTAGACTCTGATAGCCCGTATTGGACGCATCGCCGACGACAGCGCGGACGCGGAGAACGGTTTCTCCTCGATTGCGGTCAGGTAGATGTGCCGTTGTAGCTCAGTTGGTTAGAGCACCAGATTGTGGATCTGGGGGTCGCTGGTTCGAGCCCAGCCAACGGTACCATCGGCTCCCTGACGGTCACGTCGCTTTGCCGGCCGCCGCGTCCATTCCCATGTCTTCCTCGGAAATGTCGTCGAACGAGGCGTAGTTCATGTTGTAGAGGCGGGCGTAGAGGCCGTTTCGTTGCATCAATCGTTCGTGGTTACCGCTTTCGACGATCTCGCCGTTCTGCAGGACGATGATGCGGTCGGCGCCGCGGATGGTGGCGAGCCGATGGGCTATGACGAGCCCGGTCCGGCCTTCCAGCAGTTTTGTCAGCGCCTTCTGGATCAGCATCTCCGTATAGGAATCGATGCTGGCCGTGGCCTCGTCGAGCACCAGTATCCTGGCGTCGGCCACCAGCGCCCGCGCGAAGCTGATCAACTGGCGCTGGCCGAGCGAGAGATTGCCGCCGCGCTGCTCGAGCTCGGTGTCGTAACCGCCGGGCAAGTGCGAGATGAAGTCGTGCGCGCCGACGGCCTTCGCCGCGCGCACCACCTCCTCGCGGGTAGCATTGGTCTTGTGATAGCGGATGTTCTCCAGCACCGTTCCGGAAAACAGAAACGGCTCCTGCAGGACCATGGCCATCTGATCGCCGAGCGAATCCTGCGTCAGGTCGCGCACGTCGTGGCCACCGACCAGGACCTGACCCGACCACACATCGTAGAAGCGATGCGCCAGCGCCATGGAGCTCGACTTGCCGGACCCGGTCGGGCCGACAAGCGCTACGGTTTCGCCCGGATTGACACGGAAGCTGACATTCTTCAGCACCGGCTGGTCCCGCCGGTAGCCGAAGGTGACGTTCCTGAACTCGACCGACCCGTCCATGTCGCGCGACAGCGCCACCGCGTCTTGCCTGTCGCTGACGTCCACCGGCACGTCGAGCACTTCGGAGATGCGCTGGCCCGAAGCCATGGCGCGCTGCATGACGCTGTACTGCATGGTAAGCGAGCGGATGGGGTCGAAGAAGCGCTGGATGTAGAACAGGAATGCCACCATGACGCCGACATCGAGGCTGTGCGACAGCACCATCGAACCGCCGACGACGATGACCGTCGCCATGGCGATGCCGGTCAGCGTATCGACGATCGGCACCATCACCTGCGCGTATTTGGCCGACCTCAGATGGGCATTGAGATTGGCCAGCACCTTCTCGTCATAGAGGTCGAAATTGACGTGCTGGCGTTCGAGGCTTTGCACGGTGCGCACGCCGTGAATGCCTTCGGCGAGCGCCCCGTTGGCGATCGAGTTGGTTTCATGCGCGGCCATGAAGGCGACCTTGGCGCGCGGCAGCCAGAACAGGCGGACGACGAACAGCATCGGCATGGTCGACAGCGTCAGCAGCCCGAGCCGGAAATCCAGCCAGAGCAGGACGCTGACGATGCCGAACAATAAGACGATGTCGCCCACCGACATGACCGACGTCTCGAGGAATTCCTGCATCGAATTGACGTCGCCCTGCAGGCGCGACATCAGCCGGCCGACCTCGGTCTTGTCCATGAAACTCAGCGAGACCCGCTGCAGATGGCTGAACATGGCGCGGCGCAGGTCGGAAAGCACATTCTCGGCCACCTTGCCGACGACGCTCTCCTGCACATAGCTGGCCGCGTAGTTGATGAGGATGATCACGGCAAAGGCAGCGGTCGCCCAGCCCATCACCGAACGGTCGAGCCTGCCCGGCGCCATGCCGTGGTCGATGGCGTAGCGGATGACCAGCGGGATCGCCAATTGCGTCAGCGTGAACACCAGCACCGCAGCGACCGAGATGAAGATGCGGGACTGGTACGGTTTGACGAAGCTCCAGATGCGCCGCACGACGCGCGGATCGTAGGCCTTGCCGAAGACCTCCTCCTCGTCGCGGTGCGAGCCGACGACCGCCTTTGCCGGCCGTCCGCTGGTGTCTTCCTTCTCGTCGTCGCGCGGGTCCGGCATCACGCGGCTCCCAATGCGGCATCGTCGGGCCGTAGCTGCAGGTCGTAGAGCGCGCGGTAGCGTCCGCCCAAGGCCAGCAGTTCCTCATGCGTGCCGCACTCGACAATCCGGCCACCCTCGACGAACAGGATCTGGTCGGCATGCATCAGCGAACTCAGCCGATGCGAGATGATGAGCGTCACGCGGTCCTTGGCGAAGCGCTTCATCGCTGCCCGGATCCGCTGTTCGGTGCCGGCATCGATGGCCGCGGTGGAATCGTCGAAGACCAGCACCGAAGGCCGCAGCATCAGGCTGCGGGCGATGGTCAGGCGCTGCCGCTGGCCCCCGGAGAGCGACGCGCCGCGTTCGCCGACGATCGTGGTGTAGCCGGCCGGAAGCCCGATGATGTAGTTGTGCAACTGGGCGGATTCGGCCGCCCGCTCGATGCGGGTCTCGCGTGCCCAGGGATTGCCATAGGCAATGTTGTTCTCGATCGAGGTCGTGAACAGGAAGGCGTCCTGCTGCACGACGCCGACCGCCTTGCGCAGCGATTGCAGCGTGACCGCGCGGATGTCCTGGCCGTCGATGGTGATGGTGCCGCGGGTCACATCGTAGAAGCGCGGGATCAAATGCGCGATGGTCGACTTGCCGCTGCCGGGGGGACCGACGATGCCGATGGTCTGGCCGGGCCTGGCCTCGAAGGAAATACCGGACAATGTCGGCCGGCCGCCTGAACCCCCATAGCGGAAGCCGACATCGTCGAAGCGCAGCACGCCCTCGGTGACGACGAGGTCCCTGGCACCCGGCGCGTCCTTGATGTCGAGCTCGGTGTCTAGCAGTTCGAACAGCCGCGTGCCGCAGGTCGAGGCGCGTGCGAACGAGTTGACCATCAGGCCGAGCTGGCGCACCGGCATCTGCAGGATGGTCATGAAGGTGAGGAACTGCGCCAGCGTGCCGACGCTGATTTGACCCGCCATCACCTTCTGGCCGCCGAACCAGAGCACGAGCCCCATGGCCGCCAGGAACGAGAAGTTCATCGCGCTGGTGTTGCCGACGCGGATATCGACGCGCTCGTTGGCGAGATCCAGCGCGTCCTGCTTGGCACGGTCGAATTTCTTGAGCTCGTGGCTCTGCGCCGCAAAAGCGCGCACGACACGGATGCCGCCGAGGTTCTCGTCCATCACTCGGCTCAGCACCGACAGTCGCTGCTGCAGGGTCAGCCAGGTGCTGCGCAGTCTCAACTGGGTGACGGAGGACCGCCAGGCGACGAACGGCACGAAGCTGAGGCTGAGCAGCCCGAGCACCGGATCGGTGCTGATCAAGAGATAGGCACCGACGCCGATCAGCACGCCGAGCAGAACCACGCGCAGGACGCCGGTGGAAAAGAACATGCGCACGCCGTCGAGATCGAGCAGCCCGAGCGTGATCAGATCGCCGGTGTGAACCCTGTCGTGAAAGGCAAAGCTCAGGCGCTGGATTTTCTCATAGAAAGCCAGGCGCAGTTCGTATCCGGTCTGATGGCCGACGGCCTCGCCATAGTAGTTCTGCGCCATGGTGAAGAGGCCGCGCAGGACGCTGACGACGAGCAGCGTGAGCGCCGTGTTCCAGAGCGCGTGCTCCGCGGCAGTGCCGGCGCCCTCGGCTATCACGCCTTGCGCCTGATCGATGGCGCGCCCCAGCAGGCGTGGAATGAGAAGCTGCAGCGTCGCGGCAATCAAGGTCGAGACGATGGTGATAGCGACCTGCCAGGGGTGGCGCAGCATCATGCGCATGATGCGGAGCAGGGTGCTGAAGCCCTTTCCCCAGGAGGCTTCCGCCACATGGGCAAAGGATTTGCCACGCTCCGGCGCGCTGCTTTTTGCATCCGTATGCAAGGAAAATATCCAACCAGATCCGAACATTAGCCCGGACGAATGAAGCAGACTCAGTTGAAGCAGCGCGATGTTACGCGGGCCTGACTTGACCGTTCAAGGGCCAATGGCGGCGTCGCATCTATGCCTGGGAACGCGGCCCATATGCTCGTGATCCGATGGTTGCCTGCCTCACCTGACGCGGCGGAAGGAAGCAGGACGGCGAGCGGAGTCGACATTGCGTGAGGATATCACTATATACCGGCGGCTTTCGGTTTCTCGCCCATTTGCTGCGCCTGCGAGATTGCCGTAAATGCGTTGCGTATAGTGACGGAAATCGGCCTGAAAAACCGGGAAAAAGCAAGCAGAAACAAGAGAGCGGATCTTTGACGGTCCTGGCGAAGCATCATCATCCTCACCGATCTGAACGTGTTCCCTGAACCCTCCAATTCCTCCCACTGTGTGGATCTCGGGCAAGATGTCTTGCCGGTCGAGGCCGACTCGGGTCGAATGGGGCGTGCATCCGTTAGCGGGATGGGGGCGTTCATGACTACCAAACCGGCTTAGCCGCTAGGGAAGAAGCAGTATGAGTGAACACGCGATCGAGTTCTTGCGCGGATGGATTGGCGAAAAGGTCCATTGCCAGCATTCTCCAGCCAAGATCGAGAAGCAGGCCGAGACCCTGGCGAAGGAATGCTGCGCCGAGGCCGCCGAGGAAGGCATTCTTCTGGAAGACATCCAGGAAGAAGTCGGCGATATCCAGGAACTGATCGCCTCGCGGCTCGAGGAAGTCGCCGAGGAGAGCACGCACGAGACGCCGTCGGACAAGCTGTCCGAGTAAGACACCGGCCCGGCGCGCCGGGAAGCCCTGTGCCCCCTGGGCTGGGCGCGGGGCTTAGCCGAATTTGTTCTTCAGCCATTCCTTTGGCAGCGCCGGCACGAAATTGCCGTCACGCCCCGTCATGTCCTCATTGGCGATCAGCGCGTTGAGGATCGCTTCCTCCACCCCTTGCACAACAGCATCGAAGAACGGGTCGATATCGACGTCCGGGATGAAATACGCGCGGGCGATGCGGCCTGAAGCCGCCAGCGCGGCCCCCGGATTGGCGGTCGAGAAGGCAAGAAAGATATCGCCCGAGCTGTGGTAGCCATAGCCGCCGGTCATGGCGATGCCGAGCGGCACGCGCCGGGCAAGCCGTTTCATCTGATGCGGCAGGAACGGCGCGTCGGTGGCGACAATGGCGATGATCGAGCCCTTTTCGGCGCGCGGCGTGCCTTCGCGGATCGCCGGCTCGGTGAGTTCCGGCCCGACGCGCCGGCCGTGAATGGTGAAGTTGGACCGCCTGCCGAAGTTCGCCTGCACGAACACGCCCAGCGTGTAGCTTCTTTCCTGCCATTCGATGATGCGCGAGGCGGTGCCGGACCCGGCCTTGAAGCCGAAGGAGATCATGCCGGTGCCGCCGCCGACGCTGCCTTCCTCGATGGCGCCGCCTGTCGCGCCATCGAGCGCGGCGGAGACATGACCGAAGCCGACATGGTGGCCATTGATGTCGTTGAGGAAACCGTCATAGGTCTCGGCCGCCACCGGCAGTCCCCACGCGCTGTCGAGTGCCGCCGGCAGCACTTGGTTCATCCAGCGCAGCGTGCCGTCGCGGGTGACGCCGCAGGAATGGGTGTTGGTGATGGTGATCGGCAGATTGAAGGCGCCGGTCTCCTCGATGATGTGCGTGCCGGTGAGTTCGCCATTGCCGTTCTGGCTGAACACGCCGGCAAACACCGGCGTCGCGAGCTCGCCGGGCGGTCTTGGCAGGATCGCCGTCATGCCGGTGCGCACCGGTCCCTTGCCGACCTGGAGTGGGCCGTCTCCGGAAATCAGCGTCGTGTAGCCGACCGTGACACCCGGCACGTCGGTGATGGCGTTGAAGCGCCCGGGCGTGCCGTCCAGGGCTATCGCGAACGAACGCAGGCGGGGCTTGCCGGAGGGCGTGCGGAGATGCGGGTCGTCGATGATCATCCCGTCCTCAGAACAACGAGCCTTGGCTGCCGGGCTCCTTGGCCTTGCCCGAGGACTTGGCGGCCAGCTTCGGCCGCGCTCCGCCACTTGTGGCGATGGCCTCGGCACTGCCGTCGGCGAATTCCAGTTGCAGCGCCGCGCCCGGCGCCAATTCCGCGACGCGCTTTATGACGGCGCCGTCGGCGTCCTTGACCAATGCGAAGCCGCGCGCCAGCACGGCCTTGTGCGAGAGGGTGGAGAGCAGCCGGTCGGCCTGGGTAAGCGCCGCACGCAGCCGATCAAGCTGCCGCGCCAGGGCCTGGTCCTGCCTTCGCATCAGCCCGGCCAGCGTATCGGCCTGCAGCTTCTGCCGCCTGACGATCGGCGCCGGCGACAGTCTCGCCGAGGTGCGCTGGAAGCGCGCCCGGCCTTGGCGAACGATGGCAAAGAATGCGGCCCGCGCGCGGGCAATGTCGCGGCCGGTCAGCGTGCGGGTCTCGTTGAGGCGGCGCGACAGGGTCGCTGGCGTCAGCCGCTGCCGGTCCAGCCTCGAGCGCTTGCGCTCGATGCTCACCGTCAGGCCACGGCCCAGCCGGCTGGTCGCCTCGTCGAAGCGGCGGCGCGGCAGCGCCAGCAACTGATCGGGCGAAGGCAGTGCCCGCGCCGCGGCGCGCACCGCCTGGCGCTTGCGCTCCAGATTGCGCGAAGCGCAGGCATTGAGCCGCGCCCCGAGGCTCGCCAGCGTGGCCTCGAGATCGGCCTTGACGGGTACCGCAATCTCGGCCGCGCCCGTGGGCGTCGGCGCGCGCATATCGGCGACGAAGTCGATCAGCGTCCAGTCCGTCTCGTGGCCGACTGCGGAGATCACTGGGATATGCGAGGCTGCGACGGCGCGTGCCAGCCCTTCGTCGTTGAAACCCCAAAGATCCTCGAGGCTGCCGCCGCCGCGCGCCACGATCAGAAGATCGGGCTGTCGTATCGCGCCGTCCGAGGCGAGCGCATTGAAGCCGTTGACGGCCGCGGTCACTTCCTTGGCCGTCGTCTCGCCCTGGACCCTCACCGGCCAGACCAGCACGGTGAGCGGAAACCGGTCCTTGATGCGGTGGATGATGTCTCGGATCACCGAGCCGGTCGGCGAGGTGACCACGCCGATGACTTGAGGCATGAACGGCAGCCGCCGCTTGCGCCCGGAATCGAACAGGCCCTCCGCCTGCAGCCGGCGCTTGCGCTCTTCCAGCAGCGCCATCAGTGCTCCGGCGCCCGCCGGCTCCAGATTGTCGATGACGATCTGGTAGTTGGACTTGCCGGGATAGGTCGTCAGCTTGCCGCTGGCGATCACTTCCATCCCTTCCTCGGGGCGGAATTTCAGCCGGGCCATCGTCGTCTTCCAGACCACGGCGTCGAGCCGCGCGCGGTCGTCCTTCAGCGCGAAATAGGCGTGGCCGGAGGAATGCGGGCCGCGATAGCCTGAAATCTCGCCGCGCACCCGCACGTTGCCGAAGGCGTCCTCGACCGTGCGTTTCAGCGCGCCTGAAATCTCGCTCACCGTGTATTCGGTGGCGTTGCTGCGTGATTCGGTTGCTGCTTCACTCATCATGCGATTGGGGAACGCTTATCGGCCTGCGTCAAGGCAGGGACCAATCCTCGCTAATATTATAACGCGATCTTAAGCCGAATTTGCTTTGACTGGCTCCGATACAGTCGGCCAAGCACGCATGAGCCCGCGCCCCAACAGCAGCCCGTTGACGCATCAGGTCACCTTGACCGTGCTGATGCTTGCCGTTTGCGCGCTGGCGATCGTCGTCGGCTTCGGCCTCTACGCGGCAGTCCAGGCCGACCATGCCGCGCTCGAACGCCAAAAGATATTCATCGCCGATGGCCTGAAGGATCAGATCGCGACGGTTCAGCGTGAGCAGGAAAGCGTTTCGGTCTGGGATGACGCCGTCACCAATGTGAAGGCCGGCAACCAGGCCTGGATCGAGGAGAATCTCAGCGTCTGGATGTATACCTATTACGGCCACAACCGGGTCTACCTCCTCGACGCCGCAAACCTTCCGGTCCATGCCATGCGGGAGGGCGAGGTGCTCGATCCGTCGGCCTATCGCGAGGACGAGCCGGCAATGCTCTCCACCATCGAGAAATTGCGCGCCATGCTCGCCCAGCCGCCGAAGGCCGACGCTTCCGGCCAGCCGGCCAAGATGGTCGCCGGGGATCTGGTGTCGCTGGGCGGCAAGCCGGCGATCCTCAGCGTCATGCCGCTGGTGCCGAGCACCGACAGGGTCACCCAGGAGCCCGGCAGCGAATATCTGCATGTGTCGGTGGAGTTCATCAACGACGCCGTCATCGGCAAAATCGCCGAGAAATACCTGCTCGAGGGCGCGCGACTCGTGCCCTTGTCGCAACCGGTCGGCGCGGCGGCCGTTCCGCTGGTCGATTCGCGCGGCGTCATCCTCGGCTATATAGGCTGGAACCAGGAACGGCCCGGCCTTACCCTGGTGCGCAAGATGGCGCCGGCGCTGGCCGTGGCGCTGCTTGTGGCGGCTGGTGTTCTGGCGTTCCTGCTGCGCCGGCTCCGCCGCGCTTCGTCCGCGCTGCAGACAAGCCAGGATGAGGCGCAATATCTCGCTTTCCACGACACGCTCACCGGTCTGCCCAACAGGGCGCTGTTCGAGGACCGCTTGCGACGGGCCCTGCTCAGGACTAGCCAGGATATGGCGGTTCACGACATGGGAGGGGTGGCGTTGCTTTATCTCGATCTCGACCGCTTCAAGCATATCAATGACACGCTCGGCCATCCCGCGGGCGATGAGCTGGTGCGCCAGACGGCAGCCAGGCTCCAGCACACCGTTCGCGAGGTGGATACCGTGGCGCGGCTGGGCGGCGACGAGTTCGCGCTGATCCTCGTCGACATCCGCGATATCCGAGCCGCCGAGGATATCGCCGAGCGGCTGTTGCAGAAGTTGCAGGAGCCGTTCAAGCTCATGGACGATCAGGTCTTCGTCAGCGCCTCGATCGGCATCGCGCTGGCGGCCGGCGACGAGACGGATGCCGACGATCTCTTGCGTAAGGCCGACATCGCGCTCTACGAAGCCAAGAAGAACGGCCGCGGCCGGCACCAGGTCTTCGCCGGCGACATGGACGACCTTCTCTTGCGCAAGCGCAAGGTCGAGACCGAGCTTCGCAAGGCCCTCGACGGCGGAACCGGCATCGGGCTCGCCTACCAGCCGGTGTTCGCGGCGAACGGCAAGACGATCCTCGGCGCAGAGGCGCTGATCCGCTGGGGGCATGAGGTGCATGGCGCATTGCCGGCGGCGCAGTTCATCGCCATCGCCGAGGAGCGCGGCATGATCGGCCAACTCGGCGCGTGGGTGCTGCAGGAAGCCTGCCGCTTCGCCGTGCGGACCGACTTGCCGTGGCTCGCCGTCAACGTGTCACCGCTGCAATTGCGCGACGCCGGCTTTCCCGAACAGGTTGCGTCGATCCTTGCCGACACCGGGCTGGCGCCGCAGCGCCTGCAGTTCGAAATCACCGAAAGCGTGCTTCTGGACAACAGCGATGCTTCGAGGGCGGCTCTGGCCGCCTTGCGCCAGTTGGGCGTCGGCATCGTTCTGGACGATTTCGGTACCGGCTATTCATCGCTGAGCCACCTGCGTCGCCACGCCATCGACAAGCTCAAGATAGACTGTTCCTTCGTGCGGCTTCTCGATGGCGAAGGCAACTCGGCGGCGATCGTCAAGGCGCTGATCGATCTCGCCGTCGCGCTCGGAGTCGACGTCACCGCCGAGGGTGTGGAGACCGAGGCGCAGAAGATGCTGCTGGTCGCCATGGGCTGCCGGCAACTGCAGGGCTATCTCCTGTCGCCGCCGCTCGAGCCGGTCCAACTGCTCGGCCTTTCCGGTCTGGCTTCGCCGGATGAGGTCGAGCCGGCCGCCGCGCGCGCCTGATCCCTACCAGCCGGGCAGGATCTGGTTCGCCTTGGTCCGCTTCATCTTGGCGAAAGCAAGCGCCGCGAAGTCGAAGCTTCCCGTCTCCTCGCCGACGGGCACGGAAATGTTGTCGAGGCTTTCCGCAATGTGGCGGGCCAGGGCGTCGACGATCTCCGGCTGCGAGGTCTGGCCGCGCATGATGCCGATCCGGCAGTCCGGCAGCGCATCGAACCCATCGGCCTCGCCAAGCACGCGCATGCCGGGCCTGAGCGCGCATTCCGGCAGCACCGAGATGGCGAGGCCGGAAAGCACGGCGGCGGTGATCACGGTGGCCGAGAAGCTGGAGAACAGCACGCGATACTCGCGGTTCTGCCGGTCGAGCACGTCGACGGCGGCGCGCCGCCAGACGCAATTCGGCCGGCCGAACGCCATCGGCAGGATTTCCTGCTCATGCGTGGCGTGGTTGGCCGAGGTGACCCACAAAAGCGGTTCGCGCCGCACCACTTCCGACTGGCCGCGGGTGTCGTTGTGCGTCACCAGCGCGAGGTCGAGATTGCCGCGCTTGATGTGCTCGACCAGCCCGGGCGTCGGTTCGCAGATCACGGTCAGCTCGACCCGCGGGTTGGAGCGCGAGAAGCGCGCCATGATCTCGGGCAGGAAACGGTCGGCATAGTCGTCCGGCGTGCCGATCCTGATCGTGCCTTCCAGCCGCTGGTCGTCGAAGGCGGCTAAAGTCTCGCGGTTGAGGTAGATCAGCCGCCTGGCATAGGACAGCAGCCTGTCGCCTTCCTCGGTCAACTTGTTGGTGCGCCCGTCCTTTTCGAACAGCGGCTTGCCGATCCGCTCCTCCAGCCGGCGCATCTGCATCGACACTGCCGACTGCGTGCGATGCACCTCTTCGGCCGCCCGGGTGAAGCTGCCGGTGTCGGCGATCGAGATGAAGGTCTGCAACTGATCGAGATCGAGCGGCGCTTTCATCGGTCCAATCCATCATTGATGTTGATGCTACAGATTAAAAACATTCGTTGGATTAATCAATCACGCGATGGCAAATTGGCATTGTCCACATGAAGGCACTGCATGTCGCCCAAAAGTGGCTCCCGGGTTGGGGGCGACGACATGCATCACTTTAAGTGTATCGAGACCGCAACGGCGCTTCTCCCAAGGCGCCGGTTGCCTGGTTTCGTCCGCTCGACTCCGAAGGAGAGACCGACATGACCACGATCGAATTCGCCTCCAAGACCCCGCGCATCACCACGCGTCCGGCCGTTGCGACGCTTGTGGTCAATGCTCTCGTCAACGCCTACCGCGCCTGGAAAAACCGCCGCGCCTTCTACCGCCTTGGCGAGATGTCGGACGCCGAGCTTGCCGATATCGGCCTCACCCGCGCCGACCTCCACGTCGCCGTTGCCGTGCCCTTTGGCCGCGATCCGACGGCGAAGCTGCGCGCGATTGCCAGCGACCGCGCCGACACGATCGAGGACCTCGCCCGCAAGGTGGCCTGAGCGGCTGCATTCTCGGTCGCCTGTGAACCTTTTTGAGGGCTCGGCGCGACCAAGCTTCATGCAGGCTCCCACACTCCCAGCCGGTTCCCCGCCGGCCTGCCTGCAGATTGCCCGGTTCCCCCTGCGGACCGGGCATTTTTCTTTTGAGTTGAGCGCTACCGCCGTTCCATGCCGCGCTTGAACTGGTCGAAGATCGTTTCCATGCCCTTCTGATACTCGTCGCGCTGCTGCGCGCCGGTCTCGAACATCTGGCCGAAAATGTCGTCAAACGGGTTTCGCGGCCGGCCGCTCGGATTGGTCTGCGGCTGCGGCTCACTCTGTTGGGGTTGGCGCTGTTGCGGCTGCTGCGGCGCCGGCTGACCGCCCGGCAAGCCGAAGCCGCCGCCCTGGCGCAGCATCTCCTCGAACATCTTGCCGAGCGGATTGTCGCCATAAGGGCTCTGCGTCTGCTGAGGCTGGTTTTGCGTCTGCTGCGCGCCGCCGCCGAACATGTCCTGCAGCACCTTGCCAAGCGGATTATCGCCGTAAGGGTTCGGCGTCTGCTGCGGCTGGCTTTGCGGCTGCTGCGTGCCGCCGCCGAACATGTCCTGAAGCACCTTGCCCAGAGGATTGTCGCCATAAGGATTGGGCGCCGGTTGCGGCGCCTGCGCGCCGCCTCCCGCCTGCCGCATCATCTCCTCGATGATTTCGCCAAGCGGGTTGCTGCCGCCGCCGAAGCCGCCGGCGGCCTGCATCTGGTTGTTGGTCTGCTTGAACAGCCCGCCCATCATCATCGAGGCCATCGCCGGCAGCATCTGCTGCAGCACCTGCTGGCTGAGCCCGGTGGCCTGCGCGGCCTGGGCGGCGACGGCGCGCGACAGGTCCTTCGAGCCGAACAGGTGGCCGAGAATGCCGTTGCCCTCGTTGATGCCTTGCGGCGAAAAGGCTCTGGTGGCGTCCTCGAAATATTTGGCGTGCTGGCCGCTCGCCATCGCCGTCATGAAGGCGCCCATCCCGTAAGGATCGGCGGTGTTACGCTGCAGCCCCTGCGAGAAGGCGGGTAGCAGCGCCTGGATCGCTGCCTGGGTCTGCTGCATCGACAGGCCATACTGCTGAGCCAGCGCCTGCATGCCGGCGCCGTTCTGGGCTTGCGAAAAAATGTCGAACAGGGAAGGCATGGGGTCTCCTCCGCAATATCCTCACGGAGGAACCTAGTTCGTTTCCATCACCGATTGAAGCGGCTTTTGCCGAGCCGCTGTCAGGCGGCAGGCGAACGGCTAATAGGCGTATTCCATGAATACCGGCTCGATCGAGCCGCCCCAGCGTGTGTGATAGGCAGACAGCATCTCCTCGGCGCT
This sequence comes from Mesorhizobium sp. M1E.F.Ca.ET.045.02.1.1, assembly GCF_003952485.1. Taxonomy (NCBI): domain Bacteria; kingdom Pseudomonadati; phylum Pseudomonadota; class Alphaproteobacteria; order Hyphomicrobiales; family Phyllobacteriaceae; genus Mesorhizobium; species Mesorhizobium sp. M1E.F.Ca.ET.045.02.1.1. Next base: position 3,757,858 of record NZ_CP034447.1, read on the forward strand.
GGTGGTGCCGCGCGCCACCACCTCGTCGAGGGTGTTGAGGAACGAGGTCTCGTCATAGCCGTCGCGGTTCTTCTTGCAGCGATTCTTCAGTCCCATGCGCGAGATGGCGAGCACGTCGCGGGCGACGTCGCGCAAGGTGGCGTTGCGGAACGGCGCCGCAATGCCCTGCTCCGGCACGGCGTTGCGCATCGCCAGAGCTTCCTTGTAGGTCCAGCTCGATGTCAGCGTCTCGGCGGCGTCCAGCGCCTGCTCGTCATAGAGCAGCCCGACCCAGAAGGCCGGCAGGGCGCAGATGCGCCGCCATGGTCCGCCGTCGGCGCCGCGCATTTCGAGGAAGCGCTTCAGCCGCACGTCCGGAAAGAGGGTCGACAGGTGGTTGGCCCAGTCGCCCATTGTCGGTAGCCCGTCGGGCACTTCGCCGCGGGCGGCACCCGCCATGAACTGGCGGAATGTGTAGCGCGTCATGTCGTGATAGTGGCCGTCGCGAATGACGAAATACATCGGCACGTCGAGCGCCCATTCGACATAGTCGGCAAAGCCGAAGTCGGGTGCAAAGCAGAATTCCAGCATGCCGGAGCGCTGGTTGTCGGTATCGCGCCAGATGTCGCCGCGCCAGCTCTGAAGGCCGTTCGGATGGCTCTCCGTGAAAGGCGAATTGGCGAACAGCGCCGTCGACAGCGGCTGCAGCTTCAGCGACACCTGCATTTTTCGCCGCATGTCGGTCTCGCTTTCGAAGTCGAGATTCACCTGTATCGTGCAGGTGCGGTACATCATGTCGAGGCCCTTCGATCCGACCTTCGGCATGTAGCGGGTCATGATCTCGTAGCGCGACTTCGGCATTTTCGGCGTTTCGGCGAGCGACCATTTCGGGCTGCCGCCGAGGCCGAGGAAGCGGATGCCGAGGGGCTCGGCGATCTCGCGCACCTGCGCCAGATGCGCGTTGCCCTCGCGGCAGGTCTGGTGGATCGACTCCAGCGGCGCGCCGGAAAGCTCGAACTGCCCGCCCGGCTCCAGCGAGATCGCGCCCTGGCCGGTCGGCTCGACCAGGCCGATGATGCGGCCGGCATCCATGATCGGATCCCAGCCGAGCTTTTCCTGCATGCCTTCCAGGATGGCGCGGATGCCGCGCTCGCCGCCATAGGGCACCGGCGCATTGCCGTCGACATAGAAGGGGAATTTCTCGTGCTCGGTGCCGATGCGCCATTTGTCGCGCGGCTTGTTGCCCGCGGCCAGGTAGCCGACGAGTTCGTCGATGCCTTCGATGGGACTGGTATCGGTTGTGTCGCGCGCCATGAAAAAGCCCTCCGCAGCGGCCGACCGACCGCCGGGCGCTAGATGGACGAAATGTCAGTAGCCGATCAAGCGAAAAATCCTGAGCCACGGCTCAACTGGATTTGATCTGCATGGCGCGCCTTCCCTTCTCCCCTTGTGGGAGAAGGTGGATCGGCGCGCTAGCGCCGAGACGGATGAGGGGTGTTCCAGCGGAGTGAGACGTTGGTGTCTTCTGGAGCACCCCTCATCCGTCGCCTTCGGCGACACCTTCTCCCACGAGGGGCTAGCGTGCGCACACATTTGCTTCGGGCTCATTTTTGCGAGGCCAGAACGAAGCCGTGTGTGATGGCGTTGAAGCGTCTGAGGCCGTGGGTGAAGGTGATGGGCCCTGGCGGGCGTTCCTTTTCGTAGCCGTTCCAGCCTCCGAGCCTGGCGATACACCAGGCGGCCCAGGCGAGCGTGTGCGTGGGGTGCGGGTTCTTCTGCTTTTGGGTCTTGCCTTCAAGCTTGGCGATGAGCACTTCCAGGACGGTGATCTCGGTGGGATCGAAGAGGTGTGCGGCCTGGAAGCGCTGGCCCGGCGAACCACGCCCGTGTACGAGTTGCATGACCTTGGTGGCGACGACCAGAGCGGTGGCGGCCAGACGTTCGAGTGCATCGCCGTCGGCGATGAGACTTTCCTCCAGATCGATGGCCTGCGACTTCACGGTCCGAAACAGCTGTTCGACGCTCCAACGCGAGCGATACAGGTCGACGATGCGGCAGGCATCGGCGAGCGTTTCGACGCTGTGGGTGGTCAACAGCCGCCAGATCACCGCGTCCTTGGCCGAAGGTGGATCGATCTCACGCACTTCCACCATGTTGAGCGTGAGTTCGCGCGGATCGCGGCTGTCGGCGCCAAGGCGGGGCTGGCGCAAGCTCACCGCGGTGAAGCGAACGGCCAGTTCGACGGTGCGGGCCGGCCGGCCGGGTCGGGCCTGCAGTTCGAAGGCAATGCGGCCGGCTTCCGGCGTCTTGGCGATCGCGCCGAACAGGCGCTCGCCCCGGGTGCCCAAGGCCCGATCCCGTACAGCGCGGATGAGCACATGGGTGCGCTCGTCGGGCAGCCTTGCAAACACTTCGTAGATGTCGGCCTCGCGGTCGCCGATCACCGTCATCTGCGGCGCGTCGGTCAGCGCCTGGCATGCCGCCTTGGCGGTGCCGATCCACTTGTGGCTTTCCTTGGCTTCGATCGGCAGCGCCTGGTAGTCATCCGCCTTCTCTGCCTCGCGCCGCCAGATCGTGGCGCCTGCAAGGCCAAGGACCGAGCCGTCCACGGCATCCACGGCCAACGCCGGATGCACGAACAGCCCGATATCCGTGCCATTGCCGACACGACCGAGGCCGCGCTTGCGCGAAGCCTTGGCTTCATAGTTGATCTCGCTGCTGTCCTCGATGATCAGCACGTGGCGGCCGGCGGCCAGTTCGGCGGTTCGCGCCGCCGCCGTGCGGATGATCTCTTGCGTGCTCACGTGGCGATTGCGAAACAGGCGTGTGAATGCGACCTTCTCGGCGCGCGTGTCGGCCAGCCGGCGCATGCCCGTGCTGACACGCGCAAACATGCGCTCCAGAACCATGCTCCCCTTTTTTGCAGGCGCAGGTCGCCGAAGTAGCCAAGCAACGAAGCCATCGTCAAAACCTCCAGAATCAACAATGGCGGCTACAGAATCACATACAATTCAACCGCTTCAAGCCATTTTCCGACGGCGCCTCTTCACGCTTGACCACAGCACGAAGCAAATGTGTGCGCACGCTAGCCCACGAGGGGAGAAGGGAAGATCCTACCAGTCGCCGATCGTCGCCTGCATCACCGCGAGCGCCGCCACCGCCGCCGTATCGGCGCGCAGGATGCGCGGTCCGAGCGGGATGGCGGTGACGAAAGGCAACGCCCTCAGCATCCTGCGTTCGTCATCGGAAAATCCGCCTTCCGGCCCGACCAGCAGCGCGAGTTTTTTCTCCCGCACCTTCTGCAACGCCGGCAGCGGGTTGTTGGTCGAGGCGTCCTCGTCGCAGAAGATCAGCCGCCGCTCCTTGTCCCAGCCGCCGAGCAGCCGCTCCAGCTTTGCCGCCTCGCGCACCTCCGGCACGGCCAGGATGCCGCATTGCTCGGCCGCCTCGACGACATTGGCGCGCAGCCGGTCGATGCCGGGCTTCGCCACCTGCGTATGCTGGGTGACGATCGGCTGGAGGATGCCGGCGCCCATCTCCACCGCCTTCTGCACCAGATAGTCGAGCCGGCCCTGCTTCAGCGGGGCGAAGCAATAGACCAGATCGGGCAGTGGCGGCTGCGGCCGCTGCAGGGAGAGCACCTTGAGCCGGACTGCCTTCTTGGATCTGGCGGCGATCGCCGCCGACCATTCGCCGTCGCGGCCGTTGAAAAGAAGAACTTCCGCGCCTTCGCCGAGCCGCAGCACATGCGCGAGATAGTGGCTCTGCTGTTGTCCGGCATCGAATTCGGTGCCTGGTCCGAGATCGTCCGGCACGAACAGCCGCTGCATCTTGTAGTTGGCGCGCATGGCCGAGCAATGGGCGAGGGCAGCGTTGCCGTCAAGTATCGGCGGACGGATGCCAGACAGGCGCGTAGCCTTGCCTCAGCACCGAAACGCTGGTGGCAGGCGTGAGCAGACGAAGCGGCCGACCGGCGAGACTGTCGAGGGCGATAGGGTCGGCATAACCCGCGAACGACCATCCGAGCGCCTTGCCGGCACGGAGCGCATAGGCGGTGTCGTTGTCGGCCACCATCGAGCCATCGGGCAGGTTGCCAAGCTCCACGGCTGCGACGGCCGGTGGCCGGCCGCCCGAAGCCAGCCGCTCCTTGTGCAGCCGCTTGTCGACCATCGGCGCGCGCGGTTCGGCAATGCCGATTGCCTCGCCGAAACGGCCCACGAAATCTGTCGCCCGTTCGCGCTGGCAAAAGAAGCAGGGCCGGTGGCCGGCGGCCAATGCCGTCACCTCGTCGAGGAAGAACAGCTCGGTCCAGCCGGCTTTGCCCCCCAATTGGCCGTCACTTTGGCGGTTGCGGCCCATCGGCTCGCGTCGCACGTTGCGGAACTCGCAGACGCAGATGATCCAGGCCTGTAACGCCCAGCGCTTCTTCAGTAGCGTCTTCGTCTCGGGATCATGGATGATGCCGCGATTGCCCATGAACAGGCCGCGCTCGGGCGCGGCGTGGATGGCGCCGAACGGATCGACCCGGTTCTGCAGTGGCATAGCTTTCTCTCCGGCGCGCACCTTGGCTGAAATGCGGGCGGCATGATATCGCTCGCCCGTGCAATTTCATGTCAGCAGGATTCTCATGCGGGTGCTGGTGGTCCAGAACTACGAAAACACCGGCCTCGGTCAGGTCGGCGCCGCACTTAAGGAGGCCGGCGCCGAGCTCGACCTGCGGCGTCCCTATGAGGGTGACCCGCTGCCTCAGGACGCGGCCGGGCACGATGCGATGGTCGTGCTGGGCGGCGGGCAGAATGCGCTGGCCGACGACGACTACCCCTATTTTCCCTCTCTGCTCGAACTGACGCGCGAATTCGCCGGCAGGGACCGGTCGGTGCTCGGCATTTGCCTCGGCGGCCAGCTCGTCGCCCGCGCCTTTGGCGCCGAAAACCACATCGGCCGGGCGGTTGAGTTCGGCTGGTGCGGCGTGTCGCTGACGAGGGAAGCCAAGGCCGATCCCGTGCTCGGCGCGCTGCCAGAAGAATTCCCGATCTTCCAGTGGCACGACGACACGTTCGACCTGCCCGAAACCGCCGTCCGGCTCGCCGGCAACGAGGTCGCCACGAACCAGGCCTTTCGCATCGGCCGCGCCGTCTATGGCTTCCAGTTCCATTTCGAGGCCGACCGCCCGCTGGTGCGCGACTGGAGCACGTCCTTCGCGGCAACGATTGCCGAGCGTAACCCCGACTGGGCCGGCAAGCTCGACGACGAGATGGCCCGCAACGGGCCCGACGCCGACGCCGCCGGACTGGCGATCGCCCGCGCCTGGGTGGCGACGATCTAGTTATCTCACCGATCGTTTCGCCAAGCGTGACATAATTGGCACGCGATGGCAGTTCCGCCTGGGGAAAACCTGCTTCGTCCTTGGCCTGTGCTCGCTCGCCATCCTAGAAGGCGCCCGCCCTGTATCGTTCGTGCAACCGCAATGAACCTTCTGTGTGATCTGCGCGACACACCGGCGATACAGAATCTGCCTAGAAGCGCGAAATCGTCGAAACATTGAGACGCATTTTATCGTTTCAACGCATTGGTAACCGCCTCGTGCACAGATGCAGAAAGCTCAACCAGAGATGACGTCCGTGAAAGCAGCGCTTTTGTCCTTTGTTATGCTGTCTGCCATCATCGTGTGCGGCCTCGGCATCTACGCCGCCGATGCAGCCAACAATCACCAGGCCGTTGACGGCTACGGCGTCACCGCCGCGCTTCGCTAAAGCCTGATCCTTCCCGACAAACGAAAAGCTGACCCCACAGCCGGGATCATGGCTAGAACGCCTTTCCCTGCACGGTCACGATACGCTTGTCGCCGCCGTTAACGGCAAGGGCGCTCAGCATTCCCGATTGCCAGGCGAGCGTGTCGACATTGACGCGGTTGGCCAAAACCTCGGTCTCTGGCACCGGTGTGTGCCCGTGCACGATCACCTTCGGGTGAAGGCCGGGGTGGTCGTGGAAGGCGTCGCGGATCCAGATCAGGTCCTGCGGGCTCTGGCTTTCGAGCGGAATGCCGGGCCTGATGCCGGCGTGACAGAAGAAGAAGTCGCCGAAGGTCACTGAAAAGGACAGCGAGCGCAGGAAGTCGACATGGGCTTGCGGCAAGGCTTCGACCAATGCCGCGTGTCCGTGCGCCAGCACCTCGTCCGGCCTGCCGAACCAGCTGCTGCCGGTCGAGAGCTTCACCCCGTATGACGCCGCGGTCTGGATACCGCCATAGCGCATGAACAGGCCGTCCGCGTCGGGCTCGGCAAGAAATTCCAGCATGCCGATGTCGTGATTGCCGGCAAGCGTCAGGTTGCGCGGGTCGCGCTCTCTTGCCTCGATCAGGAAATCGATGACGCCTTTGGAATCCGGTCCGCGGTCGACATAGTCGCCGAGATGGATGATGCGCCAATCGGATGACGGTGCATATTCCAGCTCGCTTTCGATCCGGCGATGCATCGCGGCAAGCAGGTCATGGCGGCCATGCACGTCGCCGATCGCATAGAGCCGCATGCCGTCCGGCCCGCGAGCGTCGAGATAATGAATGCCGGTCTCAATCAAGGCATGCGTCTTCCCGTGTCGTAATCACGGGAAACTAGCGCGGATCGATGAATAGGCCCTAGCGTCGCAGCTGGTCCTTGCCCATGTCGGTTACCAAACGCTTACCGCACAGCGCCAGCGTGATGTCCATCTCCTTGCGGATGATTTCGAGCGCCTTGGTGACGCCCGCCTTGCCCATCGCGCCGAGTCCATAGAGGAAGGGCCGGCCGATATAGGTGCCCTTGGCGCCGAGGCAGAGCGCCTTGAGCACGTCCTGGCCAGAGCGGATGCCGCCGTCCATATGCACCTCGATCCTGTCGCCGACCGCATCGGCGATCTCCTCCAGCACCGAAATCGAAGAAGCGGCGCCGTCGAGCTGGCGTCCGCCGTGGTTCGACACGACGATCGCGTCGGCGCCGGTCTCGGCCGCCATCAGCGCGTCCTCCTTGTCGAGAATGCCCTTCAGGATCAGCTTGCCGCCCCAACGCTCCTTGATCCAGGCGACATCCTTCCACGAAAGCTGCGGATCGAACTGCTCCGTCGTCCAGGACGACAGCGAAAAGACGTCGCCGACATCCTTGGCATGGCCAACGATGTTGCGGAAGGTTCGACGCGGCGTGCCGGCCATGCCCAGGCACCAGCGCGGCTTGATGGCCATGTCGATGATGTTGGCGAGCGTCATCTTGGGCGGCGCCGACAGCCCGTTGCGCACATCCTTGTGGCGCTGGCCGAGGATCTGCAAATCGAGCGTCAGCACCAGCGCCGAGCACTTCGCCGCCTTGGCGCGATCGATGAGGTTGAGCACGAAATCCTTGTCGCGCATCACATAAAGCTGGAACCAGAACGGCTTCTTGGTGACGGAGGCGACATCCTCGATCGAGCATATGCTCATCGTCGACAGCGTGAACGGCACGCCGAACGCCTCTGCCGCCTGCGCCGCCAGCATCTCGCCGTCGGCATGCTGCATGCCGGTCAGGCCGGTCGGGGCCAGCGCCACCGGCATCGCCACCTTCTGGCCGATCATGGTCGATTCCAGCGAGCGGTTGCTCATGTCGACCAGCACGCGCTGGCGGAATTTTATCTTGCCGAAATCCTCTTCGTTGGCGCGGTAGGTGCTCTCGGTCCAGGCGCCGGAATCGGCATAGTCGAAGAACATCTTCGGTACCTTGCGGCGCGCCAGGTCCTTGAGGTCGGCGATGGTGAGAATTTCGCTCATGGTGGTCCCCGCTTGATCGATGCTTAGGAGCGTTTGCGTGTTGGTTCGATGTCGCCGGCTTCCGAGCGCTGCCTGAGCCGCAGCCGCGACACCCGCTGCCAGTCGCCGCTGCGCTCGGCTTCCGCCATGGAGCGCTCGACATAGGTGATGTGGTCCATCGCGGCCTTGCGCGCGGCGGCAGGGTCGGCCGCCTTGATCGCGGCATGGATTGCCCGGTGCTGGTGAAGCAGCGCGTCGCGCGCCCCGGGCACGGTGAACACGAGGAGCCGGTTCTGGAACACGCCCTCGGAGAGCAGCCGGTAGCACGAGCGCAGCGTGTGCAAGAGGATGATGTTATGCGCGCATTCGCAGACCGCGTGATGGAACTCGACGTCGATATCCGCCTCGTCGTCGAAATCGCCGGTCCGGTGCGCTTCGTCCATGCGCGCCATGATGCGGTCGAGCAGCGCCAGATCCTCGGGCGTCGCCCGCCGCGCCGCGTATTCGGCGGCCACCGCTTCGATCTCGCGCCGGTACTCCAGATAATCGGTCACCGCCTTGCGGTGCGTGGAGATGAGGTCGGTCACCGGCTTGGTGAAAAGCTGGCCGATGACGTCGGCGACATGAGTGCCGCCGCCCGGCCTGGTCGTCAGCAGCCCACGTCCCTCCAGCGCCTTCAGCGCATCGCGCAGGATCGGCCGCGACACGTCGAACTGCCGCGCCAGTTCGCGCTCGCCCGGCAGCCGGTCGCCGGTACGCAGCACGCCTTCCAGGATCAGGTTCTCGATCTGCTGCAGCACCTCGTCGGCGGTGCGCGAATGCTCGATCCTGGAGAAGATATCGCTCAACGGAGGGCGCCTGGGAATGGGACGGATGTCGCGCAGATTAAAGCCACTGCCGCCAACTGGTCAAATTATTTATCCAATTCGCCGGATCCGGTAGACTCCGCGGCCGCGCCGTCCCATTCATGCCTGCTAAATTTGCTGTTTACGTGCAATGCTGATTGCCGCAAGAGGACGGGCTTGCACGAAGGGCCGAAACAAGGGGGACCAGCCGTGTCGGACGAGACGTCCAACCTCGAATTCCAGCCGCGCGCCCAAGGCAGCGTCATGGGCTTTCCGGCGCATGAGGGGCGGCCCGGCGCATTGGGCGAGGTGCATGCCCGGCCGCATCCGCTGGTCGAGAAGCCGCGTGTGCTCATCCAGCTCTCCTTCATGACCGAGGGCGGCGCCGCCGTCGACCATGCCGTGCTGTCCGACTTGTCGCGGCGCCTCGGTATCGCGGCGCCCGAACGCCATGCCCGTCACCATGCCATGAAATGGGGCAAGGGCACGGTTCGCTGGGAGCGGCACACCGAATTCTCGACCTATCTCTGGGAAGGGCCGCTCGCCGAGAACGGTCGGGGCCAGGAGGATTCGCCCTTCGGCAACGGCTTCTCGCCGCCCGGAACCGTGATCTCCGGCATCCGGCTCGAAATCCGCAAGTGGACGCAGGCGAGCGAGAAGCTGATCGCCGGCTTTGACCCGACCAGCCTCTGCTATTCGCTGGTCGAGCGGGGCGCGGCTGCCATCATCACCGACTTCCGTCAGGACGGCGATGGCCTGACCCGCATGTTGGTGCTCGACCGCGGCCTGACGCCGGCGAGCACCGGCGCCTTGTCGCATCGGCTGATCGACATCGAGACCTACCGGACGCTTGCTATGCTTGGCCTGCCGCTGGCGCTGACGCTGTCCGGCCGCGCCCGCCGCATCGAGGACCGGCTGGCCCAGACCACGTTGGAAATGAAGGCGGCCGAGACCCGCGACAGCCAGACGCTGCTCGCCGACCTCACCGAGCTTGCCGCCGAGCTGGAGGCCGACGCCGCCTCCAGTCTCTACCGTTTCGGCGCCAGCCGCGCCTATGACGGTATCGTCAGCGAAAGGCTGGAGGCGTTGGAGGAGGAGCCTGTGCAGGGCTACGACACCTGGGCCGGCTTCCTGCAACGGCGCATGGCGCCGGCCATGCGCACCTGCCGCTCGGTGGAGGAGCGCCAGGCCAATCTGTCGCGAAAACTCACCCGCACCACCACGTTGCTGCGTACCTGGGTCGATGTCGAGGTCGAGAAGCAGAACCGTGACCTGCTCGCCTCGATGAACAACCGTGCCCGGCTGCAATTGCGACTGCAGCAGACCGTCGAAGGCCTCTCGGTCGCCGCCGTGTCCTACTATGTCGTCGGCCTAATCGGCTATCTCGCCAAAGGCGCCTCGATCTTCGGCCACACCTTCGCGCCGGAAGTCGTCACTGCGGCTTCGGTGCCGGTTGCAGTGCTGCTCGTCTGGTGGGCTGTGCGCCGTGTGCGACGCATGCACTCCGAGCCGGCAAAGCACCCCGGCGAATAAGTAATCTCCCCCCTTGAGGGGGAGATGGCCGGCAGGCCAGAGGGGGGTCGTCTCACATAGAGCGCCGACGCTTGCGGGGCTACGGAAGCTGGCGCTTCACGCGCGGCGACCCCCTCTGTCGCCTTCGGCGACATCTCCCCCCCAAGGGGGGAGAAAGCCAGCGGCAGATTGCCGCTGCGGAAGCTTGGGCCACGCCCGTCGTCCATTGCGACAAAAGCAGCGTTTGCAAGGAACCGCCCTAGCTGGTAAAAGATTTTGACCAGTCGAGCGGAGGAAGTGCCGATGTCCGGCCTTGCCATGCCCAAGCCAGATGCCGGGACGATGCACCGGCGCGCCGAGATCGTCGCCGACATGCGCATCATCGTGCCGGGCGAGGGTGTCGTCGACACGGCGAATGAAATGCGCGCCTTCGAAACCGATGGCCTCACCGCTTACCGGCAATTGCCGCTGGTGGTGGTGCTGCCAGAGACGGTGGCGCAGGTCTCGCGCGTGCTGAAATACTGCGACGAGCGCAACATCCGCGTCGTGCCGCGCGGCTCCGGCACCTCGCTTTCCGGCGGCGCGCTGCCGCTCGAGGATGCTGTTCTGTTGGTGATGAGCCGCTTCAACCGTATCGTCGCGATCGACTACCCGAACCGCGTCGTCGTCGCCCAGCCGGGCGTCACCAATCTCGGCATCACTATCGCCGTCGAGCAGGAGGGCTTCTATTACGCCCCCGATCCGTCCTCCCAGATCGCCTGCTCGATCGGCGGCAACGTCGCGGAAAATTCCGGCGGCGTGCACTGCCTGAAATACGGGCTCACAGCCAACAATGTGCTGGGCATCGAGATGGTGCTGATGAATGGCGAGGTGGTGCGGCTCGGCGGCAGCCATCTCGACCAGGAAGGCTACGACCTGCTCGGCGTCATGACCGGCTCGGAAGGCCTGCTCGGCGTCGTCACCGAGGTGACGGTCCGCATCCTGAAGAAGCCGGAGACGGCACGCGCGCTGCTCGTCGGTTTCCCAACCAGCGAGCAGGGCGGCCAGTGCGTCGCCGACATCATCGGCGCCGGCATCATCCCGGGCGGCATGGAGATGATGGACCGGCCGGCGATCCACGCCGCCGAGGATTTCGTCCATGCCGGCTATCCGCTCGATGTCGAGGCGCTGTTGATCGTCGAGCTCGACGGGCCGAGCGTCGAGGTCGATCACCTGATCGGCCTGGTCGAGACGATCGCCTACGAGAACGGCTCGACCACCTGCCGCATCTCGCAGACGGAAGAGGAGCGGCTGAGCTTCTGGGCCGGCCGCAAGGCCGCTTTCCCGGCGGTCGGCCGCATCTCGCCGGACTATTACTGCATGGACGGCACCATCCCGCGCAAGGAATTGCCGCGCGTGCTGGCCGGCATGCGCGACCTCTCCGAGAAATACGGGCTCGGCGTCGCCAATGTCTTCCACGCCGGCGACGGCAATCTGCACCCGCTGATCCTCTACGACGCCAACGTCCCGGGCGAGCTCGACAAGGCCGAGAGCTTCGGCGCCGACATTTTGCGGCTTTGCGTCGAGGTCGGCGGCGTCTTGACCGGCGAGCATGGCGTCGGCGTCGAGAAGCGCGACCTGATGCCGGAAATGTTCAACCAGATCGACCTCGACCAGCAGATGCGCGTCAAATGCGCCTTCGACCCCAACCATCTGCTCAACCCCGGCAAGGTCTTCCCGCAGCTGCGCCGCTGCGCCGAGCTCGGCCGCATGCATGTGCATCGCGGGCAGCTGGCGTTTCCGGACATTCCGAGGTTTTGAGTGGATATGGCGGCGCTTGAGCACCCCCCTCTGTCCTGCCGGACATCTCCCCCGCAAGGGGGGAGATTGGCAGCTTCGGCGCGCCGCCTTCCCGCCGACGTTGGAGATTGGCGAAACCCTACGCGACGTCTGATCTCCCCCTTTGCGGGGGAGATGTCCGGCAGGACAGAGGGGGGTGCGACGAAACGCAGCCTATCTGTTTTGCCCCGCCTCGCGGGGGCGAGGAACCAGGTGCTCTCATGACCACCTTCACCCCATCCACTTCCGCCGAAGTCCTCTCCACCGTCCAATGGGCGGCGGCGGAGGAAACGCCGCTGGAAATCCTCGGCCATGGCTCAAAGCGCGGCATCGGCCGCCCGCTGCAAACCGAGCACACGCTCGACCTGTCGAAGCTCTCCGGCGTCACCCTCTATGAACCGGCCGAGCTGGTGCTGTCCGCAAGAGCCGGCACGCCGCTTGCCGAAATCGAGAAGCTGCTCGCCGAAAACGGCCAGCAATTCACCTTCGAGCCGATGGACTATCGTGCGCTGCTTGGCGGCGAGCCGGGCAGGGGCACGATCGGCGGGGTGCTTGCCTCGAACCTGTCCGGCCCGCGGCGTCTCAAGGCTGGCGCCGCGCGCGACCATATCCTCGGCATCGCCGCCGTCTCGGGCCGCGGCGAGGCCTTCAAGTCGGGTGGCCGTGTCGTCAAGAACGTCACCGGCTACGATCTCTCCAAGCTGATGGCGGGGAGTTGGGGCACGCTCGCCGTGCTGACCGACGTCACCTTCAAGGTCCTGCCCGCGGCCGAGACCGAGGTGACCTTGGCCATCCGCGGCCTGCTCGACGATGCCGCGGTTGCCGCCATGGCGCTGGCGCTGGGTTCCAGCGCCGAAGCCTCGAGCGCGGCGCATCTGCCGGAGCGGATCGCTTCGCGCGTCGCCACCGGCCATCTCGGCAGCGATGCCGCGACGCTGTTGCGCGTCGAAGGCTTTGGCCCGTCGGTCGTCTACCGCATCGAGGCGTTGCGGAACCTGCTCGGCAAGGCCGGTCCGCTGCAAGAAATCGACGGCGAAACCTCGAAGGCGATGTGGCGCGACATCCGCGATTGCACACCCTTCGCCGATGGCGCCGAGAGGCCTGTCTGGCGCGTGTCGATGGCGCCGTCGCAGGCGCACCACATGGTGATGGCGCTGCGCATGCAGGCGGCCGTCGACGCTTTCTACGACTGGCAGGGCGGGCTGGTGTGGCTCTCCATGCGCGAGGATGATCCGGAGGCGGGGCTGCTGCGCGGATTGATCCGCAAATATGGCGGCGGCCACGCGACACTGGTGCGGGCGTCTGCCTCGCATCGCGCGGCGCTCCCGGTGTTCGAACCGCAGCCGCCGCATCTGGCGGCGCTGTCGGCCAGGCTCAAGGCCGAGTTCGATCCGAAGCAGATTCTCAACCCCGGCCGCATGGCGCCGGGTGCCGGCTCTGCTACTCTCGCTCGACCAACCGAGGGAGCAGCATCATGAGCAATACCGATCCAGGCCCGGGCAGCGGACCGCGCCAGACCGATCGCTGGCTGGAGCCGGGCCAGACCAACGCCTTGGTCATCTACATTCTTTACCTCGCCAGCCTTGCCATCGGCGTGACCGCCATCATCGGCATCGTGCTTGCCTACATCAATCGCGGCAAGGCGGGCGGCTTCGTCGAAAGCCACTACGCATTCCAGATCAGGACGTTCTGGATCGGCCTTCTCTACGCGCTGATCTCGGTGGTCCTGATGATGCTCGCGATCGGCTTCCTGCTGATGTTTGCGGTCGCCGTCTGGTTCATCGCCCGCTGCATCCTCGGGCTGCAGGCGCTGCAGCGCGGCGAGCCGGTCAAGAACCCGCAAAGCTGGCTTCTCGGACAGTAAGGATTTTTGTGTGCAGACCAATTTCTCAGCCACGCAGCTTGCCGATCCGCATGTCGCGGAATCGGAGAAGATCCTGCGCAAATGCGTGCATTGCGGCTTCTGCACCGCCACCTGTCCGACCTATGTGACGCTCGGCAATGAGCTCGATTCACCGCGTGGTCGCATCTACCTCATCAAGGACATGCTGGAGAACGGCCGGCCGGCCGACAAGGAGATCGTCACCCATATCGACCGCTGCCTGTCCTGCCTTGCCTGCATGACGACATGCCCCTCGGGCGTGAACTACATGCACCTGGTCGACCATGCCCGCGCCCATATCGAGGCGACCTACAGGCGCCCGCTGCCCGATCGGCTGACGCGCGCGATGCTGGCTTTCGTGCTGCCTTACCCGGGCCGCTTCCGCGCCGCATTGAAGCTGGCCGGGCTCGGCAGGCCGTTCATCGGCCTGTTCGAGAAGCTGCCGGTGCTGAGGCCGGTCGCCGCCATGCTGAAGCTCGCGCCCTCGTCGATCCCGCCGGCATCGCCGATGGCCACGCCCGGCGTGCATGCCGGCCAGGGCGCGAAGCGCGGCCGCGTCGCCATCCTCACCGGCTGCGCGCAGTCGGTGCTCGATCCGGCCATCAACGAGACGACCATCTCCTTGCTGACAAGGCTCGGCGTCGAGGTCGTGGTACCTGAAGGCGAAGGCTGCTGCGGCGCGCTCGTCCATCACATGGGCCGCGAGGATCAGGCCCTTGCCTCGGCCAGGCGGAATGTCGACGCCTGGGCACGCGCGATCGAGCAGGGCGGGCTCGACGCCATCATCATCACCGCGTCCGGCTGCGGCACCACGATCAAGGATTACGGCTTCATGCTGCGCCTCGATCCCGCCTATGCCGAAAAGGCGGCGCACGTTTCGGCGCTGGCCAAGGACATCACCGAATATCTCGCCGCCCTCGACCTGCCTGAGCCGGTGCGCAAGCCGGGCACGATCGTTGCCTATCACTCCGCCTGCTCGATGCAGCACGGCCAGAAGATCACGCGCCAGCCGAAGGAGCTACTCGCCAAGGCAGGCTTTGTTGTGCGCGAGCCGCGCGAAGGGCATCTCTGCTGTGGCTCGGCCGGCACCTACAACATCCTGCAGTCCGAGATTTCGAAGAAGCTGCGCGACCGCAAGGTGAGGAATATCGAGGCGACCGGCGCCGAAATCGTCGCCACAGGCAATATCGGCTGCATCACCCAGATCGCGTCGGCCGCCAAGCTGCCGGTGGTGCATACGGTGAAGCTGCTCGACTGGGCCTATGGCGGGCCGAAGCCCGAAGGCGTTTCGGAGAGGAACCTGGTCGGGGCGGAGTGAACTTCGTCGCTGGCGGCCCCCTCATCCGGCCGCTTCGCGGCCACCTTCTCCCCGAGGGGAGAAGAGGTTGGCGCCGGCGCCGACAGTCTCCTCTCCCCGACGGGGCGAGGTCAGCCGAGCGAAGCGGAGGCTGGGTGAAGGGCCGTGCCGCGCCTACTCCGCCGCGAGCTGGTCCGCCGAGCCATAGGTCGCCCGGTAGAGCGCGCGCTGGCGGTTGAGCGCCACCATGGTGTTGCGCAGCAGGATCGCGACCGTCAGCGGGCCGACGCCGCCGGGCACCGGCGTGATCCAGGAGGCGACTTCCTTGACGCTCTCCGTGTCGACGTCGCCGACGATGCGGCTTTCGCCGTCCGGGCCGATCTCGGAATTGATGCCGATGTCGATGACGCAGGCTCCGGGCTTGACCATGTCGGCCTTGATCAGCCGCGGCCTGCCGACGGCGACGAACAGGGCGTCGGCGCGCCGCGCATGCGCCGCCACCGAACGCGTCATGTGATGGCATACCGTCACCGTCGCGCCCTCGCTCATCAACAGGAAGGCGATCGGCTTGCCGACGATCTCGGAATGGCCGACGACGACCACCTCGAGGCCTTTGAGATCGAGGCCGGTCTCCTTGAGCAGCTCGACCGAGGCGGCCGCCGTGCACGGCGCCAGATCGAGCTGGTTGTAGACGATGTTGCCGATCGAGGCCGGATGCATGCCCTCGACGTCCTTCAGCGGATGCACCGCGGCCTGCAGCGTCTTGATCGGAATATGCGCCGGCACGGGCCGCTGGATGATGATGCCGGTGATGCGCGGGTCCGCGTTGAGGCCGTGGATGGCGGCTTCCAGCTCGCCCGCCGTGGTGTCGGCGGCAAAATGCCTTTCCTCGAAGCCGATGCCGGCAAGCTCGGCCTTGGCGCGCTGGTTGCGCACATAGACTTCGACCGCCGCTATGTCACCGACGGAGATCGAGACGAGCTTCGGCGGAAAGCCTTCGGCCGTGGCAATCGCCGCGTCCTCGCGCACGGAAGCGATGATGCGCTGGGCGACCGGACCACCCCGGAGATAGCGGCTGTCGTCGGACCGGGACATGACTGTGACCTTTGGAGCTGGAACCGTTGGCGTGGGAAATTGTGCGCTGCAATAGCAGAGGACGGCCGGGAAATCAGCCCCCGAAAACGAAACGGCCTGCTTTCGGCGCGACCTGCCGCCAGCCGTGAAAGCGAAAAGGGCAGCGCGGTTTCCCGTGCTGCCCTTTCGTGACTGGCCGTATCCCCACACGGCCCGTCCCCCGTATTCGTTGCCAGTCTAAGCACGTCTCCTAAAAGCGCGCTATGGCTTCAGAGCAACAGCAGGCGCCAAAAACGCCTCAGCGCCGCCTTACTGGCTGATGCGCGGTGACTATATCACCTCGACCGTCGTTCCGACTTTCACGCGCTCGTAAAGGTCGACGACGTCCTCGTTGCGCATGCGGATGCAACCGGAAGACACCGCGCCGCCGATCGTCCAGGGCTGGTTGGTGCCGTGGATGCGGTATTCGGTGGTGCCGAGATAGAGCGCGCGCGCGCCGAGCGGGTTCTCGATGCCGCCGGCGAGATAGGTCGGCAGGTAGCGGCCCTTGGCGGCCTCGCGCTTGATCATCACGGCTGGCGGGCGCCAGTCCGGCCACACCTTCTTGTCGGTGATCTTGTGCGTGCCCGACCATTCGAAGCCAGGCTTGCCGGTGCCGACGCCGTAGCGCCGCGCCTTGCCGTCCTTCTCGACCAGATAGAGGAAGTTCTGGTGGGTATCGATGACGATGGTGCCGGGCTTCTGCGGGCCGTCATAGGCGACTTCCTGCGGCAGATAGATCGGATTGATCTGCGGCCGCATCGCCATGCGCTTGGCGGGCTGCTGCACGGCCGCGGTGCGCTGCTGATCGGGCTGCGCCTGGAAAAGCCGCCGCGGCTGCTGCTGCGTCGCCTGCCGGGTCGGGCGCACGATGCCGGGCGCGTGGCCGAGCTGCAGCACCCAGGGCGCCGAAAGATCGGGGCTCACCATCACCGGCGGCCTGTCGGCATAACGGTCATCGGCAAGTGAGGTCGTCGCGCCGGCGGCAAGAACCGCGGCTGCGCCGAGCAGTAAAGTGAACGCTGTCTTCATCGGAACGCCCCTCGATCGTCGAACTCGTCCGAGGGAGTGCCCTCGGGTGTCGCGATCCTTGGCGTGGAGCGGCAACCGAAACATGAATCGGAATGCGTAAAATGCCGCTTTGTCAGTAAACCTTTTGGTGTGGTTACCGGCCGGTTCAGGAATCTGGTAAAGCCACGGTAAAACGGGCGCCGAGGCGCATTAACGAACGGATTTGTGGCAATGGGATACGAAAATGCCGGCCTGCTCGACGGCCCCGACGGTATCGCGCGCTGCTTCTGGCATGGCAATCTGCCGGACTATCTCCACTACCACGACCACGAATGGGGCCGACCCGTGGCGGACGACCGCCGGTTGTTCGAAAAAATCTGCCTCGAAGGTTTCCAGTCCGGCCTGTCGTGGCTGACCATCCTGCGCAAGCGCGAGAATTTCCGCGAGGCCTTCGCCAATTTCGACTTCGATCAGGTGGCTCGCTTCACCGATCATGATGTCGAGCGCCTGCTCGGCAATGCCGGCATCATCCGTCATCGCGGCAAGATCGTCTCGACCATCAACAACGCCAAGCGAGCCCGCGAGCTCGCCGATGAATTCGGTTCTTTAGCCGCCTGGTTCTGGAAGTTCGAGCCGGGTCCCGACGAGCGGCCCGAAATCGTCGACCTCGCGCACCTGCGCGCCAATCCGACGACGGCGGTCTCGGTCAGGATTTCCAAGGAATTGAAGAAGCGCGGCTGGAGCTTCGTCGGCCCGACCACCGTCTATGCCTTCATGCAGGCGATGGGCCTGGTCAACGATCATCTCGAAGGCTGTGTGTGCCGTGCCGAGGTAGAGGCGGAGAGGAAGAGGTTCAAGCGGCCGAAGTGAGCACTCTTTCCCTTCGCCCCTTGTGGGAGAAGGTGTCGCCGAAGGCGACGGATGAGGGGTGCTCCAGGGAACGCCAGCGCCTCACTCCGCTGGAACACCCCTCATCCGTCTCGGCGCTGCGCGCCGATCCACCTTCTCCCACAAGGGGAGAAGGTCAGGGTGCACTCAAACGCCGCCGGCGCCCGTCAAAAACAACCCGGCAAGGATGGCCGCCACGGCCGCGAAGGCCGGGTAGATCACCAGCAGGCCCGTCACCAGCGCGTCGCGCAAGGTCGGCTTTTGCGCTTCCGCCGCAACCTCGAACGGCCCGGCCGGCTGCTGCGCCGGCTTGAGCGCGAGCCTATCGGCAGGCCGCAGCCTGGCAATTGGCTTGCCGCTCTCGATGATGTCGATCTGTTCCGCCATCGCCCCGAACCCCTTGTTTCCGGGGCGCTTTATGGTCTTGGATTGTGTCTGCAGCGTGCCGCGCTGATGGCGGAATTGTTTCGAAGGCGCGTCTTTGCCTTCTCCCCTTGTGGGAGAAGGTGGATCGGCGCGCAGCGCCGAGACGGATTAGGGGTGTTGGCCGCAGTGCCGTCAGTGCGAAGCTGGAACACCCCTCATCCGTCGCCTTCGGCGACACCTTCTCCCACAAGGGGGGAAGGGAAGGGGCGCTAACCCTTGCCGCCCAAGGCTGTATCGTCTAGGACACGCCCGCTCGAAATAAGTCAGCGTTTATCTAGCGAAAAGACCCAACCCATGGCCGACAAATCGGAAAAGACGAAAGCGCGGCTGCCGCGCGGTTTTGCCGACCGCAGCGCCGAAGACATCCGCGCCGTCGAGAAGATGATGGCGACCATTCGCTCGGTCTATGAGCTTTACGGCTTCGAGCCGGTCGACCAGCCGATGATCGAATACACCGACGCGCTTGGAAAATTCCTGCCCGACCAGGACCGGCCGAACGAAGGCGTCTTCTCCTTCCAGGACGACGACGACCAGTGGCTGTCGCTGCGCTATGATCTCACCGCGCCGACCGCGCGCTTCGTCGCCGAGAATTACGACCGCCTGCCGAAACCTTACCGCAGCTATCGCTCCGGCTGGGTGTTCCGCAACGAAAAGCCGGGTCCCGGCCGCTTCCGCCAGTTCATGCAGTTCGACGCCGACACGATCGGCACGCCGGGCGTGGCTGCCGATGCCGAAATGGCGATGATGATGGCCGACGTGATGGAGGCGCTCGGCATCAAGCGCGGCGACTACGTCATCCGCGTCAACAACCGCAAGGTGCTGGACGGCGTCCTGGAGGCAATCGGGCTTGGTGGTGACGAGAATGCAGGACGCCGACTGACGGTTCTGCGCGCAATCGACAAGCTGGACAAGCTGGGTGTTGAGGGTGTGCAGCTACTTCTGGGCACGGGTCGGAAGGACGAGAGCGGAGATTTTACCAAGGGCGCCGGACTAGATAAGCCGCATATCGAGTTGGTGATGAACTGCGTCGCGGCAGTCGGCGAAATGCGCGCCAGCAACCATGCCACCGTACAAGATCTGAAAGGCTCTCTCGGGAACATATCGGCTTGTGAAGCAGGCTTGAACGAACTCGAAGAAATTGCGTTGCTTTGCGACGCGGCTGGATATGGACCGGCGCGAATCAAGATTGACCCCTCCGTCGTGCGCGGCCTGGAATATTACACCGGTCCGGTCTTCGAGGCCGAGCTTCTGGCCGAGATCCCCAATGAGGACGGCCAGATCGTGCGTTTCGGTTCGGTCGGCGGCGGCGGCCGCTATGACGGGCTCGTCTCGCGCTTCCGCGGTGAGCCGGTGCCGGCGACCGGCTTCTCCATCGGCGTCTCCCGCCTGATGACGGCGCTGAAGAACCTCGGCAAGCTCGACATTTCCGACGTCGTCGCCCCGGTCGTCGTTCTGGTCATGGACAAGGACACGGAAAGCCTCGGCCGCTACCAGAAGATGGTCGCCGAGCTGCGCGCGGCCGGCATCCGCTCCGAAATGTATCTCGGCGGCGCCGGCATGAAGGCGCAGTTGAAATATGCCGACCGCCGCGGCAGCCCGATCGCCGTCATCCAGGGCGGCGACGAGCGCGCCAAAGGCGAGGTGCAGATCAAGGACCTGATCGAAGGCGCGCGCCTGTCGGCCGAGATCACCGACAACGCCGAATGGCGCGCCGCAAGGCCGGCACAGGTGACTGTGGTGGAAGGTGAACTGGTGGCCGAGGTGAAGAAGATCCTGGCGGCGCAGGCGGCCGATCGCGCGAAAGGTGGCGCTTGAGCACCCCCCTCTGTCCTGCCGGACATCTCCCCCGCAAGGGGGGAGATTGGATGTCGCCTTGGCTTTCGCCAATCGCCGACGTTGCAGGACGATTGCCGTCGGCAAAACTGCCGATCTCCCCCCTTGCGGGGGAGATGGCCGGCAGGCCAGAGGGGGGTGCCTCGCGCCCAGCCTTCCCATGACCTCCCGCTACCCCGCCATCGCCGCCGACATCGTAAAACTCTTCGCCGCGCGCGACACGCACGCCGTCGAAGTCGCCGTGCTGCAGCCGGCCGATCCGTTCCTCGACATGGCCGGCGAGGATCTGCGCCGCCGCATCTTCCTGACCGAGAGCGAGACCGGCAAGACGCTTTGTCTCAGACCGGAATTCACCATTCCCGTCTGCCTCGACCACATCGCCAGCCAGGCCGGCACGCCGCGCCGCTATTCCTATCTCGGCGAGGTGTTCCGCCAGCGCCGTGAGGGCGGCAACGAGTTCTTCCAGGCCGGCATCGAGGATCTCGGCGACCGCGACACGGCCGCTGCCGATGCCCGCTCGCTGGCCGACGCGTACGCGCTGCTGTCGCTGGTGCTGCCCGGGCAGGCGCTCGCGATCACGCTCGGCGACCAGACCCTGTTCGAGGCGGTGCTGGCGGCGCTCGGCCTGCCGCGCGGCTGGCGCATGCGGCTCGCGCGCGCCTTCGGCTCGGCGCCGATGCTGGAGGCAGCCCTTGCCGATCTCGCCAACCCGCCGCGCAACAGCCAGCTCTCCGGTCCGGTCGCCACGCTGGTGCTCGACGGCGATGCGGAAGGTCTTGCCGCGCATATCGCCGCCGGCATGGAAGAGGCCGGCCTGTCGGCTTCGTCCGGCCGTGCGCCGGCCGACATCGCGCGCCGGCTGATCGAGAAGGCGCAACTGCGCAGCGTGCGGCTGTCGAAGGAGGCGTTCTCGGCGCTGAAGGGTTTTCTCGGGATCGACGTCGCGCTGGGTGGCGCGACCGAGGCACTCGAAAAATTCGCCGCCGATGCCGGCCTGTCGCTGGGCGCGGCGCTCGAGAATTTCGCCGCCCGCGCCAGCGCGATCGAAGCGCACGGCCTGCCGGTCGAAAAGATCCGCTACGACGCCGCCTTCGGCCGCCCGCTCGATTACTACACCGGTCTGGTCTTCGAAATCGCGGCCGCCGACGGCGACCGGCCGCTGGTCGGCGGCGGCCGCTACGACCGGCTGCTGACGCTGCTTGGCGCCAAAAAGCCGATCCCCGGCGTCGGCTTCTCGGTCTGGCTCGACCGCATCGAGGCCTTGCGGGAGAGCGCGAAATGATCACGCTGGCGATCCCGTCCAAAGGCCGTCTCAAGGAGCAATCGCTGGAAGTGCTGGCCAAGGCCGGGCTGGCGGTGACCCTGCCGCAGGACGACCGCAAATACCGCGCCCGCATCGATGGCCTCGACACTGTCGAAGTGGCGTTCCTGTCCGCGTCGGAAATTGCCGGCGAGATCGGCAAGGGCGCGGTCGATCTCGGCATCACCGGCGAGGACCTGTTGCGCGAGAACCTTGCCGACTGGGAAGCGCGCGCCGAGATCGTCGCCCGCCTCGGCTTCGGCCACGCCGATGTCGTGGTGGCCGTGCCGGACATCTGGCTCGATGTCGACACCATGACCGATCTCGACGATGTCGCCGCCGATTTCCGCCAGCGCCATGGCCGACGCTTGCGCATCGCCACCAAATATTGGCGGCTGACGCAGCAGTTCTTTTCGCTGAAGCACGGCATCCAGGTCTACCGCATCGTCGAAAGCCTCGGCGCCACCGAAGGCGCGCCGGCGGCGGGGCTGGCCGACGTCATCGTCGACATCACCACCACCGGCTCGACCTTGCGCGCCAACCACCTCAAGGTGCTGGGCGATGGCGTGATCCTGAAGTCGCAGGCCTGTCTGGTGGCTTCGAAGAAGGAGCGTGATGCGGTCGATCAGGCGCAATTGCGCGATATAGCCGCGAGAATCCCTCCCCCTTGAGGGGAGGGTGGACAGCCGCCGAAGGCGGATGGACGGGAGGGGTCATCGCGGCAGTGCTCGACGTGAGACGACCCCGCCCGCCTCGCTTCGCGAGGCACCCTCCCCTCAAGGGGGCTAGCGTGCGCACACATTTGCTTCGTGCTGTGGTCAAGCGTGAAGAGGCGCCGTCGGAAAATGGCTTGAAGCGGTTGAATTGTATGTGATTCTGTAGCCGCCATTGTTGATTCTGGAGGTTTTGACGATGGCTTCGTTGCTTGGCTACTTCGGCGACCTGCGCCTGCAAAAAAGGGGAGCATGGTTCTGGAGCGCATGTTTGCGCGTGTCAGCACGGGCATGCGCCGGCTGGCCGACACGCGCGCCGAGAAGGTCGCGTTCACACGCCTGTTTCGCAATCGCCACGTGAGCACGCAAGAGATCATCCGCACGGCGGCGGCGCGAACCGCCGAACTGGCCGCCGGCCGCCACGTGCTGATCATCGAGGACAGCAGCGAGATCAACTATGAAGCCAAGGCTTCGCGCAAGCGCGGCCTCGGTCGTGTCGGCAATGGCACGGATATCGGGCTGTTCGTGCATCCGGCGTTGGCCGTGGATGCCGTGGACGGCTCGGTCCTTGGCCTTGCAGGCGCCACGATCTGGCGGCGCGAGGCAGAGAAGGCGGATGACTACCAGGCGCTGCCGATCGAAGCCAAGGAAAGCCACAAGTGGATCGGCACCGCCAAGGCGGCATGCCAGGCGCTGACCGACGCGCCGCAGATGACGGTGATCGGCGACCGCGAGGCCGACATCTACGAAGTGTTTGCAAGGCTGCCCGACGAGCGCACCCATGTGCTCATCCGCGCTGTACGGGATCGGGCCTTGGGCACCCGGGGCGAGCGCCTGTTCGGCGCGATCGCCAAGACGCCGGAAGCCGGCCGCATTGCCTTCGAACTGCAGGCCCGACCCGGCCGGCCGGCCCGCACCGTCGAACTGGCCGTTCGCTTCACCGCGGTGAGCTTGCGCCAGCCCCGCCTTGGCGCCGACAGCCGCGATCCGCGCGAACTCACGCTCAACATGGTGGAAGTGCGTGAGATCGATCCACCTTCGGCCAAGGACGCGGTGATCTGGCGGCTGTTGACCACCCACAGCGTCGAAACGCTCGCCGATGCCTGCCGCATCGTCGACCTGTATCGCTCGCGTTGGAGCGTCGAACAGCTGTTTCGGACCGTGAAGTCGCAGGCCATCGATCTGGAGGAAAGTCTCATCGCCGACGGCGATGCACTCGAACGTCTGGCCGCCACCGCTCTGGTCGTCGCCACCAAGGTCATGCAACTCGTACACGGGCGTGGTTCGCCGGGCCAGCGCTTCCAGGCCGCACACCTCTTCGATCCCACCGAGATCACCGTCCTGGAAGTGCTCATCGCCAAGCTTGAAGGCAAGACCCAAAAGCAGAAGAACCCGCACCCCACGCACACGCTCGCCTGGGCCGCCTGGTGTATCGCCAGGCTCGGAGGCTGGAACGGCTACGAAAAGGAACGCCCGCCAGGGCCCATCACCTTCACCCACGGCCTCAGACGCTTCAACGCCATCACAGACGGCTTCGTTCTGGCCTCGCAAAAATGAGCCCGAAGCAAATGTGTGCGCACGCTAGCCTCAAGGGGGAGGGGGACCTTTGGCGGATTTCCACCGCCGCTATCGGCTGATAGGCTGGCTCATCCCGGGAGGAGACGGCGATGGCGATCAAACTCGACGAGCTCATGAACGCCACGAATCTGCGCGGGCGCGGAGGCACCTTCATTGCCCCGATGGACGGCAGGGCGCATGTCTCGGGCGATCGCTCGGTGTCCTTGCTCGACAAGACCATTCCGGAACTGTTTTCCGACACGGTGAGCAAATACGCCACGCTCGATGCCGCCGTGTTCGTCGGCCAGGACAAGCGCTTCACCTGGAGCGAGTTGTCGGACACGGTCGACGCTTTAGCCGCCGGCTTCCTGGCGCTCGGGCTGGAGAAGGGCGACCGGGTCGGCATCTGGTCGCCGAACCGCTGGGAATGGCTGGTGACCCAGTTCGCCACCGCCCGCATCGGCCTCATCCTGGTCAACATCAACCCGGCCTACCGGCTGACCGAGCTGGAATATGCCCTCAACAAGGTTGGCTGCAAGGCGCTGGTGACCGCCGTCAGCTTCAAGACCTCCGACTATCTCGGCATGATCGAGACGCTGGCGCCTGAGATCGCCACGGCCGAACCCGGCGAGCTCAAGGCCAAAAAACTGCCGACGCTGAAAATCGTCATCCGCATGGGCGACGACAACTCGCCCGGCATGTTCAATTTCGGCGATGTGCTGGCCATGGCCGGCCGCGACGAGCATGACAGCCTCGACCGCATCTCCGAAAGCCTGAAGCCGAATGACGCCATCAACATCCAGTTCACGTCCGGCACGACAGGCGCGCCGAAAGGCGCGACGCTGACCCACGCGAACATCGTCAACAATGGCAATTTCGTCACCTCGGCAATCAGGCTCACCGTCGACGACCGGCTCTGCATCCCGGTGCCGCTCTATCACTGCTTCGGCATGTCGATGGGCACGATGGGCTGCGTCACCAAGGGCGCGACCATGGTCTTCCCGGGCGAAGGTTTTGACGCCGGCGCGACGCTCAAGGCGATCGCGCAGGAGCGCTGCACCGGCGTTTACGGCGTGCCGACCATGTTCGTCGCCATGCTCGACCATGCCGATTTTTCGACCTTCGACCTCACCAGCCTGCGCACCGGCATCATGGCCGGTTCGCCATGCCCGATCGAGGTGATGAAGAAGGTGGTGTCGCTGATGAATATGCGCCAAGTGACCATCGCCTACGGCATGACCGAGACCAGCCCGGTTTCGTTCCAGAGCAGCGTCGACGATCCGCTGGAAAAGCGCGTCTCCACCGTCGGCCGCATCCATCCGCATGTCGAGGTGAAGGCGATCGGCGCCGACGGCGCCACCGTCGCGGTCGGCGCGCCGGGTGAGCTCTGCACGCGCGGCTATTCGGTGATGAAGGGCTATTGGGACGACGCGGAGAAGACCCGCGAGGCGGTCGATGCCGACGGCTGGATGCATACCGGCGACCTCGCCACCATCGACGCCGAGGGATATTGCAACATCGTCGGCCGGGTGAAGGACATGGTCATCCGCGGCGGCGAGAACGTCTATCCGCGTGAGGTCGAGGAATTCCTCTACCGCCATCCCAAGGTCAAGGAAGTGCAGGTCTTCGGCATTCCCGACGACAAATATGGCGAGGAGCTCTGCGCCTGGATCGTGCTGAAGCCCGGCCAGATCGCCACAGAGCAGGAGATCAAGGCCTTCTGCGCCGGCCAGATCGCCCACTATAAAGTGCCGCGCTACATCCGCTTCCGCACCGAGTTGCCGATGACGGTAACCGGCAAGCCGCAGAAGTTCTTGATGCGCCAGGCGATGATCGAGGAACTGGGGCTGGTGGCGCAGAAGACGGCGTGAGAGGTGCTCCCCACACGCTTTTCCGCCAAGTTCGCCGAAACGCGCGGCGTTTGGGGGCTTGAATGACTGGTATCGCACGGTCGGCGACTTCCTACGCGATGCCACTGGCCGCCCTGGTGATGGCCGTCGTGGTCAGAGCCAGCGGTCTCTCGGTGGACGAAGGTTCGCTGAACGTCAGGATTCTTGTCGGGGCGCTTTCGTGCGCGATCATGTTCACCACCATTTTCGTGGTGCTCGACCACGCCGAGGCAGTGGCCCGGCGCGTGGGGGAGCCGTACGGAACGCTGGTGCTGACCTTTGCCGTGACGGCAATCGAAGTGTCGATCATCGTTTCCATAATGCTGCATGGAGCGAACAATCCGACGCTGGCACGTGAGTCCGTTTTCTCGACGGTGATGATCACCTCCACCGGCGTTGTCGGCACCTGTCTCACGCTTGGCGGCTGGCGTCATCGCAAGCAGGCAATCGTTCGCCAAGGGACCAGCGCGTATCTGGCGGTTCTGGTCGCGCTGACCGTCATGACGCTTGTTCTGCCAACCTACACTCAAACGACGGATCCCGGCACGTTTTCGGCAGCTCAGCTTGGTTTTGTAAGCGTCCTTTCGGTGCTGCTCTATGCAAGTTTCGTGTTCGCCCAGACTGTCCGCCACCGGGACGACTTCGTCCAGGAACAGGCGCACGACGTTTCGACGCGAACTGCCTCTCATGAAAGCGTTTTTGTCGGCATTCTGCTGCTGTTGAGCGGGCTGATCGGAATTGTCATGCTCGCCGAGCAGGTCGCAGCAAGTGTCGAGGACACGCTCGTTGCCTACCAGGTGACCCAGGCGGACAGCATCGTGGGAGCGTTGATCGCGGGGCTGGTTTTGATGCCGGAGGCCATTTCGGCGGTTCGCGCTTCACTCAACAATGAGCTGCAGCGCGGTTTGAACGTTGCGATGGGTTCGGCTTGCGCTACGATCGGTTTGACCATACCGGCGGTCGCCGCCGCCAGCCTGCTGACGGGCAGAGGCTTGACCTTGGGGCTCCCGTCGGCTGACGCGGTCCTTTTGGTCCTGGCGCTTTTCATATGCAGCGTAAGCTTTAGTAACGAAAGAACGACATTCTTGACAGGCATGGTTCATATTGTCGTATTTTTTACTTTCGTATTTTTGATATTTATACCATGAAAGCTTTGGTGCGAGCTAATTTAGCAATCGGACGCAGGGATGGGACGGCGACCGGCAGGAAGTCGCTATCCGACTTGTCTGCGTTCCTCAAAGCGTCGCTAGCCGCGAATTCGGCATGGTCTTTCCATAGGCTCGGCGCAGCGTCGCCTTCTCCTCCAGCGCGACGATGACACGTGCGGCAAAATCGGTCTTGTACATCTCCGCGAGCCGTGCCAGTCCGCCTGGCGTGAAGACATTGATCTCCAGAAGTTTGTCGCCGACGATGTCGAGTCCAACCAGAAACATGCCGTCGCTGACCAGTTTGGGGCGTACCATCTCGGCAATGCGCAAAATCGTGTCAGTTACCTTGACCTTGCGGGCGGTTCCGGCGGCGTGGATGTTGGAGCGGACGTCGCCCTTGGCTGGGATGCGGCGAAAGGCGGCGTAACTGCCGTCGCGCAGCAGCGGCAGGCCGTTCATCAGGAAAAGACGCACGTCACCAGCCTTGGCCTCCGGAATGTACGCCTGCGCGATGAGATAGCCGTCACCGCTGGCCGCCTCGAAAATCTGGTTGAGGTTGGAATCGGTAGGCGTCGCGATATGGAAGACGTTCTTGCCACCCGACCCTTGCAGTGGTTTGACGATGCAGCCCTTCGAGTGTTTGTCGATGAATGCGCGGATCTCGGCAATGCTGCGCGATATAAGGGTCGCCGGCCGAACCGCTTCGGGAAAGGTCTGCAGGTAGAGCTTGCTCTGTGCCTGCGCCAGACCATCCGGATCGTTGACGACGATGACGCCTTGTTCCGCTGCGAGCCGCCCGAACATGATGCCTGCGTTGGCGGCCCATGGTCGATCCCTGACGTCGAGCGACGGGTCGTTGCGCAGAAACAGGATATCGATATCGCTTATCACGAAGGTCTTTTTCTGCTTCGCGGCATCCTTCAGGGCGGCATGCAGCTTGTCGGGCGTCTTGTAGGAAGCGTCCGGCAAGACTGCGACGCTGACAGCCAGGCTGTCATCCGGACGCAGTATGAAGTCTCCGGGTTCGACATAGACAACCGAATGTCCGCGCTGGACTGCAGCCAGCGCCAGCGTTGTCGTCGTGTAGCCTGGCGTCTCGCTCTCGATCGAATTGACGAAGAACGCAATGCGCATCGGGGATGCTCCCTCAAGTCCCAACCATATCGATTGGATCGATTCCCGCCATCGCCTTCTTGAGCCGCGGACGCGCCGCGTCGGAAGAAAGGAATGCAGGTTCGAGGCGCGGCGCGCGCAGCAAGCCGCGCGCATTGAGTTCCTGGATTGCGCCGAAATGCGCGGCGGAGATCTTGCCGATCCAAAACGGCGTAAGGCTGCCGCCGCCTCTCAGATGATCGAGGACCTGCACCACGCCGCGCAGATAGATGGCGTCTTTTGCCAGGCCACCACCGCGAAAGACACGCAGAACGACGTTGAAGGCGCTGCGATCATCGAGACCGAAATCCTTATGGAGAATGCGGAAAGTTTCCTCGAACGTCGCGCCGTCGAGCATCGCCTGACACGCGAGAACCCTGGCCGCGATCAGCCGCAGCCGCGCCGCGGTCATGCCGCCGACCAGATATTCCGCCAGCACGGCCAGTCCCTCCTGCATGCCCTCGTAGCCGGCGAGCCCATTGCGGAAGATGGCAAGCCCCTGCGCATCGCCGTTGAAATAGGTCACCAGGTGGACACCGATCTCGTGACTGAGCAGCGCGGTCAGACGCTCCGGTGGAAGGTTGGTATCGCGCGAAACCAGCAACCGGTTTCGAGAGACGAGGAGGCCGGCCGGCAGGTCGCCGCGGATCTCCACGGAAGCATCGAAATCGGAATAGGCGGCACGGTATCCAGCGATCATGTCACGCGCGGCTGCGGCGACAGCATCGGCGCCCAATCCCTCCTGCCTCACCGACGACGCAGCGCCGGGCACCTTTTCGACAATGGCGCGTGCTCGCGTCGCCAGACTCGGCTCGACGCTGCCATAGAGTGCTCGTCCGAGCTCGACGAAACGGGGCGTCTCGCGCGCCGCGAGCATCGACAGCTGCAGATCGAGCTCCTGCTGCTTTTGCGAGAACAGCGTGGTCAGCAGCGGATCTTCCAGATGATCGAGCGAGACCGAGTAGAGCTTCCGCTTCTGCGCGGCGACCTCGAATTCGAGCGGCCTGTAGAGCAGTGCTGGGACATGCTCGAAGCCGCCTGCCTGGAATTCCAGCCAGGCCGGTTCGGCGTTGATCGGTGTGACGGCAAGCAGGAAATCGAATGTCGACGCGACGCTGTCGAGTGCCCGGTCGGCGCGCACGACAGCGTCGATATAGGCGCGCCGCCCCAACGAACGATGGGTTGCCGGCGGTTCCAGCTTTGATGCCTTCAGAAAGGCGCTGACCGCCTGGAGCGCGGAATCCACCATGTTGGCGACGACAAGATCGCGCAATTCGGGATAGATGCGCTCGCACCCAGGCACCCTGTAGATCGGCGCGAAGCGTACCGTCAGGCCTGCTACATCGTCGAGATCATCCGAGAGCCGTGCTTCGGCGCGGGTCGTGGGAACGAATTCGTCCACGCGCGGCGTGCGGTATTTCGCTTCGCGTCCGGACGCCGCAGCGGCAAAGCGCTTGAGCGCCGCCTTCTCCGCCGCGGTGTCGCCGCTAGCCAGTGCAATCTCGAAAGGCGGCAGGAACGGTACGTCCTCCGTCAGAAACCGGTCTTCGGCCAACTCGCCGATGTCGAGCACGAGGAATGCCCCGCAATGATCGCGCATCCTTCGCGCCACCAGCCGCTCGACCTCACCGGCGAGGTCACTATCGGCAGCGATCAGATAGGAGGCGTTGGCGGAAACAATTTGGAACGCCGCATCCTGCTGCGACCCGACATGGACGCAGAGAAACGGCAGCGGCCGATCGATGTGTAAACGGTTGCCGTCGCCGAACTCGCGGCGGATTGGCTTGCTCTCCCGGAAAAGCGCGTCCAAGTCCGCTTCGATCCTGGCCAACGGAGACATAGCCTCAACGAGCTTTGGCTTCATGTCATGCCCCGCAACGCAGCCTCGAGAACTGGCACCGTGGACCCAAGCATGGAACGCAGCCGTTCGATCGCTGCCCAGTCGGGTTCGCCGCTCCATTCGTCCATGAAGATCTTCTTGAACTCGACCGCTATGGCACACCCGGTCCCGGGGAAATTGGCATGGACGAAACGGGCCTGCTCGCCCTTGCCCTGGAACGACACATTCTCACGCACATCGATCGGCTCGCCGTTGAAATCCTGGCCGCGCAGCGCCTCCGTGAAGGCGTCGACGACCGGCGCCCAGCGCGCGCGGTCCATCGAGAACGTGCCGATATTGATATCAGGCGCGCCATCTTGCGACGCAGGCACTGCTTTCGGCCCTGCACGCCGGTGGTTGTAGCTGTGGACGTCGACAAGGACGAACCTGCCGTAACGTGTCTCGACATCGGCAAGGACACGCCTGAGCTCGCTGTAGAAAGCGTCGTGAAAGGCGAGAGACTCGTCCACAACGTCCTCGGCCGGTGGCTCTCGCCATACGTGCAGGCCCCAGGACTGGTCCGGCGACCGATAGACCGCAGCCTCGCGCGCTCGGTTCAGATCGACTTGGAAGCGCGATCGATGAACGATAATCTGGGTTGGGAAATCGGCAATGAAGTGCTCGGTGAAGGGATCCTCCTCCCGCAGCCGATCAGGGTCGGGGATGCACATGAGCGACTGGCAAGCGCGCCCGACGTCGGAGCCGCTGTGGATCGCCGTGCCAATGACGGGGGAATCGCCAAGCTTGATCGTCCAGCCTGCCGGCGACCCGCTCGCAGCATTGTTGAAAATAGGCTTGCTCACCATCCATCGAAATGCGTGGAGAGAGCGGACGGTTCCGGGTCCAACCGGTTGACACTTGCACCAGGACCACATTGTCTCGCTGAAGAACTGGCTTCGCCCGGCACCTCACGCCGCCAGCACGGCCTGATCCAGCCCGCGGATGATCTTCGCCAGTTCCACGCATTCGTCCTGGCGCACCTTGTTGCGCCGCCACGCGATGCAGATCATGCGCTGCGGCATCGGTTCCTGGAACGGCACGATCCTCAGGTCCGGCATCACGCCGGCGGCGCTTGCCGCCATTTCCGGAACCAGCGTCACGCCCAGCCCATGCGCTACCATTTGCAGAAGCGTCGTCAGACTCGTGGCGCCGTAACTTGCCATCGCCACCGGCCGCACATTGCCGCAGACGGCCAGCGCCTGCTCGCGCAGGCAGTGCCCTTCTTCCAGCAGCATCAGCCGCTCCAGCGCCGGGCTTTCCGGCGGCACCGGCGGCGAGGCGAAAGCCGGATCGCCGGCTGGGACTGCAAGGAAGAAGCGGTCGGGGAAAAGCTCTTCGGTGACCAGCCCCGGGTGGTCGAGCGGCAGCGCGGCGATAAAAGCGTCGAGCCGGCCCGAGGCACTGTCCTCGACCAGCGATGCGGTCACCGCCTCGCGCAGTTCGAGCTGCAGCGCCGGGAAGTGCCGCTTCAATTCAGGTAGGACCCGCGGCAGGAGATAGGGCGCCACCGTGGGGATGATGCCCAGTCGGAAGCGCCCTTCCATGGCGGGACGGCCGCGCCGGGCTGTCGTCTCTACGTCACGTATGTCGGCAAGGATGCGCTCGATGCGCGGCTGCAGGACGAGCGCCTCGTCGGTCATCCGCACCGTCTTGCCGCCGCGTTCGAACAGAGGGCAGCTCAGCCGCTCTTCCATCTCGGCGATCTGGGCGGAGAGCGCCGGCTGGCTGACGCCGGCAAGCTTGGCGGCGCGGCCGAAATGCAGCGTCTGCGCCAGCGCGTCGAAATAAAGCATCTGCCTGACGGTGAGACCGATCATAAGGAAATCCTATCGGAAAAAACAGGAAAGGCAATTTGTCTTTATCGCCGAGCCGCCCTAGTCTGGAATCGTTCCAGATTGGCGCGGCCGCTGGCTGCCCCGGAAACTCAATTCAAAACTCGGCAAAATCGGAGAGTAAGATGGACGCGAAAACCGACGACAACAGCGCTGGCAAATGCCCCGTGGCGCATGGATCCGCCGGCCGGACCAACCGCGACTGGTGGCCGAACCAGCTGGACCTTGGCGTTCTTCACCAGCAGTCGAACCTCTCGGACCCGATGGGCGAGGACTTCGACTACGCCAAGGAATTCCAAAGCCTCGATCTCGATGCGGTGGTGAAGGACCTGCACCATGTGATGACGGATTCGCAGGACTGGTGGCCGGCCGACTTCGGCCACTACGGACCGCTTTTCATCCGCATGGCCTGGCATAGCGCCGGCACCTATCGCATCGGCGACGGGCGCGGTGGCGCCGGCGCCGGGCAGCAGCGTTTCGCGCCGCTGAACAGCTGGCCGGACAATGCCAACCTCGACAAGGCGCGCCGGCTACTCTGGCCGGTCAAGCAGAAATACGGCCGCAAGATTTCCTCGGCCGACCTGATGATCCTCGCAGGCAACGTCGCGCTGGAATCGATGGGCTTCAAGACCTTCGGCTTCGCCGGCGGCCGCGCCGACGTGTGGGAGCCGGAGCAGGACGTCGACTGGGGCTCCGAAACCAAGTGGCTGGATGACCAGCGCTATTCCGGCGACCGTGAGTTGCAGGGCCATCTCGGCGCCGTACAGATGGGTCTGATCTACGTCAATCCGGAAGGGCCGAACGGCAATCCGGACCCGATCGCAGCCGCGCGCGACATCCGTGAAACCTTCCGCCGCATGGCGATGAACGACGAGGAGACCGTGGCGCTGATCGCCGGCGGCCACACCTTCGGCAAGACCCACGGCGCCGGCGATGCCGCCCTGGTCGGCGCGGAGCCGGAAGGCGCCGGCATCGAGGCGCAGGGCCTCGGCTGGTCGAGCAAATATGCCACCGGCATTGCCGGCGACGCCATCACCTCTGGCCTCGAAGTGACCTGGACCACGACGCCGACCAAGTGGAGCAACAACTTCTTCGACAACCTCTTCA
Source organism: Mesorhizobium sp. M1E.F.Ca.ET.045.02.1.1 (assembly GCF_003952485.1). Lineage (NCBI taxonomy): Bacteria > Pseudomonadati > Pseudomonadota > Alphaproteobacteria > Hyphomicrobiales > Phyllobacteriaceae > Mesorhizobium > Mesorhizobium sp. M1E.F.Ca.ET.045.02.1.1. Next base: position 3,790,789 of record NZ_CP034447.1, read on the forward strand.
ATTACGAATGGGAGCTGACGAAGAGCCCGGCTGGCGCCAACCAGTGGACGCCGAAGGGCGGCGCCGGCGCCGACACGGTGCCGGACGCGCACAATGCCTCGAAGCGCCACGCGCCGGCCATGCTCACCACCGACCTGTCGCTGCGTTTCGACCCGGCCTACGAGAAGATCTCGCGCCGCTTCCACCAGCACCCCGACCAGTTCGCCGACGCCTTCGCCCGCGCCTGGTTCAAGCTGACCCACCGCGACATGGGCCCGGTGGTACGCTATCTCGGCCCGCTCGTGCCGAAGGAAGAGCTGATCTGGCAAGATCCGATCCCGGCGATCGACCATGAGCTGGTGAGCGAACAGGATATCGCCGCGCTGAAGGCGAAAATCCTGGCCACCGGCCTCTCGGTGTCCGAGCTGGTCTCGACCGCCTGGGCCTCGGCCTCGACCTTCCGCGGTTCCGACAAGCGCGGCGGCGCCAATGGCGCGCGCATCCGCCTTGAGCCGCAGAAGGACTGGGACGTCAACCAGCCGGCTCAGTTGTCCAAGGTGCTGGAGAAGCTCGAAGCCATCCAGAAGGAGTTCAACGCGGCGCAGTCTGGCGACAAGAAGGTCTCGCTGGCCGACCTCGTCGTGCTTGGCGGCGTCGCCGCGGTCGAGAAGGCGGCGAAGGACGGCGGCCATGAGATGAAGGTGCCGTTCACGCCCGGCCGCATGGACGCCTCGCAGGAGCAGACGGATGTCGAGTCGTTCGCAGCGCTGGAGCCGAAGGTCGACGGCTTCCGCAACTATGCCCGCGGCAAGCTGCCGATGTCGGTCGAGGCGATGCTTGTCGACCGCGCACAGCTCCTGACGCTGACGGCGCCGGAAATGACGGTGCTGGTCGGCGGCCTGCGCGTGCTCGGCGCCAACGCAGGTGGCTCCAAGCACGGTGTCTTCACCGACAAGCCCGGCACGCTGACCAACGACTTCTTCGTCAACCTGCTCAGCATGGCGACCATATGGGGTCCGGCTGCGGGTTCCGAGCCGGGCTCGGACGAGGTCTACGAGGCGCGCGACCGCAAGACCAAGGCGGTCAAGTGGACCGGCACCCGCGCCGACCTGATCTTCGGCTCGCACGCGCAGCTGCGTGCTTTTGCCGAGGTCTACGGCTCGGCCGACGCCAAGCAGAAGTTCGTCAAGGACTTCGTCAAGGCGTGGACGAAAGTGATGAACCTCGATCGCTTCGAGATCGCCGCGAAGTAAGGGCTCATCCTCCCAGGTGAAAAGGCGCGGGCATGACCCGCGCCTTTTTTGCGTTGAGTTCAATAAAGCTCAGTCTTTTTCGAAGATGCCCGCCTTGGCGACGACGCCGGCAATAGCCCCGCCGATCAGCGGCGCGACGATGAACAGCCATAGCTGACCGAGCGCGGCTCCGCCCGAAAACAGCGCCGGGCCGATCGAGCGGGCAGGGTTCACCGAGGTGCCGGTCACCGGGATCATGGCGAAGTGAATTCCTGCCAGCGTCAGGCCGATGACCAGGCCCGCAAAGGCCGTCGTGTGCTTGGCGTTGGTGACGCCGAGGATCACCGTGACGAAGGTGAAGGTGCCGATCAGCTCCCACAGGAAGGCCGAGCTCATGCCCCATTTTGCCTCGTCCCAGCCATTGGCGCCGAAACCGCCGGTGTGGCCGCCGGCCTGGCCGGTGACGATGATCCACAGCGCCAGCGACGCGATGATGGCGCCGATGATCTGCGCGATCCAGTAAGGGACGACATCCTTGGCTGGCATCCGTCCCGCAAGGAACACGCCGAGCGTCACCGCCGGGTTGAGATGCGCGCCCGAGATCGGGCCGATCGCATAGGCCGCGGCGATCAGGCCGATGCCGAACGCCAGGCCGATGCCCTCCTGGCCGAGCGGCAGCGCGCCGCCGAAACCGCCCGTGACCACGGAGGCCGTGCCGATGAACACCAACAAGAACGTGCCTAGAACTTCTGCCAAATAAGTCTTCATTGCCCTCTCCTCGTAAGGATCCGCCAAACCGCGTTTCCCGCGCCGCGAATCACAGGCGAAAGAGTATTCCTGGCGGCAAAACTTGGAAAGCTGAGAGGTTAAGCCAGGAGACTTGCTTGTATCCGCCAACCGAAACATTAGACACCTTTCATGTTTCGGTCGATTTGTTCTTGTTTTCCGCCGGCGGTCGACTGCTTCGAGAAAAGCGTTCCGTTTTTCGCTCTCAGGATGGCATTGCGCAGATCGTTTTTGGCCTCATCGCAACAGAACTGTTTCAATCTGGGCAGGAAAAGCTCTATGAGCAGGGCCGAAAGCAACGGTTGACGGAAGCAGGAATGAGACTGGGCGGAAGGCTGGCGGCGGCCATCGAAGTTCTGGAAGACATCGGCCGGCGGCACCGCCCGGTGGCCGACGCCTTGCGCGACTGGGGCCTGTCGCACCGCTTCGCCGGCGGCGGCGACAGAGCGGCGATCGGCAACATCGTCTACGACGCGCTGCGCCGCAAGCGCTCGGCCGGCTGGCTCTTCGGTGAGGACACGCCGCGCGCCATCGGCTTCGGCGCGCTGCTGCTCGAATGGGGCCAGACGGCGCAGTCGCTCAACGACGCGCTCGACGGCGACAAGTTCGCGCCGCCTCTGCTCAGCGCCACAGAATTGAAAGCGGTTGCCGGACGCCTGCCGGCCGATGCGCCTGACGCCGTGCGGGCCGATGTTCCGGACTGGTGCGCGCCGCTGCTCGAACAGGCCTATGGCGAGGATTGGGTCGAGGAGGGTGCGGCTCTCGCCATGCGCCCGCCGCTGGACCTCAGGGTCAATGCCTTGCTGTCCGATCGCGGCAGGGTGCTGGCCGAACTCGAGGGCACGGGTGCGGCGCCCGCCGCGATCGCGCCGCACGGCATCCGCATCCCGCCGATCGACGGTGACGGCAGGCATCCGAACGTGCAGGCCGAGCCCGCCTTCCAGAAAGGCTGGTTCGAAGTGCAGGACGAGGGCTCGCAGCTTGCCGCGGCACTTGCCGGTGCCATGCCCGGCATGCAGGTGCTCGACTATTGCGCCGGCGCCGGCGGCAAGACGCTGGCGCTCTCGGCCGAGATGGGCAATACAGGCCAGCTCTTTGCCCATGATGCGGAGAAGGTGCGGCTGGCGCCGATCTTCGAGCGCATTCGCCGCGCGCACAGCCGCAACATCCAAATCGTCAGCAAACCCGCGGAACTCACGCCGCTGGCCAGTCATATGGATATCGTGCTGATCGACGCGCCCTGCACCGGCAGCGGCACCTGGCGGCGGCGGCCCGACGCCAAATGGCGGCTGACCGACAGGCAGCTCGATGCCCGCAAGGGCGAGCAGCAGGCGATCCTCGACGCGGCGCAGGCCTTCGTCAAACCCGGCGGACTGCTGGTCTACATCACCTGCTCGGTGTTCGATGCCGAGAACGGCGAGCAGGTCGCGGCCTTCCGCGGGCGCCACGGCGACTTTGCGCCGGTCGATCATCGCCAGCTCTGGAACAGCCATTTCCCCGGCCACGAAGGCGCCGCGCGCATCGCCGACGCCGGCGGCATCTCGCTGTCGCCGGCGCTCAGCGGCACCGACGGATTTTATTTCCACGCTCTGCGCAGGGCCGCCTGAGGCAGCCGGCATTTTGCTGCGCTGCAACATAAGAGATTGCCTGTCCTGCCTGCCTCTGCAATAAGCTTCGCCAGCAAAAGTGAAGGCGAAGGCCCATGGCAGCCAAGATCGTACCCGCTCCCGACTATGAGGATCGCGTCAGGACTTCCTTTGCCCGTCAGAAAGCAATGGCCACCATCGGCGCGGAACTGACGCTGGTCACGCCCGGCATTATCGAGATCGAGATGCCTTACGCCGCCGAGCTGACGCAACAGCACGGCTTCCTGCATGCCGGCGTCATCTCGACCGCGCTGGATTCGGCCTGCGGCTATGCCGCGTTCTCGCTGATGCCGCAGAATTCCAGCGTGCTGACCATCGAATTCAAGGTCAACCTCCTGGCGCCGGGCAGGGGCGAGCGCTTCCTGTTCCGCGGTTCGGTGACCAAGCCCGGCCGCACCATCATCGTTGCCGACGGCCAGGCCTACGCCTTCGCCGTCGATGGCGAGGCCAAGCTGATCGCCACAATGACCGGCACGATGATGACGGTGGTCGGCCGCGACGGGATAGAAGGGTGATCCATGGCAACCGCTGCGCGGATAGGAGACAAATCCGTTCTTGTCGTCATGGCGGCGGAGGCCGAATACGGCCCGCATCTGCAAAAGCTGTTCACGCCGCTGATGACCGGCGTCGGCCCGGTCGAGGCCGGCGTGCGGCTGGGCGCCGAGCTTGCGACGTTGAAGGCGGCGGGCGCGCTGCCGGATCTCGTCGTCTCGCTGGGCTCCGCCGGAAGCCGCACGCTGGAGCAGGCTGAAATCTACCAGGCCGTGTCGGTCAGCTACCGCGACATGGATGCCTCCCCGCTCGGCTTCGAGAAAGGCGCGACGCCGTTCCTCGACCTGCCGGTGACGGTGCCGCTGCCCTTCGTCATCCCCGGCATCAGGAGCGCGACGCTGTCCTCCGGTGGCGCGATCGTCACCGGCGCCGCCTATGACGCGATCGACGCCGACATGGTCGACATGGAGACCTTCGCCTGCCTGCGCGCCTGCCAGCTGTTCGGCGTGCCGCTGATCGGCCTGCGCGGCATTTCCGACGGCGCTGCCGATCTCAGGCATGTCGGCGACTGGACCGAATATCTGCACGTCATCGACGAGAAGCTGGCCGCGGCAATCGGGTTGCTGGAGCAAGCGATTGTATCCGGCGCGATCCGCCTTACTTAAGGGCTTGGGAAGGACCGAAGGCCGCAGCGCACAACCATTGCGTCGACTCGTTTCTTTCTTTAAAGGCCCTCCATGACGACACATCCCGACACTGTTCTCATCATCGACTTCGGCAGCCAGGTCACGCAGCTGATTGCGCGGCGCGTGCGCGAAGCCGGGGTCTACTGCGAAATCGTGCCGTTCCAGTCTGCCGCCGAGGGCTTCCGCCGCATCCGGCCGAAAGCCGTCATCCTGTCGGGCAGCCCGCACTCGACCGTCGACATCGGTTCGCCCCGCGCGCCCGATGAGGTCTTTTCCGCCGGCATTCCGGTGCTCGGCATCTGCTATGGCGAGCAGACCATGTGCGCCCAGCTCGGAGGCAAGGTCGAGGCTGGCCACCACCGCGAGTTCGGCCGGGCTTTCCTGGAGATCGAGGACGACTGCGCGCTGTTCGACGGCGTCTGGGCCAAGGGTACGCGGCACCAGGTCTGGATGAGCCATGGCGACCGCGTCACCGCCATTCCCGATGGCTTCCAGGTGGTGGGCACGTCCACCGGGGCGCCCTTTGCCGCCATCGCCGACGAGGCGCGCCAGTTCTACGCCGTGCAATTCCATCCCGAAGTGGTCCATACCCCTGACGGCGCGAAGCTGCTTGGCAACTTCGTCCACCATATCGCTGGCCTCAGCACGGGCTGGACGATGGCTGCCTATCGCGAGCAGGCGGTCGAAGCGATCCGCAAGCAGGTCGGCAAGGGCAAGGTGATCTGCGCGCTGTCGGGTGGCGTCGATTCCTCGGTCGCCGCGCTGCTTATCCATGAGGCGGTCGGCGACCAGCTCACCTGCATCCTGGTCGACCACGGCCTGATGCGCAAGGACGAGGCGCAAAGCGTGGTGGAGATGTTCCGCCAGCACTACAACCTGCCCCTGATCCTGGTCGACGCTTCCGACCGCTTCATCACGGCGCTCGAAGGCGAGAGCGATCCCGAAAAGAAGCGCAAGACCATCGGCCGGCTGTTCATCGAGGTCTTCGAGGAAGAGGCCAAGAAGCTCGGCGGCGCCGATTTCCTGGCGCAGGGCACGCTCTATCCCGACGTCATCGAGAGCGTCTCCTTCTCAGGCGGTCCGTCGGTGACGATCAAGTCGCACCACAATGTCGGCGGCCTGCCCGAGCGTATGAACATGAAGCTGGTCGAGCCGCTGCGCGAATTGTTCAAGGACGAGGTGAGGGCGTTGGGCAAGGAACTCGGCCTGCCCGAGAGCTTCATCGGCCGCCATCCGTTCCCGGGTCCCGGCCTTGCCATACGCTGCCCGGGCGGCATCACCCGCGAGAAGCTGGAGATCCTGCGCGAGGCCGACGCCATCTATCTCGACGAGATCCGCAAGGCCGGCCTCTACGACGCCATCTGGCAGGCCTTCGCCGTGCTGCTTCCGGTGCAGACCGTCGGCGTCATGGGCGACGGCCGCACCTACGAATTCGTCTGCGCGCTGCGCGCCGTGACGTCCGTCGACGGCATGACGGCCGACTTCTACCACTACGACATGAACTTCCTGGGTGCGGCCGCCACCCGCATCATCAACGAGGTGAAAGGCATCAACCGCGTCGTCTACGACGTGACCTCGAAGCCGCCCGGAACCATCGAGTGGGAATAAAGGTGCATCATTAGCTAGCTTTCGGTAAGTATCGATCAGAGTTGTATAAGCCTCTGAAATAAGTGTGTTTTCCTTACTGCATCTATCGCCATCTATCGCCTGGAAGCGGAATCATTTGGCGGTAAATTTGACGGCATGCGTTTCAGCGTTCTCTTTCCTGCCATGTAATACCGTCGTCCCGCCGATTGCAAGCGCACTCACTTCTTGCCCATCAAAGCATTGAAATACAATGATCGTTCCTAACAGTTGACGGTAAAATTAATGACGGTAAAATTGGCGGCCGAGAAACCAAAGTTGTGATCCGATCCTCTGTCATTATGTTAACAGATATTGCCCTTAAGCGGCTGAAACCGAAAGACAAAATGTACAAAGTTGCCGACCGTGACGGTATGTACGCTGCGGTGTCTCCGACTGGGCAGATTGCGTTTCGGTACGACTACCGGACCAATGGTCGGAGAGAGACTGTGACGCTGGGCCGATATGGGAACGGAGGTCTCACGCTGGCAGAGGCACGCGACCGCTGCCTTGCCGCGCGAAAAATGGTGGCAGCCGGAAAGTCGCCGGCGCAAGAAAAGCAGCGCGAGAAGCGTCGCCTGTCAGGCACGGCGAGCTTCGGGGATCAAGGCAAGCGCTGGTTAAAGGAAGCGAAGATGGCGGATAGCACCCGCTCGATGCGCAAGGCTATTTTCGATCGCGACATTTTGCCGATTTGGGAAAAAAGACTCCTAACCGAAATAACACCTGACGACTTGCGGGCGCTCTGCGCAAAGGTGAGGGATCGTGGTGCGCCGGCAACCGCCGTCCATATCCGCGATGTCGTGAAGCAGATCTATAGCTACGCCATTCTGCACGGCGAGAAGATCGCCAACCCTGCGGACGAGGTGGGACCAGCCTCAATTGCCACGTTCGAGGCGAAAGACCGCGCTCTGTCGCCTGCAGAAATCCGGATAATGCTGAAAGAGTTGGAAAACGTGCCGACGCTGCCGACGATTCGGGTCGGCCTAAAGTTCATCCTGCTCACGATGGTCCGAAAGAGTGAACTACTCGAGGCGACTTGGGACGAGGTCGATTTCGAGAACGCCGTCTGGAGCATCCCAAAAGAGCGAATGAAGCGGAAGAAGCCGCATAACGTCTACCTGTCACAGCAATCCCTCGATATCATGATCGCGCTCAAGACTTGTGCGGCGAACTCCCGATATGTGCTGCCGTCCCGCTACGATGCCGATGAGCCCATGTCGCGCGCGACGTTCAATCGGGTAACCGCGGCGATTGTCGAGCGGGCAAAGCAGCAAGACTTTCCGCTCGCGCCTTTCACAGTGCACGACCTTCGGCGCACCGGCTCAACACTCCTGAACGAGATCGGATTTAATCGCGACTGGATTGAGAAATGCCTTGCCCACGACGACAGGCGGTCCTCTCGAGGTGTCTACAACAGAGCTGAATATGAGCCGCAGCGTCGTCATATGCTGCAGGAATGGGCGGACATGGTCGATGCGTGGGCGGCAGGCAAAAAGCACACGCCCAGACTCCAGCCGCCTGCAGAGGCAGCGGTTATCCTTGATCCGATTTGACGGGTCTTGCCTTTCGTAGTCTTACGTCAGGCGCAGGCTTGGTCTTGATTTTTCCGACAGATGACGCATTCCGCCGCTCCTCGATCCACGCTTCGACTTCTGCCAAGTCCCAAACAACACAGCGGGCGGTGAGATTGAAGCGTCGTGGGAACTCGCCACGCTGTTCCATCTCATAGACGGTCGTATCAGACAGGGGAACGATTTCTCGCAGCTGCGACCGGCGAACAGTTCGCACTACTCGACGCGACGCGATGTGTGGTAGAACCAGAAGTGGATCCGGCTGCCCAATTTCGATGCCCTTGAATTTATCGACCTCGGAAGACTGCTGCCGTTTGACCATTTGCGTGACCGGGATGGATTGCCTTACTGGCCAACAATCGCGCAACTTTTCGAGGTTTCGTACAGCCCTCAATTGCGACCACGTATCCTCGCCTACTGACGTGAAGACTCAAGGGCATTTCACTGCGGATTATGTCAGGACCGCACCACCAATGGGATCCATCGAGCAGGCGCTGCATAAGGTCCGACAGGCGATCCTTGCTGCAGGCTTCTCGATGCTCGAATATCTCAAGCTGCGCGCTGACAATGACCTTGCGCCAATTGACGCGTTAATCGGCCGGCGCGGCTAGATCGCGGCGGAGGCGAAGCGCCGCGAGATCACGCTCACAGCCGAGGACGCGAAGCGCCGCCGGCTTCGCAGTTACGCCGTCGCCGATCTCACCAATCATGAGAGATTGCCGACATGGACAGCGAGACTTGGTCTTTGGTTAAACGGCAGCAGGCTCGGCGGTCGCAACGGCTACCTTGTCAAATACTGTGATGAGAAACGTTGCATCGCCAACATCTTCATCGAAGATGTGCTCGCATATTTCGAATTCCTGCGTGCCTTAGCGTGGCTGATCACGGAGGACGGCAGAACAGCCGATGCCGACCGACAAAAGGTGAAAGGCAATGAAGGCGAGCATAGTTCCTGCTCCGCTTGGTTGTTTGCGGAACCGGACCGAGTGTTGGAAAATGAAAGTTGGGGACAGTGCTCTCCGGCAGTTGATTGCAGACGCATCACAATGCGTATTACTCCGACTCAACCGCGCGGGGAAAACCAATGGCGAAGAAACCCAATGAGACTACGAGCAAGAAAGTTGCTTCGACGGCATCCAAGTTGCTTCGTTCTAACAGCTCCTCAAAGGCAGTCAAATCGGTCGCGGGATCCGCTCTTACGCAAAGGGTGAAAAAAAAGAAATAGCGCCGGTTTGACAGACATGGAGCAGTTTTGGCCTCATTCAGAAGAGCGCCAAGGAGTTTGGTTTCCGGCGAACTGGTTGTGTCCGAAAAGGTGGACTGCACGTTGGCGTCGACGCCATCCACAAACTGGAGAGCGCAGAGATTGGCGTTTTGGTTTGCCTTGATCCACCAACGGCACCGATGCTGAGAGAGGCTGCATCCGAGGGTGAGGTCGGCCCGCGCTCAAAGCAAGTTCCTAAAGTCCAGATTTAGAAGACGCCCGTCGAACGCCTGGGGGATGATAGATCTTCCGGAAGTAGGAAGACAGCCGGCTGTTTCGCCACAAAAGCTTGGCCGCAAGCGGGTTGAGGGTCAAACGGAAATGATGTTTCCAATGTCTTCAAACAGCAGAATGTCGAAGGGCCAAAACGCAAGGGAAATGGGCCCATCCGGACGGTCGACATCGAAGTGACCCGCGGACCATAGCCGAAAACAAAATAGCCTTTAAGGGCCCGCTCGACTGAATCCAGGAGCGGGCTTTTCTAATTCAGGGCGGGGTTCGAACCCACGAGACCGATGAAGGTCCACCTCCTTATCAGGGATGCGCAATCGACCGCTCTGCCACCTATCCACAACGTTGGTTCGATTGATCGATCTTCAAGCCCCGAGACATTCTCGGTGCGAATACGGCGGACTTTTGCCGCAAGCACGGCATTTCGGCAGCGACCTTCTATAAGTTCAAGGCGAAGTTTGGCGGGGATGGAATTGTCCGACGCCCGTCCCCTGACGGCGCTGGAGGACGAGAACGCGCGGCTCAAGAAGCTGCCGGCGGAGCGGATGCTCGACAATGGATCTTGAAGGATGCTGCCGCAAAAATGTATGGTCCGCCCCGTCCGGGCAAGGTGTCGCGAGATCGCGAATGACCTATGGAAGGGCCGATACCCTCGAAGAGCGGCTTGGGTTGAAGCCGCTGGTTGGCCAGCGCATTGCGCCGATCATCATCTTCGCCGCCAGCATCGAACATCACCTGGAGCGGCGTTGTGGAAGCTCAAGGGCGTCAATCCAAAGGGCATTCGACCCGAGACCGACGCGAAGATGATCTCTGATTTGATCGGGATGCTTGAAACATTCGCGTCAACCGCTGCCAGCGGGAGACGAGCGCACCCTTCTTCAGACATGGTCCAATGCGGCCAGTCTTGCATTTGCGATCAGGAATGACATCGCTCATGGCGTGCCACCAACTTGGGCGAGAACGCGCAAGAGACCGTCCAGCGACTATTGGGCCGACGATCACTCTCTCGATCTCGTTCGTCACGCCTTCGCGGTTCTACTGCGCGTCACTGTTGGCGTTTCGACAGAGAAGATGCCGTTGATCGAGCTTGCGAACCCATCTTTGCTACGTGCCCTCCGCCGCGAATTATTCTGAGCGAGATGGCCTGCAAAGACTATAATCCGACCTTCAGAAATACTAAATCGGCAGCGATGGCTTCCTATTTCCCCGCGAGCGCTACACTGGTCACTTCAAGAATGGCGGCACCGTACCGCGGGCGCGCAGGCCAGGATGTCCAGTTCGACGTCACGGAAGGCCAATCGAAGACACGATCGAGGCATTCAACAATCTTGGATTTAACGATCGCACGATGACGATCAATCGTACGGCTACTCGGGCTATATCGCTCGAACTTGGACCGATTGCCCTTGGCCGCTTCCAGGTCGCATTGGTTTCGAGGTTGTGCCGGCATTCAACGAAGCTTTCTACGGCGCGCTCCACGTCGATCATATCGATCACAGCTGGAATGAGAATGACGGCCTCGCTTTTCGCATTCAAAATACACTTGGCCTTGCCGGCTTAGTGGTCGGCGGCAAAGTAGAGTTCTGCAAGATAAGCGGCACCATTCCAATCGGCGGCGCGCTGGTTACCTTGGGCGCGAAGTCGGCGACGGGGTCGACATCGCTTGATACGCCCAATGGCGACAGCACAACCTACCATGTGCGGCTCACGCAGCCGATCTACATGCTCGCCCATGTCGTCACGCCGGTGTTTTCAGGTACGGTCCCCCTGTGGTTCAAGTTGGAACTGACCAAGGGCAAGATCCCTACAACGCTGGGACAGAAGGGGTCGATCCAGATCACACCGACAGGACAGCGCCGTGACTACGTCCTTGTCGTTAGGCTCGATCAGGCCGCCTTTCTCCCGCAAGGGCTGACCGCGTCGGGCAAAGTCGACGTTAATTGGCAGGCACCGACCACGCTGCCGCCGACCGCGGCCGGCATCACGATGCCGCACCAGTAGCGAATTTCTCGCTGTAGCCGGGTTTGAGCGCAGCAAGCGATCTATTCGTCGCACTGCAATCGGCCTATGGCGAACTGAGTGCGAGGCCCTTTTGGAGGGCTTTTCCGTGTTGGCCGAAACGGTAGCTTTGGGTCAGGTCACGACTATGCCTAGCGGGGTGCCTCAACGTTCGTTTCCGACTATTTGTGCCTTAAAACTGCCAACCTGCAACGGCCCAACGCCGCCTGGCAGCTTTTGCGCCTCGTGTCGGCCATAGAGGCGAACTTTACCTCTGCCCGGAAGCAGACATTTCGGTTGACAACGCGCGCCGTCGCGGTCGCGCCATGAACAGGCATGGAATGTGGGTTCAACTGAAATGGATAGCTGGAGACTAGTATTGGCAAAAGTGCTTGCATCGCGGTGCGAACTGACGCTCTCTATTAGCTTAAGGTAAGATCAATTAGCTAAACCTAGTGCCATGGGCGATACTGACATCAACGCCGCTTTCGCGGGGGTGGACATAGCGCGATTTGCCCCGAGGGGGCATGAGCGTTTTGATGGTCCTATTCGAACGTTCTCAGACGCAGATGGGACAACTCTCTCAGCAATATCGGATCGAACGTTTCTTAGGTGGATAATCAGAGAACTCGGCGATCTGAGGGGGAAGCGCATATACGAAATTGGAACAGGAACTGGTTATCTGGTGTCAGTACTCTCCTTGCTAGCCGGCAGGGAAGGAGACGTCCCACTGATATTTGGTTGCGAGATTATTCCCGACCTCTTCGATCAATCACAGCGCGCCCTCATCGGCACTTCTGGTGTGCGCGTGCAATTAGGTGATTGGGTCGATCGACTGCCCGAGCTGGGTCTCTTCGACGTCATAATAGCCACTTCTGCGTTTCGTGGCATCCCGCGACTGCTTCGCGAGGCGTTGCGGGTGCCGGGAGGCATGCTCGCTATGCCTGTAGCGATTCCGGGTGGCGGGGACTGCTTTACGATCTTCCTAGCAACCGAGAAAGGACTACTCACGGTCGGCGCTAGGATGTCCGTGTCCGTCCCTACAACCGGTTCCATTGCAGATGAGGACACATGGTACATCCCGCTTGAAAAGCTTATTGATCCGCGACCGAAGTCCTTCTTGCATATTGAAAAGGGCCGAGGCTTTGGTCACCCTGTTTTGGATTCTTTGGCATTCCGGAGCTACCTTTTTGGCGCTGAACCGAATTTCCGCGCTGTGAACCTAGGCGTCGAGCGTACATTCGACCTCACACACTACTCTTTCGGTCTCATCGATAGCGAGCGCCGCTCGGGCGCGCTTTATCACGGCCGCGACATAGTCGTGTTCGGTGATCTGGGCCTCGAATTTGCCGGCACCTTGGCAGCCCATCGGGAACGATGGCAAGCAAATGGGCAGTCGGATCTTAGCCGAGTGCACTATCATATCCCTTGGACCGCGTTCGATGCTGACCAGTTGCCAAGCGGATATGTTGCTGCCCTTGGAGGCTGAGGATGTTGCAGACGGCTCCTCCAGACTTGTCATACGTTTGTCCCGATGTGAGATTTCGGGAAATAGGTTGCATCCCCATCATCGGAATGAAGTGCGCAGCAGAGCTGATGGAAACTCCCTGGGTGTCGCGAGACGTTTCCGCTCTGGATGAACTTGCTGCCCTCCTCACACCCCAGCGTATCGCGGCACGGCATGGGACGCGCTTGGTCACGCTCGAGCATAAGGAACGATGGCGGAACCTCCGGGCGCAACAGAGATTGGGCGATTATCTCGCTGGTCTCGACACAACTGAATTTTATCTCAGGCAGAGTGACGCGTCCTTCGTCGACATCGCGCATCGATTGCCTGTTTCACCTCGATCACGCGAGCCGGCATACTTCGACAACATATGGATCGGTCCGCCAGGAACGGTGCAAACCTTTCATCAAGATAACCACAACGACTACGTCACGAACCATAATTACTTCATTCAGTTGTTTGGGTGGAAATATGTTGCAGTCTGCCACCCACGGGATACCTTCGCGCTCACGGACGGCGCCACAGTGCGAGGGCACCATTGCGATGCCTCGCCGACGGACCCCAATGTCTGGCAACGCGTGCCGTCGTTACGTCATGCAATCGTCGGTCCATGCGACCTCCTGCATATCCCTCCCAGTTACTGGCATTACGTCCAATCCCTCTCAGTTAGCATTTCGGTGTCGCGTTGGTGGTTCGATAACCACTTGGCAGAGATCATTTACAGCGTTGGGCAAGAGCGTTGGGAGCGTCCTGCAATCGTTGTGGCGGATACTAGGACATTCTTGGCTGACCTTGAAGAGTTTGGCGGCGCTTCTGCTTTGAAGCGTGTCCTTTTGCAATTGTCTCCCATCGCAAGATTTGCAATTATAACGGCGTTCAGTGAATTCTATGGCAAAGGAGTTTTCGACTATGTCTGAAGCACCGCTTTCCTTCGAACTGAGTGAAGATCAAGCTAAGGCCCTCAGGTCCCTCGCTGGAGGTAAAGGCATACGCATTTCCGGTTATGTCGATGGGACAACCCTGAAGGTCGACAACATTGCCATCAACGCAGGGATAATCGGTATCAGCAGTTCACCCTTCAAGGACGGCATGGCCCCTTTTATCGCTTGCAATGGCCCGCTCGAAGTTGAAAAATGACAATGGACTACGTCGCGCGTTTTGTTGAAACTGCCCTTGACGAACAAGGCGACATAGCAACGCGCGACTACCTTCGGCTGTTTGGCGACGCTGTTGCACGTCACGTGCCGCCATACTTCCTCGCCGACTACGGCAACAGTTTTAGGTCGCATATTGAGAACCCGGTATGGGTGCTGCAGTCGCTTGTCTCGAATGCGATCAAAGAGGGCGAGGGTTCCCGCGACTTAGCGAAGATTGCCAACGCTTGCACAAGTGCCGGGCTTGTTGACGATCTGAGCCAGCATGTCGAGGATGAGGCAGGTCATTGCCGAATGTACCTTCGTCTCGCCGATCTGGTATTTCCAGACGCATTGCCAGATAATGTGCGCGGGGCCGTTGAGACCCAGTTTCCCCCCATGCAGCACAGCCAGGTCGAGGCCGCTAGCCTCGAAACCTGGAGGGTGCTCGACTATTTGATTCAGGTGAACCTCGGTGAGGTGAGGACCCGCATTCACCAGAAGTTGTTGGAGCCCGTGCTCGAGGCATATTGCCCGCACCGTAACCTAGACATGCTGGGTCGAACGCTATGCAAGTTAAGTGGCGACGAGTGTAGCCACATCCGCTACACTGCAAGACGCATCGGAGAACTGTCCAAAGAATTTGCCTCGACTCGGGTTGAAGAACTCTTTTGGCAGAGATTGCTACAGTTCACCGCATACACAGAGCGCGAATTGGGTAGCCAGAGGGCTGGAGGGTTTGCGACGTCCCTAGTTAGGGATCGGTGATTGCTCCGTGGGGATCGTGTTGGCAGGCACGCTCTTATTCAGGTCGCCTTCGCCGTTGACCCGCGCCGTTAGATCTGTCGACCTCCTGGATGAAAATTCGCTTGCGAACCGCGGGGAGTCAACCGGACAGTTCTCAGGACGGCTGTTGGCGCCAAGCGGTCCGCGCTATGCTGGACGTGTTAGTCCGTTTCTAGACCGGCCAACCCGAAAACAAATAGTCCGCTTGCGGCCCAGAAGCCGACGCATCTGGCCGCCGACAGCGCCTACGGATCGGCAGCGAACCTCGCCTGGTTGGTCAAGGAACGGGAGATCGCGCAGCATATCCCCGTGTTCGATAAAACCGCACGGATGGCACTTTCTCGCGCGCCGACTTCATGTTCAGCGGAACTACTGGTTCGCCCTGAGCGAGGATCGACCGCTATTCTTTTTCGCCGGCCTTCGGACGCCTTGGCATGGTATCGGAAGGTTACTCGGGTCTAGCCGGCGCGGCCGTCTTGTCCCGTTCCTGCCCGCTCCTTCGCTGCGCTCCCGTGTTGGGGACAAGCCAGCCCTGCACGCCGTCTCCTTTGGAGCCGTCCTCCCGGGACAGCGCGTCGGCCGCATCCAAGTCTGACGCTTCGTGAAACGAACGCCACCCTGCGACGGCGTTCGTCACGTCTCTTCGATTGAGTGCCAGGAAGGGCGGGCCTGAGACGTACATTCCCGCTGGAAGCTCTGTGTGATAGCAACGGCTTGGCGCGGGTGTTTGAGCGCCCCCACGGCAGTGCCGGAATGGCGGATCGCTCAATTGCATGGCGGAGAACAAGAACCAGCACTTTGTTCCCCGGGTACATCTATCGCCCTTCAGCGTGTGTGCCGAAGGCAAAGCCATTCACCTGTTTAACCTTGATCGCAACCAATCATTCTTCGATGCCCCGGTGAAGAATCAGTGTTCCAGGGATTACTTCTACGGGCAGGACCCAAGGCTCGAAACCGCAATCCAGACCGTCGAGGGACACTATGGCGACTGCGTTTCGTCGTTGCTCAAGCCACGTGCGGTCATCAAGGATCTTCATGCCACAATCCTCAGGCGTTTCGCCTACCTGCAGCATGTCCGCACAGAAGCCGCCGCGCGTCGATCCGCGGAGTTTGCTTTCGCTGCCACGTCAGTCAAAGGTGCGGACTTCGAACAACCGTCTTTCAAGGAGGCCGTCAAAAGTGCGGTGATCTCGGCGATGCATCACTACGCCAAAACGATGAGCGTCGTAGACGATCTAAAGGTGCGGGTTGTTCGCAACCTTACCTCGGTGCCGTTTCTCACATCAGATGACCCTGCTGCTCTCGCCAACCGCTGGCATCAACAGCACAGGCATGCGCAGCACAGATCTTTTGGAATCTCCAGCGCAGGTGCGCTTCTCTTCCTGCCGCTTTCGCCAACGCTGTTGGCTGTTCTCCTGGATGGCGACGTCTATCAAGCCGAGCACGTCGGTGGCTGGATCGATGTGTCAAATACGGCGGACATTCTTGCGTGCAACCACCAGCAGGTACTGAACTGCGCGGCAAATCTGTACTTTGGCGAGCGTAGCTCTGGGGATGATGTGCAAGCTATAGCGATCTCAGTTGCGCATCTGCGACCCCCGAGTCGGTTTGACGTGGTTATGGCGGTAGCCGACGGCAGAACCGAAACTCATACTCACTACGCAGTCGTAGATGCCCCCGACGCTCGGGAGCATGACGACGTGCTTATCCACGTGAGAACTGTCAGGCCGGTTCCGCCAACGTGGCCCTCGTTCCTGAAGTTTCGAAACAATCGTTTCGTCTTCACCAACGATACGGGCGCAGGCTTCCGCCGTCGGAGGACTGCGACGTCAAGTCTTTGGGGTAGTCCGCCTTGGCGGAAGGTTCGAGGCTAAGGAGACCAATGCTATTCTGGCGCTTCGCCATCATTCTCACCTGGCGGCGTTTTCGGGTTGTTCGGTTTCATCGAAGACCAAGAAGAGGGTGTCGTCATCCTCGTTCATGGCCCTTTCCGCCAATCCTTTTGCCAATCGCAAAGGCAACGCGTTGGCCGATGGCGGGATGCTGGTCCCCGAGTGGGTCATAGAACGGAGGTACGGCGTCGGCTTTGACTTTACAGCTTAGCGTGTGAAGCACGAAGAGCAGCCGCTATCGTTTGCGGGAGTGGCGTCCCATGCGAACTGGGACAGATTGGTTAGGTTAGTCTCCTACGGGCTAAGCCCACCCGACGTCGTCCTTTCTGGAAAGTCTCAAAAACAGATCGAACCAGAATCGATATTCGGCATCTTCACGATTGCCAGACACTTCCAAGGGACACTAGGCGACCGACGTGGTAGCGTCCTTGCCGTGCCTTCGATCTCGGCTTCCATCGCCTCGTCGTCGGATAGGAGTGCCCAATCTTTAACAATGTCATACTGGCTTCGCACATCGATGCCCTCCGTCTTGCCGAGAAGCAGCCTTAGGTACCCCGACGCCTCCCGACCTTCAACACAATGACAATGGCCATCACCAGCCCCGACGCGGCCAAGACGCCGTAAAACCCTTCGGCCGTTATTGCAAAGCCCCAGAAGTCGATTGTGATCTTGTCCATTGGTTCGGTTGCCTTCACCAGATTCCAGGTTCAAACGACAGACTGAACCGTCTGCGCTCGTGTTGCGTTTTACGGCGCAAGCATGAGGCACCCTTGCAGGCGTCAATTGCAAAAGCGCCATCTTAGAAAATTATACCTACAAAATGCGTCGTTTCAGTCCCGGCTGGGGCCGAAATCTGTCCTTCGCGAACCGGTCGCGCGCTGCCTTGGCGTCAATTGCCGTTATTGGGCAGTTTTTGTAGCCTCAACCCCATTTTTTCAGCTCGGCAAGGAAGCGATCCTGCTCCTCCAAGGCTTTCAGCATCGTTCCATGACAGTGGAATCCGTCATGCGCCGCAATTCTCGCTGAATGGACGATTCGTGAAGACCCAGCGCCGTCCTCAGCGCCAGTGAGTCTAAAACACCATGTACCTCTTTCCTGAGGGGCGTATCGAGGTATCCAGCCGCGGCCTTTTGGAGAGCAGATGCTTCCGAAAAATTGTACATACTCGCCGTCTCTTTGGCTTTCCGCATAAGGTACTCGCTAGCCGAGTCGGAGATCGATGACGTCGTGCGCGAGGGCGCTCTCGCCGTCCTTGCAGCTCTCGTTGCCGCCGCTTCGTTCATGAATTTCTGTCTGTTCAGCTTCCAGCGCCCCTGCCATCGACGGATCAAGGTAACGTCTGTCTCCCTCCGCGAGCTGGACATATCATTGAGGACCCGCCTCATGGCTGAAGTCGCCTTCATGGAAGGATTATCCAGCAAGATACTTGCGACCTTGGCAAGGGCCTGATCGTTGTTCTTGACGCCGCTGCCAATTGGGCGGCCGACGCGGCGCTTCTGAATCTCTTCCATTGCTTTGCCTCCAGTTGGTGTCGGTCTGCCCCGTGCGCTCTTTGATATTGTAGCAACGGATGGATTCTCAAGCGATTTAAATAGCTCCGATCAGTTTAAAAGCGCGGAAAATTCCCGCTCGTGAATCCAAAAGCGCGGAAAATTCAGCGACACGTAATTTTCCGCGCTTTTACGGCTTACGGAGAGGCTGAGCGCGAAAAATTCCAGCCGGTGCGGCGTTTGGCAATCGGCGTTTTCATCCGAAAACGGCCCCGCATTATTCCTCTAAAGCTTAGAACTGCCGGCCATAGCGCGGGCGAGCGGCACTGCTGAGGTAAGCAACTCAGCTCCCACCTTGCAGGACCTGGATGACGGACTGCCCGCAGGTGCTGCCCCATCTGCTTTGGACCGCATCTGCGAAATTCTCACGTATCCTGCCTGTGCGCATGTAAGCATAGGGTAGCGCCTGGGCTCGATTGGCCACCACACTAAGAACCACCGTCGGCATGGCGACCGCAGGCTGATGTCCCAAACGCCACTCCAAAAGGATCATCCTCTCATGGATCCCAATGCCATCATTGCGTCCCTGCCAGTCGCCGGGGCTGATCGATCTGTGCTCATCGAAGTCGCTAATGCCGCGTTCGAGCCCGTCATTGAGCGGATTGAACCGAATATTAGGAACGACCCGAAGCCTTTGGGATGCTGATGACTACATCGACAATAGCCTTCTCGGCGTCTCTCCCACAAGTCCGTGGGAAACGGCTCAGGAATTCTTTGCGGCTCTCGCACGCAAGGAAACCTTGTTCACCCATACTTGGCAGCTGGTCGGCAGAGAAGCTCCCCTTGCTGAAGCCTTGGAAGCACACAAGAATCCGGACGTTGGCGTGACGCTGGTAACGGGGTCTGGCGGCGGCGGCAAATCTCGAGCTCCAAGCCATTCTGGACCAAATCGCCGCCGATCAGTCTGCGACTAGGATCAGGCTTGTCTCACCGACAATGGAGATCACCAAGGTGTCTCTAGAAGAGCTTGGTTCCGGTGACCTGCTCCTCGTCGTCGATGATGCTCATGACAGCGACAAGTCTCCAGCCATTGTTCAATTACGCCGCGGCCAACGTGGGTCGTGTAAAATTGCTCATTGTCTTCCGACGATATGGAGTTGAGCATATCCGGGCCCAGGCAAGCAGCTATTCCTTTTCTGGAGACCGTCTGAGCGTCATCGACGTACCGCCTCTTTCCAAGGAGGAGTCGGAGTCGCTTGCCCGCCAGGTGCTTGAACACCTAGGTGGACCTATGGAGCTTGCGGCCAGCATTGCTCATCTCACCCAAGATTGCTCGCTCGCCACAGTGGTCGGGGGCTCAGACCTGCATGAAGCCCCATCTTGTGCAGCGTCCTTTGCTTAGGCGCGGAACCATACGGAGCGATACGGGAAGATTTCTGATTTTGGCCCACGAGAAAGCCAATGAAATCAACGGTCCCGGCACATCCTCCGGGCCCACCATTGTCGTTATTTATCAATGATTTAGCACATATTTCTTCCTTCCGTTAGCCAGGTCCCGGTGGCGAACCTCCGCGCATCATCTTGATTTTGTTGACTTGTGGGCTGCTGAGGCTCATCAAACGTAGTAGAAGGATCGCGGCGGGGCAGGCGGACCGACCGTGGTCCCTATCCCGCAAGGGGGAACCGTCAGAACGTGCAGCGGATCGTCAACGATCTGCACAGAGAGCACATCGTCGCGTTCGATCCGAACCCGCATCAGCGTTGCGCACAACTCGTCGTCCTGACCGCTCGCGGCAGGGCGACCTATAACGCGGCCTTGCGGCTGCGGAGCCCTCTGGTTGGGGAGCTTGCGGCCGGCTCTCCGCGGGCGATGTCGCGGTCGCGCGCACGGTAATGATGGCGTTACGCCAAAAGCTGGAAATGCTTTTCGGCGACGAACCCAATGAACTCCGGTGACGTGCAGGGCCGTTTGTGAGAGGCAAATATGAGCGCGCGGTTGATCTTCAACATCTGGTCATATCCGGGCCGTGGCGCTGCCAGCAACGCAAGAGCCGGAAATGCACGAGCGCCGAGCTATTCCACGGAACAGGAGAGCAGGCGCACACGGTCCGGTTCCGGCGCATGGTGAAGATCCACTGGGAGAGGCGGGTTGGTCTGGCGGGATGAGACATAGCTAGACGACTTGGGCGCCGAGCACTCAAGCCCAGCGCCGGCTTCGATTACCCGCGCACGTCGGCAAAGCGGCTGTCAGGCCATCTTTGCCAATATCTTGGTCATATCTGCCGTGTCGAATGCCCTCAGCGTCTCAGTTCTGATGTTGCCCATTGATGCGATTGATAAGGCTAGTGCGGTCGCAGCAATGTCGTCTTCTGCCTCGGCAATCACTACGACATCATGTTTGCCAAGCGTCCACAACAGCGTGTGAACCTTGACCCCGCTTTTGCTGGCCATCGCCTTGAAGGCCTCAGCCCGCTTCTGAGTATCCTTTATAGTCCTGATACCTTGATCGGTGAAGTTCGACAGTAATACGTAATGAGCCATTGGTTCCTCCCACAATGGGGAACCGGCGGGGCGCTCACGGCGCGTCCGCCGTTTCCCGCAACCACGATAACACGAGCCGGGTGCGCGAACCACAGGCGGTCAAGAAACGACAACGGTGCTCGGCGGCGTGTCGACCACATAGTACTTCTTCGTTGCGGCATCGCACCCATGACGTGCGGATCATGAATGCGAACTTCTGGACCCGTCCCGGCCGTTGGGTGCGGGGTGCCTCTCTACGAACCGGCGATGAGGTCGATCTTCGCGGCCATGATGAAGTCGTTCTCGTGCAATCCCTTGATCTTGTGTGTCTGCAGCGAGACTGCCGCATAACCCCAGCCGAAGCAGATGTCGGGATGGTGCCGTTCTTGTTCCGCCAATCGGCCAACTTTGTCGACGAAGTCGAGCGATTGACGGAAATCCGCAAATTTGAATTTGCGGCGCAGCAGATGCGCCTCCTCCAATTCCCAGCCAGGGGTCTGGGACAGATAGCCCTCAGCTGCCTCCTGCGTCAGTGGCGGAACGCCGCCGCGGCAGGGCGTACAGGTTTTCTGAGCAATACCATCGGTCATGACGACCTCCCTTCGTGCTCATTCCGGGTGCGGCAATCGCGTTTTTCACCGCGCCCGGTATTTGCTCGCATAGTGCTTGGCGAGAACCTTGCGAATCTGCTCGGCAAGCCGCTTGTTGCCGGTCGTCGCCCGCGCCTTGTCATCGCCTTTTTGCAGCTTCGGCGGATCGGCGCCCGGGCCTCGTTTCGTTGACTTGCGCATCGCGATAGATCAACGCCGCAACGGACAACCGGTTTCGTTCAAAGGACGATCTCCACAGGACTGCCGATCGCGAGACCGAGCTCGCCGTCAGCGCGGCCTTGATTGACGGCAATCTCGGCAAGGCCGTTCGAGTTCTCGTACCAAAAGGCCGTGCCCGGCGGACGATCGCCGAAGGTCGTCGCGGCCTCCAGCACGCGATCTGCTGCGGCGAGCCTTGCACCCGCCGGCAGCCTGGCCGCCCTTAGGCCGGTCAGGGCATTGCCGAAATGGTCGATATAGACGATCTCGGCGAGGTCCTCCGGCCAGTCTCTACGGCGATCTGCTTCATCCAGGCGCGGCCTGCCGGGCGGCGGCTCACGGCGTGCCAGCATGGCCGCGACGGGGGCAAACAGGTCACGCCCGTGGAAGCTGGCAGACAGGGCCTTTGGCTTCCAGTCGATATCCCAGCTGAACGTCTCAGCCGCGCGGCGCTGGATCAGCTCGAAGAGGCCGTTGCCGGGGCCGACATACAAGCGACCGTCGGCCTCGACGATGACCGACGGGCGCGTCCCTCCGACGCCTGGATCGACGACACAGAGAAAGACGGTTCCCGCGGGAAACCACTCCGCGTAGGCCGCCAGCAGGTAGGCCGACGCCTTGGGATTGCCGACCGGCGCGTCGGAGAAGAGGTCGATCGCGGGGATGCCCGGCGCCATTTGGTGCAACACAGCCTTCATCTGACCCGTGTAGGGGCCATGCAAGCCGAAATCCGTGAACAAGACAATCATGGGCGGGCGCCGATAGCGCTGCGACGGACATACAAATAGTCGGCCGGAAGGCGCATCCGCCGGCAGGCCTGAACGGCTGGGCTGGATTCCGTAACGAGGCGATCCGCCAAAGCCCCAGCCTGCCGGACTGCCCCAGATTCCCAAGTGTGCAATCCGTGGCCGGTGAGCCCCAACAGCGCCTGCACCCAACAGGGCACCAGATCAACGGCGGCCGCCACCAGCAGGAGCTGCGCCGGCCTCAGCGGCAGCGGCAGAATAGGCGCTGAACACATGATCGCGAGGAATTCGAACACTATGGCCGAGCGCTCCAGCCGTCCGGCGGTCGCATGGAACAGCGCTTCAAGCTCGGCTTCCGATCCCGGCGCGCCTGTGGCGCCGAAAAGGCGCGCAGCCGGTACGCCCTCGGCGTAATAGCGGTCGCGCTCCGATGCGGAGAACTGCTGCACATAGACGTGATAAGCCTGGACAAAGCCGTACGCCGCCGTGGCCTGAACCCAGTTCAGAAGGTTGGGATCATTGGCGTGGTACGTCTCGCCTGACGATGTCACGCCTTCAATGCGGTCGTGTATTCGCCGAACGCGGGCGATCATGGCCTCGGCCATGGTGCGGGGGCCATAGACCGTCACCATCGCAGCCAGCCCCGTGGTGTGCAGTCGTTGAATTGGATCAAGGCGGAAAGAGGTATGCTCCCATATGCCGGTGCGCACGCGCGGTTCAGCAAGCTCCAGGATCACCGCGGTGACGCCGCCGATGAACAGCGAGAGCGGGTTCTTGAATACGCGCCACGACACGGAGTCCGGCGATACCAGTCCGGCCTCGCCGATCGGTCGCGAGAAATCGATGTGAGGCAGGTCGCCAGGTTGCAGCACCGCCCGCGTCACCGCCTCCAAGAGGCTTTGCAACGGCCAAGGCAGGACGATCGGCGTGGTCATGGCACGAGCGCCATTCACAAAAAACACGTGCACCCAAGCAGCCAAGTGGGCCGCTGGACGCGCTTGGCGACACTACGGCCACTTTCTGCGGTGCTCGATCGCGCACAGTAGCTCAATTGGATGACGGTGCCCACCGCGAGCGGACGCCGAGCAAGCAGCCGGGGCCACTACGACAAGTGCTGTCGCTCATGACCCGCAGGCTTTCCTCAAATTTGCCAGAGTTCGCACGAGCGAAGACCATCATCGCTCATATATTCCGACGAGGAGCGCCTCGGCGAGGAGATGCTTGCGCGCTTCTCGTTCGACTCCCTGACACGGTGGGTCGTTGCCGAGCGGCAGGTGATCTATCGACAGTGCCAGCAGCCGGAAGTGGTAGCGATGCGGGCCGTGGCGATGCGGTGGACAGGGACCACCGTAACCTGGTCGCCGGAAATCGTTGGTAGCCTGCCTGAAGCCTTGCTTGGCGGCGTGCTGGGCGGCGCCTTCGGCCAGCCCTACACAATCGGCCGCAATGTCATAGGCCGCCCAGTGATGCCAGATCCCCGCCGGAGCGTCCGGATCATCGCAGAGAAGGACAAAGCTGCCGGTTCCGGCCGGAGCGCCGGTCCAGCCGAGGGGAGGGGAACGATCCTCACCGTCGCAAGTGAAGCGCCGCGGGATCGTCGTACCGTTGGCAAAGCTGCCTGAACTGAGCTGCATGGGTCGCTCCTAACGCTGTTGCCGCGCCGCGCAATACTCAGTCCCAAAACGCCAGGTGCCAGGCAAAACTGGTAGGAAGCGCGGGCGCCGCCCCTTGAGGCTGCGTTGTGACACGAGCTTCACGGTTGATCTGACGCGAGGATAGGCGCTCTGTCGAAATTGTACGAGACAATATCGAATGGCAGTTCGGTTCGCCCTGCCGCCCTGTCCCACGCATCGTAGCCAGTGATGGCAAGGCTGTGATACCATTGCACAAGTTGCGCCGCGGTTGGCAATTGCCACGCCCGCGCAGCCTGACCACTGTGCAGTGCTAATCGGGTCGCGGGTCTGATCCCGTGAACGAGTGGCCTCGGACCATGGAACTTGTCGTTGCTCTTGGGCTGATCGTCTTCAAGGTCGCGTTTCTGATTGCGATCCTGCTGCTGCTGCCATTGCCGCTGACCTGGCTGGAACGCAAGATCGCGGGGCACATGCAGCAGAGGATGGGGCCGATGCGTGTGGGATGGCATGGGCTGCTGCAGCCGGTGGCGGATGGGGTCAAGCTCTTGACCAAGGAGGACCACATCCCGGCCGAGGCCGACCGCTTCCTGTTCAAATTGGCGCCAATCCTGGCGCTCGCTCCGCCCTTCGTGGTGTTCGTCGCGGTCCCCTTCGGCGAATCCGTCTCGGTGCTCGGCACCAAGATCACTCTCTACGTCTCCAACATGAATGTGGCGCTGCTTTTCGTCTTTGCGGTGATCGGGATCGAGGTCTATGGCGTTATCTTCGGCGGCTGGGCGGCGAACAGCAAGTACGCTGTCCTGGGCAGTCTCAGGACCTGCGCGCAGATGATCAGCTACGAGATCCCGATGGGGTTCGCGGTCATCGGCGTGGTCATGCTGGCGCAATCCATGAGCCTGCTCGACATCGTGCGGGCGCAAGCCAATGTCTGGAACATCGTCTACCAACCGGTAGGGTTCTTTGTATTTTTCGTAGCCGGCCTGGCCGAAGCGCAGCGCATTCCCTTCGACCTGGCGGAAGCGGAAGGCGACCTGGGGGCCGGTTTCCATACCGAATACAGCGGCATCCGCTTCGCATTCTTCATGGTCAGTGAATACGCCGTCATGCTCCTGACGTCGGTCCTGGCGGTGATCCTGTTCTTCGGCGGCTGGAACGGCGTGCTGGTCCCGTTGCCGCCGCTCCTCTGGTTCGTGCTCAAGGTCGCCTTCTTCGTCTATCTGTTTATCTGGTTCCGCTTCACTTTCCCGCGCTATCGCTACGACCAACTGATGGCGATCGGGTGGAAAGTCTTGCTTCCTTTGTCGATGGCGAACATAATCATAACCGGTGTTGCTTTCCTCTAGGGGGCTGCAACGAGGCGACGATGTCGCGCGCAGTGGACAGAGCTGGAAGATGGATCGGCTGGGCGTTCTTCGCCGATCTGGCGAACGCGCTGGCGCTCACTTTCGGCTACATGTTTTCCAGATCCGTGACCATGCAGTATCCGGACAAGGAAAAATGGTTGCCCTATTCGCGTTACCGCGGGCATCACTTCCTGAAGCGCGACGAAGCGGGCGAGATCAAATGCGTAGCCTGTGAGCTCTGCGCACGGATCTGTCCGTGCGACTGCATCGAAGTGATTCCCTACGAGGACGAGAAGGGCAACCGACACCCGGCGAAATTCGAGATCGACATGGCCCGGTGCCTGTTCTGCGGGTTGTGCGAGGACGCCTGCCCGGCGGACGCGATCGCGCTTGGCCAACAGTACGAATTCTCGAGTTTTTCCTCAGCTGGCCTGGTGATCGGGCGTGACGACCTGCTCGCCAAGCCGGGCAAGGCGACGACCGGCGGCGGCGTGGTCGCTGCACGTTTGAACACCGAACAGGACGTGCTGGTCGAGACGCGCGAGTCGCAGGGATACAATTGGTGGCGGAATATCCGTCGAACGTGAAGGCGCGCCGGGTGGCAAGCCGGAGCGCGCAGACAGGAGGCTCAGATGCTGGTCTGCCAAATCTTGAAGAGCAAGGCTCCCGAGGTCGTCTCGGTCGCTCCAAGCCAGACGATGGTGGAAGTGCTGCGGCTGTTTCGGGAGAACAACATCGGCTTCGTGGTCGTCAGCCGTTTCCCCGGGGATTGCCTAGGCACGCTGTCGGAGCGGGACTGCTGCAATGCAGTGGCCGAGCACGGAACCAACGCGCCCATGATGCGGGTCGCCGAGATCATGAACCGCGGTGTGGCGAGCTGCTCGACACTGGATATGCTGCCCTCGGTGATGGCGATCATGACCAATCAGCGCACGCGCCATGTGCTGGTCATGGATGGCGGCACAGTTGTCGGCGTGGTGAGCATCGGCGACGTGGTCAAGCACCGCCTCGAAGAATTGATGAGCAACGAGCAGGTGCTGCACGATTACATTGCCGGGACCGGTTATCACTGACCGCCGGGTCAAGGCGCAGGGGGCAGGACGCCGGGGAACCCGTGGTGCCTCAGCCCGGATTGCCAGGCCACGCCCCGACGCCGGCGAGAGTGGCGATCTCGAAAGCCGCGTGCGCCATTTCAACTTCCACCGGGCATGGGTATTCGCCCCGCCGCAGCAGGCTGTTGAGACGCATGGATCTGTAGTTCTCGGGAACGAACACGAGGCCGTTGGGAAAACGCTTGTTGACCTTGAGCTTCGCCGTCAGTTCGCCCTGGGCCGATCGCACGACCACCTGATCGCCATCCGCAAGGCCAAGCTGGGCTGCATCCGGCGCGCTCATCTCGACATATGGGTCATCCGCGACCGTGCTCAGGATATCAGAGCGCTCGGAAAGATATCCGTTGTGGAACAAGCAGTTGCCGGTGATCAGCATGAGCCCGCCGGCGGCAATGGGGGCTGGCGGGGGGGCGAAGAACTCGCCTGCCGGCGGTGCAAGGGCCGCCTTCGTAAATGCTCCGTCGGGACCAAATCCGTCCTGCGTCAACCCCTGGTAGGCCGGAACCAGCCGGGCAATCTCGCCGAAGACTTCGCCTTGGATCGATGGCCGCAACGCATGTCCGCGAAGCACCGCAACGAAGTCGAATATCGCCAGATTGTCCCGCGCCTCGAGGGCGGATTCGCGGAATTTGCAGACCTTCTGGGTCCGGCCTTCGTTGTTAGTGAACGTGCCGGATTCCTCGCCATAGCTCGCTGCCGGCAGCACGACATCTGCGAGGCCCGCCGTATCCGTGAGGAACGCGTCCTGCACGATCAGGAGATCGGCGGCACGAAGCGCCCGCTGCACAAATTTCCGGTCGGGACAGGACATCATTGGGTCGCTTCCGGCGATATAGAGCGCACCCACTCGCTTCCCGTTACAAAGCTCGAGCATGGCGTCGAAATCCGCGCCCGGTTCAGACGGGATTTCGGCGCCCCAAGCCCGTTCGAGCGTTGCGCGTGCCGCATCATCGGCGAGCGCGCGCAACCCCGGCAGCGCCGTCGGCAGTACGCCCATGTCCCAGGCGCCCAGTTGATTGGCACGGTCGAAGAGGAACTGCATCGCCAGGCCCTTACCGAGTGCGCGCAGGACCTGCAAAAGGTTGTTGAGCTGGTACAACGTCGCGCGCGCCCGGGGTGATCTCAAGAGGTCGGCGCTGACAAGCACAGTGGCGCTCCGGCCTTCCAGCAGCGCTGCGGCCAGGCGGTCCGGATCGTCACTGTCGGCGGCCGCTGCTGGCCGGCCGGTTTTCACGCCGATGTCCGCAAAAACGTCGCCCGGCAATGCCTGACCAGCCGCCCCCAGTCCGCTCACCACTGCGGCAAGGCCCTGAGCCTCACCGCCTGGCGGCACGCGAACGACCGCCCGCGCATCGGCGTCGAGGCGGGATGGCCGCGCCGAGAGCATGAGTAAGCCGGTCTGTCGACGCCGTGCACAGTCTCGCAGTAAATATTCGGTGACAGGGTTTTCGTCCGTCACGTTGCCGCCGACTACAAGCACACAGTCGTTGCCGATTACCTCCTCCAGCGGCGCTCGCGTGTAGAAGGAGGCTACCAACGGGCCGAGCGCGTCAAAGGGCGTGGACCAGCGCGAGGAGCAGTCGATATTGTTGGTCCGGAATGCCGTCCGCATCAGCTTCTGGAATTGATAAAGCACCTCGTTGGGCAGGCGCGGCGAGGCCAGCCCGCCCGCAACCTTGCCGGCGACGGCCGACAGCCGCCGGCGGAGGTAGTCGCCCGCTTCGTCCCATGAAACCGGGACCAGGACCCCGCCACGACGGATCATCGGCCGCTTGATCCGATCCTGACTGCCGACGAAGTCGAGGCCGAATCGCCCGCGCACGCAGAGCGTTTCGCGGTTGACCCCGTGCTCCACCTTCGAGCGGACCCGCATGAACTCGCCCTTGCGTGTACCGACGGTCAGTTGGCAGCCGGTGCCGCAATGCGGGCAGACCGTGTCGGTCTCGACCAGATCCCAGGGCCGCGCCTTGTAGCGATAGGGGAAGCTCATCAGCGCGCCGACCGGGCAGACCTCGACGCAATTGCCGCATTGGTCGCAACTCGCGAGACTGCCCTCGAAGCCAGTGACAGCGGTATCCATGCCTTTTTCAACGGTGCCCAGGGCGACCGCGCCGACGACTTCTTCGCACATCCGGACGCAGCGCTGGCACTGGATGCAGCGGTTGACGTTCATGATGATGACCGGGCTGAGACGGATGTCGTGGGAGTGGAACACACGCTTGGCATCGC
The DNA here is from genome assembly GCF_003952485.1 of Mesorhizobium sp. M1E.F.Ca.ET.045.02.1.1. Classification (NCBI taxonomy): domain Bacteria; kingdom Pseudomonadati; phylum Pseudomonadota; class Alphaproteobacteria; order Hyphomicrobiales; family Phyllobacteriaceae; genus Mesorhizobium; species Mesorhizobium sp. M1E.F.Ca.ET.045.02.1.1. The sequence continues at coordinate 3,819,501 of NZ_CP034447.1, forward strand.
GGAACCGGCTTGCGCGGGGACCGTATGCCATCACCATGTCTTGAAGCTCGCACTCGCCCCCCTTGTCGCAGATCGGGCAGTCGAGTGGGTGATTGGCAAGCAGCATGTCGAGCATGGAAGAGCGCGTCTCGTCGATCAGCTGCGTGTTCGTGTGCACCACCATGCCGTCGGTGATCGCGGTGGCGCAAGCAGGCTGCAGCCGCCGCTGCCCCTCAATCTCCACCAGGCACATGCGGCAGGAGGCTAGCGCCGGCAGCCGCTTCAGGTAGCAGAAGGTCGGGATGTCGATGCCCAGACGCTCGGCGGCCTGGAGCACCGTGGAGCCCGCCTCCACTTCCAGCGTTCGTTCATCGATTGTCACGCGAACCATGGCTTCCTCGCGGTCCTCTCGTTGCGCCCTCTTCAGTGAAACGGGCACCTCCGCTCCTCAATGTGCGTGACGAATTCATCTTCGAAATGGGCCAGTGCTGCCCGCAGGCCCATTGCCGCGCCATCGCCCAAAGCGCAGAACGTGTTACCGAAAATGCCCTTGCAGAGCGCCCCCAACTGTTCCAGATCGCCCGGCTCGCCTTGGCCCGCCTCGAGCCGGCGCAGCACCTTGACGACCCAGTTCAACCCTTCGCGGCAGGGGGTGCACTTGCCGCAGGACTCGTGGTGGAAGAACTCGATGATCCGAGTGGCGACTTTGACGATGCAGGTCGAGTCGTCGATCACGATCACCCCGGCCGAGCCGAGCATCGAGCCGGCAGCGGCCAACGAGTCGAAGTCCATCCCGACGTCCAGCCCGCGCTCCGGGATCAGTGGCGCCGAGACCCCGCCTGGGATCACCGCCTTGAGCTGGCGCCCTGGCAGCGGCCCGCCGGCATGATCACAGACCAGTTCGCGCAGCGGTATCCCCATCGGCAGCTCGTAAAGGCCAGGTTTGCGCACCTGTCCGCTGAGGCAATAGAGCTTTGGGCCGGGGCTCTTGTCCGGTCCGATACCGCGGAACCAGTCGGCCCCTCGCACCACGATATGCGGGACGCAGGCCAGCGTCTCGACGTTGTTGATAACGGTCGGGCTGGCGTAGAGTCCTTCGACCGCCGGAAACGGCGGTTTCAGGCGCGGCTGCGCCCGCTTGCCTTCGAGCGAGTCGAGCATCGCGGTCTCCTCGCCGCAGATATAGGCGCCGGCTCCGCAATGGATGTGCACGGCGAAGCTGAAATCCGAGCCCAGGATACGCGTTCCCAGATAACCCTTCGCATGAGCCTCGGCGATCGCCTGCTCCAGCCGCGCGATCGCCAGCGTGTATTCCCCGCGGACATAGACATAGGCGGTTTCCGCTCCTATCGCGTAGGCGGAGATCGCCATGCCCTCGATCAGTTGGTGCGGGTCACGCTCCATGATGATCCGGTCCTTGAAGGTGCCCGGCTCGCCTTCGTCGGCGTTGCAGCACAGGTATTTCGGCTTGCCGGCACGCTTGGGCACGAAGCTCCATTTCATTCCTGTAGGAAATCCGGCTCCGCCGCGACCGCGCAGGTTGGATTTCTTGACAAGGTCGATGATCTCGTCGGGCGTGTGCTCCCGCAGGGCCTTGGCCAACGCCTTGTAGCCGCCGCCGGCCTCATAGGTCGACAGCAGATGGCCATCCGGCGCGTCCACGTTCTTGAGAAGGACCGGTTCGAACATGGCGCTATTCTCCCGGCGGCCCTGCGGCGGCGAGATCGGCGCTTGTCGCTCGCCGCACCGTTGCGCGCAGCCTGTCCAGGAGCGCGTCGATCCGCGCGATGTCGAGGTTGCCGTGATAGTCGTCGCCGACCTGCATCACCGGGGCCATCTCGCAAGCACCGAGGCATTCGACGGTCGAAAGCGTGAACAGCCCATCCGGGGTCGTGCCGCCTTTCTTGATCCCGAGCACCTCCTCCAGGTGCCTCAGCAGGTCTTCGGATCGGCGCAGCATGCAGGAAACGTTGTCGCAGAGCTGCAGGTGGAAAATGCCGACCGGCTCGGTGTGGAAGAGGGTGTAGAAGGTCGCCAGTTCGTAGACCCAGATACGCTCGACGCCGAGGATGTCGGCGACCTCTTCCAGCACCGGGCCGGGCAGATGGCCATGTTCCCTCTGCGCAATCAGAAGCGCGGGCATGATCGCCGAGCGCTGGTCGGGATATCGCGCCGCCGCCTCTTCGATTTTTTCGCGCATGGTCATCGCGTCCAGATCCTCTGCTACTTGTCCACCTCCGCCATCACGGGGTCGAGGCTGCCGAGCACGGCGATCATATCCGCCAGATAGCGCGCGTTGGTGACCCCGAAGAGTCCCTGAAGGTTGACGAACGAGGGTGACCGCACCTTCATGCGGAACGGTTTCGGCGACCCGTCGCTGACGATGTAGAAGCCGAGCTCGCCCTTTGGCGCCTCGATCGCCGAATAGACCTCGCCCTTCGGCACCTTGAAGCCATAGGCCGACAGGTCGAAATGCTGGATCAGCGCCTCCATCGAACAGTGCACCCGGTCCTTGTCCACCGGGAAGGCGATTGTCGGCATGTCGATCTGGAACGGCCCGTCGGGCATCTGGTCGAGGCATTGCTCGATGATCCGGACGCTCTCGCGCATTTCCTCGACCCGGCATCGCCAGCGTGCATAGCAATCGCCCTCTTGCCTGGTGATGACCCTGAAATCGAGCTGGTCGTAAATTTCGTAAGGCTCGTCGCGGCGGATATCCCAGTCGACGCCCGAGGCGCGCAGGTTCGGGCCGCTCAGGCCGAGATCGATGCCGTCTTCGGGCGAAATCACACCGATCCCTTGCGTGCGTTTCAGGAACACCCGATTGCTGTCGAGCAACCGTTCATAGTCGCGGATCCGGTTCGGGAAGATGTCGCAGAACTCTCGGATCTTAGGGAAGAACCCATCGGGCAGGTCCTCGCGCACGCCGCCGACCCGGCAGAATGAGGTGTGCATCCGCGCCCCGCTGATCATCTCCAGCAGGTCCATGATCATTTCGCGCTCGCGCATGGCGTAAAGCAGCGCGGTCATGGCGCCCAGGTCCATCGGAAGCGCGCCGGTGATCAGGAGATGGCCGGAAATTCGCGCCAGTTCCGCCATCAGCACGCGGATATATTGCGCGCGGACAGGTGCCTGGATGCCCAGGAGCTTCTCCACCGCAAGCGCGAAGGCCAGGTTGTTCGAGGGTGGACAGAGGTAGTCCAGCCGGTCGGTCAGCGGAAAAATCTGGGTGTAGGCGAAACTCTCGGCCAGTTTCTCGGTGCCGCGGTGGAGGTAGCCGATATGCGGGTCCACGCGCGCGACATATTCGCCATCCAGTTCGAGGACGAGCCGCAGCACGCCATGCGTACTGGGATGCTGTGGGCCGAGGTTGAGAAGCACCTCCCTGGTGTTGGGCGTATCGGCTTCCGGCCGGCTCAGTTCCGTGACTTCGGTCATCTCAAGTCCCGGGTGTGGAACGGCCTCCCTGTGGAATGTCCTTGGTGGCAAGGTCGGGCTGCGTCGGCGGCGGACCCTCTGCGCCGAACGGGTTCAGCTTGTCCTTGTAGCCGCGGAGCGGAAAGTCCTTGCGCTGCGGGAAGCCCTCGAACCCTTCCCACATATAGATCCGGCGCAGGTCGGGGTGGCCTTCGAACCTGATCCCGTACATATCCCAGGCCTCGCGCTCATGCCAGTTGGCGGTGCGCCAGACCCCCGTCACCGACGGAACCCGCGGCGGATCGCCGAGGCGGCACTTGATCCGCACACGCCATTTGTTCGGCAGCGAAAAGAGGTGGTACACCGCCTCATAGCGCGGTGCTTCTGGGTAGTGATCGACCCCGCAGATGTCGGACAGGAAATCGAACCGCAGCGCCGGGTGTTCCTTGAGGAACCGGCAAAGCTCGACGATCATGCCAGGCGGAGCGGCGAAAGCGTGAACCCCGTGCGAGAAACCAAGCTGCTCGATCGTCCCGCCGAAGCGTTCCACGATCAGGGCAGGGATGAGGGGTGTCTCCACGCTCATGGCACTGCGGCCCGTTCCGCAGGCGCCCCTGCCAGCGCCCTGGATTTCTTGATCTTCTCCTGAAGCAGGAGGAAGCCGTGCATCAGCGCCTCGGGCCGTGGCGGGCAGCCGGGCACATGCACGTCCACCGGCACGAAGGTCTCGGCTCCCTGCACCACCGCATAGGTGTTGTAGACACCGCCCGAGATCGCGCAGGTGCCCATGGCGATGACCCAGCGAGGCTCCGGCATCTGGTCATAGAGCCGGCGCACCACGGGAGCGAATTTCCGCGTTATGGTGCCGGCGATGATCATCACGTCGGACTGGCGCGGCGAAGGCCGGAACACCACGCCGAAGCGGTCGAGATCGTAGCGGGCACAGCCCGCCGAGATCATCTCGATGGCGCAGCAGGCGATGCCGAAGGTCTCCGGCCACAGCGCCGACCTCCGGCCCCAGCTGATCAGGCTGTCGGCCGTGGTGAACAGGACACTGTCGCGGATGGCGTTGTTTACACCTCCCATTCCAGCGCTCCCTTCAGCCAGGCGTAGGCGAAGCCCACGAGAAGCAGCAATATGAAGACGAACATCTCGACATAGCCGACCGGCCCGATTTCCTTCAGGACGACGGCCCAGGGAAACAGGAACATCGTCTCGACATCGAAGACGACAAACAGGATCGCGAGGATGAAGAACTGCACCCTGAAGCGGCCGCCGGCGGCCTCACCAGCCGGGTCCATGCCGCATTCGTAGGGCATGTTCTTTGCGGGGTAGGGATTGGACGGGCGCAGCAGCGAGGAAACAAAAAGGGTAGCTGTCGCCACCAGAACAATTCCGGCGACCATGAACAGTACCGGCAGGAACTCCATTCCGGTCACGTCGCACAGCCCCGGTCACCCGCCGCGGGCTTTGCTCAGGCCGCCACCGACGCCTTGAGGCCGGTGATGCGGGCGCCCTGGAAGCGACAAGGGCATTCCTTTCTAGTTCGCCAGAGTATTCCGACGATTGGATCATTGCAAATCCAATCGATCAGCCGCTGGTTGCTGCATGTTGGGCAAGCCTTAGAAACCACGCCGGAAATAGGCCGATGCCGATGGTGCCTGCAGCGGTGAAGGCGAGCGTGGCGCGGACCGAGGGCGTCAGCGCCGGCACGAACGCGCCTTCCGGCTCGCGCATGTAGATCACCATCACGATGCGGATATAGAAGTAAGCAGCAACGGCACTCAGCAGCACTGCGATCACCGCCAGCATGACGAAGCCCCGCTCGACGAGCGCGACCAGCACGTAGAACTTGGCGAAGAACCCGGCTGTCGGCGGGATGCCGGCCAACGAAAACAGATAAAGCAGCATCAGAAGCGCCAGCCCGCGATGCGACTTGGCGAAGCCAGCGTAGTCGTCGATGACCTCGCCCGAGAAATCGCCGTTCCGCATCATGATCACGGTGCCGAAGATGCCGAGGTTCATGAATGCATAGATCAGCAAATAGAGCATCACGCTGGCCACTCCGTCCGCACCGCCGGCCGCCACACCGAACATGGCGAACCCGGCATGGGCGATGCTGGAATAGGCCAGAAGGCGCTTGAAATTGTCCTGCACCAGCGCCACGAAACTACCTAGCGCCATTGTCACGGCTGCAATGACCGCGACGATGATCCAGGCGTTCGAGGCTGCGACCAGCGGGTTGAGGAACACCCGCAGGATCACGGCGAAGCCCGCTGCCTTGGGCCCCACCGACATGAAGGCGGTGATCGTCGTCGGCGCGCCTTCATAGACGTCCGGTACCCACATATGGAACGGCACGGCGCCGACCTTGAATGCCAGCCCCGCGACGATAAAGACCACGGCCAGAAGCAATCCGGGATCGAGCGGACCACCGGTCGCCGCCGCAGCCATCCTGTCCAACTGCGTGGTGCCGACGAGCCCGTAGACCAGCGAAACGCCGTAAAGGAAAATCCCGGTCGAGACCCCGCCAAGGATCACGAATTTCAGCGCCGCTTCGTTCGACCGCTGCTGCCGCCGCAGGAAACCGGTCAGCACATAGGTGCAGAGCACCATCAGTTCGAGGCCTACATAGATCGACAGGAGGTCGATCGCCGAGGCCATGATCATCATTCCCGAAAGCGCCAGGAGCAGCAGTACATAGTATTCACTGCTCCCGATCCTCTCGATCTCGGCATATCTTCGCGAAAGAAGGAATGTCAGAACTGTAGCCAGGTAGAACACGACCTTGAAGAAGACCGCGAAGCGGTCGGCGATGAACATGCCCGAGTAAGCCGGCCGCACCTCGTCAGCCAGCATGAGTGTTGCAACGGCGGCAATCAGCACGATCGCGACTGAAGCCCAGACAAGGAAATGTTCCTGCTCCTTGCGCACAAGCTGCCCCAGGATCAGCAGGATGCAGGCCCCGGTAACCACCACGATCTCGGGCAGGCTCGCCAGGATCGACTGGAAAAGCAAGGCGGCGGTCATTGGGCGCCCCCCTTGCCGTGCACCTGCGCCAGAAGATGCCCCACCGAGGCGTCGATGATTCCGAGAAAGGGCTTCGGATAGAGTCCGATCCAAACAACGAAAACGGCCAACGGCAGGATCGCCGCCATCTCGCGGGCGTTCACGTCGCGGATCTTGAACCGCAAGCCAACGCTGGCCGGGCCAAGCGCGACTTTCCTGTACATGCCAAGCAGATAGGCCGCTCCCAGCAAGGCCCCCAGCACGGCGACACCGCCGATAGCCAGGTTGGCGGCGAACGCGCCCGACAGGACCAGCAACTCGCCCACGAAAGAATTCGTTCCCGGCAGCGCCATAGATGACAAGGCGAACAGTGCAAGAAGCGCCGTATAGACCGGCGCCACCTTCATCAGCCCGCCGTAATCCGCGATGCTGCGGGTATGGGTCCGCTCGTAGATAAGGCCCACGAACAGGAACAACGCTCCCGTCGTTACGCCGTGATTGAACATTTGTAGGATGCCGCCCTCGAGCCCACGCAGGTTCAGCGTGAAAATTCCCAATGTCACCAGGCCCATGTGGCTGATGCTGGAATAGGCCACCAGCTTCTTCAGATCGTCCTGCGCCAGGGCGAGCAAGCCGCCATAAACGATAGCTACCGCCGACAGGACCAGCATCAGCGTCGAATAATGCGCCGTCGCCTGAGGCAACATTGGCAGCGAGAACCGCAGGAACCCGTAAGCGCCCATCTTCAGGAGCACAGCGGCGAGGATGATGCTGCCGGCCGTCGGTGCCTGCACATGAGCGTCCGGCAGCCAGGTATGAACCGGGACCATCGGCACCTTGACCGCGAAGGCGATCAGGAAGGCAAAAAACAGCCATGACTGGACCTGGAACGGCAAATCCTGCGCCATCAGGGTGCGGATATCGAAGGTCTCGCCACCGTGGAAATAGAGCACGATGACACCGATCAGGAACATGAGGCTGCCTGCCAGCGTGTAGAGGAAGAACTTGAATGCTGCATAGATCCGGCCGTCGCCACCCCAGACGCCGATGATTACGTACATCGGGATCAGCATTGCCTCCCAGAAGACGTAGAACAGGAACAGGTCCAGCGCGCAGAACACGCCCAGCATCAGCGCCTGCATTGCCAGCAGGCTGACCATGAACTCCTTCACCTTGCGGTCGATCGCAGTCCACGAGGCGAGCACGCAGATCCAGCCCAACAACGCGGTCAGGAACACGAAGAGCGCGCTGATCCCGTCAATACCAAGTGCGTAAGTGATGCCCAGCGTGGGCACCCATGGGCGCGTCTCTGTGAACTGCATCCCGTAGGTAGAGGTGTCAAAGCCGCTCAACATGGCGATACAAAGCGCGAAGTCGAGGATCGTGACACCCAGTGCCGTCCACCGCACCACATCGTCATTGCGGATAAACATCAGCGCCGTTGCCCCGACGGCTGGCGTGAAGACGATGAGGCTAAGCAGGGGGACCGCCATGGCGCCCTCTACCGCCACGCCGCAGCGAATACCGCGATGGCCGCGATCACACCTGCGATCATCGCCAGCGCGTAGTTGGTGACGACGCCGCTCTGGAGCCGCCGCAGTAGCCCGCCGCCTCGAATGATCGCGCGGGCGACGCCGTTCACGAGCGCATCAACGCCGTGGAGATCGATCCGCAGGCCTGCCTGTGCCGCCCCGTGCAGGAAGGGCAGCGCCGCGGTTTCGGAGACGTCGCTCACCGCCTTCTCGTAGCGCGCCAGCGGTTTTTCGGCGAGCCACATGAAGTGCCGCGCGCCCATGCGGTAGAACCAGTCTGTATCGATGCTGATCGTATTCTCGGGGTCGAGCGCCTTGAGGAACATGACGAAGCCCAAGGCGGTGAACATCAGCACGCCGAGGCTCTCGGTGATGTGGACGGCAGTGTAGGGTTCGAAGTCGACCGGATGAGGCAGAAGCGCATAGAGCGTCTGGGGGAATACGCCGATCGCAATGCAGAGCACGGCCGCCATGCCCATCGCAACCAGCATGTTGCGCGGCGGTTCTCGCGCCTCCAGTCCTTGGTCCTTGCCGAAGAACATGTAGTAGGGGAGCTTGAGGCCGGTGTGCAGGAAGGTCCCTGACGACGCCATCGTCAGCGCCAGCACCACCAGCGCGCGATGATCCTGTCCGGCGGCGGCCACCACCATCGACTTGGTCACGAAGCCAGAGAAGAACGGGAATGCCGAGATCGCAAAGGCGCCAACCATGTAGAGCGCAACCGTTACCGGCATGGTTTTGTAGAGCCCTCCCAGTTCGGTGAGCTTGCGCCGCCCCGTGACATGGATCACCGCCCCGGCGCCCATGAAGAGGAGCGCCTTGTAGAGGATATGTGCGAAGGCATGGCTGACGGCGCCGTTCACCGCCATCTCGGTCCCGATGCCGATGCCTGCCACCATGTAGCCGACCTGGCTGACGATGTGATACGCCAGGAGCCGCCGGCAATCGTTCTCCAGCACCGCGTAGATGACCCCGTAAAGCGCCATCACTGTGCCGAGCCAGACGAGAAGATCGGTCCCCGGAAACGCGCGCGCCAGCACATAGACAGCGGTCTTCGTGGTGAAGGCGCTCATGAATACGGCCCCGGTGACGGTCGCTTCCGGGTAGGCGTCGGTCAGCCAGGCGTTCAGCGGAGGCACAGCGGCGTTGAGCAGGAACCCGGCAAGGATCAGGCAGGTGCCGAAGTCCAGTCCCCCTTCGACCGGACCGAAGAGCAGCGAACCGGTGGCGAACCCACGGAGAATGATGCCGCCGAGCAGAACGACGCCGCCGGTGACATGGACCATGAGGTAGCGGAAACCAGCACGGAATGCCGGCTCGCCGCGCTGGGCAAAGACCAGGTAGGCGGAGGCAAACGTCATACCTTCCCAGAACAGGAACAGGGTCAGATAATCGCCGGCGAACACGACGCCGAGCGCGCTGCCGACGTAGACGAACGCCGCCACATGCTGGCCTGCGCGCGTCAGATGCAATGCATAGACCGTGCCGATCAATGCCATGATGCTGAAAACGGTGGCGAAGAGGACACTTAGCTTGTCGACCTTCGCAATTATGATTTGCTGCCCGATGAACCGAGCCGCGCCGTAGCTGCCGGGATGCATCGTCAGCACGGCGAGGATCGCCAGCGTCGGGATCAGCAGCACATAGGCCTTGCGGACGGACCCTCTTAGGAAGGGAAGGGGAAGCGCGCCGAGAATGAACAGCAGGCCGGGATGGACGAAGTCAGTCATAATAGTCCTCGCGCCGCATCAGCCCGCACCGATGGCCAAGAAACTTGGACACGAAGATCAGAAGCACGCAGGAGCCGAAGCCATAGAAAGCAGACCAGCCAGGCAGCCGGTCCCACAGGTATTCGGCGTGGTCGCGGAAGACCAGAAAGTCGGCCACGGCGACCAGGACGAGCACCAGATAGAATAGCCGGCGACGACGCGTCGCATATCTATGATCGCCAAAGAAATCGACGACGCGCTTGATCATCTGACGATCCTTTCCGCCAGGGCAAGGAAATAGTCCGGGAAGATGCCCATCAACACCGACAGGATGGCGGTCGCGACCAGCGGGATCGTCAACATTGGAATTTCACGAACGGTCGCCGGCCATTCCCGCGCCTCCGTCCCGAAGAAGGCGACATAGCTGATCGGCAGGAAGTAGGCGGCGTTCAAGACGGAACTTATCAGGAGCACGATAAGGAACGGGGTCTGCCCGGCCTCCGCAGAGCCGAGCGCCAGATACCACTTGCTGATGAAGCCCGCCGCGGGCGGCACGCCGATCATGCTGAGCGAGCCGACGAAGAACGCTCCCATCGTCCAGGGCAGCCTGCGGCCGATGCCGGCCATGTCGCTGATGTTGCGTTTGCCGGACGCGCAGTAGATCGAACCGGCGCAGAAAAACAGCGTGATCTTCGAGAAGGCATGCGCCGCGATGTGGATGATGCCCCCGACCATCGCGACGGGTGACAGCAGAACCGCGCCCAGCAGGACGTAGGAGAGTTGGCTGACCGTCGAATAGGCGAGCCGAGCCTTCAGATCGTCCCGCGTCAGGGCGTAGATGGACGCCATCAGGATCGTGAACGAGACGATATAGGCCGTAACGATGCCAAGCCCCAGTCCCCCCACCAGCCCTGCGCCGAAGACATGGAACACCACGCGCAGCACGCAGAACACACCCATCTTGACGACGGCCACCGCATGCAGGAGCGCGCTTACCGGTGTCGGTGCCACCATCGCGGCAGGCAGCCAGGCGTGCATCGGCATCACCGCGGCCTTGGCGAAGCCGAAGAGGTAGCAGAAATAGATGATGGTCAGCAGCGACGCCGATGCGTCGACCCTCGCCAGCAGTCCCCCCGCCACAAAGTCGAGCGACCCTGCAATCTGGTAAGTCAACGCAAGCGCGGCCAGAAGCACACTTTTTGACGCGCCCATCAAATAGACGAGGTACTTGCGGCTGCCCGCCCATCCCTCCTCGTCCTCATGGTGGTAGACAAGCGGATAGGTCACAAGGCTCAGCGCCTCGTAGAAGATTACCAGCGTGAACAGGTTGGCGGCGAAGGCGCCGCCGGCGGCTGCTGCGAGACTGGCGGCGAAGCAGGCGAAGAACCGGGTCTGCGCATGCTCATTCAAGTGCCGCATGTAACCGATGGAATAGATCGACGCCACGATCCACAGCAGCGACGAGACGGTGGCAAACACCATGCCGAGCGCATCGACGCGGAAAGCGAAGTCGATCCCTGGCAGAATTTCGAACAGGCGCAAATCGATTGTCCCGCCCGCCAGCACCGTGGGCGCCATCGAGGCGACAATTGCGAACATGGCGATCGCGGCCAACGGCGAGACGGCATCGCGAAGTTTCTCGCGCTTATCTAGAAGGAGTACTGCAAGAGCCGCAAGAATTGCGACGGCGACGGCAAGCAGTGGCCGGATCGATATCACCGGCTATCCTTTCATAATGGTCACTTCGTCGACCTTGAGAGTGGACTTGTTCCTCGCGAGGGCGACCAAGATACCAAGGGCAACGGCAACCTCCGCCGCAGTGATTGCGATGACGAAGATTGCAAATATCTGCCCGCGGAAGTCGTCGTAGTAATGCCCGAAAGCGATAAAATTGATGTTGACCGAATTGAGCAACAGTTCCAGAGACATCAGCACGACCAAAATATTGCGCCTGAGCAGTACGCCCCCCGCTCCGATTACGAACAGGACCACTCCGAGCACGACATACCACCACAGCGGCACCATCACCGCGGCTCCTTCCGCGCCAGCACGATGGCGCCTACCAGCGCCGCCAGCAGGATGATGGAGGCGACTTCAAACGGTAGGAGATAGTCTGCGAAAAGCGTTGTGCTGAGCTGCCTGACCTCACCGCTGGTGCGCATTGCGACGGGCTTGGCGACCGAATAGCGATCGCTCCTGAGCACCAGTACAAGCATCTCGACCCCGAGCAAGACGAGCAGCACCAGGGCAGGCAGATTGCTGCCCGGCAAGAACCGCTGCAACACCGCTTCGCGTACATCAATCATCATGATCACGAATAGGAACAGGACCATGATCGCGCCGACATAGACAAAAATCTGGATGACTGCGAGCAACGGCGCCTCGAGCAAGACGAAGATCGCCGATATCTGAAGGAAACACGCCATCAGCGCCAATGCGCTGTGAACTGGGTTCCGCGCCAAGACCAAGGTCAGAGCCGCGACTACGGACGCCGCCGCGAACAGAAGAAAGAACCCCTGATCCATCGACGCCGCTCCTCCGACGCGAACTGTCGCCCGGCGCAACAGGGTCGGACTTGAGATAGCTGTCCACTTCCGTTCGCAAATTGTGCCCTAGTATCGGTTTTTTCTCAAGATTATCGTGGTTTGGCTTACACTAAATTCACCGGAGCGCAGCACATCGGCTCAAAATCGGAGCTACCTCGGAAGGCTTAGATGTCGCTCAGGGGGCATCCCCCAAGGCCTGGAAGAGGCGCTGACATCAAACGGTTGGCAGGACAGGAGAGGGTTGCTCATCGCGGTAGTGGGGCACCTTCCAAGAGCCTTACCACCGAACGGGTCAGTGGACTAATCAGAATGTGGTGGACGGAGGCCGGCTAGCGTCTAACGAGGAAGGTCGACGACAGGGCGGACGGAGATCTGCGACTGCCGATAGAGCCGTGCATGGGGGCAATATTGGCCGACCAGCACCTTCTCACGCGGCAGATGATCGGGCAGGGGCCTTCGGCGGGACGACTGTTCGGTTTGCCGTTTCGCGATCCCGCGGAGGGCCTCCTCTTCGCGTGCGAGATCGCCGCCCAGATTGGCACGCGACGGATCGATGCAGGCGGACCAACGGATCCGCGCTCAATGATCCCTGTCGGCAAGACGAGCCGTTCTGGGGCGCGCGCGTTTCACGTTTCAAACGGCGCATGAGAAGTTCCGCGACGCTTTTGCCAAGTGCATGGGCATGCTGACGGCCAGGCATTTCCCCGGACTGGTCAACGCAGGCGACGCCGCCGTGGTGGCCGTGCTGGTCAACTATTGAATGACGAAGTCGCTACGAAAGATACGCCAGCTAGGGGGGTCAATTCATAACGCCACCGTCTTTATTTGTATCTGATCTGCTGATACATAACCCCGTGTGACGAGTGCGGGCCATATGTCGAATGAAATCATGGTTGTCGATCCGCTTGAGCGGCTTGACTTGTTGAAGAGCCTCGCGAGCGAGGTCCGGGTCCGGATTCTCGATCTGCTGCACCGCAAGGGGCCGAAAAACGTCAATCAAGTGGCCGAAGAACTGGATCTTCCGCAATCGACGATTTCCGCAAACATCCAGGTTCTTGTCGATGTAGGTTTGATCGAGACGAAATCACAGAAGGCGCGCAAGGGAAGCCAGAAGGTTTGCTATTCGACCTTCTCCGAGTTGGTTGTCGTCTTTAAGGACCGCACCCCGGCGCAGGATCTCGGCGTCATAGAAGTGGCGATGCCGCTTGGACTCTATACGAGATGCGAAGTTTCCGCTCCCTGCGGCCTGTGTTCAAAGGACGGCGTCATCGGACTTCTCGATGTGCCCGACACCTTCCTCGATCCTGACCGTATGCGGGCAGGGCTGCTGTGGTTCACGCGCGGCTTCGTTGAATACCAGTTTCCCAACAATGCGGCGCTTGCCAATGTCAAAGTCGGCGGGTTGGAACTAGCGATGGAGCTTTCGTCGGAGGTGCCGGGCACATCGAAGGATTGGCCATCAGACATCACGGTAGCGATCAACGGACACGAGATAGATACCTGGACGGCGCCGGCCGACTATGGGGACAAGCGCGGCAAGCATACGCCCGGCTGGTGGAAGCTGGCCGGATCGCAGTATGGTGACCTCGCACACTGGCGCGTCACGAACAATGGCACCTATCGCAACAATGATAAGGTTTCCAAATGCTCGCTGGCTGATCTGGAGCTTGGGCGGCACCGCTCGATCCGGATACGAATCGGCGTGAAGGAAGATGCGCGTCACCCCGGCGGCATAAATATCTTCGGCAGCGGCTTCGGCAATTACAGCAACGACATCGTTCTGCGCCTGCTGAAGGCTTGACGGCATCTTAGGCCCTTGACGGGCGAACGAACTCCGCCATTAACTGATCCGAGGATCCGGATATAGACCGGAAAGTCAGATTGATAATCCGCAGTGGGAGGGATCATGAAGGCCAGAGTCACGGCGAACGCGGCCTATGCCGTCGCGGATATCGACAAACGTCTTTACGGCTCGTTTCTCGAGCATCTTGGCCGAGCGGTCTATACGGGCATCTACGAGCCCGGACATCCACAAGCGGACGCACAGGGGATGCGCAAGGACGTGATCGAGTTGGTGCGTGCGCTCGACACTCCGATCTGCCGCTACCCGGGTGGCAACTTCGTTTCCGCCTACAATTGGGAAGACGGCATAGGCCCAAAGGAGAACCGCCCGCGGCGGCTCGATCTTGCCTGGCGCACCACGGAGCCGAACCTGGTTGGAATCCACGAATTCGCCGACTGGGCCGAAAAGGCCGGCACCGAGATGATGCTTGCGGTCAATCTCGGTTCCCGCGGCCTCGACGAGGCGCGGGCCTTCGTTGAATACGTCAACCACCCGAGCGGCAGCTACTGGTCCGACCTCAGGGCCAAGAACGGACGAGCGCAACCCTGGAACTGCCGCCTCTGGTGTCTCGGCAATGAAATGGACGGTCCCTGGCAGGTTGGCCACAAGTCGGCGGAAGAATACGGTCATCTCGCCAACGAGACCGCCAAGGCGCTGCGCGGCCTCGACCCGACGGTGGAACTGGTCGTCTGCGGCTCGTCGCATTCCAATATGCCGACCTATCCGCAGTGGGAAGCAACCGTGCTGGAAGCGACCTACGAGCAGGTCGACTACATCTCTCTCCACATGTATTTCGAGAACTACGAAAAGAACACGGCCGAATATCTCGCTCTTCCGGCCAAGCTCGACCGCTACATTGGCACGGTCGCAGGCATTATAGACTATGTGAAGGCCAAGACCCGCTCGAAGCGGGACGTGAAGATCTCCTTCGACGAGTGGAACGTCTGGTACCATCAGCGCAAGCGGGACGCCGAGCGGATGCGCGGCTGGGACTGGCCGGAAGCGCCCAGGCTTCTGGAAGACATCTACAATTTCGAGGACGTGCTGCAGGTCGGCTGCATCATCAACACCTTCATCCGTCGGTCGGATATTGTTCGCATCGCCTGCATTGCGCAATTGGTGAACGTTATCGCGCCGATCATGACCGATCCCGGCGGCACCGCCTGGCGGCAAACGATCTATTGGCCTTTTATGCTGGCCTCCAGGCACGGCCGCGGCACCGCGCTGCAACTCGCGGTCGAGGTGCCTACCTATGACGCGGCCGCGGCCGACAAGGTGCCATGGCTCGACATTGCAGGCGTGCACGATTCGAACGCCGGCACGCTGACCTTCTTCGCAATCAACCGGCATGGGTCCGAGACGATAGAGGCCGACGTCGCCCTCGAGCGGTTCGCCGCCAAGTCCATCGAGCATACGATCATCCGTCACGACGATCTCGAGGCCTGCAACACGAAGGACGCGCCGGATAACGTATCGCCGGTCAAAGGCAACGGAGCAGCGCTCAGCGGCAAGGGAATGAGGCTGACTTTGCCGCCGCACTCCTACTCGATGGTGCGCGTGACGCTCTGAGTTAATATCCGACCATCAGATATATACCGTAAAATCCGTTGCGGGCGGTTTGGTTTGGTGTAGCATTGAAATGTTCAAGGTGGATCTAACCGCCGTACTCGGGAGGAAGCTGAGATGAACTTTCGCAAGATGATGGCCATAGCGGTGGTTGCGGCCGGAGGATTCTGGGTCGTCGCGGCCCAGGCCGAAGAAACCGTCGCATGGTGGGATTTCCTCGGCGGCGGTGACGGTGTGCGCATGAAGCAGATGATCTCCGACTTCAACGCCGCCCACGCCGGCAAGATCAAGATCGACGCCACGACGCTGGAGTGGGGAACGCCCTTCTACGCGAAGGTGCAGACCTCGGTCGCGGTCGGTGAGGCGCCAGACGTCATGACCTATCATGCCAGCCGCATCCCCTTGGCGGTGAGCCAGGACATTCTCGAAGAAATCACCGCCGACGACATGAGCAAGATGGGCCTCTCGGCCTCGGACTTCGCCCAGACGACGATGGGCGCCGTGACGGTCGACGGCAAGCAATACGCAGTGCCGCTCGATACCCATCCAATCGTCCTGTACTACAATCGCGACCTCCTGAAGAAGGCAGGCGTGCTCGGCGGCGACGGCCGTCCCGTGGGCATGGGCAACAAGGAGGAATTTACCGCGACACTGCAGAAGTTGAAGGATGCCGGCGTCGAGTTCCCGTTGGGCAGCGTCACCGCCGACGGCAACTTCATGTACCGCACCATTTATTCGCTGGTGTGTCAGCAAGGCGGCGAGCTTCTGACGGGCAACGAGTTCCTCGCCGGCGACAATCCCGAAAAGCTGGCGAGGGCGCTAGCGGTTCTGCAAGGGTGGACGAAGGCCGGGCTGCAGTCGACCTACACGGACTATCCCGCAACCGTCGCCCTATTCACCTCGGGCAAGGCCGCAATGATGATCAACGGCGTCTGGGAAGTTCCCACGATGACCGACCTTGCCAAGCAAGGCAAGCTGTTCGACTGGGGCGCCGTCGAGATCCCGGTGATCTTCGACAAGCCCTGCACCTATGCGGACAGCCACTCATTCGCAATCCCGAAGAACAAGGGCAAGGAGATCAGCCCGGAAAAGCGTGCCGCCGTTCTCGAGGTGATCTCATGGATGGACAAGCACTCGCTGTTCTGGGCCACGGCAGGCCACATCCCGGCATACAAGCCAGTCACCGAGACGGCCGAATACAAGGCAATGGAGCCCAACGCGACCTACTCGACGCTGACGGCCAACATGATCTTCGATCCGAAGTCGCCTAAGGCTGGTGTTGCCGGGCCGATCTTCGACATCATGTCCAATTATTTCGTGCCGACCCTCAATGGAGAGATGGAGCCCGGCGAGGCGGTGAAATCCATCAAGGAAGAGCTGAACAGCATGTAGGGCTCAAAGGCTGGGACCGTCCTGTCGAGAGCGGTCCCAGTCATATTTGAGGAAGAGCCATGCTTCGCAACTCCCGCACTGAACGTCTGGTCGCGCTGGTGCTGGTCGCTCCCTTCATGGCGATCTACCTGCTGGCGTTCGTCTATCCGACGGTCCAGATGTTCCGCATCTCCTTCACCGATGCGCCGCTGATCGGCGCGGGTCGGTGGGTTGGTCTCGACAACTACCTGCGGCTCGACAACGACCCGATGTTCCGGCGTGCGGTCTGGAACACCGCTTACTTCGTGCTGATGACGGTAGTCCCCGGAACGCTCATCGCGCTGTTGATCGCGCTTGGCGTGTCGCGCCTCAAGGGCCGGTTCCAGGCGATCGTTCTGGCGCTGTTCTTCCTGCCCTACATCCTGCCAGTGTCCGTAGTCTATCTGATCTGGGACTGGACGCTGAATTTCCAGTTCGGGATCGCGATGCATGCGCTGGACTGGCTGGGAATCCCGCGCGTACCGGTCTTCAAGTCGCGCCTCTGGTTCTTGCCGGCGGTGGCCGGGGTGACGATCTGGTGGACCGCGGGCTTCTCGATCCTCCTCTTCCTCGCCGGACTGCGGTCAATACCGGCGGAGATCTACGAAGCCGCGGCGCTCGACAACTCGACGCGATGGACCACGTTCCGGCGCATCACCTGGCCACTGCTATGGCCGATCACCTCGCTGGTATTAACCATCCAACTCATCCTGCAGCTCAAGATCTTCGATCAGGTCTATCTGTTCTCGATCGGCGGACGGCCGAATGATAACATGGTGCTCGTCTACTACGTCTTCCAGAAGGCCTTCCAGCAGAACCAGGGAGGAAGGGCGGCGGCTGTCGCCGTCACCCTCTTCGTCCTTGTGGTCGTCGTCTCGGTCCTGCAATTCCAACTGCTCCGGTTCGCCGAAAGGCGGCGCCGATGAACGTCATGGCTGCGCAACGCTGGAACTTTTGGGGCGGGATAATCACGGCACTGACGCTCGTCTGGGCCATCCTATGGGCGTTCCCGCTCTATTGGGGTGTGATCTCATCGCTCAAACCGGACGACGAGGTGGTCCGGCCTTACATCGAACTCTGGCCCGAGACGCCGACGCTGGAGAACTACATTGACGCCCTGACCACCACACAGATCGGTGCCTGGTACGTCAATTCGGTGGCGGTCGCGGTCGGCGTAACGGTCATCACCATCTTCATCTCGATGCTGTGCGGCTACGCGATCTCGCAGTTGCGGTTCCCGGGGCGGATCGCGCTATGGTGGCTGATCCTCGCCTCCTTCATGGTGCCAATCTCAGCGCTTATCATCAATCATTTCGTGCTGGTCGCCAACCTTGGCCTGATCAACAGCTGGGCCGGAATCATGTTACCGCAGCTTATCCACCCCGTCATTATCATCGTGTACAAGCAGTTCTTCGATCAGGTTCCGAAGGACTTCCGCGAGGCCGCGGTCATGGACAATGCGTCTGAATTCGGGATCCTCTTCAAGATCTACATGCCGATGAACTGGGGGGTAACGACGGCGCTGTCGATCGTCTGCTTCATCTGGACGTGGAATGCGTTTTTGTGGCCGTTCCTCTCCGTGACCCGCACCGAGATAATGACGATCACCGTCGGCATTACGCAGGTCAATGACGCCTTCGGTGTCTACTACGCGCGCCAGCTGTCGGCAGCCGTACTGGCCGGCCTTCCGGTGGCGCTGGCCTATCTTTTCTTCCAGCGCCGAGTAACCGAAGCGATAACGCTCTCGGCAGGTATCAAGGGCTAAAACGCGTCGCGCAGAACCGGATTCAGACCCGACGGGTTCAGGCCCCGTCAGCGTGCGCGTGCCAGGTCGATCCGTCCGCGGCGAAGAGATGCAGGGCCGTGGTGTCGAACTTCAGCCGAACGGCGTCGCCCGGTTTGACGCTCGAAAGCCCGCGATCTTGTGCCGTCACCTGCGTCCCATCCGCGAGCCGCGCATAGATGAGCGTTCGCTCGCCAAGGCGCTCGACAACGGTGGCCGTGGCGAATGCGTCCCCGCCCTCCGCGACTACAGTCAGCGATTCCGGCCGCACTCCTAGTTCGCGCCAATCCATGTTGACGGGCCCGCCCGGAAGTTCGACGAGCGATCCATCCGTCAAGCGCGCATTGAGCCTGTCGCCTGAGCCCGAAACCGTAACAGGCAGAATGTTCATCGCCGGAGACCCGACGAAGGCCGCGACGAATCGCGACGCCGGACGTGAATAGACCTCGACGGGTTTTCCCATCTGCTCTATCCGGCAATTGTTGAGGATCACAATACGGTCGGCGAGCGTCATCGCTTCCACCTGGTCGTGGGTGACATAGATCATCGTCGACTTCAAACGCTGATGCAATTCGGCGAGCTCGACGCGTGTGCGGGCTCGAAGCGCCGCGTCTAGATTGGAGAGCGGCTCGTCGAACAGGAATGCCTTGGGCTCCTTGACGATCGCCCGCCCGATGGCCACGCGCTGGCGCTGCCCGCCGGAGAGCTGCGACGGCCGCCGGTGGAGCAGCGCTTCGATCTCCAAGATACGCGCAGCCTCAGCGATCCGTTGGCGTATAACATCCGGCGCGACCCGAATGTTCCTTAGCCCAAAGGCCATGTTCTCCGAGACTGTCATATGTGGGTAAAGCGCATAGTTCTGGAAGACCATCGCAACGTTGCGCCTGCCCGGCGCAAGGTTTTCCGAGCGCACCCCGTCGATCGTCAGCGTGCCCTCGTCAATGCTTTCGAGGCCGGCAATCATACGGAGCAGCGTCGTCTTGCCAGAACCGGACGGACCGAGAAATACGACCAGCTCTCCTGGCTCAATGTCCAGGCTCACGTCGCGGATCACCTCGACTGCGCCAAAGTGCTTTGATACGCCCGACAGCGCGATTCCCGTCATGCTTGCGATCCTTCTTTCCTGCATAATTTCGGATAAGTACCCGATGTCAAGGAATGTGGAGCTACGGCGCCTTGGCCAGGGCTCGATCCAGGCGGCGACCGCCACGGCAACGTTCACATGACGGGGATATGGCCGGTTTCCGCCATACAACGGTGGTTGGACGGGCACCTAGTAGACGGCATGGTGCGACCCGTTTCGGACATCCGGCTCCAAGCACCGAATGACAAAAAGGCACGTAAAGGCGAACGTTGATTTCTGCCTTAAGTCGGCTTCAAGCAGTCACCCAGAAATTCGATGAAGCGTTGCGTCATTGCCGAAGCAGGCGCGTTTCGATGGCGGCGAAGACAGAGCGGCGGCGACGATTTCCTCCGCCAGAAGCGCGATGCCTAACGTCGGTGTTGAGCCGGCGTCTCATCGCATCGGATGCAAGGAGACGCGAAGGGCGAGCAGGCGGTCACATTACTCAGGCGTCAGTTCAACTCGATACGCTCTCCCGTTGCCGCCGAGCGTTTCACCGCATCGACTACCCTCAAGGTTTTGAGCCCCTCACGCCCGCTGACAAGCGGCGGTTCGTCTCCGCGGATCACCTTGCAGAATTGCCTGATCTGCAGAACGAGCGGGTCCTCGTCGTCGACCTCGATACGCGTTTGGTCAAAGGGCTCCCACCAACTCCGTTTACCAGGATTGCGCCAGACCTCGAGTGACGGAACAGACAGCGACCCATGCGTTCCTCCGATCAAGTAACAGGATTGCTCGGTTTTGGGGTAAACCGGATTCTCTCCGGTTGTCATCTCCCAGCTCCACGGTGCGACCACCGCGTCCGAAACTGTCGCAGTTCCCAACACTCCGTTCTTGAACTCAATCAGGATCACAGCCGTTTCCTCAACTGCGTTGCCGCGCACCGCGTTGGACTCGCGTGCCTGAACCGCAGCCACATCGCCGAAAAGGTAGCGCAGACTATCAACATCGTGGATGAGATTGAGGAAAACCGGCCCCGCACCGCGCTCACGACGCCACGAGATGTCGAAGTAGTCGTCGGGTTTGAATAGCCAGAACATCGCATTGACAACAAGAACGCGGCCGAGCTTTCCGCTTTCGATGATTTCCTTTCCCTTCTGCATCACCGGATTGTGTCGGCGGTGATGACCGGTCAAAAGAGGAACACCTTTTGCCTCAGCCGCAGCGATCAGCTTTTCCCCGGATATAATGTCGTCGGCGATAGGCTTCTCGATGAGTGCAGGAATGCCGGCTTCAACGGCTTCCAACCCGTTCTGAACGTGAGCCGGGTTGGGCGTAGCCACGATGATCCCATCAGGTAGGTCTGCGGCAATCATTTCTGCGAAGCTTGGAAACCACTTCACGCCGGCTTCCTTGGCAATGGTCTCGCCAGCCGGCGTGGGATCGACCACGGCGCTGAGTTGCGCCGAGGGCTCGGCCAGGACGTGCTGAATATGGCGCCTACCGATGAGGCCTGCCCCAACTACGGCCAGCTTAACCCGTTGGGTCATGGTCACCTCAGCCCTTGCCCGCCGCCTTGATCATTGTCGCCGCGCGTCGGATGGCAAGCTGGTATCCTTCCGTTCCAAGGCCGCAGATCACGCCGTCCGCGCGGTGCGAAACGAACGAATGGTGTCGGAAGCTTTCGCGCTTGTGCACATTGGATATGTGAATCTCGATCACAGGCCCCTCGAATGTGTTCAGAGCGTCGAGGATGGCGAGTGAGGTATGGGTGAAGGCTGCCGGATTGATGACGATGCCTGCACCGTCCTCGCGCGCCTCATGAATCCAATCGATGATCTCGTATTCCCGGTTGCTCTGGTGAAAGCGGATTTCATGGCCGAGTTCGGCTGCCAGCTTGCGGCAGTCCGCCTCTACGTCTGCGAGCGTTTCATGCCCGTAGATATGCGGCTGGCGTTTGCCAAGCAGATTGAGGTTTGGTCCATTGAGAACGTAGATCAGACTCATAGCATAGTGTCCTTCTTGAGCACTCTGTTCTGGTCAGACGAACGCGATTGCTTGAACAGCAAAATCAGGGTCCGACTCGTAGAGATCTGCGCGCAAGCCGAGCTTTCCAGCTTCGAGAGCAGGCGCGGCGATCGTCCGCGCGGCCTCGAGAACGGCAGTGAGAAGCTTCTGCTTGGTTTCTGCAGTACGACCCGGTGCCATCCGCACGATGATTTGGATGAAATGATGATCGACATGCTCATCACCCACGCAGGAGTATGTCGCCTCCCGCGCAAGCGTGCGCACGGCGGAAGGTTTCACAAGGCCGCCATCGCGAACGCAGCGATGCACGGTCAGCGTCAGTCGGTCCATGGCTACATGCTCGCCTGCGCCCCGGCTATAATCGATGATGATATGCGGCATTTGGGATATCCCCATCAAACCGACAGGCGGCATAGGTCCGTAAAGTGAAGGGACATGCGCTCTGCGTCCGGTGCTATCCCGGTGAACAATTCGAAAGCCGCTGCTGCCTGGTAGACGGTCATGCCGCCGCCCCGAAGGGTCCGGCAGCCTTTTCCTTCGGCGAGAGCAAGGAGCTCTGTGACGAGCGGCATATAGACAATGTCGGCCACCCAATGCCGTGGCAGAAGCCATTCCGCATCGATCGGCAAACCAGGATGGCTCTTCATACCTGTCGGCGTCGCGTGGATAAGGCCGTCCGCGGAGCGCAGGGCGCTGCCGACATCCGTCGTGGCACGCGCGCAATCCCTTGAGAACCGATCGTTCAACTGCCGAGCCAAGGTTTCTGCCCGTTTTGAATCCTGGTCAAAGATCGATAATCTCTCAATACCGAGCTTGATGGCGGCATGCGCTACGGCGACACCGGCGCCGCCGGCGCCGAGCAGGACGGCATGCGACTTCGCGACGTCCGGAAGGCCGCGCTGGAAATTCTCGTAGAAACCGTACCAATCCGTGTTGTGGCCGATCCTCTCGCCGTTGCGGAAGACCACGGTGTTGACCGCACCGAGCATCTCTGCATCCTCGGAAAGGCGATTGAGGTGGGCGATCACTGTCTGCTTGCACGGATGTGTAATGTTGCTGCCGGCAAAACCGCGCTGCTCTTCCTCGTCTAGGAGGTCCGGCAGCGCGGAGGCGGGAAGGCCTCGCTCGGCGAAGTCGAGAAGCTCGTAACGGTAATCGAGGCCCTGGCGTCGCCCCTCCATTTCGTGGAGGGCCGGGGACTTTGACATTTGGATGTCGGCACCGATCAGTCCCACGAGGAATTTCTTGTCGTGCATTGGCATCGCTTTCGAGAGTCAGTGATGGGCCAGGATTTCACCGAGGAAGGTTTTCGTGCGCTGGTGCCCGGGAGACTTGAAGAAGACCTCCGGTTCGGCCTCTTCAACGATTTCTCCGGAGTCCATGAAGATGACGCGGTCAGCGACCTGACGGGCAAACCCCATTTCGTGCGTGACACAGATCATCGTCATGCCGTCACGGGCGAGCCCGATCATGGTGTCGAGCACCTCCTTCACCATTTCGGGATCGAGGGCAGAGGTCGGTTCGTCGAAGAGCATGACCTTCGGCTCCATGCAGAGCGCGCGGGCGATGGCGACGCGTTGTTGTTGTCCGCCCGATAGCTGCGCGGGATATTTGTCCGCCTGGTCAAGGATTCGAACGCGCTCGAGATATTTTCGAGCCAGTCGCTCTGCGTCAGCGTGGCTTACGCCTCGAACACGCATCGGGGCGAGGGTACAGTTCTGAAGTACGGTTATGTGGGGGAACAGATTGAAGCTCTGGAAGACCATTCCCACTTCGCGACGTACAGCATCGATGGATTTGGTGCTTCCGTCCAGTACGTGACCCTCGACGACGATCTTGCCTTCCTCGATCGTCTCGAGGGCATTGATGCAGCGGATTAACGTTGATTTCCCGGAGCCTGACGGCCCGCAGAGGACGATTTTTTCGCCTTTGCGGACCGACAAACTGATGGATTTCAAGGCATGGAAAGTGCCGTACCACTTCTGCACGTCCTCAAGGGAAATCAATGTCGATTGATCTTTTGCGGAATTGAGCACGGAACCCTCCATTTGGGCTTTACTTCACGGTGAACGGGATGTTCGGAATGGATTCCGGGAACTGCGGCAGATCGATCGCCATCCACTTCTTCGTGATGGCGGCAAGCTCACCATTGGCCTTGATCTTGTCGATGAAGGCGTTGACGGCTTCGTTCCAGTCCTTCTCGCCGAGACGGGTACCGACGCCGTTGTAGGTCGTCAAAAAGTTAATCTTGCGCTCGTACGTGCCGGCACTCGCCGCATCCAGACGCTGACCATAGAACTGGTTGCCGCCAACCGCCTTTACCTGTCCGGAGACCAGAGCCTGGATGGTTGCGGCGTCGTCATCAAAGCGGCGAACCGTTGCGGTGGATCCGACGGCGTTCGTTACTGCCTTGTCCTGCGAACTGGATTTCGGAACGCCGATCTCCCATCCGGCAACGTCTTCAGGCTTCGTAACCGTGTCGGACTTGGCGGCATAAAGCGAAATCGTGTTGGCGGCGTAAGGCTTGCTGTATTGAATTGCTTTCGCGCGTTCTTCCGTCATCGCCATCGTTGCGAACAGGATGTCGACTTTGCCGGTGGTAAGCGCCGGAATTCGGTTGGCAACGGCGAGCGGCTGGAATTGAACCTTCACGCCTAATTCCTTGGCAAAAAGGTTGGCGACGTCAGCGTCGAAGCCGTCCTGCACGCCGCTTGTGTTGACGAACCCCCATGGCGCATTGTCGCCCTGGATGCCGACCACGAGCGTGCCCTTTGCCTTGATTTCCTCTACAGTTGCCGCAGAGGCGGCGGCAGTGCCAACGGTTGCGAAGGCAATAGTTGCCAGTGCAAGTCCGAGAAAAATCCTACGACTGTTATGCATGCTTATTCTCCTCCTCAGAGAGTTTTGCTTCGAGCGAAGCGGTTAGCGGGCAGCTTTCGCCATCCGTTTTTCAAGGCGACTTCCCGCATGGGAGAGCGGCCAGCAAATGATGAAGTAGATTGCGCCGACAATTCCGAAGACGAGCAGCGGACGATAGGTCTGGTTTGAAATGATCTGACCGGCGCGAGTCAGTTCAATGAAGCCGACGATTGCTGCCAGCGACGTGCCCTTGGTGAGCTGGACAAGGAAGCCGATCGTGGCCGGCATCGAAATTTTCAGGGCCTGCGGCAGAATGACGTCTTTCATCCGCGAGACATAATGCAGACCGAGGGCGTTGGCGGCTTCCGTCTGGCCCTTCGGCACAGCCTCGATGGAGCCGCGCCAGATCTCGCCCAGGAAGGCGCTGGCATGGAGCGTGAAGGCGACTGCGACCGCGATCCACGCGTTAACGTCGATGCCCAACAGCGCAACGCCGTAATAGACAACGAAGAGCTGCATCAGAAGGGGCGTGCCCTGGAAGACGCCGATATACCCTGCGGTGATCGTCCGGGCGACCTTGTTGTTCGAGGTGCGCAGGAGCGCGATCAGGATTCCGAATATCCCCCCACCGATGAAGCCCACGATCGCAAGCAGCACGGTCCATTTCAAACCCTGCATCAAAAAGAAAAATTGATCTTCTCCGATAGGACCCATGGCTGCTTCCTATCGCGTCGGGTAGTTGAAGTAGTGGCGGGAAATGAGCGCAAAGAGGCCCATCATCAGGCTTGAGATGACCAGGTAGATAGCGGTCACCGTGAAATAGACTTCGAAGCTGCGGAAGGTGTCAGACTCAATGCGCTGAGCGGCCGAGGTCAGTTCGTAGGCGGCGATCGACGTGCAGACAGACGTTGTCAGTGTCAGCATGATGAACTGGCTTGTGAGCGAGGGATAAATCGCCCGCAGCGCCGGCTTGAGCACGATGAGCCGGAAGACGTCCGCCTTGTGAAGACCAAGTGCGAAACCCGCCTCGATCTGGCCGCGCGACACGCTTTCGATCCCGCCTCGGATGATCTCGATTGCGTAGGCCCCACCATTGATGCCGAGGGCAATGATCGCCGTGACGGTCGGATTGAGGCGGATGCCCATGAGAGGAAGGGCAAAATATATGAAGAAGATCTGCACCAGGAATGGCGTATTGCGCACAACCTCGACGAACACGATCGCGACAGCCCGCGTGATCTCGCTCTTGGAACTCCTTGCAACGACGCCCAGGAGCCCGATGACGAGTGCGAGGAGCATCCCAGCTAACGCAAGGCCAACCGTTCCAAGCGAACCCCATAGCAATTCCGGGGCGCGGTCGAGGACCGCACCGAAATCGAACGTATACCGCATGTAAGACTTCCTCCTCCCTGACGGCCTAGGCCGCGTCGGCGCCGGATCAATGATCCGGTTTCAAAACTCCCAGTGCGCTGGCATGCAGGTGTTTTAAATGTGCCTCCGGGTCGACCGACCCGACGAGTGGCACTTCGACCGAGATAGCAGCGCCGTATTCAGTTGCCGCACAGAGGTCCTCCAATGGCAGTTCGCCTTCTCCAGGAGCGAACCTACCGCTTCTCGCCTCGGCGATCATTGCGTCCGATGTTTTGGGCGCAGGACCGCGGACGTCGCAAAGCTGGATGTGTTTTACCTTCCCTGCATTTGCGCGAAGCTCGTCGATCGAAGCTCCGTTTCGGAAGAAGTGAATCCCGTCAACGAGGGCACCGGCGTTCTCTGCGCCACAGGCATTCAACACCTCTATGCTGTCCCGAAAGGTCCTTACCGTCCGCCAGCCCATGTTTTCGATGTCGACCGACATGCCATATCGCGCCGCGACGGCGCAAAACTCAGACAGGTTTGCGGCAAGACGGCCGCCGTCTCGATCATCGCCGCAAACACTCAGCCGGCGCGCCCCTATGTTCGCAGCGGCTGCCACGGTCGCCTCGTGGGAGGCAGCAACGAAGCTCTCGTCGATCACGAAGAACTCGATATCGAACACCTTGATGCCTTCGCCATCGGCAACTGTCTTGAACTCCTGGGCACTCTGGCTGCCCATCGGCAACTCGTAGAAAGGGGCTCCGGGAAAGGCGGGGTGCAGACGAAGCCCCATCGAGGCAAAACCCGCCCGAGCAGCTGTCACGGCGAATTCCTTTGGCGGCAGCCCGATCGATGAAAAGTGCGCCACGCCCAGTTCAAGACCCGGCCTTGGCGTCGCGACGGTCATCACAAGGTCCCCTTTGTCGCAAGGTGATTGCGCAGGTTGGTTCCCGTGCGGTGAATATGCTGACGCAACATATCGCACGCATAGTCCAGATCCCGCGCGACGGCTCCCTGAGCGATCTCACTATGCTCCTGGCTGACGTTGCGGTCACCCGACGTGCGGGTCAGAAACACCCGGCGATAACGGTCGTTGAGATTAAGAAGCAATCTGCAGAAATGGAGCAGGATCGGCTTTCCGCAGCCAGAGATTAGTGTCAGATGGAATTCGCGGTGGAGTTCTTCCCAGCGCTCCAGTGTCTCCGGCCGAGCCGCGTCGCGCTCGGTGCGGTTAAGGCGATGCAGCGCGCGCATGACGTTGCCCTCCCACTCCACATCGCCGAGCCGCATGGACTCGCGAAGCGCAAAGACTTCAAACTCTTCGCGCAGGGTGGTGATCTCTTCCAGATTGGCCAAGGAAATTGATGAAACGCGGTAGCCGCGATTGTCCTCGAACTCCACTAGACCGTCCGATATCAGCCGCGCCAACCCTTCACGCAGCGGACTGAGGCTCACGTTGAACGTCTTGCGCGCCTTGTCGAGATTGATCTTGCTGCCGGCCTGAAGCTCGCCGGAGATGATCGCCTCACGGAGACGGGATGCAAGCTGGCTCCCAATCGTGTTTTTGCCGTCATCGAGAAAGCCAGAAGACGGTGGAGCATCTTCTGTCGTCGGAGCAAATGCGCCGTCGTCATGCGGTACCATTGTTCCTCCCAGGGCTCCCCGAGCTAATCGTCGATGATCGATATAATAAACGATTATTCATGTCAACTTGAGTGCGCTGAAATTTGCAAAAAAGCCAAGCCTTAGCTTTTTTATGAAAACAAAACATAATTAAATCAATGTACTATATGTCGAAATCCTGTTCCGCTCGGCCTCTCGGAGCCGCGAGAATGCACGGTGGCGGCCTTGACAGATAATCGATTATTTTGATAGTCGGGGAAATCGGGAGGTAGCCCACTTGGTGATCAAAACTGAAAGCGATCTGACGCCAGCCGTCCTCGCTGTGATGAATCGCACTGAAGACCCCCGCCTGCGAGAAATCCTCGTGGCAATGGTCACGCATCTTCATGCCTTCGTGCGCGAGGTTCGACTGACGGAGGTCGAGTTTCGGGAGGCGACAGCCATGCTGAACGAGATCGGGAAGCTGCATACTGATCACCACAACGAGTTTGTGCTGATGGCCGGTTCTCTTGGCGTGTCTTCACTTGTCTGCCTGCTGAACAATGGCGACAGAGGACAGACTGAGACCTCCCAGTCGCTGTTGGGCCCATTCTGGCGCCTCAACTCTCCGCGAGTCGAAAATGGCGGGTCGATCATCCGATCCGAGACGCCGGGCACTCCCTTGTTCGTGCATGCCAAGGTCGTTGACCGCGACGGTAAGCCAATTGCCGGCGCCGAAGTGGACGTCTGGCATGCATCTCCCGTCGGTCTTTATGAAAACCAGGACCCGGACCAGGCCGAGATGAACTTGCGCGGCAAATTCATGACCGACGAGCAAGGTCGGTTCTGGTTCAGGACCGTCAAGATGGTCGGGTATCCGATACCGGTCGATGGCGTGGTCGGACGCCTGCTCAAAGCTCAGGGACGCCATCCGTACCGACCAGCGCACCTGCACGCACTGATCTTCAAGCATGGATACAAGACGCTGATTTCCCAGGTCTTCGACCCCAGCGACCCGAACATCGACTCCGATGTTCAGTTCGGTGTCACGGCAGCGCTGACCGGCGACTTCATTCGTCATGAGGAGCCCCGTCCGAACGAAGCGGATATTCCTGGTCCGTGGTTCTCGCTCGACTACACCTATGTCATGGAGCCCGGCGAAGCCGTTTTGCCGCGTCCCCCGATCAAATAAATCACGATCAGCAGAGCAAACGATATGATCACCGAAGAAGAACGCCGGGCCGCGGCAGACGCGCTGCTCAAAGCTGAAATCGAGCGCAAGCCGATCATACAGCCTAGCGAGACCTACCCGAACCTCGAGCTCGAGGACGCCTACCGAATTCAGGCTTTGTGGGCGGAGGCGAGGGTAGCCAAGGGCGCACGGATCGTCGGGCATAAGATTGGCCTGACGTCACGCGCAATGCAGATGGCTTCGAAGATGACGGAGCCGGACTACGGCTGCATTCTTGACGATGCGCTTTACAACGACGGAGCGCAGATCAGGGCTGACTTGTTTATCAAGCCGCGCCTCGAGGTCGAGCTGGCCTTTGTTATGGGTGAGGATCTCGTCGGGTCCGGCACCAGGATCTATGACGTCATGCGTGCGACCGAGTTCGTTGTCCCGGCGCTCGAGATTATCGACTACCGGACCGAAGTCCCTCGAGCGATCACGGATACCATTGCGGACAATGCGGCTTTCGGCGCCCTCGTCGTTGGCGGTCGTATAATTCGCCCGATGGACATCGATATCCGTTGGGTCGGAGCGACTCTCTCCAAGAACGGCATCATCGAGGAATCGGGCGTGTCGGCGGCGATCATGGGACATCCGGCGGCCGGCATCGCGTGGCTGGTCAACAAACTTCATGCTGTGGGCGGTGGCCTGAAGAAGGGACAAATAGTCCTGGCCGGCTCCTTCACGCGTCCTGTCGATATCGCGAAAGGCGATGTCATCCAGGCCGACTATGGCCCTGTTGGCTCCATCGGCGTGTCGTTCGTGTGAGGTGCTAGATGGAACATCCTGTCAATCGGTTCAAGCGGAAGCTCCTTGCTGGTCAAAGTCAGATCGGCCTGTGGTGTGGCCTGCCGGGAAACTACGCCGCGGAAATCGTCGCGCCTTCAGGTTTCGATTGGCTCCTGTTCGACACGGAACATTCTCCGGGTGACGTTCTGACCGTCCTGCCACAATTGCAAGCGGTCGCACCATACGACGTTTCCCCAGTCGTCCGCCCGGCCATCAACGACCCCGTTCTCATCAAACGCTTCCTGGATATTGGCGTTCAGACACTGCTCATTCCCTACGTTCAGAACGCGGAAGAGGCGAAAGCCGCAGTCGCGGCCGTGCGATATCCTCCGGGTGGAATTCGTGGTGTTTCTGCCCTGACGCGCGCCACTCGTTTCGGCCGAGTTGCGCACTATGCGCAAAATGCGGAACGGGAAATTTGCCTGTTGCTGCAAGTTGAGACGCGGGAAGCGCTTGGCAACCTCGAGTCGATTGCCTCGGTAGAGGGAGTGGATGGCGTATTCGTAGGACCGGCAGACCTTGCAGCGAGTTTCGGACACAGGGGCCAACCGAGCCACCTGGAGGTGGTCGATGCAATTGTCGACGCGATTGAACGCCTGAAAGCGCTGGGCAAGCCTGCGGGCATTCTTACCCCGGATGAGAAGTTCGCGGCACGGTGCATCTCACTGGGAACACTATTTACTGCCGTTGGTGTCGATGTCGCTGTTCTGGCGAGGGGATCGGAAGCACTCGCGGCACGATTTGCATCGCAAGGAGCGTACCGCGATGCCGGAACGTGATGAACTCCTCACTGAAATCGCACCGACGGGAGTCATCAGAGCGGCGGTCAACATGTCGAATGCCGCACTTGTCCAACTCGATCCAGTGACAGGCGTTCTAACAGGGCCGAGCGCGCAGATCGCGATCGCACTTGCGGCAGAACTCGACTGCTGTTTGTCGCTGGTTCGATACGGATCGGCCGCTGACATTCTTGCGGCTGCCGAAGGCAACGAGTGGGACGTTGCATTCATTGCTCCCGATCCGTCACGTGCCGACAGGTTATCCTTCTCGCCCCCCTATACCACGGTGACCGCCAGCTTTCTGGTGTCAGACAGTAGCCCGCTAGGCAGCGTGGGGCATGTCGACGTCGAAGGGGTGCGCATCGCCGCCGCCAGAACCGCTGCGTATACAAAGCAGCTTGAGCGACAGGTTAGAAATGCAATCCTCCTTCATACCGAAAATCCCGCCTCCGCCCTGGACATGCTTATATCCTCCCAGTGCGATGCGGCTGCGGGCTTGACCGAGTCCCTGTCACGTTTCTGCGAAGAGAATCCAGGTTTCCGCGTTGTTGAGGGGACATTCTCGAAAGTGCCTCAGGCGATCGCTGTGCATCGGAGGTGCGTTCACGCTTCAACCTTCCTGTCGGACTTCATCCAGCAGCATTGCAGTGCGGGTAAGCCGAGCAATTGAAGCAGTTGGCGGAACATGCGAGGGAGCCGGGTCGAGGGGACGCGACAGGTTAACCCCCGAATAGTCAATTGGAATCCTCTTTCCTCTCAAGCGTTCCGACTCGGAAGTTCATGTTTCGTTGAGCCTTTGGGTACGATGTCGAGCAACTCTTATTCCGAACGGTTGGCGGTGGCCGTGCCCCGGATCATGCGCGTGTGCTTTGTGGTGCAGCAAGTCCTTGCCGTCGTTGCCATTCGGCGTCCTGACGACCGCGTGGATGTGCCCGCGCGTCGGGCACGCCCCGCCGCCACCGCGAGAATGGCCCAGATCGGCGCTCCTCCCCCACCATCGCAGCGGGTCAAAAGGTATCGGGGCGTAATCAGTCGGTGAAGATTGCCCAGAAGCCGGGCAGAATGCGGCTTGCGTCGCTCGGCGGCGCAGCCTCACCGACCGGCGCGACGCCGCCTTTCGAAATCGGAAGTCATGACCCAAAGCCGTCTCGCAGTCCCGAGCGGGGAATGGCTCTAAGCTCCGGAAGGCCGTCCTTCGGTTCCGCTTCCTGATTGGCTTTCTGCCTTCGCCAAACTGAGCTCCAGGCGCTCGATCAGCGCCAGATAGCGTGGATGATCGCGCAGAGGATTCATATCAACATCCTGCGCCATCCAGTGCACTTGCTGCAATCCAAGCTGCGGCACGCAGTGCTGCAGCGTGTCGATCGCCTTTTCGACGGCGCCGATCGCCGCCAGGAAACACGCGACATTGTAGTGGCTGTTATAGTCCTCCGGGTCGATGGTGATCGCGCGCTCGGCCCACTGGAGGGCGCGTTCGTCCAGGCCGAGATTGTGGAGGATGTAACAACCATAGGCATAGGCTGCCCCATCGTCCGGATAGAGCTGCATGGCTTTCTCGATGCGGATAAGCAACTCCCCTGAAAGCCTGTGGGCTTCCTCCTCGTCGCCCAGCGTCTTGCGGCAATCCCAGAGCATGCACATCGCACCATAGCTGTTGCGATCAACCTCCACCGCCTTCTCGTAGGCGGCCGCGGCCTCTGCAAACTTGCGCTCCATGCGCAGCACGTCGCCCAAGGTCCTGTGCGCCTCGTAGAGATCGGGATCGAGCGCGATTGCTCGCCGGCAGGCGGCGCCTGCGAGCTCGATTTGCTCCTTTTGGAAATGCGCCATCGCCTGGGCCACGTGAGCTTCCGCCAGCGTCGAGTCCAAAGCCAGCGCGCGCTGCGCCTCGGCGCTCAAGGTGACAAGGTTTGCACTGGGATCTCCGGATCTCAGCAACATGCCTTCAGCTAGCGCCAGCCCGGCCCGCGCCAGCGCGTATTCGGGATCGATCTCGAGCGCCCGCTGGTAGAGGCGTCGGGCGGAGAGGTGATTGCGACGGCCCAGGCGCAAGAAATGCTGCCGTCCCATGAGGTAATATTGATAGGCTTCGACGTTCTCGGTCGTGCGCTTGCCGATGGCAGCATACTCGGCCGGCATCAGCCGGATCTTCAGGGCATCGACGATGGCCCGCGCGATCTCGTCTTGGAGCGCAAATATGTCGTTAAGATCACGGTCGTAGCGTTCGGCCCACACATGATGCCCACTCATCCCGTCGATCAGCTGCGCGGTGATGCGAACGCGACTACCCGCCTTGCGTACGCTGCCTTCCAGCACATGCGAAACGCGCAATTGCCGCGCCGCTTCGCTGACATCCATCGACTTGCCTTTGAGGGCAAAGGTCGTGTTGCGCGCGGTGACTGCCAGCGCCCCGACCTTGCTGAGGTCGGTAATGATGTCCTCCGTGATGCCGTCAGAGAAGTATTCCTGCTCTGGGTCGCCGCTCATGTTGGTGAAAGGCAGCACGGCGATCGATGGTCGGTTGCGGAGAAGCGCATCCTTGGCCGGCGGCAAGGACGAGCTGGTGGGGGATTGCTCAATGGACATGACACGGTAAGCGCGCACCGGCTCCGCAATGTTGTGGACCCGTTGCTCGCCGATATCCGTATAGACGTATTCGAGTTTGCCTTTTACTTGATCGTAAATGGCGCGCGCGATGCAAACGCCGCCAGGCTCCGCGAGCTTTTCAAGCCGTGCCGCGATGTTCACACCGTCTCCGTATATCGTGTCGTCTTCGACGATCACGTCGCCGAGGTTTACGCCCATACGGAACGCCATGCGCCGGTTTTCGGAGAGCCCGGCGTTCTCGCCGCCCAGCTCGCGCTGCAACTCGATCGCACACTGCACGGCGTTAACCGCGCTCCCAAACT
Organism: Mesorhizobium sp. M1E.F.Ca.ET.045.02.1.1; assembly: GCF_003952485.1. Taxonomy (NCBI): domain Bacteria; kingdom Pseudomonadati; phylum Pseudomonadota; class Alphaproteobacteria; order Hyphomicrobiales; family Phyllobacteriaceae; genus Mesorhizobium; species Mesorhizobium sp. M1E.F.Ca.ET.045.02.1.1. Next base: position 3,852,908 of record NZ_CP034447.1, read on the forward strand.
CGATCAGCAGGCTGTCCCCGGCCGAGCCGACGATGCGTCCGTGGAACCGCGCGATTTTGGGCTCGAACACCTCAGCTCGGAGCCGCCTCAACCGTCCCAGCGTTCCCGATTCGTCGGCCGCCATCAGCCGCGAGTAACCTGCCACGTCGGCAGCCAAGATCGCCGCAAGCCTGCGTTGCTCTTCTCGCAAGGGACGGACCTCCCGCCAGTTGGAACAATCTTAGCCTAAGAAACGGCGAGGGCGAGCACTTGTTCGGACGCCTGGAATCCGAAGTTGGCGTTAAGGAAGCATACCGTAGCGAAATTCGACAGTGCGGCAGATCCGGCCCGGACCATTGGTTGATTTCGCTCATGCCCGGCACGACGTTGTGCCGATGCCATGGGCGGTGACATGCCAGGAACCTCGGCCGCCTGCCACGTACGCCGGCGAGCACTCAATTCAATCCTCTTTCGAGACTGTAACGCCTGGCACCTGTTCGACGGTTTGCTTCAGATCGCCGACCAGTTTGTCGACAGAACCGGATGCAACAGGATGGTCGCCATCTTGATAGAATGAAATCTCGAACTCCTCCGGGTTCCAGACGCTGTCGCACGTGACCAGGATATCCGAGCGATGCATGGCCACGCCGAAGTACTCGTTGTCCGGAGTTGCGGGAGCAATCCGGATTGTAAAACCGTGCGTGTCAGCAAAGAACCGAAGCTGGCTGAAGAATTGTTCTCTCACATCCTTGCGTACGGGGACAACCACCGAACGGATCGGCTTTTGCGCGGGTCCAAGTCTCGGTGCCATGGCATACCCTTCGACTACGACCGAGGCGGCCGCCAGGCCAAGCAAGGCGGTCAACACGCAGCGTCGGATGATCGTGTTGAAGCCCGCCATGAGATCGTCCGTCCGCAGACGCCCTATCAACTCTCTTTCAAGACGGTGACGCCCGGCACAGCCTGGACAGCCTGCTTCAAGCCATCGACAAGTTTGGTCAAATACGGGGCAGGCACCGCATTCTCGCCTTGCTGGTAGAAGCCGATGAAAACCTCCTTCGTGTCCAAGGCGTTGTCGCCAAGCAGCTTGATGCTTTCCTGGTACATCTGCACCCCGAACTGCTCGCCGTCCGGCGTAATCGGGGCAATGCGGATGGCAAATCCATAGGTGTCTGCGAACTGCCTAAGCTGCCTGAAAAAGGCATCCTTGGTGTCCTCGGGAAGCGTAAACGTGATCTTGTGGAGCGGCAGTTGGACTCTCGATTTGACCGGCATCGCCTGCCTTACCATGATTCCGTACCCCACCACGAAGCTGAACAATCCAGCCAACAGTCCGCGACGCCCTACCATGATGCCCGAGCACTTCCATGGTGGAGTTCGATGTTTTCACGCATCTGCCGGTCCAGTTCGTTGAAGATATCCGGCCCGGACCATTGGTTGACCGCGCTCATACCCGGCACGACGTTGTTGCCGATGCCATGAGTGGTGACATGCCAAGAGCCATCGGCCGCCTGCCACGCCGTCCGGGTGATTTTCCCGTCGTAGAAGAGGTGCTCAGGAAGAGTGCGGTTGGTTATCGAAAGTCCGTTTTCCGTTACGTGGGTCAGCACTTCTCCAGCATAAATCCCGGCGAAGGGATCATAAACCGAATAGATAGCGCCATCGACCACCGGCACGGCCGGGTCCTGCCCGGGGACGGCAAAACGGGCCAACTGATCGGCGATCTCCTGCGCCGAACACGCGCTGCAGACCATGTTTGAGGTGACGTAATCGTGCCAGCCCGGTTTAGCGGGACTGTAGACCCCCAAGGGCCCTTCTGCCGCTTCCTCGGCCCGATAGGCCGCCAGCGCATTCATACTGGCGATCTCGGCCTGGCGGAAACTCGCCGGAACATTGCTGCGAAAAGAGCCACCCACCGGCAGGCCGGCCCGCAGCCGGGAGCGTGCATATTCCGCATAGGCGTTCGCCACGGAAGTCGAGTATGAACCGGAATCCGCCGCATAGCCGGCAACCGATCGCCTGTCGGCCGCGCGGGCCGACGCCATCGAGCTGACCGATTCAGAAGACGAAGCCGACTCTCGGCTGCCATCCCCCGCGTAGCCTGCAACGGAACTCCGGTCGACCGCCCGGCCCTCGGCCATCGAGCCTCCGGATCGTGTCCCGCCGCCTTGCCGGCTGTCGCCGGAATACCCATTGACGGAACCTCGGTCAGCGGCGCGAGCAGATGCCACCGACCCATCGGAACGGCTGTCGGAAGACGAATCCGAACTGCTTGTTGAAGTACTTCTGCCGGAAACTGATGAAGACGCGCTGGAAGATGAACGCGTGCTTTCACCCGAATAGCCGGCGACTGAACTGCGATCCGCCGCCCGACCATCGGCCATGGAACCGACGCCACCGACCTCCATCGTGCCGCATCCTCCGCGTGCGTCCCATGCCCCGCGCAACCATCTTTGCCGGGGTCGCAGCGTCAGTCAAGTGTCGGCAGTTAATTCGGGTCTTCCTCGCCGACACCCGATCACGCCGCATCTACCAAGTCGTCGAATGCGCCTATGTCGACAGTATCAGCGTGTTCTGATCGCTCAGGCGAACGCGCCGTGCAAAGCGCCGGCATTCGCGGTCCAGCGTCTGGCCGAGCCATGCGGCTTCAACTTCGCTGGCGCGAACGAGCCGGAATTTCTGCATGCGGAAGGGCACCATTTCCATCCTGAGACGACTGTGGCTTACGTCGTCCAAATCGATGAAATAGGCCAAAGAGAGTTCAGGACGATACGCTTCGTGTCCGCCGATGCCTTCGTAGTCGTTGATGAAGTCGCCGCATCCGTAGAGGATCGGCTTGCCCGCATGGATCTCGATCGCCAGGGGGTGGTGCGAAGAGTGCCCATGGACGACGTCGACGCGGGCGCTGTCGATCAGGCCGTGGGCAAAGCGTATATGCGCGGCGGGCACATCATAGCCCCAATTGGGTCCCCAGTGGACGGAGACGAGGACTACGTCGCCGGGCCGGCGCCAGCGATCGATGCTGTGGATGACGGCTGCGAGGGCATTTTCGCCCAGGCTGGCAAGGACATTCACGCCGGGTCGCCTCTCCCCGGCAGCCCAGTGATCCGGGACTCCGCTGGATGGGCAGGCAAAGGCGAACACGAGAAGCCGCTTGCCCGGGGCGGCTTCGAGCATGGCGGGAGTGGCAGCCGCATCGGCATCGAGCCCCGCGCCGGCCGTCGCGAATCCCGCTTGTCGTATCGCGCACAGCGTATTCTTCAGGCCGGCTGATCCCCAGTCGGCGACATGATTGTTGGCAAGAACGCAGCAGTCGATGTCCGCGGCAGCTATGCAGCCCAAATTCGCCGGATGCATCCGGTAGTTGATGCCCTTCGGCTCAGGCTGACCATCGGCCGTGACACTGGTTTCCAGGTTGACGATTCTCAGGTCTGGTTCGTGGCGATCGATCTCGTCCAATGCGTCGCCCCAGATATAGTCGAAAGGCACCGCTCGTGGGATTTCGCCTGAACGGCTTTCCGCCAGTTTCACGTAACCAAGAGCGGAGTGGACATGCGGCTCGAACAGCGTCGGTTCGCAAGGGTGCGGCAGGATCTGGTCGATGCCACGTCCGGTCATCACATCGCCGCACAGAAACAGTCTCATTTCGCGCGGTCCCTTCTCAACACATTGGGTCTAGGGCGGAAGACATCGAACCCTTCCGAAGGTGCAAAGCACTATGTCTGTCCCTTCGAGCCAGAGGCTCGAGGAACTACACTAAGGTGATCGATCACCTGTTTGGCGCTCGGTGCGTTCTCCGCGGCCACCCAGATAGCGTCGCGGACAATTTCGCTCGCCACGCTGCCGCTCAATTCGGCATACTCGCCAACGGGTGGCGGCGCAGCGAGCACCACGACGAGAACGGCAAGGTGGGCGCTAACCTCTTCGCAAAGGCGGGCGGCGATTTGCAGATCGCCATCGCCCATGTCCGGTCCGGTGATCGTCAGTACCGTCTTGAATGACATGGCAGCCACTCCCGCTGGTTAAGGTTCGGGAACAGTAACGAGACCGCACACGCCGGCATTGCGTTGCGTCAAAGCAGGGCCTGCAGGATGGATTAGAGTTTTTCGTCGGGCAGCGATGGGAGCGTGGTATGAGACTGTTGACGATGGCGGCATGCGTCGGATTGACCATGAGCGCGGCCACCGCCCAGGAAATGTCCTACGGCGAGGCGGAATACCTGAACTCATGCGCGGTGTGCCACGGCGTCGGCGGCAGGGGCGACGGACCGCTGGGCGACTTTTTGCTCAAGCATCCGCCCGATCTGACGCATCTGTCCGAGCGCAACGGTGGCAGGTTCCCCTATTCGAGGGTCTTCGCCACCATTGACGGTCGCTACGCCATACCGAGCCATGGCGATCGCGAGATGCCGGTCTGGGGTCGGCAGTTTCTTGAAGAGGACGCCAAGACGTACGGTCCAAGCGGTGGCGAGGTGGTGACCACCGAACGCATCCACAATCTGACGGGTTACATCGAGACCTTGCAGCACTAGATTCGGGCAGCAACGACTGCGCGATGGATTTGGGCCGCGATGACTGACATCAGCCTCAGGTTGGACGAACGCCTTGGCCGAATCCATGCAATGCAGCGCCTGGGCATAGAAGACGACCACGAGGCGCAAGTCTTCGGCCAAGGTCTGAACTTCTTTCACCTGGAAAACTGGTATTCGGTCCATGCTGTAATCCGCAACGTGCTTCGGGTCTGCGGCCTCTACGGGCGCGGGCGCCGCAATGCCGGCAACGTCCAGGTCCGAACCAACCACATCGCGTCGGCGAAACTGCCAGGCCAATTTGAAGGTTTCCGGATATTGCAGCTCAGCGATCTCCACGCCGATATGAGCCGCCCGGCAATGGATCGGGTTATCGAACTGGTCGCTGACCTGGATTACGACATCTGCGTCCTCACGGGAGACTTCCGCGCCAAGACGTTTGGCCCTTTCGAGGCGGCTTTGGATGGCGTCGCGCGTGTGCGAGCGTCTCTGAGGGGGCCTCTATACGGCGTGCTTGGCAACCATGACACTGTGCGAATGGTCCCAGCGCTGGAGGACATGGGCGTTCGCATGCTGATGAACGAGCTCGAGGTGGTCGAGCGCAATGGCGAGCGCATCTACCTGGCCGGAATAGACGATGCGCATTTCTTCAGGGTCGACAATATCGAAAAGGCAGCAGCCGGAGTGCCGCGCGAGGCATTCTCGATCCTGCTTTCCCACACTCCCGAGATATATCGTCAGGCGGTGCACGCCGGGTTCGACGTGCTGCTCGCGGGTCACACGCACGGCGGCCAGATCTGTCTGCCTGGAGGGATCCCAATTACCCTGGATTCAAAGCTTCCTCGAAGGATGGGCGCCGGTGCCTGGATGTATCGCGGCATGTTCGGCTACACCTCTGTCGGTGCGGGCTCGAGTGTTGTCGCAGTCCGTCTGAACTGTCTTCCAGAGATCACGCTCCATCAACTTGCCCGTACGGAACTAGTAGGGCCTGTCTCTGATGCGAAGCATGTAGAGAAGCCGAGAGACCAGTAGCTCGCCGATCCAGAAGGCCCCGACCCCAATCAGAATATCCCAAGCCGATAGGCCAACAATGCCTCTGACAAGGATAAGGGGCAGAAGGGATTCGGGCACCTGATCGAGCCCCGGCGCTTCAGCGCTTGAAGCCAATCGCAGCCGACGCTTGAGAAAGCTCGACAGCATGTCGCCTGCCATGGCACCAAAACCGACAAGCGCTCCAGTTGGTGCGTTGAGCCCCACAAGAGCCCCGCCGATAGCAGTCACCAGGACTGCCAGAACGAGCCCTCGAAGCGTCTTCGACTTGCCGAGGAGCGGTTGCCCATCCCAGAAATGCCAGCCGCCGTCGATCGGCCAAGCGAGCCGGTCGCCAAGCACCTTCTTGGCGATCACGGGCACGCCGTTCGCAAGAGTTAACAAGACGAGGCACTGAGCAATCGGCCAGAAATGAAGCTGCACCATGGGCTTCTCGCATTGACAGGGAGTCGGCGTAGCGAGGAGCGAGCCAGGCCGCCCAATCTACTATAGTGTTCAACAACCCTCGTATCGATGTTCATTCCTGCCCTTCATCTTTAGGTTCGCCAGACAATACGAGATCAATGGGTTAGTGCATATTTACATCTTCGGTTGGCCGGATACGGGTGGCGATCCTCCACGCATCGATTTGATTTTGTTGACTTACGGTGAGCTGTTGCGGCCCCATCAGAGGGAAGTAGCCGGTGAGCAACTGCCTCCGCTGTGTCGCCTATTCCGCAGGGTGGACAACATCGTGATCGTCACCGGCCGTGTCGGCGTCTTGCGTTGCGCCACTCCTCATATTCCCCGCGGGCATCGTCATGCAGCGGATAATAGCGTTGCAACGGCGCGCCTTGCATGAGCTTCTCTCGCGAGAACTCCTCCCAATCGTGATGACTCTTCGCTTCTTCGATCACCTGCGGGGCCATTGATACTGGAACCACCACCACCCCATCGTCGTCGGCCACGATGATATCGCCGGGGATCACCGTGACGCCGCCGCAGGCAATCGGAACGTTGACGGCGTTCGGATAGATACTGGTCTGAACATGGTAGTTAGGCGTCCAGCCGCGCAGCCATAGGGGCAGATCGAGCTTCTCGACATTGGGCCGGTCGCGCATGCATCCATCGATGACGATGCCCGCGCCGCCTCTGCCCTTGAAATAGGTCGACATCATATCGCCGAAGACGCCAGAGCTCATGTCGCCGCGCGCGTCGACGACGACCACGTCGCCCTCCTGCGCGTGATAGAGCACGTGCCGGTGCAGTTGCGTCTCCGGATCGGCATATTCCCCCTCGGTGAAGAGGTCCGGCCGCTGCGGCAGGAACTGCAGTGTCAGCGCCGGCCCGACGATCGACTTGCCGTGGTTCTGCGCCACCGGACCGACCATGTGCGGGTTGCGGAAGCCCATGTGGCCAAGCGTGCCTGCAACAGTCGCGGCGCCGATCTCCCTTAGGCCGTCGATCAGGCCTTTGGGCGGCCGCGTGATGTCGGGAGTATGCGTCATTATCGCCTCCGGTTGAAATTGAACTACCAGTTCGTGACGGAACCATCGCGGCGCCTGAGGTGAGGCGCTTCCCAAAAACGGAAACTCTGGGCCTGGATGGCCTCTTCGTTGACCTCGACGCCGAGCCCCGGCAAATCGCTGACCGGATAATCGGTGCCGTCGAGCCGTGGTTGCACGGGGAAGAATTCGGAATTGTCGAAGCCCAGCTTGCTTTCCGGCGCCCTGGTCTCGAGCCAGGCGAAGTTGGGCACCGCGGCGGCGAGATGCATGGTCGCGGCCGTGCACACCGGACCGAGGGGATTGTGCGGCATCAGGTCCACATAATGCGCCTCGCTCCAGCCGGCGACTTTCATCGCCTCGGTGAGCCCGCCGACATTGCAGACATCGAGCCGATTGAACTGGTGGATGCCGCGTTCGATGTAGGGCAGGAACTGCCACTTGCTGGCAAATTCCTCGCCGATGGCAAAGGGGATGTCGGTCATCCTACGCAAGGATTCGTAGGCCTCCGGCGTTTCGTCCCGTATCGGCTCCTCGAGGAAATCAAGCACGCCGCGGCCAAGCTTGCTGCAGAAGCTCGCCGCTTCGGCCACCGACAGCCGATGATGATAGTCGATGCCAAGCACGATGTCGTCGCCGAGCGCCTCGCGTGCCTTGTTCAGCATGCTCGCGGTGGCGCCTATCGACTCGCGCGGCTCGAAGACGTCCCTGCTGCTTTGGCCGAGAGGGAAGAAGCGGATCGCCTGCCATCCTTGCGCTCGGAGTTCGCGAGCTCGTTCGATGGCAGCATCGCCCTCGGCCTCGTCTCCGGTCGAGGCGAAGGTGGGGATGCGGTCGCGCTGCTTGCCGCCGAGCAGCTCGTAGACCGGCACCCCCAGCGCCTTGCCCTTGATGTCGTGAAGGGCGATGTCGATGGCCGAAATAGCCGCCTGCAGGACGCGCCCGCCTTCGAAATACTGGCTGCGGTAAACTTCCTGCCAGATCCGGCCGATCTGCATCGGGTCGCGGCCGATGAGAAACTTGCGATAGTGCTCGAGCGCGCCGGCGACGGCTCTTTCGCGACCGCTCAAGCCGCTCTCGCCCCAGCCGAAGATGCCCTGGTCGGTCTCGACCTTGACGAGCATCTGGTTACGCGTTCCCACCCACACCGGATAGGGCTTGATCGCTGCGATCTTGAGCTTCGTCGTCATTCAGGTCACGTTCCGCACGCGTCAGTTAGCCCTGAGGGCCATTTCGGTTTCGCCGTCGAACAGGTGCATGCGCTCCTGGTCGAACTCGAGCCAGATCTGCTCGTCGGGTGTGACGGCGATGTTGGGTGACACGCTGATGTTGACGATGGCGCCGGAGAGGAACGCCTGCACGAAGGTGACGTCTCCAGTTGGCTCCACCGTATAGGCCTTGGTCGGGATGGCACCGGGGACTGAGCTCTTGTGCAACTTGATCGTCGAATGGCGTGCACCGAGCACAATCTTCTTGGTGCTCGCCCGCAGGACCTTGCGCGCGTTGGTTTGCGAGAGCGCAAGGCTCCAGCCCTCCGCGCTCGTCAGAACGGTATCGCCGTTTGCCGTCGATGCCTCCAGCGGAATAAGGCTCATTGCCGGGCTGCCCACGAAGCTCGCGACGAACATGTTGGCGGGATGGGCGAAAACCTGCGCCGGCGAATCGTATTGCTGCAGATAGCCGCCGTTCATTACGGCCATCCTGTCTGCCATGGTCACGGCCTCAAGTTGGTCGTGCGTCACATAGATGATCGTCGCCTTCAGGTCCTGATGGAACCGCTTGATTTCGGACCGCATCTGCACGCGCAGTTTGGCGTCGAGGTTGGAGAGCGGCTCGTCCATCAGGAACACAGCCGGGTCGCGGACGAGGGCGCGGCCAAGCGCCACGCGCTGCTGCTGCCCGCCCGAAAGTTCGCGCGGCTTGCGCTCAAGCAGCTGCGTCATGTCGAGCACGCGCGCCGCTTCCCTGACCTTCTTGTCGATCTCGTCCTTGGGCAGCTTGCGCATCTGCAGCGGGAACGCGAGGTTCATATAGACCGACTTTTGCGGGTAGAGCGCGTAGTTCTGGAACACCATTGCGATGTCCCGGTCCTTGGGGTCGAGGTCGTTGACCACCCGGTCGCCGATGACGATGTCGCCCGATGTGATCGGGGTCAGGCCCGCGACGAGATTGAGCGTGGTCGTCTTGCCGCAGCCTGACGGGCCGACGAGCGCAACGAACTCGCCGTCATTGACCGTCAGCGAAACTTCGTTGACGGCTTTGAAGCTGCCGTAGGTCTTGACGAGATCTTTGAGGACCACATGGGCCATCGGCAACTCCCTAATGCTTGACCGCGCCTTCTGTAAGGGCGCGTACGAAGTACCGTTGCAGGACGAGGAACAGCACCACGACGGGCACGCTCATCATGAAGCTGGCGGCCATCAGGCCCGGAAAGTCCGTCGTGTTTTCCGAAAAGAAGCGCTGGATGCCGACCGGCAGCGTCAACTGTTCGTTCTTGGAGAGGAAGGTGTAGGCGTAGATGTATTCGTTCCACGCGCCGATGAAGGAATAGATCGCCGTTGCGATGATGCCCGGCGCCGAAAGCGGCATCACGATCAGGATGAAGGCCTGCAGCCGCGTCGCCCCGTCGATGCGCGCCGCCTGCTCGAGTTGCACCGGGATGTTGTCGTAGAAGCCCTTGAGCAGCCAGATCGCTAGCGGCAGGCCGAAGGTCAGGTAGGTGAGAACAAGCGAGCCATGCGTGTTCACCAGCCCGATCGCGCGCATCAGGATGAAAAGCGGCACGAGAAAGATCACCGCCGGGAACATGTTGCGCAGCAGCACGGCGAAGAACAGGAAATTCCGACCCGGGAAGGTGAAGCGCGAAAACGCGTAGGCCGCAGGGACAGCCACGATCACCGAAAGGATGGTCGTGGCGGTCGAGACGAAAAGGCTGTTCCAGAAGAAGCGCAGAAAGTCCTGGCCGACGCTGTTCTGCGGATCGAGCAGCTTCTGATAGCTGGCAAGGGTGGGCTGGTCAGGCCACCATTGCGGCGGGAGTTGCATTGCCGCAAAGCCGGACTTGATCGAGGTGAGCAGCATCCAGATCATCGGCAACGCCGTGTAAAGCAGCATGAACGCCAGGAAGACGCGCCCGCCCCACCGCCATCCATCGATGCGCATGCGGCGGCGGGTCCGGCCTCGAGCGGCTGTCTCGGCAATCGTGCTCATGCGCTCCCATCCTTTCGCTCGTCGCCGCTCAGCGCACGGACGTAGAAGTAGCCGAGCGTCATCAGGATGAGGAACAGAAGCACCGAATAGGCGGATGCCACCCCCCAGCGCTGCCGGCCGAAGGCGAGTTCGTAAATGTGGGTGATCCAGATATGCGATGCGTTCGACGGCCCGCCGCCGGTCATGATCCAGGGGATGATGAAGGAATTGAAGTTGGCCACCGCCAGCAGCAGGATCGTCACCGTCGAGACGTTCCTCAAATGCGGAAAGGTGACGTGCCAGAAGCGCTGCCATGCATTGGCGCCGTCGACTTTTGCGGCGCGCAGCAACTGGTCGGGGACTGTCTGCAGGCCGGCCATCATCATGATCATGGCGAACGGAAACTCGCGCCAGATATTGACGACGATCAGGGAGGGCAGCACCGTGCCGACGCTGTCGATGAAATTGGGCGGCCGGTCGGTCAATCCTAGCTCGATCAGGATCGCGCCGATGATCCCAAAATCCGAATGGTAGATCCACTTCCAGATATAGGAGGCGGCGACCGCGCTGATGACCCAGGGGATGATCAGGATTGCGCGCAGGACGCCACGGCCGACAAAGTCGCGGTGGAGCGCCAGCGCGGCGGCAAACCCCAGGACAAAGGAGAAGAAGGTGGATGCCAGTGTCCAGACAAGGGTGTTCCAGGTGACCCTCCAGAACACCTCGCTTGTGAGGATGGCCGTGTAGTTGTCGAAGCCGACGAAGATCTTGTCCCGGAGCTGCAGGCCGGGCGGCGTGTTAAAGAAAGACAGCTCGATCGTATAATAGATCGGATAGGCGATGACGATCAGCATCACGGCGATCGCAGGAACGACGTACGCGTAGTCCGCGCGATGCCCCCAAATCTTTCGCAGCATGCCCGACCAACCAGGTTGCAATCTTCGGCGAACCTCGGTCTTGCCGCTCACGATCGTCACTTTGGCGTGCCCTTGTTCTTCGGAACGAACCGGCCGCGTTATTGGCGCAGCCGGTGAGATCGCAGGTCAGGCTTCGGCTAGAGTCCGCCGCCCATCAGGTCTTTTACCTTCTTGGCCGCATCATCCGCTGCCTGGTCGACGGTCATCGCTCCGGTCAGGGCATTCTGCAGCATGTCCGGGACGATGATGTTCATGATCTCGGGCGACTGCGGCAGGGCCGGGAACGGGATGCCGTATGGCAGCATCGAGGTGGTGACATCGAGGAACTTGATGTTGTCCAAACGCTCCTTCATCCATTTGGTCTTGAAGCCGTTGAGGTTACCGGGGTTCGAGCCGGCGTAGGCCATCTTCAGCGACCATTCGGGGCTCGTCCACATGCAGATGATTGCCTTTGCCGCCGGCTCGTCCACCTTGCCGCCCTCGACATATTCGGGCTTCAGGATGTGAATGTTCGAGCCGCCGAACACGACGGCGCGCTTACCGTCGGGACCGGTCGGAATGAGGCCGTAGCGCATGTTGTCGATAACCGTCTGCGCCTTGTCCTTGTCGGTGCCCGTCGCCTTCTTCTGCAGGTCGAGCATGACGTTATAGTCGGACGGGTGGGAGATCATCATGCCGAGCTGGCCGGCCAGGAACAGGGGCTGGTTGTCGGCCTGCTGGTTGGTGAGTGCCGAAACCGGAACCGACTTGTCCCGAACATACATGTCGTACGAGGCCTGCAGCGCCGCCTTACTCTGCGGGCTGTTGAGCTCGATGTCCTTATAGGTCGGGTCCGCCTTCGCCTCGTCGAAGACGCCGCCGCCATAGGCCCACAGCTGCGGCATGAATCGATAGGGCGTGTTGCCGGCGTTCTTGCGGGCTACGAGGCCATAACCGGCAATGCCGAGCTTGTCGTGGATCTGCTTGGAATACTTCACGACGTCGTCCCAGGTTGCCGGAGGCTTGTTCGGATCGAGGCCCGCGCGCTTGAAGATGTCGGCGTTCCAGATGAACGCCATCGTCTCGTTATTGGTCGGAATGCCGTAGGTCACCCCGTCCCAGGTCACGGCCTTCATGGCGCCGGGCCAGAAATCCTCGGTCGAATAACCCACATCCTCGGGCTTGAGCGGCTGCAAATAGCCCTTCGAGGCGAACTCGGTACCACCCAGGATTTGCAGGCGGACGGCCATCGGCGCGGCATTGCCCAGGAGTGCCGTGCGGAACTTGTCGAGCAGGTCGTTGTAGGTGAGGGCTTGGTCCTCGAGCTGGATGTTCGGATAGGTCTTGCGGAAGTTTGCGAAGAAATCCTTGTAGTACTGGCGCAGAAGATCGGGGTCACCCTCGAACACGCCCTGATACCAGAAAGTCAGTCGCCCCTTGTAGTCGAGCGGGGTGACCTTGGCGCAATCGCCCGCCGTATCAAAATCCTGCGTGCCCGCGATCGAGCGCACATATTCCGGCGACCACTTGCTCAAGTCGACCGGCGGCGCGCCCAGCGCCGGCGCCGACATCAACGATGCCATTAAAGCAGTCGAAACAGTGCCGCGCAGGACGGCACCGCCGAGTGTAATCCTCGTCATAGGTATCCTCCAGGTTCTCTCCCACGCCGCTTCGCTTCGGGGCAAGCGGTCCTTGCTCATTCGACCGCGGGACACCGCTCTGTGTATCCATTCGGTCTCCTTGTACGTTTTCAGATCGTGAATTGTCTGTCAACGCGCTGGATCGTACATTGTTTATCGAAACTTTGCGTGATAATCGGATAGAGTGTGTATTATCCTAGGGGAGCGGGCCTTGGCCGAACCAAATGATTTTAAAGCCAAGCCACCTGCGGGGATCGACCCCATAGGGGCCTCCAGCGAGGGCGCCTCGCTTTATGAGCTGATCAGGGAAGACATCATCGAGGGACGGCTGGCCGCGAATGAACGGCTTGTGGTCACCGATCTCGCCCGGCGTCACGGCACTTCGACCAATCCCGTGCGCGAGGCACTGCAGCTGTTACGCGGCGAGGGCTTTGTCATCTTTGCTCCCAACCGCGGGGCGCGCGTCCGACCCATCGATCAGGAGTTTGTCCGCGATATCTACGAGATCGGCGTTCTGATCGAGCCGGCCCTGACGCGATGGTTTGTGAACATGGCCACCGTCGAGGACATCGCCGAACTCGAACGTATCCAGGGCCTGATCGAAGAGAACAACTTTGCCGACACATTCAGGCACAGTGAGCTCGATACCGCCTTCCACACCGTGATGTACCAGCGGCACTACAACCGCCATGCCGCCGAGCTTTGGTGGAAGCATCGGGAAGTGCTGCGCGCCGTGAGCCGGCGTTTCGATTTCACGCTTGCGCGACGTGCCGCGATCATTCGCGAGCACCGCGAGCTCATCGCGCTCGTAAAGGCGGGAGATGCAGACAAGGCGGCCGAACTCGTTGCCCGCCATGTCGAGGGCTCCGGCCGGCACATCCTCGAACACATGCGTGCGCGCAACGCCGCGCGGGCCGGATAGGATATCCGGTCCAGAACACCGTCAACCTGACCATTCGATAGGGTAGTTAAGATGAAAATCACGAGCGTTCGGCCGTGGCTGATCAAGTCCGATGCCTCCTATTGGGGAGAGTACTTGTTCGTCGAAGTGACGACCGACGAGGGGGTTAGTGGCTGGGGAGAGATCACCACCACGACGAAGCTCGCCAACCGCGCGCTCTGCACGATCCTGCGGCAGATCGGTGCCGCCGTGGCAGGTGAGGATCCGGCGCGCATCGAGCATCTCTGGCACAAGATCTTCCGCAGCTTCACCTACATGGGCAGTCGCGGCGCCGCCGTCGAATGCGTGAGCGCCATCGACATAGCCCTCTGGGACATCCGCGGCAAAGTCCTCGGCAAGCCGATTTACGAATTGCTGGGCGGAGCGGTACGCGATGAAATCGCGCTCTACACCCATCCCAACCAGGCCAAATTCACCAGCAAGGAGGCGGTGGTCCGCGAAATTCAGGACATCGTCGAGTCCGGACACACGGCGCTCAAGTTCGATCCTTTCCCCCATCAGGGCCGCAGCGTCGATGGCGTGCCCCGCGAACGGCGAGACGGCTACCTCGATGGCAGCATGACACGCAAGGATGAGCGCGAGGCGGCCGAACTCACGGCTCTGATCCGCGAAACGGCAGGCCCTGATGTCGATATCCTGATCGATGCGCATGGCCGCTTCGACGTCCCCACCGCCATTCGCCTCTGCCGCAGCCTCGAGGAAGCCGGCCAGATCGACTGGTTCGAGGAGCCTTGCCCGCCCGAGAGCCTCAACGCCCTCAAGCAGGTGCGCGAGAAGGTCAGCGCCGCCATCTCGTGGGGCGAGCGCGGCCATACGAAATGGGATTTCGTGCCGGTACTCGAGAGCAAGCTGGCCGACTACATCATGCCGGACGTCACGTGGACCGGCGGCATTACCGAACTCAAGAAGATTTCCGCCCTATGCGAAGCCTACTACGTCCCGGTTTCGCCGCATGACGCCGCGGGACCAGTCAATGTGGTGGCTGGAGCGCAGGTAATGATGACCGTTCCCAATTTCTACAAACTGGAAACGTCCGAGTGGAACCTCTCCAAATACGATCACCTCATCGACAGCCCGCTCGACGTCTCGAACGGCAGCCTCAAGCTGACGTCGAAACCGGGTCTCGGTGTCGAGATGAACCGCGAATACCTGCAGGCCCACGAGATTGAGCTGGGCTAGCAGCGCTCTGCGCCGCCCCACGTGCGGGGCATGAACCAATCTACCAGAACGAGGATAAGTCATGCCAAAGACGGGTGGAGCCGACGAGGCCCTCAATCGGGTGAACACGAACTCCAAGCCGTCCGACCTTCGCATCACCGACATGCGGGTGGCCGAAATCGTCGGCGCGCCGTTCACCTCGGCGCTGCTCAAGATTTACACCAACCAGGGTATTGTTGGGCTTGGTGAGGTGCGCGACGGCGCAAGCGCCACCTACGCGCTGATGCTCAAAAGCCGGCTGCTCGGTGAGAATCCTTGCGATATCGACCGCCTGTTCCGCCGCATCAAGCAATTCGGCGGTCATGGGCGGCAGGGCGGCGGCGTGTCGGCGGTTGAGATTGCGCTCTGGGATCTCGCCGGCAAGGCCTATGGCGTCCCCATCTACCAGATGCTGGGCGGCAAGTTTCGCGATCACGTGCGCGTCTACTGCGATACCGATGCGGAAAAGCCGAGCGGCACCGAAACCGGCAAGCGCCTCAAGGCGCGCATGGAGCGCGGCTTCACCTTCCTCAAGATGGACCTGGGTCTGATGCAGATCGCCCACATTCCGGGCGCCGTGACAGCGCCCGCCGGCGCGCTCGAAGGGTTTCGCGCCAATCCGCGCGGCCGCGGCGGCACGCTCGAGGAGCGCAAGGCCCGCAATCTCGCCTACGATGCGCAGAACGTGCAGCACCCGTTCACGGGCCTGCATTTCACCGAAAAGGGCATAGACCTGCTCGAGCAATATATCCACGAGGTCCGCGAGGTCATCGGCTTCGAGATCCCTCTAGCCATCGATCACGTCGGCCACATCTCGCTGCAGGACGGCATTCGCCTGTCGCGCCGTATCGAGAAATACGTGCCGGCTTGGCTCGAGGACGTGATTCCCTGGCAATACACCGAGCAGTACCGGCAATTGCAGCAAGCGACCTCGGTGCCGATCTGCACCGGCGAGGATATCTATCTCAAGGAGGGTTTCGAGCCTCTGCTGAAGAGCGGCGGCCTCTCCATAATCCACCCGGACCTGCTCACCAGCGGCGGCATCCTCGAGACCAAGAAGATCGGCGACATGGCGCAGGACCACGGCGTTGCGATGGCGATCCACATGGCCGAAAGCCCGATCGCCGCGATGGCCGCGGCGCATGTCGCGACCGCGACCGAGAACTTCATGGCGCTCGAATACCATTCCGCCGATGTCGACTGGTGGGACGACATCGTCACAGGCCTTCCCAAGCCGCTTGTGAAGGACGGCTTCATCACCGTTCCGGACAGACCGGGGCTGGGCATAGACGATGTGGTCGACGAGGTGATCAGCCAGCATCTGCAGCCCGGTGTCACAGGGATATGGCAATCCACCGAGCATTGGGACAATGAATATAGCTGGGACCGGACCTGGAGTTAGCCCAGGACCTCTGCCCTCATTCCCCCAGGTTCACAGGGCCAACGACCGACCATTCGTGTCGACCTCTCCCAAGGGAGAGGCGAAGAAAGAAACGGACGAAACCATGATCTACGAACTGCGTATCTATGACTGCCTGCCGGGCAGGCTGCCGGCTTTGCTCATGCGCTTTTCCGACCAAACGCTGGCCATCTGGGAGAGGCATGGCATCCGCCAAGCCGGGTTTTTCACCACGGCGATCGGCGAAAACAGCAATCGCCTCACCTATTTCCTCGCCTGGGAATCGCTGGCCGAGCGTGAGGCGAAATGGGCGGCTTTCGTCACCGATCCGGCATGGCACAGGGCCCGGGACGAGTCTGAGCGCGACGGGCAGATCATTGCCAATATCAACAGCCAGCTGCTCACGCCGACAGCTTTCTCGTCTGTGAAATAGGACTGCGCCATGAAGATCACCGACCTGCGCTGCGCCGTCATAGGCAAGCATCCGATCGTGCGCATCGTGACCGACGAGGGTCTCTATGGCCTTGGCGAAGTCGAGTTCACTAAGAGCTACCTCAAGCCCTTTGTGCTGCATTTCCGCGAGGCGCTGATCGGCGAGGATCCGACCGACGTCGAGCGGGTGATGCTGAAGATCCGCCAGCGCGGCTCGTTCAAGCCCTATGGCGCGGCGGTAAGCGCCATCGAGCACGCGCTGTGGGACATAGCCGGCAAGGCCGCGGGCGTGCCGGTCTACAAACTGCTTGGCGGCAAGGTGCGCGACAAGGTGCGCGTCTACAACGGCTCGATCCGCCGCAAGCGCTCGGGCGACCGGCCGGAGGACTACGCCGCCGACGTCAAATGGATGATGGAGCAGCCGCAGAACTTCTTCATGATCAAGCAAGGCATCTCGTTCCACTCCAACATGAAGGACAGCATAGAAGGCTTCCACTACGGCGTGACGCAGAAGAAGGCCGGCTATCACGGCGCCATGGATCAGGGCGTGATCAGCGAGCGCGGTTTCAATCACATGCTCGACTGTGTGATCGCGATGAAGGAAGTGCTGGGCGACAAGGTCAGCCTGGCGCTCGACTGCGGCCCGGGTTGGATGCTGCCCGATGCGATCAAGTTCGCCCGCGCGGTCGAGAAATACAATTTGATGTGGCTCGAGGACATGCTGACGGGCGACTATGTGCCGTGGGTCAATCCGCAGGCTTATCGGGAGCTGACCACCTCCACCTCGACGCCGATCCATACCGGTGAGCAGATCTACCTGCGGCACAATTTCAAGGAGCTGATCGAGACTCAGGCGGTGCGCGTCATCGGCCCCGATCCTGCCGATGTCGGCGGCATTGCCGAGCTCAAATGGGTTGCCGAGCACGCCTACATGCACTCGATCCTGATGGCGCCGCACGGAACCGCGAACGGCCTGCTCGGCCTCGGCGCGCTTATCAATGTCTGCGCCACCTTGCCCGCCAACTACATCGCCTTCGAGTATCCGAGCGCCTCCGACCCCTGGTGGGAGGACCTCGTCATCGGCCTGCCGTCGCAGATCGTTAAGGACAGCATGGTGGACTTGCTGGAAGCGCCGGGGCTAGGTCTCGATATCGACGCCGAAGCAGCCAGGAAATATCTCAGGGAAGAGGATGCGGGCTTCTTCGACTGAAGAACCTCTCTTCTTTCGCCAACCTGCATGACGCGGACCGCTTCACGCATATTGGCTGTCAGACCGCTCTCGGCTCTGAAGGCGCAGCGCGACATCGGCTCCGGATAGGCCTCGCGCGCCAGCAAACTGCACAGCGTGTCAGAAAAACGAAATTGTCCGCTGCCTCTCCAGTCGTAATTGTCCCAACGAGGCGAACGGCTCGGGTGTCTTGGGAGGATTCCGGAGCAGCCGGTTGCCTGAGGAAGGCGCCAACCACAGGCTGCCTGGGAGGAAGAAAATGCCTGGTTCGGGCAAATCGGACGGCAGGCGCCTTGGCTTCAAGGCGTCGCAGGAACTCGTGGTCGTTGCGATCTCGATCGTCCTCTTCATCGTGTTCTCGGCGACGCTCAACAATTTCCTGAGCCAAGTGAACATCATCGCCATCCTCAAGAACGTCTCGATCCTCGGCACGCTGGCAGTCGGCATGGGTCTGATTGTGGTCGGCCGCGGCATCGACCATCATCACCGCGCGGGGCTATGTGCATCACTCTTTTTCCGAGCAGCTGATGAACCTGATCCGCACCAATCTGCGCGAGCTCGCCCACTGACGTTTCCGGCGCGTTCGGTTTAGTCAGTCTGGATCCAGACCGACTTGGTTTCCAGATATTCGTGCAGATGCTCGACGCCGCCCTCGCGGCCGTAGCCGGACATCTTCATGCCGCCGAACGGCACGGCCGGGTCGATGGCGTGGTACATGTTGACCCAGACCGAGCCGGCCTTGACGCGCCGCGCGAGTTTGTGCGCCGTGCCGAGATTGGTGGTGAAGATACCGGCCGCCAGACCGTAAGGCGTTGCGTTGGCCCGCGCGACCACCTCATCCAGCGTGTCGAAGGGCATCGCCGAAATGACCGGCCCGAAAATCTCTTCCCGCGCGATCGTCATCTTGTCCGACACCGCGCCGAAGACGGTCGGCGCGATGAAGTTGCCGCCGTCATAGAGCTCGCCCGTCAGTCGCGATCCGCCGGCAACCAGTTCAGCGCCCTCGTCGCTGCCGGCCTTGATGTAGCCTTCCACCTTGCCGGCCTGCCTTGCATTGATGAGCGGGCCGATTTCGGTTTCCGCCTCGATACCGTGGCCGATGCGCAGCTTGCCGGCAAACTCGGCGACCCGGCGGACGAACTCGTCGTGGATCTCGCGCGCCACGAACAGCCGCGAGCCGGCAATGCAGATCTGGCCCGAATGCACGAACACCGCCATGGCCGCGACCGGAACCGCCTTGTCGATATCGGCGTCGCGGCAGACGATGATCGGCGACTTGCCGCCGAGCTCGAGCGAGACGCGCTTGAGGTTGGTGACACCCGCCCGGGCGATCGCTTGACCAGTAAGCGTCGAGCCGGTGAAGACGATCTTGTTGACATCCGGATGCTCGGCGAGCCGCGCGCCGGCCTCGGCACCGGTTCCGGTGACGACGTTGACGACGCCGTCGGGCACGCCGGCTTCCTGCATCAGCCGCGCGATCAGCAGCGGCGTCAGCGACGCCTCCTCCGACGGCTTCAGCACGATGGTGCAGCCTGTGGCCAAAGCCGGCGCGATCTTCCAGACCGAGGCGGCGGTCGGGGCATTCCAGGGAATGATCGCGCCGACGACGCCGACCGGCTCACGCCGGGTGAAGGTGACGATCTCGCCCGGAATGGAATTGTCGATCGCCTCGCCATGCAGCGCGGTCGCCATGCCGCCATAGAAGCGCAGCATGCCGATGACCCGGCGCCGGTTGGCCAACGTGCGTGTGATCGGCAGCCCCATGTCGAGCGTGTCGGAGACGCTAAGCTCTTCCCAATGCTTCTCGAACAGGTCGGCGATCCTGAGCAGCACGCATTGCCGTTCGTAGGGCGAGAATTTGGACCAGGGGCCTTCGAAGGCCGCGCGCGCCGCGGCTACCGCCGCGTCGATATCGGCGGCCGAGCCGCGCGGCACCGTCGCCAACACTTCGCCCGTCGCCGGGTTCAGCGCTTGCATCTCCTGGCCGGACTGCGCCGCGACCCACCTGCCGCCGATGAACATCGGCCGGAACTCGCCATGGTAGAGCGTGGTGGCCTTCGCCTTCGGGTCGAAGTTCAGCGTCATCGTCTCCTCCTGGCAATTTCGCGCCGACTATTACTCCCGGTGCGGGTGACCTCAAACAAGGAAAGCTAAAAGGGCGTTCAGATAATCGGACTGTGAAACGCGCGCGTCTTCCCCGATGGTTCCAGCAACGGAGGACCAGATATGAGACTTGCTGGCAAAGTCGCCATCGTCACCGGTGGCGGATCGGGATTTGGCGAAGGCATCGTCAACAAATTCGTGGCAGAGGGCGCGTCGGTCGTGCTGATGGACCGTGACGAAGCCGCCGCGGTGCGCGTCAGCCGCGAAGCCGGCGACAAGGTGCGGCCGATCACCGGCGACGTCTCGACGCTTGAGAGCTTTGCGGCCGCCGCCGATCTGGCCCGCTCGGCCTTCGGCGGGCTCGACATACTGGTCAACAATGCCGGTGTCGCGCAGCCGCCCTTGCCCCTGGAGACGATGGACGAAGGCCTGTTCGACCGCATCGCCAACGTCAACATGCGTTCGATATACAACGGCGCCCGCGCGGTGGTCCCGCATTTCAAATCCGTCAAATCCGGCGCCATTCTCAATGTCGCCTCCACCGGCGGCGTCTCGCCTGGCGGCGGCGACGGTCGGCGGAATGGGCATGGCACCCTCGGCGGAGGTCGGCGACGCAAAGGGCTTCTTCCAGGCCGCGCACGGGTCCGCGCCGGACATTGCCGGCAAGGGGATCGCAAATCCCTACGGGACGATCCTGTCGGCGGCGGCCATGCTCGACTGGCTCGGCCGCGGACATGACGACGAAAGGCTGCGCCGGGCCGCCGAACAAATCCGCCGTGTGACGGAAGCGTGCCTGGCGAGTGGATGGCTCAGCGCCGATCTGAAGGGAAAGTCATCGACCGCGGAAATCACCGGGAACGTCTGCGACCGGCTCGCAGCTTGACGCGATGGGGCGGCTCGATCGAAACATATCGGTGGAGGATTTTCGCCAGTTGGCGCGCCGCCGGCTGCCGAAATCCATCTTCGAGTTCGTCGATGGCGGGGCAGGCCAGGAACTGACCTTGCGGGACAACCGCGCAGGCTTCGAGCGTATCCGGCTGGTGCCCCGTGTTTTGACCGACGTGTCCCGGCCGGATTTGACCACGACATTGTGGTCCAAGACCTATCCGACGCCGCTGGTGATCAGCCCGATGGGATCCTGCGCGCTGGTGCGCCCCGGCGCCGATATCGCGATTGCCACGGCGGCAGCGGCTCGGGGCATTCCCTACACGCTGTCGACCATGGCGACGACCGGCATCGAGCGGATGGCAAGGGCCGTCCAGGGGCCGCTTTGGTTTCAGCTCTATGTGCTGAAGGATTTCGATTTCAATCACAGGCTGGTGCGTCAGGCGGAGGAGTTCGGCTATTCCGCGCTCGTCGTCACCGTCGACCTCCAGACGGGCGGCAAGCGCGAAAAGGATCTGAGGAACGGAATTTCGATCCCGCTGCGGCCTTGCCTGCGGCACCTGATCGAAGGGACCGCGCATCCGGGATGGTCGCTTCGGCTGCTTCGCGGTGGCTTCCCGCAATTCGAGAATGTGCGCGGCTATCTGGGCGATACCGGCGCGGGGCTGACGATCGCCGCGCGCGTCGGTCGCAACCTCCACGCTGGTTTCGACTGGAACGAGTTCCGGACGATCCGCGACTGGTGGAAGGGGCCGCTGATCGTCAAGGGCGTCCTGCACCCCGGCGATGCGGCGAGGCTAATTGCGGAGGGCGCGGACGGGATCTGGATGTCCAACCACGGCGGTCGCCAATTGGACGGGGCGGTTTCGAGCATAGACGCGATCACAATGGTGCGGGATGCAGTCGGCGGCCGGGTTCCGATCCTGATCGATTCCGGCATCCGGACGGGCATATGGACGTCATCAAGGCAAAAGCCCGCGGAGCGGCCGCTGCCGCCATCGGCCGGGCGGCGCTGTTTGGAGCCGTGGAGGGACGAGCAGGCGTCGAGCGGGTCTTGGACGTCCTGCTCGACGAAATCGCGACCGGTCTGAAACTATGCGGTGTGCCCGGTTTTCAGCAGGTTGGCTCGGACTTGATTTCTCCAGCCCTCGCAGGCTGAGCGGGTGGTCCGTGGGAGGAGTATGACTGCAGCAAACAGCGGTCTAAGTCACGCTTGAAATGTTTATGCTGCAGAATGCAACGACTTCGACTCGCTTGCGGTTGCGAACTTGACGCTGGCTTCGAAGCCGGACTGCGTTCCGGGCCTCGGCGGAAGCGGGCTGAGCGCGATGGAGCATTCGCCGCGGATGAGCGTGCCGCCCGCGCCCGGAATCTCCGCGTTTTGTCGCCAGGGTGCCGATGTCGTGCTGCTGCAGTCCCACCGGCATCCGACATAATCAGTGGCTCCACGGCACGCCATCGACGGGGGCGGGCAAAGCGTGGTTGATCAAGCGCTTTTGTCAGGTCGAGTTGTGGCGCCGATCCGCCGGAAAATGAAACTTTCCGCGCCATTTCTCTCCGGCGCTGCCTGTGCCAGCGCGGCGTCGGCCAGTATCGCCATGTGGTTGTGGATCGGCGACTTGATGCAGGCTGGATCCGTAGCCGCGGCATCGCCGGCAATCGCCATCGCCTGACACCTGCAGCCGCCCCAGTCGATCTCGCGACGCTCGCAGCTTCGGCAGGGCTCCTGCATCCATCCGGTGCCGCGGAAGGCATTGAACGCTGGTGAATCGGTCCAGATTTCGGCAAGCGTGCGCTCGCCGAAACGCTCGAAGTGGAGCGAAGGAATCGTCTGCGCGGCATGGCATGGCAACACGGTACCGTCCGGAGCCACCATGAACGCATCGCGCGCCCAGCCGCCCATACACGGCTTGGGATAGATGGCAAAATAGTCGGGCGTGACGAAGTCGATGTTCATAACGCCGGCTAGCTGTTCCTGAGCCGCCGCGACAATGTCCGCCTGCCGCTCGACCGCGGCACGTTCGGGCATCAGCATATCGCGATTGGCCAGCGCCCAGCCGGCATACTGCACGTTGGCGATCTCGAGCCGCTCCGCGCCCAACGAAAGGGCCAGATCGATGAATTCGGGCACTTCCTCGATGTTGTGACGATGGATCGGCGCATTGATGGTGAGCGGCAGCCCGGCCGCGCGGGTGCGGCGTGCCGTCTCCAGCTTCTTTTCGTGGCTGCCGCCGTGGTTGCCGATACGGTCGGTCGTGGCCGGACGAGCACCCTGAAAGCTTAACTGCAAGTGGTCGAGACCGGCTTCGGCAAAGGCCTCGATGCGGCCTTCGGCAATGCCGACGCCGGCGGTGATCAGGTTGGTGTAGACACCGCGCGCCGAAAGCCCGGCGATCAATTGCTCGAGGTCGCGGCGCAGCGTCGGCTCGCCGCCGGACAGATGCACCTGCAGAATGCCAAGATCGGCGGCCTGCGAGAAGAGATCGAGCCAAGTCTGCGTGTCGAGCTCGCGATTGGCCTTCAGCAATTCGAGCGGATTGGAGCAATAAGGGCACTGCAGCGGGCAGCGATGCGTCAGTTCCGCCAGCATGCCGATCGGAGGGAGAACGGGCTCGCTCATAGCTTCACCAGCAGCTTGTCCGACCATTCCTGCAGGAAGGCGATGACGTCGGCCGCCACGGCCTCCTGATCGGCGTCATAATCGGAGGCAAGATCGGCGATGATGTGGCCGACCGTGGATCGCCCATCGCAGCGGCGCAATATGTCGAGACTGATTTCGTTCGGCCAGAACACCTTCTCCGGCGAAAGCACGGCGAAGGCCTGCCGCACGGGGTCGTACTGTATGCGCACATGCTTCGGCAGCGATGGCACCGATCGCAACGACACGATGGCTCTTTCGCGCAGCGTCATCATCAGGCTGCCTCCGGGCGGAAGGCGCCGGGCGGTATGTTTCCCGGCGAACCATAGGCATGTTGAAGCGCGTCGAGCATGGCCCACAGTATATCGCATTTGAACACCAGCGCATCGATCGCCTGCTGCTGGCGTTCGGCCGTATCGGCATGGCTGAGCACGTAGGCGAGGGCGAACTCGGCGTCGCGCGATGCCTGTTGGGGCCGTCGGCTGAAATAGCCCAGCGTGTCCTCTGTGATGTAGTCGTATTTCGCCAGCATCGCCGGCACCCGCTCACCGATGATGGTCGGCGAGAACATCTCGGTCAGCGACGATGCGACCGCCTCGAGCAGCGTCCGGTTCGTGCAGAAGGAAAGGTAGGCGCCGACGGCGAAACGGGTCGCCGGCAGCGCCAGCCTTTCGCTCTTGACGGCCTCGGCATCGAGCCCGAGCGAGGTGGCCAGATGCAGCCAGCGCGCGATGCCGCCGCTCCAGCCGTCCTCGCCGTCGTGGTCCTCGATGCGTTTGCGCCAGGCGGCGCGAAACGCCGGATCCTCGGCACGCGCCAGGATCATGGCGTCCTTGCGCGGAATGACGGCCTGGTAGCAATAGCGGTTCAGCGCCCAGGCCTGCATTTCGGCCTTCGACAGCGCGCCACTGGTCATTCTGTGATGGAAAGGATGATGGTTGTGATAGCGCTCGTCACCGACCTGCCGCAGCACGGCCTCGAGCTGGCTCTTGGACAGGCCACCTTTGGCTGCATCGTGAAAATCGCTCAAAATTCCATCTCCATCCCATCGCTGGCGACTTCCCAGCCAGCCGCTTTGACCGCCGCGTGTTCGGCGGAATTCTCGTCGAGAACCGGATTGGTGTTGTTGATATGGACGAAGACACGGCGGCCGATCTTCACATCGGCCAAACCGGCAATCGAACCCGCTTCTCCAGACATTGCGATGTGGCCCATGCGCGCACCGGTTTTCGGGCCGACGCGGGCAGTGATCATCTCGTCGTCCGTGTAGACGGTGCCGTCGAACAGCAGGCAGGCGGCATTGGCCAGACGAGCGCGGAGCGCAGCATCGACGCCCGCGCAGCCCGGGATATAGAAGACAGCGCCGCGGCTGCCGGCCCCGGTGATACGGACTCCGATCGTGTCGCCCGTATCGGAGCTGAAGTCGGCGCCTGGATCGTCTCTTTGCTCGAGATAGAGTGCGATCTTCCCAGGCACGGGAAAGCTTTCCACGACCATGCCGGTCTCGCGGCCGTCCGCATCGCGGATCGCCAGTTCCTCCGTCGGCGTCAGGAGGCGCCGCGGCACGATCTGCGGATCGAGAACATTGAAGATCGAATTCGCCTCCAGCGTCGCCAGCACCTGTGCCGTTGCATAGATTGCGAAAGGCTGTCGTTCTCGCAGGCTGAGCAGGCCGGCGATATGGTCGACGTCGGCGTTGGTCAGCACCACCGCGCGGATGGGCGTCGAACGCAGCGGCGCGTCGTATGCGGGCTGGAGTTCAGGCGTTTGCGCAATCTGCTGGCGAATGTCGGGCGACGCGTTGAAGAGAACCCAGCCAGTCCCGTCCGCCGATGCGGCAATGGACGATTGGGTTCGTGAATGCACACCCGCAGTCCCGCTGCGAGCCGCGCGGCTCAGGCGATAATTGCAGTTCCATTGCGGAAAGCCGCCTCCCGCCGCCGATCCGATGATCTTCACGCGCATTGCAATGCCTGCTCCGCGGCCCATCTGACCGGCAGGAAATTCTCGATGTCAAACGGCTTCGCGCCAACGTTTCCCGCGGCAAAGCCCGTCGCGAAGACCTCACACGGCAAGGGGTGCGTGCCCCTATTGTCAGGGACACGCACCTCTGCGGCCTACTTCCTGGGAGGAATTTCAGCAGGCAGATACCGCGAAATTTCGAAGCCCGCAGCAACCTGGCACATGGTCGGTTTCTTCCAGCTCTTTTTCTTCATGGCATTCTCCTCTTCTGCCAGCCCGAAGGGGCCGGTCATGTCGTTGGCGCCATTGCGGGCGGTGCAATGGCTCGTCCATCACCTCACAAATGGACAAATGAAACACTGGGTTCTCAAACAATAGAAACAAACATGAATGGCATAACTGCCTGTCTCAAAGATCGCTTCCTTACCTCCATCACCTGTGCCGTCTCGCGCCGGTCAATCTCATCCCGGCGCCGCCGTGATCGGGTTGTCATGTTCGTCGATCAGCGGCACGTTGTAGTCGAGCAGGAGCTTGTTTATCTCCGCCTGGTTTTCCCGGATCACTTTGTTGAGCGTACGCTTCCATTCCTGGTCAGATGGACGCACTCCCATGGTGATGCGGTAGGACATACGCGAGCCGGTCTTTTCTTTGACCAGTGGGACCATCGTAACGTTCGCCTTGAGTTGTTTGACATAGTAGCCTGCCATCGGCCCCCACAGGATCGCCGCGTCGATCTTGCCGGCCAGCATGTCCTTGATCACAACCTCTGCCATCGACGGGGTGACGCGCGTGTCGACGGCCAACGGGTAGATTTTTGCCGTTCGCAAGAGTTTGTTGGCGGCCATGTTGGCAGTTGGCGGCGTGCGTTCGACGACACCGATCCTCTTGCCGATGAGTCTCGGATCCTCGATCGTCTCGCAACCCTCGAGGTCGTCGCCCTTCGGATGCACAAGCACATAGGAGGAGCGATAGTAGGCATTGGTGTTCTGCACCAGCGGATCACCTTGGGCATAGCCCATGATGACGTCGCATCGGTTGGCTCCGAGCGTGTTGCGCACGAAACCGATGACGGTCGGAAACCATGTGTAGGCGACCGACTTCCGCCCTGTCTTCCTGGCAACCAGCTCGGCCAGCTTGTTTTCGAAGCCTTGGCCGCTCTGGTCGGTAAACGGCATGTTCGAAGGATCGGCGCAGACGCGTAGAATGTCGGGATCGACCAGCTCTCCCGCAGCACCGAGGCCGGCGCCTTGCGCCAAGGCGCTCGACGGCAGCAGGGCGAGCGCGCCGAGAATGGGCAGAACGACGCGCGCCTTCGATGCAACGCAGCCGGTCACTTCATCCTCCCATGCAGGATGCTTCGGCATCCTTCGCCGCCTTGGCCTTGTCTTCGTGCTTGGGCGGCCTGCCGCGGGGTGCTGCGCCATCGGCACGAGCGCGCAGATAGACGTAGAGATCGTCCAGATAGCAGTAGACGTTCTTGTTATCGCCGAAGGCAGGCATGACGTTTTCCTTGCCGTTGCCGGTATTCTTCCGGCCCTGGGCGACGATCGAGAGGAAAGTGGGGTAGTCGATGTTTTTGAGGCTGTTGGCCAGGGCCGGCGCGTAGCTTGAACCCGTTCCGTCCTGTCCGTGACAGACATGGCAGTCCGAGTGATAGCGGCGGTAACCGCTGAACGTGTACCAATCCACGGTTCCATTCTCGATCTTGTAGGTCGGGTTCCCATCCGCGTCCAAATACTTGCCGCCTTCTTCCTTCACCGCCTTGGCTTTATCGGCACTGTCCTCGGCCCGGGCCAGACTTGAGCTGGCCAGAGGCAGAAGAGCCAGGGCGAGAACGGAAATTACAATGCGAACAGACATTCAGACGCTTCCTTATTTTGCCAAGGACAAAGGGTTTGCCGTTACGCCGCGGCATTGATCGATGTTTCGGATGCGCGGCAGATCGAGAGCCCGGAAGTACCTTCGGGTTATCCGGGCTCTCCTGTTTTCAGGCCTTCGCTCTAAGGCCATTCCCGGCTGTCAGTCCGGAAGACCGAAGACGGTCAGCTGGCCGCCCAGCGTCGTGTAGTCGGCAAGTGCAGCGTAGCCGCCGACTGCTCCGAGACCCGCGGTTCCGACGACTGTGGCCTGGTCGCCTTGCGCACGGCCCTGATCGACGGCGCCGTGCCAGGCCGCGGCTTGGTCGGGCGAAAGCAATCCGCCTGCCAGACCGATGCCGGCCCATCCGCCGACGCCGGACAGAACGGCGATGTACTGCTTGCCGTCATGCTCGAAGGGCGTGACGTTGCCGATGATGCCGGACGGGGTCTTGAACTTGTAGAGTTCCTTGCCGTTCTTATCGACCGCCTTGATGTAGCCTTCGAGCGTGCCGTAGAAGACCACGTCGCCGGCCGTCGCGAGCGCCCCGGACCACACCGAGAACTGCTCGGGCTTCGACCAGACGATCTTGCCCTTGGCGGCATCCCAGGCGATCAAGTTGCCCATGCTGTCGCCGCCAGGTGCGGGATACATCGACACGGTAGAGCCCACGTAAGGCTGACCGGCCGTGTAGCTCACCTTGTAAGGCTCGTAGTCCATGCAGACATGGTTGGTCGGCACGTAGAACAGGCCCGTCTTCGGCGAGTAGGTAGCCGGCTGCTGGTCCTTCGTTCCCAGCGCGGCGGGGCAGATACCGGTGGTGTTGGTATCTTCACCGTTCGCCTGGGGTGAGTATTTCTGAACGACCTCTGGACGACCGTACTTGTCGCTCTTCGGATCCATGTTGATCTTGGTGGCCCAGTTCACCGCCGGATCATATTTTTCGGCGACGAGAAGGTCGCCGGTGGCGCGATCCATGGTGTAGGCGAAACCATTGCGGTCGAAATGCACCAGCACGTCGTGCTTCTTGCCTTTGATCTCCATGTCGTCGACAAGGATCATCTCGTTGACGCCGTCATAGTCCCACTCATCGTGCGGGGTCATCTGGTAGACCCATTTGGCCATGCCGGTGTCGGCATCGCGGGCGAAGATGGTCATAGCCCAGCGATTGTCTCCGGGACGCTGGACCGGGTTCCACGTCGAGGGATTGCCGGTACCGTAGTAGACGAGGTTCAGCTTGGGATCATAGGAATACCAGCCCCATGTCGTGCCGCCGCCCGTCTTCCACTGTTCGCCTTCCCAGGTATTGGTGCCGGAGTCCTTTCCCACCGGCTTGCCGAGCTGCGTGGTCTTCTGGGGGTCGATCAAGGTGTCTGCATCCGGACCTTCCGAATAGGCCTTCCAGGCGAGCTTGCCGTCCTTCAGATTGTAGGCGGCTATCCAGCCGCGGACGCCGAATTCCGCCCCGGAAATACCGACGAGAACCTTGTCCTTGACGACCACGGGCGCCGACGTGCCGGATTCGCCCTTTCCACCATTGGTCTCATCGCCGTTCTTGGCTGTCCAGATAAGCTTTCCGGTCTTGGCGTCGAGCGCGACGAGGTTGGTGTCAGCCTGATTAAGAAAGATCATCGCCGGGCGGTCGCCATCGGCAGGTGCATAGGCAACGCCGCGATTGACCGTGTCGCAGCACATGATCGGAATGACGTTCGCGTCCTGCTTGGGCTCGTACTTCCAGAGGATCTTTCCGTCCTTGTTGAGATCGAGAGCGTAGACGGTGTTCGGGAACGGCGCGTGAACATACATCACATCGCCGACAATCAGCGGTCCGCCCTCATGGCCGCGCAGCACGCCGGTCGAGAAGGTCCACTTGACCTGCAGGTTCTTCACGTTCTCCTTGGTGATCTGCTTGAGCGGGGAGTAACGAGTGTTGGCGTAATCACCCGTCTGCATCACCCAGTCTTTCGGATTTTTGGCCATTTTCGCGAGCTCTTCGTTGGCTGACGCCGTATAGAGCGCGCCAAACGACAGTAGCGCCGAGGTCGATACAATGTAGGTTGCTTGCGTTAGTGCGCGCATCAAAATCCTCCCAGGTTCACAACGAGAAATCGATCTTAAAGCTCACAAGAGCTCGTCCAATCAATTCAATTTGGGAAGTATTTCCGGCAGCGTGTCACGACCTAGATCAAACTAGCAGAGGCGCATTTCTGCTCTCAACTCAGTCGACCTAGCCCTACACCCGCCCGATTGGCCTACGAAAGACTGCCGCCGCTCCCTTATTACGGCGACGTCCTTGAAGCCGGAAACAAGGTAAAGCTATGTCATCGCATAATGCCAGGCAAGGAAAAACCCCCGTGATGGTTTTGCATTGCAGCATACAAATGTTGCGACGCAATATAAAGAAGACATATAAATAAACCTCTTGATGGAGGGTTGCCAAAAGCTTGACTTAAGCTCCGATATATATAAAATTCATACTGATCTGTATTTACAATTATAATTGGATTGATCTTTATTGAATGCATATTTTACCAAAGTTGCCGGTTGTGACATCCTTGGCTGCCGTTAGTAAGGGGGGGCGTGAAAAGAACTCAGGAAAATAGGTGCGTGGCGAATCACCAAGCTGCCCTCGATCGCTGTTGAGGACGGGCAGGGCATTCCTCCTTTGGTCCTATATGGAGGCGGTGAGAGGTTGACCGGGCTCGCGGCATGTCGCCAACTGGGCGCGACGATGCTGTCTCGCCGCACCGCGCCCAGGCAACAGGAGGAATTTCTCATGGTCAGATATGTTGGATTTTCGATCCTGCCGCTCCTCCTTTCGTCGACAATAGTCCTTGCAAACCCGGCAGGCGCTGCGGGAGACTACCCGACGGCGACGATTGTCGACTATGTGCTCGGCTGCATGCAGACAAATGGCCAGACACGTCAGGCGTTGGAGAGTTGTTCCTGCTCGATCGATGTCATCGCCTCGATCCTTCCTTACGACCATTATGAGAGGGCCGAGACCTTCAAGAGCATGTCTCTGACGACAGGCGAGAATGCAGGCCTGTTTCGCGAAAGCGCACCGGCGAAAGCCGCGCGAACGGAGTTGAAGCGGGCGCAGGCGGAAGCCGACGTGCGTTGCTTCTAACACGTCGCCCATCAAGGGCATCCCGGCCCGCTGCAGGGTGATCAGGTCACGCCTGGAAATTGCTGATGGAACGACCGCAAAAGGTCGCTCGTTGCCTCTGGGCTGCGGTGCTGCCTGGGCAGGCTTACGTCGAAAATGCCGAGCACATGCGCGGGCCGCGGCGCGAGCACGATGATGCGATCCGACAGCGTCAGGGCCTCGGTCAGGTTGTGCGTCACCATCAGCGCGGTCGTAGGCCGGGCCGACCATACCGTAAGAAGCAGGTGACGGAGCTGCTCGGCGGTCCGCCCATCGAGCGAGACGAAGGGCTCGTCCAGGAAAAGCACCGCCGGTTCGGTCGCGAAGGCCCTGGCAAGGGCTGCCCTTCGTGCAAGGCCAAGCGAAAGCTCCGCCGGATAGAGCGAGCGCATGCCGGCGAGACCGAGCGTGTCAAACAGCCCGTCGAGATTTTTCGTTCGCAGGTCTTTCGGCAGCGCCAGCCTGACATTCTCCTCCACCGTCCGCCAGGGCAGCAGGGTGGGTTCCTGAAACACGGCGGCTATGCGGTTCGAGCCGCCTTCAGGCAGCTGGAAAGAGCCGGAAAACTGCCTGTCGAGCCCAAGCAGAATACGCAGCGTCGTGGTCTTGCCGCACCCCGATGGCCCGAGCAGGCAAGCGAATTCGCCTTGCCGGACCTCGAAGGAAAGGTTCTTGAGCGCCGTGACCGAGACGCCTTGCGCGGACCTGAAGGTCTTTTCGGCGATGTCGACCCTAAGCGGGACGACGGCGCCAACGGGTTGCATGTCGTTCAACGGGCTGCACCAGAAGAAGTTCGACGACGAGCATCACCGCCACGAACGCCAGCGTGTAGGCGAGAATGGCAGCGACGTCGAAAAGCTGGAAATAGAGATAGATCTGGAAGCCCACACCATTGGAGCGGCCGAGCAGTTCGACCACCAGAACGATCTTCCAGATGAGGGCGATGCCGGAACGCGAGGCCGCGGCCAGGTAGGGCTGCAGCTGCGGCAGCAGGATGTGGCGAACGCGGTCGAGCGGCCCGAAGCGGTACACAGCCGCCATTTCGGCGTAACTCGGGTCCAGCGCCCTGGCGCCCTCGCGCATGGTCACCACGACATTCGGGATCTTGTTCACGGCAACCGCGCCTATCGCCGCCACCTCATTGAGGCCGAACCAGATGTAGGCCAGCACGATGATCACCAGCGCAGGGATATTGAGGAACAGGATTACCCAGGGGTTGAAGAACCGGTCCGCGCCGCGGTAGCTGCCGAGGAGAATGCCGATCACCGATCCGACGATCATCGCAACGATGTATGCCGCGGCAACCCTGCCGAGAGTTGCGCCGAGATGGTAGAAGAGATCGCCGCTCGCCGCCTCCCTCAGCAATACCTGCCAGACCTGTCCCGGCCCCGGAAAGGCTCGGCTCGGCCAGGCATTCGCCGCCAGGCTCCACAGCAGGCAAAGCCCGAGCAGGGAGGCCACCACCGTCAGCGCGGGCATCAGCGTCGCTCGAGGGTCGGAACGGCTGGCAGTGTCGCCAGGCGTGCGGTCGCCGGTGTCTCCTGCGGTCATTTCGCCGGTTCCTGCCAGAACGTGCCCGGCGCCATCTCCGGCGCGCTGCCGACCAGCTTTTCGCCGCCGATCCCGGCCAGCACACGATAGAGCCTGCCGGCGTCGGCCGCTTCCTCGGCGACCGGCCGCCTGGGGATGCCCTCGCGATAGCGGTCGCGCAGCTTTGCCAGTTCCTTGCCTTCTGCGCGGACAATCGGCGCAAGGCGCAGCCACTCTTCGTCGGATCTTGCCAGCAGATCCTTGGCCTGCGCCGAAGCCTGGAGGAAGCCGCGGACGACTTGCGGATTTTCGTTGGCCCATTTGTCGTGGAATACATAGCCGATCGCGGATACCGGGCCTGCAGCTCCGAGCGCCTTCTCCGCATCGGTGGCGCCGATCAGCCGGCGAAAGCCGTTGGCCTCGAGCCGGGCGCAAAAATGCCAGAAATTGAGCACCGCATCGAGTTCGCCCTGAATTGCCTTTTCCGAAATCAGCGGCGGCGCGCCAAAGACGACGTCGCTGATCGCCGGCAGGTCGAGACCGTAATCGCGTCTGGCCAGCGCCTGGATCAGCAGCCA
This sequence comes from Mesorhizobium sp. M1E.F.Ca.ET.045.02.1.1, assembly GCF_003952485.1. Lineage (NCBI taxonomy): Bacteria > Pseudomonadati > Pseudomonadota > Alphaproteobacteria > Hyphomicrobiales > Phyllobacteriaceae > Mesorhizobium > Mesorhizobium sp. M1E.F.Ca.ET.045.02.1.1. The sequence goes on from NZ_CP034447.1 coordinate 3,885,592, forward strand.
GCTCTTGTCGAGGGGCCCGCCGGCGACGCCGATCTTCTTTCCCTTGAGGTCGGTGATCGCGCGCATCGGCGATGCGTCCTTCACCATGATCGCCCCGACGGCCGTCGAATAGGGGGCCAATGTGACATCGCTGCCGTCCGAGCGCTGGCGCGAGACCCACAGCCAGTCGGTCACGATCATATCGATCGCGCCGGCCAGTATCGCGACATTGGTCGCATCCTCGCCGGCGAAATAGATAACCTCCAGATCGATGCCGTTGGCCGCGTCGAACTTGTGTTGCTTCAGCGTATCGAGCTCCCAGCTCACCGTGCCGAACTTCAGCACGCCAATGCGAACCTTGGGCGCGGCGGAGGCGGCAATGGGATGTGATCCAAGTATCGCGGCCGTTCCGAGAGCTGCCAAACGGAGCGTTTTCCGGCGCGAAATCATGATGTTTCCTCCCGGGACTGCAACAAACCAGGGGCGCCGGTCAGATCGCCCGGTCCTTCGTCGGGAAGGCGCATTTCCAGCGCCTGACCTTGAAGGGCGGGTGTTCCTGCGACCATCTCGCGATTTCGCTGGGCGCCAGGATCATGCATTGGAACAGCGAGCCGCGGCTCTCGAAATAGAGATGCTCGTTTCGGCAATTGCCGGGATTGGCACTCAGGCAAACCGTCAATACGAGGTCGACCATATTCATTCAGCACCTCTTGCGCGCAAAGACGCCCGCTCTGGCGAAATCCTGCCCGCCCCATTGCCTGGGAAAATATCAGCCTGGACAAACTCAGCCTGACCGGGTTCCCGAGGTGCCCATGGAAATCCGGAATGACCCTGAAGCTACGCGTTCGCCCTAAGGCCGTCAACAAAGGCGAAAGGACAGTTGCTGTGGACCTTCGTATGGTTGACTTCGTCAAAGCAATGGCATGCAAATCATCAGGGGCGTCTTGACGATCAATGAGGAAATGCCATGCGCACTATCGCATTTTTCGCCGTCGCATCCTTTGCGGCTTTTACGAACCAATCCCATGCGCAGGATGCCGCGGCGGGTGAGAAGGTCTTCATGAAATGCAAGGTCTGCCACGTCGCGGACAAGGACCAGAACAAAGTCGGTCCGTCGTTGAACGGCGTCATCGGCCGGACGGCCGGCACGCATCCGGGGTTCAGCTATTCCCAAGCCATGGTGGCCGCCGGCAAGTCCGGCACCAAATGGGACGAACCCACACTGACGACCTATCTCCATGATCCAAAGGCCATGGTGAAAGGCACGAAGATGGCGTTTGCCGGCCTCAAGGACGACAAGGACGTGGCCAACGTCATCGCCTATCTCAAGCAATTTTCGAAATAATGGCAATTCTCGAAACAACGGCTTCGCCGGCCGTTCGATTTACGATCGGCCGGTGACTGCCTCCTTAAAGCGCGTCGCGATCTTTCAGATTCGCTCCCTGCGCTTTAAACTATTGATTTTACGCATGTCTTTGTCTCGAAACCGGGTCCCACTTTCGGGAGACATGCTTTAATCGACGCTGCGGATCAAGCAGCGGCGCGTAGCCTCTGCATCGCGGAAGGCAGATCGAGCAGGCTGTCGCAGACAAGGTCTGCGCCAAGCTCTTGGACGGGGATCTGGGTGTAGCCGCCGCGCAGCAGAACGACGGGCATGCCGGCAGCGCGCGCGGCGCCGACGTCGCTGCTGCTGTCTCCGACCATCAGCGCGTCGGTGGGTTCGACCCCGAGCTGATCGAGCGCCAGCAGCAGAGCGTCGGGTGCCGGTTTCAGGTGTGTCACCGCGTCTCCTCCGACGATCGCGCCGAGATATTCCGTCAAGTGGAAATGCAGCAGGATTTCGCGGGTCGCCAATTGCGGCTTGTTGGTGGCGACGCCCATGGCTGTGCCGTTCAGGTGGAAGTGCGTGAGAATCTCCCTGACGCCAGGCATCAGCTTCGTCAAGCCGGTCAGATGTCTGCGGTAGATTGGCGCCATGGCGCGGTTGGCCTCTTCGAGCGCGCTGGCGAGAAGTGGGGCTCCGGATGCCGCGAAAGCCCGTTCGACCAACTTTTTCACGCCGCCACCGATCATGGCCTTGACCTGATCCACGCTGAGCGGCGGCAGGTCGCTGCCGGCCAGCAGTTCGTTGACGGCCGCCGCAATATCGGGCGCCGAATCGATCAGCGTGCCGTCAAGATCGAACAGGATCGCCCTCGGAGACCGAAACGGCCTGCTTGCGCCGACATTCATGCGGCCTCCTTCCATTTGATCGAGCAGCCGATCGAAGCGATCTGGTCAAGCGGTCCGTCGCCGGTTCGGGCAACCTGCTTCATCGCCTCGAACAGATCGCGCCTCAGCCCGGGCGGTCCGGCGTCCCGTCGCGATGCGTCGAGCCGGCCGCGATATTGCAGCGTCAGCTCGCTGTTGAGGCCGAAGAAATCCGGGGTGCATACGGCTCCATAGGCGCGCGCCACTGCCTGGTCCCTACCGCGCAGAGTTTGCCCGCACGACGATGGCAGGAATAAAAGAGAACTGGGTCACCGGAGTCGGATTTGGGAATTTTCAGAAGGCCTACCAGATATACGAAAAAGAGGAGATGATATTCAGAGCCTACGTAAACCATGCACATAATGAGTATCTTGAACTTGCCTTCGAGGGCGGAGTGATCGCTGCCATTTTGATGGCGTTGTACCTATTCCTTCTTCTGATCGCGTTTACCAAAATTCGCCGAGACGCCCTTCAAAAGACAGCGTTTCTTTCTGTAGTGTTTTTGCTCGTGCATTCTCTTGCCGACTACCCATTGCGCACCGCCGCACTCGCAATGACCTTCGCCTATATGAATGCGATCATTTTTCATCGCGGGTTTGCGGAGTGCAGGAACCAAAGCCCGGAGTTGGTGGAAGTCGACCATAATGGCGACAAGCTGTTTGTTCCGGTTGGTGCGTCTCCGTAGGGCGTGAGCCTGCGGCTGAAATTCCGGCGGCCGGCGCTCAGTGATGCCTTGACCGCCGCACCCGCGCACAAAGACACAAAGAACGCGGTCGGTGTTTTCAAAGCATTGACGCTGAAGTCTCGGGTCTCGGCAAAGGGCAATGGTGTCAAGCCCACGCAGGCGGGCAGCAAAGGACAACGTTGTCGGCTCAAATGTGAAAAGACCGGCGCGAGGCCGGTCTCGCCTGATAAGACAGTCGACGAGATATTGACCTTTCGTCCCGGATTGCTTCAAGCAATCAAGCGGCCTTGCGGATTTCCCAGGCCTTTTCAAAGGCATCTTTAATCGGCTTCGACACATCCTCGCTAGCTCTCAACATCAATGCCTGGATTGCCTTTGCGTGCTCGGCCGAATTTTCGATCTGTTTGCGCAGGAATGCGGCTTGCAGTTCGAGGAACTCAGACGGCGATTTCACGGCAACCAGCGCTTCGAGGTGCGTGAAGCCGGCTTCGGCATTGGCCTGCAGTGCGGCAAGCGTTCTCACGAGGAGCTCGTTGCCGGTGGTCCTGGCCATTTCAAACGTCGATTTGACAGCCGTTTGAGCCGTTTCAGCGTCCGAGCTCAATTTGGAAAATATTTCCTTCGACTTCTCAATGCTCTGGTCCGCGACAGCACGGACTCGCTCGGTAACCTTGGACGGGTCGACGGGAGAGAATTCGACGTTTTCGATCATTTCGGACTTACCGGTGACCTTGGACATTTTTTCATCCTTGTTCGGGGGAACGGCCGCAAAGCAAAGCCGCCCCCTTCATGTACGAAATCGTCGCAACGGATTTGTGAAGCTGGACGTGGAATCGGGCGCGCCGACTACACTCTTGTGCTGCCCGAATGTTAGCGCGACGAAGATTGGCAGGCCTAAATTGCGGGGGGGACACCTGGATGGGCTGGAACGGCGTTGATGTCGTGATTAAGACAGGCATGAAATCGGTTGGGTTGAGATGATTACCGGCCGGCGAAGGCGTCGCCACTGGAGCCCAGCGAAGAGGCATAGATCGTTGTGGGAGGGGCAGAGCCCCAATGCCTCGACTGGCGAGATGTTGGCGGGCCATCAGCCGCAGGTGATTTTCCCGTCTACGAGTCCCGGCCTGTGATGTCTTCTGCAGCGGCCCTCTGTTCAGGCGCATCTCGTTGCGCTGCAAGATCCTGCCTCAGCGTCAAATCCAACTTCCCCCAGATCGATGTCTTCTGGTTGTCGGTCTTGAGCTTTCGGGACGTCTTCTTCTCGACGACGAACGGCTTTGTCTGCTGACGCATAGATCCTCCAGGCGACGAATCGCAAAATGAACGATATCGCCGGCATTGCTGAGTGCAACTGGGATCGAACGACGAACTGGTGCACTCGCTGCAAACTCTCATTTGCTGCAACGTTCGCCCTGAGGACAGCAGACAAAGAAGCCTCCGCGGCCCCGAAAGGCTCGCGACGGCGGCTCGATTCCAGGACCGGCCGCCCATTTCTGGGAGGTGATCCGTGCAGATATCTGGTGTGGATCATCCAATCCACCTTGTGAGCGCTCAATTGCCATCGGCCTCTTTCAGCCGGCCGAGGGCCGGATCTTGATGAGGTCCCTCTGGAGATTGGTCTCTTGTTAAGAGCCTAACGGTCTGCGCCGTCTTACTGCGTTGCTGGTCACTCTACCGTGCAGCGGCCTTGGAAAATGTGAGACATGGCCCACAATAATCAGGCGCTCGCCTTTTGAGGTTGGCTGAAGGTGTTGTCAGGGCGCGGCAGACCGAAATGGTCCCTCAGCGTTGCCCCCTCATAGTCGTGCCGGAAAAGTCCGCGCCGGCGCAAGATCGGCACCACCTCCTCGGCAAATATGTCGAACCCGCCCTGCAGATAGGGCGGCATGACGTTGAAGCCATCCGCGGCACCATTGTCGAACCATTCCTGGATGTTGTCGGCGATCTGTTCGGGCGTCCCGGCCTGGACCCAATGCCCGCGCGCGCCGGCGAGGCGGTGCAGCAACTGGCGGATGGTTGGATTCTCGCGCTCGATGATGTCAAGCACGACATGGAACCGGCTGCTCGCACCGCGCTCGCCCTCGACTCTGATGAGCTCGCGCGGAAATGGCCCGTCCAGATTGTAGCCGGAAAGGTCGGCATCGACGATGCGGCGTAGCTGGTGAAGGGAATATTCCGGCTGCGTCAGCTCATTGAATTCGTCATGCAGAGCCCTGGCTTCCGCCTCGGTCGAACCGATGAACGGGCTGATGCCGGGCAAGACCTTGACGTGATTAGGGTTGCGGCCAACCGACTTCACCCGCGCCTTGATGTCGGCATAAAATTCCTGCGCGTTGCCGAGTGTCTGATGGGCCGTGAATATCGCCTCGGCATAGCGGCTTGCGAACGACCGTCCGTCTTCCGATGAACCCGCCTGGACGTAGACCGGACGCCCCTGCGGAGAGCGCGGAAGCGTGAGCGGACCCTTCACCCGATGATATTTGCCGATGTGGTTGATCGGATGGATCTTGTCGGTGTCGGCAAAGATGCCGGACTCCCGATCCGAGACGAGCGCGTCGTCCTCCCAGCTGTCCCAGAGCTTGGTTACCACATCAACGAACTCGCCGGCGCGCTCATAACGGTCGGCGTGGGTTGGATGTCGGTCAAAGCCGAAATTCAACGCTGCGGCCTCGTCACCCGTCGTGACGATGTTCCAACCGGCGCGCCCACCGCTCAGATGATCGACAGAAGCAAACAGCCTGGCCAGGTTGTAGGGTTCGTTGTAGGTGGTCGAGGCGGTCGCGATGAACCCTATTCTTTCCGTTACGGCGGCGAGCGCCGAAATCCAGGTCAGCGGCTCCAGCCTGAAGCGGCTCGCGTAGCGGATGTTGTCGGCGAGCGCAGGCCCGTCGGCAAAGAACAGCGCGTCGAACTTGCTCGCCTCGGCCTTCTTCGCCAGTTCCTGATAATAGGCGATGTCCAGCACTCTATCTGGGGCGGAATCCTTGTAGCGCCAGCCGGCTTCATGATGGCCGCCAGGATAGATGAAAAGGTTGAGATTCAACTGTCGTGATTTGGCGGGCATATGTTGGTCTCCTGGGGGTGAGGCTGAGCGAGAAGTCTTGGGGGCCCCTCAGACCGGCAGACAGGCTTTGTCTCGACGCCGAGATGACGCAGAAGTTCGGAGCGGATTTCGCCGAACCGGCGGTGGCCATGATCGCGTGGCCTGGGGATATCGATGACGATGTCGGCGGCGATGCCGCCCTTGTCGAGCACCAAGACCCGGTCCGCCAGCGTCACGGCTTCGTCCACGTCATGAGTGACCAGCAGCACGGCCGGCTGGTGACGGGCGCAGAGCTGGCGCAGCAGATCGTGCATGCGCAGGCGGGTCAGCGCGTCGAGTGCGCCGAACGGCTCGTCCGCAAGCAGCAGTTCAGGATCACGAACCAGCGAGCGCGCCAAGGCCACGCGCTGCTGCTCCCCGCCAGACAGTTCAACCGGCCATGCGGTCTCGCGGCCGCTCAGGCCAACCTCTTCTAGAGCTGTCCGTCCGCGTTCGGCGGCATCCGGCAGGTCGAGGCCAAGAACCACGTTTTCCAGCACGCGTTTCCACGGCAACAGTCGGGCATCCTGAAACACCACCGATTTCTTATCGGGTGTCTCGAGCCGGCCGGACCCGGAGACCTTGTCATCGAGATCGGCGAGCGCGCGCAACAATGTACTCTTGCCTGACCCGCTACGGCCGAGAAGGGCAACGAACTCTCCCTTTTCGATGTCGAGGCTGAGGCCGTCCAGAATGGTCCGCGGCCCGAAACTCCTCACGAGCCTCTCGACACGCACCAGCGGCGCGCCGCTCAATCCGCCAAGGTGCGACGCCATGACAGCGACCTTTCCTGGAAGAGCCGGACGATGCCGTCGCAGCCGAGACCGAGCAACGCGTAGACGACGAGGCCGACGATGACGATGTCGGTCTGGCCGTAGTTGCGCGCTAGATCGATCATATAGCCGATGCCGCTGGTGGCATTGACCTGCTCGACCACCACCAGAGATAGCCAGGCATAGGTCACCGCCAAACGCAGGCCGAGGAAGAACCCGGGAAGGGCGCCCGGCAGGATGACCTCACGGATGAATTCGCCGTAGCCCATTCGTAAGGTCTGGGCCAGTTCGACATAACGGCTGTCGATGCTGCGCAAGCTGCTGTGGGTCTGGATATAGATCGGGATCAGGACAGCCAGCGCGATGGTCGTCACCTTCATGCCCTCGCCGATGCCGAACCACAGCATCAGCAGCGGGATCAGCGCGAGCGTCGGTATCGCCCGCTTGATCTGAACCGGACCGTCGATGATGGCCTCGCCGAGCCGCGACAAACCTGAAATGAGGGCGAGGGTGGTCCCGATCAGGACGCCGAACGCCAGCCCCTGTGCCGCCCGCCAGGCAGACGTCATCAAATGATCCTGAAGCTTCCCTTCGGCTAATAGATCGATGGCCGTGCCGACAACCGACCAGGGCGCCGGCAGCGTTCTTGGGTCGATCAGGCCGGCGATACTGCCGATGGACCAGATCACGAGAAGAAATGCGGGCCCGATCAGCGCGCCAAACGGGATCGCTCGCCCAAGCGCTAGGCGACGCCTCGTCGCGGTCTTGCGGGCCTGTACGGCGGGCGTAATCACCCCCTTTCATCCGATGCGTAGGGAACGGGAAGTGCAACCGCGGCGGTATTTGAGATTGCGTTCATCTGGGTCGTCTCCAATCTCGGGAAGCGAGCGTCAGGACGCGTTCAACGCATTTGCGGCGATCGTCTCGAAGCGCCTGTCGAAAAGGTCCTCGGCCTTGATCCTAGGCCTGTTCAGTTCCCTGGCCAGGAGATCGATCGTCGACTGCTGGCGCACGATCACATCGTTCCAGTCCGGGGGAATGTCGAACTGACCGTCGGCGTCGACGAGATACTGGCCATCTTCGGCGTTGAGGCCTTGGGTGGCGACGTAGTAGCCCGCGATCCACTCCTTGGGATGTTCCTGCACCCATCGGGCCGCAAGAGCCCAGTAGCGCACATATTCGCCGAGAGCGGCAGCTTTGGCCGGGTCGTCAAGCACGGCCTGTGGAGCGTAGAGATGGGCCGGATCGTCGCGCAGGCCGTGTGGGATGGTGGTGGCGCCGTCGGCGCCATACTGGTGCAGATAGTGCTTGACGAGGACACCCCAGATCGGTGCGACGTCGACTTGCTTGCTGGCAAGTGCCACCGGATAGGCATCACCCTTGCTGGGCAATTCGATGAGAGTGACATCCTCTCTTTTAAGGCCTGCAGCCTGCAGCACCCTCAGCACCAGCGCGCCTTGTGCCTGACCAGGGCTGAAGGCGATCCGTTTGCCGCGCAAATCCGCGAGCGTCTTGACCTCAACGCCCGGCGCAATGCCGAGTTGATAAATCGGGTGCGCGACCGGTTCCTTGCGGAACTTCGCGGCAATGATCTTGACCTTGAGGCCCGTCCAGGTCGCGTGGATAGGCGGGATGTCGGCGACGGATCCGACGTCCAGCGCGTTGGCGCGAAAAGCTTCGATTGTCTGTGGGCCGCCGCTGATATTGGCCCATTCGACCTTGAACGGCAGTTGATTGATCAGTCCGGAAAGTTCCAGAGCCCTCTGCGTCTCGGGATCGCCGATGCGAAGCACAGTGCCTTCCGGAATCTTGGACGGCAGCTTACCCGCGTCCGGACTGCCCGCCTCGGCCCCGAAAGGGGCGGAAAAAGCAACCAAGGTCACCGCAAAAGCGGCCACGAGGGCGCCAAACCTCCTTCTCGAAAATCTCTCCACAGCTAACATCCTCGTCTTGCTCCTTGGAAATGGCTCCACGAGGTCCAGTATGTCTATCAATTATGTAGACGATAAAGTATCGGATGCTGTTCTTAGCTGCCAGAGAGAAACGCTGTTCGTCTCCAATGCTCATTTCTGGCACGCGTCCCTCAAAAAGGCGTCGGGTCCGCCCAAGACCGCCGCTGTTATAGCGAAGATAGGAGAAAGGCGGTTACGCCTGGCTGCCGGGGAACTAGGGACGAGGTTGCCCATCCCTACAATAGCACGATTTCGCGGCTACATCCGTGAAGGGACGTTCTAGGTTTCTTCATACTTTGGCCGTTCGCCAACCGGCCCACATGCTTCCCATTCAAAGCAGAAGCCCAAGGTTCTTGTACGCAGGGCCAAGTAATATAATATTCCTTGACCGGCACGCCACAAATATGCTCGCCCCGTCGTTGACGTTTCCATTCTGTCATCTGTCTTGCGCCCTGTAGGGCTGTCGATGACGTCCATAGGAGTTCGAGCGGCAGCCGCGGTCGTCGGCCGCGACATAAGGCGGCAGACGAGATCCCAATCAGCGCTAGAAGGATTGCAAAACAGGCTTTGAGAAGCGGGCGCCACCGTGCTGTTCACGCTTTACGCCATGGCTGAACCGCATTCCCATCACCATCACTCCGCAGGGGAGGATGCGTTTGCCGCGGCAAAAGGTGCAGAGGTCGAGAGCGGGTGGGAGCAGGCGAGGTATTACCCTTGCTTTTTTGCAGATGACTTACGACCGGCTGTCTTGCGGCCAAGACCAACGGACTTTGCAATGACGGACCGATGAGCGGCATAATTGGCCGCCACCATCGGATAGTCAGCGGAAAGTCCCCACTTTGCTCTGTATTCGTCGGGTGTCAGATTGAAATGCGTTCTGAGATGCCGTTTGAGAGACTTGAGCTTCCTTCCGTCCTCCAAGCACACGATATAATCGGGGAACACAGACCGCTTTCGACTGACCGCCGGAACGAGGTCAGGTTCTTCCGTCGAAAACGGCTGTACAATCCCCCTCAAGGCAGAATTCACGCTGGCGATCAAATCCGGAAGAGCGTCAACAGGCATCGCGTTGGCTCGGACATAGGCCGACACGATATCGGCCGTGAGAGACGACAAATCCACAGCTGACAGTTCAGTTTTCTCTTCAATGGTCGGCTGCCCCACCTCATGCTCTTCAGCGGCTGTCCGTTCAGCATCCAACTGCTCGACGGGTGACTGTTCAGTACTATCTCCGCCCGCCGTCGTCACTTCTGTATTGCTCTTAGTCACAAATATTCTCCTTGCGTTTGTTCAGCTTAACGGTTCAAAACGTTCGATGGTCCAATGCGCGTGGTGCATAGGGACAACACGCTGTACGAGCCGGTCCCAAACTGGGGACCATTCCCTTGGCCAGCAGGGTCGCTGTCCCAATCCGCGCAGCCGGGAAAATCGCTCGACCGAGGGATCTAGGGGTCGGGATTGGGATTGTTGCCTTTCAAAGCCCAAGTTGCCCTAATCCGATCACTGACTCCCAGGTAAGCCATCTCGACCAAATAGGTCAGGAGGCTCTCTCCGTCTGCCTGCGCTGTTTGACGAATTTGCCTCAACATTGCCTGGGCATAGTGCAAGTTCTGCAATTTTTTGGACTGTTTCACTGGTATTCCCGCTTCCAAACCAGTTGCTCCCGCAAGACCACTGAAATCTCGATCTATCGACCTGACAGCGATTAGGGCTTTTGCACGCCTTGGAGCTCTCTTGAGGGGTGATCTCATGGCAGAACTATCGGTTTCTACTGTTTGGCCGGCATTTTGATGAGGAATGGCTTACGGCGACATTCGCCAGATTGATCGTTCCAGGGGGTGATTGACACGGCGCCGAGTGATCCCGGTTTGGGTCTCTTGGGGATCCTTGGCAAGCGGTCGAACCGGCGGCTGGCCACCATGAATCGTCCAACCGGTCCAGAGGGCCAGTGGCCCGTCTTGTGACGGACGGTCTGCACCATCGCGTAAGCCAGCATGACCAGCGAGACGTGGCGATGCCACCCGTGCCAAGAACGGGTTTCGTTATGTTCGAGACCCAGTTCGCTCTTCGCCGCGCCGAGGCCGTCCTCGGCGATCTTGCAACATTGCCGCACCGCGAAGAGTGTTTCGATTTCGGTTCCTGCTGGAGACCATGTTGAAAAGTACCGGAAAGCATGGTTCGCATCGCGCCGGATCAAGAGCCCTGCAGTCCAAAGCCCAGAACGTGCGTTATCGTATTCCGCGACATCCAGGTCAGCGAAGGGGCAGTAAGCCCAAGTTTCGGAACCTTGCAGGCCCTCTTGCAGAGGCAGGCTCCGCCACTGAGAGGGATGGACGGATCGTGCGATGTCTTCTGCCGTCCCGACCTGCTGGGAAAAAGCGGGTCGGGTGAGGAAGAAATTGTGGCTCGCGCTGACGCCAACTACGTAGCCCTTGCACCAGCGCCGCAGAGCCATCTCAATGTCGACACCCCAGACGTGATCAACAGCTATCCAGCTTAAAGGTACGTCGGCACCGACAGTGCGTGCGATCATGTCCAGCGCCATGCGGGACTTTGTTGTGAAAGTCGCGCCCACAGGCACGTGGGCCCGCGCCAAGCGGGCGGAGTCTTCCGTCCAGGCCCTCGGAAGATACAGGGCGCGGTCAATGAATGCATGCCCGTGCCTGGACACATAAGCCGCAAACAGGCCGATCTGGCAATTTGCCATTTTGCCCGTCGAGCCGTTGATCTGCCGCGCTACCCCACAGGACGTCTTGCCCTGCTTGATGAAGCCCGTCTCATCTATGACGAGGACTGCGTCGCTGTCGGCCAGTGTTTCGAGCGCATATTTACGCACGATGTCGCGCAAAGCGTCTGCGTCCCATTTGGCCCTTCCGAGAATGGCCTGTTGGCGCCAGGGCCCTGGGTCGCCCGCAGCCTTAGCTCTCATCCAGCCGGTCTTGCGGTGCTCGTCCCGGAGCAGGCCTTCAAGGAACAAACCGGCCGAAGTCGCCACTCGCTCCTGAGGGAAAAGCCCCCTGATGCGCGACTTCACTTCGCGAAGTGACGCGTCCCATATCCCTAGTGTCGTTTCAATCGATTCAACCACTACCAATAACCCCCGCCTTCGCCGCCCAGCACGGAACCGAAAAAATGAGTAATTCACCTATGAAACGCAATTGTAATACTGTGACATTTCTCCAATGTTTTTTACCGATAAACAGTGACGCCATAGCGACGCTTTTTGGCGAAAGACAATTGTCACATTATCTTGTTCAAAACAAGCTTGACTCAGCAAATCGTGATTGCGATAAGGGCGCCGCAATCCAAGGCGCAAGCATCGCCACGAAGGATAGATATGATAATGGCGGTTGAGCTCACGCAAAAATATTCCACGGAAGTAATAAGCGTTGGATAGCTGTGATCATGTAGTCGGCTATATGTGACGGAGACGACATAAAAAAGGTGGCAACCTGAAATTTTGCACTAACGCGCATCAATGGCCTTGAAGTTCCTTCTGAGAGTCAGAAGGAGTATGTATTGCTGCGAATAACGCCTAACGCGTAAGAGGGTTTCTCTAGCGCGTTAGGCCTAGCGCGATATGCGTTGGACACTATTGATCAAACCTTACTCTCGGTGCCCGGCGAGGAGGCCGTTGCAGTCATTCGCACGGTGGGTAATTTCGCGTTGCGATGGTCGAAGCAGGGGGCGGGTTCTCATTGCAGATTGAGATAGACGAAGTAATTGCGATCACGCCGGCGGTCGCTGAGTCGTTCGCAGAACTGGTGAGGCAGCTGTCATCATCAGCCAGGATGCCTAGCAAGGGTGAACTTGAAGAGATTGTGGCTTCTCCGGCCACCATCGTCTTGGCCGCACGCGCCTCCGAGAAGATTGTCGGTATGCTCACTCTTGTGGTCTTCCGCATTCCCACAGGGGTGCGCGGAATCATCGAGGACGTAGTCGTTGACGAGGCTTATCGCGGACAAGGAATTGCCGAAGCCCTCACTCGCGAGGCGCTCGCTCGGTCAGGAGCCGCGGGAGCGAAGACCGTCGATCTGACTTCCCGCCCATCCAGAGAGGCTGCAAACCGGCTTTACCAAAGGCTTGGATTTCAGAAACGCGACAGCAATGTATACCGCTTCTCGCTCGGAAAGGGGGGCAGTAATGGTGCGTACTAAGCGCTGCTTTCCATCGAAGTCCACTTCCGCGCCGGGTGCAAAGCGCTTTATTTTCACCACACTCTTGTTCGGCTAAGTATATCCGAATCCAGCTCATAATTTTGGTTGCGGATATGCTCCGCACGGCTCGCGAGAAGCGTCGTACATAACTCGCGGATTGATTAAGCCGATCACGTCTAAGCAAAAAAGCTTGCAAGTTGTTAAGACGACGAAAGAAAGGCACCTGAGATTCTTGCGTGATGTTTGTGGCGCAAGCCTTGCATTTGCCGGGGCTCTTGTCATCAAATGACTTGCGGCGACGATTCGCTACAATGGTCGCCACTTATCGCAACCAAGACACAGGACAGCTGGGCATTGAAAACGATCACCAGAATATCCCACCGGTGAATCTGTGAAGTTGTCCTGTGGCGCACGCCAAAGAAAGGGCTGCACACCGTGAGCCGACAAATCCAGTGCATTATCAAACATCCAACTCATGAAGATCGACACCGCCGCATCCAATACATTGGTGGCGTCGATGGCGGTGTCCGATGGAAAGTGCCTGAGGAAGAGGCTATCGCTAACGTGAAGCGCGATCCCAGCGCATACTTCGTATCCGAGGGTGAGAAAACTGTATGGGTTACCGTCAAGCAGCACAATGGCAGGGATTATCTGAAAACGCAGACGGATCGTTTTTTGCCTGACAATCTTCTGAGCCTTCCGGAATGCCCTTAGAGCACTTTGAGCCGCAGCGTCGATCTCGGCGTCTGGTGGGCAGGTACATCTCATCGCGGCGAGGACTCCCCACCGCTAGAGATTCGCTATGGGGTCACTCTCTCTTCGAATGAAGCTCATCGGGCTTTGTTCCTCCCTTCCCGGCCTTCGGATCGGGAAGGGTTGCAGCAGGCTCCCAATCTAAAGCTGTCGGCTTACAGCGAGCCATAGATGATAGGCAGCGCATATACGGGCCGAGAGGCATACCGAGATCGTAAGCCACGCCGGCACGGCTGCGGTTATCCACCGGTCATACCATCTAATGATGTTCGACTATCGTAGGTAATATAAGGCTGAAATGCTGCGCCCGCTTTGGCAACTGTCCAGTTGGACTTGGCCTGACTACCTTGTTCTTATCGGCCTAACGGCTGCCTTCGTTGTCATCTGGAGCCTCTATTTTTTCATGTTGTCATGTTGTCGAAGATTGATGCCGTAGTGATCGAAAACGCTTGCCGATCTGCAGGAATTGGCCGGCCTTTCCGCCGACCAGCATAAAGCCATAGGGCGGCGGCTAAATATTCAATCCAAATGGCTGCCTTTCGCGCTGTCTACCCTCGTCTACCTGGGTATCGTGATTTTATAGGTTTTACTCCGGAAGGACCGTTCTAACAGGTGCAGGGCATTTTGGCCGCGGAGACGGTCTAATCAAAGGCGAATCCCGGGACCAGGCAGCAATATGAAATGACAACCTTCGATCTTCGCCGTCGGTTTGCCGCCGAAGCCTTAGGCACGGGCCTCCTGGTCGCAACGGTCGTCGGCTCCGGCATTATGGCCGAGACGCTGACGCCTGATATGGGGCTGGCGCTGCTCGGCAACACGCTGGCGACCGGCGCCATGCTGGTGGTGTTGATTACCATCCTCGGGCCGGTCTCCGGCGCGCATTTCAATCCCGCTGTCTCGCTGGTGTTCTGCCTCAACCGGACGCTGCCGGCCCGCGATCTTCCGGCCTATCTGCTGGCGCAACTCGTCGGCGGTGTCGCCGGCTCGCTTGCGGCGCATCTCATGTTCGCCCTGCCGGTTCTGGAGGTCGCGACGAAGCTCCGTGCAGGCCCCGCGCAATGGTTCTCCGAAGCTGTAGCGACATTCGGGCTTGTCGCCGTCATTCTCGCCGGCCTTCGGTTCGAGCAAAAGGCCGTGCCGTGGCTGGTCGGCCTCTACATCACCGCCGCCTATTGGTTCACCGCCTCCACGTCCTTCGCCAATCCGGCCGTCGCGGTGGCGCGCTCGCTCACCAACACCTTTTCCGGCATCAGACCGGTCGATGTGCCGGGCTTCGTCGTCGCCGAGCTGTTCGGGGCCCTGATCGGGCTGGCGCTGATGGGCTGGCTGCTCAGGCCCGAAACCGTTCAGCAATCAAGCCACTGAAAGCCCCACCATTCAAAGGCAAGTCATGACGATCACGATCTACCACAACCCCGCTTGCGGCACCTCGCGCAACACGCTCGCCATGATCCGCGCCAGCGGCGAGGAGCCGGTGGTCATCGAATATCTGAAGACGCCGCCGGGTCGCGAACGGCTGCTTGAGTTGATCGCGGCGATGGGCATCACCCCGCGTGAGCTGTTGCGGGAGAAGGGCACGCCTTATGCCGAGCTTGGGCTTGCCGATCCGAAATGGAGCGACGACGAGCTGATCGATTGCATGCTCGCCCACCCCATCCTGATCAACCGGCCGATCGTCGAGGCGCCCAAGGGAACGAGGCTCTGCCGGCCGTCGGAGGCGGTGCTACCTCTGCTCGACCATCCGGTGCGCGAATTCGTCAAGGAAGACGGCGAGAAGGTCGACTATACATAGCCCAAGTAGAGGTCGCAGGGCTCTCGCCCAGACGTCATCGTTTTCCCAGTCGCACAGGCCAGCCATGGGCTCGTACCTGAAAACGGCTGTGGCAGCGTTCGTCTCTCGTAGCGACGTCCATTCGTCTTGGCGCGCGTGCGGCCTGCCTTTGTAGCGCTTCCTGTCTAGTTCCCTGCCGGCGGGTCTGCGTTCCGGCGATCTGCCCATTGCAGTGGTTTTCTCAATCTTTGCCGCGATATCGGCCAGGCGCGCCGCCCGGTCAAACCCCGCCCGCACCACTCCCGCCGGGAAGAGGCGGGACCGTGTTAGGGCCTGACCGGCCGGCTCAATCGCCCGGCCCTGCTTCTCCGCGTCTTGAGAAAAACCCGACGCAAAAGGAGCAAGGTCATGTCGGATACCAACGAAACCCCGCGGCAGGACGTCTACAGCCGCATCACCAACCAGATCATCGAAGCCCTCGAGCAGGGCGTAAAACCCTGGACGCAGCCTTGGAGTGCCGCCCATGCCGCCGGCCACGTCTCCCGGCCGCTTCGCCACAACGGCAAGCCCTATGCCGGCATCAACGTCCTGACGCTCTGGGCGTCCGCGATGACCGGGCACTATGCCGCGCCGATCTGGATGACCTTCAAGCAGGCCATCGAGCTGGGCGGTCGGGTCCGCAAGGGCGAAAAGGGCTCTCCCGTCGTGTATGCCGACACCCTGCGGCGCACCGAGACCGACGAGGCCACCGGCGATGAGGCCGAGCGCTTCATCCCGTTCCTGAAGGCCTACACGGTCTTCAATGTCGAGCAGGTCGACGATCTGCCGGCTCACTTCTATGCCCGCGCCGAAAATGTCCGCAACCCGGATGAGCGAATTGCCCATGCCGAAGCCTTCTTCGCCGCGACGCGCGCGGACATCCGTCACGGCGGCGACCGCGCCTTCTACAGCCCGGCTCTCGACTTTATCCAAATGCCCCCCTTCGAGACCTTCCGGGATGCACAGGCGTACTATGCAACAATTTCCCACGAGTCGACACATTGGACCCGGCACGCCACGCGCCTTGACCGTGATCTCGGCGGCAAGCGGTTCGGAGACGACGGCTATTCCCGCGAGGAGCTTGTTGCCGAGTTGGGCGCCGCGTTCCTTTGCGCCGACCTGGGGCTGCGGCTCGAGGATCGCGACGACCACGCCGCCTATATCGGGCACTGGCTGTCCGTGCTGAAGGGGGACAAGCGGGCGATCTTCGCCGCCGCGGCACACGCGCAACGCGCCGCAGACTATCTGTCGCGTTTCAGCGCCTCCGAAGCAGCCGCCGCGTGAGCGGCGGCCTTCTGGAGCGACGCGATCAGATATGCGGCAGCTGGCCGTCGCTGCCACGCCGAGTGCCTCGTTACGCCTCGGCGTGTGTATCGGCGCGCAAGAGGACATCGTCAAAAATAACGCCGGCCTGTTCGCTTATGGCTGACAGGGCGACTTGATAGCGTGCATACTCGCCGGGCGCGAATTCCACTCCGAAGCGGTCGACGACATCCTTTTGGGAAAGCCTGAAGCCGTAGGTGCGTAGTGACCGGCGCCCGTTGGTATCGCGCGCCGAGACCGCAACCACTTTCCAAAAGACAAGAGGATACTGCACGACGCCGGTCCCAAAATCCTCAGACGGATCGTTCGCGTCCAAAATCGGTCCCGCTATGATGCAGGCGCGCGTGTCACCGGTTTGCAAGTCGCGTTGAATGTGATTTTCGAAGCCGCCCCACAAGCCTTGAACTCCCGGCCATTGCTTTCCCGGTTGGGAGCGGTTGAAGGCGGCGTGCTGCGGCGTGCAATTTGAGAAGTGAAACGTGTCGGAATTGGCAAACTCGATTTCCGTTGGCGTATCACCCCAGGCATTGTCTTCCCGGCGCACGATATGGCCCCGGTCAATCTGTTTGGCGGGCGCGTAGATATCGGGATCACCCAACTGGTATTGCTGCGGGATTCGCGGGTCAAATACCCAACGATCCTGACCGAAGAAGGCGCGGCCGCTGGAGGTCTTTTTCGATGCATCGTAATCGACGTTAACCGCTGACCACATCTGCATTCGCCGGGAAGCGTTCATTGCCAGGCTGAAGTGATGGTACTTGAGCACGACGGTCTGGCCATTTTCCTTATACATCTCCTGGTCCCGTTCCTGCGAAATGCGAGGCAGCGGCACGGTGATATCGTTTTCGAGGAAATCAGGGTTATAGCCTTCTCGATCGTCGTAATTGGGGTCGAAGCGAAGTGCTTTCTCGATCGCCTCGTCTCTCGTGATCTCGGCCGCCGCCTGAGGAAGCTGTGATGCCGGCACGGCGCTACCAACGAAGATCGTCACTGGTCCGGAAAAATTCATGGTAACGCCGCCCATCACGTTTCCTTTCGTGTTTGCGAAGATTTTGGAGGGATCAGGAGGTAGCAGCGCTTCTGGCGCGCGAGGCGTCGCCAGCTTCGCGACCTCATCGGTGGGATCGGTCGTGTTGGCCAGCAATTCGTCCAAAAGATGCTTGGAGGCGGGCGTGGTCGGCACAAGCCCGCCGAAGGCCTTGACCAATGCGCTTATCCGCACACCCTCGTTAGCGATCCAGTCTATTCCGTCGTCCGGTTGCCCAGGTGACCACGCAGAGCCATCCTTGTTGAGGATCGTGGTGCCACGCATTTTTGGGATGGAGGCGTGGTGCAAGCCGACGACCTCCCACATCTGCGAATAGCAGGCGGAGCCCGATGATCCTTCCTCGGTGTCGGTCTCGTACCGGAGGAAGCCGTCGTCCCGCAGCTCAAGCAGCCGGCAATTCTGCATCGCATAGCGTTTTGGCCCGCCATCAGGATATTCGATCATCCGGATCGGCATTCCAGGCAGGATCTTTGACCGCGATCCATTGATCGCCAGGAAGTTGACAGAGGAGAGAAGCTCGCCGGTGATCGCCTTCGGCTTCACCGCGACGAGCGCGAAATCGAGATCCTCCGCCGAGAAGAAAAGGGCATCCGGATCAAACTCGAAAATGATGCCTCGGGCGACACCCGATGCCGTCTCATCATGAAGAAAGTTGGCCCCGGTTCCTCGTACCGAGCCGGGATCCGGAAATACGTGCCAGTTGGTCAGAAGAACGTTAGGTGAGACCATGAACCCGGTCGCAAACCCGACCGGATCGACCTTGGGATCGACGTTGGCCACGATGCGCGCGACCGGCCGGCCAGCGGCTCGGGCAGCATCGTCTGGCGGCAAGGTGTACCAGTCCAGGGTAGGGCCTATCTTCCGCTCGACGAACACCGGAAGACGGCCTTGTGCCTTCAGTTCGCTCGCCTGATCAAAGCTCGAACGGCGAGCGTCGTAGCGCGCCTGTTCCGAAGGCGTCACTTGCGTCGTCGCAGGCGTTGGCGGCTGTGCTTTCCATCGTTTTGCAGCCGCAATCATTACCGCGCGGTGTCGCTCGTCGAACAAATTAGTCGCGGCCATGGTAGGTTCCTCCCTCCAAGGAATAGGGAAAGTCGATAGAACTCTATTTGATGATAGTAATTGAGAGATTGGACTTAAAACGATTAGCGCTCAGAGGGTGTATGTTTAAGCGGCTAACAACTTCCACTCGAAGGCCTTTTGGCTCACGCTGCTGATCGGGAAATTTCTTTCCAAAACCCCAGACTCCTCTTACATCACTATGCAACAAAGAGTAATGTGCGGTCAATGTGAAGAATAGAGTTCTCGGCGAAGTTCGTAGGGCGGGATCGCTTGTTCGGTTGTCTTTGGCGGCAGTCGCTTCGGCGGCCTGCGCATGGGGGACCTGAAGGTCATTCGATCACGTAGAGATCGCAAAGCGGTGACCCTCTGCGCCACCGCTTCAGCAGGTGCAGAGCATTCTTGGGGGAGACGTCCATGACAGCGCTTACCGGACCGGACACGAAGTTGCGTGTCGCTCACTTTGCCGCCGCCGCTCGCCGGTTCGTTCCGGTCCTTCTCATCTTGCTTAGCGTTTCGGGCTGCGAAAAAAATCTGTTCCAGGCGCCACCCCATGGTGGCACTGCCGATGTGCCGCCAGCACCCGTGACAGACAGCGTTCTCACGCTGGTGGCGCAAATCCCGTATGAGACGCTAGTGCAAGCAGCGCAATCGAAGATACCGCAATCCGTTCCAGTGCAGGGAGATGGTCAAATCGGATGTGTCGGTATTCCGCATATTAATCCCGGACACGTAGGACACCATACTGAGTGCCGTTGGATCGGTGTCCGTGTTTGCGCTGAAGTGCCTGACCTTACCGCGCCGAGCATTGGCACTACGAACCAATGCGCCGACTATCATTGGCACGCTGATATCAAAACCGATGGCCCTCTTGTCGTGGCCCAGGCGGGCAATGGCGTTCACGTCGAACAGCCGCTGTTTGTCAGCGGTCAGGCCGGCGTCGGCGGCGACCTCGCCAAACTGCTTTCGCTTTCCGGGAAGAACTTCGAGGCTCGGCTGGTCCCCGGCCTCGATCTGCAGCTCGATATGAACGATAAGTGGTGCCCCGTGCTCGCGGGAACCCCAACCGGCAGATGGGTGAGCAGTGCTTCGGTAGAGGTAGTGGGCAAAAACTGCCTCGGCTTTGATTTTGGAAACCTGGGGCACCCCCAAGTCTGCGCAGGGCCGATCAATCTGGGACTGGCCGACGTGTTGAACGGCCAGGTCAATGACCACCGTTCCAAGATACAGGATGCCATCGCCAAAGCTCTGCCCTGTGAGGCACTTCGGTCAAAGGTTGAGGCCCAGTGGCACGCCATTTCGATCAAGATCGACCGAGCGGACAGCACGCCGGTCTATCTCAACATCGTCCCCACAGCGGCGAGCTTTTCGGGCCTGGTCGGTGAAGCGCAAGGCATGAAGATGACCGTGCGTGTCGCGGCAAAGACCAGTCTTGCCGCAGAACCAGTTGCCACGCAGTCCCAGCCTCTGCCGCCATTGGGTAAAACATCAGCCGATCGAAGTCAGGCCGATATCACCCTGCAAGCAACTACACCGTATGAATTGCTGTCGGCCGAGCTGTCAAAGAACCTTAAGGGTCGCGATTTCCAGCAGCAGACGCCCGCAGGCACCGTCGATGTCAAGATCGACGATGTTGATCTCTATCCTAGCGCTGGCTCCGTCGTGGTGGGCTTGAAGGTCAAGGCAAAGCTGCCGGGCAAGTTCCTGAATACGACTGGCTGGGTTTACCTCTCAGGGCTACCCCGCGTCGAGAAAACTGGAACAGCGATCTCGATCAGTGAATTGCATTTCGCGACGGTCCTGGACAACGCCTTCTGGAAGGCAGCTCAATCCCTATTCGAAACCCAGATCCTGGCAGATTTAGAGGCTCATTCGAAAGTCGATCTCAACAAGCAGATCAACGACGCGTCCGATGAGATTTTGAAGGCCGTTCACAATACCAACGTTCCGGGATTGAAGATTTCCGCTGACACTCCTTCGATTGAACTTCTCGACATCACTGTGGGGCCGAAAAATCTGATTGCCCGTGCCCGACTCAAAATGAATTTCGATATGGCGCTATCGGGTCAGTAGCCCGTCTGCCGACGAGCCGTGGCCGCCCATAACGATCAAGAGGTGCAAATGACGCAATCGCAGCTTAGCAAGGTTTGGTTTGTGGTCAGTGCGCTTCTTCTCTATTACGCCCTGAATTCTTGGGTGGTAGCGCAAGGCGGGGAAGAGATATTCGATGCAAAGCTGGTCATGAAGGCGAGGGTGCCTGCAGTAATGATCGCAATCCCGATATGTTCAATTTTGCTCGCACTAACCTCACTCGTTGGACGCGTCTATTCCCTACGCGGCGGCTCGAAATGGCATGAGCGAATACCGGTTGTTGGCTTCGACGGGATCGATACGGGCTCGCGTGAAGGCCGCGTCTATCAAGGCGCCATGATTACAGTCTTCTCCCTGCTGCCCGCGATTGCGCTGGTCTATTTCTGGTGTACGTTTCTCTCTGCGACGGTGATGCTGAACGACGGCAAGAAGGACCCAGGCGCCAGCCTTTGGGATTGGTCGCAGCTCCGGACGCTAAACGATCCCGCTCGTATCTGCACTGAATTTCACAAGGAGCTTGCCGATCCGTGTATCGGCAATGCGACCGTGCTGCCGGGCCTTGAGCCAACAATCTTTGGCGCGCTAACCCTCGCGGCCGTTGTCGTACTCGCGATGCACTGGCGTGCCGTGGTGACGGGCCAACGGCATGAGACCCCACGGATCACGACCCGCGGCAAGTAAGAGTCAGCGGACTGAAACTGTCAGTCGGTTGCGGGCGACAAAAGAGGCTTGCGGCCCAGCAATTCCAGCAAGGCGATCTGGCCGGTAGCGGCAGATCCGGAAACCCACGCCAACATCACCCACTCGGAAACGGTCATGCCGCCGCTATGGCGCAATCAATCCCGGCAGGAACAAGATGACAACCTTCGATCTGCCGCGCCGGTTTGCCGCCGAAGCCCATAGGCACCGGTCTCCTGGTGGCGACCGTGGTTGGCTCCGGCATCATGGCCGAGACGCTAACGCATGACACGGCGCTGGCGCTGCTCGGCAACACGCTCGCGACTGGCGCCATGCTGGTGGTGTTGGTCACCATTCTCGGGCCGATCTCCGGTGCGCATTTCAATCCGGCCGTCTCGCTGGTGTTCTGCTTGAACCGGACGCTGCCGGCCCGCGACCTTCCAGCCTATCTGGTCGCGCAGGTCGTCGGCGGGATAGCCGGCACGGTCGCAGCGCATCTGATGTTCGCCCTGCCGGTGCTGGAGATTGCCACGAAACTCCGTGCAGGCCCCGCGCAACTGTTCTCCGAAGCTGTCGCGACAATCGGGCTGGTCGCGGTCATTCTCGCCGGCTTTCGGTTCGAGCAAAGAGCCGTGCCCTGGCTGGTCGGACTCTACATCACCGCCGGCTACTGGTTCACCGCGTCCACGTCCTTCGCCAATCCGGCCGTCGCGCTGGCGCGTTCGCTCACCAACACCTTTTCCGGCATCAGGCCGCTCGACCTGCCGGGCTTCATCGTCGCCGAACTGATCGGCGCCTTGGTCGCGCTAGCGCTGATGGGCTGGCTGCTGCGGCCCGAAATCGAGCAATCCGAGCCACTGAAAGCCAAGCCATGACGATCACGATCTACCACAACCCCGCTTGCGGCACCTCGCGCAACACGCTCGCCATGATCTGCGCCAGCGGCGAGGAGCCGGTGGTGATCGAGTAAGACGTAGCGGTCGAACAACCCTTTGCCGTTCACTGGACTTCACGCGCAAACGGCTCGATGCCTAACCGGTGTTGCGCCAATGTCAATTAGAGCGAGCGATTGCAAAGGCTGCCCACTTGGTCGCTGTTGATTGTCTGCTGTGACAGATCCACCGGCTGAGGGTCAGCGGCCCAAATCGGGGGACGCTTGCCGAACTGAATTCGATTGCAGGCGCGCGAAACTGGTCATGACGAAGAATGTCGTCGGCAAATGATTGTGCGCTGCAAATTCTCTCTTCGCAACTGCACAAAATTGTGGCACATGCTTCCATCCGCTGACGCAGGGGAAGGAGAGGCTGGTGAGCGCAACCGCGGGATCGAAGGCCTTGACGGTGCCGCAAATAGTGGCGCGGAAGGCCAAGACGCCACTTGTTTGCTTGACGGCGTACACAACGCCCGTCGCCAAGCTGGTCGACGGCTTTTGCGACGTGGTGCTGGTCGGTGACAGTGTCGGCATGGTGTTGCGCGGCATGCCTTCAACGCTCGGCGTCACGCTCGAAATGATGATCCTGCACGGCAAGGCCGTGCGGCGCGGACTTCAAAGCGCCCTGATGGTCGTCGACATGCCTTTTGGCTCTTACGAGGAAAGCCCGGCGCAGGCCTTCCGCAATGCGGCCCTGGTCGTGACCGAAACCGGAGCGGCGGCGGTCAAGCTCGAAGGCGGCGAAAGCGTCGCTGAAACAATCCGGTTTTTGACCGCGCGCGGCATACCCGTGATGGGCCATGTCGGCCTGACGCCGCAGGCGGTCAATGCTTTCGGCGGTTATCGCATTCAGGGACAAGGCGAGGATGCCGAACGGATCCTGCGTGATGCGACGGCGGCGGCCGAGGCTGGCGCATTCGCCGTCATACTTGAGAAGATACCGGAGGCTCTGGCTCGGCTGATTACAGAGCAAGTGGCCATCCCAACAATCGGCATCGGTGCATCGCCGGCCTGCGACGGGCAGATCCTTGTTGTCGACGACATGCTGGGTCTGTTTAGCGCTTTTCGTCCAAGATTCGTCAAACGGTACGCAGAACTTGGAAGCGACGCCGAGGCAGCGATCGCGGCATACGCAAAGGATGTGCGCGAGCGCCGCTTTCCAGCGCTTGAGCACGTCTTCGGCCACGAGCCGGGCGCAGTCACTGAAGGAGCAGCAGAATGAGCACCGCGATCGTCCGCATCGTCTCCGAACTGCGCAGCATCGTTGCCGCCTGGCGCCGCGAGGGCCTAAGGATTGCCGTTGTGCCCACCATGGGCGCCCTGCATGCAGGGCATCTCAGCCTCGTGCGGGCAGCACTTGCCAAGGCTGATCGCGTGATCGTGACGCTGTTCGTCAACCCGACGCAATTTAACAATGCCGCTGATCTGGCCGCCTATCCGCGCACGGAACATGATGACGCGGCGAAGCTCGCATCTGTCGGCACTCATATCCTTTATGCTCCCAATGCCGCCGACATGTATCCGCCAGGCTTCGCGACCACCGTTTCGGTCGGCGGTGTCAGCGACGGGCTTTGCGGCACGTTTCGGCCCGGCCACTTCGATGGCGTGGCGACGGTGGTCACGAAGCTGCTTCTGCAGACTGGGGCCGACCTGGCGTTTTTCGGCGAGAAGGATTTTCAGCAGCTCCACGTCGTGCGCCAGCTTATCCGTGACCTCGATATCCCAATCGAGATCATCGCTGGTCCGACGGTGCGCGAAGCCGATGGCCTGGCGATGTCGTCGCGCAACGCGCGGCTCACTTTGGCTGATCGCAACAAGGCGCCTCGGTTGGCTGAAGTCCTGATCCAAACCGCCAGGCAGCTGAGTTTAGGAGAATCTGTACCTCGCACGCTGAGTGTCGGGCGCGAGGCGATCCTCGCCGCCGGTTTCTCGAAGGTCGAGTATCTCGAACTGCGCGCGGATAGTAATCTTGCCCCAATGCTCACATTAGATCGACCAGCGCGGCTGCTCGTCGCCGCTTGGCTCGGGGAAACGAGGCTAATCGACAATGTCGAGGTGGCGTTGCCGCGCGCTGAAGCGTTGCATCAAGCCGCTGCCTGAATCGAAAAGGCGTGACAGAACGCTCGGGCGTCGTAGAGATGGTGCTTGGCGTTCGGCGTTGCCTGCGCGTCGGAAGACCAGCATTTGTCTGCCATGATGTGTCCATGACCTCGAATGCCAAGGCCATGCGTTGGCTTTGATCAACGAATCTTAAGTCAAGTGCTTGGTTGGAGCGAAAGCCTTCAAAGCGATGAAATCCGTTGTGCGCCGGCATATTCTCTGGTGTTCTGCTCGCGGCGACTCGCGCTGGAGGATGCAATCTGATGGGAGTTGCCAAGACCGCATGCTGGCGGATAAACGCCGACGCGGCACGGAACTGCCCCCGGGATCCTTTGGCAATCACCTCGCAGGAACCATTATGAGGCGTCAAGCCCGACCATTTATCGTGGAAGTCAAACGTAAGCGCGGCATTCCAAAACAGGCGCGGTCCATTTGGGGGGATTTGGACATATCGGCGGCCATCATCGAGACAAAGAGCTCGGACGTCAGACGCGGCGGCACCAATTCGAACCAGCCGCAAAATCTACTCTGCAAAGGAGCGAGCCGAGAAGCTCTCCGAGATGCAAAAGTCCATGGGCCGCGGCGCCACTTTGAAACTGGCGGCAAAGCAGGCTGGCATATCGGAACAGACCTACTATCACTGGAAGCGAGCCTCCGCACCTGAAGCCCGTGGCGACGATCTCAAGGACCTGCTGGCGCTCGAGGATGAAAACAAGCGTCTAAAAGCGCTGCTCGCTCAGCGCCTTCGCAAGGAGAACGCGGAACTCAAAATGAAGCTTGGCCTGGCTTAGGATCCTCTGGATCGCAGCAAGCCGGGAGCGGCGACGGCAGGTGTCGTGACGTCCCCAATAGCTAGCCCCGATTGACCCACCGAGCAGTCGGTCCCTCGCCTGACTTTGAGCGACTAATTTGCGGCAAGGGCCGACGGGCGATGGCCCCGTTAGGGGTATTGGCGGCCCACAGCAATTGGGCCGCTGTCGCGTAAGAAGCATTTACTTCAGCCACAGCGTCCTAACAAAAAAGTAACTTGCGTTCGTCACATAACAAGCGCTCAACGTAGCAGTCCTCCATGAGCGTGTGCCGGGAGAGGAGATCCGGCAGGGCGCCGCCCTTGGGTCAGGGCAGCCGTCCTTTGTTGTTTGTTCACGTCGGACATCGTAGCTGCCGAACGAGCGATCCTAAGCCGCGGCGGACCTGAACTGGCAGCTAGACCCGGGAGATCATAGCCCACCGATACACAGGTATTTCATCTCGAGGTAATCCTCGAGCCCGTGGCGCGACCCTTCGCGTCCGATGCCGGATTGCTTGATGCCGCCGAAGGGAGCTGCCTCCGAGGACATGCGGCCGGTGTTGATGCCGACCATTCCATATTCCAGGGCCTCGGCAACCTGCCAGACGCGCTTGAGATTTGAAGCGTAGAAATAGGCAGCAAGCCCATAGATCGTATCGTTGGCCTCACGAACGACCTGATCCGGGTCCACGAACGAGATGACCGGCGCCAATGGCCCGAATGTCTCTTCCTGCGCAACCGCCATTTCGCTCGTCACATCGGTAAGTACCGTCGGTGGGAAGAAGGTGCCTTCCTTGCCTATGCGAGCACCTCCACACCGGATCGTGCTGCCTTTCGCGACGGCATCAGCTATATGAGATTCGATTTTGGCAAGCGCTTGCCTGTCGATCAGCGGGCCGATTGCCACGTCGGGTTTGAAGCCGTCGCCCACCGAAAGCTGACGGACCTTTTCGACGAATTTTGTAACAAACACGTCGTGCACGCCTGACTGGACGTAAAGGCGGTTGGCCGAAACGCAGGTCTGGCCGGCATTGCGGAACTTCGCCTGGATCGCGCCGTCAACCGCCGCGTCGACATCGGCATCGTCAAAGACGATGAACGGTGCGTTGCCGCCGAGCTCAAGGCTAAGCTTCTTGATCTGGTCCGAGCACTGCCGCATCAGCAGCCGTCCAACCTCGGTTGAGCCTGTGAAGCTGATCTTACGCACCTTGGGATTGGCGCAAAGTTCCTGGCCGATCGCCCCGCCTTCGGAGGCGTAGATCAAATTCACGACGCCGTCGGGAAAACCGGCCTCGTGGGCGAGGGCGAACATGGCGCCTGCCACGAGCGGGGTTTGTTCGGCAGGCTTCAGCACGATCGTGCATCCGGCGGCCAATGCCGGCGAGATTTTGCGCGCCACCATGGAAGCTGGAAAATTCCATGGGGTGATTGCGCCAACAACGCCGATTGGTTGCTTAATGACCAGCATGCGGCGGTCCGTCGAGGGCGCCGAGATCGTCTCGCCATAGATACGATTGGCCTCTTCGGCGTACCACTGCAGATAGGCGGCAGCATGCGCTACCTCGGATTTCGCCTCCGCGAGCGGCTTGCCCATTTCGGCAGTAAGGATGGAGGCAAGGTCGTCAGTGTGGTCGATGATCAGCTGATGCCAGCGCCAAAGCATGTCGCTGCGCTCACGCGCGGTCAGCGCCGCCCACCCATGCCGTGCCGCGTCGGCTTTGTCGATCGCGGCGCGCGTCTCCTCCACGCCCATGGCGGGGAGTTCCGCCAGCAACTCGCCGGTCGCCGGATTCGTAACCTCGAAGGTGCGTATGTCGGCGGGCTTGCCGAGAGCTGGGAGGCGGTCGATTGCTGCAAACAGTTTTGGTGATTTCAGGTGGCGGAGCAGCGCCGGACGCAGGGGCAGGAGATGATCTCCTCGAGGCAGTGGGCTAGTCGGTCGGCGGCGGGATATCTACCCTGGCGCTGTGCTTTCGCAGGGACTGCATACAATGACGGAGGTCCAGGATGGAACTATCCGCCTGGAGAAATACCGATAGACCAGGGTCAGGTTGTCGCCGATCGGGCGAGCGCATCGAAGACAAATTGCTTCCCAGCGCGCACGCTCTCTTCCAACGAGATGCCGAGCGCAAGAGATGCGGCGATGGCGCTAGACAGCATGCAACCAGTGCCGCGCATCCCTTGCCGCAGGCGAGGCGCTTCAAACTCAATGGCTGGATTGTCTGGCTGCAACAGGAAATCGACCGACTTCCTTCCGCGCCCGTGTCCACCCTTGACAAGCACAGCCGTCCCGAGGGTCTTCGACAGTTCCTCGCCCTGAAGACGCGCCCTTTCTTCATCGGGGGCCAGCCCCGATCCGATCAGCGCTGCCAGTTCGACCAGATTGGGCGTCACGAGCCGGCAACCCGGCATCAGGTCGCGGCACAGCACGTCGATGGCATCGTCCTCCAGCAGCCGCCGTCCCGAGGTTGAGGCCAGCACCGGGTCGAGCACCGCCGGTACTTGCGGATTGCTCGCCAGGACGAAACTGACCGCCTCGATCGCCGCTGCCGTGCCCAGCATGCCGATCTTGACCGCAGCGACCGTGTTCGCGGCAAAGGCAGCGCGCATCTGGGCGGCGATAAGCTCGGGCGGCATCTGCTCGATCCGCTCGACGGCAGAGTGCGTCTGCACAGTAACGGCCGTGACAGCGAGGCAACTGCGCAGCCCGAACGCCGAAACGGTCTCGACATCGCGGGTTATTCCCGCACCGCCGCTCGAATCGGAGCCGGCGACGATGAGCACATGCGGCGTCATCGCCATTGGGCTGTCGCCGCCAGCCATTCAGCCGCCCGCGCCTCGGGATGCGTGTTGCGGGTGATGTCGGTCACGACTGCGGCGCATTGCGCGCCCTGCGCGAAGACACCGGCAATGCGCTCGACCGTAAGCCCGCCAATGGCCACCAGTGGAAGCGCGCCGACGCGCTGTTTCCAGATGGCGATGCGGCCCAGTCCCTGCGGCGCCCATGTCATTGCCTTGAGGATGGTCGGGTAGATCGGACCAAGCGCGACATAGTCCGGCTCGGCCTGCAGCGCGGTCTCGAGTTCGGCGTCGTCGTGGGTGCTGAGGCCGAGCTTCAGGCCCGCCCCGCGGATCGCTTTCACATCGGCTTCTGCAAGATCTTCCTGGCCGAGATGGACGAAATCGCAATCCTCCTCGATCGCGATACGCCAGTAGTCGTTGACGATGAGCTGGCAACCGTGGCGGTCACATATCGCCTTGGCGGTACGAACCTCTCGCCGCAGTGACGCTTCGTCCTGGACCTTGATGCGCAATTGCACCAGCTTCACGCCAAGCGGCACCAGACGTTCGATCCAGGCGGCGGAATCGACGATCAGGTAGAACGGATCGAGCTTCATGAAAATGCTGCCATGCCGATGACTGGGGTAGAGGGGACGGCCATGTCGCGCGGCTCGAGCAGGCCGGCGCAATAGGCCCCGCGGCCAGCTTCGATCGCCTTGCCAAAGGCCGCGGCCATGGCCACGGGATCGCCGGCCTTGGCTATCGCCGTGTTAAGAAGCACTGCGTCGTAGCCAAGCTCCATCACGGCTGCGGCATGCGACGGACGGCCGATGCCGGCATCGACGATCAGGGGAATATCGGGGAAATGGCCGCGCAGGCTTCGCAGCGCCTCGGGATTTTGCGGCCCGCGCGCGGAGCCGATCGGCGCGCACCAGGGCATCAACAGCTTGCAGCCGGCATCAAGCAAGCGCTCGGCAACGATCAGGTCGTCGGTCGTATAGGGGAAAACCTCGAAGCCTTCCGAGGCGAGGATTCTTGCAGCCTCTACCAGCCCGAAGACATCAGGCTGCAGCGTGTCGCTATTGCCGATCACCTCGAGCTTGATCCAATCAGTGCCGAACACCTCGCGCGCCATCCGCGCCGTCGTGACCGCTTCGCTCACCGAATGACAACCGGCGGTGTTGGGCAGGATGCGAACTTCCAGTGACTGGATCAGCGACCAAAACTGGCCGCCGGACTTGCCGCCGGAGGTCTCGCGGCGGAGCGACACCGTGACGATCTCCGTGCCGGACGCCTTCACGGCATCGGCCATAACAGCAGGTGAAGGGTAGAGCGCGGTGCCAAGAAGCAGGCGGGACGACAGTTCCTCTCCGTAGAACTCGAGCATGGTCAGCCCCCCTTCATCGGCGAGAGGATTTCGATACGATCGCCGTCAGTCAGACGGCAACTGTCGCGCTCCTGGGTCGGCACAACGTCGCCGTTCAGTGCGGTGGCGAGCCAACCGCCCTGGAAGTCGAGTTCGACAAGCAGCGCGGCGAGCGTCCCTGCCGCGACTTCATGGCACTGGCCATTAACAGTGAGCTTCAAGGGTCAACTCCTTTGCGGCGGGATTTCCCAGGATGATGCCGGCCGCCTGCTGCGCCATGGCCGGCGCGAGCAGGAAGCCGTGGCGGTAGAGGCCGTTGATGCGAATGCGCCTCCCGTAGCACTCGACGCGAGGCAGGTTGTCGGCGAATGCGGGGCGCACGCCCACGCCGGTTTCGGCCAGCTCAGCTTCGCCAAAGGCCGGATGCAGCGCGTAAGCGGCGCTGAGCAACTCCATGGTCGAGCGCGCAGTGATCGGGCCGGCGGCATCGCACTCGATCATCGTCGCGCCGACCATGAACAGGTTTTCCCCGCGCGGCACGACATAGATCGGGATTCGCGGATGAAGCAGGCGCACCGGTCGGGCGAGCGAGATCTCGCTTGTTCGCAGCATGAGCATCTCGCCGCGCACGCCACGCAATTCCGGTCGCCGATCGGCGATGCCGGTGCAGTCCACCTCGACATCCGGGATGGCTGACACCGTGCAGCAACCGAACTCGATGCGCGTGCCCATGCCAAGCAGCGCTTCGCTTAGCGCGAGCAACGCCTTGCGTGGGTCGAGGTGCGCTTCGTCGGTGAAGAACAGGCCGCGCCCGAACCGGCCCGCGAGCGCCGGTTCTAGCGCCGCGATCTCATCGGCGCCGAGCCGCCTGAAGCCGGACGTGCGGCGGCCGAAGCGATCCAACTCGCCGGCATCGCGGGCAGGCGCCACCACCAATGTACCGCTACGCGATACATGACCGGGCAATGCTCTGTCCCACCAGTCGGCCGCGCCGCGCCCGAGCGTCAGCACCGCCTCTTCGGCGCTCTCGCGCTCGCACCAGGGCGCGAGCATGCCGCCGGCCTGCCAGGAGGCATTGCCGGCGATCTCCTCGCGTTTATCGACCACGGTCACATCGGCGCCGCGCATTGCCAGTTCGTACGCGAGCGTCAACCCGGCAACGCCTGCGCCGCGAATGAGCACCTTCATGGCGTGTCCGTGCGCTCCGCGGTGCCGTCGACGGGCATGTAGAGGTCGCCGCCGTCCCGGTACTTCGCCGCCATCGCCGCGAGCCCTTCCTTCTGGGCTTCCGCTCGGATGTCGTGCGACATCCGCATCGAGCAGAATTTGGGGCCGCACATGGAGCAGAAATGCGCCAGCTTGTGCGCCTCCTTCGGCAGGGTCTTGTCGTGGAAGGCGCGCGCCGTCTCCGGATCGAGCGAGAGGTTGAACTGGTCCTCCCACCGGAACTCGAAGCGCGCCCGCGACAGCGCGTCGTCCCTGGCCTTGGCGGCCGGATGGCCCTTGGCGAGGTCGGCCGCGTGAGCGGCAATTCTGTAGGTGATGACGCCGGTCTTGACGTCGTCGCGGTCGGGCAGGCCGAGGTGTTCCTTTGGCGTGACGTAGCAAAGCATTGCTGTTCCAAACCAGCCGATCATCGCCGCGCCGATGCCTGATGTGATGTGGTCGTAGCCGGGCGCGATGTCGGTGGTGAGCGGTCCGAGCGTATAGAACGGTGCTTCGCCGCAGACCGCGAGCTGCTTGTCCATGTTCTGCTTGATCTTGTGCATCGGCACATGGCCGGGGCCTTCGATCATCACCTGGCAGTCCTTGGCCCAGGCGATCTTCGTCAGCTCTCCAAGCGTTTCCAATTCGGCGAACTGGGCGGCGTCGTTGGCGTCGGCGATCGAGCCGGGGCGAAGGCCGTCGCCAAGCGAGAACGCCACGTCATAGGTGCGGCAGATGTCGCAGATCTCCTCGAAATGCTCGTAGAGGAAGCTCTCCTTGTGGTGGTGCAGGCACCACTTTGCCATGATCGAGCCGCCTCGCGACACGATGCCGGTGACGCGGTCGACGGTCAGCGGAATGTAGGGCAGCCGCACGCCGGCATGGATCGTGAAATAATCCACACCCTGCTCGGCCTGCTCGATCAGCGTATCGCGATAGACCTCCCAGGTCAGCGCCTCGGCGATGCCGCCGACCTTCTCGAGTGCCTGATAGAGCGGCACCGTGCCGATCGGCACCGGTGAGTTGCGCACGATCCAGTCGCGGATGTTGTGGATGTTGCGGCCGGTGGAGAGGTCCATCACCGTATCGGCGCCCCATCGGATCGCCCACACCATCTTTTCGACCTCTTCAGCCATCGACGAGGTGACGGCGGAATTGCCGATATTGGCGTTGATCTTGACCAGGAAGTTGCGGCCTATGATCATCGGCTCGCTCTCGGGATGATTGATGTTGGAGGGAATGATGGCGCGGCCGCGCGCCACCTCCTCGCGCACGAATTCCGGGGTGACGAAGTCCGGGATCGCGGCGCCGAAGCCCTCGCCATCGCGTTGAAGTTTCGAACGCAACTGCCCACGGCCGAGGTTTTCGCGGATGGCGACGAACTCCATTTCCGGTGTGATGATGCCGGCGCGTGCGTAGGCAAGCTGGGTGACGGCACGGCCGCCGGTAGCGCGCAACGGCCTGTTGCGCGTCGGAAACTCCGGCGTCAGGCGATCGGCGGAGACCAAGCCGTTGTCCTCGGGTTTGACCGTGCGGCCCTCGTAGCGCTCGACATCGCCGCGCGCCTCGATCCATGCCTCGCGCAACCGCGGCAAGCCGCGCTCGATCTCGGTCTTCACCGTCGCGTCGGTGTAGGGACCGGACGAGTCGTAGACCGTCACCGGCGGCTCGCCGGCGCTTGGGTGAACCGAGATCTCGCGCATCGGGACACGCAGGCCCGGGTGAAGTTGGCCCGGTTTGTGGACTTTCTTCGAAGCGGGCAATTCGCCGACGGTGACGGTCGGGGTAAGGGCATTCATGAGTGAGCCTCCTTGCTCGATTGCAACGGAGACCCAGTCCACGCGAAGAGGATGAAGTGACGCTTCGCATGGAAGACGGGCACCGCCCGAATGCCGAAGCCGGATTGCCGACCCGCGAAACCTCGCACCGTCCCTACGCCAGTATGAACTGGATCAGGTTCAACGGGTCACTGCGCGCGATAGCAGTATCTCAGCCCCTTGCCGGGACTCCCCTGGTGAGGCGCCTAGGTTGGACGATGCGACGCCGCCCTGTCAACTCTTGAGGCCCACGGGAGCCTCGAAAGTGCCACTGCAATGACGCACATCTTGTGATCTTGGCGCTCGAGGCGATCCGTGGTCTGTGTCAATCGTAGCGAACTCTGCCGCGCAGGCGATGACGGTTGAAACCATCCTCGGGTGATGCAGACACGGCTCACCTCGTCATCGTAGAGCGATGATGAAGCGAGCGCGTCAGGCAACACGACCTATAGCCGACGCACTCAGGCCGTCCCCAACCCTTGCAACAGAGGGGCGCAGAATCGACCATGACTGTTGATGCCGTTGTAAAGATTTATGAAAATGTAATCGCCAGGCGCACATCAGGGCAGAATCGGCCCGTCTAAATGCCAACCACCAGCGCCCCGCCGGTAAGGCCTGCGCCGGCGGCTGCCAGCAGCAGCTTCTCGCCCGGTCGAAAGGGTTTTGCCCCGTGCGCCACCGACAGGGATAGGGGGATCGTCGCGGCCGACGAATTGCCATGGTCGGCGATGGTCTTGACGATGCGCCCGTCCTCGATGCCGAGCGATTTCCCGACTGCGTTAAAGATGCGGGCATTTGCTTGATGCGGCACGAAACGGGCGATCTCTGGTGCCGAAAGGCCGGCCGCTGCCAGCGCCTCGACGGAACAGCGGCTCATCATCTCCACGGCCTTGACGAAGACGTCGCGGCCGTTCGCGATGGTCATGCGGGTTTCGGCAATGTCGATTTCGTCGGAGAACGGACGGTTGCTGCCGCCTGCCGGGATATGGATCAGGCCATAAGCGGACCCATCCGAGGCAACCGAGGCACCGAGTATGCCGTGGCTGGGATCATTTGACGGAGCCAGCGCCACCGCACCTGCGGCATCGGCGAACAATACGGCGCTCGCCCGCTCGGTCGGATTGATCCGGCGGCTCAAAATGTTGGCGGCGATGACGATGGCCGGCTTGTTGTGCAGGCGCACGAAGCCGTCGGCGAAGGTCATGGCGTAGATGAACCCCGCGCAGGCACCGGCCAGGTCGACCCCACCGGCGCTTTCAAGGCCGAGCCTGTGCGCCACCAGCGGCGCGCTCGGTGGCAAGAGATGATCCGGCGTCGAGGTGGCGAGCAGCAGCAGGCCGATATCCTTGCGGTCGATGCCGGCGGCTTGCAGCGCCATGTCGCCTGCCTTGGCCGCCAGTCCGGAAAGCGTGTCGCCAGGCTCCGCCCAGAAACGCGAGCGGATGCCGGTGCGCTTCTCGATCCAGCCGCCTTCCAACCCGAGGCTTGCCTCGATCTCGGCATTGCCCACCCGGCGCGCCGGCACATGATGGCCAAGGCCGATGATGCGCGCCGTGCGGTTCATCTTTTGTCGCCCGCAAGTTCAGCAGCCTCGTCGAAAGCGTCGTAAAGCTGGTCGAGCTCGTCCGACGTGACGCAATAGGGCGGCAGCACGTAGATGACGTTGCCGAGGGGGCGCACCAGCAATCCGCGCTCGAGGAAGAAGGCGCGCAGCCTTGGGCCGACCTCGGCGAGATAGCCTGCATTGCCGACACGAAGGTCGAGCGCGGCGATGGTGCCGGCCGTGCGCATATTGTCGAAACGCGGGTCCCCGTTGAACCGTGCAATCTTCTGCGCCTGCATCCTCGACAGGGTTGTCACGCGTTCCGCCACAGGCTCGTCGTTCCAGATTTCGACATTCGCCAGTGCTGCCGCGCAGGCGATCGGGTTTGCAGTGTAGGAACTCGAATGGAAGAAGGTCTTGGACCGATCCGTCGAGTAATGCGCTCGGAAGATCGCGTCGGTGGCAAGCGTCGCCGCAAGCGGTAACGATCCACCCGTCAGTCCCTTGGATGTGCACAGAATATCGGGCGCGACCGCCGCCTGTTCGCAGGCGAACATGGTGCCTGTGCGGCCCCAGCCGGTCATGACTTCGTCGGCGATGAAAAGCGTCCCCGAGCGCTCGGCAATGCGCTTGAGTTCGGCGAGAACTGAGGCCGGATATATCAGCATGCCACCGGCGCCAAGCACCAGCGGCTCGACGATCAGCGCGGCAACCTCGCCGTCACGCGAAAGCCGTTCGAAGGCATCGAGCGTCTGCTGCTCGTGGCCGGCGGCAGGGAAGGGGATGGTGTCGACCTGAAACAACAGCGGTTCGTAAGCAGCGTTGAAGACGCCGCGCGCGCCGACGCTCATCGTGCCGATGGTGTCGCCGTGATAGCTGTGTTCCATGACGACGATACGCGAGCGCGGCGCGCCATTGTTGCGCTGAAACCCGAGCGCCATCTTCAGCGCCACCTCGACGCTGGTCGAGCCGCTGTCGGAAAAGAAGACCCAGTCGAGGCCCGCCGGCGTCATGTCCACCAGCGCCGAAGCCAATCGCTCGGCCGGCTCATGGCTGAGGCCGGCAAAGATCACCTGGTCGAGCGTCTCAGTTGCCTCGCGGATCGCCTCCACGATCTTCGGGTGGCGATGGCCGTGGGTGATGACCCACCAGGAGGAGATCGCGTCGAGTATGCGCTTGCCCTCGCGCGTCTCGACATAGGCGCCTTCGGTGCGCACGATCGTCGTCGGCACCGGCTCGGTGGCATGTTGGGTGAAGGGATGCCAGACAGCGGAGCGGTTCATGCCCGGATCTCCGCGAAGTCGGCGGCATTAAACGAAGCCGTCATGGCCGCGGAAAGTGTTCCAGGTGTCAGCGACTGGAGAAAGGGGAGGCGACCCAACACGCGCACCTTGCCCATCTGGACGATCGTTTTTTGCGTATCGACCATCCTGTCGCCGATGAACACCACGCCGAGCAGCGGGATTGAGCGGGCGCGCAGCGCCTCGATCGAGAGCAGCGTGTGGTTGATGGTGCCGAGCGCGGTGCGGGCGCAAAGCACCACCGGCGCGTTCCACTGTGCGAAGACGTCGATGTAGAATGTGCGCCTGTTCAACGGCACCATCAGTCCGCCGGCGCCCTCCACGACGAGCGGACGGTCCGTCCTAGGCAGTGCGAGTTGACCTGCATCAATCTCCACCCCGTCCAACTCCGCGGCGCGGTGTGGGGACAGCGGCTCTCTCAGGCGCCAGGCTTCCGGCAACACCCGGTCGGGAGAGAGTCCTGCCAGAAGAGAGACAACCTCGCTGTCGGTCTCTTCGCGGTTGCCCGCCTGCACCGGTTTCCAGTAGATGCCATCGAGAAGCGCGGTCAGGCCCGATGCGAACACCGTCTTGCCGATGCCTGTGTCGGTGCCGGTAATGACAATCTGCACCGTCATCGGGCGCGCTCCCATTCTGCAGCCAAAGCATCAAACAGTGCCGAGACATCGGCTTCGCCGACATTCAGCGTCAGTGAGATCCGCAGCCGCGCCGTGCGCTCGGGCACGGTTGGCGGGCGAATGCCGCGCACATCGAAGCCGCGCGACTGCTGCAAGGCCTGCGCCAGCGACATGGCACGGGCATTGTCGCCGACGATGATCGGCAGGATCTGAGAACCGCTCGCGGGCAGGCCAAGATCCTCGGCCCTTTTGCCGGCAAGCGCGACCAGCCTCGCTAGACGCTCGCGGCGATCCGGCTCCTGGACGACGATGTCGAGGGCCGTTGCCGCCGCCACCGCCATCAGCGGCGAGGGCGCGGTGGCATAGATGAAGGGCCGGCAACGGTTAACGAGATAGTCGCAGATCACTGCCGGCGCGGTGACCAGCGCGCCGGATGCGCCCAGCGCCTTGCCGCAGGTATGCAGCACCACGACATTGTCGCGGCCTTCGAGATCGTGCGCCAGACCGCGCCCGTCCGGACCATAGACACCGGTGGCGTGCGCCTCGTCGACGAACAGGAATGCATCGTGGCGATCCGCGACCTCGATCAGTTCGCCGAGCGGAGCCCGGTCGCCGTCCATGCTGTAGAGGCTCTCGGCTACGATCCAGGCGCGGCCGACGCCGCCTCTGGCGCGCCAGGTCGCGATTGCATCGTCGACGGCGTTCGCATCGTTGTGCGCGGCTTGCGTGAATTCGGCGCGGCCGGCTCTCGCGCCCTCATGCGCGCTGGCATGGATGAGTTCGTCAAGCACGACCAGATCGCCCTTCTGGGGCAAGGTGGTGAGCACCGCGAAATTGGCGACATAGCCGCCGCCGAAGAACAGCGCGCGCTCGGCGCCGAAGAAACCAGCCGCCTTGGCTTCGAGTGCCTCGTGTTCGGGGTCGTTGCCGCGCAGCAGCCGAGAACCCGTCGCCCCAATAGGCGTACCGGCGGCGAGTGCGGCCGCGACCGCGTCGGCCATGCGCTTCGAGCGCGCGAGGCCGAGATAGTCGTTGGAGGCGAAGTCGGCGCCACAGCGGGCGCTGAGGCTCCGCAGCCGGTCCTTGCGGGCCAGCCCTCGCAGGCTGGCCTCGTAGCGGTCGAGCAAAGCCCGGCCGTTCGCGCGCCCGTTCACTGGGCTTCGCGCGCAAAAGGCTTGATGCCCAGCCGGCGAAACAGCGCGCTGTCCTTGTCCTCGCCGGGGTTTTCGGCGGTCAGCAAGGTGTCGCCGACGAAGATAGAGTTGGCGCCGGCGAAGAAGCACAGCGCCTGCATCTCGTCGCTCATCGCCGTGCGGCCGGCCGAGAGCCGCACATGCGATTTTGGCATCATGATGCGGGCAAGCGCGATGGTGCGCACGAATTCGATCGGCTCGATCGGTTCGGCCTCGCCGAGCGGTGTGCCCTCGATCGGGATCAGCATGTTGATCGGTACGCTGTCGGGCGGCTCCGGCAGGTTAGCCAACGTCACCAGCATGTCGATGCGGTCGGCCTTCTCCTCGCCCATGCCGACGATGCCGCCGCAGCAGACCTTGATGCCGCTGTCGCGGAGATTGGCGAGCGTATCCAGCCGCTCATTGAAGGTTCGTGTCGAGATGACCTCGCTATAGTAGCGCTCGGAGGTGTCGATGTTGTGGTTGTAGTAGTCGAGCCCGGCCCGCTTGAGCCTTTGCGCCTGATCGAGGTCGAGCATGCCGAGCGTCATGCAGGTCTCCATGCCGAGCGCCTTCACGCCCTCCACCATGGCGACCACCGCGTCCATGTCGCGCTCCTTGGGGCTGCGCCAGGCGGCGCCCATGCAATAGCGGGTGGCACCCGCATCGCGCGCCTTCGTCGCCTCGGCGATGACGCGTTTGATCTCCATCAGCTTCGAGGCCTTGAGCCCGGACTGGTGATGCGAAGACTGGCTGCAATAGCCGCAGTCCTCGGGGCAACCGCCGGTCTTGATCGAGAGCAGCCGCGACAACTGCACCCGGTTGGGATCGAAATTCTCGCGATGGATCGTCTGAGCCCGGAAGAGCAGGTCGTTGAACGGCAGATCGTGGATAGCTTGGGCTTCCTCTCGCGTCCAGGGCGGATGGGCCCAACCGAGAGGGTCCGATGTCAGGTCCGGGCCAAGTTCCGCGTTCATTCCACCTCCATCAGCAAAAAGGTTTGGGTATCAGCCAAGAAAACGGACTTGGGAGCCCGTCACGATCTGCCCACCAGCGCCGGCACGGGCAGGGGAGTGCGAGCTTCGTCGAGGATGGAGAAGCTGTAGCCTCCGCCCGCATCGCGCTCGACCGAATAGGTCAGGCGGTCAACGATCCGATTATCCTTGTCGAAGGTCAGCACACGCGGTTTGAGCGCGGTGAGCTCCGCCTGGTCCACATAGACCGAGTTGCAGATGATGATCTGGTCGCCTGGCTGGCAGGTGCGGGCCGCGGCGCCGTTGAGAATGCAGCAGCGCGAGCCGCGTTCGCCGAGGATGACATAGGTCGAAATCCGCGCGCCCGAATTCTTGTTCCAGATCTCTACGAATTCCATCGGCAGGATGCCTGCCTGATCGCAATGGTCGGGATCGAGCGTGATCGAGCCGTGATAGTCGAGATTGGCCTCGGTGACATGGATGCCGTGCAGCTTGCCGGCAACGATTTTGCGCATCCCGTCCTCCAAAATGACTCTCGATCCTCCCACCGCCCCCTGGGGGCCCGTGTGGTGTCGGACGCTATTCCGTGGTTTCTTGGCCGTGAGCGGATAAACGCTCCCTTCTGATCGCGTCGCATGACTCATTGAAAGCGACGTCCAGCAGATAACCGATAAGTTCAAGCCCCTGCGAGGCCGCCAGCTGGCGCAGCTCATCGAGCCGGCAGACGATTACGCCAAGTGCTTCGACGCGGTCTTTTGCTTGTCCCTTTTCCGTCAACTCTCCCTCCCCACCCATGGAACCGTATTGCCGGTCATTGCGCAGCCTTTCGTCGGCAATCGGTGGAGGTGCAACTGGAGCGGACCTGTCGCAGGTCATCCTGCGGCCAAAGGAGTTCCTGCGATTGCGGTTCATATCCTCTCCGTCAGTTCAGATGCCTGCGGCAATTCCGGTCAGCCGGCATATCCAGGCCGATGTCGAGGATGGGGGCACTGTGGGTGAGCCAGCCGACCGAGATAAGGTCGACCCCGGTCGCAGCAATTGCCGGAGCCGTTCTCGGGGTCACCCGACCCGAGGCCTCGGTGATCGCGCGTCCGGCGACCATAGCCACAGCCTGGGCCAGGTCCTCGGGCGACATGTTGTCGAGGAGTACGGCGTCGACGCTCGCCTGCAGCGCCATCTCCAACTGGTCCAGCGTGTCGACCTCGACCTCGATCTTGACCATGTGACCTATGGCGCCACGCGCCCTCTCGATCGCGGTGCGGATGTCACCGGCAATAGCGATGTGATTGTCCTTGATGAGCACGGCATCGTCGAGCGCGAAGCGGTGGTTGGCGCCGCCGCCGGCGCGCACGGCATATTTTTCCAGGACACGCAGGCCAGGCGTCGTCTTTCTTGTGCAAACGATCTTTGCGTTATAGCCGCGCACCGCGTTGACCAGCGAGGCTGTCGCCGTTGCGATGCCGCTCAGCTTGCATAGAAAATTGAGCGCCGTCCGTTCCGCAGTCAGCAAGCTGCGCGCTGACCCATTTACGATCGCGATGGTTTCGCCGGCCGAAACCTTGCCGCCCTCGGGGCAGCGCAACTGCATGCTGATCCCAGGATCGACCAGCAGGAAGGCAAACATGACCAGATCGAGCCCGGCCACAACACCAGCCTGCCGCGCAGTCAATGCAAACGTCGCCTTGCAATCGGCGGGGATGATCGCATCGCTGGTGATGTCGCCGGCCCTGCCAAAATCTTCCAGAAGGGCACTGCGCACGATGGGTTCCATTATCATCTGGGGAAGCGGTGCAAGGGATGTCATATCAACGGCTCCGTTCGGATCTCTGCCAGCTGAGCGCGACGGCACTCTCAAAGGCTGTGCAGAGCGTCAGTCGCGAGGGGAGGGCGGCAGCTTCGCGCCCAGGAAAATCGGACCGGTAGTGCGAACCGCGGCTCTCCTCGCGGCGCAATGCCGCAATCGCGATCAACAGCGCAACCAGGGCCGGGTCGGCCGTTGCTGTCTCGCCAACGGCGATCGGCAGAAGGGTCGAGATCGCCTCGCGCAGCGCTTTGCCATTTCGAAAGATGCCAAGCGCATTAGAGACAAGTTGGCGTAAAGGTGAAGGGTCGGGTCGCAATGGAAAGACTGCCGGCAGCCTGGGCCATTGCCGGCCGGTTGAGGTCCCGGCCACACTTGCCGCGACCCAGGCGGCTGTCGCAATGGCTTCGGTCAGCGAGTTGCTGGCGAGACGATTGGCGCCATGCAGCCCTGTGCATGCGACCTCGCCGCAGGCCCACAAGCCGCCAACGGAACTGCGCCCTTCAGCGTCTACCGCCACGCCGCCCATGTGATAGTGAGCTGCCGGACGCACGGGAATGGGCTCCATGGCCGGATCAATGCCGGCCTGCTTGCAAGCGGCGTCGATCGCCGGGAAGCGTTTTGCGAATTTTTGCCCGAGGCATCGCCGGGCGTCGAGATAGACACGATGCCCGGCGGCGAGCTGATTGGCGATTGCGCGGGCAACCACGTCGCGCGATGCGAATTCAGCGCCAGGTATAGCGGCAAGGAAGCGGTGACCGTATTCGTCCACCAGCACCGCGCCTTCGCCCCGTACCGCTTCGCTTATAAGCGGCATTGGCCGGCGCGGCGTGTCGAGCGCGGTCGGGTGGAACTGCACGAATTCAAGATCTGCGAGCTCCGCGCCGGCACAGGCGGCGAGCGCAAGGCCATGCCCGTATGAGGAAAGCGGGTTCGTGGTATCGCCAAAGAGGCCGCCGATACCGCCGGTCGCAAGCACCACACGGCGGGTGGGCAAAGCAAACACGCCACTGTGCAGGACGGCCAACATGCCCACAATGCCGCCCTCTGCAACGACCAGGCGAAGGGCTGTCGCACCTTCCATGATTGTGATCGAACGGGTTCGCCGCGCCACGGCGAGCAGCGCGCGGAACAACTCGCGGCCGGTGCCATCACCTGCGGCATGGACAATGCGGCGCCGCGAATGAGCCGCCTCCAGGCCGAGCCGCAGTTTTCCGTCTAACGCGCGGTCGAAAGGAGCGCCCAGACGAATGAGGTGGTCGACGGCTGCGGGGACTGACTCGACGACTCGCCTGGCGATCGCTTCATTGCAAAGGCCGTCGCCGGCAGCAAGCGTGTCGGTCAGATGGAGTTCGGGACTGTCGTCGTCCCCCAGGCTCGCGGCAAGGCCGCCCTGGGCCAACGTGCTTGAGGTTTCGGTTCCGAGCGGAGCGCGGGAAAGAATAACGACCGGCTGTGGCGCCAGGTGAAGCGCGGTCATCAGGCCGGCGATGCCAGCGCCGACAATGACCGGCGCCCCGCCAATGTCATGGACGTCTGGGGTCATACGAAGAGCATGCGCTCGACGGCCCAGCGGGCCCGCTCGGCGACACGCGGATCGATCGTGATGACGTGACGGTTTTCCTCGATCGCGCTGCGGATGTTACGAAGCGTGATGCGTTTCATGTGCGGGCAAAGGTTGCACGGACGCACAAAATCCACGTCCGGGTGCTCGACCGCGACGTTGTCGCTCATCGAGCATTCGGTCATCAGCACGACGCGCGCCGGTTTGTGTCGTCCGACATAGTCGGACATCGCCGCCGTCGAGCCGGCGAAGTCCGCTTCGGCGACCACCTCCGGTGGGCATTCTGGATGGGCAAGCACGGTCACACCCGGATGGGCCTCGCGCAGATCG
Source organism: Mesorhizobium sp. M1E.F.Ca.ET.045.02.1.1 (assembly GCF_003952485.1). Lineage (NCBI taxonomy): Bacteria > Pseudomonadati > Pseudomonadota > Alphaproteobacteria > Hyphomicrobiales > Phyllobacteriaceae > Mesorhizobium > Mesorhizobium sp. M1E.F.Ca.ET.045.02.1.1. The sequence goes on from NZ_CP034447.1 coordinate 3,927,525, forward strand.
CGAATTTCGTTCGCACTGAAGCGCTCATGCACCTCGCAGCGTCCCTTCCAGGCGATGATCTCGACCTTGGTCTGCGCCGCGATGTTTTTCGCCAGATATTCGTCAGGCAGCATGATGACGCGTGGCGCGTTGAGCGACTTCACCACCGCAAGCGCATTACCGGAGGTGCAGCAGATGTCGGACTCGGCTTTCACCGCCGCAGAGGTGTTGACGTAGGTCACGACTGGAGCGGAAGGATAGCGCTGGCGCATCAGGCGGACGTCCTCGGCCGTGATCGAGTCCGCCAGCGAACAGCCGGCGGCAAGGTCGGGAATGAGCACGGTCTTGTCGGGATTGAGGAGCTTCGCCGTCTCGGCCATGAAGTGCACGCCGGCGACGACGATCACGTCCGCCGCGACCGTCATTGCCTTGCGGGCAAGCGCCAGGCTGTCGCCGACGATGTCGGCAACACAGTGGAAGATCTCTGGCGTCTGATAATTGTGCGCCAGGATGACGGCGTTGCGCTCGCGCTTCAGCGCCAGGATCGCATCGATGTCGTCGGCAAAGGCCGGCCATTCGATTGGCGGGATCACCCGCCGGACGCGCTCATAGAGCGACGCGGCCGTAGGTAACGCGCCAATCATCCGCGCCTCCGCTTATGTTCCGGGTGACAACAAGCGGCATATATCTACGCCGACTATAAAGGTGTCAAGCCCGCGAAAGCGGCAATTTTGTTCCGGCAACTGCCCGGTCATCGAGGACCTCGCGTCGGAAGCGAAAGAGCTTTGCCGGCCGCCCGCCCGTATCGAGGGCGGTTTCGCCTGTTTCTTCGACCAACTCCTGCTGTTCGACGAGCCTGCGGAAGTTCGGCTTGTTGATGAGCCGGCCGGCCAGCGCTTCCACGGTTCGCTGCAGTTGCAGCAGCGTGAAGGTCGGTCGCATGAGCTCGAAGACGACCGGCCGGTATTTGATCTTGGAGCGCAGCCGCGCGATGCCAGTCGCAAGGATCCGGCGATGATCGCAGACCATCGCCTTGCCTGACACTGTTGCCGGGAGCGTCATGCTCGCGTTGCCGCCAGCCTCTTCGACTAGGCCCGCCTCGAAAAGCAACTCATAGCGCTGCAGCGTAAGGTCCTCGTTCCAGGGGCGATCGTCGAAGGCAAACGCGATCGCCGCGCGCTGACCGCGTTCGCGCCGCGCTGCCATACTGCTGGCACCCTTCGCCCAGGCCATCAGACGCCGGTGCAGGATGCTCAGCGCTTCCGGCGCGCCGGACCGGTGGTCTTCCCATGGAAAATACGCGTACCAGCTTTTCCAGTCGCTCTTGCGTGACACGGCAATAGCTTCTTGCCGGGTCAGCGCAAGATAGCTGATCGAGATGTTGCGCTGTTGGCGCCCAGCCTCGATGCGGTCTCGGTCAGCGAAGGTATAGAGCTGCTCGATATAGCCCAGCGGATGGCCTGTCTGTTGTTCGACCCAGTCCCTCAGGCCAGACTGCAGCGATCGGTGGCTGAGCTCGAACGGCCCTGAGGGCAATGCATCCTGCTCTCCGATGGTGAGGACGCAAGGCTCGCGGTCTGTCACGGCAGCGACAACCGCGATCAAGTCCAAATTGATATCGCGGCTTTCCCGAGCGTTGCCATTTTTGTTTCGTGTTGCTTGGTGGTGCATGTTGCAGAACGTGGCCGTGCTCTGTGAGGTGACGCGGCTAAACCGATTTAATCAAACGTGTACCATGCCGGGCCGCTCGTCAACGGCGTACCTGTACGGTGTTTTGGTGCTCGCACTTGCATAAAACTGGTCCAAACGCGACACCCGCGGTAGGTAACGCAACGGAAGGGCGCGCCTTTTTGCCGACCGTGAAGACGCGGCGAGCGTTCGATCTCAGCCAAGTTAGGGACGGTCATCAGGTGGGACAATCTCATTAGGCGTATGGCAGAATAGCGAACACAATAGCCACTAAGCGGGAGAGGAACTGAGCTCGCAAAGCTTCGGTTTTCGGATCATGTCTCCTGATTTAACTGAGAGCGTGGGCCGATTCCCTACGACCACTAGTCTGGCAGACCGGCGCCTCCGGGTTCGCGACGAGCGCATCATCCTCCCAACTGTCCCAGAGCTTTGTCCCCACGTCTACGCATTCGCCCGAGCCCCAGTTAACGGTCGGCGTGGGTTGGGGTGTCCACCGGGCGGAGCTTTGGCTTCGCCCAATCTTTCTCGGTCGGCATAGTGTTCGATAGGGTAAACCGGCCTCAGCAACCGTGCGAGCGGCGCCAACTTGGAAGCCGCAGCTTCTCCGACACTTGCGGGCTACCTTCCTTGCCTTCTGCCCCGACAGGCTGCGCTATCGGCAGGGCGCTGCGCAGGAAGGGAGCAATACCCAAATCTTGAGTTCTTCGCGCGTCGGTTCTTCCTGCACAGGGAAGATTTAATTCTTCCGGGCTCCGGGGCGAGGCGCGCGCGGCGGATTCACTGGGCTGAACTGGGAGGGAAGGTGCTCGCGCGCCGCAGTGACGCCCAAGATTGCACGGCAGGGTTGCAAATTGGGTGATCTGTGATAAGGAAATGTGAAATCAGAAGAGGCCTATTGAAATGAAGCGCATGCAAGAAAAGGACATTCCCGCATTCGTGCAGGACGTGGTCGCAACGGGCTGCGATATCTGCGCCGTCGGTCCGAGTTGTTACTCCCTGGGCGATACCGATGTTCCGCGCGGCAAGCGTAGGGGATTGTACAAGAAGCTCGGCGAAATCGATGCGCGCTACGGCAGCCGCGATCACTTGCGTTATCAGATTGCGGAGCACCTGGCCTCGATTGGCCGCTACATCGACGCGCCCCCAAAGGAGGAGGAGGAGGCCTGGATCGATAATGAAACACCCGAGTTGGCCGAGGTCACGCCTTACGACGTGGCGCACTTTCAGACTTACTCCGTCCTGCTGATGTCGGAGGAGATGGGCCTCGACTGGCGCAAGATGTCACGAGCCATCTTGAACATTGACCCAGAGCGCCAGCCGGAACGGGCCCGTCGGGCTTGGACATCCCATCTGGCGCGGGCGCGGTGGCTAGCGACGAGCGGGTGCGGGCAGCTTCAGAGCGATCGGTTTGGAATAGCCGCCCCGGTTAGGAAGCTCGCATGACCAGCCAGCCGTTGCCAAAGGCGAACATGGGACTTTTTGAGCGGCGGCGTGTCGAAAAAACTGCAAGCTTTTTTCGTTATTACGCTAAATCGGGTACTAGATCGCCACGTCCAGGACGCCTTGGCATCATCAGGATGTAGGATTCGTTACGCTGCTCAACGCCATCCTTGTGATTGCGTTGAGCAGAAGGCGAGCTCCGGACCTTAGGCGTTAGCCTAGCGTTTCGCGGCTGGCTTCTTGATTGGAATTGTTTTTTCTTCCCATGCCAAGTTGCCGCCGATTAACTCGGGGCAGCCGTCCTTTGCCCAACGGCATAGCCGACAGTTCTTGCGCGTTCGGAAGGTTGGTCGTCCGATTGATCGTTTCCGTTCCTCAGAAGTCGCGAGGAGATTGGGAGGGCAACGGTATTCATCTGGAAGCTAGGATGCGCTGCTTTGCCCCTGCCCGGAAACTTTTTCAGGCGTCCACAATCATTGCATATATGGGTGCTACGGAGCGTCCGAACTGGGAACAAAACAAATCGGGCGAGGCTTGATCATGACGACCCCCAACCGAGGGAAATCGCCCGCACAGCTTTTCCGGCACCTATCGGCAAAGTGGCCTGCGGCGTTCAATCCGAAAGCGCCCATGCCGCTTAGGATCGGCATCCATCATGACATTCGCGTGCTGGACGGCGAACTGTCAGATGATGAATTGAGGAGAGCCCTGCGCGCCTATACCAGCATGCCCAGGTACTTGGCGGGACTGAATGCTGGCGCTGTGCGGGTCGATCTTGATGGCGAGCCGGCCGGCGAGGTATCGGATGCGGAGGCCGCGAGCGCCAAGGCTTTGCTTTGCGCCCGCAAGAACAAGGAAGAGACCAAGAAGACGCCGGAGCCAAGGGTGCCTGATGCCCCGCCCCAACCGAAGCCGAAGCAAACGGCCGCTTTCAACGCGAAAAATACGGCTGGAATAGTCGTTGAGACGAAGCGTCGCCGGTCTTTCCGAAAGCCGATGGCTTGAGCGCCACAGATCTCCCAAGACTCATGGGCTTCCGAGTAATAGCCATGATGAAGAGGTCGATGCCCCAGAGGAACATCTCCGAGTCAAACGACGCCTCTTCAACCGGGATTGCCTCGCTATGGTAGTTGTGTCCTGCAGGATGGCGCACGGGGTGCAGCTGCCTACCTGTGGAAGATACGCGTGGGAGGGAAAGCCCTTTTCCGGAAGGCGTTTGCCCCTCGTCCGCACCAACCAACCCCTTGCGTTTGTCTCCAGGCAGACTCATCCTGCCGCCTGCGCGTCTGCCGCCCAGCGCTGCTTGAAGAGATGCTCTCGACCGGCGTCAAACCACCAGCTTTGTGATCATAGCATCGGAGGCACAGTTCGGCCGGAGCGCGGCAATTTCGAGAGCGGCGAGATCCGCTAAGCCCCACATTTTTCCGCTATTCCGGCGATGCATTCCTCGAGCCGCTCGAGGCGGAATTTCGCAATGCGAAGTTCATTCCCGGCTTCAAAACGTCGATGGCGCCCCTGTGGCGTGGTCGCCATGAGGTTGCGCTCCAGTTCCGCGATGCGCACACGCATCTGCCGCGCCTCATCCTGACGCAAGGCCTTGATCCATCCCCGTCCGCGCATCAGTCTTCCTGCCCGCCCCAAAAGTCATGCAAACATGCCATCGAGACCCTAATTTGCGGCAAGCTGAAACGCTCGAAATTTAACTTCCGCTAACGCGAGGAGACGAAACAGCGCGGCGAGACAGTCAACGAAGCGGACCGACCACCGCCCATTCCTTGTCTGTCGAACCCGAGGTGATGGTGGTCAGCATCAACCTGAACTCGTCAACGTGGGCAGCCATCAACCAGCATCGGCATTTCTGCGTCAACGTGCTTCGAGCCGACCAGATGGCGATCGCCCAGCGGTTCGCCGGACGCGGTGGCCTGAAGGGTTCGGCTCGTTACGAAGGAGCCAGTTGGTCTGCTCTGGCGACCGGCGCACTGGCACTTGAAGACTCGCTCGCCGCGGTCGATTGCACGTCGAGGACACGATTGTGCGCCACAGCCACGCGCTCGTCCTCGGGCGCGCCCGGCATGTGGTCAGCGGAGTGCGGGGCAGGCTCTGATCGATCATCATTGGCGCTTACGGATCGTCTTGAGCGAGCGGTATGCCAGTGAGGGGGCCGCAGGCACGCTTTTATTCTCCTTCTGGCCCGTTGAACAGTCGACCTACCGCTCAGCCCGGCTCTGGCGCAGCGCCCACGGCAGGCGCCGCTTCCATCGTTCACCTCGCGGCAGAGGAACATCTTTCTGCCACCGCTTCTTGCGGAGTTCGTCGGTCTCCAGTGGGTGACTGAGATGCATCCGGAACCGGCGCTTTCTCGATCGTTGGTGGCTCCGGAGGCGATGCATCGGGCACGGTCATCTCCTTGGCCTGGGACACTTCTTCAGAGGTGGTGAACACGGGCTGGGAAAGATTTTCGCCAGGACCAATCGGCTTGCCGCGTCGCCTCAGCGACCGCACCTTTCGTGTTTGCTTTCGCGACATCGTTCGTGATGGCGGCCAGGTCGATGCCAGCCCAGATCGACTCTGGCCGCTTTACGAGGCCACGCTTCTGTCTGATCTCGACGACAAAGGATCGCTGTTGCTTCATAGTGCTCTCGGCGCTTGAGGGATTGCGAAGTTCGTCTAAGCCCATCGTGTCCGTCGTCCACGCATTTTCCACATCAACCCAGCACGCGATTGGTATCCGCATCCGGGAGGCTGTTAGGAGCCACGTCCTGACCGGATGAAATTGGTCTTTGGCTTCTGTCGCGGAACAGGACATTGCGTACCCACTCGCGCGAGACAGCCTGTTGTACATCTGCGCCGCTGACCATCGAATCCCGGTGGTTGTTCCGCGTTCGCCACGACCATTAGCAGTACCAACATTAGCAATCGCTGGTGCCTAGACGTGACGGTCAGGCTTCAATGACGGGGAAGTGGGAGGATTGCGCGTTTACGAGGCGTGCTGGTCGGCCGCTCAATCGAAAGCGTCATTTGAGGCGCTGCCTCTCCCGCCTGCAACCGGGAGACACGCTCGTCCAATTCCTTGTCTACTTCCGTGAGACGATGGTTGAGGCGAAGGTAGTCCGTCCAGGTCGGCGTGCGGAATGTCTCTGTCCATTGCATGGGCTTCTGCAGGTTGCGCTGAAGCGTCCAGTTCCGAGCACCGACGCGGCTGTGGATATGCCTGCGCTGCCGCATGAACTCGAGGAAGGCCTCGACATTTTTCTCGGCTATCCGATATTCGACCTTGACCACGATAGGACCGCTTCTCGGCTTCAAATTGAGAGCGACAGCTGGGGCGTCGAATTCCTCCAAGGGATCGGGCTCGGACTCGCGGCGCTCGCGTAGAGGAAACAGAATGCCAGCTGCAGCGACGAGAAGTAGCGCTCCAGCGGAACCCTCCAGCGCCCACGTCAGGGAATGGCTTTGGGAGACCGTGCCCCATACCCAGCTGCCGGCCGCGATGCCGCCATCTATCAATGCATAGTAGATCGAAATCGTGCGTCCCACGACCCAGCGCGGGCTCGCCAGCTGCACACTCACGCCAACCCCGGACCAGGCGGTGACCCAGCCGGCGCCGCCCAAGGCGAGCGCAAGTGCGGCCACCGGAATCGAAGAGGTCAGTGCAAGGGAGAGGGAGCAGGCCGCGCAGGCGACGCACGCGAGCTTCATCAGACGTTCTTGCGACAAGCTCCGTCTGAATGTGCCGTTGGAGATGCCGGCGAAGACGGCGCCCGTCCCGAAGCCTGCCATGAGCGTGCCATAGGCGAGCGGTCCGCCTCCCAGATGATCGCGGACTACCAGCGGCAGCAGTGCGAGAATGGCGATGCTTGCCAGGCCAAACAGGGTTCCGCGTGCGATCGCCGCCTTGATTTCCGAAGACATCGCCGTGAAGCGCAGCCCGTCATAGATCGCCGTCCTCATCGACTCGCGCGGGAGAGGCGAAGAGCGAACCTTCCACCTGCAGCGCCATATCGTGCCCAAAGGAACCAGATAGGTGAGTGTGGTCACGGTAAAAGCTGCCAAAAGCCCAAACGAGGCAACCACGATGCCGCCGAGCGCCGGGCCCACGGTCCGGACCGTGTTGAAGCCGACGGAGAGCAGGGTCACGGCAGCCGGGACATCGCGGCGGTCGACGATATCGCCAACCGAGGCCTGCCAGGCGGGATCGTGAAGAGCACCCCCGCATGCGATCAGGAAGCTGAAGCCGAGGATCATCCACGGACTGACAAAGCCGAGCGCCACAACAGCGGTCAGCATCGCAGATCCTATCACCATCAGGCAGCGGCCGGCGAACATGACCCTGCGACGGCTGAAATTATCGGCGAGGGCTCCGGCGAAGACGGACAAGATGAAAGCGGGCAGGTTCGATGAAGCCTGGACCAGCGCAACCATCAGATCGGAAGTCGAGATCGTCGCCATCAGCCAGCTGATGGCGACAGTCTGCATCAACCAGCCGAGAGAAGAGACCTGGGTAGCGAGCCAGATCGAACGAAAGGTCGGCTGCATGAGGGGCGCAAACGTCGTCGGCGCAGCCAAATCTTCAACTGATCCAGCCACTCTACTCATTTTTTGCGAGCCTTTGCTTTCCGTTATCGGCCGTCTCGCATGTAATCTCGACTGAACCGTGGCGGCTGGCAAAATTGAGAGAAACTCTTTTGCCTCCGACGAATGCGGCCACAGGTGGCAACCGGCAATGCGGTCGCGCCGAACAGCCCACCAAGAATGATTGAGGCGGCGACGAGCGGCACATCCCAGAATCTACGGCCAAAACTTGAATAAAGCGCTTAAGCGGAAAATGCGCTTCGAGCTGGCGCTTGCGGTCGACGATGTCGTCGGCCGAGATCGAGATCCAGCGCAAGGGTTAATCGCTGCGCATAATCATTGCTTCAAGCGCGGCTGCATCGAAAGCTTTTCGAGCAGCTGGTGGATGGGCCTCACCACGCAATACCCTGCAGACAGGCGTCCATCGCTGCCTTTCCGTTTTCTCGGTCTGACGATGAAGATCATGCGGCAGGATAGCGGCAGCATCACTAACATTGAACACGATGCGCTCTGAGCTATGGCGGCTAACCCGAACACGACCCGCTTCTCAAATCTGCTAAATCTCGACGCAATGCCGTCTCGACGTACCCCGCGCCTGGCCACTGCCTCAAACGTCGCCGCGAACACCCGCGCCTTCTCCTCCCGAAACCAGCGCCGGCGCCGCTCGACCGACGTGATGCTTCGTCACAGGGCTACTGCCAGTGCTTGCACAAGGATTTGCGGCCTTCAGCCTACCTGAGCAAGGCGGCCGTCCCCGTCGAGATTCGAGACAACCAGACCATCGCCGCCAAGGTGCCGGTCTTGCTATTCGAGTACCTGCTTCTGACCAAACGGCTTCGCAGCAATGCCAGGAATGTCGTCAATCCGGACAGGTTTCCCGATTAAATAGCCCTGAGCTTCATCACATCCGACGCGGCGCAGACAGTCGAGCTGGTCGGGAGTTTCGACGCCTTCGGCCGTTACCTCAATTCGAAGCTCATGCGCCAACTCAACCAATGATCTCACAATCGCGGCGCAGTCCGCATCGGTGAGCATATCCTGAACAAAAGATCGGTCGATCTTGAGCCGCGAAAGAGGCAATTTACGAAGATAAGTCAGCGATGAATAGCCGGTACCAAAATCGTCAAGAGCAACTGTTACGGATAACGAACTTAACGATTGTAATAACGAAATTGTTTCTTCAAAATTCGAAATCAGAACATTTTCTGTAATCTCGACCTCCAGTCTCCGGGGCTCCAAACCGGCTTCAGCCAAGGTCTCTAAAATTCCATCTAGCAAGGCCTTGTTCTTAAGCTGCACTGCCGACAAGTTGACGGAGACCCGCAAGTCGCGCGGCCAGCGCGCAGCCGCCGAACAAGCCGTTTTGACAGCCCAGTGTCCGATGGAGTGAATCAAACCCGTTTCTTCGGCGATAGGTATGAACTCCGAGGGAGGGATTGCGCCAAGGGTCGGATGCTGCCACCGCAGAAGCGCTTCAAAACCTCGGATGCGATCGCTCCCGAGATCGAGAAAGGGTTGAAATGCAAGCCAAAGCTGGTCACTGGCGAGCGCAGATGCCAGATCGCGTTCAAGGGCATGGCGCCTTGTGGCAGCTTCATCGTCGTTTGCGCTGAAAAACTGGATGGAGCCCGTCCCCAGCGTCTTGGCCCTTTGTAGCGCGGTGTCGACGCAGCGCAGGAGTTGGTTGGCATCCAAACCGTCAGTGGGCGTCAAAGCGATACCGATAGAGGCCCTGCAATATATTTCGCGTGCTTCAATCATGAAAGGGGTGCGCATGCCATCGATGATCTGTTTGGCTAAGGACCTGATTTGATCTGGCCTAATATCGCACGTGACGATTATAGCAAATTCGTCGCCCTCCAATCTCGCGATGCCATCGCTCTCCCGCGTCGATTTCCGAAGTCTCGCAGCCACTTCGACCAAAAGGGCATCCGCTGTTGCGCGGCCAAAGCGATCGTTCACCTCGTCGAAATTGTTAAGATCGAACAAGAGTAACGCAAAGTGCTGGTCAAACTGCTTTGCGTCCACCAACGCGTTTTCCAGCCGCTCGTTGAAGCTGAACCGGTTTGGCAAACTCGTTAGAACATCCCTGCGAATGGCATTTTCGCTTTCCGCTTGCAGAATGAAGCGTCGGGTAAATTCGGACGCGTGAGCAAGCACGGCACGAAACAGCGTGACGGCGTAGCTCACCATCAGGATTGCGACGGGCACATTGACGGCTCCATCCAGCCACACAATCGCAACCGCCGAACCGACGAAGATCGGCAGCGTATACGCGACGGCCGCAATAGGAATCGTGGAAAAAGAAGCGGCACCGCCTGCGATCATGCCAGCGCTCAGGCAGGTAATGACAACCTGGGCGGCACTCGTTGCTCCTCCGAAGAACAGAACGGGAAGTGCACCCCACCAAGTGCCGAACAGGAAGGCGTTTCGCACCAGGTTTTGCGTTGTCCGGCGAGACACTGACCTTGGTTTGACTGACTGAAACGATGATCTCGCTCTTAGGCCTACGAACCCAGCGGCGGCGATGATCACACTCGCCCAGAGGATGGCTTTCGTCTGGTCGGGCGAGCCCCAGACCGCGATAACAAAAGTGGCCGCATTGAGTATGTTCGCAGCCATGCCAAGAAGCGTGCTGCGAAGCACGATACTGACCTGCTCCGCCCTGATGCGGCCGGCAAGCGGTTCGATCGTTGAGGGCCCGCCAAAAGCACGCAGGTCTCCCGCCAGGAGGTCGCCGAGCCTTGCGGCAGACAGACGCTGCATCACTCTTACACTCCCCCGCGCTAGAGTAGTCAGCTGCGTATTGGTCGGTCCCCTAACACCGAACAATTCTGAAAAAGTAAATTTCAACCGCAAATTTGGACAGCCCAGTTGGGAAGCCAAGGGTTTTGGAAATTCGAAGATAGTGAAAACGCGATCTTCCCTTAGGTCATCGCCGAGCTAACCTGATCCAGGTTTTCGCAATTATGCCCCGTTGGCCCTCCGCCTTGTATTCGGTTAACCAAAAGAACCGCAGGCTTTGCTGCCAAACCACGCTGGCACAGAAAATCTACACTATGCGCCTTGAGGACCTTCGGCTTCCCCTGTCGGATCAGCCGGGCAGCATCGTTATTGTCCGGTAGCCCCCTGCAGCCATGCTGAGCTCTCACCCTTTGAAGGCTGGCAACTCGACGAGCCGTCCCGAGGTCCGGCAGACACAAGGAGGCCTTCTCCACGATCATGTCAGCGCTGCGGGACGTAGGCGAGTTCGCTGTGGATCGCAGAGATGCCGAAGCCGGGAGATCCCGCCTTTCAAACGGCACCTGGCCAACAAGCAAGCGGGACGATCAGGCGGCCGCCTTTTTGCGGCTCCTCTTTACCGGTGCGGCCTGTTGGGTCTCATTGGGTTTTCTGCCGAGGCCCATGGTCTTCGCCAAAGCTGAGCGCGCGGCGGCATAGTTCGGGGCAACCATCGGATAGTCTGCCGATAGTCTCCATTTCGCCCGGTATTCTTCGGGCGTCAGACCATAGTGGGTCGCAAGATGCCGCTTCAGCGACTTGAACTTCTTTCCGTCCTCCAGGCTGATGATATAGTCCGGCGTGACCGACTTCCTGATCGGGACTGCAGGCTTGAGCTCCTCGGGCTTGGCGGCCGGACCGCCCATCGTGCCCTGCAACGCGGCATGCACGTGGTCGATCAGGGCCGGAAGCTCACCTACCGGGAGTGGATTGTTCGACACATAGGCCGACACGACTTCGGCGGTAAGCTCGATGAGGGCGTCAGTATTGTTTTCGGCTTCTTCTGTCACGCAATGCTCCTGCTTTGATAAACGGCGGCGGATCGGTTTTATTAATGAAGGCAGCCACAGAATGCAATCAAAGTCAGGGCTCCCGTAGCACTGGGTCCCAAATTGCGGGCCGAGGCACACGATGGTTCTACCCTGATGCCGACAGCTTCCGGCAAAAAAATCGGTCGGACCCGCCGAGGGGTTTTGCGGTTCATGAAACTGCTTTCGAGCAGAATGGGTTTCGTTTCGCCGCCTTTGACGGCCTCGAAAATCAACCTGCGCCGCGCATCTTAATGCCCTGATCCCGCAACCTCCCCTAGGCACCTGCGCCAAGGAGAAATATTCGATCCAGCCCCTTGAACCGTCTCGGTCCGGACAGCACATTGCGATGGTTGCCGAGCGGAATGCTCGTGCAAAGCAGGGGTTCGCCAAGTGGGAGGAGCGCATGGATGCAGAGGAGTTCGGGAGCCCTATTTTCGTGAAGCGTGCGACCTACATCGTCCAAGAGATTGCGAGCCTCGAGGACGCCATCGATTTCCTCAACGACTGGCCTGAGGATCAAAAAGATCTGACCCACCAGACCGCTCTTCGGGCTTGCTATGACGCAGAGGATGGGCACAAGCCCGTGACCGCCGCGCAGCATGCTTTTATCGATTTCGCCAGGCAGGTCGCCATCCTCGAAGATCCAATCTCTGCCATGCAGTGGATCGCCGCCTGCAAGAAGCGGCGCGCGTAGGGACGGGTGGATTGTAGCCAAGCTTGGGGGTATTCCGTTCAGATTTTCACCGAGCGCGGACAAGGGCGGAAGAATCTCCATCATCGCTGGTAATTCCGGAAAGCCGGGATGACAGTGCTTATGGCGATCGGATAGCCGCCGAGCGATCGAGTTGGGCTTTCGGGTTCGCCTCTGTCACCTCGGGTGAGGCATAAAGCTGGGCCGAGCGGACCTTGCCGCACGACTTTGGGGGAACGGTGAGTTGAGCAGATTTGAGCGGCCGGTCGTGGTCCAGGTAAGCCGCCACGCCGCGGAGCGCGTCGTGTTCGATGTCAATGACGCGGCCACGATCTTGCTGCGGGATCTCACGCGTGAAACGAAAAAGCGCAAGGCAGCGATGGACGCGTGTCTGCGCGTGTTGCGCGGTGAGAGCCATCCACCGGCCGCCCGCCGAGCTTTCGTCGCAGCGGCGCTTGAAGCAAAAATCCTGCGCGGCGATTGAGAATTTACGACGCGCATTGCGTCGCTTCTTCTCTCCATTGCGATCCGCCAGCGCCATGATCGCGCCTGGCGTAAGCCGAGCGATTGCGCGCTAGCTCCGTCGGGCCAGCAGCGAGCGCGGTTCTGCTTTCAAGGCGTCGCAATTCGGGTGCGCGGCTGAGCAGGCGCCGTTGGCTTGGCGTCTTCGGGCCGTGTCGTGGTTGCGACCTCTGAGGATCGCATGGGTTCGCGGGTTCGCGGCAACAAGCTCACCTGAACAACCAGCCAGCTGCGGCACAGAGCCTCGGCGTTCATCCAGTTCGCAAGATCGGCATGCACCGGCGCTGTCCATGAGGAGCAACCCAACCCCGCTCTTCTGCGATGGCTTTCCTGGTCCTGTTCCGGATCTTCCACGATCAACCCTCAGGGGGGGTCCGCTCACATGGGACCTTTGTTGTCAATGCTGCATGCTAACCTCCGGAAATTTTAGAATCCAGGTCTGAGCCAATTCCAAGACACGGCTCACAGCTGAGCCCATCAACCTCACATCCGGTCGCCCTTAAAATTCGGCTGCACCAATATCCCGCATACGGCGGCCAGGCTCAGGACGACGAGACCATTCTAGCAAAACGGCGGTTAGCCATGCGCACCCCCGGTTCGTCGACCTGGATCTGCCAGAACTGATCAGGATTTGTTTGTGATGACGCCTTCCATCACCACACCTGATGTCACGTACTTCCAAAGTGCCACGAGCAATTTTCGCGCCAGCGCCACGATCGTTGATTTCTTCCGACGACCTCGCGAAACCACTTGGAGAGCGCTGAATTCGGCTGATGCCTCAACCAGAGCCAAGCCGTCTGTACAAGCGTGACCCGGAGGCGGGGATTGCCGGCCTTCGACTTGTTCCCGATCGATTGAACCGCTTTGCCACGGCGTAGGGGCAATACCCGCGTAGGAGGCGATCCGCCGGGGATTATCGAAATGGCAATATTGTGCCTCCGTCCACAAATCGTGGCGACCTCAACGCCAATTCCCTTTATGCCCAGAGCATTTCGTGAGGCTGGTTGCTTTCTTGACCTGAGACCGAAGGAGCGCATTGCGTTCGGCTCTACAGATTTGAATCTGTTCAAGCAGCAGCTCCAGGCGAACCAGCTCTCAGCTGACCTGTCTTTTCAGGTGGACAGGTAGGCCGGGCCCGTCTCCAGTCTTCAACTCGTCGAGGCGCTTGCGGCGGCCCTGTCGCGGCCGCTTAAGGCGGCCGCTACAGTTGTAGTGACGGCATCTCGCCGTCACTCACGCGCCAGATCCACGAACCGATTTGCGGGCGCGCCTCGATCATGTCGTTCAGCATCAGCTCAAATTTGTTGTCGACTCCAGCCGGCACGATGTAGAGCGCAATCGACTGACCGAGGCGCTGTATCATCGCGTTGGCGATCGGCTGCTCCGCCGGCAGGTTATATCGCAATCCCTTGATGCTCTTGTCCCTCATCCTTGCGAGGACGTCGACCAGCTTCCGTTCGTGAACGGAGTCGTACGGTATCCAGTTCTCATTCACGACCATCACTGCGATCTCCTCGATCACCGCAAGCCCCGCCGCATTGACCCCAAACGTGGCAATAGCGATAAGATGGGAGCGGTCGTCCGCCTCCCACAACGAAAATTCCCGTTCGAAGCGCGTCCGCAGGCGACGATGCAGGTCATCCTCGACCATGAACGGAAAGCCCGGCACGTGGCGAATGACCAGCTTTTGACCAACGCGAGCCGGCTCGAACTCCTTCACCTCGCCGACAAGGATCATCAGCTTGCGTGGACCCGATCCCGAAGTCGCCAGCGGCGCCAGCGCTTCAGCGCGACGCCTTTCGATCACGTCTTTTTTCTCGGCTCGGAATGCCTCCGGCACATACAGCGTCTCGGCCAGCGGGCGACCCTTAACGACCATCTGCTTTGCAGCCTCACGCAGGTGCCACTGCACATTCCACCAATGACGTTTTCCCGCCCAAAGCGATGTCCAGACCGTCAGCTCCGCCTCGTGCCACAGATAATGCAGCAGCCCGCGCAACGACAGTTTTTTCGCCTCACTCGAAACGCTGTCTGAGCCCGGACCAGCCTGCGGCGAGGCCGCGCGACTGCCGATCTTCGACAGGCTGAAATCCAGCTTCAGCGCCGCCATCCCGGTCTGCGGGTCGAGTTGTATGGCGCTGCCCATCAGGGCGCCAAGACCCGAAAGGTCGTATGGCGACTCGTAAGACGCACATGAGGGATCGTGCTCGTCGCCGCTGAGCGGCATGCGCTTGATCACGTAAAGGCCGCCCATGCGCGCGATGTACATGGGCAGACCGTCGCCCCGGCACATGCACAACGGCCGCTCGTGCCGTTGATAAGCGATCGTCAGAGCTTCCTGAAGCTCAGGTGCATCCTCCCTATAGAGCGAACCACAAATCCTGAACCGCCGCATCACCTCCAAAGCTCCAGGTCGCCGCCGCATCCCTGTGAGCCCATTGAGTCACGCCTTTGCAACAAGCGCAACCCGCTCGCTTGGATAATCGTGCGACCCAGAGCAGGGCAGTCGCCGAGTTTGCCTTTTGCAACGAATGACTGACGCAGCCGAGGCCTTGGTGCAGATAATTGATGTTCCTATGGCATGAGCGATCGCGGCGTTGGTGCCCTTCCGGCATTGGCCGGCGCTGGAGAGGCAGAGGGGAGGCCGGGATGCGATGGCGGGTCGAGGCCAGGAGAGAGGCTCCCGGCACCCGTCGCGGAGAAAGATCATGACCCATATGGAGATTCTGGCGCCGTCACGCACGACGCCCAATGGTTACAAGGTCGATGTCAGCCGCGGCCAGCGTATCGGGCGCGTGTCATCGGAATGGTTCAACCGGCCTGACGACGACCGTTACCTGTCGCTCACCGACCTCAACAGTGCTGTGAAGCGGCGGTCCGAACGCAGCAAGACGCGCATCGTGGAAAGCGAGGCGATCCGCGTCGAAGCATCCCGCGACAATCCCGAGCGGCTCACCCTCATGCTCCCGGATGGCAATATGCCGGTTACGCCGACACACTGGAGCTTTGGCCAACTCGCCAGCCTGGTCGGTGCGCCTACGACTTATCTGCGCCAGCTGCCAGCCGCGCTTGCCGGGATCAATCTGCAGTATGGCCTATCCACGCACCGCGCCGAGCAAGTAAAAACGCTCGAGATCGAGAACGGCCGTCTGGAGCTTCGAGCCATTACAGGTCCAGATTACGGCAGAATATTCGACTCAGAACTGATCGACGCCGTTCAAAAGATCGCCGGCAACGGCACCGGCGACACGCGCTGGAAGGTACCGGGCGTACTCGACTGGTCAACAGGCTTCTACAACCCCAACGTCGATATCTCGAAGGACACGACAACGCTCTATGCCTCGGACCGCGACATCTTTGTGTTCCTGGTCGACGACCTCAATCCCATCGAAGCCGGCCGGTTGCCCAACGGCGAACCGGATCTCTACTTCCGCGGATTCTACGCCTGGAACAGCGAGGTCGGCTCGAAAACCCTAGGAATCGCAAGCTTTTACCTGCGAGCCGTATGCCAAAATCGCAATCTGTGGGGCGTCGAGGATTTCCAGGAAATCACCATCCGTCACTCCAAATACGCCGCCTCGCGCTTTGCGCTGGAAGCCGAACCGGCGCTGATCCAGTTCGCGGAATCCTCGCCCATGCCCTTCGTCAACGGCATCAAGGCAGCGCGCGAGCGCGTTGTTGCCCGCAACGACGATGATCGGACGACATTCCTGCGCAAGCGCGGCTTCTCGAAAGGCGAAACCACGAAGATTATCGATGCTGTGCTCACCGACGAAGGCCATCCGCCGGCATCGGTGTTCGACTTCGTCCAAGGCATCACGCGCGTTGCGCGCGACAAGCAGCATCAGGATGTGCGGCTCGAAATGGAAGGCAAAGCCAAGAAGCTCCTCGACCTCGTCCACTGATCCCCGCCCAGGCCGGCGATCTACATACCGCATGCCGGCGTCCCTCTCATCGCCACTTCAAGGCGCCGTCCCCACAACCACGAGGGCGGCGCCTTTCGTCGTGACGGACCACGAGGTCCGAAGGCGGGCTTTCGATCGTCCGTCATGGAGCGCCACCCATGCACGATACTGCCAAGATCCAAATGCCGCTGCTGACAGCTGACCAGCGCGGACAGTTCCTCGCCAACGGCCGCCAGAGCGATCGCGATCATGTCCCGGTGGTCAAGTTCTTCAATCCGGTTGGGATCCGCACCTGGCTTGCAACCGAGCTTGATGCTGACGGCGACATCCCAGGCGTCGGAGCCATGTCCGCACCGGCCGAACCGAGGACCGCGCCATGAGCGGTCGCCCCATTCTCCAGCTCTACACCACTCTTGCCGAGTTCGAGACCCTGCACGAGCGGCACGATCGTACGCGCAGCACCAGCAAGACGGTCACCGTCGATCGCCAGGCGCTCATCCACATCCTCATGGACCATGCCCGCATGCTCGACGCGCTGTGCAAGGCTGGACGAGTCGATGTCGCCGAACCGCATTGAGGCCACCGGCTTGCGCCGGCGCGGCGGCGGCGAGAGGCAGAGGGCGGAGGAGAGGGTTCCTGACGGGTTTGGAGGTTCGGGGAGAGTTCCCGGGCCGCCCGTCATGGAGACCCTGACCATGGCAAAAAGCGCCATTCAGAAGATCGCAATGAACCCCTCGGAGAACATCGCCTACGACAAGCTGGTCCTGTCGCAGCAGAATGTCCGCCGGGTGAAGGACGGCGTCACCATCGAGCAACTCGCCGAGGACATCGGTCGGCGCAAGCTCTTGCAGAGCCTGAACGTCCGTCCCGTTCTCGCTGGAGACGGCGAGGAGACCGGCACCTATG
This sequence comes from Mesorhizobium sp. M1E.F.Ca.ET.045.02.1.1, assembly GCF_003952485.1. Classification (NCBI taxonomy): domain Bacteria; kingdom Pseudomonadati; phylum Pseudomonadota; class Alphaproteobacteria; order Hyphomicrobiales; family Phyllobacteriaceae; genus Mesorhizobium; species Mesorhizobium sp. M1E.F.Ca.ET.045.02.1.1. Next base: position 3,945,041 of record NZ_CP034447.1, read on the forward strand.
AAGTGCCCGCCGGCGGCCGCCGCTATCTCGCGCTCGGCATTCTCGTCAAGCAGAAGCGCTTGGCGAAGAACGAGCCGATCCCCTGCATCGTCAATCGCAGCGGAACGACGTCGGCCGAGGAGGACTCGCTTGCCGAGAACGTGCATCGCGAGAACCTGCATCCACTCGACCAGTTCCGCGCGTTCAAGGCACTGAAGGAGCAGAGTCTCGACATCCAAGAGATCGCCGCCCGCTTCTTCGTATCGGCAGCCACCGTCAAGCAGCGCCTGAGGCTTGCCTCGGTATCGCCAAAGCTGCTTGAGCTTTACGAGAAGGACGAAATCCGCCTCGACCAGATCATGGCGTTCTCGATCTCCAACGACCATGCCCGCCAGGAGCAGGTCTGGGAACGCATCTCCGGCAATCCGCACATGCAGGAGCCCTATTACATCCGGCGCCTGCTGACGGAGACCACGGTTCGCGCCGATGATCGCCGTGCGGTCTATGTCGGCGCCGAGGCATACGAAGCTGCTGGCGGCGTCATCCTGCGCGACCTGTTCGAGCAGGATTCCGGCGGCTGGTTCCAGGATGCGGCACTGCTCGAGCAACTGGTCTTCGACAGGCTGAAGATCGACGCCGAGACCATCCGCGCCGACGGATGGAAGTGGGTCGAGGCGGCGATCAGCTTCCCCTATGGCCACACCTCCGGCATGCGGCGGGTCTATGCTGAACCCGCGGAAATGAGCGCAGAGGAGATTGCCCGCCACGACGCGGTGAAGGCGGAGTACGATGCGCTCGACGCCAAATATGCCGAGATGGAAGACGCCGACCAGGAGATCGAGGACAGGCTCGATCAGCTCGGCGCCGAGCTCGACGGTTTTGGCGATCGTCCCCAGGTCTACGATCCGGCGCAGAAGGCCATTGCCGGGGCGTTCGTCACGCTCGGCGCCAACGGCCAGTTGCAGGTAGAAGCCGGCTTCGTTCGTCCCGAGGATGAACCCCGCGTCGAGGTGGACGATGACGAGGAGGCCGACGGCAGGGCTCGCGACGCGTCGCAGTTCGACGAGAACGGCGCCAATGGCGTCGTCGTGAACGGCCGGTCCACGAACGGCGGATCCGAAGCGACCGAGGAGCCCGAGGAAGAAGGCATCAAGCCTCTGCCGGAACGGCTTGTCTTCGACCTCACCGCGCAGAAGACGCTGGCGCTGCGCAACGCGCTGGCGAGCGACGTCGACGTCGCCTTCGTCGCCGTTCTCCATGCCCTCGTGCTGCAGGTGTTCTACCGCTTCGCCAAGGACAGCTGCCTCGAGGTCACTTTTGCGAGCAACAGTTTTGGCCAGGTCCAGGGCCTTGCTGAGACTGCTTGGGCCAAGGAGATCGCGGAGCGTCACGAGGCATGGGATAGGGATATGCCAGACAGCGACAAGCTCTGGGACTTCCTGCTCGGCCTCGACGAAGCGAGCCGCAAGGCGCTGTTCGCGCACTGCGCGTCCCTCTCGCTCAACGCCGTGGTCGAGCCCTGGAACAAGCGTCCGGGTGCGCTGGCCCATGCCGATGCGCTCGCCGCGACGCTCGGCTTCGACATGGTCACCGCCGGCTGGGAACCGACCGTCGACAACTATCTCGGCCGCGTCACCAAGGCCAGGATCGTCCAGGCGGTGCGCGAGGCCCGCGGCGAGGACTCCGCGCAACTGATCGACCACATGAAGAAGGACTTGATGGCCCGTGAGGCCGCTCGCCTTCTCGAAGGGTCGAACTGGCTGCCCGAGCCGCTGCGCCTCGCTGGTGACGACTCGTCAGTCGACGCCGGCGAGACCGTCACCGCGGACGAGACGGCTCTTGACGGCGATGCCGCCGAGCTGCCGGCCTTCCTCGCCGACGCAGCGTCCGAGGAACCGACCGTCGCCGACGAGGAAACAGACCAGCTAGAGGCCGCCGAGTAAACGGCCTCCTGCTTCGCACCGGGCCCGGCATCCCCGCCGGGCCCTTTATGTATTCCGACATGGAGATCCGCATGTCAGCCCACATCGTTTACGATTCCGCCCCGTTGGGGAGCGTCATCCGATACTTTGATTCAACACCAAAGCCGCTGGCCCGTTTCAGAAAGAAGCTCTCCGCCTGGGAGAGCCGCAATGGCACCGGCCGCCTGGTGAAGAAGGAGCCGCCGCGAACGCGCGCGACCTACAGCTCGCCAGCATATTTTACCCTGCATGAGGGCGATTTCGGAGAGGGCGGCGTTGTCGTCATCTCAGTCCGTCGCACCTACTCCGTAGAGAGCAACCTGCGTCGTCGAACGTCCGGCGATCGGCATGGTCCGCGTACTGCAGGATCTCGGCGACAGCCCGGAGCTGGTGCATCTCGCCCGGGACCGCGAGGCGGCCGAACGCTGGCTCGCGAACAACCGGTATAGCCGAGCCTATCTCGAAGAGGTCTCAGCCGACGAAGTCGGCGCCGACATCATCGAGGGCCGCGCGGCAGCCTGACTTCTACACCGAATAAACCAACCACCGACAGGCCCGGGATCGCGCGAGTGATCGCCGGGCCTGTTCCGTTTCATGGAGATCGACATGTTCGACTGGACCAGAAGTTGCTCCTATGACGAGCAGCAGAAAAGACGCTTTCACACGACCGCCCGCTCGCGGCTGAAGAAACTCGCTGCAGAACTGGCGCTGCCGCCTGGCAGCTTTGACCTGCGTTCGAACAAGGCGGGTATCGCCGTTTCCGGCGAAATTACCCTGCACCATGACCGGGTATACATCCAGGTTGGTCAGTTCGCCATGTCCTCCGGCCACGGCATCCTGATCCGCACCTGCAAGGGCCGCAAGGATTATACCGGCGGAGCCAATCACTTCGTAGCGCTCGCCATGCTCGACGACGTTCCGGCGCTCGCGGCCGCCGTCCGCGCCATCACCGGTATCGGGCGCGAAGCAGCACAGCCCGCCGATCGCCGCGCCGCCTGAAGCAGCCCCACGATTCCCCACCGCCGACCCTCTCTCGCCGTAGCACCCCCGCGCGGCGGGAGGCCCGGCTATTCCGGAGACATGTCATGTCCACCCATCCCCCGTTCCGAAAGGTGTTCGAGGGCGTTGCGACCCGGTCGCAGATGTTTGCCCTATTCGATCGTCACAGCGATACGCCGGGTGTCGATCCCCTGTCCGGCGTGCCGTATGCGTCGGAGTGGTTCGAGATTTCGGCCAGCGAATACCACTTCATGCTCGGACTTCTGCCGCCGCTCTTCCAGCGAACCGGCATGTTCGGCATGTCCGAATACAAGGCCGGCAATGTCACCAGCGTCTTCTTCGCGATCAGGATCCGCGGCCGCGAACGGTGGTTCCACGGCTTCTGCGATCTCTCCGACAAACGCAGCCCCGATGCCATGCGGGCAGCGATCATCGCGCATGAGACGGGTGCGGTCGACAGCATGACGCGCGAGGAAAAGCTCGAGGCGATCTGGTCCGCCACACATGCGGACTTCAGGGGCATCGCTGGCGAGACTAACCCCAATGCCTGGCCACTGGAGCATCATGGCAAGCGGACCATCCTTGTTTACACCGTCGGGCAGGGCACGACCCTCAAGCTTCTGGAGGATCTGACCGACGAAGAGATCGACAGCCTCATGCCGGCAGTCCACGCACGATCGAAGAAGAGAGGGGGCAACGATGCGAAACCATCGTAAGCCGCCGCGACAGGCGGACGAGCCGACCTGGGAGGCGCACTCCGCTTACACTGCCGACCTTGGAGCTCCGGACAGGTGCCGATACCGGCGCACACCGCCCGGCTCCCCGACCGTCGCCGATCTGGTTTGGCCCGGCGATACGGTCTCGACCTCCTACGGCACCGGGGGTGTCGTGATCGAGGTGAAGGAATACTTCTATGCGGCACCGACGGGCGAGACGCTGTCGCATTTTACCATCGTCTACGTGCCGCCCGATCGCGCTGAAAAATACCGCGATACCGACCGTCACTGGATCAATGAATTCGTCGCGGTCGGCGATCGCATCCTGATGCTTTTCGAAGCTAATGCGGATGAGGTCTTCGTCGTCGACCGTGCCCGACCGGCCGAAATCCCTCCTTTCCGCACCGTCCTGATCACCTAGCTAGAAACTAAATCGATCAGGACGACATCACCGATCGCCGGTTTCGGCGCGCCGACTGGAACCGGACCGAGTCCCCGACTTCCCTTCCCTGCCCGGCGCTTGCGTCGGGCATCGCTTTTCCATGACTGGAGCAAGACCATGTCAAGGTTCACGATCGAAACCACCTACCGCATGCCGTACTACCGACATCGAGTCTACGACGCCGCCACGCCCGAAGAAGCATGTCGCCTCGCCATCGAGGATGACGACTGGTCGAGTGAACTGCCCGACTATGAGTGCGCCGGCCCCACCTATGTCACGGGCATCTGGAAAGGCGGCGGCGCCGCCTATGAGGGCAAGGAGATCCCAGTACCGTCGCATTTCGACGAGACCATCCAACGCAAGGCCGATCATTTCTCTGAGCTGCTCGACCAGCTCGCTTTCGTCGCACGACCCATGGGCGTTTCGCAGGTGGAGTTCGAACGCTGGTTGCCAAAGGCGATGGCAGCGGTCGAAAAAGCCAGGGCGATCATCGAGGAACGCCGAGACTCCAACGAGCAAAAATAGCGATCGCTCCGCCCAACCCTCAGGAGGTTCACATGCCGACATATCGACTCGGATCGAGCCCGCTCGTTCATGCTCCAGGCCTGATCAAATGGGCAATCAACGCATATGCCTTCCCGCGCGATCGCGCCGTCATCCTGCGTGTCGTCACAGAAACTTGGCCCGGGTTGCCGGAAGAGCACGCCATCCTTCTTCTCTCCCGTGCGCTTGCGTACAAACTCGATGACGACGCCGTCGTACTGGAAATCTTGGAAAACACCGCCACGGCTGCGCCAGCTGAGCCCTGCGTTCGCGCGACTTCACGCGGCACAGGGGAGATCGGGCAATGACCGAATATGTCGTCAAGCTCCGCTTCTGGCTTCGCTGCTGGGACAGTATGACAATCGATGCCGGCAACGACGCTGACGCGATTGCCGCGGCCCCGCAGCTTGCCAGTGAGATGATGCTCTCGGCGAGCTATCCGGAATCCATCGAAGCCGATGAGCGCCGTGAAGGGCTCATTTCCTATATCGATCGCGTCGATATGGAGGGCCGTGATGAAATCGCCGAGGCGATCGAATTCGACGGCGCGCGCCCCCTGTTTCCAAAGACAGCGGCGCTAATTTTACGTCTGGCGCAACTTAAGATCGATGACATCCAGAGCGAGACCGACCTGCGCGCGCTTCTAGCAGGCTTCGCGCTTGAAGCACGCGACATCTCGCCGGACGTTCCGCCGTGGCCCGGATCGCCGCACAGCAGCGACACCTAGCCGTCAGTCCAAGAGTCGTTCGCCGGTTCTTTCGGCCCACATCGCTGGAGGGAGAGAGGGGCCGGGAGGAGTGCGGCCTTGCCGGAGCGCAGAGAGCGCGCCGGCAGGGCGGACACTCTCGCTCGAAGGACATCTCCATGAACATCGTCACCACCACATCGACCGTCGCCCGGACGGTCGCTCCCCCTGCCGCGCCGGCGATCCGCACCATCGACACCGCCCAGGCGATTCATCAGGCGGCCACCCGGCTTCTTCCCGTCCTGGAACAGGGCAAGCCCGTCACCACCGCAGCGCTGCGCGCGACCATGACCGACAGCTTCGGCGGCACCGATGCGCAAGGCTTCTGGGTCTGGAAGGACGCCTATGAGGCGCTGGAAGCCGCTCAGGTCCTGTTTCTGCGCCGCTTCGGCTCGGCGATCCTGTCGCGATCGGCCTCGCCGCAGGCGGCGCTGGCGATGATGAAACGCATCGCCGAACTCCTCCCCACTCACACGCGGCGCTCCGACGAGAGCCAGGCCATGCAGCAGTTATCCACGCCACTGCCGCTCGCCTTCGTCACCGCTCATGCTGCCGCGATTTCCTCTTCGGACCTCGTTCTCGAACCTTCAGCCGGCACCGGCCTTCTTGCCGTCCATGCCGAGATTGCCCGGGCGCCGCTCGCGCTCAACGAGATCGCCGCGACACGCGCCGATCTGCTCGGCCTGTTGTTCCCGCGCGTTCCGGTTTCTCGGCATGACGCCGCCCATATCGACGATCATCTCGACGTCGCCGTCGAGCCATCCGTGGTGTTGATGAACCCGCCCTTCACCGTGGGCGCCTATGTCGACGGACATGTCGCCGATGCAGCATGGCGGCATGTCTCTTCAGCGTTTGCCCGTCTGCGCGCTGGCGGTCGCCTGGTTGCCATAACCGGCACCGGGCTCTCGCCCGAAAACCCCAAATGGCGGCCGGCCTTCGAGCGGCTCCAGCAGCAGGGCAGGGTGGTTTTCACCGCAGCGATCGATGGTCGCGTCTACGCCCGCCACGGCACGACGGCGGAAACCCGCCTGACCATCATCGACAAGAGGCCAGCGTCCGATCCGTCCGCATTCGCGGCCTCGCCGGGCAAGGCTACCGATGTCGAGACACTGCTCTCCTGGATTTCCGACCTGCCGCCACGCACACCGGGCGGCTTTCCGGATTCGATCGGCGCCCTGTCGAACGGAATCCTGCGGAATGCCGCCACGCACATGGCCGCGCGCTCTGCTGCCAGAGCTGCGCCGATCGCAGCATCGGCTGCTGTCGCGAAGAGCACGCGGCCAGTTCTTCCTGTCGCCCGGGCGAAGCCAGTCCGTCCGACCACCTCGGCCAGCACATCAGCTGTTCCTCTTTCCTATGAACTGCGCGACTGGATACCCGAGGCGGGCGGTCGCCTCACTGACACGATCTACGAGCGCTATGCGCTGCAGTCGATTCACATCCCGCGTGCGAAACCCCATCCGAGCCCGCTCGTCCAGTCGGCGGCGATGGCCGCTGTCGCGCCGCCGAAACCGTCGTACCGGCCTCTCCTTCCTGATGCGATCATTGATGAAGGGCTGCTATCCGATGCCCAGATCGAGAGCGTCATCTATGCCGGCGAAGCCCATTCCGACCATCTCGCCGGCGCCTGGACGGTGGATGAAACCTGCGACGTCGTCGCGGCCGCTCCCGACGGCGCAGAGAATGCTGTTCGCTTTCGCCGTGGCTGGTTTCTGGGAGACGGCACCGGCTGCGGCAAGGGGCGACAAGTCGCCGGCATCATCCTCGACAACTGGCTGCAGGGCCGTCGGCGCGCAATCTGGATCTCGAAGTCCGACAAGCTGCTGGAAGACGCACAGCGCGATTGGGCTGCCCTCGGGCAGGAACGGCTTCTCGTCCAGCCGCTCTCGCGCTATCGGCAGGGCACGCCGATCCGCCTTGCCGAAGGCATCCTGTTCACGACCTATGCGACGCTGCGCTCGCAGGAGCGCGACGGCAAGAAGTCTCGCATTGCGCAGATCATTGATTGGGTGAGCCAAGAGGCGGGGAGCGCCGGAGGCGCGATAGGAACAAGTAAGTCTTTTGATGGCGTCATAGTATTCGACGAAGCCCACGCCATGGCCAACGCCGCCGGAGGCAAAAGCGAACATGGCGATGTGGCACCCTCACAGCAGGGCAAGGCGGGCCTCAGGCTTCAGCATGCGCTACCCGACGCCCGTGTCGTCTATGTCTCCGCGACCGGCGCAACCGCCGTCGAGAATCTGGCCTATGCCCAGCGGCTCGGGATTTGGGGCAGCGAGGATTTTCCCTTCGCCAACCGCGCCGAGTTCGTCGCGGCAATCGAGGATGGCGGCGTCGCCGCCATGGAGGTGCTCGCCCGCGATCTCAAATCGCTCGGCCTCTACACGTCGCGATCGCTCTCCTATGACGGCGTCGAATACGACCTGCTCGAGCACGAACTGACGGAAGAGCAGATCCGCATCTACAACGCCTATGCGGACGCCTTTCAGGTCATCCACAACAATTTGACCGCCGCGCTCGAGGCCGCCAATATCACCAGCGAGACCGGCACGCTGAACCGCAATGCCAAAGCCGCAGCACGCTCGGCTTTCGAAAGCACCAAGCAGCGTTTCTTTAGTCATCTCATCACCTCGATGATGACGCCGACCCTGATCGGCGCGATCGAGCAGGACCGCGCCGACGGTCATTCGGCGGTCGTGCAGATCGTCTCGACCGGCGAGGCGCTGATGGAACGGCGGCTGGCCGAGATCCCGGCAGAGGAATGGTCCGACCTCCACGTCGACGTGACCCCGCGCGAATTTGTGCTCGGGTATCTGATGCATTCCTTCCCGACCCAGCTCTTCGAGGAATATTCCGATGCCGATGGCAACGTCTATTCACGCCCTGTGCATGACGCAGAAGGCAATGCCGTGCAGTGCCGCGAGGCTGTGCGCCGCCGCGACGAGATGATCGAGAAGCTGGCCTCGCTGCCGCCCGTCGGCAGCGCACTCGACCAGATCCTCCACCATTTCGGCACCGACACCGTCGCCGAGGTTACCGGTCGCTCGCGCCGCATCGTCAAAAAGACCGGTCGCGACGGCATCGACCGGCTCGCCGTCGAGAACCGGCCCGGCTCGGCCAATCTCGCAGAGACTCAAAGTTTTATGGATGACGTCAAGACTGTACTGGTCTTTTCCGATGCCGGCGGCACCGGCCGCTCCTACCACGCCGATCTCGGCGCGAAAAACCAGAGACTGCGCAAGCACTATCTGCTCGAAGCCGGCTGGCGCGCCGACAACGCCATCCAGGGACTCGGCCGGACGCACCGGACCAACCAGGCGCAGCCGCCACTGTTCCGACCGATGGCCGCCAATGTGAAGGCCGGCAAACGTTTCCTGTCGACCATTGCCCGACGGCTTGACACGCTTGGTGCGATCACCCGCGGCCAGCGTCAGACCGGCGGGGCAGGGCTGTTCCGGTCCGAGGACAATCTCGAAAGCCCCTACGCCCGTGCGGCGCTACGTCAGTTCTACCATCTGCTGCACCAGGGCAAGATCGAGGGCTGCTCGCTGACGACCTTCGAGGCGGTCACCGGGCTGTCTCTCACCACGGAAGAAGGCGGTCTGCGCGACGAGCTGCCGCCGATCACGACCTGGCTCAACCGGCTGCTGGCGCTGCGCATCGAAACCCAGAACCTGCTGTTCGAAGTGTTCGAGCAGCTGATGACGGCAAGAATAGAAGGCGCCATCGCCGCGGGCAATTATGACAAGGGGCTGGAGACGATCACGGCGGAAAGCATCATCGTAACCGATCGCCGCACAGTCTACACGCATCCGGTCTCCGGCGCGCAGTCTCATGTGCTGACCGTGGCACGCAAGGATCGCATCCGCCCGCTCGGCCTGTCCGAAGCACTGGCGATCGCACGCGCGGAACCGCAGTCGGTTCTCCTGGTCAACGCGCGGTCAAGCCGCGCGGCGATCCAGCTGCCGACGGCAAGTCTGATGCTCGACGACGGGACGATAGAGCACCGGGTGCGCCTGCTGCGGCCGACCGACGAGCTGCGCTTCGGTCTCGATGCCCTTGCCGAAACTCATTGGCAGCCCGCCGACCGAAGGCTGTTCTGCGAGCTGTGGCAGGCAGAAGTCACCGCCGTTCCGGAATTCACGACCAGCACCTTCCACATCGTCACCGGCCTGTTGCTGCCGATCTGGCGGCGGCTGCCGGACCATGATTGCCAGGTCTACCGGATCCAGACCGATGCCGGAGAACGCATCATCGGCCGTCACATCGCGCCGACGCTGGTCGCCACCATGTTGCGCAATCTCGGCATCGACAATGTCCCGACACTGGCGCCGGAGGAGGCCTGGACCGGACTTGTGGAGGGACGGATCGGCCTGCAGCTTGCCGATGGCCTGGTCCTGCGCCGCAGCCGCGTCATGAACGACTACCGCGTCGAGCTGATCGGCTTCACCGACGCCATGGTGCCGCGCCTGAAGGCATTGGGCCTGATCGCGGAGATCATCTCCTGGAAGCTCAGGCTGTTCATCCCGACGGCTGAGCAAGGCTCCGCGATGCTCGCATCGCTTCTCGATCGCCACCGGCTCACCGGCGTCACCGACCGCACGGCGGCGGCTTGATAGGAGGCGATCATGACCGGCTCGGCCTCCGAGCTGGCGCGCCGTCTTGGCGATCATGCCGAGGCGGTGTGCCGCGAATATCTCTCTAACGGCCATCGTTCGGGCAATCACTGGATCGTCGGTGACGTGCGCAACACGCGCGGCCGCTCCATGCATGTGCGGTTGAGAAGCAACGCTAAAGGCCCGGCGGGCAAGTGGGTGGACGAGGCGACGTCCGAGTTCGGCGATCTCCTCGATGTCATTCGCGAAAGCTGCGGGCTTATCGAGTTCCGCGATGTCGCGGACGAGGCGCGCCGCTTCCTCGCCATGCCGCGACCGCCGGCGCAAGACTCCGGCGCGGAGCGCCAGCCAGCCGCGGCACGCGGCTCACCCGACGCCGCGCGTCGCCTGTTCGCCATGTCGCAGCCGATCGCCGGCACGCTGGCCGAACGCTATCTTGCTTGCCGCGGCATCCTGCTCGCCGCGCGTGAACGCGCCTTGCGCTTCCACCCCGGCTGCTACTACCGCGATCTTGTCACCGGCGAGACGCAGACCCTCCCCGCGTTGATCGCGGCCGTCACTTCCCTCGACGGACGCGTCACCGGCCTGCAACGCACCTGGTTGGATTCGAACGGCAACGGAAAGGCGCCGGTTGCCGATCCGCGCCGCTCGCTCGGCAATCTTCTAGGCAACGCCATCTGGCTCGGCATAGAGCCTGGCGCATCAATTTCGGTCATGGTCGCCGGCGAGGGTTTGGAGACGATGGCCTCGCTCCGCGTCGTGATGCCGGCACTGCCGGTGGCCGCCGCGACCTCGGCCAATCATCTTGCCGGCCTGTCCTTCCCGCCCGACTGCCGCCGCCTCTACATCGCGGCCGATGCCGACGCTGCCGGCCGACATGGCATTGAGCGGCTCAGCCGGCGCGCAGGCGAGGCCGGCATTCTCGCTATAGTGCTTCGCCCGCAGCTCGGCGACTTCAACGACGATCTGCGCCATCGCGGTGCGACCCATCTCGCGGCATGGCTCAGCGATCAGCTCGCCCCGGAAGATGCCCGTCAGTTCCTGACGTCGGGATGAGCGGTCAAGGGGCTACAGGCGGGTAGGGCGGCATCACCGGAAGTCTCGCAACCATGGGCGCGCAGTCCGCCGGAAAGGCCGCGCCCGCGGCCTGCCTGAGAGGCGATCCCTGCCACCCCCCGGTCACGGCCGCAACGGCTGCGCCGTCCTCCGCTTCGCTCCGGCCTTCGGTGCGGCCGCGCCCGGAGCGCGGCCGGGATGCGCTGTCAGGCCGCTATAGCGCGGCCACAACCGACGGAGACACGCCATGACCTACGAGCTTCCCTTCGACGACGCCTACGAGCCCTACCACGCCTCCTCGCCGACCGACCGCGTCATCCTCGAACTGCAGATGTACGGCCATCGTCCACATCAGGACGAGCCCGATCCCCGTCCGCTCCCCGACGAGAGCGTGATCCGGGCCGGCCTGGCCGGGATCGTCGAGACCTTCGCCGGCATGCTCGGCGACACCAGGCTCGAACCCGACCTCGACGACCTGCTCTGGTCCTTCACCAACGTCTTCCATCGCGCGGCCGAACGCGTCGGCCGCAGCCTCGACCGCAACGAGGAGGCGCAGCGGTCGAGCCAACGCGAGCAGGATGGCTCGGAGGTGAAGTCCGTCGAGCTGGAACGGCTCACGGCCGAAGGCATCACCTATATCGAGCGCCGCAACGTCCTCGAAATCATGCGCGACGAGGCCGCCGACCTCTACGAAGCACAGACCGGCTCGGCGTGGCGGCCGCGCACCGGCTCCAAGGTCTCCCATCAGGCGATGACGGCGGCGGTGATCGACAGCCGCGACTTCCTCGCCGCGCGCCGTCGCGCCGAGACCGAGGTGCTGGTGCCAGCCGGCACCAGGATCGCCTTCGCCGGCGGCCTCGACTGCAACGATCACGACCGGATCTGGGACGCGCTGGATAAAGCCCGCGAGAAGCACCCGGACATGGTGCTGCTGCATGGCGGCAGCCCACGCGGCGCCGAGCGGATCGCCGCCTGCTGGGCCGAGAACCGCAAGGTCACGCAGATCGCTTTCAAGCCGGACTGGAACCGGCATGCGAAGGCCGCCCCGTTCCGGCGAAACGATCAGCTGCTCTCGGTCATGCCCTACGGACTGATCGTCTTCCCCGGCTCCGGCATCACCGAGAACCTGGCCGACAAGGCTCAACGACTCGGCATCCCCGTCTGGCGGTTCACGGAAGGTGGCGCGTGAGCGCCGCTTTCATTCCCCGCGTCGAAGAATCCGACCCGCTCACGGTCGGGTTCTTCGCGTGTGCACACCCGTTCCGGTCAGCAATCCGGCGGGAGCGCGGTGCGAAAGAGCGCAGGATGGAGAGTGGCCAAAAGTCCTCCGACACGGGTTGGGCGGGCCGGCCTCCGGCCGGCCGGGCTCTACTCGCGGCGTGCCGCCGCTCCCCGAGCCGGCTTCGCCGTCTCGGACTTCGGGTGACGATCCCTCGCGCGGGGCCAGAGGGAGAGGGCGGCCGGGCCGGGGGGCGGTTGATCTGAGAGAAAGGAAAGCGACCAATGACGATAATATTCCTTGGCGGTTCGCGTGACATCTTCGAGCTGCCGGTCCCCGCGATCGAACGCATCGGCGCGATCGTTGCGGCCGAGCACGGCGTGCTGATCGGTGACGCGCCGGGAGCAGATGCCGAAATGCAGGGCCTGCTTGCGGGCTACAAGTACGAGCATGTCGGGGTCTTCCATGCCGGCAAGGAACCCCGCAACAATCTGGGCGACTGGGCCGCCTACCATGTTCCTTCTCCTGAGGATGCCAGAGGGTGCTGGGTCCACGCCGCCAAAGACCGGGAGATGGCGCGGCGGGCCGACTTTGGCATGATGGTCTGGGACGGCTCATCAGCCGGCACGGCCGTCAACGTGCTTCGGCTCGCCATCTCGAACAAGCCGTGCGTTATTTACGATCTGGCCAGGGGCAGCATGGCGACCACGTACAATGTGGAAGATTGGTGCGCCATGCTCCGCCATGCCGATCCCGACATTCGCCGCCAAGCCGAAGCCCGCATGACGCCGGACGAGCGTCTGGCGTTGCCAGGATGATGTAGGTGCGGTCCCGCCGACAGCCAGGCGGGTGCGATCCGATGCTTGATCCGGCCCGAGCCCCCAACTCCATTTGTATGAGTGGCCGGAGCCGGCCCCTTTCGAAACCGGCCCACGCGCAGAGCCGCAGGGCGTTGTGCAGGACAATCATCTTGCCCGCCTCGCCACCCGGGGGAGGCAGCGAGATTGCCGAACATCCTGGCCTGCGCGGTCATCCGTCATGGCAGCGAGGCATCACCAGCGATGGCTTGAATTTCGTGGCCAGTCGGCTCCGATCTCAAAACCGCTGTGCCGCCATACCGAACGCACAGGGCAGTTCACGCGCCAGGCTGCTGTTCGAGATGTGACAACGCAGACGACATGACCCGAGAGGTGCGCGACAAACATGTTCCGGCGATCCGGCAGCGTGTGCGGCCAAGCGATGGCGGCCTGAGTTCTTGTCCATCTGCTGCATCCGGGGCCATTCCCGTTTCATGTCGCCTTTGTAGACGACCGCCTGCTTTGTGCGGTCAACCCCCGTTGGGGGTACACTCGGCGAATATTCAGGAAAATTCGATTTCGGTTTTTGTTGCGGGCCAGGCACTTTCCTTCCCGCAAGCGGGGCCCTTGAAAGTGCGGCCCGCTGTCTGCGGCAAATAGAATTTTCCAGAATTTGTGCCGAGTGACCGCAGCAGGACGGCCCCCTCCTTTGGCGCCATCGGGAATGATCCCGATGCAACCGAAGGAGAAGTACCATGGCCACCACGATCGCAAACCTCACCGCCAAGGCCGACGGCTCGATGGAAGGCGTGTTTGCCACGCTGCGGGTCAACGCCCCGATCACCTTGATCCCGAACGCCAACAAGACCCGCGAGGATGCTCCCGACTACCGCATCGTCAACAAGCGCACCGGCTTCGAGATCGGAGCCGGCTGGCACCGCATCTCCCAGCGTTCGGGCGAGGAATACCTCTCGGTCAAGCTGGAAGCCCCCGAGATCGGCGTGATCTTCGGCAACCTCGCTCCCGCCCCCGGCGGGGACGAGAACAAAAAGGTGATCCTGTGGAACAACCCGCAGTGAACCGCAGCGAGCCGGCTCCGCAAGGGGCCGGCTCTCTTTTCGCTCCACCCGATCAGGAGGCTTCAATGAGCCGCTACACCATCACCGTCACCAGCGACCACCGCTCCGATCCCAACGCCGTCATCGGCTATGATCCGCCGCTTCGCACCTTGTTCCTGCAGGCGTTCCCCGAAGAGAGCGGCGACGATCTCGCTTTGTGGCTCGGCACCAGCGACTGCGAGTACGAAACGCTCGACGCGCTGCACGCGGCAGCGCGATCACGCGGGTTCGACTTCATGCCGCTTCCCGACGATGTCGCACTGCTGCTTGTAGAACATCTCGCCAAGGGCGCTGACGGACAGCCGCATGACGGCCCGCTCGCAGCATTCTTGCGGCATCTGCGATCGAAGTAGCCACGAAAGAGGCCCGTGCCGGGCAAGCGTCCGGCACGGGCCTCTTTTTTTGCCAACCCGGGCCGCCTCCGTCGAACGTCATCACAACGCTGACCTGTCACGGTGGTCACGTTGGCGCCTCACACGGGACGGTGCCGCGCGTGCTTCTCGGTTTCCGGTCGCATATCCGGGCACGGGGTGTCTGCTCAGGTCGTCCCATGGTGCCATGGCGCTCCGAAGGCCTCAAGGACGAGCGGTCCCCCAAAATGCTTGCGCATTTCGGCTCCCCCACTCGCCGCCTCCGGCGGTCGCTGCGCGATCCTTGACCCCTCCGGCCCGCCATCGCCGCCGGCGTCGTCCTTCACAAACATCAAGGAGATGACGATGTCGATCGATCAACACATTGAGGAGCTTCGGGCCGAGCTGCGGAACGCCGTCGACGCCGACGAGCGGCGCTGGATCAAGGAGGAGCTGGCGATGGCGCTGGCCGAGCGCGAGGCGATCTGGGCCGAGCAGGAAAGCCTCTTCAGCAGCGATCCGCCCTTCTAGGGGTGTCGCGCATTGGACGCGCTTGTCGGCCTCAGCCGTTGAGCGCGTCCTTCACGGCCTTCGCCGGCACGAAGGCCAACTTCTTCGAGGCCGCGATCTTGATCGTTCCGCCGGTAGCCGGATTGCGGCCTTCACGGGCCGGCGTCGCCTTCACCTTGAATTTTCCGAAGCCGGGGATGTTCGTCTCGGCCCCGCTCGCCGCCGCGGACGCAATCTCCTTAAAGACGCCGTCAACAATGGCCTTGGCCTGCGCCATGGTCAGGTTCTGAGTTGCGGCAATCTTGTCGGCAATCTCGGTCGCTGTAGTCATGTCGGGCGGGTCCCCTTTCAGCTGGATCAATCCTTTTCCTATGGCGACGAATTCGCCGCGGCGGTAGAGGCCACGCTTAGGTTGCAGCCCGCATCCACTGAAAAGCGCGGGATTCCTGGTATTTCGTTACTTCGAGTGGGGTCAGGCAAGTCCGCTGTCGCGATATCCCTTGCGGCGCTTCGTGCGCTCGAGCCGGCTGAAGGCGTTGGTCGCGGCGTCGTCGCTGTCGAACGTCTCCATCATCGACTGGCCGTTTGTGCCGATCCTGCCCCAGTTACGGATGACGGAAACGCCGCCGAACAAGGTTGGCTGGATCACGAGCGTATAGAAACGCCGCATGTTCCGTGACGGGTCGATGCGGTGAAGATGAACCGGGGTTGTTTCGTCGTGATCCATGGCTGGAGTCTCGCTTCCTGCGGAAGCGGCGTCCAACGACATTGCTGAATCGATCCCGCTCGATCGATTCGTGGCGATGATGGATCGCAGCGTCGGCCGACGCATGGTTGGCTTGTCTTCGGTAAGAAAGCGTTGGGCGAGGCCCTTCGGGCACGGCTCTACTCGCGCCCCATATGGCGCTCCCAGAGCCCGCAAGCGGTCTCCGCGCATCCGCGTGACGATCCTCTCGCGAAGGTCGGCCCGCCGGCGCGCATCCCCGACGACTCCAGCGCGAAGCGGGCGGGTGACCGGCAGGTCGCGGGCGGGCGGGCACTGCGCACGCCGGGATTTGCCTCCTTTTCCTTTATGACTGACCTGAGTGGTCGCGTTCGCCCACCAATCCTTCGATCATGCCGAGCAGGCTGGATGCCGTCGATGGGGGCATGTCCAAGATTCGCAACATCAGCTTCAATTTGTCGTCGGCTTCCTTCCGGGTTTCCCCGAACAGGTGAGGGGCTGCTGCGTGAATCATCTCCACCGGCGAACAGTCGAGAATCTCGCAAAGATGGATCAGCCGCGTCGCCTGGAGCTTGGAGAAGGCCCGCTCGTAGCGTGCGAAGATGGTCTCGTGCAGGCCGACCATTGTACCCATCTGCGCGCGGTTCAGCCGCTTGGCGTCGCGGTGCTCGCGGATGAACTGGCTGAATATTTGCTCCATTTCGCCAAAGCTTCGAATACCCTCAAAGCCGGGCTTCCTGTAGATCGGCTTTTCCGATTCTTCATCGGTCGTTTCGACGAGCCCCTGCTCCTCGATATATTTTTGCACATCCTTGATCGCCATGGCGGCGGCTTCTGCCCGTTCCCTGTTGCCCAAAAATGCGCGTCGGTCTGACCTGCGCATTCGCCCTTATCGGCTCAATTCATTCGAAAGCAGAGCCAATTTGACATTAGTAGCAGAAAAATTAGCCGCGGATCAAATCACCGTCTTCCTCAAGCGCCGATCTCATCGAGGTATCTGACGATCGCCGCTTCGATAATCGCCTGCATCGACGTTTCCGTGTTGAACGATGCCAGCTTCAACCGGCGTTTTGTCTGCCGGTCGAGACTTACATTGACGAAGAAGTTTTCTCCCTTCACCCGTTCGCGCTTCACCCGCCGCAGTGCCTTTCTTGCCTCCTGCCGCATGTCGACTTCGACCTCCGGCTTGCTGCTTGGCGGTTCCGGCGATCTGGTCGCTATGTCTTGTTGGCGCACGTTGACGGGGCCAGCGGCGATCTGCTTTCGAGGCGCTGTCGCGAACTCAGCAAGCGACAGGTTTTCCCGGCGGCTCATTCCACTTCCCCATTTTCGCCGCCAAGCTTGAGAAGCGTATCGATCTCTTCGACGACGCTCCGCGTCTCGCGGCGCGCCTTGGCGACTGCCTCGGTCAAATCCTGCATCTGCAGCGTGCCGATGCCGTTCTGGATGTCCTTGTAGACGTTGCGCTCCATCACCTCGGTCCGAAACAGATAGGTGCCGACCTTGTCCTCGATGATCGGACGAATCTTGCGATAAAGCTCGGTATGACGAACGGTCAGCGAGACGCGCGTCCGCAGCACGCCATGCCGGCAATCGCGACCGAGCGCGTCGTTGACGCGCAGGACGGACTCGAAACAATCGATCGCCCCGAGCACCTCCCGCTTCGATGCCTGGATCGGCGAGATCACCAGGTCGGACCATCCGATCACCGGATCGATGATCGCGGTGTCCTCTCCCGGCGTGTCGATCAGAACGTAGTCAAAACTGTCGGCTGCACGATCCAGAAAGGCGCTAACTGCTTTGGCGGTCTTATGGCCAAGGACATCGATCCCCTCTGCCTGCGCTTCCTTTTCCCGGCAGTCGCTCCACCACTTGGTCAAATTGCTGCGGGCATCCATGTCGATCATCGCGACGGTCAGGCCCCGCAAGGCATATTCGCCGGCAATATTCATGAGCGCGGTGGTCTTGCCGGCGCCACCCTTGCCGTTGATGGCGGAGATCACGGTCGACATCCTGCGTTCTCCTACAAATATGTGTTTCTACTCACACACGAACCCATGTCCGTGGAGATGTGGATTCGTATGACTCCACGCTTGCACGAGTATAGAAATGTAGAGTCATAATGACCATAGAAAAATGGAATTTCGGCAGTTTAAGGATAAATTCAATGTCGGTTTGGGTTGGCAGGATACGGAAAAATGTGATACATTTTTCCTGACAATCGAGGGACGAGCCCTCGATCCGCGGCCTGCGGCCGCAAAGGCAGGAAAGATCGCCGATGAAAGCGCCGGACGCATTGCGTTCACGACGGGCCGCTAGGCGGGAGAAGGTCGCCCACATCCGCTTTGCGGAGGATGAGATATCTGCCGTGGAAACCGCTGCAGAACGAGCGGGGCTTTCCGTTTCGGCCTTTATCCGATCGCTCTCGCTCGAGGGCGCCGGTGTCAGGCCGTTCATGAACAGGGAAGATCGGGCGGTCCTCGAGATGCTCATCCAGGACATGCGCGCCGTTGGCGGCAACCTCAATCAGATTGCCCGCGCCCTTAATGGAAGTCGGTCTGTGGCTGGCTCGGATCTCAAAGGAGCAATCGACGATGCCCGCGCGATCGCAACCACGGTCGCGGCCGAGCTCGCTGCGATGACGAAGCGTGCCGGCGCATCCCGGCGCGGTGAGGCGACGTGATGGAGTTCTTCCTGGGCGCCTTCGAGCGGGATTGGGAGCGCCGGCGCGCGGCGCTGCTGCACGAATTGCAGATGGGCGGGCACGAGGAGCTCGACTGGGACCGGCCGCGAAGGGGAGGGGTTGCCCATCTGCCGGCGGGTGTTGGTGGTTGGGGCGGCGCGCGGCGGCAGGGCCGCGCCGTTGCTTTCCGCGGAACCGGTGGTGGCCGGCCAATGCATGCTCGGTTTGCGGCGCTGGCGCGGGGAAGCCAGCCGGCGGTGGTCAAGCTTGCCTCCTATGGCGGCGGCATCCGGGCGGCAGCCATGATGAGCTATGCATCGCGTTCGGGTGAACTGCCGGTGGAGAACGAAAAAGGCGAGCGCATCGTCGGCAAGCAAGCGCTCGCCGAATTGCGCGAGGATTGGGAGCGTCTATTCGACAACCGCACCGCCAGTCGCGATGTCGGCATGTTTCAAGCTTCTATTATCGCGGCATCGGTCGCGGGCATAGACGATCGGGAGGAATTTGCTCGTGAGGCCTTGAGAGCAGGCTTTGGCGAGCGGCGCTTTGTCTATGCCGTCGAGGAGAAGAACGTCGGCGAGTTCGAGGTTCGGGGCGTCGTCGTGCTGCGCGACCCAAGCGGCGAGCGCCTGACCGCTGACGCCAAGGCAACGGCGATTGTCCAGGAGAGGGTAGACAATTCCGACGTCAGCCGCGAAGCGGAAGTCCGTTTACGGTTCCGCGGTTACGGCAATGGCGTGGAATTCGCCACGGCGCGGGTACGAGATCTGGTCGAGCGCATGCAACAGGGTGGCGTGCGTGATGAGACGGCCCGCATCGTCAGAGACTTCGAAAAAGCCGGCGACCTGGTCCAGAAGGAATGGCGGCGGGAGCTGCACAGCCGCAAGGGCAGGGACGTCATGCATCTCATCGTCTCGGCACGCGCCGGCACAGGTGTAACGGCATTCCAGGCCGCGGTGCGCGATTTTCTTGGTGAGCAGTTTGGCGGTCACCGATACGTGTTCGCACTGCATGATCCGGCCGACGATCCGAAGGAAATGGGGCAGGGCGGACAGCGTCCGCATGTCCATGCCCATGCCATCGTCACCATGCGCTCTGAGACGGGTGATCGGATCGTGACCAGCCCGCAAATATTCCGGCAATGGCGTGCGCTGATGGCCGAGAAGGCGAGAGAGTATGGCATCGACATGGAGATGACCGACCGCCGCGAATTTGGCAATCCACCGGCATATGCGCGCAATCAGGTGCGGCCGGTGAGTTACGCCGGGCGGACCGAGCACGAAGGCACAAGCAGGGCCGCACAGGTCCGCTATGATCGCAAACGTACCAACCAGCAGTCTGCGGCCCGATCGGCGCGCAGCGCCGACTACGCTGTCGAAGCGGTCCAAGCCTGGGACGAGGTCATGCGCGGAAGGCCCGAAAAAGCCGTCGCCGACTTTGCGACCAAGCAGATAGATCGCCTTCAGACGGCATTAGGAGAAAGTCAAATCGACATCGGGAAATTTGAAAATTCGCATAATGCTACAAATTTGAAAGCCAATATGATAGAGTTAGAGAAATTGGTCGCAGTTGGAGGCCTGCCCATGCGTTCGATGACACGAACGGAATTCGAAGCCTATGAAAAGCGCGTCGAAGCAGTGCTCGCAACCGTCGAGGCCGCGATCGAGCCGGTCGAGAAAAAGGATTTCGACGAGATCGCCGCGACGGCACGCGAGGTGGTGGAAATCCGTCGCGAGTATCTGGAGCTTTCGGAGCGACAGGCTCAGGCCGAGCGTCTCGAGGCTGCTCCACAGGGTCAGGGCGAACGGGACGCGCCGCAGCTTCCGCAGGATGCGGTCAAGTTCCAGATGGCGGAGCGGGCCGGTGCCGACGGCACAGCAGATGGAAAGGTGAAAGATAATCCGGATCAGAGACGCTTCGATAGCGAGGCACTCCTCTCGCGGGATGATCTCTTCGACAGTGCAATCGCTCGCCATGGCGAAATGGCTGTGCGTGAAGGAGATGAGATCTTGGCCGGGTATGATGCTGCCGCCCAATCACTTGAGCGCGCCACGACCAGGTTCTCGAATGAGTATTCCCGCAGTGACCTATCCGATGACGAGCGTGCAACCATTCGCGCTGACTATCTTGCGGCGTCAAGTCGATATGACGCCGTGCTTCAACGCTACGCCCGGCAAGCACTCGACGGGAACACCTATCTCTACGAACAATCGAAGGGAGAGGAAAACCTGCAGGAGGCGCTGAAGGAGGAGGCTCAGCACCGTGCTTCCCAGCGGGCGATCGACATGTACGATCCTACAAGGAATCTCCCTGCACGACAGCATGACGAGCAGATGGTGCGAGCCGGTGACGAGTTGTTCGCCCGCATCGACGCCGCAAGGATCGCCGTTCATCGCCTTTACGAGCCGGAAAATCGCGACAGCCGATCACCCGCTTCGAGCCTTGCCGAAACAGAAACCGAGCGTGACGCCCGGATCGCAAAATTGAGCGAGGCGGAGATCCGATACGCCGATCTGTTGCGGGAGGCTGCCCGAGCCGCGATCGACGGCAACGGCTACATACGCGATATGGCAACGATCAGACACGATCTGAACAACGAAATCCACATGGAGAGCCGGCGCCGCGCAGAAGCAGAACAGAGACGTGACGACAACGTACGGGTTACATCTGGACCATCTGAACCGGGAAGCCGTGCGGCGAAGTTGAATGAGGAGTATCGGGCGGATCCGCCACAGCAGCAGGTTCCGCGCTTGCGCGAGTTGGAGCGTGAAGTCGAGCAGCGGCACGACCGCGAGCGTAGCGAGCAGGAACGCTAGGTCAGGACAATGAGGCAGCATTGGCACATCAAACCGCTTCCGCCGCCCGACGACAGTGCTGATCGTCCGGATGGCTTTGTGGGATTGGCACTGTTGGCTCTGATTGTCATCGGCCCATTGATTTTGTTCGGGCATCAGCTGGGTGCTATGGAGACGTGGCTGGTCGAGGTCTATAAAGCGGTCGAAAGCTGGCTTTCACCCGTTCGGGATTGGTTTTTGGGCTAGTGGCGTGCATCAGCACTCCGACCATTGTAATTTCCGGCAATATGCCCTAAATTTGTAGGCACATTGCCGGAGTTGAACTATGGCCACTGCCATTGCTGTCATTGAAGAGGTTTCACGCAAGCTCGGCGGACCGAGCGTGCTGGGAACAGATGTTCGTTCTCAGGCTGATCTCGCCATGATCGTCCGTCGCAGATTGCCCTTGGCCACATTGAAGGGATTGTCGCTTGCCGGCCTCAGTGAGCAGGAGATCGAGCGCTTCGTCATCCCGCAGCGCACCCGTCGCCATCGGGCCGAGAAGAACCAGCCGCTGACTGTGGAAGAGTCCGACCGCGCCGTGAGACTGGTTCGCATCCAGGCGCTGGCGGAAGAGACCTTTGGGGATACAGCAAAGGCCAATCGGTGGCTGCGTAAGGAGCTCGGCGAATTGGGTGGCGAGACGCCTTTGAGCGTCGCCCAGACCGAGGCCGGCGCCCGCGTCGTGGAAACCATCCTCGGGAAGATCGCCTGGGGCGCCGCCGCCTGATGCGGTTGTGGCGGCTTTCGAGCCTCCAGTATGCGAGTGCGATGGACGGCGGCTACGGCCTGCTGTTCGATGGCCGCTGGAATACGGTCGGGCATCCAGTCACCTACGCCGCTACGTCGCCCTCGCTCTGCATCCTGGAGAAGCTCGTCCACGTTGAAGACCCCGCGCTACTGCCGGCGCTCGGCATGGTAATGTACGATGTCGCGGATGAGATCCCTGCCTCGCATCGAACCACCGATGACCTTCCTGCTGATTGGCGCCGGCAGGAAGCAATGACGCAGCGCCTTGGCGACGAATGGCTAACCGCAAATGATACCGCGCTGCTCTTTGTTCCGTCGGCAATCGTACCGATTGCGGATAGCCCTGATCGCAATGTCCTTATCAATCCACGCCACTCTGCGGCCGCAGCAGTTCAGATCGCGCGCGTCGAGCGATTCGAGCTGGACATCCGGCTGTTAAGGGAATGAGATGGGAAATGACCTTTTTATTTCAATGCGTTAGGTTGTTCCATAAGATAGATTATGCAACTTTAAATTGCAATCCAGCATCAAGCAATCTCAAGTTACAAGGCCGGTCAAGCATTTGACGAAACTACCCTAGCCTCTATATTCTGGCCATGTGGCCATATATTGGACTTGCGCCGATGAAGAGTATCTCCGTCGTTGAGGCAAAAGCGAATTTTTCCGGGCTCCTCGCCGAAGTCGAGGCGGGCGAGGAAATTGCTGTCACCCGACATGGCAAGGTCATCGCGCGCATGGTGCCTGACCATCGCCGTGTTGCCGCCGACGCCTTTCGTGATTTTTGGGTGGATGCCGACGAGTTCGATCTGGTTGCACCAGAGGACAAGCCTGCGGAGGATGTGGCCTCGCTGGACGACTAGATCGTGGCGTCGCTCTATCTTTTGGACACGAATATTCTCATTGCAGCCATGAAAGGCCGCCCGGAGGTGCGAAAACGGCTGGAGGCCCAGCAAATAAGCGCTATCCGGCTCTCTGCGATCGTAATGGGCGAATTGGAGTTCGGCGCGGAGAAAAGTGCCTATGGTGACCGCAATCGCGCCCGTCTGGCCACCTTGACGCAGCGCCTACCGCTGGTCGGCATCGACCAGGACACAATACGGCATTATGCAAAAATCCGTGCCCTCCTTGAGCGTCACGGTACACCCATTGGTGCAAACGACACCTGGATCGCAGCACAAGCTCTCGCCATCAACGCTGTCTTGGTCACAGACAATGAGCGCGAATTCTCCCGTGTGCCTGGGCTGGTGGTCGAAAACTGGTTCACCGAATCCTGAGTGCAGGTATCCATCCGATATGGTTGGCTCACGCCGTTTCCAGCCCGCGTTCCAAGTCAGCGTCTGGAACGGTCTCATCAAATACCATCGACCAATCTCTCGGGCCTCCTGTCGATTTCGCCATCACCAGTTTCTTCAATTTCGCCGTAGCTGAATCGAAACGCGATTCCAGCGCCTCGAAAGGCGGTTCCCGACGCCGAGAGCTGTGAGAGGCGACAGCCGTGTTGCCTTTCACAATGGACTTTTTGCTGTCATTTTCCTTCGATGGGTCAAATGATCCAACCGTAGGCGGCAAATGGGAGAGAATTTCATGCTCCTCACCCGAACTGGCGTAGCTCCCAGTGGTCGCTGGCACGGCCATCGGCGGGAAGAATTCCATCGCTGGCACCGAGGGGACGTGGTTGCGTGAGAAAGCCTCCCGCTCGAGAAATGGCTTCGTGGCGAAGAAGCGCAGCTTGTCGGCGAGGATTGGGCTCTGTCCTTCGACCAGTACGAGCATTTTTTCAGGCGGGAGCTGGCGGATTTCCTGCGGCATCATCAGATCGCGTTCCCTCAGTTGCTCCACCTTGGTGCGGCGATGCAACCCCATCAGTTCGATCGTCCGAGATTCTGTCTTATATCGGACGGTACGACGGCCAAGGCTTTTTGAGACCGACTCGGCGGTCGCCTGGTCGTTGGCGCCGAGGACGAGCTGATAGCCACAGTTTCCCATCAAGGATTGCCGTGCGGTTTCGCCATAGATCTCATCGAGGTTTTTCAGATCCTGGACGATGAAGGCCATCTTGATGTTGTAGCCAGCGACATAGGGCAGCTTGCTGGTGATCTCGCTGAGTTTCTTCAGCTGCCGGAACTCATCCAGAAGAAAATAAACCGATATCGACCGGCGATCATGCTCGAGCAGGAGCGTGTCGAGCGTCTGCTGGACGAACAGCGCCAGCAGCGGCTTCAGCAGCGTGATGTCGGTAATGTTCGGCGCCAGATAAATCGAGATCGGCCTGTATTTCAGGGAACGCAGATCCATGTCGGTGGCCGACGTCGCCGCGACCACGCGCTCGTTGCGGAAAGGCCGCAGTGCCTTCTGGATGTCCAGCAGCGCGGAGGCCGCGGCGCGCTCGGAAAGCGCGATGTAGGCGTTGAAGCTCTCGACGGTGAAGCGCGACAGGCCAGGCTCCTTCTCCTTGATGAATTCCATCAGCGCCTGCAGGTTGACGCCGCTGTTGAAGAAGGCTGTGACCTCGCCGAGATTGCGGCGACCGCGATAAAAGACGCTCTCGTTAATGTAGCTGATCGCGCCGGCCATCACCTGCTGTGCCGTCGCCTGCCAGATCGAGTTTTCGGAATCGATGCTTTCGGGAACGAGGATGCTGGCGATGTTCTGGATGTCGGTCGTGCGGTCCCCGCGGTCGGTGCGAATGAAGTCCAGTGGGTTGTAGCGGTGGGTCCGGTCCGATCCGGGCGCGAAGAGGAAAACCTGGCTGCCCTTCGATTTGCGATAGCCAGCGGTCGACCGGAAGATCTCGCCCTTGAGATCGGTAACGATCATTGAGCCTTCATGCGCGAGCGCGTTCGGAATGACGTAGCAAGCCCCCTTCCCTGAGCGTGTCGGTCCGATGACCAGATGATGACGCTCGTCATCGACGCGCAGGATCTGGCGGCCGAAACGCCCGAGAATGTGCCCCTTGCGTCGAAACCATTTACCGCGGCGAAGTGACATGGCGTTCTGGAAGTGTGCGTCGCCAAGCGGATTGGATACGGGCCGCAGACCGACATAGGCGACTATGCCGGCGACGAGGAGCGCGGGGATCGCGGCGCCGAGACCGATTCTTCGCAGTACAGGATTGTCAGCATAAAGAGCGAGCTGCTGGAGAGGCGCCCACGGGTTTGTGGTGATCGTTGCCTGAATGATGCGGCCGTCACCGTAGAGAAGCTTCAGCGCCAGGCCATAGCCAAGCAGCCAGGTGGCGAAGGCAATCGCCAGACAGAACGCGATGTAGACGAGTCGTAGGGAGCCAATCATGGTCATTTCCCACGCGCAAAGAAGATCTCGGAAACGCCGCGACGGCCGCCGTCGCGGCGAAGCTGAATGACGATCGGGATGACGCTGCGGATGTAGGAGATCAGGTCTGCCTTCGGGTAAGCGGCGGAGAGACCTGATTGCATGACCATCATTGCCAACTGCTCGTAAGCGCCGAGCGGTGTGTCGGCATGTACCGTCGTCATCGAGCCGGGGTGCCCGGTGTTAATGGCGCGCAGGAACGAGAAAGCCTCCGATCCCCTCACCTCGCCGACAAACAGCCGATCAGGCCGCATGCGAAGCGAGGCCTCGAGCAGACTCTGAATTGTCACGCTGGCGGTGCCCTGGTCGCCTTTGGAAGCCAGGAGATGGACCGCATTCGGCTGCGGCGGAAACAGCTCCCGCGTGTCCTCGAGCGTAATGATGCGTTCACGCTCGTCGACCGATTTGAGGCAGGCGTTGAGGAAGGTCGTCTTGCCACTCGAGGTGCCGCCACTGACGAGGATCGAAACACGATTGACAATCGCCGACCGAATGAAGCCATAGATATCCTCCTTGCGCAGGAGCTCGATCAGTCCGCGGTCGACATCATTCACACCACCGACGGCGACAGATACCCGTTCGAATGCGCCCCTGTCGCGATAGTCGTCGAGGCTGAAGTCGCTGACGACCTGCTTGCGCAGCGAGACGGCGCCGCCCTCGGGCGCCGCAGGCGGCAAAACGACCTGGATGCGCTCGCCCGTCGGCAAGGCGGCACTCAGGACCGGGCTCGCTGGACTGATGAATTGGTTCGTCGAGGCCGCCACACGCTCGCCGATGTTGACGATCTCTGCCGTCGTCAGCTCCGGCACGGAAAAGGACGCCATATGCTCGTCACCAAGCCGCTCGACATAGACATGACCCGGGCGGTTGATCGAGATCTCGACGACACGGGGATCTTCGAGAAATGGCTTGAGCGGCTCCAGCGCGCGATAGAGAAAATAGTGACGATCGTTGCGGCCAAACTCAGTTGAGACCACGTTCATGACGGATTTCCTTGAGTGCCTCGGATACCGGATCATCGTAGAGCGCGGAAAAGTCGAGGTCCTGCCGCACGAAGACGAAGATTCGTTCGCCCTGCGCCACGTTGATGGTCGGCGGGATCTTGAGGCTGTCGCCGAGGGCCTGGTTGGCCATGTCGGAGAAGGTCTGCGCGAGCGTGGTGCGAGCAATATCCTCTGCACGCTGACCGTCGTCGCTGGTGCTGGTCGCGGACTGGCTGCCGTAGCCGGTCAGGTAGCTGGCGCCGCCGCCGACGATGGACAGCAGGATCGCGGCGCCAAAGCGTTCCCGGAACTTGTTGTCGACCTGCCCGGTCAGGCCGGACCGGCCGAGACTGTCGGCGCCGATGGAATCGAGACGGACGCTGACGCCATCGTCGCGCAGCATCCGTGTCCAGATTACGAAAATGCGCTTTTGGCCGCGCACGATGTCGGACTGATATTCGCCAATCAGCCGCGTGCCGGTCGGAATGAGGACGCGCCGGCCATCGAAGGAATAGACGTCCTGTGAAACGATGGCGCGGATTTGGCCAGGCAGGTCGCTCACGATCGCCGTTTCCAGAATGCCGGGAATAAGCGTTCCTTCCGGCACCAGCGCATCGATACGGTCGATCGTTCTGGCCTTCGCTGTGCGGTCGCCCAGACTGATCGCCGACGCCAGGAATTTGCTGTTGCGGTCCTCGCCAGCGACGGTAGCGCGCTCCCCTTCTCCGGCGGCCGAACCGAGTTGCTCACCGCTTGAGCCTTTGTTGTCGAAGACCACCATGCTGGAGCGGTAGCGCTTCGGGAATTCGTCCGCCGGTGGCGCTGCCGATATGGCGGGTTCGGGCCCTGCCGCAGGCGGTGGTGGAGGAGGCACGTTGAACTCCGTTGTGTCGGGCTTTGCTTCCTCCTTCGCCGGCGGCGGCGGCGGGATTTGCAGGACTTCCGGCTCCGCCGGTTTCGGCTGCGGCTCGCCGCCGTCACGAACGAAGGACGGCGGACGAAACGTCGTGGTCGAAAACTCTTCGTGGCCGGATAGCATATCGCGCTGCTGCGGCCGTCCGCCCGCGACGACGAAATAACCCGCGACCATGCCGGCCAAGATAAGCGCGCCGCCGCCGATGAGCTGCTTGCGCCGAACATTTCTGTCGGCGATCGCCGGCTCATCGCCGCTTGCCAGAACCTCAAGCTCGGGGCTGCGCTGGATCAATTGCCACTCCTCCTGCGCTTTGTCGCATGAGGATCCTCGACAGGTCCAAGGACACCGGGGTCAGGCGCGCCGAAATCGGGTTTTCTGAGATTGAAGATGCAGACCCATTCGTCGCCGTCGCGCAGCGTGAACTGCGTGGCTGTCCCGTCGACGACGATGTATTCACCCTCCTTGCGGAAGTTCTCCAGCGTTTCGGAGAAATCGGAGTTGACGGCGAACATCGCCGGCACGCGCCGGTCGAATTTGAAGAACGTCTTGGCGCCGTCGTCAAAGACCATCAGCGGCTTCAGCCGTGCGTCGCCCGAGAAGGAATAGTCTATGTTGACGTTGGCCTTGTCTATGGCGGAAATATTCGGCCAGGCAGCGCGCTGCTCCGCCTCTTTGCGCAAGGCGACGTTGAGGTTCTTTTCCGGGTAGATGAAGCGGATGCCGAAGATCTCCCTGCCCGCTTCCGGCGCGTTGTCGCGCAGCTCCAGATAGTAGATGCGCTTGTCGGTCACGACGTTCATGTTGGTGGTCACATTCTTGGCGATTGGCTTGACAAAGAGAATATTTCCTTTGTCGGCCGGGACGACCTGCCAGCTGTCGGTGTCGCCGAGCGAGATCGTCTGGAATTTCTCTTCCTCGTCAAAAATGATCATGGTCGAGATGCCGTAGGTCGCCGAGACCTGGACGACATTGTTCTCCTGGTAGACTACGCTGGTGATGCGTCGATCGAGAGACCCGCCTTTTGGCGTCTGCGCGGCGAGGGCGGCGGAGCCGAAGGCGACAAGGCATAGTGCCGTTGCGAGGACCATTGTCGTCCTCATCACGGGCTTCCCGGCGTCACGGTTTCCTGGTCGCGGCGATAGTCGTAAACCTGAAAGCCGAGGGGATTTTCGAAGCGCCATTCGTTCTTGATGGGCGTGTCGGTGTAGCGGAAGCGCACGACCGAGATCCAATGCCGGTCGATCGCTTCGGTCTCGCTTTTTTCCGTGGTAGAGAAGCGCACGATCGCCGTCGAATTGTTCGGGAAGCTGACCGACTTGATGTCGACCAGGACCCGTTTCAGCTTGCCATAGACCTTGGCGGGGTTCTGAGGGCTGGCGGCGCTGTAGAGCGCCTGCAATTCGCGCGCCGCGTCGCCCGTCGAAAGAAGGGCGGCGATCCCGAAATTTTCCTCGATCGCGTAAGGATCGTAGCCCTCGCGGCTGCGGACATAGCGCACCACATTGGCCTGCGTCACTGCTTCCTGCTCGGTGAGATTGGCCGGCCGGGTCAGACCCGACTTCACCTCGATGTAGCCGGTGTTCCTGTCGACCTCGACCAGGTATGGCTCGAAGCTCTTGAGCGGCAGCATCAGAACGACTGCCAGAACGCTGAGTGCGGCAATGCCGGCAAACACCAGAGCGAAGAACCAGGCGATGCGGCTCGAGCGTTTCGCCCGCTTGATGATCTCTACTTCCCAGATATCGCCTTGCTGGAAGTATGATCGCAGTCTGTCGTCGGTGCTGTCTGCCATGCTTTCCGTCGAGTTTGGTTTGGACAATCATCGGTCGGCTGGAGCGACTATCCGGGTGTTCCGTTGGCTGTGATGGCGCGCTGCATTGCCTCACGGGCCATGTTGCGCGGCGGGTGAAGCTGCGCCTGCACGCGATGGACGGCGGCTTGCATCTGTCGCGACGACGTGCCGATCGCCATGCGCCCGAGCATGATACCGCGGTCGGTGAGCGAGCGTGATCGATGTCCGATCGGCGTCGCCAGCCCGCCGACGATGCCTTGGGCAAGCGACTGGATCTGGATCAGCACGAAGGAGCCGGCAAGGCAGAGCATGATGAAGGCGGCGAAGTCGCTGAGCTTCAGCTCCCGGTTGCCGGAGATCTGGTTGATCTTGGTGAGCTCGGGCGCCATGGCCGCAATGAGGAAAGCGGCGATGACATAGACGAAGAGCGGGATCACCGCATAAAGCAGCGACTGGTTCAGCCAGCCGATGGCGTAATTGCGGGTCGGATTGAAAAGCATGCAGGAGATGAAGATCGGCGCGGTGCCGAGCAGCACCCACAGGATCACCTTGGCAAGCACCAGGATGCCGAGCGCGATCGCCACGAAGAGGCCGGCAAAGACCATGATAACCATGCCGATCAGTGCCGGCAGCACCGAGAAATAGCCGGCCTGTTCGGAAAAAGTCGAGGCCGCGACATTCGCCGTCTTCCAGATCTGCGATAGGCCATTGGTCGGTTCCGTCACGCCGGTGCCTGAGGCGGCGAGCACGGCGCGACCGGCTGCTTCCGGCACCTTGGTCAGCCAGTCATAGACGAGCGCGTCGAAATTGGACCATGTGCCGACAAGGATGAATATGACGATGACGCGGGCAAGACGGCCGATGATCTCGGCAACGCTCAGCCGGGATGTTCCGAGAAACAGCTGCGTTCCGTAAAGGAGCACGACGAGAGCGAAGAGCAACCGAAGCAGCGGCTCGAGATCGGCGCTCAGTGCTTCGTAAGCACGCTGCGAGAAATTCTGACCCGACGCGTCGATACGCTGCAGCAGGTCGCCAATGAAGTCCTCCACTGCCTTGTCCTACTCTGCCTGTCCGGCCAGGCCATCGATCGCGGCCAGCGCCGCCCCGCGGTCCGGATTGATCGATCGCATTGGTCCACACTCGACACGCGGATCCTCGGCATAGCCAGTGAGATTGGCCGGCCGCTTGCAGGGTGCTGTCTTCTCCTTCGGCGTGCCGCAGCCGGCAGCGAGGAGCGAGATCGCGACAATGGACATGAGGGTGGTAACCTTCACTGGGCTCATTCGTAGGTGAGCGCTTTTCTGGTGTTGGAGATGTCGGTGAGCTTGCGCTGGTTGTCGGCCTGCAGCGACTGCACCGCGCCGTTCATCGTGCCGATCATCTCGTTCAGCGTAAGGCCGGTCTGCACCTGAAGCTGCGTGTTCTGGTCGATCGAGCCCTTGATGTCCTTCGAGGTTCCGATCCCCTGCCCCGCGCTCTCGAGCGCTGCCCTTCGGCTCTCGACGGCTTGCTGCGAGCCGTTGATCAGGGCCGAAACGCCAAGCACAGTCTTGACCAGTTCCTCGTAGGATTTGTCGCTGGCAAGCGAACTATCGTCTTTGCCGGAGAGCGATTTCACCAGTTGGAGGCCGTTTACGAAAAGCGTCGCCGCCTTCGCGATCTCCGGCCCCATCGAGCCGAAGTTAGGCATGCCGCTCTGCAGAAGACTGTCGAAGGACGGGACCGAGGTGACGCTGAAGCCGTTGCCGATGGCGAGGTCCTTCAGCGATCCGGCATCGCTGCCTCGATCGCCGGTGACCGCCTGGAGGGTCTTTTCGA
Organism: Mesorhizobium sp. M1E.F.Ca.ET.045.02.1.1; assembly: GCF_003952485.1. Lineage (NCBI taxonomy): Bacteria > Pseudomonadati > Pseudomonadota > Alphaproteobacteria > Hyphomicrobiales > Phyllobacteriaceae > Mesorhizobium > Mesorhizobium sp. M1E.F.Ca.ET.045.02.1.1. Next base: position 3,975,922 of record NZ_CP034447.1, read on the forward strand.
CCGTCGTCAGGATATCCTTATTCGTGTCAAGGATCTTGGAGGTCTTCTCAGCCGTATCCTTGGCGACGGCGTAGTTGGTCTTGTCGATGACCGGTATATCGGCACGCGCTACCGTCGAAGTGATGGCCGTGGCGGCAGCAAGGAAGAGAATGCGTCTCATGAGGAATCTCCAGTCATTGAGGAACGAGGAGCAGTTCGGCGTTCTGGTTGAGTTGTTGGACGCAAGCTTTGATCTCGGGATTCCAGACCAGGCCGGTGCGATCGTCGCAGAAGCCGGTAATGGCTCGATTGTCACCGCCGTCACCGTCCTGGTAGCGGCCGGAGCGGCTGGCGCCGGAAATGTCGCTCAGGGTGACCGCATTCCTGGAGTTGACGAGATCGGCCAGGCTGGCGCCGAGACCGATCATACGATTGAGCATATCGATGTTGGCGTTGCGGGCACCGGAATTCTGGTCCCAACTGTCCTGCTCCGTGCCGGTCGCGGCAGAACCGAACTGCTCGAACCAGGATGCAACATCGCCTGAGCCGTCGCCTGTGGCGCTCGTCAGCGCAAAAGCGTTCACGGTGCTGGAGCGCATGCCTTCATAGGCTGTGCTCGTGCTCCCATAGTTCAGCGGAATGCCCGACTTGTCCGACCCGCCGAAGGCAGGCAGCCATTTCTGCGTTATAACGCGGACATAATCCTGTGTTTCGCGATACGGCGGAATTCCGCCATAGCTTTCGACATTGCCCGAACCGGAATTGTAGGCGGCGAGCGCCAGCGAGACGTTTCCGTCGAAGTGCTTGAGCTGCTGCTTGAAATAGCGGGCGCCACCCCGCAGGTTCTGCTCGATGCTGTAAGGATTGACGCCGAGGTCCGAAGCCGTGCCTGGCATGAGCTGGGACAGTCCGATCGCGCCGGCGCTGGACTTGGCGCAAGGATTGAACCGGCTCTCCTGATAGACGAGCGCCAGAAACTGGTTCTCGTCGATCCCCTCTTCGCGCGCGACACGCCGCACCATGCCTGCGATCGATGGATTTGCGTTGGCCGCGGCGACCGGATCATCCTTGCGGCCCGGCCGATACACCGCGCAGGTGACGCTTTCATTGGTCGTGTAGCGATCGCGGTCCACATGATCGATTTCGGTGGTCTTGTCGTTCCGGTCCTGGCGCTCATCCAGTGTAGTTCCATCGATGGTCGGAATATCGGCCGCGGCCGGCGTCGCGAGAAGAACGAGCAACAGGGGAATTCGTCGGATCATGCCGCCCTCCCCCATCCGCAGAAATCGGACAGCCACGCCGCCGGATCCTCGCCAAGGCGGGCACGCAGCGCCGCGCAGGCTTCGATCGTGTCCTTGCGGCCGGACAGCACCTTGACGATGTCCGGCATCGCGGAAAGGTCCAGCCGGGCAATGACGGAATCGTTGCCATGCTTGATGAGGAAGGTCCGCCGCTCCGGCGGCGTGTTGCGGATGAAGGCAAATTCCTTGGCCGTCAGACCGAAGCGTCGGATGTAACTTTCCTCATCCGCGCGCGGGTTCGGGAAATGCAGGTTTGTCGCCGACTGCTCGATCAAAGTGTGCGATTGCGGCGCCCGGGCTATATCCGCGGCTGACTGGGTGCCGAAGCCAACGATCCCGTTCAGTTTGCGGATCGTCTTCATCTTGTCGACGATATAGCTGGAAAACGCTGGGTCCTGCAGCAGCTTCCAGCCCTCGTCCATGAAGATCAGGACGGGATCGCCTGTGAGCAGTTCTTCGATGCGGTGGAACAGATACATCAGTGCCGGCGTGCGCACGTCTTCATTATCGAGGATATGCGTCATGTCGAACCCGAAGATGCGCCTGCCGGAAAAAGAGAGTGCGTCGTGCGGCGCGTTGAAGAGCCATGCCTTTTCGCCTTCGAACCATGGCCTCAACCGCGACTGGAGATCATTGGCGGCCGAGCGTGAGCGCCCCATGAGAAGCCCGGACAGATTGGCGAGCGTCCGCTGCTCGACTGGCTCCTCGCAAATGCGCCTGATGGCGCGCTCGAGCGTGTCTTCCTCTTCCTGGGAGAAGCCGTGACCGCCTGCGGGCGACAGCATGGCCTTCAGAAGACGAACCAGGAATTCGCGGTTCGCGGGGGTATTTTCCAGTTGCAGCGGATTGAAACCGGTCGGCGTGCCGGGCTGCAGGACCTCATAGTTGCCGTTGACGGCGCGAATGAAGATCGAGGCGCCCTCGTCCTTGTCAAAGAACACTGCCCGAGGCTCGGGCGAGATGCGAAACGCTTGCGCAAGCAGGAAAGTAAGCGCGACGGTTTTGCCGGAGCCCGTCGGGCCCGTGACCAGAAAATGCCCGACGTCACGCTGGTGAAAATTGAACCAGTAGGGGGTCTGCGACGTGGTCTCGAGGATCGAGATCGGCAGGCCCCAATGGATGCCGGACGCCTGACCCGTCGCGAAATTGTGCATGGAGGAGAAGCCGGAGAAGTTAGCGCTGGACAGCATGCAGGAGCGCGCGATGTACGCATGGTTGCCCGGCAGTTGCGCCCAGAAGGACGCCTCCATGTTCAGGTCCTCGCGCAGCCAGTTGACGTTCATGTCGGTGAGGCAGGCGCCAAGCTCCGAGACTGCCTTGTCGAGCCCGGCCAACTCGCGCGACAGGCAGAGCAGGCTGAAATGGTGATAGCCGAACACTGCTTCCTGATTGACCAGGCTGTTGAGCGCAAAGTCGATGTCCGTCTCGACCGTACTGCCGGCCTCGTCGGAAGCGCGTATCTGCCGCTGCAGGCGTGAAATCCGTTCCTGCGCGACCGGCTTGTCAGCAAGCGTGAAGGACTGGGTAAGGACGAACTCGTGATTGACCTGGAGCAGGCCGTCGAGCATGCCCGGGCCCGAAAACGGCGGATACTCCTTGATCGACAGCATCGCGCCAAAGCGATTGTCGGCGTCCGTGGCACCCTGCGCCTGCAACGTTCGTCGTGAGAAATGCAGCCGCGAGGTCCCGACATAGCTGCGGATTCCCATGCGGGGCAGCCGCATGTCCCGCGACAGGCCGCAAGTCAGTATGGCGTTGAAGAACGCGCACGGCTCGGAATAGGGCTCGCCGTCGCGATAGGTGACGCCGAGAGCACGTGCGCCGTATTTCTGGAGCTCGCGTGTGACGTTGCCGACGACTTCTTCCAGCTCGTTGATGTGTTCGTGGGTTCGCTGCCGGCGTACTTGCGGCCGCGTGGACCGATCGAACAGCCTTGAGACCGCCTCGGCGGTTCCTAAGGGACCGCGCATGCCGGTCCGTACGATCGTCAAATAGAGTTCGTTGGCGAACATGCGCTTCTCGCTAAGCACCGCCGAGTAGCGCTGATTGAGAAGGTCGCAGAAGTGATCGGAGAACGAGCCGCCGAGCTCCGGCTTGACCTGCCTGCGGATCACCGTCGACCACAGCGAATAGCGGCTTGATCCGAGCGCGCGGATCAAGGTGTTCTGCACGCTGGCGCGCATGTTGAGCTCGGCCTGGTCCTCGGTTTGGAAGAACAACCCATCGAGCTTGATGACGCTGAGCACGGCACCGCTTGCGAGGCCAATGACGGTGTCGGAAAGGTGGCGCATGTAAGGGATGTGCGAGGCGATCGACCGTTCGCGGCGGCGCTCGCGTCCGAAACCCAGTTCGTCGGCAACGACAGTAAGCATGGTCATGGCCCGTAAGAGTTTGTGCCCCAGAACAGCTTGTTCGGCGTCCGCGGCGTGCGGCGACCAGCGACCTGGGCGAGGTCAAGGATGCGGATATCACGGCTGGTGAGCGCAAAGAGCGCCAGATAGGCGACGGGGGCGATCGTCGCGGCCCAGAAGCTCGTCGTCACCAGGAAGGCGATCAGTGTGACGCCGATGATCAGATAGAAGGCAGTGAGCGGTATGCCCCACATCATCGGCGGCCGCGTCAGGCCGATAACCAGCGGCGTCAGATGCGGCTTGTCGTCAGAGAACTCGCGCATGGGGTCACTTCCCGACAGCCGAGATCATCTGGTCGACGATCGCCGGGGCGCCGAAGACGAGACCGATGCCGATCACGACAGCGCCGGCCGTGAACCAGGAGAGCCGCCCAGCAAAGGCGAGGAAGCCGAGGCCGATCACAGCAATGATCGCCAGCAGCCGCCCGAAAGGCCCAGTGATGAAATCGACGATCATCTGGACGGCCGTTTCCAGCGGTGCGAACGCGCCGGACGTCTGCTGGGCGAGGGCCGGTTCAGCGGCTGTGACCGCCAGTGCCGCGACGATGAGCAGGAGCAACGCGGGTCGAACGGCGGGTGACCCAATATGCGAGAGGATGTGGTTCTTCATGTCGGTCTCCTTCTAGAATTGCATCACGCCGCCAACCCACTGGCGCGGTTTGGCATTGGCAAGCACGCCGGTCGCGGCGCCGTCGTCAATTCTCTGGCTCAAAGTCCCCTTCGTGCCTTGGTCCGTTGCCCTTGGCAGGGGCATTCCGATCTGGCGATTGATCACCTCGGCGACGAAGCGGACGGTTTCCGGGAATGGCGGCACGCCCCCGTACTTCTGGACGTTGGTCTCGCCCGCATTGTAGGCAGCCGCGACGATCAGCGGATTCCGGTAGGTCTCGAACAGCGACTTCAACAACCTGACCCCACCGTCGATGTTCTCAGCGGGATCGCAAACGTCGGAGACCCCGAGAAAATCTGCGGTCGGAGGCATGAGCTGCATCGGCCCGCGAGCGCCCTTGGGCGAATTGCGATCGCGATCCAGACGGCTCTCGGCCGTCGAAACAGCGAGCGCGAAAGCGGGATCGACCCGGTACTTTTGTGCCGCCTCGACCACCAGACGAGCAATTTCCGCTGCCGTTAGAGGTGATGGCCCACATGGCAATGCAGTCTTGATTGTAGAAAGGTCAAATTGACTCTGCCGGCCAGGGCCATCATTGGCAGACTCGACGGTGCTTGCTCTTTTCGCATCGACGTCGCCAAGTGGACCATCCGCCGTTTGAAGCTTGCCGTCTGCGGAAACAACGTATTGCCGGGCACCATCGAGCCAACGATTGCGAAAGACGCTGTCCACTGCGTCGGAATCGGTCTCTGGACCCGCAGTTTGAGTGGAACTGACGGTGGATTGCGCAGTCTCACGCCTTTGTTCTGCCGAGAGTGCCGAGCCGGCGGAATGCATTCCTGTGGCCGCGAGCAGGACTGGCGCGACGTAGTGCAAAACTTGCGAGTGAAAACGTGACAAGGCCATTCCAGATCATCCGAGGCGGGAACGTCGAATGCAGGAATCGGTATGTCAGATAAAAAAGAATGTCAATTTGCCTATGATTTTTTCTTGCGTCGAAAATGCGAAAAGAGCACATTGCAATTCGCACCACCGCCCGCAACCGAGGAAAACGGCCCCGATGAAACGTTGCCTCAGCAGCCTTGGTCTGTCCCTTTTGATGGCCATGCCGGCGCTTGCCGCGGGTCCCGTCGACCAAGCCTATATCCGTTCGCTCGCCGCACCCGGGAAAACCGTGCTGGTCATCGAATATTACGACGGCAAGGGCGGCGTCACGGATCGTAAAGGCTTCGCCTCAGCCACTGGCTTCAAAACGGTTTCGCCGACCGATTTCGCGGTCGACGACAAGGTCACCGTCCACCTCTTCGGTATCGAGCCCTGCGAGGGCGACATGGTGAACCGTCGCGAGAACTTCGCCGGCAGCTGCGCCGACTATGCCGAGCAAGGGCTCAAGACACTGTTGAAGTCGCCAAAGGTGATTTATTGCCGCGCCTTCGTCACCGAAGCCAACGCGCCTATCCAGGACGCGACCTGTTACGGCTACTACAACTACCCCGGCAGTCTCGACACGGTCGACATGTTCGAGGAGCAATTGGTATCGCTCGGCACGCATCGACTTGCCAAGAAGCCGGGCGGAGGCCTCGCACGGCCAGATCTTGAGCAGGCAGAAAAGATTGGCCGGGGTGGCGGCTACGGCATGTGGGCAGATCCCCGGATCAAGACGAAATGAGATCGCTCGCTGTCGTATTGGCCGCCGTGATTTCGGGGCCTGTCGCCGCCGCCCCCGCAGGCTATTTCAATCTCCGGCCCGGCGTGGCGCTCGAGAGCGGCGACAGCTGGGCAGACGCCGGTGCGAGGTATCACCTCTACGGTGTGCAGTCTTGCCTGCGCGGCACGTACTATGCGGATAGCTCCGGCCGCCGAGAGGATTGCGGCGAAGCCTCCCTTGCTGTCATGGCGGCATTCATTGCTGACACCAAGCCGGTCTGCTCGCCGATAGCGACGATTGCCAAAGTTACTTATGTCGTTTGCTATGCGACAGTCGGCGCCGATCAGTTGGATCTTGGCAATCTGGTGATCACGTCTGGCTACGCCTTCGCCGCTCTGCAGCCGGACGGCCTTCCTTACTCGCCCGCATATGCGGTAGCTGAACAGGTTGCGCGTGAAAAGCACGCTGGCCTGTGGCAGTTCAAGGACGTGCAGCATCCGGCGATCCTGCTCGGTCGTGCCGCGGCACGGAGCCCGACGATCCAATGAGAATGCGAGCGACCTGTTTTGCTGCTCTTCTGGCGCTGTCGGTTGCCGCCTCCCCTAGCTGGCCGGCCGACGCCATCGGGCCGGGAGCGGGGCCGTCTTCGCCGTCCAGCCAAACTATCTCTAAGGCAATCGTCGGCCGGGTAGCGGTCATCGATGGACGGACACTCTGGTTTCCGCGATCGGCCGAGAAAGTCCGTCTTGCCGGTATAGATGTGTGCGAACTGCCCCAATGGGCCTTCGATCCAACCCGATACGGCAAGAACACTGTGCTGAAACCCGTGCCGTGCGGCCCCCTTGCCAAGGCCTGGCTCAAGAGGGTGGTCGGCGACGATCACGTGACGTGTCGGGCGACCGCGTTTAATTCAGACGGCGCCTATGTCGGTGCCTGTTCCACGAGGGGACGCGACCTCGCTGTCGAGATGCTGCGGGTCGGCTGGGCGCTGGTCACCTCCCCTGCCCTTCCAGGGTACGACGCGTGGCAACGCCACGCCATGACGGCCCGATCCGGGATGTGGGCCACCTACGTGCTCGACATGGACGAGTGGCGCGGAAGGGCCGTCGATCGAACGCTGCAGAGACAACCGGTCGCCGACTTCAATCTACTGGCTGAGCGATCGCGAGAGATCTCTCCGCCATTCGCCGACGCGCGCAAACGGCCGCGCCGATCAGACCGCTGAATTTGGATGCTCAGGAGAAATGACTATGCGGCTCATCAGGTCCACCATTGTCCTCGCGTCGAGCGCATTGGCTTCGCTAGCAGCCGCGGTTGTTGACACGCAGGCCAGCGAGTGGGGTTGCGAAGTGCTTTTGTGCGCGTCGTCATCAAACCCATCCTGGCATGGCGTGCCTGCCTGCCACCCGCCCATGGATCGATTGATCTCGGCCATGAGCAGCTGGGGTTTCTCGTGGCCCACCTGCCCCGAAGCAGGTACCGGCTCGCCCGGCTACGAAAAATACGCCGATTGTCCGGCCGGCTGGAGCGTCGGATATTCCGAGGTCGGTCACGGCACGCGCAGCGAACCGAGTCTGTGCGTCCAGAAGGGTCGCAATACATGCAGCCGTCGCGAAGGATGCAGTGATACGATTTCGATGCCTCGTCCGTCGCGCGGGGATCCGTATTACTTCGATATTTCTGCCAAAGACGGGTCTGTGTCCCGGCACTGGTTCAATCTGCGGCGTTAGCGCCTGATCCGCCTGGCGAACCTGGTTGCGGATTTCGGTTTCGGTTGCTTCGAGCAAAACAGTTCCGCGACTTCGTCCCGGAAGCGTGCCGTGGACGCAAGAAGCCGGGCTTGTTGTTCGTCACCAATGTCGGTGCCAGTGGCGATCATGACGGCTGCGACACCAAGTATCTTATCGCAAGCGTCCGGCGCGTTCGTGGGCTCAGCTGCAATCAACTTGGCAACCGCCCGTCGCATATCTCGTCTGATAATCCAAGTCAGCGGCAATCTGATCGGTTGCCAGCGCAAGCGCAAGATCCGCTGAAGTCTCCGATTGGCAGCGCCTATCCGGTCGAGCTCCGCAATCGCCCTCGACGCGGCGAATCCGCGGTCACCTACCATGCGTAGCCAGTGGAAGTTTCTTGCGCGCGTCATGGCGACGAAATCACATTCCCCGCTGATCTAGTCAGGCTGTATCCCCTTATTCTCAAGGGCCGCCATCCTCTTGCCAGCTTTGTCCGAAGGAAGATGAGCCGCGCGAAATATGCGGCCTTCATTTTCAGCTCGCCAACATCGGCCACCGGCGCCATCGCTGCCTGCCGTCGAATAACCGTTTCGTTCGCCAAAAAGCCGTGGCCCGATCAGCTGCGCCTCGGCCTCTTCGGCGTGCATCAAACGTTTCCCGAGACACTCCAGCTCTGAAATGGCGCGGCGGTGCGCCGCGATCAGATCCACGACTGCGTCCGCCTCTCGTGCCTTGCCCTTGCTGCTGCACACAAGTTGGATCGGCATCGACTGCTCCGAGTGGTTCGGCTCCTCCCGCATAGCAACACTGTCCCGGTCCCGCCGGAGAAAAAAGGGATGATGGCATCCCTATTTTTCCGTCGCGAAAGATGAAAACCTGCCTGCCAATCGATCGGTGAGGACCTGCTGCCAGTGTTTCGTGCGCTCGTTGTCGAAGATCAGAATCTGATGCGGCTGGCGCTTATGGACCAGATTCGGGCGAGTCTCGGAAATTGTGTGGTCCTTGGCGCCGAGACGTTGGAAATCGCTGCGCGCGAGCTTCGGAGCGCTGAGTTCGATCTGGTCGTCATTGATCCGGGACTTCCCGGCTTCGACCCGACGCTGGACGCTGATCGCGTGGCCGTTGTCGGCACAATCATCGAAGCCTCGCCAAGCGCGATCCATATCGTCGTAACGGGCTCAGACAAAGATTCTGAGGCCGAAATTTTTCGGCAAATAGGCGCGGCCGGCTATCTCGGTAAGACCGGGCTGGAGCCCGGCGTGTTCAATGACGTGCTCGACGACATTTCCACCAACGGATTTGCAGTTCGGCTTTCGCGTGTGGCGATGACCATGCCCGACGTTCGCTATTCCGTCCTGACGCCAAGAGAACAGGAGATTATCGACATGATGACCCGTCGCGAGCCAGGCATGACGCGTACGCAGTTTTACCAGGTAATGGCAGGTCGCCTCGGCATTGATCCCAGCTCGGCGGAAAAATATTACAAACAGGCGCGGGCAAAATTGATGAAGAACGGACACAGGCTACCGCAGGGTCTTTAATCAGATGTCATTGATGACCGTCCATGGGGTCAAGGTGCCCCTGCGCCCTAACGACGTCTCGCCTGTCATCTGGCAGGCTCTCGACAACGAAACCTATGAAGCCAAGGAAGCCAAGTGGATATCGAAGGCCGTGAAGCCCGGCGATCGCGTTCTGGAACTCGGCTCAGGCATCGGCATCATCACCTCGCTTATCGCTCAGATCCCGGACGTTCAGGTATGGGCCTTCGAAGCAAATCCGGCGTCGGTTGCCCTTGCCCAGCGCGTCGTCGACGCCAACGATCTGGACAACGTGGTCCTACTGAAAGGGATTCTTGCAGCCGGTCCGCCACGCCCATTCACCTTCTATCTCCGCAAGGACCTCTGGATGTCCTCAATGGACAAAGATCAGGGGCCGTACGAGCGCGAAATGACGATTGTCTCGACTGACGCCGACGACTTCATCGTCCAGCACGGCGCCAACGTCCTTGTTATGGACATAGAAGGCGCCGAAAGGGAACTCTTGCAGCACGCCAAGCTCCCGGGCATCGAGCGCGTCTTCCTGGAATTGCATGATCACTTGTATGGACTGGACGGAATCCGCGATATCACCCAGGCATTGGCGCTAAAAGGCTATGCGTATGATCCCCGCGGGTCCCGCGGACCGTGCGTGCTTTTCGCCAAGGACGACGGTCCACGCGAATATGAAGAGGTTGAACCAGATGCGGCGTGATACTCTTGCTCCTTGTCTTGCCTTCGCAGTCGCGATGGCTGTTGCCGGGCCAACGGCCGGCAAGGGCGCCCTCACGAATCCCGATACGCTCACGCTCGAAGATGCATCGGGCAAGGCCATCCAAACCCTTACCGTCGAGCAGTTGAAGACCGAATTTCCGCAACAGACCTACGATACGCGCACGCCCTGGACGAAAGAGGACGAGAAGATCGTCTATCGGGGGCCCCTGCTGAAGGACATATGGGCGAAAACCGGGCTCGCCAACGTCGCTAAAGTCAAGGTGGTCGCCTACGACGACTTCGTGTCTGAACTTCGCATGGACGAGATCCAGTCATATGCGCCTATCCTGGCGGTCGAGCGCCAATGTACAAAGGATGACCGCAGCCAAGGACGATGCAAAGGCGATCAGCAGTTCCGCCCCATCACCATGAACGAGAAAGGTCCGATCTTCATGGTCTGGCCCTTCGATCGCCTGCCCGCCTCCTATGTCCCAGCCCGTAATGCTATCTGGGTCTTCTTCCCGGTTGTGCTGCGCGCGGACCAATGAGATTCGGCACCAGCCGCTTTTTTGCTGCCTTGCCTTATCTTGGGCTGGCGCTCGCCCTCCTCCTCAGCACTTGGGCGTTCGTCCGATCGGACCGCTACAGGCAAGAGACGGACGAGATCCTCAACCAGACCTACGAGATTCAATGGCGTGCGACCCAGGTGCGCGAGCGGCTTGTCAGGGTCCATGGCTATATCCGTCTCGCCGACGAAGCCGGCAAGCTCGATCCTGACATCAATCGGCAAATGGCTCTTGTGAGCGTCAACATCGCTCAGCTTCTGGCGCTGCCGTACCTGCAGCATTTCTTCCCGCAGAAAGACATCGAACTCCTGGAAAACGTGCGTCGGACAGTCGAGCAAAACGTCGCGCCGGTCGTCGAAGCTGGTTCCAACTATGCGGATGCCCTCGACCACATGACCAATCTCGAACAGGACATGTACGAGATCTCTAGTGCCACCGTTGATCACAGTACGACGCTCCAGGAAACTGCTCAAATCGATATAGCCGCATCCCGCAACTGGTTCATGTTCGCGATTGCGCTGGGACTGATCGCGATCTTCTATCTCATAACCCATCAGCGTCACGCTTACGTCAGCCGTCGCGATCGACACATGCGCTCGTTCGCCTCGCTGTTCGCGCATATGACGCGCTCCCGCGTCACCGCTTTGCGACTGTTTCTGGAGGGCACCGGTTCGGAGCAACCTCCGAGAGAAGAGATGTTGAAGGCTGCCCGCAGTGCGGCGAATGAGCTCGAATCCATCAATGACGGTTTGCTCAAGATCGCCTTTTCGCAACGAGATTCGCATGTCCTGCCGCTCGCCAAGCTTTTGCTGGACCTCAAAGATCGGGACGGCATCGTGCAACTGTCAGTCGATTCCGAGGCGGGAACGCAAGCCGTGCCGGCAACCCAGTTTCAACTGGTGCTGAGCGAGCTCGTGCAGAACGCGCTCACGGCGGTCGAAAACATCGACAGGCCGAGCGTTGTCGTAAAGGCATCGGTCGTGCACCGGCCTATTTTTTGCCGCAGCGTTCTGTTGCTCGAGGTCGCAGACAACGGTGTCGGCATGACGCCAGAAGTCCTGCGCAAAGCAAAGACGCCCTTCTTTTCGACCCGGGCCGGGAATCACGTCGGCCTCGGCCTCACCGGCTGTTCCCAGATGGTCGCCACACTCAATGGGAGGCTTTTCATCGATAGCAAACCCGGAGCGGGCACTGTCGTCAAGGTCCGCATCCCAATCGGTGCATAATGAATGGTCTCATGGGCGCCAGCGGCTCAGAAGAGTTCAGAGTCTCCCGCCCAGTTTTAATGAGACGGGTTGTGTAAGTAACATCGATCTGTATAACCTAGACTTAAAGTAAGCCTACTGCTGCAATACTGATCGGTTGTATCTTGGATTGTGATCGAAAAGAGTTTCAGATAGCGCGATTCATAAACTGTGGGGAATCACGTTGCGGCGGACCAAACGGGCACTTTCTGTGGCGCGGTTCCGGCCCGTTCAGAGAGCCACCGCCACCGCCCCACAGTTCCTCATGCTCTCTTTCCGCCCGGCGCACGGGTTCATGGATGTGGCGCGACGGCATGATCTCGCGCGCATCCGCTTTCGGACTGGCGCCGGCAGGCGCGTGAAGTGCTTCTAGCCATGCCGACAGACCTGATGGCCGCCTTACCTGCCGTGGAGAGCGGGGCTTTCGAGCCTGCCTTCGCGATTACGACGGGGCTGAAGGAACGGGCGATACTTTGCCGGTCCCGGAGCCGGTCGAGACTGAGAAGTGCGTTTCCGGCTCGCGCATTGTCGGGTCGCCGGCTTCAAACATCAATGAGACCCAGGATCAGAGTCGGAATGACTGGTCGGCTTCAACGGAATACGCAGCTGCATTCGGCGCTCGCCTATTTCAGCCCCGGAGGAATACGAACAGAAGCATTCACGCCCTTCACGCGCACCTTCACGCTGACGACAGATGGAAAACGCAGCATAAGTTTAAGACGGAGAACTGACCGCGATTTCTGTGTCTCAGTTACAGGTGTACTCCTTCCCTGTCCGGCTCTGCAAAGGCGCACACGAAGGTTCGAACGGCAGCGTTGCAACAAAACTCGAAATAAAATTCGCAGAGTCTTAACGCCGCAAGATCGTTGACGATGGTAGTCTCGGGGCAAGGTCTGAGGTCAAGCGCGGCTACAAAGATGCCGACAATCCTCCGGACCGCTGCACGGCACGCATAGAAGGGTCCACAGCCGATGGCAAGAGCGCTGATCCTGATTGGAGGTACGGTAATGGGCTCGGGTCTGCTCTACGTCCAGGCCGCTCAACGTCTTGCCCTCCAGCCAATTACCCTTTCGGCTGATCCAACTCGGTATGACCATTTCACGGCGAAAGGGGCTGAGACAATCCGTGTTGATACAGACGATCTGGATGCGCTGATCCGCGAATGTTCCCGGCTCCGTGCAACCTATGACATTGCTGGCATCACAAGTGCTGCGGATTCGTTCTATGCGACAGCCAGCAAGCTTTGTCGGCACTTCAATCTACCTGGACCGAACCCGGAAGCTATTGAACAATGCTTAGATAAGTACACTCAGCGTCAACTTCTCGCAGCCTCAGGCGTTCCGGTACCTGCTTATCGCTTGGCGGCCAATGCAGCGGATGTAGCCGATTCTGCCGCGGAAATCGGACTGCCGGTGATCGTTAAGCCTGCGGTGGGCAGCGGCAGCGTCGGCGTCCGATTGTGCTCCACTGCCGATGAGGTGGTCGAACACACGAACCATCTGTTGGGCGGGCAGCACATATGGCGGTCTGCGCCAAGGATGCTGATCGAAGAATTCGCGCAAGGCCCCCTTTATGTCGCTGAGATAATGGGGAAAGAGGTCATTGGGATTTCCACCCTGGACTTCGGTCCCCCACCGAACTTCGTCTATCATGAGAACACCTTTCCGGCTTTGCTGACTGACGAGGAACATGGGCGTATCAGCGATGTTTCGCTGAGTTGCTTGCGCGCTCTTGGCCTTGGCTGGGGGCCAACAAACATTGAACTCCGGTGGACGAAGCGTGGGCCAGTCGTCATTGAAGTTAATCCGCGTCTTTCTGGTTCGCCCGGTCCTCAACTGGTCAAGTTAGCTTCTGGTATCGATCTCGTAGCCGAACATATCAAGCTTGCCAGTGGCGGCGACGTGGATTTGCGCAGAAGGCATTCGCACATTGCGGCCGCGCAGTTCCTGGTTCCTGATCGCGATGGCACCCTTGATTGGATCGACGGGGACAGTCAGGCGGCTGCTATATCAGGTGTTGCCGAGGTTAAGTTATATATTAAATCTCAGACGCCGATCGTCCGTAAAGGTGATTATCGCGACTGTATAGGACATGTTATCGCCACTTCACCCTCTCTCGAACAGAGCAAAGCGATACTTAGGCGTGCCGTCGACTTGATTCCTTGGTCCATCACGCCATTGATGACGGATAGTCGAAAGTGACTCAAAAAAAGAATTTGTTTGCTCGCATGACGATGCTGAGATCTATAGGGTGGCATCGTGCTCCTCAAAATGGCTGCGGAATCCAGAGCTGGGCCCGTTGCGTGACGCGGCTCAGCTAGCAATACAGTTGCGGTAGGGATAGACTGTGGCCCGGCGCCGGCTCCGAGGTGTTGGGGCGGCGGTAAGAGCCTCGATGCCCATCTTCCTCATCAGCGTGGCGCCGCCCACCGGTTCGCCGCACCTAGACTGGCCCGTTCCGTGCGGCTGAAGTCGAGCCGGAATCTTGCCCTCTTGCTTGCTCCATACTGGATACAGCTAACTTCCTCAACCGAGCCAATTTGAACGGCTCTGCAGATACGATCGGCCTTTGGGCCGTCACCATATCAGCGACTAGATGGGCCGCCCCCGGCCCGATTCCGAATCCATGGCCCGAAAAACCGCTGGCGATTACCAAGCCCGGAATTTCGTCAAACGTGTCGATCACGGGCACCGCATCAGGCGTGACATCAATAGCACATCCCCACCTTTCTTCGACTTTGGCATCGGCAAACTCTGGGAAAGCTTTCGTTAGGTTGCTCAGCCCCTCGCTAAGTATTTTTTCCGAAGGCGTTGGGTTGAGAACCCGGGTTGTTTCGAAGGGGGTGACCTGATCCGATCGCCACCTCTTCGGGGTGTTCATTTCCCTGAAGAACTGACCGCTGAAGCGAAGCCGTATTTCATTCCCTTCGGACCGAAAGGCGGGAAGGAACTGGAAGAACAAACGGAAGCTATCCGGGACGATTTGCGCAATGTTCGCGTTTTTCTGCGCGATCGTATAGCCACCGTCAAGGCGCCTGCGAAAAGCGAAATCTCGACCCGCGACCGCACACTCAGGAGGCCCGTCAAGCCGCTGCGTGCGCATGACCGATCCGATCACTTTCAACTGGGGGAAATCGATGCCCAAGTTGCCGCAGAATAGCCTCGTCCAGGCGCCAGTTGCCAGGACGACGGATTTACAGCGAATCTCGCCATGCTCCGTTACAACGGAATGGACGGAGCCCCCCGCTGTTTCAATGCAACGGACGGCACAATCTTCAATGATCTGTCCGCCGCGTGTGCGCAATGATGCCGCCATGGCTTGCGTCGCCATGGAAGGTTCGGCGCGTCCATCGCTTTTGGTAAATAGCGCACCCTCCCAATGACCCTTGAGCGTTGGGAAACGCTCTTTCAAACCACTTTGTCTAAGCAGCGAGGAATCGAGATCATGCTCCTTGGCGAACGCTAGCCATTCTTCATACTTTTGGATGTCCTTCTGATCTTTGCACAAATAGTAGATGCCGGTTTCGCGGAATCCTGTCTCGGTGCCGGTAAGCGCATTCATTCCAGCCCATAGCTTTGCGCTGGCGATAGCCATGGGTATCTCGGCTGGATCGCGCCCCATCTTGCGCACCCACCCCCAATTGCGGCTGGATTGCTCGCATGCGACACGACCTTTTTCACAAACGACGACCGACAGCCCGCGTTGTGCAAGGAACAAGGCGGTGGCGGTTCCGATGATGCCAGCGCCCACAACAACGACATCTGCTCTCGCGGGTATCCGCCTGGGCGTCTGATCTGTTTGGTGAGACATGGTGGAAAAGTTCGGGCGCGGATCGGTCATTTGTTGGATCCGCCCATTGCTCGATCAGACAGCGACCCTGCCATGGCCGACACGGCAACATGCAGTGCAACCATGCCCGGATCGTCGGTTCCGACACCTTTGGATGGGTCAAGCCGCAGCCTCCCCATGATTGCCGGGCGACTTCGAAACTCCGCCAGCGCATCAGTGGTCGCTTGTTGCGCTGTGGCTCTCATGTTTTCTGCAGTCGATATCCCTTCAATGTTTTTTGCGACCCGAGCTATTCCGTCCAGCACCGTCTTGTCGCCAAGTCTGGCTTTCGACCGAGCCTGCATGGTCTCAACGGCATTTGACAACGCGGGAGCCATCTCGATCCAGGCGACTTCGTGCTTTGCCGCCCAAGTCTTTCCCAGTGTGATCAGTCCCGTCATTACTACGGCACTCAGGCTGGAGCCTGAGGTCCGTGCAATTGTTTTTGCAATCCACATTAGACTCTCGCCGACATCATCCGAATAAAGTGTCTTATCGGCGAGCAACGCCTGTGAAACTGTCGCCAAGGTAGTGCCCATGTCACCGTCACCACCCGCAGCATCAAGCTTGTTAAATCGATCTTTGCTCGCGACTAGCACTAGTGCGACGCGCCGCATGGCTGCGCCGACATCCGTTCCCGTGAAGACGGTCGCCATCACGCTCTCCACAGGGGACATTGGGCAGGGGCATTCAACAGACCGAGCAGTTCATCGTCGACCTGCATAACGCTCACCGAGGCTCCCGCCATTTCCATTGAAGTCGCGTATTCACCAGCAAGCGAGTAGGCGATTTTCAGACCCGCTGCCTCGAGCAGCTGGGCTACTTTGCGGTACAGGATATAAAGTTCTTCCAGCGGTGTGGCGCCAAGACTGTTGACTAGTACCGCTATCTTGGTCCCCGCTACGGGTTTGAGATCGTCCAACAGTCGCTCGACCATCTCTGCGGCAATTTCGTCAGCGGGTTTAAGCGCCCCGCGCCACAATCCTTTCTCGCCATGAATGCCCATGCCCATTTCGATGGCATCGTCTTCAAGCTCAAATGTAGGCTGGCCGGCCTGGGGTACTGTGCAGGCCGATAGAGCTACCCCTATGGACCGGCAACCAGCCATGGCCTTTTCAGTCACGGCTTTCACCTCAGGTAGAGCAAGTCCCTTTTCCGCTGCGGCTCCAGCAACTTTGAACGCGAAGACGATCCCAGCCACACCTCGGCGCGTCTCGGCTCGCTCCTTGTCGGCACTGGCCACGTCATCAGCGACAATCACGGTGGCGCAGTCCCCACCCTCAGCGGTCAACATGTCATTGACCATGCCAAACACCATGGTGTCGCCGCCATAATTGGCAATGACCGACAACACGCCGCCGCCGTGGTCAGCGGCCTTCAGGCTTTCCGATATGTCGTCATAAGACGGACCGGCGAACACATGCCCGACAGCGCAGGCATCCAGTAGTCCTTCTCCGACATACCCGGCAAACAACGGCAAGTGACCAAAGCCGCCGCCGGAAACAACTCCAACCTTGCCCCGGGCCTTTTTCTTGGCCCGCTCAACGACACGGCCGTTGCTGCCGGAAATCTTGTAGGCACCCTGGTGCGCCAAGCTCATCCCCGCCAGCGCTTCATCCACATATTTTTCAGGACTGTTGATCAGCTTCTTCATGTTCTCGCTCTGCCAGTTTTGAGTACTCGTCCAGCGGGGCCACAAGCCACCCGCAGTATTTTCAAAAACCCTCGCAATCCGGTGAGCCCGTCATCGGCATAGGTAGTGCGGAGCTTCGCCAGGTTGTGGAATCCGGCGGCAAACTTCATTAGGGTTGCAACCCCGGCGGCGGCACAAACAGGCCGCCACGCTCACGTTCCAGCGTCCGTCCGATACGAAGTGCCAAGGCATCGTCGAATTTTCTGACAACAATCTGCAGGCCAGTTGGCAGGCCATTCGATGTTAATCCGACGGGGATCACTAGGCTGGCAAGATCGAGGTAGTTCACCAGTCTTCCAAAATGATTGGGGGGCTGGTTTTCTTCTACATCGGCAAGCGGTACTGGGCTTCGATGAGAGCCGGGCGCGACGAACGCGTCAAATCCTGCCGCCGCTTCCTGAAAGCCGATCTGCGCCAGGCGGCGGGTTTCGAGAAGGCGGTAGTAAGCTGGTCCGCTGATGTCGCGGCCGTGGCTGATGCGTTTTGCAATGACCGGATCCACCGGGCTGTCCGGATGGTCGACATAAGGGCTGAGAAGGGCATAGCTCTCGACGCTCATGATGTCGCCGCCCCGGCCGAGATAGTCGCTGATGGACAATGGCAGAGCGATTTTGTGGAATTCGGCGCCAAGAGCCATCAGATCAGCGATGGCGCGATCGTATAGCATCCGGATATCGGGCTCGACGCCGGCCAAATCCCGTTCGGAGAGCATTCCGATCCGCAGGCTCTTCACGCCGTTCTCGATTGTTGCAAGGGGACGCACAGGGGGAACGTACCAAGTGGCGACATCGCGGGGATCTGATCCCACCATCATTTCCAACAGAAGCGCGGCGTCTCGGACGGTACGGGTCATCGGTCCGACGCTGTCATGTGTCGGGCACAACGGCACGACGCCCCCGCGCCCGACAAGTCCCACCGAAGTCTTTAGGCCGACGATTCCGCACCAGGCGGCGGGCGTGCGGATCGACCCGCCGGTATCGGTACCCAAAGCGGCTGGTGCGAATCCACCAGCAACCGCAACCGCCGAGCCGCTGCTTGACCCCCAGCAACGAAGTGAGTGTCCAGACCCCAGGGGTTGCGCGGCGCGCCCTGAACTGGGTTTGTTCCCCAGCCTCCATACGCGAACTCAACCATATTGGTGCGGCCGATGGCGACCATGCCCGCGGATTCGAGCTTCTCGACGGCATTTGCCGATCGAGTTGGTAACCTGTCATTGAGAGCGTTTGAGCCGGCGTGCGTGCCATGGCCGGCCTGATCAAAGATGTCCTTTACGGCGAACGGCACGCCAAGCAGGGGGGACGTGGAAGTTCCTCTCGCTCGTGCCTCGTCCGCGGCCAGGGCGCGTGTCAGAGCGCCCTTTTCGTCGATCTGGCAGAAGGCGTGCAGCCGGCCATCCAAGGCCGCTATGCGCCTGACGAGTTCGGTTACAGCTTCAACGGACGACAGTTCCCGCCGGGCCAAGCGTTCCGACAATTGTTCGATTGACCAGAACGGGTCGAATACCATTGAACAAATCTCTCGTGTGCTACTAGGCAGCCGATCCGCGGCTTCCGATCACCGCGTCAACGACCAAGACCGCCGCCACGTTGACGACAACAATGAGGGACGACACGGCAAATACCGCCGGGCTAAAGGAAGTGTTCGCCTGTTGGAAAAGCCAGATAGAGAGGGGGAAGACATCCACGGAATAGAGAAAATAGCTCAGCGTGAATTCGTTGAAAGACAAGATGAAGACAAGGATGGCGCCGGAGGCGATACCGCCGCTGGCTAGCGGCAATACGATCTCCCAAAAGACCCTAGGCGGGGAAGCACCAAGCGTCTTCGCAGCTTCCTCCAACATGGGATCAATGCCGCGCATCGCGGTCATGCAGTTGCGCATGAGAAAAGGCAGCCCGACGATCGAATGAGCGACGACGATCTGGAAAATGCCACTTTCGAGACCGGAGGCGCTTACCAGCACCAGCAAGGCAATTCCAAGAACAACGGCCGGAAATACCACTGGCAGGCCGATCAACTCTTCGATAAGTGTCTTGCCCGCGAAACGATATCGCTCCAGCGCATAAGAAGCCGGGACACCAGCAAGTACACACACAAGCGAAGTCAGAGCCGCGATTTCCAGGCTGACAAGCAGTGACTCCCGCAATCTCGCGATGCCGGCGTCCGGACCAACCAGCATTGTCCAGACTTCCTGATACCAGCGCAGCGAAAGCGCCGGTGGCGGAAACTGCAGCGTGTCGCCGCTGGTAAATGAAATCACCAGGACCATGCAAATCGGTGCAAGCATGAGCGCCAGCAGCATGCAAGTGATGCCTTTGACAAGCTGCCACTCCATTCCGGCACGCCCGGTTGCGGTCGGCATGCTCATCCCTTGATCTCCACATTGGTGCGCACGATGAGGCGGTTGAGCGACTGGACCGCGAGTGCCAACAGAATCAACAAGAACGATAGCGCTGCACCTAGCGGCCAGTTGGAAAGCGAGCCCATTTGATCGCGGATTACGACCGCAATCGTGGTCACCTTCAACCCGCCAAGCAGCAACGGCACGACAAACGCGCCCGTATTGAATCCGAAGACAAGAATGGCGCCCGCAGCCATGCCCGGCCAGGCCAACGGTAGAATTATGTGGCGATAGGTTCTGATCCGGTTCGCTCCAAGAACATTTGCTGCCTCTTCAAGCGATAGAGGAATTGAGCGGAGCGCGGCGGCGGTGGGCAAGACGGCAAGCGGGATGCTCGTCTGAACGAGTCCGAGCATGACACCCGTGCGGTTGAAGAGCAGCGAGAAGGGCCGTTCAATTCCGGTTGCGGCTGAAATTGCCTGGTTGAGGAGTCCGTTCGGCCCGAGAATAGCCATCCAGCCGAAGCTTTGCACGAGCAGGCTGATGATCATCGGCAACAGGATTGCAACTAGCACGAGCCGTCGGGCGAATGCTGATGTCGTCCGCGTCAGGAAAAGCGCGATCGGGAAGGCTACGAGCGTTGTTATCAGCGCACTCAGCAGTGCCATCCAGATTGTGTCTATTATGATGCTAATGTTTCTGGAGCTTGCCAATTGCGTGTAGGCCCTCAAACTCCAGCCTGTCCATTCGGCATTCCGTTCTCCGACGCTCATGCGCAGGACGACAAGGGCGCAGACCAACAGGAGACCGATCAGCATGCCAGCTGGAAGCAGAAGAAGCCCGATCTGAGGCTTGCGGATCGGCGCGTCTTTTTCCATCGATTGAAGCGGAGTAATGGGGCTCTCGATCGCGGTCATTGGCTAACGATTCTTGCTTTGCCGGGGTCGATTGTAACCCAGGCGGTGTCGCCGGCGGATGAGGCAAGTCTGTTTTCGGTCGACTGCGCGATAAGCGTGTTGCCACCGCGGAGCAGGATCTGCCAGCGGTAGAGACCGCTGCGAAACTGCGAGGAGATCACCTTGCCCTGAAAAGCACCTCCCGGATCGGCCGGATGAACGATTGTCTGCTCGGGTCGAAAGATGGCAAAAGCGCCCTCACCCATGTGGGCACTATCTGCGAGACGAATGGCGATTCCGGCGTTGGTCTGCACGAGCGATTTCCCATCCTTCCGTTCGAGCACGCGCTCAATCTGGAGGGTGTTGGTGTCGCCAAGAAAATCGGATACAAACCTAGAATTCGGGGCTTCGTAGATTTCCTCCGGGGTCCCGGATTGCAGGATCTTGCCGGCATTCATGATGATGACGCGGTCCGACATCATAGAAGCGGTTTCCTGGTCGTGCGTGACATACACCGCCGCAATGCCGAGCTGCTTTTGGATTGCCCTGAGTTCGACCGCCATGTAGTCGCGAAGGCGCCGGTCGAGTGCGGCCATCGGCTCGTCGAAAAGCACCAGCGCCGGTTCAGTCACCAATGTTCGCGCCAAGGCTACCCGCTGAAGCTGCCCCCCGCTCAGCTCGCTTGGTCGCCGTCCCGCGAACTTTTCCGGCGAAAGCTGTACGAGTTCCAGCGCTTTGGCGACCTTGGTTTCGATCAGGCTGCTGGCGAGACCCTGCATGCGCAGGCCGAAAGCGACATTTTGATTGACGCTCATGTGGGGGAAGATTGCCAGCGACTGGAAAACCAGGCCTACGTTGCGCTTGTGCGGCGGCTTTCCCGCAACGTCTTTGCCGAGGATGCGAACCTCTCCGGCGGTTGGCAGATCCAATCCCGCAATGATGCGCATGGTCGTCGTCTTACCGCACCCGGAGGGACCGAGGATCGACACGATCTCACCCGGTTTTACGTCCAGATCAATTTGGTCGACGGCTCTCACCGCACCATGAGCGAAGGTGCGTGAAAGATTGCGAATCTCAAGGACAGGATTCTGTTCCATGTCACCTCGGAGGGTCGTGCTTGTTGAAAGGTTGCGTGGCGCGGTGTTGGGCCGGAGGCCGGCCCAACACCAAACGTGATCTTACATCACTGCGTCGGTGTAGCGCTGGATCCAGTCGTCCCGCACACTTGCCAAATAGGCGGGATCGACCTTGTTGACGTGCTCTTTGATGACCTCAGGAGATGGAATGAAGGGACTCTTTTTTGCACCTTCCGACAGCACCGCATCCTGATTGATCGGGCCGTACCAAACGTCTTCTGCCATCTTGCCTTGAACCTCGCCATCAAGTGCGTGATTCATGAGGGCGGCGACTACCGCGGTATCGCCCGGATGTCCCTTCGGCACGACCATGTACTGCAAGTCGACAAAAAATCCCTCGGCAAGACTGTAGGTACCGCTGACATTGAACTCGGGTTTCGAGATGAATGGCGAGAGTTCAAGGGGTGAATAAACCCCGCCCGCGTTTAGGGACTGGGAGCGGAACAGATCACCGATCTGGTTCGCGTTCGATGTGATGGTAAGGCTCTTGCCTTTGAGCTTTTTTAAAATCTCGAACCCACCATCCGGGTTGTGGATGTCGCCGCCCGCCGCCTTTGCCGCGACGATTATCAGTTCAAGCGCGTAGAGATTGTCCGGAGGCGGCAGAAAGATCTTGCCTTCATTGGCTGCGTCCCACAGGACGTCATAGGATTTGGGCGCCGACGGATAAGTCTTGGTGTTGTAGACGAGACCGTCACTCCACAAAAAGTACCCAATCCCATGACCCTTGGCACCGGTCTGATAATCAGGCAGCACGCGTGCCAGGTTGGGAACTGCGCTGGTATCCGGCTTCTCAAGCAGGCCGGCATCCGCGAGCGAATTGGCACCGAAGCCGGAAAGGATCACTACGTCATATTGCGGCTTCGACGCTGACGCCTTGATCTTTGCAATCATGTCAGAGGTTGTGCCGGTGAGATCGGCAATGACCTTGGCACCAGTCTTCGCCTCGAAGGTCTTAAGGATGTTCTTGACGGCTGCCTGGCCCGTGGCGTCTGACCAAGTGAGCACGCGGATCTCCTTGCCGGCGAACTGCTGGGCCGACGCTTTGCCGACCCAAGGCGCTGGCAGAGCCATGGCCGCTGTCGCCAGCGCCGATCCGGTGAGAAATGTGCGCCGGCGGAGTGGCCGGTCGAAGATATTGTTGTTTGACATATTAAAGTCTCCCATTGCTGTGGCTCGCTCCGTTTCCTGATCACTTGATCAGGAGTTCGCGCCTGTTCGAGCCTGTGAGGCGCTCAACTCCGTTGCTGGTCACGACCACCGTCTCGCTGATGCCGAACCCGCAGGCCAGCGCGAGCATGTGAAAGGCCATGCCCTCCTTCAGCTCCCAATCTTCCTGTTCGTTGAAGTCGAGTGCTTCCCATTCAGCGGTCTTTGGCGGGAAGCCGATGCCGGTCGAGTAGCCGCTACGGTTGTAATATTCCGGCCGGATCTTGCGGATCGGCTTCCGCACCAGCGCATCCACCTCGCGAGCCGAAGCACCGGGTTTCATAGCAGCGATGCCGGCATCCTGAGCGGCTACAACGATGTCGGCGGCCCGCTTTACCTCATCCGACGCGTGGCCGATGGCCACTGTGCGCATCTGGGTTGCATGATAGCGTTCGAGACATCCGTAGAGCTCGAAAAGCACCAATTCGCCCCGCCGTATGATCTTCGGGCTCCAGTTTGCGTGGCACACATTATAACGGTAGCCGGACATGATGTGGTGTGGCAGGCCGGTATACTCGCATCCGGCGTTGACGCCGGCCGCAAAAACCGCCGCGGCCACTTGGGCCTCCGTGGCTCCGTCGCAAATCGTTGCAAACGCGACCTGCTGCTCGATTTCGGCGATCTGTGCTGCACGTCGGATGTAGCCGACCTCGGCAGCCGATTTGATCACCCGCACGCGATCGACAAGCAAGCTCGCATCCACGATGGTGGCATCGCTAAGTCCATTGGTCAGTGCATCTGCGATTGCCGATGTCAAAAACCAGCACCTCTTCTCCAAGCCGACGCTTTTGCCGGCAACGCGGAAACGGCGCACCAGGGCGAGCGTTTTTTCCACGAGGTCGTCGCCCTCTTTCCAAGTGAAGGCGTCCGGCAGCCACGAATATTCGTCGACGTTTCCCTTTTCCAGAAGTCGCAACAGCAGCTGCGGGTCACCACTCTGGGCGAGCACAAGCGTCTGGTAGGCAAAATGACCCGACGTCTGGTGTCCAGTGAGGTAGTAGATATTTTCGGGTGCGTGCAGCAAAAGAATATCGATGCCCCTAACCGACATTTCTGACTGCACTTGCCCCACGCGCGTCTTGAATTCTTCGGTCGTAAACGCTTGCCGATTTCCAGTCATTTGCTCATCCCATGTATGTGCATCGAAAGTGCCGAAATAGAGAGCCGAAAGTGGCGGCCTTCCCGGAGCGGGGCGCAGTCGGCGGGAGGGTGCCGTTTTTACCACGTGATCCGTGAAGGCCGCCTAAGCCGCCGCTCGCCGCCGACGAGCACCCGGCCTGATCCCCGTTCCGCGACTCGGCGTAAACTTGTGGCCCGCATATCCCAATTTCACCGATGACGACCGGACGCTGTCCACAAGCAGCAACGGCCGCCCGCAACCATTCCAACTGCCCTAAATTGCGATCTGCCATAAGTCCCAGCCGGTCAACTCGACATCCACGCTTAATCCATATATCCATATTATGGGATTTACAACATATTTCTTTCATATAATGATAACATTTTAGACGACCTTCAATCCCATTCGAGGTGGCAGCAGCTACATGACCATTGCCCGATATTTTGCAGATTTCCTTTTTGAGTTTAGTGACCTCAACGGCCCCGCTGTTGAACAAGCGAAAACGGCGATGATGGACTTGACGACAGCTGCGCTAGCTGGCGCCAATGAAGATGCTACGGTCGCAACGCGAAAGGCGGCCCTGTCCGTGTGGCAGCATGGAAACTCACCGATTTGGTTCGCGCCGCATCGCACCAGCGCGGCCGGTGCAGCTCTCGTCAATTCTACAAGTGCGTCGAGCTTGGATCTGGATGATGGTCATCGCGCGGCCGCCGGACATCCCGGGGCATCGATCATCCCCGCTGTTATGGCCACGGCAGCGGAATGCAAATGTTCCAGCAACCGAATCCTACCCGCGATCGCGCTGGGCTATGAGATCGCCGTCCGCGTGGCTGCCTCGCGGGATTTCGGAACTCTGACGACGCTCGTTTCAGGCCCATGGGTTGGCTACGGCGCTGCCGCGGCGGCCGCTTGGTTGCGCGGCTTAGAGCCCCATGCAATCGAGCAGGCCATTGCCATAGCCGGCTCGACTGCGCCAAACCTTTCCGCGATCGCATACTCGAAGGTAATGGGCAATCACGTGAAAGAAGGCATTCCCTGGGCTACCGCTACAGCTCTGGTCGCCGTCGAACTGGCGGCCCGGGGCTTTACCGGGCCGGTCGACCTGCTTGACAACGAAAGCGTGTACAACCGTGGTCGCCTGCTCGACGGGCTTGGAGTCGAGTGGGCAATCAACGGCATTTACTTCAAGCCTTACGGCTGTTGCCGTTGGGCGCATTCCGCGATTGATGCCGTCTTGGCCCTTCAGGCGGAGCACGGGACAAATGCCGCGGATATAGACGCGATAGAGATTGACACGTTCTCATGGGCACTTCGTCTGAACAACGAAGTGGCGCCACGCACGACGGAATCAGCCCAATATAGTGTCCCGTTTTGCGTGGCCATGGCACTGACAAAAGGAGCTGAGGCGATGGTGCAGATCACGAACGAGGACTTAGCTCATTCCGGTACGATCGCGCTTGCGCGCCGAATTCAGTTGCGGATCGATCCTGGCTTTGACACGACATTCCCGCAGTCCGTTCCAGCACGCGTGGTAATAAAGACGAAGAACGAGCGGCTGTTTAAGGAGGTTCTCGCCCCAATGGGTGAGCCCGCAAACCCGATGGGCTGGGCTAAGTTGGAGGACAAGTTTCGAAACGTGGCACAGCCCAGACTGGAAGAGCAGCATCTGGAAATGTTTCTGGCGGCATTCCGGGATCTTCGAGATGGCGAGCTAGGTAGCCTGATGGAGACATTGCAGCGACCAATTCCGCGCCTTCTGTCGACAGACGAGCCTGCGGTCGAGACAACGACCACTACCGCCTGTAGCTAGCCTCGTTGAAGACTGTCGTGATAATTGGGCGACGACCTTGTGGATCGTTTTGATCCGCTGATTGATCGAGGTGCACGTGAAGACGACGGCTGAAAGCGGGGAGAAGGCGACAGGGACGCAATTGCTCGATCGTTCCATCGCCATCTTGAATCATCTTGGAGAGCTCGGCCGTGGCGGTGCGCGCGTTTCCGAGATTGCCGAAGCGTTCGGACTAAATATGTCGACGGCACATCGCATCATCAGCGGGCTGGAGCGGCATCGCTTCATCGAGCGCGACGAGACAACAAAGCGGTACAGGCTGGGGCTGGCCCTTTTTGCGCTTGGAGCGAAGGCCGCAGACACGACGGGAATGCGACGGGTTTGTCAGCCTGCCTTGCTGCGGATTGCCGCCGAGACAGGTGATACTGTCTTTCTTATGGCTCGCAACGGCTTCAACACTGTCTGCGTCGACCGTCAAGACGGCGGCTACCGGATCGACAGCCTCACCGGGCAGGTGGGTGGCCAGATACCTCTTGGTGTTGGACCCGCGAGCCAGGCGATCTTGGCAATGCTGCCACCAAAGCAAGCCGAAGTCATTCTAGAAGCCAACGCACCACAATTCGAGCGCTACCATGGATTGACGGCGAACGTGATCCGGCAGGGACTTCCAGAGATTCGCAAGCGCGGCTATGCCGTCGATGACGGGCACCTTGTGGAAGGAATTTCAGCGATAGCCGTACCAATCATCTTAGAGAGCGGAGATGTGGCCGGTGCGATCGCCATTAACATGACGAGCGCAAGGCTCCTAAGGAGCAGCGCAAGAGACTTCGTTCAGGTCCTTCGACGCGAGATCGCTGAAATCGAACGCACGATGAATCCACATGATGTCTCGATTGCCAGCTAGGTGGCAGCCGTACACGAGATCTATTGGGACTTAAGCCCGTGGCTATTGAAATATGATCGGAGGCAGAGGACGGCGAGCCCCTGCAGTAAGAGGCCGGTTAATGTGACCATACTCGCTACAGCAGCGACGGCCGGTGTCAGCTCAACGTTGAGCGACCGCCATATCAAGCTCGGCAATGTCAGCGTTGAGCCTTGCCCGATAAAGATCGCCACGACGGCCTCGTCGAATGAAGCCATGAAAGACAACGTGGCGCCCATGACCACAGCGGGGAATATGAAGGGTAGGAGAATCGTACGCCACGCATAAAGCCGCGTTGCACCGAGTGTTTCCGCCGCTTCGATCAAGCCATCATCAAAATATTCGAGAGCCGTCGAGACTGTCATATAGGTAAACGGCATGACCAAGATGGCGTGGCCCAGCGCGATTCCCAGCTTGGTGCCAATCAAGCCCAATTTCGCGAAAACGAAAAACAGTGCAATGGCAAATACGATGACTGGGATGATCAGCGGCCCCAGCGCAAGAAAGCTGACGATACGCTTGACCTTGTCCGACAGCGGATAGGTCGCGACCGCCAGGCTAACTGCACAGGGCAGCGCCAAGACAATAGCCATGAGAGCCACTTCCAGGGAGTTGATTGCCGCCCCGATCCAGATTGGGTCGCCGAGCGTCTCTCGGTACCAGTAAAGCGACATGCTCTGAGGCGGGAAGGAAAGGAACTTTCCCGAAGACAGCGACATGATACCAACCACCGGAAGCGGCAGGACGAGGAAAAGCAGGACGACGAACATCCAGACGACCAAGATCACCCCGCCTTTGCCACTTTTTCCTGGAGCATCCATCATACCGCTTTCCTGTACCCGATCGCGTCCAAGATATTCGACATCTTGCTAGAGCCTATCGCCTCCGCAGCGACGATGGTGCGCTCCGCTCTAGCCGGTTCCAGCCCATACCGAACCAAGGTCCTGAATTTCTGCCCGATTTCGTCGGGGGTCATCGGGTTTCTCGAGTCGCCTTTGGGAAAATCGACACGGCCTTCAAATGATCCAAGCTGGCTTACGAGACAAACTCTCGACCCCGTCTGTGCAGGGAAACTTGCGTCCAAATCAGGGTCGGCCCTGACCATCACCTTTCTGGCCAAATCGATCCGAGCAGCATCGGTGAGGTCGCCCATGTCGGGGGTTAGCAGGGCTTGTGCACCCTCAATCGCCGCAACAGCCAGACAGTAAGGTACGCTGAACTGCGCTTCGAAATGGGAAGTCGGAGCCGTCTTGTTGTTAAGCCGAGCGGCAGGACCGATGGTATCGACAACAATCGCCTCAATGGCATCGGCACCGACGCCATGGTTCTGCATGAGCATCAAAAGCGCGTCGATCGAAGAATGTATCCACCGGCAGCAACAATATGGTTTCGTATAGGTCGCATCGATCTTAAACGTACTACCGAGGCTCCCGGTAATCAGACCGCCTTCGAACAAAGAAGCAATGTCAAATATATCAAGAGACGCAGTTACGCCTTGTTGCGCCAAATCCACGGCGAAATACCCGCCTAGCGTGCTCCAAGGAATACCTTCCTTTATCTGGCCAAGCTTTTTGCTGGTGCCACTGGGAATCTGGCATGCACGATGCGTCGCTGCGATCGCTAAGGCTTGTGCAAGGGCGCCGCGCTCAAGGCGCCTTAAATGTCCGACACTTGCAGCGACCGCGATGGACGACCAGCGGCCGGTTGCGTAATCGCGCCGTTCGATTCGATCGGTTTGCGCTGCCGCGATACGGATACCCACCTCATAGCCAACTGCGATTGCACTAAGCAGGTCGTCCTCGCTCGCACCAATGACTTCGCCCTCGGCGAGAACCGCGGGGATCACGGCGGCACCTGGGTGGCCGATCGCCTCCCGATGACCATCATCCACGTCCAAGGCACTGGCAGCGGCGCTATTGCAAAACGCGGCGGCACACGATGACAATCGATCTACGGAAAACCAGACCCCTGCCCCTCCGCTCTGGAAAAGATTGGCCGCGACTATCCGCGCAGACCTCGCAGGATCGGTTGCAAACCCGGCCGCAGCCGCCGCGACAAGATCGCTGACGAGTTCCGCAATTTTGGCTCGTGTAGTATCGGAAGTGTCGGAAATGGAGAAGCGATTGACGTAGTCCGCCACGGTTTCAATAACAAAGGCCATGGCTCAACGACGCTCTACCGATATCCAACAACGATCGTTCAGCGAACGGCTGATCGCCTCGAGAGCGAACTGGTTTGCCAATCCGTCTGCAAAGTCCGGGCCTTCGGGTATCCTGCCACTAGCTATTTCGTCCCGGAAACGGCGCGCCTGCCCCGCAGCGAAACAGTCCCTCCAGGTCGCAGCTCCGTCGGTACCTTCCGTGAAGGCTTCATCAATACTGATCGGTTGAAATTCTCCGTCGGGATCGCGGCAGCCAAGCACCTCCGCGAACGGCCAAGATTTCGTCATTCGCCAGCCGAGAGTGCCCTTTTCGCCGCTGACGGCAACTTGAAAACCGAAGCTAGGCAATGAACTCCAAC
The DNA here is from genome assembly GCF_003952485.1 of Mesorhizobium sp. M1E.F.Ca.ET.045.02.1.1. Lineage (NCBI taxonomy): Bacteria > Pseudomonadati > Pseudomonadota > Alphaproteobacteria > Hyphomicrobiales > Phyllobacteriaceae > Mesorhizobium > Mesorhizobium sp. M1E.F.Ca.ET.045.02.1.1. Next base: position 4,005,113 of record NZ_CP034447.1, read on the forward strand.
TGACGTGGAATTGTCCCTCCGCACCATCTTCGAAGCGGCCGAGCCATGAGCAAATGTCGTCGACAGTGATCCTACGCATGGCTCCGCTCACGGGGTCGGCTCGCTCCTGGACCAGCGTAACGGCGTTGGCGCATATCTCATCGATCTCTCCCACAAGCCATCTGGCAAGGTCCAAACCGTGGCATCCGTACTCCATGAAGGCCCCGCCGCCCGTGCGTGCGGCGTCCATCACCCAATGGAACGGCTCACTAGGAAAAAAGAACTGAGGGAAGTTGTTGGAGAATACGAAGCTGTGGATCTTCCCAGTGTAGCCGCTGTCCACGAGCTGCTTGAGCTGCCTCATAGCCGGGCTATACCTTAAGACGAACCCTATCTTTGTGATGACGTTCGATCTGGCGGCCAACTCGGCGAGTCCGCGCGCCTCATCAACGGTCCTGGCCAAAGGTTTCTCGCACAGAACATGCACGCCGCTTTCGATGGCAGCCCTTGCGACCGCGTAATGCGTGTCCTCGGGCGTCGCGATGATGATCGCGTCTAGTCCGGCTGATAGCATTGTATGAGCGTCTCGGAAAACCTTGCAACCTGACACCCTGTCGGCTAGCGAAGCTGCACGGTTCTGATCGGGGTCCGCCACACCCACAATGTCTATCTCCGGCAGTCGAGAGAACGAGGGCACGTGCGCCCGCTCGGCCCAAAGTCCTGCACCGGCAATTCCGATGCGGATACGATGTGAGCGAGGTTCGGAGGTCGATGGGAGTATCATTTTGGCGCGCCACCTCGTGCTAGTATCCTGACGATCCACAAGCAGCCCAATGTGATTGCCAGCAGAATGACGCCGCCGGCGGCGGCAAAACCAAAGTCGCCGAACTGCGTGACACTACGCGCTATCAATTGTGCCAGCATGGTCTGCCTCGGCCCCCCAAGCAGTGCGGGAGTGATAAAAAACCCGACACCGATGATGAAGACCACGCAACCGGCGTTGACGATCGAGGGCGTCGCCAATGGAAGATAAACAGTAGCTACAGCGAAAATACGACTTGCGCCGAGGCCCTCCGCCGCGGCGACAAGGTGGTAAGGAACCTTTCTGAGGCCAGAAAATGCGGTCAGGATGTAAACCGGCAACAAAAAATGGACCATCCCGACAATTACGGCCGTTGATGAACCCAAAAGACCAGATGGCCCCCAGCCGAAGATATCGAGCATTCTCGAAAGAGGTCCTTGGGCACCAAAGATCACCATCCAGGAGAAGGTGCGGATCAGCGAGCTGGTTAGAAAGGACAGAACCAGGACGGCCAGCATTAGCGTATTGCGCGATCTTCGATCCGAGTGCGCCAGGCTGTACGCGACAGGCGTTCCAGCGATAGCGCAAATCATTGCTGCTGCGACCGAGATCCAAATTGTGCGCCATGCCACCCGGAGATACGTAGGTGACGTTACCAAAGTGTCGTAGTTTCCAAATCCCAGGTGAGGATCCGTTATGCTGCGGAGCGCCAGTACGCCGAGCGGCACAATGAACAAGCAAAGCACAAACAAGAGACCGGGTCCGATAGCCACGAAATTTGCTAGCCGAGAAGATGAGGATGGCTGAGCAATCATGGCGAGACCACCGCGACCCTGTCCAGCGGCCACATAGCGGTCGCTTGTCCGCCGGCTGGAAAATCCGCCCTTGAATAGGCGGTCAACTTGCCGAGATTTGTCTCCATTACAACTTCGTGATGAGTGCCCATAAAAGTCGTCTTGATGACCACTCCACTCGTCATAACAGAAGGTGTCGCGGGCCCTTGACCGAAGACAGCGTCCTCAGGGCGGAGCACGATTTGGACGTAATGACATTCGCTTGGGACAGCCAGTTCACGTTTCGCCAACAAGCATTGTTGGCCGTCTGAAAGCTCCACCAGGGTAGAGTGGGCGTTTGCATCTCGAATTCGTGCGGCCACGAGATTGCTATCCCCGATGAAGCCAGCGACGAAGCTCGTTTTAGGATTGAGGTAAAGTTCCTCTGGCCTACCAACCTGCTCTAACTGGCCGTCCTTCATAATCACTACCATCGTTGATAGCGCGAGCGCTTCGCTCTGGTCGTGGGTGACGTGAATAAACGTTATCCCGACGTCCCGCTGCAATTGCCTAAGAAACTCTCGCATGTCGCCTCTAAGGTGCTTGTCCAGCGCGCTTAGCGGCTCATCCAGGAGGAGGACTTTTGGCCGGCACACGAGCCCCCGAGCAAGTGCAACGCGCTGCTGCTGACCTCCCGACAGTGTGCCCGGATAGTCGTTTGCGCATCCAGTCAGCTGGACGCGCTCTAAATACTGGTCAGCCAGCTCGCGGCGCTCCGTCTTGCCGAGCTTTCGAACACGCAACGGGTACTCGATGTTTTCTCGAGCGGTCAGATGGGGAAACAAGGCATAGTTCTGAAAAACCATGCCGAGTTCCCGCTCCCGGGCCGGACGTCGAGTGACATCCGTCCCGGAAATGCTGATCGTGCCGGCATCCGCGACGCTGAAGCCGGCGACAATCCTAAGTAATGTGGTCTTGCCGGACCCGCTCGGGCCGAGAAGCGTTACATAAGCACCGTTTGGAATCTCCAAGTCGATCCCGCGGAGGACCTCCTTCTCTCCAAAACGCTTAGCAATACCTCTGACAGAGATAGCGGCATCGACGGGAACGTTGTCCATCATGAATGGTCCAAGAGCCACGCTGCGCTCACCCTTATTGGGTGAGCCATTCGTTGAAACGGGTCGTGACGTCACGCGCATGTTCGGCCCAATAATTGGCTCCCCATGGTACGACCTTGCTCAGATCCTGAGGATCGATCGTGAACTTCTGACCGGTGCCCAACAGCGAGTAGGCACCCTTCAGCGCCGGAGCATATCCGATACATTTAGCAAAATCCGCCTGGCGTTGGGGGTCATGGATATGGCGGAGAAAGCGCGCTCCTGCCTCGGCGTTCGCGCCTTTCGGCAGCACCCATAGATCCGGCTTGACGATCGCCTGATCAGGTGAGAAGTCGACATGGACCCCTTCTTTCTGCAGCGCCTTTACACGTCCATCCCAGCCTGCGCCGATAACCGCCTCCCCTTGCTGAAGCAATGCGATCTGCTGTGTGCCGAAATCGTACCAGGCAATATCACTCTTGATTGTATCGAGTTTCTTCAACGCGCGTTCCACGTCGAGCGGATAAAGTTTTGAAGGCTCAACGCCGTCGGCCAGCAGGGCGACCTCGAGCACGCCGAAATCAACGACGGAGTTAGAGAACAGGCGCTTGCCGGGAAACCTTTTGACGTCGAACACGTCTGACCATGTGCGAGGTTTCTCGCCGGGGAAGGCATCGGAATTGTAGGTAACGACGATGCTGAAAATTTCGGATGGAAGCGCATAAACTTTGTTGTCTTTCGTGGTGACCATACCAGGAAAGTCGACGAGCCCTCCCTTGCTTTGCAACAGTTTTGGATCAAGCGGAAGGACCCAGCCGTTCTCCACTAACTGCTGCAACTGGCCCGGATCCGACGTCGCCACGTCCCACTCGACTTTTCCCGATTCCTGCTGAGCCCGCCAAACTCCCGTATCATAGGCGGGGCTTCCGACCACGACCTTGATGCCATTCTCCTTCTCGAAGGAGTCAGAATAGACCTGTTTGACGCAGGCATCGTAGGAGCCACCCGAGGCTGAAATGGTCAACTTCTGTTGGGCATACGCTGGGGTCAGTGACAATGCTGCAACGGCTAACCGAATAGCCAATTTCGATGGAATGTACTTCATGGCTTCGTTCCCCTTTGTTGAAGTTGTTAATTTATGTGCTTGCCGAAGACAGCGCCGTCCTTAAGCGTGTATCGGACAAGGTTTTGGTCGATCAGATATGGCAAATCCCGATAGGTCGGCGCCTTAAGGACCACCAGGTCTGCTGGCCGCCCGACCGCGATCTGGCCGGCGGTTGAGGCGGCTCCGATGGCGCAAGCGGCGTTCCAAGTCGCCGCAACCAACGCTTCAGCGGGGTCCATTCGCAACCAGGAACACGCCAGGCCCATGACGAACGGCATCGAAAGGGTCGGACTGCCTGGCCCATGATCTGTCCCGAGGGCAATCGGTACTCCGGCGTCGATGAGTTGGCGGGCGTCGGCGAACCTGGGAGCAAGCAAATAGTGACACGTCGCCGGAAGCAAGACGGCAACCGTTTGTGCCTTGGCCAGTGTTTGGGCGGTGTCTTTTCCTAGGAAGCACAAATGATCGGCTGAAACAGCGCCAAGCTCAGCCGCGAGTTCGGCACCGCCGGCGGCGGAAAATTCATCGGCGTGAATCTTGAAGTTTAAACCGCGCCTGCCTGCTGCTTGCAATATTTGCCGCGCCTCATTGTGCGAGAAGGCCCCGACATCGCAAACAACATCGCAGAAGCGTGCATAGGAGGCAACGGCCGGTAGAACGTGATCAATGACGTATCTGGCATGTTCCCCGGCTCCCCCAAATCGTGCCGGCGTGCCCAACGCGACATGGAAGGTTTGAACGAGGTCGACAGGCTGAGACGCTGAGACTCCGGCGATGATACCTAGCGCCGCGCCTTCTCCTTCCGGGGCGACCCAGTAACCCGTTTTGATTTCCGCAGTCGTTGTCCCGTTCAGCAACGCTTTCTCCAGCCTCGCCGTCAACGCCTGCTTCAGGTCGCTTGAGGTTGCGTCGCTGCTTTCGCGAATTGTGCGGGTGACCCCGCCGCCGTTGGAACTAATTTCACTATAACTAGCGCCTGCGACCCGCATTGGGTACTCGTCGGCCCGCGAGCCGCTATAGAGCAGGTGGGTATGGCAGTCGACGAAACCAGGTACCACCGCGCCTCCGAACGCATCAAGAACTCTAGGCGCTGCTCCCTTCGGCAATCCGGCCACAACTCGTTCGGCAGGCCCAAAATCCCTTATTCGCCCGTCAACGACATGGATTGCAGCATTCTTGATCGACTTTAGGTGTTTCAGGCCACCTCTCTGAGGACCCGGCCCAAATTCATCAAGGGGCGTTAGTTCAGCAATGTTCGTGATCAGCAGCCCGGCAGCCTCGCCTTGATGGGAATTCCGGCCGGAAGTGGCGTGGGTCGACGAGGTGGGATTATTGGGCAATGTAGAGCTCCCGCGGCAGAGATGTCAGGCGCTCCGAACCCGTTTCCGTCACCAGAATAGTCTCACTGAAGGAGATGCCGTTGGCATTGACGAGCATGTGAAAGATCATCCCGGCCTGGAGCAGCCAAGTATCGCCTGCCATGAAGTCGCATACTTCCCACTCGCCAGAAACCGGCGGGAAGCCGATGCCCAAGGAATAGCCAACTCGCGGATAATAGGTTTTCCGAAGTCCCGCTTTCAGGACCGTTTGGCGCACTGCCGCATCGACTTCACCAGCAACTGCGCCTGGTTTCATCATGCTGAAGGCACGGTCTTGACAACTTATCAGAAGATCAGCGGCCTGAGCTATTTCGGCAGCCGGCGCGCCCATCACGGCAGTGCGCATCATCGCTGCACTGTAACGCTTAACGCAGCTCGTAATCTCGAATTTGAGGACGTCACCGGCCTCGATCACCTTCTCGGTCGGCGTGGCATGGCCGATCCTCATTCTATAGCCAGATGAGAGGTAGTTTGGCAGGCTTGTGTACTCGGAACCGCCTAGGACTTGTTGTTCCTGGATCGCCGCAGCGATCTCGAGTTCTTTTTTCCCGACGGCGAGGGCCTCAAGTCCTGAACGCATCGCAACGTCGGTTATTTCGGCAGCTCGACGCGCATAAGCAATCTCCTGCGACGATTTAATGAGCCGCACACGACCGACGATACCTGAGCCGTCGACTACCTTATTGGGCCTCGAAGCATGGCAAAGCTCCTCGTAGTCTTTTACTGCCAAATTGAAGCAGGTTTTTTCGACGCCGATTGGGTCGCCGGCTGCCGTCCACCCAAGTTCAGCCATCCACCGACCCGTCACGGAAGCCGGATCTTCGTTGTCGAGATAAACAGCCTGCCGGTCTAGAGCCAGCCATGAATACTCGTCTGCATTGGTCCGTTCCAGTTCACGGACCAATAACAGAGGTTCTCCTTCGGCCGGGACAAACAAGACCTGGTAAGCAAAAAAGCCGGACGTGTGATAGCCGGTGAGATAGCAGATATTATGCGGCGAATGCACAAGCAGGCCAACCATCCCGCCCAGTTGAATGGCGCTTTGGACTTTTGCCAACCTTTCTCGATATTCTTGAGGCGAAAACGCCATATTCCGTCCAGCCACGGCTTTATCTTCTCTCTCTAAATCTCCGGCGCCGTGTCGATCACGGGCCTTGATGCCTCCTATGAGCACACGACTGTATTTTCTTGTCAAGAAAATTCTTACGCATCCTCTGCCGCCTATATTTTCCTTTAGGAGTATGTTAGGGGTGCTAAACGGCCCAGAGATTTCCCCCGCCTTCCCCACCCGCGTTAGGTGCAGTGTAGCGGCCGCGATCGAGGCAAGCGCGCAGGAGCGGTAATGGACGCAAGATCCGAAGTGGAAAAACAGATCAATGGCTTGGTTGGAAAGCGGCTGCGCGAGGCCCGGAAGGCCAAGAGCCTTAGTCTCGAGGCGCTGGCCGGAAAGGTCAGCATGTCTGTGTCGCAGCTGTCGAAGCTTGAAACGGGAAAGGCCCCAGCGTCGATCGCAGCTTTGGTGCGTTTCGGCCTGGAATTGGATCGGCCAGCGCAATATTTTCTTCAGTCGGATTCCGAGATGCCGCGTTGTTTGGGCACTCTGGTACCGTCCTGGGATCCTGAGGGCAGAGCTATCGAGATGTTCTCGTCCCTAGTCAGCCAAAAAACAGGATACGATCTTGCGATTTCGGTATTTCCCGGGGGGCAACTTGGTCCCGCTGAAACTCAGGTCCGCGCCCTCGTCAACGGAATTATTGACATTTTCGTCGAAAGCCTGGGGTTTTTTCAGCACTATTCGGATCCCGTTAAACTAGCATCACTCCCATTTTGCTTCGACGATGAAAAGCACCTGGAACGATTCTCGGAGAGTTCCTTGTTTGATCGAGAAGTCAGGCAGGCCCTTCGAAGCAATTCGGTCGAACTTTTAAATCCGAGCTTGAAATGGAAGCGGGGTCCTTCTCTGGTTTTGTTATCGCGAACCCCTATCTTATCTCCGGATGACCTAAGAGACTTGCCTATAAGGTGCCCTGAAAACGATACCATGTTCCGCTATCTCGAGATTATGGGGTGCCGACCTGTAGTTGTTCCGTGGAATGAGGTGGTGGACGCGTTCCAGGACGGCAAATTTGCGGCGATGATCACCAACCTTAGTCATGTTGTGAGCATGCGTTTCACGCGATTTGCTCGGTTCATGACGGCATTGGACTACCGGCCGCTCGACCTGACATTTGCAATGAACCTACAGCGTTATCAAATTCTCGCTCCGCACATTCAAACCGGGCTGGAACAAGCTGCCGTCGAGGCTGCGGAATTTTGTTCGAATTTGCTCGGCCACACGCATGATCTTTTGCCTGCCCTCTTGGAGGAGGACGGAGCGGTTTTGTGCAACGTCGGGGTAAAAGCATGGCGCGCAAAGTCCCGCCAAGCCTTTGAAGAGATGGAAAACGAAGGCGTGTGGCGCCGGGGCTTGGTCAGGGAGATGAACGCACTGACCCAGGTCGGCGACCCGATTGAATTTTCTTGACACGAAAATTGTCAGGTATATGAGGAGCTATTAATTTTCCTCATGTTCTGCGGAGGGGTCGCATTGGAATGACTCCCGTGTCTCCCATTCCAGTTGTCGTGCTTTCGGGCTCTCCCTACGAGCGTGGTTTTCAGCATGGCAATCGCTTCGCCGGCGCAATCGGTCAGTCGCTTGGCGCTCGGTTAGCGTCCTTGTCAACCGCAGAAATGTCGGAGGTGTTTCAGCGCGCCAGCACAGTTCTCGCGACGATTGACATGATGGCTCCCGAGGTCGGCGCGGAGATACGCGGAATCGCAGATGGCGTCGGGCGCGACGTGTTGGACATTGTGTTGCGTAGTTCCTTCGAGCTTCTTACGCCGTCCGCTTTGACCGGTTGCAGCGGTCTGGCAGTGCAGACTAGCGACGGCGCTTTGATTGCACAGAACTGGGATGGACCGCCGGGGAGTGATGCGGAACAGGCACTTTTCATTCATGTCAGCGCAGGCGGCTTCGAATTCGCGACCGTGGCATCAGCCGGTGGCCTCGGTTGGGTGGGGCTCAACCGAGCAGGCTTTGGGCTCGTCAATAATGACCTTATCTTAACGTCGCGCTCAGACGGAATTCCGAGCCAGATTGTCCGTCGGGTTTTTCTTGGCTGCCAAGACGTGGACGCAGCAATTGAGAGAGCTAAATCACTGCCACATATGGCTGGACGGGCATATCTTTTCGGCGATGCGTCCAACCAAATCGCTTCCGTCGAGGTTTCAGCCCGACATGGTGTGTCGGTGTGCAGATCGGCGTCATTCTTTGCTCACACCAATCATGCGTTGGATGCCCAAATTCGCGATGACGAAGATGCTGAGCTGTTGGCCAGGCAATACCCTTCTAGCCAGAAGCGGCTCGAGATTCTGAAGGCACGGGGCGCGCATTGCACAAACGCCGACGAGGTGATGGTTACTTTGCGGGATCAAACCGATGCACCAGACGCGGTCTGCAAGCAGACCTCGGTGCGTGAGCCAACGCAAACCGCCTTTTCCGTCGCTATGCAGTGCTGGGACAGAACCTTGTTCCTCGCACGAGGAATGCCCTCGGTGGCCGAATATCAGCGGATCAGCCTGTAAGCTAACGCAAACGGATAGTGGGGAAGCCATGAAAATCACCGGCGTAAATATCTATCTGCTGAAATCCGGCCGTCTGCATCCTGTCTTGGTTGAAGTCTCGACGGACGAAGGCATAACTGGGGTCGGCGAGGCGGGAATAGCCTATGGTGTTGGCGGGACCGCGGCGGCAGGGATGATCAAGGATCTCTCGGAACGCTTCTTACTCGGCAAAGACCCCGGCCGGATCGAAGAGCTGTGGTCTGCAATGTATGATCATTCGTTCTGGGCAAAGAATGGTGGCGCAATCACCTTTGCCGGCATCAGCGCGATAGAGCAGGCTCTCTGGGACATCAAAGGCAAATGTCTCGGCGTCCCCGTTTATGAGCTTTTCGGCGGAAAAATCCGGGACCGTGTGCGAGCCTACGCAAATGGCTGGTACGGTGCCTCTGATACGCCGGATGAATTTGCCCGTTCGGCAGAACGTCCTCTGAAGGACGGATATCGAGCGCTGAAATTTTACCCGTTGGCTCAGCGGGTTGGTCCAGCTTTGCAACACGTGACACGCCGATCAATATCAGCCGATGCACTTGAGCTTGCTTACCGCAGAGTCAAAGCTGTCCGTGATGCGGCCGGGCCCGACGTCGAACTTATGGTCGATCTCAGTGGGGGCTTGACTACCGATGAGACCATTCGGTTTTGCCGGAAACTCAATGATCTCAATATATGCTTTGTCGAAGAGCCTTGCGATCCATTTGACAATGGTGCGCTGAAGGTAATCTCAGAACAGGTTCCGATTCCGATTGCTGTTGGCGAACGCGTCTATTCGAAGTTCGGGTTCAGGAAGGTTTTCGAGTTGCAGGCCTGCGGAATTATTCAGCCGGATGTCGGAACGGCGGGAGGCTTGATGGAGACAAAGAAAATCTGTGCGATGGCCGAAGCCTATAATATGCGCGTGGCACCCCATGTGTGTGGAAGCAGTCTAATCGAAGCTGCAACCCTTCAGATTGAGGCAAATATCACCAATTTTATGATCCATGAACACTATCCTGCCTTCAGGGACGATGACGGCTACGTCGAGGTGCTTGAGAATCCGCCGTTTAGCAGATCTGGATATTTCGAAATATCCGACGCGCCCGGACTGGGAGCAGTTCTTGTCAAACGAAACATCGAACCGTACCTCTGGGCCTCATGCACATAGGCATTCACCACGATAGACTCCCCCTGAGACGGCTTTCGGGATGCGACTCGTGGCCTCCTCGTTGAGGACTGTCGAGGAACCCTCGATCTACTCAACCTGTTGCGCAGACGCTTGAGGACCGTGGCCAGGTATTCAGCCGCCGGGAACTGATCCGGGGCGCGGACCCTCGCTCAGATTTCACCTTTATTCTTCTACCACCTAAAGAGGGAAGCAGCGAACGTGGGAACGACTGGCTCTCCCGCAAAGAACTGTTGGAGCTGCGCACTGGGAAATTTGCCTGATTTGAACTCACCAGCAGCGTACCTATGTATGCCGCTGCCGATGAAGAGCACGTCCATGCCCTCGTTTCGAGCACCCGCAACGTCGGTCCGTAGCGAATCACCAACTGCGAGCACTTCATGTCTTTCGTAGCCGAGGAGGTCGAGCGCGCGTTGGTAAGCCGATGAATACGGCTTTCCATGGTAGAAAACGTCCCCTCCCAACGCTTCGTATTGCTCGGCGAGCGCCCCTGCACAAACCACAAGTTGATCGCTAATTAAAACGACCAAATCGGGATTCGCGCAGACCATTGGAAGTTTGCGTAAAGCACATTCGTTCAACAGTGCCGCAGCTTCATCTGGCGGCTGAGTGCTCCCCCCGGTGGTTAGAATAAAGTCAGCGTCCCGAGGTGAAAAGACCTCGAGCCGATCTAACCCCCGAAGCAAGCCCGCCAGCTCAGGTGGTCCGATGTGAAAATAGCGAGCTGCTAGTGCTCTATGCCAGTTGTCTGAGGCATTTTCGAGCGCCTTGTAAACCAGCTCTCCGGATGTGACAATATAGTTATATTGAGATGGCTTTATTCCCATCGACGCTAAGTGTTTAGAAACTTGGTAGGCACGACGGGGAGAATTCGACAGGAGGCAGATATCAACCCGGTTGTTTCGCAAAGCATTCATGGCAGTGATCGCGTGAGGAAAGGCAACTTTCCCGTCGTGCAAGACGCCCCATAGATCCAGAACGACGGCACGATACGTTTTTATGACCGCCGCGATGCCTTCAATTATGATCGGCGCTTGCACATTATTCATTGAGATTAGCTCCTTTTTGCACGCCTTCCTGCAACTCCTGGGACAGCCAAACGTCAGCGTTACGGGCGTGCCGCGAGTCCGGCCATCGCTAAAAGGTATCCAACTGTTGATGCGGTAATGATCCCACCCCCAACCAGGGTCGACAGGGAGGGTGTTTCGCCGAATGCGAGCCACACCCAAAATGGAGCGAGCGGCGTTTCTAGCGCTCCAATCAAGGAGGCTTGCGAAGCTGGAACGCGACGAGCGCCAGCCGAATAGAACGCAAAAGCTAATCCCACTTGCACCAGGCCAAAAAGCGCAAGGTATACCAGAGGTCTCAGACCTGGTGATAATGGCGCAGCGAAGCACAAGCTGACCATTGAGACTAAAACGTTGGCCGCGCAGACGGAAGCCAGAAGCGATTCTTCGCGGTATCGGCGCATACACACAGCAACAAACGCGGTCATGAAGGTCATGACGAAGGCGAGAGCGTTGCCAATCAAGTCGGAGTCTAGATCTGTTCCCCAGACGAGCACGCAGATACCTGCAGCCATCATAACTATTGCCAACAGGGTCGCAGGACGAATTTTCTCCCCCAGCCAAAGCCACCCCATGATAGCCGTGAAGACAGGTGTCGTCCCGTAGAGGGCTGCTACGTTGGCGATCGAGGTTAGCTGACACGCGGGGATGAACGCCAATAGAGCCAATGCCAACGAGGCTGCAACAGTAATCCCTCGCCCTGTTGGGCGAAGGCTATGTCTTGGCCCGTCTACAACGAGATAAATTGCCAGGAAAACCGCTGCAAACAGACTGCGCCAAAACAAAATTGTCCAAGCGTCAAGCGGCAGAACCCTAATGAAGAGCCCAGCGGTGCTCCACGCGACGGCAGAGATCGCGACAAAAAGAAGCCCCTTCCTATAACTTTTTTGAAGCAAGGCAGTCGGGCCTCTTCGCTCTAGCCAGGGATGGCGCGCGGATCGTGTTCATGGCCCGCATCAGTCAAGTTGCCCGGGAACCCCGCAGATGCAGGAGAACGATCCAGATACCGCCTTGCGCAACCGACGCCGAGACGTGTGAGCACTTCTTGTGGATGAACGCCAGCGGTCGCGGCAAGGTCATCCACGGTGAAAACGTCGCCCAGCAGTTCCGCTTCCCTGCCCGGACCACAAAGCGTCTCAGGAACATCCGTAACATCAATCGTTATGTATTCCATGGACACTCTTCCGATTAGAGGAGCAGAATATCCAGCAAACCGGACGGATATCTTGTTGGCGCAGGCCCATGGAAGGCCATTCCTATAGCCGATCGCGACGATCGCAATGCGGCTGGCTCGGGCCGTGCGAAAAGTCGCACCGTATCCAACTGCCTCACCCCTTGCGACTTTGCGCACCTCCAGTGTTTTTGCTTTGAGGCTCGCAACGGGCTTTAAAGGATTTGGCCGGATGCCGGCATTATTAAGTCCGTAAAGTGCCGAGCCCACCCGTACCATATCGAAGTGATATTGTTCCCCCAGCCACACACCGGCGGAGGCCGCGAGACTGCGGAGTGCCGGTTTAAGCAGATCTGACGTCGCCTGAAAGCGGTCCCTTTGTAGTAAGTTCATTGCGTCCCCTGCGCGTTCGCTGCATGCGAGGTGGCTGAGTACGACCGAAGGCGGACGCCGCTTAAAGATACCACTAAGATACTCGCGCCGTACGTCGCCGAAAGCGAGGCCAAGGCGAGAGAACCCAGTCTCCACGTTGAGGAAGTATGTTTGCGGCTCGGGTGCGCCGCTAATGGCATCCAGTTCGACACAATTGTTCACAACTGGTATAAGGCCGTTCGATCGGTAGTGGCCGCCATATCTCGCAAACTCATCGCAAAAAACCGCAACGTCCGCGCCGATGTGGGATGACCTCAGAAGCAGCGCTTCGTGCAGATTGCCGACGAGGAGCAGATCACATCCGGCCTCAATGAGGGCGCCTGCAATCTTAACCAAGCCAAGCCCGTAGGCGTCGCTTTTTACGACAGCGGCTACTTTTACCTTTGGGCCAACGAGGGCCGATATGGTCTGAAAGTTCGCCTGAATCGCGCTGAGATCGATTTCGAGTACAACATCGGCAGGTCGTACCGAGGCCAACATGTCTTGCTCTCCACCGCCCTCAGCCCGCCTTTCGAAGCACGGCGGGCGACATGTCAACCGGTACATCGAAAAGCTCAGCCGCACTCCATACCTCCTGTCACACGCCAGCGATTCTCAACTGCCGACTTGCTTTGCCAGAGAAGAACAGAAAAATTTCCCGAGGTCTAGCACTTTAAACTATAATATAACGTAAAAGTTATATTGCGAAATTGTTTCACTCAGGCAACATCAACTTCACGGAACTCTCCTTCCATCCTTATGAGCCTCACGTTACAACTCTCTTCGGCAACGGAAACGGAGAGCTGCAGTGAATGGAAGCGTAAAGATCCTCATTGTTGGGCACGGCGTACTTGGCGGGGCCGTTCTTGATTTTCTCAGTCAAAGCGGCAGACCCTACGATCTGCACGTCGGAGCGCGAGATCTGCAGCGAGCCTCCTTGAGGGTCAACCTGGCGAAGTACACTGCCGTAAACCTCGGGGTCTCTCCGTCCATCGAGGTAGTTCCGCTGGATTTGATGAATACAGAGGCTACAGCAGAGCGCCTATCGGCTCTCCGTCCTGATATAATTTTCAACGCAACAACTTTGCATTCCTGGTGGCGGATAACGCAATTGCCGACCGATGCCTATCAGCAGATCGATCGAGCACGCGGAGGCGTATGGACGCCTATGCATCTAGTGCTCGTACGACGCCTCATGAGGGCTGTGCGGGAAGCTGATTTGGAGAGCGTCGTCGTAAACGCATCTTACCCTGACGTGACGCATGCCGCGCTTGCGGCCGAGGGTCTCTCGCCAACAATTGGGATCGGCAACATCGCAAATGCGGTTCCGGGCATCAGGTTGGCAGCCGCACATCTTCTGGGTTGCGAACTGAAAGCGGTGGATGTGCAGTTTTTCGCCCAACACTATGTCAGTTATCGTATGCCGAGCACCGGTTCCACGGACGGAGCACCTTGTCACTTGACCATATATCGCAACGGCCAGGAAGTTAAGCCACAGGAACTGCGGCACGAAGAGATCTTTGCGAACGTAGCCGGACGTTTCCGCCGAGTGAAAGGTCTTGCGGGGCAATCCGTCACCGCTTCGTCAGCGACAGCGATTCTACGTGCGTTTGCCGATCACTTGGAACGCGTTGTTCACGCGCCGGGACCACTAGGTCTCGTGGGAGGCTATCCCGTCAGGATTGCTCCAACTGGTATTTCGATCGAACTGCCTCAAGGTTTGTCACTGGACGATGCGGTGGAGATCAATTGGCAATGCCAGAAATACGACGGGATTGAGGCGGTCGAAAGCGACGGTACCGTGCGCTTCACGGGAGAATCGGCAGGAATCCTGCGTGAGCTGCTCGGCTATGACTGCGAAGCAATGGCGCTGGATGAGTGCGAAAAACGCGCAGAGGAGTTGGCAGCTAAATACGCCGAATATTGCGGTCGCCTTCAATCAGGCGCCACTCGCGCCGCCTGACTTCATAACTCACGGCCTGGCTTGCAAATGTACAGCTGTTAGTTCGATCTGGCCCCTTTTACCCTCCCGGGCGCCTGTAGATTGTCTGCCACCGCAAGCGTCTCGCCTGATTGCACGAAAATGCAGCCGATCACCGGCAGAACTTGGAACACCGTTTTTTCCACTGAGCGCCGTGGCAAGTCGATCGGTTTTACAACCTTGAGGGGGTGCCATCGTGAGAAGGCAAATCAATAAGACTGAAACAGAAGAAGTAAATGGCGCACAGCTTCTTGACCGCTCTGTGGCTCTTCTAAAGTATCTTGTCGAGGTGGGGGAGGAAGGGGCGCGCATGCACGAAATGGCGAAAGCCTTCGGCCTCACCATGGCGGTAACGCGTCGTATCGTTAGCGCACTACTAGAGCGGCATTTACTACTTGAGAGGGAATCACGAGGCGTTCCCGTCGTGCGCTTCTCGCTTAAGCTGCTGGACCGATTCAACCGGCGCAAGCGGAGCGTCACTGGAAAGAGGCACATGGACGAAACCTGCAACAAGGTTCGAGCCAATGGATGTACCTCTATCGCGCCATCGACAGCCTCGGCGATACGGTCGAATTCTTCTTCAGCAAAAGCTGCGACCTGCCGGCGGTCCAAACTCTTCTTACGGAAGGCCCTGCAGTGCCATGCAGGCCGGAACGTATCGCCATCGACGGCAGCCAGACCAATCACGAGGCCATCTGATCTTTTGCGATCTTGAAAATGGCCTGCGGGATCGATCGCGACGAGCACTGAAGCCGATCAGAACCGCAAGAGCCAGAATTTCAACACCCGCATCGAACAGGATCACAGGTGAATCAAGCGCCGCGTCCGGTCCATGCTCGGCCTTCAAGTCAACGACAACACGACAACCGCCGAAATTATCCTCTTGGGCATCGAATGGTTCATATGATGCGCAAACGACCGGCGAGGTTTGCCTACGGTCAGACACCCTCATGCCAAGGAGTTCGAAATCCTCGCCGCACGAGCGCCGCGTGACGCTCAACCTGCCTTTGCGACCCCGGCTGGAGTTTGCGACGGAACCCTCTCATATCAGGTCATTCAAGTGGCTGATGCGGTAATAACATCAAACAGTCGAAAAACCTTAACTAAATCTTAATTTGCATATATAGCGGCCCTCACTGACAATCGCAACTGTGGCTTTAGCGCTCGAATTTGGGCCTCAAAACAACCAGTAATGTAAAATGAAGCAGCATCGCATTAATATCTCTGGACGTCAGCAACGACCTTCCGCCAACACGTATCGCCGGCCTGTGAGCAATCGAAAGCCGAGACATTGCTCGCATTCGACCACTTGGCAAAGAAACCATCTGCTGCACGTGAACGCTGGCTCAACCGCTCATCACCCATGTTGGGACAACGACCAGCCGAGGGCGAAAGCTAAAAGCAAGTACGCACAATGCGCGAAGCGGATTGCATCGCCCTCTACGAAGGCAGCTTCCTTGCTTCGTCTGAATAGTAAAGGAGCCTGAATTATGCCAGTTCGGATAATCCAGGTAGGACTCGGTCCATGGGGCATTGACTGGGCTGAGACCATAATACCTCGAGTGCCCGAGGTCGAGGCGGTAGGTTGGGTGGAGCCGAACCCAAAAATGCTGCAGAGAGTGAGGTCGCAGCTAGGGGCTCGCCTGGACCAGTGCTTCTCAACTCTCGAGGCAGCTCTCTCGAACATTGATGCCGACGCAATCTTGATCACCGCTAACCTCGCGGCTCATGCTTCTCTCATTGCACTCGCACTTGAGGCCGGCAAGCACGTTTTGGTGGAGAAGCCGTTTGTGTCTACTATCGTTGAGGCAACACACCTGGTCGATATGGCAGACCGTTACGACCTCATCCTTATGGTGAGCCAGAACTTCCGCTTTTTTCCTGCAGCCTTAACCGCCGCCCGGCTTGTCAGACAGCAAGCACTTGGCACGATCAGCACAGTCCACATTGAGTTCCGGCGGTTTGTGAATTATGCTCCGGCCGAGGAAGATTACTACGCCTTGCGACAACCTCTACTCGAGGACCTTAGCATTCATCACTTTGACCTTATGCGTATGGTTCTCGGACAGGAACCCCGGCAGGTTTATTGTACAGCTTGGCAGCCGCCCGGCAGTTCCTTCCGAGAACCGCCGGGGGCAGCTGCGACGATCATCTTCGATCGAGGTACCGTAGTTACCTACCGCGGTAACTGGCTTAGTGCTGGAGAGGCGACACCCTATGGCGGCGAATGGCATTTGGAATGCGCCGAAGGCGAGATCGTCTGGACTTGCCGCGGTGACCGCGATCTCACGTTGCACGGTGATCACGTCGCGATCCGCCGGCGCGGCCAGCCGGTAGTGCCGATCGGCCTTCCCGAGATGCCGTCGTTCGGCCGCCGAGAAAGCTTGGCATCCTTTGCACGCGCCGTCGAGACTGGCACGGTCGCACCTTACGCCAGCCCGGGTCGGGACAATATTGGAAGTCTCGCTCTCATGCAGGCCGCAATCGCGTCGGCAATAACCGGATGTGTAACGCCAGTCGAAACGATACGGTGAATGGCAAGCGCGCGAGGCTTACGCCTGACTCAATAGCTCTGCAAAGACGCCCTCTCTTACAAGGAGCGTCCAACTATTTGGGCTAGCAAATCAGCCCTCGGGCCGCAGGCCTTCCCGGTAGTGACTAGCGAACGCGCTCTCGAGGTCCTTATAGATTTTTCTCAAGCGCGGCCATCGTCACCGTGCCGTAGATGTCGGACACCTTGGCAGCGTTCCGCGCGGTGCGATAGTGTTGCGGCCTTTCCTGTGCCAGCACGAGGAAGTCGCGCGCCGCATTCTGCTTGGTGGACTCGGTGATCGCCGCGATAGCAGCATCAAGCGCCGCGATTGTTGGCTCGATGTCCGAATGATGTGGGCGCCCACGAGAACCGTTCGCGTTTCTTCAAGCGGCAGAAGCTTCTGAAGCTGCTGATATCGGCCGCGGATAATAGTCGTGAGTCCCGTCATTGCGAGGCGTCGATCTTCGGCGAGAACGGCCCCCGACATGCAGCCATCGTGCGCGGCGACCATCAAGGTGAGACGCGTATTGCCTCACCCTGAGTCGCGCCATAGCCATTGCGACAATGGCCCGCCTCGACCATCAATGATGGTGTTGAAACGGAGTCGGAGTGATCGGCTCCATACATCATGAGAGGAACAGCCATGGAACACTGTGCGGGAATCGATGTCTCTCTGGAAGAGAGCAGCTTGTGCATTTTGGACGCGACCCCGGAACGATCGTGCTCGAGCAGCGAGCCCGAGGTACTGGTCCGCTATTTCGACGACTGTCTGTCGGCCGCTCATTCTGAGTGACACCCACACAAACCTGGCTAGGTCGCCCATTACGGCATCTAGGAGAGCGGTCTGCATTCGATCTAGCAGGCTGTTGAAGAAGTATCGCGCTTGGCCTTGAGGATGGCCTCGTCGCCGTTGTGGTAGGTGAATGTGATCTCGATCGAGCCGTCGTCGAGCAGTTCGGCGTGGCCGTCGCCTCTGACTTCGTCCATCTCGTCACATCCGGCCCATGTGAAGTGAACCATCGAGGGGCTGTAGCTGAGATCGAGGCTGGCCTGCAGGGCGCCAAAGGCGATCTCGCCATTGTTGTCGCCGCCGATGGTGATCATGGCGGGGCCGCCGAGGTTCAGGTAGCTGCGATCCCACAGATCGGCTTCGACGATGCGCCAGCGGCCGATCAACTGGCAGCCTGCGGGCGCAGTCATGTCGGCACCGCGATGAGCCTGGGCAGCCGCACCAGGTTGTAGGCGGCAGCCGCGAAGGTGAAGGCCCACCCGACGCGGTCGCGGCCGCGCAACTTGGTCTTCGCCTGCCCGGCGACCGTCTTGATCCAGCCGAACGCCTCCTCGATCCGCTTGCGAATACACTGGCTGACGGCATAGCCGCCGTGCCGGGTCGTTCGGCGATCGGTCGCCGAACTTCGCCCGCTCGTGTTCTGCGCCACGTGCGGCGTCACCTTCATCGAACGCAACTCATTGATGAAGTCCTCCGCGTCGTAGGCCTTGTCGGCACCAAGCGTGATCGCCCGAGGCCGCTCGGCGCGCGACTCGATCATGTGCAGGGCCGCCACTCGCTCGGCATGTCCGTCGGCCAGTGTCAGGCAGGCATCGACCAGCAGGCCGTGGCGGTTCTCCATCAGCCCATGCCCGATGAAGCACAGCTTGGTCTCCTTGCCTTTGCCCTTGCGGTACAGCCTGGCGTCCGGATCGGTGGTCGAGGCATGCGTGTCGTTCGATCGCTTCTGGTCATGGAAGTCCGCTTCGGTGTTGCGCCCACCGCCTTGCGCCGGTGGCTCGTCCGAACCGTCCTTCGCTTTGACGCTCTTCATCGAGGCCCAGGCCTCGACCAGCGTGCCGTCGACCGAGAAGTGGTCCGTCGACAGAAGTCTCTTCACCTTGGGCTGCGCCAGCACCGCCGCCAGGAACTTCGCCGCGATGTCGCCTTCCAGCAGCCGGTCACGATTCTTCGAGAACACTGAATGGTTCCATGCCGCATCGTCGACGCCGATGCCGACGAACCAGCGGAATAAGAGGTCGTATTCCAGCCGCTCCATCAAAAGCCGCTCCGAGCGGATCGAATAGAACGCCTGCAACAGCATCGCTCTGAGCAGCTTCTCAGGCGGGATCGATGGCCGCCCGATCGGCGAATACCGCGCCGCGAACTCCCCCTCCAGTGCCGACAGCGCCTCATTCACGATGGTCCGGATCGCCCGCAATGGATGATTGCGCCGAACACGGGCTTCAAGGTCCACGTAGCTGAACAGTTCGCCAGTTCGATCGTCGCCGCCGCGCACCCTTCACCTCCGAATCCCTTCGGAGCCAATGAATCACGCTCATGGCTCGGCGGCGAATGACTTTTTCAACAGCCTGCTAGGCGACGTCATAGGAAAGGAATTCATGACTGAGAAAAGGCCGCTCACAATAACTAGCATACCGGTCATCAGCAAGGGTCCCGGACGAGCAAGTGCTTATTCCGAGCTCCGCCACAATATCCTCAATATGTCTTTGCCGCTATACTGAGCTTTAGGGTTAACTGCCGGCTTGGGCCGGATGGGGTGAGGGTCTTTGCCGAGCCCGGATAAGGGCGGCTGCTCCTGTCGAGATGTGAGAACGTGGCCGAGTTGATTCGCTACAAGCATCGGGAAGGAGCAGTCATGAAGTATTTTGCCGGACTGGACGTGTCTTTGGAAGAGACTGCAATCTGCGTGGTCGAGGAGAGCGGCCGGATCGTCAAGGAAATGCGTGCGGCGAGCGAGCCCGAGGCGTTGATCAAGGCGCTGCGCAAAGTCGGGCTTCCGCTGGAGCGCCTCGGCCTGGAAGCGTGCTCGCTGACGGCCTGGCTTCACGACGGATTGCGCGCCGAAGGCCTGCCGGCGATCTGCATCGAGACACGCCAGGCCAATGCGGCCATGAAGACGATGCCGAACAAGACCGATCGCAACGATGCCCGCGCGCTGGCGCAGATCATGCGCACCGGCTGGTACCGGCAGGTGCATGTCAAGAGCCGGCAATGCCGGTTGTGGCGCGCGCTGCTGGTTGCCCGCCGCACTGTGCTGAACGAGATGCGCAGCATCGAGAATGTTGTGCGCGCCATGCTACGCGAGACCGGCGTCAAGCTCGGCACGCCGTCGCGCACCGCCTTTGCTGATCGCGTGCGCGAGCTGGCTGGCACCGAGGTGATGGCAATGGTCGAGCCGCTTCCTGCGATCCTCAGCGTCACGCTGAAGGAGTTCGCCCGCTTGACCAAGCAGGTTCTCCACATCGTCCGCAAGGAGGAAGTGTGTCGGCGGCTGATGAGCGCGCCGGGCGTCGGGCCGATCGCCGCGCTCAGCTTCCGCGCCACCGTTGACCGGCCGGAGCGGTTCGGCTCTTCGCGGGCGGTGGGGGCACATCTGGGGCTGACGCCGGCGCGCTATCAGTCGGGCGAGACCGACGTCCAGGGCAAGGTCAGCCGCTGCGGCGACGAACTCGCCCGCACCACCCTCTACGAGGCGGCGCATTCGCTGCTCGTGCGCTCGAAGAAATGGTCGAGCTTGCACGCCTGGGGTATGAACATCGCCAGACGCCGCGGCATGGCGCGTGCCCGCGTGACGGTGGCCCGCAAACTGGGCGTCATCCTGCACCGCATGTGGGCCGACGCAACCGAGTTCCGCTTTGGAAAGGAGCCTGCCGCACTGGCAGCGTGACCGAGACGGATCAAAGGAGCAAGGAACACGAACAAAGCTTTCGCCCGAAAGGGCGATGCCCGGATCGTTCCGTGGGGACGATGGGCGAGGCGATCTCGTTGAGAGTCCTGAACCTGCCGAACCAAGGTTCGCAAGGTCGTGAACCAGATCGAGACGTCTCGCTCTCCTGATCCCCATCATGCGGCGGCCCAAGCGCCGACCGCGAAGAGAAGCGAGTGACCCGCGGAACGGTCCGAGAAAAAGTGCAGGAGCACCTTGACCACGGCGACCCCAATCAGAGAGGACTCTGAGCCTTGGACTACATGAATCAGTTGACGCCAGCGACCGACACCTACGTCGGTTTCGTCGAGTCTGAGACACGGTCGGGCGTGGCTTCGTTGCGCTGTATATTTAAACCCGTTGAATGACGGGCATAACACTCTTCCAACTGATATTTCTGCAGTTGGCACGACTCTTGAAGCCCCTTCTCGTAAGGCGGCAGGTTTTGGCGACGGTCTTATCGCGAGTGACAGTGCCCCCTTAATTCATCCGCTACATTCTCAGCTTGGGAGTCATATAATGTCTGGAAACCGCGACTTTGGGATAGATGACATTCGCCCCCAACCGGGTACATATGGTTGCGGCATGGGTTTGGGGATCATGCTGCTCGATGAGGTATATCCTGGTTTTCCCGGCTCTGTACGGAACGCAAGTGCGTATCCATTCCCCGTCCAATACGACGTAGTCGAAGGTGTCGACACCGATCGGCTCATAATTCAGTCGGATAAATCCGCTTGCCTAGAACCCATACTGCAGGCCGCGCGTCGACTCGAACGTATGGGGTGCCGAGCCATCGCTGCTGAGTGCGCTCACTTTTCGTATTTCCAGAAAGAGGTGGCGGCCGAAGTATCGGTGCCTGTATTTATGTCGAGCCTTTTGCAGGTACCTCTCGCGCAGCGGCTGACCGGAAGCACGAGACGCCTTGGGATTGTGTGTGCCTTCCCTCGGCGGCTGACCGAGCACCATCTCGTCAGCGTCGGAATCGATCCGACGTCAAACCTTGCGTTCATGGGAGTGAGCGAAGACTATTCGTGCCCGGAATTCGAGAATTTGTGGAGCGCAGACAAGTGGTCTCCGGTTCCGACGGCCAGTTTCGAACGCGCCGAAGCCGAGTTCGTTACTGCGTGTAAGGACTTCGTCTCCAAGAACCCCGACCTGTGCGCATTGATTTTCGTTTGCACAGGACTTCAGCCGTTCGCACGCTGTGTGCAGCGCGAAGTGAGGTTGCCTATTTTCTCTTGGAGTACGTTGCTCGACTACGCCTTTTCAGTCGTCGTTCATCGCGAGCACTATGGCCACGTTTGAAACGACACGGCCCGCTCCTATTTCCTATTTCCGTCATCTCATTCACTCCTTCTCTCGGGAAAAATTCCACCATGCGCTACAACCAACTCGGTAACACCGGCCTGTTCGTCTCCGAACTCTGCCTCGGCACCCTTACCTTCGGCGCCGCCGGCGAGAACGCTGAATGGCGCCTTATCGCCAGCCTCGACCAGAAAGGCGTGAACGAGATCGTGGCCCGCTCGATCGCCGCCGGCGTCAATTTCTTCGACACCGCCGACGTCTATTCCTTCGGCCAGTCCGAGCGACTGCTCGGCCAGTCGCTCAAGGATCTCGGCGTCAAGCGCTCGGACGTGATTATCGCCACCAAGGTGCACGGCGTCATGGGCGAAGGTCCGAACCAGCGCGGCTCCTCGCGCGGCCACATCATGGATTCGATCGACGGCAGCCTCGAGCGTTTGCAGACCGACCATATCGACCTCTACCAGCTGCACGGCACCGACACGGTGACGCCGATCGACGAGACGCTGCGGGCGCTCGACGACCTCGTCGCCAGCGGCAAGGTGCGTTATGTCGGCGTCTCCAACTGGCAGGCCTGGCGCATCGCCAAGGCGCTGGGCATCGCCGGGCGCAAGGACTATGCCCGCTTCGAGACGGTGCAGTCCTACTATTCCATCGCCGGCCGCGATCTCGAGCGCGAGATCGTGCCGTTGCTCAACGAGGAAAAGCTCGGCCTGATGGTCTGGTCGCCGATGGCCGGCGGGCTGCTGTCGGGCAAATATGGTCCCGGCGCGCCGGGCAATGGCGAAGGCCGCCGCGCTTCCTTCGACTTCCCGCCGGTCAACGAGGATCGTGCCTGGGCCGCGGTCGCCGCCATGCGCGAGATCGCCAAGAAGCATCACGTCAGCGTCGCCACGGTGGCGCTGGGCTACGTGCTGGACAAGCCTTTCGTGATGAGCGTCATCATCGGCGCCAGCCGCATGGACCAGCTCGAACAGAACCTTGCCGCGACCGAAGTGAAACTGGACACCGACGATCTCGTCCTTCTCGACGAGGTCAGCGCGCTACCGGCCGAATATCCCGGCTGGATGGTAGAGCGGCAAGACGCGGGCCGACGCCCATCGCCTTTCGTGCCCAAGGCCTAAATTTAGTCGTTCCGCCCGTGCGACATTTCGAAAGGCCGCGTGTCTCTTGGGCGCGTGGCTTCCCTTTGAGACGCACGGCCTCGGCAGATAAGGGTCTTTCTCGATCCGGTTCCGACCCGACTTCGCGTAACTGATCGCCACAAATTCGCCCCGCCGCGCCTCTGCTTCATAGCTTCGATCGTGCGGGGCCCGGAGGATCGAAAGTTCCAGTTCGCTGATGGTGCCCTTCATGCCAAGCAGCAGCCTATCGTTCGGATAATGCGGCTCGTAGATGCCGTCCTCGTCGATGATGAGCGTTCCGACAAGGCCGCAAAACTCGGTGGGCGTGTGCAGTCCCGGCCATTGCGCGCCAGTCGGGAGGCTTCAATGGCGAGGACTGCAACCGCCCGGCTTGCCGCCAGAAGTTTCTCGAAGCCCGGCCGGGTGGCGCCGGACCCCGAACGGCCGAGATATTCATCGATGATGATGGCGGGAGGCGATCCGTCAGAATTACAACGTGCAGTTGATCGTGGCTGCTACTTTGGAGGCGACGCTGGCCAAGGCCCACAGCGACGGCTCGTTCGACAAGCAATTGGCGATCCTGTCACGGCCGAACGCTGCTCATCATCGGCGAACTTGGCTATCTGCCCTTCGAGGCAATGCCGCCCACCTGTTCTTCCAACTCGTGTCACGGCACTACGAGAAGGGATCGATCCTGATCACCTCCGACCGCCCCGTGGGGTGTTTTTGGCGGCCGCATTCTGCCCCGGGTCCCGCGTGTCAGATCCCCGCTCAGCGCCTTGAACTTGGCGAGGGCCTTCGGCGCGATGCGCCGCTCGCTCACGTCATTCGCGAGGTTGAACCCCAGGAACTTCCGCTCCTCCGGCCGCGCCACCGAACCCTTCGCCGCGTTGACCTTCAGCAACAGCTTCTGGGTCAGGAACCGGCTGACGGCGCGGCTGCGAACATACACGTTGCAGTCGTCGGCGTAGCGGCAGAAGCGGAGATCGTCGAGCAGGAGGTTACTCAGGAGGGGCGAGAGCGGACCGCCTTGCGGGGTCCCCTCGTCCACCGGACGGACCAAGCCGTCCTCCATCACCCCGGCATTGAGGAATGCCCGGATGAGTTTGAGCACACGCTTGTCCGCCACCATCGCGGCGAGGCGCGCCACCAGGCTGTCGTGATTGACTCGATCGAAAAATCTTTCGAGATCAAGATCGACCACATAGCTGTAGCCCTCGGCAATGTAGCATTGCGCTTGGGCTACCGCCTGATGAGCGGAGCGTCCCGGACGGAAGCCGCTGTGCTCGGAGAATGTCGGGTCCCACTGCTCCTGGAGAACCTGCAGCAGGGCTTGCTGGATCAGCCTGTCGACGACGCAAGGCACGTCGAGCTTTCTGACCCCGCCCTCCGGCTTGGGGATTTCGACCCGCTTGACCGGCTGCGGCTGGTAGGTTCCCTTGAGCAATTGAGACCGAGTGCTTGGCCAATGCTCACGCAGGTGGTCCTTGGCGACGTCGATAGTCATCCCATGCACGTGCCTGGCTACGCCACGTGCTCACTGAATTGCCCCAGCGCTTAACTGACGCCGACATCGAGGATCTGCTGACGTTCAACTTCGGCGAACGTGCGCACCAAAACACCTGCTGACGCTCGAAACCCCAATTTTCAATGCGACAATCCAGACCCGCAGGACCCCGGTGCTCGCCCTAGTGTGCTCCAAAAAGCGCGCTTACCAATGTTGATCGCGTCGTCTGACGCGCTGGTCATGTGTTCGACTGCGTCAGCATCGGAGTGGCTGCTTTCAGCCGAGGAGTTTGTCATGACCCAACTTCGCCAGCGCATGAGGGAGAGCATGGAAGGCACAATTCCGCGCTCAATACCCGGCAAGTTCTGCGGCTTCTTGGGAAGCGGAAGGAGCTTTTCAGCCGCCCAGTCCCTTTTGATGCCGCTTCATTTGAACGCTCATAGCGGGCCACCCGTGCCGGCGGCTTAGTCCAACACGTTTTTTTGCTAACCGTCGCGATCCACCGCAGTGCGCTTTTGCTACCCTGCCTTTTAGCCGCGACGCCCAAGCTGCGGGAAATCCACCCGCCCGAAGCCGTGAGCGCGAAGCCGAATTACATACTCGACCGCGACGAAAAGTTCCGGTTCTGAAGGTAGGCATGCTGGAAAGCAGATTTGCTTGGTTGCGCCCCAGAGTGAAAGGTCGACTTGACTGTCGACATATTGTCGTTATCCTCAAATAGGCACCGGGAGGAGAGAGTCGGCGAGAACGCGACCCAGTGCTACTCGACGTCGCTTGTGTCGACTTCGAAGAGAGGGGGTATGTCAAATGACCGCTATCGAGAAGGACGGTGATGGCTCGGTAATGCGCACCGCTCCTGAGGGTGTGAACGCGGCGCTTCTCACCGGCAACAATGCTGGGAGATCCGTGAGCACAACGACAGGCGGCGCCCAAGCCCCAGAGGCTGGAGTACGAACAGGTCCACGCCGAGTGCGCGACATCGAGAACATCTGGATTCCGATGTCTGATGGCACGAAGCTTGCGGCTCGCATGTGGCTGCCCGAGGATGCCGAGGAAAATCCGGTGCCAGCGCTCCTGGAATATATCCCCTACCGCAAGCGTGATGTAACGCGGTTTCGCGATGAGACCATACACCCCTATTTGGCATCCCACGGGTATGCCTGTGTGCGGCCCGACATTCGCGGATCGGGCGACTCGGAGGGACTACCGCAAGATGAATATGTCAAACAGGAGCAGGACGACGGGGTGGAGATCATCGCATGGCTGGCCAGTCAGCCCTGGTGTACCGGCAAGGTCGGCATGTTCGGGAAATCTTGGGGCGGGTTTAGCGCGCTGCAAGTGGCTGCGCGCCGTCCACCTGAGCTCAAGGCGATCATCACGGTGTGCTCGACCGACGACCGCTATACAGACGACGCGCATCACACAGGCGGCTTAATCAACGAAAATATGTTCTTCGAGTGGGGAGGACAATGGCCCGCTCTGTGTGCACGCTCGCCCGATCCGGCAATCGTAGGGGACCGCTGGCGCGAGATGTGGATGCAGCGGCTCAAGAACATGGACTTCCCTTCGCTGAATTGGGTTATTCACCAGCACCGCGATGCGTTCTGGAAGCACGGATCGATCAGTGAAGACTATGCTAGCATCGATTGTGCGGTGTATGCCGTAGGAGGCTGGGCTGATCCCTATCGTTGCACCGTTAACCGCATGCTCACCAATCTGAAATGCCCGCGCAAGGGGCTCAGCGGTCCCTGGGGACATCAGTATCCTAACGACGTCGATCCAGGGCCGGGGATAGACTGGCTCACCGAATCGCTGCGCTGGTGGGATTACTGGCTCAAGGATATCGATACCGGCATCATGGCCGAGCCGATGTACCGGGCCTGGATGCAGCAAGAGCCGACAATGCGCGGCATGCACCAGAGTCCGGGACGGTGGGTGGCCGAGGAAAGCTGGCCGTCGCCGCGCATCACGCCCCGCAAACTCTATCTCACCCAGGATGGACTAGGGAGTAATGCCGGTGCTGAAACCGACCATGTCCTCCAGCCTTTGCAGACGGTCGGAGTAACGTCGCCGCGCTGGAGTGCTAGAGATATCGACATCGAGGCGCCGACCGATCAGCGAGTGGACGATGCTCGCTCGCTGACATTCGATACTGAGCCGCTCAAGGAGGAGTTCGAAGTTCTCGGCCAACCGGTGGTCACGCTCGATCTTGCTGTCGACAAGCCGGTGGCCGCCCTGGCCGTTCGGCTCAATGAGGTCGAGCCCGACGGCCTCTCGAAGCGGATCACTTATGGTGTGCTCAATCTCACCCACCGGAACAGCCATGAGTTTCCCGAGCCGGTTAAACCCGGCAAGCGCTATCGCGTCCGCTTGCCTTTGCAGGATTGTGCCCATGTCTTTAAATCCGGCAGACGTATCCGAATTGCCGTATCGACGACCTATTGGCCGGCGTTCTGGCCTTCGCCGGAGCCGGTGACGCTGAGGGTTTATACCGGTAGGTCCGAGCTCGAACTCCCTGTACGACCGCCGCGCGCTGAAGATGCGGACCTGAACTCCTTCGGTCCGGCTTTCGTACCGGAGCCTACGTCTGGACGAACGGTTTTGCAGCGAGCACCTGCGCCAACCAGAACCCATGAATGGGATATCGCAACCAATAAACTTACGACGCGTACCTTTTTTCATGGCGATGTGCTTGCTGGTTTGGCTGCCGGACGTTACAGAATTGACGCCACCGGCACGGAAATTTCGAAGACGGCCAGCGAGGTGACGGAAATACTTGACCATGATCCGACCAGCGCGAAACTCGAGACTCAATATGTCGAAGCTATGAAACGCGATGACTGGGATGTTCGCGTGGAGAGCTGCATTCGCTTTAGCTTGACCAAGGACAACTTTTTGTTCGTGGGTCAGATCAAGGCTTTCGATCGTGATAAGGAAGTCTTCGCGAAGACCTGGGATCGTGCCATTCCTCGCCTGCTCGTCTGAACCAGGTTGTCGTTGCCTAACAAAATGGCAATGAAGCGGAGGTTCGAGACCT
Source organism: Mesorhizobium sp. M1E.F.Ca.ET.045.02.1.1 (assembly GCF_003952485.1). Classification (NCBI taxonomy): domain Bacteria; kingdom Pseudomonadati; phylum Pseudomonadota; class Alphaproteobacteria; order Hyphomicrobiales; family Phyllobacteriaceae; genus Mesorhizobium; species Mesorhizobium sp. M1E.F.Ca.ET.045.02.1.1. The sequence goes on from NZ_CP034447.1 coordinate 4,032,919, forward strand.
GGGCCGATCCCATTGCCGGTCGCCATTGCCCCGGTGATTGAGTGCTCAGTGGAGGCGGCGTTCCAGCGACGTTGTTCGCGAGCGTGAGGAAGATCGTTCGACGCCTTTGAGTGCGCCGCCATGGTGCTTCCAGTGCTTGCACCAAGGCCGGGCGATGTCTGGCTGGTCAGCGCGTTCGAGGTACGGATGGTGGCCGGCGGTGAGACTAGAGCAGTGTCCCTTCTGAATGGACGGGGAAGAATTGATCGGGATAGGCGGACGCCTCGCGGCGCGGCCCCTCCTACAGGTAGGGCCGATGAAGCAGCAGGCTTTACCCTCGCAACCTAATGCCGGCCTCACAGGGGCCCTGGCGACTGTAGCCTTAACACACATGATATTGAGGTTCACAGCGCCTACAGAGGATCCATCTATGAGGTTCGCCAATCGCCCTGCTCCAGACAATCCAAAGACTTCGACGATTACCACCGCCAGCCTGGTTGCAGATATCAACCGTCGCCTTTCGGCGAACGATACGCGGAGCGATCGATGAGCCACATCGTCGTTGTTGGAGCAGGCATTGTTGGCCTGAGCGCCGCTCGAGCACTGCTCGCAGATGGTCGTTCTGTTACCGTCGTAGATCGGAACCCAGCGGGAGATAAGGCCTCCTTCGGGAATGCTGGTGCGCTTGGCGTCACCGAAATCGTGCCGGCCAGTGTGCCCGGATTGATTTGGAAAGTACCGGGTTGGCTATTCGACCCGCTTGGCCCGCTCTCTGTCCGTCCCACCCATTTTCCGAAACTCGCACCCTGGCTCCTGCGTTTCATGCGCAGTGGCTCGAAAAGTGAGATGCTCCGTATCACCAAAGCGCTGGCTGCCTTAAACGCTCCTATCTACAACGACTATCTTCCTCTGCTCGATGAGCTAAAGCTTAGGCACGAACTGCACCAGGTTGGAGCGCTTTGGGTCTATGAAACCGAGGCTGCCTTCGCTGCAGACGCGGCAGATCGAGACCTGCGTCGAAGCTATGGCCTGGTTTTTGATGAGCTAGACGGCGACGAGGCGCGCAGGCTGGAGCCGGCGCTTGGCAAAGTTGTCGTGAAAGCGGTGATGACGCCGCAGTGGTCGCATTTCAATGATCCAAAGAGGGTCGTCGATCGTCTGCGCGAACTTATGGTCAACAGAGGCGCTAAGCTGGTGAGCGGAGAGGCTCTTGCGATCGAAGGCAAGAATCTTCGTATGTGCGGAGGACAAGACATCGACTTCGACCAGTTGGTGATTGCGGCTGGTGCATGGTCGGCGCGTCTCGCCAAGACCATCGGCGACCGCGTGTTGCTTGAAAGCGAACGCGGCTACAACATCACGATACCAAACTCTGGAGTGACGCTTTCCCGGGAGGTCATTTTCGCAGAGCGCAAGTTCGTTGCTACGCCGATGGATATGGGATTGCGGATCGGCGGCGCCGCCGAATTCGCAGGACTAAAGGCGCCCGCCAATTATGGTCGAAGTGACGCGTTGGCAAAACTGGCCAAGATTTACCTCCCGGATCTCATATCAACAGACGGCACACGATGGATGGGGCATCGTCCAACGACTCCCGACACACTTCCGGTGATCGGTTTCTCGCCGCGCCGCAATGACGTCATCCACGCCTATGGTCACAGTCATTGTGGGCTAACGCTTGGGCCGACGACCGGTCGGCTGGTCGCAGACATGGTTGCCGAAAGAGCGCCAACAATCGATCTAACACCCTTTTCCGCCAACCGTTTTTCCTGATCTGGAGGATAATAATGACTCCCCATACCTTCATATGCATTGATGCCCATACATGTGGCAGCCCCGTTCGCGTTGTTGCCGGCGGAGCTCCTATGCTGCCCAACGTCAGCATGGCCGAAAAGCGTCAGATATTCCTGCGCGACCATGACTGGGTGCGTCAGGCGTTGATGTTCGAGCCTCGCGGCCATGATGTCATGTCCGGCTCCATTCTCTATCCCCGTCACGTGAGGATTGCGATATCGGTGTACTGTTCATCGAGGTTTCCGGTTGCCTTCCCATGTGTGGCCATGGCACCATCGGTACGGTAACCGCCGCCCTCGAACAGGGTTTTGTCGTGCCGAAGACCGAAGGGCGGCTGGCGCTTGAGGTGCCCGCCGGCCGCGTCGAGGTGGAGTACACACGAAACGGTCGTTTCATTGACGGGGTCCGCATCTATAATGTGCCGGCATATCTTCATGCAAGTAACGCGAAAATCGACGTTCCAGGCATTGGAGAACTGATTGTGGACGTCTCCTATGGTGGCAACTTCTATGCCATTGTGGAACCTCAGAAGAACTGGACCGGTCTCGACAGCATGACGGCCGACGATATCCTCAAGATTAGCCCGGTTGTCCGCAAATTGGTACAGGATGCCGTGAGGCCGGTGCATCCAGAGAATGATCGGATTTCTGGAGTAAGCCATGTTATGTGGGCTGATAAGGCCCGGCACCCGGAAGCAAATGCACGCAACGCCGTGTTTTTCGGTGAACGCGGGATCGACCGCTCGCCCTGCGGCACCGGCACCTCCTCTCGCATGGCACAACGTGTTGCAAAGGGGTTGCTGAACGTCGGCGAAACGTTTGTTCACGAGTCTATCATCGGCACTCTATTCCATGGTCGTGTGGAAGATGTGGCGGAAGTTGCAGGATGTCATGCCATTCTTCCGAGCGTCAGCGGATGGGCGCGTATCACCGGTTATAATACCATTCTCGTCGATAAGCGCGACCCACTCGCCTTGGGGTTTCAGGTAAAGTAGCCACGATCCTCGGAGAATGAAGAACGCGACTCCGCATCGACCCAAGTCGGACAGCCGAGTTCATCGCGATCTACGAAAAGTTCCCTTCAGAAAGAGACCCTCGGAGAGTTCGTAATTTGTAGGCCATTTCATTTGCGATATCGGAGAATTTGAATCACATCGTTGCGTTTTGTCGCTACGGAACATAGCGGAGGAGAAGAAAACGAGCGAAAATGCTCGCGCATCCTCATTGGCAGGAATATTTTGATTCAATTAAGGGCACGATAAATCGGTAATCCTCAGTAAGCGCAGCACGACAGCTTGCGATAGACCGATAAACATGGGTGACTGGGCAGACCCGCGATTTCCCTTCAGCAGCACAGTATCTATACAAGCGATAAGCGCATTGTCTGCGCTTCTGCAAGAAGTGACGGGGTCAGGATCTGGGATAGAAGCAAGAGCCACACGCTCGGCGCATACGCGCATACGGCTCCTTTCTCAGAGCCACCCGCTACCGCGAGATAGCAGCCGCTGAACCCGCGGCCTGCTGCGGTTTTTGCTGCAGCGGGAAGTGGCATCTGAAGCTGTGCCATGCGTCGGCGGGGCTTGTGGAAGGCTCGGGGAAGACTCGGCGGCAGATGTCTTGCGCGTACTGGCACCGCGTGTGGAACTCGCAGCCGGACGGGCGTCTCAGCATGCTCGGCACCTCGCCTTTGATCTCGATGCGGTTGAGAACGGCGTCTGGATCGGGCACTGGGTTGGCCGACAGCAAAGCTTGCGTATATGGGTGACGCGGATACTCGAAAATACTTTCGGTCGAGCCAATCTCGACAATGCGGCCGAGATACATGATCGCCATACGATCGGCCATGTGGCGCACAACATTGAGGTTGTGGGTGATGATGAGGACAGCGATCCCGAGTTCCTCCTGCAGGCGAGCAAGCAGATTGAGCACCTCGCCTTGGACCGACACGTCGAGCCCAGCTGTGGGCTCGTCGGCGATAATCAGGTCTGGGTTGAGTGCAAGGGCACGTGCGACGCCGACGCGCCGGGCCTGACCGCCAGAGAGCTGGTGGGGATAGCGGCGCCCAAAGTCCGCCGGCAAGCCGACCGTGCGCAACAGGCGCTCTGCTTCGGCACCGGGATCGCGATTGCTCACGCCGTGTATGCGGAATGGCTCGGTGAGGAGCGACTGCACGGTCAGCCGCGGCGAGAGCGAGCCCACGGGATCCTGGAACATCATTGTCATGCGGCGCAGGTGGGACTTTCGTTCGGCCGCTTTGAGGCCGATAAGTTCCTGCCCGTCGAAACGAATGCTGCCGCTAACAGCCGGCTGAAGGCCGATGATCGTGCGCGCGATGGTGGATTTGCCAGATCCGCTTTCGCCGACGAGGGCAAGCGTCTCGCCCTTGCGGATTTCAAAGGAGACGCCGCACACAGCGTCAATGAAAGGATCTGCCGTGCCCGTGGTGAGCGCCTTCAGTGAGCCCATGGTGCGGAAGCGGACGCGCAGGTCCTGGACACTCAGCAGCGCACTCATACCGCAACCATCCCAGCCCGATCGAGCAGATGGCATCGCGCGACCTGGTCAGCAGCGACACGGTATTCGCCAGGCGTCTCATGCACGCAGCGCTCGAATGCGTGAGGACACCGCGGGTGGAAGATACATCCCTTTTTGCTTCCGAGCAGGCTGGGGACGTCTCCGGGGATGGTCGGCAAATTGCGCGTCCGCTGTTTGATCCGTCCAGGGTCGCACTCAAGCAGCGCCCGAGTGTAGGGATGGCCGGGATTATGGAAGATGTCGCGTACGGCACCCTGCTCCACCACCTCGCCCGCATACATGACGGCAACTCGGTCGCACAATTCAGCGACGACGCCGAGATGATGGGAGACAAACAGGATGGAGCAACCGATCTCCCTTTGCAGATCCTTGAGCAAATGGATGATCTGGACTTCCAACGTTGCATCAAGCGCTGTGGTAGGCTCGTCGGCTATGAGCAGCGCCGGTCTCACCAGAAGTGCCATGGCAATGCAGATGCGCTGGCGCATGCCACCAGAGAACTGATGCGGATAATTTCCGATGCGGCTTTGCGGATCGGGAATTCCGACGCGCTTGAGCATGTCGATCGCACGAGCGCGCTTTTCACTACGGCCTCGTTGTTCGTGGTGTTGGATATCGATCATTTGGCTTTCGATGGTCCGCACCGGATTGAGCGCGGTCATCGGATCCTGGAAGATCATGGAGAGGCGATCGCCCATCAGACTGCGTCGCGCCTGGGCAGTCAGCGTAAGCAGGTCGCGTCTTTCGAATATAATGCTGCCGGCAGTAACCTGAGCGTTTTCTGGAAGTAGCCCCATCACGGTATACGCAAGCGTGGATTTGCCGGATCCACTCTCCCCGACGATGCCGACTATCTGTCCGGTCGGCACGTTCAGCGAAACGTTGCGCAGTGCGTGAACACGTCCGCGTGGGGAGCCGAAGTCGAGGTTCAGGTTCCGAACCTCGAGAAGCGCGGACATTGGCGGTGTCGGATCCTCACGTCTCATAGGTCTTTCCGCAGCTTGGGATCGATTATGTCACGCAATGCCTCGCCAAGGAATGTGAAGCCCAGCGTGGCGACCACTATTGGAATGCCGCCGGCAAAAACCAGCCAGGGAGTCTGATTGATATAGCTATAGCCTTCATTGAGGATAGCTCCCCAGTCGGGCGTGGGTGGCTGCACACCCATGCCGAGAAAGCTGAGACCAGCTTGCACGGCAATGACCGCAGGCACATCCATGCTCACAAGAATAAGAAGCGGACCAATCACGTTTGGCAGCATGTGAACGGCAAGGATGCGCGTCATGCTGGCGCCCATGCTTCGTTCGGCGTCAATGTAATCGGAGTTGCGCAGGGCTTGCGTTTGGGTGCGCACGACACGCGCATAGATCGGCATCGATGTTATTGCGATGACCAGGATCACGCTGGACATGCTGGGGCCAAGAAGCGCAATGATGGCCAACGCAAATATGATCCCTGGAAAGGAGCGGATCGTGTCGAAAAATAGTAGCAGAAGATTGTCGAGCCAGCGCGGCCCGAACCCTGCTATCAGGCCAAGCACGAGGCCAACGACAAGCGAACTGCCGAGCGATGCAAAGGCAACGAGAAGCGGGATGCGGCCGCCCATGATGGTACGCGAAAAAGTATCACGGCCGAGTTCATCCGTGCCAAGAAGAAATTCTGCTGAAGGGCCCGCCAAACGAGGCCCAACCATTATGCGGATAGGGTCATGTGTGACGATGAGCGGACCAAAAATTGCGCTCGCTACCACGACCAGGACTAGCACGGCGCCAAGCATCCCCAGACGGTTTTTAAGCAGTTGCCGCAGGAAGCCTCCGAGGGCACCTGGATTGTGCCTTGCTGGAGCTTCTGTACCAGTCGTGTCTATGCTCGTCATGATCAGAGCTTTTCCCGAGCCCGCGGGTCAAGGCTTGCATTGACCAGATCGGAAACCGTTGTCGAAATTACGATAAGGAAGGTGGTGACCACGACGACCCCCATCACAATTGGATAGTTACGCGCATTCACCGCTTGCACGATAAGCGCGCCGATGCCTGGCCTTGCGAACACCACCTCGACAAACACCGCTGCCGACAGGAGCCACGCGATCCCTACGCCCAAGATGGTTACCGTTGGCAAGATCGCAAGCGGCAGAGCGTAACGGGAAACAATGCGCCATTCCGAAATCCCGAAGGAGCGGGCCATGCGGATATGGTTCTCTCCAAGCGTTTCGAGCATGGACGCGCGCACCAGTCGTGAGATATAGCCCACCCATCCAATCCCCATTGCAAAGCTTGGCAGGATCAGGTGGACGAGCCCATCCCCAAGGCCCTCGCCCGGCCCGATCGCCGGCAGCCAGCGGAGCGCAACAGCGAAGATCAGCAGTGCGTAAACTGCCATGACAAAGGAAGGAATGGCGATAGTCGCCACCGCCATTACCCCAACCGCCTGATCGAGTAAGGAATTGCGCCGCATGGCAGAGTAGCAGCCTAGCGGCACGGCGATAGCGACAGCCCAAAAGATGGAGACGAGGATCAGCTCAAGCGTATAGGGCAGTTGCTCAAGTACGATGTCGGCGACCGGCCTCTGGCTGAACACATCATAACCCAAATTGCCGTGTAGCAGTCCGCCGAAGAAGGTGGCGATCTGCACGAGAAACGGCTTGTCGAGCCCCATCTGCTGATGCAGCTGCGCCTTTATCTCAGGCGTCGCCCGGGGGCCGAGCAGAATTGCGGCGGGGTCTCCCGGCACGGCATGGATCATCACGAAGAGCAGCGTCACCGCGGTCACGATGATCGTGACCGCGAGGACCAACCTTTTGCAAAAATAAAACAACATACCTCGGCCCGTCGCCGCCGCTTAAGCCGGCTTGAAGTCGAGATATAAAGGGACTCCGTCCGGACGGGTCGCAGCTTGTATCTTAGTCGTGCGGTACACGACAGGAGTACCACCATTTGTCAGGAATCGGTGGGCGCCCGACTCCTCCATGAGGTCCTGCATCTCGTAATATAGCTTTGCGCGCTCGTTTGGATCCTCAATCGTGATTGCCTTGGCGTTGAGCTCGTCAAAGCGGTCACTGCTGAAGCGCGCCCAATTCCAAACCCCCACTTGGGATTTCACGAACCACTCCGTGTAGTAATAAGGATCAGGCAGACTGCTGTCGTTTCTGATAAAGAGCTGCAAGTCCTTCCAGCGATCACCTTCCGATTCCTGACCGATCCCGCTGAAGGAACCGGTATCCTGGACATTAACTTGGACAGTAATGCCGATCTGCGACAACTGCGCCTGAATCGTCTGGGCGATTATCGAAGGTATGCCACTGTTGTCACAATCGATGGTTAACTGCAGGTCGCTCACACCCGCCTTTTCCAGGAACTCCTTGGCCTTGGCGAGGTCGCCTTCCGGGGGAACGAGCGCCTTCTCGCGATGCCCGATCATACCTGGCGGAATTATCCCGGTTGCCACGTCGGCCTGCCCTGCATAGGCAGCGTCTAGGATCTGCGGCACATTGATGGCCCATTGAATTGCTCTCCGGACATTGATGTCCTTCAGCTTCGGGTTATCCATATTCATGCCAAGCCAGATGTAACGGAGCGAGGGATGCTCCTCAACCTTTGTATCGGGCGGCGGATTGCTTTTGAACGTCGCCAGCGAATCGAGACTGATCGTCGCGAAATCAACATCGCCAGCCAGATAGGCGCGTTCCGCCGTCTTAGTGTCAGTAATCGGTACAATGCGGATTTCATCGAATCCGGGCTTTGGTCCAGACCACTCGGGATTACGTGTCAATAGCGTGTATTGATTTTGCTTCCACTCCGCGAGCACATAAGGCCCAGAGAACGCCGGCGGTTTCATGCCGAAATTGCCGCCGTCCTTGGTCGTCTTCATCACCGCCTGCTCGGAAACGATATGGCCGACGCCATAAGGAAGGGTAATGTTCCAGACCGGCACATACGGCGTCTTAAACACGATGACGCCCGTATGATCGTCCTCGACCTCGACATGATCGAAGGAGCCTAGATCAGACATATTCGCTGACTTGTGCTTGATGATGCGTTCAAATGAGAACTTGACGTCCTTCGCAGTAACCTCGCCATGGCCGCCAGTGAATTTGATGCCTTTCTTTAATTGAAACCGAATGTGCGTGGGATCGACCTGCTCGAGCTTTTCCGCCGCCTCCAGATCCCAGCCCCATACGGAGCCTGCCTTATAATGCGTGAGCTTCGAATAAATGCAGTTCAACACGTTGGATTCGTAACTCGATGTGGTAAAGCCGGGATCCAAACTTGCCAGCTCAAACTGAAGGGCGACCTTGAGCACTTTGCCTTCCGCCGCCCAGATGACCTGCGAGAGCGGCATGCCGGAGGCAATGATTCCACCGCCCAAGGCGGCTCCTCCCTTAAGAAGGGTGCGGCGGTCAATGTTCTGGATAGCCTCTTTCATAGTTTCCTCCCATGTCTGTTTAATCAATCGCTGCGAGTTCGCCCAGCATGTGGATTAGAGGGGGTAGATGTCCTTGTTATCTCCGCTCTGGTTTTCGAACACCGCCACATAGTCCACCACGGTGCCGTCGGGATTAGCGACCAGGAATTGTCCGCCTGCTCCACTTCGATGCCGCGAGCTACTGTCGACATATTGTCGTTACTTGTCAACGAAGTTTTGAGGTCAGTTTCATGAAATGAGCGAAATTCGGCGATGACCCTGTTGGCCGCAAACAGGCAAATCGGTGAGTCGAACGATCGAGCGATGTCCGGAAGATAGACACGCGCGATAATCGAGCTCGGCGACGTCAAGGTCGGGCTTCCATGAGAAGCACGCTGCTGCTCGCCCGGCTCTACGCTACCGGCCGCTAGTATATCTAACCGCACGCCCCGGATTAAACCGGACGTCGCGGCGGGCAGCTTCTACGGCCGGTTCGAAAAAGCGCTCCTGGAACCCCATGAACCAGGCATGTTGCGTTGGGTCATGGATGTTCATCAGCCTGTCCTGCTCGGCACGGTCCTGAGCGCCTGGTCTAACGTATTTTCCCGGGTCCTGCTGCCATCGGCGAAAGACGGAGGGACTTGCTTCGGGATGGAATTGGAATCCAAAGGCCTTCTCGCCGTAACGGAATGCTTGGTGCTCAAAAAGCTCGCTTTTGGCCAAGTGGTCGGCGCCGGCTGGAATCTCGAATTGGTGGTAGTGCGATTCTGCGACGTACAGCCGTTCCGGGAAATAGGCTTTCCCGGCCTCGGTTGCGACGATTTCATAGTAGCCGAACTCGCCCGGATCACCAGGAAGAGGTCCAACCTTCGCGCCCAGGACGGTAGCCATGACCTGGGCGCCAAGGCAGATCCCAAGCAGGGGGACGGTTTGCTTCAAGCATTGCTCGGCCCATTCTTTTTCGTGCCTGAGAAAAGGGTACTTGTGATCGTCGAAGACGTTAAATTTCCCGCCAAAGATTACGCTACCGACGACCGATGCATCTACATCATCCAACCGCTCTCCCAAGAAGGGTCTGATCGTTTGGGGGAGGACGCCGTGCGCTCGGAAAAATGCAACGACCCGGTCGTCCTCCGGACCATCTTCATGCCGAACCAATACAACACGAGCCACCGTAGTCTCCCGTTCAAACGCTAAGAATCCAGCCGTCGTCTCTGCCGGCGCTGATGGTCCAACGCCGGCCGTGACATCCATCCCCAGTTAATTGTTCAGCTTGAATTGGACCTGCTGCATGCCGGGTGAGTTGGCCGCGCCCAGGCGATACAAAAATGCCGTTCAACCCGATCCATTAGGCGTGTCTGTAATTACGCTCCAGCGAGTTCGGCAGCTCGCGCTGGATGTAGGTCATGGGGCTCTTCGATACTGTGGTCGGCTCCACGTTAGGCCAATTGTTCCACCACCACCGAAGCGGGACCGCGGTCGACCAGGGAGCAAGTGTCACGGCCGAGTTGATCCGTGCCAATAAGAAGATCTGCTGAAGGGCCGCCAAACGAGGCCCGACCGCTATGCGGATAGGGTCATGTGTGACGATGAGCGAACCAAGGGTTGCGCTCGCCCCACAACCAGGAAAAACACCGCGCCAACTATGTCCCAGATGTGGCCTGTCTAATCAGCTGCTGCGAGGTCGACCATTGAGCTGCTGCGAGGTCAGCCATCATGTTGATCAGAGGGGGATATAGACCCGGGCTGTCACCGCTCTCATTTTCATGCACAGCCATATAGACAACCGCGATGCCGGTGTCGGGGTTAGCGAGCAGGTATTGCCCACCATAACCACCGTGGCCGATCCAGGTGCCGTTCGTCGTCGTCTGGCGGCTATAGTACATCCCCTCGCGCGGCTTTGGCCAAGGAGGTCCGTGATCACAGCGTGTTTCTTCGATGAAGCCGCCATCGGCGACACGGAGCCCGTCAACGCCTGCGCCCTTACGGGCGAAGAGTAGGCCGAAGCGCGCGAGATCGCGGGCGGAAAGCGATGCGCCGCCACCCAGCACGGGTACGCCGTCGCAGTCGCAAGCAATATGCAAGGAACCCTCAAAACCTGCCCCCTCCACGATCTCGATGAGCCAGCTAGTCAGCGATCGCTTACTTACACGTTCGACGATCCAGCCGAGCAGTTCGGTGTTAGCCGTTTTGTAGATGACGTGGCCGGTTCGATTCACAAGATCGTCGCTGGTGATCTGGCAGAGGAGCGAGCGGATCGTTAACTCCGTCGCGAGATCGGCTGGCGAACGCATGCCCGCGGCGGCCTCAATTGTCGACCATGTAATTGCGGCAGGGGCGTTACCGTCGTCGCTATAGTCGTTGGCAACGTTCATGTCGGCGACCGCCCTAACGGTAGCCTCCGCATAGCCCGTCCCGATCTCGGGCAGGTATTCCTTCACCCGTTTATTGAGATCGATGAGACCGTCTGCGACGCACCGGCCGAGCATGATATTGAGCAGCGTCTTTGTGATCGACTGGACGGAGTGCGGCTTATCCGGCCCGAAGTCCGGAGCATAGGCCTCATAGAGGACCCTGTCGTCACGAGCTACAACGAAACCGCAGAAATGCGGTACCGAAACGAACCTTGCGACGTCTGGTCTCTCTCTGATGCTGAAATCGATGTCTTTCCTGAATGGAAGCAAGCGTGGCGAACGAATCGACATGACGTAACGAGCGATCGTGTGCAAGTTCTGATAACCGTGTCGCCGGAAATTCGCTAGATTCCAGTGTACATTGTTATCGATCGGCGAGACAACCAGATCTGGATTGGGTATCGAAGCAAGCGTCATTTGGCAGGTATCCTGATTGGAAACTTTCGAGTGCAATTCATTAGGTCTTCCTCGCCTGCGAATCCCGCGCCCTTACAGAGGCTCGTGTTGATTGTCCGCAAGCTACATTAGCCAAGATGGCGGATCGGCGACTGTGCTGCGCGAGTTGTCGTTGCGCCGATAGTTCACGCGGGACGTTCGACAAAAGTGTGCGGGATGGCGCTCATCAGTTCCGCGCCATTTTCGGTCACCCGGACAGTGTCGCTCAACATGTATCTTTCACCACGCTCGTAGAAAGCAGACTGAAGGTGGAAGGTCATATTGGCCAGGATCTCAGTGTCGTTATTGGGCGCCAAGCTAGCTCCACTAATGGAGTCAACACCAATGGAGTAGCCAATGCGCGATGGCCTAGTGAGACCGTAGGGCCGGATAGCCGCATCGTACGCGCGCGCGACATCGCCGCACGTCGCGCCCGGGCGCATTGTGTCGACGGCAGCCTGGAGACCCGCCAGCCCGCCCTCGTGTTGGTTCTTCCGGCGTGCTGTGGCAGGGCCGAGATGAGCCATCCGAGTTACTGGAGCCGAGTGCCGATGGCGTGCAGCGGACAACTCCAGAAAATACTGCTCCCCGGCAGCAAATACGTCGTCCATCCACGGCTGGTGCGGCGCGTTGGAGAACCGGCCACCACGGATGTGCGGTAGCCACGGCGGCGGCCCGCCGGGGATACCTTCGGCCCCGGCGCAAAGCACGGACATGATCGCAGCAGCTGCCTCACAATGCCGAGTTCCGACGGCGATCTTGTCCATACCGGCAACCAGAGCCCGGTCCGTGATCATCGCCGCCTCCCTCATATAGAAAAGCTCGCGCTCGGACTTGACCAGCGCACACGTCGCTACCAAGTCGCTTGCGTCAAGCGGCTCCTGAACTCCTAATGCGCCGACAAGTTTGGGGTAGTCGACCATGCTCAGCGCAGACACTTCGACGCCGATACGTGCAGATGCCCCCACCTTGTCCTTGACGAACCGCCCGATCGCTTCCCACGCACCTTCCCCGCTGGAGCCGGTGATGCAGCTTTCGGCGTATCCGACAACCCGTTCCTGCGGAAGCCAGCATCCGGCGTCGGCCGCAGTGTCGGCGTCCATCTTACGCAGGATGAAGTAGGGATCGTCATCCAGCGTCACGAGCACGCCCTGCGGCGAATAAGCATGAAACTCATACCCCAGGAGATAGACTTGGTCGGCCTGTGAGGACACCACCAGCGCGTCCATCCCAGCCTTAGACATCAACGCACGCGCCTTATCGAGCCGAGTCCGAAACTCCGAAGTCTCAAACGCCTGCACAATATTCTTGTCGTTCATATAAAGCTTCTCCTCCCAATTTCGCCATCCGACACCAGCTCGTCCAAGGCCCCTCCGACGGAGCAGGCTTGGGAAAAGGCGTCCCCCGGTGTGTCGACACCTACTGTCGACATATTGTCGTGAACTTGTCAATTTTTTTTCGAGGTTCGACCGCATATTTTATTTGGTGCAGATTGCGGGTAACGGGCGATCCCGAATAGGTTTCATAGAGTCGGGATCGCAGTCGATGTCGTGATCTATCCGTGCTCGATGCCTTCTGCTCGCTGATTCACCCGGCTCTCGATGGCTCAAATTCTCCCGCAGACTGATGGGCCAGTGCTCATCACTCGGCCAAAGACGATGGGCTGGTCCATGTTGCGGTCGCGAACCCGCTGTGGCCACTGTCACCACATGCGCCGGATAGGCGATCTGCCGTGGCACGTGCGGTTATCCAATCCGGCTCCGCACACGCAGTTTCGATGCGGCGCGGCTACTTCGGCCTTTGCCAGACCTCACAGGTGTTTACGAATTTGGATGCGTGGATTCGCCGAAGATTACGGGCCGTAGACCGGCTGTCGGACGGGCAGCATCCACCAGCCGCAGCCGGAGCAAACGAGAACGCAACGCCTTGATCAAACTCGCCGAAGTCCACCTCCTGCGGCCGTCCCCGATGGCCGGTTTCGGCATCATGGGCGCGATCTGCCCCCACTCATCGTCTGTCAGATCAGACGGGGTAAACGCTTCGTCTTCTTGGCGATCTTGGCCATCCGCCACGACTCTGCTCGGTCCACATCCACAACTTGAACATATGGCCCGCCCCGCTTAAACTGACCCCATAAAGTTGGACGGTTTATTGAAGTTGTAGGCTTAAGGGCTGGGTCCTATATTGCACAGGGCTCAGCCCTTTCCTTGATGGCCTGGCTGAGGCTTTAGACGGTGTCGAACCTGCCTGGATAGAAGAGTTCGGACTTGAGGATGACGAAGAAGCTCTCCATAGGTACGTTGTCGAGGCAGTTGCCTTTGCGTGACATGCTCTGTGCGAGGCCTCTGGCTTCCAGCCTGCGTTGGAACGCCGGCATCTGGTACTGCCACCCCTGATCGGAATGCAGGATCGGCCGTTCATCCTCATTGAGTCGGGCGAAGGCTTTGGTCAACATGTTGTCCACTAGCTTGAACAGCGGCCATCGCTGTCAATAGAACGTGCTGCGCGGCAGCTTCGCCAGTTCGAGCAGCCTCAAGCGGATGCAACGTAAGCGTCACGAGCACCGCACGGGTATTCTTGCTTGACAGAGGCAGGATTCAGATGCGGGCCGCTTTGACTCGCTTGGGCATGAAGCACGAGCGGATGGCGATGACCGCCTTTGCAACGGCGGCGACGGCCACGTCATCGCAGACGAGAGTTCACCCCCGTTGTGTCGCGGATCGGGGCGATGATGTCGCCGGTTGCGGCATGACCGCGGAGAACGGGGCGCCAGAGCCTTGGAGCGAAATCGGTGGCGAGCAGGAAGGCAGTCGACCAGTGGAAGGGATCGAAGGAACCGTCATTGTGCCCCGCAAAGAGCGGGCGCCAGGTTTCCGGCGTTTCGGCAAGCCCGGTCGAGATCCGGTGATAGTTGGCAACGAACGTCTGCACAGCGAGCGCCTCGGTTGTGCCTTCGAGTGCCATCAGCGCTCGCTCACCTGCAAACAGAGGAATCCATTGGCGCGCGTCGATGAAGCGGGGCCTGATGATGAGGGTGGTCAGATAGCCGTCAACCCCATCCATGCTGAAGACAGGCGGATTGGGCCGCCGCTTGTGCAGGAACGCCTCAAAGGCCGCATCGTCCAGCATCGGGCGCTAAGGCGAGCAAGCCGCGGCGGGCCGAGCGGCGACGGGCCCTTTTGACCGACGAGCGATCATGCTGCCACACGCTCCAGCTGGCCCCGTGCTTCCCGGTCTGCCTTCCAATTCCACGGCAAGAGCTCGTCGAGCCGATTGACCGGAATGGCACCCGAGACGATCTGCTCGAGCACGTCGGCGAGCCAGGTTTCGGGATCGAGACCATTGAGTCGTGCCGAGTTGACCAGTGATGCCAGCACCCGCCCATGTCTCGCCACCACGGGCGGATCCGGCAAAGAGGCTGTTCTTCCTCGTCAGGCAAACTGGTTTGAGCGAACGCTCGACAACGTTGCTATCGACTTCGATCCGTCCGTCCGTGAGGAAGGCTGTCAATGCCGGGTGAAATTTCCCCAAAAGTGCCGAAGTAAAATTCCCCAATTATGCCGCCCCGGACGACACGGAGAATTGGGTATTTTTCGGCGGCCGCCCTCGGGGGCGTGAGGGTGGGGCGAAGGACGGTGGGCTGATCAATGCTTTCGAACGGACGTGTTCAGGCATCAATTCGGCATGTTGGCGCAACCTGTAACTTGATCCTTCGATCTGGACGACGACGGCATGATGCAGAAGCCTGTCGAGAAGCGCGGTGGCGACCACGGCGTCTCCAAAAACATCGCCCCACTCTGCAAAGCCGCGATTGGACGTCAGGATCATTGCCCCTTTCTCGTAGCGGGCGTTGACGAGCTGGAAGAACAGGTTGCCGTCGCCGGCGATGACCGGGAGATAACCGATCTCATCGACGATCAGCAGACCTGGCCTGCAGAAGAAGCGGATGCGTTCTTGCAGCCGTCCCTCGCGCTCGGCCCTGGACAGCGCTGCGATGAGGTCGGCAAGCGTACAGAAGTAGACGCTCTTGCCCGCTTTGACAGCCTCGACGCCGAGCGCCACGGCGAGATGGCTTTTGCCGGTTCCCGGCGGCCCGAGGAAATGGACGGCCTCGTGCCTTTCGACAAAACCCAGTTGCGCGAGGGTGAAGATCCGATCGCGATCGAGGGAGGGCTGGAAAGTGAAATCGAATCCGGCGAGCGTTTTGATGGTTGCCAGCCGACCCCCCCGCAACGCCGTCTTTATGCGACTGTTCTCGCGCAGGGTCAGCTCTTCGGAAAGGAGAATGTCGATCGCTTCGAGTGCCGACAGCTCGCCATGCTCCAGGCGGCGGACAATATGGTCGAGTGCTTCAAGGGCACGTGGCATCTTCAGGCCTACAAGGTCATGGCGAATGCGGTCGATCATCGACGGCACGGAATCGAGCGCGGCGTTCATGGGCGGTTCTCCTGTGCCATAGCTCTGGCGACGGCGTCGTAGAAGGCGAGCGGCCGCTGTGTGACCCGGTCTCCGGATCCATGAAGAATGATCTCGTCATTGTTGACGCGCGATCGCGATCGCGGCGGTGAGCGACACCAGAGGGTCCGGTGGCGAGTTACATTGTTCCGTTTGCCGAATGGCTCGGTGATCGAGGCTACGGTCTGGTTTCCATGAGGAACCAGGTGCTGATGGCGGCAGGCTTCAGCAAATGGCTCGGGCATAAGGGGATTGAGCTCAGTGACATAAGTGGAGGTCACCCTGGGCGTTATTTGCTGGACCGAGCGCAGCGGCCAAAGCTTGGAGATACCGCCGCTCTTCGACATCTGTTAGCTTTTCTGCGAAGTCAGAACGCAATCGCCGAAGAGATTGAGGCCGATCACAACCCATCGCCGGTAGAACAACATGTGCTGGCATATGAGCGGTATTTGCGAGACGCCCGTGCGCTAGCTCGCGAGACGATCATAAATTACCGGCCGGTCGTCCGAGATTTTCTCAACTACCGCTTCGGGATGGTGAGGTCTCGCTCGCACAGTTGCGTGCCGACGACGTGACAAAGTTCGTGCAACAGAAGGTGTCGCGTCTCAACCTGAGGCGAGCGAAGATCACGACGACCGCACTGCGGTCCTTTCTTTCCTACGCGCGGTTTCGTGGGGACGTCACGTTAGACTTGGCGGCAGCGGTCCCGATCGTAGCCAACTGGTCGCTTTCATCTATTCCCCGTGCGATCGGCCGCGACGAGGTGAGCCAATTGCTCGCCAGCATCGATCGGTAGACGGCCATCGGGTGCCGCGACTACGCGATGATCCTCGCACTGGCGCGGTTGGGACTACGATCGAGCGAGGTAGTTACGCTCGAACTCGACGATATCGATTGGGCAACTGGTCAGATCCGTGTGCGCGGCAAAAACGGACGCAACGAGCTTCCATTGCCGGCGGACGTTGGCGAGGCGATCGCCGATTACCTGCGGAAGGCGCGTCCGCGCAATGCCAGCCGCCGTGTCTTTCTACGCGACAAGGCTCCAATCCGAGGCTTCGTGGGTCCGAGTGGACTCGGGTCAATTATCCGACGCTTACTAAAGAGGGCCGGCATCGACTCTCCAACAAAGGGAACCCACCAATTCCGGCATGGGCTTGCCTCAGAGATGCTGCGTGGCGGCGCGTCGTTGGGGGAGATCGGCGAAGTTGTGGGACATCGCCATGTGCAGACAACAGCGATTTACGCCAAGGTCGATCTCGACGCGTTGCGAACACTGGCTTTGCCATGGCCGGGAGAAGCCCAATGAGCGCACTCCGACAGGCTGTTCAAGACTACGTCGAGATGCGGCGAGGGTTGGGGTTCAAATTGCGAGAGACAGGAAGGGGATTGATCGATTTCGTTACCTTCCTGGAGGCCAATGACACGCCATACATCACGACGGAACTGGCCCTTGCCTGGGCTCAAAGACCGTCGCGGGCGCTGCCTTCGCATTGGGCGACCCGGCTGGGATATGTCCGCGTATTCGCCCGCTATCGCGCTGCTGCCGATCCGCGAACTCAGATTCCGCCAGCAGGTTCGCTGCCCTTTCGGCCGAAGCGGGCACGACCGTATCTCTATTCGAAGGTAGACATCCAACGTCTTCTGTCGGCCGCTCTGGAGATGCCATGCCGATATACCCGCTGCAAGCTCAGGCCATGGACATACTATTGCCTGTTCGGATTGCTAAGCGTTTCCGGCCTGCGCCTCGGCGAGGCCCGCAACCTCAAGCTCGCGGACGTTGATTTCGACGCTGCAGTGTTGACGATCCGCGGCACAAGTTCGGCAAATCCCGTCTCGTGCCGATGCACGCGTCGACCTGTAGAGTGCTTCAGGAATATCTCAAACGCCGCCGACATCATTGTGCAGCCCAGGCGGCATCTCCCTATTTGTTCACTTCGCAACTGGGCAATCGCCTTGATGTCGGAGACATTCATCGAACGTTCTATGCTCTGTCTCGCCAGATCGGCTTGCGCGGCATGGATGACAGCCGCGGGCCCCGTCTGCATGACATGCGCCATGTGTTCGCGACGAATACATTGGTGCGCTGGTACGAAGCCGAGCAAGATCCCGAGCGGCTCCTGCCTGTTTTGTCCACCTATCTCGGTCATGTCCACGTGGCCGATACCCAATGGTACCTCACCGGTTCACCCGAGCTGATGAAGGAAGCAATGCACCGCCTTGAGCGCCGCTGGGAGCATCGGGCATGACCAAGCACGCCAGCCTGGCGCCACTCTTGGAGCGCTTTTTCATCCAACGCCTGATGCAACAGCGGCAGTCAAGCCCCCATACAATCAGCTCCTATCGCGACACATTTCGGCAGTTGCTGAAGTTCGCCGCACGAACACTGCACAAGCCGCCGTCTCGCTTGAACTTCGAGGAAGTCGACGCGCCGCTAATCGTTGCCTTCCTTGATGACCTGGAGAACCACCAGGGTATCAGCGTCCGCAGCCGCAACTTGCGCCTCACGGCAATTCATTCCTTCTTTCGCTATGCCGCCTTCGAAGCGCCCGAGCATTCCGCTCAAGCGCTTCGCTCGAACATTGGTCAATTTCCTGACCCGCCCAGAGGTCGATGCCTTGCTGGCCGCACCGGATCAATCGACCTGGTCCGGTCGCCGCGATCACGCGTTCCTCCTGGTTGCGGTGCAGACCGGATTGCGGCTATCGGAGATCACAGGTCTCAAGCGGAATGATCTGTTCTTCGGCACGGGCGCCCACCTGCGCGTCATTGGCAAAGGGCGCAAGGAACGCTGCACTCCGTTCGCCAAGTCTACGGCCGCCGTCTTGAGAAGCTGGCTGAAAGAGCCGCAGCGCGGCGAAGAGAGTATCCTGTTTCCCAGCGCCAGAGGTGAGCGGCTGAGCGTTCATGGCGTTCAGTACATGCTGAACAAACACCGCCAGACCGCTTCTGCCAAATGCCCGTCGCTGAGCGGAAAGCGCGTCACTGTTCATCGTCTGAGGCACACGATGGCCATGGACCTCCTGCAGGCCGGCGTCGATCGCGCCGTCATCGCTCTGTGGCTCGGCCATGAATCGGTCGAGACCACACAGATCTATCTCGAGGCGACGGTGGCGATGAAGGAGACGGCATTGGCAAAGACGCTCCCATATTCCGGTAAGTCATCCCGCTTCCGGCCCGACGACAATCTGCTGGAGTTCTTGAACAGCCTGTAGTTCGAGCTGACTATGGCGGGTGGCCCGGGCGTCTCTGCGGAAAATCTCCTTGTTCCTCAGACGTTTGCCGTTGCGGTCGAAGCTACCCGACATAGTCGGGCGGGGTAGATAGTGACGCCTATATCGATCAAGACATAGGAGGCACTCCCTCGCCATGAAGCTTCTCCAGTCCGGCGTGGACCTTTTGACGATCCAAGCCTGGCTCGGGCACGCACAGGTCGCCACGACCCACCGCTATGCCGCAGCGGATGTTGAGATGATGCGCAATGGACTCGAGAAGGCGGGCGTCACCGGCGATCACGGCGTGCGTTTCCGACCAAATGACTCCGTTCTGCAACTGCTGAACAGCATCTAAATATTATGTGGCGGAAAAATCCGGACTCGGCAGGCCCAGGCTGGCACCAGGAAGGCTCCGCCACATAATCTCGCCCGACGCATAAATAGGGATCGGCTGCAAGAGCCGAGGCGACCAGGGCAACGACACCATTGATGCCGCGGCAAAAGTCGACCGGCTGTGTCGCTAGGCGGGGCTGACGTCGTCTCCGCAGTCGCCTTCGCCTGCACCAGCCCCGCCGTCGCCGCCAGATTGAAAGAAGGCCACGACTTACGCCCCAATGTCGCGCGACCGCCGAGATGTTGGTGCCCGACTCCGCACTCTCCGCGAGCCCCGAGCCTTGTCCGTCGGCGTCTGGGCGAAGACGCTGAGCGCATCCTCCAGCTTGCGCCGCCGTGCGCCACAACGATTCCGCGCTACAGCAAAAGAGCGCGCAGGTGGCTAAGCAATGCCGGGCGTTCCGCCAGCGCGCTCGATGCAGCGCCTGGATGTCCGATTGTACGTCACTCTTGATCGGCACTCATCGTCGACCGCGTCACAGCCTCCGAGATCGCCTCGGTACCGTGTGTTCGTCGTTCTTGTTAGCACATAGGTCGCAGCGGTGTCAGACGGAATCATGTGGCCCAAGGTGGCGAGCATCCGCCCAAGACGATGCGCGCGGCAGCATACTTCTATCGCCACCATGCAAGGCTCCATCGTCCCGACGAAATCCGCAACACCATCCCAACGGAGGCGACGGCGCAGAACAACTGCGTCACCCTCGTCCAGCCCAACGAGGCTGCACACGTTTCTTGCCAAGATCAATTCCGAGAACAGTTATCGACATCGGTCCGTTCCTCTCTCGTTTCAAAACGGAGCAATCCTAAACGGATCGCCTCCGAGCGGCCCTGACGATAGCCGCGCAACCGATTTTCAAAAACGGTCTCGGAGCGCCTGCCGATGCCAGTTTAGTTGCAACCGTTCGGCAGCAACCCAAGATGACTTCCAGCATCAGCAACAATGATCTGACCGGTAATGTTGGACGCTTCCGTCAGGAGGAATAGCACAGCCTCCGACATCTGTTCCGGTGTGCCTACCTGGTGCAGAGGCGTTCGCTGTTCCTCTTCTTCTTTCATCTTTCGGTATTCAACTTCTCCGACTCCGTTAAGTATCCAACGCGTTTGAATGAAGCCGGGGGAAATGGTATTTACCCGAACGGCTGGGCTGAGCCAGCGTGCAAGCGTTAGGGTAAGGGTATTTAGGGCCCCCTTAGACAAGACATAGGGTATTGAACTGCCATTGCCGCTAAGTGTAGTATTGGAGGAAACATTTACAATCGCACCTCGTTCTTTGCGTTCCTCCCATTGTTTTCTCATGGCCGGAAACGCAGCCCGGCTCATCATGAAAGCGCCCGTGGTATTCACGCGAAAGATGCGATCGAAATCCTCGGGTGTGATGTCTTCAAGGTCGCCGGGTTTTTGAAATTTTGTAGTGCCGGCGTTGTTGATGAGACCGTCGATGCGCCCCCATCTGCTCAGGGTCTCACCAACCAGTTTGCGACAATCTGCATCCTGCCCTACGTCGGCCTGCACAACGATGGCATCGACACCTTGCGCTTTAACTTTTATATAGGTCTCATCGGCTTCCTTCTTGCTCTTAGTGTAATTGATCGCGATGTTCCAGCCACGCGCCGCCAGGTCAATGGCGCAAGTCGCGCCCATTCCCGTTGCTGAGCCTGTCACAATTGCTATTTTGGCCATAGTGATTTCATACGCTCCAGACAAATGATGGAATCGACGAGGACTAACGGCGAAAGAGCATCTGCTATAAGTCAACCGACCATCTTATACATGCTAACCTTTGATTATTTTCAAGCACCATTTTTCGCCAACCTGCGTTATATAGGTGTACCACGGTTAAGAGGCTCGTCAACAAAAGGATAATTAATGTAATTTTAAATGAATATGGAGGATTGTTGAAATATATGCCGTTCCCATGTTTGCTTTGTAAACTAGTTATGCCGGCTGCAGGCATGCAGTGCGAAGTTAGGGTCTGGACCCATAAAGTGTTGGCGTCGTCTGAGGAACCAGACCTTCTTTTCCCTGGACGAAGCCAATGCCGTAATCCGGGAGGCTGTCAAGCGGATCCATGCGCCGACTGGACCCAGTGCCGTCGCGATCTGTTCGAGACGATGGAACGGCCAGCGCTCGCCGCACTACCAGCCGAGGAATACGAGTTCGCTGAGTGGCGGCTGGCGCGTGTATCAACAGACTATCATGTCGAGTTCGAACGCTATTTCTACTCCGTGCCGCACAACCTCATTCGAGAGCAGGTGGATGTCCGGGCGACGAGCCGAATGATCGAGATCTTCTTCAAGGGCAAGCGCGTCGCTGCCCATCAGCGCCGTTATGGCGGAGCCCGTTTTGGAACCGATCCGGACCACATGCCCAGTTCGCATCGCTGTTACGCGGAATGGTCGCCCGAGCGCTTCGGGCGCTGGGCTCGTTCGTGCGGGCCACAGACCGAGGGGCTCATCATCGCAATTCTTGCCAGCAGACCGCATCCGGAACAGGGCTTCAGAACATGCCTCGGCGTGCTCAAGCTCTATCAGGCAATCAGCACGGCGCAGGCCGAAGCCGTTTCGGCCCGTGCGCTCGATATCGGCGGCCTGAACTGCAAGAGCATCACCGCACTCATCAAATCCCACAAAGCCTCCAGGCACACCGCCGAACCTGCCGCCGTCGGCGAGCATGCCAATGTGCGCGGCCCCGGCTACTTTCATTATGGAGATAATCAGCAAATGCTGACCAATCCAACCATCGACATGCTGCGCGAACTCGTGTGCCCAGCATGTTCAACCGCTTGGGGGTGAAAGTCCCCTAGCCAACCTGATGGAGGTGAAGGCTTAGCAAAGCGCAAGGGCATTACCGCGAGGTGGTGTCTGAAGGAAGCGTGGAGCAAAACCGCGACCTGACGAACAGAAACCGGATATGAGGCATCCCTAGCCGGACGAGCGGACCAGTCGCTGTGGGAATCCTACGATTCTCTCAAAACGTGAAACGCTCTAGGCTAGGGTCTTGGTGGACGCTGGGCTGCTGCCGAATTACGGATTTACGGGGCCGCGCAAGACGTTCTAAAACCGGTATCTCTGCTGGGCGGCCAAAAGTAAGACCTTATGTCATTTCTGGTTGCCGACAAGGGCTACGATCCAGGTGCGATCCGACGCGTTGTGACGTTGGCGTAGACTCGGTTGTAACCGACGCGAAGCGCGAAACGACGGATTTGGGGAGTTTCGATTATATGAAGGCTAGCCTTCGGACAACAGCGCACGAGCCGTGCTGAGGCCGATCATGCCGGTTTCAACAATGACGACATGGCTCATGCAGGTCTCCCGAGGTATCGAAAGGAAAGGAGACGATCGACTTCCGCCACCGGGGTTGCGGCGGTGCTCGCAGATGTCTTGGAATTATCGGACGAAGGCCGATTTGCGTTCAACCACCCACTCAAAAGCCAATGCCAGTCCGCCAACGTCGCAAGAGGGTGCCACGATGTCTGCAACTTTTTGAACATGCGGCTTGGCATTAGAGACGGTGATTGCCAACCCTGCCCAGCAAAGCAGACCAAGGTCATTATCGGAGTCACCCGCTGCGGCAACGTCCTTTGAACCGAGGCCAAACTCGCGCGCGATAAAGGCAGCGATGACGTCCTTTTGGACGCCACTTGCAACCAATTCCACGAGATTGGGACCCGATTGCGCTACCGTGAGCTCACCGGAAAACTTGCTCGATAGAAGCGTAACGGAAGCTTCGATTGTCTCTTCGGGGAAAGTGGCAAGCAGTTTGAAAGGGGCTTTCGGTGCCTCGTTTAATGTGTTGATCAGTTGAAGACGGTCGCCAGTGACATCGGTGCGCCTTCTTGCAACGGTTTCATCGGACTCAAGGACGAAGCAAGTCTCTAGATCGAACCAGATAGGGCTTCCGCCCAGGTCGTGAACCAACGTCATTGCCTCAAGCGCTGCTTCGCGATCAAGGCGCGCTTCCTTCAGCGTAGTTCTTGACGAGAGCGTTCCGATCCATGCGCCGTTGAAGCAGCAAACCGTATCCGAAGCACCCACGTCGGCATGCACGCGTTCCAACCCCACAGGTGATCGCGCTGATGCCAGAATGAGGGGAAGCCTTACCGAATGCAGCGACCGAGCCGCCGCGGAAACGGCTGGGAGCAACACGTGATCATGCGTCAGCAGGGTTCGATCGACGTCGCAAACGAAAAGCCGTGGCACCGCGGTTCTGCAGCGCTCGCTTACAAATCTGAGGCTAGACATTTGCCCCCCTATTCACGAAGAAGCGCTTACAGCCCCGGCCAAGCGCAATTATCGCTTCGTGCTCGTTTGTACCGATGGTTTCAGCGACTTCCCGGTAGGTAATCGTGCTGCCGACAATTTCGGCCGCTGCCCCGACATGCGCTCCCGTTTCGGGAAGTGCCGAGATGTCCACGGCTGTCAGGTCCATTGACACTCGGCCTACCACGGGCGCGCGCTGACCGCAGAACACCACAGAACCCTTATTGCTGTTGTCGCGCATGAACCCGTTCGCGTAACCAATGGCGAGGATTGCAATTCGTCGAGGTTCAGGCGCATGCCAGGTGCAGGAGTAACCGACTGGATCGCCCTTCTTCAACGTCCGGATCTGGACCACAGGCGCGAGTATGGTCGCAGGTTGTTCCATCGGGTTGTCAGCATCAGCAAGCGGACTGATCCCAAACGTGGATTTGCCGGGGCGGATAATGTCTCCATGCAGTTCGCTTCCAAGAAAAACTCCACAGGAATTCGCGATAGAAAACGGCGCTCTAGGCAAGGGCTGAGCACGTTCAGTCAGTCGGGATACCTGACGGCGGCAAAGATCGATATCGACATCGTCGGCTGAGGCGAAATGCGTCATGTAGGCCTGAACTCTGCAGGACGCGAGCAATGGCTCGGCATACTCGTCATCCTCGGAGGCAAGGCCAAGCCTGTTCATAGCGGTATCAAGATGAATGAAAGCGGGGACCCTCTGGGCAGTCTGTTTTGCCACAGCCGAGATCACCTGAAGGTGCTCCAGCGAATTGACCACTGGAATGATGTCCCGAGCCCGGGCTTCGACCATATCCGCCGGCGAAACGCCATCGAGGACGGCGATGCGTGGTCCGGCGCCAAGATCGGCGCGTAGCGTCAAAGCATCCTCGAAACGAGCAGAAAAGAATAGCTCGGCGCCAATGCTCTGTAGCGCTCGCGATGCCTCGCGCATCCCGTGGCCATAGCCATCGCCCTTTACGATGGCTGCACAGGTGCCACTCGTTATCTGCGCCAGCTTGCGAAAGTTGCGCTGGATGGCGGCAAGGTCGACCAACATGACCGGCCCACTGGAAAGGCTGCGTCGTGCGTCATGCGGAAGGGCGCCGAGGGAATGGGGACGGGTCATTTAGAACCGGCGAATCTGAGGCTCAAGCCGCCCGATGTCGGGCGGCTCGATTTGGCATCAGGCCGAAAGCGCCTCGACCGCGGCTTCGACCAACTTCATCTCGTCCGGCTTCAGCGGCGGCACAGGCATGCGGCACAGGCCGACCCTACGGCCGGTCATCTCGCTCCCGGCCTTAGCGACCGGATTGAAGGGCAGCGTCCAAAGCAGACGGCTAATCGGCTGAAGCGTCTTCCAGACGTTTTGGGCCTGCTCATAGTCCTTGGACTTCACCAGATCCCAGAGCTTACGGATCTGTGCTGGCGCTACGTTCCCGGAACCGGTAAACAGCCCGGCGGCGCCGTTCACAAGTGCGAAAAAATTGAGAAAGTCACAGCCGCAGAACACTTTGGCGCCCTGTGCTGTCAGCTTTTCGATGCGGCTGGGATCGGCGGTGCTATCTTTGATGTAATCCACCCCCTCGATCGCCGAAAAGCGGGCAAAGATCTCCGGCGTGATGTCGAATTGGGTATAGACCGGGATGTTATAGGCCATGATCGGCGTTTTGATCGCCTTGGCGATTTGTTCATAGTGCCAGCGCACGCCCTCTTCGCCCGGGCCTTCGAAATAAGGCGGCAGGACCAGAACCGCATCAGCACCGACGCCTTCGGCGTGCCTTGAGTTCTCCACCGCATCTTCGGTGCGGATTGCCGAGGTCTGGACGATCACTTTGACTCGGCCATTGACGCGTCTGCAGGCCACTTCGGCCAGCTCGCGTTTTTCAGATTCTGACAGGAACGGAAATTCGCCGGTGCCGCCATTGACCGCAATGATATGCACGGCGCTTTCGACAAGCGAGTCGATATTTTCCTCGAAGGCCGCAATGTCGAGGGTTGCGCCATCGTCCTTAAAGGGCGTGCAGATAGGAACGCAAATGCCTTCCAGAGTGGTCATACTAATCTCCTTGTTGAGCAATCGTCATAGCGCAGGTATCCTATTGCGTTCTAACTCTCTGTGTCAGATCATCGGTCGTAGCCTTCAAGGCCCGCTTCCATTTGCCTTGCCAATCGAGCTCCTCTTAGGGGCTCGTCGGACGGAATTCGCGAGCTAAAGACCACGCAGGTGGCAGATCAATTTGTTACTCCGATGTTCACGCAGGACGCTCGAAAAGGTCGCGGGGCACCGTGGTGAGCAGCTCCGCGCCAGTATCGGTGACCTGAACAGTGTCACTGAGCAAGTACGTTTCTCCGCGATCAATGAAAGTAGATTCGAAATGGAAGGTCATATTGGCCACGATCTCGGTGTAGTTGTTAAATGCTAAACTAGGGCCATCGATAAAGCCGAGCCCAAGGGAGTAACCGAAGCGCCCGTCCTCCTTGATGAACCCGTACGGGCGAATAGCCCTTTGATATGCGCGCGCCACATCAGCGCAGGTCGCGCCCGGGCGCATAGCATCGACTACCGCATGGAACCCGGCCATGGCACCCTCATGCCGATGCTTCCGGTGTGGCACAACTGGACCTAGATGAGCTATCCGCGCCAATGGAGCTGGGTACTGT
This sequence comes from Mesorhizobium sp. M1E.F.Ca.ET.045.02.1.1, assembly GCF_003952485.1. Classification (NCBI taxonomy): domain Bacteria; kingdom Pseudomonadati; phylum Pseudomonadota; class Alphaproteobacteria; order Hyphomicrobiales; family Phyllobacteriaceae; genus Mesorhizobium; species Mesorhizobium sp. M1E.F.Ca.ET.045.02.1.1. The sequence continues at coordinate 4,059,447 of NZ_CP034447.1, forward strand.
AGCCGGGTCGCGCTACATAGCAGATAATATTCCTGCCCAGCCGCGAATCCGTCGTCCATCCAAGGCTGGTGCGGCGCTTTGGCGAACTCGCCGCCACGGAGATAAACAAGGGGCGCCGGTCCGCCGGGAATGCCTTTGGTGCCGGCACACAGCGCTGACATGGTCGCAGCGACTGCGTCAGGATGCCTAGCGCCGATGGCGATCTTGTCGATGCCAGCGAGTATAGCCCGGTCCGCGATCATGGCCGCCTGGCGCATGTAGAAAAGTTCGCGCTCGGACTTGACCACCTTGCATGCCCCTACCAGGTCACTAGCGTCGATCGGCTCCTGACCTCCCAATGCGGCGGCAAGCTTTGGATAGCTGAACACGCCCAGCGCGGACACTTCAACGCCGATACGTGCGGACGCCTTCACCTTGCTCTTGACAAATTGACCGATGAATTCCCAGACGCTTTGCTCACCTGTGCCGCCTACGTAGCTTTCCGGATATGCGATAACCCGATCTTTCGAGAGCCAGCATCCGGCTTCCGTCGCACCGTCAGCGTCCATCTTGCGCAGGATGAAATAAGGATCGTCATCAAGCGTCACGAGCACAGCGTGATCGCTGGCATCGGGGGCGTCGCACCCGAGGAGATAGAACTGATCGGCCTTCGAGATAACTAATAGCGCGTCCATCCCCGCCTTCGACATTCGAGCACGTACTTTATCGAGGCGTGCGCGATACTCCGACATCTCAAACGCCTGCACAATGTTCTTGACGCTCATATAAGAGCCTCCTCACTTAATCGGTTATCTGAACGTCCACCCAGCCCTGCACAAACTAGCGCAGTTGCATCCAGATGGCCTTTGCTTCGGTATACTGGTCGTGGGCGGCCAAGCCCTTATCCTTCCCGCCGAAACCTGATTCTTTGTAGCCGCCGAACGGAACGGCGAAATCGCCTTCGGAATAGCAGTTGACCGACACGGTGCCGGCGCGGATCGAGCGTGCGATCAAGTGCGCTCGGTTGAGATCGTTGGTGTAGAGAGATGCCGCCAGGCCGTAATTGGTGTCATTCGCGATGCGAACGGCCTCGGCGTCGTCATGCACAGTGATGACCGACAGGACGGGGCCGAAAATCTCCTCGCGCGCGATCGCCATATCGTTCGACACGTCTTCGAAGATGGTCGGCTCGATGAAATAGCCGCCGGAACCCGTCAATACCTGATTGCCGCCCAGCGTCAGCCTAGCGCCCTCGGATTGGCCCTTCTCGATATAGGAGAGGACCTTCTGCATATGCGGCTCTTCGATCATGGCTCCGATCTTCGTTGCAGCATCCAGCGGATCTCCTACCTTCCAGGTCTTGACGGTTTCCTTGAGCTTCTCGAGCAAAGGTTCCCGGACCTTCTCGGAAACGATCAGGCGTGTGCCGGCAGAGCAGTTTTCTCCTTGGCAGAAAAGGAAGCCAGCCGCGATCTGCTCGACCACCGGCCCGAAGTCGGTCACATCATCGAGTACGATCGCAGGGCTCTTGCCACCACATTCCAGAACGATGCGCTTCATGTTCGATTCGGCGGCATATTTCAGGAAGTGGCGGCCAACCTCACCGGAGCCTGTAAAGCTGATGCAGTCCACGTCCATGTGCATGCCGAGTGCGCGGCCGGCGGTGGGGCCCATGCCTGGCACGACGTTAAGCACGCCCTCGGGGAGACCGGCTTCGGCGGCGATCGCCGCAAGGCGCAGCAGCGAGAGCGAGGTCAGTTCCGCAGGCTTGATGACGATGGAATTGCCGGTAGCGAGGGCAGGCGCAATCTTCCACATGGCGACAAACAGCGGGAAGTTCCACGGCAGGACCGCGCCGACAACCCCGACGGGCTCGCGCAAGATCATGGAAACGACGTCGACTGGGGCGGGAGACATCTGGTCGTAGAGCTTGTCCGTCGCTTCGGCATGCCAGCGCAGCGTCTCGATACTGTCGGGAAGATCGACGTTGCGGGAATCATTGAGAGGCTTTCCGCAATCGAGCGTCTCGATCAACGCGAGCTCTTCGATGTTCCTTTCGATCAGATCGGCGAAGCGCAGAAGGGTCTTCTTGCGGTCGCGCGGCGTTTGGCGCGACCACGACCCGCTTTCGAAAGAAGCGCGCGCGGCTGCGACGGCCTTATTGATGTCGGCCTCATCGCCCGAGCAAACCTGCGCCAATTCCTTGCCTGTGGCAGGGTTCAAAGTCGCAAAAGTTTCGCCGCGTTCCGTGCCGCAATATTTGCCGTTGATGAACGGGCGCGTCTCGAAAGTCGCGGGGATCTTGATATTGACGGTCATCTTATGTCCTCAACCGGTTGGGGTACTTTCAATGCACCCAGGAGGCGATGTTCTGCGACTTGAGGTCTTCGTAGAGCTTACGGAATTCGGAGCGCTCCGCGTCGCACAGGCCGGTCAGCGGCGCGCGCACATCGCCGATCGGAATGCCAGCGAGCGACACGCCGTATTTGACGTACTGATTGTACCTACCTCCGTTCTCCAGCAAGTAGATCAAAGGCATCATTGCCTTCATCAGCTTACGTCCCAGCAAGAAGTCTTCCCTCTCGACGCACGCGTTGTATAGGGCGACGTGTTCTGCCGGCAGGAAGTTGGAAGCGCCGGCGATCCAGGAGCGCGTGCCCCACAGGAATTGGTCCAAGACCTGATCATCGAAACCGCAGACGCGTTGCAGCTCGGGATAGAGGACCATGTGCTGGTAATAGCGGGAGATTGAACCGCTCGATTCCTTGATGGCGAAGATCTTGTTGATATCGAGGACGCCTTCGAGGAACCCCTTGTCCATGTCCACGCCGGTGCGGGCCGGGAAATTATAGAGGATGATCGGCAGCGAGGTGTTCTTGGCGATGTTGCGGAAATGAGCAATGAGCTCCGACTTTCCCGGTAGGGAGTAAGGCGGAGCCGCCAGCAACTGCGCTCCATAGCCCAGGCCTTCGGCAAATTTGGTGAGCTCAATCGTCTCCTCGGGCCGCATGCTATTGGCGCCAACATAAAGCGGAATGCGGTCCTTCACGATCTCGGCCACCCGCTCCAGGACGGCTTTCCGTTCCTCAAGTGTCTGGGAATAGTATTCGCCCGTGGAACCACCCGGAATGAGGGCGTGCACTCCATTGGAGATGAGAAACTCAACGAGCTTGTCCAAGGCCTGCAGGTCCAGACGGCCGCTATCATCATAAGGGGTGGCGAGCGCCGTCAGGATGCCGCTCAGTTGAGGTATCTGCATTTGAAATCTCCATCAATATGAAGGAATTGCGAATAGTCGTCTCGCGCGGGCTCACAACTTCGGTCCGCCCTGCCTCCTCTTAATGTCGACATATTGTCGTTCATATGCTTTTGTCAACGGGTTTTCGATGATGGGCGGGCGGACGGAGGGAATGCCGCAGGGCGGCCCCTTGTCGCCGCTGTTGTCGAACATCCTGCTCGACGACCTCGATCGGGAGCAAGCCCGGATCGAACAGCGGCATCAGCACCTGATGCATCGCCTGCTGGATCAGCGATGGTCAGCACCCTGCAACGTGGGAGTCACCCCTGACCTCAAAACTTGCCAATCGCAAGGCGCTCGTCATCGGCACTTCCGAGCAGAAGAACTCTCATCAAGCACGAGCCCTTCGCTGGCCAGCCTGGCAGACGTTCGCGCTTCGCCTGGCGGTGCGGAGATGTAGCAGGACGCATAGATGTAGCCGGTCGTGCGCTCTAGGCGATCCTCTATGCCGAGTTTGGCCATAGCCTTCAGGATCGCCTGCCGTTCCGTCGGCGAGAAGCGGCACTGTCGCTGTCTGAACTGTTCTACGAGCCTCGTTTCCAACGAGAAAGCCCGAAGGGCCGCCGCGATGTCGTCGTAACCGAAGCGGTGCGATGCGAAGGCGACGACCCACGGGCGTGACGTCGCCGACGCCTCATAAACGCGTGCAAAGGTTGCCTCAGTGGCGTAACCCACACAGCCGGTGCTGATGAGGATATCCGCATCGGCGAGTGCGCTACGTTCCTTGACCGTCAAGTCACGCGTTTCAAGATCAGTCGTGACGCCAGCCTCTATTAGGCCTAGATCGAGCGCATAGCGAACAGCCCGGAATGATGGATCCACGCCGACGAACTGGATGTCGTCACGGAGGCCCTGATTGCGAAAAAAGGCGCGATGCTCGATCGCCTGTCGGCTTGAGAGCAATCCGCTGGGTCCCAGATAGGCAGCATGCAGATCGTCGAGATCGAGATCGGTTCGCAGTAAGGCAGCGTTGACACCATAGGAGCAACCGACATCGATTATCTTCAACCTCGTCTTGTTTCGAACGCGTCGATAATCGGCAAAGATCCTTTCGAAGATCGGTTTGGCCCGATCTGGAAGCATATAGTCCAGGGCCAGAAGCGCCCGAAAATAGGCGTGCGGCCACCTGCGATTGTAGGTTGCCGTAAAATCGTACTTCGCCCCCTGAATTTCGCCGCGCTCTGCACTTGATGCCTGACCTGACATGCTGCTTCCCTTCTTCGCTCCAGTAATCGCAATCTCACCCACGATATGAATATCGCTCGCCAACTCCTGCCGCCTCACGAGAGACGTTTCAAAAGTCGTGCCAGGCTGAGCAGAGGCCATACAAGCGAGTTTCTGCACACCAGCTCAATTGCTTACATGAGAAGTCGGGAGGCTAAGTCGAACATCACCGCGTCGCGTACTCGACACTCCGATGCACGTCGCCTCCCAGAATGGACAGGAGAGGCCCGAGGGTCCCGCTGGATTGGTCTCCAATGGGGGCCAGCAGCGAGACACTGTCGGAGTTAATGTCAGGATTCGAGCATCTGTGTTGTTGTCAAGGAGCGATTGGGCTGCAGATGTGATCGCTGGCGACGAGTGCATTGGCTGTAATAACCAACTTTCGCATGACGGCGACGAGGATGACTTTTGCTGGTTTACCTGCGTTGGGTAGCCGTGTGGCGAAGACCGCAAGGTCTTTGTTGTAGCGACTAGCCGACAACGCGGCCATGTAGAGGGCGTTTTGACGCCTTTACGTCCGCCACTGATTGTGCGGCGTCAAGCAGCTGCCAGCAGTCGGCTCTCGAGGAGTGGATAGGCGGCGCGCCCGTACATGGGGAACCGAGCGCTTTGCGCAGTGCCCTGCCATTCTGCCATTCTCCGTGTTATCAGGGACTACTTTTTCGGGTGTCCCTTTTCCGATTGCGCCATGCAACTGAAGCGGAGAGCAGCGGCCCGACCCACCTGCCTGGAAGAAGCAGGAGGCCGCGGCGCGCGGCAAAGGTGCTGGGCCGGCTCGCCGCGATGATCGCGGATGCTGAAGCCAGGAGGGTCATGACGGAGCTGCAAGATTACCGCCGGTCCTTGCCCGGCAGGCCATCGTTTGCCTGCGCTAGTTTCACACACTGGGAGGTTGCCGGTATGCAGTCTTTGGTCCTTGCGTCCCGTAAGTCGATGCCGCTGCCATGGCCTAGCTGTGTTCTCCCCATGGCTCCTGCAGGCGACCTACATGTACCCACATTCGGATGCCGCCGGGATACGTCTTCGGCGACCTCTTCAGCATTTCGCCGTTTAGCCGCGTAGGCGAAGGCGACATTCGCCTGGCGGTGCGGAGATGTAGCAGGACGCATAGATGTAGCCGGTCGTGCGCTCTAGGCGATCCTCCATGCCGAGTTCGGCCATAGCCTTCAGGATCGCCTGCCGTTCCGTCGATCTGGAGAAGCGGCGCTGGCGCTGTCTGAACTGTTCTACGAGCCTTGTTTCCAACGAGAAAGCCCGAAGGGCCGCCGCGATGTCGTCATAACTGAAGGGGTGCATTGCAAAGGCGACGACCCACGGGTGTGACGTCGCCGACGCCTCATAAACGCGTGCAAAGGTTGCCTCAGTGGCGTAACCCACACAGCCGGTGCTGATGAGGATATCCGCATCGGCGAGTGCGCTACGTTCCTTGACCGTCAAGTCACGCGTTTCAAGATCAGTCGTGACGCCAGCCTCTATTAGGCCCAGATCGAGCGCATAGCGAACAGCCCGGAATGATGGATCCACGCCGACGAACTGGATGTCGTCACGGAGGCCCTGATTGCGAAAAAAGGCGCGATGCTCGATCGCCTGTCGGCTTGAGAGCAATCCGCTGGGTCCCAGATAGGCAGCATACAGATCGTCGAGATCGAGATCGGTTCGCAGTAAGGCAGCGTTGACACCATAGGAGCAACCGACATCGATTATCTTCAACCTCGTCTTGTTTCGAACGCGTCGATAATCGGCGAAGATCCTTTCGAAGATCGGTTTGGCCCGATCTGCAATCATATAGTCCAGGGCCAGATGCGCCCGAAAATAGGCGTGCGGCCACCTGCGATTGTAGGTTGCCGTAAAATCGTACTTCGCCCCCTGAATTTCGCCGCGCTCTGCACTTGATGCCTGACCTGACATGCTGCTTCCCTTCTTCGCTCCAGTAATCGCAATCTCACCCACGATATGAATATCGCTCGCCAACTCCTGCCGCCTCACGAGAGACGTTTCAAAAGTCGTGCCAGGCTGAGCAGAGGCCATACAAGCGAGTTTCTGCACATCGATTCAATTGCGTACATGAGAGAGTCGGGACACGTTTATGGATCCGCCAATGCAACAGGTCAGCTGCATCCGGTTGAGACTCGCAACTGCTGACGTACATACGGCTTCTTGATGCGCCCCTATGTTCAGCGCCGCGAGCCTCGATGGATTTCGCCCGCACCCGGCCCCAGGCATCCGCGGAAGCGGTGCAGGTCCACACACCAGGTTCGGGCAGCGACGGGGTGACCAGCTTAGTGTCGGTCGCAGTCGACGCCGTGATTGCCCCCTTTATGCCGTCGCTCGCTGATTTCACCCGAGCTTTTCGGTTGTCCAATTCTCCCGCACGCAGACAGCGTGGTGTTCGTCGCCCGGCCGCAGGCGATGGACCCGTGCTGTCCATGTTGCGGTTGCCGACCGCGCGCCGCAGAGCCTTGATGCATTGTCTCGGCCTTGAGTTTGACGAAGGCGATTCTCAATCGGGATTTGAGGCGGGACTGTAGATGAGGTTCTCTGATCGCACCAATTGTAAAGCGTCGGCGCTTGCAGGGCCAGATCACCCGCCTTTGTCCCCCGTCTCATGCTCGCGCGGTATTGTGATGATGATGCTTTTCCGTTAGCCGCTTTCTTTTCATCAGTCAGGGAGGTGAGGGCCGCGCATTGTTTTTGTTCGTCAACGGCCGGGAAATGGTGTGATCGACCAACCGATCACGTCGACGGCACGCTGAAGTATCGCCTCGGTGCGGGGAAGACTGAATGAAGCGGCGATGACATGTCCGATACAGTCTCGATAGTCGCCTTTTCTGAGAATCGGCTTCTTGGGTTGAACGTAAAATTTGACCTCGGTGACACCTGATATAGCAGCCGCCTGACTGTCCCCGTCGATCCAATCAAGGGTGCCATCGCGATCAGCAATCAGGTGCCGCGCGGCCGCAATGTGCGAATGCCTTCTTCGCAAATCCCATTCATTGCCGATAACAAGGTTTATGTGCTCGGTGATGAGATCGACACCGTAAGCCAGACGAACGAGTTGAGGAAAGGGCGTGCCAGCAAGGCGCGGATTGACCTCAATGACGACTGGCCCACGCGTCGTCCACCGGAGTTCAACGTTCGTTGGCCCCCAGCCAAGGCCAAGAGCGCGCAAACAGCTCAGCGAAACAGCTACGATACGCTCATACTCGTCATCAGTCAGCTGGGCCGGATATGTGAACCCACGACAAACGAAATGCGGCGGGCAGTCGAAGTCACCGGTGCCAATTGCAACGACCTCATTCCCCATTATCTCAGCGGTATAATAGGGCCCTTGCGCGAATTCTTCGATCAGCATCCTTGGCGCAGACCGCCATATGTGCTGCCCGCCCAACAGATGGTTCGTGTGTTCGACCACCTCATCGGCAGTGGAGCACAATCGGACGCCGACGCTGCCGCTGCCCACCGCAGGCTTAACGATCACCGGCAGTCCGATTTCCGCGGCAGAATCGGCTACATCCGCTGCATTGGCCGCCAAGCGATAAGCAGGTACCGGAACGCCTGAGGCTGCGAGAAGTTGACGCTGAGTGTACTTATCTAAGCATTGTTCAATAGCTTCCGGGTTCGGTCCAGGTAGATTGAAGTGCCGACAAAGCTTGCTGGCTGTCGCATAGAACGAATCCGCAGCACTTGTGATGCCAGCAATGTCATAGGTTGCACGGAGCCGGGAACATTCGCGGATCAGCGCATCCAGATCGTCTGTATCAACACGGATTGTCTCAGCCCCTTTCGCCGTGAAATGGTCATACCGAGTTGGATCAGCCGAAAGGGTAATTGGCTGGAGGCCAAGACGCTGAGCGGCCTGGACGTAGAGCAGACCCGAGCCCATTACCGTACCTCCAATCAGGATCAGCGCTCTTGCCATCGGCTGTGGACCCTTCTATGCGTGCCGTGCAGCGGTCCGGAGGATTGTCGGCATCTTTGTAGCCGCGCTTGACCTCAGACCTTGCCCCGAGACTACCATCGTCAACGATCTTGCGGCGTTAAGACTCTGCGAATTTTATTTCGAGTTTTGTTGCAACGCTGCCGTTCGAACCTTCGTGTGCGCCTTTGCAGAGCCGGACAGGGAAGGAGTACACCTGTAAACTGAGACACAGAAATCGCGGTCAGTTCTCCGTCTTAAACTTATGCTGCGTTTTCCATCTGTCGTCAGCGTGAAGGTGCGCGTGAAGGGCGTGAATGCTTCTGTTAGTATTCCTCGCCGAGTGCAGCCCGCTGCTGGTTGAAGATGGATGCGATGAAGACCCGATCCGCTTGCCTGCGTCGGCGGCGTCTTTGTAGGTGAGGCACCGCACTTCTTCCTGCTTGAGCGTTTTCCTAAGGCTTTTCGCTTTCGCATGTATCTACTCATGGCACCAGCAACTTGCCGGCGTTTGTCGTGGCCCCGAGCGGCGCTCCCGTTCATGGTCCGCAGTTCCGTGGAAGGGCCGCCGGCATGGATGCCGGTGTCCAAATTTACCTCTGCGATCCGAAAATCTATCGCAGCGCGGCACCAACGAGAACACAAACGGGCAGCTGCGCCAGTAGGCACAGACCTAAGCATCCACAGCGTCGACGATATCGCCCTGTCGCAGCGGTCCTCAATGCCGACCGAAAAAGACCCTGGCTTGGAAACGTCGGCAGAGGCGCTGGACGGAGTTGCCTCCAGAAAAAGCCCGCACGGTGGCGTTGAGCGCAAGCTTGGCCTGAGATGTGCGCCCTCGTACCCCGCCAATGACAGATATCGCCAGACCAGCGCTTTGCTGAGAATGAACATCGCGGTGGCATACCGCCGCTTGTCGGAACCATCTGGTGCCCACAGGCTGCGGCACTCCGCTTCGAGCGCAGCATCTTTGCTACCTAGCCCTGCGGCGATCGCCCGCCAGAATGATGAAAACCCCTCTGGAGTCGGCGTTGCACAACGTTGTATGCAGGTTGTCGACCTTGACCGATCTCGGTAATAGTAACCACCCGAACATCATGGTAGACCCGTTGAGCGAATCCGTTGAGGCGCTTCGAAGGTCTGGGTGATCAAGCTGATCTGGAGCGAGGATACGGACGACTATGCTAGTAAAAAAAACAGCGGCGCGAGAGACCACGGTTCCCCGGGAAACCGGAAGTACCCGGGTCTATACCGAGCTCCGCCACAATATTCTGAGCATGGTGCTGCCACCCAGCGCCCCATTGGACGAGGTAGGGTTGGGAAAACGCTTCCAACTTTCGCGGTCCCCTATCCGCGAGGCCCTGGTGCGCCTTGCTAGTGAGGGATTGGTCGTTACGCTTCAGAATCGCAGCACGATCGTAGCTCCTCTCGATTTCCGCAGTGTGCCCGAATATCTGGATGCTTTGGATCTTCTGCAGCGCGCTACCCATCGCTCAGCTGCAATTTGCCGCTCTCAGCGGGACGTGGAGGAAATCGAAGCTACACTTGTGGTATTCGAGAAGAAAGCGAAGCTCAGTTTCGATACCAACGACTGGCTGCCTATGATCGAAGGTAATTACGATTTTCACATCCGGATCGCGCAGGCGGGCCGCAACCAGTATTTTGCCGGATTCTATAAGCGGATTCTGGAAGAAGGGCGACGGATGCTCTACTTTCACAGTGAATTCCTCTTCAAAAGCTTGGGTTCCACAGTAGAGCGCCTGAACCAGCACCACCGAGAAATGGTCGAAGCCATCCGCATTCAAGATGCAAACGAGGCCGAACGCCTTGCCCACGAACATGCGAGGCAGTTCAAGGGGGACTTCTTGGAATACATGGAGCGGAGCATCACCTCGAAAATGGCAATCGCCACCTGATGCCGCGGTCTCGGCGGAGATCATGTTGGAACTCCTGAGGGGAAACCAACAAGCTGGGCAGCCGTTCGCGGATCGATCGTTTCGAACGTCCTAGGTAATCCTCACCTTCCGTTCCAGGCCCGCGCCAGATTTCCACTAGGAACGCCGGCGTCCACAGGATCAGGGCAACGGCGGGTGAGCGAGTCAAGAGTTGCATCTGCAGTACGCGTTCCCGGCAATATCTCGAGAAGCTCGAGGGGCAGAGCCGGCCGGCTTCCCGTGGACGGTCCCTATGACATGTCACCGCCGACCAGGCGTCCGAAGAATATGCTGCCCGGATCGGCTCCGTACGCGCCCCGCTTGAAATAGTGCGCCGGTTGGCATCCAGCAGCAGGAAGTTAGTTGTCGTCATTATGTAGACAAGGCCGACCGATAGGCTTACCCTGCGAGCCTTATTCGCCAAGTTTGAGGAGCGCCAAATGCGCTGGAGCAAGACCTTCACGATGGTGGAAGCACACGCCGAAGGAGACGTCGGTCGTGTCATCACCGGCGGTGTTCTGTCGATTCCCGGCGAGACAATTCTCGACAAGCTTCTGCACATAAACAACGTGGACGACCGGCTGCGCCGCTTCCTGGTGAATGAGCCCCGGGGATGCGCGCAGATGAGCACGAATCTCCTGTTGCCACCGGTGCACCCCGAGGCCGACGCCGCATTAATTATCCTGCAGGGCGACAAGGCGCATGCCATGTCCGGCTCCAACAGCATCTGCCTCGTCACGGTGCTTCTTGAGACCGGTATGGTCGAGATGAAGGAGCCCGAGACGGTCGTCACAATCGAAACCGCGGCCGGCCTCGTCAAGGCCGTTGCCAAATGTTCAAACGGGAAATGCGAGCGCGTCACTCTCGACATGCCGCCGTCGTTCCCGCTGCTCCTGGACGCCGAGGTGGATGTCCCAGGTCTTGGCAAGGTGGTGGTGGACATTTCCTATGGCGGCGTCTTCTACGGGCTCATAGATCCCGACCAGTTCGGCCTGAAGCTGACGACCGAGAATGCCAGGAAGCTGGTCGATCTCGGCTGCCGTATCCATCGGGCCATAGATACCCAGCTCAACGTCCGGCATCCCGAGATAGCCGGTCTGAGCGGGCTGTCCTACACGATGTTCGTCGGCGGCGACGACCAGGGCCGGATGAAAGGCGTCACGGTCGTCCCTCCGGGCCGCGTCGACCGTTCGCCATGCGGCACGGGCAACAGCGCCCGGCTCGCGGCCATGTATGCGCGTGGCCAGTTCGCGGAAGGCGAAAAGCGGATCGCGCGCTCGATCATCGACAGCGAGTTCGAGGTCTCGATCATCGGAACGACTAAGGTGGCTGGCAAGGCCGGCATATTGCCTAGGATTTCCGGGCGCGGTTGGATTCACGGCATTCATCAAATCGGCGTCGACCCGACCGACCCCTACCAGCTTGGGTACATGGTGTCCGATTGCTGGGGCGACGCCTTCGACCTGCTCAAGTAACGTTGCGACACCTCGTCCTCGATCCGCGGCCGGAGCCTATTCAGGACGTTACGATCTTCAATTTTGAAGTGTTGGATCGCTCCAGAAGTTGAAGGAAGTTCCCTTGAGCTGGCGCCGTGTTCCGCGCCAGTTGCTTGGCGGGATACGGCTTCTTCGAGACGCACTTGTAGAAGGGCCCGCCCTCCCCGTCCACCGAGCGCAGCGATGGGCGAAGGTAGACTGCGACCTGCCGGGCCCTCAGCGGTGTCGGCCTGAGCGCCGTTCTAGCCAGTCGTAAGCGGTGACTCGCTGGCCGGTCTGATCAAAGAGATTGGCTAGCGCGTGCTGGTCTCCGAAGCTGGGATGATCGCGTCGGCCGGCCCCTCTATGATAAACCGACAACGAGATCGCCAAAGCCGTATCGACGAACTGCGCCTCGATGATGCAGCTGATGGGCATTCGTTTGCCGACGTGGTCACGCGGCAAGGCGTACCCTGGTCGAAACGGCCGTGCCTGCTGCAACGGAGGCCTGTTCGCTGTCCGCGGCGTTACCAATCCATTGCTTGAGGCCGGTATCATCGTCGCCGCCTACCACTGCAGCAAAAGTTCGCCCGCGATCGAAAGCTCCGGCGCATTGCGGGGCGGGGATCTACCTGTAGACGGTCGCCCTGCTGCCTTCAAAGCCATGGTGCTTAATTTCGGTCCACAGCCCGTTGCGCTGGTCTTCCCCCGTGCTTTTAGAGATAGTCTCGAAAAGGATCCATGCCGGCCTCCCGAACTGAAGGATTGAGCATCATAGAGCTCGCTGCGCTGGTTGCGCCTCGACTGGCGCAGGCAATCAATCCCGACCGAAGGGTCCGGCTCGGCGTCTGCGGCCATCTCGGCCGCGCCGTGGCCTTTCCGGCGGCATTGACCGCCTACCGATGGCGGCCGACGGCTAGATGCAGCGCTTTGCCCATGTCTGGAAGAGATGCCAGCGGTCGGCGACCTGCGTTGCATCGGGCGCACCGCGACGGGGCCCTCGGCTAGACGCCGGCGCTACCTTTTGCGCCAAGCCCGTCGTCGATGCCAATTACATGTGGCGCTTCCGACGGCTCGAATTCCGACCGCGCGGATTATTTCGCAACCGAGTTTCGCCGCTCACCGGCACGGCGAGCTTGTCCGACACACGCGAGCCCGGATCCTCTGCTACAGCGACGCCGATCGACAGATGGCTTTCGCTGAGCCGAACCCCTTCGCTCAGCTTTCGGTTGAATCGTCTCAGAGAGCCTTTCGGTGAAGATTCGTCGCGGCATTGTGAATTCGACCATCGAAACCATCGTGCGGGGAGTCAGATTTCGAAACCCGCCCTTGCCACGAAATGATCTATCGGCCAGCAGCCCGGCCTACCATCACGATCTTCACTTTTGCAGTGACTGACTGCTCTAGATACTCGAGAAAGTTCCCCTTAAACTGGCTGGCGTGCTCGTACGCCAACTGCTCGGCTCGGTCGGCGTCCCGATCACGAATGGCCTCCACGATCTCGACGTGACCGAGATTAAGCCGATCCACGGTCGCTCCGAGGCTTTTGAAAAGGAATTCGTTGCGGAAGTAGAGCATACGCCTGCCTTCCTCAAGCGCGCGCTTGTAGAAGCTGGCTAAATACTGGTTCCGACCCGCCCTCGCGACCGTCATGTGGAAATTGTAGTTGCCCTCGATGATCGCCAGCCACTCGCCGCTCTCACAACCTTCTTGTGCGGCCAAGCGGAATGACCGTTCGGCCTCCTCGATTTCCTTAAGTTCTTCTTCCGACCTGTGCAAAGCCGCTGACCGGTGCGTGGCGCGTTGTAGGAGGTCGAGGGCGTCTAAATATTCGGGTACGCTGCGGAAATCGAGCGGGGCGACGATGGTGCTTCTGTTTGGAAGCGTCAGAGCGAGCCCTTCGCTCGCCAGCCTGACCAGCGCTTCGCGGATCGGCGATCTCGAAAGATTGAAATGCTGGCTGAGGCTGACCTCGTCCAACGGGTAGCTGGGCGGCAAAGACATGTTGAGGATGTTGTGGCGGAGCTCAGAATAAACCCTTGCGCTTCCGGTTTCCTTGCTGATGATCGGTATGCTTACGTTATTGCGAGCGGCCTTTTTCTTGGTCATCACTTTCCTTTCATACGACGTGGAACCCTCGGCTGCCTCCGGATCCTGAACCTCCTCCCCGCTGGGAAGGCGCCTAGAGCGCGCGTGTTGCCGTCCCAAAATATGAGCCGCAGCCCTATCACTGCGCTTGGGCGGAATACAAAGACGCGGTCGCAAGAGCGGCCGTGACCAGCGCAATCAGGCGGCTTATGCCGCGGCGGAAATCGACGGCTGTGTCGCTACAATGACTTTCTCCTCAACCGCAGGGGCAATCGCTGCACCACTCGCAGGGCACCCACAACAGCAACCGCCAAGCCTGGTTCGACCAAACCGGTCAGGTCAAGGCGGCTTCCACCCATCTCAAGCAACTGAAGAGCAGTCGCCTCCGTCATGACATCTGGGTTCACAGCCTCGCCGGCCCCCGCTAGACCTGAAGCAGGCCGCGGCTGACGCCCCGATGCGACGGCTGGATGTTGCCGCCTGGCTGCCCACTTTCCGCAGCGATCCACGCCTTCTCCGCCGGCGTCCAGTCACACCGCCCCCAGGCGGCCACGGCATCACTGTGTCTCATTACATCTGCCTGTGCACTTTGCAAATCTGCGACAAATTTTGGCGGGCCCAAAACACCCACAAAGTGGCATGCATCATCAGGACCCTTTCGCCGAAATAGTAAACGATAAACGCCATCTCCCTCATAACTATGCTGCGGCGCTCAACCGCTGTCGCCAAAGATGCGCCTTGTCAGCTCCGCAATCTCGCTGCAAGCTGCCCAAACCTGATTTGTCGTGCTGGAATGCTTCGCTGATCAAAGGTGTGGAAACAAACTGCCGTCGAAGATTTGATGGAGGTTCTTTGCGACATAATCAGGAGCGCCGTTCTCGCCTTGACGCAACTCGCCGGAGTTGTTGAGGCCAGTGGTTACAAGAACTGCGTCGAGCCCTGCAGCCTTTGCGCCCTTGATATCGGTATCAACCTGATCGCCAACCATCAAAAGACGGTCGGTACCTGCCCGAGCGATGCATTCTTCGAAAATCGCTCTTCCTGGCTTGCCCATAATCTCTACAGAGATTGGAGGAGCACTGAAGGGCGCTAATCCAGCCTGAAGCATTGGCCCTATTATGCCTGGTCCAAAGATGAGTGTGCCGTTTTTGCTAGGATAAATGATGTCCGCGTTCGCCGCTATAATACGGGGCATTTCGCCCGTCTCGATTAGTCTTTGTTGAAAAGTCGACAGGATGTGATCGGTAGCCCGTTTAAAATCGTAACCTTCGTCATCGAGCACCACGAGTATGTCAAATGTCTCGGCCGTATCAGCGCAATGGAGATTTGGATGCTTGCCGAAAATCTCATGCGCAGCATGTGCACTGCCCACACATAAAACTAGCCGTCCGGCTGCCAACTCTTCGAGTACGCGATATCGCGCAACACCTCCCGCGGACACGATACGGTCGACCGCCGGAATCGGAAGTCCCGCGCGGCGGAGACGTGCGAATATTGCCGTCTCCGATCCACTGCTGATGTTCGTCACGATATAGTATGGCTGACCGGACACATTAAGTCGGGCCAGGATATCAACAGCGCCAGGCAGGGCTTCATTTTCGCTGATCAGGACCCCCGTCGCGTCGAAAAGTATCGCGTCATAGCAATCTGCCAGCGTCTGGGGAGGTGGGCTTTCGAGGCCCGCGATTTGAGGACAAGCCGGCTCCATCCTTGGCTGAACCGCGCTCGCCTTGGAGGTCGGAAAGTAGCCGTGACGCACGACCCCCGCTTCGGGTGGTATGCTGGCCTCGCAATCGCTATAAGCCCACGCCAGCCACTCGCATAAAATCGCCAAGTCGTCTGTCTCGACCGTAGGCCCCGCCCATATCCGGAATCCCGGTGGCGCGTCACCGTAGCTCCAGATGTCAAAAGCCGCGCCCTCGCTTTCGAGTAGACGGATCATCCCCGCAACAATTTTACCGTCGTCCACTTTCTCGCCGGCAGCGGACTGCCCTCGTACAAGCCGAAGAGTAATTGAACAGGTGGAGCGTGCTGCCGGATTGGTGCAAATCCAATCGATCCAGGGAGTAGAGTTCACCCAGTCGTCCACGACAGCATAATTATTGGCAACCCTGTTCAGGAGCGCGGGTAGTCCACCGCACGCTTCGGCCCAGTCGAGCGCAGAGTGGATGTCCTCGACGGCGAACATGCTGGGGGTCGAGATCGTCCGGCCGCCAAAGAACGCTTTGTTGACAGATCCGTCGGGGTTGTGCAGTCTCATGAGCCTGGCTACAGGCTTATGTTCGCCGGCTTTTAGTCGTGCCTGGGCTCGAGGAGAGAGCGCGATCATGCCGTGACCGCCTTCACCGCCAAGGGCTTTCTGCCATGACCAGCACAGAACATCGATCCGATCGAAGTCGATGTGCCGCGTAAAAGCTGCCGAGACGGCATCCGCAATCACGAGCCCGGCACGGTCAGGAAGAATCCAGTCAAGATTGGGTGGGCAAACGCCGCTGCTGGTGCCGTTTAGCACTAGGACGATGTCATGATTGGGATCGATCCACCTAGTGTTCGGAAAATCTCCGTAAGCACAAATGTGCCGGCTTTGGGGGGCAAGCGCCAACGTATCGATCTCATTTGCCCAATACTGCGAGAAGCTGTCTGACAAGAATGTCTCGACTGGAAATGGGCCGAGTAGATTTTGTAAGGCCATGCTGCAGGCGCCAGTGCCCGAACCGGGCACTATTCCGCAGAGCCAGCTATCAGGCAGCCCTAGCAAAGAGGCCATGCGCCTGATTACCCCATTCAGCCTTTCTGCTCCCTCGGAGCTCCGGTGACTTCGTCCAACATAACGCAGCATAGTTGGGCGCACGCTCCAACCAGGATGTTTACGGCAAGGGCCTGATGAAAACCGCGGATCGGACGGGAGGACTGATGGTTTCACAATCGCATTTGGTAGAGCCATGGCTTCCTCCAATTGGGAAAACGGCACCTCAACAGGAACATCCGCGATCAGGCGATGTCCGGCGCCATCAGCGCCGATAGCTTTTCATTGGCAAAACTCATCCGTTCAGCGGCCTGGAGGTCCGAAAGGCGCCCGATAATCGCAGCGTCAGACAATGCCCCGCCTTCACGTAGCTTTTGAACATAGGACGGATGGATGAAGTTCGAGCCCGCGAATTGATATGCCGCGCTGCTGCCCCAGCCGTACCGTTTGCGAAGCGGATCGAAGTGACGCACGACGTGCTCGAGGAGTGCCCGTTCCTTCGAGGTTTCAAGACCAGCGAGAATTGGCAGGATCTGCTCACTCGCCGTATTTCCGGCACCACGGCCCATGCCACTCATAGTGCAGTCTATCCACGTCGCTCCTGCCATTGCGGCTGCTACTGAATTGATCAGTGCGTAGCCGCGGTTGTCATGGCCGTGAAATCCGATTTCACTCTCAAGTCGGCTGGCAAACCGACCTATGAACTCTTGAACGCGGCTCGGCTTAATAGAACCGAATGAATCCACGATATAAACTACATGAAGGGTGTCGAGCTGCTCTAACTCCTTCAGGCAGATCTCAACTTCTTCAGTATCTGCTGCATCGATCTGCATGAGGTTCACAAACACGCGGAAGCCCCTGTCAGACAACTCAGCGAAAATATTCCGGCAGGCAGCCAAGTTGCTGTAATGCGTTGCCACGCGAACGGTGGTGATATGCCCCGGCACTAGTCCTTCTGTCAGACGGATCGTGGCCAGGGATGTGGGCAGTTCGCTCGCAAGCACATCCTTAGCATCGATCATCACGCATGCCTTGACCAGGAGACCGGCAGCCGCCTTTTCCGCTTTGGAGCTCGTCACACTGGCGAAATATCCGTGGCTCTCAGGCTTTCCGGCGAACCCTAGTTCGACCATACGCACTGGCAGAGTGTTGATAACAGCGACATAGTCCGACACCAGTTCCGGTGCGAAATCCCAATTCGTGTAGTAGCCACCGTCTCGCAAGGTGCAGTCTAAAAAATTCACCTCATCTGGTATTGTGTTTAACATGGCCCAACCTCCTCAAAATACCGCCCTAACGCCGAAGCATCCTGCATCAGCTCGCGGAGTAGCCCCCATCGACATAAAGAATCTCGCCTGTTACGAACGATGCAGCTGGGCTCGCAAGGAAGATGTAGGGTCCGAAATACTCGGTCAAATTGCCGCGGCGACGCATCGGAGTGAGTTCCATTGCGCGGCGCTGATAAGGTGTGTCAAGATTAGGATGCACCCCATCCATGAAGTTGTTGATGAATCCAGGTGCGACGGCGTTTACACGAATACCCTTATCGGCCCATTCTACCGCCATGGTGCGCGTTAGTTGATTGACGCCACCCTTGCTCGCAGCATAGACAGCTAGGCCCGGTATGCCGAGCGAACCGGCGACCGAAGAAGTCATGATAATGCTACCGCCGCCTTGACCCAGCATTGCCTGGGCGGCAAACTTGGCACAATAGTAGTAGCCACGCAGATTGGTATCGACGATTTCGTCCCATTCCAGCTCTTCATATGAATGCGCTGGCTTAATGATATCGGTACCTGCGTTGCAGACCATCACATCGATCTGCCCAAACCGGTCGACCGTGCCACTGATCAGCGCCTTGCAATCGTCGTGGGACCGCACATCAGCGCGGATAGCTGACACGTTGATTCCTTGGCCCAGAAGTTCGGCCTCTGATTGGGTCAGCTCTTCGATATTGTGCGAGGAAAGGACTATCTTTGCACCCAACCTTCCAAAGCAGGTGGCGAGTGACTTCCCTAGACCTCGGCTTGAGCCTGAAATGCAGACTACCTTCCCATCAATTCCGAAGAGCTCTTGGTATCCTTCTGCACCAGTCGCAGAATTGTGAGCTGTATCTGACATAGAGATTACCCACTCCAGCTATGAATACACGCTTGTGCGATTGAACGGCCGAGATCGATCACAGGTCTATTTACGTTGGCTTCGTTCATGCGATGGCTCCTAGTGCAACGAATTGTTCAGACGGTTGCACTCAGCCCACCATCGATGACGATCAGGGCGCCGCTAACATAGGCCGCCCGGGCGCTGGCCAAGAATGTAGCAACTGCCGCGAATTCGGAGGGATCGCCAAGGCGTCGGGCCGGGGTCCTATCCTCAAGCGCGCGGATGGCTTCAGCGTGGTCGCCGAGGCGATTGGCTTCGTGAATCGCAGTGCTGTGGGCACCAGGAGCAAGCACGTTCACGGTGATGCTCTTCCCCGACAATTCTTGAACGAGCGTGTGGCAGTAGGGCACTAGCCCTGCTCGTGCGACACCCGACAGCGCGAAATGTACCGGAGTCCGTACAATAGCCTCGGAAGCCAGCATCAATATTCGCCCCGCCGGCGAGCGCCGCAGATACGGCAAGGCAGCCTTAACCAGATTGATCGAAGGTAAAAGCACTCGGCCAAACGCATCGTCGAAGTCCTTGGGCGTCATGGCCGAGGGTGGCCCGGCAGCAACACCGCCGCAGTTCGTCACCAGGATGTCGATACACCGAAAATGCTTTGCTGTTTCGGCAACCCAAGCCGCTGCATCCTCACAGTCAGTTACATCGGTCGGGCGCGCCAGCACTTCTGCGCCGGCGCTGCGCAACCGATCCACTGCTCTTTCTAGCCGCCCCGAATCCCGCCCACAGATGGACAGGCGGCAGCCTTCCTTGGCCAGTTCCTCAGCTGTGGCCAAACCTAAGCCGCTGGAGGCGGCGGCGACCATTGCCACCTTGCCGTCAAGCCCTAAATCCATTTCACCCATCACCACGCTTCTTGACACTCGCAGAGAGCTAAGCACGCGCTGTGCCAAACGAGAAACTCGTGTAAAAACAGTTGGGTAGTTCTGCTAATAAAACGTCGGTTTTGCTCTTGTGTCGGATCCCCTACATTGTGTCGCAAGGCACTTCCGGCTCTGAAGACAGCATTGGGTAAGCAACTTAAGGTTTTGCCCCAGGCGACTATGCCAAGGTCATGAAGTTTTCGGGTTGGGCCATGAGCCTCTGCCAGGTCGCAGGCGGCGTCGATGATGACGTCATGGTCGTCGAAGACGCGGTTCGAGAGCCAGTTGGCGCGCAGATATTGCAAGACATTCTCGACTGGGGTTGAGTTCCGGGGGTCGCGACGGCAGCAGCAGCAGCGTTATGTTTTCAATTCAGCACTTGGCGGTCGTGTGCCAGCCTGCCCGGTCGAGTAGCAGCACGGCGTGCGCGCCGCGCCACATGGCGGCTAATCTCGTCGCGGCGAAGCTGTATGGCCGCGGTGTCGGCACGGCAGCGCCATGGCTGCTCCCTTGCCGCGCGAGGGCGGCTTGCGGAAAGTTTCGGAAGAGCCCGGCCTGACGCGTACAGAAGAGCATGGCCGACCTACTCACCCATACCGAGCGACGTATGCTCCGCGCGCCCTGATTTGTTCGCCACGATCTGCACTTTCAGGTCGAAGATGCACTCCATGGGTCCCGCGTGTTGTGCGCGATCATGGAGAGGAGGTTCCTCGTCAAGCACATCTTCACCGACTATTCGCATATGTAGGATTCGGATACCTTCAGCGAAGACGCTCGTGAGGATGTAGTCGGTCGAGCCCGGGACGACGCCGCCGACGTCGGAGTGATGGCCCGATGTTGCCGATGAAGTACTGATTTTGCCGCCGACAAAGACAGGCGTGATGATAGAGATGGTCACCCCGGACAACAGCATGGGGATGTAGAGCGCCTGGCAGATGACCCGACCGTCCCCGATCAAAGATCGCGACAGATGCGTCTTTTCGCTCCTTGATGTTGGTGGAGAACGAGGACCGGATCAGCGTGTTCATCACCTCCTAGACGTCATGTTCCGAGGCGGAGAACGGTGGCCCGCCCTTTCGCGCGATTAAAAGACGAGGGTTGCTTCTCTATTCGGCGTGTTGAAGTCAAGCGCTTTTCGAGCTTTCCGCTTCGCCGGCATCTGAGGTCTTTCGCAGGGTCTTGCTTCTCGGCGGGATCGGCGCTCGGCCGTCCCATTGATGGGATCAGAAGAATGAGGCGGAACAATCTCGGCCGCGTCCTGATCGTTGTGATGCGACCGGTACTGCAACCCTCGCGAACTCACCTCATTCATCGTCCCGCGAAGGACGCTCTTTCCACCGGCTGGTGGAACCTTATTGGGTGATCCTTGTCACGCTCGCTCTGCGATCATGTTTCATCTCCCCTCGAAAGAGGCTAACGGCAGGAATAGCGACAAAGGCCGACCCTCCAGACCTAGGGCGCCCACGTGCCGATCGTTGACGACCTGATCGTGCCGTCCATCGGCATGGCTGCGCCCACGAGGCAAGGTTATGCCGCGCTTCGTCTCGGCGGGAGGCTTTGATCATGACGGCCGCCGACAGATCCAAAGGCGCCGGCCAGGACGACGATCTACCGGACGTCATCGAGATCGTCCGTGCCATGGGACTTGATGCGATGGGCGACGACACGGAACCCCCCTCCCCTGCCCTTCCGGCGGCCGCACCTCATGCGGATGATGATCCGCGCCTGCCGGCGCATCTCGAGAACCTCGCCGATCGAGCGCGGAACTATGTCGAAGCGGCAAGCTCCGCCAACACCCGCCGCGCCTATGCCGCCGACTGGAAGCATTTTTGCGCCTGGGCGCGGCGGCAGGGTGTCGACGCGTTCTCGCCTGATCCGCGAGTGGTCACCGCTTGCGCGTCCGGGTCTGTCTCCGGAGACAAGCAGCCCAACTCCGTGTCGACCGTCGAGCGGCGGCTGTCGTCGCTGAGCTGGAATTTCACCCAGCGCGGGCAGCCGCTCGACCGCAAGGACCGTCACATCGTGACTGTCATGGCCGGCATACGCAATACGCACGCCGCGCCGCCCCGGCAAAAGGAGGCGATCCTGCCGGAGAATCTGATTGCCATGCTGGAAACGCTCGATCGCGGCACCCTTCGCGGGCTGCGCGACCGCGCTATTTTGCTCCTCGGCTTTGCCGGCGGGCTGCGACGCTCCGAAATCGTCGGTCTCGATTGCGGCCGCGACCAGACCGAAGACGGCCGCGGCTGGATCGAATTTTTCCCGGACAAGGGCGTGCTGGTGAATTTACGGGGGAAAACCGGCTGGCGGGAGGTCGAGATCGGCCGCGGCTCGTCCGACGCCACCTGCCCCGTCGTCGCCCTGCAGACCTGGCTGAAGCTCGCTCGCATCCCGCACGGACCGCTGTTCCGCCGCGTCGCCGGCCAAGGCAAGGCTGTTGGCTCGGAGCGGCTGCACGACCAGGAGGTGGCCCGGTTGGTCAAGCGCACGGCCCTGGCCGCCGGCGTGCGCGGCGATCTTCCGGAGGGCGAGCGCGAGATGAAATTTTCCGGGCACTCGCTGCGCGCGGGCCTCGCCTCCTCGGCCGAGGTCGACGAGCGCTACGTGCAAAAGCAGCTCGGGCATGCCTCGGCCGAGATGACCCGAAAGTATCAGCGGCGCCGCGACCGATTCCGCGTCAATCTCACCAAGGCGAGTGGCCTGTAGGAGATCGGAAAAGCCCCCTCCCCTTCCCGTTTGAATCGAACAACGAGTGCTTTTCCGTCAAGGGCCCGACGTGATCGGTCTCAACGACGGAAAATAGGTCCCGTATCGCCGATATCGCGGACTGCGTGAGGAGAAACGGCTTGCCCAGCGAGCTTGACGCTGCAAGCCTCGAGGAGTGTATTGGCGCGAACGCAATACCCATCGCGCGCCCTGACCCTAGCCCGAATTGGCCAACAAATCGTAAACGCAGGAGCGCGCATCGATGGAAACCAGGATCATCGACAGCCGTAACGATTTTGCACAATGGGCAATCGATAGGTCCAATGCGATCCTGACGGATCAGGGTTCGGAACTCGCCACCGCGGCCCGCAAGGGAAACGAAGCCGAGATCGCTGAGACGGCACGGGCGCTCGGCCAAGCGATCGTCGATGCGCTGATGGAGGCGTTCGACGGCCTCGCCGGCGACGAATGAACCACCGCTTGGCCGTACGACTGGCTGCGCCAACGGAAACGACGGCCGGTACGTGCGCTCCCAAATCCATCCAGCCATGATTTCAGACTGCGCTGAATCCGCCTCGGCGGCATCGCAAGAGCCTCGCTCGTCCTGCGCATCTTCAACAAGACCGTCGACGTCGAGCGGCTATCCGACAAGCATGTCGCTCGCCCGGTAAGGCGGTCGCGCTTTGCCCTCCTCACCAAGGTGTCCTTTGAGCAAGCCCCATCCCCCGCATGAGGGCGACCGACTTTGCCGGCTTGCCGGCTGGTGATGACAACGTATATACTTCATGAGGATCTAGCCCGCAGGAGCCGAGCATGCCGAAAGAGGCGGTTTTCACGTTGAAGCTCGAACCGGAGCTGCGCGACGCCTTCATGGCCGAAACCGAAGCCGACCATCGGCCGGCATCGCAGGTGGTTCGCGAGCTGATGCGTGATTACATTGAGCGCCGGCGCGAAGAGCGGGAGTATGACGAGTTCCTCCGCCGCAAGGTCGAGATCGCGCGGTCCTCGATGCGGGCCGGCCGAGGCCGGACGAATGATGAGATCGAGGATGACTTCGCCGCCCGGCGTGCCAAGACGGCAAGCCAGGCGTGAGGGTCGTATGGACGCCAGAGGCCGAACAGGACCGAGCCGACATTTGGGACTACATTGCGGCCGACAGCCCGTCAGCGGCCGCTCGGATGGACCAGCTTTTCAGCGACGCAGTGGCGAGGCTGGCGGATTTCCCCAAGCTCGGCCGCACCGGAAAAATCACCGGCACGCGCGAGCTGATTCCACATGAGAGCTACCGTCTGGTTTACCAAGTCGAAGGCGAGAACTTGTGGGTGCTGGCTCTGGTGCATACAGCTCGCCGGTGGCCGCCGACAAAAGAGTAAGGCGGGGCTGATGTCAAAGGCAGGATTTTCGCGCCACACTCCCGTAAATGCACCCCGCAAGGACCGAAATTTGGGCTGGAATTTCAGCTTACGCTTCAACTGAGATCGGAAACTAAAGGCTACAGCGCTTATCACAATCACTCTTGTCGACAGTGATTGGTCTCGCCGCCCAGATCCGCGAAAATTCTGACCTTGGATCGTTGGGCGGCCCTGGAAACGCAGGGCTTTGTGGCTTTTTCCTTGATCTGGTTTAATGGAATCGCTCGCCCTGCTTGAGTGGACCACCTGGATGTGAGGAGCGCCGGAATGACAATAGAGCCGATCCGCTTGCCCGATGCCCGCCACCGTCGAGGCCGAGCTCGCATCTCTGGAGGGGTAGTCGGCCGATGCCGAGCTCGCCCCTGCCCTCAACAAGGACTTTCCAGGTTTTGCCTTCACCGTCGTGACCATCGATGATCCTTATTGGTGGAACCTAGGCGAGGCGGCCCGAGCTCGAAAACCGCATCATCCGTGAGGTCGGCCCCGACGGCATGCGCGACAGAGCGTTTTAGACGCCAATCCGGACTGGTTCATTTTCGTGCCGCGCGATGTCCGCTTTTTTGCCGACGGGGAGCGATCGAGCGCGGCCACCGACCGCATCTTTGCCCACCGGCCTTCGACATCCACGAGGCCTGCCCTTCGCCCGGTTCTTTCTGATGACGCACGGACATTGGGTTGATCCGAATGTCGGCCACGCGATCGCCGAACGCCTTCGCGCGAGACGGGTGCGGCTGCCCGACCAAGATGCTGCCATTCTGCTAGCCTGGGCCGACAAGCCGTATCTGTTCTGAGTGGCTGCCATGAATTCATATGCCAAAGCTCGCATCCCAAGCAAAGCTGACGGCGCGCCAACGTCATCGACGCGCTCGATTAGGTCTGCCGTTCGATCGGCGCGCGTTTCTGGCTAGGTGCCATCTGGGAAAGGAAGACACTGGCGAGACCTCGTTAAACGCGCTTGCGTCGGACGTCGGCTATCTCGAAGCGTAGTTGCCAGGCCGTCATAGGTCGGCTGCTGCCCTTCGGCGCCGGAGGGCGCTGCTGATCAAGTTCGTCGCGCATCTTCCGTGGGATCCCGCCAAGCGCGATCGTTTGTCCACGCACGACATACCGGAAGACGTGGCAGCGGCCCAGGCGCAAGGCCCGTTGTGTCTCGACGGCCCGCACGCGCCCGCAGGTCCCCTGGCGGCTGTCGAGATGGTGACGCTTGCCTTGGCGGGAGTTCACGCTCTGGGGCGGGGGCGCGACCGTCCGCCGTCGGCCATGCGCGCGGCGGACCGCGATGGCATATCGAATAGACTGCCGTCTAAATGGCAAAAAAAGCTAGTGAAAACAGTCTTCTGGCCGTTCAGATTGCCGGAAATGTGTCTCTTTCACGAAGCCGGATTCTTCGAGAACGCGGACAGCGCTGGTCCGACAGACGCAATGATGCCGTGAATGGGGAAGTTGCAGAAGGCGCATTCGGTCAAACCGGGGCCGCTTCGGTAGCCTATTTTGATTCCAATATCGCTGCCTAGAGTAGACCAGATCTGCACGAGCCGGTTATCACTCTCGTATGTCTTGAGGCCGGAATCGCCGACAATCCTTCGATCTTCCTTGCGCTCAGAACCAAACTGGAACAGTCCCCGCTTGCATGGAAACCGTCGGATCGCATTCCCAACCTGCCCGGACACACGGGGTGCCGAGTTTCAAAATCACACAAACCAGTTCCGCACAGCTTTCTGGCACAGTTAGCGTTAACCTTTTGTTAACTTAAAATTTCTTGTCGGCACGAACGAATCGGACATAATGACGGCATTCGAAAGAATTTCGCCGAAATGCCGTCACTTGAGGTTCCGGAAAAACATGAACGTATTAGCGCCCGTGTCGAAACCTTTGTTCGACGACACCATTCTGGCACAAGGCCGCGAGATTTCCAGGAAACTGAACCAGCTTCGTTTCGAGACATTCCCGCCGAACGCAAGGAAGACCTTGCGGCAATTCTCACTCGGGGAAGCGGCGTATTTCCTCGGGGTTTCGACTAGCAATCTCAAGAAGCTGCACCTGGAAGGCAAAGGTGTCGAGCCAACTATACACGCCGGGGGTCGGCGGACATATTCGGCCGAGCAGATCATGGAGCTGCGTCATTGGCTCGACCGTCACGGCCGAGCCGATGTGAAGAAATACGTTCCTCACCGCCGCAGGGGAGAGAAGCTGCAGGTCGTTGCTGTTGTTAATTTCAAGGGGGGCAGCGGAAAGACGACGACGGCCGCACACCTTGCGCAACATCTGGCGCTAACCGGGCACCGTGTACTGGCCATCGACCTTGACCCACAGGCTTCGCTGTCGGCCCTCCACGGCATCCAACCCGAACTCGACAAGAATCCGTCGATCTATGAAGCGATCCGCTACGACGACGAGCGGAAGCCCATCACCGACGTAATTTTGCCGACAAACTTTCCAGGCCTTGAACTTATCCCTGCATCGCTCGAATTGCAGGAATATGAGTACGACACTCCACTGGCGATGCAGGATAAGAATTCCGTCGCCGGCAAGACGTTTTGGAATCGCATCGAAAAGGTATTGCAGGAGGTCGATGACCGTTATGACGTGGTCGTAATCGATTGTCCGCCCCAGCTCGGCTATTTGACACTGACTGCTCTGTCGGCGGCGAGTTCGGTGCTGATCACTGTACATCCGCAGATGCTCG
Organism: Mesorhizobium sp. M1E.F.Ca.ET.045.02.1.1; assembly: GCF_003952485.1. Classification (NCBI taxonomy): domain Bacteria; kingdom Pseudomonadati; phylum Pseudomonadota; class Alphaproteobacteria; order Hyphomicrobiales; family Phyllobacteriaceae; genus Mesorhizobium; species Mesorhizobium sp. M1E.F.Ca.ET.045.02.1.1. The sequence goes on from NZ_CP034447.1 coordinate 4,085,940, forward strand.
ACCTGATGTCGATGTCGCAGTTCCTTCTCATGCTCGGCGACATCCTGAAGACAATTCGCCAGGCGGGCGGCGAAGTAGATTTAGATTGGTTCAGATATTTGATCACTCGATACGAGCCGACCGACGTCCCGCAAGCCCAGATGGTCGGATTCATGCAGTCAATGCTCGCGTCGCAAATGCTCAAGACGCCGATGTTGAAATCGACCGCTATTTCGGATGCTGGGCTGACGAAGCAGACGCTTTATGAGGTCGAGAAATCCGGGATGAATAGGGCAACGTACGACCGCGCCATGGAGTCGATGGAAGCGGTTAACGCGGAAATCAGAGAACTAATCCACGGGGCCTGGGGACGTGCGAAATAGACGGCCGTCTAAGTCAGGTTTTAATGCAATGAAATCAGATGAATGACCCAAATTTTGGGACGCTGAAATGGCAAGAAAGCACATTTTCGACAATTTGATGCGGGAATCCGCGCCCGAAACGGCAGAAGATGGCGAGCCAGCTTCCGGGTTTCGTAAATTCGGAGCGGCGAGGTCCATCTCATCGTCGATCGATGAACTGGCCAGGCAAGCCTCCAAGCTCGCCGAAGGCGAAACGGTTATTGAAATTGATCCCGACCTGGTCGACAGGTCATTTGTGCCTGATCGCATGAGCGTTGATGAGGACGACGCATACCACGAACTGCTGGAGGCCGTCAGGGAGAGGGGACAGGATACCCCAATCCTTGTAAGACCCCATCCCAGCGCCGAAGGCCGCTACATGGCCGTTTTCGGACACCGACGGGTGAGAGTTGCCAAACAACTCGGCAGGCCTGTCCGCGCAGTGGTGAAGACGCTGGCAGACATCGACCACGTTGTCGCACAAGGGCAGGAAAACTCCGCACGCGCCAACCTTACATTCATTGAGCGTGTTATGTTCGCCCAGCAGCTGGGCGGGCTTGGGTTCAGCCGCGAAACCATCCAATCTGCTCTGTCGGTCGACTACCAGACGCTCTCTAAGATGCTGACGATTCCGAAAGCTATCCCTGCGGTCATCATTGATGCGATTGGGCCGGCCAAAGGGATTGGACGCGACCGGTGGTTGGATCTTCGGAAGCTCGTCGAGAACCCGAAGAACACGCCAATTGCCAACAGCTATGTGGCCAGCGAAGAGTTCGCGGCCGCGGATTCTGACGAGCGTTTCAACTTGCTCTTTGATTTTCTGAACGGAGCAAAGTCCAACAAGGCGATCAGGAAAGGGCTCGCTCCGCGGATCAACAGAACCTGGGCACCGGCCGACAAATCAGTCGCCGCGACGATTAAAAACAATGGAAAGGCCTTCAGTCTGGCGCTGAAAGCGAAAGACGCGGCCGAGTTCGGCGAATACATTTCGGAGAACCTGGACAGCCTTTACGAGGCATTCAGGACATCGAAGAAAGAGGCAACAGGAGACTAAACCGCAAAAGAAAAAGGCCCCCGAACGTCACCGTCGCGGAAGCCCTTCTCAACCATAAGCAAGCTGAGAATCGCATCTCCACGAATCACTGTCAAGAGTCATTGGCGTCGTTTTGGCGAGCAGATTTCTTTTGCCTAATCGAGGGTGAAAGAAAATGGAGACGGGTATTGCAACGACGCCCTTCGGGCGGCGGGCGATGTCGCTTGCCATGCTGGCAGCGCAAAACGAGTCACGTGAGATCCCCAAGGGCAGGGTCGTCGACAAGTGGCAGATCTACCGCAACCTCTGCGAGGGCAAGAGCATCGTCGGCATCGGCGATCGTGCCCTGGCCGTGCTGAATGCGTTGCTATCTTTCTATCCTGATAGCGACTTAAGCGAGGACAACGACCTCATCGTCTTTCCCTCGAACGCACAGCTGTCGCTCAGGGCGCACGGAATGCCCGAGCCCACGGTCAGGCGGCACCTGGCGGCTCTTGTGGACTGCGGGCTGATCATCCGTCGGGATAGCCCGAACGGCAAGCGGTACGCCCGCAAGGGCAGGGGAGGAGAGATCGAGGAAGCCTTTGGCTTCTCCCTGGCGCCGCTGCTGGCCCGTGCTTACGAGTTCCAAGCGGCGGCCGAGCGTGTTCGCGCCGACAACAGAGCACTCAGGCTTATGCGCGAGCGGATCACCTTGCACCGCCGGGACATCTACAAGCTGATAGAGGCGGCCCTTGACGAAGATGTCCCGGGCGACTGGGGAGGCCTGTGGAAGCGTTTCCGCAGCGTTGTGGAGGCAATTCCGCGCCGAGCTTGCATAGCCGAGCTCGAGCCTATCGTTGCCGATATGGCCGCCTTGCGTGATGATGTGGATAAGCTGCTGGAAACTCATATGAAATCCACGAATCCGAGCGGCAATGACTCTCAAAACGAGCGGCAGCAATCTGATTCAAACACCGACTCTCTTTTTGAATTTGAACCTGCTTTAGAGAAAAGCGGGGCGACGGCCGAGCCCAGCACGAGAACCGCAGAGCGCCCGAAAACGTATCCGCTGGGGCTGGTGCTGAAAGCCTGCCCCGAAATTGCGGACTACGCCGTCGATGGCATCGGCAATTGGCGCGATTTCATGATTACCGCCGCCCAGGTGCGGGGCTACCTTGGCGTCTCGCCGTCGGCGTATGAGGAGGCTTGCCATGTGATGGGCCAGGAGGTCGCCGCGATCGTGATTGCCTGCATCCTGCAACGCGCTCATCACATCAATTCCGCCGGCGGATACCTGCGCGTGCTGACTGACAAGGCCAGGGCAGGGGCGTTTTCGGTCGGACCGATGCTGATGGCGGCGCTGAAGGCGAACGGCGCCACGGCGAGGATGGCGGGGTGAGGCCCGCATGGCATCTAGTTACGTGGGAATGCATCCGCCTGAAGTTCGAAATTGCGGTGGACGTTGCCAAGCATTCGGACCTTTGCTGTGATGGTCGCATCGCTGGGGAAGGGGATGCGTCCATCGGTAGTCCAGCCATCTTCGGTACCGGGGATTTGCTTAAGGAGAATCAAGTCGACACGGACGAAGCTCGGACGCTTGTCGCGATCTTCCCACCCATCGATCTGAACGGGGAAACCACCGTCGCGCGCTCCATTCTCATCCGCGATCTGCCAGATGGCTACTTGTTCGTCGAGATTCTTTGGGCGCTTCTTGGTGGACGCATAAATGTCTTCAAGGAATATCGCGCGCCGGTTCCAGTTAACGAGGCGGACGACGAGAGTGTTGTCTTCGGCGAGATGTTCGATTACGTCGAGTGTCGGGGGCGCGTCGCCCCAAATGAAGTCAGCCTGCCTTTTCAGGTGCGGTACGGTCAGCCAGGCAGCAACGAGCGCGCCCGCTGCGGCAGCCCAGCGACTGAGAGCGCCGAACCATTCGCGCCCTCGATCCCAGCTAAAGTTGTAAGCGAGGGCTTGTGTCAGCCACGTGGAGCTGATGACGGCGAGCACCACGAAACCCCCAATCAGAAAGCCGAGCGTAAAAGCGATAGTGAGGCGAAGCTTCATCGCTGGTTCCATATCATGTTGGCGCTGAACGAGTGGGCGAAGTGCCCGCACGCGTAGTCATCAATGTTCGCCGGCAGGGTCGGCTTCGAAGGAACCGCCGATGACATGATGAACCTGCGCAGCCTCGCGGTGAAGTCCCTTTGACGCTGATCTTTCCGCCATAGGATCGGCTTTGCCGCCGAGCGGCTGAGGGAACTGGCGGCGGGTCGGCAGTCTGGGTCGCTAAACGATGATTCTCGCCGCCCGGCCGAGCGTCCGCTCCGCATCGTTGTAATAGTTCGATGCCTGTTGCACGGAGTGGTGCTGCGACTGCTGCATGGCTTCGGGCAGCGGAATGCCGCGGCGGGCGGTTTCGGTGAGGTAGCCCGAGCGCAGGCCATGCGCGGAAAAGGCTTGCGGGTCGAGGCCGGCCTCGGCGATGCGGCGCTTGAGGATCAGGTTGACCGCCTGCGGCGTCAGGGCGCGTTTTTCGAGATTGCCCCAGCGATCGATGCCGCGGAACACGGCGCACTCGTTGATCCCGGCGCGCTCGAGCCAGCCTTTCAGGGCCAGAACAGGCCGGCCGACGAGCAGCACGAAGACGTCGCTGTCGGCTTGTGTCGTCTTAGTCCGGCCGAGCCGGATCGACAGGCAAGGGAGTTTTTCGCCGCCGGGTTCCTTCGGATCGGCGGGTACCGGCTCTTCTTCGACGATCTGCTCGAACCTGAGCGAAGCGATTTCGCTGCGGCGGCGGCCGCCGGAGGCAAAGGCGGTGACGAGAAGGGCGCGGTCGCGCACGTCGACGAGGCGGTCGCCGGCGCAGGCTTTTAGGAGCGCGGTCAAAATGTCGGCGGTCACCGCCTTCTTGCTCTTGCGGCCGCGGGGGCGGGCGCTGGCGCGCACCGCGAGCTTTATGGCGCTGCGCAGGCCGGGCGCCGAAAAATTTCCCACAAGACCGCGCCAGCCGGTCAGCGTCGACCAGCTGGACAGACGCCGGCGCACGGTGTTCGGCGCGTGCGGTCCATCGACACGCAACAGTTTGGCCGACTTCAACGCCGCGGTCACGTCTTCCGGCATGCCGTGCGAAACGTCGGTTTCACGCTTTGCAGGATCCCACAGGTGATGGGCGACGAATTTTATCAGCAGCGCCTCCGGCGCCGGCCAGGGCAGCGAAAAACCGGTCGCGGCCAGCGACCAGGCTTCGAGGTAACCGAGATCCGAGGCCAGGGCGCGCAGGGAATTCTCGCCGATGCCTTCTTTGGCGAGATGGCGCAGCGTGGCGACATCGTCGTCGGTCAAAAGTTCGGCCAGAAAATCGCGCCGGTCGAATGGCAGCACCGAATCCAGCGCATCGAGCGCCTCCGCGCGGCGCAGTTTTTGGTCGGGTACGGACTTTGACAGGCGAAGGTCCATGACGGCGGCTCAGAACAGATATTTTTTGTCGGCCCAGGCGAGCAGCACGGCGGCGTCTCGATCGGGCAAACGCACCCGTCCCTGGCGCAGGCCCTCAGCGATCGCATCGCCGACGTCCGGATCGACCCAGTGCCCGTGCGTCATAAAAAAGAACCAGGCGAAGGGCAGGCCCACCTCCGCGTCGATCGCCTCGGTCCGCTCCATCAGGCGGTGCACCGAAATACCGTCTTCCAACGCCAGCTTCCCGGCGGGCATTTTGAGCGGCCGCGGGATAAAACCGATCTCGCGCCGGCCACGATGCTCAAGATCGTGGATGTCGAAGGCCCAATGGGCAAAAATCCGGTGGCCGCAAGCGCTCGACCGCTCCCAGTCGGCAAAAAAGCGGTTTTCGCGTGGGACAAAATCGAACCAGTCCGGATTGGCGTCTAAAAACGCGGTGTCGCGTTTGCCGTCGGGACCGACCTCGCGGATGACACGGTTCGCCAGCTCGGGACGGCTTGCCTCGAGCTGCTCGCGTTCGGTACGCTTCCGGCGCGTCAAAAAATTCCTTATGTGAACGATGCCGCCGCCGGCGCGCCCGCGCAGCCGGTAGACTGGTCCTGCGAGCTGCTGCGCCCCGGCAGCGGAATCACGAGAAACCCAGGTCGGCTCGAACAGATGGTCGACGCTGTGGGGTCGGTAGTCGGGATCGACTACGGGGCCGGCCAGGACCTCGATCTCGCGGCCGAGCGAGACTTGCAAAAAATCGGCGACGCCCGGCCCGGTCGGGGCGAAGGCGAAGGCGCTGGCGCCGCGCCATTCGGCGAATTTTTTCCCGTCCTGGCGATGCCGGTGCCAGAAGGCGGTGAGATCGCCGCCCAGTTCGGCCAGCTCGCTCTCGATCCAGGCACGGTGGTCGCCGCAGCGGGTGCCGTCGGCAGCGACAACAGCATGAGGATTGCACCAGTAGGGGTCGTCGATGGTCGCGACGGTGAAGGCAAAGCCCGGAAAGCTTTTGTTCAGGGCAGGGGCGAGCCCGGCGTCGGCCGACTGCGGCTGCAGAGAGGCGAGCACGGTTTCGACGGAAGCGGGGTCGGGCAGGCGGACGGGTTTTTCTTCGCTCATGCCAGACGGCCTTTTTCGCGGCGGAATAGCCGCCTTCCCTATGTCGTTCGCGGCCGCGCGGGACGTCGCCGGCGCCATCTTGGGGCCGAAAATGACTGATTTGCGCCGCAAAAACAATCACTATCGATAAGAGGTACTTATCGGAAGTTAGAAGATCTGCGCAGCATCATCGGAAGTGACGAACCGTTGTCGCTTTTACTTCCCAATTTCAATTGAAACGCTAAGGTGAAAATCCTGCTCTTCCGAACCGCTATTCGGCGGCCGAAAGCGGGGGAGGGGAGGGGGCTTTTCAGAGCCCCGACGCCTTGGTGAGATTGACACGAAACCGGTCGCGCCTGCGCTGGTACTTGCGTGTCATCTCGGCGGAGGTGTGGCCGAGCTGTTTCTGGACATAGCGTTCGTCGACCTCGGCCGAGGACGCCAGGCCGGCGCGAAGCGAATGGCCGGCAAACATCATTCCGCGTTCGCCCTCCGGCAGATCTCCACGCACGCCGGCGGCCAGCGCGGTCCGCTTGACGAGGCGGGCGACCTCCTGGTCGTTGAGCCGATCGGCACCAACGGACTTGCCTTGCCCGGTGACGCGCCGGAACAGCGGCCCGTGGGCGATGCGCGCGAGCTTGAGCCAGGTCTCCAGCGCGACCACGGGGCAGGTCGTGTCGGACGAGCCGCGCCCGACCTCGACCTCGCGCCAGCCGGTCTTGCCGCGCAGGCGCAACAGCATGCCCTTGTCGAGGATTTCGATCCAGCCGGAGGAATCCTCGGTCTGGTCGCGGCCGACGTCGAGGCCGACGACTTCGGAGCGGCGCAGGCCGCCGCCAAAGCCCAGCAGCAGCATGGCCCGGTCGCGCAGGCCGCGCAGGGTGCCGCGGTCGAGCGTTTCCAGCATGGCGATCAGATCCTCGGGCAACACTGCTTCCTTCTGGCGGGGCGGGGCTGCGTGCTTGTTGCGGATGCCGGCCATGACGGTGGCGATATGGCGGTCCTTCCTGTCCAGCGGCTGGCCGCGCTGGGCATAGTTCCACGTCAGCGAGGAGAGCCGGCGCTCGATCGTCGAGACGGAGTTCGGCTTCTTGTCGCCGGTCGCCTTACCCGAGGCGCATGCGGTGACGTAGAGCCCGACCACCTGCGGATCGGGCGGAAACATCTCGACACCCTGGCGACGGCACCAGCTCGCAAACTGCTTCCAGTCCGAAGCGTAGGCGCGGCGGGTATTGGCCGAGCTCGCCGCCTCGACGTAGTCGCGGGCGCGATCGGCCAGCGCGTCGAGATGCGCCGGCAGGCGGGCATTGGCGACGACCGGAAGAGCGGAGGGGGCGTCGGCCGAGGGCTGCTCCGGCGCGCGGCCCATCTCCATGACGACGTCGATGATGTCGGGCAGGTCGTCGGTGCTCGAGCCGTTGGGCTCGGCCGAGGGCGCCGCCGCGGTTTGGTCGACAGCATCCTGATCGACAGGGGTCGCCGTTTCCTGTGGTTGAGCGGAGCTGCGCCGAGCACGATTTTCGGGGTTTTGATCGATGAGAGAGGCTGTTGCTCGCGCTTCGTCAACGGACGGCAAGTCATTGATCTGGCGCGAATCATCTTCGGGGTTCATTGGCGGATTCTAGCCGAATCACCGGATTTTTCGTGACAATCGAACGGACGAACCTTACAGCGAGGCCGCCGTGGTTCATGGGCCGGACAAGGACAGGTTGATGATGCCGCCTGGCCGGCCTGCTGGATCATGCCTTACCCGCTGCGCGCTCGTCTTCGTATTCCAGCTCGCGCGCTGCTTTCGGAATCAAGGTCAGCCATACCGGACCGACGCGTTCTATGGCCTCCGCGAGCGTGTAGTTCATTTCGGCCAGCCAGTCGGGCCGGTTTAGCACCAGTGCAGCGGCTAGCTTCTCGCTTGTAGACAAGACTCCAAACCCGCCGTGTTTGGCGTCCCGTGATTTGGTGATGATGTGCTGCAATTCCTGGTCGCTCACAGACCCGTCCTCCTCTGGCCGCTCTTGAGTATAGTCTGTTTTGGACAACGGCCGCACCCTGCAAATCAAGGCCTACCCGCATCAAAATCCACGTGGGTTCGATCGGAACGGGCTTTCTTGCCCCTTAGAGTGTCATTTCGCTCTCTCCCGGAACCGACCTCGACTACGCGCAGCCGCACAAGGGATGCGCGAGATTTCGTCCGGAAGCCCGATTGTCGTGAATTTCGGCGTTCTGCTCGACGGGAGAGGCCATCCGCTGGCCGCTGTCCGGGAATTGGCCGCAGACCCGGTCCGCTCAATGAACGCGAATTCTCGTCGATCTGGCGTCAAAACGCGGCCGTCCGGCGGTGAAACGCGAGCGACAGAGGCCATTTCCTATATAAAGACGAGAACGACGGATAATGCAATTTTATCGTTCGTTTTGCGCATTCGACAAGCGCGGCGGTTTTGGCCTGTGACGCTTGCGGAAAGCGCCGCCATAATTCATCCTGTTCGCGATGATTCTGCGCCCCACGACCTCTTCGCGCCACCAAGCGCCGGCGCTCGGAGCCGCCGTGGCCGCCCCGGCGATCGCGCTGCCGGGCTGGCTGCGCCGCGCCGTTCCGGATGCGCAAAGCCTTGCCGGGAAAGGGCTTGGGCCAAATGCCCTTGAGGACGTCGCGATCGCCGCGGGCGCCGCGATCGGCGCGCTCGACGCCTTGGTCCGCCGGCGGGAGCGATGGGCCGGCGCATGGCGGCAGCGGCTGGCGCTCGCGGCTACGGCGATGACGACGAGGCAGGCCGGACGCATCGAGGACGAGGCTGCGCTACGCGACGCCGTTCTGCTCACGCGTCCCGGCGACGATGTCGGCCCGGCCGGCCACATGCTGTTGGCCTGGCGCCGGCTGGGGGCGCGGCCTGCGGAAGAGTTGCTGACGGAGGCGAGCGTCGCCGGCGTGCTTGACGCCCTGGGTCTCGCCGGGGATGACGAGACGGCGAACGGTCTGGCCGACGAGCTGCGGCATCTTGCGGCGACCGACGGCACCATCGGAACGATGATCGGCGCCTTTGCGGCCGTCGAGACCCGCGGCCTTCCGCGCATCCTCGGATGCTGGTTCGCCGACGCCATGCTCGCGCAGAGGCTGGGCTGGACGCACGCGGTGCCGCTGCTCGGCGGCGAAGCGCTCGGCAACGGTTCCGGGCGGCCGCGGCGCGCAGCGACCGTCCTTGCGTCGAAGAGCAACGCGGCGGATCCCGAGTATGCGAAGACTCTGCTCGCCGCGCAGGCGCGTGCGGCAGTGCGCGCCATCGATCTGTTCACCGAGCTCGAGCGGCATGCCGACAAGCTGCTCACTGCCGCCCCCAAGCTCAGGGCCAAAGGTGCGGAGGCGGTCGTCGATCGGCTCTTGTCGGACGACGCGCTCGTTCCATCGGAGAAGATCGCCGGCATGAGCGATCGCGGCCTGCGCCGCCTGTTCGATCGGCTGGTCGATCTCGGCGCCGTGCGCGAGCTGTCCGGCCGGACGGCTTTCCGCATCTACGGGCTTTGATCTATGGCCGAGGCGAAGCGCACGGGGCGAGGCAAAGGTCGGTCAGATCATCGTCGATCAGCTGACCAGCTGTTTGACCGGGAGCTGGATCACCTGCCGCCCGAGGTGCGCTGGCGTGAATGGATGAACCGCGTCGAGGCGACCGTTTTTGCTGCCAGCGAACCCGTCGGCCGCGAGACGCTGGCGCGAATCGTCGGCAAGAGCTGCAGCATCGATCTGCTTATCGACGACATCCGCGAGGAGTTGCGCGGCCGACCCTATGACCTGGTCGCCGTCGCCGGCGGCTGGAAGCATCTGACGCGGCCGGCCTATGCCGATGCCATCCGCACCGCGGTCGGCGGAAGCGAGCACGCAGTCGACCTCACGCAGTCCGAAGTCTTGGTGCTCATGTGCATAGCCTACTTCCAGCCGATCACCCGTGCCGAACTGTCGTCCTTCTTCGGCAAGGAGATCAGCCGCGATCTGATCGGCAACCTGCGCGGTGCCGGCCTGATCGCCTCCGGCCCCCGCAGCCCGACGCCCGGCGCGCCCTACACCTATGTCACGACCAAAGAATTCCTGCTCGAGTTCGGTCTCGATACTCTGCGGGACCTTCCCGACTTCGGGGCGCTTGAGGATGCCGGGTTGCTTTCAAAGGAGAAGCTGCTTGCGGGCGACATCATGCCGGCGTTTTCAGACTCCGGCATGAGCGATACTGACGTGGCCATCGACGAATAGCGGGCCGGTGCGAGGGTCGCTAACCATCACCCCATCTTCTCGAGCGATGCGACCGCGAGATCGATTTTTCCCATGAGGTCTCTCAAAGGCGCACAATCAGGATAGTGCTGTGCCAGCATGGACTGTGCGAGGCGCAGGTTTTTAACGTGCTGTTCGCCAGTTTCTGGCTTTCCGCCGGTGGAACTCTCTCCGTAGTAGAGGTCGAAAAATACCGCATCGGACATGGCCTGCCGATCGTGTTCGCATTGAACCCAGTCATCAAGCTCGCTTCGGACGGCATCAATGCGCTTGTAGACGCCCGCCCGCGCTCGCATGTCGACAAGCACGCCCTTCAGCAGCGAACCGATCTTGGCATGCGCGTCCACAGGCATGGCCGTCTTCGGACGCCGGCGCGGCTTGCCGCTGAGCGGCAGCCGGTACTCGACAGTCGTTTTGGGACCGCGGGGCGAGGGTGCTTTTCGTTGGACGTCTTTCGCGCGCTTCGCCTCCGCCGCAGCCTTCTCTCCTGGCGTTACAAAAGGAGCGTGAGCCCCGATGGCGACCCTGTCACAATTCTCGGGTACGATTGCTGCACAAGCCTTGGAAAGTGCCTTCAGCAGCCCCTCGAGCGAATATCCCTTCGAAGCGTCGGCATACAGGAAAAGCTCGCTGCCCCCTTCCGGAAAATACATTCCTGCCCAATCTGGCTTGGCAAGTGACCAGTTGTGTTGCCGCGCCCAGGCATCACGTTCGGCCATTTTGGACAGAGCGCTTCCTGAATAAGGTTCGTCGGCTCCGACGTGGTGTTTCGCCACGGGGTCGAACCAGACACTTCCATGATCATGTCCGGGAAGGCGAGCAGAATATCCTCCTCGCGGTTCAACCCGCGCCTTGGACGGCCGCAGGCCGGTGATATCCATGAACTGCAGTACCCTCGCGGCTCCGCATGCGCGTGCCAGAGCAGCGCTCGCCGAGTCCGGTCTATACTCATCGATCACATGGTCTGAGGCATGGCGCCGAAAACGGCCCAGCTTGTGCGCATATCGATACTGCGTCGGCTTGATCATTTCATCGAGTGGCGTCGACAGGAACACCCGGATCGTCTCACGGCCGGAGGTTCGTGTCTCGCTATCCCGCCAGAAGGTGGAGATGTAGACGACGTGCCGCGCCGGGGCGGCATCAGCTGAACGATTGCTCAGCAATCGATGTGCATGCTGAAAATTGCCAAAGCCCGATACCTGTGATGCCGTGTCGAGCGCTTTGGTGTGTGGGATCGCATCTCTCTTCGAGATGGCCTTGGCAAGGCGCTTTATGCCCTCAATCGAGGACGGCTGAACATCTGTCTTGGACATGCCAGTTCTCCTGGCTCGTTGAGAAGTGTCACCCGTCAACCACCTCGCGAGCCCGAACATGACATGAACGGGAGCGTCACTATCGGCAGTGCTGTCAACAGCTTCGCAACGACGGGCGGCGCGCTCCTGCCAGAGCACCGACTCGCAGAATACAACTGATTCCCCTTCGTGAGAAGCGTTGGCTGACGGTCCTGCTCGCCCAATATTACGTCGGTCACAAGGACGGCTGGCGAGATGCTGCCCTGTCGGGCACAGGCCGTCAAATGAACCGCGAATACGCCTCAAGCAGATCGATGAGGCCGGCGTTCGGAGGCGGTGAGCGCTCCGACAATCGCGGTTGCTGATTCTTCTCCAGGATATCTGTGAACCGTGCGATCAGTTCTCCATGGCCGCCCGCAGCCAGAATAGCCCGCCGTCGATGTGCGACGGCAGCATCCTCATTGCTGACCAGCCAGTCTGCAGGCCGCGTCGTAAGCGCGTTGAAGCAGTGGATGCGCGTTGCAGCCGAGAGGCCGGTCAGGCGCTTTGCCGAGCGAATGTCGGCGACAACTGGTGCACGCAGCAGCCGAGAAACCAGATCTTGGATCGTGGGCGAGCGTTTGGCCACTTCGATGCTGCAGATGTCCGCAATGGCACGTTCGAGCCGCCGAGGCGCCGCATTGACGGAGGTTTTCGGGGCGTCACGCAGATCGAAGCTGCATCGCGCGCAGACATGCTGTGGACGGAGTTCAGCTTGGTCAAAGGAGGCGATACCGGCGCGGCAACTGGGGCATCGATCGCGAAGGCTGCAACGATGCACGAAGCAGGATATCCGAGATGACAGCCGCCACTGCCGGCGAAAATAAGGTGCTTCGTCGTCGGCGAGGCACAGAGGGCAATACTGCATCCAGGTCGAACGGTTCCGGTGCGCGCTCTCGCGCCGAGGCAGCAGGAGCGGGATCAATGCGCAACCGGTCATGGTCATCTTTATGATCGCTTGACGCGGAACACTTGTCTGATCAGCGAGCAAAACGGCGACGTGGCGCGGAAGATCAAGATCGAGGCGCGGCGACCACATCCCGTTGCCGAGTCCGAGGACCCCGGCGAATGACCGCGGCGCGATACCGTTTGCGAGTGAAAGCCGGTGAAGCCAGCTGCGACAGCAGCTCGTCCGGAAGCGGGTCGACGGAAACCGGCCAACGGTCTTGCGCGACGTCGCCATACCGCTCGCGGACCTCGATCGCGAAGCCCGCACGCGCCGCTTCACCCTTCACAGCAGGTCATCGCGCACCAGCCCCCGGCGGCGCTTCGAGACCGGGACGTAGCGCAGCGCCTCGATGCCCGATTTCGTGATCCGCTCCTCACCGGATCTCACTGCGGTCGACGCCGCAGCGGAGACGACCGCCACGATCTCACCGATCAGTCCCTCGGAGAGCTGGAAGATCTTTCGCGCCAAGGGTTCATCCGAGAGCTCGGACGCGCGGGCGAGCGGCAAGGCGCCCTCAAGGCTGTCGAGCAGCGCAAGGAACTCCTCGCCATATTGCCATCGCGGCACGGCGTGAAGGTCGAACCTGGTCGCCATTTCGGCGGTCTGGTTGACGAAGTCGTAGACGGCGACCTCGCCGATCAGAACCGGCGAGATGTCGAATTGACGGCCGATCCTCCGAAGGAAGGCAAGCACGGCCTCGACGTCGCGCGCCCGGCCGCGCAAAGCATTGTGGAACTCATCGAAGATCAGGATCCTGGGCTTCAGCCTGTCGAGCAGATGATCGACCTGTTCGGCCTTGCGGCCGACGTCCCGGCTGCCGCCGGTCGGCGCGCGTAACGCCTGCAGGATACACCCGTAGAAATGGGCGAGCCCTGCGCCTTCGCGCGTCTGCACCACCCACACTCGCTGCTGCTCGGCTGTTCTCAAATGCCCGACGGCGAACCGTTCGGCGATCATCGTCTTGCCGTTGGCATAGGGTCCGACGAGCATCAGGCCTCGGGTCCGCAACGATGGCGGCCGCGACAGAAGCTCGGCAAGGCGTTCATGCGCCGTGACCGCCACCTGGTGTCCGATCCATCGCGACGCCTGAATATAGGCGATCCGCTCTTGCGGGCTGCCGGCGAGCTGCGCGCGAACGTGATCGAATAGATGGTCCACCAACGTCACCAATCCTCCACCGGCAGGCGGCGCTTCGGGCGAGCGGGATGATCGGCAGGCTCGGGCGTCGCCGGCCGCATCGTGTGATAGGGCTTGGGCGCGTCAGCGGCGTGAGATTTGCGAACGGCATTGCGCAGTTCGGCCTTCGATGGCTTCGGTCGGCCGGCAATCTCCGCGATCCGCCGGCGCAGCTTTACCTTCTCGACATCCGTGCGCGCGTTTGCGGCGCGGCGCCGCAGCCGGTCGGCCTCGTGCTCCCACAACGTCATCGGAGCAAGCATGCCGTCACGTCGCTCCACAGAGCGAAACTCCCTGGTTTCGGGATCGCGGGCATAGATGTGGCTGATGTCGCGCGGGTCGTATCGAAGCTCGAGCTTGCCTAGCCGATCTCGCTGCGGAACAAGCTCGCCCAGCCAGGATGAGTAATAGTCGAGCCCGAACATGCTGACGCCCTGCGGTGAGATGCGCCGCTCCGCTCCGGGCATGAACGCCAGCAGGACCCGCACGGCATCATCGTCGAAGTGCGCAAGATCGTGCGCCCGTCGGTGCCATTCTGACGCCGGCACCTTCAGGGTCCTCGCGTTTTGCTGCAGGTTGTGGTCGATCACCGCGAGCGCGACGCATCGCTCGAGATCGGCGAAGCTGAGACGCGCTAGCCGCTCCGCAGGATAGTGGTCGCGGTCCGCCACGGATCGGCCCGTCGAGCCGGGCTGCGTTGCCAGCATGGCGTTGAGCTTCCCAAGCAGTCTTTCGACCACGCCGCCCTGATGGACGCGGCCGCGATCCCGACGGCGGATCCGAATACCGTAATCGTCGCACCCCTGCTGGAAAGCATGGCCCTTGAACTCTTTGGCGGAGTCGGTGACGAGCGAACGAGGTCGGCCGAACATCGGCCACCCGTCCTCGATGTCGCGCGGCCAACCACGTCTCCTTGGGACACATGGCCTGGGCGAGGCAGAGCGCGACCGACAACGTCGACGGCTTTTCGAGGGTTAGGCAGAAGCCGAGGATACAGCGCGTCGCCACGTCGGTGACAATCGTCAGGTAGGCACGTCCTACAAAGGTTCCATCGCCGTCGATGACCTCGACGAAGTTGATATCGGTCGGCGTGTGATCGATCTGGCAGACGTCGAGCGGGCGCGCCGCATGGATGTAGCCCGGCCGTGGCTTTAGCCGGTGGAGATGCTTCGGGTTCGCGGATCGCTTCTTCGCGATTTCCTCGGGGCCAAACAGTGCGGGTATTCGGCGGGCGACCGTGAGGTATGACGGAGGAGCCAGGCCTGCCTCCTCGCAGCGGGCGCGGATCTCAGCCACGACGGGAGCGAGCGGCGGAGCCTCCAGCACGAGCCACTGCTCTCGCAGCGTTGCCGCAATGATCTCCTCGATGTCCTGCTGAAGTCGCTTCTTCCGTGTCCTATCCTCGCTGGGCAAGAGCGACGTTACGGTCCGTTCGACACGGTAGCGGGCCATCAGATTGTAGACTTGTCGCGTCGAGAGACGCAGCTCGGCCGCCGCGCGCGCGATCGCCGCCCGTCGAGGTCCCGAGCCGTCGAGAATTCTGTCGAGCTCGCGGGCAACGCGGCGCGCCGTCGACCATGCTTCGTCGGAGTGTGACGCGGCAGACGCCGGTTTCAGGCTGTGCAATCGGTTCGGCAAAATCAGCAGTCAATGAAATTGTTAGCGGAAAATTGTGGCTGTCGTAGCGCCTAAACCTAAACAACACCTGACTTTTCCTCGATTGAAATCGGGAAGTGAAAGCGACAGCCGAAGACCTTTTGGCCCGGCTCGACGAGCGCGTGCACAAAAGCCCGGTTCACGACGGTTTTTTGCAACGCTCCCACTTCAGCGATGCGGCCGCGGCGCTGTGGCTCGACGGCGAGCTCGTCCATGCAGAAGACCTCGTGCTGCACGACGCCCACATGGACATCCGCGCCCCGACCCACGAACTTACCCGGGCCCATGCCGTGCTGCGCGCCCGCCGCCGGATTTTTGGCCACAAACCCGACTGGGCGCTTTCTCGCGTAGGCATTTTGGCGTTGCGCGGCCGCGAAGGGCAGGGCGGGCGCGACGGGGCGAGCCAGGGACGGGCCGGCTCCGGACCCGATTCCGCGACGGCCGCCACCTGGCCAGAAAACCCCGCCGGCGACAGCCTTGCTGAAGACACCGACCAGGATGACGCTCTTGTCGAGGAACTGGCCGAGATCGACGCTGTGCTGGCCCGCTCCAGCCGGCTGCTGGCGGGCGGAAATTTCGCGCCGCGCGCCGCGGACAGCCCGGACGTCGACACGGCAGGGCAGGAGGCGACAGCGCGGGAGGCCTTGCCGAACAGTCTCGGGCCGTTGATCCGCGACCTCGACTGGGACGAGGACCAGCGGCTGGCCGACTGGCTCGCCTTAATCGACAAGCTGCGCGGCGAGACGATGCCGGCCGTCCTGGCCGCGGCGGTCGCCTGGGAGTCGTGGCAAGACATCGAACCGCTGCAGCACCAGCATTGGCTCGGCACGCTTCTGGTGGCCGCGCTGCTCAGGCAGAGCGGCAAGGTCGGCTCGCATCTTTTCGCTCTTAATTCGGGGCTGCGCCTGATTGCCAGGGAACGGCGCAAAGCTCCGGACCGAACGACCCGGCTGCTGGCCGGCCTCGACGCTTTCGCTGAGGCGGCATCGGCCGGGCTGAAGGAACTCGACCGGCTGACACTGGCCAAGGGCCAGATGGAACGCCGGCTGAGGAAGCGGCGCAAAAACTCAAGCCTGCCGAGACTGATCGAACTCGTCCTGGCGCGGCCGGTGGTGTCGGCCGGACTGGTCGCGGCCGAGCTGAAGGTCACGCAACGCGCCGCGCTCGGCCTCGTCGCCGAACTCGGCATCCGCGAGGTGACCGGCCGGCTACAGGGCGTGGGGAGTCGTGTGACGAAAGAACGTGCAGTTTGTTCCGCGCTGCCGTGCGAACCCTTTGTTGTTTGTGCATGTCGGCAAGCCGTCATGCTTGCAGACAGCCCCGCATGGTTCTCAGGCTGGAGTCTTCTTATGCTTTCACGGGAATTATTTCCCCTGCAGATCAGGGAATCGGATCTCCAAAGGCGCCTTGCGGCGCGTGACTCCGGAGAGCCTGACAGAGCTGTCTTCCTTAATGGCCAGGGTCCGAAAAGGATCAGGAAAAATCTTCACAACAGTCTCGTAGCCCTGTTCGAGACCGCCAATAACAGCCAGAAAGAACTTGCCGTTCTGTTTTAGCGCCTGATCGGCCTCATTGGCCGTCAAAGTTACATCGTCAGGCACAGAGCCATAGAACGCCTTGATTTCAAAATAGCGCAAGAGCTTGTCTCGCGCATCCGCTCCAACTCCGCGAAGGTGCCGGTAATCCCTCAACTTTGCTGCTT
The DNA here is from genome assembly GCF_003952485.1 of Mesorhizobium sp. M1E.F.Ca.ET.045.02.1.1. Lineage (NCBI taxonomy): Bacteria > Pseudomonadati > Pseudomonadota > Alphaproteobacteria > Hyphomicrobiales > Phyllobacteriaceae > Mesorhizobium > Mesorhizobium sp. M1E.F.Ca.ET.045.02.1.1. The sequence continues at coordinate 4,102,940 of NZ_CP034447.1, forward strand.
CGCCGTTGATGGCAAGCTGCAAAACGTCGAGCGCCAAGTCTTCTTTTTGTTTTGGCGAATACGCAAGCGGAGAGGCAGCTGGGGCTGGTCCGTTTCCCACTCCCGGTATCTTGTTGCTGGTCGCTTCTCGCAGCAGCCCCCTTCGCTGTCCTTCGCTGCGGAACGGTGCTTGTCCTTCCGAAAGAGCGACGGTCTTTTCGTCTAGCTGCTGGACTGTCTTCAGTCGCCGCACCGCCTGAGGAGGTACGTCGTCCGGCGTAGGCGTATTGTGATCAGATTTGGGCGAAATGCGGTTCTTTCGCACACGAGGTGCGGCGCCCTTGGCTTGTTGGAACAAATCCTCAAGCGAGCTTATGTCGGCGGCGTCCTCCTCAATTCCGATGGTGGCCACCTCTCCTTTTGCAGCCTTTGACCAGCAGTGGGACCACGCGAGGGAGAGTTTCATTCGATCCCCCCGCTGGAACAACGACGCGATGACGAGTCCGGCTTCATCATCGCCGATCACGTCCGTATCCGCGAAATAAAAGGTCAGCGGGTCCCGCGAAATATGGGCGCGCGCGGTAATTACGATCGGCGCCACACCCATTCCGGGAAGCTCAAGCTGGAGATTCGGATCGATGGCGACGCGGGCTCTCGCAAAGGAGTCCCATGGAACTGAATTTGCATGGGTCAACTCCCTGTCATGACGGGCGACCCACTCCATCAACAGGCGGACGGCATTCCTGACTTGCGCTTCGACGGCTGCTCCTTTCAGATTTGCGTTTTGGCCAACGCTGGGGATGAACGACTCTGTCGGTATTGCGATCACTTGCATCGCACTGACCAGCTCCGGCACGCCTTCGAGACCTATGGGCGAACGCCACACCGGGAGATGTCGAGAAAGGGCCTCGGCCACTCCAGGTATGTCACAAACATAGATCGGTCGCCTTGTTGCCCAGCTTCTCCCTGTCCAAAGCGGCAGCCTTGCGAGAGTGAGTCGTTCAATCCGGGACGCCTCAGCCAGGTGCGCTTCCAGATATGCATATGTTTCAACGAGAATTTGCTGATCTGGCTCGGTTTCGCGAGAGGCAGCGATCTCTTCGAGTATCTCGACGCAGTCCATTACCGAGGGGGGCTTAATGCGAAGAACTCGCCAGAGCGCTGCGGCGGGAGATCTGGCGGGAACGAAGGGGCGCATCGCGCCGAACACAGATGGCCCCAAAAAGACCCGCGCTGGAGGCAGCCACTGCCCATGAAGGAATATCAAACCCGGTCGGTTGCGTTGCCCACCAAAGCGCGCGCGCAGCTGTTTGACCGTGATGTCCCCGACCAGGTCATCTGGAGCAGGATCGCGCTTGTTGCAGGCTGCGGCAATTGCAGCGTAGCGCAGATCAAACTGATGCTGGGGAAGTGCCTCGCCCGATTCCCGGAAGGACTCTAGTTGATCGAGTAACTGAGTTACCTGCGGGTCCGTTTCAACCCGAAGCGCCGACACGACCGGAGACGAGGCGCTGGAGGAGTCCAGCTCGCGCGCAAACCGGCTGGAGTCATCACCAAAGATGGCTTCAGTTGCGGGGGTGCGTACGGCAAGCTCGCGTGGGGCTTGCGGCCTGCCGGCCTCGCTGGTGAGCCACGAAATATCCATGGCATGGGCGATCCAGGAGGCGGGAATGGTTCCTGCGATCGTCCAGGTGTAATCGGAGTAGACGGCCGACGCGCTGACGCGGCCTGAATACAAACGGCCCCATTCGCGGTCCAGAGTTGACAATAATGCACGGGCTCGGACGCTCCGATTCCTACCTTTTCGCTCCGCCGCGATGTCGTTCACGACAGCCAGGAGCGCTGGAGAAACCCAGTCGTCCTTAAGGTGCGTGGCGTGGCGACTAAGGTTTTGCAGCGCTTGCCGCTGACTGTCTGAAAGTTGCGACCAAATGATTCTGTGCGCGGGATCGCCGTAGCGTTCTTCCACTCGGCCCGGCCCAAACAGGCGCGGAGCCACTTCCGCGCCCAGAAGACGAAAGAAGGCGCGCGACGCAAGCCATTGTTTCGACTTCCGGTCGTCCCGTTCCTGCCCCTTTCGCTGAAGGAGCTTCTCGTAGCGCGGATGAATCCAGAATATACCGGGGGTCTCGGCCGCAGCCTTGCTCCAGCCGTCAGCTCTGTCCTCGATTGAGGCAGGAAGATATGCGACGGACGGCCTTCCAACCTCCTGTTGTTTGCTGCGTTCTCGCCAGGACTGCACCTCGACGGCGATGACGCGGCCAATCCTCGGTCCGATGCGGGCCGCCATTTCACTAGGCACTCTCTCGAACAGATTACGCAGTTCAAGGAGCTCCGGGTCCCTGAACTGGAGTACAGCACCGCCGCGGTCTACTGCCGCGATCACCTCCAGCGTTTTCTCTGCCTCAGGTGAATCGACGAGGTGTCCCTGCTGCTCAAGCCATTTCCGCACGGCTTCGGCGGGGGGCCAGCGGGAAAGATAGACCGGGTGAAGCGCGCGGGCCAAGCCAAGACGGCTGACAAGCGCATTAGTTGCTCGCGAAGAGAGAAGCATCTCTCCATCTTCTTCAGCTACCGGAGGGACAATGCGAGCGCCATCGTCAGTTACAATGCATCGAACCCGGCCAAGGAGCGCGTCTTCACCTTCCTTGATTGCCACATGAGCCAGTCGGATGAACCAACGCACATCGCGATGAGAGAGGTCTTCGTCCTGCCAGTCGAAAAGGCTGATCGACTCAGCGACGTCGATAGCTGAACGTTCATCCAGTTCAGCGAGGACCGATTGCCATCTCCGTTCCGGATCGCGGCACGAATCCGGAAGTAGTACGCAATTCGGCCGAAGCCCTGTTGCCTCTCCCTGTCCGATTATTCCGGTCAAGGCGCTATCCTCGAAAACCATCTCGCGCAGTCTGCGCTCGGCGCCTTCAACTTGGATCACCGCGCTTCTTTTCACCTTCTGTCGAATCGTATCCGTCAGTTCCAGGAACCGGTCCGAAAGCCAGCGCTCGCTTGTCGCTACGGCTTCATTGCGAAGCGGAACGGCCTTCCAGGCTTGGGCGGGTTGCGTTCGAAACAAATAAACCGCCAACGCTGCGGCGAACTCACCGAGACGTGCGAACAGCCACTCATTTAGCTTCTCGCGCTGAACGGATCGCCGGGCCGTGTCCACATCGAATTGCGCATGGAGACTGAACGGAAGCCGGTTGGCTTCGCCAATAGGCAGACCCGCATAGAGCCACCCCCCTTCATCAGGTGAAGCGGGCAATGCGACGGAAAGCGGCGTAGTCTCGCCTACCGCCTTGTAGCGTCGTTGGAGGCCGCGCGGAGCCTTCTTGTGAATGTCGTAACGAGACCAAGAGCGGCCTGTGGCGGGCTCTTTCAGGATTGTGCGGCAGCAAGGTTCGTTCACGCCGGACAATCTTAAATTCTGCTCGATCGCTGCCACATGGATTTCGTGATGCGCAAAGACCTTCTTGCGTTCCAGATCGAGTAGCTTCAGGTGCCGCACCGCATCGAGGAACAGCAGGGACTGCGCTCCTTTCTCGATAAACCAATTTCTGAACTCATCGAGCTGGAATCCTGGCAATAAATCCAGCTCCAATAAGGTTTGGTTGGATCGACTGTCGTACAATCCAGGAATGGAATTTCTGGGCTTGGCGCGTTCGAGCTGGCTCCCCTGGATCACGAAGTGATACGGCTGGCAGTGCACCGTCAGTCTGCGGCCGAGGCGTCCTAGCGTCTTCAGTCCGATTCCAAATCTTCCCTTGCTGAATGGGTCATTCCGCTTGGTGGATATGAAGGCTAGCGTCATGGCGATTACATGCTCAAGATGAACACGTTCACCATCGTGCACCACCAAAAGCTTCTGCCGACCCCCGGTGCCTTGGACCGCGGCACGGACCTCGCTCGCCCCCAGGTCATCTGCATTCTGTACGACCTCAATGAGACCGTGAAAGGATTCCACATTTAGCTGTTCGGCACTGATTTGCGCGCCGTCGAGGACTTGCCTCAGGACTCCGGGAGTGCCGTGTTGCAGGTGCTCAAGTTCCTCCAGTGCGGCATCTGCGAAATCGCGGGTCAATGGGTCCTCTACCGGACCTGCATTAAGCCCCAGGCTCCAGAGCCTACGGGCTGCGCCCCGGCCCATGTCGGAATGCGTAGCTACGGTCCTGATTTCACCTGCGAGCACGTTCTGCTCCTCCCAGCACCTGTTTACCGTGGTTTGTCCGCTGCGTTCCAGTTTTCTCCGAGAATTTTGGAATCGTGAAGCTCTCGATAAGCGACACGGTCGGCGAGAACTTTAGCTTCGGTGGGCGTCGCCATTTGACTGGGGAGATCTGCCGCCGGTCATCGATGAAAGCGAACGCTCTTGAGCTGATTCCGTTTGAGGCGGTGCGCAAACTTTCTCTGCCCTAAAGCGTGTCGCGATTAATCGGCCTCATATCCGGCAGCTTTGAAGAAGTTTCTGCATTCGGTTGGGTCGAACAAGTTGGCAGATATCGCCGAGAGCCTGGCAGACTGCGTCGAAGGTTCTGGCCGCCTTCTTTCGCAGCCGCGCCTTGAGTTTTGAGTAGGCCATCTCGATCGAGTTGAGATCTGGCGAGTATGGGGGCAGGAACAGGAACCAGGCGCCGCTTTGGCGAACCAACTGTGCGGCGCGCTCGTTCTTGTTGAGGCCGACATTGTCGAGAATGACGAAATCGCCGGGCGATCACGACCCCATCCGCCAACTTGTTCCACCTCCCCCGCCACGCTCTCCCATCCGCCGACCATCGTGGCCTGCGAAATATAGCCATGGCCACATGGCGTAAGATCGCTCGTCTCGATGATGCCTGAAATTCGATTGGACATCGGACGGGGCATCCGCCTGCTCAAAAGATCGATAACTTTACCGTGCCGTCAAAAACTAGGCGCGCCATCCCGACGCGAGCTGCGGCGCGGGGGCTTGGGCGAGGCATCCCCGTGCGATTGACATCAGACCTTTTCTTCATCGTCGCTGACCGGAGCTATGATTTCCGACAGCCGCTTTCCGTCATGCATCCAGTAGTCCCACCCTCGGACCGACGGCCAGTTGTAGCCCATCTTCCGAACTGCCAGTAGCGCCGCGCGCGACAGGTAAACCTCCTGACCTTCGTAGGAGACCTTGCGGTTCGAGACGATGGTGCAGGTGACATTCGGATCCTTGGAGAAGGTCAGCAAGGTCCCGGGCTTCAAGCCGATCATATCGAAGGTGAGATTGTCCGCGCGCTTGCGAGTGGCGACGATGGCCTCCTTCTCTTCAGGAGTGAAGCCCTGTTCGGCATCGCTCGGCGTCACATCGGCGGTCGCCACCAGCTCGATGATGGCCTTCGCAAGGTCGGGATCGACCTTGAAGAACTCGCGCCGCAATCTTGCTCGCTTCTCCCCGAAGACAAAATGCAGCGTTCGCTCCAGTTTCCTGCAATCAGGAACCCTGGCCGAGTAGTGGCATTCGAAAGGCAAGGGAACGGCGGTCACATCGAGCTGCCGAAGGCGCGTCGCGACGTCGTTTGCCTGCGTCATTCCAATCTTCACGAAACCCGGCATGGCCTCGTTGGTGAAAATATAAACAATGCCGGGGGCAGCGGGTTCGGTCATGACCATCCTGTCCGCATGAAAGCCTCAAGATCGCGCGACGACAAGATTTTCTCAGTCGATTCCCAATCGAGTCCCTTGTCGTCAGCGATGTCCCTCCAGTAGCGCTTCTCGACTGGCGACTTCATGAGGTCGACGCGCGACGGGAACATACGGACGGCCTCGCGATCCATCAGCACGGCATCGACCCAGGCGTCCTCGAACGAATCCGGCAATTGTCCCAGAACCTTGAAGATGTCCTCGAACCGCTCAGACAAGGCTCCGTAGACTTCATCCTCATAGGTACCCGCATAGCGAAGATTGGCGATATGGACTTGCTGCCGCCGCTGTCCGATGCGTTGGATGCGACCCTTGCGCTGTTCGAGGCGCGCCGGATTCCACGGTAGATCCACGTTGACCTGGGATCCGAGCCGCTGAAGGTTCAAACCCTCGCAGGCCGCGTCCGTGGCGGCGACCAGACGAATGGTGCCGGTCTTCACTCTGTCCTTGATGTCATCGCGATCGGCACGTCGGCGTTCTTTGCCGAGAAACACGAACGATCGATCGCCACCCGCGTAGAGAGCGACCTTCTCTCCTGGGAATTGCTCACAGAGCCGTTCGGCGACGAACGCCGCGGTGTCGTAATACTGACTGAAAGCGATCATGCCGTGGTCATCGAGCCATCGACGGTTCTGTAGGTAGTGGACGATGACCGCAACCTTCGGATCCATTCGGTCGCGCTCGAAGACGGCGACCAGGCTGGTTTCAACCTCTCTTAGCGCATCGATTTCGGTGGGCGTCAGTGGCAGCCGCGACCTCTCGCCAATCAGATCGTCCTCCTCGTCCATCACTGTGGCGCCAGCAAGCATTGACCGTGTAGTGGCGAGACCTGCGGCGACTGACGATCCGATGCGGCGCAAGAGAATCGTTTTCATAAAGCCCGCTGCCGGACGCGCCTTCGCGTAGAGGGAGCAGAACCGGATTGCCGCGTCGTAGGCTTGACGAAACGCGAGGCCCATTTCGAGGCCGCCGCCGTCGAACAACTGTTCGGATAATTCGTCCTCAAGGCGGGGGTGGACCACGACCTCGATTGGGGCGAGAAGCTTGGCCTCCTCGAGCATGCCGCGCGAGCGCCGAATCACGCGACGGATGATGGGATTTGTTTGATTCGCCAATCGCTCGAACTGGTGGCGAAGCTCGGCCCTGACGCCGCGGGACAGGTCGTCGTATCGCGGTCCGTCTACCTTGCTATCGGGAAGTTTCGCCGCCGTCCGAACCTGGCGGTAAATCGGATCTTCTGCTGAGGGCGGCAAAGGATTGCGGAGCAGAGCCCATTGATCGGTTGGGTTCATGGGCCATGGTATCTCGCCGGTCAGATAGCCCATGCAAGCGTCGGAAGCCCAGCCGCGGCTGCCTTCGCTCCCGAGCACATGGTTCGCTCCCTTCGCGAGCATCGCGACAAGGTCGTGGAGTTCCTCGGCCCGCAACTGAATCGGCGTTGCGGTGCCGATTAGGACGCTCTGAGCGTTGACGGCGATCTTCTCCATAAAGGCAAGCAGCCGCTTCTCGCCGACGCGGGTGCCGTCCTTGCCGCTGCGGTCCGCCCGAGCCTTATGGGCTTCGTCGAGGATGACGACGGCAAACTTCTTGTTGATGAGGTGCCTGATCTCACTGTCCTCATCGCCGCTGACAATCAACCCCGTAGAGACAATCCCTACCCTCATGGGACAACGCGCGACCGCGCCTGAATCGCCCTTAAAAGAGAGCGGCAACTCTTTGCCGTCGAGCCACTGTTTTGTCGTGCTCGACCAGATCGCCGATGGGATACCAAGGTTGTCCCGAAGCTCCGTCTGCCATTGCCGCATGAGGGTCGCGGGCGCCAGGATCAGGACGCCGCCGTTGGAGAGGAGGGAAAGGACGAGTGCGGCGGAGGCCATCGAGAGCGTCTTGCCGAGTCCCACGTCATCGGCAATTAGGAATCGGGCCTTGCGATAGAGCTTCCAGTCATCGACGCAGGTCTGGACGAATCGCTTCTGCCATGGACGGAGGATTTGGCCGGACTTGTAGATTGGGCGATCAATCAGGACCGAAGCGGGGTTCTCAATACCAAGCTGATCGCGGGCCTCTTCAATCGAGCGATATTCGATCCGACGAGAGACCGCACCGATGTGCTCGACGACCGCATTCGGCAGGTCGATGCCGAGCGACCAGAAATGTTCGAATTCCTCGCGCACCCAGGCAGTCGCCTCCGGATCATCGTCCTCCCACATGATCTCGTAAGAATGGAGCAGGCCGGTCGCGCTCTCGTTCATCGAGCCAACGAAAGCGCTCGACCCGCCATTGCGATACTCAATGATTCCCGCCTTGCCGTGCAGAAATACAGTAGAGCCATCGCGAGGCACGACCCTGACCTTCATCCGTCCGGACACAAGCAGGTCGTGCAAAATGCGGTAGCGATCCTTCTCGAAGAGCGCGTCGAGGCTGGTCTGGTCCGCCATCCAGTTCGCCACGAGCATGCGAGAAATGGCGTTGGTCCCCTCGGAGGCTGCCTTTGCAATAGCCACGTCATTCGGGTCGAGTTCCGCGTTGCAGACGACCCTAATCTCGTCGACATTTCGAATCTCCTCCGAGACCAACTCCAGGAGCGACGATCGGAAGTAGCCAGCGACGCGCAAATACCGTTCTGCGCGCGACAGTCGTTCCCCTAGCATGTCGCGTAGCGAGGTGCGGCGAGACGAATGACGCGTGATGGCCATGCGATATGGACTACCTCTTAGAGGCGATCGACTTCGAGCTTCTGAGCTAGGAGATCTGCTGCCGCGTATTCAGCAGGGCGGGTCTTCACTGTCTTGAGCGCCACATATCGGGCGAACTCGACGAGCTTCGTGCGCGTCGGCCAGTAATCGGGTCCGTACTCAGTCCGCAGATACGACATGCCGTACTTGGGATCTTCCTTTTGCATAGTCTTGTAGATCGCGAACAGGACGCGGCGCAGCGGCGATGTCGGGAAGCCTTTGCCTTCCAGGAGACGCGCCTTCATCTCATCGGCACCTGCGAGCGATGCGGCATTCGCCTTGGTCGACCCCATCAGCGCCTTATGGTCGGCGACGGCGAAGGTCTTTGCGAAATCCTGAAAGTCGGCGAACCGCGTTGTTCCCTTGGATTCCATGTCGAGCATGCGCACGTAGAAACGGGACGCCGGATCTAGCTCCCGCCACAGCCCGGTCTGGAAGCCCTCAGGCACGAGCTTGTTGTTGGCCACGGAAGCCGCATATTCAATCAACTCGCGGATGACAGTCTTCTCGCCCTTCTTGAACTTGCGGTAGACGTCTGCACCCACCTCGACGCGGTCGATAGTCTCGTAGCCCGTAATGACGCGAAGCGCCGCCGCGTAGGCCGCAAGTTGTAGATCGCCATCAGTGTAGAGGCGCTCAGCGGTCCAATCCTCGTCCAGGTCATGGAGTACCTTTAATTGCCGGTCCACCTCGGACTCGATCTCGCCCTCTATATCCATCCGTTTGGCATTCTTCGCCGCCAGTCTCTTGCGAAGGACGAGCAGGATCGTGCCCTGAACGTAGTTGCCCTCCTTGAGCGCACTCTCCGTTTCGGTGACGATATTCCACGCAGCTGTCACCCTGAGACCAGCCGACCACATGATTGCCGCCAGGTCAGCCCAGACGCCCGCATCCTGGTGGGTAAACATGACCACCTGAAGCCCGTTGTCCGGCATGTGGGTGGCAATGGCCTTGTAGGCATCGACCATGTCGGCGCGGAACTTTTCATCGGAGCCTTTGATGGCCTTTGATCGTTGGCTATCCCACGTCCACTGATCGAAGGGTGGCGGCGCGTTCTTGCGCAGCCAGGCGATGAAGAACTCAGTAATCTCGTGATAGTTGACTGCGTCTGCGTAAGGCGGGTCGGTGACAAAAAGCTCACAAGAAACACCATGCATGTTGGCGTTTCGAGGAACAACCTCGCGTCGAGTGTCTGGAAGTGTCAGTGACGGTATGTTTGTGGAGTTATCAGCTGCATATTCGAAGCTCCGGACGCCATAATTCAGCAAAGTATTGAGAGCCTGGTTTATGAAGACGCGATCAATGCAAGTGTCTCGGCCAGAATTAGCACTGCGGGAATGTATTCCGCAAAGCTTCGCATTAAAATTTAGATCGTTGGCTAATATAAGGGCGCCAAATGCTGAAATACCGCGTCGGCTGAGAGACAGCATGAGCAACTGCCTCGCTCCGAACAAGTGATGCCAATAGGTCCAGCCGCGGGTGCGGATTGGCTCGTCGGTCTTCTCACCCGGTTCGATTGGCATGTCGGGCACAAGGCCCTCTTCCTGCCAGCGGGCTAGATTTTCTCGGACGACTGCTTCCACCTGGCGTTCCCTGGCAAGGTCCTCGTCCGTCACTGAAGCGAAGAAGGTGTGCTGTCGGCGCTTACCAAGCGACGCCTTGGTGATCCACTGGATGCAATAAAGACGCTCTTGCAGAGCGTCTTCAGGTCGGGGCACGAAGTCGTGCTTCTCCCAACGACGCAGGCCGTTTTTGTTGATCCGACCCTCTCGACGATCGCCACGGATCACGGAAATCGCGACGCCGTCCTTCTCAGGGTTCATCGGATGAACAAGGCGGCCACCTTGGACGGTGCCCTGTGCAGCGACTTTCATTGCCCCTTCGTCGACGCCGGTTTCTATGACGATTTCGTAACACCTACGGTCGTGATCAGGAACGAGCCGCGCGACTACGCTGCGGGTCTTCGAGATCACCCATGACGGTGCCATAGGAACCATCCAGCCTGTCTTCGGGCAGCGTGTCTCTAGACAATAGAGATAGGCCTTGGCGCGATTGCCGTGGGCATCGTGCTCAACCCCGAGGCGCGTGATCTCGGCATCGACAGCCTGCGCAACGCGCTTCTGCTCGGCGTCGACCTCGGCACGCTTCTCTTTGCTGGCGCCGATGAAGTTGAAGGCTCCCCAGGTTAGCATGCAGGCGATCGGGTTGAGATCGGAGGCGTAGACGTCGCACCCCATGCGCGCTGCCTCGAACGGGATCGACCCGCCGCCGCAGAAGGTGTCAGCGACCTTGGGTCGATGGCCAAACCGCATGATGCCAAGTTGCTCGATCAGCTCTGGGAACGAACGCGCCGACGTTTTGAGATGCGCGTTCACTTCGTCCCAGATGCCGCCAAGAAGCTCGTCCTCGTTACATTCCTCGGGCCGGAAGCAAAATGCGAGGCGGTCGTCATAGGGAAGCGTCGCTAGCCATTCGGCAATCAACCGGTGTCGGTCTTCCTTGGTGAGCGTCTTCCTCCAGATCGGGCGATCGCCGGGCTCGACAAGCTTGAGATAACTTGACCAATCTGAATCGATGTCCCTTGGCGAAATTGACTTGATGCGCCGGGCGATCGCTGCGTCGTCCATGCCCATTAGCATCAGGAAAATGCGGAGGTCCTTCATCGGATCGTTCGTCGCGGGCAATAGACATCCGAGCACTGTGGCTCGAACGAGGATGAGCGGCTTGCGCCCTTTCCAGTAAGAGCCAAGCGCCGTCAACGTCTGTCCTGCTCCGGCTTTCCGTTCTTTGTAAGCCTCAGCGGAAATGCGCCCGACCGGCAGCTCACGCTCAATGAAAGAGGGGGCATCGGCCAGGGACAACGGAGCTACTTTCGGAGGGATTAACGTCATCGTGTTCATCTGGCCGCCGGGTCAAGCAAAGGCAGATGCGTCGCCGTGACTGGCGATGACCTTGAGAGCGGCGGACTCGAGTTTCGTGCGCTCCGAATTCCGCTCAGATTGGAAACCGTCATTCTTCCGGGGCGGCAATCGGCCGCGCCCCATCATTGAGCCGAGCGTGAACACATCTTGCTTCGTTCCGAAACACAGCGCCTTCGCGAGCGCACCGCGCCATCCCAGGGCGGTCTGGTGCGCATAGCCAGTCGAGGCGGCGGTCATGGTGTAGAGCCACCAACGCTCCTCGGGCTTGAGGCCAGTCCAATTCCGGATGGCAACCTCGCATTGTTCAATCGAAATATCATCACCTTCGATAGCCCAGACAAGCACCAGGAGTTCCTTGCCGAGAAGACGCTGAACGGCGTTGTTGCCGAGCGACCAGGATCCAGCCTTCTTGCGTTCCGACTTCAAACGGCGGTTGAATTCTAGGCGGGCCTCGCCTGAGATAGCATCCCATTTTGCCTTCACAAGATTGGCTCGGTGAATGACTTCGGGGCCCCAGCTTTCCTCTGTCTCCTTCGGAGGACGACCGAAAACCTCGAAGACGTACACATCATCCTTTGGGGCGCGCGGCACCTGCACGAGATAGCAGTGCTCGAGGTAATGGTCGGCGCAATCGAAGCCAGACATAACGCGCATTCCCTTGTTGGTTTCGATCAGTCGACGTTGTCCTGCGTCCACTTGAGGCTCTCGAAATCGAGCTTCATGGTGTCCGCGAAGACCCGGAAATCCTTTCCGGTCGTGAACTTCGTGCTGTTGAATGCTCCGTTCGCGCGAGTGGCCTCAAATGCGGCTTCACGCGCAATGGTGCTCATGATGGTCTCGACGGCGGCCGGAAGGAGGGCGACCTGATCGCCAAAGACTGTGTCGACGAACAGGTCGCCCTCCTCAGTTCCGATCTCGAGCTTCCCACCTCTGATGGTCGCGCCTGCCGCAAGCTTGAGCGCTTCGAGCGCGTCGGTCAGCGCAGTGATCGACACGAACTCCTGACGTTCGAGCAGCAGAACCGGCCGGTCGTCCCGCAGAACCCGCTTCTCGGCCTTCTTGCCGGCGATAAGATTGATCTCGACCGTGTCGGAGATGCGTTCGTCGACGGTCGCAATGAGGCGGGCAATAACGGAACCTTCGGGCGCGACCATGGGGGCTTTGGCAGGCGGTGCCGTCTTCGGATCGCTGCCGTCGAACGTGACGCGCACCTGCGCCGAACGCGGTAGCACTGCCCAAGTAATCTCGAAGCCCGCGGAGGTGGACTGCGCTGACGAAGAAAGTCGTACTGGCGCGAGCCATTCGAGGATCGGGCCCGACACCGCTTCATTTTTCGAATCGACCGCCATGAACCACGCCTTGGAGGCGCTAGTCTCCCACAGACGGCCCTGGACTCGCGCAGACGTGTTCGGATCGGGAGGACCGTGCTCGGAAGCATAGACGACGTCGGCGTCCTCCGGCGTCACCGTGAGTCGGTAGACGCCCTTATCGATCATCGGTTCGATTGCGCCGTCAAATCTGACCTGCACCGACGTTTGTCGGGTGAATTTCTTCTCGATGAGATTGCTACGCTCGCGCCAGTGTTTGGTTCGCACGCTCTCGTTGATGACGTAGTCGAGGCCACCCGAGGCGAGCCAGTACCATCCAGGCTTAGCTGCCGACTTCCGCTTCAGTTCGGCGCGCGGGACCGCGTCGGCATCGAAAAGCTCCTCCTCGGCTTCAGCTCTGATGGCTCGGATATCCTTCTCAATCTTGGCCGCGGGATAGAACTTGCCCCGCTCCTCCAGCGTCTTGAGGATCTGCTCCTCGCCCTTGTAGTCGTTGTTGTCGAACTCCATGCGGAACTGGCTGTAATCCCGCAGCGCCGCGCCCGTCGGGAACACGAGCGAGGAGAATGCTTCCCGCACGGCAGAAGTAAACTGGTTGGCAGCCCGCTCCCTGATTTTTTCGACGTCGCGCATCTGCGGGGATTCTTTGCCATGACGCGACAGGACAGACGCCCCAACGACGGCGATCGCCCGCATCTGCCGAGCGACAGAGCGGAGTGTGCCGAGCGCGTTGCGGTCGGCCGTCAGGATCAGCACACGATTGCGCCGATCAAGGTCTTCCCACCACTTAACGAGATCGGCGGGAAGCTCTGACGCCGAACGCTCCAGGATAATTAGTGTAACGTCCTCGTCGCCGATCTTGATCTGATCGAGCGACGGCAGAATCGCGAGCTGGCGGTAAAGAGACTTCGTTTTTGGTTCGAATACGACTTCCAGCTTTCGGCGCAGCTCCTGGTCGACGACCTCCTCCGCCAAGCTCGACGCAGTGTTATTGATCTCTGATGTGACGTTCGCTGTTTGCCCGAAAAAGATGCGCTGCGATGGATCGAAGAAGAGATATTCCGCTTCCTGGGTGAGCTTGTCGATCGCGGACGCGATCGCCGGAGTCTTCGTGAGTGGGTCGATCAGAAACTCAACGATCTCGTTGCGGCGCAGGCCGAGGATTGGTTGCTCGGCAGTCGACAGGGATGCCATCAGTATAAGCTTGGCGACTGAGGTGGCGGTGGTTGAACCCACGCCGGCATCGATCTCCTCGGCCTTTGCCATGCCGCGATCGGCGATATCCTTGGCAATGGCATTGGTGAAGTGCGTGTTGATTTTGCGCACTTCCTCGACCACGCCCTGAGTGTTGAAATCGAGGTGCTGCAGGCCAATTAGAAAGTCTTGGTCGGTTGATTTCCATGCGCTTCGGACGGCAAGGCGGAGGATGCGGATAAGTGCGCGCGTCTGCTGGTATCCCGGGTTCTCCTTAAATCGGGCAACCACGTCTCGGATCGAGGGGTGGAAGGGATAGGTTTCTCGGATGCGGGCAATGTAGCTCTCAGGAACGACCGGAATATCTTCGACGCGCTTGGCCTTGTTCAACTCGTCAACGTAGGCCTGAGCGATCTCGTCGATCACATCGTCGTCGGGAATATGGTCGAACAGCTTCCTGCGGATGATCTGAAAAATCTCACCCGAGTTCTGCTGAACGGGCGTGATTGCCTGGGCGTATTTTCCATACTGCTTGTTCAACGTGTTAATTAGAGTCTTGAGTCTATTCGATCCCTCCGCGAACACGTCGTCGAGCAGATTCGTCACCACCACGCAGGCCGCAGGTAATTGACTGAGAGCGTTGAAGAGCCTCTCGAGCGCGCCGATCGTAATGTCGGCAAGTGTCGAGTTTCCGACCGTCTGCCCTTCGGCCATCTGAAGATAGCTTGGCAATTCGTCGAGCAGAATCAGGACGGGTTCGTCACCGAGAGCCGCGATCCAGTCGTTGACACCAGGGGCCTTGGCGCCGTCTTTCCAGAAGCGCGACATGGTATCCGGACGACCTAGCCGTTCGGCGATCTCGCCCCACAGAAAGTTCGCCGGGTTCTGGTGACCGTTGAAGACAACGACCTTGGCCGCGCCAAACGTTGCTGTAGGCGCGATAGACGGGATGATCCGGTGACGCAGGCCGTCATCCTGGGCTAGCAGGGCGAACGCGATTAGGGAGTGGGTCTTGCCGCCGCCCATCGACTGCGAGAGGTAGAACGCCCCAGCGTCCGACCTCCCCGAGAGCCGGTCAAAGCCGCCTCGGATCAGCGTATTCAGCCCGTCGGTGAAATGGTTCCTACGGAAGAATGCATCGGGATCGATCTTGCCCTTGTGCAGGTCCTCCACGTTGGCGATCTGGTCAACGAGCCCATCATCCTGCACGAGCGGCGAAATTTCGCATAGTTGTTGAACAGTTCTGATCGACATCGATCCCCCCAAGCACGAAACTACTAGCGGAACGCCGGGTTTGCCCCATTGCCGGACGCCCGGATTTCACGTTCTCGGAGCCATTCCCGGATGGCTTCTTCAGCGATCTCGTAGCTATGACGGTCGTCATCAACGGCCGCTTTCTTAAGCGCCTTGATAACATCCGGATCGAGATAGACGAGCAACGATCGCCGACCGTCGATCCGTTGGCTTGGCGCTCGACTCGAGGATCGAACGATTGGTTTTTGCGCCATTCGGATAGCCAGATAGCTAGAACATGACATCTTCAGCATCTAGCAGTTGAGTTTCGTTTTCGACAAGCGGAAGTTTTCGGTGAGGGCGGATTTATTAAATGAAAGGTTCCGCCAGTCTAGAGGCTGTCCCGGTTCCCCTTTTGCGCTTCTCCCGGCGTCACGCCGGCGGCCCGCTCCAAATCCACCATTACCAGGGCTAGCAGATCGCGCTTGGTGCCGTGCAGAATAGACACGACCTGTTGCGCGAGTTCCATGGTGTCGCGCGCTTCTTCCGGCGTGCGGCCCCAGAGATGCGGGGCAGCGCTCAACAGCATTTCCATCGAATAAATCCTAGGATTTCGCACAGGTGGATCATTCGGGTTACATGCATCTTTGAAAATGCACGTTCGTAGCGGCCATAAACCTGCATCGAAAGGCCAAGCAAGGGCGCGAGCTCGGCGCGCGTCAGATCCTTGCGCCTTGCGGATGAAGGTGGCAATTCTTTGATCGATCTCCCCGAGCGTTTTGATGCCTCCGAATCCCGGGTGGATTTATCGATCTCGGGATCAATCGTCTCAACCAAATCGATTTTGTTCTTATAAGGCGTCCATATCCTTAGGCACGTCCCCTCCCTCCCACTGAGAGAAAATCAGCGAGCCCTGGCAGCAACTATTCGCCAAGTACCCGGTTCGCCCTCGAACACAGCTTCGACAAGTTTTCCCCATCGACCCACCCCAGATGCGCCAGGAGTTCGCACGCGATAGTGCCGATGATGGTCGAACTTGCCGCCAGGATAGCACAATCGACCGATCGCGGCTTTCCGATCATCGCCGCGCTGATGGAGGCGTTGCTGGAACGGAAATTCATCCTACCGGCGCCGGGCACGTTGGAGCGAGCGGCTGCGGCCGGCCGCGCCAGAGCGCAGCGCCTGGCGGCCGATGCATTGATCGCACCGTTGACACAGGACCATCTCGCTGGACTCGACGTGTTGGTCGTCAATGATCCAGGCGACGGGCCGCAGCTAACGCCGGGCTTTCGCAGGCAGCAACTGCTTTGCCGCAACGATCCCGCCATTGACATACGCCGGCCGGCGCGGTGGCTTGCCCACATCCGCGTGTTTCGCCAAGGCGTCATAAGAGCCGTTCGCCAGGGGCAGGAACCCGCCTTACGCAAGAGTAATCTGTTGATAGCTGGTCAAAGAGCAGGGCTCTGGTGCCGTTGCGGTGGTATTGATGCTTGCCGCCTATCTCCTTTCCAGATAGGCATATTGAACGCTGGAGATCGCGCTCCAGCCGGATATGCTTACCGTGGAAATCAGGCAGCTAAGATACTTCGTAGGCGTGGTCGACGCGGGCAGTTTTACGAAGGCGGCTTCGCTCCTTCACGTGGCGCAGAGCGCGCTTAGCTTGCATGTGCGTCAGCTCGAAGAACGCTTTGGTACTCAGCTGCTTCTACGTGACCGGACCGGTGTGACCGTGACGGCTTCCGGAGCGAAGCTGCTCGAGCGGGCGCGGACAATTTTAGAGGAAATTCATCTCACCGAAGCGGAACTGACCAACTCGGTAATCTCCCCTGCGGGGGAGGTCACAATAGCCATTCCGTCCGGGGCCGCCCGCGTCCTGAGCGGACCGTTGCTGGAATCGGTAATGAACGAGCTGCCGCGGATTTCGCTCAAGATGATCGAAGGCATGACCGGGCCGCTTGAGGAATGGATGGCTGCTGGCCGGTTCAACCTGGCGGTGCTCTATCGAACCGCCGAAGCCGTGGGTCACACGATGGTGCTGGCACGCGAAGAATTTTGCTTGGTGGTGCCGGCGGGTAAGCCGCCTTTCGAAGATTCGATACCTCTTGCCGATCTGCACGCATTTCCGCTGGCAGTTCCTATGCGTAGCAACAACACCAGGCGATCGGTCGCAGATGTCGTTGCACAGCACGGGTGCGTGCTGGACGTAAGATTTGAGGTCGATTCGCTTTCCACAATCGTCAATATGGTGATCGAGGGGAAGACTTATTCCATACTTACCCCGTCGGCCGTTCACAAAGAAGCCTCTGAGGGACTGGTCCGGACGGTTAGAATTGTCGATCCGGTGATTACCCGGTCGGTTGTGCTGGCCGTAAATCCGACAGATGAACGTTCTCCGGCCGTCTCCGCTGTCCGTAAGCTCATCCCTAAGGTCGCCAGAACGTTGATTGAAAGCCGGTGCTGGTCAGCCACACTTCCGGACAACAACCCCTGACCGACGGAGGGTCGCGTGTCACCTGCGGATCGATGTAGAGGTTGATCGCGACATAAGGCTGCTCGGATGAAGCCTCGTTGATCTGACCTATGGCGGCGGCGAGTTCGGCCCGCCACGACCATGCAGTGCCCGGCTCCACCAAGCGCAGGCCGACGCCGCTTGGCGCTCGCTATGGATCAGGGGGCCAGCTGACGGTCGCGGTGTTCATGCCAAAGTCTATGCCGCAAATCCCTGAACGCGAGTTAAATTGATAACGCCCAGCCGGCTTCGGGAACTCATCAGAAAAGAGCCTTGAACACCGTCTGCTTAGTAGGTGCCGTGCGAGCCTAAGCGGGGGCGCCGACGCGGATTCGGTTGCGCGGCGTTGGCCGGAGGGCGGTTGGGCATAATTTTTCTCGCCAGGTCACGGAGCCGTCATCGCTTCCGCTCTGTCGTAGCCGTTGAGCTTGTAGACAAGATTCGAGACCAGCCAGCAGAGGACAAATATTCCGACAACGATGTAGCCGAAGATGGTTAGGTCGCCATTCACGTTGCCAACGACATTCCACACCCCTCCGTGCAAGCTCAGCCTGTCGGCAATCAGCCCAAGCGTCTCGATACCGCCGATGAAGATGGCGACCACCACGGATGCGGCCGTAATCGTCATGTTGTACCAGAGCTTGCGTGTCGGATTCACAAACGCCCAACCGTAAGCGCGGGTGGTCAGTACGCTGTCGATCGTGTCCAAGAGCGACATCCCGGCGGTGAACAGAGCCGGAAAGATCAATATCGTCCAGAACGACGTGCCGGCTGCTGCCTGCGCCGCCGAAATGCCGAGCAGGCCGATTTCGGTTGCGGTGTCGAACCCGAGTCCGAACAGAAAGCCGACCGGGTACATATGCCAGGAGCGTGTGACGACGCGAAACACTGGCCGGAAAATGCGGGCGAAGAAGCCGCGTCCGGCCGGCAGCGTCTCCAGATCCTCCTCGACCATGGGCTCGCCACGTTGAGCTTTCGAAAAGGCCCGCCAGATGCTTTTGAGAATGAAGAGGTTCGCGATGCCAATGGCGAGCAGGAACAGGGCCGAGATGCAGGTTCCAATCATGCCGCCAATTTCGTGAAACCTTTCCAACCGGCCTTGAAGGGCCGCGGCCGTCCCGGCGATCGCCAAGGATGCCAGCACGACGATCGTGGAATGGCCGAGCGAAAAGAACAGCCCAGCCGAGAAGGGAGCCTTCTTCTCCTGCATCAGCTTGCGCACGACATTATCGATCGCAGCGATATGGTCGGCATCGAAAGCATGCCTCAGCCCAAACGTATAAGCGAGCAAGGCCGTGCCGAGCAGGGCGGGATGATGGGAAAAGGCAAACCAGGTCGATGCCCAGGCGGCTATGTTGGCCGCGATCAGAAAAACGCAAGTGAGCACCGTCTTGCAGCGCAGATGATCGGGCCGGTCGTCGAATAGATTGGCAATCATGATCTATGCCCCACTCGCGTAGCGCGCAGCCTTGGCCAAAGACGACCAATCACCTGCGCAATCTTTTTGGCTTTTGCCTAGATTTTGTGTGCGGCGGACCTTTGCGGCGCAATCGCAGAGGACTGGCCAAGAGATCGCCGATGGTTGCGCAGCCAGCCGTACCACTGGTCGACGCCCTCGCCGTTGCGCACCGACAAAGCTATCGCCTCGATTGCCGGATTGACTGCACGTGCATTGGCCAAAGCGACATCCATATCAAAATCGACATAGGGCAACAGATCGGTCTTGCTGATGATCATGAGGTTGGCCGCCTGGAACATGTTCGGATACTTGAGCGGTTTGTCCTGGCCCTCGGTTACCGAGAGAACGATGACCTTTGCATCTTCGCCGAGGTCGAACAGCGCGGGACAGACGAGATTGCCGACATTTTCGATCAGCACCATCGCGCCGCTGGGCGGCCTCAGTTCCTGGAGAGCCTGCGCGACCATGTCAGCCTCGAGGTGGCATCCCGTGCCAGTGTTGACCTGAACCGCCGCTGCCCCGGCGGCGCGAATGCGTTCGCCGTCATTGGCGGTGGCCTGATCGCCTTCGATCACGAAGATCGGGATTTCGTCCTTGAGGTCCTGAATTGTCCGTTCCAAAAGCGTCGTCTTGCCGGCGCCGGGCGAGCTGACGATGTTCAATGCCAGGATTTCCCGCCCCTCGAACCAGCCTCGGTTGCGCATGGCGAGCGTGTCGTTCTTGGCAAGCAAGCGGGCCTCCAGCTCGACGACAGTCGTCCCGCGCCCATGGCCATGTTGATGCTCATGGCCATCATGATCGTGGTGATGATGTCCGTGCTCATGGTCGTGCACATGCCCATCGCCATGGTGGTGGGAATGCGAATGGCCATGATCATGCTCATGATCGTCGCGATGGTGGCCAGGGTGCTCGCTGGTGTGACCGCCCAACGGCCGGACCAGGCCCGTCTGTAAATTCAGCATCCTGGCGTTGGTGTTTGATCCGCATCCACAGGTCGCGCACATCAGGCAGCCTCCTCGAGTTCCATTTCCCTGATCTTCAGTTCCTCGCCAGTCAGCCGATCGAGCAATCGCGAGCCGCAGCCACAGGCTTGGTAGAGCGTCGAAGTTTCGAACTCGGCGCCGCAGCCGCGACAGCGGCAGCGGCCGGTGATTTCTCTGATCTCGAGCACGGCGCCTTCAAGCGCCGTCCCCTTCGACACGACATCGAAGCAAAAGGCCAGCGCATCCGGCATGACCCCGGCAAGACGCCCGACATCAAGCGTAACGCGTCTGACACGGCGGCCCTTCGCTGCGTCCTCCACGATCGAAACGATGTTTCGGGTGATGCCGAGTTCGTGCATGGTTCCTCAACAAATCCGCGGCAATTGCTCGCCGACCAGCATGTCGACGATGCGCTTGCCACCGAATGCGGTCTTCATCGTCACGCGTCCGGCTTCCCCGGGATAAGCGTGCCCGATGAGCATGGCGCACGCGCCGAGGGGGTGCTCACGCATCGCGGCCAGGGCCGCATCGATTTCGGCCGGTGGAACCGCGAGGACGATCTTACCTTCATTGGCGAGATAGAGCGGGTCGAGACCAAGGATCTCGCAAAAGCCGCGGACCTCTTCACGTAGCGGCGTAGCGGCTTCCTCGATTTCGATCGCGACGCCCGATGCCTCGGCCATTTCGTTGAGCACAGTAGCGATGCCGCCGCGCGTCGCATCTCGGATGGTGCGCGTTCCGGGAGCCGCTTTCAAAATCACATCGATGAGCCCGTGCAGCGGCGCGCAATCGCTCTCGATCTCCGTTTCCAGGGCAAGATCGCCGCGCGCCGCTAGGATTGCCGCGCCGTGATCGCCGAGGAGACCGTTGACCAGTATGCCGTCGCCCCGCCTGATGGCGCCAATGGCAAGTTGGATCCCCACCGGGATCACACCCACGCCCGTCGTGGTGATGAAGAGCTTATCGCAGGCGCCGCGCTGCACGACTTTCGTGTCCCCGGTGACAATCGCGACGCCCGCCTGCCGCGCTGCAGCGGCCATCGACTGGGCGACGCGACGCAGTTCGTCAATCTTCATGCCTTCCTCGATGACGACCGCGCAGGACAGGTAGAGCGGCTTGGCGCCGCCCACGGCAAGGTCGTTGACAGTGCCGAAGACCGCCAGCTTGCCGATGTCGCCGCCGGGGAAGAACAGTGGATCAACGACAAACGAATCGGTCGTGAAGGCAAGCCTGTCGCCCTGAGCAGCCAGCGCGGCGAGCTCGAAACGCGCCTGGTCTTCAAGCGCCTGCGGCTCGGCAGACGCAAAGGCGCTGACGAAGACATCGTCAATCAAGTCCTTCATCGCCTTGCCGCCACCGCCATGAGCAAGCGTCACGGCGGGCACGTGGATACGGCCGAGCTTGCGGGGAGGGGGAGACATGAGGTTCATGGCGCAGCCGGCACCGTGTCGGGCCGTTCCTGCCGCTTCACGCCGCCATATTGGTAATAGGCCGCGCAGGCACCCTCGGGCGAAACCATCAACGCACCAAGGGGCATTTCGGGCGTGCAGAGCGTGCCGAATACCTTGCACTGCCAGGGTTTGAGCACCCCTTTCAGAACCTCACCGCACTGGCATGATTTCGGGTCGGCGATCTTGATGTTGGGAATGGCGAACTTGCGCTCGGCGTCAAAGCGAGCATAGTCATCGCGCACCCTGACCCCGGAATGGTCGATGGAGCCCAGCCCGCGCCATTCGAAGAACTCCCGCAGCTCATAAACCTTTGCCACGGCCGCCAGCGCAGGATCATTTCCCGCTTCGGGCACGATGCGCGTGTACTGGTTCTCGATCTCGGCGCGGCCCTCCTTGATCTGCTTCAGGATCATCCAGATCGACTGCAGCACGTCGAGCGGTTCGAAGCCGGCGACAACCATAGGACGCCGGTAGAAGTTGGCGATGAACTCGTAAGGCGCCGTGCCGATCACCATCGAAACATGGCCAGGCCCGAGGAAGCCATCGAGATGGAGATCGGGGCTGTCCAGGATCGCCTTGATCGTCGGCACGATGGTTATGTGGTTGCAGAAAACCGAGAAGTTCTCGATGCCGTCGGCTTCCGCCTGCAGCACGGTAAGCGCAGTGGAGGGCATGGTGGTCTCGAAGCCGAGGCCAAAGAACACCACCTCGCGGTCGGGGTTCTTGCGCGCGAGCGCCAGCGCGTCCATCGGCGAGTACACCATGCGCACGTCGGCGCCGTCGGCCTTGGCCTGCATCAGGCTCTTGCGCGAACCTGGCACGCGCATGGCATCCCCGAACGTCGTGAAGATAACACCTGGCTGTTCGGCTATGGCCACGCAGTCGTCCACCCGTCCCATCGGCAGCACACAGACCGGGCAGCCCGGTCCGTGGACGAGCTCGATTGCCGCCGGCAGCATGCCCTCCAACCCGTATCGAAAGATCGAGTGCGTATGCCCGCCGCAGACTTCCATGATGTTGAGCGGTCGGTGCTTCGTCACCTCGATTTGGGAGCACAACTTCTCGATCTCACGCACAAGCGTTAGGGCCTTGTCGCGATCGCGGAATTCGTCGGCAAATTTCATTGGACTTTTTCCTTCCTGGCCGCGGAGCCGCGCTCATCCGCTAGCAGCGTATGCACGAGGTCCCACATGATGTGGTACGCCGCGACGTGGCACTCCTGGATGCGGTGGATCGAGGTCGACGGCACGATCAGACAATGGTCGACCGCGCCGGAAGACTTCATCTTGCCGCCGTCGCCGCCCGCGAGTCCGATCGTGGAGACGCCCATCTCCTTGGCCTTCACGAAGGCGGCAATAAGGTTCTGGG
The DNA here is from genome assembly GCF_003952485.1 of Mesorhizobium sp. M1E.F.Ca.ET.045.02.1.1. Taxonomy (NCBI): domain Bacteria; kingdom Pseudomonadati; phylum Pseudomonadota; class Alphaproteobacteria; order Hyphomicrobiales; family Phyllobacteriaceae; genus Mesorhizobium; species Mesorhizobium sp. M1E.F.Ca.ET.045.02.1.1. The sequence goes on from NZ_CP034447.1 coordinate 4,125,752, forward strand.
AATTGCCGCTGGTGGAGATGCCGATCAGGGCATCGCCCTTGCGCGCATGCGCGACGAGCTGGCGCACGAAGACATGGTCGAAGCCGAGATCGTTACCGACGGCCGAAATCATGGCAAGGTCAGCGACAAGGTTGGTCGCGGCAAGCGCCGGCCGTCCCGCAGTGACCGGATGAACGAACTCCACCGCGACATGGCTCGCGTCACAACTCGAGCCGCCATTGCCCATCGAAAAAAGCTGGCCGCCGCTGGAATAGACGTCGGCCAGCGTGCGCGCGGCGGCCACAAGAATCTCGGCCTGGCCGCCGAAGAATGCCTCATTCGTTTCGCGCGAATCGCGTGCCTTTTCGCCCACCGAATGCAGCAGGGCCGTCTGCAGCTTGGCGGGATCCTGTGTCTTGCCGTGAAGAAACGGATAGAGCCCGCTTAATGTGCCTTCATTCGACATAGCTGATCTCCCTAGTGAAGGGCGGATTGACGCATTGCCTCAATTTCGGCCTGCGCCTCGCCAAGTTCTGTGAGGATCTTCAACGTCTCAGCCGCCTCGTTCTCATCGATGCGGCTCATCGCAAAGCCGACATGGACAAGCACCCAGTCGCCGACGCAGCTCTCCACCGGGTGCTCCGCGTCGACGATGCAGGCGATGTTGATCTGGCGCCGGACGCCGCTCACGTCCACGGTTGCAAGCTTACGCCCGGCATCGTCGATCCTTATGATACGTCCTGGAATACCGAGGCACATGGGCTTCCTCCTTCTGGCCGGACTTTGCCGGCGACCATAGAATGCGCGGCAGCGATCACCGCCTGACCGAGCGCGACGCCACCGTCGCCGGCGGGCACCTCGGCGTGGGTGAGGACCTTGAAGTCCATCTCCTCAATCCGGCGCAGGGTCTCCTCGAGCAGCACGCGGTTATGGAAGCACCCGCCCGAAAGGACGACTGTGTCAAAGCGCGGACCCCGCTCGTCGTCGCGGCGCGAAAGTTTCAGCGTCATCGCCGCAAGGGCCTTGGCCAGTCCCCTGTGAAAGCGCGCCGCCATCACGCCCACGGGTGTCTGCAAGATCAGATCCCCGAGCAGCGCGTTCCACATGGCGAGCGGCTCGATATAGGGCAGGCCGCTTCCCTTGAGATTGGGGATCGTGAGAGGATAGGCGAGTTCGTCGCCCTCCTCGGCCATGGCTTTCGGACAGACGATCGCCTCCAGCCGCATGGCTGCCTCGCCTTCATAGGCCTGGCGCTCAAAACAGATGCCAAGCGCGGCCGCGACGGCGTCGAAGAGCCGGCCGCACGAGGACGCCGGCGCGGAATTGACGCCGCCCTTGATCATGGCGTCGAGTGTAGCGCGCGGCTTGCCGGCAAGCGCCTGCAAGACTTCGAGCTCACCGAAATTCATCGCAAGCTGGGTCCAGCTCATCTCGGCCATGAGGTGCGCGTAAAGATTGCGCCAGGGTTCGCGCGAGGCTTGCGCGCCGCCAGGCATCGCCACGGGTTTGAACGTGCCGAGCCTGTCGAAAACGCGATAGTCGGCAAGCATGAACTCGCCGCCCCAGATTTCGCCTGCAGCTCCCAAACCGAGGCCATCAAGCGCGATGCCGAGCACTCCGGGTGCATCCAACGGTCTGTCGTTTTCGGCCAGGCAAGCCGCTATGTGCGCATGGTGATGCTGCACCTCGAAAAGCGGAACGCCTTTTGAATGCGCGCGCTGACGGGCCAGCTTGCTCGAGACATATTCGGGGTGCCTGTCGCAGGCCAGCGCATCTGGTCGATGATCGAACAGATCGCGAAAAAGTGCGAGGCTCTTGCGGTAGTCGTCGAAGGTCGCCGCGTTCTCCAGATCGCCCTGGTGCTGCGAGAGCACCGCGCGGCCGTCCTTCACCATACAGAAGGTTGCCTTCATTTGCGGGCCGAAGGCAAGGATCTGCGGTGCGGTCCCGAAACCGCGCGGCAGACGAATCGAGGCCGGCGCATAGCCGCGCGCGCGGCGAACCATCCGCACCTTTCCAGCGGCCAGACGCACCACGCTATCGTCAACGCGGTTGGCGATATCGCGGTCGTGGATCAGCGCGAAAGGCGCGATTGCCCCCAGCTTTGCCGCCGCTTCGGCTTCGCCCGTCACCTGCGGTTCTTCGGAAAGATTGCCGCTGGTCATCACCACTGGACGCGGCATGCGGCGGAACAACAGCACGTGCAGAGGTGTCGACGGCAGCATGAAGCCGTAGGTCGCCATGCCCGGCGCCACACTCTCGGGCAGACGCAGCGGCGCCGAAGCATCAAGCAGCACGATCGGCGCGGCGGCGGAGCGCAGCGCCTGTTCTTCCCCAGGCGAGACGGTGCAGTATTTGCGGATCACGTCCATGTCGCGCGCCATCAGGGCAAAGGGCTTGCGCTCGCGCCGCTTCAATTGCCTTAGTCGGTCGACGGCATCGGCGCGCGTAGCGTCGCAGGCCAGCTGATAACCACCGAGCGCCTTGATGGCGACGATCTCGCCTTTCTGGATCAGGCTCATCGCGGCGTCGACGTCATCGAGCATGGAGTGCTGCTCGTAACTCACCGCGCGTCCGTCGAAGCGGATCAGCCTCGCCTGCGGTCCGCAGGCGTGACATGCGATCGGTTCGGCGTGAAAGCGGCGGTCCGCCGGGTCGCCATATTCAGCGGCGCAATCGGCACAAAATAAAAATGGCGCCATCGTGGTCGACGCACGGTCGTAGGGCACGCCTTTGACGATGGTCAGGCGAGGGCCGCAATGGGTGCAGTTGGTGAACGGATAACGGTAGCGGCGCGCAAAGGGGTCGAGCACCTCGGCCGCGCAAGCGGCGCAAATGCCCGCGTCCGGCGAGATCTCCGTACGAGCTTCGCCGGTCGTGCTTGCGATGATCCTGAAGCCTTCGCCCAGTCCGCCGACGAAAGGCGCCACCTCGATCGCCTCGATGCTCGCCAGCGGCGGCGGCTCGCCCCGTAACCGCTCGACAAGGCGAGCAATATCGTCGCGTGGTCCGCGCACCCGGATCAAAACCCCCTCGCCATCGTTCAGCACTTCACCGGTAAGCAGAGCCTCTTGCGCGAAGCGCCACACCGTCGGACGAAAGCCGACCCCCTGCACGCGGCCGCGTACGCGGATCTGCACGCTTTCGTGCCGGTCCGCGGTCTGCCGGGCGGGGAGGGCCGTCATGGCGCCGCCTCCCATAGCAGCACCCGGTTGTTCCCGGTGTCGGCCACCGCAACCATGTCCTCATGCACCGCGATCGCGAAGGGCCAGCAGAGACTATCGCGAGTGGCCGCCTTCCAGCGATTGTCCCCCTTGAGGCCGAACCCGTTCTGCCCTGCCAGCATGGTTGCCGGAGCGTCCATATCGAGGCCCGCGAGCGGGAAGCCCACAATGCGCGAATTTGCGGTATCGGCGCAAATCAACGTGCCTTCGCGAACGGCGATGCCATAGGGCATCTGCAAAGCCCGCTCGCTCGGGTCGTATGCGGCGCGATTATGGTCGATAGCCTCAAAGTTCTTCTGGCCCAGAATGAAGCTCGCCGGCGCGCCGTCTGCATTGGGCATGCCGTTCCAGGCCATGATGCGGCTGTTTCCAGCATCGGCGACAAAAATCCTGCCGCCGGTCACCGCGATCGTATGCGGCCAGCGCATGCCGGAAGCACTTGCCCCGGATCCGGCGTTGTCGTCGCGTGCGAACATGTCCGGCTGACCGAACACCAGATCCGCCGGCTGGCCGTTTGTCTCGGGCAAGGCGTTCCAGACCAGAACGCGTCGGTTGCCGGTATCGGCCACGAAAAGGCGTCCGTCCGCAATCGTCACGCCATAGCACCAATTGAGCGTATCGGGGCCCGCCTGGGCGTCGCCGCGGTTGGCAAGTCCGCAGCCGAAGTCTTTCTGCCCGAGCACCAGGTCCGCCGGCTGGTTGGAGTGCTCGGGCAGTGACGTCCAGATCAGGACGCGATGGTTCCATGCGTCCGCCACGGCCAGGACGCGACCGTCACTGGCAATGCCGGTCGGCATGTCCAAAGTCGCGGATCCGGGCTTGTCTCCGGCGTTGCGGCCTTCCGCGAAGAAGTCCGGCTGGCCGATGACAAAGTCCGCCGGCGTGTTGTCGGCATGCGGGAGCTGGCGCCAACCAAGCAGCCGATGATGACCGGTGTCGGCCACAAGCAAAGCGCCGCCCAGCGCGAAGCAGACGCCGCGCGGCCCGAACAGTGTCGAGGGGCCCGGCGCGATCGGCACCGGCAGGCCGTTCGCAGCGACATGGTGGCCGAGCACGATGCTGGCGCCGGCGGGATCGAGCAGCGGCGCGGCCGGCGAGGGGACCGGGCAAGCCGGCCGGAAAGCGGGTGCGAGCGAGACGCGCGTCATCTGGCGAGCCTCACCTCGACGCGGTTGCCGATCACCTTGACCATATGCGGCTGGAGTTGCACCTCGGGAGCAGTGAGGCATTCGCCGGTGGCAAGATCATAGCGGAAGCCATGCCACGGGCAGGTCACGATGCCGTCCTCGACCGCGCCGCCGTCAATTTCCAGGCCGAGATGAGCGCAAGCATTCTGGAAGCAGGAGACGACCGCCCCCTGCCGAGACAAAATCACGTTTTCGCCGCCGACCACCTGGCGGAGGATGCCGCCCTGCGGAATCTCGTCGAGCCGGCAGACCAGATGCCAGCCGTCCACCGCACCGAGCGCGAAGGGACTGACAAAACGCACGCTGTCGTTGGCGCCGGCACCTGATCCCTTGACCTGGAGGATGTCGGTGATTTCCGGACAGGCCTCCTCCACCGCCTTTTTGACGCCGGCATGGAAGGTCAAGGCCGAGGCAGGACACCCGTCACAGGCCCCGGTGAAGCGCACCTCAATGGATGGCGGACGCACCGACACCAGCTCGACGTCGCCTCCGTGGGAAGCAAGCATCGGGCGCACGCCGTCGAGCGCTGCCTCGACACGTTCGCTCAAGCTCGGCTTGAGGATGTTGTGGTGTCGCAGCACGGCATAAACGATCTCGTCGGCGGCCGCCGTCTTCATCGCCTGGAGCGCTGCCGGATCAGTTTTTAGAGCTCGGATCAGACGCCGGAATGCCTCGCCCTGGAGGTCTTCTATGGCGCGTCGGTAGGCTTCCGCGGCAGAACGCTGCGTCTCGTCCCAGGAAGCAAACAGCGCTTCCAGCCGCTCGATGTCTCCGGTGTATCCGGCGAGCGTGTCGCGTTGGGTCGGAACGAGATCGACGGCGTTCATCTGCCCATGTTTCCTACCGGTACCGAAGGTCCTTGAAGAGATACGGCTGCACCGCGCCGCCTACGAGGCCGGCCACGGCCGCGGCGGCTACGACCGGGACCCCGATCTTGGCCAGGATCACGAGCAGGGCGGCCGTGGCCAGGGCTCCTATCGCGGTTTGTCTGTAGACCTTGGCGGGGTCCGCGAAGAGCTTGCCCTTGAGGAAGAGGATGATCGAGCTTTTCGCCATTTCCCACATGATTGCACCTCAGCCAATCAGAGCCAAAAGGATCAAGCCCACGACGATGCCAGACACGCCGCCGACCGGACCGTAGAAGCTGCCCATCATCGCGGCCAGCTGGTTGCCGATCGCCTTGCCGCCGGTCGCCATGCCGCCGATGGCGCCGCCTATGCCCGACGTCACAATGCCGATTAGCAGCGCCAGCGCTGCTACGCCTGCAGTAAGATCCACTAATGTCACCTCGCGCTCCTTGTTGTCGTCAATTGAGATGGTGTTGGACGGGCCCGGACAATCCGTCGGATTTCGTGGCCGGCGCCGAAAGCAGCTCCCGGTCGATCTGTTCGCAGGCCTCCGCCACGATGCGCGCTTTGTCGGCCTCGCCGGATGCCATGAATATCTCACGACATTCGCGGTAATATTCGCGCGCAGCCGTCAGGTTTGCGCGATTGCCGTTGGCCGGATCAGCGGGATCGTCGGGAAGGTTCCAGAGGCAGTTCGCCTTGTTGGCGATCGTGTTGGCGTATTCCAGCGGCATGGCCGCGCGGGTACGCACCTTGAGCGCCTCGTCATAGGCTTCGAGCGCGCGCAGATTATTTTCCACGACATGACTGGACGAGGCATATTGCAGTGCGTTGCCGAGATTGTTCTGCAGCATCGCGTATTCGGTGGGATGATCGATCAGGTTGACGATCTTCAGCCCTTCCTCGAACGCCTGCACGGCCAGCGCCTCGCGCATTTTCGCGCGACTGTCGGTGAAGGGCATGGACAGGAAGGCGGTCGCCAGATTGTTTTGCAGGATGGCGAATTCCTTCGGAAACCTGACACGGTCGAAGGTGCGCAACGCCCGTTGGTAGGCCGAGATGGCATCGGTGGTGCGGGCCCTGTTCAGCCCGGCGAGATTGTGGATCGCCAGTCCAAGATTCATCTCCGCCTCGGCGAGCTCTTCCGGTCGGTCGAGATCGGCAAAGTGGCGGGCCACTTTTTCCAGCTCGGTTCGGGCTCTCTCGAGAGCATCGGCACCGCCGTTTGGCAGAGCCAGAAGCGCGGTTGCCCGACGAGCGGCAATCCGTGTGCTCAGCAGATGCTCGCCGCTCGGACAAATAGCGCCAGCTCGTTCGTAGAGATCAATCGCGGCCTCGATCTCGTCAGGCGATTTCGGACGCTGCTGAAGAGCCATCGCGATCTCCATGAGCATCTCGGCGCGATCCTGGGGCGAGGCGGAAGGGTCGTCGGCAGCCGCCAACGCGGCGCGCACTTCCTCGTCCACACGAGATTGCCTCACCTTTTTCCTCCCATGCTGCTTGGTTGCAGCTTCTGTTGCGGCTGATGCTAACAGCTTTTTGAGTGTTGTCTACTTAAATTACGATGTGCAAACTTAGTTTGCAAAAACGCCCCGACCGATGAAGCCGGCCTGAGAGCTGTCCCACACCACTTGAAGCTCACGCTTGTCATCATCCGCGATCCCGTTCGCCCGAAAGAAGTCGGGAGCGTGCGCCACCCGGTCGCCTGCCAGGTTCTTACGCTTGAGCAGATATCCTCCTGCCTGCGCCAGCAGCACCGGCAGGATGAGCAGGTCGGCCTCACGTCGCATCAGCACAATGCCGCTGATCCCGCAGAAATGCCGCTCGTAGGCCTCGCCCGACAAATGCAAGCCGCCGCGGCTCACGCGCACGGTTAAAGTCGCATCGTTCATTGCTGTCCGGCCGCAAGGCGGTCCGCCACGATTTCCCCAATGCGCTGGGCCACCACCAAGGCCGCCTTGGCTACAGGCACACTGAGACCGAGCCCCAGATCCAGCTGCCCGGCCTCGATCAGGAATACGGTGACGTCGTCCGGGAAGGCTGCGCCGAAGATCTGCCGGCCGGCATGGAGGGCTGCATCCCAGCGGAAGTCGTGCAGATTGAGTCCTGGATAATAGGGTCGCGCCATTTCGTGTCCCGGCGCCTCGTAGATCGCGCCCGCTTCGACGCCGCTGCGGGCTGCATCAACCAGGATCAACGACCTGCAGCCGCGGGCGGCGAACATGACCGCCATGCCATCCGTTCCGGCATCCAGCAGCTTGACTTCCGGTCCTTCCAGTCCTGCTGCGCGCAGCACACGGATCACCTCTGGCCCGGCACCGTCGTCTTGCCTGTTGAGGTTGCCGCAGCCGACGACCGCGATCATGCTGGCCTGCCCCTCATATCCGCCAAAGCCGGCACGACCACTCCGGCTCGACCGGCAGGTCGAGTTCGGGAAGCTCACAGAACCTGCGATGCACCAGATAATACATGCAGCTCTCACACGCCTGCTCTATTCCCTGGTGCTCGACCGGCCGCAAGGTGAAGCCCGCGATCGCGAGCTTTGCCGCCAGATCGTTTCCGGCCGCCCGCAGGCAGGCAATGACGGCGAGCACATCGTCATGGCTGTCGGCGCGTGGAAATGCTTCCGTGTCCGGCGATCGGGTCAGCAGCGTCTCGATGGTTTCACGCAACTGACCGTCGTCAATGGTCGTCATCGCAGCCTCCCTCCAGGGCACGCCTGCGCAAGGGCACGTCAGATGCGCCAGAGCCGGCACCACCAGTCCGCGTCGACAGGCACCGCAAGCTCCGGCAAGTCGCACCATTCTCGGTGGACGAGATAATACATGCATTCCATGCAGCGTTGCCTGTCAGGCCCATAAGGATGATCGACAAAGCCGCTGATGACCATCTTGGCCTCGACGTCGTTCGCATCGAGCTTGCGCAACTCGTCAAGAATCGCAGCGAATTCCTTTTCGGTTTCAGGAAAAGGTTCGGTCTGCGTCTCGAGGCCCGACTTCATGAGCTGCGCCATCTTGCGCAGCAGGGCATGCTGTTGCTCATTGTTCATCGGCTACCGTCCCGACATTTGGAGAGCGGGCCGATCGCCAGCTTGTGCAGGCGATCGGGCAGCGTCGTAGAACCGGCAGATATCTATGCCGTGCGGAAACGGGCAAGCTCCTCGCCGGTATTGGCGTCGTGAGCGTGCACGGTGCACACAAGGCAAGAATCATACGAGCGACAGACATGTCCGACCTCCACAGGGTCGTTCATATCCGCAATCGGCGTGCCAATCAGCGCCTGTTCGATCGGGCCGAGTTCGCCGCCGTCGGAGCGCGGCCCCACATTCCATGTCGTGGGCGCAATGATCTGATAATTCTTGATCTTGCCGCCTTGCACCTCGATCCAATGGCAAAGTGCCCCGCGAATGGCTTCTGTTGCGCCCCACCCTTTGCCGTCCTTTTCGGTCGGTTTGACATACCAGGGATCGTTCAACCGGAACTCCCTGAGTGCGTGTTCGGCCTGCCGATATAGCTTGACCCCTTCATGCATGCGCGCGAAGTGGCGCAGCATCACGCTCGCGCCCCCAAGTTTCTTGTACATGTCCAGCACCAGCGGATCAAAGTGCTGCCAGCTTTCGCCATGCGTGCCGCCGGCGATCAACTGGCGCGCCAGCGGACCTGCCTCGAGCCGTCCGTTCTGGTCGTGTCGCACGGCAACCGACCACGAATACTTGTTGTCATAATCGACCGGATTCTTGCCGACTGGCTTGGTCACGCGCTCGAATGGATGCATGCCGCCCGGCTCGTCATACCAGGCATGCCTGAGGTCTTCTCGCGTATAGACCTGGTCCATCAGCTTGTGCGTATCGCTCGCTCCGTCATAGACGCCGCTCTTCATAAGGACCGCGGAGTTACGGCCCTCAATCGTCGGGCGGTTATACTTATCCTCATGGGGCAGATAGCCCCAAGAGACGTACTTACCGTGTCCTTGGCCGTATTTGTCGACGCCGACATCAAGGCTCATGCGCCAGAACATGCCAAGATCCGAATTGGCATGTTCCGGCCGCTCATCCAGCCACGCCATGAAGTCGTCGTAGGACTGGATTTGCTCATAGCGCTCGAAGGAGCAGCCGAGCCAAACCGGCTCCATCCAGTTGCGGCGGAAATGCTCCAGGATCGACCAGGCACGGGTCACATCGGTCAGCGTCGGGGCGCACATGACGCCGCCTGGCACCATATAGCTCGAATGCGGCCACTGCCCGCCGAGCAGAGCGTAGATTTCCACCGGGCGACCGGAGATCGTCACGCCGAGTTCATAATTGGTCCCCGTGAATGGCGACCAGCGCTTGACGGCTTCCTCATAGTATTTCGAGTGAGAGTAATTCTTGTGCGTGTAGTCGATCATGAACAGGCCGTAGTGATGCCTGGGCAGGCTCTGAAGGCTTTCCACGATCTGTCCCAGGTTGCGGGCAAGGATTGCATTGCGCGGCACCTCGGCCTTCCACGCAGTGTCGAGCGCCCAGGCCGCGCAGGTTAGGTGGGAGGCACCGCAGATGCCGCAGGCGCGTGGGGTAACAACGAGCCCCGCCTGCGGATCCTTGTCGCGTAGGATCACCTCAAAGCCGCGGAAGAGCTCGGCTTGCGTCCAGGCGTTGACCACAACGCCATTTTGGATGTCGACACGTACGTCGAGATCGCCCTCAACGCGGCCGACGGGCGATATATCAAGTGTTTGAACTGCAGCGGACATAATGTCTTTGACCTTTGTCGATCGTGTTCGGGAAAGCGCGCTTTAGACGACGAAGATGTCTTCTTCGGCCCAGCGCGGCGAAGCGGCCTTGGCGGCGGCGGTCAGCTTAATGTAGCCGGTCTTGTCGACGCCGGAGGGCATGTCCTTCGGCACGCCCATAACCGTCTGCGTCTTGAAGACGGTGCCTGGTGCCAGATCGAAGAACGGGAATTCCGGTTCGGTGCAGCCCATGCAGGGCATGCCGGCGCGCGTCTTGGAGGATTGCCGGTTCCACAGCACGCGATTGCACGGAGAATGGGTCATCGGGCCACGGCAGCCGAGGTCATAAAAGAGACAGCCCTTGCGCTGGCCGAACTCGGTGGCGGACACCTTGTAGGCGAAGTGCATGTTGCGGGTGCAGCCCGTCTGGGTGAAGGAGGTGAAGAAGGTTTTCGGACGCTGGAACTCGTCAAGGGTGAGATCGCCCGCGCGCCCGGTCGCGACCGCAACGACAATTTGCGTGATCCAGTCCGGATGAGCGGGGCAGCCTGGAATGTTGATCACGGGCAGTCCGGCCTTCGACTTGTAGTCCTTGCCAAGGAAACCGCCTTGGTCGCGCTTCAGGAATTGCAGGCCCTGGCTTTCGGAAGGGTTCGGCGCCGTTGCGGGTATGCCGCCCCAGGTCGCGCAGTCGCCCACAGCGACGACGAAATTGGCCACTTTGCAAAGGTCGCTCACCCAGTCGCGCATCGCGCGCCCGGCGAAACGGTTCCATTCACCAGTGCCGTTGGGAGCGTTCACGACCGTACCTTCGAAGACGAAGATGTCGAGCGGCATCTGGCCGGAGGTCAGCGCGTTCAGCAGCTTTTTGAGATTATCCCCGAGCTCCAGTCCCAGCGACGGATGCCAGAGCACGTTGATGCCGAAATCGGTGACGAGATCGCAGGCACTTGGCTCCTCCGCATTGAGGAACGACATCGTATTGCCCGAGCAGGCTCCGCCCTGGAGCCATAGAAGATTGGCCATGAATTTCCTCCTCCGCTACGCCGCTGACCGTTGGGTGCAGCGCGTCTGCGAAAGAGGAATTGCAAGCAACATGCCAAGTCAGGGCGCGGTAAGAAAATCTTTGTTACTCAGTGACTTAGCGAAACGAGTGGCGTTTTGCGGCGCAGCATTCTTCTTTGCCGATGTGCAAACTAACTTGGCAGGTGGAAAGTTCGTTTGTGCCGTTTGTCGGCCGCTCAGCCGTGGCGGTTGCCGCATGCTGGGCAGGTGACCTCCAGAAGATAGCCGTACCAGATACCTCTGCAGCGGCTGCACCAATGGCCCGTGGTCTGATGTTCAGGGGCGCCGATTACTTTGGCCATTGCCCCAACTCCAAGATACCGCGTCGGTTCGGCATGCCCAGACGGCAACACGCGCGACTGCGGAAATCGCAGGACCGTCGTGCCCTGATCTTGCGCTTCATCGGTGCTCATGGATGCCTCTCAACCGTTTTCATTGAGACTGTAGCGCTTGATCTTGTTGGCAAGCCCCACGCGCGACAAACCGAGCTCGGTCGCAGTGCGGCTCTGGTTCCAGTGGTTTCGTATAAGCGCGCGCCCCACGATCTGTTTTTCGAGACTCTCGACCTGGTCCTTAAGCGTAGTCCCTTCGGGAACGAAGCCCCTTAAACCGTCGCCCTGCTTGCGGGCAGAGGCGGTCGCGAGCAGTGATGGCGCCATGTTGCGGGTGGTGATGTATTCACCATCCTTGGTCAGTGCGACCATGCGGCGAATTTCGTTTTCCAGTTCGCGCACGTTGCCGGGAAAGCTGCACAGCGCCAGCTTCTCGAGAGTGTTGGCGGTGATACCAAGAACCTTGCGGCCCATCGCATCGGCATGCTTGGCGGCAAAAAACTCCGCCAGCGGCCCGATATCTTCTGGACGATCGCGCAGCGGCGGCACCTCGAACTCGAAGCCCTTCAGCCGGAAATAAAGGTCTTGGCGGAACTTGCCCTGCGCGACGAGGTCCTGCAGCCGCTTGTTTGATGCGGCGATAATGCGGACGTTGCAGTGGATGACCTTGTCGGCACCCAGCGGCTTGACCTCTCCTTCTTGGAGAAAGCGTAGCAGGCTGACCTGAAAGGATGGCGACACATCCGAGATCTCATCCAGGAAGACCGTTCCTGCATCGGCGGCCCGAAACAGGCCGAGCCGGTCCGAAATCGCCCCGGTGAACGCGCCGCGCTTGTGGCCGAACAGTTCCGACTGGAGCAATTCGTCCGGCATGCCCCCACAGTTCTGGACAAGGAGCGGGCTTGCGCGCCTGGGTGAATTGTAGTGGATGGCGCGCGCAAGCAGCTCCTTGCCTGTACCGGTCTCGCCCTCGATCAGGATGGGCAGTTCGGTCACAGCCGCCTGCCGCGCCAGATCGCACATCTCTGCCATTTTTTCGCTTGCATAGACGAGTTTTTCGAACTGGTGGCTTTCCGGCCTCAACACGGGGTCACGGCGATCCCCGAACATCAGGGGCCCCGAAATCTTGAACTCCCGAGACAGAATACGATGGCGGCGGTGAAGTTCACGCGCTTCCAAGGCCCGCTCAACGGCTAGACCGAGCTGCGCCGGGTCGAGAGGCGTCAGAAGGAACTGATAAATCGCTGCCTTTGAAAGCGCTTGATAAGACAGCGACGAGGGCGCCGGTGTCACATAAACACGCATGATGTCCGGGTGAGACACGCGCAGCCGGGTGAGGAAATCAAGACCCACAGTCTCATCCTGGCGATCCTCCACGACCGCCAAATCGACATGGATGCTGCTCATTGTTGTCAGTGCCTCGGCCGGACTGGCAACCGGCAGCACCCGATAGGCGTACCGTTCCGACAGCACCTCAAGGCTATCGGTCCAATCGCTGCCCGGCCGGGCAACAATGACTACCGTTCCCGAATGGTCCATGAAACCATGTTTCCAAAATGTCTACTTGATTAGCAGCTTGCCCCTTCCGGCGCAACGCCGAGCCGCCCGGACAGCACTTCGACGGTTTCGATCCAGACCGCGAAGCTCCGATATCAGTGCTAGACAGGATTCCCTTGGTGAGCAGGGGATGATACATGGGTCGGATTGGTCCGGTTCCCCAGCTGGGCGCCTTGACTTGGATGGCCGCAGGGGCCATATTGCATGTGCTAACGATGCCTGCTGCATTGCGCAGCTTAAAGGGAGTAGCGAAATGGCCAAGGGCGGCGACACCGGCTTGTAATGTTTGAGACCGAGGGCGAAATCTCCCGGTCCAACCGACTGACGATCAATTCTCTTTCGCTATATGTGATGTCCAGTGTGCTCATGCTACTGGGCATTTTCATTTTTGTTGCAGCCATTTCTCGACATGACAAAGATTTGGTCACGGCTGCGTCCATTTTTACCGCTGGCGCCGCAGCTGTATTCGCCGTCGCTGCTAAGTTTCAGGCAGACGAACGTGATCGAGCCTTTCGATTCCTAACTGAAAACGTCAACAGTAAGGAACTTATGACGTCCATGCACTTCGTTGGTCGGATTATTAATTCGAACAACGATATCGATGCCCTTCTAGCTAGAAACATCTGCGTCTCTCGCGATACCAATGACGTCGCGCTCATATCAAAAATCACATATGTCTACAATTTCTTTGAGGAAATGGCCATCGCTGTTGCCAATAAGCAGGTGAATGAGAGAATTCTGCGCGACTACTATGTAGGTACGATTTGTAGGTTCACGGAATCCACGGTGGTCTTCCTGCCAATCATGCGCAACTTTCCCGAAATCATTGAAGGTCATCCTTGGGTTAAGCGCCAGCGCCCCGATATGTTCGTCAATGCAATATGGCTGTACGTCCGATGGCGGCCTTATTATTTAGAATATTTCCGAGACCGGATACCAGCCTATGATTCTCGGCGATGGACTGGTCATTCGTGACCTTGTTCAGGCTCCTCTGCGGGGGCGCTTTGTGGCCACGGATGTCGAAACCGGTCTCTCTCTCTCTCTCTCTCTCTCTCTCTCTTACTTGCTCTGCGGGCGGTCGAAAGTGTCGTCTGGCGAGGCCAAGGCCGCGCCTTGGCGGGCATCAACAGAATGCACCGATGGGAGTTGCAACAGTTGATTGCCGGTCCCGCAGGCGCGCTCTATTTTCCAACCACTCTGTTGCGGTGCCCTCATGAGAGCTGTACGTCGTCGACGACGCGAACGAGTCTAAACAACCCCAAAAAGGGCCTCTTCGGAGGCCTTTTTCTTTTTGGCGACTTCCTTGACGGGCCGCACCCACGGCGTCGACTCCATGATTGGCCCGCTTGCGTTGCGTGCTGCCAACGCTGTCAGCTTTCGAGTCCGCGTTTCGTTTTACGCCCGCAAGAACTACCTTTGCAGAGAGTGGCTGCTTACCAAGACGTGTCGCAAGCTCCCTCGTCGGCGGCGATGGCAGGCTGCCGAGATAAGGTGGCATCTTCCCTTAAGCTCGTTCACGCGTAAGCAGACGACCGAGCTCGACCGGTTGGGCCATCAGGGACGTGTAAGGGCGGAACTCTGCCGAGGACCATGGCATCGCCAGATTGCGCAAAATCAGATCGGCACCGCTAAAATCTTCATGACAGCTGAACTGGCTGGGGGTGATGACGGTGCGCATGCCTGAGCCGCTTGCGGCCAGAAGCCCATTTCTGGAGTCCTCGATACAGATGCATTGCGATCCTTCCAGGCCGAGATCTGACAGCACCAAACGATAGACCTCAGGATCCGGCTTCTTGGCTTTGACGTCCTCACCTGTCCGGATGGTTGCGAATAGTCGAGGCCCATCATCGCCCAGAGTTGACTGAAGGAGCGACATCACGTTCACCCTGCTTGTCGTCGTCCCGATTGCGAGCAAAAGACCCTTGCGTCTGGCGTGATCGATCAAGCCCTCCACCCCCGGGCGCAGAGCGATGGCGCCCTCCCGGATCGCCTTGTTATAGAGATCCGTCTTGCGCGCGTGCAGGGCGGCAGCATCGACCTGGCACTTCATCCTGTGGCTATAGGCGATAATGCGTTCGCGCCCGCCCGCTATCGCGAGCAGTTCAGCATAAAGGGCGCTATCCCAATTCCAGCTTAGGCCGTGCTCCGCGAACGACTGGTTGAAAGCACGTCGGTGCAGGTCTTCCGTCTCCGCCAGCGTGCCGTCAACGTCGAAGACGATCGCGCGAATTGGCATTATTGACCCTTGCAGGCCGCGAAGAACCTCGGTTCGAGTTCATCGAGCCGGTCGATCACGACGTCCGCGCCGAGAGCCTCTGGCGCGACGGCCGTATAGCCGCCCCGCACGATGGCGCACATCATGTCCGCCGCCTTGGCCGTTTGCACGTCGGTCACGCTGTCGCCGACAAGCATCGCCTCGTGTGCATCGCAGTCGCAGCTCCTGCAGGCGGCCAGCAGCATCTCGGGGGAGGGCTTTTTCGGGTGGCCGCTGTCGCCACCGATCACAACGTCCAGTTCCGCCAGCAGATCGAAACGCGACAGAATAATGCGCGAGAAACCTTCTGGCTTGTTGGTGACCACGCCTGTCCGCAATCCCGCTTTGCGGGCAGCCGACAGGGCCTGTGCAGCCCCGGGCCGGAGCATGGACAAGCGGGTGAGATTGTCGGCATAGATGTCGATCATCGTCGCGTGGCGCTCGCGAAATTCCTGACGCGAAAGCGCGACGCCATGGGTGGCGAACGCACGCTCCACCAGTGCCCCGATTCCGTTGCCGATCATGCCGCGGACAGCTTCCAATGAATGCGGCGCCAGCCCGAAACCTGCCATCAATTCATTGACGGCCGCCGCGATGTCCGGAGCAGAATCGACGAGCGTGCCGTCGAGATCGAAGAAGACGGCGCGAAGCGACGAGCCTTCGATGTCCTTTACAGCGAGACTCATGCCGGTTCCCTCGCGGCCACCCTGTCGGCGGCGTGGCGGATCGCGGCTATATTGGTTCGGTAGGCGTCGGCAGTACCGCCCTTGAAGACGGCGGAGCCGGTGACGAGCACATTGGCGCCGGCCGCGGTGACCAGAGGAGCCGTCTCGGGCGTAACGCCGCCGTCGATCTCGATGTCGATCGGACGTTGGCCGACAAGCGCCTTGACACGCCTGACCTTGTCGATGACCGCCGAGATGAAGGCCTGGCCGCCGAAACCCGGATTGACCGTCATCAAAAGCACCAGGTCGAGCCGGTCGAGAACATATTCGATGACGCTTTCCGGTGTCGATGGATTGAGCGACGCGCCGGCCTTCTTGCCGAGGCTCTTGATCGCCTGCAGCGAGCGGTCGAGATGCGGCCCGGCCTCGGCATGCACCGTGATGATGTCGCAACCGGCGTCGGCGAAGGCGGCGAGATAGGGATCGGCCGGCGCGATCATCAGATGACAGTCGAAGATCTTGTCGGTGCGGTCGCGGATCGCCTTGATCACCGGCGGGCCAAAGGTGATGTTGGGCACGAAATGTCCGTCCATCACATCGAGATGGATCCAGTCGGCGCCCGCCCGCGCGACTGCTTCGACCTCGTCGCCGAGCCGCGAGAAATCCGACGATAGAACCGATGGGGCGATTATGGTCTTCCCGGTCATTTTGGCTCACCTTCCTCCGGCTTTAATGCGAAGACCCGGCTGGCGGTGATGTCGTCGGCCGAGATGGTCGACAGCGCCTTGGCGCCAAGCGGTCCCTTGGCGCTCTCGAACAGCCGGTTGGCCTGCCGCAGCCGGGTCCGATCGAGGGCGTTGCGGATCGAGCGGGCGTTGGCGAAATGCGGCTGCGCGCGGCGGCGTGCGATGTAGTCGGCCATTGCGGCGGTTGCCTTCGTGTCGAACAGGTAATTTTGCTGGTCGAGCATTTGTTCCGCGATCCTGAGAAGCTCGTCGTCGGAATAGTCGGGAAAGTCGATGTGGTGGGCAATGCGCGAGCGGAATCCCGGATTGCTTTCGAAGAAGCGGTCCATGCGCTGCGAGTAGCCGGCGAGGATCACCACAAGGTCGTCGCGCTGGTTCTCCATCACCTGCAGCAGGATCTCGATCGCCTCCTGGCCGTAATCGCGCTCGTTCTCGGGCGATAGAGATAATAGGCCTCGTCGATGAACAGCACGCCGCCCATCGCCTTCTTCAGGATCTCCTTGGTCTTGGGCGCGGTGTGGCCGATATATTGGCCGACCAGGTCGTCGCGGGTAACCGAAACCAGATGGCCCTTGCGGATATAGCCCAGCCGATGCAGCAGGTCGGCCATTCGCAGCGCGACGGTGGTCTTGCCGGTGCCGGGATTGCCGGTGAAGCTCATATGCAGTGTCGGCGTCTCATGGGCGAGGCCCATGCGGCGCCGTGCCCGCTCGACCAACAGGAGCGCCGCCGTCTCGCGGATGCGTCTCTTGACCGGGGCGAGCCCGATCAGCTCGCGGTCGAGCTCGGCCAGGACGTCCTTGACGCCGGAAGTTTCGAATTCCTCACGCAGATCGATCGCCGCTGGCGTGATGGCTTGAGGCACTTCCGTTTCGGCAAAGGCTGGCGCCGACATGGCATTCTCCTCTTGTCCGATCAGCCGTACCTCGTTCCAGCCGGCTTGTCGGCGGCGTAGGGCTTGGTGGTGTAGCGGATCATGCGGCCCGCGGCCTCCTGCCGCTCGAGCCGGTAGCCGGGTTCCTCGGCCGGACGATTGGCGATGAAGGACAGCTTCACCGATTCCCAGCCATGCGAGGCATCGAAGGCGACGACGCGGATATAGCGGTCGCCATAGACTTGCGGCACGCGTTCAGCTCCATCATCAGCGCCGCCGCGTCGGGATTGTCGAACATCGGGTGCCCCACATGTCCCAATAGGTATTGCGCGGGTGCGGGTCGTCGGTGACCTCGAGGCTGACGGCCCATTTGTTGTCGATGCAATATTGCACCTGCGCCCGGATCTGGTCGTCGGTCAGTCGGGCAGGAAGGAAAAGGCTCCCTGGGTGATGCGCATGACTGTTCTCCTTATTCGGCGCCGTTGCCACCGGACGAAGTCCGGCGTGTCGGTCGAGGCATAGTTGAAGGTCACATCCTTCCAGGTCTCGAGCGCCTGTTTCAGCGGCAGGCAGTTCCTGGCCGCGTTCTCCAGGATCTGCGGCCCTTCGCGCACATAGTCGCGGCCCTCGTTGCGCGCGAGGATCATGCATTCGAGGGCAACGCGGTTGGCGGTGGCGCCGGCAGCGATGCCCATCGGATGCCGATTGTGCCGCCGCCGAACTGGAGCACGACGTCCTCGCCGAGCAGGTCGATGAGCTGATGCATCTGGCCGGCATGGATGCCGCCGGACGCCACCGGCATCAGCTTGTTGAGCGAGGCCCAGTGCTGGTCGAAGAAGATGCCGTTCTCCAGCTTCATCGGGTTATGTCCTCGCGGCAGATGTCGTAGTAACCCCTTGGTCGTCGCCGGGTCGCCTTCCAGCTTGCCGACCACGGTGCCGGCATGGATGTGGTCGACGCCGGCAAGCCGCATCCATTTGGCGATGACGCGGAAGGAGACGCCGTGCGACTTCTGCCGCGTGTAGGTCGAATGGCCGGCGCGATGGAGGTGCAGGATCATGTCGTTCCTGCGCGCCCACTTCGCCATCGACTGGATCGCCGTGTAGCCGATCACGAGGTCGATCATGACGATGTTGGAGCCGAGTTCCTTGGCGAAGTCGGCCCGTTCGTACATGTCCTCCATGGTGGCCGCTGTGACGTTGAGATAGGTTCCCTTGATCTCGCCCGTCTCGGCCTGCGCCTTGTTGACGGCCTCCATGCAGTAGAGAAAACGCTCACGCCAATGCATGAAGGGCTGCGAGTTGATGTTCTCGTCGTCCTTGGTGAAATCGAGCCCGCCTTTCAGCGACTCGTAGACGACGCGGCCGTAATTGCGCCCGGAAAGGCCGAGCTTCGGCTTGACGGTGGCGCCGAGCAGCGGGCGGCCGAACTTGTCGAGGCGCTCGCGCTCGACGACGATGCCGGTCGCCGGACCCTGGAAGGTCTTCACATATGCGACGGGGAAACGCATGTCCTCCAGCCGCAATGCCTTCAACGGCTTGAAACCGAAGACGTTGCCGATGATCGATGCCGATAGATTGGCGATCGAACCCGGCTCGAACAGGTCGAGGTCGTAGGCGATATAGGCGAAATACTGTCCGGGCGCGTTCGGCACGGGGTCGACCCGATAAGCCTTGGCGCGGTATTTTTCAGATGCCGTCAACCGGTCGGTCCAGACCACTGTCCAGGTTGCGGTCGAGGATTCGCCGGCGACGGCTGCGGCAGCCTCTATCGGGTCGACACCGTCCTGGGGCGTGATCCTGAACACCGAGATTATGTCGGTATCCTTCGGCTCGTAGTCGGGCTCCCAATAGCCCATCTTCTTGTATTCCATGACACCGGATTTGTAGCGGTCCTTACCGGTCACGGTTTCGGATTTGTTGGGCATGAGGCTGGTCCTTTCCTTTTTGGCGGACCGCCGCTCAGGCGGCTTTGGCGGTTGCGATTTGCGGGTCGAGCTTTCCGGCGGCATAGCGTTTCGCCATCTCGTCCATGGCGATGACCTTGATCTTCGAAGCGTTGCCGGCGGTACCGAAGCGTTCGAAACGATCGCGGCAAAGGTCGCGCAAGGCGTCCATGGCGGGCTTCAGGAATTTGCGCGGATCGAATTCGCGCGGATCCTGCGTCGCGACGCGGCGGAACTGCCCGGCCATGGCCATGCGGCAATCGGTGTCGATGTTGACTTTGCGCACGCCGTGGCGGATGCCGCGCTCGATCTCCTCGACCGGAACGCCGAAGGTCTGGGGCATCTCGCCGCCGTGCTTGTTGATGATGTCCTGCAGTTCCTGCGGCACGGAGGACGAACCGTGCATGACCAGATGCGTGTTCGGCAGCTTCTCGTGGATCGCCTCGATCACCTGCATGGCCAGGATGTCGCCGTCCGGCTTGCGCGTGAACTTGTAGGCGCCGTGGGAGGTGCCGCAGGCGATCGCCAGCGCATCGACGCGGGTGGCGGTCACGAAGTCGACCGCCTGATCGGGATCGGTCAAGAGCTGGTCGTGCGATAGTGCGCCCTCTGCGCCGTGACCGTCCTCGGCCTCGCCCTGGCCGGTTTCCAGCGAGCCGAGCACGCCGAGCTCGCCTTCGACGGAAGCGCCGACCCAATGCGCCATGCGCGCGACGCGTTCGGTGATGGCGACGTTATAGTCGTATGTCGCCGGGGTCTTGGCGTCCGCCATCAACGATCCGTCCATCATCACCGAGGTGAAGCCGTGGCGGATCGCCGAAAGGCAGGTGGCTTCGTTGTTGCCGTGATCCTGATGGATGCACAGCGGAATGGCCGGATGGATCTCGGTCAGCGCCTCCATCATCCTGGCGAGCATGATGTCGTTGGCATAGGAGCGGGCGCCGCGCGAGGCCTGGATGATCACAGGCGCGTCGCAAGCGCTCGCCGCCTCCATGATGGCGAGGCCCTGTTCCATGTTGTTGATGTTGAATGCCGGCACGCCGTAGCCGTGCTCGGCGGCATGGTCGAGAAGCTGGCGAAGGGTGATGCGGGCCATTGTCGGTCCTCCTAGATGATGAGCTTCATCGCCGCTGCGGCGACGGCTTCGGGCGTGATGTCGAAATGCTTGTAGAGATCCGGAGCAGGGGCGCTTGCGCCGAAGCCGGTCATGCCGACAAAAGCGCCCGTCTCGCCGATCCAGCGGTCCCAGCCGAGCCGGGCGGCGGCTTCGACCGCGACGCGCGGCGCGGAGCCGAGGACGGACTTGCGGTAGTCCGCATCCTGTTCCTCGAACAGTTCCCAGCACGGCATCGAGACGACGGCGGGGGCGATGCCGTGCTCCCGTTCGAGCCGTTCGGCGGCGGCAACGGCGATCTCGACCTCGGAACCCGTGGCGATCAGCGTCACTGCACGGTGCGCGGACGGCTCGCGCAAGACGTAAGCGCCGCGGCTGGACCGGTTCTCGTCGCTGCGTGCCTGGCGCAGCATCGGCAGGTTTTGGCGCGAGAGCACCAGCACGCTCGGCCGCGTTTCGCTCTTCAGCGCCAGTTCCCAGCATTCCGCGGTTTCGATGATGTCGGCCGGACGGAAGACGTTGAGGTTCGGTGTCGCCCGCAGCATCGCCAGATGCTCGATCGGCTGGTGGGTCGGTCCGTCCTCGCCGAGGCCGATCGAATCGTGCGTCATCACATAGACGACGCGCCGGCTCATGAGCGCCGAGAGCCGCATCGCGCCGCGAGCATAGTCGGCGAAGCACAGGAACGTGCCGCCATAGGGTACGAACCCGCCATGCAGCGCGATGCCGTTCATGGCCGCGGCCATGCCGTGCTCGCGGATGCCGTAGTGAACGTAGCGGCCCCCATAGCCACCCGGCACGATGCGATCCATGCCTTTGGTGATCGTCAGGTTCGAATGCGTGAGATCGGCGGAGCCGCCAACCGTCAGCTCGGTTGCGCCGTTGATCGCGGCAAGCGCCATCTCGGAGGCCTTGCGCGTTGCGACCTTGGTCGCCTTCTCGACATGTTCCTCGCGGAAGGCGGCAAGAGCCTCGAATACCGCATCGGGCAATTTGCCGCCGATCGCACGCTCGAAGGCCTTGCGCCGCGGCGAGGCGGCAAGCCGCTGCTCCCAGGCGCGCCGCGCCGCTTGCCCGCGCTCGGCAATCTCGCGCCAGGCGGAAAGGATGTCGTCCGGCACCTCGAACGGTGCGTAGGCCCAGCCGATGTTTTCTCGCGTCGCGGCAATCTCCGCATCGCCCAGCGGCGCGCCATGCGTCTTTTCCGAACCGCCCAGATTGGGCGCGCCCTTGCCGATTACCGTGCGGCAGGCGATCAGCGATGGCCGATCCGACTGCCGTGCGGCCTCGATTGCCGCGGCGACGGCTTCCATGTCGTGGCCGTCCACCGACTGGACATGCCAGCCGGCGGCTTTGAACCGCGCCGGCTGATCCATCGACGTCGACAGCGAGGTCGGTCCGTCGATGGAGATGGCGTTGTCGTCCCACAGCACGATCAGCCGGGACAGCTTCAGGTGACCTGCGAGGTCGATCGCCTCGTGGCTGATGCCTTCCTGCAGGCAGCCGTCGCCGGCGATCGCGTAGGTGTAGTGGTCGACGAGATCCGCGCCGTGGCGGGCGGCAAGCATGCGTTCGGCCAGCGCCATGCCGACAGCGGTCGAAATGCCTTGTCCGAGCGGACCGGTCGTCGTCTCGATGCCAAGCGCGTGGCCGTGCTCCGGATGTCCGGCGGTACGGCTGCCCAGTTGACGGAACCGCTGCAACTCCTCGATCGGCATGTCCTCGTAGCCGAGCAGGTAATGCAGCGCATATTGCAGCATCGAGCCATGCCCGGCTGAAAGCACGAAGCGGTCGCGATCGGGCCAGTCCGGCGCTGTCGGGTCGATATTGATGAAGCGGCTGACCAGCACCGTCGCGACATCGGCCATGCCCATCGGCATGCCCGGATGTCCGGAGTTGGCCTTCTGCACGCTGTCCATCGCCAGCGCGCGGATGGCGTTCGCCATGTCGCGCTCGGAGGCAGAGGCGGCGACGGACTTCAATGCTGCCAGGCTGGTCATGGCGTCCTCCTCACGACACACGTTTCTTGCGTTCGATCAATTGCAGGATGAGCGGCGTCAGGATCAGCTGCATGGCAAGGTCGAGCTTGTTGCCCGGCACCACTATGGAATTCGGCCGCGACATGAAGGAGTCGTGGATCATTGAAAGCAGGTAGGGGAAATCGATGCCGCGAGGATTGGCGAAGCGGATGACCAGCATCGATTCGTCGGGGGTCGGAATCCAGCGCGCGATGAACGGGTTGGACGTGTCGACGATCGGCACGCGCTGGAAGTTGATCGCGGTCTGCGAGAATTGCGGGACGATGTAGCGGACATAGTCCGGCATGCGGCGCAGGATCACATCCATCACCGCCTCGGTGGAATAGCCGCGCGTGGCGCGGTCGCGATGGATCTTCTGGATCCATTCGAGATTTATGACCGGCACCACGCCGATCTTGAGATCCGCATGCCTGGCCAGGTCGATCTTGTCGGTGACGACGCAGCCATGCAGGCCTTCGTAGAAGAGTAGGTCGCTCGGGGCGAATTCGCGCCAATCGGTGAAATTCCCCGGCGGCGTGCCGTACAGCTTCTCCTCGTCCTCGTCATGGACGTAGGTGCGGGTCCTTCCGGTCCCTCGGCGGCCATATTCCTCGAAAACCCCCTCGAGGATCCCGAGCTCGTTGGCCTCGGCATGGAAGTGGGTGAAGTTCGGGTTGCCTGCCTTTTCCTGCTTGGCGACCTCCACCTTCATCGCCGCGCGGTCGTAGCGATGAAAGGCGTCGCCTTCGATGAAGGCAGCCTCGATGTTCTCGCGCCGGAAGATCAGCTCGAAGATGCGCTTGACCGAGGTTGTGCCCGCGCCCGACGATCCGGTGATGGTGATGATGGGGTGCCTTGCCGACATGATGCTGCTCAGGCCCTGAAAAGTCCGCGGCGGCTGAACAGCGGCGCGCGCTCGCCGATAGCGCTGGGTTCGGTGTGGTAGCGGGCGATCCGCGCGACTTCCCGCGCGGATCCGAAGACCACGGGGACGCGCTGATGCAGGCTCTCGGGTTCGATTTCGAGGATGCGGGTGATCGTATCGGTCGCGGCACCGGCCGCCTGTTCGATCAGATAGGCAATCGGATTGGCCTCGTAGACGAGCCGAAGCCGGCCTTGGCGGTAACCCCGGCGTTGGTCGCCGGGATAGAGAAACACGCCGCCGCGCATCAATATGCGATAGCAGTCAGCGACAAGCGAGGCGATCCAGCGCATGTTGAAGTCCTTCTCCCGTGGGCCTTCGGTGCCTTCCAGGCAGTCGTCGACATAGAGGCGCACGGCCTCGTCCCAGTGGCGGTAGTTGGCGGCGTTGATGGCGAACTCCTGGGTCCGCTCCGGAATGATCCGGCTTTCGTAGGCCTGGACGAAGGTGCCCAGCCTGGTCGAATGCACGAAGACGTGCGTGCCGCTGCCGAGCGACAGAACGAGCGCCAGTTGCGGCCCGTAAATAAAGAACCCGGCGCCCAGCATGCTCACGCCTGCCTGCAAAAAGGAGGCGGCCGGATTGGCGTCCGGCGCGCCAGTTGCAGGGAGGAGCGAGAAAATCGTTCCGATCGACACGTTGGCGTCGATGTTGGAAGAGCCATCCAGCGGGTCGATGGCGACGGCGAGGGGGGCTTGTCCGTCGAGCAGGACCGGCCGGTCCAGCTCCTCGGAAGCATAGAGCGCGACCGGAGCGTGACGCATGGCGTCGAGAAAGATGTCGTCGGCAAAGATGTCGAGATCCTTCTGAACGTCGCCGTCGGCGTTGGCGCCGCGGGTTCCGGCAAAGGCGGTGCCGAGCACCCCTTGGTTGATGGCATTGCGGACCCTGGTGGCAGCCTGTGTGAGCTGACGGACGGTGGCCACGACCGCGGAGCGGCGTTCGTCCGGCGAGTCGCCGAGATAGGAGTTCAGAAAAGCGTCGAGCGTTGGCGCTGGCATCGTAGCCTCCCGGTCCGGTCGTGTCTCCTCGGGGCCGGATGGAGGGATGAAACCAAACGATCTGTGCTAAGTAAAATTCAATAACTTTACCTGAGCAGTAAAAACAATTTAGTATGCCGCATGAGAAACCTCACGCTCAGGCAATTCAAGACCGTTCAGGCAATCGTCAGCCACGGAAAAATCGTCAGCGCGGCCAAGGTGTTAGGCCTTTCTCCTCCAGCGGTGACGATCCAGTTGCGACAAGTGGAGGAGGAGGTCCAACTGGCCCTGTTCGATCGGACCTCGGACGGCATGCGTCCCACCGCCGCAGGGCTGGCCTTCGTCGAGGCGGCGCAGGCTATCGAGGAGCGGCTTCGCCTGCTCGAAGACGAGATGGACGCCATCAAGGGCGTGCGCGCCGGCAGCCTGAGGCTCGGCGTCGTTTCCACCGCCAAATATTTCGCGCCACGGCTCATGGCCGGCTTCATGAAGGAGCATCCCGATATCGACATGCGGCTTGCCGTCGGCAATCGCGCCGAAACGATCGACAGTCTGAAGAACCACGACATCGACATCGCACTGATGGGCCGTCCGCCCAAGGAAGTTTCGGTGCGCGCTTCGGTCTTCGGCGATCATCCGCTGGTTGTCATCGCGCCGCCCGAACACCCGCTGGCGTCGGCACGCGACATTTCCAAGCAGAGGATCGCCGAGGAGCATTTCCTCATTCGCGAGCCGGGCTCGGGCACGCGCATCTCGCTGGAGATATTCCTGAGCGACGTTCCCGGCCGGATCGACGATCTCGGCGTCGAGATGGGCTCGAACGAGACGATCAAGCAGGCGGTGATGGCAGGTCTCGGCATCGCTTTCATCTCCGCGCACACCATCGCCGCGGAAACGGAAGCCGGCCGGCTCGTCATTCTCGACGTGGCCGGGATGCCGATCCGCCGGCAATGGTTTTCGGTGATGCGCACCGATCATGTGATCTCGCCGGCCATGGCGACCTTCAACGATTTCCTGATGCGCAGAGGCGCAACCTACCTGCCCCTGTTCGGCAAACTGTATCCGTACGCCGAAGCGAATGACGCGGCTCGGATGCAAAAAATGAGAGCGCCTGGAAAGCGGCCAGAGTGAAGCGCCCGACATACCGGCCGAAGAAATCATGCGAAAGAAAGCCGACAAGGGCGTGGAAAACGCACCGCCATCGATGGCGGTCGGGGGGCTCGCATGGTATGTTGCAGTGCGAAAGGGCAGGGGCACGCGCTCTCATACTCGCAGACAAGACGGATAGGCAGCCAACCCCTGCAGACAAATCGCTATGGGTCCCGGGCGCGAGGTTCGGGAATTCGAAGGGGAAGGGGCATGCTTTATACAATCGTGATGATGGTCTGCATGACGGCGGTGCCGCAGACCTGCGAGCAACGCGAGGAAATGGCGGACGGCCTGGCCATGAATCCCGGGGTGGCCTTCATGCAGGCGCAGCCGCTGGTCGCCCATTGGCTGGAGACACATCCCGGCTATTTCGTGCAGCGCTGGCGTGTGCTGCCCGGCCGGGGATCCTGACGGGGCATCTTCGAAGCGGGCTTTATTTCGCGCAAGTCGTTCTCCCAAAACCGCTGCGCACTTTTGGGCGACATGCGTTATTTCTTCGCGGCAAGCGTTTCCGAGACAGTCTTGGACAGCTGATAAAGCCGCTGCTCGATTATCGTCGGCACATCGCAGACGTAAGTCAGCGATTGCGCACGCTCGTTGAAGATGCGCGTCGCGAAATTCAGCTGGTCGGTCTGCCGCTCGACCTCGTCCTGATCCGCGTCGGGTTTTGCGCGCAAGACATCGACATCGGACGCCTGCTTGCGCAATTCGGCGGCCATTTCGAGCTGCCTGTGGGCGTAACGGGAAATGCCGGAAATCACATGCGAACGCTCGGCGTCCATGTGGTCGAACATGCCTTGCAAGAGCATCGCCATTTTCGGCGCAAGTTGCTCGGCCGGCAGGGAGGCGGCAAAATCCCTGATCTTCATCTGCGCGTCTGCTATCGGCAGCCTGCGAGCCGCCACCTCCTCGACCAGGGCGGAGACGGAAGGGTCCTGCGACCAATCCTTCGCCGCTGGTGGAAGGTCCGGTCCATTCCAGACCTGGGCGAGCGAGAGTTGCGGCACCTTGCGCTGAGCGCAGGGCCAGTCCGGATCGGTATTCGCGGCCACGGCGCCGGCGTTCGGCACGAGCATGGCGGCCGCAACCAGGCTGCGTACAAGCCTCATCCGTTCCATCAATCGTTTCCTCCCGTGCCCTGTTTGCGGATTATCAGGCCGCGCGAAGGGTCATAAGCGATGATGGCGCCTCCCAGAAACAGCAGCGTGCAGCCGGCGACGACACCCAGCGACACCCAATCGATCTGCCCGTAGAAGGCGAAGCGGATCAGTTCGACGGCGTAGGTGAAGGGGTTGGCGAGGCAGAGCTTGTAAAGAAGCGGGCTCGCTTCCTGGATGCGCCACAAAGGGTAGAGCGCCGGAGAAGCGAAATAGCCGGGAAAGATAACGAAGTTCATGATGCCGGCGAAATTCTCGAGCTGCTTGATCATCGAGGACAAAAGCATGCCGAGCGCACAAAGCATCATGCCGGACAGGAACAGGGCCGGCAGCACGAACAAGTAGCCGAGCGGCGGCGCCTTGACGCCCCAGAACCAGGCAACGATCAGGAAGGCGTAGACCTGCGCGATCGATACGGAAACACCGGCGAGCATCTTCGACAGCAGCAGGTACCAGCGGGGGAATGGGCTGACCAGCAGGATGCGCATATTGCCCATCTCGCGGTCGTAGACCATCGACAGCGAAGACTGCATGCCCGAGAACAGCAGGATCATGCCGCACAAGCCTGGCGTGATATAGACCTCATAGAGCACGTAGGTCTTGTAGGGCGGGATGATCGAAACGCCGAGCACCTGCCGGAATCCGGCGGCAAAAATGAACAGCCAGACGAGCGGTCGAACCAGCGACGAGATGAAACGCTCGCGCTGGTGCAGGAAGCGCAGGCATTCCCGTATGACGACACCTTTGAGGCAGATGAGATAGTGACGAAGGCCGAACGCGCCGGACTTCGCTGGCGTGACAGCGGCGACCTTTTCCGGCATTGCGGGAGAGTTCATGGCGAGATCTCCGCAATGCCGGCCGCCTCGCTTCGGCTGAGTCTCGAAAAGGCCTCGCCGATCGAACCGGCACCACTTGCCTTGACGACGTCGGCCACCTTGCCCTTGGCGACCAGGTCACCCTGCCTGAGCACGACGACATGGTCGCCGTCATCGACTTCGTCGATCAGATGCGTGGCCCAAAGCACGCCGATGCCCTCCGTCTCGACCAGCTTGCGGATGGTGGCAAGAATGCCCGCGCGCGACTGGATGTCGAGACCGACCGTCGCTTCGTCGAGCAGCAACAGGGAAGGGCGGTGGAGCAGCGCCCTGGCGATCTCGATGCGCCGCATCTGGCCGCCGGAAAGGCTGCGAGCCTTGTCATGCTGGCGGCCCTGCATGTCGACCGTCTCGATCAGCGCCGCAATGCGCTGCCGGGCTTCGTGCCGTCCGATGCCATGCAGCGAGGCGTGATAGGAGAAGTTCTGGTATACGCTCAGATCGAGGTCGAGCGTGCGTGCCTGGAACACGATGCCGACACGTCTGAGCGCCTCGCCGGAAGCACGGCTGACGTCGTGGCCGAAGATGCGGATCGATCCGTGGCGCGTGTCGTAAAGGTGGCTGATCAACGAGAACAGAGTTGTCTTGCCGGCACCGTTGAGACCGAGGAGCGCGGTGAAAGTCGCCGGCGCGATCGAAAACGAGACGTCGTTGAGCGCCCGCTTCGGACCATATGAATGGCTGACGCCGGCGACGTCGAGCGCCGCCACCTCGTCTCCCGTTTTCCCCGTCCCGGCATGCTGCATGGATGGCTCCTTCAGGATGCTTACCTAGCGCGCTCGACCTCGATGGCCTCGGGGGCAGGCCTCAGTCTTTCGGCTGGTTTCTATTGGGGCGATATGACCACGCCCCAGGGCTGCTGGCCGACGGTGACCGACTGAATCGGCTCGTCGGTCGCCGTATCGATGAAAGTGATATCGTTGGAATTGCCGTTCGTGGTGATCAGTGTTTTCTGATCGGGGGTGAAGTCCAGATGCCAGACGCGTTGGCCGACGAGGATGTACTTTTCCACCTCGTAGCTTTCGGTGTTGATCACCGCGACATGGTTCGCCGGGCCGAGCGCGACATAGGCCTTCTTGCCGTCGGCGCTGATGGCGATACCTACCGGCTGAATGGTTTCGGCCCGCAGTCCAGGAATCGCGAACTTGATCTTCTTCACGACCGCGCGCTTGGCGTTATCGATGACGCTGACGGTGCCGCCGACCTCGGCACTGACCCAGACCTGCGATCCGTCGGGCTTGAACGCGGCGAAGCGCGGGCGCGTGTCGACCAGCACGTTGTCGGTTACGTCATGGCTCTCGGTGTCGATGAAGTGCGCCATGCTGGTGGTTTCTGAGGTATTGACCATGGTCTTGCCGTCCGGGCTGACGGCCATGCCTTCCGGTTCCACGCCAACTGGAATCTCGCTCTTGACCTCCTTGCTGTCGACGTCGATCGCGGTGACCAGATTGTCGTTTTCGTTGGCGGCGTAGAGCGTCTTGCCGTCGGGCGAAAGCACGAACAACTCGGGATCGTCGCCGGAGGGCAGCGTGCCGACGACCTGCAGCGTCTGGGTATCGATGATTTGGATCATATTGTCGTCGCTGGCGCACAAATAGATGAACTTGCCGTCGTGCGAGATGGTGATGCCGCGCGGTCTCTGGCCGACGTCGACGGTCTTGACCACCTGCATGGTCACAGTGTCGACGACGGTCATCGTATTGTCCTTCTCGTTGGAGACATAGGCCGTGTAGGCCGATGCCGGGCTGGCCATGATGCCGGTTGCGAGAATGGCGAGTACGCGAGCTCGTCTCTGCACGAATTCCTCCCGATTGGCGCTACTTGAGAACGCATTTCGTTTCCGGTTGATCGATGCCGAGGGTGTCGAGCTCGGAGACCTGGTGGAGATAGCCTTCCTGGGGGGATGTCGAAACGACCGATTTGGTATCGCCGAGCATGATCGGCTGGCGCAGCTGAAGGTTCCATTTGCGGAAGGTCAGCTTCTGTCCCTTGAAGGCGGCGACCGAGAAATCGTCCGAGCGGATGTAGTCGCTGATCTTTTTCGGATCGTCGCCATTGATGCGCGTGGTGGCTTCGCCGACGGCCCGCACGGCCGTCCAGGCCGACATGTCCTTGGACAGCATTCGTCGGCCTGTCGTCTTCAGGAAGCGACTCTGCATCTGGATACCGCCCCATTGTTCACTGGCGGGATGCCATGACGATGCCACGAGACCGGCCGTGCCTGCGACCAGCCGCGATGTCCAGGTGCGGTAGGGCACGTAGGTCCCGAACACCTCGCTCTCGTCGGCCACAAGCAGCACGTCATGCTCCGGCAGGTCCTGCGTGAATACCGAGATCTGCAGCTGGATCTGCGTGGCGCCAGTGTCGGTGCGCCTGGCTGTGCCGGTGTCCTTGAATTCCTTCTCGGCGACGATCTGGCCGCCGAAGCGGGCTGCAGCGCGGCGCAACGCGTCCGCATAGAGGTGGTCCTGCTCATGCGAACCGTAGAGCAGCGCCCAGTTCGGCCATTTCTTGACCATGAGATACTGCGCCAGCGCGTCGGCGAGCATGCTTCGCGTCGGCGCGATGTGGAAGACATTTATGCGGCAG
This sequence comes from Mesorhizobium sp. M1E.F.Ca.ET.045.02.1.1, assembly GCF_003952485.1. NCBI lineage: Bacteria > Pseudomonadati > Pseudomonadota > Alphaproteobacteria > Hyphomicrobiales > Phyllobacteriaceae > Mesorhizobium > Mesorhizobium sp. M1E.F.Ca.ET.045.02.1.1. The sequence continues at coordinate 4,155,942 of NZ_CP034447.1, forward strand.
TCCTCCTCGCGCAGACTGTCGTCGGTGGCGCCGATGTTGAATATCAGCACACCTTTGTCGCGAGCGATGTCGGCGATCGACAGCAACTGCTTGGCCGAGAGGTCCGCAACAACATAGCGGTCGCCTTTGGCGATCAGGTCGTCGAATGCCTGAACCGCATCGGATTCCGGCTTTATCTCGGTGACGTCGAGGCTGAATTTCTGATTGATGAACTTGCCCGTCGTATTGTTGTCGCCGATGGCGACATTGGCGCCGGCGACACCTTCGTCGCGCGGCGGCGCATCGAGCAGGGAAAGCGTCAGTCGCGGCGCGTAGGCCCGTAAATAGCCTATCTTGATTTCGGTTGTCTTGCTTTGCGGCTTGATAGCGCCCGCCGGCTGCAAGGTCGGTTGCTGGGCCAACGCGCCTGCGGTCAGGGACAGAAAGCACAAAAAGGCCACCAAGGTGCCCGGCACCGCACTTGTCATCGACAAAATTACCACTTCTTGCGCTTGCTCGGTCGTTGCCGGACTAGCGCGAAGCCAAGGTGCCCCAAGGCGAGCTTAGTGAAGCTGCGGGATTTATCAACCTCGTGGGCAGACGTCCTGGCTCTGCTTTAGTCCTATTCCCGCGGCAAGGAGGTCGGCGTCACGGCTTCCGGGAAACTGCGCGGAAAGTGCAGAACTCTCAGCACACTACCATAGCGGGCTGCCTTGAGGCGGGTGGGGTGGAGGACCTTGGTAGAATAGACTTATGAGATGGATCGTTCGATTATCGCGACCTCACGGCAACCAGGAAACGGACATTTTGTTGCGAGGCAGGCCTTAAGCCCGCCGGAATATGAAATTCGTCGATAGCCTTGGGAGGAATGCCTCATGAAAACGCGTGCCGCAGTCGCTGTTGGTGCCGGAAAGCCGCTTGAGATCATGGAGGTGGACCTCGAAGGCCCGCGCGAGGGCGAGGTGCTTATCGAGGTGAAGGCGACCGGCATCTGCCACACCGATGAGTTCACGCTCTCGGGCGCCGATCCGGAAGGCATCTTTCCGGCCATCCTCGGCCATGAGGGCGCCGGCATCGTCGTCGATGTCGGCAAGGGCGTGACCTCGGTCCGGAAGGGCGACCATGTCATCCCGCTCTACACGCCCGAATGCCGGCAGTGCCCGTCATGCCTGTCGCGCAAGACCAATCTGTGCACCGCCATCCGCGCCACGCAGGGGCAAGGCCTGATGCCCGACGGCACCTCGCGCTTCTCGGTCAATGGCGAGAAACTGTTCCATTACATGGGCTGCTCGACCTTCTCCAACTTCACCGTGCTGCCGGAGATCGCGGTCGCCAAGGTCAACCCGGACGCCCCCTTCGACAAGATCTGCTACATCGGCTGCGGGGTGACCACCGGCATCGGCGCGGTGATCAACACGGCCAAGGTCGAACAGGGTGCCACCGCGGTGGTCTTCGGCCTCGGCGGCATCGGCTTGAACGTCATCCAGGGTCTTCGCCTTGCCGGCGCCGACATGATCATCGGCGTCGATGTGAACAACGACAAGAAGGCCTGGGGCGAGAAGTTCGGCATGACGCATTTCGTCAATCCGAAGGAGATCGACGGCGACATCGTGCCTTATCTCGTCAACATGACCAAGCGCGGCGCCGACCAGATCGGCGGCGCCGACTATACCTTCGACTGCACCGGCAACACCAAGGTGATGCGCCAGGCGCTGGAGGCCTCGCATCGCGGCTGGGGCAAGTCGGTCATCATCGGCGTCGCCGGCGCCGGCCAGGAGATTTCGACCAGGCCGTTCCAGCTGGTCACCGGCCGCACCTGGATGGGCACCGCCTTCGGCGGCGCGCGCGGCCGCACCGACGTGCCGAGGATCGTCGACTGGTACATGGAAAAGAAGATCCAGATCGATCCGATGATCACCCATACGCTGAAGCTGGAGGACATCAACAAGGGCTTCGACCTCATGCATGAGGGCAAGTCGATCAGGAGTGTGGTGGTTTACTGAAGCAATGCCGCTGGGCCGCGGGCCCGAAACGCCCGTGACCCTTGTGGTCAACATGGAGGAAGGACGAATGGCCGAGAAACTGCATCCGAAGATCGACAATGGGCTGCCCAAGGAGAGCGCATCCTTTACCGGCGGCACGCTGGTCTGCGCCTGCACCAGCAACCCGGTGAAGGTGAAGGTCAAGGGCCAGATCGCCCACAACCACGCCTGCGGCTGCACCAAGTGCTGGAAGCCGGAAGGCGCGCTCTTCTCGGTGGTTGCCGTTGCCGCCAGCGGCGACGTGACCGTCACCGAGAACGGCGACAAGCTGAAGGTCGTCGACTCCTCGGCCCTCATCCTGCGCCATGCCTGCACCGGCTGCGGCGTCCACATGTACGGCCCGGTCGAGCGCGACCATGCCTTCAAGGGCCTGTCCTTCATCCATCCCGAGCGCTTCGAGGAGGACGGCTGGTCGCCGCCGGGCTTCGCCGCCTTCGTCTCCTCGATCATCGAATCCGGTGTCGACCCGAGCCGCATGGCCGGCATCCGCGCCCAGCTCAAGTCGATCGGGCTCGAACCCTATGACTGCCTCAGTCCCGGCCTGATGGACTATATCGCCACCTGGACCGCGAAGAAGTCGGGAGCCCTGGCGGCATAGTCCGCGTTGCCGCGTCGGGGGGCGCGGCAGTCGGAATTCATGAGGCATCTTGTTGCGATAGAACGCAGCGGCGGCAAGCGAGCGTTCTTCCCGCTGACAAGACGTCGCCATCGATCAGGCTTGAAGCGGGCGCACCAAGGCTTTCTACGGCTGCAGTCTGCCGGGCCGCCCGCGGCCGAGCGAGCCGTCCGCGCGGGCCTGCAGATAGGCATAGATATCGTCCACATAGGGTGCGAAGTTGGGATCGTCGGCGAACCCTTTCATCACCGAGCCGCCGTCGGCACGGCCATTGAGCACGGCGCGCCGGAAGGCTTCGATGTCGGGCAGTCGGCTGACCAGGGACGGCGCGAAGGTCGACCCCACGCCGTCAGGGCCGTGGCAGCGGTCGCAGCCCGAATGGTAACGCCTGAAACCGTCATAGGTCCGCGCATCGGCCTTGCCGTCCACAACCCTGTAGAACTTTCCGGGAGCGGCGGCATCCTGCCCCGCCGTGCCTGCGTCGGTCGCGAAGCTCAGGACAGCGGAAGCCAGGACAACCGTCTGCAGCAAGCTACCCATCTGTCTGTCATCCAACAGCGGCGGGCGGGAGCCCGCGCTGCGTTGCTTCGCCCGAGTCGACGGAATGGGCGCCCCCGCCCGGTGCCGACCAGCCCGATTCAGGGCGCGGTGGCAGACGTCTTGACCGGCTCCGCGCTGTCCAGCGTCAGGTCGTTCTCCGCGGCGGCGGACGGAATGAAGTTCGGCTCGCTGACAAGCAGTGCCTTGCCGTCGCGCAATATTTCGAAATCGATCGACGGTTGGCCGACGGCCTGCGGCACGGAGATCATCATGCGCTGGCCCGGTGCGAGCGTGGAGACGACGCGGACCGGCTGCTGCTCGGCCCCGGAAGCCATGGTCGCGACGACCCGGTAGCCGTCCTGCTCGACCGTGTAGTAGACGGCGCCGCTGAAGTTGCCGAGCTGGATGCTGTGGCCGCTGCCCGGCGCCAGTTCCGATGCCGCCGCGCCACCCGTGGCAGCGAGCAGCGCAAATGCAAATGCGCTAAGACGTCTGGTCATCGCTATCTCTCCCTTCGGTTCGGCGAGTTCCCGGACAGGCGGCCTGCCCGGGACTTCAGGTGACTTGAGGATTTCAGGTGACTTGAGCCTACCCCCCGCGGCCTTCGCGCACATCGGTACGATCACCCAAATTTCGGCTGCCGCCTTCCTATTTCGCTGGGGATCAGGGCGCGGCGGCGGTGGAGAGCAGCCACGGCTCGCCGCGCAGCCTGAGCAGCACTTCCATCCGGTTGGCGGCGTTGAATTTGCCGAGCACGGCCGAAACCTGGTGCTCGACCGTACGCGGTGATCGCGACAAGGTGCGGGCGACCTCCTTGTTGCTCTTGCCCTCCGCGATCAGGGCGAGCACCTGCTGCTCGTGCTGCGTAAGCCCAAGTGGATGCTGACGGGCGACCGTGTACGGACCCCGGCGCATTTTCGGCAGTCGGCCGGCGACGCCCAGGCGCTGCGCCAGCTTTCGCGCCAGCGTCGCGGCGGGGCGCGCCTCCAGCGCCTCGAGCCCGGTCACGGCGCTTGCCAGTGCCGTCGCGGCATCGGCGCCCCGCACCTGCATCAGCGCGAGCGCCGCCTCGTAGGGAAGGCCCAGGCGCTCCCATTCCTTGGCCGCCGCCAACGGATCACCGCCAAGTTCGACCGCGCGTCGCCATGGAATCCGTGTCGTCGGCGCCGGCATCGGCTCCTCCATCCCGCATCGCCGCCACCAGACCGCCAGTTCGCCGAGGTCAGAAGGACGGAAATTGTCGAGATCCATTGCGACCAGCGCCGTCAGTTGCTCGTGGCCGGCGGCGCGGTCCTCGGAAAGCCAGGCGGCCTCGGTCAGCGCCATACGGACCGGTACGATGCGCTGCAGTTCGCCGGTCGGCAGCCCCTCTTCGAGCGCCTGCTGCAGGAGCGACGCGCCGCCAGGTTCGCCCAGCCGCACGCGCACCCTGCCAAGCACGGTGAGCGCCGGCAGGTGCATGACCACCGGCAGGCGTTCCAGTTTCATGACGCCCTGCGCAATGGTCTCGGCGTCGCGAAAGCGGCCCTGTTCCATGCGAAGCTGCGCCTGCCGGCCGAGCAGATACTGCGCCGGCGAATCGAGGTCGTGCCGGGCGGCGAAGACGATGCCTTCGGAGAGCAGCCGTTCGGCGAGCGCGAAATCCTTGGACACCACCGCATATTCGGCATAGTTGGTGTAGGCCCGCGCCGCATGGTCATGGAACCCGTGCTCGAGCGCGAGCGCCAGGCTTTCCTCCATCCGTTCGCGACCGCCCGGACGATCGTCGAATAGCAGCGAGGTGCCGACATTGTTCAAGGCATGGACGCGCGTTTCGACCTCGCCCAGCCGGTCGGCCAGGGTGATCGCGCGCAGTCCCCACTCGATCGCCTCGTCGAAGCGGTAATGCAGCATATGCAGTTGCGAGCAGGTGCTGTAGGCCATCGCCAGTTCCGGCCCGGGCGGCAGGTTTTCCACCTCGCGCACCGCCTCGTGGGCGAAGTGCTCCGCCTGCTCGCCCTCGCCACGGCGCCAATGCAGCCTGGAAAGGCTGCGCAGGTTGAGGCTGACCTTGTCCGGGCGGCCGAGTTCCCGCCAGAGCGCGATGGCGCGATGCCGCGCTTCGATGATCGTGTCATAGACCTGCAGCGCCAGTCCGGCCTCGTAGGCCCAGGATTCGTAAAGCTGGGCGGCCTCGGCCGGCGGCACCTGCGCGATGTATCTGAGCGCCGTCGCCAGATGCGCGGCGGCTTCACGATGCGCGCCCAGCCGCGCAGCCTGCGCCGCGGCCTGGGGCGCGAGTTCGAGCACGCGCGCGCCGTTATCTGCGGCGGCGGCGTGGTGCACCCGGCGTGCAAGCTGGGTGCTTGCCTGCGCCGCCGGAAGCCCTGCCATTGCCGCCTCCACCTTGGCATGAAGCGACCGCTGAAGGCTGGGCGACAGCCGCTCGAGCGTCGCCTGCCTGGCAAGCTCGTGGCGGAAGGTCAGGGCGCCTTGAACGTCCCGCCGCAGCAATCCGCGGGCCACGCAGCGATCCACGACAGCGTCGACCTCGGCGCCGAGAAGGGCGCGGATCAGCCACGGCTCGACGCTGCCCGGCTCGATGCTCATCATCTCCAGCACCTTGCGCTCGCCGTCCGTCAGGCGCGACAACCGCGACCACACGGCGTCGCGGATGGAATCGGGAACGTGCCCCGGTTCCGCCCCGCGGCTCGCAAGAAGCTCGGAGACGAAGAAGGGGTTGCCCCCCGTGATCTGGTAAAGATCGGCGCCGGCGCGGCCCGACTGTTCGGCCAGTGTCGTGACCGCCTCGGGCGAAAGCGGCTTCAGCGCGATGCGGGTCAGCGATGCCGCCGGCAGGTCGCCTCTTATATGCGTGAGCGGATGGTCGGCGACCAGTTCATCGCTGCGTGCACTCAGCACCAGCATGGCGCGAAGCACGGAAATGCGGCGCCCGAGATATCGGATGAGATCGAGCGTCGCGTTATCCGCCCAATGCACGTCCTCGAAAACGAGCACAGTCGTTCCCCTGGCGTGCTGAAGCGCGCTCAGCAGCGCGGGAAAGAGCCGCTCGGGCGCGGCCCCCTGGTCGAGCAGCGCTGCGATCTGGGGGTCGAGCGCCCGCGCCATGTCCTGCAGGGGACCGAGCGGGCGCGGCGTGAACAGTGCCTCGCACCAGCCCCACAGCACCCGGCAGCCTTCTCCCGCGCGCTCGGTGAATGCCTGCAGCAGCGAAGTCTTGCCTATCCCGGCCTCGCCTTCGAGCAGCACGATGCCGCCCCGACCTTCGCCGGCACTGGCCGCGGTTGCCAGCAAGGTTTTAAGAGGTCTCTCTCGCTCGAGCAGCATTGGCGCAATCGTTTCCAGAACATGTCGCCCAAGAATGCCCCGCGTTTGCGACATGCTTAAAAACAAGACAGGGAGCGCCTCACAACAGGCGGTCCGAACGCGACGCGCTTCAGCCGCGAGTGTACCCCAACTAGGCTTGCTTTCCATTAGCATTGCTTAAAATGAGGCCGAATCCCGGCAGAGCCGATCACTTCCCGGTGCCGTCACGAATCGATCTGCGAGTGGCGGACGCCGAAACGAAGCGTGTGATGCGGGATGGAAAGGGGGCGGCGACTGTCGGCGTGGGGCCGATACCGTTGAAGAAGTCAGCTCGTATGTGGGATGGGTTCGACGAACTTCGCATCGAGGCAGCTATCCTCACGCCGGTTTCGCGAGGGGCACTGCCGGGCGGATGACTCTTAAATCGGTTGGCGCAGCCTGCAATGATATGCCGCCAGCTGATGTTGTGCACGCAGGCGTCCTCTTCATCGCAGTGGTTCGGCCGCATGTGGCCGAGCATTCGGGCGACTTTCTGCGGGTGGACACTCATATGAAGAGCGGCGAGTTCGCCGCCTTTCTGTCGCACAGCGGAATGCCGGTCTTCGACACGGTGCTGACCATGTCGATGGGCAAGCGCCTCGCCGACTTTGCCGTCGGCGGCGCAGGTGCGCCGATGACCTATGCACTTGCCAGTCAAACACTTGGGTAGTTGCAGCCGGCCCCATGGAACTTCACGGCCGTGGTCCTTTAAAGCGCGTCGCGATCTTTCAGATTCGCTCCCCGCGCTTTAAACTATTGATTTTACGCATGTCTTTGTCCCGAAACCGGTTCCCACTTTCGGGAGACATGCTTTAGACTCAGCCAGACCGTCGGTCTCGCCGGGCAACGGGCTCCGACTGCTCAAAGCAAAAGCGATGCCGCTCCGTGAGCTCCTTTGAGGTCGCTTCCAGCTCCTTCTCGCGCCGTCCGGGGTTCCACTCCAGCACAATGGCTGCGGTGTCGGCAATCCGTTCAAGGTCGCGCCGGCTGAGCCGGCCTGTGATCGCCAGCGCGGTGCGGCGCATGACGATATCGGCCAGGTGGACGACACGTTCGTTGCGCGCCAGCCAATCGATCTCCGCCAGCGTATAGTCGAACGCGTCCGCAAGCGGCTCCGTCTGCCGCCCGGCTTCGTGCGCCAGAATGGCGCGTGCCGTCGTGCCATAACGGTCGAGCAGAGCCTCGGCGCGCGCCGGCGAGGCCCCTGTCTCAGCCATGACGGAGGAGATCCAGCGGACACGCGCAGCCGCGTCGGCCGGAAAATCGCGGCCGCCGCCGATGGCGAGGTTTTGCGTGCTCACGCGCCTGGAGCGGCCAAGCCTCGCCAGCAGCAGGTCCGCCACCTCTTCGGCAAAACCGCGGAAGGTCGTCCACTTGCCGCCGACCAACGAGACGATCGGCCAACTCCGGCCGCCCTCGGTTTCCATGACGGGCGCCGAGTGATCGCGGCTGATCAGGCCCGGCGCAGTGCCGTCCGACGTCGGCAGCGGGCGGATGCCAGAATAGGCATAGACGATCTGCTCGCGCCCGAAGGAAAGACCGGGCAAAAGCGCGCGCAAGCTCGCCAGGAAATAGTCGATCTCGTCATCCTCGCAGCGCACCGTCTCGGGATCGGCGGCGCGGATATCGGTCGAGCCAACCAGCGCCCGGCCGAGATAGTCGAACACCAGGCATATGCGGCCGTCATTGGCCTCGAAGTAGATCATGCGGCCTTTCAACGCCCGCAGCAAGTCGGGATGATCGAGCAGTATGTGCGAACCCTTGGTGCCACCGACCAGTCGCGACGGTGCGCCAAGCGCTGCGTTGACACGATCGATCCATGGCCCCGCCGCGTTGACGACGATGCGCGGTCGGAAGCAGCGCTCGCCGCCCTCCGGCAGGGCGAAGCGCACGACGCCGCCGTCGCTGTCCAGCAGATGCGCGTAGTTGAAGGCCTCGGATTGAGGGCTGGCCCTGATGCCGTCCTGAAGAAGCTCGAGCACCAGCCGTTCGGGATGACGGACGGTGGCGTCATAGTAGGTACCGGCCGCCACGATGCGTGGCGTCAACGGCGGTATCTCGGTCAACGCCCGCGCTTTCGACCACAGCGTATGCCTGGGCATGACGCGGTGGCGGGCGCCGTAGAAGTCGTACATGGCGAGACCGATCTTGATCAGGAGAGCGCCGCGGCCGCGCGGCGCGGTCGTGCTGCCGAAAAGGGTGCGCAGCGCCGCCCCGATCCCCGTCAGCCAGGAAAAGATCGGGATGACGGTCGGCAGCGGCCGCACGGCATGCGGCGCGTTGCGCAACAGAAGGTTGCGCTCCAGCGTCGATTGCGCGACGAGGCTCAACTCGCCCGTCTCGAGATATTTGATACCGCCATGGATGAGCCGCGACGGTGCGGCGCTGGTGCCGGAACCGAAATCCGCCTTGTCGACGATCGCGACCTTCAGGCCCTGTTCGCACAGATCGCGAAACAGGCCGGCGCCGTTGATGCCGGCACCGATGATGAGGACATCGACATCCCGTGACGTCGCGGTCATTGCACCGGCACGATCTTGAGATTGACCCCGGCCGCCTTCAGGCTGCCGGCAATCTCGTCGGGAAGGCCGTCGTCGCTGAGCACGAGATCGAAGTCGGTGAGGTCTGCAAACAGATGCAGCGCCACCTTGCCGAACTTGGAGGAATCGATGAGCAGTACCGTGCGCGAGGCGGCGGCGGCCATGGCCTGCTTTACGCGCACCACCTGCGGATCCTGGATCAGCGTCGCGGTCTTGTCGATCGCCGAGGCCGAGCAGATGAGCAGATTCACCCTGATCTTCTGCAGAGCGCTCTCGCAGATGTGGCCGATGAAGGCGTTGTAGGTCGGGTGGTATTCGCCGCCTAGCAGGATCAGCTTCAGGTCGTCCTTGTCCACCAGTTGTTCCGCCAGAGACAGGCTGTTGGTGACGATGGTCAACGGCGCGATCTGCGGCAGGAACGGGCCGACCGCGTTGGCGGTGGTCGAATCGTCAAGAAGAACGACCTGGCCCGGCTCGATCTCGGCCAGAACCGCCCGGGCGAGCGCCTGCTTGGCGGCGGTCGCATGGGTCTGGCGGAAGCGGAAAAGGCTCTCGTAGACGCCGGACGGCTGCGCGCTGACCGCTCCATGCAGCTTGCGCAACACACCCTGGCGCGCCAGTTCATCGACGTGGCGATGGATCGTCATGCGCGAGACGCCAAAGGCCGCGACAAGCTCGTCGATGCGCGCCTCGCCATGCTGAATGACATAGTCGGCAATGTCCTGCCGGCGATTGTCCGCGTTCATGGCTTCCCCTTTTCCGCGAGCGCTTCGATCGACGGCCAGGCGTCGGCGAGGCGGTTGGCGATGTCGCAGTGCAGCCGGTAGCGCTTGTCCATGGCAGCGCTGCGCTCGGGGTCGGGCCGGTAGGCGCGGCCGAGCGTGGCGAGCTCGCGCGGATCGTGCCGTGGGGAAGCGAACAGGCCGACGCCGGCTCCGGCGCACAGCGCCGCGCCCCACGCGGCGGCCTCCTCCGTCTCGGTGACCGTGATCGGCATGCCGAGCACATCGGCGAAGATCTGCGCGAAGGCGGAATTACGGGAAATGCCGCCGGTCAGCCGCGCCTCGCGCGCCGGGAAGCCTTCGCGCAGCGCATCGACGTGAACGCGATGGTTGAAGGCAATGCCTTCGATCACCGCCCGCAGCATGTCGCCGCGGTCATGCCAGCCGCGCAGCCCGAGGAAGCCGGCGCTGGCAGCCGGACCATGCGGCGAGCCGAACAGATAGGGATGGAAGAGCAGTGTCGACGGCCGCGCCAACGCCGCCTCGATTTCCGGACCGACGATGGCGTGGATCGAGCGCCCGTCAGCTTCCGCCTGCGCCCGTTCGGAACCGCACAGCGTGTCGAGGAACCAGTCGTAGTTCGCCGCCGACGCCGGCGAGATCGACATGTTGTTCCATTCGCCGGGCTTCAATCCGTTGCGGCAGAACCACCGGGCATCGATGCGTGGCGCGGCCGAGACCGTCTCGTTGATCGAATAGGTGCCGGCAACGATGGCGACCACGCCCTCGCCATAGCCGCCGATGCCAAGCGCCGAGGCGGTCACGTCGTGCAGGCCGGCCACAACCGGCGTGCCGGCGACGAGGCCCGTGTCCCGGGCCGCTTGCGCCGTAATGGTGCCGACCAACTCGTCCGGCCGCGCGATCGGCGGCAGGGCATCGCCGAGCGCTTCGAGACCGAAGATCGAGAGGATGTCCGGCGCGTATGCTTGCGTATCGACCGCCGTGAACGAAGTGCTCGCTTCGGTGAGATCGGTGCCGAGGCTTCCCGTCAGGCAGAAACGCAGCCAGTCCTTGCAGGCAAGCACGTGGCCGATATGGGCAAAGCGCTCCGGCTCGTGATCGCGTATCCAGGCCAGCAGCGAAGACGGCGCCGAGGCATGCGGCGCCTGACCGGTCTGCGACAGAGCCTTCCTGGCCGTCCCATCGGCGTTCCATCGGGCCGCAACGTCTCCAGCCCGGCTGTCCAGCGACAGGATGCCGTGTCCGAGCGGCTGGCGATCACGATCGAGCATATAGAGCCCGTCGCCGTGCGCAGTGGTGGCGACGGCGGCGATGTCGGAGGCCGGTCGGCCGCAATCGGACAGCGCTTGCGCGATCGCTTCGGCGGCAGCCCGCCAAAGGCCGTTCATATCGCGCTCGACGTGGCGCGGCTCGGACATGATCTGCGCCACCCGGCGGCGGGCCACGGCCAGCGGGGCGCCGGCCTCGTCGAAAACCACCGCCTTGGTCATGGTCAGGCCGCTATCAATTCCCAGCAGACAGGGCATCCGCTCCTCGCCATGCACATAGCGTGCATCTCCTAGAGAATGCCCATATCATGATGTTAAATTAACATCAATAAGTGTTACAATTCGGATGCCGCGGCGTCTCCTTGCCGAACGGGGGCGACGATGACGTTCATGCCGCCTGCCTTCATCGCCTCGATCTGCCTGGGTGGGGTCCCATCGTCGACGACGATGACGTCGAACTCGTTGAGCGCGCACATGGCATACAGTGCCCGGCGCTCGAACTTGGTGTGGTCAGCCAGCAGGATGCGCATGGCGGAGCTGTCGAACATGGCGCGTTTGGTCTCGACCATTTCCGGCGACTGGTGGAACACCATGCCGTCGGTGATGGCCGACATCGACATGAAGACGCGATCGGCCCTCAGCCGCCGGATCTCCGTGACCGTGACCGGCCCCATGAAGGCATTGCACCAGTTGTAGAACTGGCCGCCAAGCCCGAGCAGCGTGAGGTCCCGCGTGCCCTTCAACTCGTTCATCAGGGTGATGGAATTGGTGATCGCCGTCAGCGGCACGCGCGCCGCAAGATGCGGCACGAGCTGCAGGACGGTGGTGGAATCGTCGAAGAAGACGGCCTGGCCGGGTTCCAGGAAGGCGGACGCCGCCTGCGCGATCGCGCGCTTCTCGGCAGACTGGCGCGACGAGCGGTAGACGTCGCTCGATTCGATGAGGCTGGTCGGCGCGGCCGAGACGATGCCGCGCGTCTTGCGCAGCAGACCCTTCTCGACCAGTTCGTCCAGGTCGCGGTGCGCGGTCATCAGGCTGATGCCGAAGCGTTCGGTGAGGTCCTCGATGCGCATCGTGCCCTCGGCCAGCACGGCCTCGGCCATCATCCGGCGGCGTGCAAGCTGACGCGCGTGGCGGCTGTCGGCGGGCACCTGATCCGCAGCAAGGGTCTTCAACGCCTGCTCGGGCCGAATCTCGCGATCTTTCATCCAAGCCTCTCCTGCCGATGCCATTCGCATATCTGGCGCCGATGGCAAGCGGTGCGTTAAGGGCGAGCAGTGTTTTGCGCATCGAATGCATTCTGCGCGGCAGGAAAAGGGGCGCGCATGATGCGCGCCCCAGTCCGTGGTTTACTGGGAAAGCGTAAACGGCCCTGTGTATTTGTCGACATTGTCCTTGGTGATCAGGGCACAATCGAAGAGCTGCTTCTCGGAGGACGCGCCTGTCGAGCCGGTCTTGATGAACTTGTCGGCCTGCTTTACGGCTTCGGCCGAGAAGACCGCGACAGGCTGCAGTACCGTGTATTGCATTTCGCCCGCCTTGACGGCGGCGACCGCGTCCGGCGAGCCGTCGAAGCCGCCGACCTTCACCTGGTCGAGCTTGCCCGCTTCCTTCAGCGCCGCAATGGCGCCAAGGGCCATCTCGTCGTTGCCGGAAATGACACCCGCGACGTCGGGGTGGGCCTGCAGCAGCGATTGCATTTTCTGGTAGCCTTGGGTGCGGTCCCAGTTGGCCACTTCCTTGCCGGCCTTCTTGAGGTCCGGATACTGGGTAAGCACGGTCTCATAGCCGTTCGAGCGTGTCGCCGCATTGTTGTCGGCCGGGTTGCCGAACAACTCGACATAGTTGCCCTTGTCGCCGATCGCCTCGACCCATTGCTGCGCGCCGATCGCGGCGCCTTGGGCGTTGTTGGAGACGAGCTGTGCCTTGGCGAGACCATCCTGGTTGATCTCGGCGTTGACCAGGAAGACCGGGATGTTGGCGGCGACCGCCTTCTTGATCGCGCCGACCGAACCGTCGGCATTGGCCGGGTCGAGGATGATCGCCACCGATTTGTTGGTGATGGCAGTGTCGATCATCGTGCTTTCGGTATTGGTGTCGCCCTTGTGGGCGCTGACATTGGCTGTGTAGCCGAGACTCTCGGCTGTGGCCTTGGCGACCTGGCCCTCGGTGAGCCAATACGGATTGGCCGGATCGGTCACGATGATGCTGATCAAGCCCGCCGCCCAGGCATGGCTTGCCATGAACGGCAGCGTCGCGGCAGCGACCAAGAGCATCCTTCTGGTTTTATTGATCATTTCTCTCTCTCTCCCTTTTACAGATTGCGGTTGCGGATTGCGGTTGCCGATTTGTCTCGGCCTTCTTTCCGGTCGGTCTCCTTGCGTCCCGGAGAAGCTTGCGGCGAGGCGCGGCATCATTGTCGGACGCCGCGGGCCCCGTACTGGATGGTGTTCATGAGCACGGCGAGCACGATGACGGCGCCGGTGAAGACGGTCTGCCAGTAGGACGACACGCCGATGATGACGAGGCCGTCCGAAAGAAAGCCGATGACGAACGCGCCGAGCATGGTGCCGCGCACCGTGCCGCGGCCGCCGGTCAGCGCGGCGCCGCCGATGACCACCGCCGCGATCGCGGTCAGCTCGTAGGTGGTGCCGGCGGTCGGTCCGGCCGAAGTCAACTGCGAAGAGAGCACCAAGCCGGCGATCGCCGACAGGATGCCGGAGAGCGTGTAGACCGTGATCTTGACCCGCTTGACCGGCACGCCCGACAGGTCGGCCGCGTTCTCGTTGCCGCCAGAGGCGTAGAGCCAGCGGCCGAAGGAGGAGCGGCTGAGCATCAGCCCGGTCAGCACGGCGAGGACCGCCAGGACCACCACGCTGATCGGCACGCCGAAGAGCCGGTTGAAGCCAAGCCAGTCGAAGCCGGTGTTGCCGAGCTCCGGCCTGCCGGCGAGGTTGTTGTAAGTGAGGCCGTTGGTCATCAGCAGCGCGACGCCGCGCGCCATGTACATGACTCCCAGAGTGGTGACGAAAGCGGGTACCCTGAACCAGGCGATCAGGATGCCGTTGAGCGCGCCGAGCACGGCGCCGAGCGAGCAGGTCAGCACGACCACGGCCCACACCGGCGCAAACAGGATGACGCCAAGCGGTTTCAGCTCTATGCCCTGCATCAGCGCGCCCGCGACGACGCCGCACAGCGCCAGGATCGAGCCGACCGACAGGTCGATGCCGCCGCTGAGTATGACCACCAGCATGCCGATCGCGAGTATGCCGTAGATGGCCACATGCGAGGACATGATCAGCAGATTGGAGACGGTGAGGTAGTTCGGCGAGAGGAACGAAAAGACGACGATGATGGCAATCAGCGCGAAGAAAGCGCGGCCCTTCAGCAAAAGCTTGATGAGGCTGGTTGTTCCCTTGACGGCTGAGGCCGGGGAAGAGATGCGGTTGGCGCTCGTTTGCGTCATTGTTCGTTCCCGTGCTCCGCTCAGGCCGCCACGGCCTCGCCCGAGGCGGCCATGATCTTTTCCTTGGTGATGTCCGAGGTGAACTCGGCAGAGATCCGGCCGCGCCGCATGATGATGATGCGGTGGGCGATCGACAGGCACTCGTTCACTTCCGAGGTCGTGTAGACGACGGCTTGCCCGGCCGCCGCGTGGGCCGCCAGGATCCGGAACACCTCGGCCTTGGCGCCGATGTCGATGCCGCGACTGGGTTCATCCAGCAGGATAACCTTGGGATCGGTGGCGAGCATCTTGCCGATGACCACCTTCTGCTGGTTGCCGCCCGACAACGACCCGATCGGCACATCCGGTCCGTCGGTCTTCACGGTCACGTTCCTGATCGATTTCTGGATCAATGCCCGCTCGAGCTTGAGGGAGGTGAAGACCCCGCGCGTGAACTCCTTGATCGAGGCGAGCGAAAGATTCTGCCCGACCGACATCGTCTGGACGAGCCCGTAGCGCTGGCGGTCCTCGGGCACGAGCGCAAGGCCGCGGGCGATGCGCTCGCCGATGGCGAGGTGGGAAATCTCCTTGCCTTCGAGCACGATCTCGCCGGATGTCGCGCTCAGCTTGCCGGCGACGGCTTCGAGCAATTCCGTCCTGCCGGCCCCCATCAGGCCATAGATGCAGACTATCTCGCCGGCCCTGACGTCGAGCGACATGCGGTCGACGACGTTGTAGCCGCCTCCGGCCGGATCGGGCACCGTAAGGTTGCGGACCGAGAGCATGACCGGGCCGAAATCGTAGCCGGTCGGTGGATTGCCCAAATCATAGTTCTCGCCGACCATGTTGCGCACGATCCATTCCAGATCGATATCGGCGCGCGGCGCGTAGGCGGTCATGTTGCCGTCCCGCAGCACCACGGCGTGATCGGTGATCTGCAGGGCCTCCTCGAGATGGTGCGAGATGTAGACGATCGACACGCCCCTGGCGGTGAGGTCGCGGATCACCTTGAAAAGAACCTCGACCTCGGTGGCGGAAAGCGCCGATGTCGGCTCGTCCATGATGAGTATCCGGCTGTCGACCGAAAGCGCCCGGGCGATCTCGACGATCTGCTGCTGTCCGAGGCGCAGTTCCTCAACAAGGGTGAGCGGATCGATATCCTCTTCGAGTTCCGCCAGCAATTCGCGGACCTGGCGTTCCTCCTCGGCGTAGTCGACGCCGGTCGGACCATTGATCTCGCGGCCCATGAAGATGTTGTCGCGGACCGACAGATTGGGCGCGAGGCTGAGCTCCTGATGAATGATCGAGATGCCGTGGCTTCGCGCGTCGGTTGAAGAGGAAAACACGATGGGCCGGCCGTCGAGAATGACCTCGCCGGACGTCGGCTGCACCACACCGGAGAGGATTTTCATCAGCGTCGACTTGCCGGCTCCGTTCTCGCCGAACAGTGTCGTCACCTGGCCGCGGTGAATGTCGAAGTTGACGCCCTTCAGCGCCTTCACACCGTTGTAGGATTTGGCGATGTTGCGCGCCGCCAGAACCACTTCACCGGCTGGCCGGGAGGTCGCGACGTCGCTCATTTGACGGTGACCTTCACCGGCGTGATCAGCCAGTTCTTCGGGTTGATGAGACGGAAGACGCCGAAGACTTCCAGCGTCTTGCCGGAGAGGGCCGCGGTGTCGATCCCATCAAGGACCGTCTTCTTCATGGCGCGGTTGATGCCCGAGCCGGCGTCCTGGTACTCGATCTGGTTCTTGAACTTGCCGAAGGCGATGTCGCCCGGCGCGTCGCGCAAGTCGGTCCCGTTGATGGCCGGGCCGGTCTGCACCCGCACGTGGATGTCGGCCGGCACGCCGTCGGCCTTGAGGTCGTAGACGCCGGATTTCGCTTCGCCTGCCACCGCCGTCAGCCTGATCGAGATCATTGCGCCGGTCGATGAGGCAGTTCCATACTGCTTGGCGGCTGCGTTCTTGTCGGCCATGACCGCCGGTCCGAAGGTCGCGGCGTCGACGGCGTGCTCGACAACGAATGCCTGGATGCGCGGAAACTCCTTTTCGCCGAACCGGTCGGGCGAAAACGCCTCCTGGCTGACGTCGGCGGACGATCCGATCCGGACGACCTTTGTGTCGAGCGCGATCGCGGCAAGGACCACGACACCGAGACCGATCGCAATCATCAGGCCGCGGCGCGACGCAGCAGGGGCCTTCGGCGTCTGGGCTGACATGACATTCATCGTTCAGATCCCGGCTTGCGAAGAGACAGGGCGGGCACCGACCGGTGTGGCAATGGTGGCCGATGCGCGGCCCGATGCTGCCGCCTGTCGATGACACGGCATCCTCAGGTCGGTTGCTTGCATCGATTTTCTCCACCCTTGACCCGCGATGCGGCGTCTTCCTCCCGCCGCATCATTTCCGGCAATTTGTTATATTAGTGTTATCTTTGCGTCAAGCATGTTAGATCGGAATTCCCTTTTGTCCGGATTTTGACCCGCCGGGAGAGCCTCCTGCCATGCCAATTCTCAAAAGGCCGCCTCCCGCGGAAACCCTGCGTCAGCAGTTGCCGCCATGGCCGATCATGGGAGACTATGCGTTTCGCAGGCGCGGCAAGAAAACGCCGCGGCTGCGAAATGCTTTCAAGTAACTATCTGATTTAGTGGCGATTTCGTTTCGCCATCTCATACCGAGCCGCGAACTGAAACCAAGTCAGAAGGGGCCGGTCGCTTATCTGTTCGCTCTCCCGTTTGCTTGGCGAAGACGATGTGAGGCGGATCGTTGTTTTCGCTCTCGCTAAAATCAGCGTATCTGAAAAAATTTTCGATGTCTGCAAAAAAAATCAACCATTGTGTTATTTCCATGATAATTTAGAATGCGGCAAAAGCGAGCGCCGTCACGAGAGAGCGCGTAACGGCGCTTCTTCGCGCGGCCACGCATTCGCGGCGAGCCGCAGGCGGAAAACGAGAAGGAAACAGACATTGCCCTGTTGCCGGTCCAGGCATGTTGGCAGCGGAAGCGGAGCGGTCCGTGGCTGGCGCTGATGTCATCGTAGGCATCGATTCCGGCACGTCGGTCATCAAGGCGGTCGCCTTCGATCTGAGCGGTCGTCAGATTGCGTCGGCTTCGGTTCCGAACCGATACGCGTCCGGTGCCGACGGCTCGGCGACGCAGTCGCTTCCCCAGACCTGGCGCGACTGCGCCGCGGCACTTCGAGGGCTCGGCGACAAGGTTGAAAACCTGGGCGCGCGCACCGCCGCTCTCGCGGTCACCGGACAGGGCGACGGCACCTGGCTCGTCGGTCGTGAAAACAAGCCGGTCGCCGATGCATGGCTCTGGCTCGACGCACGCGCGTCATCCACTGTCGAGCGCCTGGCCGCGGGTCCGCTCAGCCGCGCCCGCTTCGAGGCGACTGGAACAGGGCTGAATACCTGCCAGCAGGGCAGTCAGATGGCCCATATGGACAGTTACTCGCCCGACCTTCTCGACCATGCCGAAGTCGCGCTGCACTGCAAGGACTGGCTCTATCTGAACCTGACCGGTGTGCGCGCCACCGACCCCTCGGAGGCGAGCTTCACCTTCGGCAATTTCCGTACCCGCCGCTACGACGACACGGTCATCGAGGCGCTCGGCCTTTCCCGGCGGCGCAAGCTCTTGCCGGAGATCGTCGACGGCACGATGGCGACCCATCCGCTTACCGCCGAGGCGGCGGCCGAGACGGGGCTGAAAGCGGGTACTCCCGTCAGCCTCGGCTATGTCGATATGGTCATGACCGCGCTCGGCGCCGGGGTCTGCGGCGGCGAGGGAGACGTCGCCTGCTCGATCGTCGGCTCGACCGGCGTCCACATGCGTGCCGTGCCCACGAACGGGGTCCACCTCAACAAGGAGGGTTCGGGCTACGTCATTGCCCTGCCCATTCCGGGCCTGGTGACGCAGGTGCAGACCAACATGGCGACCTCGCTCAACATCGACTGGGTCCTTGGCCTGGCGGCGGATGTGCTGAAAGAATTCGGGCACGAGGCCAATCACAGTGAACTGGTCGGCCGCATCGATCAGTGGCTCGCCGCAAGCCAACCCGGCCAGGTGGTCTATCACCCCTACATTTCGGACGCCGGCGAGCGCGGACCGTTCGTCAATGCCAACGCCCGTGCCGGATTCGTCGGCCTGTCGGTCAGCCATCGCTATGCGAATGTGGTCCGTGCCGTCATCGAAGGGCTGGGGCTCGCCATACGCGACTGCTATGCGGCGATGGGCGACCTGCCGTCGGAACTGCGGCTTTCGGGTGGCGCGGCCCGTTCGAAGGGATTGCGCGGCATCCTGTCGGCGGCGGTTCATGCGCCGGTGCGCGTGTCGTCGCGCGAGGAAGCCGGTGCCGCCGGTTGCGCGATGATGGCGGCAGTCGCCATCGGCGCGTATCCCGACATGAACGCCTGCGTCGCCGAATGGGTCACGCCGCTGCTGGGGCCCGTCGAGACGCCCGATCCGGCGCTGATTGCGGCCTATGACGACCTTTTCACGGCATTCCGCGCGGCACGCCAGGTGCTGGGGCCTGCCTGGGATGCTCTGGCTGCCGCGCGCCGCAACGCGGCAGGCGCCTCCGCCGAAACGCCTGAAGGAGCAAGAGATGGGGCTTGAACCGAACACGGTCGATCTCTTCGTCATCGGCGGCGGCATCAATGGCGCCGGCATCGCCCGAGACGCGGCAGGTCGCGGCCTGTCGGTCGTGCTGTGCGAAAAAGACGACCTCGCCGAGGGCACCTCCTCGCGCTCCGGCAAGCTGGTGCATGGCGGCCTGCGCTATCTCGAATATTACGAGTTCCGGCTGGTACGCGAAGCGCTGATCGAGCGCGAGGTGCTGCTCAAGGCCGCGCCCCACATCATCTGGCCGATGCGCTTCGTGCTGCCGCACAGTCCGCAGGACCGGCCGGCCTGGCTGGTGCGGCTCGGCCTGTTTCTTTACGACCACCTGGGCGGCCGGAAAAAGCTGCCGGGCACGCGCACGCTCGACCTCAGACGCGATCCGGAAGGAGCACCGTTGCTCGACCGGTACACGAACGGCTTCGAGTATTCCGACTGCTGGGTGGACGACGCGCGGCTCGTGGTGCTGAACGCTGTCGGCGCGGCCGAGCGCGGCGCCGAGGTGCTCACCCGCTCGTCTGCCGTTTCCGCCCGCCGCGAAGATGGCGCTTGGACGGTGACGACGAAAAATTCGATGACGGGGCAAACGCGCATTTTCCGCGCCCGCTGCGTCGTCAATGCCGCCGGCCCGTGGGTTTCAGACGTCATTGGCCGTGTCGCGGGATCGAACTCGTCGCGCAACGTGCGCCTCGTCAAAGGCAGCCACATCATCGTGCCGAAGTTCTGGCAGGGTGCGAATGCCTATCTGGTGCAGAATCACGACAGGCGCGTTATCTTCATCAACCCCTATGAAGGGGACATGGCGCTGATCGGAACCACCGACATCGCCTATGACGGCCGCGCCGAGGATGTGAAGGCCGACGAGTCCGAGATCGACTACCTGCTCGCGGCGGTGAACCGCTACTTCAAGGAGAAGCTGCGGCGCCAGGACGTGCTGCACTCCTTCTCCGGGGTGCGGCCGCTGTTCGACGACGGCAAGGGCAACCCGTCCGCCGTGACGCGCGATTACGTTTTCGACCTCGACGAAACCGGCGGCGTGCCACTGCTCAACGTCTTCGGCGGCAAGATCACCACTTTCCGCGAACTGGCCGAGCGCGGCATGCGCCGGCTGAAGCATATTTTCCCGCAGATGGGCGAGGACTGGACCAGGAATGCGCCGCTGCCCGGCGGCGAAATTCCCAATGCCGACTACGAGACCTTCACCAACAGCCTGCGCGAGGCTTATCCGTGGATGGCGCGCGATCTCGTGCATCACTACGGACGGCTCTACGGCGCGCGCACCAAGGACGTCGTCAAGGATGCGGCAAGCATAGATGGTCTTGGCCGCCATCACGGCGGGCTGCTCTACGAGGCGGAGGTACGCTATCTCGTCGCCAAGGAATGGGCGCGCACGCCGGACGACATCCTGCTTCGGCGCACCAAGCACTACCTGCATCTCACCGAGGCCGAACGGCACGCCTTCGCCAGATGGTTCGAGGCCGAGCGCCTTGCCGAGGCAGCGTGAATGCCGATGCGACTTCGACCCAGGATCACCTTCGGGACCGACACGTCATGGCGCTGACGCTTTCCCTGAACACCAACCCGCTGGTCAACCGCTTTGCCGAGCCGGACGACCTGATCGAGACCGTCGCCCGTGGCCTCCAGCTGCGCGACCTGCAGCTCACGCACGAGTTCATTAATCCGAGCTGGCCGGCGCCGGTGGTCCGGCGGCTGACCCGGCGGATGACGGCGGCCCTGCGGCGCACCGGCGTCCGGGTCTTGAGCGGCATGACCGGTCCCTATGGCCGGCTCAACCATTTCGGTCATCCCGACCGCGACGTGCGCCGATACTATGTCGACTGGTTCAAGACCTTCGCCGACATAACCGCCGACCTCGGCGGTGTTTGCGTCGGCACCCAGTTCGCCATCTTCACCTTCAGAGACTATGACGATCCGGTCCGGCGTGAGGAGCTGATCCGCATCGCCGTCGACTGTTGGGCGGAGGTGGCCGAGCACGCCAAGGCGGCTGGCCTGCAGTACGTTTTCTGGGAACCGATGAGCATCGGGCGCGAGTTCGGCCAGACGATCGCCGAATGCCTGAAGCTGCAGGACAGGCTGACCAAGGCCGAAATGGCGGTGCCGATGTGGATGATGGCCGACATCGACCATGGCGACGTGACCAGCGCCAATCCGGACGACTACGATCCCTATGCCTGGGCCCGCGCGGTCCCCAAGGTATCGCCGATCATCCACATCAAGCAAAGCCTTATGGACAAGGGCGGACACCGCCCCTTCACCGCCGAGTTCAACACCAGGGGCCGCATCCATCCCGAGAAGCTGCTGAAGGCGTTGGCCGAAGGTGGCGCCGTCGATAACGAGATCTGCCTGGAGCTGAGTTTCAAGGAACGGGAACCGGATGATCGGCAGGTCATTCCGCAGATCGCCGAAAGCATAGCCTTCTGGGCGCCCCATATCGACACCGGCGTGCAAAGCCTGAATATCTGAGCCGACGACGATGACGCCCAAACGCGCGATGAAGGACTGCAGATGGTGAAACGCCCAGGTCAACTGGACCCGGAAAGGTCGCTCGCGATCCGCGCCGCCTGGTTGCACTACGCCGGCGGGCTCACCCAGGCCGAGGTGGCGAAGCGACTCGGGCTGCCCTCGGTGAAGGCGCATCGCCTGATTGCCCGGGCTGTGGCCGACGGCGCGGTGAAGGTCTCGATCGACGGCGAGATCGTCGAATGCGCCCTGCTGGAGAACCAGCTCTGCGATCGGTTCGGGCTGGACTTCTGCGAGGTCGCGCCGGATCTGGGCGAGGAAGGCCTGCCGCTGCGGGCGCTTGGGCTCGCGGGCGCCAGTTTCCTGCGTCGCGAGATCGAGCGCGGCGAGGACAGCGTCATCGGTATCGGCCACGGCCGCACGCTCGCCGCCGCGGTGCATCAGATGCCGCGCTTCGAGGCCGCCGGCGTGCGCTTCGTCTCGCTGCTTGGCGGCCTGACGCGCAACTATGCCGCCAACCCGCACGACGTCATGCATCGACTGACCGAAAAGACCGGCGCACAGGCCTATGTCATGCCGGTGCCCTTCTTTGCCAACTCCGCGGAAGACCGCGAAGTGCTCCTGGCGCAGCGCGGCGTGCGCGAGATTTTCGAGATGTCGAACCGGGCGACGCTGAAATTCGTCGGCATCGGCACGGCGGATGCCGGCGCCCAGCTAGTGGCGACCGGCATGATTGAGCCGCGCGAGATTGCCGAGATCACCGCCGTCGGCGGCGTCGGCGAAATGCTCGGCCACTTTTTCGATGCGCGCGGCCGGGTGCTGGAAACAACCTTGACCGCCCGTACGCTCGCCGTCGATCTGGACGGACCGGCGGACAGCCGGATCATCGCCATCGCCGGCGGCCCCACAAAAATCGAGGCGATCCGCGCGGTGCTGAAGAGCGCGCGGCTGAAGGGTCTGATCACCGACGAGCCGACGGCCCGGGCCCTGGTCGGCGAAACTGGATGACCATGGCATGACGCAGCCGAAGCAAGTCTGGATCGGCACCAGTTGGAAGATGAACAAGACGCTGGCCGAGGCGCGCGCCTTCGCCAGCGGGCTTTCGTCCGATCCCGGCGGCGATCCGCGCATCCAGCGTTTCGTGATCCCGCCCTTCACGGCGGCGCGCGAGGTCAAGGCGATGCTGAACGACACCACGGTCAAGGTCGGCGCGCAGAACATGCATTGGGCCGACGAAGGCGCCTGGACCGGCGAAATCTCGCCGATCATGCTCAAGGACTGCAACCTCGATATCGTCGAGCTCGGCCATTCCGAGCGGCGCGAGCATTTCGGCGAGACGGACGAGACGGTTGGCTTCAAGACGGAAGCTGCGGTGCGCCACGCGCTCGTTCCGCTTGTCTGCATCGGCGAGACCTTGGCGGAGCGCGAGGCGGGCCGTGCCAGCGAGGTGCTCGGCAGGCAGGTGCGCAGTGCGTTGTCGAAGCTTACCGCCGAGCAGAAGACCGCGCCGATCCTGCTCGCCTATGAGCCGGTGTGGGCGATCGGCGCAAACGGCGTACCGGCGACCTCGGACTATGCCGACGCCCGGCAGGCGGAGATCATCGCTGCCGCCGGGGACGTGCTCGAACGCAGCGTGCCCTGCCTCTATGGCGGCTCGGTCAATCCCGGCAATTGCGCCGAACTCATCGCCTGCCCGCATGTCGACGGGCTTTTCATCGGGCGCTCCGCATGGGCCGTCGAGGGCTATCTCGACATCCTCGGCAGATGCGCCGCAGCACTCTAGAAGGAGTTGACCATGAGACTTGCAGTGGCTGGAGACAGCGCCGGCGAAGGCCTGGCGAAGGTTCTTGCCGACTACCTGAAAGACAAGCACGAGGTTTCGGAGGTGTCGCGCACGGAGGCCGGTCCCGATCCCTTCTACGCCAATCTTTCAGACCGCGTCGCCAGCGATCTGCTGGCGGGAAAGTATGACCGGGCCATCCTGATCTGCGGCACAGGCATCGGCGTCTGCATCTCGGCCAACAAGGTACCGGGCATCCGCGCCGCTCTCACCCACGACACCTACTCGGCCGAGCGGGCGGCACTCTCCAACAACGCCCAGATCATTACCATGGGTGCGCGCGTCGTCGGCACCGAACTCGCGAAGGCCATCGCCGACGCTTATCTGAAGGAAAGTTTCGATCCGAAGGGTCGGTCGGCCGGCAACGTCGCCGCCATCGACGACGTGGACGCCAAGTACAACGCTCGCTAGCTGTGAAACCTCAACACAGGCAGGCTCGCGTCAGTGGTGCCGGAGCGATCGCCATTGCCGCATCCGGCAGTCGCGTAACGGCTTGCCGGGCATGAGGAGAAGAAGCGGCGGACGCGGGGGAGGGCGATGATTCGGCATCCGCGCCTTGATCGCATCCAACTTTCAAGTGAGCCCGAGCCGGACGAGGTGGCGAACGACGGGCGAGAACATCTCCTGGCCGATGTAGGTTCCAGTGTTCGTGCGCTCGAAAAGTGCTTCGGCGAGAGCCGGGTCTTCGACCACGGCAATGCCAGCCTGGCGTGCCTGAGCGACCATATCGTTGGCGGCGCGGTCCTGGCTCTTGCCAACGATCGTCGGTACGGGTGTTTCGCCCTTGATGTAGCGTAGCGCCACTGCAAGGTCGCCGGACACGAAGACGATGACCGCGTTTTTTACGCCGAGCCTTGCAGGCTGCATCACCGCCTCGCGCCGCTGCCGCTGCTGTTCATGCCTGATCAACGGATCGCCTTCGAGATCCTTGTGTTCGCGCTTGTACTCGGTGGTCGTCATGCGCATGTCGCGCAGAAACAACCAGCGCTGAATGGGAATGTCGATCAGGCCGATGGCGACAAAGGCGAGGGCGGCGGCAATTCCAAATGGCGTCAGCACCGCTTGGACAACCGGCTCCAGGCATGACGGACCGCAGCCCGGCGCATCGAAGAGCGGCTGAAGCCATGCGATCAGGATGAATACGAAGAGGCCCGCCAGCAACACCACCTTGGCCAAGCCCTTGGTGAACTCGATGACGTTGCGGAGCGACAGGATCTTCTGCAGGCCCTTCGCCGGATTGATATGATCGAATTGCGGTTTGAGCGGCTCGAACGAGAAGACCGGGCCGAATGTCCCCAGCATGCCGAAGATAGCAGTGAGCACCACAACGATCGCGACCAGCGGCAGGGTTATAAGCATCACCGTCGAGAGCCAATGGTGGATGGCCCGCAGGCTGACCTCCGCGAATCCGCCGTTGGGTGTCGTCACGATCCGCACGAGATCCAGAACGTGTTCGACGAGCATCGGCCAGGCGAAATAGAGATAGGCAAGGGCTGCAAAGAGAGTGAAGCCGGAAACCAGGTCGCGGCTCTGTGGAACCTGACCTTTCCGCCGGGCGTCGCGAAGCTTCTTGTCGGATGCCGGTAGTTTCTTTTCCTCAGCTTCTTCGGCCATGTTGCAATCTTATCGCACTGGTGTGGTTCCAGCCGGCCGACGACCTGTGTAAGGTGCGGCGGGCTTGAATACGGAGAGGTGGATATGCGGCAGCATGTCGTATTCTTGCCAGTCGTCGTCCTGCTGGCATTGACCGGTTGTCAGACGACCAAAACCGATGCCGACAAGGCGAAAGCGCAGGCCCCATCCTCGCAATCGGAACGCTTGATCAAGCTTGCGGACGATATCGATGCGCGCGGAGACAGCGACACCGCGATCGCGCTCTACCAGCGTGCGGCGGCGATGCCGGACGCCAAACCGATCGCCCTGGTCAAGGCGGGCGAGGCCTACATGCGCGCCGGTTATCCGGACCAGGCCGCCAAGGCCTATCAGGCTGCGCTCGCCAAGGCTCCCAATGACGGCCAGGCGATGCTCGGCCTCGGCTCGGCGATGATCGAGACGGGCGATGTCGATGCCGGCATGCGCGCCCTCGCGCAGGCCGCGCCGCTGGTCAACACCAGCACCGCCTACAACCGGCTGGGCGTGGCGCAGACATTCGCGGGCCAGACGGCCGAGGCGCAAACGACGTTCGCACAGGCGTTGAAACTTGCGCCGGGCGACCTCGATATCGAGACCAACATGGCGCTGGCGGCCGCACTCGAGGGCAATTCCGCCGCCGCGCATCCGCTGGCTCAGAAGGTCTCCGCCGCACCCAATGCGCAGTTGCACCACAAGCGCAATATCGTGGTGGTATACGGGCTTCTTGGTGAAGAGGACCAGGTCAAGGCTTCGCCGCCGATCGGCCTGCGACCTGCGCATCGCTGGCCAAGGCATCCGCTCGAAGGGCAGCACTCAGGCCAGGGCCAAAGCGCTCGGCTCTATCCTCGGCTAACGGGTAGGACGTCCGAAGGGGTTTTCCGTCGAGCTCGTTGCCAAGACAGATGGCGGGAGCAGGGCAGGGCGGGCAAAGCCGCATCTGCCCGTTACTCGACGGGAAGTGTTGTCTGCGGCGTCGTCGGCGGCGCGCTGTTGGCTCCGCCGGTCGGAGCTTCTTCGCCATCGAGGTAGCGCCGCGCGGCCCTTGCGCTCGGCGCCGCGGCCGCTTTCCCCAACTGCCGGCCCTCGACCAGGTCCCGCTGACTTTCGGCCATGCGTTGGAGGTTGTAGGCGTTGGCGCAGCCGGCCGGCAGCTGGGAGCCGACGCCCGAGACGATCGTCAGCCTGGTCGCGGCGGGCGTGCCATCGTCATCGGCCGGTTCGGCCAGACACGCGTCGGGAGCGAGGACGGAGCCGCCGACGCCTTTTTCGGAACCGCCGGTGTCGGTCGAAACGTAGCTGTAGCCCGGAGAGTAGTCCTGCGGCTCTCGCGGACCGTTCATGCAACCCGACAGAAGCAGCACCGGGACAATGGAGCAGAGAGCAATGGGCGATGTCATGGTTGTTCCCCCCTATTTGACGATCAGGCCCATCGCCGACGCGTCATTGACCCGCTTGCGGCTGTGGCGCTTGGCCGCCGGACGATCGAGCGGCGTGGCGAGGCTGTCGCGCACCGGCGCGACCAGATAGGGCGTGATCAGGATGACCAGTTCCGTCTCTTCGCGCTGGAAGCGCTGTGACTGGAAGAGCGGGCCAAGCACCGGCACATCGCCGAGAACCGGAAACTTCTCCAGATTGCGCGAGGTCCGTTGCTGGAAAAGTCCCGCGATCGCAAAGGTCTGGCCGCTTGCCACCTCGACCGTCGTGTCCGCTCGCCGCACCACGAAACTCGGCATGGCAAAGCCGTTGGCGCTTACGGCGCCGGCATCCGACAAGGAGCTGACCTCCGGCTGGACATGGAGCGCGATGCGATTGCGGCCGATCAGCGTCGGGGTGAAGCCGAGGGACACGCCGAAAGGCTTGTATTGAATGGTTGTGACATCAGTTCCCTGCGCGATCGGCACCGGAATTTCGCCGCCGGCGAGAAAGTTCGCGGTCTGGCCGGTCACGGCAGTTAGGTTCGGTTCGGCCAGTATCTTGACGACGCCGTTGCGCTGCAGCGCTTCGATGAGGACGTCGAAATTGATGCCGTGCGCCTGGTCCATGTGCAGACCGAAATTCCCGTCGCCGGAAGGCACGCCATTGTCCTGGAACATGTTGAATTCGAAGCCGCCGCTTTTGTATCCGACGGACCAGTCGACGCCGTAGGACTGCAACTCCGTGCGCGAGACCTCGGCGAAGCGAACCCGGATATTGACCTGCTGAGAACCCTGCACGGTCATGTTGTTCAGAGGCGGCTGCTCCGGCGGCGAGAACGTGCGCGCGACATTGTCCAGGTCCCTCGCCTCGTCGATGCCTCGCGCTTCGCCCGTGGTGACGATGCGGGTCCCGAAAATGTGGAGGTTTGTCGCCGAGTTCGGCTGCATCGCGTGCTTGGCCTCGTTGGCGGGCGTGACATCGGGCGTGACGCGGAATTGAGCCGTTGCCTCGATCTGCTCATCGGCTTTGACCGCAATGAGATTGGTCAGGCCGGGCTTGAGGCCGAAAACATAGACCAGGCTCGGTGACACGATCTGAAGGTCCGCGATCGTGGTGTCCGCAATCAGCACGGATTCGACCGGTTCGTTGAACCGCAACAAGCGTCCCTGTCCGACAGGCAGGTCGAGTGTCGGCTTGCTCGGCAGTGGCGATGCGTTCTGCGCCGAGGCGTCGGCAAGCATGAACAAAAACGCCAGCAGAAAGCAGGCCGCCGCGACAGCGAGCCGGCGCGCGTCCATCCGCCTGGCGAAAGCGGCGGACCGAACGCCTGCTGCGGTATCGTGGATTGTCATGCCGTTCCTCTCCTGAGCATGTGGATTTCCCCGACGCCTGCTTCCGCCCCCTCGGCGTCAGGAGGTCGCCTCTTGTCCGGCATTCGCCTGAGCCGGCGGAAGCGACTGGGAGACATTGCGCGTACGGCCCTTGTCGGAGCGCCCGGCTATCGTGGCCAATGGCTGGACGTTGAATTCCTGGGCGAGTTCCTGGAAGGACAGAACAGGGAGCTCGACGGCATTGTGCGCGAGCAGGCTTCGCATATGACGGCGCACATCCATTGCGGCGAGCACCACCGGCGAGACACCGGTGTCGCTCTGCGACAGGGCTCGCTCGATTTCGGTGACCAAGGACTGGGCGCCGTCGTCCGAGAGGTTCAGGAACGTGCCGGTCGAGGTGTTTTGCACCGCGCTTCTGAGGATATCCTCGGCCGAGCGCTGCAGAACGTAAGCCGCGATGATGTTGTCGCGGCCCGCGGCGCGGAAGCTGATCTGGCGCTTCAGGGACGTGCGGACATGTTCCGTAAGCAGAACGACGTCCTGTTCGCGCTGACCCCATTCGATCAGCGCTTCGAGGATCAGCCGCAAATTGCGGATCGGCACGTTTTCATCGACGAGGCGCCGAAGCACTTCCGCGATCTTCGGCAGCGGAACGATCTCCTGCGCCTGCCTGACCAGATCCGCGTAGTCCGGCTCCATGTCCGACAGAAGCCTTCGGGTTTCCTGGATCCCGACGAAATGGCCGGCATAGAGGCGCAGTGCATTTGCGGTCCACCTGGCCGCGGTCTGCGCCGGTGTGGAGAAGCTGAGGCCGGCTTCCTTCAGTGCCGAGACGTGGTGAGCGTCAACCCAGATGACCTTGCGCAGGCCAGCGATCGGAAGGCCCTTTTCGTAAGTCACATCGAGCAGATCGAGATGCATCAAATCCGCTTCGACAAGAACGCGGTCGGCAGGAATCTCCGCGTCCAGAATAGGTGCTCCTTCCAGATCGATGCGGATCATTCGCGGTGGAATCTTCGCGTCGACCTGAAGGCCGATCGGCGGAACGTCGATGCCGAGATCGCCGAAGAGTTCGCGGCGCACGCCGTCGGCGAGCGTTGCAAAATCCGGCTCCGGAATAGAGGGCGCGAGTTCGGCTCCAACGCGTACGACGACGCGGGAGGAAGAAGGCAGCGCCGCGACGGGTGTCGCAGAAATCGACGCAGGCCTCCCCAGCGGCTCGGCCATTGCGGTTTCGCCGATATCGTGGGGCTCCGGGTCCCGGGCAGTGCGGCGATTGACTGCATAGGCACCGGCACCGAAAGCGGCACCGAGGACGAGAAATACGATGGAAGGGAAGCCCGGCACCATGGCCAGGCCGACCATGATCACCGCCGCGAGGGCGAGCGCGCGGGAGTCCCGCAGAAGCTGGCCGGTGATTTGCCGGCCGAGGTCGTCGGTGCCGTCCGCGCTGCCGACCCGCGTCACCATGGTGCCGGCGGCCACGGCGACAAGCAGCGCCGGTATCTGGGCGACCAGCCCATCGCCCACCGTGAGCAGCGAGTAGGTCGCGGCGGCTTCTCCCAGCGACATGTCGTGCTGCAGCGTTCCGACGGCGAAACCGCCGATCAGGTTGACCAGGATGATGACGATGCCGGCGATGACGTCGCCCTTGACGAACTTCATGGCGCCGTCCATCGCGCCGAACAACTGGCTCTCGCGCTCGAGCTGCCGGCGCAGGTGGCGTGCCTCCGCCTGATCGATGTCGCCGTTGCGCAGCTCCGCATCGATGCTCATCTGCTTGCCCGGCAGCGCATCGAGCGTGAAGCGCGCGGCCACCTCGGCGACGCGTTCGGCGCCTCGCGCCACCACGATGAACTGCGCGACCGTGATGATCAGGAAAACCACCAGGCCGATCGCGATGCTGCCGCCAACGACGAAGGTGCCGAAGGCGGTAATGATCTCGCCTGCATCGGCCTGGAGCAGGATCAGTCGCGTGGTGGTGATCGTGATGGCCAGCCGGAACAGGGTGGCGATGAGGATGACCGACGGCAGCGAGGAGAACTGGAGCGGATGGGAGACGTAGAACGAAGCCAGCAGGATAAGCACGCTGATGGCGATGTTGGCGGTGATGAGAACGTCGACAAGGAAGGTCGGCAACGGGACAAGCATCATCACCACCGCGACCAGCATCAGGATCGCAATGACGAGATCGCTTCGGCGGGACAGCCTCGCCAGGAATTGCACAAGACGCTCCGAGACGGTCATTCGGCACCTCGTCGCGACAGGAAGCTTCGCATGGCGTCATGCGCCTCCGTCTTGCGGCCGGCGGCGAGCAAGGCACGGCTCTTCAGCAATCCAAGCGTCGGATGGTCCATTCCCTCCAGGGTCTCCAGCCGAGCGATTGTCGCGAGCGCCTTGTCGGCCTCGCCGTCGAGGATGAGCAGGTGCGCCAATGTCCGCAGCACGCCGGCATTTCCCGGCGAAAGCTGCGCGGCGATGAGCAGGTACGCCGCGCCCCGCTTTGCCTGCCCGTGACACCCGTAGAGATAGCCCAGGACGTGCAGCAGCTGCACCGTGTCACGCGGATCGGTCAGGTCTCGATTCCTTCCTGCATCCTGCCAAGCAGATCGCGATGACGCTCGATCTCATCCTCCATCAGCGTTCTGGCGAGGGCCTTGAGTTGTTCGCCGCCGTCCAGATCGGGAACCTGTTGCGTCACGAAATGCCGGAGAATAGATGCGCACCGACGCAGGATGGCAGGCTCGGGGATGGCGGGCATGACGAACTTGGTGAGTATCTCATCAAGCGATTCACCAGCCGAACCGTGCGCAGTCTGGAATTCCGCGGTTTCGGGCTTTTCCGTACCCGCGGTTGGTTTTGTCCCCTGGGCCCGGTTTGTGGCCCTGCCGGTGCCGTTCATCCGACGCCGGTAAATCCCCTGGCCGCGCACGCCTTCCGCCTGCCGCAATTCGCGGCCTGCGGCGGTGTCCTTCGTTGCCGAGTCGAATCGCGGCCCTTCGAGCCGGCGGTTCACGGATATTTCAGCGCGACCGTGGCGCCGCCCTTCGTCAGAACCAGTTCCGTCTCGCCGATGTGCTTGATGGTCCAGCCGTCATTGGTGAACGCACCTTCATGGTAGCGGGCGCCATCGGCAGCGATGACATAGGGCCGCGCGCCGTACCAGATCGCCTGCAGCGTCAGACGCGGGGGCTGTTCGGCGTTGCCGATCATGACGTTGGAGACCAGGGGAGTGCGGGCGCCGAATGCCTGGTCGAACCAAGACTGCGTCTCCGTCCAGGCGCCGTTCTTGTCATCCGGAATCAGACCCGAGACCACCAGGCGTCCGGGCGACCGTTCGACGGTCAACGTGCTTATCCCGGATTGCTCGAGACGCTGCTTGAGTTGGTTTTCCGCTTCGGCAGCGTTCTGCATTTCTTCGGACGACGAATCGTCCATCACACGCTGCCCTGCATCGCCGGCGAAGGCCACTCTGGTCACCTCGCCGCCGGGTGCGGAAGCCCTCTCGGCAATATCCGGCTTGGCGAAGGAAAAGCCGATCGCAGCGATGGAAACAGCGAATACGGCAAAGACAGCCGCGCCCGCAGCGAGGAAGGGACGGTTGGAAACAGACCAGCGATCTGGCGTGCGCCGCGGGTCAGTCAGCAGGATACGGGCTTCGCCGACCGTTATCTCGACCGGCAGCCTGCAACGGCTGCCCTGGCCCTCATGGAGCGTCTCGCCCGTGGCGAGGGTGACGTCGCCGCCGACGGCCTCAATTTCAATCTGGCTGCCTTTGCGCCGCAGCCTGACGTGGATCGGCGCTATGCCGGCATCCGTGAGGACAATGTCGGACTCCGTGCTTGATCCGACCGTGTAGAGCGGCTCGGCCAGACTGAGTTCCGCGCCGGCATGAAATCCATGAATGACATTGAGCGCAACGCAAGACCCGGATGCAGGGCCAGGGGCAATCCCAGGGGCAATCATCGAGCGGACCCAACGCGCCGGATTCAAATCCCCAGACCTGCCGATAGAGTTAGCGGTCATGCCACTTCATCTCCCGCCGATATGATTTGAGACCCAGCCTGGTTGCGTAGAAACATCTGTGCGCCGCCGGTTGCTTGCGGCGACGCATGGGGCTTGAGAATCCCGCCTCAGGCCTTTTCGGCCGACTGACCGAGCGTCCTCGCGGTGCTCATGAGCATGTCATGCTGGGATTTCGCGATCTCTTTGGTGATCTCCAGGCCAAACATGCGCTCCTGGTGCTTGATCATCTTGTCGAGGTTCTGTTCCGGCGATCCGGCGGAGCCGGATGTAATGGGAGGGGTTGCAGCCATCATTGTCTCCTTGGGGGACTATTCAGGTCGCAATCTCCGGAGCCGCACGCGACGAACCCCGGCAGATTGCCAACGCAGTTTACGGCAGCGCGATCCGAATTGAAAGTCCATTTGGAATTTATGAAACAGTTCAGTTCCAACTGTTGCGTTGCCGGCTGGCGGGGAGTAACTTCCAAGATGTGCAAATGGGGTATATCAGGATGGAAAAAGGTCCTTTGGCCGAGCTGTTGGTCGAACGGTTCGAGAACATGCCGCCGCAATTGCGGGTCGCCGCGCGATTCGTGCTGGATCATCCCAAGGATGTCGCATTGATGTCGATGCGCGAGCAGGCGCACCAGGCCGGCGTTTCGCACAGCACCATGATGCGGCTGGCGCGGTGGCTTGGCCTCGATGGCTACGAGGACATGCGCAGCCTCTATGCGCGGGCGCTGCGCGAGACGGCTGCCGGCGAGCCGGCTCGACAGGGGGGCGAGAGGGACGGCGCTTCCGGATTTTCGACTGTCGGGGTCGTTGCCGACGCCCTCGCGGCCCAGATTTCAAGCCTTGGCGAATATGGCAATGCGATGCAATTCATCGCCGCCGCCGATCTCGTGGGAAGGTCCCGCAACCTGTTCGCCCTTGGCTCGCGCTCCGCCTATCCGGTCGCGAGCCGCTTCGTTCACATCATGTCGTTCCTGGCCGCGAGCGACCGCAGGGTGACGCTTGTCGGCGACATGGCTGGTCAGGGTCTGGATGCTCTCCAGCTTGCGGGAGGCGGCGATGTGCTGCTTGCCGTCGGCATGGCGCCCTATGACCGAACGACGATCGACGTGGCGCGCCAGGCGGCCCGGCAGGGCGTCGGCGTGGTCGCAATCACCGACAGCAGCGTGTCGCCGCTGACCCGGATCGCGCGGGAAACAATCATCGTCGCATCAAGTTCGCAGTCGTTCTTCCGAAGCATGGCACCGGCGTTCGCGGCCGTCGAGATCCTGGCGGCAGTGACGGCAATGCGCTCTGAAACGAATGCCGCGGAGCGGGTAAAACAGTCGGAAGAGCAGCTTGCTGCTTTCGGCATTTATTGGAAGCCTCCCCGATAGCATCCGAAAGGTTGCGATCGGGCGGGCGTGACGGCGGCAAGGCTGCCGCCAACAGTGATTTCCGGAGGTCGTCCAGATGGTTCGCCCGATCACGCCCGCCAAGCCCCCGGTCCAGCCGCAAAAGGTCGATGCCAAGGCCAACGCCGCGCAGATTGCGCGGCTGGAAGCGCAGGCAGCTCAACTGCGGGAGCAGATCCGGCTCGCCAACAGGATGGGCGAGCGCGATTGGGCGGCACAGGCCCGCCAACAGCTGTCACAGGTGAATACGGAGCTGAGTTCGCTTCAACCACCGCCGCCAGCCGTAGTTCCGACAGCGCCGAACCTGCAAATCGTGAATGCGAGCACCGGCACCTCCGGCAATGGCACGACGGTGGTGCCCGCCCTCTACCAACAGCCGGACCTTTTAGGGCCTACCGTGACGCCGGTTAAGCTCGACGGCGGCACGCCCGAAGACAATGCCGCGGAAGCGGCGACGGCCCGCAATATCGTCAACGACGTCACGGGCGGCAAAAGCATCGACCAGATCGCATCGGCCCGCGGCATGACGCGTGAACAGGTCATCGCCGCGCTGAGGTCTGGCGGGATGACAGTGTCGACCACCGACCCGACCAGCGGCAATGGCGACGTGCAGACGACGAAGATCACCGATGCCAGCGGCCGCACGGTCACGCAATACTACGACTACCAGCATGACAGCTACTATACGAGCGTCCAGCAACAACCCAACGGGGCAGCGACCACCTCACCGGTCCGCGACGGGCTCGGCCGCAAGGAGACCAGCAGCTACAATTCCGACACCGGCGCCATCACGACGCGGTACGAGGACGATCTTGGGACGGGCACGGTCACCGAGCGGACCTCGCTGCCCAATGGCGCTTCGGTGGAAACGGTGACGCCTGGCCAAGGGCCATCGCTGCCTGTAACCACCGTCACCGGTCCGGATGGCCGCAAAACCATATTGGCGTACTCCCAGGATCCGGGAGGGACCACCACGAAGGACATCAAACACGATCTCGCCGACGGAAAAAGTATCGACCAGATCGCAAAGGAAAACGGCCTCACCAACGAACAGGTGATCGCCGAATTGCAGGCCGCCGGATATCAGGTCACGACCCAGCAAGCGACGAGCGACAATGGCGACGTGCAGTCGGTCCAGATCGTCGATCCGCATACCGGCGACAAGACGGTCTACTCCTACGACTATCAGCACGACGAACGCACCGTCGTGACCACGGCCGACGGCAAGGAAACGTCGCAATCCGTCGACGGCAACGGGGGGACCCGCAACAGCGTCCGCAATACCAAGACGGGCGAGACCACGACCACGATCGTCGATCCGAAGACAGGAACCGAAACCAAGATCGTCACCGACAAGGACGGCCGGGTGACGACGACCACCACCGAGAAGATCAATGGCGGCAAGCCTGTCGAGTACGAGGTCAAGCCGAACGACAATCTGACCCTGATCGCGCGGAAATATGGCGTGTCGCTGGATGATCTCAGGCGGACGAATCCGGACCTTTTCGGTTCGTCGCGCAACCCGAACATAATCCACACGGGCGAAAAAATTACCATCGAAAACGGTACGCGCACGACCGTGGAGGTCACCTTCAACGGCTATACGCTGACCACCAAGCCCGATGGCAGCATGACGCTGCATAACGACACCACCGGCTCCGACCTGAAGATCGAGGTTGGCACGGCGCAGCAGGCGTTGGCCGAACTGCTGCTGGCAATCAACCCGCAGAGCAAAGATCCCGAACAGGCCAAGACCGACACGGTTCTCAAGACGACTCTGGAAGGTGTGCTCGGCGGGGCAAGTCCCGAGCTTGCCCAAGAAGCCGCGGACAAGCAGCAAGCAGTAAAGGATGCGATCAAGAAATATGGCGGCGGCAAGCCGGCGACACCGAATCTCGACGGCAGCGCCACATCGGTTGGCCCGTTCGGCGAGCCGCCGTCGGCTACGGCTCCGTCAGGCGGCAAATGGGTGCCGCTGATGGTCGACGGGAGCTGGCAATGGTTCGATCCGGAAGTTGCCAAGGCGATCGCCGCCGAGAACGCCGTGATAGCGCGCCTCGGCGAAGCACAGGCAAAGCCTGAGCAGAGCGGGGCGCAGCTCGACGTCTATGCGCTGGATCCCGAATACAAGGGAGCCATGAAGAGTGCCGAGACGACACTCGACAAGGTCTTGGCGCCTTATGGGCTGCAATGGCAGGCCCCGGAGCCGAAAGGCACGCTGGCCGACGCGCAAAAGCGGCTGACCACCGCCAACAACATGCTCCAGAGTGCCAGCGATGCCAGGGCCGAGTACGAGCAGGGCGAGAAGAGCCTTCTTGATGCTATTGATAAGCAGGCAACCCTGCCGGTGCTCAGCGATCCGAGCAAGCCGGCCGTAGGGACTTCCGGCGGGCCTACCCGCGAGCAAATCAACCTGCAGGGCAAAGCCGAGCACGCTGAAGTCACGCAGCTCTTCATCAACGCGGCGCTGCACACTGCGCGGGGCAATAAGGCCACGATCGACCAGATGGTGGGTACGACTGAGCTGGAGCTCGCCGGGGCCAAACCGGGAAGCCCCGAATATGCCGAAATCAAGGGCAGGCTTGACGGACTGAAAAAGCTGCAGGCGCCGGCGGCCAGCCAGGTGACACTGGCCGAGGCGTATGCGGAATTTGGAGTTGCGCAAAAAAATGCGGCCGATCTTGCCGTCAAGGCCGAGCCGATCAAGCAAGCCTTGGTCGCGCGAGCGATGCAGAGAAATCCGCATCATTTTGATTGGGACGGCTACACGAACGCAGCGGGTGAGTACACCGGCAAACTGAAATCGCAGAAAGTTATCGAGGAAAACGGGCAGCTCTATCTCGTAAACACCTATGAGAATGATGTTTTCCTCGACGATAACAACAATGACACGCCGGTCCTGAAATATGCCCTGACTTACGATCGCGGTGACAAGAATATCAGGGACGATTTCCGCAACGATCCGCTCAACAAGCAGTGGCAGCAGTTATTGGCGTCGACGCAAAGCTCGGCTTCGGCGCCGGTCTGCACGCCCCATGGAACAGGTTCGCAATCGGCGCTGGCGGCCGCCAAATCCAAGATCATCGGCGTGCAGGTCGAGCAGTTCGATGCACAGCTGCAAGATGCGAAAACCAAGCTGGTCGACGCCACGACGGCCCGCGACAAGGCGATTACCGAGCATGGCGGGGGAACCGTCGAAGCGCCTGCCGGCACGCTTAAGCCTGGCGAAAAGCCGGTAAAGATCACGGTGAACGGTCACGATCTGTGGGTCGCACCGGAGGTTGCCGCCGCCTACGAAAAGGACGGGCCGGGCGCAATCGGTGCCAGCGGCAAGTCGGTCAGGATCGAGATGGGTGGGCAGTGGCTGTGGGTACATCCCGAAGTAGCGGCTGCGGAAATCGACAGGGCTTCGGCAGAAACCGAAAAGAACCGATTGGAGACATGGCAACATGATGTCCGCCCAGCGATGGTGGCGGCACGCGACTGGTACGGCTTCTATGCAAGCAACCCCAAGCTTCTGACGGATGGCAACGAGGAACACGAGGCGCGACTCAAAGACACTTACTTCAAGGAGCATAAGGATCAGGCGTTGGCCAGCTACCAGGTCGAGCTCAAGCAGTTGTATGACAACGGGTTCACAGGCGACTACAAGCAATACAAGCCCGGCGAACTGAGCAGCACGGTTGCCCGGGCACTTGGTCTCGACCAGTCAAGCGAGGGGGTGGCGAAGGTCACCGGGGAA
Organism: Mesorhizobium sp. M1E.F.Ca.ET.045.02.1.1; assembly: GCF_003952485.1. Taxonomy (NCBI): domain Bacteria; kingdom Pseudomonadati; phylum Pseudomonadota; class Alphaproteobacteria; order Hyphomicrobiales; family Phyllobacteriaceae; genus Mesorhizobium; species Mesorhizobium sp. M1E.F.Ca.ET.045.02.1.1. The sequence goes on from NZ_CP034447.1 coordinate 4,192,940, forward strand.
ATCACCGACCGCGCCGGCGAAAACGCTGAGGTCAAGGTCGTGCCGATCTTCTCGCTTGATGGTGGGATGGAATCGTCGACGGCATTGTTCGCGATCAAGAGCGACGGAAAGGAAATCGGCTATGTCGACAGCTCCGGCAAATATTACGGCAGCTTCGACGAATTCCAGCATGAGAATCGCATCTTCAGTGACAAGAGCAAGCTGATCCTGGCCAAGGACGGCGACATGAAACTCGGCGCCGATGGATTCTCACTCGACGAAGTGGAGGTCGCCGACGGACGCAAGGTGGATTTCTGGGACAAGGCCACCGACATCGGTCTTGGCATCGTTGCCGGCGCCGCCACCATCGTCTCGTTCGTGCCAGGCGGTCAATGGGCCATCCCTATCGCGATCACCTCCGGCGCAGCTCTTGGCGGCAAGACGCTTTACAAGGAAGGTGAGCACCTGCTTCAGGGCGGCGACTTCGATAGTCAGTCGGCCTGGAATATCGCGACCGGCGTGACTGCGTTCCTTCCCGTAGGAGCCGGTGCCCTGCGCACGTTCGGCCTGGCAAGGGCCGGCCTGTCCACGTCCGAGGCTTTCGCTGGCGGATTCGGTATGGCGCGCATGAGCGACGCCAGTTGGGGCATTGGCAAACTCCGCGTAAACGTAACGCAATCCTCTTATGCCGAGCAGGCAGCGAGCTATCTGCAAAGCGGCAGCAGGCTGAATACCGTTGCGTGGGGCCTTGATGCCGGAGGCGTTGTCACTGGTGTTCCGGTGCTTGCCAGGTCGGCCGAGGATCTGGCCCAGCATGGCGGCGAAATGTCATTTGCTGAACTTGCGAACGCCATCCTGGGCATCGGTACCGGCGCGGTCGGCACGGGCCTGGGCGGTCGTTCGCTGCTGAACAATATGCCTGGAGCGGCCGGCCCTCGGGGCGGCGACGGGACTCCCGCGTCGGGCTTTCCACCGCCAGATCCAACCGGTCAGCGCGCGTTGCCGGCCGGCGAGTCGGAGGGTCGGAACCCGCCGCCACCCACGGGTGACAAGGGTGATCCATCGGGCGACGGCCAGCCGTCGCGGCCGATGGTCTTGCATGAGCTAGGCCCCGACGGCGTCTATCACCCGACCGACAAACTGGTCTTCCACGATCCCGACCATCCCGTGATCCCTGGAGAACTGATCAAGACGGGTGAGGCCGGCGACGATCCGACGATGCCGCTGGGCCGCGATCTGGATGGCTCGGCCGAGCGAAGCTCGCCCATTCCCGCTGACGGCGATCCTATTATCGTGTTGTCGAGCGAGCCGACCGTGACAGACGGACCTGTGCGCCTCATATGGGACCCGGAGACGCGCAGTTTCACCGGCATGCCTGAACGAGACACGAGCGGCTACGTCTACACAAGCGGCAAGGACCCAAAGACACCTTCCGCCTATCTCGACGGCTTGACCACCGAACAACTCGTGACCCGTTACGAGCAGGAGAAAGGCTATTATTCCAGCCGTGAGCTGGCCGAGCGCTATGGTCCAAATGGTATTCCAGAAACGCTGCGCAGCACGGTGGACGAAAGCGCGGCTCCCGGCGGCGAGCCGCCCGCGGGCGGCAAGCCGGCCAAACAGCGGAATTGGGGAGATTTCAGGATATCCGCGCTCGGACGCGTCCGGTTCAATTCCGATCCGATAAACCTCGCTGTCCATTCGATCCCGGGTGTGCCGGAGGCATTCCAGCTGGGAAACCCGACCTGGCGGTCATACATGGTCGGGTTCGGAACACGCACCAGTTATCGTGCCCTTTGGCAGTCATTTGCCGACAGTATCAAATACCGGTCGCTCGAACCGGTACGCTACATTTTCGGCAAGGAATTGGGAATCTCCATTCGCCCCAACGAGCATCGCAATATCACGCTCGCACAGCTCGGCCTCAAAGTTCAGCGCCAGACCGCCTTTCAATTCAAAGGGGAGGATCTTCTCGACGCGGCACATCGAGGGCTGTTCGGCGACGGCTCGGATTCTGTCTTCACGGTCATGCCGCGTTCTGCCCGTGTCGAGGGTCCGGCAGGGAACAAGGGTTGGGCGGTGGAGCTCACCTTCAGCCTCGCCCTTCGCTCAAAATCGGCCATCTTGAGCGACGGTGAAAGCGACTTTTTCCGTCAAACAGCGGACGGCAAGACAGAATTCTATGAGTTCGACGGCGACGTTCCGTATCGGAAGGTTTATCTGGAAGACAAATATTATCTGACGAGTTTGCTAAGCATCGAGAAGCGCTACGAAGTGGCGATGAACGCGACATTGCCCGAGGGAACGGTCGTCAATTCAGAATTCGTCGACGCAAACAAGGGAGTACTTGACCGCCTCCGTTTGAGGGCCCAGTTCGTCGTGAAAGACAAACAAACGGCGGAGGCTCTTGCCGACAATCCTGACATGAGCACGATCCGAGGACTGGTCGAGTCGGGAGAAATCGACGCCCAGAAATCGATATTGTTCATTCCCGGCTCAAAAAGCGGGATGCGGCAATCTGCTGTTCCCGGATTGGCGCTGGGAGAGACAATTGTCGATCTCACTGGAAGAAGCCGACGTGTGTGGAATGCCGGCGCAAGCCGGCTCGAGGTCATCGTCAACGAGGCATTCCACAAATTCCTGCCAAGTCCGGATCGCATTTTACTGCGCAAACTGCCTGCGCCTTACAATCATTACGTTCGCTCGGGCGGTCCGATCTATATCAACCTTTTTGGCAAGCGTGAGGCTGTCGCGTCGACACTTGATGTCACGATTGCGCTGCGGAGCCCGGCCCTCAAGTTTCGCGTGCCCTCGGTCCCGTTCCTCCAATTCCCATTGGCGTTCACGGGCGAGATCAGGTTCTTTTACCGAACGAATTTGCCTGACGTTGCCCCGATCGTCGCGAAAGCCGACTTCGTTAGACGTGAATTTACCTTCGACGATAAACTGCCTGTGGAAATAGCGGTTCCACGCTGGTTGCATGAACTCGACCAGCGCGCCGACAAGGGGGGAGGTCTCGCATTTCCGAGAGGCGGCCGGGCGTCGTTGACAAAATGGCTGGATGAAATCGAAACCACCGCGACACCCAGTCAGAAGGCCGAGATCGAGGCGTTCCGCCAATCCACGTTGCTGTCGCTTGAGGACGAAGCTTTCATTCCACCTGGCGCGATGAGCGCCGTCCGTGACTTCCTAGCGACACAGGCAAAACCAACCGAGATGCCTCCGCCGGAATTTATCTATCTGGCACCATCCGACCAGCAGCAGTCGCTTGCACGCTGGTATAGTGAGAATGGGGTTACTGCTTCGCCTCCAGCCAGGCCTCTTGCGTTTCGACGGCCAGTGCCCGCGGCCGCCGGCGCCGCCAATGCGGCGTCGGCCAGGCAACCAGCTTCCGCCGAGACCGGCACAGCAGCCGAAGTCGGCCAGCCAAGAACCCTGCAGCTTGAGGACGAGAGCGGCAACGTGATCACCGCCGCAGTGCTGGGCACCGAGCCAAAGAGCGCGGAGAATGTCTATGTGCCTCCGGCCGACGGGCCACAGGCGCGCGGCGACGAACCGGAACTGGTGCACAAGTCGCATATTCTGTTCCGGGACCCGGAGACGGGAGAAGCATACGTCCTGCCGTGGATACGCGGCGCCTCCGAGGACCATGTGCCGGGCGGTCAAGGACAGCCGCAGGGTGAGCCACCGGACGCAAGGCCGGTCCCGAAGGCCATCGAGGCGGCGCCTCCAACGACATATTCGCTGCAGCAGGTCCGCAACATGCGGCAACCTGAAAAGTGGAAGGCCGGCGAGGTTTACACACGCGAGCTCAACGGATCGCCTGGAGAGGCGCATTTCCCGATCGAGGCCAATCCGAATGGTCCCTATCCTGTCGTTGGCCAAGGTGGGCGATATGTGGATTCGCCTGTCTTCAAGAGCCAGGACGAAATCGAGGCGATCGAGGTCAAGACCTACCACCGCTGGACGACTATCAACGGCGCCGCCCAGATGCGCGAAGTTCCGCTCACGCCAAAACTGCAGGAGCAGATCAACAAGGACGTCGCGCTGCGCAACGGGAACTCGGGCTATCAACCTCGCTGGGTCTTCCTCGATGCGCCGCCTTCCGCTGAATTGCAGCGGGCGCTCGATGACGCGCGAATCATCGGCAACATCTTCGGACACAACACACCCGCCGCGACAGCGCGGCGGCCGCAATCGGCAACAACCGAAGCCGCTCCGGGCAAAACCCTGCGGCTCGAGGACGAGAGCGGCAAGGTGATCATCGCGGCAATGCTGGGCACCGAACCAAGGGGGCCGGAACAGGTTTATGTGCCACCTTCAGACGGGCCGCGCGCGCCTGCCGACGCTCCGGAGGTGGCGGACAAGACGCACATACTGGTGTACGATTCCAACACCGGCGAAGCCGTTGTCCTGCCTTGGATACGCGGTGCTTCCGCCAACCATGCACTCACCCGAGATGGCGTCAGAGCGACCCCGCTTGACCAGGTGCCGGATCTCGTCATGGGCGATTTCCAGCCGAACCAGATTCCATGGCTCAAGCGCGAGCAGGTGGCCGAGCTGACTGAACAGCAGTTCCGCGACATGGATCAGGCCGGCTTGCTGCCCTATCTGACCAAGAGCCAACTGCGCGGTATCCCGAAGGCAAAGATACGCTACGTCAACATCGCGGGACTCGACGGGAAACAGGTTCCTTGGCTCACCGAGGGCCACATCCGGAATCTGACCAACCAGCAGTTCCAGGATCTCGGCAAGGCCGGTTTGACGCCTCACCTGACGAAACCACAGGTGCAGGCGATTAAAGGAGACAAGGTCAAGTTCGTCGACATGTCGACGTTGGAAGCGCGCCAGGTTCCGTGGTTCAAGCCCAGCCAGGTCGAGAAGTTCACGTCACAGCAGTTCGAGGATCTGGGCGAGGCTGGATTGCTGAAGAATCTCGGCGAGCGCCAGGTTCAGGCGATCCCTGAAACCATGATCGGGTCCCTGGACGTTGCGAAGCTCGATCCCAAGCAGGTGCCGTGGCTGACCGAGAAGCAGATCCCGGTGCTGACCCGCGATCAATGGGGGGCCTTCACGATCCACCACATCGAAGCTCTGACCCAGAAGCAGATCGAAGCGGTGACACCAAAACAGTTCGAGGAAATGAGCCCCGGCCAATTCCGCAAGTTCACGCCTGAGCAGTTCGAGTGGATGAGCGGGGATCAGACGAATGCGCTGTCCGTGCTGCAACTGACGACGTTCCGGGCGACCCACAAAAAGGCGATGACGCCGGATCAGGCTGCCAGCGTCGATCTGGCGCTGAGCCATGCCAGGATGCGGGAAAACGCCCAGGCGCTCGCCACCTTCGGCGGCATGTCGACCACCTCCTACGTGTTGTGGAGCTCGTTGCCGCCGACCTGGACCGCCACCGCCGGAGCGGTGGCATTTGGCGTGCGAGGCTTCGTTTTCGGCGCGCAGGCGATCTTCCCCAACGCAACCGCGAATCACAAGCCGTTCGGGCGGTTCCTCAACGCGCTCGGCGGAGCCACATTCATTGCCGCGGCGCCAGGCGCCGCGACCGGGATGATCCAGGGCAAGGATATTGTCGTCAACAGCACGTTCTCGCTCGGCAACGTCGTCTATGGCACGAAGTCGATGCTGCAATCGTTCACCGGCAGGCCGGTGATCCGAAACCTGGCCGAATATCTGGCCGGACCCGGCTATGTGCTTGGCTGCGCCGTCTATACGCTGCACTCCTGGCCGGCGCCGATCGCCACAGTCGCCGGCACCATGTTCACGTTCGGCTGCGCGGAGTTCTGGGCGTCGGCCTACAGAACGGACCAGATGAATCGCCGTTCGGTGCCGCGAACCGATGCCGATATCGCGGCGGCGCAAAAGTCCGACAAACGATGGGCTGCATTGGATCGATGGACCCTGGGCATCACCTTCGGCATTGGAATGCTTCTCTTCTCGCTGGACTCCCTGCTCGCGGAGCCTTGGAAGGGCGCGGCGACGACCCCTCCAGCCGATCCGAAAAAACCGGATGGCGATGGCGATGCGTCGTCGCAGCAACCCGATGATCCTTCGGATGGTCCCGGTGAGCCGAAAACCCCGCCCGAAGACCTCCCGCAACTCGTGGTATCGGCGGATGAGGGGCTGAATTTGCGGGCGCAGCCCGACGAGGATTCGGCCGTGGTGACGGTTCTGCAGCCCGGCACGTTCGTCGAACAGACCGCGAAGCCGGCCACCGATCCATCAGGAGAGGCATGGATACCTGTCGAAGGTTTCGGACCGGACGGCAAAATGCATCGCGGCTGGGTTTCCGGCGACTATGTCGAGGTTCATCCCGAGGGCCGCAGCAATCCCGAAGGCCGCACGAACCCGACGCTGGAGAAAGACGGCTACCAGTGGGTCGAGGTGAAAGACGGCGACAGCATTCGCCTGATCGCCAAGACCCATTCAGCGGATGTGGCGGAGACGGTGGTGCTCAATATGGATCATATCCTAAGCCCGGACATGATCTTCTCGGGCGATCGCATCTATCTTCCGGCCGCTTCGATCGGCTGAGAAAAACGGCTTGGCTTCGACCGTCGGCTTACTGCGTCTTGCCGGTTTTCGCCGCATATGCGCGCGCGACGGTGGCCGCCAGGCTGGCGGCCTGCCCGGCGAGCGGGTTTGACGGGTTGGAGGCATAAGAGGCGGTGAACTGCAAGTCGGAGGGATGCCATTCGCAGTCGACGATCCGAAGTTTGCCGCTCGCGGTGTAGTCGCGGATGACTTCCCTCGGGAGCGAGGCAATCCCAATTCCATTGAGGGTCATCTTGACCGATGCGGCCAGCGAACTGGCCGGGAATATGCGGGGCGTCTCCTCGAACTCGCTGCTCAGCTTGTGGTAGAGCTCGCTGTAGGGCCTCGTGGTTCGCGCGTAGCTGATGATTGGGAACTGCATCAGGTCGCACAGCGTCAGCCTGCTCCGGTCGGGCAATTCCAATCGCGGCGAGCAGACCCAGACGAGCGGAAATGAAGGCATCTCGACGTTCTCGATGCTGTATTCCAGGACCGGGCCCATCAGCACCGCGAGGTCGAGCCGGTGTGACATGAGCTCGCCGCGAAGGGTCGTCGTCGCATCGACGACGATATCGGTGTCGACAAGCGGATGGCTTGCTTGCAGTTCCTTCAGGAAATCCGGAAGCCAGGTGTGCACGATCGTTTCAGCGACCCCAAGCCGTAGCACCCTTGCCGTTTCCGAAGTCTCGGAAAGGGAGTTGGCCATCAGCTGCAGCCGCTCCGCCACGTGCAGGACACGCTGAGCCGGCGGCAGCAGCCTTTGTCCCTCGGCCGTCAGTTTGACCGTGCCGCTGTGGCGTTCGAACAGCTTGGCGCCCAGCGCTTTCTCCAGCCCGGCGATTCGGGTGGATACCGCCGGCTGCGTCGTGTTCAGGCGCTCGGCCGCTTTTCGAAAGCTTCCGAGGGTCGCCACCAGGAGAAAGGTTTCGATCTGCTTGATGTTGAAAGGTATCACGAGGATCGGTCACTCCAGGGTAGGGCGTCGAGCGATCAGTGACGCACAATGATCTGCGCGCCAACCTTTACGCGGTCGTAAAGATCCATAACGTCCTCATTGGTCATGCGGATGCAACCGGAGGAGTTGGCCTGTCCGACCGTCCATGGCTGGTTGGTGCCGTGGACGCGATAAAGCGATTTGCCGATATACAGGGCCCGTGCGCCCAGCGGATTGTTCGTTCCTCCCTCGACACGCACGGGCAGGAAGTGGCCCTTCGATGCTTCCCTGGATCGCATTTCGGCAGGTGGCCGCCAATCGGGCCAGCTCTTCTTGCTCGAAATCGTGTCGCGGCCGGACCACTCCAGCCCCTCCTTGCCGACGCCCACCGCGTATCGCAGCGCCTTGCCGTTCCCAAGGATGTAGTAAAGGCGCCGCTCTGAAGTGTTGATCACAATCGATCCATTCGGTTGAGCCTCGCTGAAATGCACGATCTCCCTGGGAATTGGCGACCACTGGTGCCGGCTTTCTTCTTCCGAAGCCTGGCCGGAAGCATTGGGAGCGGAAGGGGAGACCAGCACATTTCTGGCCGGATCGTAAGTCCAGCTTCGGGGGTCGTAACCGCTGTTCGATTGCGCCTGCGCCGGAACCATGGCGGCAATCAAACCGGCGGCAAGCACAATTGACGAACCCAGCGCCAAGTTAGGGCGCAGGGCGACAACACTTCCGCTTCCCGGAAAACTGGCGGGAGCATCCAAGTTCGCGAGTGACACCGAGGTCAATCCCTTCTGCGTCCAGGCATCGAACCGGCGATCACGAACCGGTGATTCCAGCGCGCACCATATCGCTTTGGAGATCGTTCGCAACATTTGGCACCGAATTCATATGCGCGATCCAATTGGACTTCCAATTCTCCAAGGCGCGCGATAGAGTGAAACCGGCGGGCAAACCATGAAGCGGGCGATGCGGGTCTTTCGCAGCCGCCTGCGATAGGGACCAATGTTGACGGGACGCGGTACCTGCCATGCGGATTTTCTGTCGAGCGCCAAGGCTGCCATCGTCATTGGCGGCCTTGCGGCGGTCCTCGTATTCGGAGATGCGCTGCGGGCGAACGCCGCTGAACCGCGCTGGCCTGCCGGGCCGTACAAATACATCACTGTCGATCAATCGGTGACGGACGCGCTGGTCGAGCTAGGCCGCAACATGCGCACGCCCATGCGGGTCAGCAAGCTTGTCAAAGGGCGCCTGAGCGCCGGCATGCCGGTCGGGACGGCCCGCGAATTCCTCGACGAGATCTGCAACCGATACGGCCTGGTCTGGCATTTCGACGGCATCGTCATGAATGTCGCGACCGAAGCCGAAGTCCAGACGGAGATGATCCCGCTCGATGCCAACGCGGCGGCGCATGCGGAAGAACGGCTTTCACGGCTGGGCGTCATCGATCCAAGGTTTCCGATAAAGGTTTCCAAGGAGGACGATGTCGTCTCGGTGTCGGGACCGCCATCCTATGTCGAGCTCGTCCGCAAGACGCTCGGAGCGCCTGCCGCGTCCGACACGAAGCCGGATTCCGGCCCGGATTCAGGCAAGGTCGTTTCGGTCCGCGTTTTCCGCGGAAAGCAGGCGGATGCGCAAAATGTCCCGCCGGGCAAAACGAACTAGGAAGCGGGAGGGCAGGTTCATGCAAATCGCACCGATTGGAGCTCTGGAAGCCACGCTCGCAACCCTGACGACCAGCGTGACCTCGCAGCAGCAGATCACCGCCGGCGCGGCGGCGCAGCCGGGCAACCGAATGGTCGGCGCCAGCCAGGAAAAGCATGACGCCGCGAAGGTCAACGCGTCTGAGCGCGGCGATATCAACACGCCGGCAGGACAACAGGTGGCGCAGGCATCCTCCGGCGCCAATCCCGCAATGGCCGGGCAATCGTCCAAATCGGACAAGACCGAGCCGATCGTCGAGCGCAAGCTCTTCGACTATCTGGCGGAGGTGGAGAAATCGGGAGGCGGAACGTTCACGGATCCATCGGCGCTGCTTGGTTCCGCGGTGCAGTCGTTGGAAGGCACCATGCAACAGGTCCAGAAGGCCCTTGGCCAGGCGAACGTCCCCGCAGACGCTGAAAAAGCCGCCATGCAGGATCCCGGCAAGGCGGCTCCGCCGGGCAGGGAAAGCGATGACGGTCCGGCAAAGAATGCCGAGCAGCTCCTCGAACGGTCCATTTCCGTGATGTGGGCGGCCGCCAATCTGGAGGTCGTCACGAGCAGCGTGACCGCGGTGACGTCGTCCACCAGCACGCTGATAAAGCAGCAATAACGCGACGGGGTGTTCGTGCGCACAATGATCCCGCCGCTGCGGTCAACGCCAATCAATCGATGCGGTGCCCGGTTCCGCATGGCGTTCGCAATCATCGGCATGCTTGCGCTGCAGGCCTGCTCGGAGGAGCTTTATTCCAACCTCGACCAGCGGCAGGCCAACGAGATCGTGGCCACGCTGGTGCGTCACGGGATACCGGCCCAGCGCGAAGCCGGCAAGGACGACAAAATGACGGTTTCCGTGCAGAAGGACCGTTTCGCCGAAGCCATGGCAATTCTCGACGAGAGCGGATTGCCCAAGCAGGAATTCCAGACGCTGGGCGAGGTGTTCAAGCGGGACGGGCTTGTGTCCTCGCCGGTGGAAGAGCGGGCGACGATGATCTATGGCCTGAGCCAGGAATTGTCGCAGACGATCTCGGATATCGACGGCGTGCTTTCCGCGCGCGTCCACCTTGTGCTGCCCGAGAACGATCCGCTGAGACAGCGGTTGGTTCCGTCATCCGCCTCCGTCTTCATCCGCCATCGCGCATCGGTGCCGATGAACGACCTGATCCCTCAGGTCAAGATGCTGGTGGCCAAGGGCATCGCGGGATTGACCTACGACAATGTCTCCGTGACCCTCATTCCGGTGGCCGCGCCGCCTCCCGAACAGGAAACCCGCGAAGCGGGCTTCACCACATTCCTTGGTCTTTGGCTGCATCCGGACAGCGTCGCCGCGGCGATGTGGCTGTTTTACGGCATGGCGGCGGCCATATTCGCGCTCGTTGCCCGGCTGGCCTATGTCCAGTGGTATCGGCGGCCTGGTGTCTATGCGCTCGACACAGTCGCAAGGCCGGCGAGAGAGACATGATCCAGACTGCCCCGACGCAAACTGCCGCCAGTTCGGATTGGCATGCGTTCATATCCAATCCCGCAAGCTACGCGGATGCCGCCCGGCTCGCGGACTGTTTCGGTGGCACGATCGGCGAGGCAGCCTGCGAGCGAATGCGCCAGTCGCAGCGCCTGCATGAGCGGTTGTCGAAGCTTCTGCTCGATCATTACGGGCTTTCTTGCACCGTCGACGAACCGGCCGACGACGTGGATCGGGCGATCGCCCTGTCGTCGGGCGAGGAGTTGGAGGAGCTTGCGCTTCGCTCGGGCGCAATCTACCAGGCCAGCAGCATCGCCGCAGTCATTGCTGGACGCGAAGCGGCTGCCCTGCAGGCGGCGCTCGGCATGGATATCTGCTCAGCCGCAGTCGCGAACCGCGATCTGGCCGGCCCAATTCAGCCCCTGGAGCCCCTGGATGATATCTACAATCGCGTCCATGCCGACGGGCTGAGTTGCCTTTGCGCCTGGTGTCAGGCGATGCCCCGCGACACGAGCATGCGGGTTCGCCTCAAGCTGATGCCGCACGAACTCGTCGATGGGACGGCGATCGCACCCTTTGCCGAGATCGGTCCGGCGATTGTTCGACGAGCGATGCGTTAGACAGAATGGTCGAGCCGGACAACGCGACCAATGATATGCCCCGGCGCCCTCGCGCCCGCATTCTGCGTGCCGGCGAGGCCCGTGCGTGGCTGGACGGCCATGCCTTCCTCGATGAGGCCAGACGTGATGCGCAGCAGATGCGCGAGGCCGCCCGGCGGGCCTACGCGGCCGAATATGCGCAGGGCTACGAAGACGGCAAGGCACAAGGCGACGCGGAGGCCGCACGGTTGGTGGACGAGACGACAATCAGGGTGGATCGCTATCTCTCCAGGCTGGAACCGGAGGTCGTCGCTCTGGCCCTCGATGTTGTCAGGCGGATGCTGGGGGAATTTGACGTGACGAGGCTTGTCGCAAAGGCGGCCAGGCAGGCGATCGCTGACGTTCGCCGCGCCAAATATCTGAAAGTCCGCGTCCATCCCCGCTCCGTCGGCAGGGTTCGCGATGAACTGGACGCGGTCCTGCGTGAGAGCGATCTGGCCATGACGATCGAGATCGACGGGGATGACACGCTCGCGGCAGACACATGCATTCTTTCGACCGACATCGCCGTCATCGATGCCAGCATTGACGCGCAGCTCGATGCGATCGCCGATGCGCTCCGGTCCAAGGCCGAGGGTCCGGCATGACGGGCTCGGCTGCCGACATAGAGAGCCGGCTCGCATCCATCATTCCGGGGCTACGGTCGAACTTGCGGGACGATGCAAGCCGGCCCCGTAGAGGACGTGTGCGGCGGGTGACCGGCACGGTCATCCATGCGACGGTGGAGGAGGTTCGGATCGGCGAGATATGCGACCTCCTGGACCCCAGGACAGGCAAGACGACCAAGGCCGAAGTCGTCGGCCTCATGGACGAGATGGCAGTCCTGGTGCCGCTTGGTGACCTGACGGGCCTTTCAAGCCTGACCGAGGTGGTTGCGACCGGGAAGGACCAGTTGGTGCCGGTCGGTCCCGGGCTTCTTGGGCGCGTGATCAGCGCGCTCGGCGAGCCGCTGGACGGCAGGCCGCTGGACGGCATCACCGGCACCTATCCCGTCAACGCCTATCCGCCGTCGCCACTGGAACGCAGCCTGATTTCCGAGCCGATCCAACTCGGAATCCGCGCCCTCGATGGGCTGCTCACTTGCGCGCGCGGACAGCGCGTCGGCATCTTCGGGGAGCCCGGCGTCGGCAAATCGGTTCTGCTTTCCGACATCGTCACCGGCACCGATGCGGATGTCGCCGTGGTTGCTCTGGTTGGCGAACGCGGGCGCGAGGTGCGCGAATTCATCCAGCATCAGCTAGGGCCTGAGGGGCTCGCGCGGGCAGTCATCGTCGTCGCGACATCCGACCGTCCGGCCATCGAGCGCGTCAAGGCCGCCTATGTGGCCACCAGCATCGCCGAATATTTTCGCGACCAAGGCAAGCACGTGTTGTTGGCAATGGACAACATAACCCGGTTTGCCCGCGCGCAGCGCGAGATTGGCCTCGCTTCGGGCGAGCCGCCGACGCGCCGCGGTTTTCCCTCTTCGCTTTTCGCGGTCCTGCCGCGTCTGCTCGAGCGCTCGGGACCTGGTCGCGTCGGTTCCATCACCAGCCTCTACAGTGTTCTTCTGGAGGGCGACGGCACGCTCGATCCGGTCGCCGAGGAAATCCAGGCGCTTCTCGATGGCCACGTCTTCCTGTCGAACGAACTGGCCCAGCGCAATCACTTCCCGGCCGTCGACGTGCTGCGCAGCCGAAGCCGCCTGATGGACACGGTGGTGCCGCCTGGGCATCGGGCGGATGCCGGCCGGCTGCGCGAGCTGCTTGCCCGCTACGCCGATGTCGAATTGCTGCTGCGCGTCGGCGAGTACGAAAGGGGCAACGACGCGGTTGCGGACGAGGCGGTGGCGAAGATCGACATCATCAACGCCTTCCTGCGGCAGGCGTCCGCCACGCACGAAACGATCGACAAAACACGCCAACGCATGCGGGAGATCGTCAATGAAGGACCATGACGTCATCGCTCGATTGCGTGATCTCAGGCGCCATCGCGAAGCGCGCGCAAGGGAGGCGGTCATCAGAAGATATGCCGCTGCGCGGCAGGCGGCCGAGGAGGTCCGGAAGGCGGCTGCCGCCGTCGCCGAGCATCTCCAGGCGACAGCCGATGCCGAGGATGCTGCGTTTGGTTCGCTTGTCGGACATTCGGTGAATGCCGCCAGGCTCTATCGGCTCCAGGGGCGGTTCGAGACCGCCGCCAGGGAAACCGAGCAATTGCGGGAAAACGAACGGGAGGCTGGCATCACCGAGCAGCGACGCAGAGTGGAGCTGTCGGCAGCCCGTGAGGATCATCGCAAGACCATGAAAGGCGTGACGAAGCTGGACCGCCTGTTGGAGGATCTTATCAAGCGTAGCGCAGGTCGTGGCCTCGCTCGTGCCGAACTCTCGGAGGAAGAGGAGCGTGGCGTAATGCGACCCTCTTCAGAACGATAGCGCAGTCGGTGACCGAGAGCATGGCAGCGTGATGCCTCAGTCTTTGGCAGCGGCAAGCAAGAAGGCGCGGGGAAACCCGGTGAAGCGCGCGGCCAGGCGATCGAGCCGCGGCGAGCGGTTGACATTGGAATCCGTCGCGGCGGCGGAGGTTGGCGCGTTGAACGCCTTCTACCGACGCCGTGTTCCCGCCGAGATTACGATTGCGGGGAAAACCGTGGCGATCGCGGCTGTCTGGCCGGCGCCGAACCCGGCGGATCAGCGGTTATCCACGATTGCGTTTTCCGTTGGCGAGGCGGCAGGGAAATTGCGCCTGCCGCTTTCCATTGTCGAATGGGCTCTCGCCAAGGCGGACGAGCTGGTCGACATGAACCATCTGGCACCCGCTCACGCCGCGCTGCTGCTGGAGTCCGCTTTCGAACAAGATCTCCAGTGGATCGAGGGCAAGCTGGGCGAGAGGATCACGATCACGTCGATCGAGCGCGCAGACATCGTTTCGAACGAAGCCTCATATGCTTTTGTCCTGGCCGGCGAGGGCAAGTCCATAGACTGCGTCCTGAACACGAATAGCGCCGACCTCGCGATGCGCATTGGTCGCGCGCTCGACGAGATCGGCAAAGCGAAGGCGCCGGTTCCGGCCGAGTTCCCGCTGGCGGTCAGCCTTCGGCGCGGCGCGCTGACGATCAGCCTTGGCGAGCTTCAAAGCCTGCGGCCCGACGATGTGGTTCTTTTCGACGACACCGAGGAAGGAGGCGCCGCGGCTTTCATCATCGCAGAGCGCCTCTTCGCTCCGGTCAGTCTGACGGCGGATGGGCCGCGGGTGCTTGCCGCGCCGGCCGCGATTGCAGGATCGAAATGGGAGTGGACCATGAACCAAGGCACATCGCCGCCAGCCGGCCAGATATTGGAGGAGTCGACTCTCGACGAATTGCCGGTCGCGCTTGCCTTCGAGGTCGGCCGCACGGTGATGCCCGTCGGCGAGGTAAGGCAGCTTGCGCCGGGCGCCATCATTCCCATCGCCGACGTCACGAAACCGGCGGTCGACATCCTCGCCAACGGCAAACGCGTCGGCCGCGGCGAGATCGTCCGGATCGGGGAAGGCCTGGGCGTGAGAATCGAGCGCATGTTCGACAATGCTTGACAATTCGCCCAATCTCCTCGGGATTCTGATCGCCGTCGGCTTTGTCGGGCTGCTCCCGCTGGCCGTCGTCACGATGACCGGCTTCCTGAAGATATCGGTCGTGCTTTTCCTCGTCCGCAACGCGCTCGGCGTCCAGCAGATGCCGCCCAATCTTGTGCTCTATGGCATAGCGCTCGTGCTCACCGTCTATGTCACGACACCGTTGCTGAGCGAGATGTCGGGCCGGCTTCAGGAAGGGCAGGTTCAGTTCCGGACGACCGACGACCTGGCCAGGGCGGCGCAACTGGTGAAGGAACCATTGCAGCAGCACCTGATCAAATTCACCCAGCCGGCAGAGCGGCAGTTCTTTCTTGATGGGACCAGCCGCCTGTGGCCGGAACAGGCGCGCCAGAATCTCAGGGACGACGATCTCTCGATCCTTGTTCCCGCCTTTGTCGCCTCGGAGCTTACGCGCGCATTCGAGATCGGCTTCCTGCTCTATCTTCCCTTCCTCATCATCGACATCGTCGTCGCGAACATCCTGATGACGCTCGGCATGATCATGGTCTCGCCGGTCCTGATTTCGATTCCGCTCAAACTGTTCCTTTTCGTCGCCATCGATGGCTGGTCACGGCTGATGCACGGCCTGATCCTGAGCTACGGCTGACGCGGTCGAGGCCCCGTATGGACAACGACTTCATCCAGGCGAAAGTCCAAGGCGCGCTGCTGACGGTGCTGTTCGCATCGAGCCCAGCGATCATCGCGGCCCTGGCGGTCGGCATTCTTGTCGGACTTGCCCAGGCGTTGACGCAAATTCAGGACCAGTCCCTGCCGCAGACGATCAAGCTCGTGGTGATCCTCCTGGTCATCGTCGTGTTCGGACCTCTGCTTGGCCAGCAGATCGCGCAGCAGGCCTCGACAGCTATGGACGAGTTTCCTGTCGTCACGCGTTGAGGAGCCCGGATGCCGGTCGAACCACTCTTCGCGTCGATCAGGGAGCTTCAGTTCTATCTCCTGGCGGGCGCTTTCGCGCTCGCGCGCGTGACCGGATTCATGCTCTTGATGCCGCTGTTTTCGCGCGTGCCGCTGCCTGGGCTTCTGCGCAACGGTGTTGCCCTGGCGCTGGCGGTCCCGGTCTTTCCGACGATCGTGAGCAAGCTGACAAATGCTGACATCGCCACCACGATGATCGCCGTCTATATCCTGAAGGAGGTGGTGATCGGGGTAACGCTCGGGCTGGCGATGGGCATCCCCTTCTGGGCGGCCGAGGCTGCCGGCGACATCCTGGACCTTCAGCGCGGGTCCACGATGGGGACGCTGATCGATCCGATGATGACCCACGAGACGAGCGCCACCGGCACCTTGCTCGCCGTCATCATGGTCACGATCTACCTCGCCGCCGGCGGCCTGCAGCTTTCCTTGACCAGTCTTTACGACAGCTACGGGATTTGGCCGATCGACCGGCTTCTGCCGATCTTCAGCAAGGACGCCGCCGGGATATTCCTCGGTTTGCTGAACCGCATTCTGGTGATGGCATTGACCCTTGTCTTCCCGCTGATCATCAGCATGCTGTTGTCCGACATTGTTCTCGCGTTCCTGGCGCGGGCCTCGCCACACCTCAATGTTTTCGCGCTTTCGCTGGTGGTGAAGACCGGCGTGTTCGGCCTCGTCTTCGTGCTCTATTCGAGTTTTTTGCTCTTCTATATGGATCGGGATATTGGCTTCCTGCGCGAGGCGGACCGACAAATAGAAGCGATCGGCTGCCGCACCTGTGAATAACAGAAAGCGGATTAGATATTTATAATATAAGACAATGTTGGCCGACCAATAAATACGTTTTATCACCTGGGAAAGATTATCATAATTTGACAAGCGGCCGAGCCGCCAACGATCTTGCATCCTCCCGACGCGTCTCTGAAATGTTGGTATTTATCGGAAGCCATGGCTCGCCAGACCATTTCACCAGTCTACGAGGATTTGCGGCGTTTCGACGCGAACAGGCTGCGCAGACTTGTCAGAACGGGCGCCTATGAGGGGCATACAGGTGGACTTGCGCGTGGCAAGCTCCAGGTCAATGTCGTGATACTGCCCCGCGCTTTTGCCAGCGATTTTCACCAGTTCTGCGTCCACAACCCAAAGGCCTGTCCATTGGTGGGCCTGAGCCGCGCCGGCAGTCCGCTGATCCCGGCGCTGGGCGATATCGATATTCGCACCGATGCCCCTCAGTATAACGTCTATCGCTTCGGGGAACTGACCGGCCAGAGGACGGACATCATCGATCTTTGGCAGGATGATTTTGGCCCGCCTTCGCCCTTCCGGGCAGTTCCGCTTACCGTCGAGACGCCCCGCGCCGGACCGTTCGCTGGCCAGACGGTCGTCTCGATGCGTCCCGTAAGGTCCTGCGACGTCGACAAGGTTCGAGCACTCACGGCACGCTTCCCGCATACTCACGGCTCTCCCATCCATGTCGGGGAGCCTTCGATCATCGGAATATACGACATGACGGCTCCAGACTGGGGCGATGCGGTCGAGCTGGTGGACGGAGAGGTTCCCGTGTTTTGGGCCAGCAGCGTCACTGCCCAGGATGCCCTCGCTCGCGCAAAACTGGCGATCTCAGTCACCGTGTCGCCGGGGCACATGCTGGTCACGGACGTGGACGCACGAGCTTTCCATGGGTGACAAGTGTGCCTGATGCGGTCGTGCGGACCGGCTGGCCCGTGATGTGGATCTGACTCCCTCCATCTGGAGGCGCTCGAAACGCTCTATACAGGTCTCGGCCGGCCACCCTTAAAGCGTGTCGCTACGAAACGGATTCAGGCGCCGCGCTTTGCGCTCAGCCTTCAGTTTGGATTGCGCAGCTGGTTGAGCCTCGCCAGCAACTCCTCGGGAACATTCTTGCTGACACTTGCCGCACCTGCATAGATGTTGCCGCTGTTGCCGTCGAGCGTGAGGATGGTTCCTTCGGAATAGCTCACGCCGCCGATGATGAGGCATCTGGCCGCTTCATCGATCATCATGGTCTCGCATCCGACCAGGCAAACCTTGCCTAGCTGGCGCGCGACGACGGCCGCGTGCGACGTTCGCGCTCCATGCTGGGTCAGAAGGCCATCGGCCAGTTCGAGTGCCGCGATATCGCGCGTCTCCGCGTCGCGGCGCACGAGGATAACCTGCGCGCCTGCCTGCTTGCGTCGGCGCGCGACATCCTCCTCGAAGGCAATCTCACCGCTCGCGACGCCGGTCGCGGCCGAAGCGGCGGTTGCGATCGGCGACAGTGACTTTCCGTCTTCCGTCGAGATCGTGCTGAGCGAAAGCGAGCTCGCATCAAGACCGTTTGTGCGCAGGCGAGCCGTTTCGGCGTCGATCAGACCTTGATCCAGCATATCCAGCGCAATCTGAGCCGCCGCGCGCGGCGTGCGCTTGCCGTTGCGGGTCTGGAGCATGAACAACACGCCGTCCTCGATCGTGAATTCGAAGTCCTGCATGTCGCCGAAATGTCGCTCAAGGGCGTTTGCCACCTGCACGAGCTCGTCCCACAGGGAAGGTGCGACGGCAGCGAGCTCGTCATGTCCTTGGGCTGTGCGACGCCCGCTCACGACATCCTCGCCCTGCGCGTTGAACAGGAAATCGACCCATGGGCTCTGCGCGCCAGTGCTGGGGTTGCGTGTGAATCCGACGCCGGCGCCAGAGAGGCCGCCGGCATTGCCGAACACCATGCGTTGCACAGTGACGGCCGTGCCCATATCGTGGCTCAAGCCGTGAAGGTTGCGGTAGGTCACGGCCTTGTCGCTGGACCAGGAGCGAAAGACCGCGCCGATCGCCTCGGTGAGCTGCTGTTTGGCGTCCTGCGGAAACGGATGTCCGGCTTCTTTCGCAAATGTTTGCAGATGTCGACCTGCCACATCGCGCAAGGCCACAAAATCGAGGCTGCGTTCTTCGCCGTTCCGCACGGCGTCGAGATCGGCCTCGAAATGCTGTGCATCCACGCCGGCTACCACCTCGCCGAAACCGGCGATAAGGCGGCGGTAGGCATCCCATGCAAGCCTCGGGTGCCCGGTCAGGCGAACGAAGCCGGGAAGCGTCGCTTCGGTCAGCCCGATATTGAGCAATGTTTCCATCATGCCGGGCATCGACACAGGTGCGCCGGAACGCACCGACAGCAGAAGCGGGCGTCTCGAATCTCCCAATCTCAAGTCCGACGCGTGCTCGAGTGTCGTCAGCGCGTCGCCCCAGATCTCCGGCGTGACGTCATCGCGGTGCGCGCAAAAGCCGGTGCCGATGACGAAAGCAGGAGGCACGTTAAGGCCGAACGCCGCCATGCGGGCAAGGTTGTGGGCCTTGAAGCCTAGAATATCGGGCGTGATCGGTCTTTCGGCGGCCGTCTTCGCGCCGATCGAGTATACGATCTTCGCTTCGTTCGCCTCGGGTCTGATGCGAGCAATCGAGGCGCTCATCCGCGTGCTCCGATGCTGTCGAACGCCAATTCGCGAATGCCGAAGCTCGCCGCCAGCAAGGCATCGGTCGCCAGCTCGATGGCTGCCGCGAAGTCCGTCGTCAGAGTGAGGGTGAGCGGATCGTCGACGTGACGCGCCAGCGCGCGGCGGACATCGCGCAACAATTCGTCACACTGATGTTCCGCCTCGACCGCGCGCCAGGAGACCGCGATGAAGGTTTCGTGATCCTCGGCCGTGCCGCCGTCGCGCAGGATGCCGGCGATCGACAGCGCCCTGACGTGATCCCGCACCGCTTCATAGGTGCGCTCGGCGAGCCGCACCAGCTTTTCGCGCACTTCGCCATGCCAGCCTTTGTTGCGAGCCTCGGCGATCAGCGACAGAAGAAACGTCGCTTCCTCCAGTGCGTCGGCGATATTGTCGGCTCTCTCAATGAGACGCGTGAATGGCAGCCAGCGCGTGTTGTGCTCCGCGCGTTCGCGCGAGCGCGTCACCAGATTGTCGGCCTGACGCTCCCATCCTTTCGCGCGCGATGCCAGTTTCTCGGCGGCCTTGCCGTCGCGTTCCAGACCATGCGTCAGCGCGTCCCGCAAACCTTCCGCCAGTTCATGGCAGAACCCGGCATGCTCGCCGAGGAGCTCGAAGACGTCTCGCTGTTGTCCGAGATGGCGAACGAGCAGAAGGCGCACGGAATCCGCGATCCGCGGCAAGGGCTGATGCTCCTGCATGGCCTGAGAGGCCGAAGACATCGCGTCCAGCATGAATGCGCGCGCGTGCTCGTCGCCGAGCACGGTGTCGAGGCGGTCACCGATGCGAAAGAACTCGCTGCCAATCGATTCCATGGCATCGAACAGCAGATGCTCGGCGCCGGCTTCGAGCCATCCCATGTGCCCGATGTCGCGCCTTGCACTGGCGGCGAGGATCGCCGTGGCATTCGCCTTTCCAACCAGCAGTCGCAGACGTTTGCGCGCCCGGTTCCAGTCGATCAGAAACACGATGCGCGAACCGAGCGCTTCCAGCGTCACGCCCAGCGCCGTTTCGTCGGCGTTGTCGAACGTCGCCGTCCCGACATAATACGCGTCTCCAGCGTTCAGCCCCTCGGTCGCCCGCGAGCCGACATTGGACCAGGTCGCGCCGATCTCGCCTAGAAGATCCTGAAAGAAAGCGAAGCGCTGCTGGTGAAGGTCGGAATAGGTGAGCGACAGCCGCAGCCCTTCAACCTGGATGACCAGAACATGCGCGTCATTGGTGCCGATGTCGTTCTGAATCAACAGCCTCGTGCCATCGCGCGTTGCCGCCGTATCGAGGCCGGGGTGGGTGAGTTTCAGGGGCCGCGTGCGGTTCAGGCCGCGCATGAAGGCGGCCACGCGAGGCCGGTCGTCCGGCGACAACTGCCAGATATGCGCGCCATCGATCGTCTCGTCCGAAATATCCGCCGCCAGCCGGTTGATGGCCTTGTGCAAGTCCATCACCAGGATATGGAAGCTGTCGTCCTCGCGGCGGTTGCCGCTGGTCAATTGCCTCAGCTGCCCTGCATCGAGCAAACCCGGCTCAAGGCCACCGAGCCAGCCGCACCACACCTCGATCCTTGAAAGCAAAGCGTGGTGGTCTCTATCGGCGTCGCCTTCAAGCGGGCGGCCCATCAACCGCAAATCGGCTGCAAGCTTGTCAACCAGCTTGGGCAAATCATCCGCGTGAAGCACGGACGCCCTGAGATGGCTGGAAGCAGGCAATGCCAGCAGCCACGGCGCATCCACTTTTGCCGCTGCATATTCGCGATGCAGGTCAAGGGACGCTACGTCCGGATGCATGGCATGGCTGTACGCGGTCTGAAGCGCCGTCAGATAGAATTTGAGGCGGTCATTGGCCGCAAGCGCCGCCTTAAGGTAAGCGGGACGCAACAACTGCGATTGCCCCAGCGAGGCAACGACGTCGATCTTCTCCATGCGACTTATCCCCAGACCCTCATTGCATTTCTGACAACGCCAATGAACCGCGCTGCATCTTGTCGGTGACGACAGCGCGTTCAGGCTTTTGCATTGCAGGCTAATCATCCCGTATGACTTCAGGATGAAGGTGCATCGACCCCGGATTTCGATGGTCTCGGGTTAAGAACGCTCCGCGATTTTTGCGGGCATCGCGGCTGGCGGAGTGTCGAAGTCGACGGCAGCGACGGCAGCGACGCCTTGCGAAACCGTGCTGAAGGATCTGCGTGCGACGGCAAAGCTCAACAATGCCGACAGGAACAAGATTGCCGGGGAAGCGCCCGACAATGCTACGGCTGGCGTAGGCCGGTTCTCGGAAGCCACCGTTCTCGGCTCGGCCTGAGCTGAATCTCAATACACCTTGAAGCGGCTCCAGCGGATTTCACTCTGCCGCCTGAACCTGGCGGGCGTCGATGATCGCCCGTATCTCCGAGCGGCAGGAACCGCAGTTGGTGCCGGCGCACAGTGTCGACCCGATCGCCTCCAGGCTGTCGCATCCGGCGGCGACAGCCGAAGCGAGCTGGTTGACGCCGACATGGAAGCACGAGCACACGACCCGGCCGATGGCGGGCATGGGTGCGGGCGAGCGGCCCGACAACAGCGCGTGACGATCGACGGCCGACAGCGGCTGGCGGGTGGCCAAGAGCGACACCAGCCAGTCGCGCATCGGCAATTGGTCTGGAGCGGCGACCAGCAAGGCTTCGGCCATGGCGCCGCCTTCATCGACCGCAGCCGCGCGATAGGCGAGCCCGCGGCGATCGGTGTATTCCAGAAGCTGATCCTGCCGTTGAACGCCGAGCAGCTTGCGCGCCAGAAGAATGCCCTGGTCCGGCGGCTCAGTTCCGGTCAGTTCGTAGACCCAGCCGCCCTCGACCGCGTACCGGCTCCAGTGAACGAAACCTGTCGGCCGGAGATCGCGCCGCGTGATCAGCACGCCGGCCCAGCCGGTATTTTCGCGCACGATTCTCGCCGGCACATGCTTGAGCTCCGGCTGGCCGGAATGCGGATCGGTGACCGGCGACGACAGCAGGCCCGCCGCGGCCCTGGCTGCGAACTGGCCGCTCCAATGCATGGGCATGAAGGCTTGGCCGCGCCGCTGCGCGTCGGCCACGCGGACCCTCGCGCGGACAAAGCCGAAGCGCGTCGACAGATGGGCGAGGTCGCCGTCCTTGAGGTGGTGCGCGGCCGCATCCGCCGGATTGAGATCGACTGCGGGCTCCGGCGCATTCGCCATCAGGCGCGGCACGTTTCCGGTCCGCGTCATTGTGTGCCACTGGTCGCGCAGCCGGCCAGTGTTCAGGGCAAGCGGATAGTCCGCATCGACCGTGAAAGCCGTTGCCTCCTGCCGCACCGGCACAAACCGCGCACGGCCGTCGGGCGTTGGGAAGCGGCCATCGGCAAACAGCCTTGTCTGCTGCTCGTTTTGGTCCGGCGCTGGCCAGTGGCGCGGCGCGAAGGAGGCATAGTCCACGTCGCTGAGGTCGGCCACGCCGCCGAGATCGAACAGGCGCTCGCCATCGTTTTCGAAGGCCGAGAGCGCGGCGTGCTCGCGGAAGATTTCGGCCGGAGCTTGGTAGGCGAAGGCATCGCCGAAGCCCATGCGTTCGGCTACATCGCAGATTATGCGCCAGTCGGCTTTCGCTTCGCCCGGCGGCGGCAGGAACGGCCGCTGACGCGAGACGCGCCGTTCTGAATTGGTGACAGTGCCGTCCTTCTCGCCCCAGGCTGCGGCCGGCAGCAGCACGTCGGCATAGCGTGTGGTGTCGGTGCGGGTCACGTCCGAGACCACGACGAAATCGCATTTGGACAAGGCGGCGCGCACGCGAGACGCGTCGGGCATCGAGACCGCGGGATTGGTGCCCATGACCCACAGCGCCTTGATGCGGCCATCGGCAACCGCCTGGAACATGTCCACGGCCTTCAGGCCGGCGCGGCGCGCAACCTTGGGCGCATTCCAGAAGCGGGAGACCCGGTCGATATTGGTCCCATCCGCGAAGTCCATATGCGCGGCAAGCTGGTTTGCCAGGCCTCCCACCTCGCGGCCGCCCATGGCGTTCGGCTGCCCGGTGACCGAGAACGGCCCCATGCCGGGCTCGCCGATGCGGCCGGTGGCGAGATGGCAGTTGATGATTGCGTTGACCTTGTCGGTTCCATGCGCCGACTGGTTGACGCCCTGACTATAGACGGTGACCGTCCGCTCGATGCCGGCGAAGAGGTCATAGAAGGCCTGGACATCGGCGGCCGCGAGCCCGCAGCCTTTTGCGACGCGCGCGACCGACGGCGCGTCGGCGCCGGCCAAAGAAGCTGCGGCGTCGAAGCCGGACGTATGGTCGCCGACGAAGCCGGCATCGATCTTTCCGGCTTGCACAAGATGCGCGAGCAACCCGTTGAACAGAAGCACGTCCGTGCCCGGATCGAGCGCCAGATGCAGGTCGCACTCGTCGGCCGTGGCCGTGCGGCGAGGATCGATGACGACGATCCTGGTTCCGCGTTCCTTTCGCGCCGCCAGCATGCGCTGGTAGAGCACCGGATGGCACCATGCGGTGTTGGAGCCGGTGAGCACGATGAGGTCGGCGCGCTCGAAATCCTCATAGACGCCGGGAACGATGTCCTCGCCGAAGGAGCGGCGGTGGCCGGCGACGGACGACGCCATGCAGAGCCGCGAATTGGTGTCGATGTTGGCCGAGCCGATGAAGCCCTTCATCAGCTTGTTGGCGACGTAGTAATCCTCGGTGAGCAACTGGCCGGAGACGTAGAAGGCGACCGAGTCCGGTCCGTGTTCGGCAATCGCCTGCGAAAATTTCGCGGCCACAAGGTCGACTGCTTCCTCCCACCTCGTCTGCGTGCCGCTGATTTCCGGCTGAAGCAGGCGGCCCTCCAGACCAAGCGTCTCGCCGAGCGCGGCACCCTTCGAGCAGAGGCGGCCGAAATTGGCCGGGTGCTCGGGATCGCCGCGGACGGTCGTCTTGCCGTCTGCGGCGATCCCGGCCAGCACGCCGCATCCCACCCCGCAATAGGGGCAGGCGGTCCTCACCTCGCGTGCTTCTTCCATGCCTCAGGCCGCTTTCGAGGCCAGCGCTTCGAGCGCGATGAAAAGCCGTTCGCCTTCGACCTTGACCGGGATCGTCCGTACCGAGCCTTCGTCGGCGCCGAGCGCCTCGCCGGTCTCCAGCGAGATCACCCAGTTGTGCAGCGGACAGGTCACCGCCGCGCCATGGACGATGCCTTGGCTGAGCGGCCCGCCCTTGTGCGGGCAGTGGTCGTCGATGGCATAAACCTGATCGTCCGCAGTGCGGAAGACCGCGATCTTGCCTTGCGGGGTTTCGACACAACGCGCGCCGCGCGGCGGAATGTCGGCGATGGAGCCGATGGCGATCCAGTTCATGTTGTCTCTATCCTGTCGGCTCATTCCGCCGCCTCCGCGAACCCTACCGACGCCATCGGCCGGAACTCGTGCTTGTCCTTGCCGGAGACGCGTTCGGACCAGGGATCGACCTGCGCAAATTTCTGGGAAAAGACGAAGCGGTCGAAGAAGGTCTTGCGGCGCTCGACGTCATCCAGGATCTGCCTTCTGATCTCGGCAGTGCCGACGCGCTTGACCCATTTGTAGATGCGCTCCAGGTAGCGGGCCTGCTCGCGATACATCTGGACGAGCGCCACAATCACCTCCAGCGCCTCATCCTCGGTCTTCACCAGGCCGAGCACTTCCGTGCCCTTGATGTCGAGGCCGGCAGCGCCCGCGAAGTGGATCTCGTAGCCAGAGTCGACGCACACCACGCCGACATCCTTGCAGGTCGCTTCGGCGCAGTTGCGCGGGCATCCCGACACCGCCATCTTCACCTTGGCCGGTGTCCACGAACCCCACATGAACTTCTCGATGCGGATGCCGAGACCAGTCGAATCCTGTGTGCCGAACCGGCACCAGTCGGAGCCGACGCAGGTCTTCACCGTGCGCAATCCCTTTGCATAGGCATGACCGGAGACGAAGCCGGCCTTGCCGAGATCGGCCCAGACCGCCGGCAGGTCCTCCTTGCGGATACCCAGCATGTCGATGCGCTGGCCGCCGGTCACCTTCACGGTCGGGATGCGGAACTTGTCGACCACGTCGGCGATGGCGCGCAATTCGCCGGCGCTGGTCACCCCGCCCCACATGCGCGGCACGACCGAATAGGTGCCGTCCTTCTGGATGTTGGCGTGCACACGCTCGTTGATGAACCGCGACTGATAGTCGTCGGCATATTGGTCCGGCCAGTCGCAGACGAGATAATAGTTCAGCGCCGGCCGGCACTTGGCGCAGCCGCAGGAGGTCTTCCATTCGAGCTCCTGCATGACGGCGGGTATCGTCTTCAGTCCTTTCGCCTTGATCAGGCGGCGCACGTCGTCGTGGCCAAGGCTCGTGCAGCCGCACATGGGCTGCACCGCCGCGGGGTTGTAGGCGTCGCCAAGCGTGAGCTTCAGGAGTTGCTCGACGAGACCCGTGCACGAGCCGCACGAGGCCGAGGCCTTGGTCTGGGCGCGCACGTCGTCGAGCCCGGTCAGCCCCTTGCCCGTGATCGCGCCGGTGATCTTGCCCTTGCAGACGCCGTTGCAGCCGCAGATTTCCGCATCATCCGCCAGTGCCGCAACGGCCGCCAAAGGGTCCGAGGAGGTGCCTCCCTGGAACGCCTGTCCGAAGATCAGCGTGTCGCGCATCTCCGAGATGTCGGTCGCTTTCTTCTTGAGGTCGTTGAACCAGGCGCCGTCGGCGGTCTCGCCGAACAGCACCGTGCCGATAATGCGGTTGTCCTGCAGCACCACGCGCTTGTAGATGCCCGCTGATGCGTCGCGCAGGATGATCTCCTCGCGATCCTCGCCGTCGGCGAAATCGCCCAGCGAGTAGAGGTCGATGCCGGTGACCTTGAGCTTGGTCGGCGTGTCGGAGTGGACGAAACGCCTGTCCTCGCTGTCGGTCAACCTGGCCGCCGCGACGCGGGCCATCTCGTAGAGAGGGGCAACCAGCCCGTAGACGTGGCCGCCGACTTCCGCGCATTCGCCGAGCGCCATGATGGTAGGATCGGAGGTCTGCATGCGGTCGTCGACGACGATGCCGCGATTGACCTCCAGCCCTGCCTCCTTGGCGAGTGCGATGCTAGGGCGGATGCCGACCGCCATCACCACCAGCGTTGCCGGGATGACCGTGCCATCCATGAGCTCGACGCCCTCGACCTTGCCATTGCCGAAAATGGCCTTGGTGTTGGCCTTGGTCATGACCTTGATGCCGCGCGCCTCGACGGCCTTCTGCAACAGGTAGCCGGCGGCCGGGTCGAGCTGGCGCTCCATCAGCGTCGGCATGACGTGGAGCACGGTGACGTCCATGCCGCGCTCCTTGAGCCCGGCCGCTGCTTCGAGGCCGAGCAGACCGCCGCCGATGACGATCGCCTTGGCGCGCGACTGCGCGGCGAGCAGCATGGCGTTGACGTCGTCGAGGTCGCGATAGGTCAGCACGCCGGGCAAGTCCTTGCCCGGCACCGGGATGATGAAGGGAACCGAGCCGGTGGCGATGACGAGTTGATCGTAGCTCTCGGTCACGCCGTGGTCCGAGGTGACGGTCCTCGCTTCCCTGTCGATGGCAACGATCTTGTGGCCCTTGTAGAGGGTGATGCCGTGCTTGATGTACCAGCCGTCGCCATGGATGACGATCTCCTCGAACGCCTTCTCGCCCGAAAGCACTGGCGACAGCATGATGCGGTCGTAGTTCACGCGCGGCTCGGCATTGAAGATGGTGACGCTGTAGCGGTCAGGTGCTGCCTCCAGCAGATGCTCGAGCATCCTGCCGGGCGCCATGCCGTTGCCGATGATGACGAGTTTTTCGCTCATGTCCGGTCAGCTCCGATCTATTCGGCGGCGTAGGAAAGGGGTGCGGTCTCGGCGGCGGCAGCGCGCTCCATCTGGCGGATGGTGACGTGCATCCAGACCAGGCACGAGACGACGATGAGGAAGAGCAGCATGAAGCAGCTCGACCAGACGCCGGTGAGGTCGTTCAGCGCGCCGAAGGCGATCGGCAGGATGAAGCCGCCGAGGCCGCCGATCATGCCCACCACGCCGCCGACCGCGCCGACGCTCTGCGGATAGTAGACCGGGATGTGCTTGTAGACGGCGGCCTTGCCGAGACTCATGAAGAAGCCGAGCACGAAGGCGACGGCGATGAAGGCGAGCGGGCCGATCTCGAAGTGGAAGGGGATCGGCCCGCTGATGCCGCGCACGACGTAGTCTGCCGAGGGGAGAGACAGAACGAGAGTCGCGACGGCACAGACCGTGAAGGTCCAGTAGAGCACGGTACGGGCGCCGATGCGGTCGGAAAGCACGCCGCCATAGGCGCGGAAGATGCTTGCGGGAATTGAATAGGCGGCGCCGATCATGCCGGCGGTGGCGATGCCGAAACCGTAGACGCCGATGAGGTAGCGCGGCAGCCAGAGCGACAGCGCCACGAACGCGCCGAAGGAGAAGAAGTAGTAGAAGGCGAAGCGCCAGACCTGCAGGTTCTTGAGCGGCGCGAATTCCTGCCAGAAGCTTCTCGCGGGCGCTGCCTTGCCGGCGCGGCGCTCGCGGATGACCGGATCGTCGCTGGTGGTTAACCAGAACGCGACGGCCATGATGACCAACGCGGCCGCCCAGATCAGCGCGACCGACTGCCAGCCCCAGGAAAGGAGCACGAACGGCGCCAGGAACTTGGTGACCGCGGCGCCGACATTGCCGACACCGAAGATGCCGAGCGCGGTGCCTTGTTTGCCGGCCGGGAAGAAGCGCGAGACATAGGCGACGCCGACGGCGAAGGAGCCGCCCGCGAGCCCGACGCCGAGGGCCGCGATCAGCATCTGCTCATAGGTGTGCGCAAAGCTGAGCAGGAAGGTCGCGACCGCCGCGGCGAGCATGGTCATGGTGTAGACCAGACGTCCGCCGTAGCGGTCGGTCCAGACGCCGAGCACGATGCGCACGAGCGAGCCGGTGAGGATCGGCGTGCCGACCAGCAGGCCGAACTCGGTCTCGTTCAGGCCGAGCTCCTGCTTTATGCGCACGCCGATGATGGAAAAGATCGTCCACACCGCGAAGCAGACGGTGAAGGCGATGGTGGACATGACGAGCGCCTGCCGGGGAGCACTGTCCTGGCTTGGCGCGGCTGGGAGATTTGCGGTCATCTTGGGCTCCGGTTTGCGGCGTGGGAGGCACCGCGCGTTGTGTTGGTCAGAGGCGCGGCATCGGTCAGCGCGGCGAGACCGGGACTTGCGCGGTCACTTGCGGACTCTTGCCCTCGGTTTCGTGATTGGCCGGGAACAGCAGGAGCGCCGCGGTGAACAGCACCGCCGTCAGGACGCTGCTGGCGATAAAATCGCGGCGCGTGAAATCCTTGAGGGTTGTCGCAGTTCCGATCCGTTTCGTCATCTTCGTCTCCGCCTGGCGCCGCCTGGGATCGGCGCCGTCGTTTTTCGTGTTCGGTCCAAAACAAAAAAGCTGCCGTCCAGGTCTTGCGTCCGTACATCCGGGATCGCGTGTCGACCTGAGCGGCAGCTTTGCCTGTGGCGCCCACCATTGGACGCCTGTGTCTCTTGGCCCTTGCGGGCCTGCATTCTCAAAAGCAGGAAGCGTGCCAATTCGACAGCGCTCTAAATTATCTAATGAAATCAAAACGAAGACGTTGTCGTGCGACTTTTGACCAAGCCCGGCAGCGGATCAAAGATTAGTCAGAATGCCTTGCAGGGCAGCATAATATTTGTGCAATGCGGTAGATTGCCTATTGTCAATGCGGTGCGCTTTTCGGTCATGGCCTTACTCCGCCGCTTCGACGAAGCGGTGGCGTTCATAGAGGAACTTCAGCACCGCCTCGCGGCAGCGCAGGAAGGTGCTGTCGGAGGCAAGCTCGATGCGTCGGCGCGGCCGGGCGAGCGGCACCGGAAGCACCTCGCCGATGGTGGCCGCCGGGCCGTTGGTCATCATCACGATGCGGTCGGACAGAAGCACCGCCTCGTCGACATCATGGGTGATCATGATCATGGTCGAGCCCAGCCTGGCGTGGATGTCCATCACCGCATCCTGGAGATGGGCGCGGGTCAGCGCGTCGAGCGCGCCGAAGGGCTCGTCGAGCAGAAGGATCTTCGGCTCCATTGCGAGGGCGCGCGCAATGCCGACGCGTTGCTTCATGCCGCCCGATATCTCGGCCGGGCGCTTGTCCCTGGCATGCGCCATCTGGACGAGGTCGAGGTTGCGCATGATCCAGTCATGCCGCTCGGCCCGGCTTTTTGTCTGGCCGAAGACCTTGGACACGGCGAGGTTGATGTTCTCGTAGACGGTAAGCCAGGGCAGCAGCGAGTGGTTCTGGAAAACCACGGCGCGCTCCGGTCCGGGGCTGTCGACCTCCCTGTTCTCGAGCAGCACGGCGCCCTTGGAAACCTTGGTCAGCCCGGCGATCAGGTTGAGCAAGGTCGACTTGCCGCAGCCGGAATGGCCAATGATGGAGACGAACTCGCCAGCATCGATGGTGAGCCTGATATCCTTCAGCACCTCGCTGAACTGGCCGCCACGAGAGAAGGATTTGTCGATATGGTCGAGCTTCAGATAGGCGGTCATGGCGCCGTCCTCACTTTGCCGTTGTGCCGCGGGTGACGAAGGCGCCGATCGCCGCAACCAGCCGGTCGAGGCAGAAGCCGGTGACGCCGATATAGACGAGCGCGACAATGATGTCTGGCAGCCGCGAGGAATTCCACGCGTCCCAGATGAAGAAGCCGATGCCGACGCCGCCGGTAAGCATCTCGGCGGCGACGATGGCGAGCCAGGAGAGCCCGATGCCGATCCTGAGGCCCGTGAAGATGTAGGGCGCGGCGGCCGGCACCATGATCTTGAAGAAGAACTCGAGCTGGTTGAGCCGCAGGATGCGGGCGACGTTGCGGTAGTCCTCCGGGATGTTGCGGACGCCGACGGCGGTGTTGATGATCACCGGCCAGATCGAGGTGATGAAGATCACGAACAGCGCCGACGGGTTGGAGTCGCGAAAGGCGGCGAGAGACAGCGGCAGCCAGGCGAGCGGTGGTACGGTGCGCAGGATCTGGAAGACCGGATCGAGACCGCGCATCGCCCAGACAGACTGACCGACCAGGGCGCCCAGCGCAACGCCAACCACCGCCGCCATGCCGAAGCCGATGGCGACGCGCTGCAGCGAGATCAGCACTCGCCAGGCGAGGCCTATGTCCTGCGGGCCATTGTCGAAGAACGGATGGGCGATCAGGTCGTAAGCCTCGTTCCACACCTGGCTCGGCGGCGGCAGGCTGGCCGTCGGCGAAGAGCAGGCCACCTGCCAGACGACGAGCAGGACGAGGATGACGACGGCCGGCGGTACCAGTGCCGTCGCCAGCCGGCCGACAATGGCCGTGAGGTCGATGCGGCGCCGCGCTTTTGCGGTGAAGGCAATCACCTCGGCGGGCTTCGCAGGAAATGCCTTCACCTTGGTGTCCTCGACGGTTTGGATGGACATGTCGTGGAAAATCTCCGTGGGGCAGTCCGGTGGAGCGACAACGGCGCGAGCGCCGTTGCGCTTGGGTTGCGCTGCGACAAACGGCGCAATGCGCCGTTTGCGCTTAAGCCGATGCCTTGATCTTCAGGCTGTCGAGATAGGCGGACGGATTGGCCGGATCGAAGGTCTTGCCGTCGAAGAAGGTCTCGACGCCGCGCGAGGGCGATTGAGGGATGTCGCCTGCCGCGACGCCCAGATCCTTCGCCGCCTCGCGCCAGAGATCCTCACGGTTGACCTGGTCGACCAGCGCCTTGATGTCGGTGGTCGGCGCCAACTTG
This sequence comes from Mesorhizobium sp. M1E.F.Ca.ET.045.02.1.1, assembly GCF_003952485.1. Classification (NCBI taxonomy): domain Bacteria; kingdom Pseudomonadati; phylum Pseudomonadota; class Alphaproteobacteria; order Hyphomicrobiales; family Phyllobacteriaceae; genus Mesorhizobium; species Mesorhizobium sp. M1E.F.Ca.ET.045.02.1.1. The sequence continues at coordinate 4,223,995 of NZ_CP034447.1, forward strand.
CCCCAGCGGATGTTCTCGGTGAGGAACCAGGCATCATGGCTCTTGAAGGGATAGGAGACCCCACCCTTCCAGAACTTCATGTAGAGGTCGGTGCCCTTGGCGACGCGGTCGTTGCCGTAGTTGATGTCGCCCTTGAGGCGGCCGATGATGTCAGCAACGGGCACGTTCATCCATTGCCGCTTGCCGATGATCGAGGCCATCTCCTCCTTGTTCTCCATGGCCTCGCACCATTGCTGGGCTTCCATGACGGCCATCAGGATTGCCTTGGTGGCGTTGGGGTATTTGTCGATGAAGGCGGCGCGCAGGCCGAGCGCCTTTTCCGGATGGCCCTTCCACAACTCGCCGGTGGTGGCGGCGGTGAAGCCGATGCCCTGGTGAACAAGCTGTTCGTTCCACGGCTCGCCGACGCAGAACACGTCCATGTTGCCGACCTTCATGTTGGCCACCATCTGCGGCGGCGGAACGACGATGGTGGAGACATCCTTGTCGGGATCGATGCCGCCGGCGGCCAGCCAGTAGCGCAGCCAGAGGTCGTGCGTGCCGCCCGGGAAGGTCATGGCCGCCTTCACTTCCTTGCCGGCGGCCTTCTTGGCGGCGAAGGCCTCCTTCAGTTTGGACGCGTCGAGGCCGACACCGGTGGCGGCGTATTCCTGAGCAACGGAAATGCCCTGGCAGTCGTAGTTCAGCCGCGCGACGATCCCCATCGGCAGCGGCTGGTTGTTCTGGGTCACCTTGCCGGTGTGCATGAGGTAGGGCATCGGCGTCAGGATGTGGGCGCCGTCGATGCCGTTGGCTTCGCCGCCAAGCACAAGATTATCGCGCGTAGCGCCCCAGGAGGCCTGCTTCAGCACCTCGACATCGGGCATGCCGTATTTGGCGAACAGTCCCTTCTCCTTGGCGATCATCAGCGGTGCAGCGTCGGTCAGCGCGATGAAGCCGAGCTTGGCGCCGGTCACCTCGGGAGCGGCCGCGGCGGCATAAGCGCCCGAGGGCAAGAGCTTGCGCGCCGCCACGAACAGCCCAGCAGTGAGCGCGCTTCTGGCAAGGAAGTCGCGCCGGGTCAGGTCCTTCGGCGTCGTTCCAGTTCCGATCCGTTTCGTCATCGTCATCTCCGGTTGGGCGCCGCTTGAGACCGGCGCCGTCGATTGCGTGTTCGGTCAAAAACAAAAAAGCCGCCGGCCAGGTCGCGCGCGTCCTTACATCCGGGATCGCGTGTTGACCTGAGCGGCAGCTTTGCCTGTGGCGCCCGCCATTGGACGCCTGTTCCGTGACCCTGCGAAGAGTCTGTCTATTACAAAGCAGGAACCATGCCAGTTTCCAGACTGTGCCAAAAATACAAATGAAATCAATTATATGCTATAGTTGGCAGCGCGCCGGACCACTAAGCGAGCAGGCCAAAGATTGCCCATTAGCGCAAGCGCGCGCACAATTATTGTGCAGTGCACAAGAGTGGCGCGAAAATAATCAGGCGCGTTTCTGGCCGGCAATGTAGGCATCGATCCGGTCGGGATCGAAGATCTGGCCGTCGAAAAATCCGTCCGGGCCAAGGACAAGGCTCGCCCCCGCCGAACCGACTGGCGTCGCGACCTTCAGCGCGCCCTCGACCTTGGCATTGGCGCCGGGCAGGGCCACGCCGAGCGGTTTCAGCGCCGAGCGGTAGAGGTCGGGCCGGTAGCAGTCGCGGGCGATCGCAAGGTTTTGCGGCGTGTGCGCCAGTTGGCCCCAGCGCACCATCTGCGTGTAGAACCAGAGCGCGTGGCTCTTCCAGGGAAAGTTCGCCGCCTTGTCGAAGGGCAGGAAGAAATCCTCGACGTTCCGAGCCTCGCCTGCGCCCAGTTGAAGCTGTCCGGTGAGGATCGGCATCTGGATTGCCTCGGGCTGCCCGAGGAAGTCGGGCCTGGCCATCAGCGCCGCCAGCTCGCTTCGGTTTGCCGGGGCCTGGCACCAGCGAGCGGAATGATGCAGCGCCCTCAGCAGCGCCGCCAGCGTTTCCGGGTTTTCCTCGGCCCATGACCTGCGCGCGCCGACCACCTTTTCCGGGCTGTTGCGCCACAGCAGCGCCTTGACGGTGACGATGCGGCCGATGCCGGCTGCGACGGCGGCGCTGTTCCACGGCTCGCCGACGCAATAGCCATCGATGCGGCCGGCGGCCAAGGCGTCGGTCATGAAGGGCGGCGGCACGATGACGATCTCGATATCGCGGTCGGGATCGATGCCGCAGGCGGCGAGCCAATAACGCAGCTCGTAATTGTGCCCCGAATGCGGATGCACGACGGCGAAACGCAGCGGCTCGCGGCCGGCGGCTGCCCGTTCGCGGATCAGCGCACCGAGCGCTGCGCCGGCACGTGCCGGATCGAGGTCCGGCACGACGCCGTGCGCCGCCATGCCTTCCCATACCGCATTGGAAACCGTGACGCAGTTGCCGCCGAGCCCGAGCGAGAAGGGCACTATGGTCTCGGAGGCGAGCGGCGTGAGGCCGAGGCTGCAGGCGAGCGGCATTGGTCCCAGCATATGGGCGACATCGAAATGGCCGATGGCGATGCGGTCGCGGATGTTGGCCCAGGAGGTCTCACGATGCAGCTTGAGCGCGATGCCCTCGCGGGCGGCAAAGCCCATCTCGTCGGCCGCGACCAGGACGGCGCTGTCGAAGAGCGGCATGAAGCCGGCAGTGACCTGGTGCGAGGCAGTCGTGCTCATTCGCCCTCCAGCGGTCCAAGCAATCCCGCCGCGGTCACCAGGCTCTGGGCAATCTCGGCGATCTTGCGGTTCTGGTTCATGGCGGTCTTGCGCAGAAGCGCGTAGGCCGCCTCTTCGCTCAGCCCGCGCGACTTCATCAATATGCCCTTGGCCCGATCGACGACCTTGCGGTTCTCGAGCTCGCTGCGCGCCTCCTCCAGTTCGCGCGCCATGCTCGAGAAGGCATTGAAGCGGCTGATCGCCATGTCGAGGATCGGCTTGATGCGCTCCTTCTTCAGCCCGTCGACGACATAGGCGGACACGCCCGCATCGACGGCCGCCTCGATCGAGGCCTGGTCGGAGCGGTCGACGAACATGGCGATCGGCCGTTTCACCGCGCGCGAAAGCTGGAACATGTTCTCCAGCATGTCGCGGTTTGGATTTTCGAGATCGATGACGATGACGTCCGGCTCGATCTCGGCGATGCGCCGGGCAATGCCGGCCACGTCGTGGACCACCGTGACATGGCGATGGCCGGCGTCCCGCAATCCCGCCTCGATGATCGAGGCGCGGATGCGGTTCTCGTCGATAACAAGGATGGCCAACGAACCGGCGGACATGCGCCTATTGTGCAGCCAGACCGGAATTGTGCAATGCGGTAGCGTAGCCCGAAGCGAACTTTTCCCGCGCCCATGCCCCGTTCGCCAACTTTGAATGTTCGTGGCGTCTAATTTTCGAAGATGCGATCTTCGTGGCCCAAAACGGTCAAAAACGTATCAGTCGGCGCGGCGTGGCGAGGTGGCGGACATTCTTGGCGACCGTTATCCTGACCCTAGATGAGCCAAACAAACGGCCGCGGTTCGAAGGCTGAAAACACCCGACAGCCTCCGGGAGGAAGCATGGGACCCGATCTGGAAGTCATACAGATAAGGCCTGGCGAGTCGTTCGCGGTGAAGTGGCACGGCTATCCGTACCATACGGTGCGCTGGCACTTTCATCCGGAATACGAGCTGCACCAGATCGTCGCGACCAAGGGCCGCTATTTCGTCGGCGACTTCATCGGCGAGTTCGAGATCGGCAATCTGGTGCTGGCCGGTCCCAACCTGCCGCACAACTGGATCAGCGAGGTTCCGGAAGGCCAGTCAGTTCCGCTGCGCTGCAGGCTGGTCCAGTTCAGCGAGGAATTCATCGGCGGCGCGATCACGACCTTTCCCGAGCTTGGCGCCGTTTCCCCGTTGCTCGACCTGTCGCGGCGCGGCGTCCTGTTCAGCAAGGGCGTGAGCAGGGAGGTCATGCCGCTGCTGGCGGAAATCACGCATGCTTACGGCGTGCACCGGATCAGCCTGTTCATGTCGATCATGGAGGCGCTCAGCCGTGAGAGCGCGCCGCGCGTTCTCGCCAGCGAAAACTATCTGCCGGATCCGTCGGGATATATGTCGGCGGGCATGAACCAGGCGCTGGCCTATATCCGCGAGAATCTGACTCAGCCGTTCAATGAGGGCGACCTTGCAGTGATCGCCGGCCAGACGCCGAGCGCCTTCTCGCGCTCGTTCCGCAAGCACACCGGCATGTCGCTGCTGCAATATATCAAGCGCCTGCGCATCAATCTCGCCTGCCAGATCCTGATGAGCGATGAAGAGGCGCAGATTTCGGACATCTGCTTCGAGGTCGGCTTCAACAATCTGTCGAACTTCAACCGCCAGTTCCTGGCCGAGAAGGGCATGCCGCCGTCGCAGTTCAGACGATTGGTTGCGGACAATTTCGCGGCCGCGCGCGCCGCATAGAAAGGAGTTCGGGAGGAGAAACAAGCCTTAAGCAAGAACCAAGACGAAGCGATGGATCGCGTAAGCGAACCAGCGATGGACGAGTATTGCCTCGTGTCATGCCAGCGGGAGGAAGCCGTTAGGCTGCTGCACGAGTTCGCTAGATTTCCGATCGGGCAGCGCGAGCAGACATCCGCAGCCTGCGGCGGAGTCTGTTACATCAAACAACGGGAATGGAGAAGACCTTATGTCCAGATACATGTCCAGATTGACCGCGGCCGCGATGGCCGTCTCGAGCCTCGCCCTCGGCGCGACGTTTGCCAATGCGCAGGATATCGCCGGCTCCACGGTCGCGTTCCTGATGCCCGACCAGGGTTCGACGCGCTACGAGGAGCATGATCACCCCGGCTTCGTCGCCGAGATGAAGAAACTCTGCGACAGCTGCAAGGTGCTCTACCTCAACGCCGACGCCGACGTCACCAAGCAGCAGCAACAGTTCAACTCGGTCATCACCCAGGGCGCCAAGGTGATCGTGCTCGATCCGGTGGATTCCGCGGCGGCGGCGTCGCTGGTGCACAACGCCCAGGCCCAGGGCGTCAAGGTCATCGCCTATGACCGTCCGATTCCGGACGCCAAGGCCGATTTCTACGTGTCGTTCGACAACAAGGCCATCGGCAAGGCGATCGCCGCCTCGCTGGTCGAGCATCTCAAGGCCAAGGGCGTGTCGAGCGACGGCGATGTCGGCGTGCTGCAGATCAACGGCTCGCCGACCGATGCCGCGGCGGGCTTGATCAAGGACGGTATCCATGACGGCCTCAAGACCGGCAGCTACAAGACGCTCGCCGAGTTCGACACGCCGAACTGGGCGCCTTCGAATGCCCAGCAATGGGCGGCGGGGCAGATCTCGCGCTTCGGTAACAAGATCGTCGGCGTGGTGGCCGCCAATGACGGCACGGGCGGCGGCGCCATCGCGGCGCTCAAGGCCGCCGGCGTCGATCCGGTGCCGCCGGTGACAGGCAACGACGCCACGATCGCCGCGCTGCAGCTCGTCATTGCCGGCGACCAGTACAACACTATCTCGAAGCCCAGCGAGATCGTCGCCGCAGCAGCCGCGAACGTTGCGGTGCAGCTCCTCAAGGGCGAGGCTCCGAAAGCCGAGACGACGCTCTACGACACGCCCTCGCAGCTCTTCGTGCCGGCGGTGGTGATGCAGGAGAACCTCAAGGCCGAGATCATCGACAAGAAGATCCAGACCGCAGCCCAGCTCTGCACCGACCGCTACGCCGAAGGCTGCAAGAAGCTCGGCATTGAATAAGGAGCAATGCCGCGCAGGCGGCATTGTCTCCGGAGCGATGCGGCGTCAGCCGCATCGTCCCCAGAAGCGACGCGGCCAAATCGCGTCGCCTGCGATATGCTCGGCAACGTCGCCAAGGTGACAGCCGTGTCCGGCCGCTACCTCCTGGCGGCCGGACATACCGACCAAAACGCGGGAAGAGAGACAGGCCATGGCAATACCCGACACGCCGTCCACGACAAGCCGCCCGCCGGTGCTCAGCCTGCGCGGCATCTCGAAGAATTTCGGCGCGGTGTCGGCCCTCACCGATGTCGATCTCGATATCAACGCGGGAGAGATCGTCGCCCTGGTCGGTGACAACGGCGCCGGCAAATCGACGCTGGTGAAGATTTTGGCCGGCGCGCACATGCCGAGCGCCGGCTCGATCACGTTCGACGGCCAGCCCGTGACGTTGGCCAATCCTGCCGCGGCGCTGAAGCTCGGCATCGCCACCGTCTTCCAGGATCTGGCGCTTTGCGAAAACCTCGACGTCGTGGCCAACATCTTCCTTGGCCGTGAGCTCCATCCGCTTCGCCTCGACGAAGTCTCGATGGAGGTCCGCGCCTGGACGCTGCTCAATGAGCTCTCCGCACGGATTCCCAGCGTGCGCGAGCCGGTGGCGTCGCTGTCGGGCGGCCAACGGCAGACGGTCGCGATCGCCCGCTCGCTGCTGATGGAGCCGCGCGTGATCCTCCTCGACGAGCCGACCGCGGCACTTGGCGTCGCGCAGACGGCAGAGGTGCTCAACCTCATCGAGCGCGTGCGGGATCGCGGCCTAGGCGTCGTCATGATCAGCCACAACATGGAGGACGTGCGCGCCGTAGCCGACCGCATCGTGGTGCTGAGGCTCGGCCGCAACAACGGCATCTTCCTGCCCGGCGCATCCAACCAGGAACTGGTGACCGCAATAACCGGCGCCGACGACAATGCCGTGTCGAGGCGCGGCAAGCGCACAGCCGAGGTGAAGGCTGAGGGAGAACGGCCATGACGACGGCTTCCGACCGCAACCCCGGCGCGCTGCTCGACCGCAGCGACGAGCGGCTGAAGGATCGCAGCGGCGCGAAGGGCGCCATCAAGGGCTTTCTCGACCGCGTCCGGTCCGGCGATCTCGGCTCGCTGCCCGTCGTCGTCGGGCTGGTGCTGATCTGCACCATCTTCCAGACGCTCAACCCGGTATTTCTGTCGCCGAACAATCTCGTCAACCTTTTGTTCGACTGCTCGACGGTCGGCATTATCTCGCTCGGCATCGTTTGCGTTCTGATGGTCGGCGAGATCGACCTGTCCGTCGGCTCGGTCAGCGGCCTGTCCTCGGCGCTGCTCGGCGTGCTGTGGGTCCAGTGGGGCTGGCCGGTAGGGCTTGCGATGCTGGCGGCGATGGCGGTCGGGTTCGTGACCGGCTGCGTCTATGCGTTCCTGCTCAACAGGCTCGGCATGCCGAGCTTCGTGTCGACGCTGTCGGGCCTGCTCGCCTTCCTCGGGCTGCAGCTCTACATCCTCGGCCCGACCGGCTCGATCAATCTGCCCTACGACTCGCCACTGGTGAATTTCGGCCAGCTCCTGGTGATGCCGCACTGGGTGTCGTACACGCTGGCCGTGGTGCCTGGCGTGCTCGCCCTGGTTCTCGGCTACCGCAAGGCGCAGCGACGCCAGGCCGCCGGGCTGTCGTCGCGTTCCTTCGGCGGGCTTCTCCTCCAGGCCGTGGCGATCACCCTCGCGCTCGAACTGGTGGCCTACTACCTCAACCTGTCGCGCGGCGTGCCCTGGATGTTCGCCCTGTTCGTTGGCCTGGTCGTGGCCATGAATTACGCGCTGAAGCGGACCCAGTGGGGCCGCTCGATGACTGCCGTGGGCGGCAACCGCGAGGCGGCGCGTCGCGCCGGCATCAATGTGCGCCTGATCTACACCAGCGCCTTCGCGCTCTGCGCCACGCTGGCGGCGACTGGTGGCCTGCTCTCGGCCGCTCGTCTGGCGACCGCCAGCCAGCAGGCCGGCACCGGCGACGTCAACCTCAACGCCATCGCGGCGGCCGTCATCGGCGGCACCAGCCTGTTCGGCGGCCGCGGCAGCGCCTATTCGGCGCTGCTCGGCATCATCGTCATCCAGTCCATCGCAAGCGGCCTGACGCTGCTCGATCTGTCATCCTCGCTCCGGTACATGATCACCGGCTGTGTGCTGGCGATCGCGGTCATCGTCGATTCTCTCGCCCGCCGCTCGCGTGTCTCACACGGCCGCGCCTGACGGCTCATTGAAGAGGATCGCAATGTCTGAAAGTCTCTCCGGCAAGGTTGCCGCAATCACTGGTGCTGCCTCCGGCATTGGGCTGGAATGCGCCCGCGCCATGCTCGCCGTCGGCGCAAAGGTCGTGCTGGTCGACCGGGCCGAGGATCGGCTGAAGGAGCTTGTCGCCGAGCTCGGCGACAATGCTTGCGCCGTGGTCACCGACCTGCTCGACCCGGCGAGCGTCAACCGCATGATGCCGGAGATCCTGGAGAAGGCCGGCACTCTCGACATCTTTCATGCCAATGCCGGCGCCTATGTCGGCGGCGAGGTGGCGTCCGGCGATCCCGACCAATGGGACAAGATGCTCAACCTCAACATCAACGCCGTCTTCCGCACCGTCCATGCCGTGCTGCCGCATATGATCGAGAAGAAGAGCGGCGACATCATCGTCACCAGTTCCGTCGCCGGCTTCGTCCCCGTTGTCTGGGAGCCGATCTACACCGCCTCGAAATTCGCCGTGCAGGCCTTCGTGCATACGGTACGCCGCCAGGTGCTGAAGCACGGCATCCGCGTCGGCGCGGTCGCGCCCGGCCCCGTGGTGACGGCGCTGCTGAGCGACTGGCCGAAGGCCAAGATGGAAGAGGCGCTGGCCGCCGGCAGCTTGATGGAGGCCAAGGAGGTGGCCGACGCCGTGCTCTTCATGCTGACGCGGCCGCGCAACGTCACCATTCGCGACCTCGTCATCCTGCCGCAGAGCGTGGACATCTGAACCGCCCCTCCAACGCGATGGAGCCGCAATCATGATCCTCGACCGCTTCCGACTGGAAGATAAGGTGGCGCTGGTGACCGGCGGCACACGCGGCATCGGCCTTGCCATCGCCAAGGCGCTCGGGGAAGCCGGCGCGCATGTCGTCGTTGCGGGCCGGACCATGAAGGACGACGCACGGCAGGAACTCGCGGGTCTTGCCTTCGATTTCCTCGCCGCGGAAATGCTGGACGAGAAGGCGCCGGACAGGCTGGTCGCCGATACGCTCGCCAAGGCTGGTCGGCTCGACATCCTGGTTAACAGTGCCGGCATTGCGGTGCATGGCGACAGCGGTGACTATCCTGAGGACATCTGGCGCAGGACGATGGCGATCAATGTCGATGCCGTGTTCCGCTGCTGCCGGGCGGCGCTGGGGCCGATGCGGCGTCAGGGCGGCGGCGCGATCCTCAATGTCGGCTCGATCTCCGGCATAGTCTCCAACATTCCGCAGAACCAGGTCGCGTACAACAGCTCCAAGGCTGCGGTGCATATGATGACCAAGAGCCTCGCCAGCGAGGTCGCGGCCGAGAACATCCGCGTCAACGCCGTGGCGCCCGGCTATGTCGAGACGGACATGTCGCGCGGCGGCATCGAAAACCCCGAATGGTTCCCGATCTGGCGCGGCATGACGCCGATGGGTCGCGTCGGCCGGCCGGAGGAGGTTGCGGCGGCCGCACTTTTCCTGTGCTCTCCCGCCGCGAGCTATGTAACCGGCGAGGTGCTGGTCATCGATGGCGGCTATACGACGCGCTGATATAGTCTCGCCGAGGCAGGAGAACCGGTATGAAACTCAAGGATAAGGTCGCCGTCGTCACCGGCGGCGCGCAAGGCATCGGGGCGGCCATCGTGCGCGGCTTCGCCGCCGAAGGCGCCCATGTCGTCATCGCCGATATGGCGATCGACAAGGCGGACGCGCTGGCGCGCGAGCTCGGCGGCAAAGCAACAGCCGTGCAGCTCGACGTGCGCGACCTCGCCTCGATCGAGGCGATGGTCGATAGCGTGACGAGGACGCATGGCGGCATCGACATCCTGGTCAACAACGCCGCCGTCTTCGACATGGGGCCGCTGCTGGAGATTTCGGAAAGGAGCTTCGACCTGCAATTCTCGGTCAATGTGAAAGGCCTGTTGTTCACGCTGCAGGCAGTGGCCAAGCGCATGGTCGCGCAAGGGCGCCGCGGCAAGATCATCAATATGGCATCGCAGGCCGGACGGCGCGGCGAGGCACTGGTCGCTGTCTACTGCGCGACCAAGGCCGCGGTGATCAACATCACGCAATCGGCCGGACTTGCGCTCATCAAGCACGGCATCAACGTCAACGGCATCGCGCCGGGCGTGGTCGACACGCCGATGTGGGACCAGGTCGACGCGCTGTTCGCGCGCTACGAGAACCTGCCGATCGGCGAGAAGAAGCGGCAGGTCGGGCTGGCGGTGCCGGCAGGGCGCATGGGCGATCCGGACGATTATCGGGGCGCGGCCATTTTCCTGGCCTCGAGCGACGCCGATTATGTCGTCGCGCAAACCCTTAATGTGGACGGCGGCAACTGGATGAGCTGAAGCGGGGGTGAGGCTTCAGGCCGCGGCAGCCGTCGCCGTGCTCTCGGCGAAGGGGGCCTTCGGCAAGCAAGTCCTGGAGGTGGGCTACCGGCATTTCGGAAGCCGCCTTCGCCGAGGAATTGCCTGGACCGGCACGATGTTTCTCAGTGTAGAATGGGAGTTCATGAGGGCAGCGGGTGTTGGCCGTCATAGCTGCGTTGGGGGGTAGCCGAGATGGATGCGGAAAAGTCGATCTGCAAACTGACCGAGGCGCCGATCACCTGCACAACACCGCTTCAGGGGCTGTGAGGATGTCGGGCGAGGCGAGGCGCTGGTCGTTCCTCGCGCTGGCTTGCCTGGCCGTGGTTCTTTCGCTCACCACCTGGTTTTCGGCAACGGCGGTGATTCCCGAACTCGAGACGCGCTGGCAGCTTGGCGCCGCCGCAGCGGCCTGGCTGACCAACGGCGTGCAGGCGGGCTTCGTCATCGGAGCGCTGACCTCGTCGATCCTTGGGCTGCCGGACCGTTGGCGGCTCAATCGCATGATGGCGGGCGCGGCGGCGCTGGCAGGGGCGGCGAACCTGGTCCTGCTGATCGAGCCCGGCGCTGTCGTTGCGGTCCTCGCCCGGTTCGTCACCGGCATTGCGCTGGCGGGTGTCTATCCGCCGGCGATAAAGCTGATGGCGACCTGGTTTCGCAAGGAGCGCGGCCTGGCGCTCGGCCTGCTGATCGCGGCGCTGACGCTCGGCTCGGCGCTGCCGCATTTGGTGCGGGCCATCGGCGCCGGGGTCGACTGGCGCGTCGTCGTGAGCGCCAGCTCGTTGTGCGCGTTCGTCTCCGCGGCAATCTTCGGACGCGCCCTGCATGAAGGCCCGTTTCCATTTGCGCGATCGGTCGTCGACCCACGCCAGGTCGGGGCGATTATCCGCGACCGCCCGGTCATGCTCGCCAATCTCGGCTATTTCGGCCACATGTGGGAGCTCTACGCCATGTGGGGCTGGTTCCTGGCTTATGCGGGAGCCGCGCTTGCTGCCGGCAACCCGATCTTTTCCGGAAATGTTTCGCTGCTCACCTTCGCGGTGATCGCAGTGGGCGCGCTCGGCGCCGCCGGCGGCGGCCTGCTGGCCGATCGTGTCGGCCGCTGCAACACAACGGCGCTGTCGATGGCGCTATCCGGCGCGTGCGCACTGCTGATCGGCGTCTTCTTCGACGGTCCGTCCTGGCTGTTCGTCGCCGTCGCCCTGGTCTGGGGCGTCTCGGTCGTTGCCGACTCCGCGCAATTCTCGGCCGCCGTGACGGAACTTGCCGAGCCGCATCTCGTCGGATCGGCGCTGGCCTTCCAGATGGGTATCGGCTTTGCCATCACCATCGCCGCCATCTGGATGGTGCCGCTGTTCGGCGAGGCCATCGGCGGCTGGCGCTGGGCGTTCCTGTTGCTGGTGCCTGGTCCGGCCATCGGCGCCGCCGCAATGCTGGCGCTGCGGGCCGATCGGTCGGCGCTCAAGCTTGCCGGCGGCCGGCGGTAGGTTCCGGCTGGCCGTCGAATCCTGGGCGTGGCCGGAAAGCTCCGTCCAGCCACGCGCTCACCCCCGCCGGGCGCTTTCTCCGGTTCCTGCCGATTGGGAGGAACGATCTCGCGGCTGACGCATTTTGGTTCCCATCAACAGTTTGAGGGAATCCATGCGCATTGCCCATGTCGCGCCGCTCTATGAGTCCGTCCCCCCGAGATTTTACGGCGGCACCGAGCGCATCGTCTCTTATCTCACCGAAGCGCTGGTGGAATTGGGGCACGATGTGACGCTGTTCGCCAGCGGCGACAGCGAGACCTCGGCGCGGTTGGTGCCCGGCCGCGACCAGGCGATCAGGCTCGACCCGCGGCCGAAGAAATCGGAGATCGCGGCCCATCTCGCGATGCTTGCTGACGTGCGCGAGCGGGCCGGCGAGTTCGACGTCATCCACTTCCATCTCAGCCATTTCGCGCATTTTCCGTTCTTCGAGCACATGGCGGGACGAACGGTGACGACGCCGCATGGCCGGCTCGACTATGTCGACCTGGCACCGGCCTACAGGCGCTTCCCACGCTTCCCGATGATCTCCATCTCGCACAGCCAGAAGCGGGGATTGCCCGACGCCAACTGGATTGCCACGATCCATCACGGGATCCCGGTCGATGCCTATCAGCCCACATATGACCCGTCACCCGAAGAGCCGTATCTGGCCTTTCTCGGGCGCCTCTCGCGCGACAAACGGCCGGACCGCGCGATCGATATCGCGCGACGTTCCGGGCTGAAGCTGAAGCTGGCGGCCAAGATCGGCGACGATGACCGCGCCTATTTTCACGACGAGATCGAGGCGCTCATCGACGGCGACCGCGTCGACTATGTCGGCGAGATCGCTGAGGACGAGAAGGCGGCATTTCTCGGCAACGCCGCCGGTCTCCTGTTTCCCATCGATTGGCCGGAGCCGTTCGGCCTGGCGCCGATCGAGGCCATGGCCTGCGGCACGCCGGTCATCGCCTGGAATTGCGGCGCCTTGCCGGAGATCATCGACCAGGGCGTGACCGGCTTTGCCGTGGACACCGTCGATGAGGCTGTCGCTGCAATGCCGGCCCTTCTCGAGCTTGATCGGCGGCAGGTGAGGGCGGTCTTCGAAAAGCGGTTTTCGGTCACCAGGATGGCGCGCGACTATCTCGCCGCCTATATGCGCCTGATCGGCATCCGGGAGGCGAAGGCCTCCTGATCGGCATTGTCTTTCGGGCGGGACAAACGAAGAGGTGACGAATGACGCAGCTCGACGAGCGCAAGCTCGATCCCGCGGTAGCCCTTGCCTCGCTTGACGAAACGGCGCCGCGGGAGCCGCACCGGCTGTTCGCGCTCAAGCAGGGCGACTGTTTTGCCGTCACGGACGCCTATGGCGACATCAGAGGCGCCGGCGACGGTTTCTTTCGCGACGATACGCGCGTCCTTTCCGAGTTCCGCCTGACGGTCGGCGGCAGACAGATGTCGCTGCTCGGCGCCTCGCTCAGCCAGGACAATGTGCTGTTCACCAGCAACCTGACCAACCTGCCGATCCAGAGCGCCGCCGGCCGCGACATTCCGCAAGGCGCGATCCATATCGAGCGCGTCAGGCTGATCTGGCAGGACCGGCTGTTCGATCGCATCACGCTTTCCAACTACAGCCGCGAGCACTCGACCATTGCCGTCTCGCTGCATTTCGCCGCCGACTTCCGGGACATGTTCGAGGTGCGCGGCTCGACGCGGCCGAAACGCGGAACGGTCCATGTCGCCAGGACCGAGAAGGCATCGGTGCTGCTCGGCTATGACGGTCTCGACGGGTTGCCGCGCCTGTCGGCGATTTCCTTCTCGCAGGCCCCCGACCGGTTGAGCGACAATCGCGCCGACTTCCTGATCGCGGTCACCAAGCGCAGCAGCAAGGTGCTTTATGTCGAAGTCGGCCCGGAGATCGCGGATACACCCGGGCGCGACCGCTTCCGCGCCGCCGCGGCCCGCGCCCGTTTCGGCATGCGCTCCAAGCGCCGGCATGGTGCCACGGTGCACAGTTCGGGCCGCGTGTTCAACGATTGGGTCGAGCGCGCGCGCGCCGATGTCGCGCTGCTCACCACCGAACTCTCGACCGGGCCCTATCCCTATGCCGGCATTCCGTGGTTCTCGACGGCCTTCGGCCGCGACGGCGTGATTTCGGGGCTGCAGATGCTGTGGCTCAATCCCGGCCTGGCGCGCGGTGTGCTGGCGTTTCTTGCCGAGCATCAGGCGACGGAGACGTCGCCCTTCATCGATTCCCAGCCAGGCAAGATCATGCATGAGACGCGCAAGGGCGAGATGGCGGCGCTGCGCGAACTCCCCTTCGGCCGCTATTATGGCGGTGTCGACACGACCCCGCTCTACATTCATCTCGCCTGCGCCTATGCCGACCGCACCGGCGACATGGCCTTTGTCGACACACTTTGGCCGTCGCTCAAGGCGGCCGCCGAGTGGACGGAAGAGGCAAGCCGGGCGACGGGCTTCGTCACCTACCAGCGCGCGGCCGAGTCCGGTCTTGCCAACCAGGGCTGGAAAGACAGTATCGATTCCGTCTTCCATGCCGACGGACGGATTCCCAAGGGACCGATCGCCCTGGTCGAGGTGCAGGGCTATGTCTTTGCCGCCTATCGGGGCCTCGCCTCGCTCGCGCGCCGCCGCGGCGAGTTCGCCGATGCCGAGCATTGGGAAAACCGCGCCGAGGAAATGCGGTTGGCCGTCGAGCGCGATTTCTGGATGGACGATCTCAACTTCTACGCCCTTGCCATCGATGGCGAGGGCGAACCCTGCAAGGTCCGCACCTCCAATGCCGGGCATCTGCTTTATGTCGGGTTGCCGGAGCTGGAGCGGGCAAAGATGGTCGCCGACCAGTTGCTGTCGGCCTCTTTCCATTCCGGCTGGGGGCTGAGGACGCTCGCGGACGATGCGATCTTCTTCAACCCGATGTCCTACCACAACGGCTCGATCTGGCCGCACGACACCGCGCTTTGCGGCGTCGGCCTGGCGCGTTACGGCGAGCGCGACAGCGTGGTTCGGATGATGAGCGGCACCTTCGAGTCGGCCGTGCATTTCAACATGCGGCTGCCGGAATTGTTCTGCGGCTTCACCCGGGCGCCGGGCGAGGCGCCGATCGCCTATCCGGTCGCCTGCCTGCCGCAGGCCTGGTCGGCAGGCTCCACCTTCATGCTGATGCAGGCCTGCCTCGGCCTGGAAATCGATGGATGGGAAGGCGAACTGCACGTCACGCGCCCAAGGCTGCCGATCGGCATCGATACGCTCACGCTGCGGCATCTCAGCGTCGGCGACAAATCCGTCGACCTCGCTTTCCAACGGGTCGGCGACCGCGTCGTCGCCTTCCTGTCCGACCGGCACGAGGGCATGGTGCCGCTTATCGTGCGAACCTAGAACAAAGGCCGGCAAGGTTGCGTCCGGCAACCGAAAAATGTCGGAACCGATCGCGACTTTGTGCGTTGCGAACTGGTACCGGCCTATCCATCCGCAGCCGGCAAGAACGAAAAACAAAATAGCGGACAGCCGGAGGCAACCTGGCATTCAATGACACAATACGGCGTCGACCTCTTGTGGGTCCTTATCCTTGTAAGTCTCGGACTTTCCGCTCTCGCGATCTTCGTTTCAGTATCTAGGCACCGTCATCAGCATCCAAAGGGTGTGAACACGCCTGCCCCGGGTGACGATGTCGCCTCGGAAGCCGCGCGCAAGGTGTTGCGCGAATTCGAGAAGAACGGGCAGTCGGTCGACGCCGCCCTCGTCACCTGGTCGCCGGAGACGCTGCGCAAGATCCTCACCGAGGACCTGCCGGACGCACAGGTCATCGTCGTTTCCAACCGCGAACCCTACATCCACAATGAGGACAAGAACGGCGATGTCGAACTCGTCGTACCGGCGAGCGGACTGGTCTCGGCACTGGAGCCGATCACGCGCGCCTGCGCCGGCACATGGATCGCCTATGGCGGCGGCAGCGCAGACCACGTCGTGGTCGACGCGAATGACCGGGTGCAGGTGCCGCCTGGCAATCCCTCCTACACGCTGCGCCGGGTCTGGCTGACCGAAGAGCAATATCAGGGCTACTATCTCGGCTTCGCCAATGAAGGGCTGTGGCCGCTCTGCCATGTCGCCTTCACCCGCCCGACCTTCCGCGATTCTGACTGGGAAGCCTATGAGGCTGTCAACCGCAAGTTCGCCGATACGGTGGTCGCCGAGGCCCGCAACGAGCGGCCGATCGTGCTGGTCCAGGATTATCACTTCGCGCTGCTGCCGCGCATGATCCGCGAGCGCTTGCCGGACGCGATCGTCATCACTTTCTGGCACATTCCGTGGCCGAATTCGGAAGTGTTCAGCATCTGCCCATGGCGCGAACGCATCCTCGACGGGCTGCTCGGCAGCTCGATCATTGGGTTCCATACCCAATTCCACGCCAACAACTTCACCGAAAGCGTCGATCGTTTCATGGAGAGCCGGATCGAGCGCGCCGACGCCGCCATATCCTATGGCGGCCAAACGACGCTGGTGCATGCCTATCCGATCTCTATCGAATGGCCCGTCGAGTTGTTGAAGGCCCTGCCTTCGGTCGAGGACTCGCGACAACACATCCGCGAGCGGTTCGGCATTCCGGCCGATGCCAAGCTCTGCGTCGGCGTCGAGCGTCTCGACTACACCAAGGGCATCCTCGACCGCTTCCATGCGCTGGACGAGCTGTTCATCCGCCATCCGGAAACGATCGGCAAGGTGGTGTTCCTGCAGATCGCCGCGCCCAGCCGCGGCTCGCTGCCGGCCTACAAGCAACTGCATGAGGAATGCCTGCGCTTGGCCGAGGAGCTCAACGAGCGCTATGGCAACGAGCATTACCACCCTGTGGTGCTGGTGGCCGAGCATCACTCGCAGAAGGGTGTCTACGAAATCTATCGGGCCGCCGACATCTGCCTCGTCACAAGCCTGCATGACGGAATGAACCTCGTCGCCAAGGAATTTGTCGCCTCCCGCGATGACGAGCAGGGCGTGCTCCTGCTCAGCACCTTCGCCGGCGCCTCGCGCGAGCTGCTGGAGGCGCTGATCGTCAATCCCTATGACGCGGCGATGATGAGCGAGACCATGCTGCAGGCACTCACCATGGGGCCGGAAGAGCAGCACGAGCGCATGCGGCGCATGCGCGAGATCGTCCGCGACAACAACGTCTATCGCTGGGCCGGCAGCATGCTGCTCGACGCGGCGCGGCTCAGGAAGCGCGACGAGCTCGACCGGGTCACGGCTTTATCCGACCGGTCGCTGAATGGCGACAATGTCGTCTCCATATTCGAACGCAAACAGGCAGTCGGATTCCGATGAACTTACAGACAGATTTGACGCCACGACTCCCCGAAGGTCGATGGGCGCTTTTCCTCGACATTGACGGAACCTTGCTGGAACACGCGGCCCATCCGGACAGCGTGTCGGTCGGCGAGGGGCTGCGCCTCCTGCTGGAGACGATCGACCAGCGGCTGGACGGCGCGCTCGCCTTCATCACCGGCCGCTCGATCGCGGCCGTCGACGGCCTGTTCGACCCCTTGAAGCTGCGGATCGCCGGCCTCTATGGGCTGGAACACAGGCTGACGCCGGACGGGCAAATCGAGGCCGCCGACGAGCCGGAGGATATGGCGGCACTGGCCGACGAGATCGAGCTCGAGCTGGCAAGCAAGGCCGTCTATATCGAGCGCAAGGGCCCGGTGCTCGCTATTCACACAAGGGCGGCGCCGCATTTGCTGGCCCGCGCGACGGAACTGGTCGAGGCGGCGCTTGCCCGCCTGCCGGAAGGATACCGGGTCATCGCCGGCAATGCCGGCGTCGAGCTGATGCCGCTCGAAGCCGCCAAGGGGGCGGCGATCAGGCGCTTCATGCAGCTCGATCCGTTCAGCGGCCGGCGTCCGGTATTCCTCGGCGACGACACGTCGGACGAGAACGGCTTTGAGACCGTCAATGCCGCGGGCGGGATCTCGATCCGCGTGAAGCCGCAGGGCGAGACCGCGGCACGCTTCGCCATCGCCGACGTCGCCAGCGCGATCGCCTGGCTCGAGGCGAATTTCGGCACAACCGATGAAGAAGAAATCATCCGCCGCAGTTCGGCATTGCCTACCTAGAGCGGTTCACCGTTTCACGGAAACGGCGACCCGCTGTACCCCTTGTTTTGACGCAATTCCAGACGGAAAACCGCTCACACTTTTCCTGGAATTGCTTTAGCCATACGGAGAATGTGTCGGCCGCCGGTCATTCAGTTTCTGTCGACCGGCTTGGAGCGCATCCGGGAAACGGTCTCGCGCTCGGCGCGCTTGGAGCGCATCGGCGGCAGGCCGCGATCGACGAGGTCCATGTCCTCCAGCACCATGTCGCCCATGCGCTTGAAAGCGACGTCGAGCGCGCCGGCGCGGTGGGCCGAACGCAGGAAGCCGGGCAGGGCGCGGACCGGATGGTCCTTCGCCAACGGCTCCTCCGGGAAGACGTCGCTGGCGGCGACGATGTGGCCGCTCTTCACCGCCGCCATCAAGGCCGCAAAATCGACGACACCGGCGCGGCTGAGGAGGATGAAGGCGGCGCCCTTGCGCATCTTCGCGAAGGCATCGGCGCCGAGGAAACCCTGGTTCTCGCTGGTCACCGAGGCGACGACGAAGACGAAATCGCTTTCCGACAGCACCTTGTCGAGCGAGGCCGGTTCGACGCCGTGCTCGACAAGTACGGAAGGCGGCAGCCATGGGTCATAGACCCTGGTGCGGGTGCGGAAGCCGGAAAGCAGGCGATTGAGCGCGCGGCCAAGATCGCCGAAGCCGATGATGCCCACATCGGCGCCCGAGAGCAGTCGGGCTTTCTGGTTGCCGTCGCCGCCCCACAGCTCCTTGCCTTGCCGGAAGGCGAGGTCGGCATCGACGATGTTGCGCGCCAGGTTGAGCGCCATGGCAAGGCCGAGCTCCGCAACCGGTTCCGCAAACACCAGGCCGGTGGTGACGACGTGGATGCCGCGGGCGAACAGCGTCTCATAGGGCATGTTGTTGATGAGGTTGGTCTCGACATTGAAGATGCAGCGCAGCGCCTTCAATTTCTCCAACGTGTCCGGCGCGATCGGCGGCTGGCCGACGATGTAGCGCGCTTCGGCCAGCACATTCGGAGGCAACTCAGCCACGCCTTCGGGCGTTGTCTCGACGATGCGATATTTTTTGCGAAACAGCGCCAGTTGCGGCGGCGTGAAAATCAGGTCGAGCGTGCGCGGTTCGGGCGCGCTGATCACCAGCGGCGAGGCTTTGTTGGACATGATGTTCCTCCCGGCGCGACTGGATTGCGTCAATCACAACTGCGTTTTTTACTCCGGATGAAACGATTTACAACAGCGAAAAATCGATTTATCGATTACATTAGCAAGAGGGTTTGCGGCCAGCCGCCCGCGGGAGGAGATTAATGGCGCAACAGGAAGCCCAGCAGCGGCGCCCGTCGATCCACGATGTGGCAAGCCATGCCGGCGTGTCCGCGGCGACCGTCTCCAAGGTGCTGGCCGGCGTCACGACGGTGAAGCCGGAAAACGCGCAGCGCGTCCTCGATGCCGTCGAACTGCTCGGCTACCGCGTCGACCCTTTAGCCTCCGACATGCGCCGGGCCAAGCGCCGCATCATCGGCGCCATCATGCCCGAGTTCGAAAGCGAGTTCTTCGGCCAGATGGTCACGGAACTCGAGGGCCTTGCCGAGCAGCGCGGCTACACATTGGTGGCGGCGTCGAGCCGTGAATCCGAGGCGCGGGAGAAAGAGATCCTTGCCCGCATGCATGATTGGCGCGTCGCCGGCGTCGTGCTGGCGCCTGTGCGCAACGAGCATGGTCCCGCGGCCGCCTTCATGAAGGCGAACGGCATGACCGGGGTGCTGATCGACCGCGTGCTTGCCGACGATGCCTTCGACACGGTTTCGGCCGACAGTTCCGCGGCGAGCGCCGAAGTGGCGCGCGCGCTGGTCGGCAAGGGCCATCGCCATATCCTCGTGGTCGGCCTCGGCCAGCAGGCGGCGACTGTGCGTGCCCGTCTTGAGGGGTTCCGCAGCACCGCGCTGGAACTTGCGCCCGACATCCGCATCGACGTTGTGCTTTCCGAAAGCGAGGTCGAGCCTTTGCGGGCGCTGCTTCACGATTATTTCTCCAAGGGGGCTGACAGGGGCGAGCGGCCGACGGCGGTCTATTCGCTGTTCCTCAAGGGCACGCTGGTGGCGCTGTCGGAATTCCGGCGACGCGGCTGGCATTGCCCGAACGACATCTCGCTGGTCGGCTTCGACGATGCCGAATGGATGCAGGTGACCTGGCCGGCCATCGCCGCCGTGGTGCAGCCGGTGCGCGAGATCGCCGGCAACGCAATGGAAGTTTTGTTTCGCAGGATCGAAGGCGAGGGCGGCCCGCCGAGGGCGCGGCTCGAACCTTGCAAGGTGTTGATGCGGGAATCCGTTGGCTCGCCAGGCAGCGTCCCGCATTCCGGGGGAGGAGACCGACAATAGCCCCCATTGTCGACAACGGAAGAAAAGCGCCGGCCCTGGCCCAGACACCCGGCGCAAACAAACGGAGGATTGGAATGACATCGCTTATCCTGAAGATAAATCGATTTACTCTTGCATTGGGCGTCGCCTTGGTAATGTCAGCGGTCGGCGCCGCCAGGGCAGAAGACGGCGAATACGGCGTGCTGATGAAGACGCTGGCCAATCCGTTCTGGGGCGCGATGGCCCAGGGCGTCGCCGACGGCGCCAAGGAAGCCGGCGTGAAATACTTCCAGCAAGCGGCCGAAAGCGACCAGGCGGCCGAGCCGCAGCTCAACCTCTGCAACACGATGCTGGAACGCAAGCCGGTGGCGATGATCACCGCGGCCATCAACTCGACCAACCTCCTGCCTTGCCTGAAGTCGGCGCAGGACGCCGGCATCAAGATCGTCGATCTCGACAACAATCTCGACCAGGCGGTTCTCGACAAGGAAGGCGTCAAGGTCACCTTCCATATCGGCTCCGACAATGTCGCGGCGGGCGCGCAGGGTGCTGAATATCTCGTCTCCAAGCTCGGCAAGGACGCCAAGGGTCCGGTGCTGGTGATCGAAGGTCTCTCCGGCAACATCACCGGCGAGAAGCGCGCCAAGGGCTTCGCCGACAAGCTGAAGGAACTGGCGCCAGGGCTGCAGATCGTCGCTTCGCTGCCGGGCGACTGGGATCGCGGCAAGGCGGCCTCGATCGCCACAGACACGCTGACCGCGCATCCCGATCTCGTCGCCATCTTCTGCGCCAATGACGGCATGGCGCTGGGCGCCGTGGAATCGGTTTACGCTGCGGGCAAAGGCCAGCAGGTGACGATGATCGGCGTCGACGGCAATGTCGATGCGGTGAAGTCGATCAAGGAAGGCCGTCTCAACGCTTCCGTCGCGCAGCTTCCCTATCTCGTCGGCAAGCAGGCGGTCGAGAACGTCAAGAAGGCGCTGGCCGGCGAGAAGGTCGAGGAAAGCGTCGCGGTGCCCACCTTGGTGCTGACCAAGGACGTGCTCGACGCGGGCAAGGAGCCGATGCTGCAATATGTGAAATGAGGCAGTAGGCAGTAGGGGTGCCTAGTCCCTAATCCCCACTGCCTAACCCCTACCCGAAGGGTAAAAAACATGTCTTCCGAAACGGCGCAGCCCGGTTTCTGGGCTCGGGTGCAGCGCGCATCCGTCGAGAGGCTCCACATCAGGCTGGAGTCCCTGGTCGTGCTTCTGGCGCTGAGTGCGGCGATGGCGCTGCTGTCGCCCTTCTTCCTGTCGCTCAGCAATTTCCTCAACATCCTGCTCGCGACCTCGACGATCGGCGTGCTGGCGATTGCCGCCACCTTCGTCATCGGCTCGGGCGGGCTCGACCTTTCGCTCGGATCGGTCATGGGGCTCGCCGGCGTGGCCGGCGCCTTCGTTGCCGTCAATCTCGGCTGGCCGTCGGTGTTCGCCGTGATCGCCTGCATCCTTGCCGGCGCGATTGCCGGCTATATCAACGGGCAATTGGTGACTCGCGCCTTCGTGCCGGCCTTCATCGTCACGCTCGGCATGCTGGGCCTGGCGCGCGGGCTGGCGCTGGTCATCTCGCAGGGCAGGGCGATCTACGGCCTGCCGCCCGAGATCGTCTATATCGGGCAAGGACGGCCCTTGGGCATTCCGATGCCGGTCATCATCTTCGTGCTGACGGCGATCGTCGCGCATGCGGTGCTCGCCTATACGCGCTTCGGCCGCCACACGCTGGCGCTCGGCGACAGCGAGGGTGCCGCGCGCGCGGCCGGCATCCGCGTCGAGCAGCACCGGCGCATCATCTATACGCTGTCCGGCGCGCTCGCCGGCCTTGCCGGTCTGCTCTTCACCGCCCGCGTCAATGCCGGCGATCCGACCGCCGGCATCAATTACGAGCTTACGGCAATCACTGCTGCGATCATCGGCGGCACCAACCTCTTCGGCGGCCGCGCCTCGATCCTTGGAACCATGATCGGCGCGCTGATCATGGGCGTGTTGCAGAACGGCCTGACGCTGCTAGCCGTGCAGTCCTATTACCAGCAGATGGCGATCGGCGCGGTGCTGATCCTCGCGGTCTTCATCGACCAGTACCAGGTGCGGAAGGAGTCGCGCGTATGACCCTGCTTTCGCTCCACGGCATCCGCAAAAGCTTCGGCGCGGTCGACGTGCTGCATGGCGTCGACCTGTCGGTCGCGGCCGGCGAAGTGGTCGGGCTGGTCGGCGACAATGGCGCCGGCAAGTCGACGCTGATGAAGACCATCACCGGCATCTACCGCGCCGACACCGGCTCGATCGAATTCGACGGCAAGGACATCCTTGCGCTCGATCCCGGCCAGCGGCGCCGCCTCGGCATCGAGATGATCTACCAGGATCTTTCGCTCGCTAAACAACAGGATGTGGCGTCGAACATCTTCCTTGGACGCGAGCCGACGAAAAGGCTGCTCGGCCTGTTTCCCGGCTTCGTCGACAAGGCGGAGATGGACCGCCAGGCGGCGCGGATGATCGAGCGGTTGGGCGCACATCTGCCGTCGATCAGCCGCTCCGTCGGCTCCTTCTCCGGCGGCCAGCAGCAGACGGTAGCGATCGCCCGCGCGCTGACCTTCAATCCGAAGCTCGTCATCATGGACGAGCCGACGGCGGCGCTCGCCGTGCGCGAGGTGCAAAGCGTGCTCGATCTCATCCGGCGGCTGAAGTCGGAAGGCATCGCCGTCATCCTGATCTCGCATCGGCTGAACGACGTGCTTTCGGTCACCGACCGCATCGTGGTGCTGCGCCACGGAAGGGCGGATGCCGATCTCGTCACCGCCAGGACCAACATGAACGAAGTCGTCAGCCGCATCGTCGGCGGCGGCGATATCGCCGCCGCCGCGGCGCATGAACAACGAGGCTGAGCTTATGAATACATTTGGACTGCACACTTTCGCCATCGCTCCGGTCTGGGATCTTGGCCGCATCGAGCCGCAGATGGACCGGCTAAAGGAGCTTGGCATCGGGCTGATGGAGATCCCGCTGCTGCGCCCCGAGGAGATCGACACCAAGCGCACGCGCGGCTTCGCCAACCATTATGGCGTCGAGCTCATCCCGTCGCTCGGCCTGCCGCGCGCGCTCGACGTGGTCGAACGGCCGGATGAGGCGCTCGACTTCCTGCAGCCGGCCTTCAAGGTCTGCAACGAGGTGGGCAGTGAGGCGCTCGGCGGCGTCACCTACGGCACGATCGGCAAGACGACCGGCCGGGCGACGACGCAAAGGGAGATCGACGGCATATGCCGCTTCCTCGAACGGGCGGCGAAGTCGGCGAAGTCGCGCAGCCTGAAGCTCGGCATCGAGCCCTGCAACCGTTACGAGACGCATCTGATCAACCGCGGCATCGACGCGGCGCGGATCATCGAGCGGATCGGCGCCGACAACATCTTCATCCATCTCGACACCTACCACATGCATATCGAGGAAGAGAGCTTTGCCGCCGGCTTCGAGGCGTCGGCGCCCTTCCTCGGCTATGTCCATGTGTCGGAGGCCAATCGCGGCGTGCCGGGGCGGGGCATGCTCAACTGGGCGGCCTGCATGAAGGCGATCGCCGACATCGGCTATGAAGGCGCGATCACGCTCGAAAGCATGAACCATGTCGATGTCGACATTGCCGGCGGGCTCGCGGTGTGGCGCCCGGTGGCGGAGGACCCGCGCGACGTCATCGAGGTCGGGCTGCCCTTCCTGCGAGAGGAGGCGAAGAAGGCCGGACTGACGCTGGGATAAGCGGGCCTTCTACTCGCTACGTTGGCGCGCCAGCCAGCGGCGGCGCGCCTCCTGCTGCTCGGCAAGCTCTGCCTCGTCCCAGTAGCCGATGAGCACACCCGAGCCGACGATCGGATCGAAATGCTCGATCTTGTCGTCGATCTCGGTCAGCCATTCGTCGGGAACGGTGATGCGGTTGTTGGGAAGCGCCAGCCAGCGCATCAGCACTTTGCGCAGCCGCTCGATATCGGCGGCCGCCGACGGCTCGCTGCCAAGGTCGCGCAGCTCGCCGGGGTCAGTCCGGAGATCGAAGAGCATCGGCGGCACGCCTTCGCCATGGACGAGTTTGAAGCGGCCGTCGGTCACCATGTAGAGCTTGCAGTCCGACACCGGCATGGCGAGCTTCAGCCGCGCCGCATCGCCGCTAAAGTCGTATTCGCTGATCGCAAAGTTGCGCAGGCTTTTCCGTTCGCCGGAAGTGAGCGGCAGCAGCGAGCGGCCTTCGAGGATATGCGGCTTGGCCTTGCCGCCGAGGTAGTCGAGGAAGGTCGGCGCGAGATCGATCATCTCGACCAGCGCGTCTGACGTGGTTCCGCGCGTGGCGTCGGCTTCCGTGCGCGGATCGTAGACGATCATCGGAACCTTCACCGCGACGTCGTGGAACAGGTATTTTTCGCCCAGCCAATGGTCGCCGAGATAGTCGCCATGGTCGGAGGTGAAGACGACAAGCGTGTTCCCGAACAGGCCGCGCTTCTCCATGAAGTCGAACAAATGGCCGAGCTGGTCGTCGATCTGCTTGATCAGGCCCATGTAGCAGGGGATGACCGTCTCGCGGACCTCGTCGCGCGAGAGGTTCTTTGAGTAGCGCTCCTGCTGGAAGGCCTCGAAAATCGGATTTGGCGAGATGCGCTCCGCCTCGCTGCGGACCGGCGGCTGGATATCCGCCTTGCCATACATATCGTGGTAAGGCGCCGGCACGATATAGGGCCAGTGCGGTTTGATGTAGGAGAGATGCGCGCACCAGGCCTCGCCCTTGGCTTCGGCCTCCTCGATGAAGCGCATGGCGCGGCGAGTCATGTAAGGCGTCTCGGAATGTTCCTCGGGAATGCGCGCCGGCTTGTCGGCGTGGACGAGGAGCCAGCCGTTGAAGTTCTCGCCGTTCTCGCCCTCGCCGGAATTCGCCCAATGCTCCCAGGGGTTTTCGGCGTTGAAGCCGTGCTCGCGCAGGTAGGTGTCGTAGGCCGGATCGGGGTCGTAGCTGGTCGAGGGGTGCAGGCCGTCGTCGCGCTCGAACGGCTCGAAGCCGCATTCCGCGACGCGCACGCCGATGATCGAATCCCGGGCGATGCCAAGCCGCTCCATGCCTTCCTCGTCGGCTGTCATATGCGTCTTGCCGATCAGCGCCGTGCGCACGCCGACCTCGCGCAGGTGATCGCCCAGCGTCGGCTCGCCGACCCTCAGTGGCACGCCGTTATGGGTCGAGCCATGCGAGCGGACATAGCGGCCGCTATAGGCGCTCATGCGCGAGGGACCGCACACCGTCGATTGCACATAGGCGTTGGTGAAGCGGACGCCGCGGCCGGCTAGCCGGTCGATGTTCGGCGTCTTCAGGCTCTTGTGTCCGGCGCAGCTCAGATAATCGAACCGCAGCTGGTCGCACATGATGAAAAGGACGTTGCGTTTTGAAGTCATAGCTATCCGTCGGAGCGGCTTTCCTTGGTAACGCGGTGAGGATGCCATCATCGCCTCGAAGGCGTTATATCGTCGGCAGATCCGACCGGATAGGCCGCCAGAATCCTCGATCTGGTTCGATGAGAGAGCGTATCGCTGCCGGCACGCACGCACCGCAAAGGGAAACGATGCAAGTGCGCCGGATTTCGATCGAATCATATCCGGGAGGTTAATAATCGGCGACTGATTTTCATTTTACATTACCATTTCGGCATGAGAGACCGAGACGATGCGGCTGAAAAATCCCCGTTTAAAGCTGGGCGGCCGCGCGAGGGAGGAGAACTATGAGGCGCATGCTGCTGGCCGCGGTTGCGGCGATCGCACTCGGCGGAACCGCCTTGGCGGATACGATCAAGGTCGGTGTGATCGGCCCGTTTTCCGGCCCGTTCGCCATTCAAGGCAAGAATTTCAAGGCCGGCATCGATGCCTGGACGGCGTTGAACGGCGCCAAGGTCGGCAATGATGATGTCGAGATCGTCTATCGCGACCTTCCGGCGGCAAATCCCGCGCAGGCCAAATCACTTGCCCAGGATCTGGTCGTCAAGGAGCACGTCCAGTATCTCGCAGGCTTCTATTTCACACCCGATGCCATGGCCGTCACGCCACTTCTTGAGCAGGCCAACGTGCCGATGGTGATCATGAATGCGGCTACCTCGGCGATCGTGACCAAGAGTCCGCTCGTCGTGCGCACGTCCTTCACGCTCTGGCAGACGTCGGTGCCGATGGCGAAGGTGGCGGCCCAGCGCGGTATCAAGAAGGTCATTACCGCCGTCAGCGACTATGGGCCCGGCGTCGATGCCGAAACGGCTTTCGCGACCACCTTCAAGGCGGATGGCGGGCAAATCGTCGAGTCGATCCGCATGCCCCTGTCGACGACCGATTTCAGCCCGATCATGCAGCGGGTTAAGGATTCCGGCGCCGAGGCGGTCTTTGCCTTCCTGCCCTCCGGCCCGACCACGCTCGGCTTCCTGAAGTCGTATAACGAGAACGGCCTCAAGCAGGCCGGCATCCAGTTCCTGGCGCCTGGCGACCTGACGCAGGAATCCGATCTTCCGGCGCTGGGCGATACGGCTCTCGGCGTCACGACCACCTTCCACTACTCGATTGCGCACGACTCCGGCGAGAACAAGAAGTTCGTCGCGGCGGCGCGCACCGCGATCGGCAATCCGGCGGAGTTGTCCTTCCCGTCGGTCAGCGCCTATGACGGCATGAGGGTCATCTACAAGATGATCGAGGCGACGGGCGGCAAGCAGGACGCCAAGAAGGCCGTCGATGCCGTCAAGGGAATGGCCTGGGAAAGTCCGCGAGGACCGGTATCGATCGACCCCGAAAGCCGCCATATCACGCAGAACATCTATCTGCGGGAGGTCGCCAAGGCCGAGGACGGCACCTATTACAACAAGGAGATCCAGACCTTCCCCAACATGACGGACCCGGGTCTCGCCGCCGCCAAATAGCCTTGCGCAGGCAAGCCCTCAGCGTCCATGTTCTTGCCTGCAGGCGGCAGCCTGCGGGCGGCCTCCGGAGTGAACCATGCAAAGCGTGCTCAGCGTCGCGGTCGACGCCCTTGCCTACGGCATGGTGCTTTTCGTCATCTCGATCGGCCTGTCGCTGACCATGGGGCTGATGCGGGTGGTGAACCTGGCGCACGGAGCTTTCGCCATGGTGGGAGGCTATCTGGCCTCCTATGCCATGCGCGATCTCGGCCTCGGCTATGTCGTCGGGCTCGTGCTCGCGGTCGCAGGAACCGTGGTCATCGCGGCGCCGATCGAAAGGCTGCTCTACCGCCGCATCTACAATGCTCCGGAACTCATCCAGGTGCTGATGACGATCGGCATCACCTTCTGCGTCATCGGCATCGCCAACTACACCTTCGGACCGACGCTCAAGACCATCCCACTGCCGGGGCTGCTGAGCGGGCCGGTCGATCTCGGCTTCCGTTCGATTGCTGCCCACAAACTCTTTGCGATCCTGTGCGGCTTCGCCGTTGCCGCCGCCCTCTGGTACCTGGTCGAGCGGACCTCCTTTGGCGTGAAGCTGCGCGCTTCCGTGGATAACACGCCGATGGCCGCCGCGCTGGGTGTCCGGACGAAATCCGTCTATGCAGCGAGCTTCGCGGTCTCGGCCGGGCTTGCCGCCTTCGGCGGTGTCGTGGGGGCCGAATTGCTGCCGATCGAGCCATATTACGCGCTGCGCTACATGGTGACCTTCCTGGTCGTGGTCGCGGTGGGCGGCGCCGGCTCGATCGGCGGAGCCTTGCTTGCCTGCCTCGTGCTCGGTGCGGTCGACACCGCGGGGCGGTACCTGATGCCGGACTATGGCGAGTTCTTCTTCTACCTGGCCGTCATCCTCATCGTTTGCGCCTTTCCGCGCGGCCTTCTCGGAAGGGCCTAAGGCATGAACGCCGACCACCTCACAGGCGCCGCCAGGCCAGTCGCCCGACCACGGTTCTCCGCCTCCGCCGACTGGATCGGCCTTGCGGCCGTGCTCGCGGCGGCAGGGGCAGGCTATCTTTTGTTCCCCGACAATCTGGCATTGCTCACACGCATCATCGGCATGATCATGCTGGTGCTGTCGCTCGATCTCGTGACCGGTTTTTGCGGCGTGGCGACGCTTGGCCATGCAGCCCTATTCGGCGCGGGCGCCTATGCGGCCGGGATCGCCGCTGCGCATTTCGGCATTTCAGACCCGGTCGCCATGATCGCGGCGGGCAGTGCCGGCGGGGCGCTCGCCGGCCTCTTGTCCGGCTTCGTCATCCTGCGCGGCCATGGGCTCGGGCAGCTCGTGCTGTCGATCGCCATCGTCAATCTGTTCCACGAAGCGGCCAACAAGGCCGCCGGCTGGACGGGCGGCAGCGATGGCCTGACGGATATTGCGCCGACGCCACTCTTCGGCGTCTTCGCCTTCGATCTCTGGGGACACACGGCATATGCGCTGGGCGTAGCACTGCTGCTGATCGTGCTGTTTCTGCTGCAGCGGTTGGCCCGCTCGCCGTTCGGCATGCTCTGCCGCGGCATCCGGCAGGATCCGATCCGGGTCGCGGCAATGGGGGCGCCCGTCAGCAAGACGCTGCTCGCAATGTATGTCGTCTCGGGCCTGGTCGCGGGCGTTGGCGGGGGGCTCAACGCGATCTCCACCCAAGTGGTCGGGCTGGACAGCGTGAGCTTCACCCTGTCGGCTTCGGCGCTGGTGATGCTGGTGCTCGGCGGGACAGGCTCGCTCTATGGCGCGATTGTCGGAACGGTCGTCTTCATGCTGTTCGAGGACTTCGTCTCGGCCGCCAACCCATTCCACTGGCTGACGATCGTCGGTGCGCTGCTGGTCCTGGTCGTGCTGTTTGCGCCCAGGGGCATCTTCGGCACTTCTGTCCGGCTGCTTGAACGATCGAGGCGCCGATGACGCCGGTGTTCGAGGTCGAGAGACTGACGCGTTCTTTCGGCGGGCTGGCGGTCACCCAGGCCGTGTCGCTGACGATGGCCCCCGGCGACCGCGTGGCGCTGATAGGGCCGAACGGAGCCGGCAAGACCACCTTCGTCAATCTCGTAACGGGCCATCTGAAGCCCGACTCCGGTGTTGTGCGGCTCGCGGGCGAAGAACTTGGCGGCATGAGCCCGATGCAACGTGTCCGGCGCGGCCTGGTGCGATCCTTTCAGGTCACCCGCCTCTTTCCCGAGATGACGCCTCGGGAACATCTGGCGCTCGCTATCCTGCAACGCCAGGGCCGGACCGGCCGCATGTTCGGGACGTTCTGGACAATGCCCGACGTGCTCACGGAGAGCGGGGCGCTCCTGGCCACGCTTGGCCTGGAGAGCGCCGCCGACCGCAAGGTGGCAGAGATCGCCTATGGGCAGCAGCGGCTGCTGGAGATCGCCTTCGCGCTGGCGCTGAGGCCCAAGGTGCTGTTGCTGGACGAGCCGGCGGCGGGCGTTCCGCAGAGCGAGACGCCGCGCATCGACGCCGCGCTTGCCGGGCTTCCCGCGGATCTGGCGGTGCTGATGATCGAGCACGACATGGACCTCGTGTTCCGATTTGCAAGACGGGTCATCGTGCTGGCAGCGGGCAGGATCATCTTCGACGGCACGCCCAGTGACGCAGCGAAGGATCGGCGCGTGCGGGAAGCTTATCTCGGGAGTTATGCCGATGACCGCGGCGCGGCTTGAGGTTTCGGGCTTAAGCGCAGGCTACGGCCAGACGCGAGTGCTCGAGGACGTATCGTTCGAGGCGGAAGCAGGTGCCCGGCTGGCCGTGCTCGGGCGAAACGGTGTCGGCAAGTCGACGCTGCTCGCCACCATCGCCGGCCAGACGCGGCGGCACGCCGGAGCAATCAAGCTCGGCGATATCGACATTACCGGAATGGACGGTGCGTCGCGCGCCTGGCAGGGTCTCGGCTACGTCCCGCAGGAGCGCTGCATCTTTCCGTCGCTGACCGTCGAGGAAAACCTTTTCGTCGGGTTGAAGGATCGCGAACGATCGGCAGTGGACGAGGCCTACGCGATGTTTCCGAGGCTCAAGGAGCGTAGGCGCAACTACGGCAACCAGCTCTCGGGCGGCGAACAGCAGATGCTGACAACAGCGCGCACCATACTGGGCCGCCCGTCCATCCTGATGCTCGATGAGCCGCTGGAGGGACTGGCTCCGGTGATCTGCGACGAGCTGATGGCCGCGCTGACGCGCCTCGCCTCCGGCGGCGACATGACCATCCTGCTTGTCGAGCAAAGGATCCGCGCCGCTCTGGATTTCGCCGATCATGTGCTCATCCTCGAGCGCGGCCGGATCGCCTGGTCGGGAACGCCTGCCGCATTACGTGCCAGCCCGCAAACCGTCGAAGGTCTGCTCGGCGTGGCAGCGATACCGCATTCGGTCGCTTAATGCATGTCGCCCAAAAGTGCGCAGCGGTTTTGGCGAACGACATGCATCTAAAGCGCGTCGCCTGAGTCCGGTTCAGCCCGACGCGCGTTGGAGCAGTCCAGCGAACTGCAGTAACGGTTTGTTTTCACACAATTCCAGAGCGGAAATTGCCACGCCTTTCGTGGAATTGCGGAAGCTTCAGGCGTGGTGCCGTGCCGCCTCGCGAATGGTCTGCAGGAGGACCGTGAAGGCAGGCGAGGGGGCGGTGTCGGTGCGCATGGTCAAGCCCACCGGCCCCTTGGTTTCCTCGGTGTCGACCGGGAGGACGACGAAGGCGCCGCTGGCGATCTCGTTGGCGACGACGCCGGCCGAGATGATCCACACTGCGTTGCTCTGGCGCATGAAGGAGCGGCCAAAGGAATCCGAAACGGTCTCGATCTCGGTGGCGGGCGCGGTCATGCCGTTGGTGATGAAGAGACGGTCGACGAAAGGCCGGATGACGGATTCCCGGGTCGGCATCAGCACGGGAAACTCGTCGAGACGCGCGAAAATGTCCGCTCCCGGCTCCGACAGGGGATGCCCTGCGCGCACCACGAACAGCACCTGCTCGGAGTAAAGATGCTCGAAGAAGAAGCCGGTCATTTTTTCCGGCGCCGCGAGGCGGCCGACGACGAGGTCGAGCGCGCCGGTGCGCAACTGCTCGAGCAGCACCGCGTTCTCGCCGGTGACGATCTTGATCGCGGCGCTCGTGTTCTCTTGGAGGAAGAGATTCATCGCCAGCGGCATCACCCGCGCCGAGACGGTCGGCAGCGCGCCGATGCGGATCGGGTGGCGGTTGATCGCGCCGTCCTGCCTGACGGAATCGACGCCGCGCTTCAGCGCCGAGATCGCCGAGCCGGCATGGCTAAGGAATATCTCGCCGAGCCTTGTGACGCGGATGCCGCGGCCGTCGCGCTCGACCACCGCGATGCCAAGGGCCTCTTCCAGCTCACGCAAGGTCTTGGTCACGGCCGGCGCGCTGACATGCAGGAAGTCGGCCGCGCGCGCCACGCTTCCCTGCCGCGCAACTTCGAGAAACGTCTGCAGATGGCGGAAGCGGATCCGGCTGTCAGCCACGGTTTGATAACCTCAAAGTTAATGAAACGCCGCAAAATATCATTTTACCGAACCAAATAGCTCGTGCAATGTGCGTTTGGAGGATCGAAATCGTGCCATTCGTCAGCATAGGCGGCGTGACGCTGCACCACCGCTATATCGAGGCGACGGGCATTTTGCGTCCGATCATCTTCATCAATTCGCTCGGCACCGACTTCCGGATCTGGGACGACATCGTGGCGCGGCTTGCCGGAGAAATGCCGATGCTCGTCTACGACAAGCGCGGCCAGGGGCTCTCCGATATCGGCGGCGGCGTGCGCTCGATTGACGACCACGCCGACGATCTGAGCGCGCTCATCGATCACTTCGGCTTCGGCAAGGTGGTGCTCTGCGGCCTGTCCGTCGGCGGCATGGTCGCGCAGGGGCTTTACGCGCGGCGGTCCGAGCTTGTCGAGGCGCTGATCCTCAGCGACACCGCGCACAAGATCGGCACCGCCGAAAGCTGGAATACCCGTATTGCAACCATCGAGCGCGACGGCATCGAGGCGATCGCCGACGGCATAATGAAGGTGTGGTTCACGCCGGATTTCCACCAAGCGCGAGCGGCCGATCTCGCCGGCTGCCGCAACATGCTGACCAGGCAGGCTTTGCCCGGCTATATCGGCACCTGCATCGCGGTCCGTGATGCCGATTTCACCGACAGCGCGCGTCGAATAGCGGTGCCGACGCTCTGCATCGTCGGCGACCAGGACGGCTCGACGCCGCCCGATCTTGTCCGCGCGCTGGCCGATCTGATCCCCGGCGCGCGCTTCGAGGTGGTCCGCGGCGCCGGGCACATCCCCTGCATCGAGCAGCCCGACGCGCTTGCCGCCCTGATCCGCGACTTCGTCGCTTCGCTTCCCAAGGGAAAGCAACTCCATGGATGATGTCTCCAAGAAAGAGAACCGGTACCGGACCGGGCTTGAAGTCCGCCGCTCCGTGCTCGGCGATCCGCATGTCGACCGCGCCGAGGATGCCGCCACTGATTTCGACCGGCCGTTCCAGCAACTGATCACCGAGGCCGCCTGGGGAACGGTGTGGGCGCGCCCCGGCCTGTCGAAGCGCGAGCGCTCGATCGTGACGCTGGCGCTGCTCGCAGCACTCGGCCATGACGAGGAGGTGGCCATGCATGTGCGCGCCACCGCCAACACCGGCGCATCCCGCGACGACATCTGCGAAGCCTTCCTGCATGTCGCAATCTATGCCGGAGTGCCGGCCGCCAACCGCGCCTTCAAGATCGCCAAGGAGGTGTTCTCGCAGATGGACGATGCCCATGCCTGAGGCCGGCTCCAACCGGACGCCGGAAACCGGCGCCTTCTTCCCGCGCGACCGCCAATGGCACCCGCCGGCGTTCACGCCGGGCTACAAGAGCTCGGTGCTGCGCTCGCCGCAGAAGGCCTTGGTCGCCTTCGACAACACGCTGTCGGAACTCACCGGCCCGGTCTTCGGCCATGCCATGCTCGGCGAGCTCGACAACGACCTGATCCACAATTTCGCGAAACCCGGCGAGAGCGCCATCGGCGAGCGCATTATCGTTTACGGACGCGTGCTCGACGAGCGGGGCAAGGGCGTGCCCGGTGTGCTGCTCGAATTCTGGCAGGCCAATGCCGGCGGCCGCTACCGCCACAAGAAGGACGGCTATCTTGCGCCGCTCGATCCGAATTTCGGCGGCTGCGGCCGCGCCATCACCAGCGAGGACGGCGGCTATGGCTTTCGCACCGTCAGGCCCGGACCCTATCCCTGGCCGAACGGCCCGAACGACTGGCGCCCGGCGCATATCCACTTCTCGATGTTCGGCCACGGTTTCGCGCAGCGGCTGATCACGCAGATGTATTTCGAAGGCGATCCGCTGATCTGGCGCTGCCCGATCGTCGGCGGCATCTCCGACAAGCGAGCCGTGGACGCGTTGATTGCCGCGCTCGACATGCAGTCGACGATCCCGATGGACGCGCTTGCCTACAAGTTCGACATCGTGCTGCGCGGGCGGCGCTCGACGCTGTTCGAGAACAGGCTGGAGGGCAATTGATGGCGCAGTCGCTCGACCGGCTGAAGGAGAGCCCTTCGCAGACCGCCGGGCCCTATGTGCATATCGGGCTGACGCCGAATTTCTGCGGCATCGGCGGCGTCTACGAAAATGACCTTGGCTCCACGATGGTCAACGACCAGACCAAGGGCGAGCGCATCGAATTGCGCATCCGCGTGCTCGATGGCACCGGCACGCCGCTCAAGGACGCGCTGATCGAGATCTGGCAGGCTGACGCCAAGGGGCTCTACAATTCGCCCACCGAACTGCGCGGCGCGGCCGATCCCAATTTCCAGGGCTGGGGCCGGCAGCCAACCGACATGGAAACCGGCGTCTGCCTGTTCCAGACGATCAAGCCGGGCCGCGTGCCGTTCCGCGACGGCCGGCTGATGGCGCCGCACATCACACTGTGGATCGTGGCGCGCGGCATCAATATCGGCCTGCACACAAGGCTCTATTTCTCCGACGAGGAAAAGGCCAATGCCGAGGATCCGATCCTTGCCCGCATCGAGCATCGGGTTCGCGCGCCGACGCTGATCGCCGAGCGCCAGGGCGACACCTACGTCTTCGACATCCACCTGCAAGGCGAGAAGGAGACGGTCTTCTTCGACAGCTGACCGTGACCGACATGACCGTTTCGCCTTTCGATCATCCGCTGCTTTCCGGCCTGCTCGGCGACGAAGAGGCGGCGAGGCATTTCTCCGTGGAAGCGGACATCGCCGCGATGCTTGGTTTCGAGCGCGCGCTGGCCGAGGCGGAAGCCGAATGCGGTGTGATCCCGCACGAGGCCGAGGCTGCGATCGTCAAAGCATTGGCTTCGTTCCGGCCGGACACTGCGAAGCTGCGCGCCGGCGTCACGAACGATGGCGTCGTGGTGCCGGAACTGGTGCGCCAGCTCCGGGCGGCGGTTGGCGAGCCGCATGGCGAATTCGTTCATCTCGGCGCGACCAGCCAGGACGTTATCGACACCTCGCTGATGCTGCGCCTGCGCCAGGCGGTCGAGCATATCGGCCTGCTGCTCAGCGAGAACATCGTGAGGCTCGCCGGACTCGAAGAGGAATTCGGAGGCAGGGCGCTGATGGCGGTGACGCGCATGCAGCCGGCAATCCCGATCACGGCGGCGGACCGGATCGTTTCGTGGCGGGCGCCGCTCGAGCGTCACCAGCATCGTCTCAAGGAACAGTCCGACCGGCTGCTTGTTGTGCAATTCGGTGGTGCGGCCGGGATACTCGATAAGCTCGGCGGCAAGGCGCCGGCCGTGCGCGCGGCGCTTGCCGCCAAACTCGGTCTTGCCGACGCGCCGCAATGGCATAGCCAGCGCGATGCGCTCGCCGAATTCGCCGGCTGGCTGTCGCTGGTCGCCGGCAGCCTCGGCAAGTTCGGCCAGGACATCGCGCTGATGGCGCAGGGCGAATCCGACATCAAGCTCGCCGGTGCTGGCGGCTCGTCGGCCATGCCGCACAAGCAGAATCCGGTGAAGGCCGAGGCGCTGGTGGCGCTTGCCCGCTTCAGCGCCACGCAGCTTTCCGGCGTGCATCAGGCGCTGGTGCACGAGCAGGAACGCTCGGGCGCGGCCTGGACACTGGAATGGCTCATCCTGCCGCAGATGGTGGTGGCGACGGCAGCCGCGCTCAGGCTCGCCGCCGAGCTTGCCGGTCGGATCGAGAGCATCGGCCACTAACGCATGTCGCCCAAAGTGCGCTGCGGTTTTGGGAGAATGACATGTGTGAAGGGATCTAATGCGCACGCAGGTCGCCATCATCGGCTCCGGACCGTCCGGCCTCTTGCTCGGCCAGTTGCTTGCCACCATCGGCGTCGAGACGATCATCCTGGAGCGGTCGAGCCGCGAGCATGTGCTCGGCCGGGTGCGCGCCGGCGTGCTTGAGCAGGGCACGGTCGATCTGCTCGGCGAGGCGGGCGCCGCGGACAGGCTCCATGCCGAAGGCCTGCCGCATGCGGGCATTTCGCTTGCCTTCGGCGGGCGACTGCATCGTATCGACCTCACGGGCTTGACCGGCGGCAAGCACGTCACCGTCTACGGGCAGACCGAGGTGACGCACGACTTGATGGACAAGCGGGAGGCGGCGGGGCTCGTCACCGTTTACGAAGCGGCGAACGTCGCGCCGCACGATTTTGGCGGGGTATCGCCTTTCGTCACCTACGACAAGGATGGGGCTGCGCATCGCATCGATTGCGACTTCATCGCCGGCTGCGACGGCTATCATGGCGTCAGCCGCAGATCGGTGCCGGAAAACGCGCTGAAGACCTTCGAGCGGCAATATCCGTTCGGCTGGCTGGGCGTGCTGGCGGAGGTGCCGCCGGCCGATCACGAACTGATCTATGCTAATCACGAGCGGGGCTTCGCGCTGTGCTCGATGCGCTCGCCGCACCGCAGCCGCTACTATGTGCAGGTTCCCGCCGATGAGCGCGTCGAGGCCTGGTCGGACGACCGCTTCTGGGATGAACTTAGGCGCCGCCTGCCGCCGCAGACGGCGGCCGCCGTCACCACCGGGCCGTCCTTCGAGAAGTCGATCGCGCCGCTGCGGTCCTTCGTCGCCGAACCGATGCGTTTCGGCAGGCTGTTCCTGGTCGGCGACGCCGCCCATATCGTGCCGCCCACCGGCGCCAAGGGTCTCAACCTCGCTGCCAGCGACGTGCGCTATCTCTTTGCCGGGCTTCGCGAATTCTACTCCGGCAGGTCGGAAGCCGGGCTCGACGCCTACTCAGCCAAGGCGCTGGCGCGTGTGTGGAAAGCGGTGCGCTTCTCCTGGTGGATGACGACGATCCTGCACCGCTTTCCCGAGACGGGCGAGTTCGGCCAGCGCATCCAGGAAGCCGAGCTCGACTATCTCGTGCATTCCAAGGCGGCTTC
Source organism: Mesorhizobium sp. M1E.F.Ca.ET.045.02.1.1 (assembly GCF_003952485.1). NCBI lineage: Bacteria > Pseudomonadati > Pseudomonadota > Alphaproteobacteria > Hyphomicrobiales > Phyllobacteriaceae > Mesorhizobium > Mesorhizobium sp. M1E.F.Ca.ET.045.02.1.1. The sequence continues at coordinate 4,260,719 of NZ_CP034447.1, forward strand.
TACGGCGCTCGCCGAAAACTACGTCGGCCTTCCCTATTGATCGGCGGAAGCCGTCAGACCCGCTCAAGCGCGATCGCGATGCCTTGACCGACGCCGATGCACATGGTGGCCAAAGCCAGCTTGCCGCCTCGCTCGCCGAGCTCCAGCGCCGCCGTTCCGGTGATGCGTGCGCCGGACATGCCGAGCGGATGACCGAGCGCGATGGCGCCGCCGTTGGGGTTGACATGCTCCGCCGTCTCGGAAACTCCGAGCTGGCGGAGCACGGCAATGCCTTGGGAGGCGAAGGCTTCGTTCAATTCGATGACGTCGAACTGGTCGGGCGTCAAGCCAAGACGGGCGCAGAGCTTCTTGGTGGCCGGCGCCGGGCCGATGCCCATGATGCGTGGCGCGACACCGGCGACGGCACCGCCGAGGATGCGGGCGATCGGCGTCAGGCCATGCTTCTTCGCCGCTGCTTCCGAGGCGACGATGAGGGCGGCGGCGCCGTCGTTGACGCCGGAGGCATTGCCGGCGGTGACTGTGCCACCCTGGCGAAATGGCGTCGGCAGCTTGGCCAGCGCCTCGATGGTCGTGCCCACGCGGGGATGCTCATCCTTCGATACTAGAACCGGCTCGCCTTTCTTCTGCGGGATGGTGACCGGCGTGATCTCCCTACCCAGCCGGCCATTGGCCTGCGCCGCGACCGCCTTGTCCTGGCTGCGCACGGCAAAAGCGTCCTGGTCGGCTCTGCTGACGGAAAAATCTTCTGCGACGTTCTCGCCGGTCTCCGGCATGGAATCGACGCCGTATTGCTTCTTCATCAGCGGATTGACGAAGCGCCAGCCGATGGTGGTGTCGTAAATCTCGGCATTGCGCGAAAAGGCCGTGTCGGCCTTCGGCATGACGAAGGGTGCGCGGCTCATCGATTCCACACCACCGGCGATCATCAGCTCGGCCTCGCCTGATTTGATGGCGCGCGCGGCGATGGTGACGGCATCCATGCCGGAGCCGCACAGCCGGTTGACGGTCGAAGCCGGAACGTCCTGCGGGAGGCCGGAAAGCAGCAGCGCCATGCGCGCGACGTTGCGGTTGTCCTCGCCGGCCTGGTTGGCGCAGCCATAGACGACGTCGTCGATTGCCGCCCAGTCGACGCCGGCGTTGCGCTCGATCAAGGCCTTGAGCGGGATGGCGGCGAGATCGTCGGCGCGCACCGACGACAGTGCGCCGCCGAAGCGGCCGATCGGCGTGCGGATGTAGTCGCAGATGAAGGCGTCGGTCATCTATGCAGCTTTCCCTTTGGCGGTCCCTTGATGCGCCGCCTTGGTGCGGGCCTGGAGGTCGCGCAATGTCTTCAGCTCGAGTTCCGTCGGCTCCGGCGTCTCGTCAAGGGCCTCGGCAAACTTGACCGTCCAGCCACAAGTCGCCTGCACCTCTTCGCGGGTGACGCCGGGATGCAGCGACACGACGGTGAATTCCTTGGTAACAGGGTCCGGCTTCCAGACAGCGAGGTCGGTGATCAGAAGCGTCGGGCCGGCCGTGTCGATGCCGAGGCGCTGGCGATGATCGCCGCCGTCGCCATGGCCGAAGGAGGTGAAGAAGTCGATCGTCTCGACCATGCTGCGCTTCGACTGCGCCATGGTGATGTAAACCTCTCTTGACGAGGTCGCGATCTCCGGCGCGCCGCCGCCGCCGGGCAGGCGGGTCTTGGGATGCGCGTAGTCGCCGATGACGGTGGTGTTGATGTTGCCGAACTTGTCGAGCTGGGCCGCACCCAGGAAGCCGATCGAGATGCGGCCACCCTGCAGCCAGTAGCGGAACATCTCCGGCACCGCGACCGTGGTGACCGCCGTCTCGCACAATTCGCCGTCGCCGATCGACAGCGGCAGAACGTCGGGCGCTGTGCCGATGGTGCCGCTTTCATAGATCAGCGTGATGTCCGGCGCATGCGTCAGCCGCGCGACGTTGCAGGCCGCCGATGGCGCGCCGATGCCGACGAAGCAGACATCGTCGTTTCTCAGCGCGCGGCTTGCGGCAATCGTCATCATCTCGTTCGGGGTGAAGCCCGGATTGTCGGCGTCGCTCATGCGGCTTTCCTCAGATGCTCGACGCGGGCGGCGAAGTCGTCCGCCGTGCTCTCGATGACGTTCTTCTTGATCCAGGCCTGGAAGCGGTCGCGGTCGGCGGCGATTTCGTCCCATTCGAGATAGGCGGCGTTGTCGCGTTCGTAATAGCCATGCGTGTAGGAGGGATGCGAGCCGCCAGGCACGACCGAGATCGCCGCGATCGTCCAACTCGGCAGCACGGTGAGGTTGGGGTGCAGGTCGTCGAAATTGTCGACCACTTCCTCGACCGTCACCACTGCGCGCTTTGCCGCCAGCACCGCCTCCTTCTGGATGCCGATGATGCCCTCGACCAGCACGTTGCCCTTGCGGTCCGCCTTCTGCGCGTGGATGAAGGTGACGTCGGGCCGGATCGCCGGAACGGCGGCAAGCACCTCGCCGGTGAACGGGCAGGTGATGGATTTGATGTTCGGATTGACCGCGGCAAGACCCGCGCCGCGATAGCCGCGAAACACCGCGCAGGGCAGGCCGGCGGCACCCGCCTCGTAAGCGTTGGCCATGCCGGCATGGCTGTGCTCCTCGACCTCGATCGCGCGCGGAAAGCCGTTCTCGATGGCGTCGCGGGCGCGCCTGAGCAGGCCGACGCCCGGATTGCCGAGATAGGAGAAGACGATCTTCTTGGCGATGCCCATGCCGATCATCTGGTCGTAGATCAGGTCGGGCGTCATGCGGATCAGGGTCAGGTCGCGAAAGCCCTGGCGGATCGCTTCATGCGCGGCGGCGGTCGGGATCAGATGGGTGAAGCCTTCGAAAGCGACCGCGTCGCCATCATGCAAATTCTCCGCAACGGCCTCTTTCAGCGGCAGGAACTTGACCATCGTGGCGGCTCCGGAGATTGAAAAAGTTCGCATTGCGAACATAAGTTCTATATGAGATATTTCTAACTCGGCGCTTTGTGCAGAGTCAACGCCAGCCTGGGAACGCCCATGGAAGACGAGCCAGTATCACGCGATCATGTCGGCTCGCTGGAACGCGGCTTGGCGGTGATGGAGATCCTCGCTCGCCATCCGCTTGGCATGACGCTGACGGAGATGGCCGAGGAGGCGAGCCTGACGCGCGCCGGCGCACGCCGTTTCCTGCTGACGTTGGTAGCCACTGGCTATGCGACGCAATCGGGCCGGCTGTTCTCGCTGTCGCCGCGCCTGTTGACCGTTGCCCGAACATGGCTCGGCGGCGCTTCACTATGGACCTTTGCCACGCCCATCATGCGTGAGGTGGCCGGGCAGTTCGACGAGGCCTGCAATGCGGCAGTGCTGTCGGGCGAGGACGTCGTCTATGTCGCGCGCATCCCCGGCCGCCGGATATTGAGCGTCGCGCTCGACATCGGCACGAGGCTGCCTGCCTACTGCACCTCGATGGGTCGCGCGCTGCTCTCCGGCCTGGCAGCGGACGAGTTGAAGGCTTTTCTCGGCGAAGCGACGATCGAGCGACGGACGCCGAAGACGATCACCAGCCGTGCCGCGCTGGGCAAGGCCATCGACAAGGCGAGGGTGGATGGCTTCGCCGTCGTCGACGAGGAATTGGAGCTCGGCCTGCGCTCGATCGCCGTGCCGGTCAACGACCGCGCCGGCCGTACCGTCGCCGCCATCAACGTCTCGACCCAGTCGGCGCGTTTCTCGGTCGAGGCGATGGAGCGCGAGATCCTTCCGGTGCTGCGGAAAGCCAAGCAGCGTGTGGAGGAGTTTTTCTTCGTTTGAAGGCGGCCAATACCGCTGGCTGGCACGTTTAAGTCTCCTCCAGCATGATATCTTCGGCTCCGGGTAGGTGCCTGGCTGCAAAGCCACGACGCTGATGCTGGAAGCAAACCGTCGAGAGACTGGACCGGTGGAACGGATACATCCGGCGATTTTTCTCTTTGCCGCCCGCGCCCTGCGGGATTTCGGCGACGGCTTCGTGGCCGTGCTGTTGCCCGTCTACCTGCTCGCCCTCGGATTCACTCCCCTGCAGGTCGGTGTCATCGCCACGGCATCGCTGCTTGGTTCCGCGCTGCTGACCATAGGTGTCGGGTTCCTCGGCGCCAGACACGATCATCGTCAACTCCTGCTGGCTGGCGCTGGTTTGATGATTGCCACTGGCGTGGCCTTTGCCGTTGTCCATGACTACGCGTTGCTTCTGGTCGTTGCGCTCGCCGGCACGATCAATCCCTCGGCCGGCAGTGTCAGTGTCTTCGTGCCGCTGGAGCACGCCGTGCTGACGCGCGAGGTCACGGAGCGTGAGCGTACCAGGATGTTCGCACGCTACAGTCTCGTGGGCGCGTTCGCAGGCGCCGCAGGCGGACTCGCTGCAGGGATGCCTGACCTTCTGGCGCCGGTTGGCCTCGACCGACTTGCCGGCATCAAGGCCATGTTCGTCCTTTACGCGCTTCTCGGTCTGCTCGGCGGTTCGTTCTATGCGTGCATCCCGCGCCGCCCGGCGTTGGCTGCCGGCACAGCCGCCGCGCTCGGCCCCTCGCGCTACGTTGTCTTCAAGCTTGCGGCCCTGTTCAGCCTCGATGCCTTCGCGGGAGGCTTCGTCGTCCAATCGTTGCTCGCACTTTGGCTCTTCGAGCAATTCAACCTGTCGCTTTCGCAGGCAGGTGTTTTCTTCTTCTGGTCGGGCGTGCTGTCGGCGCTCTCGTTTCCTGTGGCCGCCCGGCTGTCGCGGCGCATCGGCCTGATCAACACGATGGTGTTCACGCACATTCCGTCCAGCATCGCTCTGATGTTCGCGGCGCTGGCGCCAACGCTCCCCTTGGCGCTTGTCTTTTTGTCGATCCGGGCCGCTCTGTCGCAGATGGATGTGCCAACCCGCTCGTCCTACGTCATGGCCGTTGTCACAGAGGGGGAGCGGGCAGCTGCCGCGAGCTTCACGTCGGTGCCGCGCAGCCTGGCCGCCTCGGCCAGCCCTGCCTTGGCCGGCGCTCTCTTCGCTGCATCGTTCCGGGCGTGGCCGCTGCTGATCTGCGGGGCGCTGAAGATCGCCTACGATTTGCTGTTGCTGGTGCAGTTCCGGGGGCTGAAGCCGCCGGAAGAACGCTGAGGCGTCTGCTGCGTTCCAGAATCGAAGACTGTCGTTGCCCTGCGGATTTTTCGTGATTGACGTCGCCCTTCAAACCCAATATTGAACAGGATTATACAGGTTCATTGAACAGGTATCGATATGGCCCGTCGCGCGATGCAACTCACCCCCGGCACGGGCAAGCCCGAGCAGATCGCGACGGTTCTGGAGCATGAGATCCGCTCCGGCGTGCTCGGCTTCGGCGACCGCCTGCAGAGCGAGAACGAGCTGGTCCAGCGCTTCTCCGTCAGCCGCAATACCGTCCGCAAAGGGCTGGAGGAGCTTTCCAGTCGCGGGCTCATCACCACCAAGGTCGGTATCGGTTCCTTCGTCACCTTCGACGGCATGCCCGTCGATGACGCGATCGGCTGGTCGCGCGCGCTTGCCAATGCAGGCGCCAATGCCGAGACCCGGACGTTGAGGCTCGAGATCATCGAGGACGCCGAGCTCGCGGCAAGACTCGGTGTTAGGAACCCGTCCTTCATCGCCGTCGACCGTGTGCGCAGCAATGCCGATGACGGCCACGCCATTTCGATCGAGCGCAGCCGCTTGCCCTTGTCGCCGGAACTGGAAGACGTGCCGCTGCGCGGCCTTCGAGAAGGCTCGCTGCACCAGACGCTGCGTGGGGCAGGGCTGGTGCCCGATCATGGCGAGGAATGGGTCGACATCGAGATGCTGAGCGCCGCCGACGCAGCCATTCTCGATTGCGCTCCAGGCACGCCCTTCCTGCGTACGCGCCGCCTGACGCGTGCCGCCGACGGGCGCGCCATCGAATTCGTCACCAGCCTGCTCAACCCGGCGCATTTCGCATTGCATCTGGAGTTCTGAGCATGGTGGACGCAGCCGGGATGAAGGACCGGGCAATGGGTGCGCTGATCGGAGGAGCGCTTGGCGATGCGCTGGGCATGCCGACGCAGCTTCTGTCCCCGGCCCGCATCGCCGAGTTCTACGGCCATGTCGAGGATTTCGTCGCGCCCGTCGCCGACCATCCGGTGTCAAAGGGGCTGCCGGCCGGCGCCATTACCGACGACACCGAACAGGCACTGCTGCTCGGCCGCATCCTGGTCAGCTCCGGCGATCGCTTCGACCACGCGCGCTGGGTCAACGCGCTGCTCGACTGGGAGCGCGACGTGAAGGCGCGCGGCAGCTACGACCTGCTTGGACCTTCGACCAAACGCGCCATCGACGCGATCAACGAGGGCGTGCCGGCGGAAGAGGCCGGACGCAGCGGCGACACCAACGGTGCGGCGATGCGTATCGCGCCGGTCGGCATCATGATGCCGCTAGAGCCGCTCGACGCGCTGGTCGCCAAGGTGGCGGAAACCTGCCGGGCGACGCACAACACCTCGATCGCCATTGCCTCCGCCGCTGCCGTTGCGGCGGCTGTGAGCAGTGGCGTCGCCGGCGGCGACTGGCGCGCGGCTTCCGAGCGCGCCGTCGCGGCGGCAGGGTTGGGAGCGACGCTCGGCCATTGGGTCACCGGCGGCGATATTGCGGCCCGCATTGCCTGGGCGCAGGACCTCGTGCGCGGCAAGGTGGAGCGGGATGCAATCAAGCTGATTGTCGACCTGATCGGCACGGGCGTCGCCAGCCAGGAATCGGTGCCGGCGGCATTCGCCGTACTGGAGGTTGCTGAAGGCGATGCTTGGCGGTCCGCCGTCATCAGCGCCAATCTCGGCGGCGACACCGACACGATCGGCGCCATTGCCGCCGGCATGGCCGGCGCCTGTGCCGGCCTGTCTCGCCTGCCGCAGGATCGCGTCGCAAGGCTGAAAGGCATCGACCTCGCGGAGGTCCGCGCTCTGGCCAACGATCTTGTTTCGGCGAGGGTCGCGCGCAGTTCCGGCAAGGAGGCTGCGGCATGAGCCGGCGTCTCGTCCATATCGGCAGCGCCGTGGTGGACTATGTCTACCGCATCGATACCTTGCCGGCGCCCGGCACCGAAAAGACCGCGTCGAGCTACGCGCGTGTCCCCGGCGGCGGCTTCAACATGATGGTGGCGGCGAGCCGCACCGGCATGAAGGTTGTATTCGGCGGCCAGTTGGGAACGGGACCTGATGGCGATTTCCTGCGCGCCGCTTTCGCCGCCGAAGGCATCGAGACGCTGACGCCGCCATCGCCGCTCATGGACAGCGGCAATTGCGTCGCCATGATCAGCGGCGACGCCGAGCGAACCTTCGTCTCTTGGCCAGGCGCAGAGAGCGTGCTCACACCGGACATGATGACGCCCGTCCAAGTCATTCCGGGCGATTGGGTTTTCACCTCCGGCTACACGCTGAGCTATCCCGGCAGCCGCGAAGCCCTCGCCGACTGGATCGAGGCGCTGCCGGCGGAAATTCCATTCGTCTTCGATCCGACACCGGTGATCGCGGAGATTCCGCGGCCGATCCTGGACAGGGTGCTCGCGCGCACGACATGGCTGAGCTGCAACACCGATGAGGCCGCCGAAATCGCCGGCGCCGGTGATGCACAGACCGTCGCCGTCCGGTTGCTCTCCGAGCACTGCCCGAAGGCCGAGGGCGTCGTCATTCGGGCCGGTGCGCATGGCTGCCTGGTGCGGATGGCCGACGGTGGCACGCGGGCGATCCCCGGCTTCGCGGTCCACGCCGTGGATACCAATGGCGCCGGCGATACGCATATCGGCGCCTTCGTCAGCGCATTGTCGCGTGGCCTGTCGCCTTGCGAAGCGGCCCGCTACGCCAATGCGGCAGCGGCCCTTTCCGTCACCCGCCATGGCGGGTCTTCGGCGCCGACGGACACAGAGATCCAGGGATTCCTGAGCCATCGCGATCAAGCAACGATCGCGCATGACTGGGAGGAAGCGACTGCAACTTAACAAGCCCATCAACCGGGCCAACAATGAGAGGAAAACAAACATGCGCATGCCCAGACTGACCGCTTTTCTGGCGGCGACCGCCGTCTTCGTTTCAGCACTCACGCTCTCCGCCCAGGCTGCCGAAGAAGTGCATGTGCTCAACTGGAAGGGCTACGGCGCCGACGAGCCGTGGGCTGTCGCCAATTTCGAGAAGGCGACCGGCTTCAAGGTGGTCAACGACTTCTTCAATTCCGAGCAGGAGATGCTGACGAAGCTCAGGACCAATCCGGGCCTCTATGACGTCGTCATGATCAACGCCGCCTTCAACGATCAGGCGATGGCCGGCAAGCTGATCCAGCCGATCGACACGTCGAAGCTCTCCAACTATGCCGACATCGCCAAGGACAAGGCCGGCTCGCCGATGCTCAACCATGACGGCAAGGCCTATGGCGTGCCGTGGGTCTGGGGCCTGACCGCTTTGGCCATCAACGAAAAGTCCTTCGACAAGCCGCCGACGAGCATCGCCGAGATGTGGGATCCAGCGCATAAGGGCCGCGTCATCATTCGCGACGACGCCGTCGAAGCCGTGCAGTTCGGGGCTATCGCCAGCGGCCAGAACATCAACGACATCAAGGATATGGAAGCGGTCAAGACGAAGCTCACCTCGCTGATGCCGCAGATCAAGACCTTCTGGAGCTCGGAGAACGATTGGAATCAGATGGTCGCCTCCAACCAAATCGACATCGGCACCTATTGGAGCGGCTCGGCCGACCGCGCCAAGACGCATTTCAAGCTGCCGGTCTCGCTGGTCATCCCGCAGGAAGGCGCCGTCGCCTGGCTCGACGCCTTCTCAATTCCCGCCGGTTCCAAGAACGTTGCCGGCGCCGAGGCCTTCATCAACTACATGATCGATCCGAAATTCTATGTCGAATGGGTCACCGAGGTCGGCGCGCCGGTTTCGGCCAACACCAAGGCCGTCGAGGCTCTGCCCGAGGATGCCTTCAACCGCAAGGTCATGGGAAGCCCCGAGGTCGCCAAGCGCATCCAGTTCCAGGCGCCGATCACCGACGAACAGCGCGAGAAATATCTGGGGCTCTGGCAGGAGCTTAAGGTCAACGTGAAGTAGTTGGCGTCTTTCGGGGAGGAGAGGCATCATGGCTGACCAGCTCGCGACCGGTTCGCGCCGCGGACTGAAGCCCGCCCTGCCGCTTCTTCTTCCTGCCTATCTCTGGCTGACGGTGGCGCTCTTCCTGCCGCTGTCGGCCATGATGTTCTTCTCCTTCATGACCGACCTGCCGCTGGCCGGGAAGGAATGGGCGTTCACGCTCGGCAACTACGCGACCTTCTTCTCGCAAAGCCTCTACTCGACACTGCTGTTCGCCTCCTTGCGGCTCGGGCTCGAGGTGACGCTGTGGTGCGTCGTCATCGGCTATCCGGCGGCCTATGTGCTGGCCAAGGTGCTGAAAGGGCGCAGCCGCGAGGCGATCTTCCTGCTCGTCATCCTGCCCTTCTGGTCGAACGGCCTGGTGCGCATTTTCTCCTGGGCGATGGTGCTGCGCGAGGGCGGCATCCTCGACACAGCGCTCAACGCCGTGCTGCCGTTCAAGATCAACATCGACCTGATGTATTCCTATCCAGCCGTCATCATCGGCCTGGTGCACTCCTATGTGCCCTATATGGTGTTGACCTGCTACCTGACGCTGCAGGCGATCGACGACTCGCTGATCGAGGCCGGGCGTTCGCTCGGCGCCTCGCGGCGGCAGGTGCTGTGGCGGGTGATCATCCCGCTGTCGATGCCTGGTTTGATCGCAGGCGCGGCGCTGATCTTCGTGCCGGTCGTCGGCTCCTTCATGGAGCCGCGCATCCTCGGCGGGCGCACCGGCACCTTCTACGGGACAATCATCGAGGACCAGTTCGTCGCCGTCTTCAACTGGCCGCTCGGCGCTGCGCTGTCCTTCATCCTGCTCGCGGTGGTGCTGATCACCTGGCGCTGGCGGCGCCGATCTTGCGGAGAGCCGGCTGATGGCGACGACGCGCATGCTCGAATGGCTCGGGCGCTTCTACATCGTGCTGCTGCTCGCTTTCCTCTACCTGCCGATCATCATCATGGCGCTGATGTCATTCAACGCCTCGCCCTTCTACCAATTGCCCCTCGAATGGACGACGGACTGGTATGCCTCGCTCCAGCAGAACGACCAGCTGATCGCGGCGACCTGGAACAGCATCGAGATCGCGGTCATCACCACCATCATCTCGACGGTGCTGGGGTCGATGGCTTCGCTGGCGCTTTATCGCTACGAGTTCCGCGGCAAGAAATTCCTGCAGGCGCTGCTCTTTCCGCCGATCGCCATTCCCTGGCTGATCACCGGCACGGCGATGCTGATCTTCTTCTTCGGCATCGGCCGCGGGCTCATCGCCATCCTACTCGGCCATGTCGCGCTGGCGCTGCCTTATGTGATCGTCGTCGTGTCGGCCCGGCTGCAGACCTTCGCGCCTGAGCTCGAGGAAGCGGCGCGCTCGCTCGGCGCCAACCAGTGGCAGGTGACGAACCGCGTCACGCTGCCCTGGATCATGCCCGGCGTCATCGCCGGCGGGCTGTTCGCTTTCGCCGTTTCGTTCGACCAGTTCGTGGTCTCGTATTTCCTGTCGACACCCGGCCAGACGACGCTGCCGGTCGAAATCTATGCCGCGATCCGCAAAGGCTTCACGCCCGAGATCAATGCGGTCTCGACGATCATCATTGTCGTGTCGATGGCGCTGATGCTGCTTACGGCGCGCTTCTTCAAGTTCGGCGGAGAGAAGTAATGGCAGGCGTCCAGGTCGCGAACGTCTCCCGCAGTTTTGGCGCGCACAAGGCGCTGGACAATGTCTCGATCGACTTTCCGGACGGCGGCTTCTATGCGTTGCTCGGGCCTTCAGGCAGCGGCAAGACCACGCTGCTGCGCCAGATCGCCGGCTTCGACTTTCCGGATGCCGGGCGCATTGCCATCGGCGGCGAAAGCGTCGAGCGCGTGCCGGTCGAGAAGCGGCGCATCGGCATGGTGTTCCAGAACTACGCGCTGTTTCCCAACATGAGCGTCGCCGACAATGTCGCCTTCGGCCTGTCGGTGCGCGGTGAGCCCAAGGCGACGATCGCCACTGAGGTGCAGCGCGCGCTCGACCTCGTCAAGCTCGGCAAGCTCGGCGGCCGCCGTCCGCACCAGCTTTCCGGCGGCCAGCGCCAGCGCGTGGCGTTGGCGCGGGCCATCGTCACCAAGCCGCGCGTGCTGTTGCTGGACGAGCCGCTCGGCGCGCTCGACAAGGCGCTGCGCGTCGACATGCAGATCGAGTTGAAGCGCATCCAGCGCGAGATCGGCATCACCACCATCTTCGTCACCCACGACCAGGAGGAGGCGCTGACGATGAGCGACCGCATCGGCATCCTGCGCGACGGCAGGCTGGTGCAGGAGGGGCCGCCGGAGGAGATCTACGACAGGCCGCAAAGCGAGTTCGCCGCGACCTTCCTCGGCGATGCCAACATCTTTCGCGGCGCCGCGACCCGCACCGGGATCCGGCTGCCGGACGGCACAGCTATCGCTGCTGCCTCGGGTCCTTCGCTGGCGGCCGGAGCCAAGGCAAGTTGTGCCGTGCGGCCGGAGCGCATCCAGATTTCGACTGGCGCAGCGAGGCTCGATATTGGCAATGCCAACACGCTCAAGGGGCGGGTTTCCAAACGTATCTTCGCCGGCAACAACAGCACCTATTTCGTCGACCGCGATGGCCAGACGCTCAAGGTGATCGTTCAGAACACCGGAGCCGAGCGCCTCGCCGAAGGCGAGCCCATGATGCTCAGCTGGTCGCCGGAAAGCACCGTGCTGATCGCAGCGAGCTGACGAGTGGTGCTGATGGGAAATGATGGCGCCGGCCTTGGCTGACCACCAGACCATGGCGTTATATCCAGTTCTCGACGGAGGAATGGATGGCGAGCATGGGTTTCGAGCCGGACGTGAAGGTCCGAGTCAAGGACTACCGGATCGGCTGCGTCGGCGCCGGCATGATCATGGCCGAATGCCATCTCGCCGCCTACGCGCAAGCCGGCTTCCCGGTGGTGGCGATCGCCTCGCGCACAAAGGCGAATGCCGAGAAGGTCGCCGCCCGCTGGGGAATTTCGACCGTCCACGACACGCCGGAGCAATTGATCGGGGACAGCCGTGTCGAGATCGTCGACCTTGCCTTCCCGCCCGATCAGCAGCCAGCGCTGATCCGTCGCGCGTTGAAGCAGCCGCACGTCAAGGCGATCCTGGCGCAAAAACCGCTGGCGCTCTCGGTCGCGGAAGCGGTGAAGCTGCGCGACGAAGCGGCGGCCGCCGGCAAGATCCTCTCGGTCAACCAGAACATGCGCTACGACCAGTCGATGCGTGTGCTGAAGCAGATCATCGACAGCGGCGCGCTGGGCGAGATCGTCTTCGCTGAGATCGACATGCATGCGATCCCGCACTGGCAGACGTTCCTGGCCGGCTATGACCGGCTGACGCTCGCCAATATGAGCGTGCACCACCTCGACGTGCTGCGCTTCCTGTTCGGCGATCCGGATGAGATCACCACGCTGACGCGCAAGGACCCACGCACCAAGTTCCAGCATTCCGACGGCATCACGGTGTCGACGCTCCGCTTTCCCTCCGGCGTATTTGCCGTCTCGCTGGAGGATGTCTGGTCCGGCCCGCGCCAGGAAGGCTACCAGGACGATCAGCACATCGCCTGGCGCGTCGACGGCACCAAGGGCGTCGCCAAGGGCACGATCGGCTGGCCGAAGGGCGTCGCCTCGACACTAACCTATGCCTCGACCGAGACGACAGGCGGGGTATGGGTCACGCCAAGCTGGGACACGATGTGGTTCCCGCATGCCTTCATCGGCGTGATGGAACAGCTCCAATACGCGCTGAAGGCCGGCACGCCGCCGGCGCTGTCTGTCGCCGACAACGTCAAGACGATGGCCTTGGTCGAGGCCGGCTACAGGTCGATAGCCGAGGGTCGCACCGTCAAGCTGTCCGAAATCCGCATCGACTGAGGCAGCCGAAAGACACGACGACAGAATCGCTTACCGGGAGGACTTCACCTCATGATGCAGGCAGGTATCTTCACAGGCTATTTCCCCTATGAGCTTGAGGAGGTCGCGAAGCGCATCCGCGCGCTGGGTTTCAACACGGTGCAGCTCGACTTGCATTTCAAGGATATCGACCTCGCGGCCGGGCAGATCACCAGGGACAAGGCAAGGAAGGTGCGCGACACGTTCCGCGACCACAATCTGCCGGTCTGCTGCGTGTCCGGCTACACCAACATCATCCATCCGGACAAAGCCGAGCGCGAAAGACGGCTCGCCTATCTGAAGGAGATCATCCGCAACGCGCGTGAATTCGGCAGCGCTTACGTGATCTCGGAGACCGGCACCTACAACACCGAGTCCGACTGGGTGCATGATCCGAGGAACAAGACCGAGGAAGGGTTCGAGGAGTGCCGCAAGGTGATCTCCGATCTTGCCCAGACAGCCTATGACCATGGCGCGGTGTTTTTGCTCGAAACCTATGTCAACAATGTCGTCGGTTCGGTCGAGGAGACGGTCAGAATGTTCGCGCAGGTCGACCATCCCGGCCTCGGGCTATTGATGGACCCGACCAACTATTTCGAGGCGCACAATATCGACCGCATGGACCAGGTGCTGAACCAGGTGTTCGACACGCTGACCGACAAGATCAAAATCGCGCATGCCAAGGATGTGAAGCGCTCAGGGACCGACAAGACCGAGAAGCATGCCGACATCGGTGACGCGGACGCGCATGAGGGGCTGACGTTCCGGGGCGTCGGCGAGATCGAATTGCCGGCGCCGGGCCTCGGTGCCCTCAACTATGATCTCTATCTCAAGCGGCTCAGCGAAAAGCACCCGAACATCCCGGTCATCATCGAGCATCTCTCAGAGGACGACGTGCCGCGCGCCAAAAAATTCCTCGACGGGAAATTCCGCGCCAACGGACTTTGACGCCCGGGGAGGTGATGATGACCAGGACCGCCAGCGCGAAGCGCGACTACAGCCTTGTCGGCGAAAGCACTCGGCACGCGATCGAGACCGGACTCGCCTCGGCTGAGTGGTACCACACGGACGTGCCGCGCAAGGTGATGAAGGAGTTGATGCAGCGCTCCGACGGGCCGGCGATCCGCGACACCATCATCTGGATTGCCGCGATCCTGGGTTCGGCTGGCGGCATCGTCTGGTTCTGGGGCACGTGGTGGGTCGTGCCGTTCCTGTTCGTCTATGGCGTGCTCTACGGCTCGTCGAGCGACTCGCGCTGGCACGAATGCGGCCACGGCACCGCTTTCCGCACGCGCTGGATGAACGACGTCGTCTACCACATCGCCTCGTTCATGCTGATGCGCAATCCGGTGCAGTGGCGCTGGAGCCATGCCCGCCACCACACCGACACCATCATCGTCGGCCGCGACGCCGAGATCGCCGTGATGCGCCCGCCGGACCTCATCAAGGCGGCGCTGGCCTTCACCGGCATCCTCGACTTCCGCTATTCGCTGCCGACGCTCGTGCGCCAGGCCTTCGGCAAATTGTCGGATGACGAGAAGAGCTACATCCCGGAGATGGAGCAGCATAAGGCGGTGGTAGCGGCGCGCTGGCATATGGTCGTGTATGCCGCGACGATCGCTGCCGCGATCGCGCTTAAATCATGGATACCGCTGGTGCTGATCGGCCTGCCACGGCTCTACGGCACCTGGCACATGGTGATGACCGGGCTTTTGCAGCATATCGGGCTGGCCGACAACGTCGTCGACCACCGGCTCAACTCGCGCACCGTCCACATGAACCCGGTCAGCCGGTTCATCTACTGGAACATGAACTACCATGTCGAGCACCACATGTTCCCGATGGTGCCCTATCACGCGCTGCCGAAGCTCCACGAACTGATCAAGCACGACCTGCCGAAACCGAACCCGTCGATGTGGCACGCCTATCGCGAGGTCTGGCCGGTGCTGCTCAGGCAGCTCAAATATGAGGATTACTACCTCAAGCGCGAATTGCCGCCTACGGCCAGGCCCTATCGCGGCGAGTTCCACGAGGTCGATATGGCGACGGCCGCCGCCAAATAGGTGGCGCGTTGCAGCTCGGAGAAAGACGATGGCGGTGTGGGTTGAAGCATGCGCGGTGGACGACGTGGATGAGGAGGACGTGATCCGCTTCGACCATGGCGGCCGCACCTTCGCGATCTACCGCTCGCCTGACGACGAGTTCTTCGCCACCGACGGCTTCTGCACGCATGAAAAGGCGCATCTGGCCGACGGGCTGGTGATGGACGACATTATCGAGTGCCCCAAGCACAATGGCCGCTTCAACTACAAGACCGGCCAGGCCAAGGGCGCGCCGGTCTGCGTCAACCTCAGGACCTATCCGGTGAAGATCGAGGCCGACAAGGTGATGATCAATATCGATTGAAAGCCGCCAGACAGAAAAGACAGGATATACCGATGAGCCGAAAGAGACCGACCGTCGCCGACCTGCGCGCCATGAAGGGCAAGCGGCAATTGACCATGCTGCGCGTGCTGACGCTCGACGAGGCCGAAGCCGCCGAGCGCGCCGGCATCGACATCGTCTCGGTGCCGCCCGAACTGGTGCTCAATCCACAGTACCGCGACGCCGCCCCCAGCCTCTTCACGATGCCGGGCGACAATTTCTACGAGATCGGCACGGCGGACGATTTCCTGCGCTGGGCCTTCCGCCTCTACAAGGCAGGCGCCGACGCGGTCTATTGCAGCGCCGGCTACGCCACGATCAAGCGCATGGCCGACGACGCAATCCCCGTCATCGGACATGTCGGCCTCATTCCTTCCCGCGCAACCTGGACCGGCGGCTTCAGGGCCGTCGGCAAGACCGCCGATACCGCCATGCAGGTGTTCGATGCGGTGAAGCAACTCGAGGCCGCCGGCGCGATCGGCGCCGAGATCGAAGTCGTGCCGGTCGAGGTGGCGAAGACGATCTCCGAGCGCACCTCGCTGATCATGCTGTCGATGGGCGCCGGTACTGGCTGTGACGCGCAGTACCTGTTTGCAGAAGACATTCTCGGCACCAATCGCGGTCACATGCCTCGCCACTCGAAGGTCTACCGCAACTTCGCCGCCGAATACGATCGGCTGCAGCAGGAACGCATCGCGGCGTTTTCCGAATATGTAGCCGACGTCAACAGCGGCGCCTATCCGGAAGACAGGCATATCGTGCATATGGATCCCGGCGAGCTCACCCTTTTCATGAAGAAGATGGACGGAAAGGCTTGAGCGGGCGGCGTTTGGCCTGCTGTCGCTAGGCTTGCCAACTCCCATCGGCGAGCGCGGCATGGAGCGCGTCGGCGTTAGGTCCGAGCGGCCGGTCTTCCTTGAGCGTCGGCACATGCGCGCGCACAGCCGCGTGGATCACGCCGGTGGCCGGCGCCAGTGTCAGCCCTTCGCGCAGGTCGACCGCCTGCGCCGCCGCCATCAGTTCGAGGGCGATCAGGCGCCGCCACAGCGCGATCATCTCGGCGCATTTGGCGACGGCAAGCGGCGTTTGGGTGGCGTGGTCCTCCACGCCCTCGGATACGGGCAGGAAGTCGAGCATCACAGGATTGGCCTTGTGGCGGATGCCGGCCAGGATCGCCGTCACCGTCTTCTGCAGCGGCACGAAGCCGGCGGAGGCGCCGCCGACCGGCGACAGATATTTCGGCAGGCCGTGGCGGGTCGAGCCGGTGAGCTGGATAAAGCGGGCAGCGGATGCCGCCGCGCATTGGGCGATCGCGAGGCCGAGCGTCTCGAATGCCAGCGCCAGCGATGCGGTGTGGAAATTGCCGGTCGACAAAACCTGAGCGTCATCAACGAGCACCAGCGGGTTGTCGGCGGCGGCATTGAGCTCGATCTCGACGGCGAGCCGCGCATGGTCGATCGCCTGGATCAGCGCGCCATGGATCGAGGGCATGCAGCGGATCGACAGCGGATCCTGAATGGTGGTCGGCACGGGTGCGTCCTCGCGGGCGAGCAGCTCGCGCAGCGCCTTTGCCGCGACCTGCTGGCAGGCGCCCGGCCGTGCCTGGTGCAGACGAGGATCGAGGATGGTGCGGTTGGCGCCCAACGCCTCCATAGTCAGCGCGCCGGCCTGCTGCTGCTGTTCGAGCGCCGACAAAGCGTCGACGAGAGCCAGAGCGCCGACGCCGGTGGAGACCGCGGAAGCGTTGATCAGCGAGAGGCCGTCCTTCGGCGCCAGGCTGACCGGGACAAGGCGCGCCATCATCAATGCCTTGGCTGACGGCATGCGCCGGCTTTGGTAGTCGGCATCGCCTTCTCCGATCAGCGTATGGGCAATCGCCGTCATCAGCACCAGGTCGCCGGCGCCGATCGAGCCGAGCGAGGGCATCACCGGATGGACGCCTGCGTTGAGCAGGTCGACAAGCGCGGTGAAGACAGGCGGCGACAGGCCGGAGCCGCCGGCCGATAGCATGGCGACGCGGGCGAACATTGCCGCGCGCACCAGTTGGGCCGGCAATGCGGTCCCCACCGCTGCGGCGCGGCCGTCGAGAAGCTGGCGCTGGAACGCGCCGGCATCACCTTCGACTGTCGCGCCGAGATTGGCCCCCAAGCCGGTGTTCAGCCCGTAGATCTGCTGGCCGCCGGCGGCGGCCTCATCGAGCACCTTGCGCGCCTTGCCCAGTCTTTCGATGACCGCAGGCGTGACCTCGACCTTTCCTGTATTGCGCGCAACGGCGGCCACATCCTCGATGCTGACGCCGGCGCCGGTGAGAACGAGCGGGGTCATGCGAAGCGCAGCCTCTGGCCGATGCCTTGTTCCGCGGCCTTGGACAGCATCGCCTTGCCGAGCGCGATATCGGAAAGCGAGAGGCCGCGATGCCAGAACAGGATCGTCTCGCCGTCGCTTTGGCGTCCGGCTTTCAGGCCGGCGGCGATCTGGCCGAGCTCGGCATGCAGCGTCGCCTCGCTCAGCCGCCCCGTCTCGACATGAGCGCGCAGCGAGCCGAACTTACCACCTTTGCACTGACCCCAGTCGTCGACGACGATCTTTTGCATGATCTCGGTGAGCGACAGCTCCACGGCACTCATAGTGCCGTAGGGCACGACCAGCGCGCCGCGCTTGATCCATTCGGTCTTGAGCAATGGTTGCGGTTCCGGCAGCCGCGAGGCCTCGACGACGATGTCCGCGCCTTCGACGCAGCTCTTCCAGTCGGCCACGGCCATGACCGGCTTGCCGAGGTCGGCGGCCAGTTTCGCGGCGAAAGCGTCTCGGCTTTCCGGCCGGCGCGAATGGACGCGGATCTCGTCGAAGTCGAAGAGGTGGTCGAGCAGGCGCACGTTCCAGTAGGCGGTGCCGCGCGCGCCGATATGGCCGAGCACCTTTGATGACTTCTTCGCCAGGTGCCTGGCGCCGATGGCGGTGACGGCGCCGGTGCGCATGTCGGTGATGACGGTGGCGTCGAGGATGGCGCGCGGCGTGCCGGTGCGCGGATCGAAGAGGTTGAGGATGCCGAATTCGGACGGCAGGCCGTGCAGATAGTTGTCGACATAGTCACCGACGATCTTCACGCCGGCCGCGTCGAGCGGTGCCACATAGCCGCGAAGCACGTTGAAGTGGCCGTGGAAGGACGGATCCGGCTCGAGATGGACGCGCGGCTCGATCACCGTCTGGCCGTTGCCCTGGGCGACGAGCCCGGCTTCGACGGCGCCGATGATCTCGGCATCGCTCATGGCAAGAGCTTCGATGTCGAGAGCGTTGAGATAGTCGATATAGATGGGCTTCATGCATTTCCCTCGGCCGGCCCGCGCTCATCCATAACAGGCGGCGAGACGACACGAAAGTTTGTTGGATAAACTCTGGACTGGTTCAGCCTTATGCTGTTCAACCAGCGCGTCATGACCAGCATTCCCGACAACGAGGCATTGTCCCAGCCCGTGCCGACGGCGGCGCGCCAGGCACGGCGCGTGGCGCTGATCGTCGCCGTAGCCTTCTTCATGCAGTTGCTCGATTCGACGATCATCTCGACGTCGCTGCCGCAGATGGGCCAGTCCTTCGGCGTGCCGGCGGTGGCGATGAGCATCGGCATCACCGCCTATATGCTGGCGATGGCGGTGTTCGTGCCGCTGTCGGCCTGGCTCGCCGACCGTTTCGGCGCACGCAACGTCTTTCTCTGCGCCATCGCGTTGTTCGCGCTGGCCTCGATCGCCTGCGGTTTCTCTCAGAGCCTGACGCAGTTTGTCGCCGCCCGCATTGTCCAGGGCCTGGGCAGTGCGCTGATGACGCCGGTCGGTCGCATCCTGGTGCTGCGCAACGCCGCCAAATCGGAACTGCTCAACGCCACGGCGCTGATCACCTGGCCGGCTTTGTTCGCGCCGGTGGTCGGTCCGGTGCTCGGCGGCTTCATCACCACCTACCTTTCCTGGCACTGGAACTTCTTCATCAACGTTCCGCTTGGGCTGGCCGGATTACTGCTGGTCGCCCGTTTCGTTCCGGGCGATCGCGACGCCGAGACAAGACCGCTCGACTGGCCTGGCTTTTTCCTCACCTCGCTCGGCCTTGCGGTTATGCTCTATGGATTGGAGCGCCTCGCGCATCCCGAGAACGGCGTGCTGCCCACGGTGGGTATGATTGCCGCCGGCACTGCAATCGGCTGGCTGGCGGTGCGCCAACTCCTGCGGGCGCCGCATCCGCTGCTCGATCTTTCCGCCTTCAAGGTGCTGACCTTTGCCGTCTCGACGCTGTCGGCGGGCACGATCTTCCGTGTCGCGATCAACGCCACGCCCTTCCTTTTGCCGCTGCTGTTCCAAGTGGGTTTCGGGATGCGGCCGGTCGATGCGGGCTTGCTGATCCTCGCCTATTTCCTCGGCAATCTCGGCATGAAGGCGGTGACCACGCCGACGCTGAGGCGCTTCGGCTTCCGCCGCGTGCTGATCGTCAACGGACTGATCGCCTCGCTGGCGATCATGGCCTGCGGGGCGATCTCGCCGCAGACGCCGCTGGCGCTGGTGGTGGCACTGATGCTGATCGCCGGGCTTTCGCGCTCGATGCAGTTCACCGCGCTGAATACACTCGCCTTCGCCGATATCGGCGGGGCGCAGCGAAGCTCGGCCGCGACGCTTTCCAGCATGCTGCAGCAAGTATCGATGCTGTTCGGCGTGGCCGTGGCGGCCGCGCTCCTCAACCTGTCGCAAATTACCAGAGGCGAAGCGGCGCCCGACCTCGCAGACTTCAGAGTGGCTTTCCTCGCGATCGGCCTGATCGGACTCGTGGCATCGTTGCGTTTCATGGTCTTGCCGCCATCCGCCGGAGCGGAGGTCTCAGGCCATTTGGCGGCGAACTGACGAGGTCAGACTCCCGTGGACAAAATGACAAAATTCCCAATTTCGCTTTCCGGATACGAGATCGAAGGGCTGATCGGAATAGACGCACCTCGACTGGTGCCACTCTATCGGGCCTGCTCGGACTATGTCGTGCTGGAGCGCGGCCAGCCGCCCGATGCCGCCAGCGCGAACGAGGAATTCGAGAACTTCCCACCGGGCAGGACGGAAGCCGACAAGTTCGTATTCGGGCTGAAGGCAGCCGACGGCGAACTCGTGGGGTTGTTGGCCTGTGACCGCGACTATCCCCGGGCAGGGTGCTGGTGGATCGCGTTGCTCATGATCGACAAAGCCTTTCGCGGGAAAGGGTTGGCGCGAGCGCTTTGCGACGGCTTCTTCACATGGCTGAAGTCCCAGGCGGTCGAAAGAGTAGAACTCGGCGTGCTCGTCGAGAATGAGCCAGCACTTCGTTTTTGGCGACTACAGAACTTCGAGCCAGAGCGGATGGCCGGGCCAATTGCCATCGGCACCAAACAGCACATGGTTCAAGTCTTGGGCCGCTCATTGTGAACCGACCGTCGTCCGCGAGGAATGGTCGACCTCGCGCTCACACCGGCCTATAGACCTTCTCTGCCGTGTTCCAGAATATATCCGCCTCAGCCTTCGAGCCATGCCTGGCCACCGCCGCGCGGTGCGCCTTGATCAGTTCGGCGTGGCTGGTCCACAGCTTCTCGATCGGGAAGTTCGAGCCGAACATCAGGCGATCGCTGCCGAGGATTTCGATCGCATTGTGGATGATGTAGGCGATGAGTTCCGGGTCGTTGCGGTGCACGAAGGTGCCGAGCCCCGACAGCTTGGCGTAGAAATTGGGCGCTGCCGAAAGAGTGCGCAGGCCTACCTTCCATGCTTCAGTCGTTTCCGGCTCCATGCCGGTCAGCATGCCCGCATGGGTGAGGATGAAATTCGTCTGAGGGTTTTCGCTGACCAGCATCAGCCCGTCCTTCATTTGCGCCGGGAAGAGCTGCAGGTCGAAGGAGAGGCCATAGTCCTTCAGCCGCGCCACGTTTTTCCGCACCTTGGGATCGATCACCTGGTCGGCTGACGAGGCGAAACGGAAGGCAGGCGTCTCATGCCAGTGAAGCTGCATGCGCACGCCGCGCAGCAGCCTGTATTTCATCAGCCGATCGATCTGTGGCCGCACGTCATCCACCGTCATGTCGGCGTAACCGACGATGGCGTGCGGCCAGCCGGTTTCCTCGGCGGTCTTCTGCAGGAACGCCACCTCTTTCTCGAAATCCTCCTTGGCCCAGTTGGTCTGGACATAGACGGCCTTCTCGACGCTGGAGCCTTTCTGGTCGTCGAGGAATTCCGTGATCGGATAGTCGCGGCGGATCGGCTCGTAAGGGCCGAAGATGCGCGGCACCATCGGCCCGACCAGCCAGGGCTGATCCTGCTGGCGCCAGATGTGGAAATGCGCGTCGATGGCTTTCCGCATCACGATACCCTTTTCCAGATGGCTTCGGCCGCCGGAGCGGGGCGGGCGAGCGACAGGATGAAATCGGAGAGACTCTTCAGAGACGAGCCGTCGACCAGATCGTCGAGCACCGGCAGGATGGCGCGGAGCGCTGCCGTCGCCGGCCTGAAGCGCGGATCGCCGGCGAGCGGCGTCGCCAGCGAGAGCCGGAAGGCGCGGGCACTGAGCCGGCGCATCGCGGTTTCGAGGTCGGAATGGTCGCCACGCTCCAATGCGTCGGACAGGATCACGATGCAGGCGCCGCGCGCGAAGGCGGAGAACCGCGGCACCGAAAGAAAAGCAAGCAATGTCTGGCCCATGCGGGTGCCGCCATCCCAGTCGTCGACGAGCGCCGCGGCGCGGGCCAGTGCCTGGTCGCGGTCGCGGATGCGCAGCACCGGCGTGATGCGGGTCAGCCGCGTGCCGAAGGTGAAGACTTCCGCGCGGTCCGCGCCTTGCACCGTAGTGTGCGCCAGCTTGAGATAATCGGCGGTGTGCAGCTTCATCGAGCCGGAGACATCGATGAGCAGGAGCAGTTTCCGCGGCACGATCTGGCGGCGGCGCAGCAGCGGCGCGGGGATGTCACCATCGGCGCTGACGATCTCGCTGAGCGAGCGCCTGAGATCGAGCGTGCCGCGCGAGCGGGTGCGCGCGGTGCGGAAGGAACGGCGCGCGGGCAGGGCGGAAGCGAGCCGGCGGTGGAAGGAGCTCAGGCCGTCGGCGTCATGCGGGAAATCGCGGCTGCTCAACTGCTCGAGCGCCGAGGACAGCTCGCCGCCTTTCTCGTTGCGGATGGTCTGGCTTTCTTCTTGACGTGTGCCGCGATCGTCCTTGATGCGGGTTTCGTCGTCCTTCTCGCCGTCGATCGGAGGCTTGGCGTCGCCATAGAAATAGGCGCGGAAATGCGCCTCGAATTCGACACGGCGATCGGGCGGGGGCGCGAGCGTCGCGAGTGCTGCTTCGCGGATATCGTTCATCGAGCGCGGGCCGAGCAGCGCCGCCGCCTGCATGAAGCTGGTCACCTGTTCGGGTGCGATGGCGAAGGCATGACGGCGCAGCATCCGGGCGAAGTCGAGGAACGCCGCTGCGGCGCGAGGCAAGCTTTCCCCACGCATCATTCCTTCGCGCCCCCCTCTGTCCTGCCGGACATCTCCCCCTCAAGGGGGGAGATTGGCAGCTTGGACGCTCCGCTCAATCCTGCAACGTTGAAGATTGGCGAAAGCCGGCGTGACGTCTGATCTCCCCCCTTGAGGGGGAGATGTCCGGCAGGACAGAGGGGGGCGCTGTCCCGCCAGCGTCGCGCATTAGCCCTAGGGTATCGCGCTAGCGCGTTGCGATTGCTCATCACGCCAGCGCCTCCTCGACGATCCTTCCGAGCTCCGGCGCGATCGCCGACATATCCTCCTCGTCCTTGATCAGCACCCCTATGGCGCGGCGGAAGGCTTCCGGCCATGGGCTGCCGCCCTTTTCGAGAATGGTCGCGGCGTTGGCCCATTCGACGGCTTCGGCGATGCCCGGCGGCTTTGCCAGAGGGCGGGCGCGTATCTGCTGCACGGCATTCGCCACCGCGCGCGCGGTCGCCTCGGCGACGTGGCCCGAGCGCAGCATGATGATCTCGGCCTCGCGCGCGGCGTCGGGATAACCGATCCAGTGATAGACGCAGCGCCGGCGCAACGCCTCGGCGAGCTCGCGGGTGCGGTTCGAGGTCAGGATGACGATCGGCTGGGTCGCAGCGCGGATCGTGCCGCGCTCCGGGATGCTGATCTGGAAATCGGAGAGGAATTCGAGCAGCAGCGCTTCGAACTCATGGTCGGAACGGTCGATCTCGTCGACCAGCAGCACACGCTGGTCCGGCGCGCGCAAGACTTGCAGCAGCGGCCGCGCGATCAGGAAGCGGTCGTCATAGATGTCGATCTCGTGCTCGCCGGCATGGCGGATGGCGAGCAACTGGCGCTGGTAGTTCCATTCGTAGAGCGCATGCGCGGCGTCGATGCCTTCATAGCATTGCAGACGCACCAGCTCGCGGCCGAGCAGTTCCGCAACCGCCTTCGCCGCTTCGGTCTTGCCGACGCCCGGCGCGCCTTCGAGCAGCAGCGGCTTGCCCAAGCGGATCGCCAGGAAGATCGCGGTTGCGAGGCCGTCGTCGGCCAGATAGCGTGAAGCGGCGAGGCGCGTGGCCACGGCCTCCGGCGAAGCCGCCACCTCAATTGCATCGGCGCGGGTCATCTTCCGCTCAGCCTGCGGCCTGCGCCTTCAGCGCGCGCAGGATGCGTTCGGGCGTGATCGGCAAGGTATCGACGCGAACCCCGACGGCGTCGAAGACGGCGTTGGCGACGGCCGGGATCTGCGGATTGGCGCACATCTCGCCCGGACCCTTGGCGCCGAACGGGCCGTCGGCGGAAGGGCGCTCCAGCACGATGATCTCGGTCTCGGCGAGATCGCCAGGTCCCGGCATCAGGTACTGGTTGAAGTCGGTGCCGCCATGGTCCCGGCTCGGATAATAGGGCTCGGTCGTCTCATAGAGCGCGTGGCTGATGCCCATCCAGGAGCCGCCGACAAGCTGCTGCTCGACCATCTTCGGATTAAGCGCACGGCCGATCTCGAAGACGTTCTTCACGGTGAGCACCGTCACCTCGCCGGTCTCGTCGTCGACCTCGACCTCCGCCACCGTGCAGGCATGGGCGTAGCAGGTCGAGGGCTTCATCGCGCCGGTCTCCTTTTCCGGATAGGAGCGCGGGATCAAGAACATGCCGCGCCCGGAGATCGAGCGGCCGCGCTTGAAATGCGCGGAAAGCGCGACATCGAAGATCGAGATCGATCGCTGCGGCGCACCTTTCACCAGTATGTTGCCCTGGCCATCGGTCTCCAGGTCGGAGGCATTCACCTCCAGCTCCTCGGCCGCCACTTCCAGCATAACCTGTCGGGCTTCCCTGGCCGCCTGGATGACGGCGTTGCCGGCGCGGTGCGTGCCGCGCGAGGCGAAGGTGCCCATGCAGTGCGGGCCGGTGTCGGTGTCGGCGGTGTCGATGACGACGCGGTCGGTCGGCACGCCGATGGTCTCGGCGCAGATCTGCGCCATGATCTGCTTCATGCCCTGGCCGAGATCGACGCTGGAGAGCGTCACCATGAAATTGCCGGTCGGCGTCGAATGCACCAGCGCCTGGGTCGGGTCGCCGCCGAGATTCATGCCGGTCGGATAGTTGATCGCGGCGACGCCGCGTCCGCGCCGTATCGCCATCTCAAGCTCCCTTCCTGTAGGAGGACATCGCCATGAACTTCTCCGCCACCGGCCAGTTGGCGGCGCGCGAGGCTTCCTGCATGCACTCGATCAGCGCCGCGCCCTCTGTCGGCTGGCGATGTGCCTTCATGTCGCCGTCGCGATAGGCGTTGATGAAGCGGAATTCGAGCGGGTCCATGCCGATCAGCCGCGCCAGCTTGTCCATCTGCACCTCCAGCGCGAAGTCGCCGATGGTGACGCCGAAGCCGCGCATGGCTGAGGAAGGGGTGCGGTTGGTGTAGACGCAGTAGGTGTCGATCCAGACATTCGGGATCGTGTAGGGCCCGGGATAGTGCGCGGCGCCCTTCTGCGCGCCATAGGGCGAATGGCGCGAATAGGCGCCGGCATCGGTATAGCCGGTCACCTTGCGCGCGACGATGCGGCCGTCCTTCATCACGCCGTCCTTGATGACGACCTTCTCGGCCGCGCGGGGCGAGGAGATCTGCATCTCTTCCTCGCGGCTGTAGATAAAACAGACCGGGCGTCCTGTTAGCTTGGCCCCGAGGATGGCGATCGGCTCGACGATGACGTCGACCTTGCCGCCGAAGCCGCCGCCGACGGTGCCGCCGACGAAGTGCAGCTTCGAGCCCGGCATCTGCAGGATGATCGAGGCGTTGTCGAGGGTGAAGAACATCGCCTGCGTGTTGGTGTAGCAGGTGAAGCGGTCATTGCCCTCGGGCGCCACAACGCAGCCGGTGGTCTCGGTCGGCGCGTGCTCGATCGGCGAGGACTGGTAGGTCTGCTCGAGGATGTGATCGGCCTCGGCAAAACCTGCCTCGACATCGCCGAAGCGCACCTTGCGGCACTCGCCGCTGTCATAGAGGTAATAGTTCTGGCCGTGATATTCGTTGACGATCGGCGCGCCGGGCTTCAGCGCTTCCTCCATGTCGAAGACGGCCGGCAGCACCTCGTAATCGACCTTGACCTTGGCGGCGGCTTCCTGCGCCGCGCGCTCGGTCTCGGCCAGCACCGCCACTACCGCTTCGCCCTTCCAGCGCACCTTGCCGTCGGCAAGCACGGTTTCGTCCTCG
The DNA here is from genome assembly GCF_003952485.1 of Mesorhizobium sp. M1E.F.Ca.ET.045.02.1.1. Lineage (NCBI taxonomy): Bacteria > Pseudomonadati > Pseudomonadota > Alphaproteobacteria > Hyphomicrobiales > Phyllobacteriaceae > Mesorhizobium > Mesorhizobium sp. M1E.F.Ca.ET.045.02.1.1. The sequence continues at coordinate 4,286,835 of NZ_CP034447.1, forward strand.
GGGCCGATCTGGATCAGGATCAGGATGGTGTAGACGTTGTGTGGCACGTCCTTGGCTGTCAGCACCCTCACCACGCCCGGATGCTTTTCCGCCTCCGACGTGTCGATCGAGCGGATGCGGGCATGGTGATGCGGGCTGCGCACCATCTTCAGATGCAGCATGCCGGGAAAATTGCGGTCGGAGAAATAGGCGGTCTTGCCGGTGACATGCCCTGGCGAGTCCAGTCGAGGACGCGGCTGGCCGATCTCGTTGAGGCCGTCCTTGCGGACATCGGCGAAATAATCCTTGCGCAGCTCCATGTCTGGTCCCCTCAGGCGGCGTTCTGCGAGTTGGCGCGCGCGGCGGCGAGCACCGCCTGGATGATCGGCTCGTAGCCGGTGCAGCGGCAGATGTTGCCGGACAGCGCCTCGACGACGTCCTCGCGGCTGGGGTTCGGCGTGCGGTCGAGCAGCACCTTGGCGGCCATGATCACACCCGGCGTGCAAAAGCCGCATTGGGTGGCGAAGGCATCGAGGAAGGCGCGCTGCAGCGGATGCAGGACACCAGCTTCGGCGAGACCGGCGGTGGTCCTGATGTCGGCGCCGTTGCAGGTCTCGGCCAGCGTCAGACAGGAGAGTTTCAGTTCGCCGTCGATGATGACCGAGCAGGCGCCGCAGGTGCCCTGGTGGCAGCCGCCCTTAGGCGAGGTATCGCCGATCTTGTCCCTGAGCGCGTGGAGCAGCGTCGTGCCGCTCTCGATGAATTCGGCTTTTTCGGAGCCGTTGAGCGTGAACTGAACCGGGACCTTTGCCATTCTTCCTCCCTGCGCGCCTGCCCGAATGACCGGACAGACGCGCGTCCCCCACGAATGTTTAACTCAGCAGCAGGCGCCCGAGATGGACCGGCAGCACCTCGGCTCGATACCAGGCGCTGGCGATCGGGTCGGTGATCGGTGCAATTCCTTCGCCAACAGCGGCAAGCGCCGGCGCGATCTCCTCGGACGTGAGCTTGCAGCCAAGCAACGCCTTCTCCGCGGTCTTGGCCCGCATCGGCCGATCAGCCATGCAGCCAAGCGCGATGCGGGCGGACGTCACCGTGCCGTCGGCGGCGCGCTGCAGGAGTGCCGCGATGCTCAGCACCGAGATGCCTTTCGGCTTCACGCGCGAGACCTTGAGGAAGCGGAAGCTATCCGCCTTGGGCAGGGAGAAGCCGACAGCCGTGACGATGGCGCGGCTGTCGTCGCGGCCGGCCAGAAAGGCTTCGATCGGCGTCTCGCCGGTCCCGGCAGTGACGGTTGCATCGAGCGCCAGCAGCGCCACGGCGAAATCGCCGTAAGGGGCAGGGGCGAACAGATTGCCGCCGACGGTCGCCATGTTGCGGATCGCCGGGCCGCCGACAGCGCGCGCGGCCGGTGCAACGGCGGCAAGATCGGGATGGCGGGCGATCGCGGCCATGGTGACCGAAGCGCCGAGCTGGACCCTGCCGCCGGAAACGGTGATCGCCGACAGAGAAGGCTCGGTGACGCGCACGAGGCTTGATACGGAAACATCGCCCTCATTGGCGCCGCGAACCACCAGCGTGCCGCCGCCGAGATAACGGGTGCCCGACGCTTGCAGGGCCGCATTGGCGTCTTTCACCGTCGAGAAGGTCTGCAGCGCAAGCGACATGGCCGCTCCCCGATTTAGCTGTTGCCGGCGAAATGGCTCTTCAGGGCATTGAAGCCGCCCTGGAAGACATTGGCGCCCATGCCTTCGGCCAGCTTGTCGGCTTCTTCGGGGGCTGCATCGAAGCTTGCGGTCCATTCGGCATAGGTGCGGTCGCCGTCTGTCACTCGCCGCAATTGCAGTGTGGCCTTGTGGTTGGTGATCGGCTGCGGCGTTTCGAGGATGGCGTAGCTGACCAGGAAATTCTCGTCGGAAAAGTCGAGCAGTTTTTCGCGCAGCCGCGCGCCGCTGACCAATTGGAAGTTGCGCACGCAGCCGATCGTGGTGGCGTCCTTGCCGTCCTCGATATGGCTTTCCACCATGCGCGGGTGCCAACTCGGCAGGCCGTTGAAATCGCGGACGCGCGCCCAGACCTGTTCGACCGGCGCGTCGATGACGCTGGAAATGGTGACTTTCGCCATATGCTCGTTCCCTTGCGAAGATGGGAAGAAGGCTAGGGCGGTCGGCCGTATTGCGCTTATCAACGCGTCTTGCGCGCCTATCAATCAGTCTGAAAAACGTCCTCTCAGGACATTGCCCGGGCCGCTTCGCGATAAAGCGTCGGCGGCACGCCGACATGATCGCGGAAGAAGCGCGAGAAATTGCCCTGGGTGGTGAAGCCGAGATTGCAAGCGACAGAGATCAGCGGCTCTTGCGACCATTGCAACTGGCGCACAGCTTCCTCCATGCGCAGCGTGTTCCAGTAGACGTTCGGCGTCAGGTTGGTCTGTTCCTTGAACAAAGCGAAGAAGTGCGGCCGTGACAGGCCGACGCTGCGCGCCACGTCGTCGAAGGAGATGCGCTCGCAGACATTGGCCTTCATCAACTGGATCGCCTTGCGGACGCGGAAATCCAGCATCGTGTTGATGCGAGCGCGCGCCGCCGGCGGCGCCGAGGCATCGGCGGCGTCGAGCACGCTGTCGATGAAGCGTTCGATCTCGTAGTTGGCGACGTCGTCGATGCTCTCATTGTCGGTCAGATGATCGAGCAGGTTCGCCGCCGCCTGGTGCAGCCACGGTTCCAGCGTGATTGCCGCTTGCGTAAACAGCGGCGCCGACGATGGGAGGTCGCGACGCCGGCGCGCCCAGTCGGGATCGATGTAGAAGGCGAGGAAAAGGCCGGGCCTGCCGTCGCGCGAAAGTGCGTGGCTGTGCGGCTGGAACGAGTTGATGCCGGCCGCGGTGCTCTGTCCGAGCCGCACCGTCTCGCGGCCGATCGTCATTTCCCCGGCCGTGCCTTCCAGCCAGATGATGAGATGCGCCTCGCAATGGGCATGGGTGACGAAGTCGTTGGCGACATTCAGGACAGAGACATGTCCGAACCGGCCCCAATAGAGCCTGATCGCGTCCGTCATGGGTCTATTTCCTCCCGCAGGCGACTGGCCTCCCTTCGCCTGCCCGGGGATTTTGCGACCGGCGTCCGGCTTGCGTCAAGGTGTGCCGGAACGACGGGAGCCTCGCATCGCCCGTCCGGGTGGATTTTCAGACTGAGCGATAGGGGGCGTCCCTTCTCCCCTTGTGGGAGAAGGTGTCGCTGAAGGCGACGGATGAGGGGTGCTCCAGGGAACGCCAGCGTCTCACTTCGCTGGAATACCCCTCATCCGTCTCGGCGCTATCGCGCCGATCCACCTTCTCCCACAAGGGGCTAGCGTGCGCACACATTTGCTTCGGGCTCATTTTTGCGAGGCCAGAACGAAGCCGTGTGTGATGGCGTTGAAGCGTCTGAGGCCGTGGGTGAAGGTGATGGGCCCTGGCGGGCGTTCCTTTTCGTAGCCGTTCCAGCCTCCGAGCCTGGCGATACACCAGGCGGCCCAGGCGAGCGTGTGCGTGGGGTGCGGGTTCTTCTGCTTTTGGGTCTTGCCTTCAAGCTTGGCGATGAGCACTTCCAGGACGGTGATCTCGGTGGGATCGAAGAGGTGTGCGGCCTGGAAGCGCTGGCCCGGCGAACCACGCCCGTGTACGAGTTGCATGACCTTGGTGGCGACGACCAGAGCGGTGGCGGCCAGACGTTCGAGTGCATCGCCGTCGGCGATGAGACTTTCCTCCAGATCGATGGCCTGCGACTTCACGGTCCGAAACAGCTGTTCGACGCTCCAACGCGAGCGATACAGGTCGACGATGCGGCAGGCATCGGCGAGCGTTTCGACGCTGTGGGTGGTCAACAGCCGCCAGATCACCGCGTCCTTGGCCGAAGGTGGATCGATCTCACGCACTTCCACCATGTTGAGCGTGAGTTCGCGCGGATCGCGGCTGTCGGCGCCAAGGCGGGGCTGGCGCAAGCTCACCGCGGTGAAGCGAACGGCCAGTTCGACGGTGCGGGCCGGCCGGCCGGGTCGGGCCTGCAGTTCGAAGGCAATGCGGCCGGCTTCCGGCGTCTTGGCGATCGCGCCGAACAGGCGCTCGCCCCGCGTGCCCAAGGCCCGATCCCGTACAGCGCGGATGAGCACATGGGTGCGCTCGTCGGGCAGCCTTGCAAACACTTCGTAGATGTCGGCCTCGCGGTCGCCGATCACCGTCATCTGCGGCGCGTCGGTCAGCGCCTGGCATGCCGCCTTGGCGGTGCCGATCCACTTGTGGCTTTCCTTGGCTTCGATCGGCAGCGCCTGGTAGTCATCCGCCTTCTCTGCCTCGCGCCGCCAGATCGTGGCGCCTGCAAGGCCAAGGACCGAGCCGTCCACGGCATCCACGGCCAACGCCGGATGCACGAACAGCCCGATATCGGTGCCATTGCCGACACGACCGAGGCCGCGCTTGCGCGAAGCCTTGGCTTCATAGTTGATCTCGCTGCTGTCCTCGATGATCAGCACGTGGCGGCCGGCGGCCAGTTCGGCGGTTCGCGCCGCCGCCGTGCGGATGATCTCTTGCGTGCTCACGTGGCGATTGCGAAACAGGCGTGTGAATGCGACCTTCTCGGCGCGCGTGTCGGCCAGCCGGCGCATGCCCGTGCTGACACGCGCAAACATGCGCTCCAGAACCATGCTCCCCTTTTTTGCAGGCGCAGGTCGCCGAAGTAGCCAAGCAACGAAGCCATCGTCAAAACCTCCAGAATCAACAATGGCGGCTACAGAATCACATACAATTCAACCGCTTCAAGCCATTTTCCGACGGCGCCTCTTCACGCTTGACCACAGCACGAAGCAAATGTGTGCGCACGCTAGCCCACAAGGGGAGAAGGGAAGATTGCGCCTCAGTCGCTGCGCCGGAAGTTGCGGATGCGGTCGAACAGCACGGCGAGCAGGATGGCGCCGCCGATGAAGGTGCCTTGCCAGAAGGCGTTGATGCCGAGCAGGCCGAGGCTGTTGCGGATCACCTCGATCAGTGCGGCGCCGACGATGGCGCCGAAGGCGGTGCCGACGCCGCCGGCGAGGTTGGCGCCGCCGATGACGGTGGCGGCGATGACCTGGAGCTCCATGCCGGTGCCGATATTGGTGGTGACGGCGCCGAGCCAGCCGGTCTCGATGATGCCGGCCAGACCCGCCGACAAAGCCGAGATCATGTAGACCGCGACCTTGATCTGGCGCACCGGAACACCGGTCAGCGTCGCCGCATGCTCATTGCCGCCGATGGCGAAGATGTGCCGGCCGAACTTGGTCCAGCGCAGGATGAAACCGGTGATCAGAGCCAGGATGATCATGTAGAGCACCGGGTTGGCGATGCCGAACAGCCAGGCGCCGCCGCCCAGCGCCAGAAGCTTGTCGTGGTCCGGCCCGAACTGGAAGACAACGGTGTTGTTTGAGGCGACCATGGCGAGGCTGCGGGCGACCGAGAGCATGCCGAGCGTCACCACGAAAGGCGGGAAGTCGAGATAGGCGATAAGCACGCCGTTGAAGGCGCCGATGGCGAGCGCGGTGACGATCGTGGCCAGGATGCCGACCTCGATCGAATAGCCGGCATGCATGGTGACGGCCAGCACCATCGAGCACAGGCACAGCACCGAGCCGACCGAAAGGTCGATGCCGCCGGTGATGATGACGAAAGTCATGCCGAGCGCGACGATGGCGACGAAGGTGATGTTGCGGGTGATGTTGTAGAGGTTCTTCTGCGTGGCGAAGGCGTCGGTGGCAACGGACAGGAACAGACAGGCCAGAATGACCGCGATCACCACCCAGAAGGTCTGGCTGGACAGTATGCGCGACAGGAAGCTGTGCTGCTTCTGCGCGATCGTCTGGTCAAGGGTAACTGCCATTATCGACCTTTCCTGCCGGTGATGGGCCGCGTCCGCGCGGCGAGTTCCGGGGTTGCGGCGCTCATGCGACCTGTTCGATGGCGCCGGTGATCAGCCCGGTGACTTCCTCGGGCGAGCTCGAGGCGATTTTCTTGTCGGCGACCTTCCTGCCGCGCCGCATGACGATGACGCGGTCGGCAACGTCGAAGACGTCGGGCATGCGGTGGCTGATCAGCACGACGGCAATGCCCTGGTCGCGCAAGTGGCGGATCAGGTTCAGCACTTCGGCGACCTGCCTGACCGAGATCGCCGCCGTCGGCTCGTCCATCAGCACGATCTTGGCCTGCGACAGCATGGTGCGGGCGATCGCCACCGCCTGCCGCTGGCCGCCCGACATCTGCTTGACGAGGTCACGCGGGCGCGTCTCGGACTTCAGTTCGGCGAAGAGCTGGCCGGCGCGCTTGTACATCGCGGCATAATCGAGAATGCGCAACGGTCCGATGCCTCGGCGAAGCTCGCGGCCGAGATAGACATTGGCGGCGGCCGTCAGATTGTTGCAGAGCGCCAGATCCTGGTGGACGATCTCGATGCCGTGCTGGCGAGCCTCGGCCGGCTTGTGCAGGATCAGCTCCTTGCCGTCCATATGCATGGTGCCATGGCTCGGGCGGAAGTTGCCGGCGATCATCTTGACCAACGTCGACTTGCCGGCGCCGTTGTCTCCCATCAGACCGACGACCTGTCCGGCCTCCAGCGTGAACGAAACATCGTTCACCGCCTGGATGGCGCCGAAATGCTTCGAGATGTTGGCGAGTTCGAGAACCGACACCAGCCTTAAGCCTCCCCATTTTCTTCCTGCGGCCATCCTCCGACATGACTGTCGACGCCGTATGGACCTAGCGCCTCCAACTCCTCCCGAGCGGGCGCGATCGGTGCATTTAGGCAAAAGCCCGCATGGGCGTCAATCAACTGTCGGATGATTAATTTCGAAACTCGTCGAAAAATCGGTTTTGTAGGACAAATAGGAATTGACGTTGGCTGCGAGCCGTTATTAGCTAGCGTCGGAGGAAGAATTTGCCCTCGCAAATCGCTGTTCAATGGAAGCGGTCGGCAGGGATTCGGTCAGGATCCGGCAACGCCAGCGCTCATTCGAGCTGGAACGGATCGGCAAATGCTTATCGGCCCGGGTTAAGACACGAGCATTCGAGGCGACTGCCGTGTTCGTTGCATCCGGGTCGATCGGTGTGGCGGGCACGTCGTGTCCGTCTGGTTTCAAGGGAGGACTGATATGAGGAAATCACTTTTGCTCGCCGCCGTCGCCGCCATGGCGTTGGGCGCCGGGCCGGCTTTGGCCAAGAAACAGCTCGTCATTGTCGTGAAGGGTCTCGACAACCCGTTTTTCGAAGCCATCCACCAGGGCTGCGAGAAATGGAACAAGGAAAACGCCAGCTCCGAATATGAATGCTTCTACACCGGCCCGGCATCGACCTCGGACGAGGCCGGCGAAGCCCAGATCGTGCAGGATATGCTGAGCAAGCCGGACACGGTCGCAATGGCCATTTCGCCGTCCAACGCGCCGCTGATCGCGCAGACGATCAAGAGCGCCAATCCGTCGATCCCGATCATGACGGTCGACGCCGACCTTGCCAAGGAAGATGCAGCGGTTCGCAAGACCTATCTCGGCACCGACAATTATCTGATGGGCAAGAAGATCGGCGAATACATCAAGAAGGCCAAGCCGAACGGCGGCACGATCTGCACCATCGAAGGCAATCCCGCGGCCGATAACATCCTGCGCCGCGCGCAGGGCATGCGCGACGCGCTGTCGGGCAAGGAAGGCCTGTCGGCGCTAGCCGGCGAAGGCGGCTGGACCGAGGTGGCGGGCTGCCCGGTGTTCACCAATGACGACGGCGCCAAGGGCGTGCAGGCGATGACCGACATCCTCGCCGCCAATCCGAAGCTCGACGCCTTCGGCATCATGGGCGGCTGGCCGCTGTTCGGCGCCCCGCAGCCCTATCGCGACCTGTTCAAGCCGATGGCCGACAAGATCGCCAAGAACGAGTTCGTCATCGGCGCGGCCGATACGATCGGCGACGAAGTGGCGATCGCCAAGGACGGCCTGGTGACCGCGCTGGTCGGCCAGCGGCCGTTCGAAATGGGCTACAAGGCGCCTTCGGTGATGCTCGACCTCATCGGCGGCAAGAAGGTCGATGATCCGGTCTTCACCGGCCTCGACGAATGCACCAAGGACACCGTCGACACCTGCATCCAGAAGTAGACTTCGATAGGTGGGGCGCCCCTCGTGGGCGCCCTTCACCCTTTTCCGCTCGGATCATGAACGCGGCCTTTGCCTCCGGCAACAGGCGAGAGGCTTCATGCGCCCGAAATTTCTTAGCGGATGATTGCGGGCGACTTCTGCCCGCGACGGGAGGCACCGGAACGCGGATGCCACGGGAAAAGTCAGGGAAGCGCTTGGCCGAGCCAGTCCAGCCGGCCACGGTTCGTAAGCTCGAGGCGACGCGGATCGCCGGTCTCAGCGTGCATGCCTCGCTGGCCGGCGAGATTGGTCTCAGGATCGTGCGCGGCGACTATCCACCCGGCACCATCCTGCCCAATGAAGCCAAATGGTCGCAAACCTTCAACGTCAGCCGCTCGGCGGTGCGCGAAGCCATCAAGATGCTGATGGCCAAGAGCCTTCTGGCGTCGCGGCCGAAGATCGGCAGCTGGGTCGAACCACGAGAGCGCTGGAACCTGCTCGACCGGGACGTGCTCGCCTGGTACGCGACCTCGCCCGACCGCGAGGTGTTCCTGAGGACGGTGCAGGAGTTCCGCCACATCATCGAACCCGAGGCGGCCGCCTTTGCGGCGGTGCGGCGCTCCGACGAGCAGATGGTCGAGATCAGCCAGGCTTGCCGCGAGATGGGGGAGGCGATGCATATCCAGGAGCGCACGCGCGCCGATACGCGGTTTCACCTCGCCATACTGCGCGCCTCCGGCAATGAGCTGCTGGTGCCCCTTGGCGTGCTGATCGAGTCGGCGCTCGACCATCTCTTCGTCTTCGTCACGCGCGAGCACAGCGACCAGCGGCGGGCCCAGTCCCTGCACGAGGCGATCGAGCGGAACATCCGCCTGCAGCGCCCGGCCGCCGCGAGAAGTGCCGTGCACAAGCTGCTCGCCAACACGGACGAGGTGATCGGGCGGTCGCGGCGCTGAGAGGGAGTGCTCGCGCCGGTGACTGTCAGATCTTCTGCTTCACGCCATCCTTCGACGGCATCAGGTCGACGCCGTTGAGCTTGCCGACATGCGTGGCCAGCATCGGCACATATTGGTCGGCCGGCCCCGCGGCGAAGGCGGTCGCGAACGAGTTCTTGGTGGCGTTGCCCAGCGGATTGGCAATTCCGGCAGCACCCGCCATCGATTCCAGATAGGTCAGATCCTTGAACGCATTGGCGATGGAGAATTTGTGCGCGTCGCGGTCGCCCTCAAGCGTCCAGCGCATGAAGGTCTGGTAGAAGCCGCAATCCATGCGGCCGTTGCGGATCACGCTGTCGAAGCGCGGCGGCGAGATGCCGACCTTCTGCGCCAAGGCAAGAGCTTCGGAGTAGATCGCGGCATAGCCGAGCGAGATGAAATTGTTGAGCAGCTTCATGCGGTGCCCGTCGCCGGTGTCGCCGATATGGACGATGCGGCCGGCCCAGGTCTCGATCACGGGCTTCAGCCGTGCGAACACCGCGTCGGGCGCGCCGACCATGGCGTCGAGCGTGCCCTCCCAGGCCTCCTTCGGCGTGCGGCTCAGCGGCGCGTCGACATAGTCGACGCCGAGCGCGTTGAGCTCGGCGGCTAAAGCCACGGTCGACGTCGGATCGGATGTCGAGCAATCGACCACCACGGAGCCTTGTCTCAAGCCTTCCTTCAGTCCGGCGGGGCCGCGGATGATCGCCTCGACCTCGCGCGAGCCGGTGACGCAGATGAAGACGATGTCGGAGGCAGCCGCCACATCGCGAGAACTCGATGCTTCTTTGGCGCCGCGGCCGATCAGGTCTTCCGCCGGCTTGCGGTTCTTGCGGCCGAGGAAGGTCAGCGGATAGCCCTTGTCGACGATGTTCTTGGCGATGCCGTGCCCCATCAGACCGAGGCCGATGAAACCGATGTTTTCGCGGGCAGCGGTGGTGGTCATGTCGTTTCGTCCCTGTCATTCTTGATGATCGGCGCCGACCCGACCGGCCGGCGAGCGCTTTGCCATGAAGGTTTTTCGCGGGCCTTGGCGGTGGCGGGCGATTGCGGAATGCCATATTGTCTGACAATACGCATAATTTTTGAGCAATGTGGAGAGCAAAATGACGAAGCGGATCATGTTCACCGGCGGCAGCGGCAAGGCCGGCCGTCATGTCGTCCAGTATCTGGTCGAGCATGGCTGCCAGGTGCTCAACATCGATGCCAGGCCGCTCGACAACCCGAAGGTGCGCACTTTAATCACCGACATCACCGACAGCGGCCAGGTGTTCAACGCGCTGTCGAGCTATGCGGGGCTGCACGAGTTCGATCCGTCGCTGCGGGCGCAACCGGTCGATGCCGTGGTGCATTTCGCCGCCATCCCGCGCATCATGATCACGCCCGACAACGAGGTGTTCCGCATCAACGCGATGGGCACCTACAATGTCATCGAAGCGGCGGTGAAGCTCGGCATCCGCAAGGTGATCATCGCCTCCAGCGAGACGACCTATGGCCTGGTCTTCGCCAACGAGCCGCGCAACCCGACGCATTTCCCGCTCGACGAGGACTACGACGTCGATCCGATGGACAGCTATGCGCTGTCGAAAATCGTCAACGAGAAGACGGCGCGCGCCTTTGCGCTGCGCAGCGGCTTCGACATCTATGCGCTGCGCATCGGCAACGTCATCGAGCCGCATGAATATGCGCTGTTCCCGAAATGGTTCGCCGATCCGGGCTTCCGCAAGCGCATCGCCTGGAGCTACATCGACGCCCGCGATCTCGGCCAGATCACGCTTCGCGCCATCGAGAAGGACGGGCTGGGCTATCAGGTTTTCAACGCGGCCAATGACGACACCTCGTCCGACCTGCCGACGGCCGAGCTCCTGAAGCGCTTCTATCCCGGCGTGCCGGTGAAAGCCGAGCTCGGTGAATTCGAGACGCTGCTGTCGAACCGTAAGGCGCGCGATGTGCTGGGCTTCCGGCCCGAACACAGCTGGCGCAAATACGTCAAGGCCGCGTGAGGGGAGACAAATGCTGGTTGAGCTGTGCACATCCGCGTGCCCTGAGGCAAAGCTGGCTTGCCCGGCTTGACAGCTTCTGAAAACCGGACTTTCTGGACATATGCGGGACGCAAAGCCGAACAACGAAAAAAAGCCGAAGAAAGCGGCATCCGCCGAGCGTCCGGCGGGCGTCCGGCGGCCCAACTCGCCACGCATCCCTGGCGCCAGTGTGCACACGTCGCTGGCGAGCGAAATCGGCCTTCGGATCGTGCGCGGCGACTATCCGCCCGGCACCATCCTGCCCAACGAAGCGAAATGGTCGGAAACCTTCGACGTCAGCCGTTCGGCGGTGCGCGAGGCGATCAAGATGCTGATGGCAAAGAGCCTTCTGGCGTCGCGGCCCAAGATCGGCAGTTGGGTCGAGCCGAAAGAGCGCTGGAACCTGCTCGACCGGGACGTGCTCGCCTGGTACGCGACCTCGCCCGACCGCGACGTGTTCCTGCGAACGGTGCAGGAGTTCCGCCACATCATCGAGCCGGAGGCGACGGCTTTCGCAGCAATGCGGCGCACCGACGAACAGATGGCCGAGATCAGCCAGGCCTGCCGCGAGATGGGCGAGGCGACCAACCTGCAGGAGCGCACCCGCGCCGACACGCGCTTCCACCTCGCCATCCTCCGTGCCTCGGGCAACGACCTCTTGGTGCCGCTCGGCGTCCTCATCGAATCCGCCTTCGACCACCTCTTTGCCTATACGACACGCGAACTGGACGACCTGCAGCACGCCCAGAAACTGCACGAAGCGATCGAGAGGAACATCCGGCTGCAGCGGCCGGATGCGGCGCGCAATGCCGTGCGCAAGCTGCTCGCCAATACCGACGACGTCATCCGCTCGCGTTAAGGCCTGTCGATATTCAGGTGAGGCCGGCCTGACCTTGAATCCCAACAGGCCTCAGTCCTGCTTCTCGCGCCCGAAGGCGACGCGCAATTCGTCCTTCGCCTTTTCCAGCACCCGCTTTCGCGCTTCCGGCAGGTTCCTGCCGGCGCGGTTGATGTAGAAATTCAGCATCGACATTGCGGACCGGAACGGCTCCGCCTTGCGGCGGTGGCTGTGCTCGGCCGAGCGCTTGAGCGAAGCGGCGATCTTCCTGGCATCGTCGGATTCGAAGACGTGCTCTTCGAGATCCAGCGCATCGCTGTGCTCGGTCACCTCGGCCGACCATTTCTTTTTGGCGGTCATTGGCGAACTCCTTTCGCGCTTTAGGTGCTGAACTCCGGGCGGCAGGTCAGGTTCCAATCGCTGGAGCCACGGATTTGTCCCTCGTGGCGCTGCTCGGCGGCGGAAATGCGCCGATAGTGGGCTGAAAACCCGCCCGATCTCGAAGAATCGCGGACAGGAACGACTTGACGACAATCCCCGGAAACACTGCAACCAGTGCCGGCATCGACAGCCTCCATGCATGGATGCGGCTTGGCATTTCCTTGCTGCTGGCGACGATCGGCGGTGTCGGCATGTGGGCGGTGGTCGTGGTTCTGCCCGCCGTGCAGGCCGAGTTCGGCATCGATCGCGCGGCTGCGTCCATGCCTTACACCGCGACCATGGTGGGCTTTGCCGCCGGCAACGTGCTGGTTGGACGCGCCATCGACCGCATGGGTTATTGGATTCCGGCATTCGCATCGGCGATTGCGCTCGGTGCCGGCTTTCTGCTCGCTTCGCTCACCAATTCGATCCTGGGCTTCACCCTTGCCCAAGGGCTGCTGATCGGCGTCGGCACCTCGGCGATCTTCGGGCCGCTGATCGCCGATATTTCGCATTGGTTCAACCGCCGCCGCGGGGTCGCTGTGACGGCAGCCGCGTCCGGCAGCTATCTGGCCGGTGCAGTCTGGCCGATGGTGATTCCCTATGTCATGCAGGGCGAAGGCTGGCGTTTCACATATGCGGCGATCGGTGTGTTCTGCCTTGCGACCATGGTGCCGCTGGTGCTGATGCTGCGGCGAGGCGCGCCGCGCGAGGCTGCTTCGGGCTCGCCGGGCAGTCGGCCGGTTCAGCCGATTTCGCTGTCGCCGGCGGCGCTGCAGACGCTGCTGGTTGTCGCCGGCTTCGGCTGCTGTATGGCGATGTCGATGCCGCAGGTGCATATCGTCGCCTATTGCATGGATCTCGGCTATGGCGTCGCGCGCGGCGCCGACATGCTGTCGATCATGCTGGCGGCGGGCGTCGTCAGCCGGATCGGGTCGGGTTTTCTCGCCGATCGCATCGGCGCGGTGAAGACGCTGCTCGTCGGTTCGGTGCTGCAATGCGTGTCGCTGTTCTTCTATATCCCCTTTGACGGGCTGGTCTCGCTCTATGTCGTCTCGCTCGTCTTCGGCCTTTCGCAAGGCGGCATCGTGCCCTGTTATGCCATCATCGTGCGCGACTACATGCCGGCCAAGGAAGCCGGCCAGCGCGTCGGCATCGTCTTGATGGCGACCATCTTCGGCATGGCGGTCGGCGGCTGGATGTCGGGCTGGATCTACGATCTCACCGGTTCCTACGCGGCGGCATTCCTCAACGGCATCGCCTGGAACCTGGTGAATCTCGCCGCCATCTTGCTGCTTATGTGGAAGGCAAGGCGAGGTGCTGAAGCGCTGGCCTGATGTCCGCCAGCAACCTGGCCATTGCAAGGTGGTCAACCGGTGCAAAGGAGGGGCTAGGTGGGAGGCGGCCGAACTCGTCCGTGCTCTTTCGCATGACGTCGAGGCTATTTACTTGGACAGGCTTTGGGCGGAATATTGCGAAGTGGGAGGAAGCACTCGGAAAATCTCCTGAATAATTGCGCTCGAACGGCTTCCGCCCGTTGAATGCAAGGGAGGATAATCATGAGACGTACTTTCCCGCTCGCGGCATCCGCCGCGGCGTTGTTGCTCGGCGTGCCCTCCGCCTTCGCGCAGTCCGGCGGCGTCGAGAAAGCAGTCGGCGGCTACAGCTTCGAGGAAGCCGCAAAGGAAGCCCCCACCACCAAGGATTTCCACTCGGCCGATGGCCATCTCACCTTCGCCATCGTCACACATACGGCCGGCAACGGCTTCTTCGATCCGGTCTATGTCGGCGCAACTGCCGCCGGCAATCTGATCGGCGCCAAGATACTGCTGCTCGGCTCGGAATCTCCGACCGACGACCCGGCCCGCGAGATCGAAATCCTGAATCAGATCGTGCAGGATCCGACGATCGACGGGCTGATCATGACAACGCCCCAGGTCGGCGCCTATAACGACATCGTCAAGGCCGCCGAGGCCAAGGGCATACCGGTAGCAACGACCAATTCCTTCGACGGCACGATCCTCGACCGCAGCGGCATCAGCCACACCGGTCAGGACGCCTCCGCCGCGGCGATCGCCGGCGAGGCACTCGTCAAGTGCCTGGCCGACAAGGGTATCGAGAAGGGCTCGATCGTCCTGCCGTCATCGACCGCGATGGGCAACATCGAGGTGAACAATCGAGTCACCTCGGCCTTCAACGCGATCGTCAAGGGCCTGAAGGCCGCCGGCAAGCTCGAGGCCTTCAAGGTCGACGCGGGGCCTGAGAACACCGGCATCGACACCAATCCGAACGATCCGGTGAACGGCATCGTGACGCTGTTCGAATCGCGCGGTGACGTTGTCGGCGCCTTCGCCGGCAACAACGTGTTCACGCCGGCGCTCGCCAAGGCCGTCGCCCAGACCGGCAAGACCGGCAAGATCTGCGCCTACGGCTTCGACATCGGCCCGACCCAGCAGGATGCGCTGAAGAGCGGCGACCTGACCGGCGCGCTCGGGCAGCAGCCCTTCCTGCAGGGCTTCTATCCGGTCATGCAGCTCTATCTGCAGATCGATCGTGGCATCGCGGCCGCCAATCTGGATACGCGTGCCCAACTTGTGACGAAGGAGACCGTGACAAAGGTCGGCAAGCGCTTCGAGAACTGAACCAATGCATGTCGCCCAAAAGTGCGCAGCGGTTTTGGGACAACGACATGCATAAAACAAGAAACTGAAGCGCGTCGTCCTTCTGGCGCGACGCGCTTCAGGATATTTCCGCGCGGTTTACCTTCGGAACCCAGTTATCAACATGTCCGCCGAAGCTCCCGCCCGCCGCCTTCCATCCCAGCTCGTCGGGGGCTGGGAAGCGGGATTGCTTGCCCTGCTGGCGCTGATCTATCTCGGCGGCGCTGTCGTCAATCCGACCTTCTTCGGCTCGCTGGAGGCGTTCCATGCGCTGCTGCGCGACACCTCGCGGGTCGCCATCATTGCGGTCGGAATGACGTTCGTCATCGTCAACAAGGACCTCGACCTTTCGGTCGGCTCCATCTACGGCCTGGTCGCCGTGGTTTTTGCCAGGCTGTTCGCGCCAAGCTTTGCCGATCTCGACATCGTCACGTCGGTGACCGTCTGCGTCCTTCTTGGCGTGGTGATCGGCCTTGTCAACGGCGTGCTGGTTACCATCCTCAAAGTGCCGGCGTTCATCGCCACATTGACCACGCTTTTGATCGGCCGCGGCTTCGTGCTTGCGCTGACGCAAGGGCAGGCGATCTACTATCCCGGCAAGGCGAAGGAGGCTCCGTTCTTCTTCCACCTCGGTGAGACGAACGTGTTCGGCTTCAACAACCAGATCGCGATCTTCGCCGTCGTTGCCGTGATCGGCGCCTACGTGCTCGCCAACACTCGCTGGGGCTATGAGACCTTTGCGACGGGCGGCAACGAGCAGGCAGCGGTTTATGCCGGCATACCGACGAACTGGGTGCGCATCCGTGCCTATCTGCTCTCGTCGCTCTGCGCCGCCGTTGCCGGCCTTCTGTCGGCTGCACAGGACAAGGGCGTGACCCCGCTTTACGGCGTCAGCGGCGAACTGACCGTCATCGCAGCGGTGATCATCGGCGGCGCTTCCATTCTCGGCGGTCGCGGCCGCGTCGCCGGGTCCTGCCTCGGCGCCACGCTGGTCGTTCTGCTCGACAAGGTGCTGCGCGAGGGTTTGCCGATCACGCGCACCATCAAGATCGGCGAGGAGGAGGTGACCGTCAACGCCGTCTACTCCCTGCCGGTGGGCGCGGTGCCGGTCTTCCTCGGGCTGCTGCTTGTCATCGCCGTGCTGATCGAACCCTATCTCATCCGCCGCCAGATCGCGGCGCGCTTCTGGGCATGGCTGCGCGGCAGGCCGCCGCCGCCGGCCTTCGAGATTGGCGGCGTCGCGCTCGAGGGCGTGGTGACCAAGGGCGCGATGGCGACCGACATCGCATTGTCGGCGACCGGGTTCGGCAAGTTCCTCGCCCGGCGCGACGCCCTCGCCGTCATCCTGACGGTGGTGCTGTGGCTCACGGGTCTTTTCCTCAGGCCGGATTACTGGTGGAACCTGTCCAACACTTTCGCGATCCTGCTCAACTACACCGAGCTGGCGCTGATCACGGTCGGGCTTACCTACGTCATCGCGGCCGGCGATATCGACCTCTCCGTCGGAGCCGTCCTGGCGCTCGCCGGCAGCTCGGCGGCCTATTTCCTGAAGGTCCTTGGCGCCGACCCCGTCACCGCTGTCGCGATGGGCCTGCTTGCGGGAATGCTTGCCGGCCTCGTCAACGCCGTCGTCGCCGTTGGCTTGAAACTCCCGGCCTTCATCGCAACGCTTGGCATGTTTTACATCGCCCGCGGCCTCGCGGCGTGGTTCGTCGCCGGCCAGCAGCTTACCGGCTGGCCGGAGGGCTACAACTTGCTCGGCCGCAAGGTGAACGACATCCTCCTTCACTTCGGCATCGTGCTTCCGGATGGCATCCTCAAAACACTGGCCGAGGTGGTCAGCGTGCAGACGGTCTGGATGATCTTCGTCGCCCTGATTGCCGGCATCGTGCTCGCCTACACGCCGTTCGGGCAAAAGGTCTATGCAACCGGCGGCAACATCCGCGCCGCCGCCTATGCCGGCATCAACACCAACCGGGCGCGCTTCATCTCGCTCATGCTGGCGGCGTTCTGCGCGACGATGGCCGGGATCATCAACGTCGCCTATTTCCGAAGCTTCAACCCCGTTGCAGGCCAGTTCCGCGAACTCGACGCCATCGCGTCGGTGATCATCGGCGGCGGGTCGATATTCGGCGGCTACGGCACCATGCTTGGTTCTCTGGCCGGTGCAGCCGTGATCACTCTCGTTAGGGCGCTCCTGCAGCTCAATGTCCAGGGCTTCAGCATGCCGCAGCATTGGATCAACGTCTTCATCGGCGTCATCCTCATTGCCGCGGTGCTGATCGACATCTGGGTACGCCAGGCCAACATCTTCGGTCGCCTGCGAGCCCGCCTCGCGCGACGCGCACGAACCCGGGAAACCATTCATGCCTGACGTTGCGTTGCCTCAACCGATCGTGGAAATGCGAAGCATCGAAAAAGCCTTCGGGGCCGTGCAGGCGCTTCGGAAAGTCGATCTGGTGCTCTATCCCGGAGAGATCCTTGGACTGGTCGGCGACAACTCGGCCGGCAAGTCGACGCTCATGAAGATCCTCACCGGCGCCTATCAGCGCGACGCCGGCGAAATCCTCGTCGCCGGCCAACCGGTGCACTTCAAGAGTCCGCATGAGAGCCGCGATGCGGGCATCGAGATGATCTACCAGGATTTCGCTCTTTGTGGAAACATGGATGTCGGCCAGAACATCTTTCTTGGCCGCTGGCCGCGCAAAGGCCCTTTTATCAATCGCCGCAAGATGTACGCGGAAGCCGACAGCGTGCTGAAGCGGCTCAAGGTGGACGTTAACTCCGTTTTCCAGAAGGTCGAGAGCCTGTCGGGCGGTCGCCAGCAGTCCGTGGCGATTGCCCGCGCGATTTCGTTCGAGCCACGCGTCGTGATCCTCGACGAACCGACCGCCAACCTCTCGGTGATGGCGACCGAGCGGCTCCTCGAGACTATGCTGGAGCTGAAAAGGCAGGGTGTTGCCCAGATCATCATCTCGCACCGGCTGGTCGACATTTTCGCCGTAGGCGACCGTGTCATGGTGCTCAAGCGCGGCGAGAATGTCGGCGACCGTCACGTCAGGAACACCGACGAGCACGAGGTCCTCGAGATCATAGTCTCCGGCACGCGGGAGCAGGCGCTTACGGCCGATCAGGCGAGGGCGGTCTGACCACCGAGGCGTTGGCCTGAGGGCTTATCGCCTCTACCAGGGCTGAACCAATATTCGTCGGCTTGACAATGGCCATGGCCTGCGCGACCCAGACCGGAATGGGATGGGGCTGCGAACATGGTTGCTGTGGCTAAGCTCTTGATTGTCAACCCGCCGCTGCGCTCCTTTCGTGCAAAAAGGGCAGGGGCGTGACAAGGCCGCGCTCGCGCCGGGGTGGCGGTCGCCCGACGATTGCCGATGTCGCGCGCAAGGCGGGTGTGGGCGCCATCACCGTGTCGCGCGCCCTGCGCGAGCCCGGGCGGGTCTCGGAAGATCTGCGCCGGCAGATACAGGTCGCCGTCGACGAGCTCGGCTATATCCCGGATCCCAATGCACGCGCGTTGGCTTCGGCGCGCGCGGAGGTCTTCGGCGTGCTGGTGCCGTCGCTTACCAACAACGTCTTCGCCGAGGTGGTGCGCGGCATTTACGACAGCCTTTCGGACAGCCCGATCCGCATCCAGATGGGCAATACGCATTATTCTGGCCTGGAGGAAGAGCGCCTGCTGCAGCTGTTCGCCTCGCAGCGACCGGCCGCGCTGATCGTGGCCGGGATCGACCAGACGCCGCTGTCGCGAAAGCTGCTGGAGACGGCCGGCTGTCCGGTGGTGCAGGTTATGGAAACCGGGCCCGATCCGGTCGACATGCTGGTCGGCTTCTCGCATTTCGACGGCGGCCGCACGGCCACCGAGCACCTGATCGAAATGGGCTACCGGCGGATCGGCTTCATCGGCGCCCGCATGGATCCGCGTTCGCAGCGGCGCCTTGCCGGCTATCGCGCCGCGATGGAGGCGGCAGGCCTGTTCGACCTCCGTCTGGTCACGACCACGCCGCTGCTGTCCAGCGTGACGCTCGGACGTGAGCTTCTGCGCGATGCGCTGGCCAAGATGCCGGCGCTCGACGGCGTCTTCTGCAACAATGACGATATTGCGCTCGGCGTTCTGTTCGAATGCCACCGCGCCGCGATCGCTGTGCCGAAAACAATCGGCATTGTCGGCTTCAACGACCTCGACATGATGCAGGCGGCTTTCCCGTCGGTCACCAGCATTCGCACGCATCGCTATGAAATCGGCCGCCAGGCGGTTGCCATGGCATTGTCGGCGATCGCGGGCCAAAGGCCGCAGCATCGGGTCGTCGACCTCGGTTTCGAGCTAATACGCCGCGAGAGCACCGCTCGCTGAAACACACAGAGGCGACTGTGCAAATGCCGGTTTACAGCCTTTAATGGTAGCGCTACCATTAAAGCATGAAGCCTGTTTATTATACATAAGCAACAGCTCATGCTTGTTTATTATGTATAATATGATAGTTTCATGAGCCGCTTGGAGGGCCGAGAGGGGGAAAAGAGGGACGGCACAAGCCACCTCGCAAGCGTATCGGATTGGCAGGAGGGTGCCGGCCGACCGCCAACACATTTAACAAGCAGAACTGCAACTGGGAGGAATACCGATGATCAAGTCACTCGTTGGCGGCGTCATTGCCGCCACTGCATTTGTCATGCTGAGTTCTTCGGCGATCGCCGATCCGGAAATTGTCAAAGGGCCGGCGGCCGAGCCCGACTGCTTCGCGCCCTGGGCGGCCGACACACAGTTCTTCAAATATCCGAAGAAAGATGGTCCGTACCGGATCGCGCTCGCCAACGGCTATATCGCCAACACTTGGCGCATCCAGATGATTCAGACCGCCAAGGCCTACGCCGCGCAGCCGGACGTCGCCAAGAAGCTGAAGGAATTCAAGGTGGTATCGACCGGCGAGGATGTGCCGGCGCAGATTTCGGCGATCAACAACTTCATCGATTCCGGCTTTGACGCCATCGTCGTCAACGCCCAGAACCCGACCGCATTCGGGCCGGTGATCAAGCGCGCCAAGGAAGCCGGCGTCATTCTCGTCGCCTTCGACAACATCCTCGACACCAAGGACGCCATCAACGTCAATGTCGATCAGAAGGGCCTCGGCGAGCTGTGGGGCAAGTGGCTGGTCTCGCATGTGCCGAATGGCGGCAAGGTGCTCGAGGTGCGCGGCGTGGCCGGCACCTCAGTCGACACCGACCGCCACAACGGCATCCATGAGGTGCTCGATGGGTCCGGCAAGAAGTGGGATGTCACCGAGGTCGTCGGAAAATGGGATGACGGCGTGGCGCAGAAGGCCACCGCCGACGCGATCGCCACCAGCGGACCGTTCGACGGCATCACGGGACAGGGCGGCGACACCGGCATCGTGCAGGCGATGATCGACGCCAAGCATCCGTTCGTGCCGTTCGGCGGCGAGACGGAAAACGGCTTCCGCAAGTTCTGCGCCGCGCATGCGGCGGATGGACTGAAATGCTCTTCGGCCGGCACCGGCCCGGCCCAGGTCGCGGTCGCCATCAAGACTGCGATCGCAGCGCTCGAAGGCAATGTCGTGCCGCAGTCGGTCAAGCTGCCTTTGGCCATCGTCGAGGATCCGAACTTCAAGGCGGGGCAGGATTTCTTCCCGGACCAGTCCGACAATTTCTTCGTCGGCAACTCCTTCCCGACCTGCGGCATCAATTTCACCGCGCAGGAAATCATGGGCCAGACCAAGGAAAACAAGTAGCCTGATCCAACCGGCGCCGCGGGAGATCCGCGGCGCCGGCCGCCAAAGCGCGTCGCGATCTTTCAGATTTGCTCAATGCGCTTTAGGCTTTTGATTTTACGCATGTCTTTGTCCCGAAACCGGTTCCCACTTTCGGGAGACATGCTCTTGATGCCAATCGCGAACTGGCCTGGGGAGGGCTGATGGACGGCGCGGCACCGCTCTTCCAGATGGAAGGCATATCCAAGCGCTATGGCGGCGTTCGGGCCTTGGAGAAGGCCGACCTTTCCGTGACGGCCGGGAGCATCCACGCCATCCTCGGCGAAAACGGCGCCGGCAAGTCGACCTTGATCAAGGTCATGGCCGGCGTCGTCGCGCCGGACGAAGGCCGCATGACGCTGGATGGGCGCGAGGTGACCTTCGCCTCACCGGCCGCCGCGAACCAGGCCGGCATCGTCTGCATCTTCCAGGAACTGTCGCTCATCCCGGAACTCAGCGTCGCCGACAACATCGTCATTTCCGACCCGCCCAAGCGCTTCGGCATGATCGACCGCAAGGCGCAGCGGCGCATCGCGGAACAGGCGCTTGCCCGGGCGGGCGCTTCAGACATCCATCCGCTGGCGCTGGTAAAGGATCTGCCGCTGTCGCGTCGGCAGATGGTCGAGATCGCCAAGGCGCTGGCCAGGAAGCCGCGCATCCTGATCCTCGACGAAGCGACCTCGGCGCTGACGGCGGCGGATGTCGCCAAGATATTCGGCGTGCTGAAGCGGCTGCGCGAGGAAGGGCTGGCGCTGCTCTACATCTCGCACCGCATGAACGAGATCGCCGAGCTGGCCGACCAGTGCACGGTGTTCCGCAACGGCCGCAATGTCGCCAGCTACGCGGCAGGGTCGAAGAGCGACAACGAAGTGGTCGAACTGATGATCGGCCGCGAATACAGCCACATCTTCCCGCCGAAGCCGGTTCGTCACCAACCCGGCGCAGTTCCGGTTCTGGAGGCGCGCGGCCTCTCATGGAGCGGTCGGCTGGACAATATCTCGCTGTCGATCGGAGCCGGCGAGGTCGTCGGGCTCGGCGGTCTCGACGGCCAGGGCCAGCGCGAATTGCTGCTTGCATTCTTCGGCGTGCTGCGCGGTCTTTCCGGGCAGATCCTCGTCGACGGCAAGCCGGTTTCGATCGCAAGCCCAGCAGCCGCGAGCGATGACCGCGTGGGCATGGCGCTGATCCCGGAAGACCGCAAGACGGAAGGGCTGATGCTGCCGATGACGGTGCGCGAAAACCTGTCTTTCGCGGCGCTCGACAGGCTGTCGAAGGCCGGCGTTATCGATCGCGGCGCCGAGCAGCGTCTGATCGACGACATGGTCGGGCTGCTGGCGATCAAGACCGCGGGCCTCGACATTCCGGTCGGCGCGCTTTCCGGCGGCAACCAGCAGAAGGTGGTGATCGCCAAATGGCTGATGCGGCAGCCGCGCATCATCCTGCTCAACGATCCGACGCGCGGCATCGATGTCGGCACCAAGCAGGAGCTCTACCAACTGATGCGCAAGCTCGCGGATGCAGGCGCCGCGATCCTGTTCTATTCGACCGATTATGACGAGCTGATCGGCTGCTGCGACCGCGTGCTTGTGCTTTATGACGGCGCGGTCAAGCGCGAGCTGGTCGGCGCCGAAATCACCGAGCACGCGCTGATCGCCAGCGCGCTGAACATCCACGGAGAAAGTGCCAGGAGCGAGAACGTGGTGAAAGGGGGCGCGGCGTGAAGGACTGGCGCTATTGGCTGGCCGAGCAGCGCGGAACATTGCTCGCGTTCGGCATCTTCATCGTCATGTTCGCGATCTACAGCGCGAACCATCCGGCCGGCTTCACCGCCAATGTCGTGCAGACGGCGGCGAACAAGGGCGTGCTGCTGGCCTTCGTTGCGATGGCGCAGACGCTGGTGGTGATCACCGCCGGCATCGACCTGTCGGTCGGCATGATCTTTACACTGACCAACTGCATGGCTTCCTGGCTGGTGATCGGCACCGGGCTCGAAACCGCCTTCGGTGTGGCTGCCGTGCTTGGCACCGGGCTCATCTGCGGGGCTGTCAACGGCGCCATCGTGATCTATGGCCGCCTGCAGCCGATCGTCGCCACCATCGCTACGGGTGCTGTCTATTTCGGCCTTGCGCTGTTGCTGCGGCCGGTGCCCGGCGGTTCGGTCAATGAAGACCTCGCCGATTTCCTGACCGGGCGCTTCTTCGGCGTCGTGCCAGCAAGCCTGGTGGCACTGTTCGTCGTGGTGCTCATAGTCTGGGTGCCGTTCAGCCGCTCCGAATTCGGCCGCGCCGCCTATGCGGCGGGCTCCTCGGAGACGGCGGCTTATATGTCGGGCGTGCCGATCCGCCGCGGCAAGTTCCTTGCCTATACGCTGGCCGGCCTGCTTGCCGCGATCGGCGGCCTGTTCCTCACCTTCTTCACCTATACGGGGGAGGCGGCCTATGCCAGCGGCAATGCCTACACGCTGTTTTCCATCGCCGCCGTCGTGCTCGGCGGCGTGTCGCTGTTCGGCGGCAAGGGGAGCGCCATCGGCGCGATCTTCGGCGCGCTCGCCTTCCGCACCATCGGCGACCTGTTGTTCGTCTTCGACTTCGATCCGCTCTGGCAGCCGCTGTTCCAGGGCGTTATCCTGTTGATCGCGGTCAGCCTCGGCGCCTTCGCGCTGTTTCGGGTGCGCAACCGGCTGGAGTGGTTCCTGTGAGCGAAACGACGCTTGGCGGCATCGCCGGCCGTATGCCGAAATTCCTCCGCCGCGCCGACCCCGCGGTGATCACCGCCTTTGCCTGCATCCTGCTTCTGCTTCTGGTGGGCAGCCTCTATTCGCGCAGCTTCCTGTCGCCGGAATACTTGCTGCAGCAACTGAAGGTCGCCTCGTTTCTCGGCGTGATCGCCACCGGTATGATGCTGGTGATCCTGCTCGGCCAGATCGACCTGTCCGTGCCGTGGGCCGTTGCGACTGGCGCCATGATGGCCTGCGCGGCCGCCGCCTACGGTCCGGCCGGCATCGCGCTGGCCATTCCTTTCGGCATCCTGTGCGGCGTGGCGATCGGCATCGTCAACGGCATCGGCGTCGCTTACCTGCGCATTCCCTCGATGATCATCACTCTAGCCACCAACGCTGTCGCGCAGGGGCTGATGGTGGTCTATACGGGCGGGTTCTCGCCGCAGGATTCGGCCACGGCGGCGATGCGTTACCTCGCGACCGGTTTTGCCATACCGGGGGTGCCGAACGCCGTGATCATCTGGGCGCTGATAGGGGCCGCAATGGTTTTCGTGCTGACACGCACCAGTTTCGGCCGCGCCGTCTACGGCATCGGCAACCGCGAGCGCGCCGCCTATCTCTCCGGCATCGACACGCGCCGTGTGGTGATGATTGCCTTTGCCGTGTCCGGCGGGCTCTCGGCCTTTGGCGGCGTCCTGCTCGCCGGCTATGCATCGAAGGCCGCGCAGTCGATGGGCGACGCCTATCTGTTACCGTCGATCGCCGCGGTGGTGCTGGGCGGCACCTCGATCCTCGGTGGGCGCGGCTCCTATCTCGGAACCGTTGCAGGCGTGATCCTTATCACGCTGCTGCAATCGATCCTGTCGGTCATGCAGATGCCGGAGGCGGGACGGCAGATCATCTATGGCGTCGTGATCGTCGCCATGCTTCTGCTCTATGGCCGCGCGCCGGCAAGCCGCTGATCGCGGATGAAGGGTCGGCAAGGCCAAAACCATCGGAGGCTTGATTGAACGAGATCCGGTCAGCGCCGGCCATCGTCGTGATGGGGGTTGCCGGCTGCGGCAAGACGGTCGTCGGCGAAGCGCTGGCCAAGTCGCTGGGCGCAGTCTTCATTGAGGGCGACGGGTTGCATCCGCCGGAAAACGTGGCGCGCATGGCGCGCGGCGAGCCGCTGACGGATGCGTTGCGCGAGGGCTGGCTCGACGCGATCGGCGAACGCATCGCGGCCTCCATCGCCGACGGACAGAGGGCCGTGGCGGCCTGCTCGGCATTGAAGCGCAGCTACCGGGACCGGCTGCGCCGCTTCTGTCCGGGCATCGTCTTCCTCTACCTGAAGATCGATCGCGAGACCGCCTGGCGACGGGTTGCGGCCCGCAAGGGTCATTTCATGCCGGCCAGCCTGGTCGACAGCCAGTTCGCAACCCTGGAAGAGCCGGGCAGGGACGAGCAGGCGGTAACCGTGGACGCGACGCGGACTGTCGCCGGGATCGCAAGGCAAGCACTCGGCTAACCGACATCGCTACCGATCGCGGGTTGATCCTGCCGCCCGGTGAGACGGTGGGCGCCCGACCAGGCCATCATCTGTTCCGGATGCAATTTGACCGCTTCCAGCAGACGGTCGCGCTTGAGCAGGATATAGGCCGCCTGCAGGACGAGGTTCTTTGCCGCCACGTCCTTTGCCGGCAGGGTTGCCGGCTGGCTGGTGATGGGCTTCAGCTCGGGGCTGACGATCGCCCGGTATTCGCGAAAGGGCACGGTCTCCAAGGTCGACATGGCAAACAGCGCAGCACCGGCGCGCGCCGCGAAATTGGCCGGCGCCGAGGCGAGGTGGGTCCAGCCATGCTCGCCCATGGCAGCTTCGGTGAAGGTGGAGCCCGCGTGGACGGTGTTGGTCATCAGCACGACGCCGTTCTCCTTCAGCGTCTTCTGGATGCGCGCCGTGACCTGGTAGGCGTCGGCGCGCTCGAAGACGATGCGGCTCTTCAGGAAGCGGTTCTCGACCTTGACCAGCGGCCTGTTGATCACATACAGGCCGAACTTGCTTTCCGAGAAGCCGTGGAAGTTGACGCTGACCTGGTGCGCTTCGATGCCGGCTTCGAAGAGGGCGCGCTTGCCCATGATGGTCTGGGCGATGAACTGATCGCACCAGACAATGGCGCCGCGGCCGCGCCGCAGGGCCTCGCGCAAGCCGTCGACGCCTTCCAGCCGGATTGCGGGCGACCAGCGGCGCGGAACCAGATGGGCGGCCAACATCAGGCGGCGGCGATGCGCGGCGGCAAGGTGACCCCTGAAAAGGCTTTGCGTGTCGGCGCCATCGCCAAGCACCGCTTTGATCGCGACGTCGTAGCGCGCGAATTCCTTGCGAAAATGGCGCTTGCGCCGAAGTGTTGAGACCCAGTCGCAGATCGGCGCCCACGAGATGACAGGCAGGACCGCCGCCACGCCGAGATAGAAGCAGGACAGCAGGCTTTCGCGCAGATCCTTGTTGGAGAAGCGGCGCAGCTTGCCGGGACGGACGAGCTTGCGGCTGAAGAAGCGGACGGTTTCGCCACGCTCCGGCACCAGCACGTCGGCGATGATCTCGGTATGATAGACGCTGGCGGATGACGGCTGCCGTTTGGCCCTGCGGAAATTGCCAAGCCAAGGCAGCCTCATGCTTCAAAGCCCCGTTCAATCCTTCAGCCGCTTTACTGCCTCCAAGGCGGGCAAGCAACCAGCGGCAGGGAGCGTTAAGGCGAGCGACGGCTCTGCTTGCGCGATTCCGGACGGAAAATCGCCGCGCACTTTCCTGGAATTGCCTCTAAATCTGCGACGTCAGTTCGGCCGGGAAATCGTCATTGGCGGCATCGCGCATGGCGGCGAGGCTGCGATTGTCGAGAACCTCGGCGATCGCCTGGCGCACTTCCAGCATCATGTGGCGGACCTGGCATGTCGCCTCGTCGCAATCCTCGCAGCGCTGATATTGCGTGCGGCTGGCGCAGGGGATCGGCGCCAGCGGCCCGTCCAGCACGCGCACGACATGGCCGATCTTGATCTCGGACGCGGGCCTGGCGAGGCGATAGCCGCCTTCCTTGCCCTTGCGGCTCTGCACGAAGCCGGCGTTGCGCAGTTCGCCCAGGATGGCATCCAGGAACTTCTTCGGGATGTTGTTGGCGACCGCTATGTCGTTGACGAATGCAAGCTGGCCAACCGGCAGGCTGGCAAGATGCACGAGGGCCTTGAGGCCGTATTTGCCTTTTTTGGTCAGCATGCCCGATTCAGTTCATCAAACCCCAATCGCCTGCATCTGGCGGTTGTTTGTGTGCAAATCATGACAGTTTGGCCCCTGAATGTTGTTTGGCCCAACAATTTGCGAGCACAGGTTTAGGCACAAACGCGTTGATTCTTCGTAACGTTCTTCACAGAGGACTCGGGATTCGGCCGGCGATTCAATCCCGCCCGCCGGCACAAAGAAAGCCGACAAAGGCCGGCTCTCCTGCGCTCTATGATTGAGGAGCTAGTGGCCGGCGTAGGCCTGATCGAGCAGGCCGCCGGCCGCGAAATGCTCCTTCTGCACCTTGTCCCAGCCGCCGAAGACCTCGTCCACCGTCAACAGGCGGACGTCGGGAAAATCGGCCTTGTATTTGGCGGCAACCGAGGCGTCGCGAGCCCGCAGGCCGTTGCGGGCGGCGATGTCCTGACCCTCCGGCGAATAGAGGAAGTCGAGATAGGCCTTGGCGAGATCGCGGCTGCCGTGCTCGTCGGCGACCTTGTCGACGATCGCCACCGGGAATTCGGCGAGCAGGCTGACCGAAGGCGTGACCTGCTCGAATTTGTCGTCGCCATATTCCTTGCGGATGCCGCGCGTTTCGGATTCGAAGGTGATCAGCACGTCGCCTATCTCGCGCTGGACGAAGGTGGTGGTGGCGGCGCGGCCACCGGTGTCGAAGATCGGCACGTTGTTGAACAGCTTGGTGATGAACTCCTTCACCTTGGCGTCGTCGCCCTTGAAAGCCTCCTTGGCGTAAGCGGTGGCGGCGAGATAGGTGTAGCGCGCGTTGCCCGATGTCTTCGGGTTGGGGAAGATCACCTGCACGTCGTCGCGCACCAGGTCGCTCCAGTCCTTGATGTGCTTGGGATTGCCGGCGCGCACCAGGAAGGACGGCAGCGAATAGAAGGGCGAGGCGTTATCCGGGAAATCCTTCTGCCAATCCGCCGAGACCAGCCCCTTGTTGACCAGGAAATCGACGTCGGTGACCTGGTTGAAGGTGACGACATCGGCACCCAGGCCATCGGCGACGGCGCGCGCCTGCGCCGAGGCGCCGGCGTGGGACTGATCGACCGTCACGCCAGGATGCTTGGCGATGAAGGCCTTGTTGATGTCGGCGAACAATTCGCGGCCAACGTCGTATGAGGCATTCAACAGCTTGTCGGCCGACCAGGCTTGGGAGGAGGCGAGGACGAGGCCGGCGAGAGCGGCGATGCCGAGCAATAGGCGCTTCATGAAAACAGGTCTCCTTCGGAACAGTCAGAAACTATAATGCGACCATAAGAAGGAAAGTCTGGTCCGACGAGGCACGCGGTCCGGGTGGATGGCAGGCGCCAGGAAAAAGCGTCGCCCAAACAGCTGTTTGGCGGGATTTTCTTCCAAGCAGATTCATCGCGGCGCCGGCGGGCGCCAGCGGAGAGCGGCAGGCAGAAAGATGTGTCAGGCAGTCGGGAAGAGCTTCCAGCGCCCCGGCCTGAAGGCCACCCGGCTCTTCTGCGCCGCGGGATGGTCGATAGGCAGCTCGATCTCGACGCGCTGGCGCTCGCCGCCCACCTCGAGCTCTACTCGTCTGGTACCGGCGACGCGCCGGCTGGCGGCGACCGTGCCGGCGATGCAGCCGCTGCAGCCGTCGAGCAGCTCGACATCGTGCGGACGGAAATAGAGCAGTGCCTCGCCGGACGGAGCGTTCGGCGCCGGCAGGCCGATCGGCCGGTCGGCGAGCCAGATCTCGCCATTGTCGACCTTGACCGGCAGCGAGCTCGATTCGCCGATGAAGCTGTAGACGAAAGGTGAGTTCGGCGTGTCGTAGATCTCGTCGGCCGAGCCGACCTGCTCGATGCGGCCCTGGCTCATCACGACAACGCGGTCGGCAAGCTCCAGCGCCTCTTCCTGGTCGTGAGTGACGAAGACGGTTGTGTGGCCGGTGGCGTCGTGGATCTCGCGCAGCCAGCGGCGCAGTTCGCGACGCACCTGGGCGTCGAGCGCGCCGAACGGCTCGTCGAGCAAGAGCACCTTGGGCTCGATCGCCATGGCGCGGGCCAGCGCCACGCGCTGGCGCTGACCGCCGGAGAGCTGTGCCGGATAGCGCTTTTCCAGGCCCGAAAGCTGGACAAGGTCGAGCAATTCGGAAGCACGGCGGCGGATCTCCTGCGTGGAGGGGCGTGCGGCGCCGTGCCGGACCTTGAGGCCGAAGCCGATGTTGTCGGCAACCGTCATATGGCGGAACAGCGCGTAATGCTGGAAGACGAAGCCGACATTGCGCTCCTGGATCGACTTCTGCGAGGCGTCTTCCTCGCCGAAGTAGATGGCGCCCTTGGTCGGACGCTCAAGACCGGCGATCAGCCGGAGCAGGGTCGTCTTGCCGGAGCCGGACGGTCCAAGCAGAGCGATGAGCTCGCCTGACCTGATGTCGAGCGACACGTCGTGGAGCGCCGGAAACAGCTCAAACTCCTTGCGCACGTTGACAACGCGAACTTCCATACAGATCCCTCAGTTAGTTGATGCATGTCGTTGTCCCAAAACCGCTACACACTTTTGGGCGACATGCATCTTAGTGTCCGCGCGTCGCGGCGATCTCGGCGCCGTAGCGCATCTCGAGAAGTGTTTTCAAGACCAGTGTCACCAGCGCTAGGCCGGCAAGCAGCGAAGCGACGGCGAAAGCGCCGACGGCGTTGTACTCATTGTAGAGGATTTCGACATGCAGCGGCATGGTGTTGGTGAGGCCGCGTATGTGGCCGGACACCACCGACACCGCGCCGAACTCGCCCATGGCGCGGGCATTGCAGAGCAGCACGCCATAGAGCAGACCCCATTTCACGTTGGGGAGCGTCACATACCGGAAGGTCTGCCAGCCATTGGCGCCCAGCGAAAGCGCGGCTTCCTCGTCGCCATTGCCCTGTTCCTGCATCAGCGGGATCAACTCGCGCGCAACGAAGGGGAAGGTGACGAAAACGGTGGCGAGCACGATGCCCGGCACGGCGAACAAAATCTGGATGCCGTGCGCCTTCAGCCATTCGCCGAGCAACCCCTGTGCGCCGAACAGAAGCACATAGACCAGGCCGGAAATGACCGGCGAGACCGAAAAGGGCAGGTCGATAAGCGTGGTGAGGAAGGCTTTGCCCTTGAACTCGAACTTGGCGATCGCCCAGGCGGCCGAGATGCCGAAAATGACGTTGAGCGGCACCGAGATAGCGGCCACAAGCAGCGTCAGGCGGATCGCCGATCTGGTGTCGGGGCTGCCAAGCGCTTCCGTGTAGGTGCCGATGCCCTTGGCAAGCGCCTCGTGGAAGACGACGATCAGCGGCAGAAGCAGAAAGACGGCGAGGAAGGCAAAGGCAATCCCCATAGCCACCCAGCGCACCGGCTGGCTTTCGGTGACCGCCGCCGACTGGCTTTCGTGAAGCGGCTCGTAGGATTTGATCTCGGGGTCAGCCATAGCGCTTGCGGCTCCATGACTGCACGAGATTGACGACCAAAAGCATTACAAAGGACAGCGCCAGCATGATCGCGGCGATCGCGGTCGCCGCGGCGTAATTGTATTCCTCCAACCTGATCACGATCAGAAGCGGTGCGATCTCCGATTTGAAGGGCAGGTTGCCGGCAATGAAGATGACCGAGCCGTATTCGCCGACGCCGCGCGCGAAAGCGAGCGAGAAGCCGGTGATGATGGCCGGCGCCAGTCCGGGGAAGAGCACGCGAGTGATGATCTGGAAGCGGTTGGCGCCCAGCGTGGCCGCCGCCTCCTCGACCTCCTTGTCGAGTTCTTCCATGATCGGCTGGACAGTGCGCACGACGAAAGGCAGCCCGATGAAGACGAGCGCCACGACAATGCCGAGTGGCGTGTAGGCAACCTTGATGCCGAGCGGTGCCAGAAGGTGGCCGATCCAGCCGTTCGGTGCGTAAAGGGTGGTTAGCGCGATGCCGGCGACCGCCGTGGGCAGCGCGAAGGGCAGGTCGACCATCGCATCGGCGATGCGGCGGCCGGGGAAACGATAGCGGACCAGCACCCAGGCGACGACGGTGCCGAACACGACATTGACCGCGGCGGCGATGAAAGCGGTGCCGAAGCTGATCTTCAGCGCGTTGAGGGTGCGGCGGTCGACGGCGATCGCCCAGAAATCGGTCCAGCCGAGCGCGGCCGAACGCCAGACCAGCCCCGAGAGCGGGATGAGGATGATGAGCGTGAGGTAGGCAAGCGAGAAGCCGAGCGTCAATCCGAAACCCGGAATGACGCTCGGCTGTCTGAACCGCCACCCCGCCTGGGCGGGTGCTGTGGTCATGTCGTCCTGATCTATATCCTAGCTTACTGGGCCGGCTTATAAATCTGGTCGAATACACCACCGTCGCCGAAATGGTAAGGCTGCGCTTTCTTCCAGCCGCCGAATTGCGGATCGTCGACGGTGACAAGCTTGATTGCCGGCAGCTTGGCAAGGTCCTCGGCGGGCACCAGGTCGGGCTTGGCCGGACGATAGTGGTTCTTGGCGATGATGGTCTGGCCTTCCTTGGAATAGAGCCAGCCGAGATAAGCCTCGGCGACCTTGCGCGTGCCCTTGGCGTCGACATTGGCATCGACGACGGCGACCGGCGGCTCGGCAAGGATCGAGGTCGGCGGGTAGACGATGTCGAAATTGTCGGCGCCGAATTCGTCAAGCGCGAGATAGGCCTCGTTCTCCCAGGCGATCAGCACGTCGCCGAGGCCCTTCTGCGCGAAGGTCACCGTCGAGCCGCGCGCGCCGGTATCGAGCACCGGGACATTGGCGTAAAGCTTGCCGACGAATTCCTTGGTCTTGGCTTCGTCTTTGCCGTCATTGGCGTTGGCATAGGCCCAGGCGGCAAGATAGTTCCAGCGCGCGCCGCCGGACGTCTTCGGGTTCGGCGTGATCACCTGGACGCCGTCCTTAACCAAGTCGCTCCAGTCGTGGATGCCCTTGGGATTGCCCTTGCGCACCAGGAAGATGATGGTCGAAGTGTAGGGTGCCGAGTTGTTCTCGAACTTGGTGCGCCAGTCAGGGTTGATCTTCTTCGTCTTCGAGACGATGGCGTTGATATCGCCTTCGAGCGCCAGCGTCACGACATCGGCGTCGAGACCGTCGATCACCGCCCTGGCCTGTGCGCCCGATCCGCCATGCGACTGCTGGATGGTGACGGTCTCGCCAGTCTCGGCCTTCCAGTGCGCGGCGAAGGCCTCGTCATAGGCCTTGTAGAGCTCACGGGTCGGGTCGTAGGACACGTTCAGAATGGTCGTATCGGCAAACGCGAAACCGAGCGTGCCGAACTGGACAGATGTGGCGACCAGCGCGCCGAGCAGTTTCCTGAAATGAGGGTTGGTCATTTCCGCCTCCGTTGATGACGGCCGAACTCTACCGAATTGATAGAATTTAGATGCATTCAATGTTGCCTTTTTTGCCCCATCAAAGCAATTTTTCGCCGACGGCCGGCATATTCGGGAAACATTTTCCTCATATTAGCCAGAGCAGGCTCTGCGCCTGTCCGACGCCATCTAGAGACGGCTGGCGTGGCGGCAAGGTCTGAGCAGCGTGAGATTTGCGTTGGGGTCGATCCGCCCTTTCATGGCGCGGTGACGGGAAAGTCGAAACGCTGCTTGGCGAACGGTTCGTCTCGCAGCGTGAAGTGCCACCATTCGCGCGCATAATTGCGGAAACCGGCGGCGCGCATGGCCGACAGCAGCCTCTTGCGGTTGGCTGCCGCTTCGGCGGGAAGAGGGCGGTGGGCCGTCTCGCTCGTCGGGTCGAAACAGTCGAAGCCGGTGCCGAAATCGAGCGTGACCGCATCGGGGGCGCCGCAGGCGGGATCAGCGGCGCTTTTCTTGTCCATGGCGGCGAAGGCGAGGTCGACAGTCGAACCGCGCGAGTGGCTGGACAGTTCGCCGACATAACCCTTGGCAATGAGATCGCCGCGTTTGGCCGTCGGGTACCATTGCGGGTCGGGCGGACCGCCTTCTTTCGTCCATCTCCCCATGTCGGCGACGGCGCGCGCCGGGCGGTAGCAGTCGAAGACGACGAGCGTCAGGCCTTTGGCGCTCAATGCTTTCTGGACACTGGAGAGCGCCTTTGCCGCCTGTTCTGTCAGGATGCAGCCGGGGGCTTCGTAACCATCCACCTTGCGGCGCAGGAAGTTCTTGATACCGGCATAGCGGATATCCTGACGGATGGTCGGATCGACATCGGCGAGCCTGACGAAGCCGGCGGGCAGGGGATCGGCGCGGGCGGGGACGGAGATTGCTGGCAGGAGAGCCAGCGTTGCGAGGATTGTGGCTGCTCCCAGCCAAGGTTGGCGCGAGGCACCCCCCTCTGGCCTGCCGGCCATCTCCCCCGCAAGGGGGGAGATTGGCAGCTTCGATGCCGACTCTATCTTTCTGACGTTGAAGATTGGCGAAGGCAGCGAAGCGAATAATCTCCCCCCTTGCGGGGGAGATGGCCGGCAGGCCAGAGGGGGGTGCCTCGCACCGGACATCCGGCCAAGAAGCGCAATGCGCTGAATCGCTTGCCGCACTCTATTCAACGAAAACCTTCACGCTGGCCGCGCGGCCGACGGCGTCGATCACGGTCAGCGTCGAATAGCCGGTGCCGTCGGGCTGCCAGGTCGCGGTGCGGCGGCGGTCGATGCCGGCAAGCGGCTTGCCGTTGGCAAGCCAGCGGAACGGCGCCCGGCCGCCCTGAAGCTTCAGCACCAGCGGCGTGGCGTCGGCCGAATTGGTGCCGAGATCGACGCGCGCGCCGTCCGGCGGGAAGATGATGGTGGGCGCAGGCTCGGTCGGCGTTGCCTGCACCAGCCCGTCCGATCCGGCGCCGAAGCGGGCGAGCGTCACCGGCAGTTCGTCGCGTTTGGGGTTGAAGACGCCAGGCGGCCGGCTGGGCAGCGGCACGCTGGCCAAACCGGAACGGACAAAGCCCTCGAACAGGATCGGCGCGGCCGACACATAGCCGGACAGACCCGGTATCGGGCTGGCGTCGGCGCGGCCGACCCAGACACCCAGTACATAGCGGCCGTCGAAGCCCACCGACCAGGCATCGCGATAGCCATAGGAGGTGCCGGTCTTGTAGGCGATGCCGCCCTGCATGGCGCCTTCCAGCGGCTTCACGCCGGAGAGGATGTCGTCGATCTGCCAGGCGGCCTGGTCGTCGAGGATGGTGGCGGTGGCGCGCTCGGCATTGGCCGGCTCGGTGCCGTCATGCAGCGTGTGCATCTTGCCGCCATTGGCGAGCCCCGTATAGAGCTGCACCAGGTCGCGCAAGGTTATGCCGGCGCCGCCGAGGCCGATCGCAAGGCCGGGCGCTTCGTTGAGCGGCAGGACCAGGTTGACGCCGGCCTGGCGGAAGCGCGCGGTAAGCCGTGCGGGACCGACGGCGTCGAGCACGCGGATCGCCGGCACGTTGAGCGACAATTGCAGCGCCTGCCTGATGCTGACGTCGCCCTGGTAGCCCATATCGAAATTCTTCGGCCGATAGCCGCCGAAGTCGGCCGGGCTGTCCTCGATGATGGTCTCCTGCGCCACCAAACCCTGCTCGAATGCCAACCCGTAGATGAACGGCTTCAGCGTCGAGCCGGGCGAGCGCACGACCTTGGTCATGTCTATCCAGCCGGAGCGGCTGGCGTCGAAGAAATCGGCCGAGCCTACCTCGCCAAGAATGTCGCCGGTGCGCGCATCGGCCATCACCATGGCGACGGATAGTTTAGGCCCGAGCTTCCTGGCGGCCTCCCTCGCTACCTGCTCCAGGCCCTGCTGAACACTCTTGCGGATGGTGAGCTGCAGCGGCTTGCCGGGCTCCGCCTTGGGCAGCATGGCGTAGGAAGCGTGCGCAGCGAGCGCCGGCAGCTTGCGGCGCAGGCCGGAGACATCGTCGAGGGCGGCGCGCGCAGCCTCGCGCTCGCCAAGCAGGCCGGACGAGACCATGCGGTCGAGCACCCGGTCGCGCGCGGCATGGGCGATGTCGAGGTTGCGGTCGGGCCGGCGTTTTTCGGGCAGTTGCGGCAGCGCGACGAGGAGGGCGGATTCCGAAACGGTCAGCCGCTTCGGCTCCTTGCCGAAATAGGCAAGCGAGGCGGCGCGCACGCCTTCGAGGTTGCCGCCATAGGGCGCCAGGGTCAAATAGCGCTCGAGGATTTCCTGCTTGGACAGTCGCCGCTCGATCTGGATAGCGCGCAGGATCTGCTTGGCCTTGGAGGCGAGGCTGCGGCTGTCGCGCGGCTCGATCAGCCGGGCAAGCTGCATCGACAAGGTCGAGCCGCCGGAGACGATGTGGCCGCTGGTGGCGAACTGGCTGGCGGCGCGGCAAAGCGCCAGAACGTCGACGCCGCGGTGGTCCCAGAAACGCTTGTCCTCATAGGCGACCAGCATGTCGATGAACTCTCTGTCGACCTGGTCGAGGCGGGTTTCGAGCCGCCAGTAGCCGTCAGGCGTGGCGAAGGCGCGCAAGAGCTGGCCGTCGCGGTCCTGCACCTCGGTCGAGACCGTCAGCGTGGCCGGCAGCGGCGGCGGGAAGGCGCGGTCGAGCTCCCAGAGGGCGGCGACGGAAAGGGCGGCGAGGCAGGCAAACGAAATGCCTGCAATCGCAGTGCGTCTGAGGAATTTTCTGGAGAGCATGGCGCTGCCCCTCATCCGCCTGCCAGCACCTTCTCCCCGTATAGGGACGGGGAGAAGGAAGATTCCAGCGACGTCTTCATCGCTACTCCGCCTTGACCTCCATCATGCCGGAGGCGGTACGGGCCGAATATTGCGGCCGGTACATGTCCTCCACCGTCGCCGCCGGATGGGCAAAGGTGCCCGGTGTCACGGCGCGCACGACATAGGCCAGCGTGATGTTGCGGTCGCCGTCGCCTTCATTGGGGTTGAAGGCGGCGACGAAGCGGTCGTCGCGGAACTCCAGATGAGCGGCGTCGGTCTGCGCCAGCCAGGAGAAGTTCGCCAATTGCGCGCTGGAGACCAGGCTTGGATTGTCGATCTCGAAGCCGGCCGGCAACAGGTCGGTGATCAACAGGCGCGACGGCCAGTTGTTCTGCTCAT
This sequence comes from Mesorhizobium sp. M1E.F.Ca.ET.045.02.1.1, assembly GCF_003952485.1. Lineage (NCBI taxonomy): Bacteria > Pseudomonadati > Pseudomonadota > Alphaproteobacteria > Hyphomicrobiales > Phyllobacteriaceae > Mesorhizobium > Mesorhizobium sp. M1E.F.Ca.ET.045.02.1.1. The sequence continues at coordinate 4,322,616 of NZ_CP034447.1, forward strand.
AGACCTTGAGCACGACCACATAGCGCTCGTTCTGCTTGGCCTCGGTGACGTTGGCCTCGGTGCCGTCGAGCCTGTAGTAGGTGCGATCGATGGTGAAGCCGTCGCCGCCGGCCGGCAGCGGCTCGACAGGCGCCGCCACCGCGGTGACCACCGCCTGCAGCGGCGTCTTGCCGGTGTTGGCGATGGTGAGCGGGCGGCCCTCAAGGTCGCTGCCGGAGACACGGTCGGAATAGCCGCCGGAATGCGGCGCGCCGTTGACGGAAAGCGTGATGGAATCATTGCCTTCCTTCAGCGCCCGCGCGGCGAGCAGCATCCAGGATTCGTCCTGCGTGCTCGTCCAGCGGGCGTCGGCACGCTCCCGGCCCACAAGCCGGATCAACTGCGGCACGATGCTCGGCACCGGCTTCGATTCCGCCGCCAGCGCCAGCATCGCCGCGCCATCGCGGAGCGGCGAGCCGTAGTCCGAGCGATAATAATCGTACTCGGTGCTCGCCTTTGCCAGCCGCAGCGCCGTCTGGAAGGTCGCTTCCGAACGCTGCGTGTCGCCATAGAGCGCAAGGCTCGCCGCCAGTTGCGCGACCGCCATCGGGCTGGAGAAGGCTTCGAGCTGCGTGTCGGCGTAGTAGCGCAGATCGCCGATCGAGGCCTTCTTGTTGCGGGCGAGAACATAGAGCGCGTAAGCGATCTCGCTGCCGCGATCCTGGACGTCCTGGTCGTAGCCCAGCGAGTTCTGCAGGTTGTTCAGCGCCTGGTTCATCGCCTGCGCCGGCACGTCGTATTTCTGCTCGCGCGCCCGGGTCAGGAACTCGCTGACATAGGCGTCGAGCCAGAGATCGCCGGAGCCGGGACCCCAAAGGCCGAAGCTGCCGCTGTAGGCCTGGTAGCTCAGCACCTTGTAGACGGCGTCCTGGATGCGGCCGTGCAGCTCGGGATCGCTCTCCATGCCGATGCTGGTGGCCATGTCGTTGACATAGAGCAGCGGCATGGCGCGGCTGGTGGTCTGCTCGGCGCAGCCATAGGGGTAGCGGTCGAGGCTCATCAGAAGCGAAGGCACGTCAAAGGCAGCTGCCTGGGAGATGCCGACGCTGACCGAAGCGCCGTCGAGAACGCTTGCGGCGAGCAGCTCCTTGTCGACGCGAAGCGCGCCGCCATTGGGTTTCAGGTCGACCACCATGCGGTTGGTGACCGGAAGCTGCGCCGGGCGCACCGGCAGATAGAGCGTCTGCTCGACCTCGGTCCCACTGTCATGCGCGAGCTTGACGGTGATCGAAGCATCGCCCGCCGTTCGCGCGATCAGTGGGAACGAGAGCGTCTGCCGTTTGCCCTGGGTCAGCGTCAGCTTCTCGGGCAGGGGCTTGTCGCCGGTCGACAGATCGCCGGTGGTGGCGACCGAGAGCTTGTAGTCGCCGGCAGGCCCGTCCGTGTCGGCGATGTCGAGCCGCATCGTCGCGGCATCGCCGGGCGCCAGGAAGCGCGGCAGGCCGGCGGTGATCACCACCGGATCGCGCACGATGACATCGGTCTCGGCGTGGCCGACCGCTTCCTTGGTCCAGGCGACGGCCATGACGCGCACCGTGCCGTTGAACTGCGGGATGTCGAAATCGACCCGCGCCTTGCCGTCGGCGTCGAGCTCAACCGGGCCAGAGAAGAAGGCGACCAGCTTTTCGGTCGGCGGGCTGCCTTGCGACTGCATGTTGGCGCCATCACCGCCGGTCCGCAATTTGCCGGTGGTGCCGAGCGAGCCGTCGATCAGGCGGCCGTAGAGGTCGCGGATTTCAAGCCCCAGCATGCGCTGGCCGAAGAACCAGTCCTCTGGATCGGGCGCCTTGTAGTTGGTGAGGTTGAGGATGCCGACATCGACGGCCGCGACCATCACATAGGCATTGCTGCCGGGTTGCGCGCCGTTGACGGCGACCGGGATCGACAGCTGCTGGCGCGGCGCGGTCTTTTCAGGCGTCAGCGTGACGGCAAGCTTCTTCGAGCCGGGATCGACGGTCAGCCATTTGACGCCGATGGCGCGGGCCGGCATGCGCGATTGCTCAGCATCGCCCGGCCGGAACAGCGTCGCCGTGACATAAGCGCCGGCGCCCCAGTCGTCGCCGACCGGAATGTCGACGGTGCTGCCGCCGGCCGGCACCGAGGCGGTGACGGTCTTCAACAGCTTCTCGGCACCGATGGTGACGAGCAGTTCGCCGGCAAAATGCGGCGAGACCTTCAGCTTGGCGACCTCGCCGGCGGCATAAGTATCCTTGTCGAGGGCAATCTCCAGGCCGTCCGGCGTTTCGGTGGTGGTCGAGGCGACATACCAGCCGGCGTCGAACTCGTAGCTTGTCGCCGGGCCGTCCGGATCGGCCGTCTCGACTTCGAGCCGGTAGCGGCCCCAGTCGACGGGAAGCGATACGGTTGCGTCACCCTCGGCGTTGAGGTCGATCTGGCCGTTGGCGACGGCCTTGGTGAGGTTCACCGCTTCATAGTTCCAGGAATTGTTGGAGCGGTACCATTGGTAATTGCGCTCGACCTTGACCAGCGACCACTGCGCGCCTTTCAGTTCCTCGCGCTTGCCGTTCGGATCGACGGCGATGATGCTGAACTTCGCCGTTCCGCCTTGCGGCACCTCGCCGCCTTCGAAATCAGGGCGGATGCCGATCATGTCCTTCTCAGGATGGACGGCGATGTCGAGCGAGCGCTCGACGGCGCGGCCTCCGGCTTCGCGCATGCGCACGGTGACCTTGGCGTTGACCAGCTTGGTGGTCGAGGGCAGTTGGTCGATCGAAACCGGGAAGGTCGCCTTGCCGTCGTCGCCGACAAGGGGAAGGTTGGCTAAAGGCGTCACCGTCGGTTCGGCCGACTGCTCGTCTGCGAGGCCGAAGGTGAAGTCCTTGAACCGGTCCCAACTGCTCGTGGTCGACAACGTCATCTCGCCTTCGAGCGCGAGGCCGGCGGCCGGCGCGCCGTAGAGGAAACGGCCGTCGACGCTGACATTGGCGGTCTCGTCCTGGGCGATCTCCTTCTTGTCGGCCGTCAGGTCGAACTCGATGCGATCCGGCACGAAATCCTCGACCAGGAACATCTGGCTCGCCACCGGCGCCTGCTTGGGGTCGGTAAAGATCGACACCGTCCAGGTGCCGCGCATGGCGTTGGGCTCGAGCGGCAGGTCCACCGCATGGCCGCCGGCGGAGGTGCCGTCGCTGACGACGCGGCGGTTCTCGACGCCGTCGGGACGGGTGAAGATGAAGGTCAGCGGCAGGTTCTCGACCGCCTTGGCGGCGCCGTCGCGGGCAAGGGCGGCGACATGCACATCCTCGCCGGCGCGGTAGATGCCGCGCTCGGTCCAGGCATAGACGTCGAGCGCGCCGGGCGCGGCGCGCCCCGCAACGCCGCGGTCCGACAGGTCGAAGCCGGCGCGGCCCATGTCGAGGAAGACGAAGTCGTTGTCGCCCTGCTTGGCCATCAGCACGGCCGGCACCATGCCACCTTCGCCGCGGGTGAGGCCAGGGTTGAAGACCGCGTGGCCCTCGGCGTCGGATGTCGCCGTGCCGAGGATCTCGTTGTTCTTTGCAAGCAGCGTCAGTTCGGCGCCGGCGATCGGCTTGGCGGAGCCGAGCGAACGGGCAAACACGTTGAGGCCGTCCTGGCCGGTGTAGGTGGACAAGCCGATGTCGGAAACGACGAACCACTGGGTGGCGCGTGAGTTGTAGTCGTCGCTCTTGTCGTCGACCGGCTGCGCGGTCAGCACATAGACGCCAGGCTTGCGCTGCGGGATCGCCTCGTCCACCGGGAAGGAGGTGGTGACCTCCTTGTTGAGGTCGTTGGCGATGTCCAGCGTGCCTTCCCAGACGGGCTCGCCCATCTGGTCGGAAATGGTGGAAATGTCATAGCCGTCGAGCTGATGCAGGAACTGATAGCCGGACAGAAGCTGCGCCAGCGACCGGTCGCCGATGCGATAGAGCTTCATCTTGGCGGCGTTCATGTTGACGGTGACGACCGGAATGCCGCGGCGGGCGCCGGCCGGCAGCACGAAGCTGTCGCCGGTGAAACGGGCGGACGGGGCGCGGTCCTGGACATAGATCGACAGCACGACCGGGGCGGCGATGGTCTCGCCGATCGCGGCCGGCAGGCCGGCACGGAAGGTCACGTCATAATGCTGGCCGTGTTCCAGTCCTTCGACGCAGATCTGCTTGTCCTTGGCCTCGACGGCCTTGGGCGCGGCATTGTCGACGGTGACGAACTGCGAATAGTCGACGCCGGTCTTGACCAGTTCCTCGGAAAACTGGGCGCAGATGCGCGGCGAAGAGGAATCGGCATCAACCGTGTGTTCGATAACGCGGAAACCCTTTCGCGCCTTGAGGTCGGCATAGTCGGCCTGCACGGCGGGCGAGTTCACCAGCGCAAGGCTTGCCTCATAGGCCTGGATGGCCGGCCGGAAGAGGTCGCGCTTGTCGAGGCCGGCGGCAAGCAGGGCCAGCGCCTCGGCGCGGGTCTTTGCGGTGCGCACCAGCTTATAGGCGTTGAAGGCGGCCGAGGTGACGTTTGCCGGCAAGGTCGATGGCTCCGAGGTGTTCGAAGCCGGCTGCACGCCGAGCGTTTCGCGCGCCAGCGCCAGCCAGAGCGCGCCGTCGTCCGGCAGGACGGACAGCGCGGCCTGGTATTTCTGCATGGCGAGACGATGGTCGCCGGTCAGCGCCGCCTGCTCGGCCGCGGCCTGGAGCGCTGCCAGCCCTTCAGTGGGCTTGTCATAGGCCGGATCGGTCAGCTTGTTGCGGAACTGCTGGGCCTGGTCGGCCATCCAGTTGGGGAAGAAGGCAAGCGCAGGCGGGGCGCCGATATCGGGGTCGCCATCGACATTGGCGATCTTGCCGGCGACGGCGCCGCTGAACGGTTTCAACTGGTTATAGTCGGATTTGAGAAAGCACCATTTGGCCTTGGTGTTGTAGGTGAAGGCGCGGCAGGCAGGGTCGCCGAGGCATGTAGTCTTGCACTGGTCGAGGCTGACATTCTGGTCCGACCTCAGGTCGAAGCCGAAATAGTCGGAATTGTCGGTCGTCACGATTCGCCGGGCTTCGGCCGCAAGTGCCGCGCCGCCCGATGCGAGGAAGATGGGGGCGAAAAAGATAAGGAGAAGGAAAGAGAGACCACGAGCCGCGCGCATTGCCATATCACCCTCCCGACATTGCAGCGTCCGGGCATGATCAAGCATCAAGCGGGCTTGTCAACGCCGGAACGCGGCAGGTTTTCAACCGGCCAACGGTTTCCATTCCGGCCAAAGGCCGGTATTTCGACAGAACCTCTATGAGATGGATCACACATTCTTGCGAAGGTGCAAAAGGTGTGAATTCCAAGCCCGGTCCATTTCAGACAATTGGATTGTGGCCCCTTTACGAGCGTTTCAGAACTTCATTCCAATTTTAGTTTTGTCGACTAGGTTGAGTTAATGCCGGCGTGTGAAACGCAGATGTCAGGAGGGATCGCGCCAGGGCGCGGGCTTCCGCGCGTCCTGCTTTTGGCGTTTTTCTGCTCGGCCATGCTCGCCGGCGGAGCCCGGCCGGCGGCCGCCTTCGAGATATTCGGCATCAAGCTCTGGGGTTCATCCAAGGACGAGGACGCAGATATCGTCGATCCGCTGCGCTATTCGGTGACCATCGATGCGCCGGACGCCGACAAGGATCTGGTCGAGAAGCTCGAGAACGCCTCGGCGCTCAAAAACGACGAGGAACATCCGGTGTCGGGGTCGCTCGGCCTGATGGCAAAGGCGCGCAGCGACCGCGAGCAGCTCGTTGCCGCCCTTTACGCCGACGCCCGCTACGAAGGCGTCGTCACCATCACCATCCAGGGCAAGTCCATAGACGAACTGCCGCCGGACGCCGAATTCACGGGGCCGCAGCCCATCCCGGTGGTGGTCAGCATCGCCGCCGGGCCGAAATTCACGCTGGGCGACATCAGGCTGAAAGGCGACGCGGCCGGCCTGGCGAGCGCCGATTTCGGCTTGATCGCGGGCGGTGATGCCGGATCGGGAGCCGTGCTCAAGGGTGAGGCGGCAATCGTACGGGCGCTTAAGGAAGAGGGCAGGCCGCTCGCCAAGGTGACGGATCGCGAGATCGTCGCCGATCACGCAACCTCGACGCTCGACGTCACGCTGACCGTGGCGGCCGGCCCTGTCGCCGGCTATGGCGACACCATTGTCGAGGGCACGGAGAAGGTCGATCGCGACTTCACCGAATACATGACCGGTCTCAAGCGGGGTCAGCAATATTCGCCGCAAGAGATTGACGATGCTCGTGATCGGCTGCTCGGGCTCGAGGTTTTCAACAGCGTGACCATCAAGGAAGGCGACAGCCTCGATGGCCAGGGCAATATTCCGATCGACGTGCAGGTCAGCGAGCGCAAGCCGCGCTTTTTCGGCATTGGCGGGACATTTTCCAATACGGAAGGGCTGGGGCTCGAAGGCTATTGGGGCCATCGCAACCTATTCGGCCAGGCGGAGAAGCTGCGCATCGACGGCTCCATCAGCGGCATCGGCAGCAACAGCTTTTCCGCGCTGAACTACAATGCCGGCGTCATGTTCGAGAAACCGGGCGTGCTCGGGCCGACATCGAAGTTCTTCACCGGCATCAAGACGGTGTTCGAACACCCTGATGCCTATGACCATTTCTCGGTCAAGGGCAACATCGGCGTCTCCTACGACCTCGACAAGAGGCAGAGGGTCTCGGCGGAGTTCGCGCTCGACTATTCGCGGATCACCGACACCTTCGGCAAGCACACCTATCTGATCGCCAGTGTTCCGCTGCAATATGTCTATGACAGCCGCGACAACAAGCTCAATCCGACCAGGGGTTTCCGGGCGCTGGCCTATGCCGAGCCAAGCTACGATATCCTGAACGGTGCGACCTTCCTCAAGCTGAAAGGCGAAGGCTCCGCCTACCAGTCGCTCGACACGGCGAGCAAATTCGTTCTCGCCGAACGCGCCACGCTCGGGTCCATCGTCGGCACCGGCCTGCAGAATGTCCCGGCCGACCGGCGCTTCTATTCCGGCGGCGGCGGCTCGGTGCGCGGCTATGCCTATCAGGGCATCGGCCCGAAGGACATCGACGGCCAGCCGATCGGCGGCCTGTCCTTCTTCGAGACCTCGGTCGAGATGCGCATTGCCATCACCGACACGATCGGCATCGTGCCTTTCGTCGATGCCGGCACGGTCTCGACGAAATCCTTTCCCGATTTCTCGGACGTCAAGGTCGGCGCCGGCGTCGGCTTGCGCTATCTTACGCCATTCGGACCGCTGCGCATCGATGCCGCCGTGCCGCTCAACCGCGATCCGAGCGATCCGCATTTCGGCATCTATGCCGGCATCGGCCAGGCGTTCTGACGATGAAGATCTTCTGGCGCATCCTTCGCATTTGCCTCTACGCGCTGCTCCTGCTGCTGGTGGCGGTGATTGGCGCGCTCGTCGTGTTGACCGGCACTGAAGGCGGCCGGCAAAATCTCGCCGGCCTGATTTCAAAAATGGCCTCGACCGAGGATCGCAAGGTCACCGTCAGCGGCATCGAAGGCATCTGGTCCGGCGCGCTGCGGCTGGATCACGTCGTGCTGGAGGATCGCGCCGGGCCTTGGCTGGTGGCGCGCAAGGTGGCGCTCGACTGGTCGCCGACGGCGCTCTTGTCACGCAATTTCAACGCCGACCGCATCGGAGCCGAGCGCATCGAGCTGGCGCGGCTGCCGCAAGCCAGCCAACAGCCGTCGCAAGGCGGCTCGACCAGCCTGCCGGTCTCGATCGACGTCAGAGAGATCGACCTGCCGGAGATCGCGCTCGGGCAGCAGCTCGCGGGCAGCGGCATTGCCGAACTTGCCGCCAAGGGCTCGCTCAAGGCCGACCCATCGCCGCTGGCGGTCGAGACTGTGCTCAACGTCGCCCGCCACGACGGCAAGCAGGGCAATGTCGACGCCAAGATCCATTTCGCGCCGGCCGACAACAAGCTCGACCTCGATCTCAAGGCGTCGGAGCCAGCGGGCGGCATCATCGCCAACCTGCTCAAGCTGCCTGATGCGCCACCCGTCGACATCGTCGTTTCCGGAACCGGGCCACTCGCCAATTGGAACGGCGTCGGCACCTTCGTCGTCGACCGCAAGATCGTCACCCAGCTTACCGGTCGCCACCAGTTGAGCGACAAGGGGCACTATATAGAAGCCAAGGGCGACGGCGAATTCGAGCGCTTCCTGCCGGAAAAGTTCAAGTCGCTCTTTGCAGGCAAGACGAGCTTCGACGTCGCCGGCACCGCCACCAACGCTGGCGGGGTCGATATCGAGCATGCCACCATAGAGAGCGGCGCCGTGCATGGCACGGCCACCGGCAATGTCGACCCGAAGGGCGCCAGCGACCTCGCCGTCGAGCTTTCGGCCAAGGACAAGCCTGTCACGATCGATGTCGGCAACAGCGCGGTGCCGATCCTGGTCGCGGTCGAGAAGGCGACCGCCCGCGCCTTTGGCGACGGCAAGGCGCCGATGGTCGATATCGGCACGTCGCTGGCCTCGATCGCCGTCGGCGGCACGCAGCTCAACAATGTGACGGGACAAATCCATTCCGACGGCTTCGATGTCGAGAATCGCAGCGGCCCGGTCAGCGTGAAGCTCGCCGCCGCTGGCCTGAAGACCGACGTGGCGACGCTGGCGCCGTTGGTGACGGGCACGCTGGCGGCCGATCTTTCCGGTTCGATCAGCCGCGATAACGTCACCATCGACAAGGGCACGCTGCGCAGCGACGCGCTCAATGCTGCGCTGACGGCCGGTGTCTCGCTCGCCGATCTGTCGATGACGCTGAAGATGAATGCCGACGCCGTGTCCAAGGCTTTGCCGCCGCAGATCAGCTCGCTGCTTGGCGAACGGGTGAAATTCTCGGCCACCGCGACCCGCGATCCGCAAGGCGCCTTCGCTGCCAATTCGCTGGAACTCACCTCCGGCTCGCTCAGCGCCAGCGGCACCGCCAGCGCGCAAGGCTCGGATATCCAGGCCAATGTGAAAGGCACGCTGGGCGATGTCTCGGCGCTGTCGTCGCTCGCCGGCACGCCGCTTGCCGGCGGGGTCAATTTCGCGCTGACCGCGAGCGGCCCGCGCTGGGCGCCGGACTTTTCGGTGTCGGCCGACAGCGCCAGCCTGACGGCGGCCGGCCGCACGGTGAAGGACATCAAGCTCTCGGCCAAGGGCAAGGCCGACATCGCCAACCCGCAGGCCGATGTTTCGCTGACGGGCAGCGTCGAGGAGCAGCCGCTCGACATCGGGGCTTCGCTGGTCACCGCCGACGGCAAGCGTTCGATCAGGGGGCTCAGCCTGGCGCTCGGCGACAACAAGGTTTCGGGCGATCTCGCGCTCGACGATCGGCTCCTGCCGCTCGGCACCCTGACGCTGGCCGTTTCCGACATCGCGCCGCTGGCGGCTCTCGGCGGGCAAAACGCGACCGGCGACATAAACGGCACGATCGCCTTCGCCAAGGATGGCGAGGCTCCGACCGTCACCGTCAATGCGGCGAGCACCTCGATCGCGCGCGGCGACCTGGCCGCGAAGACCATCACCGTCAACGCGCTGATCGCCAACTATCTCAAGGGGCCGGCGATCTCGGGCACGATCAAGGCCGACAGCGTGACTTCCGGCGCTACCGTGGTCAGCGGCATCGGCATCGATTTGAAGCGCGATGGCGACTGGACCAATTTTTCCGGCGGCGCGACGGCGTCGGGCATTCCGGCCACCGCGACCGGACGCGTGAAGATTGCCGGCGGCAAGACCAGCGTCGAGATCGCGTCAGGCGAAGCGACCGTGCGTGGCATCAAGGCGGCGATCGCGGAGCCTTCGAGCCTTTCGATCGCCGGCGGCATCACTACCGTCGAGAAACTCGCGCTCGATCTCGGCGGTGGTTCGGTGGCTCTTTCGGGCAACGCTGGCCAAACCCTCGACCTGACGGCCAATTTCGCCAAGCTGCCGGCGGCGCTCGCCAATGATTTCGTGCCTGGCCTCGATGCAGCTGGAACGCTGGAAGGCACGGCGCATGTCACGGGTCCATCGTCCAACCCCGATGTGCGGTTCAACGCCAAACTCGCCGGCGCGGAAACCAGCCAGACACGCCAGGCGGGCCTTGGCCCGCTCAATCTCGATGTCGCCGGCAGCGCTTCGACGGCGGGCGGCCTCGTCATCGATCAGGCGACGCTTTCCGGCGACAAGATCTCGGGCAAGGCCGCCGGCACCATCAATCCGAACGGCGCCAGCGATTTCTCGCTCGATCTCGCCTCGAACGGGCCGAGCCTGCCGCTCAAATTCGGCACCGCCGAAAGCCCGGTCGAGCTGGAAATGCAGACTTTGTCGATGAAGGCCGCCGGGCAGGGCGCGACGCCGCGGCTCGACATCTCGGCCACGCTGCCCTCCGCCACGGCCAACCACATCAAGGTGGAAGGCCTGGCGCTCGCGCTGCATTCGGACGGCTTCGACGTCAAGAGCCGGACCGGACCGGTCTCCGGCACGGTCGCGGCCGACAAGATCGATCTCGACAATCCCACGGTTGCGCCGCTCGTCGCCGGCAAGGTCACGGCCAAGGTCGCCGGCAGCCTTGCCCCTGACGCCCTCACCATCAACAGCGGCTCGGCGACCAGCGGCGCGGTGGATGGCGCCTTCAACGGCCGGGTGTCGTTTGCCGACGGTTCCGTCGACTTCACCGTCAAGGCCGATGTGCTTTCGGCGGCGTTGCCGGCGGCAGCGCGCGGCGTGCTTGCCGAGCGCACGCAATTCAGCGCCACGACGCAGCGTGACGCCAAGGGCAATGTCAGCGTCGGGCCGGTGAAGGTCGCATCGGGCGCGTTCACCGCCGACGGGCAGGCAAGCATCGCCGACAACACGCTTAACGCTGCCATCAAAGGCGCGTTGGCGAACATTTCGCTGCTGTCCAAGGATGCCAAGGGCGCCATCACCTTCGCGCTCGACGCGCAGGGCGCCGCCGCGGCGCCGGATCTTTCGCTCACCGTGAACAGCGACCGGCTTTCGGTGGCGGCGCGCGAGATCACGGGCCTCAAGCTGACCGCGACCGGCAAGGCGGATGCCGCCAATCCGGCGGCCAATGTGCAACTGACCGGCAATGTCGCCGGGCAGCCGCTGCAGGGCAGTGCGGTGCTTGCCACCACCAATGGCAAGAGCGCGATCAACGGGCTTTTGCTGTCGCTGGGTCAGAACAAGATCTCCGGCGATCTCGCGCTCGACGAGGCATTCGTTCCGGTCGGCACCGTGTCGCTCGACTTGCCCGACATCGGACCGCTGGCGGCGCTGGCGCTGGAAAAGGCGGAAGGCGACGTGCGCGGCACGATCGCGTTCTCGAAGGCCGGCAATGGACCGAACGTTGCCGTCAAGGCAAGCACGGCGGCAATCAAGCGCGGCGATCTCTCGGCCAAGAACGTCGCCATCGATGCGCAGATCGCCAACTATCTGGCCGCGCCTGTCATAGCCGGCAAGATCCGCGCCGACAATGTGATATCGGGCGGAACCACCGTCACCGGCATCGATGTCGACCTGAAGCGCGACGGCGACTGGACCGGGTTCTCCGGCGGCGCCACGGTCAAGAACATTCCGGCAAAAGCGGCCGGCCGGGTGAAAGTGGCGAACGGCACGACAACCATCGAGCTGTCGTCCGGCCAGGCGACGGTGCAGGGCATCAAGGCGGCGATCGCGCAGGCCTCGACCGTGACCATCGCCAACGGCGCGACGACGCTGGACAAGCTGGTGCTCAATCTCGGCGGCGGCACGGCGACGGTGACGGGCAAGGTCGGGCAAGCGCTGGACATCAATGCCAATCTGGCCAGGGTGCCGATGTCGCTCGCCAACAGTTTTTCGCCCGGCCTCGATGCGGCCGGCTCGATCTCGGGCACGGTCAAGGTTAGCGGCGCGCCGGCGAGCCCGTCGGTCGCCTTCAACGTGGACGCTTCCGGCGTGCAGACCTCGCAGACGCGCGGCGCCGGGCTCGGCGGCATGAACGTATCGTCGTCGGGAACCTTTGCCGGCAACAAGCTCGCCTTCGAGGCCAACATCAGCGACGGCGCCGGTCTTGGCCTGAAGGGCGGCGGCACGGTTACGACCGCGGGCACGCCGGCCCTGGCGCTCGACTTCAACGGCAAGGTGCCGTTTTCCTTCCTCGCCGCCAAGCTCGCGGCGCAAGGCCTGGGGCTTACCGGCACGGCCAATGTGAACGTGCAGGTGCGCGGCCCGGCGTCCTCGCCGGTCATCGGAGGCACGGTGACCACCTCGGGCGCGCGCCTCGTCGACGCGCGCTCCGGGCTTGCCGTCAACGACATCGCGGCCGATGTCTCGATCGGCAGCGGCGTCGCCAGGATCAATCGCCTGACCGGCACATTGTCGACGCGCGGCAGCCTTTCGGCCAGCGGCACGGTCGGCATCAACCCGGCGCAAGGTTTTCCGGCCGACCTTTCGATCAAGCTGACCGACGGCCGCTATACCGACGGCAGGGTGGTGACCGCCAATCTCGGCGGCGACCTGACCATCAAGGGTCCGCTGGTCTCGGCGCCGGTGATCGCCGGCACCATCAATCTGGCCAAGACCGTCATCACCGTTCCGGAAAAGCTGCCGGGCTCGCTTTCGGCACTCGACGTCAAGCACAAGAATGCGCCGCGCGCCGTGCGGGCGCAGGACAGAGCGCTGAACCCGCCGACATCCGGCGGCGGCAATGGCGGCAGCGGTCTTGTCCTCGACGTGAAGGTCAACGCGCCGAACCAGATATTCATCCAGGGCAGGGGCCTGGACGCCGAACTCGGCGGATCGCTGAAGCTGACCGGCCCGGCGTCCTCGCCGCAGGCGGTCGGCACCTTCACGCTGCAGCGGGGGCGGCTGACGATCCTCGCCAAGCGGCTGACCTTCACCGAGGGCACGGTCGGGTTCCAGGGGTCGCTGGTGCCTTACCTCAACATGACGGCGACCACGACGACGAGCAGCGCCACCGTCACGATTGTTGTCTCCGGAGAGGCGACAAATCCCAAATTCAACTTCTCCTCGGTGCCGGCGCTCCCCGAGGACGAGGTGCTGGCGCAGCTCATCTTCGGCCGCTCGATGTCGAACCTCTCGCCGCTGCAGATCGCCCAGCTTGCCGATGCCGCCGCGCAATTGGCGGGCGCCGGCGGCTCGACATCGCTGCTCGACAATCTGCGCAGCGCCATCGGCGTCGACGATCTCGACGTGACGACGGACGAGAAGGGCGGCACCGCGGTTTCCGCCGGCAAATACCTCAACGACCGCACCTATGTGACGATCCAGAAGGGCGACAAACCGGGCTCCGGCAAGGCGACGATCGACCTCAATGTCGGGCGCGGCGTCAAGCTGCGCGGCGAGGCCAACGACGCCGGCGAAGCCAAAGGCGGCGTCTTCTACGAGCGCGAGTACTGATGACTTGGCACTCGCCTCGGGCGGAGCCAAGGGAGCTTTTACGGCGCGCGCACGGCCCTTATCCACCTAAAATGTCTTGATTTAATCGTCTGTCGATTTTTCGGAAATGTGCGGTGCACTAACAAATTTGCGTCAAGACTGTCGCTATCGCGCGAACCGGCCTCATTCCAAAGTTGCACATTCCCTAACATGTTCCCATTCCAATACCCTCTTTGACATGATGGTCTGGATGCGGAATGTTAAAAGGCAGAAAGCCAACAATGGGAGTCAGTTATGGCAATCTACAAAAGCAACAGCGACCGCGTTCCGGATCACATCCTGGCCTTGGCCGAAGAAGCCAAGGCAGGAAACGTCGACCGCCGCGAATTCCTGGCTCTGGCCAGCGTCTTCGGAGCGTCCACGGCGATGGCTTACGGCCTGCTCGGTCTCGCTGACCCGACCCCGGCGAGAGCCGAGGACGTTCAGGGCAAGAAGGGCGGCACGCTGAAGGTCGCGCAATGGATCAAGGATCCGAAGGATCCGCGCAAGTCCGACTGGTCGGAAATCGCCAATGCCGAGCGCCAGGCGCTCGAGCCGCTGGTCAAGTACACAACCGAATACACCTTCCGCCCCTATCTGCTGGAAAGCTGGGACGTGAACGATGACGCCACCGAATACACCCTGCATGTGCGCAAGGGCGTGACCTGGTCGAACGGCGATACCTTTACTGCCGATGACGTCATCTTCAACCTCAAGCGCTGGGCCGACAAGAAGGCCGAGGGCAATTCGATGCCCGGCCGTCTTGGCACGCTGGTCAAGGACGACAAGCTCGACGAGAGCGCCGTGACCAAGGTCGACGACATGACTATCAAGCTGAAACTCGGCAAGCCCGACATCGCGCTGATCCCGAACATGTGCGACTATCCGGGCCTGATCGTTCACAAGAGCTTCGACGAGAAGGGCGGCGATTTCAAAGCCTGCCCGATCGGCACCGGCCCGTTCGAGCTCGTCTCCTACGACGTCGGCCAGAAGGTGGTCTACAAGCGCCGCGAAGACAACAAATGGTGGGACGGCGAGGTGTTCCTCGACGGCATCGAGTTCATCGACTACGGCACCGACCCGGGAGCGATGGTCAGCGCCTTCGAGGCTGGCGAAGTCCACACCAATTTCGAGACGTCGGCCGACTATGTGTCGATCCTCGACGGCATGGACCTTGTGAAGTCGGAAGTGGTAACGGCCTCGACGATCGTGTGCCGGACCAATGTCAACAACAAGCCGTATGACAACCAGAAGGTCCGCAACGCGCTGCAGCTCGCGGTCGACAACAGTGTCGTCCTGCAACTCGGCTACGGCAATGCCGGCACGGTGGCCGAGAACCATCACGTATGCCAGATTCACCCGGAATACTACGAACTGGCCAAGGTCGCTCGCGATCCTGCCAAGGCAAAGGCGCTGCTGGCGGAAGCCGGCCAGGCCGACTTCGAGCATGAGCTGATCACGGTCGACGAGGACTGGCACAAGAACACCGGCGACGCGATCGCCGCGCAGATGCGCGACGCCGGCATCAAGGTGAAGCGCACGGTGCTGCCGGGCTCGACCTTCTGGAACGACTGGACCAAATATCCTTTGTCCACGACCAACTGGAACATGCGTCCGCTTGGCGTGCAGGTTCTTGCGATCGGCTACCGCACCGGCGAAGCATGGAACGAGACCGCCTGGTCGAATCCCGACTGGGATGCCAAGCTCAACGCCGCGCTGGCCGTCGCCGACGCCGCCAAGCGCAAGGAGATGATGAAGGACATCGAGCAGATCCTGCAGGATTCCGGTATTATCATCCAGCCTTACTGGCGCAAGCTCTACAGCCACTCGGTCAAGGCGGTGCAGAACTACAAAATGCATCCGACCTTCGAACGCGATTACGGCAAGGTCTGGCTCGACCAGGCGTGATTGGAGCCGATCGGGAAGGGGCTCTTGCCCCTTCCCCTCACTCCCATACACAATGCTGGAACCGGAAGCCGCCGCTCCAAGAGCGCGCGGATTTTTCGGCAACGGCATGTAACAAACAGGGTTGATCGCATCCGAGGGTCCGTCGACAATCAGCCTGGACGCTAACGGCCGGGTTGATTTTAGACAGGCTCCAACCCCCAACCAGACCGGCAGGGGCCGCCATGCTATCCTTCATCCTCAGACGCCTTGGCACGATGGCATTGACGATGCTGTGCCTGACATTGGTCGTTTTCTTTCTGATCAATCTCAACCCGAACCTGAAGAAGCTGGCGATCAGCCAGACCGAAATGCACACCTCGGCCGAGCAGCTCGAGGATTGGCTGGTCAACCATGGCTACCGGCAGAATTTCTTCGTCCGCTATGGTCAGTGGCTGGGGATCCTGCCCAAGCAGCCGATCACCGATCCGGCGACGGGCAAGCCGGCGCAGCGCTTCTCCTTCTGCAACGATCCGGTGGAGCCGAAATTCTCCGGCGTGCTGCAGGGTGATTTCGGCTGCTCGACCAAATTCAAGACGACGGTCGGCGCGAAGCTGTTCCCGGCGCTCGGCGCCACGGGGCTGCTGATGTTCTGGGTGCTGGCGGTGATGGTGCCGATCTCGCTGCTTGTCGGGATACTCGCCGGCATGCGCGAGGGCTCGCGCACCGACCGCACGCTGTCGGTCGCCTCGATCGCCTCGACGGCGACGCCTGAATATGTATCGGGCGTCATCTTCACCGTCATCTTCGCCTCGTGGCTCGGCTGGCTGAACGGCTCGGCGGCCTCGGCAAGCCAAGGCCTCACCTTCTATAATTTCACCCTGCCGGTGATGACGCTGGCCATCTACGGCACCGGCTACATAGCGCGCATGACACGCGCCTCGATGGTCGAGGTGATGACGCAGCAATATATCCGCACTGCCCGCCTCAAGGGGCTCTCCTTCAGCAGCGTCGTCGTCAAGCACGCACTGCGCAACGCGCTGATCGCGCCGTTCACCGTAATCATGCTGCAATTCCCGTGGCTGCTCACCGGCGTCGTGATCGTCGAGGTGATGTTCCGCTACCAGGGGTTCGGCTACACGCTGGTGGAAGCGGCGGGCAACAATGACATCGACCTTCTGCTCGGTTGCTCGCTGGTCTCGGTGTTCATCGTGCTGATCACGCAGCTCATCTCGGATGTCGGCTACGCGTTTCTCAATCCGCGTATCAGGGTTCAATAGGGGGCGAAGCGGATGCAGATCGAATATATCAGCGCCCTCAGCGTCATTATTGGTGTGATTTCCAGGTTCTGGCCGGTCTGGCTGGCGCTCGCCATCGTCATGGGCGTGAGCTTCGCCTATAAGAAGAAACTCGGCCTCTACGGCCAGCTCTTCGACAGCGGCGTCGGCATTGCCGGCGTCGGCATCTGCCTGTTCTGGCTGTTCACGGCGATCTTCGCCTCGACCATCTCGCCCTTCGATCCGCTGGCGCAGGTGTCGATCATGAAGGACACGCTGCCGGGCGCAATCGAGCCGACCTCGAAGCTCATCTATTATTTCGGCGGCGACAAGCTCGCGCGCGACGTGTTCTCGCGCATGGTCTATGGCAGCCAGATCGTGCTGATCATCGCCCCGGCCGCGACCGGCTTTGCGCTGATGGTCGGCATCACGCTCGGCCTGCCGGCCGGCTACTACGGCGGCAAGATCGACACGGTGCTTTCGTTCCTCGCCAATCTGGTGCTGGCTTTCCCCGTCATTCTGCTGTTCTACCTGCTTGTTACGCCCGGCATCATGGACACGCCGATCCCCTATGCGATGGCCGGCCTGTTCTTCCTGTTTCCGATCATCTTCTTCAGCGTGCTGTTCTGGACCCGCTACAAGAACCGGCCGGACCGGCTCTATATCCTGCTCGGCCTAACGCTCGTCATCGGGGGTTGGATCTATATCGGCCTCGTCTTCGACAAGGATCCGCTGAAGATCGTCCACATCGATCCCAACCAGCTCAACATTTTCGTCGCGGTGGTGTTCGCTTCCAGCCCCGGCGTGTTCCGCATCGTGCGCGGGCTCACCATGGACATCAAGACGCGCGACTATGTGGCGGCGGCGCAGACGCGCGGTGAATCGCCCTGGTACATCATGTTGTGGGAGATCCTGCCCAACGCGCGCGGGCCGCTGATCGTCGATGCCTGCCTGCGCATCGGCTACACGACGATCCTGCTCGGCACGCTCGGCTATTTCGGCCTCGGGCTGGCACCCGAAAGCCCCGACTGGGGCACCGCGATCAAGGATGCGAGCCGCCTGTTGCGCTCCTTCATCCATCCGGCGCTGCCGCCGACGATCGCGCTGATGTCGTTCGTGCTGGGGCTGAACCTTCTGGCGGATTCGCTGCGCGAACAGTCGATGAAGGATTGATGGCGGGGTCTTCGGCCCTACTTGGAAAACAAGGATTGGAGCGACCCATGAACGAGGCAGTTCGAGATCCGGCCAAGCCGACCAATGGGCCGATCATCGAGATCGAGAACCTCTCGATCTCCTTCTTTACACGCAAGGGCGAAATACCGGCCGTGATGGACTTTTCCTGCACGGTCATGCCCGGCGAAGCGATGGGCATCGTCGGCGAATCCGGCTGCGGCAAGTCGACCGTGTCGCTCGGCATCATGCGCGACCTCTCCAACATCGGGAAGATCGTCGGCGGGCGGATCAAGTTCCAGGGCCGGGACATGGGCGAGATGTCCGAGGAGGAGCTGCGCGCCATCCGCGGCAACAAGATCGCCATGATCTACCAGGAGCCGATGGCGAGCCTCAATCCGGCGATGAAGGTCGGCCAGCAATTGATGGAAGTGCCGCTGATCCACGATAAGGTCTCGAAGGATGAGGCCTACAAAAGGGCGCTCGAGATGGTGCGCGCGGTGAGGCTGCCCGATCCGGAGCGCATGATGCGCTCCTATCCGCACCAGCTTTCCGGCGGCCAGCAGCAGCGTATCGTCATCGCCATGGCGCTGCTGTCGAAACCGGCACTGCTTCTGCTCGACGAACCGACGACGGCGCTCGACGTCACTGTCGAGGCCGGCATCGTCGAGCTGGTCAAGGGTCTCGGCCAGAAGTTCGGCACCTCGATGATCTTCGTGTCGCACAATCTCGGCCTCATCCTCGAGACCTGCGACAAGATCACGGTGATGTATTCCGGCGAGGCGGTCGAGACCGGCAAGATCAAGGACGTCTTCGACCGGATGCGCCACCCCTATACGCAAGGGCTGTTCCGTTCGATCCCGCTGCCGGGCGCCGACAAGAATTCGCGGCCGCTGATCTCCATTCCCGGCCAATTGCCGTTGCCGCATGAGCGGCCGAAAGGCTGCAATTTCGGTCCGCGATGCCACCATTTCGTCGAGGGTGTCTGCAACGCCGCGGAAATCCCGATGATCGCCGTCGAAGGGCACGAGGGCCATTTCTCGCGCTGCGTGCGCTTCAACGAGATCGACTGGGAGGCGCTGCCGCCCGGCGCCAAGAAGGTCAATGAAAAGGTCGAGCCCGGCGCGCCGGTGCTCAAGATCGACAATCTCAAGAAATACTACAAGGTCGGCGGCAGCGAGGTGTTCGGCTCCAGCGAAGGCCGCGTCGTCAAGGCCAACGAGACCATTTCGTTCACCGCGCGCGAGTCCGAGACGGTCGCGATCGTCGGTGAATCCGGCTGCGGAAAGTCGACGCTCGCCAAGGTGCTTCTGGGGCTCGAGACCGCAAGCTCGGGCACGGTGACGCTCGGCAACAAGGAGATCCAGTCGACCGGCATCGAGAGCCGCAATGTCGAGACGGTATCCTCGATCCAGATGGTGTTCCAGAACCCGTTCGACACGCTGAACCCCAGCCACACCGTCGGCTCGCAGATCATCCGCACGCTGGAGAAATTCAACGTCGGCAAGACGGTGGCCGAGCGACGCAAGCGCATGCTGGAACTGCTCGACCTGGTGAAGCTGCCGCGGGCCTTCGAGACCCGCAAGCCGCGCCAGCTCTCAGGCGGCCAGAAGCAGCGCATCGGCGTGGCGCGCGCCTTCGCCGGAGATGCCAAGGTGGTGGTAGCAGACGAGCCGGTGTCGGCGCTCGACGTCTCGGTGCAGGCGGCGGTGACCGAACTGCTGATGGACATCCAGCGCAAGAACAAGACGACGATGCTGTTCATCAGCCACGATCTCTCGGTGGTGCGCTACATCGCCGACCGCGTGGTGGTCATGTATCTCGGCTATATTGTCGAGCAAGGCACGACGGACCAGATATTCTCGCCGCCCTACCATCCCTATACGGAGGCGCTGTTGTCGGCGATCCCGATCGCCGACACCAGCGTGGTCAAGAAGCATATCGTGCTCGAGGGCGACATCCCGTCGGCGATGAACCCGCCGACAGGCTGCCCGTTCCAGACGCGCTGCGGCTACAAGAAGCTGGTTCCGGACAATCTGTGCGAGACCAAGGTGCCGCCGGTGAAGAACCTCGGCGACGGCCATATGAGCCTGTGCTGGCTGGCCGACGACGTGCTGGCGAAGATGGAGCCGGTCATCAAGTTCGACAAGGAGCACGCGGCGCATGAGGGCGTGCCGGACGATGCGCCTCAAGGCACGGGCCCGGGCTTTGCCGGTGCGCCGCCCAAGCGTCCGCATGGCAAGAAGCCGAAGCCGAACCAAAGCGCGTCGTGACGAAACGGATTCAGGCGACGCGCTTCAGTCTTTGTTTTGATGCATGTCGTTCTCCCAAACCGCTGCGCACTTTTGGGCGACATGCATTAGGCGGGCGGCGCTGACTTCAACAGCCCCAATTGGAAGTGGCTCAGGCTTAGTAGCCGATCGTAAATCGCCTCTGCACGTGCCTAGGCAACTCCGCTTCGTCAACGATGGCGATCGCAGCATCTTCGATTGATATCCGGCTGCGCCCATTTTCGTCGAGGATCGGCTGGT
Organism: Mesorhizobium sp. M1E.F.Ca.ET.045.02.1.1; assembly: GCF_003952485.1. Lineage (NCBI taxonomy): Bacteria > Pseudomonadati > Pseudomonadota > Alphaproteobacteria > Hyphomicrobiales > Phyllobacteriaceae > Mesorhizobium > Mesorhizobium sp. M1E.F.Ca.ET.045.02.1.1. The sequence continues at coordinate 4,342,909 of NZ_CP034447.1, forward strand.
CGCCGCCAAGGCGAAAGCGACCGGTTCGCTCGCCGGGGTAGATCTCCTCCGCCGGACTGAAATAGGTCCAAAGGCGGTTGGAGAGTCTCAAAACGTTCAGAGCGTCCCGGTGCCCGCGCACCGCCTCGGCATAGGCCTCAGGGAGACCAAGCAGCTTCATGCTCTCGCGAAGATCATCAGGAGAGTCTGCACGCGTCAGGCCCGGCTTGACCTCTAAGCTCCCGGCGCCGCCGACGACGATCAGACGTAGACGCAGATGGTTCTCCATGGCGCGCAGAAGGGCCTGGGCGGCGGTTGCATAGACGGTGGGGTCTTCGATCGAGCGCGCTACTGTATCGTTGAAGTCGCGCGCAGCGTTGCCGGGCTGATAGGTGCTGACGAGGACGTCCAATCCCGCCATTCCGCTGCTCAGATCGTCGACGTTGAAGATGTCGACCGTCTTCCAAACGATATCGCCGGGATCTTCGGGAAAGCGCGATGCGTCGCGGGTGAAGGCTGTGATCTTGTGGCCGCGACTGACGGCCTCGGCGAGGACTCGTTGGCCAATATTGCCGGTCGCTCCGATGATCCCGAGGTGCATGCCTGCCTCCAGTTTCCGTTGATCGCCATCGCCGCTCGGCAAAGCAGCGCCTGGCCCCCAAGGTATGAGGCGTTGATATCGGCAACAATCATAGATAATTTGAAATCACATTTGCACTGGTGAGATAATGACGCTCAGTTATGACGATGTGGCCATCTTCCTAAGAGTTGCCCGCGAAGGGAGCTTCGTGGGCGCGGCGCGATCGCTGCGCGTACCGGTCAGCACAGTGAGCCGCCGGGTCGCCGCGCTCGAGGCCCGATTGAAGACGCAGCTTTTGCGGCGGACCACACGAGCCGTCAGTCTGACCGACGATGGCCGCGCGTTCTCCGACCGTTGTGGTCAGGCGGTGGATGAAATCGAGGCTGCGGCCGACGCCTTGTCGGCGAATGGACAGAATTTGCGGGGCACGATCAGGATTACGGCGCCCCATTTCGCGTGCTCCGAGATGTTTGGGCCCTATCTCCTCGAGTTCGCTGCGGCCCATCCCGATTTGGTCATGGATATTCGATTGACCGACGCCACCCCCGATCTCATCGAGGAAGGCGTCGATCTGGCGTTCCAATTCGGCCCTTTGCGGGATGGACGCTTCATCGCGCGCAAGCTATGGCCTGTTCGCTACGTCCTGTGCGCCAGTCAGGCGTTTCTGGATCGGCATCCAGGGATAATGCGCCTTTCCCACCCAAAGGAGCTTGCTGCACATCCCTGTGTTCTTACACCGCCCATCGCCTCGTGGGCGTTTGACCTCGGGAGTGAGCAAACGACAATCAGACCGCGAATTTTAAGTGCGGTCGTTGACGATTTAGCGCTCGGCGCCTTGGCGGTTCGCCGAGGCGTGGGGATCGGCTACCTGCCGGAAAGCCTCACCTTGGGGAATTCTGCGGAACCTCTGATCGACATACCGCTGGGCGGCTGGCGCCCTGCGCCGCGGGAGCTGTTCGCTGTCTATCCGGCCTCACGCCAACTTTCCGCAAAAGTTCGTGCTGCGATCGACCACGCCGCGGCTGGTCTTGACTGGTACAAGCGGCCCGCGATCTCTTCACAGGATCTTGGGCTAAGTCGATAGCGATCTAATGTCTCCCGAAAGTGGGAACCGGTTTTGGGACAAAGACATGCATCAAAACAAAGGGTTAAAGCGCGTCGGTCGAATCCGTTTCGACGCGACGCGCTTTAAGAGCGCGGCGCCGGCGTCAGCCGCAAGCCGCCGTCAGCTGCCGCACTGCCGTAACTGCGTGACGTAGTCGCGGGCCATCTGGTCAGTGGCGCGCGCGTAGCTTTGCACGCCGGCGTCGCCGCGATTGCCGCGGCCGTAGGCGCTCCAGCCGAGATAGTAGGCCAGATAGAGATTGTAGGTGTCGTTGCGGGCGACGCCGAATGTGTCGGCGGTCTTGGAATGATACCAGCCGACGAAATCGACCGCGTCGGCGAAACGAGAGCGGCGCGCCGCCCAATTGCCGGTTTCCATCTGATATTGCGACCAGGTGCCGTCGAGCGCCTGCGAGTAGCCGGCAGCGCTGGAGACATGCTTCCAAGGGATGAAGCCCAGCAGCTTGGTCCGCGGTGGGCGGGCGTTGCTCTTGAAGCCGGATTCCTTGCGCACTGTCGCCATCAGCACCGGGACGGGAACGCCGTATTTCCGCTCGGTGCGTTCCGCGGCCGACTGCCAGTTGTCGAACCAGCCGTCATTCTGGTCGAAGACGGCGCAAACATTGTTGATATGGCTGGGCGCCGTCGCGCAGGCCGAAAGCGCCAGCAGCATGGAGACAGCGACAATTTTACTAAAACTCGACCTACGCATTGGAAGACGAATAGGCCGAAATCATAAAAGGAGTCTTGCCAGCTTCCTTAACGCCGGCCGGAGGCAGGTCGTTCTTGGTGATATCAATATTTCGACTATATGCGTCGTATTCCTTTCCAATGATTTTGAAAAATGCCGCCTTGGCTAAAATCACGCCGGCAAATGACGAATTCCTGACAGCCGCCGTTTCGCGTCGGCGCTCTGATGCGCTGCATGACGGAACCTAGACGAAAACGCGGCGCCGAGCGGACCGGCAACAGGGGGCCCGCCGCCATTCCCCAACTGCCGCAGCGGCGCGTGGTCAATCCCTACCCGCCGATGGCGGTGCTTTCGGCCGACCAGATCGAGGCCATCCACCAGGCATCGATGCATATCCTGGAAAATTTCGGCATCGAGGTGATGAGCCCGCGGGCGCTGGCGCTGTTCGAGCGCGCCGGCGCCAGGGTCGATCGCGGCTCGATGAATGTGCGCGTCGATCGCGGCATGGTCGAGGAGGCGCTGAAGACGACGCGCACCAGCTACACGCTCACCCCACGCAACTCGGCCCGCGACATCCATCTCGGCGGCAACACCATCAACTTCACGCTGGTCGCCGGGCCGCCCAATGTGCACGACATGGAACGCGGCCGCCGCGCCGGCAATCTCGCCGACTATTGCGATCTCGTCCGGCTGGCGCAGCATTTCAACTGCATCCACATGCTCGGCAACCAGGTCTGCGCGCCGATCGAGCTTCCGGCGAACTCGCGCCATCTCGACACCTATTTCGCCAATCTGACGCTGACCGACAAATGCTTCCACGTCTCGGCGATCGGCCGGGGCAGGGCGCTGGACGGCATCGAGATGATGGCCATCTCACGCGGACTGACGCTCGAGCAGATGAGCGAGGATCCGGGCATCGCGACGATCATTTCCGTCAACTCGCCGCGCCGCTTCGACGAGATGATGGCCGAAGGGTTGATGACCATGGCCGAGTTCGGTCAGTCGGTGGCGGTGACGCCGTTCACGCTGATGGGGGCGATGAGTCCGGTGACGCTTGCCGGTGCGCTGGCGCAGCAGAATGCCGAGGCGCTGTTCGGAATCGTGCTGACGCAGCTTGTGCGCCCCGGCGCGCCGGTGATGTACGGCGCCTTCACCTCCAATGTCGACATGAAGTCCGGCGCGCCGGCTTTCGGCACGCCGGAAAACACCAAAGCCAACATCGCCTCCGGGCAATTGGCGCGTCGCTATAATCTGCCGTACCGGACGACGCCCGGCTCGGCCTCCAATGCCGCCGACGCGCAAGGCGCCTATGAGACGCTGATGGCGCTGTGGGGCGCAGTGCTCGGCCACGGCAATCTCGTCTACCACGCTGCCGGCTGGCAGGAAGGCGGGCTGACGGCGTCGTTCGAGAAGCTCATCATCGACGTCGAGATGATCCAGCATATGATGGAATTCCTGCGGCCGATCGTGGTCGATGAGGCAGAGCTTGCGGTCGAGGCGCTGGGCGCGGTGCCGACCGGGGGTCACTTCTTCGGTGAGCCGCATACGCTGGAGCGCTACGCAACCGCCTTCTATCAGCCCATGCTTTCCAACTGGCGGAACTACGAAGCATGGCAGGAGGCCGGCGCGCTCGACGCTACGGCGCGCGCGACGCGGCTCTGGAAAAAGGCGCTGGAGGAATATGTCCAGCCGGCCATGGACCCCGCCGTGCGCGAGGCGCTCGAAGCCTATGTCGCACGCCGCAAGGAAGCGATCGGGCAGGGCGAGCCGTGATGGTTTTGGAACGCTGGCGCAGCCCCTCATCCGCCTGCCGGCACCTTCTCCCCGTGAAGGACGGGGAGAAGGGACAAGCTCCGACGCTGACGCCCCCCTCTCCCCGTTCTTCACGGGGAGAGGGTAAGGGTGAGGGGCAGCGCCGACTTTTGCGGAGAGACAACTGCCTCCCATTCTGAATCCGCTCACCAATCCAACTCACTGAACCAACGAGAAGAACCCATGAAATCGCATGCAAAGGTCGTGGTCATCGGGGGCGGTGTCGTCGGATGCTCGGTGCTGTTCCATCTCGCCCGCCACGGTTGGACCGATGTCGTGCTTCTGGAGCGCGACGAGCTGACCTCGGGCTCGACCTGGCATGCGGCCGGCGGCATGCACACCATCAATGGCGACCCCAACGTCGCCAAGCTGCAGAAATACACGATCTCGCTCTACAAGGAGATCGAGGAGCTTTCCGGCCAGGCGACGGGCGTGCACCTCACCGGCGGCGTGCTTTTGGCGGCGACCGAGGCGCGGCTCGACTGGCTGCGCGGCGTCGTTTCGAAAGGGCGCTATCTCGGCATCGACCTCGAGGTGATCTCGGCAAAGGAAGCGGCCGAACTGATGCCGCTCCTCGATCCAAAGCAATTCGTCGGCGCGGTGCGCAACAAGGAGGACGGCCATCTCGACCCGTCGGGCGTGACGCATGCCTATGCCAAGGCGGCGCGGAAACTGGGCGCCGAGGTGGAGCGTTTCACCAAGGTCGAGGACATCGTGCGCCGGCCTGACGGCTTGTGGCGCGTCATCACCAACAAGGGCGAGGTGATCGCTGAGCATGTCGTCAATGCCGGCGGGCTGTGGGCGCGCGAGGTCGGCCGCATGGTTGGGCTCGAGCTGCCGGTGCTGGCGATGGAACACATGTACCTGATCACCGAGGACATGCCGGAGGTCGCCGACTGGAACAAGAAGACCGGTACCGAGATCATCCACGCGGTCGATTTCGACGGCGAGCTCTATCTGCGCCAGGAGCGCGGCGGCATGCTGATGGGCACCTATGAAAAGGCGAACAAGGTCTGGTCCGAATTCTCCACACCTTGGAATTTCGGCCATGAGCTGCTGGAGCCGGATATCGACCGAATCGCGCCGTCGCTGGAAGTCGGCTTCCGCCATTTTCCAGCCTTCCAGAACACGGGCATCAAGCAGATCATCAATGGCCCGTTCACCTTTGCACCGGACGGCAATCCGCTGGTCGGCCCGGTGCGCGGCCTGCCGGGCTTCTGGGTCGCCTGCGGCGTCATGGCGGGCTTTTCTCAAGGGGGCGGCGTTGGCCTCGCGCTCTCCAACTGGATGATCGAAGGCGATCCCGGCGCCGATATCTGGGCGATGGACGTCGCACGCTATGGCGACTGGGCGACGATGGCCTACACCAATGCCAAGGTGCGCGAGAATTACTCGCGGCGCTTCTCGATCCGCTTCCCGAATGAAGAGCTGCCCGCGGGGCGTCCACTGAAGACGACGCCTCTCTACGACACGCTGTCGGCCAAGGGTGCGCAATGGGGCGTGGCCTATGGGCTGGAAGTGCCGCTCTGGTATGCGCCCGAAGGCGTCAAGGACGAGTTCTCTTGGCGACGCTCGAGCGACTTCGACCATGTCGCAAGCGAGGTCGCTGCCGTTCGCAACGGCGTCGGCCTGTCGGAGATTTCGAGCTTCGCCAAATACAAGGTCTCGGGCGAGGGCGCCGCGGCCTGGCTGGACCACGTGCTCGCCTGCAAATTACCCAAGCCTGGCCGCATGACGCTGGCGCCGATGCTGAAGGAAGATGGCAAGCTGATCGGCGATTTCACGCTTGCCAATGTCGGCGCCCCCAATACCAACAGCAACGAATGGTTCATCGCCGGCTCCGGCATAGCCGAGCAGTACCATATGCGCTGCTTCGAGGCGCATCTGCCCAAGGACGGCTCGGTGCGCATCGAGGCGCTGGGGCAGAAGCTCGCCGGCCTTGCCATCGCAGGCCCGAAGGCGAGGGAGATGCTGGCCAAAGTCACCCGCACCGATGTCTCCAACGCCGCGTTCCCGTTCATGGCGGTTGCGAGGATGGATATCGGCATGGCGCCCTGCCTGGTCGGCCGCGTCAGCTATACCGGCGATCTCGGCTACGAGATCTGGGTGGCACCGGAATATCAGCGTGCCGCGTACCAGGCGCTGATGGCAGCAGGCGAGGAATTCGGCATCGGCCTGTTCGGCTCGCGCGCGCTCAATGCGCTCAGGCTCGAAAAGAACTATGGCTCATGGGCGCGTGAATACCGGCCGATTTATGGGCCGCTGGAGGCCGGACTCGACCGGTTCGTCGCCTATGGCAAGGAGGTTGACTTCATCGGCAAGGAAGCAGCGCTCATCGAGCGCAAGCAAGGCGGCAAGCTGAGGCTGCGCGCCTTCATCGTCGAGGCAGACGATGCCGATGTCATCGGCGACGAGGCGATATGGCATGATGGCGCCGTGCGCGGCTGGGTCACCTCGGGCGGCTACGCCCACCATTCGAAGAAGTCGGTTGCCATGGGCTACGTACCGAAGGAGATCGCCGACAGACCGGACGGCTTCGAGATCGAGATCCTCGGCAAGCGCCATGCGGCGCGCGTCCAGACCGCGCCGCTGTTCGATGCCAATTTCGAGCGGATGCGCGCCTGAACCAGGCGCGGATGTCTAGGCAGATCAGGCACTGCGGCGGTTGTCCAGCGCGAAGGCGCCGGGGCCGGCGAAGATCAGATAGAGGAAGATGAAGCAGAACGAGATCGCCGCGTCGCCGCCGTTGTTGACCGGAAAGAAGTCGCGCGGCATGTGCGCCATGAAATAGGCGATCGCCATTTCTCCGGCGAGAAGGAAGGCGACCGGGCGGGTGAAAAGGCCAAGGGCCAGCAGGATGCCGCCGGCGAATTCGAGAATGGCGGCAGCCGTCGTCAGCCCGGTGAGGGCATGCGGCTCGGCGCTGATCGGGAAGTTGAACAGCTTCTGTGAGCCATGTTCGATGAACTGCAAGGCGGTCATGGTGCGGAGTGCGCCCAGAGCCTGCGGTCGGTATTGGGCAAGGCCTTCGAAAAGCTTCATCTAAAACTCCATTTTACCCCTCGCGACTGGCCATAAGTTATCGTGCGACAATGGACCACTCACTTCCCTCCGCCTGCCGTCAACATTCGGTGAGTGGCATGGTTTCATCGGTCTGGTGCGCTCTCGCAATAGTTGCAATTGTCTCCCTGTGGTTGTATTGATATTCGGATACACCAAACCATGCGGGAATCCCTTTGCCATGAAAAAAGTCGCCATCAGCCTATTCGCACTCCTTGCAGGCACGAGCTTCGCCATGGCCGGCGACGCGGGCTGCGATTCCTTCAAATGGCCGGTCACGCGAGAGCAGGCTCTGTTTCCGGCGGCGCCAGCCGCGCAGTCCGGCGCTACGCTAGCGGTCGGGCAAGCGGTGGATTTCTCGCTCGCAGCGGTCGACGTGGTCAGCTTTGAAGTGCCGCCGCAACGTGCACCGGCAGCCGGCACGTTCGGCGCGACTGCAAGCGTGACCGTGCCGCCTGAAGGCGAGCTCCAGTTCAGCCTGTCCGATGAGGCCTGGATCGATATCGTGCAGGACGGCCATGCCGTGAAGTCGGCGGGTTTCAGCGGCGTGAAGACCTGCCCGGGCATTCGCAAGAGCGTACGCTTCAAGCTGTCCGCCGGTCCGGCCACGGTGCAGCTCAGCGGCGCGAAGACGCCCGACCTCAAAGTGGCGGTGCTGACGCCGGAGTGACACCTGGGAGGGCCAGCGCCGGCGGGACAAGCGCCCCCTCTGTTCTGTCTATCCTTCGCGGTAATTGTGGAGGGTGGACCGCACGTCTTCCCACGAGGGGCAGGGCAATCGCACATGGCGCTCCCCCACTCCGTCTCGGCTTCGCCGAGCCACCTCTCCCCCATGTTCATGGGAGAGGTGGCCGCGCAGCGGCCGGAGTGGGGGACTGTCGCCGCCATATGCGATTGTCCCGCCCCCAGGAGACATCGGCAATTCTACCGCACGGGTGCCAGCAGCGCGAAATGCGCGCCCTGCGAGTCCTGGCACTGGACGACCCACTGCGCGCTGGGCACTTCCATCGGCCCCATCAGGACCTTGCCGCCATTGTCGGTGACGCGCTTGGCGGCGGCATCGATGGCGTCGACGTTGAAATAGAACTGCCAGACCGGGACCGGGATCTGCGGCGGCTTGTTCATCATGCCGCCGCCGGACTCAGGTCCGGCGCCGAACGTCTGGTAGATGCCCATCTCGCCCATGTCGAACTGACCGGCGCTCTCCCAGCCGAACTGGCTTGAATAGAAGTCGAACGCCGCCTTCCTGTCCGAGGTGTAAAGCTCGTGCCAGCCGACATGGCCAAGCGTGGTGGCCGGCACCGGCGGCTGGGCAGGCTGGTTGGGCTGCAGGAACATGAAGGTCGCGCCCTGCGGGTCGGCAACGACGGCGAAGCGGCCGACGCCAGGGATGTCGTCCGGTGCGCGGTGGACGGAGCCGCCCGCATCCTGCAGCGCCTTCGTCGAGGCGTCGACGTCCTTGGTATAGATATAGCCCAGCCAGGTCGGCGGCATGCCCATCTTGGCGGCGTCTTCCGGCATCGTCATCAGCCCGCCGACGCCGCGCATGCTGGAGTTCATAACGATGTAGCGGGGCATGCCCGGCGCCTTGTCGAAGGGCTCGGCCCTCCAGCCGACGACGGCGGTGTAGAAGGCCTCGGCGGCATCGAGGTCGGTGGTCATCAGTTCGTACCAGAAGAAGGGTTTTGGGGGATTCGGCATGGTCGGTCTCCTCACCGGTTCAGGCAGCGATCGCGCTTCGATCCATCCTAGGACGATCTCGGCGACAGAAATCCGACATCTGGACCAGAAATCGAGGACGGCAAGGCGCCAATGCATGTCGCCCAAAAGTGCACAGCGGCTTTGGGAGCACGACATGCATCAAACAAATGCATGTCGCCCAAAAATGCGCAGCGGTTTTGGGAGCACGACATGCATCGAACAAATGCATATCGCCCGAAAGTGCGCAGCGGTTTTGGGAGAACGACATGCATCGAACAAAGACCTAAAGCTCGTCGCCTGAATCCGTTCTGCGCGACGCGCTTTAGAGCCCGCGATCTTGCGCGTCCGGCGGTTTTCGACTTTGCTGAAGTCAAAGAGGGGCCCTGTTTCCATTGCGTCGAATGTCGCTCACGCCCGAGCTTGTCGCTCTGTGCCACCGGGAGGAGATCGATCCCGGCCCGAGCGGGGAATGGACACAGTTGAACGACGACGATTTCCGCGCGCTTGCCTTGCGCCTGTCGGGCGAAGCGGACGCGGGGCCGCTCTGGGTGTTCGCCTATGGCTCGCTGATCTGGAAGCCGGCCTTCGAATCGGTCGAGCAGCGGCGCGCCTCGGCCTATGGCTGGCATCGCTCCTTCTGCCTGGACCTGGTGCGCTGGAGGGGCAGCGCCGCGCAGCCTGGCCTGATGATGGCGCTGGAACGGGGCGGGCGCTGCGAAGGCGTCATTTATCGTCTGCCCGAGGGCGAGAAGCCGGCCCAGATCGAAAGATTGCTGCGGCGTGAGATCGACGATCACGAGGCCGTCAGCTCGGTCAGATGGGTCCCGGTACGCACGGCGCAAGGATCGTTGCGGGCGCTGGGCTTCTGGGTCGGCGTGACCGGCAGGGGCACATCTCTCGGGCAGCCGCTGGAGAAGGTGGCATGGGTGCTAGCGCGCGCGTGCGGCCATGTCGGTTCCGGCGCAGAGTATCTCCACAACACCGTCAGTCATCTGGAAGCGTTCGGCATCCGTGACCGCAATCTGTGGCGGCTGCAGGAACTGGTCGCCGATGAGATCAGGTCGATCCATGGCCACAGGATCGCAAGCAGCGAGCCGTCGGAGACAGCAGTTGCCGCTATAATATGACAACAACTGTCAAGTTTTTATCTAGCCATTACAGCGACTTGGCTGAAAATTGACCAATTGATAAAAAAACAAAACGTGCTAGCCTTCCCCAAAACGAAAACAAAGGGAACTGGAATGGCGACTGGTCATTTCATCGAAGGCATTGCCGGCGGCCGGCTGTCTTCCGAGCAATATGCCGACAATTTTTCCGACCTGCATCCGCCGCTCGATCACCACGAGGCGCTGGTCGAGGCCGATCGCTGCTATTTCTGCTACGACGCGCCGTGCATGAATGCATGCCCGACCTCGATCGACATTCCGATGTTCATCCGGCAGATCGCGACCGGCAATCCGCTGGGCTCGGCCAAGACGATTTTCGATCAGAACATCCTTGGCGGCATGTGCGCTCGCGTCTGCCCGACAGAGACGCTGTGCGAAGAGGTCTGCGTGCGCGAGGTCGCGGAAGGCAAGCCGGTGCAGATCGGCCGGCTGCAGCGCTACGCGACCGACGTCGCGATGGACGAGGACAAGCAGTTCTACAAGCGCGCCGAGCCGACCGGAAAGACGGTCGCGGTGGTCGGCGCCGGGCCTTCGGGTCTAGCGGCGGCGCACCGCCTTGCCCGCCATGGCCATGACGTCACCATCCTCGAGGTGCGGCCGAAGGCCGGCGGCCTCAACGAATACGGCATCGCCGCCTATAAGAGCGTCGACGATTTCGCCCAGGCCGAGGTCGACTATGTCACCTCGATCGGCGGCATCGACATCCAGAACGGCAAGGCGCTCGGCCGCGACTTCCAGCTCTCGGACCTGATCCGCAACTATGACGCCGTGTTCCTCGGCATCGGGCTTGGCGGCGTCAACGCGCTCAGCGCCGAAGGTGAGGATGCCGACGGTGTCGCCAACGCCGTCGAGTTCATCGCGGAACTCAGGCAAGCGAGCGATCTTTCCAGCCTGCCGGTCGGGCGGCGGGTTGTCGTCATCGGCGGCGGCATGACGGCGATCGATGCCGCGGTGCAGTCGAAGCTGCTCGGCGCCGAGGAGGTGACGATCTGCTACCGGCGGGGACAGGAGCATATGAACGCCTCCGGCTTCGAGCAGGACCTGGCCGCCGCCAACGGCGTCACCATCCGCCACTGGCTGCAGCCGAAGCGCGTCATTGCCGAGAACGGCAAGGTGTCGGCCATCGAGCTCGAATACACCGCGTTCGACGGCGAAAAGCTCGCCGGCACCGGCGAGCGGCTGACGCTCGCCGCCGACCAGGTGTTCAAGGCGATCGGCCAGAGTTTTACGCCCGCGGCGCTCAACGGCAGCGTCGCCTCTATCGAGCTCGAGGGCGGGCGCATCAAGGTCGACGCGGAAGGCCGCACATCGCTGGCGAAAGTCTGGGCGGGCGGCGACTGCATCTTCGGCGGCGACGACCTGACGGTTTCGGCCGTGGCGCAGGGTCGCGACGCCGCCGAGAGCATCCACCGGGCGCTGACCTCTAACGGGAGGGCATGAGCATGGCAGACATCCGCAACACTTTCGTCGGCATCAAGTCGCCCAATCCGTTTTGGCTGGCTTCCGCGCCGCCGACCGACAAGGCCTACAATGTCGAGCGCGCCTTCAAGGCCGGCTGGGGCGGCGTGGTCTGGAAGACGCTTGGCGAAGAAGGGCCGCCGGTCGTCAACGTCAACGGCCCGCGTTACGGCGCGATCTGGGGCGCCGACCGCCGGCTGCTCGGCCTGAACAACATCGAGCTGATCACCGACCGCGACCTACAGACCAATCTGCGCGAGATGAAGCAGGTGAAGATGAACTGGCCGGATCGGGCGCTGGTCGCCTCGATCATGGTGCCTTGCGAGGAGGAGAGCTGGAAGGCGATCCTGCCGCTGGTCGAGGAGACCGGCGCCGACGGCATCGAGCTCAATTTCGGCTGCCCGCACGGCATGAGCGAGCGCGGCATGGGCTCGGCGGTCGGCCAGGTACCGGAATATATCGAGATGGTGGTGCGCTGGTGCAAGCAGTACACGCGCATGCCCGTCATCACCAAGCTGACGCCCAACATCACCGATATCCGCAAGCCGGCGCGGGCGGCGAAGGCCGGCGGCACCGACGCGGTGTCGCTGATCAACACCATCAATTCGATCACCGGCGTCGATCTCGACAGTTTCGCGCCGCAGCCGACCATCGACGGCAAGGGCTCGCATGGCGGCTATTGCGGCCCGGCGGTGAAGCCGATCGCCATGAACATGGTGGCCGAGATCGCGCGCGATCCGGAAACGCATGGCCTGCCGATCTCCGGCATCGGCGGCATCACCACCTGGCGCGACGCTGCCGAATTCATGGCGCTCGGCGCCGGCAATGTGCAGGTCTGCACAGCAGCGATGACCTACGGCTTCAAGATCGTGCAGGAAATGATCGCGGGGCTGGAGAACTGGATGGACGAGAAGGGCCACGCCTCGCTCTCCGACATCATCGGCCGCGCCACGCCCAACGTCACCGACTGGCAGTATCTCAACCTCAACTATGTCGCCAAGGCGCATATCGACCAGGATGCCTGCATCAAGTGCGGCCGCTGCCACATCGCCTGCGAGGATACCTCGCACCAGGCGATCACCAGCATGGTCGACGGCTTGAGGCATTTCGAGGTGATCGAGGCCGAATGCGTCGGCTGCAACCTCTGCGTCAATGTCTGCCCGGTCGAAGGCTGCATCACCATGGAGCCGCTCGCGGCAGGCGCGATGGACCAACGCACCGGCAAGCCGGTGTCGCCGATCTATGCCAACTGGACGACGCACCCCAACAATCCGATGGCCAAGGTGGCGGCGGAGTAGGTTTTCGTCTTTATCGGCTCGGATAAATCGCCCCGTGCTCGCACGGGACGATTTTTTTTGCGCGCGCCGCTGTCATCTTTGTGTGCGCGACGATCATGCGCATGACGCTCAATCGTCGAAGCTGGCGCCGCCCCTCATCCCCCTGCCGGGACCTTCTCCCCGTATAGTGACGGGGAGAAGGGGCAGGCCGCGACCTCGGCGCTTTTCTTGCGACGCTGGAGATTGGCGAAATCGTTCAGGAAAGCGTCCCTCTCCCCGTCACTATACGGGGAGAGGATGCCGGCAGGCAGGTGAGGGGCGGCGCCGACCTTCGGATTGAAGTTGCCTTAACGGCTATTGCAGATAAAAAATATCCATGATAAAAAATATCCATGAATAGGAGCGGCAGGCCATGAAGCTCGGAGAAGGCGTCGAAGCGGCGATCCACTGCGCCGCCATGCTTGTCGGCGTCGACGGCAACAGCACCATGTCGGGCGCCGCCATGGCCGAGGCCTTCGGCCTGTCGCCGAGCTATCTCTTGAAACATCTCAACCAGCTTACGGCGGCGCGTATCCTGGAATCGGTGCCGGGACCCGCCGGCGGCTACCGGCTGGCGCGGCCGGCCGAGCGCATCACGCTGCTCGACATCGTGCTGGCGGTCGAGGGCAGGGAGCCCGCCTTCCGCTGCGGCGAGATCCGCCAGCGCGGCCCGGTCAAAATAGACGCCTCGGCCTATGTGAAACCCTGCGGCATCAATGCCGCGATGCTGAAGGCCGAGCGCGCCTATAAGGCAGCACTCGCCGAAGTCAAGCTATCCGATATCGTGGCGAACTACGCCGCGGAAGGTGATCCCCGATCGATTGCCGCGAGCTGCGCCTTTGTCGAGCGCCACCAGCGGCCGCAGAAATCCGCTTTATCCAAACAGATCTAGACCCACTTCTAAACCCACCCAAAAACCTGGAAGGCAAGACGATGAAACCGAGACTGCAGTTTTATGCCAAGGCACCCGAGATCATGAAGGCGGTGTCGGCGCTCAACAAGGCCGTCGACGAATGCGGGCTGGAGGTGAGCCTGCTGCACCTGATCAAGCTCAGGGCTTCGCAGATCAATGGCTGCTCGTTCTGCGTCGAGATGCACAGCCGCGAGGCCAGGCGCGACAGCGAGACCGAGACCCGGCTCTATCTGGTCGCCGCCTGGAAGGAATCGCCGCTGTTTTCCGAGCGCGAGCGCGCCGCCTTCGCCTGGACCGAGGCGGTGACGCTGATCGCCGACAACGGCGTGTCGGACGAACTCTACGCCCGCACGCTGGAGCATTTTTCGGAAGAGGAACTGGTCAAGCTCTCGGTCGCGCTCGGCATGATCAACACCTGGAACCGGCTGTGCATTCCGTTTCAGGCCATTCATCCAGTGCCGGCTGCCAAGGCTGCCTGAGGATTTTGAGTGGTGCGCGAGTCTGTTGCAGGCTCGCGCGCTTTCATTTGCGAGATCAACGACATGTTCGAGAGTTTTCAGGACGAGATTCTGTTTGCCGCACGCTTGCTGCTTGGCGGCGCCTTCGTCTTTGCCGGCCTGCGCAACATCCAGAACAGAATTCTGGTTGCCTCGTTGATGGCGGCGCGCGGCGTGCCGCAGGCGGGCCTGGCATTGTGGCTGGGCATCATGCTGCAGGTCGTCGCCGGCGCGTTGCTGGTTGCCGGCCTTTGGACCGCACCGGCGGCTGCAGGCCTGATCCTGTTCCTCATTGTCGCGACACCGATGTTCCACAATTTCTGGGACCATCAGGGTCCGGATCGCGCGGCCCGCATCAACGGCTTTGTCGGCAATGTTGCCTTGGCCGGCGGGTTCATGGCGCTGATCGCGCAGGCCGCATAGCGAAGAATTTATTGCGCCTTCATGATGGCATCCACGCCGTTTCCTAGTGAACCGAATAGCCAACGTTAAGGCGGAGGAGGAGCCGGTCGCTGCACCCAATCGCCGACGGTGGCGCCGCCCCTCATTGCCCTGCCGGGCATTTCTCCCCGTATAGTGACGGGGAGAAAGACGCCGTCATCGATGATTTCGCCAATCGCCAGCATTGCTGGAAAGGCGCCGAGGCGGCGGCCAGCTCCCTTCTCCCCGTCACTATACGGGGAGAAGGTGCCGGCAGGCGGATGAGGGGCGGCGCAGACCTTCGATTGCTGTCCGGTTCAAGCCGCGAAGCGCAGGCCGCCGTCGCAGGTCAGCACCTGGCCGGTCATGAAGCCGTTGGACACCAGGAAGGCGATCGCGGCGGCGACGTCATCGGCGCGGCCGATGCGGCCGACCGGCGTCTTGCCGGCATATTCGGCAAACACCGCCTGCCGCTGCTCGTCCGGCAAAAAGTCCCACCAGGGCGTGTCGATGACGCCGGGCGCCACCACGTTGACACGCAGCGGCTTCAACTCGACCGCGAGGATCGGCGCCACGGTCAAGAGCATGCCGTTGATGGCGCCGATGCCGGCGATGCCGGGCGCCGCGAGCTGCGCCGAGACCGCCGAAATGAACGTGACCGATCCGCTTTTGTTCAGCGTCGGGAGAGCAGCCTGCAGGCAGGCCAATTGCGGCTTGACCTTCTCGTCGACGCCGCTGCCGATGTCGGCGAGGTCAAGCGTCGCGAACGGCCCAAGCCCCTTGCCGCCGCTTGCGGCCAGAACGAGATGATCGAACGGCCCAAGATCATCGAAGAACTGCCGGACCTCATCCTGCCTGGTCGCATCGAAAGCGGCCTTGCCGACGGTACCGCCAAGGCTCATCAAGGCGCTTCTCAGCTTCTCCTCGTTGCGGCCGGTGATCGTCACTTTCATCGTGGGGCTGACCAGCCTTTTGGCCGTGGCAAGGCCGATGCCGGACGAGCCGCCGATGATCACGCAGTGTTCGATGTTCTCGCTCATGAATGCTGTTCCCTGGATATCGAGGATGGTTGCCCTGTCAGTTCGAGGCTGAGCGCCCGCAGCCGGCGGCGCGCCTTTTGGTCATAGGCCTGGGCATCCGCGCGCGATTCCCGCTGGCCGTCGAAATAAAGGCCGCTGCGCCCTTCAAGCGCCGGTGACGTCGCGAGGTTGAGGATGGCGTCGGCGCCGGTTTCGACCGAGTTCCACGGGGTGACGCCGGCTTGCCGGACCATTGTGGTATCCATGTAACTTGCCGGATGGAGTGCGTTGACGGTGACGCCGGCGCCCTTCAACTGTTCAGCCAGGTCGATGGTGAACAGGATCTGCGCCAGCTTGCTCTGGCAGTAGGCGCGCACGCCGCTGTAGCCGTGGGTCAGCATGACATCGTCGAAGTCGATCGCCTGCTGGCCGGCCGAGGCGACATTGACGATGCGCGCCGGCGCGCTTGCCTCGAGCAGGGGCAGCAGCTCCGACGTCAGCAGGAAGCCGGCGAGATAGTTGACCGCGAAGCGCAGCTCATAGCCGTCGGCGCTCACCTGCCGTTTCGCAGCCTGGCCGCCGGTGCCGACGCCGGCATTGTTGATCAATATGTCGAGCCGGCCGGTCGTTGCGCGCACGGTTTCGGCGAGGCGGCGCACCTCGGCAAGCGAGGAAAGGTCGGCGACGAGAAATTCGGCCTTGCCGCCCTTGGCTTCGATGGCGGCGACTGCCGCCTTGCCGCGGGCTTCGTCGCGGCCATGCACCAGCACGCGGGCGCCGGCGGCGCCGAGCCTTTCGGCGACGACTCGGCCGACACCATCGGTCGAGCCGGTGACGAGAACTGTCTTGTTCTTGAGTTCCATGTCCAGAGCCTCCTTACGTTGCTCTGAATGCAAAATGGGGCGCGGCGCGCGCCTCAAACAGTTCAAACTTTATCCTGGTATCGATACTGCTATAATAAACCTTATGGATGCCGTGACCCATTCTCCCGAGGACAGCCGCCGCCGCGAGCTTGGCGCTTTCCTGCGCTCGCGCCGCGAAAGGCTGTCGCCTGCCGACATCGGTATCGCGACCGGCGCCAGGCGGCGCACGCCTGGGCTGAGGCGCGAGGAAGTGGCGATGATCGCCGGCGTCGGTACCACCTGGTACACCTGGCTGGAGCAGGGCAGGGACGTGCGGCCTTCGGTCGAGGTGCTGACGGCGCTCTGCGAGGCGTTGCGTCTCGACGCCGTCGAGAAACGGCATCTGTTCATCCTCGCCGGCCGCCAGCAGCCTGAGCGGCGCGTGGCGGCGCCCGAAAAGGTCGACGGTCCGCTGCTGCACATGCTGCAAAGCCTTGTCCTGCAGCCGGCCTATGTTGTTGGCCGGCGCTGGGACGTGCTGGCCTGGAACGATGCGGCGGCGGCCGTGTTCGGCGACTATGGCCTGCTGGAGGGCGATGCCCGCAACATCGTCCATCTGGTGTTCACCAGCCCGCACCATCGCCGGCTGCTGGTCGATTGGGAAGAACTCGCCCGCGTGGTGCTCGCTTCGTTTCGCGCCGAGAGCGCCAAATATGTCGGCGATCCGGATTTCGAGCGGCTGATCGCGCTCATGATGCGCTCGAGCCCGGAGTTCCACGACTGGTGGCCAAGGCGAGACGTGGCGCGACGGCTGACCGGCGTGAAGCATGTCCGCCATCCGACCGCCGGCGCCATGGCGTTCGAGCATATGAGCCTGTCGATCGACGACGGCTCGGACATGCGGCTGATCGTCTACACGCCGCTTGCTGAGCAGAATTCGATCGCCAAGCTCAAGAAGCTGCTCGAAGCGCAGCCGGTCGAGCGGCGCAGCGCGTGAGGTCCCTCAGCTTCGTCATCCACGGGCGGAGCAAGGAGCGTAGCGACGCAGCGAGACCCGAGGATCCATTCCGTGCCCTCGGGGCGCCGCTACCGTCCCGAATTCTGCACCGCTGCACCCCTCGGCAAAGGTAATGGAATGGATCCTCGGGTCTCCGCGTCCGCTTCGCTTCCGCTCCGCCCGTGGATGACGAAGCTGAGGGGGCTGCGGCCAATCTCCAGCGGCAGCAACAACCGAACGACGAGTCGCTACCCCTTCGGTTTTAGCCCATCAAGGAATAGCTGCTCCAGAAATCTGGCGGCATCCTCGAAGCGGCCATCGCCGCCGCGGTCGGGGCCGAGCACGGCACGAACCTGCACGTCGAAATCGGCGTAGTGCTGCGTCGTCGCCCAGATCGCGAAGATCAGGTGCCAGGGGTCGGTACGGGCGATCTTGCCGGCCCGCATCCAGCCCTTGATGACGGCGGCCTTCTCGTCGACCAGCGTCTTCAGTTCGCCCTCCAGCATCGGCATGATGCGCGGCGCGCCCTGCAGGATCTCGTTGGCGAAGAGCCGGCTTTCGCGCGGGAAGTCGCGCGCCATTTCGAGCTTGCGGCGGATGTAGCTCCTGAGCTCGGTCATCGGATCGCCGATGTCGTCGAGTTCCCTAAGCGGCGCCAGCCAGGTGTCCAGGAGCCGCTGCATCAGCGTCTCGTGAATGTCTTCCTTGCGGCGGAAGTAATAGAGAAGGTTCGGCTTCGACATGCCGGCGGCTTCCGCGATCTGGTCGATGGTCGAGCCGCGAAAACCGTTGGCGGAGAAGACTTCGAGCGCGGCTTCCAGGATGAGTTCGCGCTTTTCCTGCTGGATGCGGGTGCGGCGGGGAGCTGAGCCTTCCATCGTGTCCGTCATCCTTGCCGGCTGCCGTTGCGAGGGCTTTCTGGACCAATTCTCTGGACCAGTTTTTCTCTGAGCTGTGGAGCGCGCTTTCGATGCCGCATTTCCGTTAGTAATCCCTTGACCGCCGACAGGGCGGTGCTAACGTTTGTCCAATCGGTCAAAATTTGCGTAGCATGAAAACCACGCGAAGACCAAGTGCTGGGAAGACCAAGCGTTAGCGCACCGAAACAGGTTACAAGGGGAAGTCTTGGTCATGTCCAACCGGCTGAAAGTCACGCCGAACGATCTCAGCGCATTCTGGATGCCGTTCACGGCAAACCGGCAGTTCAAGCAGGCGCCGCGCATGTTCGTGTCCGCCAAGGACATGCACTACACGACGAGCGACGGCCGCAAGGTTCTCGACGGCACCGCGGGTCTCTGGTGCGTTAACGCCGGCCATTGCCGGCCGAAGATCACCGAAGCGATTCAGGCCCAGGCCGCGGAGCTTGACTATGCGCCGGCCTTCCAGATGGGCCACCCGATCGTGTTCGAGCTGGCGAATCGCCTGGTCGACATCGCACCGAAAGGCATGGACCACGTCTTCTTCACCAATTCCGGATCGGAATCGGTCGAGACCGCGCTGAAGATGGCGATCGCCTATCACCGCGTCAGGGGCGAAGGTTCGCGCACCCGTCTGATCGGCCGCGAGCGCGGCTATCACGGCGTCAATTTCGGCGGCATCTCGGTCGGCGGCATCGTCAGCAACCGCAAGATGTTCGGCACGCTGCTCGGCGGTGTCGACCATCTGCCGCACACTCACCTTCCGGAGAAGAACGCCTTCTCGAAAGGCGTGCCGGAGCACGGCGCGGAACTGGCGAATGATCTCGAGCGCCTCGTCGCGCTGCATGACGCCTCGACAATCGCGGCCGTCATCGTCGAGCCGGTCGCGGGCTCGACCGGCGTCATCCTGCCACCGAAAGGCTATCTGCAGAAGCTGCGCGAGATCTGCACCAAGCACGGCATCCTGTTGATTTTCGACGAGGTGATCACCGGTTTCGGCCGTCTCGGCGCGCCGTTCGCGGCGGACTATTTCGGCGTCACGCCGGATATCATGACGACGGCCAAGGGCGTGTCCAACGGCGTCATCCCGATGGGCGCGGTGTTCGTCAAGAAGGAGATCCACGACGCCTTCATGACCGGCCCGGAGCACATGATCGAGTTCTTCCACGGCTACACCTATTCGGGCAATCCGATCGCCTGCGCCGCGGCGCTGGGCACTTTAGACACCTACAAGGAAGAGGGCCTGCTGACCCGCGGCGAGGAGCTCTCGTCCTATTGGGAGGATGCGCTGCACTCGCTGAAGGGCGAGCCGCATGTCATCGATATCCGCAATATCGGCCTGATCGGCGCGATCGAGCTGGCGCCGATTGCCGGAAGCCCGACCAAGCGGGCCTTCTCGGCCTTTGTCAAGGCGTTCGAACGCGGCGCGCTGATCCGCACCACCGGCGACATCATCGCGCTGTCGCCGCCGCTGATCATCACCAAGGGCCAGATCAACGAACTGATCGACCATGTTCGGGATGTTCTGAGGTCTATCGATTGACAAACTGGGCGCGGATACCCCTCCCCCTTGAGGGGAGGGTGGCCGCGAAGCGGTCGGGTGGGGTCCTCGGTGACGCGCGCGAACATTATTTTTTGCGAGGGCTGCCCCTGATGCCCCGTACCCGCGTGAGTTTCGAGATGCGTCAAAAAGCGCGCGCGCTTCGAGTTCACGCGACCAAGGGCGAAACCTTGCTCTGGTATGAGTTGCGCGAGTTCAAATCAGTTGGCATCAAGTTTCGCCGTCAGTGCCCCATAGGGCCGTATATCGTCGACTTTGCCTGCTTCGCCGTGAAGCTTATCGTCGAGGTCGATGGCGATCTGCACGAACACGAGAAGGGCAAGCGGCACGACGCAGTCCGCGATGCATATTTGCGATCGCTTGGGTACGATATCTTTCGCGTTGACGAACCCGATGTCATAAACAGCGCCTGGCACGTCGCGCAGGTGGTCAAAGAGAAGGTCGCGCGCGTCGCGGGCGACCCCACCCGGCCGCTTCGCGGCCACCCTCCCCTCAAGGGGGAGGGGAACGCCGCGCAATTGAAGAGGTGTTGAATGGCCGCCCCAGGCGAGAATCTGCGAATCAATTCAGACCGTTTGTGGGATTCCATCATTGAGATGGCGAAGATCGGCCCCGGCGTTGCCGGCGGCAACAATCGCCAGACGCTCACCGATTCCGACAGAGAAGGCCGGGAGCTGTTCAAGTCCTGGTGCGATGAGGCCGGGCTCACCATGGGCGTGGACCAGATGGGCACCATGTTCATGACGCGGGCCGGCACCGATCCGGATGCGCTGCCGGTCTATGTCGGCTCCCACCTCGACACCCAGCCGACCGGCGGCAAATATGACGGCGTGCTCGGCGTGCTTTCCGGGCTCGAGGTCGTGCGCTCGCTCAACGATCTCGGCATCAAGACGAAACATCCGATCGTGGTCACCAACTGGACCAACGAAGAAGGCGCGCGCTTCGCGCCGGCCATGCTCGCCTCCGGCGTGTTCGCCGGCGTGCACACCCAGGAATACGCCTATGGCCGCAAGGATCTCGACGGTCTGACCTTCGGCGACGAGCTGAAGCGCATCGGCTGGGTGGGCGACGAAAAGGTCGGCGCTCGCAAGATGCATGCCTATTTCGAGTATCACATTGAGCAAGGGCCGATCCTCGAGGCCGAGAACAAGCAGATCGGCGTGGTGACCCACTGCCAGGGCCTGTGGTGGCTGGAGTTCACGCTGACCGGCAGGGAGGCGCATACCGGCTCGACGCCGATGAACATGCGCGTAAATGCCGGCCTTGCCATGGCGCGCATCCTGGAGATGGTGCAGACGGTCGCAATGGAGAGCCAGCCCGGCGCCGTCGGCGGTGTCGGCCAGATGAAGTTCTCGCCCAATTCCCGCAACGTTTTGCCCGGTACGGTGATCTTCACCGTCGACATCCGCTCGCCGGACCAGGCGAAGCTCGACGGCATGCGCGCCCGCATCGAGAAGGAAGCGCCGAAGATCTGCGAACCTCTCGGCGTCAAATGCTCCGTCGAGGCGGTCGGTCATTTCGATCCGGTGACCTTCGACCCGACGCTGGTCGGCCGCGTGCGCACCGCTGCCGAAAAGCTGGGCTACAGCCACATGAACATTATCTCCGGCGCCGGCCACGACGCCTGCTGGGCGGCCAAGGTCGCGCCAGCGACCATGGTCATGTGCCCCTGCGTCGGCGGGCTCAGCCACAACGAGGCCGAGGACATCTCCAAGGAATGGGCGGCGGCGGGCGCTGACGTCTTGTTCCACGCGGTGGTCGAGACGGCGGGGATTGTGGAGTGACTTATGGAAGGAAAGGACGATCTGGATTTTGATGCGCTGATCGCGTTCATTCATAGGGAGATCGACGAATACGACTATCCAGCGCTCATGAAAGATCGGACTGATTTGGTGGGGGTGCCTGTAGCTGAAGACGTCATCATAGGTGACCTTGCCCGATTTCGCTCGGCATTGGTTAAGCCCTACTGGATCGACGTGGATCGCCGTGACACCATCGCCGATCTGGAAAGTCGCACGCCGGTTGTCGAAAGATGCATCGTAGTGACAGATGATCGAGACGGTTACCTTTTGGCTTATGAGCCTCATAAGCAGGAGTTTCTTTTGGTAGACCGAATGGAAGATCGCCACGTCTCGATCGGCGTCCGAGGTGACGCGGTCGGTTGTTATCTGGCGATGTAAAGGTTGATGCGGCAGCGATCAGAAGAAGTCGCGCCGGCTTAAGAAGGGAACAAGAGAATGACCAAAGTCATCAAGAACGGCACCATCGTCACCGCCGACCGCACGTGGAAGGCCGACGTGGTGTTCAGCCACGGCAAGATCATCGCCATCGGGTCGGACCTGCACGGCGACCATGAGTTCGACGCCACCGGCTGTTATGTCATGCCGGGCGGCATCGATCCGCACACCCATCTCGAAATGCCTTTCATGGGCACCTATTCGGCCGACGATTTCGAGTCCGGCACGCGCGCGGCGCTCTCCGGCGGCACGACCATGGTGGTCGATTTCTGCCTGCCGGCGCCGCAGCAGTCGCTGCTCGAAGCGCTGCAGATGTGGGACAACAAGACGTCGAAGGCGGCTTGCGACTATTCCTTCCACATGGCGATCACCTGGTGGGGCAAGCAGGTGTTCGACGAGATGGCGACCGTCGTCGACAGGGGCATCACCTCGTTCAAGCACTTCATGGCCTACAAGGGCGCGCTGATGGTCGACGACGACGAGATGTACGCGTCGTTCCAGCGCTGCGCCGATCTCGGCGCGCTGCCGCTGGTGCACGCCGAGAACGGCGATGTGGTCGCAGCCCTTTCGCAGAAGCTGCTTGCAGCCGGCAACAACGGCCCTGAAGGGCATGCCTATTCGCGCCCGCCGGAGGTGGAAGGCGAGGCCACAAATCGCGCCATCATGATCGCCGACATGGCCGGCGTTCCGCTCTATGTCGTGCATGTCTCCTGCGAACAGAGCCATGAAGCCATCCGCCGCGCGCGGCAGAAGGGCATGCGCGTCTTCGGCGAGCCGCTGATCCAGCATCTGACGCTCGACGAGAGCGAATATTTCAACAAGGACTGGGATCATGCGGCGCGCCGCGTGATGAGCCCGCCCTTCCGCAGCAAGTGGCACCAGGATTCGCTGTGGGCAGGCCTGCAGGCCGGCTCGCTGCAGGTGGTGGCGACCGACCACTGCTCCTTCACCACCAAACAGAAGCGCAACGGCGTCGGCGACTTCACCAAGATCCCGAACGGCACAGGAGGTCTCGAAGATCGTTTGCCCATCCTGTGGACCGCCGGCGTCAACACCGGGCGGCTGACGATGAACGAGTTCGTCGCGGTGACCTCGACCAACATCGCCAAGATCCTCAACATGTATCCGAAGAAGGGCGCGATCGTCGAAGGCGCGGACGCCGACATCGTTGTCTGGGACCCGAAGCGCAAGAAGACGATCTCGGCCAAGAAGCAGCAGTCGGTGATCGACTACAACGTCTTCGAAGGTTTTGAGGTGACGGGCCTGCCGCGCTTCGTCTTCTCGCGCGGCGAGCTCTCGATCGAAGAGTCCGACATCAAGGCCAAGATCGGGCACGGCGAGTTTGTCGCCCGTGAGCCGAACGCAGCGGTCAACCGGGCGCTGTCGACCTGGAAGGAGATCAGCGCACCACGCAAGGTGGAGCGCTCCGGCATTCCGGCGACCGGAGTTTGAGCGTGCGGGCTCTCTATCTTGCAATCGCGGCTGCCTCGCTGCTGACCGCAGGTTCGGCCTTTGCTGCCGGCATCGACCTCAGCAAGCCATACGGCGACAAGTATGGCTGTATCAACAGAAACGGCCAGGAAGTTGCCGCCGATCAGATGCTGCTTCTGACCGACAAGGAGCTGATCACTGCGGCCAGCGCCTGCACCTTCAGCGACAAGCAGGCGCAGGCCGATGGTTCGCTTGTGGTGACCGCAAAATGTGAGGCGGAAGGCGAAGAGGGGCAGTCGCCGACAAAGTTCATCATCAAGCGCAGCAAAAAGAATGCAAAGAAGCTCGTGGTGACCGACGAGGACGGCAATACGATGGGCGAAGTCTCCCGGTGCAAATGACGCTTGGAGTTTTTCCCTCGATTCAGAAGCGAGACAGCATTTGTGCGACGCCAAGCGATTCCGCTTGGCTGCAAAATGCCCTATCTCTTTGTTTTTGCGCAATTCCGGACGGAAAACCGTTACACACTTTTCCTGGAATTGCCCTAGGCAACCAGCGCATCCAGTTCCGGCAGCAGGACCACGCTTTCCTGCTCGTTGGGATCGGTGCGGGCAATGACGGCCGAAGCGGGCGCGCCGCTCAGATTGGCGGGCAGATGCGGCACGCCGGCCGGAATGTAGAAGAGGTCGCCGGCCTTGACGACAATGTGGTGCTCGAGCCGGTCGCCATACCAGGTGTGAACCTCTCCGGAGAGCACATAGATCGCGGTCTCGTGGCTCTCATGCATGTGCGCCTTGGCGCGGGCGCCCGGCGGCATGGTGAGAAGATGCATGCAAATGCCGGAGGAGCCGACGGTTTCGGCGGCGATGCCGGCGAAGTAGCTCAAGCCTTGCTTGCCTTCATAAGTGCTTTCGGGGCGAATAAGATGACATGTGGGTTTAGGCGACATCGGCAAGGCTCCGGGCGGCGTCGATCAGTTGGGACAGGACGAGTGGAAAGCAACATAAACGCAAAATCAACCGGATTCCGGCCGGCGCGGCAGCGGCTGCGAAAGGCAGGTTTCTGCCAATGACCGGACCGTCGCCAGCCGTCGTTTCGGCAAGCAAGCTTGGCCTCACCTTCCAGACCAATGACGGTCCGGTGCAGGCGCTGTCCAATGTCGATCTGACCATCGGCAAGGGCGAGTTCGTCTCCTTCATCGGCCCCTCCGGCTGCGGCAAGACCACCTTGCTGCGCGTCATCGCCGATCTGGAGAAGCCGACCTCGGGAACGATCTCCGTCAACGGGATTTCGCCGGAGCAGGCGCGCGAGAAGCGCGCTTACGGTTACGTCTTCCAGGCAGCAGCTCTGTTCCCTTGGCGGACGATCGAGCGCAACGTGGCGTTGCCGTTGGAAATCATGGGCCTTGGCCAGGCCGAGCAGGCGGAGCGCATCAAGCGCACGCTCGAACTCGTCAACCTCTCCGGCTTCGAGAAGAAATATCCCTGGCAGCTTTCCGGCGGCATGCAGCAACGCGCCTCGATCGCGCGTGCGCTCGCCTTCGATGCAGACCTGCTCTTGATGGACGAGCCGTTCGGCGCGCTCGACGAGATCGTGCGCGACCATCTGAACGAGCAGCTTCTCGAGCTGTGGGGCCGGACCGACAAGACGATCTGCTTCGTCACCCATTCGATCCCCGAAGCGGTGTATCTGTCGACGCGTATCGTCGTGATGTCGCCGCGACCCGGCCGCGTCACCGATATCATCGAATCGACGCTGCCCCGGAAGCGGCCGCTCGATATTCGCGAGACGCCTGAATTCCTGGCGATCGCGGCGCGCGTGCGCGACGGGCTTCGGGCTGGGCACAGCTATGATGATTGAGGGGGCTCTTGAGCGGGCGGCCGCGCACCGCGATTTCGTCATCCTAGGGCGGAGCGACGCGAAGCGGAGCGCAGACCCTAGGATCCATGCCGTGATATCGGCCGAAGGGTCAAGACGGTGCAGAATTCCCGCTAGATGCCGCAAGGCGCAGAGAGCCCTGTTCTGCACCGCTGCGGAGCGGAGACGTAATGGCATGGATCCTAGGGTCTGCGCCGCGTCGCTTCGCTCCTTGCTCCGCCCTAGGATGACGAAAAGAACGGGTGCCGCGGCACCGAAAACGAAGGCGCCCGGCCTTCGCTTTGCTCCGGCCAGCCTCTCCCCGGCGGGGAGAGGAGGGGAGCGTCGCTGATGGACAGCTTCCGCTCCAAGATCATCCCGGTGACCACCATTCTCGCCGGAGTGGTGGTGATCTGGTATGTCTTCGCCGTCATCCTCAACGCGCCGTTCCAGCGCGACCTCGACCAGAGGGCCAACCAGACCCCCGGCACCGTCGAATTCATCGGCAAGACGCTGTCGCAGCCGAAGCCGACGCTGCCGGCGCCGCATCAGGTGGCGGTGAACTTCTTCGAGAACACCTTCCTGCGCAGCATCACCTCCAACCGCAGCCTCGTCTACAATGCTTGGGTGACGCTGTCCTCGACGCTGCTCGGCTTCGCCTTCGGCACGGCGCTCGGCATCGTGATTGCCGTCGGTATCGTGCATGTCACCACGCTCGACCGCAGCCTGATGCCGTGGATCATCGCCTCGCAGACTATCCCGATCCTGGCGGTGGCGCCGATGATCATCGTGGTGCTGGCGGCCATCGGCATCACCGGGCTGATCCCCAAGGCGCTGATCTCTACCTATCTCTCCTTCTTCCCGGTCGCCGTCGGCATGGTGAAGGGCCTGCGCTCGCCCGAGATCATGCATCTGGACCTGATGCACACCTATAATGCCAGCCGGTCCCAGACCTTCTGGAAGCTGAGGGTGCCGGCATCGGTGCCATTCCTGTTCACCTCGATGAAGGTAGCGGTGGCGGCGAGCCTGGTCGGCGCCATCGTCGGCGAACTGCCGACAGGCGCGGTCGCCGGCATCGGCGCCAAGCTGCTTTCCGGCGCTTACTACAGCCAGACCATCGACATCTGGTCGGCGCTGGTCGCGGGCTCGGTGGTCGCGGCGCTGCTGGTCATGGTGGTCGGTATCGCCGGCCGCCTGGTCGACCACGCCATGGGCGGGAGGCCGGCATGACCTGGCTGAAACCATCCTGGCAATCGGTGCTGGCGATCCTCTTTTGCCTTATCGCCTTCGCGCTCGGCGCGATGTCGAAACCGGAAGCGGCCGCAATGGCAGAGCCGACCGCGACGATCGCTTACCCGTATATGGGCACGAAGGGCTTGATTCTCGGGCTGCTGCTGATCGCGGCGCTGGTCTCGACCATACGGATCGCGACGCTCGTTGAAGCCATCGTTCTCTTCATCGGTGCCCATATCGCCGCCTGGCTGCTGATCAAAGGCATAGGCGGCTTCGAGGGGACGGCGCTGGCGCCCTATTTCCTCGCTCTCGCCGCAGCCTGGCTGGTTGCCTGGCGCTGCGTCGCTTTGCTGTCCTCCTTACGGCCTGCCATGAGCGGCGCGAAAACCGCGCTCCGACTGATCATCCCGGCGATCTTCGGGGCCTGGATCCTGATCATCTGGGAAGCGGTGACGCGGGGTGCCGGCATCCCGTTCATCCTGCTGCCGCCGCCGAGCGCGATCGGCGCGCGCATCGCCAGCTCGCTGCCGATCCTGGGATCGGATGTGCGGCAGACGATCTTCAAGGCGGTGCTGATCGGCTACATCGTCGGCAACCTCGCCGGCTTCGTCGTCGCCATTCTCGCCGACCGCGTGCCGTTCCTGCGGCGCGGACTCCTGCCGATCGGCAACATGGTGTCGGCGCTGCCGATCATCGGCGTCGCGCCGATCATGGTGATGTGGTTCGGTTTCGACTGGCCGTCCAAGGCGGCGGTCGTCATCATCATGACCTTCTTCCCGATGCTGGTGAATACCGTCGCCGGGCTCGCCGCCTCCGGCCACATGGAGCGCGATTTGATGCGCACTTATGCTTCCGGGTATTGGCCGACCTTGCTGAAGCTCAGGCTGCCGGCGGCAATGCCGTTCATCTTCAACGCGCTGAAGATCAACTCGACGCTGGCGCTGATCGGCGCCATCGTCGCGGAGTTCTTCGGCACGCCGGTTGTCGGCATGGGATTCCGCATTTCGACGGAAGTCGGGCGGATGAACATCGACATGGTTTGGGCCGAAATCGCAGTTGCAGCACTGGCGGGTTCGGTCTTTTATGGCGTGGTCGCTCTTATCGAGAGAGCCATCACGTTTTGGCATCCCTCTGTCCGTGGTGGATAGAGGGGGTGGGTTTGGGTGCTAACTTCAGAGGGTAAAAATATGAAAAGACTTGTAGTTTCTGCTTTGGCCGGCGCGATGTCGCTGGCCGCTTTCCAGGCGATGGCCGCCGACAAGCTGACGCTGCAGCTGAAATGGGTCACGCAGGCCCAGTTCGCCGGCTACTATGTCGCCAAGGCCAAGGGCTTCTATGACGCCGAGGGCCTCGACGTCGACATCAAGCCGGGCGGCCCGGACATCGCGCCGGAGCAGGTGATCGCCGGCGGCGGCGCCGACGTGATCGTCGACTGGATGGGCGGCGCGCTCGCCGCGCGCGAGAAGGGCGTGCCGCTGGTCAACATCGCCCAGCCTTTCAAGAAGGCCGGCATGGAGCTGGTCTGCCCGAAGGACGGCCCGATCAAGACCGAAGCGGACTTCAAGGGCCATACGCTGGGCGTCTGGTTCTTCGGCAACGAATATCCGTTCTACGCCTGGATGAACAAGCTCGGCCTCAAGACCGAGGGCGGTCCGGACGGCGTCACCGTCCTGAAGCAGAGCTTCGACGTGCAGCCGCTGATCCAGAAGCAGGCGGACTGCATCTCGGTCATGACCTACAACGAATACTGGCAGCTGATCGACGCCGGCTACAAGCCGGAGCAGCTCACCGTCTTCAACTACTCGGCCATGGGCAACGACCTGCTCGAGGACGGGCTCTACGCGCTGGAAGACAAGCTCAAGGACCCCGCCTTCGAGGACAAGATGGTGCGCTTCGTGCGCGCTTCGATGAAGGGCTGGAAATACGCCGTCGACAATTCGGACGAGGCGGCCGGCATCGTCATGGACAATGGCGGCCAGGACGAGAACCACCAGAAGCGCATGATGGGCGAAGTCGCCAAGCTGGTCGACAATGCCGACGGCAAGCTCGATCCGGCGACCTACGAGCGCACCGCCAAGGCGCTGCTCGACCAGAAGATCATCGCCAAGGAGCCCTCTGGCGCCTACACGACCGCTATCACCGACAAGGCGATCAAGTAAGCCTGTCACGCAATTTATTCTGATCTTGAGAACGGCGCCTCAGAGGCGCCGTTCCTTTATGGTGTTCATAACGAAGCTGGTCTCGATCGAGGCGACGCATTTCAGCCGCGCGATCTTTTCCTTGATGAAGCGCTCGTACTGTTCGAGGCTTCCTGCCACGACCTTCAGCACATAGTCGCGCGAGCCAGTGACGAGGTGGCATTCCAGAACCTCTTCCCAGCCGCGGATCGCTTCCTCGAACATGACGATCTCGTCCTCGTTCTGGCGGCTGAGCCGGATGGTGGCGATGGCGACCATGCCCCAGCCGAAAGCGGCCGGATCGACCAGCGCGGTATAGCCCCTGATAACGCCGGCTTCCTCCAGCCGCCGCACGCGCCTCAGGCAGGGCGACGGCGACAGACCGATCCGCTCGGCAAGCTCGTTGTTGGTGATGCGGGCGTCGGCTTGCAGTTCACGCAGGATCTTGCGGTCGAAATCGTCGGCTATCTTCTGCTGCACTTTTGGCATCTCCAGGCAATATATTGCGGGAATGCAGCCACGGGAGCCCAAAAATAGCAAGGACTGCATGATGAGGATCGCATAAATTGCGACGGAATAACTCCTCGAACAGCAGGAAAAGCCATGACCGCGCCGCGCCCTTCGAAAACCCATATCGGCAACCACAAGCTCCATCCGGAGACGCTGATGCTGAGCTATGGCTTCGATCCGCAGCTTTCGGAGGGCGCCGTCAAGCCGCCGGTGTTCCTCACCTCGACCTTCGTGTTCAAATCGGCGGAAGAGGGACGCGACTTCTTCGACTACACTTCCGGCCGCAAGGAACCTCCGAGCGGCACGGCGTCCGGTCTGGTCTATTCGCGCTTCAACCATCCCAACAGCGAGATCGTCGAGGACCGGCTGGCGATCTATGAGGGGACGGACGCCTGCATCCTGTTCTCGTCCGGCATGTCGGCGATCGCGACGACGCTTTTCGCCTATGCTCGCCCGGGTGACGCCATCCTGCATTCGCAGCCGCTTTATGGCGGCACGGAGACGCTTCTGACGCGCACGCTCACCGGCTTCGGCATCGAGGCCGTCGGCTTCGCGGACGGCGTCGACGAGGCGGCGGTGCGCGTGGCTGCCGACACGGCCGTCGGCAATGGCCGCGTGTCAGTCATCCTGATCGAGACGCCGTCAAATCCGACCAACAGCCTTGTCGACATTGCGCTGATGCGCAGGATCGCCGACGAGATCGGCGCCCGGCAAGGAACGACGCCGATCATCGTCTGCGACAACACGCTACTCGGCCCGGTATTCCAGAGGCCCATCGAACACGGGGCCGATGTTTCGGTCTATTCGCTGACCAAATATGTCGGCGGCCATTCCGACCTGATCGCGGGTGCCGCGATGGGCAGCAAGGCGGTCACCAAGCCGATCAAGGCGCTGCGGGGGGCGATCGGCACGCAGCTCGACCCGCATTCCTGCTGGATGCTCGGCCGCTCGCTGGAAACGCTGTCGATCCGCATGGAGCGGGCGAACGACAACGCCCGCCTGGTCGCTGAATTCCTGCGCGACCATCCCAAGGTCGAGAAGGTGCACTATCTGCCGTTCGTGGGCGAGGACACTCCGGCAGGCCGCACCTACCGGGCGCAATGCAGTGGCGCCGGCTCGACGTTCTCCTTCGACATTCGCGGCGGGCAGAAGGCGGCCTTTGCCTTTCTCAACAGCCTGCAGATCTTCAAGTTGGCGGTAAGCCTCGGCGGGACGGAATCGCTGGCCAGCCATCCGGCGGCCATGACCCATTCCGGCATCCCCTACGACGTGCGCCAGCGCATCGGCGTGCTTGAGACCACAGTCAGGCTGTCTATCGGTGTCGAGCACCCGGATGATCTGATCGCCGATCTGACGCAAGCGCTGGCGGCCGTATAATCGTTGCCTTTACGGAATCCAGAAGGGGGCAAGCGACCGCCCCTTTTCCTTAGTGCCGGTAAAATATGCGTGTGCCGGGATACATCGCGCCGTTCAGCCGTTGAATTGACGCATCCGCGCGCTGGGGGGCCGTGGGGGATGCTGCAATCAACGGAGGTTCTTCATGCGCATCCTATCCTTGCCGATGCTTTCGGCGCTCGCCGTTTCGACCGCGTTCCTGCTCTCATCGCCGGCCATGGCCGACGTTGTGAAGTACAAGGCAACGCTGGATGGCAGCCAGCAGAACCCGCCCGTAACCACCAAAGGCAAGGGGACTGCCACACTCACCTTTGACACCACCAAGAAGAAGCTCAGCTGGAACGTCAAATATTCCGGTCTCAGCGGGCCGGCGTCGGGGGCCCACATTCACGGCCCGGCGGCCAAGGGTGAAAACGCGGATCCCGTAATCCCGTTCAAGAAGCTCAAGAGCCCGATCAAAGGCTCGGCGACGCTGACGGATGCCCAGGCCACCGACCTGGAGGCCGGCAAATATTACGTCAACGTCCATACAGCCGCTAACCCGGACGGCGAGATCCGAGGACAGATCGAGAAGGCGGCCGGAGCGATGTAGCAGTCTTTCCGCCGGCAGAAAGAGGCGGGCAACCGCCTCGTTCTGCCGGGTCATGATTTGTCGCGGATCTGCGTCAGCGTGCGGGTCGGCGTGATCGCCTCGGGATCGAGCCTGATCTCGACGATCGCCGGCTTGCCGCTGGCGCGCGCGCGTTCGAAGGCAGGCGCGAAGTCCTCGGTCCTTTCGACCGTCTCGCCATGGCCGCCATAGGCGCGGGCAAGCGCGGCGAAGTCGGGGTTCCTGAGGTCGGTAGCGATGACGCGGCTCGGATATTCCCGCTCCTGGTGCATGCGGATCGTGCCGTAGATGCCGTTGTTGACCACGATGACGATGATCGGCAGGTCGTATTGCACGGCGGTCGCGAATTCCTGGCCGTTCATCAGGAAGCAGCCGTCGCCGGCAAAGGCAACCACTGTGCGATCCGGGAACAGCGCCTTGGCGGCGACCGCCGCCGGAGTGCCGTAGCCCATCGATCCGGATGTCGGGGCCGCCTGCGTGCCGAAGCGGCGAAAGCGGTGGAAGCGATGCACCCAGGTCGTGTAATTGCCGGCGCCGTTGGTGAGGATGGCGTCCTCCGGCAGCGCCTTTTCCAGATAGTTCATGATCGGCCCCATCTGGACGGCGCCGGGCCCGGTCTCAGGGGGCGTCGACCATTCGAGATAGGCGGCGTGTGCTTTTGCCGTCTCATTTGCCCAGGATGGCGTGCCGGCCGGCTTGCGCTTGGCGAAAGCCTCGACGAAGGCCGAGGGCGAGGCGTTGATCGCCAGCGTCGGCCGGTAGACGCGGCCGAGCTCGCCGGCGTCGGCATGGACATGCACCAGCGCCTGGTCGGGGTATGGGCTCTTCAGCAGCGTGTAGTCGGACGACGACATCTCGCTCATGCGGCCGCCGATCAGAAGCACGACGTCGGCCGCCTTGATCTGCGCCGCCAGCTTCGGGTTGATGCCGATGCCGACATCGCCGGCGTAGTTCTGATGAAGATGGTCGAAAAGCATCTGGCGGCGGAAGGAGCAGCCCACGGGAAGCGACCACGTCTCGGCGATCGTGCGCATCCGCGCCACCACCTCCTCGTCCCAGCGCGTGCCGCCGAGAATGACGAACGGACGCTTGGCGCCGGTGAGCAGCATCTCCAGCGCGTCGAGCTCGGCCTCACCGGGGCGCGTCTCAACCGGCGTGTGCGCAAGTGCTACCGGCGCCTCGACCTCGCTGGTCAGCATGTCCTCGGGCAGCGAGACGACGACCGGGCCGGGGCGGCCCGATGTCGCCACCGCGAAAGCGCGGGTGACGAATTCCGGAATGCGCGAAGCGTCGTCGATCTCGACCACCCATTTGGCGATGTCGCCGAAGAAGCGCTTGTAGTCGACCTCCTGGAAGGCCTCGCGCTCCTTGGCGTGGCTGGCGACCTGGCCGATGAACAGGATCAGCGGCACCGAATCCTGCATGGCGATGTGGATGCCGGCCGAGGCGTTGGTGGCGCCGGGGCCGCGGGTGACGAAGCAGATGCCGGGCGTACCGGTCAGGCGCCCCTGGCAGTCGGCCATCATCGCCGCGCCGCCTTCCTGGCGGCAGACGATGGTGCGGATCGACGAGTCATGCAGCGCGTCGAGCACCGCCAGATAGGATTCGCCCGGCACGCAGAAGATGCGGTCGGTGCCGTTCGCCTCGAGCGCTTCGACGATCAATTGTCCGCCGGTCTTCATTTTGCTGCTCTCTCCAGTTCGGCAAGGATTTCTGCAGTGTGCTCGCCAAGACGCGGCGAGGGCCGCTCATAGACGAGCGGCGTGCCCGACATCACCATCGGCGCGCGCACCGACGGCAGTCGATTGCCATGGCCGTCGTCGAGGTCGAGCCGCATGCCGCGCGCGATCGCCTGCGGGTCGGCGAACATCTGGCCGATCGTGTTGATCGGGCTTGCCGGCACGCCTGCGGCTTCGAGCTTCGTCAGCAGCGGGTCGCGATCCCACGTGCCCAGCGTCTCGATGATCAGTTCGCGCAGCTTGGCGCGATTGGCGACGCGGGCGGGATTGGTGGTGAAATCCGGATTGGCGGGCAACTCGGTCAGACCGACAACCGCGCAGAACTTGGCGAACTGGCTGTCATTGCCGACGGCAAGGATGATGTGGCCGTCCTTCACCGGCAGCACCTCGTAGGGCGCGATGTTCATATGGGCGTTGCCCATCTGCACCGGCGACTTGCCAGAAACCAGATAGTTAAGGTTCTGGTTGCCGAGCGCCGAGATCTGGCTGTCGAAAAGCGCCATGTCGATGTGCTGGCCTTCGCCGGTCTTCTCGGCATGGCGCAGCGCCGCCTGGATGGCGATCACCGAATAGAGGCCGGTGAACAGGTCGGAGATGGCGACGCCCGCCTTCTGCGGCTCGCGGCCGGCCTCGCCGGTGATCGACATCATCCCGGCCATCGCCTGGATAATGAAATCGTAGCCCGCGCGCGGCGCGTAGGGACCGTCCTGGCCGAAGCCGGTGATCGAGCAATAGACGAGGCGCGGATTGATCTTCTTCAGGCTCTCATAGTCGAGGCCGTATTTCTTCAGACCGCCAAGCTTGAAGTTCTCGATCAGCACGTCGGCCGTGGCGACCAGTCGGCGGAGCGTATCGGCGCCCTCGGGCTTGGAGAAATCGATGGCGATCGAGCGCTTGCCGCGATTGCAGGAGTGATAATAGGCCGCCGACAGGTTCTCGCCGTCATGGCTCATGACGAAGGGCGGGCCCCATTTGCGGGTGTCGTCGCCGCCGTCCGGGCTCTCGACCTTGATGACATCGGCGCCGAGATCGGCGAGCAATTGTCCGGCCCACGGCCCCGCCAGAATGCGGGCGAGTTCGATAACGCGGATGCCTTTCAGCGGAGGTTCGGCCATGGATCACCGTGATGGGGTCGAAAGCGCAGCCTAGAATCTTGCTTGTGCATGTCGTTATCCCAAACCGCTGCGCACTTTTGGGCGACATGCACTATCAATCGTAGCCGGCTATGTCACGACTCATGCAGTAGGCCACGCCGGTCACGCCTTAAGCACGCTGTCACCCCATGCAACGAAATCGCTCATGATGATGTCGCGGTTGATCTCGTTCAGGCTTTCGTGACGGGTGTCGGCGTAAACCTTTGAAACCAGATTCGAAAAGCCCATTCTGTCCATGCGCCGGGCGAGGTGGTGAATCCCTTTGCCATAGTCCGACGCCGGGTCCTTCTCTCCGCCCACCAGATTGACGAAGAGGTCGCGGCGTACGCCAGCGAAGCTGGAATCCTTGCCGGCGTGCTGCGCCATGCCGACCACGTCGCGCCACATCGAGATGGAGGCGTCCCAGCCGCAGAGCGGGTCGGCGATGTATTTGTCGACCTCGACGGGGTCGCGCGACAGCCAGTCGAACAAGGTCCGATGGTTGGGCACGGCCTTGCCCCAGGCCTGGAAGGTCAGCCTGGGCAGCAGGCGCGACGGCACGTCGGAGCCCAGCCGCATCCGTTCCCAGCCGAGGATGCCCAGCGCCAGCTGGCCGAGCAGGCCAGCTGAGAAATTGCCGTTCCAGATGGCGGCGGCATGGATGCGATCGGAGTGGCGGAGCACGAAATTCAGCGCGATCGAGGCGCCGAGCGAATGTCCAAAAGCGATCACCGGCAATCCCGGATGCTCGACGGCGATGAGATCATGCACCGCGCCGACGTCGGCGATCACCTTGGCGATGCCGTCGACGTCGGCGAACCTGCCGAGCGGCGCATCGGGCGCCTTTGTCGCGCCGTGGCCGCGATGGTCATGGGCATAGACATGGAAGCCGCGGTCCCCAAGGAAATCGGCAAAGCGGGCGTAGCGCGCTGCGTGCTCGGCCAGCCCATGATTGATCTGCACCACGGCGCGCGGATTTCCGCCGGCATGTTTCACATAAAGGTTGAGGTCGGCTCCCCCCGGTGAGGCCAGCCTGGTCTGTTTGTCGAATGGCATGTCTCGCTCCCTGCGCGACTGATGGGCGAGGGTTTCGGCGGCGTCAAGAGAGCGATCGACCATGGTGCAATAAGCGCAGGGGCCGAAGGCGTTCACATGGGGATTATTTTCGCCTGGCGAAAAAGATCGTAATTCTGACACTTCGCCTGTTCTAGTGTGACGAATTCAATACGGTTCAATGATCGCCGGGAGAGCGGGAATGCGGGTTTGGGCATTGTGGGGTTCGGTCGTTTTGGCTCTGGTTGGCGCCGGCGTGGCGCGGGCCGATGTGAAGATGAGCGGCACCTTCGTGGCCGACAGCGCCTGTCCGGCGACGCAGGCGATCAAGAGCGGCAAGAATCCCGGCAACGTGTCCACCGAAGCGGGACAAAGCTATCAGCTTCTGGCCGGCAACAAGGACGAGCCCACGCATTATCTGATCCAGGTGCCGGGCGCCGATCCGGAACGGCGGTGGGTGAAGATCAGTTGCGGCCATATCACCGGCGGCAGCGCCGCGACCGCGCCGGCGCCCGCCGGCCAGACCAAGCCGTCGCAGCCTGCTTCAGGCAAGCCTGAATATGTGTTCGCGCTGAGCTGGCAGCCGGCCTTCTGCGAGACCAAGGGCAGCAAGCCCGAATGCAAGGCGCAGAACCCCAGTGAATTCGACGCTTCCCACTTCACCTTGCACGGGCTGTGGCCGCAGCCGAACGGCAATTTCTATTGTCAGGTGCCGGCTGGCGACAAGGCCAACGACAACCCGGCGCATTGGGCGGATCTGCCGCCCGTCGATCTCGATGCCAATACGCGCGCCGAGCTCGACCAGGTGATGCCGGGCACGGCTTCCAAGCTGGAGCGTCACGAGTGGATCAAGCACGGCACCTGCTACGGCAAGAGCCAGCAGGAGTATTTCGCCGACGCGCTCAATCTGATGCGCGCCGTGAATGCTTCGCCGGTGCGCGACCTCTTCAACAAGAACATCGGCAAGCAACTGACGTCGGATCAGATCCGCGGCGCTTTCAACCAGGCCTTCGGCGCCGGCGCCGGCGACCGTGTGCGCGTTTCATGCCTGGTCGATCCGTCAAGCGGCAGGCGGCTGATCGGCGAGCTGACGCTCGGCCTCTCCGGTCCGATCAGTCCCGACAGCAAGCTCGCCGACCTGCTCATGGCGTCGGCGCCGACGGGCAAGGCCGGTTGTCCGAAGGGCACGGTCGACGCGATCGGATTCCAGTAAGAACTCAGCAGCCGAATTTTGGCTTCGAAGTCAGGCGGTCTTCGGGGCCGCCTCGCGGATGACGGCGTCGCTGCCCGGTTCGCCGATCACGCGGTCGCGGCCGCTCGACTTGGCCTTGTAGAGGCGCTGGTCGGCAAGCGCGAAAATGTCGGCCAGGCAATGCGTCGTCTCGCTGACGGTGGACACGCCGGCGCTTATGGTGATGTTGAAGCGACTGGTGTGCACGGAAGTCTTCACCGCGTTCCTGATAGCTTCGCCGAGCAGCCTCGCCAGCGCATGCGGCTGCGAGCAGAGGATCGCAAATTCCTCGCCGCCGATCCTGAACACCTGATCCGCGTTGCCGGCAGTCTCGATCAACAAGGCGGCCATCGACTTCAGCACCTTGTCGCCCTCGGCGTGACCGAACCGGTCGTTGATCGATTTGAAATGGTCGACGTCGACGATGAGCAGGCTGAGCGGCTTGGCGGTCCGGATCCCCGCCGCGACAGCCGCCTCGCCGTCGGCATCGAAGCTGCCGCGATGGAGCAGTCCGGTCAAGCCATCGCGGCCGACATGCTTGACCAGCGCCTCGTAGCGTTCGCGGTAGGTGAGCGTATCGAAGATATCGGAGAGCCCGCGCGGCAGCGTGATGTCGTGATCCTCGACCCATCTCAGATAGGCGACGAGCATGCCGCTGTAAGCGAGCGCCGCGACCATCTTGGCGAACCAGCCGCCGAAGAAGACCGAGATCGGCGCGCCGGCGACGAAATGCAGCGCGGCGAAGAAGCCAGCCTGGTCGAATGTCAGCACGCAGGCGACGCAGGCGAGGATACGGGCGAAAGGCAAGTGGCGCAGATAGGCGCCGAGCTTCTCGTAGAGCAGGATGATCAGGATGGCGTCGACGAAGAGCAGCGAGGTTCCCCACACCATCAGCCAGCCCATTTCATCGATGAAGCCGATATCGGGGACCCGGCCGTCGGGAAGCGGCGAAATCGCGTGCAGGCGCAGGACGAGCACCAGTCCGATCAGCAAGCCATTGCCAAGCAGCAGGCCATAGATCGGCTGGCGCACGGTCGCCGCGTCTTCCTTCATGTAGAGGAGAAGCAGCATCACCAGCTTGCCGGAAAACATCACGGCCGAGCCTGGCGAGACCATGCCGAAGGGCAGCGCGACGTAGAAGGCGCTGGCGAGATAGGTTTCGAGGAAATGCATGACGCCGAGCGCGCAGACGAACACGCCGAGCCCGATGCGGCGCCTGAAGCGGAAGAGCGTGACCATGGCCCCGAAATAAAGAACCGCTTCGGCAAAGAGCAGGAAACCGTTCAGCAACACGATCGATCCGATCTTTTGCGGAAATCGCGGCCTTGCCGCAATTTCCAAACCTTCTCCGTTCTGACGGCGAATGGTTAACCGCTGCTTTCACCAGCTCGTGCCGCGCACGGAAAACAACGATATCCAGCCCGGCGAAAGCCCTGGGATCGACACGGCACGCCGAAAGCGATTGCCGTTCGGCGCTTCATCGCCTACATAGCGCGCAACCCCCATCCACCTTGACACTTCAGTTTCCAGGGAAAGCGCGCGTGGCTCGCCAGTTCATCTATCACATGTCCGGCCTGTCGAAGGCCTATGGCACCAAGAAGGTGCTCGACAACATCCACCTGTCCTTCTATCCGGACGCCAAGATCGGCATCCTCGGCCCCAACGGCTCGGGCAAGTCGACCATCCTGCGCATCATGGCCGGGCTCGACAAGGAGTATCAGGGTGAGGCCTGGCTGGCCGAGGGCGCGACCGTCGGCTACCTCGCGCAGGAGCCGCAGCTCGACGCCAACAAGACCGTGCGCGGAAACGTCATGGACGGCGTCGCCAGGAAGACCGCCATCATCGAACGCTACAACGAGCTGATGATGAACTATTCCGACGAGACGGCGGAGGAGTCGGCCAAGCTCCAGGACGAGATGGACCGCCTCAACCTTTGGGACCTCGAGCAGCAGGTGGAGATGGCGATGGACGCGCTGCAGTGCCCGCCGGCCGATTCCGAGGTGACCAACCTGTCGGGCGGCGAGCGCCGCCGCGTGGCGCTCTGCCGGCTGCTGCTCGAGCAGCCCGATCTCTTGCTGCTCGACGAGCCGACCAACCATCTCGACGCCGAGACCACGCAATGGCTGGAAAAGCATCTGCGCGACTATCCGGGCTCGGTGCTGATCATTACCCACGACCGCTACTTCCTCGACAACGTCACCGGCTGGATCCTCGAGCTCGACCGCGGCCGCGGCATCCCCTATGAGGGCAACTACACCAAATATCTCGACGCCAAGGCCAAGCGCCTGATCCAGGAAGGGCGCGAGGACGACGCCCGCCAGAAGGCGATCTGGCGCGAGCGCGAGTGGATCCAGTCCTCGCCGAAAGCGCGGCAGACCAAATCCAAGGCGCGCATCAAGGCCTATGAGGAACTGGTCGAGCAATCGCAGAACCGCAAGCCGACCGACACGCAGATCGTCATCCCGTCGAGCGAGCGCCTCGGCAATGTGGTTGTCGAGATCGAAGGCCTCAATAAGGGCTTCGGCGATGAGCTTCTGATCGAGAACCTGTCGTTCAAGCTGCCGCCGGGCGGCATCGTCGGCGTCATCGGCCCGAACGGCGCCGGCAAGACGACGCTGTTCAAGATGATCACCGGCCAGGAAAAGCCGGATGCCGGCTCGATCCGCATCGGCGAGACGGTGAGGCTCGGCTATGTCGACCAGAGCCGCGACGCGCTCGACCCGAACAAGACGGTTTGGGAAGAGGTCTCCGGCGGCGCCGAGGTGATCAAGCTCGGCAAGCACGAGATCAACAGCCGCGCCTACTGCTCGTCCTTCAATTTCCGCGGCGGCGACCAGCAGCAGAAGGTTGGCAATCTTTCGGGCGGCCAGCGCAACCGCGTGCACCTGGCCAAGATGCTGAAGGGCGGCGGCAATGTGCTGCTGCTCGACGAACCGACCAACGACCTCGACACCGAAACGCTGGGCGCGCTGGAAGACGCGCTGGAAGCCTATGCCGGCTGCGCGGTCATCATCAGCCACGACCGCATGTTCCTCGACCGCATGGCGACCCACATGCTCGCCTTCGAGGGGGACGCGCATGTCGAATGGTTCGAGGGCAATTTCGAGGAATACGAGAAGGACAAGCTGCGCCGCCTGGGCGCGGAAGCGGCGACCCCGCA
This sequence comes from Mesorhizobium sp. M1E.F.Ca.ET.045.02.1.1, assembly GCF_003952485.1. Classification (NCBI taxonomy): domain Bacteria; kingdom Pseudomonadati; phylum Pseudomonadota; class Alphaproteobacteria; order Hyphomicrobiales; family Phyllobacteriaceae; genus Mesorhizobium; species Mesorhizobium sp. M1E.F.Ca.ET.045.02.1.1. The sequence continues at coordinate 4,382,708 of NZ_CP034447.1, forward strand.
CCGCATGACGCACAAGCGGCTGACGCGGTAGGGACAAAGCCGGCGGCGAGGACGAGCGGAGGTGATCGAATGGCTGACTGGTCCGCCGCCCAATATCTGAAGTTCGAGGACGAGCGCACGCGGCCCGCGCGGGACTTGGCGGCACAAGTTCCCGTCGACTTTCCGCGCCGCGTCGTCGACATCGGCTGCGGCCCAGGCAACTCGACCGAGCTTCTGGTCGAGCGCTGGCCGGATGCCGAGGTCAGCGGGTTCGACACCTCGCCCGACATGATCGAGAAGGCGAGGGCGCGGCTGCCCAACGTCAATTTCGAACTCGCGGATGCTTCCGCCTGGCAGCCGGAGAACCCGGTCGACGTCATCTTCGCCAACGCCGTCTTCCAGTGGCTGCCGGAGCATCCGGCGGTGTTCCAGCGGCTGATGGGGCTGCTCGCGCCAGGCGGCGCCTTGGCCATCCAGATGCCCGACAATCTCGGCGAACCCGCACACAAGCTGATGCGCGATACGGCGGCCGAGATGCCGTTCGCGGCCAAGCTCGAGGGCGCGGCGCGCGGACCGCTGCCGCCGGTTTCGTTCTACTACGATCTGTTGTCGCCGCTCGCGGATCGCGTGGACATCTGGCATACGATCTACAACCATCCGCTGGCGGATGCCGAAGCGATCGTCGAATGGGTCAAGTCGACGGGGCTGAAGCCCTTCCTCGATCCGCTCGACGCGGTTGAGAAGAAGGCGTTCCTCGACAGCTATACGGCAAAGATCGCACAGGCCCATCCGAAGATGGCGAACGGCAAGGTGTTGCTGCGTTTTCCGCGCATCTTCATCATCGCCAAGCGGGCCTGACCGCTTCCGGTCAACTCATCGCGATAACTGGGACCGGCGGCTGGTTTAAGCTGGCATAAACCTGCCGAATGCGACAAGGGTTGCGCCGGGCCGTGTCCGCGCCCACATCAGAGCCCGCAACGCCCGTGCCCCGGACGGATTGGACATGCATCGCGTCATCATCAGCGGCATCGGCGCCGAAATTCCTGAAGCCGTCATCACCAATGAAGAGCTGGTCGAGAGCTTCAACAGCTGGGTCGACACCGAGAATGCACGCCGCGCTGTTACCGGCGAGACGCTGCTGCAGAAGTCGGACAGTGACTTCATCGTCCACGCGTCGGGCGTGCGGACGCGCCATGTGGTCGAGCGCGAGGGCATCCTCGATCCCACCCGCATGGCGCCGCGCATTCCGGCGCGGCCGGACGACGCGCTGTCGCTCCAGGCTGAATTCGGCATCGCATCCTCCAGAAAGGCGCTGGACCATGCTGGCCTGCAGCCCTCGGATATCGACCTGGTGATCTGCTCGGCCTCGCATCATCAGCGGCCCTATCCGGCGATCGCCATCGAGATGCAGGAGGCGCTGGGCACCAGGGGCGCCGGCTTCGACATGGGACTGGGCTGTTCTTCCGCCGCGGCCGCGCTGCACATCGCGGTCAACCTGGTCAGGGCAGGGGCGCACAGGCGCATCCTGGTCTCGACGCCCGAGATCATCACCGGCCATCTCAACTTCCGCGACCGGCAGACGCATTTCATCTTCGGCGACGCTTCCGTCGCAATGATCGTCGAGGGGCTCAACCAGGGCGAAAAGCGGCCGGGACGCTTCGAGGTGCTCGACACGCGCACCTGGACGCAGTTGTCGAACAACATCCGCACCAATCTCGGCTACCACACCCGCACCGCCCAGGACGATCCCTACATGATCAAGCTCGAGGGCAACCTGATCAAGCAGGTCGGCAACAAGGTGTTCAAGGAAGTCACCGTCGCCGGCCACAAATTCATCGTCGAATTCCTGGCCGAGCATGGGCTGACGCCGCAAGGCATCCGCCGCTTCTGGCTGCATCAGGCGAATGCGCGCATGAACGCGATGATCCTGAAACTCGCCTTCGGCCACGATGTCGGCCACGACCGCGCGCCGATGGTGCTGGAGCGGCTCGGCAACACGGCTGGCGCCGGCGCGATCGTGGCGCTGTCGGAGAACCACGCCGACATGAAGGCCGGCGATTTCGGCCTGCTCTGCGCCTTCGGGGCCGGTTATTCGATCGGCGGCGCGCTGTTGAAAATGCTGTGACCCCTCGTATCTATGCCGGTGCGAAGGGCACCAGCATGGGCACGCGCCTGGCATAGTCGTCATAGGCGGTGCCGAGCTCGCCGCGCAGGAAGCTCTCTTCCAGCCTGGCCTTCACGACGATGCCGATGATCAGCAGCACTGCGCCGGCAATGCCCCAGACCGTGCCCTTGGCCGCCATGGTGGCGAGGATTGCCAGCAGCAGGCCGCTATAGATCGGGTGGCGGACCAACCCGTAAGGGCCGGTATCGACCACGCGGTGGTCGGCCTTGGCGGTGATGGTGCCGGACCAAAGCCGGCCGAGATGCAGGCGCGCCCACCAGGAGAAGGCGAGGCCGATGGCGATCAGGGCAACGCAGATCCATGCTTCCGTCAGCGTCGGCGTCCAAACCCGCAGCCGGCCGACATAGCCGTGCGCCGGCACGAACAGCAGGATCGTGCCGATGGCCCACAGGATGCGATAACGGAACTCAGCCCGGAAGCCTGCACGCTTTTGCACCGGGTCGGCCCAAGCGGCGGCCAAGAGCCAAGACACGACCCAAATCAGCCAGAGCGCGGCGATTGCGGGTGCGGGATGCATTTGGATACCTCCTGCCAGGGGCTACCATCAGATCGATGACGCGGGGCGGCAATACGGCGCATGGCGAAATCGGATAGCGTTTTCGGTAAGAAGATCGTGATCATCCGCGTATCAAGCTGGTTGATCGGACCATCAGCGCTTTCGACTGGACCGCAAGGCAGGGGATCGCTAGAGCCGCGACATGCAAGACTCCAAAACCAATTCAGAGCTCTCCCCGGCGACCGAGCAGTCCGTCGACATCGTGCCGGCCCACAAGCTCGCGGCGAAGGCGGCCGCGCTCTACAAAGCGCCTTTCGATCGTTTCGAGACGAGACCGGTGGAGGAATTGCGGCTCGGCTTCGACGGCATCGAGGGCGATTTCCATGCCGGCGCGACGCGACGGTCCGGCGGGCGCGAGCCCTGGTATCCACGCGGCACCGAGATGCGCAACGAGAGGCAGTTGTCACTCGTGGCGGCGGACGAGCTTGCCATGGTCGCCGAGCGCATGGGCATCGCGGAGATCAAGCCGGAATGGATCGGCGCCAACCTGCTGATCGAGGGCCTGCCGCGTCTCTCCATGCTGCCGGCGGGGTCCTTGCTGTTCTTCAAGGAAGGCGTGACCATCAAGATCGATGCGCAAAACGGGCCCTGCCGCTTCTCCGGGCGCTCGGTGGCCGAGAACGCCGACATGGCTGATCGTGAGGCGGGAGCGCTGCTGTTCCCCAAGGCGGCGAAGCGGCTGCGCGGCCTCGTCGCCTGGGTCGAGAAGCCAGGCATCATCAGAGCAGGCGAGGAGATCTCGGTGCGGGTGCCGGAGCAGTGGATCTATCGCGCTTAGGTCAAGGCCGCGCCGCTTTCGCAGCGCGGCCTTGCGCGTTCAAGCCGCCTTGCGGTTCTTGTTGGCGCCCTGGGCCATGACCGAGATATCGTCCCACTTCTCCCAGGTGGCGATACGGTTGGCGTATTCCTGGCGGATCATCGGCAGGCCGCCATCGCCGAAGAAGACTCTCAGCGGCGGCTCGGCAGCGTCGACGACAGCCAGCATTGCCGGACCGGTCGCCTCGGGATCGCCGGCGACAGCGCGGCTGCGGCGCTCGGCCATCGCGGCGCGGGCGGGCGCGTAAGCCTCGATCGCTTTCGATGTCTTGGCCGACGGGCCGGCCCAGTCGGTGGAGAAGCCACCCGGTTCGACCAGCGTGACATGGATGCCGAATTCGGCGACCTCCAGGCTGAGCGACTGGCTGAACGCCTCCAGCGCCCATTTCGAAGCGTGATAAAGGCCGAGCGAGGCAAAGGCGTTGACGCCGCCGATCGAGGAGATCTGGATGATGTGGCCGGAGCGCTGCGCCCGCATGATAGGCAGCGCAGCCTGGGTGACCCAAAGCGCGCCGAAGACGTTGGTCTCGATCTGGTCGCGCGCTTCCTGCTCGGAGACCTCCTCGATGGCGCCGAAATGGCCGTAGCCGGCATTGTTGATGACGACGTCGAGCCGGCCGAAGCGCTTGTGCGCCTCGGCGATCGCGGCGTCGACCGCTTGCTTGTCGGTGACGTCGAGCTTGATGGCGGCAATGTTGTCGCCATATTTTTCGACGAGATCGGCGAGTGTGCCGGCATCGCGCGCGGTTGCCGCGACGCGATCGCCGCGGGCGAGCGCGGCTTCGGCCCAGACGCGGCCAAAACCCTTCGACGATCCGGTGATGAACCAAACCCTGTCAGTCATGATCTGTGATCCTTGCCCTTAGAGGGGTTTCAGCGTTTCTCGGAATCGCCGAGCCACTCCAAGTCTTTGTTTTCGCGTAATTCCGGTCGGAAAACCGCTGCGGGCATTCCTGGAATTGCTCTGGGGGACGATGTATTCCGGATGTAAACGGAGGATACTCCGCTTGCTGCATATACGGCGCTCTCGGCGCTTTTCCAGAGGCGCCGCCGGAATTATTTGGTGGCAGGGTCAGGGATAGCGCACCGCGCTCGACCAGGCCGGGTCCTCATGCCTCTGCCAGTAAAGGCGCATCAGACGCTCGGTGATCGTACCGACCTTGCCATCGGCCACGGGGGCGCCGTCGATCGTCGTGACGGGCATAATGCCGCCGGCGGTCGAGGTGATAAAGACTTCGTCGGCCTCTTTCAGCGCAGCCACGCTGACATCCGTCGCCACCGCAGAGAGCCCCGCCTCGGCGCATAGGTCAAACACGGTACGGCGCGTGATCCCGGGCAGCACGCCGACGGCGGGCGTCGACAGTTTGCCCGCCTTGACGCAGAACACGTTGAAGCCTGGACCTTCGGCGAGGTTGCCGCTGAAGTCGAGGATCAGCGCGGTATCGGCGCCGCGGTCGTAGGCATCATAGAGCCCACGCACCAGGTCCAGCCAGTGATAGTTCTTGATCGAGGGATCGATCGAGGCAGGCGGAATGCGGACCTTGTCGCTGATCGCGACATGGAGGCCGCTTCGCAACTGCTCGGCATTGGCGACCGAGCCAAAGGGGACGGCGAAAGCCATGAAGCGGTTGATCGCCTGACGCGGATCGCGGCTGAAGGTCGGCGAAGCGCCGCGCGTGCACAGCATCTCGACATAGGCGGCTCGATGGCCCGACAGTGCAACGCAATTGTGAAGGATTTCGGCGACGCCGTCGCGGTCGAACGGGATGGTCATGCGAAGCTTTTCCAGCCCGCCGAAGAAACGCTCGAGATGCAGGTCGAGACGGAAAAAGCGGCCATCCCAGACATGAACCGTATCGTAAGTGGCGTCCGAATGCAGGAAGCCCCAGTCCAGCACCGAGACTTTGGCTTGGGACATCGGCAGATATTGGCCATCCAGGTAAGCCACGCCGTCCGGATAGGCGTGCGGGTCGAGATAACGATCTGACAGAACGGGGAGCGGCCCGGCGGGCTTGGCGGCGGCTTGGCTCATTTCTATCATTCCTCCCTCGTCGCTGCGGCAGGCTAGCGTGCGGCTCCGGACGCAGTAGAGCCAGGTCACCGGCGCCGCTTGGCCTGCGAGGCGGCTGCCGCGTTCGAGGCGGTTCCCGTCAGCCTCACTCGTCCTCGTCGTCCTCGTCCAGCAAGCGCGTCGCGCGCCAGCGGGTGAGCACCTCATTGGTCCGCTCGATGACGAAGAAGCGCGCCGAGTCCCGGTCATAGCCTTCGGCAAGCAGCTTCTCGTAGTCGGTATGGGCGTGGCGGACATGGGCGATGGTTGCCAGCCACACTGCGATCGTCGGCGGCAAACTCTTCATATGCACGGCCCCGGCGTCGGCGCGGATCTTTTCCATGTCGGCATAGGGGGCGAGCGGCAAGAGCGCGGTCAACGCCTTGGCGATGGCGCGGCGGCGGCCGGTGGGCGCGCTCATTTCTCGTCGCGCCCGGCAATGGTCGCTTCCGGGAAGGCATCGATCGAAGCGTAGTAGGGCTTGATGTCGATGACCGGCGTGCCGTCGAGCACATCGATGGCATCGATCTCGATACGGCCTGCCTCAATATCGAGCGCGACGAGCTTCGCGACATGCAGACCGACAGGGTTCGGCCGGGCGGGGGAGCGCAGCGAGAAAACGCCTTTCGGTTCGGCAGCATGGCGTGGTTTCTGCACGATGAGATTCCGCGGAGCGTGATCGAGCCAGGACAGGACGGCGATGTGGCTGGCGCGGTCGAGGTTTCGCAGTCCCGGGCGGTAGGCCTCCTCGATCAGAATCGCTGCCGTCCGTCCGGTCTCGCGGGCTGCGCGCATGTTCTTCGGACAATCCTCACGACTGGTCCAGGGCGAGAGGATGTGACCGATGAAGACGATATGGCCATCCGGCGGCATATCCGCCGGGTCGGCCTCCAGGAGCTTCTCACCCTCGCGCGTCTCGAACATCGCGTTCCGTCCACTCAACCGTTTTCGGCGCGCGGATCATGGCTGCGCCATTTTCTTGTCCGGAAGCGACATAGCGCTTGCCAGGGTTTCAAATTCGACATAAACATATCTTTATATCTTTCAACGAGAACCCGCTCATGCATGTCACCCTCGACACGATGGTAGATACATTGAAGGCGGCGGCCGAATCCAGCCGCCTGCGCATCCTGGTGCTGCTGTCGCGCGGCGATCTCACAGTCTCCGACCTTACTGAAATCCTTGGCCAATCGCAGCCCCGCGTCTCCCGGCATCTGAAGCTCCTGCTCGATGCCGGGCTGATCGGCCGCTACCAGGAAGGGTCGTGGGCATTCTTCAGGCTGTCGGATACGGACAGCTCGCGTGCCTTCGTGCAGCGTCTGGTCTCGGGCGTGCGCGAGGCCGATCCGCAGGTGGTGCGCGATCTGGAGCGGCTGGCAGCGGTCAAGCGCAAACGGCAAGACCGTGCCGCAGAGTATTTCTCGGAGAACGCCGCGAGCTGGGATCGAATCCGCTCGCTGCATGTACCGGACCGCGCGGTGGAAGCCGCGCTGCTGAAGCTTGTCGGCAAGCGACCGTTCCAGTCGATGCTCGACCTCGGCACCGGCACCGGCAGGCTGCTGGAGATCTTTGCGCCGCTCTACCGGCGCGGCGTCGGCATAGACATGTCGCGCGAGATGCTGACGGTAGCGCGCGCCAATCTCGACAAGGCGGGCGTCGCCAACGCGCAAGTGCGCCAGGGCGACATTTTTTCGCCGCCGGTCGAGCGCAACGCCTTCGACCTCGTCACTATCCACCAGGTGCTGCACTATCTCGACGATCCGGGCCGCGCCATCGATGAGGCGGCGAGGCTGCTGCGTCCGGCGGGCAGGCTGGTCATCGTCGACTTCGCGCCTCACAATCTGGAGTTCCTGCGCGACCAGCATGCGCATATGCGGCTCGGCTTCTCCGACCGGCAGATCGCCGACTGGTTCGCGGAGGCAGGGCTCGATCTCGAAGACAGCCAGGAATTCGAGCCGCGCGGCCAGGCAGAGGCAAAACTCACCGTCAAGCTCTGGCTCGGCCGCGACCGTCGCCTTCTGATCGCCGACCCGTCCAACGACGTACTCCCAGCAAGGGAAACAGCCTGATGAACCAGTTCCGCTTTTCCCGCCGCCCAGACATTGGCGACAAGGTCCGGGTGTCGTTCGAGTTCTTCCCGCCGAAGACCGACGACATGGAAGCAAGGTTGTGGGACACCGTCACAAGGCTGGAGCCGCTCAAGCCGCAATTCGTGTCGGTGACCTACGGCGCAGGCGGCTCGACCCGCGAGCGCACGGCGCGCACGGTCAAGCGCATTCTCAACGAGACGACGCTGACGCCGGCGGCGCACATGACCTGTGTCGATGCCGCCCGCCATCAGGTCGACGCCGTCATCCGTGAATTCGCCGATTTCGGCGTTACCCGTTTCGTCGCCTTGCGCGGCGATCCGGCCGCGGGCGTGGGAACCGCCTACCGTCCGCATCCCGACGGCTACGCCAACGGCGCCGAACTGGTCGGGGCGCTGAAAAGCGTCGGCGATTTCGACATATCGGTCTCGGCCTATCCGGAAAAACATCCGGAAAGTCCGGACTTCGCCACCGACATCGACATGCTGAAGCGCAAGGTCGACAACGGCGCGACGCGGGCGATCACCCAGTTCTTCTTCGACAACGACCTTTACGAACGCTATGTCGAGCGGGCGCGGCGCGCCGGCATCTACATCCCGATCGTGCCGGGCATCCTGCCGGTGCATAGTTTCACCCAGGTCGCCAATTTCTCCTCGCGCTGCGGCGCGCTGGTGCCGGCATGGCTGGCCGAACGCTTCGAAGGGCTCGAGAATGATCCGCAGACCCACGCGCTCGTTGCCTCCGCGGTGGCGGCGGAGCAGGTGCTCGACCTCGTCGAACGCGGCGTCAGCGATTTCCACTTCTACACGATGAACCGCGCCGATCTGGTCTTCGCCGTCTGCCACATGATCGGCATCCGCTCGCATGAGGCGGATGTGGCCGGATCGGCCGCGGCTTAATGCATGTCGCCCAAAAGTGTGCAGCGGTTTTGGGAATACGACATGCATAAAGATTGAAACGGAAAAGGCCGGGTGGAACCCGGCCTTTCGAACTGTTTGGACTATTTTCGGTGCTTGTCTTCCCGGCTTTGGCGGGTCAGGGAAGAACGCCTATGATAAGGGCACCGATGAATGCGAACGCTGCACAAATCATCAATGCGTTGATTGGCCTCGTCAGTCCCATGCCATAGCCTCCTCTTAAGAGCTATGGCCGGAATCTAGAGTCATTTGTGCCACAGGCAAGCGGAAAACATGCTGCAATGCGACATGATTGTGGAATTTGCGACTTGGGATTTGCCGTTAGCCATTGAAAGTCTTCGGCAAAAGTCGTCTCAGGCGTTGTGAATAAATTGTGGCGGCGTTGTGGCATGACACCGCTACCATCGGCCGAACAGGCGTCCGTCAATGGTGAGAAGGCCGAGTGCGATCAGCGCCATGCCGCCCATTTCGAAGAGCTGCAGTCGTTCCCCGAGGAACAGGAAACCGAGCAGCACCGCGCTGACCGGCACGACCAGCGTGACCAGCGAGGCATTGGTGGCGCCGGCCGAGGCGACGAGGTTGAAGTAGAGGATATAGGCGAAGGCGGTGGACAGCAGCGCCAGCGCAACCACCGCGGCCCAGACAGGCGGCGAGGCCGAAAACAGTCCGGCAGGGCCGTACGCAGTGAGCACGACCGGGACCATGATGATGGTCGAGGCGGTCAGCTGCCCCGTGGCGATGACCGGCGAGGGCACGCCCTTGAAGCGGCGCGCGATCATCAGGGCAACCGCGTAGGACAGCGAGGCACCGATCAGCGCGAACTTGGCCCAGACCGGCCCGCCGAGGCCGGCGACCAGGCCAGGCCCGATCATCACTGCCGTGCCGGCAACGCCGAGCGCGATGCCGGCCAGCTTGTTCCACGACAGCTTCTCGTCCGTGGTGAGCGCGTTGGCGAGGATCAGCGTCCAGAACGGCGTGGTGGCGTTGAGCACCGAAGCGACTCCGGCGCCGAGCTCGGTCTGGCCGGCGAAGATCAGGGAGAAGGGGACGATGTTGTTGGTGAATGCCAGCAGGAAGAACATGCCGGCGTAAGGAAAGGCGAGGCGGAAGGACGGGCCGCGCATCGCCAGATAGAGCTGAAGCGCCGCCGCGGCGATGGCGACGCGAAACAGCACCAGCGCCAGCGGGTGGATCTCGGACACGGCAATGCGGGCAAAGAAGAACGAGCCGCCCCAGATCGCGCCGAGCAGCAGCAGTTGCGCCCAGTCCTTGAGCGTCATCGGTCCGCGCGTCGCCGCGGCGCCAGCCGTAATCGTCATGTCGTCAACCCTCCCAGGCCGGTCGCAGTCTCGGCCCGCCGAACAGCCTCCAACCGATATCCGGTCTGGCGGCAAGGGCCACCCGAAACCCGACTGGTGGTTTAGCGTTCGAAAAAGGGTGCAGCGAGCCGTCCGGGAAGACGAGACACAGAACTGTTTTCTTTGGCGGCTACCTAGGATTAATTGTGCGCGCCCCAGATCAAGGATTCGTCCATGCAGCGATTCGAAAATGCCCGCGAGGCGGCACTGGCGTTTCGTCCGGACGATCCGGTCTATTGCTTCCGTCCGCAGGTGCTGAAGGCCGATGCCTTGCAGTTCATGGGCATGTTCCCCGGCAAGACCGCCTATGCGGTCAAGACCAATGGCGAGCAGATCGTGCTGAAGACGCTGGTCGAGGCAGGCGTCGGCGCCTTCGACGTCGCCTCGCCCGGCGAGTTCGCCGCCGTGCGCGCCGTCTCGCCCGACGCTGAGATGCTCTACATGCATCCGGTCAAGGCGCAGTCGGACATCAAGCTGGCGCTGGAGAAATACGGTATCCGGGTGATCTCGCTCGACCATGAGGACGAGATCACCAAGCTGACGCGCGTCGTGCGTGCGCTCGATATCGACCCGGGCGCGCTGACGGTGTTCGTGCGCATCCAGACCAAGGGCCAAGCCGCCTATGAGCTGTCGAAGAAGTTCGGCGCCGGGCCCGCCAATGCGGTCGAGCTTGCCGAGCGGCTCAACCGCACAGGCTACAAGGTCGGCCTCTGCTTCCACGTCGGCAGCCAGATCGAGGACCCCGACACTTATGAGCGGGCGCTCGCCTCGGCCGACTGGGTGCGCAACCGGCTGACCTTCGACATTGCCGGACTCGATGTCGGCGGCGGCTTTCCGGCCGAATACGGCCATGACCCCAATCGCAGGCACATCGAGATGCCTTCGCTGGGGCAGCTCATGTCGCGGCTCTCCGGCGACCTCAAGGAATACCAGTTCGATCGGATGCCGCTGGTGGCCGAGCCAGGCCGCGTGATCGTGGCGCGCTGCCTGTCGCTGATCGTTCGCGTGCTCTTGCGCAAGGGCAAGCGGCTCTACATCAATGACGGCATCTGGGCGTCGCTCTCCGATTCATGGACCGGCAAGATCACGCTGCCGGCGCGCTTCATTCCCGATCCCGCGATCCGCACGCGCAACGGCAGCGAGAAGACCATCGTGCCGTTCAAGGTCTGCGGCGCGACCTGCGATTCCGTCGACATCCTGTCGCGGCCGTTCTGGCTGCCGGAAACGGTCGATACCGGCGACTGGATCGAGATCGGCCATATCGGCGCCTATTCGCTGTCGCTCCGGACGCGCTTCAACGGATTCTTTCCCGATACATTCGTCGAGGTTGCGACGCCCTTCGATGAGGGTGACGCGCCGGAGGGGTTCGCCAGTCTGGAGACGATGGCGGACTAGGCAGCAGGCAGTAGGGATTAGGCAATAGGCAATAGGAGGTAGAAAGGAGGAGGGCGTGTTAATTGTCCCTATCCCTTTGAATATCGAATATCGCCTTGGTATTTTTCTACTGCCTACTGCCTACTGCCTACTGCCTACTGCCTACTGCCTACTGCCTACTGCCTACTGCCTACTGCCTGTCCTTACGCCACCCCGCCGCCGGCCTGGATGTTTTCGCCGGTGAGCCAGCGGGCTTGGTCGCTGGCGAGGAAGACAGCAACATCGGCGACATCACGCGGTGTGCCAATCCGGCCGAACGGCGACATGCCGGCGGCCACGGCACGATCCCGCTCCGGCAACAGGTCGGTGTCGGTGAAGCCTGGCGACAGCGCATTCACTGTAACCCCGCGCGGCCCGAGCTCGCGAGAGAGCACGCGAACGAACTGTTCGACAGCGCCCTTGCTGCCGAGATAGAGCGCCGTCTGCGTGAAGAACATCTTGGTACCGCCCGTCGAGACGGCAATGATGCGGCCGCCGTCGCGGACACGCTTGGCCGCTTCCTGAAGCGTGAAGAACGTGCCCTTGGCGTTGGTGCCGAAGACGCGGTCGAAATCAGCCTCGCTTGCTTCGACGAGCGGCTTGATGACAGCGACGCCGACATTGGCGACGACAATGTCGATGGCACCCAGTTGGCCCTCGGTTTCGTCGAACAGCCTGCGGACATCAGTCGGAATGGAAATATCCGCCTGAATGGCCAGTGCTTTTCCGCCGTTGGCCAAAATGGCAGCGACCACGTCATCGCCGGCTTTCCTGTTGCCGACATAGTTGATGACGACGGAGGCGCCGTTGGCGGCGAGACCCTCGGCTATGGCACGACCGATGCCGCGTGAACTGCCGGTGACAATTGCTGTTTTGCCCTGCAGTGATTGAGACATGATCGATTTCCTTCAACTCTTCAAGGCCGCGCCGATGTGGCGGCCAGTTGAGGAATAGCGACATGTAATTGATCGTATAATCACCTATTATCTGACTGTCTTGTTAATCTAGGAATACATAATGCGTGGGTCCGAATTCACCGAGCTCAAAGCGTTCGCGGCGATCGTGGAAGAGGGCAGCTTCGTCCGCGCAGCAGCGCGGTTGCGGATATCGCCGCCCGCGCTCAGCCAGTCGATCCGGCAGTTGGAGGCACGTGTCGGCGTGCGATTGCTCAACCGCACGACGCGCAGTGTCTCGCCCACCGTGGCCGGCGAGACGCTGTTTACGCGCCTTGGCGTTGCGTTCGGAGAGCTGGATGACGCTGTCGCTGAGGTTCAGGCCGCGCGTGACAACCCGGCCGGTTCGCTGCGCATCAATGTTCCGCGCGTTGCCGCAATGCGCTTCATCGCGCCGATCCTCGGCGATTTCCAGCGCGCCTATCCCGACGTCGCGCTGACAATCATCGTCGACGATCTGCTGGCCAACATTGTCGAGGGGCGTTTCGACGCCGGAATCCGCCTCGGTGAGCGGCTGGAAAAAGACATGGTGGCGGTGAAGCTGAGTGACGATCTGCAAATGGCTGCGGTGGCTGCTCCCGCCTATCTGAAGGGCCGCGCAGTCCCGCATCATCCACAGGACCTGCACCAGCACCGCTGCATCAATTTCCAATGGCCCGGCGGCGGCATCTACCGATGGGAGTTTTCGCGCGGCAAGCGATCGCTGGAAATCGCGGTCAAGGGAAGTCTCACGGTCAACGATACGGAGCTGATGCTCAACGCGGCACTGGATGGGGCTGGTGTGGCCTACATGATTGACTATCAGGTCCAGCCATGGATCGAGAGGGGCAGGCTGGCCCGGTTTCTCGAACCCTGGTCGCCCCGCTTTCCCGGTTTCTATCTATACCATCCGAGCCGACGGCTCGTGCCGCCGGCGTTGCGTGCATTCATTGATTTCGTGCGATCGAGGCGAGGGTAACGGAATCTCGCCACTGTTCACAATTTCGCCAGCAGCTCCGGCGTCGGCCAGCCATCCACGGGCAGGCCGAGCCGCATCTGCTCCTTGCGGATCGCTTCGCGGGTGTTCGTGCCCAGGATGCCGTCGACGGTGCCGACGTCGTAGCCCTTGGCTTCGAGCTTGGTTTGCAGCGCCTTCATCTGATCGCCTGTCAGGCCTTGCTCCGGCGTACGCGGGTCGAACTGCGGCGCGCCGGCAAGACGGGCCGCAAGCACCGCGGCAGTCAGCGCATAGGTGAAGGACTGGTTCCACTCCAGATAGACGTCGAAATTGTCGTAGGTCAGGAAGGCGGGACCTTTGCGGCCCATCGGCAGCGCAAGGCCGGCTTTCAGGCCATTGTCGACCAGCGGCGTGCCGTTCGGATTGGTGACGCCCCACTCAGCCCATTGCGACAGAGGCAGCTTGTTGGTGCGGCCGGTCTGGTCCCAGGGCATGTCGTCTGGCACGCGCACTTCCTCGACCCAAGGCTGATCGCGCTTCCAGCCGCGCGACAGGATCTTGTCGGCGGTGGTCATGATGACGTCCGGCGCGCTGTTTCTGAGATCGACCTTGCCGTCGCCATCGCCATCGACACCGCGGGCGAGATAGTCGGTGGGCAGGATCTGCGTCTGGCCGACCTCGCCGGCCCAGGCGCCTTTGACGTCGGCCGGCAGCACGCCGCGGTCGATCAAAGTCAGCAGCGGCACCAGTTGCGGCCGGAAGAGCTGCGGGCGGCGGCAGTCATGCGAGAGCGTGACCAGCGCATCCAGCGTGTGGAAATCGCCCTGCACGGCGCCGAAATCGGTTTCCAATCCCCAAAAGGCGGTGATGACGGCCGGCTGAACGCCGAATTCCTTGTCGGCGCGCGCGAAAACATCGGCGTATTTCTTCAGATTGGCCGTGCCCTGCTTCAGCCGGTAGGCCGAGATCATGCGGTTCGAGAATTGGGTGAAGGTCTGGGCGAACACGCCCTGAGCGCGGTCGCGCGCCAGCACCTTTTCGTCGATCGCGGCATTTTCCAGCGCGTCCAGGCCAATGGCGCCGACGCCGGCTGCCTTGGCTTCCGTCGCAACGCCCTGTTTCCAGGCTTCGAAATCACCGCCGCAGTCCTGCGCCGCCGCCGGCCAGGCGAAAGCGCCGAGGACCACCGCCGCCAAGATATCAACGCGCAATCGCATCGCTTCCCTTTCGAGACCGCCGCATGATCCGCGGCACCCGGCCGGGCCGGATGGGATCATGCGTAGATTTCAAAGCCCAGGAGCGCCGTTCAGCACCCCGGCAGGGGTGCGCCGCTCCGCATCGCCAGCGGTTGCAATTATCGCCGCCCGCCGTGTCGAAAAGCAGGCACGAGGGCCGATGTCAACGGGTGTTCTGCCGCAGCCACTTGTTCCAGGCAGCTTCCGAGCCGTTGAAAACGTTGATGTCGGACTTGCCGGTCATGCCGGGCACGATGCCGGTGCCGGTGTACTGCCAGAAGGTGAAAGGATGGCTGCCATACTTCTGACGCGGATGGCCGGCGACCGAGCGCAGCCAGTAAGGATAGCTTCGGAAGGTCGCCAGCTGGTTGTCGTCGAAGAAGTCGAGCGAAGTGTAGATGATCGGCTTCTTGCCGTAGTGGCGCTCGACGATCTGGAGGAAGGTGCTCATTTCGCTGCGCACCGTGGCGGGATCGGGGCGCAGCCTGCAGGTCGGCGACTTCGGGTTCCATTCCATGTCGAGCACCGGCGGCATTGCCGACGGGTCTTTCGGAACATTGGCGATGAACCAGCGCGCCTGGGTGGCGGCCGGCGTGCAGAAATAGAAGAAATGATAGGCCGCGCGCGGGATTCCGGCGGCCCTGGTGCGCGCCCAGTGCTCGTTGAAATAGTCGTCGAAGCGATCGCCGCCCTCGGTCGCCTTGATGAAGGCGAAGGAAATGCCGTTGGTCTTGGCCGTCGGCCAGTCGACCGAGGTTTGATATTTGGAAACATCGGTGCCATGGATGGCATAGTTCCATGGCGCGCCGCTGTCCCATTCATGCGGCTTGGAATCTTCGAAGCGGGGCGCGCGCACGGCGACCGTCTGCGACGACGGCGCCAGCGGCGAAAGATCGTCTACGGTCGAGCAGGCGCCCAACAGCGTAAGCATCAGGATGGCCGCAAGACGGCGCATGATATCCCCCGAGCCGGGATCAGCCGGCCGCTGATGGGTCCTTCACTGATGGCGGTCGCTTACGCGTGCCCCCTCCGGACGGCCTCCCCACAGGGCCGCCTGATATTCTTCGTGCATGTCGTCCCAAAGCAACTTGGCACTTTTGGGCGACATCCCTCCTTGATCGCCGAACATGGTTGATAATCCATTGACGGCGCTCGACATCGGCCACGATTTTGCGGAAGCAATGGCGGCAAATCGATGACATAAAGCGGGCCGGAAGTCCAAAAAGGGCGGGAAATATGCGGGTTGTCGTGAAATTCATCAGATGGCTGCTGGGTCTCGTGGTGCTGGCGGTGGTCGCGCTGTTTGCCTGGCTCTACTTCGCGCCGCCCGAATTGATCCGCGTCGGTTCCGGCTATTCGGCCAAGATCGTCTGCTCCAATGTCTTCATAGCGGGCCGCGATCCAGGTGAAGTGCTTGCCGTCGACGTTCAGGCACCGGGCCATCCGTTGCTCCGCCTGATGAAGGTTTCGGTCGACAGGGAAAGGGGGCTGGTTTCGGCCGGTCTGTTTTGGGTTCTGGGCAAGAGCGTTGCCGTCGAGCGCGATGGGCTCGGCTGCGCGTCGGTTCCCAATGGCGATACCGGCAAGGCGCGGCAGACGTCCGTCCGTATCGAGCCTCTGGCGGTGACTTCGCAGGATGCGCTCTGGCCCGAAGGCGAAAGGGTGGATGGCTCGCAAAACCCTGAAGTGTCGAAGATCATCGACGATGCCGCCATGGCCGGGACCGGCATGCGCGCGGTCGTGGTGGTGAAGAATGGCCGCATCGTCGCGGAGCGCTATGGCGACGGTTTTTCGGCCAAGACGCCGCTGCTCGGCTGGTCGATGACCAAGACGGTGAATGCCGCGATCGTCGGCACGCTGGTGAAGGACGGCAAGATGGCGCTCGACAACAAGGGCCTGTTCGCGCCGTGGAAGGTCGATGGCCGCGCCGCGATCAGCCTTGCCGATATGATGGCGATGTCGAGCGGGCTGGAGTTCAACGAGGATTATGGCGACGTCGCCGACGTGACGCGCATGCTCTATCTCGAGCCGGACATGGCGGGCTTTGCCGACGCCAAACCGCTCGCCGGCGATGTGGGCAAGGTGTTTTCCTATTCGAGCGGCACGGCTGTCATGCTGTCGCGGCTGTGGCAAGACGCGATCGGCGACAAGGCGAAGGCGCTGGCCTGGCCTCGGACGGCACTGTTCGAGCCGCTCGGCATGCACAGCGCGGTGCTCGAGACCGACGAGCAGGGCACGTTCGTCGGCTCGTCCTATCTCTATGCCACGGCACATGACTGGGCGCGCTTCGGCCAGTTCCTGCTGCAAGGCGGGGTGTGGAACGGCGCGGCAGTCCTGCCGTCCGGCTTCGTCGACTGGATGCGGCAGCAGGCGCCGGCCTCGAAGGTCTACGGCAAAGGCCAGGTGTGGATCGAGGGCCCGGGCGATGAGGAGAATCCCGGGGCTGGCGTTGCCGCCGGCCTGCCCAAGGACACCTACTGGATGGAAGGCCATGACGGCCAGACTGTCGCCATCGTTCCGTCGGAGCAACTGGTCGTGGTGCGGCTCGGGCTGACGCCGGCCAAGCTCGGCTACCGGCCGCAGACGATGGTGGCGGCGCTGGTGAAAGCCTTGCATCAGTAGGGGGTGCCTACTTTCGAGCGCCGATCACGCCCAGCCAGGCATAGCCGCGATAAAGCGTTCTGAAACGGAAGGTTGCTCCGGTCCGCTCCGATTCAGATGCAAGTACGTCGCGCAGCGAGGCGCGCGGCTCGACATGGAATTTCCGCAGCCAGCCGCGCAGCAGGGCGCGGAACCAGCGCGGCAGGCCCTCTTGCTGGCCGAAATCGACGACATGCAGCGAGCCGCCTGGCGCAAGCGCGGCGAGCGCCGCCGAGACGGTCTTTTCCCAACCAGGGATCATCGACAGCGAATAGGACACGAAGACGCGGTCAAACCGCGCCGTGCCGAAGAGCGCTTTGGCGTCGAAGTCGGTGGCGTCGCCTCGCGCGAGAGTGACGCGGGCCGCGAGACCTTCGCGAGCCATCGCTGCGTTCGCCGTCTCCAGCATCTCGGCGGAGATATCGAGGCCGAAGAAGTGGGCGTCCGGATAGCGGCGGGCGGCAAGCACGATGTTGCGGCCGGTGCCGCAGCCGAGCTCGAGCACTGTGCCGCCTTGCGGCACGTCGAGCCCCGCAATCAGCCGGTCGCGGCCGAGCAGGTAGTATTTGCGGGTGAAGTCGTAGATATGGCGCTGCCAGCGATAGACGCCATCCATCAGTTCGGCATGGCTGGCCGGCAGCTCCGTCGTGCTCATGCGGCGCGCTTCACATAAAGATGGAAGCCGCCATAGATGGCCGAGCGGTCCTTGGCGGAAAATTCGCGCGAGGCCTCGTTCTCATAGTGCCACTGGTCGAGCAGCGAGTTGGAGACGCGGCCCGGCAACAGGCTGGGCTCGGCGGCGGTGCGGAAGATGACGCGGGCACCGACCGAAGCAGTACGGGTGATCTCGGTCCACAGCGCGTTGAGCTGATCGTCGGTCATCCAGTCCTGCGCGTCGAGCAGGACAAAGCGGTCGACAGAACCCGCATCCTTGGCGGCGAGGAACTTGACCAGGTTGGCGTGGTGGATGCCAACGCGATCGATGTTGGCGCGGATCGTCTTATAGTTGCGCTGTTCCAGATAGGCAGGCAGGGCTGCCTCGCCCGGCTCCGGGTAGCGGCGGGCAAAGGCCTGCCAGGCGAAATAGTTGTTCTTCAGCGGGAAATCGCAGGCGAGCTTTTCCAGCCGCGCCTTCAAGACGCTCGCCATCGAGCCGTCACCGGAGGTGATCAGCGAATCGTACTGGGCCGGCGGGATGCCGAGGCCGAACAGCGAAGCCTTGCGCGAAGTCGCCCAACGCAAAAGCTTCTTGTCGAAGACCGGCGCCAGCTCCTCGTTGAAGAAGCGACGCTGTTCGCCGATGTTCTCGGCCTTCATGATGCCGGCCGGATCGACACCGAACAGTTTTGCGACGCGATGGCCCATGGCGATGAAGAGGCCGAGCAGGCCGGTCTGATAGAAGTTGCGGTCGAAGACGCCGATGCGGCGGCGGCCGCGCCAGTTCCTGCGCTCCCAGTAGTGGCGGCTGACCGGATCGAGATGCGGCGCGATGAAGCGGTCATAGGCTTCCGAATTGTGGCTGGTGTCGGCGGCGCCGAAGAAGCGGAACAGGTCGCCCTGCGACGGCAGATGGCGAACCGCTTCCAGCTTCATGCGGTTCAGCGCGATATGCGCGGCGTTGAGGTCGACGGCATCGACGCGGGCCGGCGAGCGGGTGAGATAGGCCAGAATGTTGCAGCCGCCTGACGCGATCGTGACGACGCGATGCCCGGCGCCGAGCTGCATGGCGTCCATGTCGACATCCGGGTCTTCCCAGATCTGCGGGTAGACGAGGCCGGAAAACAGGAAAGCAAAAAGCCGCTCGGAAATGCCGTCCTTCGACAGGGCGCGGTTCTGATAGACCGCTTTTCCAACTTCCTTGCCACGGCGATAAACGAGTTCTCCGGAAACATCCGTCATGGCAAGGTGATTCCCAGTTGCGTTGGCGCAAGCGGGTAGCGCAGCGTTGTGACAGGCGGGTGACAGGCTGTTGACGTTAAAGCGCGTCGTGCTGGACCTGACTCGGGCGACGCGCCTTAGTCATTGTTTTCATGCATGTCGTTTTTCCAAAACCGCTGCACACTTTTGGGCGACATGCATCAGGCCTTGCCGAACCCGCCGGGCGTCGGCGTGGTGACGATGACGGCCTCGCCGGCATCGAGCGTCGTCTGGTCGCATGCCTTCAGCACGTCGATCGATCCATCGTTGCGCCTGATTTTGGTCGAGCCTGCCTCGCCATCGCCGCCGCCATCCAGACCCTGGGGCGGCCGGTTGCGGTGCGAGGACAGGATGGCGCATTCCATCCTTTCCAGGAAGCGGATGGTGCGCTTGGTGCCGTCGCCGGCGTTCCATTTGCCCTTGCCGCCCGAGCCTTCGCGGATGTGGAAGTCCTCGAGCACCACCGGGAAGCGCAGTTCCAGCACCTCGGGATCGGTAAGCCGCGAATTGGTCATGTGGGTGTGGACGCCGGAGGTGCCGGCAAAGCCGCGGCCCGAATTCATGCGCCCGGCCGGCGAGCCTGAGCAGATCGTCTCGTAATATTGGTACTGGTGGTTGCCGAAGGTGAGATTGTTCATCGTGCCTTGCGCATTGGCCATCGCGCCCATGGCGCCGAAGAGCGCGTTGGTGACGTGCTGCGATGTCTCGACATTGCCGGCAACCACGGCGGCGGGGTAGGACGGTTTGAGCATGCAGCCGTCGGGAATGACGATGTTGATCGGCCTCAGGCAGCCTGCGTTCATCGGAATCATGTCCTCGACCATGACGCGGAAGGCGTAGAGCACGGCGGCGCGGGCGACTGGTTCCGGCGCGTTGAAATTGTTCTTCATGACCGGCGACGTGCCGGTGAAGTCGACCGTCGCCTCGCGCTTGTCGCGCTCGACGGCGATGCTGACCTTGATCACCTGGCCGGTATCGGTCGGGTATTCGTAGACCGAGGTGTCGGGCAGTCGTTCCAGCACGCGGCGCACGCTCTCTGCGGCATTGTCCTGGACATGGCCCATATAGGCCTCGACGACATCGAGGCCGAAATGCGCGACCATCTTGCGCAGCTCCGCCACGCCCTTTTCGTTGGCGGCGATCTGCGCCTTGAGGTCGGCGATGTTCTGGGCGGGATTGCGGGCAGGGTAGGGATGATCGGTGAGGAGCGCCTCGAGCTCCTTCTCGCGGAAGCGGCCGCGATCGACGATGCGGAAATTGTCGAACAGCACCCCCTCCTCATCGACGGTGGTGGCCAAAGGCGTCATCGAGCCGGGCGCCGTGCCGCCGACATCGGCGTGGTGGCCGCGCGAGGCCGCCCAGAACAGGATTTCCTCCCCCCTCGAGGGGGAGGTGCCGCCGAAGGCGGCGGAGGGGGTCGTCGCGGCAGTGCTCGACGCATTTGCGGTGCCTTCTGAGAGGACCCCACCCGACCGCTTCGCGGCCACCCTCCCCTCAAGGGGGAGGGAAAAAACCGGCGTCACGACAGTGATGTCGGGCAAATGCGTGCCGCCATTGTAAGGAGCGTTGAGCGCGAAGACGTCGCCTGGGTGGATGTCGCCCGAGTTCAGGCGGATCACGGTTTCGACCGAGCGGTCCATGGATCCCAGATGCACCGGCATGTGCGGCGCGTTGGCGACCAGCGCGCCGTGGCGGTCGAACACCGCGCAGGAAAAGTCCAGCCGTTCCTTGATGTTGACGGAGTATGCCGTGTTCTGCAGCGTCACGCCCATCTGCTCGGCGATCGACATGAAGAGGTTGTTGAAGACCTCCAGCATCACCGGATCGGCTTCGGTGCCGAGCGCCGCCTGCCGGGCCTTCTTCTCGATCCGCCGCAGAAGCACATGGTTCCGGGCCGTGATCCCGGCCTGCCAGCCCGGCTCGACGACGATTGTCTGGTTCGGCTCGATGATCAGCGCGGGGCCGGCCACCTTATGGCCGGGCTTCAGACCATCGCGCTGGAAGATGCCGGCGTCCCGCCAGCCGCCATCGGCGAAGAATTGCCGGATCTGCCAAGGGCTTGCCGCCTTGTCTTCGAGACTTGATTCAGTTTCGTCGCGCGCGGCGGCGCCGGCATCGCTGCCTTCGACGCCGACCGCTTCGACGACCATCGGCTTGTTTTCGTAGACGAAGCCGAATTGCGCCTTGTGGGCGGCCTCGAAATCGCTTCTGGCGCGGAAGATCGAACCATGCTCGAAATTCACCGGCAGCGCCGTATCGGTACCGTCATAGCGGATCTGCAGGACCGGCTTGGAGGCGATGGCGGCCTCCGCAATGCCTTGCGCTGCAAGCTCAGCGACAACGCCTTGGCGCAATGCCGCAATCAGGTCCTCGATCGGGGAACGGGACTCTTCGGCGAGAGGTTTCAGCAGCGCCTGCTGGCGCGAGGCGAAAACCGTCGACAGCCCGATGCCGTAGGCCGAAAGCAGGCCGGAGAAGGGGTGGATGAGCACGGCTTCCATGCCGAGCGCATCGGCGACCAGGCAGGCATGCTGGCCGCCGGCGCCGCCGAAGCAGTTCAAGAGATATTCGGTGACGTCGTAGCCGCGCTGCACCGAGATCTTCTTGATGGCGTTGGCCATGTTCTCCACGGCGATGGTGACGAAACCCTCGGCCACCGCTTCGGGCGAACGTCCATCGCCGATCTCGGCGGCGAGCGCCGCGAATTTATCTCGCACGGTTTCGACGTCGAGCGGCTGGTCCTGGCCGGGACCGAAGATCGTCGGGAAGAAATCGGGCCGCAGTTTGCCGAGCATGACATTGGCGTCGGTGATGGCGAGCGGCCCGCCGCGCCTGTAGGCGGCCGGGCCTGGATTGGCGCCGGCCGAGTCAGGACCGACGCGAAAGCGGCCGGCCTCGTAGTGCAGGATCGAACCGCCGCCGGCGGCGACGGTGTGGATGCGCATCATCGGCGCGCGGATGCGCACGCCTGCGACTTCGGTGTCGAAGGCGCGCTCATACTCGCCGTCATAATGGGCGACATCGGTCGAGGTGCCGCCCATATCGAAGCCGATGACCTTGTCGAAGCCGGCGAGCTTCGCCGTCTCGACCATGCCGACCACGCCGCCGGCCGGGCCGGAAAGCAGCGCATCCTTGCCCTGGAACATGTCGGCGGCGGTCAGCCCGCCCGACGACATCATGAACATCAGGCGGGGCCCCGGGCCCAATTCTCCGGCTACCCTTTGCACGTAGCGCGACAGGATCGGCGAAAGATAGGCGTCCACCACCGTGGTGTCGCCACGGCCGACCAGCTTGATCAGCGGCGAGACCTCGTGACTGACCGAAATCTGCTCGAAGCCGATCTTGCGGCAGACCTTGGCCACCGCCTTTTCATGGTCGGGATATTTCCAGGCATGCATGAAGACGATGGCGACCGCGTCGATGCCGTCGGCCTTGGCCTGCTCGATCGCCGGGCGGCAGGCGGCGATGTCGAGCAGGCGCTCGACGCAACCGTCGGCGCGCACCCGCTCGTCGATCTCGATCACGCGCTCGTAGACCTGCTCCGGCAGGATGATTTCCTTGGCAAAAATATCCGGCCGCGCCTGGTAGGCGATGCGCAACGCGTCGCGAAAACCCTTGGTGATGAGCAGCAGCACTCGGTCGCCCTTGCGCTCCAGCAGCGCATTGGTTGCGACCGTGGTGCCCATCTTGATGTCGCCGATCCGATCCGCGGGAATGGCGGTGCCGGATTTTAGCCCAAGCAGGTCGCGAATGCCCTGGATGGCGGCATCGGCATAGACCTCAGGGTTCTCGGACAGAAGCTTGCGCGGGTGCAGCCGGCCCTGCGGATCGCGGCCGATGACGTCGGTGAAGGTGCCGCCCCGGTCGATCCAGAAATCCCATTTCTTGTTCACCGCGGCTTCCGGCATTCTGCTTATCCAATCTGTGCGAGCGTATGTTCTGTTAGTTCGCCGTTTCGACCGCGGCAATCGCCAGTTGATGTTACATTTGGAAATGCAACGTTACGAAACCTGGGAGCCGCTTGATGCATTTCTCCTGCGACCGTTCACCGAAATGTGAACGTTTGCTGAAGGAGAGATACCATGAAGAAGCTCATCCTGGCGTCTGTTTCGGCGCTCGCCCTGCTGGGGGTCGCGGCTTGCAGCAACAGCGGTACCGGCACTGACAACACGACCACCCAAAGCACCAACCCGCCGGCCAATGAGCAGCCGATGAAGCCAGCTACGCCTGACGCTTCGAAGCCTGCTGAACCGGCTCCGGCAACACCTCCTGCTGCGCCCGCGCAGTAGAAGCCAATCGAATGAAATCCGGAAGGCCGGCCTTGCGCTGGCCTTCCTTTTTTTGCCGGGACTGCGGTCAACGGCCGTTGGGCCTGCGGCATCGTCCCGGCTTGATAGCGGTGGGCGGTTCGCACTAAGTAGCCGGCATGTCGATTTGGGACCGCCTCGGCGACTTCATCGCTCGTGTTTCGTCGTCGGCGTCCTCGGGCGTCGCCGATGTCGTCGAGGCCGTGCGTACAGTGTTTTCCGGCGACCCGGATCTGCGCCGGCGCGTTGCCTTCTCGGTGGCGATGATCGCGCTCTCGGCCAAGATGGCGAAGGCTGACGGCATCGTCACTCAGGATGAAGTGCGCGCCTTCCAGGAAATCTTCGACGTGCCGCCGAGCGAGACGCGCAACGTGGCGCGCCTCTACGATCTTGCCAAGCGCGATGTCGCAGGGTTCGAGATCTATGCCCAGCGCATGGCGCAACTCTGCGGTTCGGGCCACGCGAATTGCATGATGCTGGAAGACATACTCGACGGGCTGTTCCATATCGCCAAGGCCGACGGGCTGATCCACGAGCGGGAAGGGCAATTCCTGCATCGCATTGCCGAGATTTTCCGGATCGACGAGGCGCATTACCAAGCGATCCTGTCGCGGCACGTCAATCTCGGCGCCGCCGATCCCTATGTCGTTCTCGGCATCGAGCGAGGGAAGCCGTTCGAGGAGGTCAGGAAGCGCTACCGCAAGCTGGTCTCCGACAATCACCCTGATAGGCTTATCGCGCGCGGCCTGCCGCAGGAGTTCATCAAGATCGCCACGACAAGGGTCGCAGCGATCAACGCGGCCTATGAGATGATCGAACGGGGCCTCAGGCACGTATGAGCGGTTTCTTGCCCGACCAGCCGGGTGCCGAGGTCAGGGTGTCGCCGAATTTCGGTCCGCGACGCGAGACGCTCAGGCTCGACATGATCGTGTTGCACTATACCGGCATGGCGACCGGCGCCGGCGCCGAGGCGTGGCTGTGCGATCCTGCAAGCGAGGTGTCCTCGCATTATCTCGTCCATGAGGATGGCCGCATCGTGCAGATGGTGCGCGAGAGCGACCGCGCCTGGCATGCCGGCAAGAGCTCATGGTTCGGGCGCACCGACATCAACTCGTGCTCGGTCGGCATCGAGATCGTCAATCCCGGGCATTCGCTCGGCTATAGAGCTTTCCCGAAGCGGCAGATCGATGCGGTGATCGGATTGTGCGCTGGGATCATCGGCCGGCACTCCATTCCAGCTCAGAGGGTTCTTGCGCATTCCGACGTGGCGCCGGGGCGCAAGGTCGATCCGGGCGAGAAGTTTCCCTGGAAAGCGCTTTTTGCGGCCGGCGTCGGCCATCTCGTTCCCGCGGCCCCGATCAGGCTGGGCGCGGCACTGAAGGCGGGCGATGCCGGCGCCGAGGTCGAGGCATTGCAGTCGATGCTGGCGCTCTATGGTTATGGCGTAGAGATATCGGGCATCTTCGATCGCCAAACAGAAATCGTGGTGGCGGCGTTTCAGCGGCATTTCCGGCGGCGGTTGGTCGACGGCGTTGCGGATGACTCGACGATCCGCACGTTGCAAAGGCTGCTGGCTTCCGTGAAGGCAGCCTCGCTCAGATAGTCTCGCCAGGTTCCCTAAATTACAACTTTGTCATACAAAGTGAATTGCCTCGCCTTCATTGGCGCCAATTCGCTCTCCAAACGCAACTCCCGCAAGTTGTCGGACGTCTAGCCTCCCAAGATGTGCCGATATTGAGTTAGCCACGCCGAGCGAAGTTCTTCGCGCGGTTCAAACAGAACAGGACTACATGCAGAAATTGACCGTTGTAGCGGCAGCCGTTGCTGCCGGAGTGATGACTTTTGCCTTCGGCCCGGCGAACAGCGCGCCGCTGAGCTTGCGGGCCGCCGACAATGGGTTCGCGGCAACCCCCGCAACGCCGAAGACGGCCTCGGATCCCAAAGCCGCAAAGCCAAAGAAAACCGATGAGACGAAAGTGCAAAAGGCCGCCGCATTGAAGTCGGCAAGATCAGCGCCGAAACGCGGTGCGAAGCGCGGCAAGCGGAGCGTCGACATGACGATGACGGCGTCCATTCACCCGGAGAAGCCCGTATCGTCGTCTTCGGCCATCGGCGGCGGGGCTGCCGGCGGCCAATATTCTGCGATCATCGCCCGCTATGCGGCAAGCTATGGCGTCCCGGTCTCGCTCGCCAATGCAGTCATCAAGATCGAGAGCAATTACCGGCCGAACATGGTCGGCAGCGCCGGTGAGATCGGCCTGATGCAGATCAAGCCGGCGACGGCGCGGATGATGGGCTATACGGGTTCGGCCAAGGGACTGTTCAACCCCGATACCAACATCAAATACGGCATGAAGTACCTTGCCATGGCGCAGGGCCTCGGCGGCGGCACCACCTGCGGCACGATCCTGAAATACAATGCCGGCCACGGTGCAAGGCGGATGAATCCGGTTTCGGCCGCCTATTGCAGCAAGGTCAAGGTGCAGATGGCGGCGCTCGGCTCGCCGGCATAAAGCTCATATTTCGAAGTGGATTTGGGCAATGCATGTTTGTTCATGCATGTCGTTGTCCCAAAACCGCTGCGCACTTTGGGAGACATGCACTAGCTTTTTCGTTTGCGTTTTCAGGCGGGAATCCCTTTATACGCGCTTGCCAGCTGGCCGGGCGGCCGCGCCCGCGAAGCCGAAAGGCTGCGGGTGAGGAAAGTCCGGGCTCCATGGAGACACGGTGCCGGCTAATGGCCGGCGGGGGCAACCCCAGGGAAAGTGCCACAGAAAGCAAACCGCCGCGGCGAATGCCGCGGCAAGGGTGAAAGGGTGGGGTAAGAGCCCACCGCGCGACTGGCAACAGGAGCGGCACGGCAAACCCCACCGGGAGCAAGACCGAATAGGGGCGGTGCGAGGGGAAACCTTCGAGGGCTGTTTCCGGCCCACCGCCCGGGTAGGTTGCGTGAGGCGCATGGCGACATGCGCCCAAGATGAATGGCCGCCACGTTCTCGCGCCGAAAGGCGCGAGGGCCATACAGAACCCGGCTTACAGGCCAGCTGGCATTTTCCTACAATGGTCTTGGCGGCGCGCTATGGGCCGAGATGATCCAAAGACGCCTCGATCGCCTGCCAGAGTTCCTCGACCGGCTCGCAGCCGATCGACAGCCGCACGAAGCCGGGCGGCACGGCGTCGCCGCGCTTCGAGCGGCGTTCGGCCGAGCTGTGCACGCCGCCGAATGACGTCGCCGATTCAATCAACGCGCAATTGTCGATGAAAGCCTCTGCAGTCTCTTCCGAGGCGAGTTCGAACGAGATGAGGAAGCCGAAGCGCTCCATCTGGGCGCGAGCCAGATTGTGCGAGGCATCTCCCTCCAGACCCGGAAAGCGCAAGCCGCTTACGGCGCGATGCGCCTTGAGACGACGGGCGATCGTTTCGGCCGACGAGCACATGCGATCGAAGCGCACCTCGAGTGTTTCGAGGCCGCGATGCACGAGCCAGGCCTCGAACGGGCCGGGAATGCCGCCGGCCGTCTCGCGCCAATCCTTCACTTTCGCGACGATGTCCGGATTGCGGCTGGCGACATGGCCGAAGAGCACATCCGAATGACCATTGATCGCCTTGGTGTCGGCCGAGACGACGATGTCGGCGCCGAGATCGAGCGGGCGCTGGCCGAACGGCGTCATCGTCGTGTTGTCGACGACAAGGATCGCGCCTTGCTCGCGGGCCGCCTGGGCGACGGGGGCGATGTCGCAGATGTCGAGCCGCGGATTGGACGGGGTCTCGACAAAGACCAGTCGGTAGCCAGCGAAACCGCCGTCCAGAATGCTTGATGTCGGCCTAACGTCATAGGCGACCCCAAGCGGTTTCAGGAAACGCTCCGCCAGCGCGCGTGTCGTATGGTAGCCGTCCGAGGGCAAGAGAATGCGGTCGCCCGATTTGACGAGCGCAAAGAACGTCGCCGAAATCGCCGCCATTCCCGACGGAAAGGCGACGCATTGCGCATCTTCAAGATGGCCAAGCACATGCTCGACGGCATGCCAGGTCGGATTGCTGAAGCGGCCGTATTGATCGAAGCCCGTCGCGTCGCCCGGCGAATGGAAGATCGAAGCCATGGTCAGCGGCAGGGGGATCGGGTCGCCCTTGGCGAAATCGCGGCTGCGCAGATGGGCGAGCGCCGCGGCGCGTGACTTCGCGGTTTCGGACATGGGCTCATTCCTTCGCTGAACAGAGGTTCGACGCTAGGCGCGCCAGCCATCTGCAGCAAGAAGCGTCCTTTTGGGCCAGCGCGCTCTAAACGCTTCGTTAGGCTTAATAGAGGATAAAGACGAGACGTGCCTTCAGCTTGCCCTTCCCTAGTTGTGGCGCGCGTTTGTGATGCCCGTTCCCGTTGACGCCCATAGTGCCCCATGATATCCCATTTGCATCATCAAGCCTTCGTTCCGCGTCAGGGTGAAGCGTACGCCAATCGGGCAGTCGCGGCGGCTGCGCGTTTGCCGGTTTTCGCCTTGGCGAATGAAGGTCGCGAGATGATGCGCGGCGGTGGCGCGGAGAAAAACATGGGAAGGGGTGCGGCGGCGACAGCGGCTGTAACGTGTAGTGGACCGATTTCTGTCAAACGCAGTGAACAGGATCGATGCCAAGGGACGGGTGTCGGTCCCGGCGCATTTCCGCGCGGTCGTGCAGAAACGTGGCTATGCGGAGCTCTATGCGCTACGCTGTCTGGACCTTCCGGCGATGGACGTCGGCGGGCTCGATCTGCTCGATCGCTACGAGCAGCGGATCGCGCTCGAGGATCTCTTCCTGCAGACGGCGGACGATATGTCGTTCTTCTGCCATGGCGACGGGACGTTCCTGAAACTCGACCAGGACGGCCGCATCACGATGACCGATTTCATTCGCGACCACACGGGTATCTCGAACGAGGTGGCGTTTGTCGGCCGCGGCAATTTCTTTCAGATCTGGGAACCGGGCCGGCTTGCCGCCTATGGCGCGCAGGCGCGGGCCAGGCTTTTGCAGCTTCGGCAGGGGACGAAGCCCGGGGAGCGACCGGAATGATGGCTGGCCACGGCGATGATCCTCACGCCGTTGGCGGACTGGTCCGTCACATTCCGGTCCTCCTTGCCGAAGTGCTGGAGGCGCTTGAACCCAAGGCGGGCGAGACGATTATCGACGGGACGTTCGGTGCCGGCGGCTACACCCGCGCCATTCTTGAGCGCGGCGCCTCGGTCGTGGCAATCGACCGCGATCCGGATGCCATCGAGGCGGGCCGGGCCCTTGAGCAGCGGGCCGGCGGCAGGCTGAGGCTCGTCCAGGCGCCGTTCTCGACGTTGGACGAACATGTCGAGAGCGCCGACGGCGTCGTGCTCGACATCGGCGTTTCCTCCATGCAGCTCGACCAGGCCGAGCGCGGCTTTTCCTTCCGCGCCGACGGGCCGCTCGACATGCGCATGGCGCAGGCCGGCCTGAGCGCGGCCGATGTCGTCAACACCTTCAAGGCGGGAGACCTTGCCCGCATCTTCGGCTTCCTCGGCGAGGAACGTCATGCCGGCCGTATCGCCCGTATGATCGAGGCCCGGCGCGAGAAACGGCTCTTCGAGCGCACGCTCGATCTGGCCGACGCTATCGCCACCCATATCGGCCGCGCGCCGAAGGACAAGATCCATCCGGCCACCCGCGTCTTCCAGGCGCTGCGCATCTTCGTCAATGACGAGCTTGGCGAACTGGCTCGAGCGCTGTTCGCCGCCGAGCGCGTGCTCAAGCCCGGCGGCAGGCTCGCCGTGGTCACCTTCCACTCGCTGGAGGACCGCATCGTCAAGCGCTTCATCGCCGATCGCGCCGAGGCGGCCAGCAGATCGCGCCATATGCCAGACGCACCGGCGCGACTGGCGACCTTCCGCAAGTCCGGCGGCGGGGTTACGCCGGGCGAGGCCGAGATCGCCGTCAATCCGCGGGCGCGCTCGGCCAGGCTGCGCGCGGCAATCCGCACCGACGTGCCGGCGCGCGCCGGCGACTTTTCGATTTTCGGCCTTCCAAAGCTTCCCGCCGTCGAGCGGCCGGGGGAGAGGTGAGCACGTGTTTCGTACCAGCGACATAGTCCTGATCGCCGTCATGGTCTCGGCGGCGGCGTTGACCTACAAGACCAAGCGCGAAGCCGAGGAACAGCTTGCGGCGGTGCAGAAGCTGCAGACGCAGATCCGCTACGAGGAAGACACGATCGATCTCCTGAAGGCCGACTGGAGCTTGCTCACGCAGCCGGCGCGGCTGCAGAAGCTTGCCGAAATCTACAAATCGCAGCTCGGCCTCGAGCCGCTCAACGCCCGCCAGATCGGCGGGCTCGACGACGTGCCCATGAAGCCGGTCAACATCGAGGACCTGTCCTCGCAGCGGCTGGGCGGCATGGCCGACAATTCCGGCAAAGGGCCCGATGGCGGCAAGGATCCGGTGGTGACGGGGAGCACCGTGCAATGATCGGCAGGCTTCCAAGGATCGGCAACCTGCTGAAGCGTCGAAAGAAGGTGGCCGAGGACGGCTCGATCGTCGTCGACGCCGCCCGCAAGGCGACCGGCGGCAAAGCCAGGACCCGCATCGTCATGACGATGGCGGTGTTCTTCACCATCTATACGACCATTGCCGGCCGCCTGGTCTATCTCGGCCTGCAGAACCCGGACATGTCGGGCGGCCCGCAAAGCCGGGTCACGGCTTCGCGGCCGGATATCGTCGACCGCAACGGCGAGGTGCTGGCGACCGACATCAAGACGGCGTCGCTGTTTGCCGAGCCGCGTCGCATCGTCGACGCCGACGAGGCGATCGAGAGGCTGTCGACCGTGCTTCCCGAAATCGACTATGAGCAGACCTATCACAAGCTCAAGAGCGGCGCCGGTTTCGTCTGGCTGCAGCGGCAGCTTACGCCGAAACAGCAGGCCGACATCATGGCGCTCGGCATTCCGGGACTCGGCTTCCGTACCGAGAAGCGCCGCTTCTATCCGAGCGGCGAGACGTCCTCCTACATTGTCGGCCTCACCAACATCGACAATCAGGGCATCTCCGGCATGGAGAAGTATATCGACGACCAGGGGCTCACCGACCTGCAGGCGTCCGGCCTGGCGGTGGCCAGGGATTTGAGGCCCGTGAAGCTGTCGATCGACCTGCGCGTCCAGCATGTTGTGCGCGACGAGGTCGCCACCGGCATGGAGCGGTTCCATGCGATCGCGGCGGGCGGCGTTGTGCTCAGCATCAAGACCGGCGAAGTGCTGGCCATGGCATCGTCGCCGGATTTCGACCCCAACAACCCTTACAACGCCCAGGACAAGGACCGGCTGAACCGCATGTCGGCCGGCCTCTACGAAATGGGCTCGACCTTCAAGAGTTTCACCACCGGCATGGCGCTGGATTCCGGCAAGGTGACGCTGGAGAGCCGTTTCGACGCGTCGCGGCCGATCCGGATCGGTCGTCAGACCATCCACGACTTCCACAGCAAGGGCCGTGTGCTCTCAGTGCCGGAAGTGTTCATCTATTCGTCCAACATCGGCTCGGCCAAGGAAGCCGAGGCGGTCGGCATTGAGGGACACCGCGAATTTCTGCACCGCCTCGGTGTGCTGGAAAAGATGCAGACCGAGCTGCCTGAAGTAGCGCGCCCGACCGAGCCCAAGGTCTGGAAGCAGGTCAATTCGATCACCATTGCCTTCGGCCATGGCGTGTCGACGACGCCGCTGCAGACCGCCGTCGGCTGCGCCGCGCTGATGAGCGGCTATCTGATCGAGCCTACCTTCCTGCCGCGCACGGCGGAGCAGGCCATGGAGGTAGCCAAAAGGGTGGTCAAGGAAAAGACCGTGGAAGGGATGCGCTATCTCTACGCACTCAACGCCGAGAAGGGCTCCGGCAAGAACGCCAGGGTTCCAGGCTACCGCGTCGGCGGCAAGACCGGCACAGCGGAGAAGGTCGTCAATGGCCGCTACTCGAAGGAGAAGAATTTCAACGCCTTCGTCGCCGCCTTCCCGATGGACGATCCGCAATATATCGTGCTGACGATCGCTGACGAGCCGAAGCCGGAAAAGCCCGGGATGGGCAACACGGCTGCCTCGAATGCGGGCATCATGGCAGCCAACATCATCAGACGCGCGGCTTCCATGCTTGGCGTGAAGCCAGATTTCAGCCATGAAAATGGTGCAACGCTGGTTTCCTATCAGTGATTCTTGGGGCGCGCCGGTAACTGCGCGCTATTTTGTTGCGATGAACGGAACTCGATGCATCTGAAAGATCTAGCCGGTATCCTGCCTGTCGAGGGAACAGCTTCCCCCGATCTGGAAGTGACCGGAATTTCCTCCGATTCCCGCCAGGTAAGACCGGGTGTTGTCTTCTTCGCGCTCGCCGGCAGCAAGGCGGATGGTTCGGCCTATGCCGCCGACGCCACCAGCCGAGGCGCAGCCGCAATCGTGGCGGGCAAAGGAAATGCCATCTCCGGCCTGTCGATCCCGGTTCTTGGCGTGGACGATCCGCGGCTGGCGCTGGCGCTGAGCGCGGCGCGCTTCTTCGGCAAGCAGCCTGAAACGATGGTCGCCGTCACCGGAACCAGCGGCAAGACGTCTGTCGCCGCCTTCACCCGACAGATCTGGGAGCAGGCAGGATTTGCCGCCGCTTCGATCGGGACGACGGGTGTGGTGGCGCCCGGCCGCAACGAATATGGCTCGCTGACCACGCCGGATCCGGTAGCGCTGCACAAGCTGCTGAAGGAACTGGCCGATGCCGGCGTCACCCACGCTTCGATGGAGGCCTCGAGCCACGGGCTCGACCAGCGCCGTCTCGATGGCGTCAGGCTCGCCGCCGGCGGCTTCACCAATCTCGGTCGCGACCACATGGACTACCATCCGACGGTCGAGGACTATCATCGCGCCAAGCTGCGCCTGTTCGACGCGCTGCTGCCGAGAGGCGCGCCGGCCGTCATCTTTGCCGACGACCCGTGGTCGGAGCCGACGATCAAAGCCGCGCGGGTGGCGGGGCTGAAGGTGCTCACCGTCGGCCGCCATGGCGATTTCCTCACGCTGAAGCGCGTCGAGCATGAACGGCGCCGTCAGCGCGCCGAGGTTGAAGTCGACGGCGTCCTCCACGAAATCGACCTGCCGCTCGCCGGCGATTTCCAGATCGCCAACGCGCTGGTTTCAGCCGGCCTCGCCATCTCGACTGGAACATCCGTCGGTAAGGCTTTGGCGGCATTGGAGAAACTGAAAGGCGCGCCGGGGCGGCTCGACCTCGTCGGCACGACGGCGGCCGGGGCTCCTGTCTATGTCGACTACGCGCACAAGCCGGATGCGCTGGAAAACGTGCTGACCTCGGTTCGCCCTTTCACCACGGGCCGCGTGGTCGTAGTTTTCGGCTGCGGCGGCGATCGCGATCGCGGCAAACGGCCGATCATGGGCGAGATCGCGACCAGGCTCGCCGATGTCGTCATCGTCACTGACGACAATCCGCGCACGGAAATTCCCGAAACCATCCGGGCGGCCATCCTTGCCGCGGCGCCCGGCGCCATCGAAATCGGCGACCGGCGCAAGGCGATCCATGAGGCGGTTGCCATGCTTCACGCCGGCGATACGCTGATCGTCGCAGGCAAAGGACATGAGGAAGGCCAGACCATCGGCACCGAAACCTTCCACTTCTCCGACCATGAGGAAGTGCGCGAGGCGCTGCAGGAGCGCGCTGCATGAACCTGCTCTGGACGTCGGAGGCTCTCGTCGAAGCCATGGGTGGCAGGCCGATCGGCACGCTGCCGGAAGGCATCACCGGCATCTCCATCGACAGCCGCAGCCTTGAGCCCGGCGATGCTTTCTTCGCCATCAAGGGCGAGACGATGGACGGCCACGATTTCGCGACCGCGGCGGTGAAGGCGGGTGCTGCCGTGCTGGTCGTCGCCGAGGGCAAGCTGCCGTCGCTCGGCCGTCTGACGGCGCCGATGATCGTGGTGCAGGATGTGCTCGCGGCATTGGAAAAGCTCGGCGTCGCCGCGCGCGCCCGCTCAAGGGCGAAGATCATCGCGGTGACCGGCTCGGCCGGCAAGACGACCACCAAGGAGGCGCTGCGGCATGTGCTGTCGGCAGTCGGCAAGGTGCATGCCTCGGCGCAGTCGTTCAACAACCACTGGGGCGTGCCGCTGACCTTGGCGCGCATGCCGGAAGCTTGCGATTACGCGGTCTTCGAGATCGGCATGAATCATCCCGGCGAGATCAGGCCGCTGGTCAAGATGGTGAGGCCGCATGTCGCGATCGTGACGCTGATTGCCGCCGCCCATCTCGGCTTCTTCAAGAATCTCGACGAGATCGCCATGGCCAAGGCCGAGATTTTCGAGGGGGTGGAGCCCGGCGGTGGCGCGCTGCTCAACCGCGACGACCCGCGCTGGAAGCTGCTCGGGAAAATGGCGAAAGAGGCCGGTGTCGAGCATGTCTTCGGCTTCGGCGAAAACGTCCGCTCGGCCTTCCGCCTTGCGGGCTGCGAGCTTCATGCCGACCATTCCGACATCGTCGTCAAGATCGGCAAAAAGGACGTAACCGCCCGCGTCGGGGCGCCTGGCCGGCACATCGTGCAGAATGTGCTTGCGGTGCTCGGTGCTGCGCAACTCGTTGGCGCCGATCTCGACAAGGTGGCGGCGGCGCTCGCCGATCTCTCAGCCGAGCGCGGGCGGGGCAGGCGCCACATATTGCGTCATCCGAACGGCCCGATCACGCTGATCGACGAGAGCTACAATGCCAACCCGGCGTCGATGGCGGCAGCCATGGCGCTGCTCAACGCCACGCCTGTCTCGGGCGAGGGCAGACGCATCGCCGTGCTTGGCGACATGCTGGAACTCGGCGGCCACTCCGCGAAACTCCATGCGGCGCTCGCCGAGCTCATCGTCGGTACCGGGACGCGCAACGTCTTTCTCGGCGGTCCGGAGATGCGGGCGCTGGCCGACGTTTTGCCCTCCGATGTGGAAACCGAATACCGGGCAGGCGCAGAAGAACTGAAGCCGGTCGTGATGTCGGCAATCAGGCCGGGCGACGTGGTGATGGTCAAATCGTCGAAAGGCATCGGGTTTTCAAAGCTGGTCGAGGCATTGCTCGGCAAATTTCCGGCGGAAGCCACAACCATTGAACCGACCTGAGGTCGGGCTCCGGGGGACGGAAGCGCATGCTCACTTTACTCGTTGATTTCGCGGACAAGATCTCGGCCTTCAATGTCTTCCGCTACATCACTTTTCGCACCGGCGGCGCGCTGATCACCTCGGCGCTGATCGTCTTCATCTTCGGGCCGACGATCATCAATTCGCTGCGGTTGCGGCAAGGCAAGGGTCAGCCGATCCGCGCCGATGGGCCGCAGACACATTTCAAGAAGGCCGGAACGCCGACCATGGGCGGGCTGATGATCCTGTCCGGCATCATCGGCTCCTCGCTTTTGTGGGCGAACCTCTCCAGCATCTATGTCTGGGTGGTGCTCTTGGTCACCGTCGGCTTCGGCTCGATCGGTTTCTACGACGACTATCTCAAGGTTACCAAGCAGTCGCATCTGGGCTTCTCCGGCAAGGCGCGGCTAGCGATCGAATTCGTCGTCGCCGGCATCGCCGCCTGGGTGATCATGCACAATGGCCAGGCGCCGTTCTCGTCCTCGCTGACCTTTCCGTTCGCCAAGGAATTCCTGATCAATCTCGGCTGGTTCTTCGTGCCGTTCTCCTGCTTCGTCATCGTCGGTGCCGGCAATGCTGTGAACCTGACCGACGGGCTCGACGGCCTGGCGATCGTGCCGATCATGATCGCGGCGGCGTCCTTCGGCGTCATCGCCTATCTTTCCGGTAATGCGGTCTTCGCCGAATATCTGCAGATCCACTTCGTTCCCGGCACCGGCGAACTCGCCGTCGTGCTCGGCGCGGTGATCGGCGCCGGCCTCGGCTTCCTGTGGTTCAACGCGCCGCCCGCCGCGATCTTCATGGGCGACACCGGATCGCTGGCCATGGGCGGCCTGATCGGCACCATCGCGGTCGCCACCAAGCACGAGATCGTGCTGGTCATCGTCGGGGGCCTGTTCGTGGTGGAGATCCTCTCTGTCATCATCCAGGTCGGCTACTTCAAGATGACCGGCAAGCGCGTCTTCCTGATGGCGCCGATCCATCATCATTTCGAAAAGCTCGGCTGGACCGAAAGCCAGGTGGTGATCCGCTTCTGGATCATCGCCGTCATCCTGGCGCTGGTCGGCCTCTCCACCCTCAAGCTCAGATAGGATACCGCTTGATCCCCGCCGCATCCTTCTCTGGCAAACGCGTTTCGCTCTTCGGGCTGGGCGGTTCGGGGATTGCCACCGCGCATGCGCTGATCGCCGGCGGCGCCGAGATCCTCGCCTGGGACGACAATCCGGACAGCGTCGCCAAGGCCGCCGCCGCCGGGATTGCCACCGGCGACCTGCGCGCCGCCGATTGGTCGCGCTTCGCCGCCTTCGTTCTGTCGCCCGGCGTGCCGCTCACGCACCCGAAGCCGCATTGGGCGGTGGAGCTGGCGCGCGGCGCCGGCGTCGAGGTGATCGGCGACATCGAGCTGTTCTGCCGCGAGCGCAATCAGCGCGCGCCGAGCGCTCCCTTCATCGCGATCACCGGCACCAACGGCAAGTCCACGACGACGGCGCTGACGGCGCACATACTGAAATCAGCCGGACGTGATACCCAAATGGGCGGCAATATCGGCCGCGCCGTCATGACGCTCGATCCGCCGGAACCCGAGCGGCACTATGTGGTGGAGTGTTCCTCCTACCAGATCGATCTCGCGCCCTCGATCAATCCGACCGCCGGCATCCTGCTCAACCTGACGCCCGACCATCTCGACCGTCACGGCACGATGGCGCATTACGCCTCGATCAAGGAAAGGCTGGTCGCCGGCAGCGACACCGCCATCATCGGCGTTGACGATTCCTGGTGCGCCCAGATCGCCGACCGGCTGGAGCGAGCCGGAAAGCAAGTGATCCGCATCTCCAAGCGCCTGCCGCTGACCGACGGCTATTTCGCCGACGGCACCGATCTGATGGAGGCCATGAACGGCCGCTACAGCCGTGTCGCCTTCCTCGAGGGCATCGGCTCGCTACGCGGCCAGCACAATGCACAGAACGCGCTTGCCGCCGTGGCGGCCTGCCTCAGGGTCGGGCTGGAGCTCGGCGAGATCCAGGCGGGGCTGGAGAGCTTTCCCGGACTGGCGCACCGCATGGAACAGGTAGGCCGCAAGGACCATGTCCTGTTCATCAACGATTCCAAGGCAACCAATGCCGATGCGGCGGCACCGGCGCTGTCGAGCTTCAACCGCATCTACTGGATCGCCGGCGGCCTGCCCAAGGAAGGCGGCATCGAGCCGTTGCGCGGCTTCTTCCCGCGCATCGCCAAGGCCTATCTGATCGGCGAGGCGGCGCCCGCCTTTTCCGCCACGCTGGGCGAGGCGGTGCCTTACGAAATATCCGGAACGCTGGCGGCTGCAGTCGAACATGCCGCCCATGACGCGGCCAGCGACACCGGTGGCGAGGCAGTGGTGCTGCTTTCGCCGGCCTGCGCCAGTTTCGACCAGTTCAAGAATTTCGAGGTTCGCGGCGAAGCCTTCAGGCAAGCTGCGACTGCTATTGATGGAGTGAAACCCATCGGAGGGCCACGTTGATGCAAAGCCGTCTCGACAAAAGTCCAGTCGCAACCTGGTGGTGGACGATCGATCGCTGGTTCCTGGCGGCATTCCTGTCGCTGATGGGGCTGGGTATCGTCCTGTCCTTCGCGGCAAGCCCGGCGGTCGCCGAGCGTATCGGCCTCGACAGCTTCCACTTCGCCACAAGGCAGATCATCTTCACCATTCCGGCGCTCGGCGTGATGCTGGCCGTTTCCTTCCTGGAGGCGCGGCAAATAAGGCGCATGTCGCTGGTGATGCTGGGCATCATGCTGGTGCTGATGGTGGCGGTGCTCTACATCGGAGTCGAGGTCAAGGGCGCGCGGCGCTGGGTCTCGCTCGCGGGCCTCTCCATCCAGCCGTCCGAGTTCTTGAAGCCGGCCTTCGTCATCATCTGCGCCTGGCTTTTCGCCGAGCATAGGCGCCAGCCGGATATCCCGGGCAATTTGTTCGCCATGCTGCTGCTCGCCCTGGTGATCTCGCTTCTGGTGGCGCAGCCTGACCTCGGCCAGACCATGCTGGTGCTGGGCACCTGGGGCGTGATGTTCTTCATGGCCGGCTTGCCGTGGTTCTGGATCATAGTCTTGGGCGCTGCCGGCGTCGGCGGCGTGTTCGCGGCCTACACGGTCTTTCCGCACGTCGCCGCCCGCATCGACAAGTTCCTTACCGGCGAAGGCGATACCTTCCAGGTCGACATGGGCCGCGAAGCGCTGATCAACGGTGGCTGGTTCGGCGTCGGCCCGGGCGAGGGGACGGTGAAGCGCGTTATCCCGGACAGCCACGCCGACTTCGTCTTCTCGGTCGCAGGCGAGGAGTTCGGACTGATCATGTGCTTCTTCATCATGTCGATCTTCGCCTTCATCGTGTTGCGCGGGCTGAGCACCGCGCTCAAGGAGCAGGACGATTTCACCCGCTACGCCGTCGGCGGGCTCGTCACCATTTTCGGCCTGCAGTCGGCCATCAACATGTGCGTGAACCTGCAGCTGATGCCCGCCAAGGGCATGACGCTGCCCTTCATCTCCTATGGCGGCTCCTCGCAGATCGCGATCGCCGTCTCGATGGGCATGGTGCTGGCGCTGACGCGTCGACATCCGGAAAAGCGCAAGCAGATGGGCTTTTCCTTCCCGCAACGCACTATCGCGGCGGAATGAGGCGAGATGTCGAAGGGTGTCATCCTGCTGGCGGCTGGCGGAACGGGCGGACACCTGTTCCCGGCCGAAGCGCTTGCGCATGAGCTGATCGAGCGCGGCTGGAAGGTGCATCTCGCCACCGACCACCGCGCGGAGCGCTATTCGAGCCAGTTTCCGGCCGTCGACATCCACTCGATCCCGTCGGCGACGCTGGGCTCGAAGAATCCGATTGCCATGCTCTCGGCCTTCTGGACGATCTGGCAGGGCGTGCGACAAGCGGGGCGGGTGATCGCCAGGATCAAGCCGGAGGCCGTCGTCGGCTTCGGCGGCTATCCGACGCTGCCACCGCTCTACGCGGCGACCCGGCGCAGAGTGCCGACGCTGATCCATGAACAGAACGCCGTCATGGGCCGGGCGAACAAGGCCCTGTCGAGCCGCGTCGATGCCATTGCCGGCGGCTTCCTGCCCGAAGGCGCAAGCGCTGCCGGCGCCAAGACGGTGACCACCGGCAACCCGGTC
The DNA here is from genome assembly GCF_003952485.1 of Mesorhizobium sp. M1E.F.Ca.ET.045.02.1.1. NCBI lineage: Bacteria > Pseudomonadati > Pseudomonadota > Alphaproteobacteria > Hyphomicrobiales > Phyllobacteriaceae > Mesorhizobium > Mesorhizobium sp. M1E.F.Ca.ET.045.02.1.1. The sequence goes on from NZ_CP034447.1 coordinate 4,421,341, forward strand.
AGGCCGCAGATACTCGAGGCGGCAAAGACGCCATATGCTGCGTCCAGCGATGGCGAGCCGTTCCGCTTCCTGGTGTTCGGCGGCAGCCAGGGCGCGCAGTTCTTTTCCGATGCCGTGCCGGCGGCGATCGCGCTTCTGCCGGAAGCGCAGCGCAAGCGGCTGGCGATCACGCAGCAGGCGCGCGCGGAAGACGTGGCCCGGGTGAAAGCCGCCTATGCCAATCTTGGCGTCGACGCGCAGGTTTCGCCCTTCTTCACCGACATGGCGGCGCGCATGGCGGCGGCGCATCTGGTGATGTCGCGTTCCGGCGCCTCGACAGTCTCGGAGATCGCAGTCGTCGGCCGCCCAGCGCTGCTGGTGCCTTATCCGCACGCGCTTGACCACGATCAGGCGGCGAATGCCGCGGCGCTCGCCGCCGCCGGCGGGGCTGAGCTTCATCCGCAATCGACGCTCTCGACCGAGCGGATCGCGGCGCTGGTCGGCGGGCTGATGCAGGACCCTGGCCGGCTGACGGCGATGGCCGCGGCGGCCCGCTCGTCCGGAAAACCGGATGCGGCGCGGTTGCTCGCCGATCTGACAGAGGCTATTGCGTCCGGCAAAACGGTTTCGGACTACAGGAGGACGCGCGCATGAAGATGCCGCAGACGATCGGCCTCGTGCATTTCATCGGCATCGGCGGCATCGGCATGAGCGGCATCGCCGAGGTGCTGCACAATCTCGGCTACAAGGTGCAGGGATCCGACCAGGCCGACGGCGCCAATGTGCAGCGGCTGCGCGACAAGGGCATCGAGTGCTTCGTCGGCCATAAGGCCGAGAACCTCGGCGACGCCGAGGTGGTCGTCGTGTCGACGGCCATCAAGAAATCCAATCCCGAGCTGAAGGCCGCGCGGGAGAAGTTGCTCCCCATTGTCCGTCGCGCCGAGATGCTCGCCGAACTGATGCGTTTCCGCCAGGCCGTCGCCATCGGCGGCACGCATGGCAAGACGACGACCACCTCGATGGTGGCGACGCTGCTCGAAGCCGGCGGGCTCGACCCGACCGTCATCAATGGCGGCATCATCAACGCCTATGGCACCAATGCCCGCATGGGCGACGGCGAGTGGATGGTGGTCGAGGCGGACGAGAGCGACGGCACTTTCCTCAAGCTGCCGGCCGATATTGCCGTCGTCACCAACATCGATCCCGAGCACCTCGACCACTACGGCAGCTTCGACAAGGTGCGCGAGGCATTCCGCCAGTTCGTCGAGAACGTGCCGTTCTACGGCTTCGGCGTGATGTGCACCGACCATCCGGAGGTCCAGGCGCTTGTCGGCCGCATCGAGGACCGTCGGGTCATCACCTATGGCGAGAACGCGCAGGCCGACGTGCGTTTCACCAATCATCGCATGGACGGGGCTACGTCCGAGTTCGACGTGGTGATCCGCGACCGCAAGGGCCGCGGCTCGACGACGATCGAGGGTCTGCGCCTGCCGATGCCGGGCCGGCACAATGTCTCCAATGCGACGGCGGCGATCGCGGTCGCGCATGAACTTGGCCTGTCGGCCGAAGCCATCAAGAAGGGCCTGTCCTCCTTCGCCGGGGTGAAGCGGCGCTTCACCCATACCGGTTCATGGAACGGTGTCGACATCTTCGACGATTACGGCCACCATCCCGTCGAGATCGCCGCGGTGCTCAAGGCGGCGCGCGGGGCCACCAAGGGCCGCGTCATCGCGATCGCGCAGCCGCACCGCTTCACCCGCCTGCATGACCTGTTCAATGAGTTTTCCGTCTGCTTCAACGATGCCGACACGGTGATGGTGGCGCCGGTCTATGCGGCCGGCGAGGAGCCGATCGAAGGTGTCTCCTCGGAGGCGCTGGTATCGCGCATCCGCGCTGGCGGTCATCGCGATGCGCGCTATATCGAAGGCCCAGCGGTGATCGCGCCGGCCATTCGCGAGCTTGCCAAGCCCGGCGACTTCGTCATCTTCCTCGGTGCCGGCAACATCACGCAATGGGCCTATGCGCTGCCCAAGGAACTTGGTGGGGCACCCTCATGATGCGCGGCCAGGACCTGATCGACAAACTCGGTGGCCGGCTTGCCGGCCTGCGCGGTCGCGTCACGCCCAACGCCGAGATGGACAAGATCACCTGGTTCCGCGCCGGCGGACAGGCGGAGGCGCTGTTCCAGCCGGCCGACGAGGAGGATCTCGCTGCCTTCCTGCGCGCGGTGCCTGAGGAAATCCCGATCACCGTCGTCGGCGTCGGCTCGAACCTTTTGGTGCGCGACGGCGGTATTCCGGGTTTTGTCGTCAGGCTGTCGGCCAAGGGCTTTGGCGAAGCCGAAGCCACCGGGCCGACCACGATCAAGGCGGGCGCGGCAACGCCGGACAAGCGCGTCGCGGCGGTCGCGTATGAAGCGGGCATCGGCGGCTTCCATTTCTACCATGGCATCCCGGGCGCCATAGGCGGGGCGCTGAGGATGAATGCGGGCGCCAACGGCGTCGAGACGCGGGAGCGCGTGGTCGAGGTGCGGGCGCTCGACCGCGCGGGCAATGTCCATACGCTGAGCAATGCCGACATGGGCTACACCTATCGTCACTCGTCGGCGCCTGGCGGATTGATCTTCACCTCCGCCATCTTCGAGGGCGTTCCGGAAGACAAGGCGGCGATCAAGGCGGCGATGGACGCCGTGCAGAACCATCGCGAGACGGTGCAGCCGATCCGCGAGAAGACCGGCGGTTCGACCTTCAAGAATCCCGAAGGCACTTCCGCCTGGAAGGAGATCGACAAGGCCGGCTGCCGCGGGCTGATGATCGGCGGCGCGCAGATGTCGCCGATGCACTGCAACTTCATGATCAACACCGGCACCGCGACCGGCTACGACCTCGAATATCTCGGCGAGACGGTGCGGGCGCGGGTGCTCGAGAATTCAGGCATAAGGCTGCACTGGGAGATCCAGCGGCTGGGCAATTTCCGGCCGGGTCACGAGGTCCAGGAATTCCTGGGGCAGCTTCTTTAGCTCGCTGCCAAGTTCAAGTAGTACGTGAACTTCAGTGACAGGCAACGGTCGTCAAGCGTTGCCGTAAAGACTCAACGACACGCTTTTTTCTCCCGTTTTCGCGGAAAGTGAATCTCTCGGAATCATAGGCACTTGCCAGGGAATCAACTCTCTGATTCTCTGCCCTAAAGCGTTTCCTGATTTGAGTCGTTTGACGCGTTACCCGCGTTTTCCGTCTGGGGGGCAACCTGCCGGAAGACTCGGACTCAATGTGCGCGAAAGTTGCGTGCGGAAATATCGGTTGCAGGCCCGGCGTGAGAGGGGATGACGGGATGAAGAAGAAACATGTGGCTGTTCTCCTGGGTGGATTCTCCTCGGAGCGGCCCGTGTCTCTGTCCTCGGGGAAGGCGTGTGCGGATGCGCTCGAGAATGAAGGCTATCAGGTTACCCGCGTCGATGTTTCGCGCGATGCCGGATCTGTGCTTGCCGAGCTCAGGCCTGATGTCGCCTTCAATGCGCTGCATGGCCCGTTCGGCGAGGACGGCACCATCCAGGGAATTCTTGAATATCTCGCAATTCCCTACACTCATTCGGGTGTGCTCGCTTCGGCGCTGGCCATGAACAAAGAGCAGGCGAAGAAGGTCGCCAAGGCGTCCGGCATTCCGGTCGCGGAATCGAAGGTGGTCAACCGCTTCGCCGTCCAGAACAAGCATCCGATGAAGCCGCCTTACGTGGTGAAGCCGGTCAATGAGGGTTCGAGCTTCGGTGTCGTCATCGTGCATGAGGGGCAGTCGCACCCACCGCAGGTGATCGGTTCGTCCGAGTGGCGGTATGGCGAGATCGTCATGGTCGAGCGCTACATCCATGGGCGCGAGCTGACCTGCGCGGTGATGGGCGATGTGGCGCTCGGGGTCTGCGAGATCATCCCGACCGGCCATTCCTTCTACGACTATGACTCAAAGTACGTCCCGGGCGGATCAAAACACGAAATCCCTGCTAAAATTTCACCGAATATTTACCAAAAAATACAGACACTGGCCCTCAAGGCTCATCTTGCTATCGGTTGCCGGGGCGTTTCCCGGTCGGACTTCCGTTACGACGACCGTCACTCCGAAAACGGCGAGGTTGTCTGGCTTGAGATCAACACCCAGCCGGGCATGACGCCGACGTCTCTGGTGCCTGAAATCGCCGCGCAAGCGGGGCACTCGTTCGGCGATTTGTTGAGTTGGATGGTGGAGGACGCTTCGTGTCTGCGTTGAGGTGGGGACAGGGCAAAGGCGGTGGGGCTGGTCTCTCGCTGTTCGGTGTGCTGCTGTCGTTCGACCATTTCGTGTTGCCGCGCCAGCTTCGCCGGCCGGTGCGCCTGCTTGCCCGTCTCTGCGACGGCGAGTATGAGCCGCCGCGCTTTTCTGCCGCGATCCTCTCGGCTGCCTTGCTGGCCTCGGCGGGAGCCTATGGTGCCTATCTCGGCGGTTATGCCGACAGTGTCGTGCAGGGCGTGACGGCCCGCACCGGTTTTGCCGTCGACCAGATCAAGGTCGTCGGCAATCGCCAGACTTCCGAAATCGACATACTCGACCGGCTCGGCCTCGACGGCTGGACGTCGCTGATCGGTTTCGATGCCGAGGCCGCGCGCGAGCGCATCACGACATTGCCCTGGGTCGAGGTTGCGGCGGTGCGCAAGATCTATCCGCATACGCTGGAAGTGCGCGTCGAGGAACGTGAGCCCTTCGCGCTCTGGCAGCAGGGCGATTCGCTTTCGGTGATCGAGCGCTCGGGCGAGGTGATCGCGCCGTTCTCGGGCGGCAAGCAGGCCTTGCTGCCGCTGATCATCGGCACGGGCGCGCCGGCCAAGGCGCCGGACTTCCTGGAGAAAATCAAGCGCTATCCGGAGCTCGCCGCGCGCGTCAAAGGCTATATCCGTGTCGGCGAGCGGCGCTGGGATCTGAAACTCGAGAACGGCATCACGGTCAAGCTGCCGGAAGACGACGAGGATCGTGCGATCGCCGAACTCGTCAAGCTCGACCACGACACTGGACTTTTGACGCGCGACATCGCCGCGGTCGACATGCGGCTGTCCGATCGGCTGGTGGTGGAGCTCTCGCCAGAGGCGGCGACGCAGCGCGAGGCCGCGCTCAGCGAAAAGCCGAAGAGCCAGACCAAGCGCAAGTCGGAGACGAAGATATGAGCTGGCTTGGCGGCAGCGGTGATGCTTCTTCGCGGCGGTCGGGCACGCTTACGGTGCTCGATGTGGGCTCGAGCAAGGTTTGCTGCGTGGTGGCGAAGTTGAAGCCGCGCGAGGACGGCAAGCTTCTGCGCGGACGCTCGCACCGCATCCAGGTGATCGGCATCGGCCATCAGAAATCGCAAGGCGTGAAGTCTGGCGTCGTGGTCGATCTCGACCGCGCCGAGCATGCCATCCGCCTCGCCGTCGACGCGGCGGAGCGCATGGCGGGGCTCACCGTCGATTCCCTCATCGTCAACATGACGGCCGGCCGGCTGAAGAGCGAAGCCTTCTCGGCAACCATCAATCTCGGCGGCCACCAGGTCGAGGAAGCCGATATCAAGCGCGTGCTCGCTGCCGGCGCCAAGCAGGCGCTGCGTGCCGAGCGCGAGGTGGTCCACTCGCTTCCCGTCGGCTTCTCGCTCGACGTCGAACGCGGCATGCGCGATCCGCGCGGCATGGTCGGCGACGCGCTCGGCGTCGACATGCATGTGCTGACCGGCGACGCCGCGCCAATGCGCAATCTGGAGCTCTGCATCAACCGCTCGCATCTTTCGGTCGAGCGCATGGTGGCGACGCCCTATGCCAGCGGCCTCGCGGCCCTGGTCGACGACGAGCTCGAAATGGGCGCTGCCTGCATCGACATGGGCGGCGGCACCACGACGATCTCCGTGTTCTCGGAAGGCAAGTTCGTGCATGGCGACGCCATCGCCATCGGTGGCAACCATGTGACGCTCGACATGGCCAAGGGCCTGTCGACTTCGCTCGACGCGGCTGAACGGCTGAAGGTGATGCACGGCTCGGCGCTGCCCGGCAGCGCCGACGACCGCGACCTGGTTTCCATCCAGCCGATCGGCGAGGAAGGCGAATTGCCGCTGCAGATCCCGCGCTCGGTGATGACGCGCATCATCCGCGCCCGCATCGACGAGACGCTGGAGCTGTTGCGCGACCGGTTGAACAAGTCGGGCTACGGCAACGCCGTCGGCAAGCGTGTCGTTCTCACCGGCGGCGCCAGCCAGTTGGCGGGCCTGCCGGAGGCAGCGCGCCGCATCCTCGGGCGCAATGTGCGCATCGGCCGCCCGCTCGGCGTGGCGGGTCTGCCGGAAGCGGCCAAGGGGCCGGCGTTCTCGACCCCGGTCGGGCTTATGATCTACCCGCAGATGGCGAGCTTCGAGAGCCATTCGGCGAAAGGACTTTCCGGTTTCAGGATGACCGGAACGGGCGGAAAACTGCATCGCATGAGTCAGTGGTTGAGAGACAGTTTTTAATTTGACGGGGACAGCCCCATAGGCGGCCGCAGCGGCGAGGCGGCGGGAAAGGCAAAGGACGGAGACAATGACCATCAATCTGCAAAAGCCGGACATCACCGAGCTCAAGCCACGCATCACCGTGTTCGGTGTCGGCGGCGGCGGCGGCAATGCCGTCAACAACATGATCACCGCCGGCCTGCGCGGCGTCGAGTTCGTGGTGGCCAACACCGACGCGCAAGCGCTGACGATGTCGAAGGCCGAGCGGCTGATCCAGCTTGGCGCGCATGTCACCGAAGGGCTCGGCGCCGGCTCGCAGCCGGAAGTCGGCCGCGCCGCGGCGGAAGAATGCATCGACGAGATCATCGACCATCTCTCCAACACGCATATGTGCTTCGTCACCGCCGGCATGGGCGGCGGCACGGGTACGGGCGCTGCTCCGGTCGTTGCCCGCGCGGCACGGGAGAAGGGCATCCTCACCGTCGGCGTCGTCACCAAGCCGTTCCATTTCGAAGGCCAGCGCCGCATGAAGACGGCCGACATGGGCATCGAGGAACTGCAGAAATGCGTCGATACGCTGATCGTCATCCCCAACCAGAACCTGTTCCGGCTGGCCAATGACAAGACCACCTTCGCCGATGCCTTTGCGATGGCCGACCAGGTGCTCTACTCCGGCGTTGCCTGCATCACCGACCTGATGGTCAAGGAAGGCCTGATCAACCTCGACTTCGCCGACGTCCGTTCGGTGATGCGCGAGATGGGCAAGGCGATGATGGGCACGGGGGAGGCTTCGGGCGAGGGCCGCGCGATGGCCGCCGCGGAAGCCGCGATCGCCAACCCGCTGCTCGACGAAACCTCGATGAAGGGCGCCAAGGGCCTGCTGATCTCGATCACCGGCGGCCGCGACCTCACCCTGTTCGAGGTGGACGAAGCCGCGACCCGCATCCGCGAGGAGGTCGACCAGGACGCCAACATCATCCTGGGCGCCACCTTCGACGAGGAACTGGAAGGCGTGATCCGCGTCTCGGTGGTCGCCACCGGCATCGACAAGTCGGCGGCCGAAATTGCTGCCGCGCCGATCTCGATCCGCGCGCCGCAGAAGCCGGTCGCTCGTCCCGCGGCGCCTGTTCAGGAAAGCCGTCCCGCGCCGGTTCAACAGCAGACGGTCTACGAGCCGCGCGCGGTCGATCCGGTCGCCGAGGCGATCCAACTTGCCGAGGCGAATGCCGCCGCGATGGCGCAGCCGCGCCCGGCGCCGGTCGACGACTTCCGGCCGCAGAGCAAGATCTTCCAGGCCCCGCCGGCGCAGCCGCAGCCGGTGGTGCAGCAGCAGGTCGTGCAGCCGGCGCCGCAGCGCGAGATGCCGCAGCCTGTTGCGGCGGCGCCGCAGCGCATGCCGCGCGTGGAGGACTTTCCGCCGGTGGTGAAGGCCGAGGTGGAAGCCAAGAGCCGCCCTGCCGACCACGAGAACAGCGGGCCGATGGGGCTGATCAAGCGCCTGACCAATGGCCTGACCCGCCGCGAGGAAGAGCCGGCCCGGCTCCAGCCGGCGCAGCCGCGCGAGCCGAAACTGCGCCAGGCGGCACCGGAAATGCGCCGCCTCGCCAGCCAGGACCCGCAGCTCTACGCGCCGCGCCGCGGCCAACTCGACGACCAGGGACGCCTCACGCCGCAGAGCCGCACGGTGCAGGAAGACGACCAGTTGGAGATTCCGGCGTTTCTGCGCCGCCAGGCCAACTGATCGATACAGCGGGCCGCTGATCGCTGACGATATATAACGGTTGTTAACAGGCAGACGAGAAATCGTCTGCCTGTTGGCGTTAAAGGTGGTTGTAAAACAGAGTGTTACGAGCGTTTTTTCGCTCGCTGCCGCGGTTACAAAGGGTAAGAAACCGTGATTTGGAGTCTCTCGGACGGGCCATTATCTTCGCCTCGGACTAAAGTCGGTTTGCCGGGATTCGGGGAGTTGGCCCTGCCTGCCGATCATATCAGAGCCGCATGCCTTGTTTCATTTGCCGCATTCATGCGGACGCAAGACGATCCGTCTGGCTGAAAATGCTCAAGAGGCTGATGAAGCGGACGCAGGCAGTTAGGGCTTATGGGGTTTGTCTTTGCACGACTATCAGACGACAGTTAAAGCGCGCGTGACGTTGACCGGCACGGGCGTCCACAGCGGCAAGCCCGTCACCGTTCATTTCCTGCCCGCCGACGCCGACACCGGCATCGTGTTCCACCTGTCGAATGGCGGCGAGGGCCGGGAGTTCCGCGCGCTGGTCTCCGAGGTCGGCGCCACCGACCTTTGCACCATGCTCGGCGATCCGGCCGGCGAGCATATCGGAACCGTCGAGCACCTGATGGCGACGGTGTTCGGACTTGGCATCGACAATCTCATCATCGAGATCGACGGTCCGGAAGTTCCCATTCTCGACGGCAGCGCCATGGCCTTTGTCGAGGCCTTCGACCAGGCGGGCATCGAGACGCTGGCGGTCAAGCGCCGCTATATCCGGGTGGTCAAGCCGGTTCGCATCGAAGCCGGCGCATCATGGGCGGAATTCCGCCCTTACGACGGCACGCGATTCGAGATCGAGATCGATTTCGAAAGCCCGGCGATCGGTCGCCAGCTCTTTGCCTCCGACATCAACCCCGACATCTTCCGCCGCGACATCGCGCGGGCGCGCACCTTCGGTTTCATGAAGGATGTCGAGCGGCTGTGGGCCGCCGGCTACGCGCTCGGCTCTTCGCTGGAAAATTCGCTGGTCATCGGCGACGACAACCGCGTCATCAATGTCGGGGGGCTGCGCTACCCCAACGAATTCGCCCGGCACAAGACGCTCGATGCCATGGGCGATCTGGCGCTTGCCGGCGCGCGCTTCATCGGCTGCTTCCGCTCCTATCGCGGCGGTCACCGAATGAACGCGGCGGCGCTGCGCCGGCTGCTGTCGGACCGGACGGCCTTCGAGATCGTCGAGACACGACGCCGCGAGCGCGGCCGCGTGGCAGAAATGATCGCCGTCAGCGGACCGGTCTACGCGCCCTGGGTGATCTGATTCTTAACGATTTTCTGGCTTTGTAGGTGGCCTTGTGTTGCACGGGTGCATCACAAGGCCATGAAATTATACTGCTTTGGGCAAGGCGCCAAACCGCCACAAAAATGTGCGATTGGCCGGACATAGCGTTGCCGGGCAAGGGGATAATGGTTTATGGCTGCGGCCCGGACCGAAACGACGCCGAAAGGGCGGAATTCAAACATGTTGTTTTCGCGAGTTGGTCAATCGAAGGCGCCGCATCGGGCTGTTTTCCTGGCGTTTTCGTTGATTGCCCCGTCGCTGGTGCTGTCGGCCTGCATGTCGTCCGAGAAGGACGTCAACCTGGCGACCTATGTCGACCAGACCGAGCCCGCCGACGTTCTCTACAATCAGGGCCTCGCCAACCTGAATGCCGGCCGTCTCGATGAGGCGAGCAAGAAGTTCGACGCCGTCGACCGTCAGCATCCCTATTCGGAATTCGCCCGCAAATCGATGGTGATGGGCGCCTTCGCCGACTATCGCGCCGGCAATTATGAAGAGGCGATCGGTTCCGCCAAGCGCTATCTCACGCTCTATCCGTCGACCGACGATGCCGCCTACGCGCAGTACATCATCGGCTTGAGCTACTACCGGCAGATCAAGGACGTCACCCAGGATCAGAAGGAAGCGCGCCAGACGGTGCAGACCATGCAGGACCTGGTGACGCGCTGGCCGAACTCCGAATATGTCGACGACGCCAAGGACAAGATCCGCTTCGCCACCGACCAGCTCGCCGGCAAGGAGATGCAGATCGGCCGCTACTATCTCGAACGCCGCGAATATATCGCCGCCGTCAAGCGATTCCGCACGGTGGTGGAGACCTATTCCAACACGCGCCACGTCGAGGAGGCGCTGGCGCGCCTGACCGAGAGCTACTACGCGATGGGGCTGACGTCGGAAGCGCAGACGGCGGCGGCGGTGCTCGGCAACAACTATCCGGACAGCCAGTGGTACAAGGATTCCTACAAGCTCCTGCAGAGCAACGGGCTTGAGCCGCGCGAAAATGCCGGGTCGTGGATATCCAAGGCCGGGAAGCTGATCACCGGCGCCTGACACTCCTGATGCTGTCCAGACTGTCGATCCGCGATATCGTCCTGATCGAGAAGCTGGACATCGACTTCCTGCCTGGACTTTCGGTCCTGACGGGCGAGACCGGCGCCGGCAAATCCATCCTGCTTGATGCGCTGTCGCTGGCGCTTGGAACGCGCGGCGACGCCTCGCTCGTCCGCCACGGCGCGGCACAGGGCCAGGTCATCGCGGTGTTCGACGTGCCGCGCAACCATCCAGCGCGGGCGCTGCTCGCCGACAACGATATCGAGGACGACGGCGACATCATCCTGCGCCGGGTGCAGACGGCCGACGGACGCACTCGCGTCTTCGTCAACGACCAGCCGTCCAGCGTGACCCTGATGCGCGACGTCGGCCGCGCGCTGGTCGAAATCCATGGCCAGCACGACGAGCGCGCGCTGGTCGATCCCGGCGCCCATCGCGAATTGCTGGACAGTTTCGGCGGCCATCTCGGCGCTGTGCGCGGGGCGGGCGAGGCGTGGCGCTACTGGCGAAACTGCGAGCAGGAGCTTTCCAGGCACCGCGCCAAGGTCGAGGCGGCGGCGCGCGAGGCCGATTATCTCAGGGCCTCAGTCGCCGAGCTGGCGAAGCTCGATCCGCAGCCGGGCGAGGAGACCGAGCTGGCTGAATTGCGCGCCCAGATGATGCGCGCCGAAAAGATCGCGTCCGAGATTCACGACGCGCAGGACGTGCTGTCGGGGCCGTCTTCGCCGCTGCCGCAGCTCGCCAGCCTTTTGCGCAGGCTGCAGCGCAAGGCAGGTGAAGTGCCGGGACTGCTCGACGACGTGGTGAAGTCGCTGGACGAGGCGATGATATCGCTCGACGCGGCGCAGTCCGGCGTCGAGACGGCGCTTCGCGCCACCGAATACGATCCGCAGCGCCTCGAGAAGGCCGAGGAGCGGCTGTTTTCGCTGCGCGCGGCCTCGCGCAAGCACAATGTCGCGGTCGACGACCTGGCGCAGCTGCGCGACACGATGGCGGCGGATCTTGCCGATCTCGATGCCGGCGAGGAGCGGCTGCACGGGCTGGAGAAGCAGGCCGCCGCCGCGCGCGAGGCTTACGACATTTCGGCGGCGCAGCTCTCTTCGCTTCGCCACGCCGCCGCAGCCGGCCTGACCAAGGCGGTGATGGCCGAACTGCCGGCGCTCAAGCTCGAGCGGGCCGAATTCATCGTCGAGATGGTGAGCGATGCCGAAAGCCGCATGGAAGAAGGCATCGACCAGGTCGAATTCTGGGTGCGCACCAATCCTGGCACCCGGCCCGGGCCGATGATGAAGGTCGCTTCGGGCGGCGAGCTGTCGCGCTTCCTTCTGGCGCTGAAGGTGGCGCTTGCCGACCGCGGCTCGGCACCGACCCTTGTCTTTGATGAAATCGACACCGGCGTCGGCGGCGCGGTGGCCGACGCCATCGGCCAGCGATTGGCGCGGCTCTCGAAGAGAGTGCAAGTGCTTTCGGTCACGCATGCGCCGCAAGTGGCGGCCCGCGCGGCGACACATTTCCTGATCTCGAAATCCGGCGGCAAGGACCGTGTCGCCACCGGCATTGCCGAAATGGATCGCGCGGCACGCCAGGAGGAAATCGCGCGCATGCTGGCGGGCGCCACCATCACCGACGAGGCGCGCGCCGCCGCCGAGCGGCTGCTGCGGGAAAATACGGCCGCCGCCTAGCTTATTTTCTGCGCCCGGAAGCCGAGTCAGCAGATGGCTGCATCCTGCTGTTCAGCATTGATTTATTCGCAAGCCGACTCCCCCATGCCGAATCCTGATTTATAGTGGCGCGCCATAATTCGAGGACAGCATTGCATGTCGGAAAAACCAGTCGATTCGCTGAGCGAAAGCGAGGCCGCAGAGGAGCTTAAGCGGCTGGCGGCGGAGATCGCCGAGCACGACCGGCGTTATCACACCGAGGATGCGCCGACGATCTCGGACGCCGCGTATGACGCGCTGGCGCGCCGCAATCTCGCCATTGAGGAGCGCTTTCCCGATCTCGTGCGCGAGGATTCGCCGTCGCGCCGGGTCGGCGCGCCGCCGGCGGAAGGCTTTGCCAAGGTGCGCCACGCCTTGCCGATGCTCAGCCTCGGCAAGGCCTATACCGACCAGGACGTTGCCGATTTCATCGAGCGCGGCCGGCGCTTCTTCGACCGCGACAAGGATCTCGACATCGCCTTTACGGCCGAGCCAAAGATCGACGGGCTGTCGGCCTCGCTGCGCTATGAAGACGGCGTGTTCGTGCAGGGCGCGACGCGCGGCGACGGCGCCGTCGGCGAGGACATCACGGCCAATCTGAAGACCATCGCCGATATCCCGAAGACACTCAAAGGCTCCGGCTGGCCGGACGTCATCGAGATCCGCGGCGAGGTCTATATGACCTATGCCGAGTTCGAGGCGCTGAAACAGCGCTCGGCGGCGGTCGGCGGCCAGGACTATGTCAATCCGCGCAACACGGCGGCCGGGTCGCTGCGCCAGAAGGATCCATCCGTCACCGCCAGCCGCAATCTCAAATTCTTCGCCTATGCCTGGGGCTATACGACAGCGGATCCGGCTCCGACCCAGTACGATTCCGTCCAGAAATTCAAGGACTGGGGGTTCAAGGTCAGCCCGTTGATGGTGCGGGCGAAGTCGATCGACGAACTGATCGCGCAGTACCACCGGATCGAGGAACAGCGCTCGTCGCTCGGCTACGACATTGATGGCGTCGTCTACAAGGTCGACCAGCTCGAGCTGCAGCGGCGCTGGGGTTTCGTCACCGGCGAGCCGCGCTGGGCGGTCGCCCATAAATTCCCGGCCGAACAGGCGATGACGACGGTGGAAAAGATCGACATCCAGGTCGGCCGCACCGGCACGCTGGCGCCGGTGGCCCGGCTGGCGCCGGTCACGGTCGGCGGCGTGGTGGTCGAGAACGTCACGCTGCACAACGAAGACTACATCAAAGGCTTCGACAGCAACGGCCAGCCGATCCGCGACGGCATCGATGTCCGCATCGGCGACACGGTGGTGATCCAGCGGGCAGGGGACGTCATCCCGCAGATCGTCAGCGTCGTCATCGACAAACGTCCGGCCGATGCGGTGCCTTACGAATTCCCGCACACCTGTCCGGTCTGCGGATCGCCGGCGACGCGCGAGATCAACGAAAAGACCGGCAAGGAGGATTCACGCCGCCGCTGCACCGGCGAACTGATCTGCCCGGCGCAGGCGGTGGAAGGGCTGCGCCACTTCGTGTCGCGCGGCGCGCTCGATATCGAAGGGTTGGGCGCCGAGAACATCGACCTCTTCTTCAATGCGGGGTTGGTCAAGACCGCGGCCGACATCTTCACGCTGAAGGATCGCCGGCCGGCCGTCACCAAGGCGCTGGCCGAGCGGCGCGAGGAGCAGGCAAGACTGCGCGAGGAGGCATCCGGCAAGACGCGCAAGAATGTGCGCAGCGTCGAGGAGCGCAATTACGAGGGTCTCGACAAGCTGTTCGCGGCAATCGATGCGCGCCGCGAGCCGGAACTCGACCGCTTCATCTTCGCGCTCGGCATACGCCATATCGGCGAGACCACCGCGGCTGTGCTTGCCCGCCAGTTCTCGACCATCGAAGAACTGATCCGCGTCGGCAAGGAGACGGCGAAGGCGGAGAATCCGCATGACGTCTTTCCGTCGATCAACGGCATTGGCGACACGGTGATCGGCGCGCTGCGCGACTTTTTCGGCAACGAGCGCAACGACGACGTGCTCGATGCGTTGCTCGCGCAGGTTCATCCGAAGCCGTATATCGTCGAGATCTCGGCCGGCAGCGAGGTTTCCGGCAAGACAGTGGTGTTCACGGGCACGCTGGAAAAGATGACGCGCTCCGAGGCCAAGGCAATGGCGGAGCGTCTCGGCGCCAAGGTCGCGGGCTCGGTTTCGGCGAAGACCGATCTTGTGGTGGCGGGGCCCGGCGCCGGCTCCAAGCTGAAGGTTGCGACCGATCTCGGCATCGAGGTGATCGACGAAGATACCTGGTTGCAGCGCATCGGCAGGGGCGGCTGATGGCCGGCGCGTTCAAGGGGTTTGGGCAGAAGGCCATCCCGTTCCTGAAGGCGCTCGACTTTCATCAGAGCCGGGAGTGGTTCCAGGAGAACCGCGACCTCTATGAAAGCCAACTGCATAAGCCGTTTTGCGATCTCGTGGAAACGCTGACAGAGCGCTTCACCGCGGCCGGACTTGGGCTGCGCGGCGATCGCAAGAAGTCGCTGTTCCGCATCAATCGCGACGTGCGCTTCTCCAAGGACAAGCGGCCCTACAACCGGCATCTGTCGGCCATCCTGTCACCGGATGGCACCAAGATGGAGCAGGGCGTCTTCTACGTGCATATCGGGCTCGAGCGGTGCTTTGCCGGTGTCGCCTGGTGGCAGCCGAGCCCGGAACTGCTGCAGGCGATGCGCAAGGCGATCGTGACGAAACCGGCGGCGTTCCGCGGCATGGTGGCGGCGCTGAAGAAGGCCGGCCTGGAACTCGATGCGGAAGATCGCCTGAAGCGCGCGCCGCGCGGCTTCGAGGACGTGACAGATGACGATCTCGTACAGGCGGTGCGCAACCGGCATTTCGTGGTCCGGCACGACATCGATCCGGCGACGATTTATTCGGCCGGGCTGGTCGACGATCTCGTCGATTTCACCTCGCGCGCCAGGCCGCTGCTCGATTGGGGCAGGGCGATCGAGGGCCGGGCGGGATAGTCGGAAAGCGGTTTCGCGATCAGTTCCGCTGATCGTCGGCTCAAGCGAATTGGTGTGACAAGCAAGGCGGCGCTCCCTACATCAGGCGGCTTAAAGCGCGTCTCCTGAAATGGATTCAGGCGACGCGCTTTAAGTCCTTGTTTTGATGCATGTCGTTGTCCCAGAACCGCTGCGCACTTCTGGGCGACATGCATGAGGGAGCAGTTGGATGTCAGCGGAAGCAATCTCCGAAGGCCGTGCGCAGAGCGATTTCTGGGACGGCGTGCGGCTGTCGATGCCGGTGGTCGTTGCCTCGGCGCCGTTCGCGGTCCTGTTCGGCGCTTTAGCCGTCGACAACGGCTTTTCCGCCCTTGAAGCCTTCCTGATGAGCGCCATGATCTATGGCGGCGCCAGCCAGATGGTGGGCATCGAACTGTTCGGCCAGCATGTCGCGCCGTGGCTGGTCGTGCTGTCGATCTTCGCGGTGAATTTCCGCCACGTGCTCTATTCCGCCGGCATCGGCCGGCGCATCGCGCATTGGCCGGTTCTGCAGCAGGCCATCGGCTACTTCGTCCTCACCGATCCGCAATATGCCATCGCCGAGGCGAGGGCAGAGTCCGGTCGGCCGGTCGGTTTCGTCTGGTATATGGGGCTCGGCCTGCCGGTTTATGTTTTCTGGGTGATCGAAAGCGGCCTGGGTGCGGTGTTCGGCAAGATGATCCCGGATACCCATGCGCTGGGCATCGATTTCCTGCTGCCGATCTATTTCCTCGGCCTCGTCATGGGCTTCCGCAAGCGGCCGCTGTGGCTGCCGGTGGTCGCCGCGAGCGCGGCCGCCTCGATCGTCGCCTACAGAACCGTCGGCTCGCCCTGGCATGTTTCCATCGGCGCCATTGCGGGCGTGCTTCTGGCGGTGATCCTGCCGCCGCATCACAGCGGCGTGGGGAAGCGGCCATGAGCACGACCTTCTGGATCATCCTTGCCGGCGCCGTCGCCACCTATCTCACGCGCGTTGGGGGCCACCTCGTCATCTCGCGCTTCGAAAACATCCATCCGCGCGTCGAGGCGGGCTTGAACGCCGTGCCGGCCGCCGTGCTGACGACGCTGGTGGCGCCGGAACTCCTGCATGCCGGACCCGCCGAATGGGCGGCGCTGATCGTCACCGCGCTGGTGTCGCTGCGCGGTGGCCTGATGGCGATGTTTCTGGCGGGCACTGCCGCACTGATATTGGCGCGGCAGTTCGTGGGATAGGTCAGATCTTCGCGTCGTGTGGCAGCGGCGCGGTGGCTTTCTCCAGCCAGGCCAGTGTCTCACCGTCGACCATCGGACCGATCTCGGCCAGCACCCATGCATGATACTGGTCGAGCCAGTGCAGCTCATCGCGCGTCAGAAGATCGGTGCGGATGAGGCGCTTGTCGATCGGCGCCAGCGTCAGCGTCTCAAAGCCGTGCATGGCGATGTCGCCGCCGTCGATCTGCTCGGTCGGCGTGACCAGGATCAAGTTCTCGATGCGGATGCCGTAGGCGCCTTCCTTGTAGTAGCCCGGCTCGTTGGAGAGCATCATGCCGGCGAGCAGTTTTTCGGTGCCGGTGCGGGCGATGCGCTGCGGGCCTTCGTGCACGGCGAGATAGGAGCCGACGCCATGGCCGGTGCCATGGGCGAAGTCGCAGCCATGCTTCCAAAGCGCCATGCGGGCGACGGCATCGATCTCAGAGCCGCGCGTGCCGGCCGGGAAGCACAGCATCGAGATGCCGATCATGCCCTTCAGCACCAGCGTGAAGCGCTCGCGCATCTCCTCGGTCGGCTGGCCGATCGGCACGGTGCGGGTGATGTCGGTGGTGCCGTCCTGGTACTGTCCGCCGGAATCGAGCAGGAACAGCTCGCCGCTCTGAAGCTTGCGGCTGGTGGCGCGCGACACGCGATAATGCATGATCGCGCCGTTCGGGCCGGCGCCTGAGATGGTGTCGAAGGAGACGTCGCGCAGCGGCATCTGCGTCTCCTCGCCGGTCTGGCGGCGAACCTCCTCGAGCTTGGTGACGACATCGATCTCGTCGAGCGTGTCCGGTTTCTGCCGGTCGAGCCAGCAGAGCAGCTTGGCGACCGCGGCACCGTCGCGACGATGCGCGGCGCGGCTGCCGGCGATCTCGGCCTGGTTCTTGGTGGCGCGCGGGATGCGGGCCGGATCGGCGGCCGATATCACCTTGCCGCCATTGCTCTCGACCAGCATCTTCAGCTTTTCCGCCGCCAGCACCGGATCGAGCGCGATTTTTGCGCCATCGTCGGCAAGCCCAGCGATGGCTGCTTCGAACTCGCCCGGATCGTGCAGGTCGGCAAGCTGGGTGAGATAGGCCGCGACCTGGCGCGAAAATTTGTGCGGGTCCATGAAGAGCTGGTGCTTGCCGTCGGCGGCAAGGATGGCGAAGCCCAGCGCCAGCGGCGTGTGCGCGACATCGCCGCCACGGATGTTGAACGCCCAGGCGATGGAAGAGGGGTCGGTCAGCACGGCATGGGTCGCGCCGTCCTTCTGGATCGCGCCCGCCAGCCGCGCCAGCTTGTCCTTGGCGAGCTCGCCGGCAAAGGCGATCGGGTGGAGCTCGACCGGCGCTGCCGGCGGCTGGGGCTGATCCTTCCAGATGATGTCTATGGGATTCTTGTCGAGCGGCACCAGCGTCGCGCCGGACTGCTCGGCCGAGGCCCTCAGCGCCTTGACCTCGCCGATCGTGTGCAGCCAGGGGTCGAAGCCGAGCCTGGCGCCCTTGCCGAGACTGTCCTTGATCCAGCTCGCCGGCGGATTGTCGATCAGGCTCTCGACGGTGAAGATCGAAAGGTCGACCTCGCCCCGCACCTGCAGCGTGTAGCGGCCGTCGACGAAGATGAAGGCGCGGTCGCGCAGGATGATGGCGACGCCGGCCGAGCCGGAAAAACCGGTCAGCCATTTCAGCCGCGCCGAACGGTCGGCGACATACTCACCCTGATGCTCGTCGGCGCGGGGCACCATGAAGCCGTCCAGGCCGTTCTCCACCAGCCATTGACGCAGCATCGCCACGCGCGGCTTGCCTACGGTCGGATCGCCAGCGGAATCAAAGGTCTGGAACATTTGTGGGATCTCCTCGGATGCTTGTCGCGACCCTAGTGCATTTCATGCACCGATTGAAACGGATCTGTCACCGGACGCCATTTGATCCAGATACGCACAAGGGATGATATGCAAGCCAAGTGCGCTGTGTCTTTACGCATGGACGCCATGCAGAATCGGTGATTTCCAAACAGGTCGGTAGAGCCTAATTTCTCGGGCGTGGAGGAATGAATCCTGTTGTCCTGCAAAGGAGACTGTCATGTCCACGCTTCCAGCCAGACGCGGATTTTTCAGAAACGCCATGAACGCGCTGGTCGAAGCCCGCCAGCGCGAAGCAAGCCGTTACGTCAATGGCGCGCTGCTTTGTCTCGATGATGAAACGCTGAACGCTAATGGCTACAATCGCGAAGAGCTGAAGAAGGCGGCAAACTCGCTCTATGTATGAGTAAACGCCTCAGCGCTTGAGGTGGATCGTCACCCAGCCCTCGCGATGCAAGGTGCGGACGTGGCGGAAGCTTTGGCCGACATAGGCCGAGATCACCGCATCGCGCTGGCGGTCGAGGATGCCGGAGAGCACCAGCGAGCCGCCCAGCCTGACGTGCTTGGCCATCTCCGGCGCCAGCCGCATCAGCGGCCGCGCCAGGATGTTGGCGACGATCAGGTCGAAGGGCGCGCGCCTGGCGAAGATCGGATGATGGAAGCCGGGCGCCGTCACCGTCTCGACCAGTGCCTTGACATGATTGAGGCGCGCATTGGCGGCAGCGACGCGAACGGCGACCGGATCGATGTCGGTTGCCAGCACGGGGATATGCGCAAGCTTCGCCAGCGCTATCGCCAGCACGGCACTGCCGGTGCCGAGATCGAGCGCGTTGCGGGGATGTTCGCGCCGCACGACCTGGTCCAGCATTTCGAGGCAGCCGGCCGTGGTGCCGTGATGGCCAGTGCCGAAGGCAAGACCCGCCTCGATCTCGATGGCGAGATCGCTGCTGTGGCGCTTGCCGCGGTCGTGAGCGCCATGGACGAAGAAACGCCCGGCGCGGACCGGCTTCAGCCCTTCCAGTGAGCGCGCCACCCAGTCGACGTCGGGCAACGCCTCGCGTTCGACCGGCTTCGGCAAAGCGAGGCTCACGAGAATATCGTTGATCCGCGCTTCGACGGCATCGA
Organism: Mesorhizobium sp. M1E.F.Ca.ET.045.02.1.1; assembly: GCF_003952485.1. NCBI lineage: Bacteria > Pseudomonadati > Pseudomonadota > Alphaproteobacteria > Hyphomicrobiales > Phyllobacteriaceae > Mesorhizobium > Mesorhizobium sp. M1E.F.Ca.ET.045.02.1.1. The sequence goes on from NZ_CP034447.1 coordinate 4,440,837, forward strand.
CATCGCCATCGGCGTAGAGCGACACTTCGTGGATGTCGGCGGCCTCGTCGACTTCCAGCACGGCAAGCGGCAGGCCGTCATCCTCGAAGGCGGCGTCGAGCGCAGCGAAGATGCGGTCGGCCTCGATCTTGTTGGCGATGAAATGAAGCCTGGTCTGCGCCATCGGATGCGTCAGCCTTCCGCCGCCAGGCGTTTCAGCTTGGCGATAGCCGTGTCGGCGTTTTCGCCATAGGCGATCGTGCCGGCGAACTCGCCCTTGGCGTTGAGGAGCAGCACGGAGGCCGTGTGGTCCATCGTGTAATCGCCGTCACCGGTGTCGACCTTCTTCCAGTAGATGCCGAAGGACTTGGCCATGGCATGCACCTTGTCCGGATCGCCGGTGATGCCGGTGATGCGATCGGAGAAGTTGCTGACATAGGAATTGATGATCTCCGGCGTGTCGCGCTCCGGGTCCACGGTGACGAAATAGGCGTTCAGGTTCTTGCCGCTGTCGCCCATCGTCTTCAGCCAGCCGGCCAGTTCGAAGAGCGTCGTCGGGCAGACTTCCGGGCAATGGGTGAAGCCGAAGAAGACGACGCTTGGATGCCCCCTGAACGCGGCCTCGGTGATCGGCGCGCCTTTCTGGTCGGTCAGCGCGAAGGCCGCGCCGAAGGGTTCGCCGCCATAATGGCCGCGGTACCAGTCGAAAGTGAGCCAGCCTATGCCCGCCGCCATCAGGACAAGAATGCCGACCAGAATTGAGCGCATCATCAGAAAACTATCCGTCGTGATCGTCGCGGCGCGCCGGACTGGGCGCGGGCCTGTTTTGACAAACAGTTCTAACGGTTCGGCGCGATGGGCGCAAAGATGTCGCGTTGCCGCAACCGTCACGGTTAACGGGCGCTCTCGGCCCGACATCGCGTCCAGCCGTCGAACGGCTTGCAAATGCCATGGTCTTATCCCACCTGACATCGGCTGAACCGCAAACCCGAGGAGGCTTCCTTGCGAAAACTGATCGGCTTGATTGCCGCATGTCTTGCCCTGAGCGCCGGCGCAGCGGCTGCCGACGAGGTCGGCAAGGTCGGCGTCGACTGGGTCGGCAACGACATCATGATCGACGCGATCAAGGATCCGAAAGTCGACGGCGTCACCTGCCACGTCGCCTATTTCGATCGCAGCATCATCGATCGGTTGCACAAGGGCAATTGGTTCGAGGATCCCTCCGATTCCTCGATCTCCTGCCGCCAGACCGGGCCGATCACCATCGGCGACATCGACATGAGCGAGAGCGGTGAGGAGGTGTTCAAGCAGGGCCTCAGCCTGATTTGGAAGAAGCAGGTGGTGAACCGCATCTACGACAAGAAGAACGAGACGCTGATCTATCTGTCGCATTCGCGCCAGGTGCAGAACGGCTCGGCGAAGATGTCGGTCACCACCGTGCCGCTCTACGGCCAGAACGTCGCGTGGACAAAGGGCAAGCCGCAATAGGCTTCCGATCGGCGGATGATAGGGTCCCGCTTGCGGGTCCAATCGCTCGGGCGTAAAGCCGCGCCATGGACCGTCCTGAACACCTTGTCCTGAAAGATCCCGAGCCGCGCATCCATCCGACCGCGGAACTGAAAGGGTGCAAGCTCGGCCGCTATGCCTCGATCGGCGAGCGGGTGATCCTGCGCGAGGTGACGGTCGGCGACTTTTCCTATTTCGAGCGCCATTCGGAAGCGATCTACACGACGATCGGCAAATTCTGCTCGATCGCCGCCAACAGCCGCATCAATGCGCTCGAGCATCCGATCGATCGGTTGACCCAGCACAAGATCAGCTACCGGCCGAACGAGTATTTCCGCTGGCTTGGCGTCGACGCGGCATTCCGCGAGCGGCGGCAGGCAAGGCCGGTCAGCATCGGTCACGATGTCTGGATCGGCCATGGCGCGGTCGTCATGCCTGGTGTGACTATCGGCAACGGCGCCGTCATCGGCGCCAATGCCGTGGTGACACATGATGTGCCGCCTTACGCAATCGTCGCCGGCGTTCCGGCGAAGCCTCTGCGCCAGAGGTTCGCCGCAGCCACGGCGGCGCGTATCGAGAACCTTGCTTGGTGGGACTGGGCGCCGGAAAAACTCGCCAGGGCGATCCCGGACATTCAGTCATTGCCGATCGAGGCCTTCCTCGATCGTTGGGAAGGCGCAGCGCCCTGATTTTCCACAATTTTCCGGAAGACGGTGCCCCTTCCGCCTTGCGGGGGTGGCGCGACGGAAGGGGCTGGAGGTAAACCGCCGTGAAGCGGAAGGAGCAGGCTTTTTGACCTGCATCGGCACTATGGCAACAAACGAATAAGGTGTTTTTTCGCGGCGAAACAGCTTTGGCGCGTATCCGATTGCATGCGCGTGCGGGCGGAAAATTCGATCGTTGGGAACCTGAGGGGCCGGCGCCTTGTTTCTCTCGAAGCGCCGCGTTCTGGCGGCTCCGGCGAGGGATGGATGATCGAGAGACTTTTCACCAAGGTCGCCAATTGGGTGGCTCACTTGGCCGGTATGCCGCCGACCTTTGCCATCTGCGTTCTGATCGTGCTGGTCTGGGGGGTAACCGGCCCGTTTTTCGGCTTCTCGGACACCTGGCAACTGGTCATCAACACCGGCACCACCATCGTCACGTTCCTGATGGTGTTCCTCATCCAGAACACGCAAAATCGCGACAGCGCGGCCATCCAGACCAAACTCGATGAATTGATCCTGGTAAGCCGGGCCCACAACACCTTCATCGGCATCGAGCATCTGACCGAATCCGAGGTCGAGGAGATTCGCGACAAATGCGAAAAGGCCGCAAAGCGGCACGACCGGGAGGTCGCCCAGGCCGCCGTCAAAAAGGCGGTGGCGGGGAAGAACGGCACCAAGAAAAAGGCAGCCGCCTGAACGGACCCCGTCAGCGGTTCATGAAGGCGGCGAACGCGTCCTTGTGATCCGGATGCCAGCGCGACAGGGCAGGGCGGTTCTCGATGATGTCGCCAATCGCCCAGGTCATGCGCTTTTCATCCATCGGCCGCGCCACCTCGTTGTCCGGGCAGAGGATGTAGAAATCGTTCCGCTTGAGCGATGCCAGCATGAAATCGATAACCTGCTCGCCCGTCCAGGCGCCGGCCGGCTTTTCCGTCGCGCCTTCGGTCAGTCCAGTGAAAGTGAAGCCGGGGATGAGCAAATGCGCGGAAACCTTCGCTCCAGGCTCGTTGCGCAGCGCATGCGCCAGACCCTCGGTGAAGGTTTTCACGCCTGCCTTGGAGACGTTGTAGGCGAGATTGCCGGGCGGCGTGGTGATGCCTTGCTTGGATCCGGTGTTGACGATCAGGCCGGGCTTGCCCGCGGCCAGCATGCGCGGCGCGAAGGCCTCGACGCCATGCACGACGCCCCAGAAGTTGATGTCCAGCAGCCGCTTCCAGGCGTCACGGTTTTCCCACGGCTTGCCCGGATTGTTGCCGACCCCGGCATTGTTCATCAGCACCGAGACTGCGCCGAATGCGCCGTAGGCAAGTTCCGCCAGCCGGTCGACCTCGTCGGCCTTGGAGACATCGGTAGGAATTGGGAGAACGGCATCGTCGCCGGCAATGGCGGCGACCGCCTGTCTGGCCTGGTCAAGGCGCACGCCGCCGATATCGGCAATGACCGTCTTCACGCCCATGGCGGCGAATCGCTTCGCCGCGGCAAGGCCGATGCCGCTGGCGCCGCCGGTGATGACGGCGACATTGCCGGAGGCAAAAGCGGGCAGGGCGGTCTGGATTTCGGCGTCGCTGGTCATGGTCCATGTCCTTGTTCTGGGTCGAGCCGAACTTAACGCCGGCCGGAGCCGAGACAAGCCTCGATCGCCGCGATGTTTGACGCGAGGGCGGCAACGGGTTGACGGCAATAGCCGCAACGGTTGACGGCAATAGCCGCAATGGGTTGACCGCGACTGCTCGCCCCGCGCATGCTGGCAGGAAAGGAGCTCGACATTTGACCGACTGGATCGAAATCCTGAAGGAGCAGACCACCACCGGCGATCAGATGAGCCGGGAGGTGCCGAAGATGCTCGCCAACCCCGATATCAGCGAGGCACAGGTCAAGACGCTTTTCGCGGCGCTGGAGAAACAGGCGGACTTCGCCGAGAAGCTGCGTCTGGCCCTGGAAAAATTCGGCCATGATTTTCCCGTCATCACGGCGGCCGAGCGGCTGGAAGAACGCTATGCCGACCTAGCCGCCTCGGTGGCCGAGAAGCTGAAGGCGATGCGGAGGTAGGGCGGGTTTTTCGCAATGTCCGGACGGAAAACCGCTACGCACTTTTCCTGGAATTGCTTCGGTTATTTTTCGATCAGCCTTTCGAAGCGCTTGTCCGGCGCGAACCAGATGGTCGCAACCAGCACATAGATGGCCACGCCGATCCATTGACTGACGAAGGTCAGCGCTATCCCGGCCAGATAGAGGGCCAGCGAAATCTTGCCCTTGCGATCCTGACCCACGGCCCGGGCAAAGGTCGTCTCGGCGCCATGCAGATGGCGAAGCTTGATGACCAGGATGTTGTAGGCAATGGCGCAAAGCGCCAGGTCGACGCCGTAGACGGCGACCGGCACCGGCGCGAAATGGTTCTCGCCCATGAAGGCCGTGGTCACCGGCATCAGCGACAGCCAGAACAGAAGGTTGAGGTTGGCCCACAGGACACGGCCGTCGACGCGCTGCACGGTGTGGAACATGTTGTGCAGATTGTTCCAGTAGATGCCGACGTTGATGAAGGACAGCACATAGGAGAAGAAGACCGGCCACAGCGGCGCCAGCGCGGCAAGGTCCTCGCCGTGCGGCACCTTCAGCTCCAGCACCATGATGGTGATGATGATGGCGACCACGCCATCGGTGAATGCCTCGACCCGTCCCTTGCCCATGGTTCCTCCTTTGTCGGTTGACAGACGTTACGCAAGGATTTCGCGCGAGGCCATACTGCCAGAATTGTCAGGAGGGCGTTCGGAATGCGGGATGGCCGCCACTACATGGGCGCTGGGGCTTGCAAACTGGCCGGAGGTTCCGATGACCAGCTACGCTCAGACAATCACGCGCGACAATGAACTCAGCGGCGGCGCGGCGATGGCTGCCGTCGCCGCCATGATTGCAGCACTCTTTGCCGGCAGCACGGCTTTGACGCCGCTCTATGTAATCTACAAACAGGCCTTCGGGTTTTCGCAGATCACCCTGACGCTGGTCTACGCCGTCTATGTGATCGGCAATCTTGCGGCGCTGCTGTTTTTCGGGCGGTTGTCGGATGTCATCGGCCGCCGTCCGACGGCGCTGGCGGCGATGGCAGTCGCCGTGGTCAGCGCGCTGTTTTTCCTCTTCGCCGAAAACCTCGCGTGGCTCGACATCGCCCGCATCCTCAGCGGGCTGGGCATCGGGATCGGCGCGGGAACCGGCACCGCCTGGCTCGCCGAGCTGATCGAAGGCGAGGACAAGTCGCGGTCCGCCATCATTGCCACCAGCACCAACTTCGTCGGTCTCGGCCTCGGTGCCCTGATATCGGGCCTGCTGGCCGAATACGCGCCCTGGCCGCTCAGGCTGACATTCGCCGTCTATCTCGCTCTGCTGGCGCTGGTCACGCTGCTGATCTGGCGCACGCGCGAGACCGTGTCCGAGCCGGGACGGCTCTCCCACGTTCCGATGCGGCCGCGGCTTTCGGTTCCCGACAGCATCCGCGCGCGGTTCGTGGCGCCTGCGGTGACCGGCTTCGGCGCCATGGCTCTCGTCGGCTTCTATGCAGCGCTGGCGCCGAGCGTGCTGGCGCAGCAGCTGCATGTCACCAACCACGCCGAAGCCGGGGCTCTGTTCTTCGAACTGTCGATCGTGACTGCCGCGACGATCCTGGCGACGGCGCGGCTCGCCAGCCGCACCGTCATGCTGGCAGCGCTTATCCTGATGATCCCCACGGTGGCGATGGTTGTCGCGGCGCAGGTCTTTGCTTCGATGGCGATCATGGTGATTGCCACCGCGCTCTGCGGCGTGGCGGCGGCGCTCGGCTATCGGGGCGGCTTGCAGGTGGTGAGCCAGATTGCTCCGGCCGACAGACGCGCCGAAGTGGTTTCGGCCTTCTTCATCTGCTGCTTCTGCGGCAATGCGCTGCCGATTGTCGGCATCGGCGTGCTGTCGAGCTGGACGAATGCGATCGTCGCCAGCCTGGCCTTTGCCGCAATGATCACGATCTTCTCGCTGGTGGCGCTGGGGTTCGGCGCGCGCTACGCGAGGTGACCTCGAGCAGCCGCCAATCCAGCAGCGCCTTCAGCCGTTCGGCGTCTCGGGCGAAAGGCGCGCGCGCTGGCGCGGCACGCCGAGGCCAGTGTCCGGCGGCTCGCCGGCGGCCGGGCGCCCCTCGATCATGTGCATCGTGCGCCAGCGGCCAAAGCGATAGTAGGCGGCGGCCAGCACGAGAGAGGTGATCGAGCCGGCCGGAAAGCTCCACCACAGCGCTTCCTGACCGATGACACTTCGCATGGAATAGGCAAAGCCGGTGCGCACGATCAGCACCGAGATGATCAGGATGATCAGAGGCGGCATGACGGCGCCGGTGGCGCGCACCGTGGCGAACAGCACGATGGTGATGCCGAACAGGATGAAGGACCAGGACGCCGCCTTGTTGATGTGCGCGGCGATGTCGATCGCCGTACTGTCGCTCGCCAGGAACAGGCTCAGCACCGGGCGGTCGAAGACGAACAGCAGCGCCACCAGCGCGCCGGTGAGAACAAGGTTGAAGCCCACCCCGGACGCGGCAACCTTGCCGATGCGGTCCCAGCGCCCGGCGCCGACATTCTGCGCCGCCATGGAAGAGACTGCGGCGCCGATGGCCAGAGCCGGCATCTGGATATAGGTCCAGAGCTGCGCCGCGATGCCATAAGCCGCCGCAACCTGCGAGCCGTAGGAGTTGACGATGCCCATCACGGTCAGCGCCGCGGCCGAGATGACGATCATCTGCAGGCCCATGGGAATGCCCTTGGAGACGACGACGCGCAAAAGCGCCGGATCGGGCATGAGCAAAGCGAGGTTGCTGCCGGCCAGCCGCAGCGGGTGCTTGCGCGCATAGAGCACGATCAGGATGGCGACCACGCTCACCGTTTGGCCGATCAGCGTCGCGGTGGCCGAACCGGCGATGCCCAACGCGGGGAAGGGGCCGATGCCGCGGATCAAGAGCGGGTTCAGGACGACATCGAGCACGACCGCCAGCGCCATGAAGACAAACGGCGTGCGCGAATCGCCGGCGCCGCGCAGCACCGTCATGACGAAGGACAACAGGTTCATCATCGGCACCGCGACGAAGATGATGCGCAGATAGCTGCGCGCCAGCGGCAAGGCATCCGCGGGCGTGCCGAGACCGGTGAGGATGGCGTCGACCCAGGTCCAGCCGCAGACCGCGAACACCACCGAGACCAGGAAGAAGAAGGTGGCGCTGGTGCCGACGATGCGCCGCGCCTCGGGCAGGTCGCGGGCGCCAACCGACTGGGCGACCAGGATGGTCGCGGCCATGCCGATACCGAAGACGGTGCCGAGGATCAGGAACAGCACCAGATTGGCGTTGGAAGTCGCAGTCAGCGCCGCTTCGCCAAGGAAGCGCCCGACCCAGACGGCATTGATCGAGCCGTTGAGCGACTGCAGCACGTTGGAGCCGAGCACCGGCAAGGCAAACAGAAGCAGCGTACGCGGAATCGGGCCGCTGGTGAGGTCGTGGGTCCGCCGGTGAGCGGGCTTGTCGTCATCCATGACGGGCACCGAAAATGAATCAGGCCCGCGATGCTATCGCAGGCCTGACGCTCATGCATCCCTTCCGGGCTCGAAGCGATGGAGCGCCCCCGGCGGCGGTGCTAGTTCGCGGCGAGGCTGCTTCCCGACAGGCCGGGGAGGGTAACCTGGTAGACGAGGAAGGTGGTGTCGACATCGGCGCCATCCTCGGCCTTGTAGGGGGCGCCGACCTGGAAGCCATCCTGGGTCAGGAAGTCGTTGTCGTTGGCGACGAACAGGAAATAGTCGTCGGGCAGCTTCGGATCGAGCACGCTCACCAGCGACATCGCTTCCCATTTCTCCGAGAGGTTGTTCTTGTCGTTCGGCGCGCCATTGTGCAGGCCGAAGCGGCCGAGCTCGCCCTTGTCGTTGATGTCGATGAAGGAGGTCAGCTTGGCCGGCGTCACCGACGGGTCGAGCACGCCTTTCGGCGCAACCGGCTTGTCGGCGGCATCGAACGGGCCGTTGGCGATATCGGTGGCGGCGGAGAGGTCGACGATCTCGATCTTGCGGTAAAGCGACTCATCGCCCTTGACGCCCTGGCCGTTGCCGCTGTCGCGCGCCAGCATCAGGAAGCTCTTGTCGGACAGCGCAACGATCTCGCTCTGCGCAGCCACCTTGGTCTTGCCCTTGGCGTCCTTGAACACCGGCAGCGGCACGACATCTCGCGCCAGCTTGAGGTGAGCGAGGTCGGAGGCGTCATAGACGAGGACGCGGGTGTTCTGGCGCGTCGAGCCGGAATCGCCGCCATCCTGGCGGGTCGCCGACTGCAGCACGGCGATCAGGAATTTGCCGTCCGGCGTCATCGACATGCCCTCGAGGCCCTGATTGTTCTGGCGGCCGGTCTCGGGATCCTTCGGATCGGCCTCGGCCGCGCCCGGACCAGGATTGTCCGAAGCGAAATTCGGCTTGCTGTGGCGCGTCGGCACCAGGGCCGCCGGCGGCTGGGTGGCCGACATCAGATGGCCGTCCGCCGAGAAGCGGTAGATGTTGGGGCCATATTCGTCGGAGATGAACATGGTGCCGTCGGGCAGGCGTGCGATCGCCTCGTCGTCCAGCGAAAGCTTGCCGTTGTCGGCTTGCGGCAGCATCGGCATGTCGCCGGCGGCCGGGCGCACGCCGTTCAGCGGATCGAGGCCGGTGGCGTCGGCGCCCTTGTCGTCGGTCAAGAGCATGGTATCCGCGAGCGTCACTTTCACGCCCGACTGTTCCTGTCCGGCGGCGGGCGCGGCGCCCGGAGCGGTCGGGGTCAGCTCGACCGAGATGGTGTTGAGGCGCGGGCGATAGTCGGTGGTGCCTTCGACGTTATAGCCGCGATCGGGCAGCAGCCAGAGCGAGCCCTTGTAGCCGGCGCCGTCACGCGCCCAGGACTTGGTGTCGATCGACATGCCGGAACCGGAACCAAAAGTCTCGCCGAACTTGTCCTTCTGGCCGGCCGGAATGCGGCCGACGCCGACAAGCCCCTTGTTGACGTAGGCGACACCGTCGGCGAGCGCCGGGGTGAGGGCGGTGAACAGAGCAAGTGCCGCGCCGAGCGCGACGGTTCGGGTAAGACGCTTCATGAAATATCCCCTTGTGACGAGCGGAGCGGCCATGGCTGAAAGAGCGCGGCATCGGCGATGCGGCGGCCGTCGAACGGTCTAGGACGTGAACGTGATGGTTGCGTGACAAGAGGGGTGCACTTCCCCCTTCTCCCCTTGTGGGAGAAGGTGGATCGGCGCGTCAGCGCCGAGACGGATGAGGGGTGCTGGAAGAAATAAGGCGATGCCAAGCCGGAGCACCCCTCATCCGACCTCGCTTCGCTCGGCCACCTTCTCCCACAAGGGGAGAAGGGAAAAGCGATCAATCGCTTTCCCGCGCGATCAGCTCCAGCGGCCAGACCTCGCGGATGGTTCGCGGTCCCTCCGGGCCGGCATAGGCGGGGAGCGAGGCCAGCAGCATCTCGGCCAGCCGCCGGCCCATGGGCTCCAGCGACGGACGGAAGGCGGTCAGCGCCGGCGAGAAGTAGCGGCAGAGCGGCGTGTCGACGATTACGATCACCGCTATGTCGTGGCCGGGCCTGATGCCCATCTCGGCCAGTGCCTTGCAGCCGCCGAGCGCCATGGCGTCATTGTTGAAGATGATCGCCGTTGGCCTGTCCTTGGAGAGCATGACGCGCGGCGTCACCTGGTAGCCGCCGGCCTCGTTGATGAAGCCGTCGGCGATCAGGCTGGGGTCGACTTCGATGCCGTGCCTCTTCAGCGCCCTGCGGTAGCCGTCGAGGAACAGGTAGCCGAAGTTGAGATCAAGCGAAGGGCGGATGGCGGCAATGCGGCGGTGGCCCCGCGCGACCAGCCGGTCGACGGCTTCATCACCCGCTCTCTCGAAATCGATATCAAGCGAAGGATAGGTGTCGCCGCCGGATTGACTTCGGCCAAGCGTGGCGAAGGGAAAGCCCGCCTTGCTGAGATAGTCGATCCGATCGTCTTCCCGCCGTGTATTGGCCAACACGACCGCGTCGGCCCGGCGCGTCTCAACCACGCGGCGCAGCCTCTCCTGCTGATATTGACCGGGCTCACCCATGACGACCATCAGATCTAGGTCATACTCGGCGAGCCGCGCCTGCAGACCGGTCAGGAACGGGATGAAGAACGGCTCGCCATATTGCTGGTCACCGGGATGCGGTTGAAGCATGAAGGCGATCGAATGGGTGGCGCCTTTCCTCAGACTCCGGCCGGACTGGTTGGGCGCGTAGTTCAGCTTCCTGGCGGCCTCGAGCACGCGCTGGCGCGTCTCCGCATTGACATCGGCGCGGCCGTTCAGCGCGCGGGACACGGTGCCGATCGAAATGTTCAGGTGACGCGCGAGATCGTGGATGCTGGACGCCAAGGCCGGTTCTCCCCCTGTCTTCGCTAGCACCGGCCGCCCTTCAGGCCAAGCAGTGGATGTCGATTTTCGCGAGCAGGTGATTGACATTCTACGCTATCGGGTGTGTTGTCGTAAACGTTTACGGAAAAACGTTTACGGTGATGCCGTGGATTGCCGTGACACTCGGCCTGGAGGGGCCGAGCGGAGGAGGAGCGCTGGATGATGAAGGTCGTCCTGGTCGGGTGCGGAGCCATGAGCAGGCAGTGGCTCGATGCCGCAAGGCAGATCGAGGGGCTCGCCATTGCCGGCCTCGTCGATCTCGATGCGGCGCGGGCTGAGGCGAGGGCGCGCGAATACGAACTCGCCAACGCAATCGTCGGCACCAGCCTCGACGCCGTCCTCGATGAGACGAAGCCCGACGCCGTATTCGATGTCGTGGTTCCGGCGGCACGCCGCGAGGTCGCGCTTTCGGCCTTTGCCCATCATTGCCACCTGCTCACCGAAAAGCCGCTGGCCGACAGCCCCGAGAACGCGCGCGCCATCGTCGAAGCGGCGCGCCGCGCGGGCCGCATCCACGCGGTCGTCCAGAACCGGCGCTATGTCACCAATGTCAGACGGATCAGACGCTTCCTCGACTCCGGCGCCATCGGCAAGCCGACCAGCATCCATGCCGATTTCTTCATCGCGCCGCATTTCGGCGGCTTTCGCGAGGAGATGGCGCATGTACTGCTACTCGACATGGCGATCCACACCTTCGACGCCGCGCGCTACATGGTCGCCGGCGAGCCGGCCAGCGTTTATTGCCAGGAGTGGGAGCCGGCCAGTTCCTGGTACCGGCAGGGCTCGTCGGCGAGCGCCGTCTTCGACCTCGGCGGTGGCAAGGTCTTCACCTATGCCGGCTCCTGGTGCGCCGATGGCTTCCGCACCAGTTGGGAAGGCAGCTGGCGCATCGTCGCCGAGCGCGGCAGCCTGTTGTGGGACGGACATGACGGGCTGAAGGCGGAGGTGATTGCGTCCGGCCGCGACGGAATCATCGACAAGACGCAGCCGATCGATGTGCCGGCGCTCGACGCCGCTGATCGGGTGGGCGGCCATCTCGGCATCATCCAGGATTTCATGCGCGCGATCGAAACCGGCACCGAGCCGGAGACGCGCGGCACCGACAACATCAAGAGCCTGGCCATGGTCTTCGGCGCCATCGAAAGCGCGGAGACCGGACGGCGCGTGGCGATCGCGACCCAGGAAGGATGACGATGCCAAACCCGCTTCTCGATATCAGGATCGGCACCATGGTGCGGGCCAATCTCGACGACCCGGCCGCCTACATCAAACAGATCCTGCCGTTCGGCTTTGAGAGCATCCAGCCCTTCTTCTGGCAGACGCTGGGCGGCAAGGATCTGCGGCGGCTGGCTGGAGAGATCCACGAGGCGATCGGCGATGCTGACGTGACCGTTTCCTCGATCGGCGTTTTCGGCAATCCGCTGGAGAGCGGCGATACCGATCGCGGCGTGCTCGCGGCCTGGGAGACCGTGATCGACAATGCGCACCTCTTCGGCACCTCGCTGATCAGCGGCTTCACCGGCCGCATCCGCGGCAAACCGCTGACCGACAGCCTGCCGCGCTTCCGAGAAGTGTGGGGGGCATTGGCGAAGCGCGCCGCCGACAAGGGCGTGCGCATCGCCTTCGAGAATTGCGCCATGGACGGCAACTGGGCGAGCGGCGACTGGAACATTGCGCATAACCCGGATGCCTGGGAGCTGATGTTCAACGAATTGCCCAACGACAATCTCGGGCTGGAATGGGAACCGTGCCATCAGCTCGTCTATCTGATCGACCCGATCCCGCAGATCCGCAAATGGGCGCCACGCATCTTCCATGTCCATGGTAAGGACGCGACCGTGCGCTGGGACGTGATCCGCGAGCACGGCGTGTTCGGCCGCCTGCCCTTCGTGCAGATGCGCACGCCGGGCTTCGGCGACAGCGACTGGACGCGCGTGATCAGCGAATTGCGGCTGGCCGGCTACAAGGGCGCCATCGACATCGAAGGCTGGCACGACCCGGTCTATCGCGGCGACCTCGAGATCACCGGCCAAGTGCGCGCGCTCGACTATCTGAAGCAATGTCGGGGAGGGAACAGCTACCTGCCCAATCCGGTTTGAGTGCCGGCCGGCGGGAGGAGCCGGCCGATCCGAATCACTGTCGAAGCCCTTGATCGCGAGGGAACAAAAGGGAGGAACGTGCATGAGCATGACGACCAGAAGGACTGTTCTACGCTCGACCGTCGTGGCGGCCGCCACGGCGCTCTGCGCCTCGATTTCCACCTTGCCGGCAAAGGCGCTTGACGCCCAATGGTGCAAGGACGTCCATGTCCGCTTCTTCGTCGGCGGCGCCGAGGGCGACGCCTTCGGCACCATCGTCTACAATGGCGCCAAGCAGGCGGCCGCCGATCTCGGACCGAAAGTCGACTACATCTTCTCCCAGTGGGACGTCGAGAAGATGGTGCAGCAATTGCGCGAGGCGGTGGCGGTCAAGCCGAACGGCATCGCCATGATGGGCCATCCGGGCGACGCCGCGATCATGCCGCTGGCCGAGCAGGCGCATAAGGACGGCATCAAGATGATGTACCAGAACGTGCCGGTGCCGAAGGTGGTGGCGGCGTTCGGCGGCGGCTATGTCGGCGCGCAGCAGGAACAGCAGGGCCGCGCGCTCGGCGCCGAGGCCTTCAAGCTCGGCAAGCTCAAGGCCGGCGACAAGGCGATCATGATCGGCCCGTTCGAGAACGAGAACCGCGGCGCGCGCGAGCGCGGCACAGTCGCGGCGCTGAAGGAAGCGGGTGTCGAGGTCATCCAGCTCTCCTCGCCGCCGAGCGGCGAATGGGCGTCCGATCCCAACCTTGCCATTCCGGTGATCACGGCGGCGCTGCTCAACCATCCGGACGTCAAGGCGGTCGGCTATCCCGGCGGCCAGATGCTCGGCAATGTCGCCACCTACATGCAGGCGGCGGGTCGCAAGCCGGGCGACATCTTCAATTTCGGCTTCGACACCAGTCCGCAGATCGTCGAAGGCTTCAAGGGCGGCTGGGTGCAGCTCACGGCCGACCAGCAGCCGTTCCTGCAGGGCTATCTGCCGATCCTCAGCCTCTGCCAGCAAGTGGTGCTGGGGTTGGCACCGATGAATGTCGACACCGGCGCCGGCTTCGTGACGCCGCAGAACTACGAGATCGTCTCAGAGCTCGCCAAGCAGGCGTTGCGCTGACCTCCCAGGCTGCCGGCCGGGCTCGACCCGGCCGGCAGGACCGCCGGCGACGCCGGCAAGCGACAATCAAGGCGAGGATCGCATGGCCGAACGCATCATCGAACTGCGCGACATCAAGAAATCCTATGGCCAGGTCTATGCGCTGGGCGGGGTCAACCTCAGCGTCGATCGCGGCGAGGTGGTCGGCCTGATCGGCGACAACGGCGCCGGCAAGTCGACACTGATCAAGATCCTGTCCGGCGTGGTCAAGCCGACCAGCGGCGAGATCCTCGTGCGCGGCCAGCCGGTCACCGGATGGAGCGCCGCGCGCTCGCGCGACGCCGGCATCGAGACCGTGTTCCAGGACCGGGCTCTCGCCGTGCAGCAGACGATCGTGCGCAACATCTTCATGGGCCGCGAGCTCACCGGTTGGCTGGGCTGGCTGAAGGTCAACAAGGAGATCGAGGAGGCGAGCCGGCTGATGCGCGAGATCGGCTTCACCTCGAAAGTGTTCACGCCGCATTCCATCGTCGGCCAGCTTTCGGGCGGCGAACGCCAGGGCGTGGCGATCGCGCGCGCCATCTACAAGCAGGCGGAACTGATCATCCTCGACGAGCCGACGACGGCGCTGTCGCTGACCGAGACCGCCAAGGTCTTCCATTTCGTGCGCCAGGTGCGGGCGAGCGGCCGGTCGATCCTGTTCATCGGCCACAACATCCATCATGTCTTCGACATCGCCGACCGCTTCGTGGTGCTCGACCGCGGCAAGGTGGCGCTCACCGCCGACCGCAGCGAGGTCAAGTCGGCCGAAGACCTCATCAACTTCATGGAAGACGTAGCACACCCGGGCGGCTTGCCGGGGCTGCATGAGGCAGGCGGAGCGGAGCAGAGAGCGTGATGAGCAAGGCCATGGAACCCGATCTGCAAACGCCTCTGGGAGGGGCAAGCGGCCAAGCAGCCAAGGAATCAGGCAAGGAGTGGAACCATCCCTCCGACCACTGGCTGCGCGGCTTCGTCCTCGACAACCGCGCCGCCCTCGGCACGCTCGCCGTGTTCATCGTCATGATGGCGGTCTTCATCATCGCCAACCCGACCGTCTTCACCACCTGGTATCTCTACAGTTCGGTACTCACGACGCTTCCGGTGGCGCTGTTCGTGGTGGTGCCGCTCGTCTTCGTCGTCACCTGCGGCGAGATCGACCTGTCGTTTCCGGCGACGATGGGCTTTGCCTCCTGGGTCTTCGCGCTGGTCGTGCAGGCAGGCTACGATCCGTTCCTAGGCATTGCCGCGGCGCTCGTCACCGGCACGCTGCTCGGCTTCCTGGTCGGATCGCTGGTGGTCTATGGCGGGCTGTCGTCGCTGATCGCCACACTCGGCATGAATTTCCTGCTGCGCGGCCTGATCCAGATCATCAACGAGGGCAAGTCGACGGCGGTGACCAGTCTGGCCGACAGCTCGGCCTACGCGATCTTCTCCAGCCAGATCTGGGGCATCCCAGTGCAGATCTTCTGGGCCATCGCCTTCGTCGTCTTCTCGGCGCTGCTCTACAATCGCCACCGCTTCGGCGCGCAGGTGAAGGTGGTCGGCGACAATCCGGACAGCGCCAAGCAGATGGGCATCGACGTCAAGCGCGTGCGGGTCAAGGTGTTCGTCTTCACCGGCATCGGAGCCGCGATCGCCGGCACGTTCTCGGTGATGATCAACTTCACCTGGTGGCCGACGGCCGGCGACGGCTATCTGTTGCCGGTGCTGGCGTCGGTGTTCGTCGGCGGTACGCCGACCTGGGGCGGCATAGGCACGGTCGTCGGCGGCGCGATCGGCGCTGTCACGGTCTCGTTCATCCAGACCGGCGTGGTGGCGGCGGGCCTGAGCGGCTTTTACGTCCAGTTCTTCAACGGGCTGATCATCATCCTGTCGCTGCTCGGCCACAAATGGAACCAGGCAAGGTATCGGTGAGGGGGCTGATCAAACGCTGGTGACGAAGCCGTCCAGCACGCGTTTCTGGCCGGCCTTGTCGAAGTCGATGGTGAGCTTGTTGCCGTCGATGGCCGCGATGTTGCCATTGCCGAACTTCTGGTGGAAGACGCGGTCGCCGACGTTGAAGGCTGACGGCGTATCGGCGACGGACTTGGCGACCAGCTCGCCCTCGATGGTGCGGCCCTTCACGCTCGTCCTGCCGGCGCCGTAGCCGCTGTCGGTCTCGCCATAGCCGATGCGCTCGACCTGGTGGCCGGAGCGCGTGCCCCAGTTGCGGTCGGTCGCCTCGGTGCGGTTCGCTTGCGCGCGCTGCCAGCCGGGCGTCGCATAGGTGTTGGAGAAGCTGCCCGATTTCTCGGCGCCGATATTGTCGAAGCGCGACGCGCCGTAGGGGTTCTGCCGGCCGCCGCCGCGGCCGGAGGCAAATGAGCCGCCGCCATAAAGATTGCCGTAGCCGCCGTAGGAATTGCCGCTGTCTGCGACATCGACATGGGTTTCCGGCAATTCGTCGAGGAAGCGCGACGGGATCGTCGATTGCCACAGCCCGTGGATCAGGCGGTTGGAGACGAACCAGATGTGGAGGTTCTTCTTGGCGCGCGTCAGGCCGACATAGGCAAGGCGGCGCTCTTCCTCCAGGCCGGAGCGGCCGCCTTCGTCGAGCGCGCGCTGATGCGGGAAGAGGCCTTCCTCCCAGCCGGGAAGGAAGACGGTCTCGAATTCGAGGCCCTTGGCCGAGTGCAGCGTCATGATCGAGACCGCATCGAGCGACTCGCCCTGCTCGGCCTCCATGACCAGCGCCACATGCTCGAGGAAAGAACGCAGCGATTCATATTCCTCCATGGAGCGGATCAGCTCCTTGAGGTTCTCCAGCCGCCCGGGCGCTTCCGCCGAGCGGTCGTTCTTCCACATGTCGGTGTAGCCGCTCTCCTCGAGAATGGTCTCGGCGAGCTCGGTGTGCGGCTTGGTCTCCAGCGCCTTCTGCCAGCGCTCGAAATTGGCCGCGACCTCGCGGAGCGCTGCGCGCGGCTTCGGCTTCAACTCGTCGCTTTCGGCAAGCGTCGCGGCGGCCTCCAGCATCGGGATGCGTAATGTCCGCGCCGTGTCGTGGATCTGGCGGATGGTGGCTTCGCCCAGCCCGCGCTTCGGCACGTTGACGATGCGCTCGAAGGCAAGGTCGTCGCCGCTGTTGGCAACGACGCGGAAGAAGGCCAGCGCATCGCGGATTTCCATCCGCTCGTAGAAACGCGGACCGCCGATGACGCGATAGTTGAGCCCAAGCGTGATGAAACGGTCTTCGAAGGAACGCATCTGGAACGACGCGCGCACCAAGATCGCCATGTCGTTCAGATTGTGCTTCTGGCGCTGGTAGGCCTCGATCGTCTCGCCGATAGCGCGAGCTTCTTCTTCCGAGTCCCAGGCGGCATGGACATGCACCTTATCGTCCTCGGGATCGTCGCGGTCGGTGAACAGCGTCTTGCCGAAGCGGCCTTCATTGTAGGCGATGAGGTGCGAGGCCGCGCCCAGGATGTGGGCGGTCGAGCGGTAGTTGCGCTCCAGCCGGATGATGGTGGCGCCCGGGAAATCCTTGTCGAAGCGCAGGATGTTGTCGACCTCGGCGCCGCGCCAGCCATAGATCGACTGGTCGTCGTCGCCGACGCAGCAGATGTTTACGGTGGATGCGCGCCGGTTTCCCTCCCCCTTGAGGGGAGGGTGGCCGGGCGAAGCCCGGTCGGGTGGGGGCCTCGCGGCAGTGCTCGACGCTCTGGTGTTTGGTGACTGGGCGGTGCCTTCTGCGGCGACCCCCTCCGCCCGCTTCGCGGGCACCTCCCCCTCAAGGGGGGAGGACTGCGGCCGCTGCGCCAGCAGCCGCAGCCACATATACTGCGCGGTGTTGGTGTCCTGGTACTCGTCGACCAGGATGTATTTGAACTTGCGGTGATAGTCCTTCAGCACGTCCGGATAGGCGCGGAAGATGCGGATCGGGTGATAGAGCAGGTCGCCGAAGTCGCAGGCGTTCAGCGTCTGCAGCCGCTCCTGATAGGCCTTGTAGAGCTGGCGGCCCTTGCCGTTGCCGAAGCTGCGCGCGTCGCCTTCCGGAATCTCGTCGGGGCCGAGGCCCTTGTTCTTCCAGTTGTCGATCATCTGGGCGAACTGCTTGGCCGGCCAGCGCTTGTCGTCCAGCCCTTCGGCCTGGATCAGCTGCTTGATCAGCCGCACCACGTCGTCGGTGTCGAGGATGGTGAAATCGGATTTCAGCCCGGCAAGCTCGGCATGTCTGCGAAGCAGCTTCACTCCAATCGAGTGGAAGGTGCCGAGCCACGGCATGCCCTCGACATTGCCTTCGCCGATCAGCAAGCCGATGCGCTGCTTCATCTCGCGCGCGGCCTTGTTGGTGAAGGTCACGGCGAGGATCTGCGAGGGGAAAGCCCTGCCGGTGGCAAGGATATGGGCGATGCGGGTGGTCAAGACCCGCGTCTTGCCGGTGCCGGCGCCGGCCAGAACCAGAACCGGGCCTTCGGTGGTTTCCACCGCCAGCCGTTGCTCGGGATTGAGGCCCTTCAGATAGTCGGGCGCGCTGTTTTGAGCGCTGCGGGCGGCCATGGCGCGCGCGGCAATGCCGGACGGGGCCGCGGGCCGCGCATTCGGTTCGTCAAAGAAGGGCATGTCTTCCGAAAACCCGGACATCGCCCCGAATGTAGTGATTCGGCAGCGAAAGGCCAGAAGCGTCTACGTTTTGTTCCATTTTTGCGCTGCTCTGGTTCGCTTGACAGGCGCGGCCGGGGAGGGAAAGCTGCCGGCAGGGCAGGGACGGCACGCCGTTGCCTGAGAGGCGCCGCGCGGCGCAACAGTCGAAGGAGTATCATCTTGGCTGTCACCATCACCTCCCTCGTCCTCTTCCTCATCGGCATGGTTCTCGGCGGCGGCGGCGTCTGGTTGGTCTCGCTGGGCGGCAGCTGGTACTACGTGATTGCCGGCCTTGCTTTCCTGATCACCGCCTTTCTTGTCTTCCGCCGCAAGTCGACATCGTTATGGCTCTACGCGGCGTTCGTGATCGCCACGCTGTGCTGGGCTGTCTGGGAGATCGGCTTCGACTGGTGGCAGCTCGCTCCGCGCGGCGGCGTCATCGTGCTTATCGCGCTGTGGCTGCTGACGCCGTGGGCACGCCGCGGGTTCGCTGGTCCTGACGGGCGGGCGCCGTTGATCCTGGCGGTGTTGGCCTCGCTTGCGGTCGCGGGGTACTCGATGACGGCCGACCCCAAGGACATCGGCGGCACGCTGGGTTCCGACAAGGTGGCGCCGACGGCCAATCTCGGCGGCGACATGCAGGCCGGCGAATGGCATTTTTACGGCCGCACGCCGTTCGGCCAGCGCTACTCGCCGCTCGACCAGATCACGCCGGACAATGTCGCAAGGCTGCAGCCGGCCTGGACCTATCGCACCGGCGATGTGAAAGGTCCCGACGATATCGGCGAGACGACCTATCAGGTGACGCCGCTGAAAGTTGGCGATGCGCTCTTCATCTGCACGCCGCACAACTTCGCCATCGCCATCGATGCCGCGACCGGCAAGGAGAAGTGGCGCTATGATCCGAAGATCAAGCTGGACCCCGACCGCCAGCATCAGACCTGCCGCGGTGTTTCCTATTACGCCGATGCCAAGATCGCGGCCGGACAACCATGCGCCGCGCGTGTCTATCTGCCGACGTCCGACGCGCGTCTGATCGCGCTCGATGCCGCGAACGGCCAGGTATGTCCGTCCTTTGCCGAAGGCGGGACGCTGAACCTGCTCGCCAACATGCCCTATCCGAAGTCGGGCTACTATTATTCGACCTCGGCGCCGCTGATCGTCGCCGGCAAGATCATCGTCGGCGGCGCGGTCAACGACAATTATTCGACCGAGGAGCCTTCGGGCGTCATTCGCGCCTACGACGCCGGCACTGGCGCGCTGTTGTGGAATTGGGATTCCGGCAATCCGGACCAGACGACGCCGCTGCCTGCGGGGCAAAAATACACGAACAACTCGCCGAACATGTGGTCGACGGCGAGCGCCGACGAGAAGCTCGGCCTGCTCTATGTGCCGCTCGGCAACCAAACGCCGGACCAGCTCGGCATGGGCCGCAGCGCCAATGTCGAGAAATTCTCCTCCTCGATCACCGCGCTCGACCTCAACACCGGGCAATTGCGCTGGGTTCGCCAGCTGGTGCATCACGATCTGTGGGACATGGACGTGCCGGCCCAACCGACGCTGGTCGACATCACCTCGGTCAACGGCACGGTCGTGCCGGCACTGGTCGGGCCGACCAAGCAGGGCGACCTCTATATGCTCGACCGGAGCACCGGAGAGCCGATCATCCCGGTGAAGGAAATGCCGGCGCCGGGTGGCGCGATCGAAGGCGACCATGCCTCGCCGACACAGCCGGAATCGGACCTGTCTTTCAATCCCAAGCCGCTGACCGGCGCCGACATGTGGGGCGTCACCATGTTCGACCAGCTGGCGTGCCGGATCGAGCTCAGGAAGCTGCGCTATGAGGGGCGCTATACGCCGCCCTCGCTGCAGGGATCGCTGATCTATCCCGGCAATTTCGGCGTCTTCAACTGGGGCGGCGTCGCGGTCGACCCGGTGCGGCAGGTGATGTTCGGCATGCCGACCTATCTCGCCTTCACGTCCAAGCTCATTCCGCGCGCTGACGTGCCGCCGCCGGGCGACAACACCAAAGGCAGCGAACAGGGGCTCAACCGCAACGAGGGCGCGCCTTACGCGGTGGTGATGGGACCGTTCCTGTCGCCGCTCGGCATTCCCTGCCAGGCGCCGCCCTGGGGCTATGTCGCCGGCGTCGATCTCAGGACGGGAACTATCGCCTACAAGCATCGCAACGGCACCGTCTACGACATGACGCCGCTGCCGCTGCCGTTCAAGGTCGGCGTGCCGGGCATTGGCGGGCCGATGGTCACCGCCGGCGGGGTCGCCTTCCTGGGCGCCGCGGTCGACGATTATCTGCGCGCCTACGATCTCACCACCGGCAGGCAGCTCTGGCGGGCAAGGCTGCCCGCGGGAGGGCAGTCGACGCCGATGACCTACACGGTCGCCGACGGCCGCCAGTTCGTCGTCATCGTCGCCGGCGGTCACGGCTCGGTCGGCACCAAGCCGGGCGACTACGTGATGGCCTACACGCTGCCGAAGTAAGGCGCCGGGTTAAGCTCAAAGGCCAAGGTGGCTCCTCAGGCTGGGCACTTGACCGAGCACCTGGTTGGTGAGGTCGGGGCCGGCAGCCGCTTCGGCCTGCTTGATCAAAGTCTCGCCGGCCTGCCGGATCTGCGCCATGTCGAGGCCGGACTCTTTCAGTGCCGCGACGCCGTTGATCAATGCGCCTGCCTTTTCGCCGAGCACGCCGCCCAACGCTCCCTGCAGCGAAGACAGCAAGCCGCCACCCGAACCAGCTGCGGCGCCGGCGGCCATCACATCGTATTTCTGGGCCAGCGCATCGGCGCCCGGGATCTGATCGAAGAAGGACGAAACGCTGGTGCCTTCAGCTTCGTGCTCGAGCACGGAGAAGATGGTGCCGACGACCTTCTCGGTGGTTGGCTGGTCGAGCCCCGCCTTCTGCGAAACGGAGTTGACGATATCCTGAACGTTCATGGCATTCCCCTTTTCGTCGTCTGGATCGGGCGCGACCGTATCGACAGCTTCCCTTCCTAATGTGACAGCACCATCAAGGCTTTCGGAAATGACCAAAACGTGATGACCCGCCTTGGCGGTATCCGCCGCGAGGGAAGCGTGCCGATGAACGAACGATCCGGCCAGACGGTCACCCGTCCGTGACTGGACCGGGCAAGCTTCAACCCTATCTTGCGCATCACACAGTCACGGGGAGAACCATGACCGAACCTTCAGCCAGGCCTGTCATCACGCAGCCCATCATCACTCAGGCGATGATCGATGCCTATGACGAGTACACGCATTTGACCCTCGACCGACGCCGCTTCATGGAGCAACTGACCAGGCTCGCCGGATCGGGCGCGGCGGCCGCTGCGATCGCACCGATGCTGGCGGCGAATTCGGCCCAGGCGGCGATCGTCGCCGAGGACGATCCGCGTGTGAAGGGTGAGGACATCGCCTATCCGGGCAGCAGCGGCGAGATGAAGGGCTATCTGGTCAAGCCGGCGGGCCAGTCTGGCAAGCCCGGCACCGTTATCGTCGTCCACGAGAATCGGGGACTCAATCCGCATATCCGCGATGTCGCCCGGCGCGTGGCGCTGGAAGGCTTCATCGCGCTGGCGCCCGATTTCCTGTCGCCGCTCGGCGGCACGCCCGCCGACGAGGACAAGGCGCGCGACATGTTCGCCAAGCTCGACGCCGCCCAAGTCACGGCCGACGGCGTCGCGACGGTCGCGTACCTCAAGGGCTTGAAGGACGGCAACGGCAAGGTCGGCGCGGTCGGGTTCTGCTGGGGCGGCGGCACGGTGAACCAGCTTACCGTCAACGCACCGGACCTCAGCGCCGGCGTCGCCTATTACGGCATGCAGCCGAAGGCCGAGGATGTGCCGAAGATCAAGGCGGCGCTGCTGTTGCATTATGCCGGGCTGGATGAACGCATCGACGCCGGCATCGATGCCTACAAGAAGGCGCTCGATGCTGCGCATGTCGAATACACGGTCTATGTCTATGATGGCGTCAACCACGCCTTCAACAACGACACCTCGGCCGCGCGTTACGATAAGAAGGCGGCCGATCTCGCTTGGGGGAGGACGATCGCGTTCCTGAAAGAGAAGCTGGCCTGAGGTGTGTGATGTTCAGGTGAGCCCGGCCTGCAAACGACACCGTCGGCGGATCACTCCTGCGCCGGCTTGTGCATGGCCACGCCCACCACGACCAGCGCAATGCCGAGGCAGTCAGTGAGGCTCGGAACTTGTCTGAGCACGATGACGCCGATCAGCGTCGCGGTGAGCGGCAAGAGCGAGAGCATCAAAGCGAAGCTGGCGCGCGGCAGCCGCGCCATGGCGAGCTGGTCGCAGATGTAAGGGATAACCGAGGAGCAGATGCCAACGCCGATCGCGGCGACGAGCAGTTGCGGGGCCGAAAAAGCGGGCAGCGCCTCGCTGAAGCCCACCGGCAGCACGACGAGGAAGGCGATCGCCATGGCGGTGCCGAGACCTGTGATGCCGATGCCGGTCTGGGCGATGCGGTGGCCCAGCACGATGTAGCCGACGAACAGCGCGCCGTTCAAAAAGGCCCAGAACAGGCCGACCGGGTCGCTGGACCATTTGATATCGATCAGCAGCAAGGTGCCGGCGACGGCGATGGCCAGCGCTGCGACATTGCGCCGGCTCCTGAGGCCGACCAGCGCGACGCCGATCGTGCCGACGAATTCGATCGCGGCGACCAGCGAGATCGGCAGGCGGTCGAGCGCCAGATAGAACGCGCAGTTCATCACCGCCAGGCAGGCGCCGAAGGCCAACAGCAGGAGCCGTGCCGAGCGGTCGGCGCGCGCGAAAACCTGCCACGGCTTGGTGAGCGGCGCGAAGACGAGCGCGGCCGTGGCGATGCGCAGCCAGGCCATGCCGAGCACGCCGACCTGAGCGAACAGCAGCACGGCGAAGGCCGGTCCGAGATAGTGGAAGACCGCGCTGACGCAAAACCAGACATGCGGCGGCAGCGCTTTGGCCAGCCCGGCGAGGGCAGGGCGCGCAGCGTTGATGTCGCCACTGGCCTGGTTCGTTCCACGAACTTGCGCTTCAGAATTCATAGGATCATTATCGCAGGCGAACTTCGCGGTTGATATGGGCGATGAACGGCCTTGATAGCCGTTCACTTTCCAAAGAAAGATAATTCTCTTGAAACGCCTTCGAAATGAAAATGCCGATCTGGATGCGGCCGACCTGAAAATCCTACGGCTCCTGGAGAAGGATGCCCGCACCAGCACGGCTGAGCTTGCGCGGACCGTCGGGCTCTCGGCGCCGAGCGTGGCCGAGCGCATCCGCAAGCTGCAGGAGAATGGCGTGATCGAGGCCTATACGGTGAGGATCAATCCGGCGGCGCTCGGCATGAAGCTGTCGGCATGGCTCAGGATCAGACCGGTGCCCGGGCAGCTTTCCATTGTGGCGGAGATCATCCGCGAGCTGCCGGAAATCGCGCAGTGCGACCGGGTGACCGGCGAGGATTGCTTCATCGCGCTCGCCCATGTCGGCTCCGTGGCCGAGCTGGAGCGGGTGATCGACAAGATCATCCCCTATGCGATGACCAACACCGCCATCATCCAGTCGTCGCCGGTCGAGCCGCGCTCGCCGCTCGGCGGTTTAAGGGAGCGCTGAGGGCTCGGTATGCCCCCGCCTCATGCGCGCCTGTTTCAGAATCGCGCGCCAGCGGATCATGTCGAAGGGTATGGGCTCGTTGTTGTTGGCGATATGGAAGATCTCGTTGTTGACGTTCTTCAGCGATCGCCAGAAATCGTAGTCGGTGATGCGCGGATCGGCCACCAACCGCTCCACTTCGACCTTGATGTCGGTTTTCATGCACTGTCCTCGCGCCGCATTCCGCCTGCCGCCCGCGCGTAACCCGGTACGGCGGTTTTCGAACCGTCCACTGAGTCGTTCAACGGACTCAAGTGGCTTGTTCACGTTAAAACCTTGGTAAGGTTAACGCGGGCGCGCCGCTTTTCAAGCGCTCTTGCGTTTGATGCCGATCGAGCGGCCGGCGCGCTCCGGCATCGGCAGCGCGGCATGGGCGGCGCGCATGGCTTCAATCTGCGCCATCACATCGGCCGGGAAGGGGGCGACCTTCGGTCCGGCCATGTCGACATGCAGCGCAAGCTGCTCGGACGTTGCGGCCAGCCAGCCGTCGACATGGCGGATTTCCTGATAGGCTCTCAGCCGCTTCTCGTCATGGTCGATGAGCTGGAAAGAGACCTTCACCTTATGGTCGAGATGCAGCTCCTGCACGTAGCAGACATGGACTTCCGCCGTGTAGATGGTGAGGCGCCGTTCCTTGGCGTAGTTCGGTCCCATGCCCATCAACTCGAACGCTTCGTCCGAGCAGCGGTCGAACAGCACGTTGTAGTAGGCCATGTTGAGATGGCCGTTATAGTCGATCCAGTCCTTCTCGATCGCCATCGGCTTGGAAATGATCGGCGCGGGCATCGTCATCTGGTTTTCCTTGATCGTCGCTGGACAGGGCGTGGCTGGTGCGGTTCTCGTTGTTTGGCGCAATTCCGGACGGAAAACCGCTTCACACTTTTCCTGGAATTGCTTTAGGCATCATCCATAGCTGCATTACAAGAGTGGCCGCTGGTCCATTCGCGGAGGAAATCATGGCTTTGAGCGACCTCAATCCCGTCGAGCGCAACGAGGAAGGCATCGCCGCCGTGCTCGGCATCCTCAAGCAACAGTTTGGCGAGCGTTTCCAGACCGGAGAGGCGATCCGCAGCCAGCACGCGCACACCACCACCTATATCCCGACCCAGGCGCCGGACGGCGTCGCCTTCGTGGAGAGCACAGCCGAGGTGCAGGAGATCGTGCGCGCCTGCGCCGCGCATCGCGTGCCGGTCATCGCCTTCGGCGTCGGCTCCTCGCTCGAAGGGCACACCAATGCGCCGGGCGGCGGCATCTCGATCGACACCTCGCGCATGAACCGCATCCTGTCGGTCAATCCGCAGGATCTCGACTGCACGGTCGAGCCCGGCGTGACGCGCGAGGACCTCAACCGGCATCTGCGCGACACCGGCCTGTTCTTCCCGATCGATCCCGGTGCCAACGCCTCGCTCGGCGGCATGGCGGCAACGCGCGCGTCGGGCACCAACGCCGTGCGCTACGGCACCATGCGCGAAAACGTCCTGTCACTGACCGCCGTGATGGCGGACGGCGAGGCGGTGACGACCGGCAAGCGGGCAAAGAAAAGCTCGGCCGGCTATGACCTGACGCGGCTGCTGATCGGCTCGGAAGGCACGCTCGGCATCATCACCTCGCTGACGCTGAGACTCCAGGGCATTCCGCAGGCGATCTCCGGCGGCGTCTGTCCTTTTCCGAGTCTTGAGGCAGCCTGCAACACGGTGATTGCGACCATCCAGATGGGCATCCCGGTGGCACGCATCGAACTGGTCAACGCGTTGCAGATGCGGGCGATGAAGAATTATTCCAAGCTCGACTATCCCGAGAGCCCGTGCCTGTTCGTCGAATTCCACGGCAGCGACGCGGGCGTCGCCGAACAGGCCGAAACCTTCGGCATGATAGCCGAGGAAAATGGCGGCGGGCCGTTCCTGTGGACCAGCGTCGCGGAGGAGCGCACGAAGCTCTGGAAGGCGCGGCACGACGCCTATTGGTCTTCGCTGACGCTCCGCCCCGGCGCCAAGGGGCTTTCGACCGATGTCTGCGTGCCGATCTCGCGGCTCGCCGAATGCGTCACCGAAACCGAGGCCGACATTGCCGAAATGGGCCTGATCGCGCCGATCGTCGGCCATGCCGGCGACGGCAATTTCCATGTGCTGGTGCTGATGGATGTCGACAATCCGCAGGAAATCGCGCTCGCGGAAAAATTCGTCGCCAGGCTCAACATGCGCGCGATCGCCATGGAAGGCACCTGCACCGGCGAGCATGGCATCGGCCAGGGCAAGGTCGGCTTCCTGCGTCATGAGCTCGGCCACGGTGTCGATGTCATGCGCACGATCAAGCAGGCGCTCGATCCGCTGAACATCATGAACCCGGGCAAGATCTTGCCGGCAGGGTGATCCGGCGGCCAGGCGCTATTGCGGCTCCGCAAGCTTCTGCAGCATGGGTCGGGTCGGCGCGAAGAAAGTCGTGCCGGTGTGCGGCGTCGAGAAGTCGAGCAGCCGGTCATAGGCGCCCGGCGGTTCGCCGACATACATGCGCTGCAGCATCTTTTCGATTACCCACAGATAACGGGTGTAGCCGATAAAGTAGGTTCCGAACTCCTTCTGCCCTGGCCGGCCGAAAGGCATGTTGTCGCGTAGGATGTCGTATTCGTTGCCGGCGTCGTCCTCGATCGTGGCGAGCGACTTGTGCGACTTGCGCGGCTTGTCGTCGTCATCGATCTCGATGTTGTCGATCTTGGTGCGGCCGATGATCTCCTCCTGGACATGCGTCGGCGTTTCCGCCCAGGAACCGAGATCGTGCAGATATTTCTGGACGACGACATAACTGCCGCCGGCGAAATCGGCATCCTCGTCGCCGATAAGGGCCGAAGCCGGCAGGTCGAGGCCGGTCGGGTTGGCCGTCCCGTCGACGAAGCCCAGCAGGTCGCGCGCGTCGAAATAGCGAAAGCCGGTGACCTCGTCGACGACCGTCACGCTGCCACCCAGGCTGCTGAGCAGGATGCGTTCGAACTCGAAGCACATGTCGGAGCGTTCAGCACGGATATGGAAGAGGAGATCGCCCGGCGTGGATGGCGCCGAATGGACCGGTCCGTCGATCGGCGCAAAGGGTTTCAGTTCGCGCGGCCGCCCGTCCGGTGAGAGACGCGCCCATAGCTCGTGACCGATGCCGGCGATGCACGACAATCGGCCGGACAGGTCACGGAAGCCGACATTCTTGACGAGATCGTCAAGCTGGCCGAGCACCGAGGCCACCTTCGAGAGCGCCGCCCTATCGCCGCCGACCGTGACGACGAGAAAAACCGCGGCGAGCGACAGCGGAGCATCGACGCTTTGCGCATCGATCGGGACCCTGTCCCAGTTCTTGCCTGACATCGGGAATGCTCCGCGTTTCGGTGGGGATGATCGCGACCGGCGCTTGGCCGCTCGGGGTAGCGTGTGCTCCAAAAAGATATCGCGACCGCGAGCGATCGCGCAACCGCGGATGCTGCTCTCGATTGCGCGCCGACACCGGCGAATTGCCTCTTTATCGACACGCGGATGCGGGTAGAGTGCGGCTGACTTTAATCCTACGCTCTGGAGCAGATGCTCGCACGCCTGTTCGTGATCTTCGGTGGCCTGTTCGTGCTGGTGCTGTGCGCGGCGCTGGTGGTGCCGTATTTTATCGACTGGACCGGCTACCGCGCCGATTTCGAACGCGAGGCGAGCACCATCCTTGGCCGCAAGGTGACAGTGAAAGGCGATGCGACGGCGCGGCTTTTGCCTTTCCCGTCGGTGACCTTCTCCAACGTCGAGGTCGCCGGCGGCCCTGGCGGCCAGCTGGCAATGACGATGGAGACCTTCTCCATGGATGCGGAGCTTGCGCCTTTCCTGCGCGGCGAGCTGCTCATCTTCGACATGCGGCTGGTTCATCCGAAGGCGACCATCGACGTCGCCGGCGACGGCACGGTCGACTGGGCGATACGCCCGACAACGCCGTTCGATCCGAACCAGATCGCGATCGAGAAGCTGACAGTGACCGAAGGACAAATCGAACTGCGCCATGCCGCTGGTGCCCGCAGCCACCTGATTTCCGAGATCAACTCGACCATTTCGGCCAAGTCGCTCGCCGGCCCCTGGCGGATGGACGGCACGCTGCGCTTCGACGGCCTGCGCACGGACGTCTCGGCCTCGACCGGCAAGGTGGAGCCGGACGGCCAGATGCGGCTCAGGCTGAAGGCGGATCCCGATGCCTATCCGCTGATCATTGAGACCGACGGCAACGCCGGCATCGTCAAGGGCGCGGCGGTCTATTCCGGCCAGTTCAAGGTTTCGGCCTCCAACAAGAATGGGGCCGACAGAAACTCGGCCACGCTGCGCGGCACCGACGGCGAGCCCGTGAAGGTCAGCGCCGGCAAGCCCGATCCCGGCTTCCGGCTGAACGGCAAATTCGCGCTCGACCACCAAAAACTCAACGTGGACGAGTTCCGCTTCGAGACCGGGCCACTCGACAATCCCTACACCGCAGACGGCAAGGCCTCGGTCGATCTCGGCCTGAAGCCGCATTTTTCGATCGAGGCCAGCGGCGCCCAGGTGCAGTTCGACGAGGCGGTGGGCGCATCCGCGGGAACCGGGCTGACGCTCGATCAACGCATCGCGGCGTTCGAGCAGACGCTGCTGCACATGCCGAAGCCGACGATACCGGGCACGGTCGAGGTCAGGCTGCCGGCGGTGGTGGCGGGCGACACCACGGTGCGCGACGTGCGGCTCTCGGCCGAGCCGGTCGAGGGCGGCTGGTCGGTGAAGTCGCTTGCCGCGACGCTGCCCGGCCGCGCGACGCTCGAAGCCGACGGCATGCTGAGCGTCGAGGACCGCTTCGGCTTCACCGGCTCGCTGCTTCTTGCTGTCGGGCAGCCGTCCGGCTTCGCCGCCTGGCTGTCGAAGGATGTCGACGATGCGATCCGCCGGTTGCCGGCGGCGGGCTTCAAGGCCAAGGTCGATCTCAGCGAGAACCGCCAGTCCTTCAGCGATCTCGAGCTCATCCTCGGCAAGGCGAAGTTCTCGGGCAGCATCGATTCCACCCAGCCAGAGGATGCGAGGCCCTCGGTGCTGATGCGGCTGGAAGGCGGCGATCTCGATGTCGACGGGCTGGCGGCCTTCGCTTCGATCTTCGTCAGCGACAAGGGCGCCAACCGGTTCTCCGACCGCGACCTCGATTTCCAGATCAAGGCAGGCCCGGTCAGCGCCGGCGGATTGACTGCCGACACGGTGGATACCGCATTGAGGCTCCGTCAGGGTCTGCTCGAAATCGACCGGCTCTCGGTCGGCGGGCTTGCCGGCGCATCGATCAGCGCCACCGGGCGCGTCAAGGATTTTCCGGAAAGCCCGACCGGCAAGCTCGACGCTTCCGTCGTGGCCGTGGATCTGAAGCCGCTGATCGACGTCGCGGCGCGACACTATCCGGACAATCAGCTTCTGAAGGGCCTGGCTGCTCGTGCGGCCGCCTATCCCGAACTGTTCCAGGATGCCCGTATCGACCTGGTCACGAGTGCCGCCGACAATGGCGACGGCACGACGGGGCTCGCGCTCTCCGCGCAAGGCAAGGCCGGAGGCTCCGCCTTTTCGGCCTCGCTTTCTGGCAAGGGGACGACAGATCGGCTTCTCGATGCGCCGGTATCGCTGACCTTCAATGCCCGCAACGAGAACGCTGCCACGTTGCTCGCGCTTTACGGATTGCCGGCGCTGCCTCTCGGCATGCTCGGACAGGCGACCACGGATCTCTCGGCGAAAGGCTCGCTGGGCGGCGGTCTGGCGACCAGCTTCAACCTGACGGCCGACGATTTCAGGGCGAGCTTTGACGGTACCGTCGCCGAGACACAGCAAGGCGCCACGGCGAAGGGCAAGGTCAATCTCGACGCCGCCGATATCGAGCCGTGGCTGATGACGACAGGCGTCGGGCTGCCCGGCATGGGAACCGGCACTTCGGCATCGCTGGCCGCCGATGCCGATTTCGGCAATGGGCTTCTGGTGCTGAGCGGGCTCACCGGCGCGATCAACAAGGCCGCAGTGTCCGGCGACGTCAATGTCGACATGAAAGATGGGCTGCCGCATCTCGCGGGCGCGCTGGCGCTCGACGAACTCGATCTCGACCCGCTGGCGGTGTCGCTGTTCGGGGACCAGTCCTTCACATCCGACAAGAGCGGCTGGCCGACCGCGCCGTTCAGCCAAAAGTCGACCCTGCCGTTCAGTGCCGATCTCGATCTCGATACGGCCGCCCTTGCCGCCGGGCCGTTCGCCACCGCGCATGACGCGGCCTTGTCGCTGAAGCTCGACCAGGAAGGCATCCATGTCTCGAACCTCAAGGCCACGCTCTATGGCGGTGCGCTGACCGGGCTGTTCGAACTCAAGAACACGGAAGGCACCGGTCTGTTTTCGGGTCAGTTGAAGCTGGCCGGCGGTGATCTTTCCGTGCTGCCGGGTTCGGGCGTCAGCGGCAGCGGCGATATTTCCGCGGCGCTGTCGACCAGCGGCAAGTCGGTCGATGCGATGATTGCCGCCTTGTCCGGGTCAGGCACCGCGGCGCTGAAAGGCTTGAACATCACGGGTATCAATCCCGACGCCTTTGCCGCCATCATTGCCAGGGCCGACGCGATCGGGCGCGATATCGACGCCGCCAAGACTGCCGGCTTCGCGCCTGAGATCGCCGGGGAGGGCCGTTTCGCGGCAGGTGACAGCGATATTGCCTTCACCGTTGCCAATGGGACGCTGCGCGCGCCGCCGATCAGCCTAGACAATCCAGCGGCGATGCTGACGGCCGACGTAACCGCCGACATCAACACAAGCACCGTTTCAGCAAGGGGCGCGATTACCTATCGTCCCGGCGACGAGGCGCTGGTCGGTTCCGCGCCGGCCGTGAATTTCAGCCTCGCCGGTCCGCTCGGTGCGACGACGCGTCAGTTCGACAGCGAACCGCTGGCGCAGTTCCTGACCCAGCGCGCGCTGGAGAAGGAACAGCAGCGGGTCGAGGCAATGCAGGCGGCGCTGCTCGAGAAGCAGAGGCTGCGGCGCGAGGCGCGCTACTACGCCGCGCTGCAGACCGAGCGCGACCGGGCGGCCGAAGAATTGCGCCGGCAGGAGGAAGAGGCGCGGCAGAAGGCCGAGGCTGAGGCCAAGGCGAAAGCCGAGGCGGAGGCACAGGCAAAGGCGGAAGCTGAGGCGCAGGCCAAAGCGGAAGAAGAGGCGAAAGCCAAGGCGGAGGCCGATGCCAAGGCTCAGGCCGAGGCGGAAGCGCGCGCC
Source organism: Mesorhizobium sp. M1E.F.Ca.ET.045.02.1.1 (assembly GCF_003952485.1). NCBI lineage: Bacteria > Pseudomonadati > Pseudomonadota > Alphaproteobacteria > Hyphomicrobiales > Phyllobacteriaceae > Mesorhizobium > Mesorhizobium sp. M1E.F.Ca.ET.045.02.1.1. The sequence continues at coordinate 4,472,241 of NZ_CP034447.1, forward strand.
AAAGCGGAGGCGGAAGCGAAAGCCAAAGCGGATGCGGAAGCGAAAGCCGAGGCAGAACAACGGGCTGCCGATGAGGCGGCCAAGGCTCAAGCCGAAGCGGATCGCAAGAAGGCTGAACAGGCAAAGCTGGAAGCCCAGCGTAAGGCGGCCCAGCAAACGCCAAAGGTCGACCGGTCGCTTCCAGGCGTCAACGACAGTTCAGCGCCGGAGCCGCCGAAGCCCAAGGCCAATCCGTTCACGATCGACAATCTTTTGAAGTCGCTGGACGGCGGCTGAGACTCATCCAGTCAGGAAGCTCGCGAATTCTCCACACCGCCTGAAGCGATTCATCTCAGGAAGCCTTGCCGCGTTTTGCCCAGGCCAGCACGTAGAGCCTGAGCGCGGAGGACAGATTCGCGTCGCGGGTCCGCGTCTCGTCGATCTCCGCGACCAGGGCCGCGAGCGAAATCGATCGCTGCGCCGCGATCGTGACGAGGTCATCGTAGAAAGGCTGCTCCAGGGAGAAGCTGGTGCGGTGACCGCGGATTGTTACCGAACGTTTTTCGACCGCGGCCATCGGAGGCGCTCAGCGTCCGTCCGGATCGCCGGGCTTTTCTCGGCGATGGCCGTCGATGAATTTTTCCGTCCTGTCGGAGGTCACCCGGTCACGTTCGCGCTCGGCCTTGGAGCGGCCATGCAGCGCCCGGTTCTCACTGGCCAGGCGTTCCTTCTCGATGCGCGCTTTCTGCTTGCGGGCCCGGCGGAGATTGACGACCTCGCCCATCTCACCGGTTCACTTCTTGCGGAAGGCGTCGAGCGAAACCACGTCGGCGCTCTTGCCGCTGGTGTCGGCGACAGCCGGCTTCTTTTCGGCCTCGGCCGTCTTCTTCTTCGATTCCGGTTTCTTTTCGGTCACGACTGCGAGCGGCTCCGAGGCCGGCGCGGCATCGTCATCTTCCGCGGCATTCTCCGCCTTGACGTCGAATTCGAGCTCGAAATTCACCGAAGGGTCGTAGAAACCGCGCACGGCGGAGAAGGGGATCTCCAGCTTCTCAGGCACGTCGGAGAAGGAGAGTCCCACTTCGAAGCCGGTATCGGTCACTTTCAGGTCCCAATACTGGAACTGGATGACAATGGTCATCTGCTCCGGATAGCGCTCGCGCAGCCGCGAGGATATGCGCACGCCGGGCGCGCCGGTCAGGAAGGTGATGAAGAAATGATGGTTGCCGGGAAGGCCGGTGCGCGCGACTTCGGCCAGGACCTTGCGCATGACGCCGCGCAGGGCCTCCTGGGCCAGAATGTCGTAGCGGATGTGGTCGTCGGCCATGTGACGGTCGGGTTCCGTTGAATCGTCCGCATAGCTGTAATCAAGCTTGGGCGCGGCGTAAACCGCATATAGGCGCCTAACGCCGAGGCCAAGGGGAATGGCGGCGATTTGATCGCTCAGGCGTGGGCGAGGGCGGCCTGCTTGACGGACGCTGCTTTCCGCAGGCCGAAGGCGCGGAGGAAGGTGCGCACGCCGTTGGTGGCCGAGCGCAGGACCTCGTCTTCCGTCGGCATGCCGCCGAGCATGAAGGTTATTTGCAGCTCGGCATTGACCAGAGCGAAGAACTGGCGCGCCGCCACGTCCGGATCGTCGATCGACAGATGCCCGGCATAAGCGAGGCGCGCGAAGCGGGCGGCAAGCGCCGACCATGTGCGGCCCGGCCCCTGTTCGCGCCACTCGGCGAAAAGTTCCGGATAGCGCTCGCCCTCGGCCTGGATCAGCTTGCGCAGGAACCGGCCGTCGCGGTTGCAGACGCAGTTGCGGTTCATGCGCACCGCAAAGGCGACGAGATCGGATTCGAGATCGGCGGGCTGGTCCGGAAAGGTGGCTATGGTGGCGAAGATGCCGGCGTTGCAGCGCTCCGTCAGGTCGCGCACGACGGCCATGAATAGCTTTTCCTTGTCACCATGGTGATTGTAGACGGTCTGGCGCGAAACGCCGGCCTCGGCCGCGATCAGGTCGATGTTGGCGCCGGCATAACCCTCCCGGCAGAAAACCGAAGCCGCGGCGTCGACCACCGATATGCGCTTGGCCTCATGGCTGCGTGGCGGGAAAGTGTCAGGAGAAACGCCGAGCTTCATCAAAATCTATATAGCGGTGATTGACGAATTGGACAAGCCTGTCTAAATTTGTGGACACAATAAAGGGAAATCCGCTCCCGAGAGAGACGAGTGAATTCGCTCTTGAGACGAATGAATTCGCTCTTGAGACGAACAAGTTCGCTCTTGGATGTCGGATTTCCGCGGGATGGAACGTCCTTGGGTAGACGCCGGACCTCGGCGGCAACCAGATCCGAAAGAAGCCCTATCATGAGTCCCAAATTCCTCCGCATCGCGGTCGTGCTCGGCTTGTTGTCCGCAATCGGACCGTTCGCCATCGATATGTATCTTCCCGCGCTGCCCTCGATCGGTGAGGATCTCAAGGCCGGCACCGCTGCCGTGCAGATGAGCCTCTTGATCTTCTTCCTGTCGATGGGTTTCGGCCAGATCGTCGTCGGACCAATCTCCGACATGGTCGGACGCAAGCTGCCGCTCTATGCCGGCCTTGCACTGTTCATGGTCGGCGGCGTCGGCTCGGCCACTGCGCCCAATATCGAGTGGCTGATCGCGTTCCGCTTCCTGCAGGGGCTCGGCGCCAGTGCTGGCATGGCCATGCCGCGCGCCATCGTGCGCGACCTGCACACCGGCAACGAGGCGGCCAAGCTGATGTCGCTCTTGATGCTCGTCTTCTCGGTGTCGCCGATCCTGGCGCCGCTGACCGGCAGCCAGATCATCGAGAGTTTCGGCTGGCGCGCCGTGTTCTGGACGGTCACGGGTGCCGCGGCTTTAGCCACCATCCTGCTCGCCACCTCGCTGAACGAGACGCGGTCGGTCGAGGAGCGCGCCAACTCGTCCTTCGGCACGGCGCTGGCCGGCTACCGCTATCTGATGGGTGACCGCAACTTTCTCGGCCTGACGGCGATCGCCGGCTTCGGCATTGCGAGCTTCTTCGTCTACCTGTCGAGCTCGTCCTTCATCCTGATCGGCCATTACGGCCTGTCGCCGTCGGTCTACAGCGTGTTCTTCTCGATCAATGCGGTCGCCTTCATCGGCATGTCGCAGCTGACCGGAATGCTGGCCGATCGCTTTGGCTTGAAGCGGGTCGTCTGGGTGGCGGTCACCGGCTACGCCACGGTGATGGTGGCGCTGTTCGCGATCATGGCTTCGGGCGTCGACCGGCTCGACGTGATGGCGGCGCTGCTCTTCGTCGGCTACGGCTTCCTCGGCCTGGTCATCCCGACCACCTCGGTGCTGGCGATGGAAGAGCATGGCGAGATCGCCGGCACCGCCTCGGCGCTGATGGGCACGCTGCACTTCGCCATCGGCGCGCTGGCGATGGGCGTCGCCGGCATCTTCTTCGACGGCACGCCGCTGCCCATGGTTGCCGGCATCACGCTTTGCGCGGTGATCTCGTTCAGCCTAGCCAAGCTTACACTCGGCCGAGCGCGCGAAGCGGTCGAAGCGCCCGCGGAGTAAGAGAACCCACAAAAGATCGAAAAAGGCCGGGCTTGCCCGGCCTTTTTCACGTCGATGACAATCCGGCCACGTCGAGGGCAGGATGGCGCATGCGCGCCGGACGAGCCTTGGCCGTTCGGTCGAGTTCGGATGAAAGCAAAGAGGGGGGAAGGTGGAGGTTTCTGTTGCCAGGTACCTCCGAACCCCGCCTAGAAGTGCGAACCTCTAGGGCTTGATTCGAAGCGTTCGCACTGCATTAAGCAGCGAGACGAGCTTCCGCATAGTTGTCGTTGGCAACTATAAGTTTAGCCCGATGACGGTGGTACAATGCCGGGCAAAAGTACGATCTTTACACCTTCGTCGATCCTATTTCGCCCCCAGCAAAAGCCGCTCCGTCGACCAGAGCGGTTTTTGGTGGAGGCGCCGGGTACCGCCCCCGGGTCCGAACGGCTTATTTCATCGCCTGTTTATCGCCATAGTCGGTCAAGCCGACGAAAAGAATATAGGGACCGATCATGGAAAATGGAAGGCCAAACCGGCACTTGTCCCCGGCGCCAAACTCGACAGCCGAGGGTTGACTTGCGCGCTTACTCAATCGAAGCTCCGCCGGCGATGAGGAATCTCTGACCTAGCGCACAGCTTGCGCGGCGCGCCACAAGCCTCATTGACCGGATCCGTGGCGCCGACGAGGGGAAGTTTGATGGCCGACTATCTTGCGGATGTGAAGAAATACGATGCCGGCGTTAGCGCCGACGCGGTCGAGAAGATCGTCAAGCATCTGGGCATCGCACTCAGGAACCGCGATTCCGCGCTGGTGTCCTGCACCGACCCGAAGGAACTCGAGCGCGTTCGGGAGAACTGGGTCGGCAAGAAGCTCGGCATCGCCGATGCCGCCAAGGCCGACGCCTCGATCGAGAAAGTCTGCAAGGCGATGGCCGCCGACAACACCAAGAGCCGCGTGACCTTCTACTACCTGGTGGCGAAGGATCTGGGCAAGCTGGGTTCTCTCTGAGCGTGGCCGTCGGTAGCCGGCACGCCGTCGTGTCGGCGCGCCCTGGATTCTCCGGCGCACGATCCACATTTGTGACGGGCTTTACGGTGTTCGACCGACGGCCAGTCGGTTATGATCATCTGTCATCCGAATCGAGGCGGAGCCGATGCGCCAATATCTCGACCTGTTGAAGCATGTGCTGGAAAACGGCGCCGACCGTGGCGACCGCACCGGCACCGGCACGCGCTCGGTGTTCGGCTACCAGATGCGCTTCGACCTTTCGCGCGGTTTCCCGGTCACCACCACCAAGAAGCTGCACCTGAAGTCGATCATCCACGAGCTTCTGTGGTTCCTGGCCGGCGACACCAACATCAAATATCTCAACGACAACGGCGTCACCATCTGGGACGAATGGGCCGACGAGAACGGTGACCTGGGGCCTGTCTACGGCAAGCAGTGGCGCTCCTGGCCGGACGGGCATGGCGGCGGGATCGACCAGATCGCGGGCCTTCTCAAGGAGATACGCAAGAATCCCAATTCGCGCCGGCTGATCGTCTCGGCCTGGAACCCGGCCGAGGTGGAGGCGATGGCGCTGCCGCCCTGCCACTGCCTGTTCCAGTTCTACGTCTCGGAGGGCCGGCTCTCCTGCCAGCTCTACCAGCGCTCGGCCGACATCTTCCTCGGCGTGCCGTTCAACATCGCTTCCTACGCCTTGCTGACCATGATGGTGGCGCAGGTCACCGGGCTGAAGCCCGGCGACTTCGTCCACACGCTCGGCGACGCGCATCTTTATTCGAACCATTTCGAGCAGGCGCGCGAGCAGATGCGGCGCACGCCGAAACCGCTGCCGACGATGTGGATCAATCCGGAGGTGAAGGATCTCTTCGCCTTCCGCTTCGAGGATTTCCGCCTCGAGAACTATTTTGCCGACGCCAGCATCAAGGCGCCTATTGCAGTGTAGGGGCCTCACCCCCGCACCACGCGGGGCGCGCCAGCATCAATCGATCCCGACCATGACGTCGGACGCTTTGATCACCGCGTAGGCCTGCTTGCCTTTTTCGAGCGCGAGGTCCGCAACCGCTTCATTGGTGATCGAAGCGGTGACGATGGCGCCGCCGCCGATGTCGATCCTGACATGCGAGGTGGTCGCTCCCTTGACGATCTCGGTGACCTTGCCCTTCAGGATATTGCGGGCGCTGATCTTCATGTGCCTCTCCTTCGCTGTATCGAATGGGCTTCATCGTAGGCTGGGAGGATCCCGCCTAACAATGGTCCCGAGGCTAAAAAGCCTTCCATTGTTATGTTCATCTGGATATATCGGTCAAAGGCATTGAGCTGAACGGACTTTCAACAGGGAGGTTTCATGACGGGCAAGGGCTTTGGCTTGAAGGCGTTCGCCATCGGCGGACTGGCGGCAGCGTTGATGGCGGCCGTGCCGGCGGCCCGTGCCGACGACAAGGTGGTCGTGTTCGCCGCGGCGAGCCTCAAGGACGCGCTCGATGCGGCCAACAAGGCCTGCGAGCCGGAGGTCGGCGAAGCGGCGACCATTTCCTATGCGGCAAGCTCGGCGCTGGCCAAGCAGATCGAAGGCGGCGCGCCTGCCGATGTCTTCATCTCGGCCGACCTCGACTGGATGAAATATCTTTCCGACAAGAAGCTGACCAAACCGGACACCGAAGTGAAGCTGCTCGGCAACCAGATCGTGCTGGTGGCGCCGAAGGACTCCAAGGTCGAGGCGAAGGTCGAGAAAGGCTTCGATCTCGCCAAGCTCATCGGCGACAGCAGGCTCGCAATGGGTGACGTCAAGGCTGTGCCGGCCGGCAAATACGGCAAGGCGGCGCTGGAATCGCTGGGCGTCTGGTCCTCGATCGAAGGCAAGGTCGCGCAAGCCGAGAACGTGCGCGCCGCGCTGAAGCTGGTGTCGACGGGCGAGGCCGCGCTCGGCATCGTCTACGCCACCGACGCGCATGCCGATAAGGGCGTGAAGGTTGTCGGAACCTTCCCCGAGGATTCGCATCCGCCGATCATCTACCCGATTGCCCAGACGGCGGATTCGAAGGACAAGGATACGGCTGCCTTCCTGAAGTGCGTCGAGTCGGCCAAGGCTGCCGCGCTCTTCAAGGAACAGGGGTTTACGGTGCTCGCTGCGAGCAACTGAGAGAGACCTTACACCGCATATGAGTTGGCTGCTGGACCTCACTCCCGACGAATGGAATGCGGTCCGGCTGTCGATCAAGGTGGCAACGGTGGCGATGCTCGCCAGCCTGCCGCCCGGCGTCCTGATCGCGCTGCTGCTCGCCCGCGGGCGGTTCTGGGGCAAGACCTTGCTCAACGGGCTGGTGCATCTGCCGCTGATCCTGCCGCCGGTGGTGACCGGCTATCTGCTGCTGCTGACGTTCGGCAAGCGTGGCCCCGCCGGCGCCTTCCTTGCCGAGCATTTCGGCATCGTCTTTTCGTTCCGCTGGACGGGTGCGGCACTCGCCTGCGGAGTGATGGGCTTTCCGCTGATGGTACGGGCGATCCGGCTGTCGATCGAGGCGGTCGACCGCAAGATGGAGGCAGCCGCCGGCACGCTCGGCGCCAATCCGCCCTGGGTCTTCGCCACCATCACGCTGCCGCTGATCCTGCCCGGGCTGATCGCCGGCGCGATCCTCTCCTTCGCCAAGGCGATGGGCGAGTTCGGCGCCACGATCACCTTCGTCTCCAACATCCCCAACGAGACGCAGACGCTGCCCTCGGCGATCTATACCTTCACGCAGGTGCCGGGCGGCGATGCCGGGGCGCTGAGACTGACGCTGATCTCGATCGTCATCTCCATGGTGGCGCTGGTGGCCTCCGAGGTCCTTGCGCGGCGCGTCGGCCGGCGGATGGACATCGAATGACGCTCTCGGTCGACATCAGCCATCGCCTCGGCGATTTCGCGCTCGAAGCGGATTTCGAAAGCGCCGGCCGGCTCACGGCGCTGTTCGGGCCGTCGGGCTCCGGCAAGTCGACGCTGATCAACCTGGTCGCCGGGCTGATCCGGCCGCAGAAGGGGCGCATCGCGGTCGACGGCCGCGTGCTGATCGATACCGCCGCCGGCATGTTCGTGCCGATGCACAAGCGGCGGATCGGCATGGTTTTTCAGGATGCGCGGCTCTTCCCGCATATGAGCGTCGCCGGCAATCTGCGCTACGGACGCTGGTTCACGCCGCCTGCCGAGCGCTACGCCAATATCGATGCGGTGGTCGACCTGCTCGGCATCGGCCATCTGCTCGACCGGCGGCCGGCGAAACTTTCGGGCGGCGAAAAGCAGCGGGTGGCGATCGGCCGTGCCCTGCTTGCCAGCCCGAAGCTCTTATTGATGGACGAACCGCTCGCCTCGCTCGACGAAGCGCGCAAATCCGAAATCCTGCCCTATATCGAGCGGCTGCGCGACGAGACGAAGATCCCGATCGTCTATGTCAGCCATTCCGTCGCCGAGGTGGCGAGGCTGGCGAGCGACGTGGTGGTGCTTTCGCAAGGCAAGGTTGCCGCCTTCGGCCCGGCCGAGGCGATCATGCAGCGGCTGGATCTTTTGCCGGCGGAGGAACGGGGCGAGGGCGGCGCGGTGCTCGACACCAGGGTGCTGCGTCACGACGAGGCTTTCGGCATGACGGTGTTGGGCTCGCCGGCCGGCGACATCCGCATACCGCGCATTGCACGGCCGGTGGGATCTCCGGTGCGGCTCCGCATCCGGGCCCGCGATGTCATGATCGCGACCGAGCAGCCGGCGGGCCTCAGCGCGCTCAATATACTGGCTGGGACGATCGCCGCGGTCAGGCCGGGCGTCGGACCCACAGTGGAAATCGCCATCGATTGCAACGGTGCGACCGTGCTGGCGCGCATCACCGAGCAGTCGAAACAGAGCCTGCGCCTTGAACTCGGCCGCGAGGTCTTCGCCGTGATCAAGACGGTGAGCTTCGACAGCGCGACGACCGGGGCCGGGCTGCCGGCCGAGGCCGATGGTTGACGAAAGGGCAATACCGCTATGTTACATTGGAATAGCGATTTGGCCGCAATGGGAGTATTTTTGACGTGACCGCGGAGGACAAGGGATGCCGTCGCTGAGCCTGCGGATAAACCTCGATCCCGACGGGCGGATCGGCCCGGGCAAGGTCGAGCTTTTGGAGCAGATCGCCGCCTTCGGCTCGATCTCTGCCGCGGCGCGCGGCATGGAGATGTCCTACAAGCACGCCTGGGACCTCGTCGAGGACATGAACCGCGTGTTCGGCAAGCCGCTGGTTTCGGCGCAGACCGGCGGCAAGAAGGGCGGCGGCGCGCAGTTGACGCCGGTGGGCCTCGCCGTCGTCAGCCGCTTCAGGGCCATCGAGCGCGCGGCCGCTTCTGCCGCCGCTGTGCATATGCAGGCTTTGCAGGCGGAGATCGATGCTGAATAGGGGAGTAGGGGAGTAGGGGAGTAGGGGAATAGGGGAATAGGGGAATAGGGGAATGATGTCTCAGCGCTGCTCAACGCGCAAGAAATCGACCACGCCCTATTCCCTTACTCCCTTACTCCCTTACTGCCCTGGCTTCCTCAGCAGATAGGTGTCCATGATCCAGCCCTTTTTCCGGCGGGCTTCCTCGCGCACTTTCTCGATCTCGGCGCCGACATCGCCGAGGCGTCCGGAGACGATGATCTCGTCCGGCGTGCCGAGATAGGCGCCCCACTGGATTAAGACATCCTTTTCGGCCAGCGTGTTGAAGGCGCATTTGCCGTCGAGCATGACCACCGTCGAGCCGGCATTCGCGGGCAGGCCTTCCTCAGTGAGGCGGCGGCCGGTGGTGACCAGGATCGAATCGCCAATGCGGTTGAGCGCGGTCGCGTGGGCGGCGGCGAGCGCCTGGATCGCGGTGATGCCTGGGATGACTTCGAGCTTGAAATCGACATTGCCTCTGAGGCGCACGCGCTCCAGGATGCGCAGCGCGCTGTCATAAAGAGAGGGGTCGCCCCAGATCAGGAAGGCGCCGCAGCCGTCTTCAGCGAGCTCGTCGCGGATCAGCCCCTCATAGATTTCGGCAATCGCCTCATGCCAGTCGTCGACGGTCACGCGATAGGACGATGTCGGCTCCGCCCGAACCGGCACATCGAATTCGACGCGGCGCGACTTCGGGTTGGTGACGAAGCGGTCGCAGATCTGCCGGCGCAGTTCCGCTAGATCGTTCTTTTTGGCGCCTTTGTCCGGAATGAACAGCACATCGGCCCGGTTCAGGCCGTTGATGGCCTGGACGGTCAAATGTTCCGGATTGCCGGCGCCGATGCCGATGACGAGAAGCTTACGCATACGCGTTCTCCTGCCCGATCAAGGGCGCGGTGTCCAGACAGGCGTGGGCAGACGGATGCCAGTGCAAAGGGCTTTGAAACGCCCCATTGAAAAGCCTGGAGCAGTCCATCGTTTGGAAGAAATGCTGAACTGCTCTAGCTATTGTTTTACGCAATTCCGGACGGAAAACCGCTACACACTTTCCCCGGAATTGCTCTAGATGGAAGCGCATCCGGATGATCCCGGTTTGCCGTCGAGAGGGGGATACATGTTCCGCACTGTCCTGACCGCAGCGCTGGCATTGTTGGCCGCGCCGGCCTTCGCCAACGATTCCGTCGCCGAGCTCGGCACCGGCGGGCTGATCCTGTCGCGCAGCGATGCGGTTGCCATGGAAAGCGAGGACCTCTTCATCTCGCCGGAGAAGGTGACGGTCGACTACGTCTTCCGCAACAACACCGACAAGGACGTCAGCTCCATCGTCGCTTTCCCGATGCCTGACATCGAGGGCGATCCGAACGAGATGCCCGCGATCCCGGAAGCGCAGAGCGACAATTTCCTCGGCTTCGAGGTGACGATCGACGGCGTCGACGCGAAGCCTCAGCTCGAGCAAAGGGCGTTTGCGCTGGGTATCGACATCACGGCCGACCTCAAGGCGCAGAAGGTTCCGCTCTATCCGTTCGGCGATGCCGCCAAGGCGGCGCTGGCGAAGCTGCCCAAGGACGTCGCCGAGGATTGGGAAAACCGCGGCATCATCATCGAGGATACCGCCGATGACGGCTCGGGCATGCAAACCACCTACGCGCCGTTCTGGCAGTTGCGCTCGACCTATTGGTGGCGCTCGACCTTTCCGGCCAACAAGGCCGTCCATGTTTCGCACCGCTACAAGCCCAGCGTCGGCGGCACGTCATCGGTCAGCTTCTATTATGAAGGCAAATTTCAGGGGCAGTACGACACCTACAAGACCCGCTATTGCATGGACGAGGGTTTCCAGAACGCAGTGCGCAAGGCAGCGAAGGAAAATCCCGACGGCTACCCGAAATATTTCGAAAGCCGCATCGCTTATATCCTGACCACCGGCGGCAACTGGGCGTCCGGCAGCATCGGCAACTTCAAGCTCACCATCGACAAGGGCAGCGCCAAGAACCTGGTTTCCTTCTGCGGCGACAATGTCCGCAAGGTCGGCCCGACGACGTTCGAGATGACGGCCAAGGATTTTTATCCCGAGCACGACATCGACATCCTGCTGCTCGAGCCGTCGGATAGCGGGAACGGCGGCTGATGGACATCGTGATCTACGTTGCCATCGCCGAGAACGGGGTGATCGGGCGTGAAGGCGGCCTGCCATGGCGGCTATCCAGCGATCTCAAGCGCTTCAAGGCCGACACGATGGGCAAGCCGATCATCATGGGCCGCAAGACCTATGAGGGCATCGGCCGGCCGCTGCCCGGCAGGCTGAATGTCGTGGTGACACGAGACAAGACCTGGCACGCCGAGGGCATCGAGGTCGCCCATTCGCTCGACGAGGCCATCACGCTGGCCAAGGTGCGCGGGCGCTGCATGGCGGGCGCCGGGGAGATATGCGTCGTCGGCGGCGGCGAGATCTATGCCCAGGCGCTGCCGCTCGCCGACCGCCTGCATGTCACCCATGTGCTCGCCGCGGTCGACGGCGACGCGCATTTCCCGCCGATCGATCCGGCCAGCTGGCGGATCGTCCGTTCCGAGGATTTTCCCGCAGGCGAAAAGGATAGCCACGCGACGCGCTACACGGTTTACGAGAGACGACGCGACGGTCAGTGACGACGACAAAGGGTCGCTGCCGAGCCAAATCGGACAGCGCGGGCGGCACGCCGCGTTGAAAGCGTGTCACGGCGTCCCTATAGAAGAGCGACATGTTACAGCGCCGCGCGTCCAACCGGACGCGTAAAAGGCCGCTGTAAAACTTTGATTTGGCGCATGATTCCTTCCCGAAAATCGGTACCGGTTTTCGGGGTCATGCGCTAGGATCGCGCCGCAAGGCCTGAGGGAACCGGAGCGAAAGGACATTCATGCCCTGGAACGACAAGAGCGGTGGCGGCGGCCCATGGGGCGGCGGCGGCAATCAGGGACCCTGGGGGCAGGGACCGAGGGGGCCGAGTGGCCCGCAGGGTTCGCCTCCCGACCTCGAGGACATCATCCGCCGCGGCCAGGACAGGTTGCGACGCGCTCTTCCGGGCGGCGGCGGCGCCAGTCCGGCGGTCCTCGGGCTGATTGCGCTCGCGCTCGTCGTGCTTTGGGCCTTCAAGGCGATCTACACCGTGCAGCCTGACGAAGTCGCGGTCGAACTGCGTTTCGGCAAGCCGAAAGCGGAGCTTTCGCAGCCAGGCCTGCATTTCCACTGGTGGCCGATCGAGACGGTCGAGACGGCCAAGATTTCCGAGCAGCTCGTCAGCATCGGCGGCGGCTCGAGCAGCGGTTCCGGGCTGATGCTGTCCGGCGACCAGAACATCGTCAATGTGCAGTTCTCGGTCGCCTATCAGGTTTCCGATCCGAGGGCCTACCTGTTCGATGTCTCCGATCCCGACGGCATGCTGACGCAGGTTGCCGAAAGCGCCATGCGCGAAGTCGTCGGCCGGCGCCCGGCGCAGGATATTTTCCGCGACGATCGCCAGGGGATCGCCACTTCGGTGCGTGAGATCGTCCAGAACACGCTCGACGGCTACAAGACGGGTCTGCAAGTCAACGCAATTTCCATCGAGGATGCGGCGCCGCCGCGCGAGGTCGCCGACGCCTTCGACGAGGTGCAACGCGCCGAGCAGGACGAGGACAAGTTCGTCGAGCAGGCCAATCAATATTCCAACCAGAAGCTCGGCCAAGCACGCGGCCAAGCGGCGCAGATCCGCGAGGACGCGGCCGCCTACAAGAACCGTGTCGTGCAGGAAGCGGAAGGCGAGGCGCAGCGCTTCATCTCCGTCTACAACGAATACGCCAAGGCGCCCGATGTGACGCGCAAGCGCCTGTATCTGGAAACGATGGAGAGGATCCTGAAGGACTCGAACAAGGTCGTCGTCGAACCGGGCAATGGACAGGGAGTGCTTCCCTATCTGCCGCTGCCGGCACTGCAGCCGAAGGCGCCGCCGGCGCCGGTGCTGGGAGGTAACCAGTGATGGCCAACCGTCTTCCCATCATCGCGGTCATCGCCGCCGTCCTGCTGTTTCTGCTCTATTCGTCGGTGTTCGTCGTCAAGGCGGGCGAGCAGGCCATCGTGCTGAGATTCGGCGAGATTATCGACGTCAAGACCGAGCCAGGCATCTATTTCAAGGCGCCGTTCGCCTTCTTCGATGCCGACAGCGTTCAGACGATCGAGAAGAAAGTGATGCGCTTCGACCTCGACAACATCCGCGTCCAGGTCTCCGGCGGCAAATTCTACGAGGTCGATGCCTTCATCGCCTATCGCATCTCCGATCCGCGCACCTTCCGGGCGGCCGTGTCCGGACAGGTGGAACTTGCCGAAGCCCGGCTGAAGACGCGCCTCGATGCAGCGCTTCGCCGCGTCTATGGTCTGCGAGACTTCGAGGCGGCACTTTCCGAGGAGCGCGGCGTCATGATGCGCGAGGTGCGCGATCAGCTCCGTCCCGACGCGACGTCGCTCGGCCTCGACATCGAGGACGTGCGCATTCGCCGGACGGATCTGACGGCGGAAGTCTCGCAGCAGACCTACGACCGCATGAAGGCCGAACGTCTGGCGGAAGCCGAGCGGCTGAGAGCACGCGGCAACGAGGCGGCGCAACGCATCAGGGCCCGGGCCGACCGCGAGGTCGTCGAGATCGTCGCCGAGGCGCAGAAGGAATCGGAAATCCTGCGCGGTGAGGGCGAGGCGCAGCGCAGCGCCACCTTTGCGGATGCCTACAAGCGCGATCCGGCCTTCTTCGATTTCTATCGCTCGATGAATGCTTATGGCACCGCGCTGGACAACACCGGAACCACCATGGTGCTGTCGCCGGAGTCCGAGTTCTTCCGCTACTTCCGCGATCCGGGCAGCAAGCCCGTGCCTGGCCAACCGGCCGAGCAACAGTCGGCGCCGGCTGTGCCGGCGCCGCAGCCCAGCACCGCCCAGTAGCGGCGGTGCAGGATTTTCTCGCGGCAGTCGGCCTGGTCCTCGTCATCGAGGGCCTGGTCTATGGCGGGTTCCCGGCCTTGGCCCGGAAACTGGCGACGGAAGTGCTGTCGATGCCGGAGAATGTGCTGCGGGTCGGCGGATTGGGTGCAATCGCAATCGGCGTCGGCATCGTCTGGCTGGCGCGCGGCTGACGAATTTCCTTGGTGCCGCGACGATTGACGATTTATCTTCCGCCGATGGCTATAGCCGCAAACGTGCCTTATTTCTTGCCAACATGAGTTGGACAGGCGCCTTTGCGGAAGCGCTTTTCCTCTTCAGAAAGACCGGGAGGCCACGATGATATCCGACACCCTGTTGCGCGCGGCGCGGCGCACGCTTTTCGCCGGCGCCACCGCATTCGTCGTCGGCATAATTGCCGTCCCGTCTTTCGTCACGCCCACGATCGCGTCCGACGGACCGCCCTCGGTCGCCGATCTCGCCGAACGCCTGCTCGGCGCCGTGGTCAACATCTCGACCTCGCAAACCGTGAAAGGCACGGAAGGCCCGGGCGCGGTGCCGATGCCGCAGCTTCCCGAAGGTTCGCCCTTCCAGGATTTCTTCGACGACTTCTTCAAAAACCGTGGCGGCGACAAGGGCGGCGGCGGGCAGAAGGTGCAGTCGCTGGGCTCCGGCTTCGTCATCGACGCCGACCAGGGCATTGTCGTGACCAACAACCATGTGATCGCCGATGCCGACGACATCGAGGTCAATTTCTCCGACGGCGTGACGCTGAAGGCGACGCTCGTCGGCACCGACACCAAGACCGACGTCGCGGTGCTGAAGGTCGACCCGAAGGGCCACAAGCTGACGGCCGTGAAGTTCGGCGATTCGACCAGGATGCGCGTCGGCGACTGGGTGATGGCGATCGGCAACCCGTTCGGCCTCGGCGGCACGGTGACGGTCGGCATTATCTCGGCGCGCAACCGCGACATCAACTCCGGCCCCTATGACGATTTCATCCAGACCGATGCCGCCATCAATCGCGGCAATTCCGGCGGTCCGCTGTTCAACGCAGAGGGGGAGGTGATCGGCATCAACACGGCGATCATCTCGCCGTCGGGCGGCTCGATCGGCATCGGTTTCTCGATTCCGTCGCAGCTTGCTGCGGGCGTGGTCGACCAGCTTCGCCAATACGGCGAGACGCGGCGCGGCTGGCTTGGCGTGCGCATCCAGCCGGTGACGGACGACATCGCCGAGAGTCTCGGCATGGCGACCGCCAAGGGCGCGCTGGTGGCCGGCGTCATCAAGGGCGGGCCGGTCGACAATGGCACGGTCCAGGCCGGCGACGTCATCATCAAATTTGACGGCAAGGACATCCACGAGATGCGCGACCTGCCGCGCGTCGTCGCCGAAAGCCCCGTCGGCAAGGCGGTCGACGTCGTCATCGTGCGCAAGGGCGTCGAGCAGACGGTGAAGGTAACTCTCGGCCGGCTCGAGGACGGCGAGAAGCTTGCCAGCGGCGAGAACGGGACTACCGACCAGGACAAGGGCGACAAGGCGGCTCCGATGTCCACGGCTTCGGTGCTCGGCATGACCGTCGGCGAGCTCAACGACCAGACGCGGCAGAAGTTCGGCATCGCGGCCGACGTGTCGGGTGTGGTGATCACCGACGTTGCCAAGGATTCGGCCGCCGCCGAGCGTGGCATCCAGCCCGGCGAGGTGATCACCGAGATCGCGCAGGAATCGGTCGGCACGCCGAAGGACGTCATGGACCGGATCGGTGCGCTAAAGGAGCAGGGCCGCAAGAACGCGCTGCTGATGCTGGCTTCGAAGACGGGCGAGTTGCGTTTCGTGACGATCCGGATGGACTGAGTCCGACAAGCCGGGCAACCGATTGATGTTAAATGAAAAGGGCGGCTAGCGAGCCGCCCTTTTTCGTACCTGCCAATCCCCACGCAACAGCCTGTAGAGGACATGGCGCTTAAGATGAGGATGGCTGTCCGGAATGTCGGGATGGTCGAAATCGCTGGCCGGGTCGGCGCTCATGCCGAGGCGTTTCATCACGGCGGTGGAGCGATGATTGTCGGCCACGGCGAAGGAGACGATCTCGTTGACGCCCAGCGTCTCGAAGCCGTAGGCGAGCCAGGCCTCCGCCGCCTCGGTGACATAGCCCTTGCGCCAGTATTCCGGTGCCAGCCGCCAGCCGATCTCGATCGTGCCGGCCGGCAGGGAGGGCACATGATCGGTTTCGAGGAGGCCGACGAAGCCGATGCACTCGCCGGTGGCGGCAATCTCGGCGGCGGCAAAACCATAGCTGTCCTCGGCGATCCAGGATCGGAACTCATCCATCATGGCGTCGGCAGTAGCGCGGTCGCGGCGGAATGGGAAGAATTCCATGACGCGGTCATCGGAGTTGATGCGGTGGAAGAGTTCGCGGTCGCGCTCTTCCCAGTTGCGCAGGATGAGACGTTCGGTGCGCATGGGTTTCATTGCACAAACTCTTCCTGTTTGTAGCCCTGGATATAGAGCAGGGCGGTGAGGTCGCCATGGTCGATGCGGACTCTGGCCTGCTCGGCTACCGTCGGCTTGGCGTGCAAGGCGACGCCGATGCCGGCGAGGCGGATCATGTCGAGGTCGTTGGCGCCGTCGCCGACGGCAACCGCGTCGGCCGTCGTCAGGCCAAGCCTTGCCGCAATGTCGAGCAGCGCCTCGGCCTTGGCCGCGCGCCCGAGGATCGGCTCTTCCACTGTGCCGGTGAATCGGCCGCCGTCCTCGATCAGCCGGTTGGCGCGGTTTTCCTGGAAACCCAGCATTGCGGCGATGCGGCTGGTAAAGACGTCGAAGCCGCCGGAGATCAGCGCCGTCCAGGCGCCGTTGGCGCGCATGGTCCGCACCAACGCGCGGCCGCCGGCGGCCAGCGTCAGCCGGTTGGCGATGATGCGATCGACCACCGCCGTGTCGAGGCCCTTCAGCAAGGCGACGCGCTCGCGCAAAGCGGGCTCGAAGGCGATCTCGCCATTCATCGATCGCGCGGTGATCGCAGCGACGTGCTCCTTGACGCCGATCTCGTCGGCGAGCTCGTCGATGCATTCCTGGTCGATCATCGTCGAATCCATGTCGGCAAGCAGGATCTTCTTCCTCCTGCCTTCGGACGGCTGGACGATGATATCGACCGGCTCTGAGGCCAATGCCGCGCGAAGATCGGCCGTCAATACGCCGATGTCCGGCGTCTCCGGCAAAACCAGATCGCAGGCGATGCCTTCAGCCAGCCAATGAACGGAGCTTGCGCCGGCCGCCCGCGAGGCCATATTCGCAAGCGAGGCCGACACTCGACGGTCTTCGGGATGGGATACAAGCGTGGCGATCAGCGACATCGAAAATTCCGGCAGTCAGGCGGGCGAAGGCCGCGTGAAGAACGCGATCCTGATAGCCGGGCCGACAGCCAGCGGCAAGTCGGCGCTGGCGCTCGATCTTGCCGAACGCAAGGGCGGCGTGATCGTCAACACCGACTCCATGCAGGGCTATTCGGTGCTCGACGTGCTGACGGCGCGGCCAAGCGCGGCCGAAATGGCGCGCGTACCGCATTTCCTCTACGGCCATGTGCATCCTTCGACTGCCTACTCCACCGGCGCCTGGCTGCGCGACGTCACCGGGCTGATCGCGGAAGGTGTTTTGTCGGGACGGCCGGTCGTCTTCGTCGGCGGCACGGGGCTCTATTTCCGCGCGCTGGCCGAAGGCATCTCTGACATGCCCGACATTCCGCCATCGGTGCGCGAGCGCTGGCGCTACGAGCTCAAGGAACAAGGAGCCGAGCGGCTGCATCGCATTTTGATGCGCGAGGATTCGGCGGTCGCCATGCAGCTCAGGCCGACCGACGGCCAGCGCATCGTGCGGGCGCTCGAAGTGCTCGATGCGTCGGGGCGGTCGATCCTTGATTGGCAGGCGTCGCGCGGCCAACCGCTTATCGACCGCGACAGCGCGCGCTTCCTGGTGATCGAGCCGGATCGCGGCCAACTGGTGGCGCGCATCGAGGCGCGGTTCGACCAGATGCTCGACAAAGGCGCGCTCGACGAGGTCAGGCAGTTGATGGCGCTTGACCTCGCTCCGGACCTGCCAGCGATGAAAGCGATCGGGGTCCGCGAGCTGCGGTCTGCCTTGACCGGACAAATGAGTTTTCCCGAGGCGATCGAACGCGCCAAGGCCGCAACGCGCCAATATGCCAAGCGTCAGGCGACCTGGTTCAGGCATCAACTTGGCGCTGGTTGGCAGAGGCTTTGCCCAGGCGATGGACCAATCATTCCCGACTGATCATATGCGATTTCGATCAGGAACTTAGACTATCCGATGCGCCTCTCGTTCAAGTGGCCCGGGTTAACCGTCCGTAAGGCCGGGCATGCCATAACGACGATGGGTCGTAGTGCCGTGGGGAGCTATGCGTTTTCACAAGGCGGAATCCGCATTCTTCGTTTTTATTTTCGTGATCCTGGCCGCCGGCCTGGTGACCTTCCACGCCTATGGCCAATTGCAGGACATCGCGACCGATCTCGACACCGCGTCGCGTCTCGAAAGAATCATCTATCTCAACAAGTTGCTGTTCGTGACCGGCGCGCTGCTGGCCGCCGCATTGTTCTTCGGAATATTCTTCATCTATCCGCTGATCCGCGGCCAGGTGAGGGAAGAGGGCAAGCTGCGCGCCATGACGGTTTCGCTGAGCGCCCGCTCGCAAACGCTCGAGCAGGCGGCTCTCACCGATGGCCTGACCGGAATGCAGAACCGCCGCTATTTCGACGATGCGCTGCGGGAGTATCTCGATGAGTTCGGCCGCATCGACAAGCCGGTGGGGCTGATGATCCTCGACCTCGATCATTTCAAGCAGGTCAACGACACGCATGGTCACGATGTCGGCGACGAGGTGCTGAGGGCCGTCGCCACATGCCTGAGAGGCATGACGCGCTACCACGACGTGGTGGCGCGGCTTGGCGGCGAGGAATTTGCCGTGGTTACGCCCAACATGGACGCGGAACTGCTTGCCCGCTTCGCCGAGCGCATCCGCAAGGCCATCGCCAACCTGTCGATCCTATCGGGCAACGTGCGGCTGAAGGTCACCACCAGCGTCGGCCTTGCCGTCTGGGACCGCAATGAGAGCGCCGAGGATTTCTATCGCCGCGCGGACCGGCAGCTCTACGAGGCGAAGAAGCAGGGCCGCAACCGCGTCTGCGCCTAAATCCCATCACTGAATTCGTGATGCCGGCCGTATGCTGCCGTTTTCTGCGCTTCCGGCCTTCGCCGGCCGAAGCACTCCTGGTGGGGTCGTGGCAGTTAAGGCTACGGCCGGCGTAGGCCGGTGCTCACGGACTTTATGTCCGCTCCGCTCCGGTTCTCGAAAGCGAATCCACTCGGCTCAGCCTGACGAATTTCCTGACGGAATTTACCCATGCCTACCGGCGAAGCCGGGCCTAGAACCCTAACGTGGTATTCAATCGTTCTGCTGGCGCATGCCGAAGGTCGAGGGCTTCAGGCCGTAGCGCAGGTCGAAGTCGTCGTCCGGCTGCACGCGCGGCGCCGATGGCTTGCGGTAGTCGGGATCGCCGGCCTGACGGCCGGTATCGACCGCCTCGGCGAAGGCTATGGACTGCTGCGGTTTCGGCACGTTGCGCAGCCGCTCGACGATGCCGGCGAGATCGACGTCGTCGCCGGCTTCCGCGGGCAGCGTCTGCTCGCGCTTGGCCGTTCCCGGGATGAATTCGCGCGACAGTTTCTCGAATTTGAGCCGCATGGTCGTCGCCACGCCTTCACCGAAGGCGATCGCCTCGCGCTGGCCCATCGAGGACAGGAAGGCCAGTGTCGAGGCCGAGGAATCCGCGATCGCCGAGCGGATGATCGCCTGGTCCTGCTCGTTGGCCAGCCGCATGGCGAAGAAGGTCGAGCATTGCGACAGGATGGTCGGATCAAGCTCGCCCGGGCGCTGGGTGACGACCCCGAGGTAGCAGCCATATTTGCGGCCTTCCTTGGCGATGCGCGACAGAGCGTGCCTGGTCGGGGCGAAGCCGAGGCGCGGATCGGCCGGCATGTAGCGATGCGCCTCCTCGCAAAGCAAAAGCAACCGCAGCCGGCCCTCGCTCCAAAGCGCGAGGTCGAAGGCGAGGCGCGCCAGCACCGAGCAGACGGAATTGACAACCTCGGACGGCATGCCCGCCATCTCGAAGCAGGTTACCGGACGGCCATGGTTGGGGACGCGAAAGATGTTGCCGATCGTCTCGTGGATCGTGTCCTCGATCAGCCGCGAATTGAACATGAAGCGGTAGCGCGGGTCGGAGGCCGCCGATTCAATGCGCGTCTTCAGCGACTTCAAGGTCGGGCGGTCGTTCTTGCTCTCAAGCATGCCCATGCGCTCGTCGATCTGTTTGATGAGATCTGCGATGCGGTAAGGCACCGGCGTATCCGCGGTCAGCGCGTCGCTGCCGCGCCTGATGTAGCTGCCCGAACTGGGGTTGCGATAGAGGTTCTTGGCGGCCGGGATGAGGTCGCGGAGAACGTCGACTTCCTCCGGCTCGGTCTCGCGACCGCGAAACAGAACCTCGGCGAATTCCTCCAGCCTGAACATCCAGAACGGCAGGTCGAGCGTCTTGGAATCGACCTTCACGCAATATTCGGGAAGCGAGGCGGCAAACTCATTGTGCGGGTCGAGGATCAGCACGCGCAGGTCAGGGCGCGCCTCGATCGACTTGCGCAAAAGCAGCGAGACGGCCGTTGATTTGCCGACGCCGGTCGTGCCGACAATGGCGAAATGGCGCGCCAGCGTGTCGTCGATGGCAATGTTGGCGTCGATCGCCTCGTCCTGCGACAGCGTACCGATGGTGATGGAGTGCCGGCCGGCGAGATCGTAGACGGCCTGCAGGTCGCGGCTGCGGATACGGTGGGCTATGGCGCCGATATGCGGATAGGTGGTGATGCCCCGGTCGAAAACCGGCTTGGCGCCAGGTTCGGCACCGTCGCGCACCTCGCCGATCAATTCGATGCTGACCTCGATCGCGTTCTGGCCTTCGTTGCTCCAGACGCGGTCCGACTTGCCGATCGCATAGACAAGGCCGACGGTGCGCGTCGAGCCAAGGTTGATGGAGATCATCTTGCCGACGGTCCACAGGCCGGTGACCGTGCCTTCGGCATCCTCGGCGTAAGCGCTGATGGTGGCGCGCGCGCCATCGCACTGCACGACATTGCCCAGAATGCGCTTGTCGCTTTGTTGGCCGTCACGGCGCTCCTGCGAGGTCGGCTCCCCTACGGAGGCTTCGCGTTCAACAAACATCGGTGACCTGTCCCATTCCCCTCAAGGTCAAACCTATCCAATCGGGGTTAAGGTCGGGTGAGGTGGGATGGTGTAAGGCCTGTTAAGGCATACGCGAAAATTCGATCGAACAGCCCCTTTCGTCATCTTGGGATTTCGATATATTGGACGAATGGCTGATATATCGAAAGACATCACATCCACGATCGGCAAACGGATACGCTCCGAGCGGGACTTGCGGGGATGGTCTCTGGCCGAACTGGCCGAGCGATCGGTTGTCTCCAAGGCGATGCTGAGCGCCATGGAGCGGGGCAAGACAAGTCCGACCGCGGCGCTCCTTGTGCGCGTTGCGTCTGCTTTCGGCATGACGCTGTCGACACTGATCGCCCGCGCCGAAACGCAGGGCGGCGGTGTCTCCCGCAAGGACGAACAGCCGGTCTGGCGGGATCCTGCGACCGGCTATGTCAGGCGGCACTTATCGCCGGCCTCGCAGATGCCGCTCGAACTCATCAGGGTCAGCTTGCCTGCGGGCGCAAAGGTGAGTTTTCCGGCAGCATCCTATGCCTTCATCAAGCAGCAGATTTGGTTGATCGGCGGTCGCCTCGACTTCACCGAAGGCGATGTGCTGCACAGGCTCGAACCCGGCGATTGCCTGGCGCTAGGCGCCCCGTCGGACTGCACGTTCCATGCTCCCGGACCGGAAGCCGCCGACTATCTGGTGGCGCTGGTCAGGGGCTGACCGCATGGCGCGCCGGCCGAGACGTTCGCACAATGGCGGGCCGCCTCTCGACGATTATGAAGGACCGCCCTGGGGCAAGGGCGATGCCTACACCTTCCTCGCCTGGCGTGCCGCCCACGACAAAGCCTGGAAGGCGCCGAGCCAGACCATCATGCTGATGCGACTGGAAAGAGCCGAGCGGCTTGGCCTGACCTATGAGGAATACACGCTGGAGATCCTGGAGCGCGGGCGCCACCTCAGCGAAGACGATGCCGAGCGCATCGCGGAAATCCGCCGGGCGCGGCGGCGGAGACGAACAAGTCACTTCGAATGACGGCAGCCTTTACCTGGAGAACACCAAGATGAATTCCCCTGAAATCAGGGTGTTGGGCGATGATGCAGCGACCTGCGCGATGCTGGCCGATCTGTTGATCGAGACAGTCGCTGCCGGCGGATCGGTAAGCTTCATGCATCCCTTGTCGCTGGATGCAGCTCGGGAGTTCTGGTGCAAGTCGCTGGCTGCCGCCAAACGGGCAGAAAGGGCGGTGCTGGGCGCATGGGATGGCGAGACGCTTGTCGGCACCGTCACGCTCATTCTCGATTGTCCGCCCAACCAGCCGCACCGTGCCGAGATCGCCAAACTGATGATCCGGCTCGACCATCGCGGCAAAGGCACCGCGACCCGCCTGATGCGGGCCGCCGAGAAACTGGCCGTTGAGAATGGACGCACTCTGCTGGTGCTGGACACCGCAAGCGAGGAGGGCGCGGCCGGCCTCTACGAGAAACTCGGCTTCACGCTGACCGGCGAGATTCCGGACTATGCGCTGAAGCCGCACGGCGGGCTAACCGGCACGCTGATCTACTGGAAGCGGATTGGGCGAGATTGATAGTTCATCGGGTTACGTCAATATCGGCCTCCTCGTAGCGGGCGCGGCACAGTTCGATGCCCAAGGCAACATGACAGACGGAAGCCCGCAACCGGGCTTCCGTCTACCGCAAAGGGTCTGGCTTCAAGCCTTGTGATACACCTGCTGCAGCCCATAGACCGGAGTGGGCAAACCGACCTGCCTGGCTTTCAACTGCAGCGACAGATACTGAGAATAGTGGCGCGACTGGTGCAGGTTGCCGCCGTGAAACCATAGCGCTTCCTGCTGGGTCGGCTTCCACATATTGCGCTGCTCGCCTTCCCACGGGCCGGGATCCTTTGTGGTGTTGGAGCCGAGGCCCCAGACCTTGCCGACCTTGTCCGCCACTTCCTGTGAGATGAGGTCGGCGGCCCATCCGTTCATCGAGCCGTAGCCGGTGGCGTAGATCACCAGGTCGGCCGGCAGCTCGGTGCCGTCGACGAACGTCACTCCGGTCTCGGTAAGCTCCTGGACGGCGGCGCCGGGACCGCTCTTGAGCTTGATCGAGCCGTCGATGACAAGGTCGCAGGCGCCGACGTCGATGTAGTAGCCGGAGCCGCGGCGCAGATACTTCATGAACAGACCCGAGTCGTCATCGCCCCAGTCGAGCATGAACCCCGCCTTTTCCAGATCCTCGTAGAATTTCGCGTCGCGCTCCTTCATCTGCTGGTAAAGCGGAATCTGGAACTCATGCAGGATGCGGTATGGCAGAGAGGCGAAGATCATGTCCGCCTTGCGCGTCGTCATGCCGTTCTCGACCGCCTGCTCCGAATAGAGGGCGCCGAGGCCGATATCCATCAGCGTGTCGGACTTGACGATATGCGTGGACGAACGTTGCACCATGGTCACGTCGGCGCCTGCCTCCCACAGCGCCGCGCAGATGTCGTGGGCCGAATTGTTGGAGCCGATGACGACAACCTTCTTGCCGCGATATTTGTCCGGACCGGGATGGGTCGAGGAATGCTGCTGCTCGCCCTTGAAGATGTCCTGGCCCTTGTATTTCGGCCAGTTCGCCTTGCCGGACATGCCGGTCGCCAGCACGAGCTGCTTCGGTTTGAGCACGATTTCCTTGCCGTCGCGTTCGAGGACGACGGTCCACTCCTTGGCCTTCTCGTCGTATGTGGCGGATTTCGCGGCGGTGGAGCTCCAGTAGTTCAGCTCCATCACCTTGGTGTACATCTCCAGCCAGTCGCCGATCTTGTCCTTCGGCGCAAACACCGGCCAGTTCTTCGGAAAGTCGATATAGGGCAGGTGATCGTACCAGACCGGGTCGTGCAGGCAGAGGGACTTGTAGCGCTTGCGCCAGGAATCGCCGGGACGTTCGTTCTTCTCCACGATGACGGCCGGCACGCCGAGCTGCTTCAACCTGGCGCCGAGGGCAATTCCGCCCTGGCCGCCGCCGATGATGACGACATAAGGCTGCCGGGAGTGGCCGAGTTCGGCGATCTCGTCGTCGCGCTCTTCGCGCCATGTCTTGCGGCCCTTGCCGTGGCCGTGCTTGGCGCCGAGCGGACGGGTGAAGCCTGCCTTCTCTTCATGGCCCTTCAGCTCCGCAATGGTGGTCAGCAGCGTCCAGATCAGCTCGCCCTTGAACCGAACAAGACCAAAGCCGCGCGCCACGTCGGTTTCAAAAGTGATCCAGGCGGTGGTGATGCCACCATCCTCTGTCGCTTCCTCGCCCTTGGCCACTGTCCAGCCGGTCGGTTTGGTGTTGGCCAGCGTCGCCTGCAGCATGTCACGGATCTGGTCGCGGCCCTCCATGGTTTTCAGGTTCCAGGTGAATGTAACGAGGTCGCGCCAGTAGCAGTCTTCCTGGAAGCAGTTGACGGCGGCATCGATGTCACCGGCTTCGAGCGCCTTGCCGAATTTGTCGAGTAGCGCCTGCGCCTTGGTGGTGGGTGTCCTCTCGAGCATGTGTTCTCCTCCGCTTGCTAGAGTCCGGAAATGAATTGCAAATGATGTGCCAGCCACCGCGCCAAATGACAAATTATAATGGAATCAATACGTTATTGTGCTTTTACGCCGCCTTGCCTGTTGCGGCGGTGTTGCGTGTGCTACGGCGTGCCACAGCCGCCGCAACGTTAGTTCGGCGCTTCCAGCCGCAGGCGCTTCATGCGGCGATGCACGGTGGTACGGTCGACGCCGAGACGCCGGGCGGCTCCGGAAATATTCCAGCCCGCCGCCACCAGTGCAGTCAACAGTGCCGCGCGCTCTTCCTCAGGCGAGGGCGGCCGCAGCGCAACGACACTGGCCGGCATGGCCGCTGGCGCCGCATGTGCGAAATCGGGCAGGTCGGCGGGCTGGATCGTGCCGTCGTCACAAAGCGCTACCGCCAGATCGACGGCGTTGACGAGCTCGCGGATATTGCCGGGCCAGCCATGGCGGATCAACGCCAGCCGCGCCGCCGGCGACAGTCTTGCCGGCCGGCAGGCAAGGCGCGCGCGTTCGTTTACCAGCCGGTCGAGCAGCCATTCGAAATCAGTGCGCTCGCGCAACGCCGGCAAGGCAAGCGAGGCGGCGTTCAGCCTGTAGAACAGGTCTTCGCGGAAACGGCCCTCGGCGACCAGCTTGCGCAGGTCATGATGCGAGGCGGAGATGATCTTGATGTCGACAGGCCGAGGCGCGATGCCGCCGACCGGGATCAATTCGCGCTCGGCGATCACGCGCAGCAGCCGCGATTGCAGCGGGTAGGGCATATCGCCGATCTCGTCGAGGAACAGCGTGCCGCCGTCGGCGCTCTCGATCAACCCCTTGCGCCCCTTGGCCGCGGCCCCGGTGAAGGCGCCAGCGGTGTGCCCGAAAAGTTCGCTCTCGATCAGATGTTCCGGGATGGCCGCGCAGTTGATGGCCACGAAGGGGCCGCTGCGCGCGGAGCTGTCATGGATCGCGCGGGCGAGAACCTCCTTGCCGGAGCCGGTCTCACCATGGATCAGAATCGGAATTGAGGTGCGCGCCAGCTTGGCGGCACGGCACTGCATCGCCGCCATCACCGGGTCGCCGCCTGAAAGCTCGGCGATCGGCTTCGGCAGCAGCTCGACGGGAACGCGGCGTCCGCTCGGCGGCTGCGGTTCGATCGCGTGCGCGAAGAGGGCGCTGCCGTTGCGGCCGAACACCAGCCGCTCCTCGGTCGGGCGTCCACGCGTCAGGTTCGGCAGGTCGTCGATGTCCATGTCGAGATAGCGCGAGATCGGCTGGCCGATCGGCGACGGCGAATGCCTCCAGTCGATACCGCCGGCCTGCGCCAAAAGCAGCGCTGCGCCGCGCGTCGTGCCGAGGATGCGGCCGGAAGCATCGAGCGCGATCGCCGCTTCCGGATCGACGTCCAGGAACTCCGGCGAGCGCGAAAAGCGCAACACCCATTCGGAGTGCATCTGCGCCATCAAATTGGCGAGCTCGATGCGTCGCGCGGAAGAGGTCACCAGGTGCAGCGCGAGGTTCTGGCTGACTTTCGGCTGCGGCGAACGCAGCAGCGAAATGTCCAGCACCGCGGTCAGCTCGCCCTTTGTGTCGAAGATCGGCGCGGCGGTGCAGGAAAGCGGCGTGTGCGTGGTGTCGAAATGGTCGGTTTGATGAATGGTCATCGCCTCGCCGGTGACGATGCAGGAGCCGACGCCGCAGGTTCCGGTCCGGCTCTCCGACCATTCCGAGCCGAGATAGAGCCCGGCCTTGCGCAACTGGTCCATGAACAGCGGATCGCCGAGGAAGTCGACGGTGACGCCCTTGGCGTCGGCGAGCAGCAGGACGTAGTTCTGGCCCGCCACCTGCTTGAACAACGTCTCCAGACCGCTGCGGGCAATCGCGATCAGCCGCTCGGACTGCTCGCGGTGTTCGCGCAACTGGGTGTCGGGAACGATGTAGGCTTCAGTCGGCCGGGCCGGATCGAGCCGGTGCGTGTCGACGCAACGCAGCCAGGATTGCACCACGATATCGTCGCGGGCCGATCGCGCGCCGGACAGAACCTGCTCGATCTCGCGGATATGCTCTCGTTCGCCAGCCATGCGTCCTCCTCGCAGCCAACGTCCTTTGCGGCCACATAGTGGTGCCTCGAAGATACGCGCTCAACTGTACTATGGTAGCGCGCGACGGCGCCGATCTCACAGGCGGGTGAATTCGCGACACCCCCCATTGACGAGCCCGCGCTTTGGCCCTTATTGTCCGCGCCCATGAAAACAGCACTCATTCTCGTAGGCTGGCGCGTGGGCAAGGCGGTGTAACCGCCGGGCGAAAACCTCCCATGCGCATCCCACAGGCTCCCTCGGGGGCCTTTTTTATTACCCAAAACCCAACTAAACGACCAGCAAATCGCCAGGCGGCGAACAGTACGGGACCGGACTGATGAGCAACGGACAGAACGAGCGGCGCGAGATGACGGGTGCCGAAATGGTGGTGCAGGCGCTGAAGGACAACGGCGTCAAGCATGTCTTCGGCTATCCGGGCGGCGCGGTTCTCCCAATCTACGATGAAATTTTCCAACAGGACGAGGTCGAGCACATCCTGGTCAGGCATGAGCAGGGGGCCGGCCATGCGGCCGAAGGCTACGCCCGCTCGACCGGCAAGGCCGGCGTTCTCCTGGTCACGTCCGGCCCCGGCGCGACCAATGCGGTGACGCCGCTGCAGGATGCGCTGATGGATTCCATTCCGCTGGTCTGCCTGACCGGCCAGGTGCCGACCTCGCTGATCGGCTCAGACGCCTTCCAGGAATGCGACACGGTCGGCATCACGCGGCCCTGCACCAAGCACAACTGGCTGGTGAAGGACGTCAACGAACTCGCGGCCACGATCCACGAAGCCTTCCACGTCGCGACCACCGGGCGTCCCGGCCCGGTCGTCGTCGACATTCCGAAGGACGTGCAGTTCGCCAAGGGCATCTACGTGCCGCCGCAGACGGCGCCGCGCACCAGCTACCAGCCCAAGGTCCAGGGCGATCTCGAGAAGGTGAAGGCCGCCGTCGAACTGATGGCCGGCGCCAAGAAGCCGATCATCTACAGCGGCGGCGGCGTGATCAATTCCGGCCCCGAAGCCAGCCATCTGCTGCGCGAGCTGGTCGACCTCACCGGCTTCCCGATCACCTCGACGCTGATGGGGCTCGGCGCCTATCCGGCTTCGGGCAAGAACTGGGTCGGCATGCTCGGCATGCACGGCACTTACGAAGCCAACATGGCCATGCATGACTGCGACGTGATGATCTGCATCGGCGCGCGTTTCGATGACCGCATCACCGGCCGGCTGAATGCCTTTTCGCCGAACTCGAAGAAGATCCACATCGACATCGATCCGTCCTCGATCAACAAGAACGTCCATGCGGACGTGCCGATCCTGGGCGATGTCGGCCGGGTGCTGGAGGATCTGGTGCGGCTGTGGCGGGCAACCGCCAAGGTCGACAAGAAGGCGCTCTATCCGTGGTGGGAGCAGATCGCGAAATGGCGCGCGCGGGATTCGCTCGCCTACAAGATGAACAACGACGTGATTATGCCGCAATACGCCATCCAGCGGCTCTATGCGCTGACCAAGGATCTCGACACCTACATCACCACCGAGGTCGGCCAGCACCAGATGTGGGCGGCGCAGCACTACCATTTCGACAAGCCGAACCGCTGGATGACCTCGGGCGGGCTGGGCACGATGGGCTACGGCCTGCCGGCGGCGCTCGGCGTGCAGATCGCGCATCGCGATGCGCTGGTCATCGATATCGCCGGCGACGCTTCGGTGCAGATGACGATGCAGGAGATGAGCTCGGCGGTGCAGTATGAGGCGCCGATCAAGATCTTCATCCTCAATAACCAGTATATGGGCATGGTGCGCCAATGGCAGCAGCTGCTGCACGGCAACCGGCTGTCGCATTCCTACACCGAGGCGATGCCGGATTTCGTCAAGCTGGCGGAAGCCTATGGCGGCCACGGCATCCGCTGCGACAAGCCGGACGAACTGGACGACGCGATCCGGGAAATGATCTCGGTGAAGAAGCCGGTGCTGTTCGACTGCCGCGTGGCGACTTTAGCCAACTGCTTCCCGATGATCCCGTCGGGCAAGGCGCATAACGAGATGCTCCTGCCGGACGAGGCGACCGACGAGGCGGTGGCCAATGCCATCGACGCCAAGGGCAGGGAACTGGTGTAGGCGGCCACCAAGGCGGGGCTGTCGCGAGAAAGCCGTGCGCAAACAGAGAATTAGCTCAAAAATCTGAAATCGAGATTCACGTCATGAACGCACAGCACCTTCAACCGACCGGTTCCGCCTATTTCATTGCCAAGGAAACCGAGAAGCCGGAAACGCACACGCTTTCCGTGCTGGTCGACAACGAGCCGGGCGTGCTTGCCCGCGTCATCGGCCTGTTCTCCGGGCGCGGCTACAACATCGAAAGCCTGACCGTCTCCGAGACCGAGCACGAGAAGCATCTGTCGCGCATCACCATCGTGACGCGCGGCACGCCGCATGTGATGGAGCAGATCAAGAACCAGCTCGAACGCATCGTGCCGGTGCATCGCGTGGTCGACCTTACCGTTCGTTCGCATGAGCTCGGGCAGGAGCGGCCGCTGGAGCGCGAACTCGCGCTCGTCAAGGTCGCCGGTACCGGCGACGCCCGCGTCGAGGCGCTGCGACTGGCCGACGCCTTCCGCGCCAGCGTTATCGACGCCAACACCGAGCATTTCATCTTCGAGATCACCGGCAAGGGTTCGAAGCTCGATCAGTTCATCGCCATCATGAAACCGCTCGGCCTGGTCGAGATCTGCCGCACCGGCGTGGCGGCAATGAATCGCGGCCCGCAGGGCATGTGAGCGCGGCGGGCAATCGCTCGGACTGCCTCAGTCGTCTCTTTGGCCCGGCAAGTCGTCCGTCCGTGGCTTTTGCGCATCCCCCAAAAAAGGACAATAAGGCTGACATATCTGGGAGGATACCATGTCGTTCGACGCATTCCTTGCCCTGTTGGTCTACGCCTTGGTGACTTCGATCACACCGGGACCGAACAACCTGATGCTGCTGGCCTCTGGCGTCAATTTCGGCATCGCCAGGACGGTTCCGCACATGTTGGGCATCAGCATCGGCTTTCTGATCCTGCTGCTGGCCGTCGGCTTCGGGCTCGGCGCGGTGCTGACGGCGTTTCCGGCGCTGCACACGGCGCTGAAAGTCGCAGGCGCAGCCTACCTGCTCTATCTCGCCTGGAAGATCGCCATGTCGCGCTCGATGAGCGACGGAAAAGGGACGGAGGCGCGGCCGATGCGCTTCATCGACGCCGCCGCGTTCCAGTGGGTCAACCCCAAGGCGTGGGTGATGGCGATCACCGCCATGGCCGTCTACACCAATCCGGACCATCCGTTCGTCTCGGTGGCGTTGATCTCGATTGCCTTCACCATCGTCAACCTGCCCAGCGTCTCCGTGTGGGCCGGATTCGGCACGGCGCTGCGCGGCTTCCTGTCGGATCCCGTGCGGCTGAGATGGTTCAACATAGCCATGGGGCTGCTGCTGGCGGCGACGCTCTGGCCGATGCTCCGCTAGATGTATCGATATTCAGGTGAGGCCGGCCTGCGAATGGCGGCTTTCTGCGCTCCCGGCCTTCGCCGGCCGAAGCACTCATGAGTGGCGGTTGTAGTTAAGGCTACGGCCGGCGTAGGCCGGTTCTCGGAATCCACCATTCTCGACTCGGCCTGACCTGAATCTCGACAGACCCAGATTCATTTTTCAGCCCGATGCGAGGGGCGGCCACGGCGTGTTAGTCGGCTGCATAGCGATTGTGCAGTGCACATTAAATCTTCGTAATGCCGCGTTTTGGCCCTTTTCCGCCAAAGCTTTGTCCTATCTATTCGGCGAAATTCACGGCGAAAGACAGTGAAACGAGCGAATAGACTACCGGGATCGGCGTGTCGGTTAGAGGGCTATTGTCGATGCGCGGAAAAATCGCCTTTGCAGTCGTTGCGCTGGCCTGTCTCGCAGGCGCCGGCCTCTATCTTTCGCCGGCCGCGATGGGCAGGTTCCAGCAGTTGATCTCGGGCCAGCAGATCGGCACAGCCAGCGCCGACAAGACCGCCAAGGCATCGGACAATTCCAAGGGCGGCGGCGCGCGTTCGGCCTCGATCGTTTCGGCAACCGCGACGACCGCCGATTTTCCGATCCGCCGCTACGCTATCGGCTTCGTCTCCTCGCCATCGGTGGTCAGCGTGAACGCCCGCGTCTCCAGCCAGATCATGTCGATCGCCGTCAAGGACGGGCAGATGGTCAAGGCCGGCGATCTTCTCTTTTCGCTCGATGATCGCGCGCTGAAGGCACAGCTTGCCAAGGACCAGGCGACGCTCGCCAAGGACCAGGCGATGCTCGTCAGCGCCCAGGCCGACCTGCAGCGCGCCAAGGACCTTGTCGCCAAGCAGGCGGGCACGCAGCAGACTTACGACCAGGCGCTGGCGGCGCAAAGGGCCGCGGCCGCCACCATCGATGCCGACAAGGCGACGATCGACGCCGACACGGTCCAATTGAGCTACGCGACCATCACCGCGCCCATCTCAGGCAGGCTGGGAGCGGTCAACGTCTCCGTCGGCGATCTCGTCACCACCAGCAACGGCAACTCAAGCAGCACGACGCCACTTGTCACCATCACGCAGATGGACCCGCTGCAGGTGAATTTCACTCTCCCGGAAAGCGACCTTGCCCTGTTGCACAAGGAACTGGCGAACCCACAGCAAGGAGACGTGACGCTGACCAAGGACGGCGATCCCAAGCCGATCGGCAAGGGCACGCTCGACTTCGTCGATTCCAGCGTCGATACCGCCTCCGGCACCATCGCCACGCGAGCGAGCATACCGAATGGCGATCTATCGCTATGGCCCGGTCAGTATGTGAATGTGATGCTCGAGGCCGGCACGATGCCGCAAATGACCTCGGTCCCGACGGTCGCGGTGCAGCCCAGTCAGAAGGGCCCGTTCGTCTATGTCGTCAAGCCGGACAACACCGTCGAGATGCGGCCGGTACAGGTGGCGCTGACGGAGGGCGAGAACAGCGCCATCAGCCAAGGGCTGAAAAACGGTGAAAAGGTCGTCGTCGAAGGCCAGACGCGGCTGAAGGACGGCGCCGCCGTTCACGAAGGCAAGACCGCCGGCAATGGCGCTGATCAGGCCGCTCCCAAGGTCGCGGAAGCCGACAAGGCCGGCGGGGCGCGGCCATGATCTCCGAATTCTGCATACGCAGGCCCGTCGCCACGCTGCTGATGTCGTTCGCCCTCGTGCTGGGCGGAATTTTTGCCTACAAGTTCCTGCCGGTCGCGGCGCTGCCCAGCGCCGAATTCCCGGTGGTCAACGTCTCGGCCCAACTCCCCGGCGCTTCGCCCGACACGATGGCGACCTCGGTGGCGACGCCGCTGATCAAGCAGTTCTCCACCATCGCCGGCATCGATTCGATCTCGACCACCAACTCGCTCGGCCAGACCTCGATCGCCATCCAGTTCGTGCTCAACCGCGACATCGACGCGGCGGCCGCGGACGTGCAGGCCGCGATCGCGCGCACGCAGAGATCGCTGCCGCCGGAGATGACCTCGCCGCCGAGCTATCGAAAGGTCAATCCGGCCGACGCGCCGATCCTGCTGATGTCACTGGTCAGTGATACGGTTCCGCTCACCGACCTCGATTCGTTCGCCGAGAATGTCATCTCGCCGTCGCTGTCGACGATCGACGGGGTGGCGCAGGTCTCGATCTTCGGCCAGCAGAAATATGCGGTGCGCATCCAGATCGATCCGACCGCGCTTGCCGCGCGCGGCATCTCGATCGATCAGCTGCAGGCGGCTATCGCATCGGCCAACAGCAACACGCCGCTCGGTGTGCTTCGGAACGACAAGCAGCAGCTTACCATCACCGCCAACACCCAGCTCGACAACGCCGCAGGGTTCTCCAACCTCATCATCGCCACCAAGAACGGCCACCCGGTGCGGCTCGGCGAGGTGACTCGCGTCGTCAACTCGGTGCAGACCACGACGACGGCGAGCTGGTACGACGGCACGCGCGCCATCATCATGGCTGTGCAACGCCAGCCCGACGCCAACACGGTCGACGTCGTCGACAAGGTCAAGGCGATGCTGCCTTCCTTCCAGGATCAGATGCCGGGCGCCGCCAGCATCAAGCTGCTCAACGACCGCTCGACATCGATCCGCGCCGCCGTCGATGACGTGCAGTTCACGCTGCTTTTGACCATCGCGCTGGTGGTCATGGTGATCTTCGTGTTCCTGCGCCGGCTGACCGCGACCGTCATCCCGGCGGTGGCGGTGCCGATCTCGCTGATCGCCACGCTCGGTGCGATGTTCCTGTTCGGCTTCTCGATCGACAACATCTCGCTGATGGGACTGACGCTCGCCGTTGGCCTCGTCGTCGACGACGCCATCGTCATGCTCGAAAACATCTTCCGCCACATGGAGGAGGATGGGCTGTCGGCCTTCGACGCCTCGCTGAAGGGCGCGCGCGAGATCGGCTTCACCATCATTTCGATCTCGATCTCGCTGGTGGCGGTGTTCATCCCCGTGCTTCTGATGGGCGGCGTCATCGGCCGCATCTTCAACGAATTCGCGGTCGTGGTGACTGTCGCCATCCTGGCATCGATGTTCGTGTCGCTGACGCTGACGCCGATGCTGTGCTCGCGGCTGCTGTCGGTGACGAAAGCCGACCGCGAGGCGCATGCGGGCGGTGAGCGGCACGATATCTTCACGCGCGGCTACGACTGGCTCCTGACCTTCTGCCTGCGCCATACTTTCCTGGTGTTCCTCGTCTTCGTCGGAACGGCGGCGGCGTCGGTCTGGCTGTTCCAGGCCTCGCCCAAGGGCTTCTTCCCGCAGGAGGATATCGGCCAGATTTCGGTGACGACGATCGCCCGGCAGGACATCTCCTTCGACGCCATGACCAAGCTGCAAGGTCAGGTGGCGAACGTCTTCTCCCATTCTCCCTATGTATCGCATGTGGCCTGGTCGGTCGGTAGCGGCAATAATGCGCTGAACCAGGGACAGCTCTACGTGCAGCTGAAGGACAAGAGCCAGAGACCCAATATCGAGAAGGTGCTGTCCGACTTGCGGCGGCAATTGGGGGGCGTCGCCGGCATCGAGTCCTATATGCAGCCGGTGCAGAACCTGAGACTTGGTTCGCGGTCTTCCGCCAGCGCCTACCAGCTGGTCGTCCAGGGACTCGATACCGGCCAGACCGATATCTGGGCGCAGAAGCTGAATGATGCGATGGCGGCGGACCACACGATGTTCACCGACGTCACCAGCGATCTGCAGAACAATGCCCTGGAGGCGACGCTGGTGGTCGACCGCGACAAGGCCGCCCAGCTCGGCATCGACACCGACACGCTGCGCTCGGCTCTCTATGGCGGCTTCGGCACCGATCAGGTGTCGACCATCTTCGGCTCGGCCGACAGCTATGAAGTCATCACCGAGCTGGACCCGAAGATCGCGTGGTCGCCCGAGCGGATGCTGGCCATCCAGGTGCGGACGGCGAGCGGCAGCCTGGTGCCGCTCGGCGCCTTCGCCCGCGTCGATCGCACGGCAGGCGCGCTGACGGTCAACCAGCTCGGCCAGTTGCCGGCGGTGACGATCTCCTACAACCTGCCGCAGGGCGTGTCGCTCGGCGACACAGTGGCCCGCATCGACCAGCTGAAAGAGCAGATAGGCATGCCGAAGGCGATCTCGACCACCTTCGCCGGCACGGCCAAGACCTTCCAGGATTCGCTCGCCAACCAGGGCCTGCTGATCGGCGGCGCGATCCTCACCATCTATATCGTGCTCGGCATGCTCTATGAGAGCTTCATCCACCCGCTCACCATCCTCACCGGTCTGCCGTCGGCGGTGTTGGGAGCGTTGGTCGCGTTGCAGCTCGCGGGGATGGATCTGTCGGTCATCGCGGTGATCGGCATCCTGATGCTGATCGGCATCGTCAAGAAGAACGGCATCATGATGGTCGATGTCGCGCTGGACCTCAGGCGTCAGGGCATGTCGGCGGTGGACTCCATCCACAGGGCCTGCCTGATGCGTTTCCGGCCGATCATGATGACGACGCTGGCGGCGCTGATGGGCACGTTCCCGATCGCGCTCGGCACCGGCGCCAGCGCCGAACTCAGGCAGCCGCTCGGCGTTGCTGTGGTCGGCGGCCTGCTCGCCTCACAGGCGCTCACCCTGTTCGTCACGCCGGTCATCTATGTCTATTTCGAGCATTTCTCCGGTTGGCTGCTCAGCTTCTCCTCTAAGAAGAGCCGGCCGGAGCTGCATGCGATCGAGCCTATCGAACAGCCTTCGCTCTTCGACGCCGAGGAAGAAGCCGAACCGAAAAAGGTGGCCGCCGAGTAGGCGGCTCTGGCCCAAGGCGTGGCGCTTGCGGCTAACCGCACCCGATCCTAGTTTGAGGTCATGACCCACGATCATGACCACGACAACGAGCTCGACCCGTTCGCGGCGCGCGTGCGCGCGCTCGAGACGATCCTGACCCAGAAAGGCCTGATCGACCCGGCGGCCATCGACGTCATCGTCGATACCTACGAGACGAAGATCGGCCCGCGCAACGGCGCCAGGGTGGTGGCCAAGGCCTGGAGCGATCCCGCCTATGCCGAATGGCTGAAGCGCGACGCGACGGCGGCGATCGCCTCGCTTGGCTATACCGGCCGCCAGGGCGAGCACATGCAGGCTGTCTTCAACACCGAGGAGACGCACAACCTCGTCGTCTGCACGCTCTGCTCCTGCTATCCGTGGTCAGTGCTCGGCCTGCCGCCGGTCTGGTACAAGGCGCCGCCCTATCGGTCGCGGGCGGTGATCGACCCGCGCGGCGTGCTGGAAGAGTTCGGGCTGACGCTGCCTAAGGATAAGAAGATCCGCGTCTGGGATTCGACCGCCGAGCTTCGCTACCTGGTGGTGCCGATGCGGCCGAAGGGCACCGAGGGCTGGAGCGAGGAACAGCTCGCCGGCCTGGTCAGCCGCGACGCGATGATCGGCACCGCGCTGGCGAAAGAGTCGGAATAAGGGGGAGCCTCAATGAACGGGCCGCAGGATCTCGGCGGGCAGATGGGTTTCGGGCCGGTCGCGCCCGAAAAGGACGAGCCCTATTTCCACGCCGAATGGGAAAAGCGCGCGCTCGGCGTGACGCTCACCGCCGGCGCCATGGGCGCCTGGAACATCGACGAGAGCCGGCACGCGCGGGAATCGCTGCATCCGGCCGACTATTACGCGTCGAGCTACTACCAGATCTGGATCAAGGCGCTGGAGACGCTCTTGAAGCGCCACGGCTTCGTCACGGAGCGGGACCTTGCAAGCGGCAAGGCGGTCGATCCGGCCGCTACGCCCAAGCGTGTACTGAAGGCGGCGGACGTGCCGGCGGCGCTCGCCAAAGGCGGGCCGTGCGACCGGCCGGTCGCGGCGCCGGCGCGATTCCAGGCGGGCGACCGTGTGCGAACGAAGAACCTCAATCCCACCGGCCATACGCGCCTGCCGCGCTACGCGCGCGGCAAGAACGGGACGATCGAGGCCGTGCGCGGCGGCTTCGTCTTTCCCGACAGCAATGCGCATGGCAAGGGCGAGAACCCGCAATGGGTCTATACCGTAATTTTCGACGGGGCGGAGATCTGGGGCGAGGGCGCCGACCCTACACTGAGTGTGTCGATCGATGCCTGGGAGAGCTATCTTGAGCCGGTCTGAGACGGAACGACCGGCGGTTCTAGACGATCCGGTGTTCGCCGAACCATGGCAGGCGCAGGCTTTCGCCATGACGGTCGCGCTGCATGATGAGGGCCTGTTTTCGTGGAGCGAGTGGGCCGAGGCTTTATCCGCCGAGGTGAAGCAGCCGGGCGCCGCAAGCGACGGGCATGACTACTACGAGCATTGGCTGGCGGCGCTTGAAAAGCTGCTGTCGCGAAAGGGTGTTGCCGGCAAAAGCGAGGTCGATGCGCTGGCGGCCGCCTGGGAGCGTGCCGCGCATGCGACCCCGCACGGCAAGCCGATCCTGCTGGAGAACGATCCCGGACCTGGCAGATAGCCTGGATTCAAGTAGGTTTGTTCCCTTTACGTTCTTGTTTGTGCCTGATAGCGTGCCAAGCCTGTAGCAAATGAGATCGCCACCGGCGACGCCGGTGATGGGACGGCCAATCTTGTATTTCGCTCGCGAATCCGGTCTGTCGCGCTGATGGAATTCTCTCCCCAACAGGACGAGGCTTTGAAGGCGGTCGGCCGCTGGCTGAAGGACGGCCGGCCGCAGGTCTTCCGCCTGTTCGGCTATGCCGGCACCGGCAAGACGACGCTGGCGCGCTATTTCGCCGAGCATGTCGACGGGCAGGTGCAGTTCGCCGCCTTCACCGGCAAGGCCGCCCAGGTTCTGCGCTCCAAGGGAGCGATCAACGCGCGCACCATCCATTCGCTGATCTACCGGCCGAGGGGCGAGGAATCGGTCGAAGACGAGGTGACCGGCAAGACGTCGATCTCGCCGACCTTCGCGCTCAACCGGCAAAGCCCGATCGCGCGCGCCAAGCTGGTCGTCATCGACGAATGCTCGATGGTCGACGAGCAGCTCGGCCGCGACCTGATGAGTTTTGGCACGCCGATCCTGGTGCTGGGCGACCCCGCCCAGTTGCCGCCGATCTCGGGTGGCGGCTTTTTTACCGAACACGAGCCGGATGTGCTGCTGACCGAAATCCATCGCCAGGCGCGCGACAATCCGATCATCCGCCTCGCCCTCGACGTGCGCGAAGGCCGCGAGTTCATGCACGGCGATTTCGGCACGGCGCAGGTGATCGGCAGGGAAGGGGTCACCCAGGATCTTGTGCTCAAGGCCGACCAGGTGCTGGTCGGCACCAACCGCACGCGGCGGCGCTATAACCAACGGCTGCGCGAGCTCAAAGGGTTCAATGCCGACTATCCGCAGGCTGGCGACAAGCTCGTCTGCCTGCGCAACGATCCGGCCAAGGGGCTGCTCAACGGCTCGCTGTGGAAGGTGATGACCTCGTCGCGCGAGACTGTTAAGCCCGGCATCAACCTGCTGGTCTCGCCGGAAGAGGACGATCCCGACCGCGGCGTCGCCAAGATCAAGCTGTTGAAGGCGGCGTTCGAGGATCCGGACGCAGAGATCCCCTGGCAGCAGAAGAAACGCTTCGACGATTTCGACTATGGCTACGCGCTGACGGTGCATAAGGCGCAAGGCTCGCAGTGGAACGACGTCGTGCTGTTCGACGAGAGCTGGGCGTTCAAGGAGACCAGGCAGCGCTGGCTCTACACGGCAATCACACGCGCGGCCGAGCGGCTGACGATCGTGCGTTGAGACAAACCGGCATTGTCATGCCGGTCTTGCGCCAAGCCATCGCCAGGCGGCTTGTTCGTCCTCGCTGCCAAAGCGCCTGAATTCGAACGGCAAAGGCTTCGGGAACAAGCCCGTGGCAAAAGATGCCCAGCGTGGCTCGCCGATGGCCGCGCAGCGGACGACATGCTCCAGCGCGTCGGCCACACCTTGCCTCAGCGTCTTTTCCGAAATGTTGGCCCAATCGACGCTCTCCTCGTCGGTCAGTCGCACCAGCACGTCGATCCTCGGGTGCAGGGCATAGGCTGCTTCGAGCAGGCCGAACAGGTTTTCCGCGTCCGCCGGCGAAACATCGCCGACGACGTCGATGGCGAAAAGCGCGTCGCGATTGGTGTCGATGCGGCGTATCGCCGGCACGGCTTCGAGGAAATTCACTGGCAAACCCTTGCGTTGGCCGTCACTTGGTCCTCTGGAACACCGGAAACCCTCTATCTGTTCCCTGCAAAGGCGCTATAGATGCGCGCCAAAACCATAGGGACGCCAATTCATGCCCGCAAAGCTTTCGGTCAACCTCAACGCTGTCGCCATGCTGCGCAACCGCCGCGACCTGCCGTGGCCGAGCGTCACGGGGCTTGGCCGCATCGCGCTGGCAGCCGGCGCGCATGGGCTGACGGTGCATCCGCGTCCCGACGAGCGGCATACTAGGCATTCCGACCTGCCGGAGATCAGGGCGCTGATCGACGACGAGTTTCCGGACGCGGAATTCAACATCGAAGGCTATCCGACCGAGGACTTCCTGGCGCTTGTCGAAAAGCATCAGCCGGAACAAGTTACGCTGGTGCCCGACGATCCGGCGCAAGCGACCTCGGATCATGGCTGGGACTTCGTCGCCCAGGCCGCGTTCCTGACGCCGATCGTCAAGCGGCTGAAGAAGGGCGGTTTTCGCGTGTCGCTGTTTTCCGATGCCGATCCGGCCGGCGTGAATGCCGCGCGCGATACCGGCGCGGACCGGATCGAGCTCTACACCGGCCCGTATGGCAGTTGCCATTCCGATTCCGCCAAGGCCGCGAAAGAATTGGAAAAACTGGGAAAAACCGCCGACGCGGCTTTCGCGGCAGGGCTTCAGGTCAATGCCGGGCACGATCTGACCGTGGACAATCTGCCGGCGCTTGCCAAGCGTATCCCGGCATTGGCCGAAGTATCGATCGGACATGGGTTGACAGCCGATGCCCTGGAGTATGGCATGGCCCGCACGGTGGGACGTTTCTTGAAGGCCTGTGGATGGTAGCTCCGGGAGCTGAGCGTGACAGGCATGGGAGCCATCACGTTGCGGCACTTGATATTGCATCGCAGCAAGCGTAGAGCACCGCGCGTTTATCGGAGTGTCGTTTATGGCCCTTACCAATAGTGGTAGTGAGGCAGAACCCGTCGACCAATCGAGCCATACTGAAGTCGAGCAGCACAGCACCAAGATGCTGATGCTTGGCGCGCTCGGTGTGGTCTATGGCGATATCGGGACCAGCCCGATCTACGCGTTGCGCGAGGCATTGCATGCTTCGTCCGGCGGCGATGTGGCCACCCGTGGCGACATCCTTGGCGTGCTGTCGCTGATCATCTGGTCGCTGACTATCACGGTCACGATAAAATACATCATGTTCGTGCTGCGCGCTGACAACCGCGGTGAAGGCGGCGTGCTCTCGCTGATGGCGCTGGTGCGCGGCAGTTTCCCCACGCGCTCGGCTATCATCCTCGGCATCGGCATCATCGGGGCGTCGCTGTTCTTCGGCGACGCGGTGATCACGCCCGCTATCTCGGTGCTTTCGGCGGTCGAAGGTCTGGAGGTCGTAACACCTACCTTCCAGCCCTATGTCGTGCCGCTGACACTGCTCGTCCTTGCCATGCTGTTTGCCGTGCAGCGGTTCGGCACGGGCGGCGTCGGCCTCGTATTCGGTCCGGTCACCGCGCTATGGTTCCTGGCCATCGGCCTTTCCGGCCTCAATCATATTATCGACGACCCCGAGATTCTGTGGGCGATCAGCCCGCACTACATTGTCGCCTTCCTGATCAATTCACCCGACGTTTCCTTCGTGACCATCGGCGCGGTGTTCCTGGCGGTCACCGGCGCCGAGGCGCTCTATGCCGACCTTGGCCATTTCGGCCGCAAGCCGATCGTGCTGGCGTGGCTGGCGATCGTATTTCCGTGCCTGCTTTTGAATTATGCCGGGCAGGGTGCCTACGTGCTTGCCAAGGGTGGCACCGTCGGCCATCCGTTCTTCGAGATGAACGAGGGCTGGGCCCTCATCCCCATGGTGGCGCTGGCGACGGCGGCGACCGTGATTGCCAGCCAGGCGGTGATCTCCGGCGCCTATTCGCTAGCCAGGCAGGCTGTGCAACTCAACATGCTGCCGCGTCTCGAAATCCTGCACACGTCGGAGAAACAGTCCGGGCAAGTTTACATGCCGCGCGTCAACATGCTGCTGGCGCTTGTGGTGATGCTGCTGGTGGTCGGCTTCGGCGCGTCCAGCAGACTTGCCTCGGCCTACGGCATCTCGGTGACGGGCAACATGCTGGTGACGACGACGCTGCTGTTCGTCGTCATGACGCGCATCTGGAAGTGGAACATCTGGCCGGCGGTCGTGCTGACGGCAGTATTCGCGCTCATCGATATCGGTTTCTTCGCTTCCAATATCATCAAGGTGTTCGAGGGCGGCTGGTCTTCGCTGGCTGTGGCCTTCGCCATCATCCTCGGCATGTGGACCTGGGTGCGCGGCAGCCGTTATCTCTTCGACAAGACGCGCCGCAACGAGATCCCGCTCGACTTCCTGGCGGCGAACCTTCTGAAAAAGAAGCCGCAACTGGTGTCGGGAACCGCGGTGTTCCTGACGAGCGACCCTCTCAGCGCACCGACGGCGCTGATGCACAGCCTGAAGCACTACAAGGTTCTGCACGAACAGAACGTCATCCTCTCGGTCGTGACGGCGCCGCAGCCGGTGGTGCCCGACAGCGAGCGCGTGAAGATGGAGACCGTCAACGAGCTGTTCATGCGGGTGACGCTCACCTTCGGCTATATGGAGCAGCCGAACATCCCGCGCGCGCTCGCGATCTGCCGCAAGCAGGGCTGGAAGTTCGATATCATGACGACGTCCTTCTTCCTGTCGCGGCGCTCGCTGAAGGCATCGCCCAATTCCGGCATGCCGATATGGCAGGACAGGCTGTTCATAGGTTTGGCGAAGACGGCGGCGGACGCGACAGAGTATTTCCAGATCCCGACCGGGCGCGTTGTCGAGATCGGCACGCAGGTCGCCATTTGAGGGCTTGCAACGCGTAAGGGACGGGAGGCATGAGCGGTGAGTTGGTGCTTGTAACCGGCGGATCCGGCTTCCTCGGCGCTCACTGCATCCTGGCAGCGTTAGAGCAATTCAGCTTCAGATCGCTGAACTGCTCTAACCATCTGTTTTTACGCAATTCCGGACGGAAAACCGCCACGCAGTTCTCCTGGAATTGCTCTGGTTTCAGCCGAGCAAGGCGGCCTTGTTCGCTTCGAGGAACTGCTTCAGCGTTTGCGGCTTGCGGCCCGACAGCGTCTCGACCGTATCGGTCACCATCCCGATGCGGCCGGAGCGCGTGTTGGCGTCGAAGGACACGATGATGCGGGCAAAGTCCTCTGGAAGCCCCGCCGCCTTGACGCCCTCCGTCAGCGCCTCGTCAGGCACCTGGATGACCTCCAGCGGCTTGCCGGTGACTTCGCTCACCAGTGCGGCAATTTCCTTTGTCGTGTAGGCCTGCGGGCCGGTCAGCGTGTAGATTTGGCTTTCCTTGGAGCCGGAAGCGAGGCCTGCGGCAATGGCGGCCGCCATGTCGTCGCGCGCGCCATGGGCGATGCGGCCGTCGGCGGCCGAGCTGTACCACTTGCCGGACGAAATGGCGTGCGGCAGCGCCAGGAACAGGTTCTCCTGATACCAGCTATTGCGGAAGATGGTGTGGGGGATCCCACTCGCCTTGATGGCCTGCTCGGTACCGTAGTGATCGCCGGCGAACAGCACCGGCGAGATCGGTTCAGGGTTGGGCATCGAGGTGTAGAGCAGATGCGAGACGCCGGCCGCCTTGGCCGCGGCGACCGCCGCCTGATGTTGCCTCAAGCGACGGTCGCTTCTCAAGTCGAGCTCGCCGGTCGACACGATCAGCACCCGGTCCGCGCCTTTGAATGCATTCTCCAGCGAGGCCGGATCGTCGAAGTCGGCCGCCCTGACGACAACGCCGAGGGCTGCCAGGTCAGCGAGGTTTTCGGGATTGCGCGTGGTGGCGACGATGTTCGCCGGCGCGACTTTCTGCGCATCGAGCAGATGGTTGATCACGGCGCGGCCGAGATGGCCGGAAGCGCCGGTGACGAGGAGGGTTTCGGTCATGGGAGGTTCCTGAAAATTGCGCCGAAGGGCGGGTGCGGTTGTCAGTCTCAAAAAGAGACCAGCGCTAAAATAGGAATTGACCCCAGGCCGTAAAGAAGGCAGTTTTTCGGGAGGTAGGCACAGCCAGGGAACTATCGGGCTGGCCGTATTCGGCTCAAGGGACGTCGCCATGGACAGCAAGATCGTCAATCTGAAATCCAAGATCGAGATCTACAAAGCCATGAC
Organism: Mesorhizobium sp. M1E.F.Ca.ET.045.02.1.1; assembly: GCF_003952485.1. NCBI lineage: Bacteria > Pseudomonadati > Pseudomonadota > Alphaproteobacteria > Hyphomicrobiales > Phyllobacteriaceae > Mesorhizobium > Mesorhizobium sp. M1E.F.Ca.ET.045.02.1.1. The sequence goes on from NZ_CP034447.1 coordinate 4,514,880, forward strand.
GCAGGGCGCCAATTTCGCCGACTGCCCGGTTCGCGACGTCATCCAGGGCATCAACGGCAAATGGAGCCCCTTGCTGGTGATGGCGCTTGCGGAGAAGCCCTATCGCTTCGGCGAGCTGCGGCGGCTGGTTCCCGACATCTCGCAGCGCATGCTCACCCAGACACTGCATGAGCTGCAGCGCGACGGCTATGTGCATCGCGAGGTGTTCCCCACTAAGCCACCGAGCGTCGAGTACAGCCTGACCGATCTTGGGCGATCGATGTTCGTTCCCCTCTATCAGCTCGTCCAATGGGCCGAACTCAACCATGACGCGGTGCGCGATGCGCGGGCCGCTTTCGATGCCTCCTTCCGGGCCTGAGGCGCGATCGATTGGTGGCAATAGCGGCAAGGATTCCGCCGGGACCGCAATTCCTCGCCGCCATGGTCACTGGTACGGTGATCGACCCGTTCAAGCCGATCGGGCTTGCGGAGTTTCAGTGACCTGGAGCCGGATGATCTCGGATAGGTAAGATCCCTTTGCCCGCAGGAAGGCGTGCAGCCGTCGCGGATAGTCGGCGCCGACCGCTTCCCTGACCGATTGCCGTTTGGTCAAGGCCTCGCGCCAAGCCCGAACGAGAGGCTTGTCGTCGAGAATGCCGAAATCGCCGATGCGGTCGAAGGTGTCGAAATAGCGGAAGATCGGCCCGTAGACGGCGTCGACCAGCGAGAAGCGGTCGCCGGCGAACCACGGGCCGCTTTGCCTGGCTGCAAGCTCCGCCTCCACGCGCGCAAACATTTCCGACAGCGCTTTGCTTTCCGTGACGAAAGCAGCCTCATCTGCCGCCGAGTAGAAACGGCCGATGGCGTTGAGGATGGCCGAGCCGAACTCGATCCAGGCGCGATGCCTGGCCCGCATGAGCGGATCGGCCGGATGCAGGGGATTCGCCTCCGTCTCCTCGAGGAATTCCAGGATGACGGCGGATTCGAAAATGACTTCTTCGCCGCCGCCATGCCGGACGCGGAGCAGCGGCACCTTGCCGAGCGGCGAGATGGCCTTGAACCAGTCCGGCTTGCTGGAAAGATCGACATTGACCCGCTCGAACGGCACGCCTTTCTCGGCGAGCGAGATCGCCGCGCGCTGGACGTAGGGGCAAAGGTGATGGCTGACGAGGGTTAGCCTGGCGGTCATCTCACTCTCCCCAGACATAGTTCAGCGCGCCGTTCTCGACGCGGGTCGACAGGAACATCAGGCGCGAGCCTTTCGGCGCCGGGCCTTCGAGGCGCTCGCCGCTTTCCATGTCGAAGCGGGCGCCGTGCCACTGGCAGACAAATGTGCCGTCCTTGCAATCGAGCGGCCCGCCGAAATGCAGGCAGGCATTGGCCGCGGCGCGGATGCGCTCGCCGCTGCGCCAGACATGGACCTCGCGGCCGAAGAAAGGCGCGACCAGGCTGCCGGTCTGCGGGATGTCGGCCACTTTACAGATTTCGTGTTTCATCGGAGAACTCCTTATCGATGCAATTGCATCTATATGGATGCATCTGCATCGATCGTCAATCTTGATGCAATTGCATCTATCGAATAGAGTCCGTCGATGACGAAGAAATCTCCTTCGCCCGGTGCTGTCAAAACCTGGGGCCGCCTGCTGCGCGTGTCGCGCCAACTGGTCGAGAAGACCGAGGATATCTTGAAGGCCGGCGGCCTGCCGCCGCTCGCCTGGTATGACGTGCTGCACGAGCTTGCCGAGGCGGGCGAGGGTGGCTTGCGTCCATTCGAGCTGATCGATCGCGTGCTTTTGGCGCAGTACAACGTCTCGCGGCTGCTGGCCCGGCTGGAAGTGGACGGCCTGGTGGAAAAGCTGCCAGTCTCGGATGACGGCCGCGGCCAGACCGTGCGCATAACGCCAAGTGGCCGGGAGATGCGCCGCCGCATCTGGGCGGTCTATGGCGCGGCCATCGCCGATTTGATGGGCGACAAGCTTTCCGCCAAGGAGTTGGAGGTGCTGGCCAGCTTGCTCGGTCGGCTGCGCGATCCGCCGATCGGGGACTAAGGCGCGTCGCGCTGAGACGGATTCGGGCGACGCGCTTTGGTCTTTGTTTTGATGCATGTCGCTGTCGCAGAACCGCTGCACACTTCTAGCGACATGCACTAGCCGCGAGGTCTTTTCCGGATCCGGCCGTCTCGACTTTTCGGCAATGGCCCCTTGCATCGGAAGCCGGAATGCGCAATAAGCCGAACCGTAACGTACGGTACGCCCTAGAGGTAGCCGAGAACGGATAGAACGTGTTGCAGACCGGCGCCGACATCGACAATAGCGAAGGACTGACCGAGCGGCAGCAGGCCGTTCTGGACGCAGCACTTCGCCTGCTGGTCGAGGAGGGCGACAACCTCACCATGACCGCGGTGGCGCGGCGAGCAAGCTGTTCCAAGGAAACGCTCTACAAATGGTTCGGCGACCGGGACGGGCTGCTCACCGCAACGGTGCAGTGGCAGGCCTCGAAGGTGCGTGTAGCGCCGGTCGACCGCAAGGGCCTCACCCTTGCCTCGCTGACGGCAAGCCTCGAACGCTTCGCCTCCGACTGGCTGCGGGTGATCTCCAGCGATACGTCCGTCGCGCTGAACCGCGTCGCGGTCGGCCATGCCGGTTCCGGGAAAGATGACCTTGGCGCTATCGTACTACAGAATGGGCGTTTCGCGCTGGCCAGGCGCCTGAAGCCGGTGCTGGAAGCGGGACGCGAGGCCGGCCTGCTCGACTTCGACGACGCCGAGACGGCGTTCCGGACCTTTTTCGGGCTGGTCGCCCGCGACGTGCAGATGAGGCTTCTGCTCGGCGACCGACTGCAGTTGACCGAGGCGACGATCGGCGGCGATGCCGCGCGCGCGACGCACCAGTTTCTCGCTCTTTACGGATCAAGAACCGGGAGAGCAAATAACCGGCCGCCAGGCCCTGGAGCCGGATGATTTCAGGTCAGGTCGACCTGAAATCTGAATCCGGCTCCAAATCAAAGAGATAGAGCATGATGTCGTCCGAAAACCGCTTCACACTTTTCGGCATCATGCTCTGATCTTCAAAAACGGGAAGGAAGACGAAATGCGTGTCTATTACGATCGTGACGCCGATCTCAATCTGATCAAGGGCAAGAAGGTCGCCATCATCGGCTATGGCAGCCAGGGCCGGGCACATGCGCTCAACCTCAAGGATTCCGGCGTCAAGGAGATCGCCATCGGTCTGAAGGCCGGCTCGGCGACCGCCAAGAAGGTCGAGGCCGACGGGCTCAAGGTGATGAGCGTGGCGGATGCCGCCAAGTGGGCCGACCTGATGATGATGGCGACGCCTGACGAATTGCAGGCTGACATCTATAAGAACGAGATCGCGCCGAACATCCGCGATGGCGCCGCGATCGCCTTCGCGCACGGCCTCAACGTGCATTTCGGCCTGATCGAGCCGAAGGCCTCGGTCGACGTCGTCATGATCGCGCCGAAGGGCCCTGGCCACACGGTGCGCGGCGAATACCAGAAGGGCGGCGGCGTGCCGTGCCTGGTGGCCGTCAACCACGATGCCTCGGGCAACGCGCTCGACCTCGCGCTCTCCTACGCATGCGGCGTCGGCGGCGGCCGCTCAGGCATCATCGAGACCAACTTCCGCGAGGAATGCGAGACCGACCTGTTCGGCGAGCAGGTGGTGCTGTGCGGCGGCCTGGTCGAGTTGATCCGCGCCGGTTTCGAGACGCTGGTGGAAGCCGGCTACGCGCCGGAAATGGCCTATTTCGAGTGCCTGCACGAAGTGAAGCTGATCGTCGACCTGATCTATGAGGGCGGCATCGCCAACATGAACTACTCGATCTCGAACACCGCCGAATGGGGCGAATATGTCTCGGGCCCGCGCATCATCACCGCCGACACCAAGGCCGAGATGAAGCGTATCCTGAAGGACATCCAGACCGGCAAGTTCACCTCGGAGTGGATGCAGGAGTATCGCGCCGGCCTGTCGCGCTTCAAAGGCATCCGCCGCATGAACGACAGCCACCAGATCGAGGAAGTCGGCGCGAAGCTCCGCGCGATGATGCCGTGGATCGCCAAGAACAAGCTGGTCGACAAGGCGAAGAACTAGGAAGCCTGCGCCAATTCTACCCTGCCGGCCTGCTGCAGGTTTTTGCGCTTCCGGTGCTCACGGACTTCAAGTCCGCTCCGCTGCGGTTCTCGAAACCCGCACCAGCTGACTCGGCAGGGCGAATGTCATCAGACTTCCCGCGTGAAACATCAAAGTCGGCGGAGCGATCCGCCGGCGTTTTCATGCTCAACCATAATGCCAGCGCGGTTTCGGCTCGGTGCCGGTGAACTCGACGCCGATACGGTCCTCCCGGCGCCAGCGGACGACCGCCTTGTAGCCGATGCCGTCGGTCGGCACGTAAAGCAGGAATTCGTCGGGCACGCGCGCCTCGACCGGCACCTTCAGTTCGGCGCCGCCGGGATGCATGTTGCGCACCGTGCATTTGACTTCGGAATTGTTGACGCCGGTCAGAATCGCCGCGCCTTTCAGCACGCGTTGCCGGTGCTTGTCTCTCGACTCGTTCTCAGCCATGGCGGGCAAGTCCTAACGGATCGCAACATGACGATCGTCATGCGGTGGCACCGCATCACGGATAGATGTCCCTGCTAAATTTAGGGTTACATTGCCCCCGCAAGCGATCTCTTTTTGCCGAAATAGAAACGGCGCCGCGATGGGCGCCGTTTCATTCTTCCTGTCGACGGGCTCAGATATAGGGCGAAATGCACTGCCGGCGCGGGCCATAGTAAGGCTGGAACGTGTTGTCCCAGGCCCGATACGAGCGGTAGCGGTCATAGCACCATTGGACATGGGCCCTGGACAGCCGCTCGGTCCGGTAGATGCGCCGCGGCTGGTAGTAGCGCGGATAGGGATCATAATAGTAGGGATCGTAGTAGTTGCCGTAGGCCAAGCTGCCCAGGCCCAGGCCGAGGCCTAAGCCAAGCAGGGCGGCGTCACCATCATTGAAATGCCGATGATGGCGGTGATGGCGCCAGCGCCAGTCGCCATTCCAATCGCCGCCATCCCAGTTGCGGGAGAAATGGCGGCTGCGGAAGTTGTCGCCGCGCCACCTGAAGTCGCGGCCGCGCCACTCGCCACCGCGCCGCCAGCGCCAGTCATACATCTGCGGCGAGTAGTTGTTGCCGCCGGCCCATTCGTCACGGACCGGGATGATTTGCGGCGCGGTCGCATTGGTCGCGGTCGAAAGATCGGGCTGCAGGATCGGGCCGGCAATCGACGGCACCGCCAAGCCCGCAAGAAGACCCAAGGTCATCAACCCGGATCCGAGGGAAGACAAGAGCGGTTTCATTTCACTCTCCAAGGAGTAAAGGCCCCACGCCCAGAAACACCCCGGGAATGGGCCTATTGATGGAACTTTTCGTCTGAACGGAAGATGAACGGAAAGGTTCCGTCAACCATGACGGGCATGCGCCTGGCTCTTGTGCTCGCCGTCGCTTGCGGGCAAAGGTCTCGGCCATGTCGCTGCGCCTCGCCACCTTCAACGTCGAGAACCTGATGAACAGGTTCGATTTTTCCGGCTATCGCAACCAGCTCAACGAGGACCGTACGCTGGCGCTGTTCGACATCCAGAGCGAGGCCGAATACAGGCTGCTGGAACAGGCGCGCGCCATCGCCCAGTCCGACGATACCCGCCAACTGACGGCGCTCGCCATAGCGGCAACCCGCGCCGACATCATCTGCATGCAGGAGGTCGACAACATCGAGGCGCTGAAGGCCTTCGAATATGGCTATCTCTTCAAGATGATCGGGCAGGGCTACCGCCAGAAATTCACCACCACCGGCAATGACGCCCGCGGCATCGATGTCGCGGTGATGATGCGCAGCGAGACCGCGCAGGGCCAGCCGATCGAGTTCGTGCGCATGACCAGCCACGCTTATGTCACGTTCGAGCAGTTCGACCTGTTCACGCCGGAACTGGCGGCGCTCGGGTTCCTGGCCAACGAGCGTATCTTCAGGCGCGACTGTCTGGAAATCGACGTGACGGTAGGCGGCGTGCCGCTGACGCTTTATCTGGTGCATTTCAAATCGATGGGTTCGCCGCGCAACGGGCTCGACGGCCGCGAGGCGACGATGCCGCTGCGCATCGCCGAGGCGCAGGCCGTGCGCCGTATCATCGAGGAGCGTTTCGGCAAGGATCATGCGGCGGACAAGCGCTGGGCGATCTGCGGCGACATGAACGACTATCGCCAGCGCGTGAAGATCGAAGGTGACAGCTTCGACGGCTATCGCTTCGAGGTGGTCGACGAAGCCCAGTCCGCTATCAGCGTTCTGACCGCCGGCGGGTTCTGCGAAAATGTCGTCGAGCGGCGGCCGGAGATGGATCGCTGGAGTTTCTACCACACACGTGGACCGGAAGAGCGGCATCTCTGCCAGCTCGACTATATCCTGCTGTCGAAAGCGTTTGCCGCGAAGAACGCGACGGCGGTTCCGGACATCATCCGCAACGGCCAGCCCTGGCGCACCATCTTTCCGCCGGGGCAGGAAGTCGAACGTTTCCCGCGTGCCGGCTGGGACAGGCCGAAGGCCTCCGACCATTGCCCGGTGGTGATCAACCTGGACATGGCGTGAGCCCGTGAGTTTCGACCTGCCACGCAACGTCATTCTGCCCGTCGACGAGGTCGACGTACGGCTCGACTCAAATTCTCATCCCTTCGAGCGCGACAACGAGGCAGCGATTGCCGAAAACTGGCAGCGCGAAATGGCAGCAAAGCCGGCGCTCTACGATGGCACCGTGGTGCTGCTTTCGGCGCTCGCCTATCGCGACAGCCGGCTTGTCGGCCGCTGCCATGCCGTGAAGTATTCGACCTTCATGCTCTGGCGCAAAAACCGTGAGCGGAGCGGCGCCGAGCATGCCTATGCGCATGCCGTGCTGGTTGCCGGCGACAATGCGCTGGTGGCGATCCGCATGGGCTCGCATACGGTGAACGCCGGCCGCGTCTATTTCGCCGCCGGCTCCTTCGAGCCGATCGATTTCCGCGACGGCCTCGTCGATGTCGACTTCAACATGATCCGCGAAGTGGGCGAGGAGACAGGGCTCGACCTGTCGGCGGCTCAGCGCGGACGGCGCTGTTACGCGCTTTCGACAGCGAACGGCACGGTGATCTTCCGTCGCTACCGGGTCGCCGAGCCGGCCGATGAAATCGTGCGGCGCATCAGTGATTTCGTTGCCGCCGAAACCGAACCCGAAATCGAAGCTCCGGTCGTCATCCGCAGCGCCGATGATCTACCGGACGGGCTGATGGGCCATATGAAGCCGCTCATCGAATGGCATTTTGCGGAGAGCGACGAGAACTCCGACCTTTAATGTTACCTTGCAGGGGCGCGCGAAAATACTCCCGCGCCCCGTCAACCCATCGCCGGCCTGCCACCTGGACGGAAGCCGGACTATGGAAAGATTGGAGCCAACGCGTCATCCGGCGCGACCGCCGGGACGCCGGGCTTGCCCGCGAGGACTGTAGCTGGGCCATCGTCCTTGTAATAGTAGCTGTAGCCATTGATGGCGGGCGCGCCGCCAAGATGCGCGTAAAGAATTCTCGAACCTTCGGGGAAGAAGCCTTTCCTGGCCAGATCGATCAGGCCCTGCATCGACTTCCCCTCATAGACCGGATCGGTGATCATGGCCTCCGTGCGCGCCGCCAGCCGGATCGCGTCATTCGTCGCCTCCGAGGGAACGCCATAGGCCGGATAGGCATAGTCGGGATTGATCACGATTTCGTCGTCGCGCACGGCGCGGCCCAGCCCGACAAGGGCGGCGGTGTCGTCGACGATGCGGCGGACCTGGGCACGGGTCTGGGCGAGCGTTCCCGAGGCATCGATCCCGATCACGCGGTCGGCGCGGCCTTGCGCGGCGAAGCCAACGATCATGCCGGCCTGCGTCGAGCCGGTCACGACGCACACGATGATGTAGTCGAAAGCAAAGCCAAGCTCGGTTTCCTGCCTGGCCACCTCCTCGGCGAAACCGACATAGCCCAACCCGCCGAACTTATGCACCGAGGCGCCGGCCGGGATCGGATAGGGCTTGCCGCCTGCGTCCTTCACCGACTGGATTGCATCCTCCCAGCTTTTGCGGATGCCGATATCGAAGCCGTCGTCGACAAGCCGGCTGTCCGCGCCCATCAGACGCGTCAGCAGGATGTTGCCGACCCGGTCGTAGACCGCATCATAGTGCGGGACCCATTTTTCCTGGATCACCACGCACTTCATGCCGATCTTGGCCGCCGTCGCCGCGACCAGGCGCGTATGGTTCGACTGGACGCCGCCGATCGATACCAGCGTGTCGGCACCGGTGCGAATAGCGTCCGGCACGATATACTCGAGCTTTCGCAGCTTGTTCCCGCCCATGGCGAGCCCGGAATTGCAATCATCTCGCTTTGCGTAGACCTGCACCTTCCCGCCCAACGCCGCGCTCAGACGCGGCAGATGCTCGATCGGCGTCGGGCCGAAGGTCAGCGGATACCGTTCAAACTTTTCGAGAAGTGACATCGATTTGCCTCCGCCATGGTCGTTCTTTCGATAGGCAGAGGATAGACGAATTAGAGCGAAAGGTGCTCTCGAAGGTTCTCTCAGGATTTTTGCTGTTCTACAAGAAAATGCGCTAAGATTGCGGTAATCGTTCATTGAAAACCGCTCAAATGGAAGAATCTTCCACTTCAGCTCTCGACCGCATCGACGTCAAGATCCTGCGGGTCCTTCAGGCCGAGGGACGGTTGACCAATGCGGAGCTCGCGGCTCGCGTGAATGTCAGCGCCGCCACATGCCACCGGCGCACGCAGCGCCTGTTCGAAGAGGGCTATATCACCGGGGTCAGGGCGGAGATCGCGCCCGCCGCGGTAGGGCTTGGCGCGCTGGTGATGGTCGGCGTCGTGCTCGACCGTTCCACCCCGGAAAGCTTCGCCGCCTTCGAAGAGGCCGCGCTCAAGCTCAAGGAGGTGCTGGATTGCAATCTGGTGGCGGGCGACTTCGATTATCTGCTGAAGATAAGAGTTCGGGACATGGCGGATTTCAACAAGCTTCACGGGCAGAAGCTGATCGCGCTGCCGGGCGTCCGGCAGACCCGAACCTTCTTCGTCATGAAGGAGGTCAAGGAGAATGCGCGGCTTCCGTTTTGACGGGCTCTGCAACCCAAGGACGCAGCCTATTCATGCCTCAGCGCATCGATCGGGTCGAGCCTTGCGCCGCGCAGCGCCGGGAAGAAGCCGAACACCACGCCGATCAGCGCCGAGAAACCGACGGCGAGCAGGATGACTGCCGGGCTCGGCGCAAAGGGTATGGTCAACGTCGCCGAGGCAAGGCCGGCGAGCGCAAGCCCGATCAGGATGCCGATGATGCCGCCAAGCAACGACAGCACGGTCGCCTCGACCAGGAACTGGATGAGGATGTGCTTCTCATGCGCGCCGATCGCCAGCCTGATGCCGATCTCGCGCGTGCGTTCGGTGACGGACACCAGCATGATGTTCATGATGCCGATGCCACCGACCAGCAGGCTGACGCCGGCGACCGCGCCCAGCATGCCGGTCATGGTGGTGGTGGCGCTGGCCATCGCGTCGGCGATCTGGGTCATGTCGCGGATCGAGAAATCGGGATCGCGGTCCGGCGTGATGCGGCGCGTGTCACGCAGGATGTCCTCGACGCGCGGCTGCAGTTCGGTGGTCGGCGTGCTGTTGTCGGCAGCGATGTAAATGTTGTCGATGTCGCGGTTGCCGGCGATGCGCCGCTGATAGGCGGCAAGAGGCATCAGCACGACGTTGTCCTGGTCCTGGCCGAAGCCGGTATAGCCCTTCGGTTCCAGCAGGCCGACGATCCTGCACGAGGTGCGGTTGACACGGATGATCTCGCCCTCCGGATCGCCGGCGCCGAAGAACTGCTGGCGCACTGTCTCGCCGATCAGGCACACCCCAGCGCCGGCGCGGGTCTCGGAATCACTGAACGGGCGGCCGGAAACCAGTTTCCAGTCGCGCGCGTCGAGATAGGCGCTGTCGGTGCCGGTCACGCCCGACGTCAGGCTTTCCGTGCCGAAGATGACGCGCACCTGCTTTTGCGAGGCCGGGGCGATGGCGCGGGCGCCGCTGAGATGGGCGACGAGCGCCGCAAGGTCCTTGTCGGCGAGGGGGCGGGTGGCCTGGTCGAGCCCGCCCGGTCCGCCCGGTCCGGCGGGTCGGCCGGAGCGCACGACCAGAAGATTGCTGCCGAGCTTCGAGATATCGGCCTTGACCTTCTCGGTGGTGCCGGAACCGATGGTGAGCATGGCGATGACAGCCGCCACGCCGATGACGATGCCAAGCAGGGTCAGGAACGAGCGCAGCACGTTCCTGCGGATGGAAATCAGCGAAAGGCGGACGGTCTCCCAGATCATGCGGCCTCGGCTTTTGCTGCGTCCGAGGCGACATGGCCGTCGAGGAAGCGCACGGTGCGGCTGGCATACTCCGCGACATCGGCCTCGTGCGTGACCATGACGATGGTGAGGCCGAGTTCGGCATTGAGCCTGGTCAGCAGGTGCATGATCTCGTGCGTGCGTGCCGTGTCGAGATTTCCCGTGGGCTCGTCGGCGACGAGCAACGTCGGCTTGGTGACGATGGCGCGCGCGATCGCAACGCGCTGCTGCTGACCGCCCGAGAGTTCGGCCGGCGTATGGTGCTCCCGGCCGACAAGTCCGACCTCGGCCAGCGCGTGCATTGCGAGATCGCGGCGTTCGCGAGCGGAAACACCGCGATAGATCAGCGGCAGCTCGACATTCTCGGCCGCCGTGGTGCGGGGCAGGAGATTATAGCCCTGGAAGACGAAGCCGACATAGAGGTTGCGCAGCACGGCACGGCGGTTGCGGTCGAGCCTGCCGGCATCGACGCCCATGAAGCGGTAGGTTCCGGCCGTCGGCGTGTCGAGACAGTCGATGACGTTCATGGCGGTCGACTTGCCAGAGCCGGACGGTCCCATGATGGCGACGAACTCGCCGCGGCGTATCGCAAGATCGACGCCGGCAAGCGCGTCCACGCGCGCCTCGCCCTCGCCATAGCTCTTCCAGACCTTGTCGAAGGTGATGAGCAGGGGAGCGGACACGGATCAGCTCCGCTGCTGCGAGCCGGTGATGACCTCGGCGCCCTGGTCGAGGCCGGACGTGATCTCGGTCAATTCGCCGTCGGTCGAGCCGATCCTGACGTTGACGGCATGCGGCCGCCCGTTTTCCAGCACATAGATCGTGCGTGAGCCGTCCGTCGGCGTCTTTGTCGCCTCACGCTGCCGGTTGGGACGGCCCATGCGGCCGGTGAACAGGTCGCGCAAGCTCCAGCCGCGGGCCGCCTGTTCGGCCGGACGATAGCGGAAGGCGGTGGCCGGCACGGTCAGCACACCCTTGGCCTGCCTGGTCACCACCGCGACGGTGGCGGTCATTCCGGGCCTGAGCAGACGCCCGCCGTTGTCGACTTCAAGCCGGGCATTGTAGGTGACGACGCCGTCGGTGGTGACCGAGGCGTAGGAGATGTCGCGGATCTCGGCGTCGAAGGGACGGTCCGGAAAAGCGTCGACGGTGAAGCGGGCATGCTGGCCGGGTTTGACCTGGCCGATATCGGCCTCGTCCACCGCCGCCTGCAGCTCCATGTTCCGCAAGTCGGCTGCGATGACGAACAGCACCGGCGCCTGCAGCGAGGAGGCGACCGTCTGGCCGGGATCGACCGAGCGCGTGAGCACGATGCCGTCGATCGGGGCATAGATCGTGCTCTTGGCAAGGTCGGTCTGCTGCGCCTTGAGATCGGCCTCAGCGATGGCGAGGTTGGCTTCGGCGCTGTCGAGCGCCGCCTTGGAGCGGTCGCGCGTCGCGGTCGCAGCTTCGAGCGACTGGTCCGTCGCCATGCCGCGCTTGGTAAGCGCGCTCGCGCGGACCACCGCTTTCTCGTTTTCCTGCAGCGTGACTTTGGCATCCTCCACGGCCGCCGCTGCCGCCTTGGCCGAGGCGGTGGCGCGTTCGATCTGGACCTCGAGCTTGGCGGTGTCGAGCGTCGCCAGCACGTCGCCCTTCTTGACCTGCTGGTTTTCGCTGACCGCGACCGAGCGGACGATGCCGGACAGCTCGCTGGAGATGTCGACCTGCGTCAACGGCTGAAGCGTGCCGGTCGCCGACACCTGGACGGTGAGGTCGGCGACCGTCGCCGGAGCGGTCGTGTATTCGATCCGGGGCGGGGCGGCGGCGTTCCAACGGTAGACGCCAATCACGACCGCCACGACCGCCAGCGCCAGCAGCGCGTAGAGCCAGCCGCGACGGCGCTTGCGGATCATGCCTTTGCGGTCGAGCCCGAGAGCTGCCTCGATGGAAGTATCGGATTCCGCCTTTGGCGGATTGACAACCTGGTCCACCCCGGACCCCTATAGCGAAGAATTGATGTCCCTATTTGTGCACAAATCATGCCTTAAGGTTCGAATTTCAAATTAAATTTCCCTCATGTTGGGATTGAGGCGGAAGATTCGGAGCGAGGCGGAAGGCTTTCTCGATGGCGCGCAGCTACTTGCTTTACGATGTGTTCACGACCGAGCGGCTGGCCGGGAATCCGGTCGCCGTGGTGCTCGACAGCGAGGGGCTGGACACGGCCGCCATGCAGGCGATCGCACGCGAATTCAACCTGTCCGAGACGGTTTTCGTGCTGCCGCCCGAAAATCCCAAGCACAGCAACCGTATCCGTATCTTCACGCCCGACTACGAGATGCCGTTCGCCGGCCACCCGACGGTCGGTTCGGCTATCGCGCTTGCGGAGCTGAAAGGCGAGACGACAGGCATCTTTGTGCTGGAAGAAAACATCGGCCCTGTGCGTTGCGCGGTGAGCAAGCATGATGGCGCCATTTTCGCGGAGTTCGACCTGGCGAAACTGCCGGAGCGCCTGGAACTCGTCGCCGACCCGGAAATGATCGGCGCGGCGCTCGGTCTTGCTCCGCACGAGATCGGCTTCGAGAATCACCGCGTTTCCTTCTGGTCGGCCGGCGTGCCCTACGTCACCATTCCGGTCTCCGGCCTCGAAGCGGCCGCAAAAGTCAGGCTGGACAACCAGGCCTGGTCGGAACTCGCGCCGCGCAAGAGCGAATGGGCCTTTGCCAGCCCCTATGTCTATTGCCGCGACAGGGTGCATCACGACAGCGCCTTCCATGTCCGCATGATCGTGCCTGGCAATCCCTCGTACGAGGACCCGGCGACCGGCTCGGCCGCGGCCGCCTTTGCCGGCACCATCATGCATTTCGATGGTCCAACGGACGGAATCTCACAGCTCTGGATCGAGCAGGGGCTGGAAATGGGCCGGCCTTCGCGCATCCGCCTCGAGCTCAATGTCGACGGCGGAAAACTGGCCTCGGCGCGCATCGGCGGCCATGCGATCCGGGTCGCGGAAGGCAAGTTGTTCGTCTGACCGGTGCGGCTTTTTTTGAGCGAGCATGATCTTTTCCGAAAACCGGAATCCACTTTTCGGGATCATGCCGTGTCGATTTGTCGGGAAATGATCCGGCAGGGCTGGACATCGCCGAAACCGGCGGCTATATGCCCGCCGACGCTGGGTTTCCCGGCGGTGTGGGTGTGTAGCTCAGTTGGTAGAGCAGCTGACTCTTAATCAGCGGGTCCACAGTTCGATCCTGTGCACACCCACCAATTAACTATCTGATATTATTCTTTTTTCCGCTGCGACGCCAGCGCATCGGGCTGCCAACGGTTTGCAATTCTGACCGCTGGTTTCCAATTCGCGTTGTGTTCCTGATCCAGGCTGCCGGACCTCGGAGGCCATTCGAATTTGAGCTGAGAACTTTAACATCCCGCCGTCAAAGCAGCAGGCGGCTAATCGTCTATCGCTAAGGTGACAATCTATAAAAATAGGATATAGCGGTGAGCCCAAGGGGGGTGGGGCTATGTTCAAAGACCAAGTCTTTATTCGTATATGCCATGTGAAAACCGGCTATGAAGACCGGGAGCGGCACATTGTTGCGGAATTTGGCAGTCGCGGCGTACCGGTAAACTGGTATCTGGATCATGACATTGCCGACCTTCTCGATGAGGAGCAGCGTTCAGGGAGGGCCGCGGAGGTGTCGCTGTCGCGTAAGCATATCGGGATATGGCATGACTTCCTGAAAACCGATCTGCCGTATTGCCTGGTCTTCGAAGATGATGTGTTTCTTGCTCGCAACTTCGTCACACGCTTGGCCGACTGCCTCAAGGAAATCGGAACGGACCGGAAGGCAGTCGTATACCTTGGAAATGGCGGAAATTACTACACGCCGCGATCCACGCTGAGGAAGGGGCAGTTCCTGTATCCCGGGAAGCACTCCAGATGCACGGATTCCTATATCCTCACGCGGTCGGCCGCCGAGGCTCGATGCCAGTGGTTCAGCGCCAGCAAACTGGTCCGGCCGATCGACTGGGAAGTCAATGATAGCGACCGAGAGACCGGGACAGAAATTCTGTGGTTCGAAAGGCCGATCGTCGAACAAGGCACCCACAACGGCCGCTTTGCTACATCGATCTCACCGAAGCGGCAAAGGCCACTCTGGTACAAGCGCTCAGAGTGGGCCTTTAAGAAGTACCGCCGAAAGGTATTTGGTCACACCGCTGGCTAGAGCAATTCCAGGAAAAGTGTGTAACGGTTTTCCGTCAGGAATTGCGTAAAAACAAATACTTAGAGCGGTTCAGCGATTCCGTGAAACGCTGAGCCGCGCTAAGAGTTCCAGGAAAACCGGAGCCGATTGCGAAGGAACTCTATTCAACAACGGCCTAGATCAGATCATGCGGCCCGCGTGCTAAGCTGGTTCTTCAACCGGCTTGCCGCTTGTCAGTTCTCCGATACACCCGCCTCGGCGAAGCTCGCCATCCTGGCATGGCATTCCAGCGCCGAGCGGACGATGTTGACCGCAAGGCAGGCGCCGGAGCCTTCGCCGAGCCGCATGCCGAGGTCGAGCAGCGGCGGCAGGCCGAGCGCTTCGAGCAGGCGGCGGTGGCCCGATTCGGCCGAGACATGAGCGGCGATGGTGTGGGCAAGCCCGGTCGGATGCAGCCTTGCCAACGGTGCAACGGCGGCGGTGCAGACGAAGCCGTCGAGCAGCACCGGGATATTGTTGCGGCGGGCGGCGAGCGTTGCGCCGAAAATCGCTGCAAGCTCGCGTCCGCCGAGTGCCGCGGCAATCTTCAATGGATCGGAGAGCGAATCGGCATGGCGCTTGAGGCCGGCCTCGATCGCGGTGATCTTGCGGATCAGGCCTGCGTCGTCGACGCCGGTACCGCGGCCGGTCCATTTTTCCGCGCCGCCGCCGAAGAGGGCGGCCGAGATCGCGGCGGCCGGCGTGGTGTTGCCGATGCCCATCTCGCCGAAGCAGACGAGATCGAGGTCCTTGGTCACGGCGTCATAGCCGACCGAGACGGCGGCGAGGAAGGCCTGCTCGTCCATGGCCGGCACCTGCGTGAAATCGCCGGTCGGATGGTCGAGATCGAGCGGGATGACATCGAGCTTGGCGCCGGCAACACGGGCGAGCTGGTTGATGGCAGCACCCCCGCCGGCGAAGTTCGCCACCATCTGTACCGTGACTTCCGACGGATAGGCCGACACGCCCTGCGCGGTGACGCCGTGGTTGCCGGCAAAGACGAAGACCTTCACTGCGTCGAGCTTCGGCATTTCGCGGCCTTGCCAGCGGGCCAGCCAGGCGGCGATCGATTCCAGCCGGCCGAGGCTGCCTTGCGGCTTGGTCAGAGTGTCCTGCCGTCGGGCGACGGCACCAGCGGCGGCGTCGCTGCCGGCGGGCAGATCGAGGCAGGCGGCGCGAAGGTCTTCGAGCGATTTGAACGACATGGGGGCAATGTCTCCAGTGGAGAGTCAGAGGGATAGGGAAACTGAGGCAACGAGCAGGACCGCGATCTCGCCGAGCTGCTGCAGCGCACCGATCGTGTCGCCGGTCTGGCCGCCGATCTGACGGTGGCAAAGCGCGCGGAAGGCGGTAAACGAGAGGCTGAGCAAGACGAGTGCGGCAATCGCGCCGCCAAGGCCGAGCGCCAATAGCGACACGGCGCCAAGTGCCGCGCCGATGATAGCGGTCTCGGCGCTGACAGTGCCGGCAGTGGCGGAAAGACCGTCGGAGCGGGCGGGCGGCAGAAGATGCATGAAGGCGCCGAACAGCCCGCGCGAGGCGGCGTGAGCAGCAAGGAGGGCCAGGAACACATGGCTGGGGCCGGCCAGTGCGGACAGCGCGCTCCAGCGGATGAGCAGCGAGATGCCGAGGGTAGCGGCGCCATAGGCGCCGATGCGGCTGTCGCGCATGATCTCCAGCTTCTTCTCGCGCGTCTTGCCGCCGCCGAAGCCGTCGGCGATGTCGGAAAGTCCGTCCTCGTGCAGGCAGCCGGTGGCGAGCATCGTCGCGGCAAGGGCGAGCGCTGCGGCCGGACCGGTGGCTACACCCAGCCCGGAAGCGACAGCGTAGACGAGCGCGCCGATGATGGCGACGGCGAGACCGGCAAAGGGTGCCGCCCAGATCGCGTCGGCAAGGCTGCGACCGCCGAAATCGCTAGACGGCAGCCTCAACCTGGTGAAGAAGACGAGGCTGAGGCCGATATCGTCAAGCAATTGCCGAGGTGCGGAAGGGCTCATGCGCCCCTCGCAATGGCGTGGAAGAAGGTGCCGCTGACATGGCCGCGTCGATAGCCGGAGGCTCCAAGCGGGTTGCCCTGGCCGTCGGCGAGGTCGGCCAGCGGCTCGTCATTGCCGGTGGCCGTCATCTGCGCATAGTGGAACTCATGACCGCGGATCAGCGTGCCTTCGGGCCCCAACGGGCAGGCGGCGCGTAGGCGCGCCTCACGGTAACCGAGATTCATCTTCCGCTTGGCGAAGCTGGTCGAGTGGCCGAGCAGGCCGAGCATGTTGTGGCTTTGGCCGTCCGCGTCCTCCAGCACCTCGCCCAGCACCATGAAGCCGCCGCACTCACCGTGCACGGGCTTTGTCTGTGCGAAGCGCACCATTCCCGCGCGGAAGTTCGTCGCGGCCGCAAGCTTGCCGGCATGCAATTCGGGATAGCCACCGGGCAGCCAGCAGACATCGCAGTCTTCGGCCGGCGCCTCGTCGGCGAGAGGGGAGAAGGGCACGATCTCGGCGCCGGCCATGCGCCAATGCGCGGCGACATGCGGGTAGAGGAAGGTGAAGGCAGAGTCCTCGGCCAGCGCGATGCGCTGTCCCGGCGCCTGCAATGCATCGCCGAAGTCGCCAGCCGCCGGTTCCAGCGGTGTCGCCAACGCCAGGATGGCGTCGATATCGAGCGACTTCTCGACCATATCGGCCAGCCGGTCGAGATGCGCCATCAGGTTTTCGTATTCGCCGGCTTGCACAAGACCGAGATGCCGTTCCGGCAGGTTAAGGGTGGGGTCGCGCATGATGGCGCCGACCACCGGCAAGCCGATCGCCTCGATCGCGTCGCCCGACAATCGCCGGTGGCGTTCGCTGCCCAAGCGATTGAGCACGACGCCGGCCATGCGCACATCCGGATCGTAGGTGGCAAAACCCTTGGCTACGGCAGCCGCCGTGGTCGACTGTCCAGAAACGTCGAGCACCAGAAGCACCGGCAAGCCATAGAGCCTGGCGAGATCGGCAGCCGAGCCCGATCGGCCTTGCGGAGCGGGGATGCCGTCGAACAGACCCATCGCGCTTTCGAGGATGACGTATTCGGCATCCTCCGCTGCCTGTGCGGCCAGAGCGTTGAGCAGGGAAGGGGACATCGCCCAACCGTCGAGATTGACGCCTGACAGGCCCGTGGCGGCGGCGTGGAAGCCGGGGTCGATATAGTCCGGCCCGGACTTCGCGCCGCGCACCTTCAGTCCGCGCCGGGCGAGCGCGCGCAGCAGGCCGATGGTGACGCTGGTCTTGCCCGAACCGGAGCGCGGCGCGCCGATGATGATCGCGCGGGCGGTCACAATCCACCTGCCAGTGCCGCGCGCATGGCGACGATCTCGCCGACGACGATCAGCGCCGGCGAGGCGAGCCCGGCGGCCGCGGCCGCCTCGGCGATTGTCACGAGCGTTGCGACAACGATGCGCTCTTGCGGCGTGGTCGCCGCGACGATCACGGCGGCAGGAGTGGAGGGCGCAAGGCCGCCGCTGAGCAGCTTCGCCGCTATCACCGGCAGATTGGCCATGCCCATATAGACGACGACGGGCTGGCCCGTGCGCGCGATCGCGGCCCAGTCGATGTCGTCATCGGTGCCCGCGGCATGGCCGGTGGCGAGGATGACGGCCTTGTTGATGCCACGCATGGTGGCGGGAATGCCGGTCGCGGCCAAGGCGCTCAGGCCGGAGGTCAGGCCGGACAACACCCGGAACGGAATGTTTTCGCGCGCGAGCGCCAAAGCTTCTTCGCCGCCGCGGCCGAAAATATAGGGATCGCCGCCCTTCAGGCGCACGACGCGGCGGCCTTCGCGGGCAAGACGCACCAGTAGGGCGTTGATGTCGTCCTGCTTCATCGAGGGCTGGCCGCCGCGCTTTCCCGCGTAGAAAAGCTCGGCGCCTTCAGCAACCGCCACGACATCGGGCGAGACCAGCGCGTCATAAACCAGCGCGTCGCACTGGCCAAGCGCCGCCAGCACTTCCAGAGTCAGGCAGCCGGGATCGCCGGGGCCGGCGCCGGCCAGCCAGACATGGCCGGGCTCCAGCGCGCGCGGCTTGAAGTTCAGCCGCGCCAGTGCCTGCTCGACCGTTGCCCGTCCGTTTCTGTTGGCGCCGTAGTTCACAATCCGTCCCGTCCGCGAAAACGCCGCTGGTAGTGGGCGTCGTAAAGTGAACTTTCGCCGAAATCCTGCGCGGCCAAGGCGCTGCCGACGAAGATGATCGCCGTGCGCTCCATCGGGTTTTCCGCGAGCTGCGCTTCGATGGTGCCCAGAGTGCCGGTCAGAATGCGCTCGTCCGGCCAGGAGGCGCGGAAAACGACCGCTACCGGGCACTCGGCTCCGTAGAGCGGCGTCAGATCGGCGACGATGCTGTCGATGGCGTGGATGGCAAGATGGATGGCCAGCGTGGCGCCGGTGCGGCCGAAGCCGGCAAGCGTCTCGCCGGGCGGCATTTTCGAGGCGCGGCCGGAGACACGAGTGAGCACGAGGCTCTGGGCGAGCTCGGGAATGGTGAGCTCGCGGCGCAGCGCGGCAGCGGCAGCGGCGAAGGAGGGGACGCCCGGCGTCAGCGTGTAAGGAATGCCGTGTTTTTCCAGCCGCCTTATCTGTTCGGCCACCGCGCTCCAGACCGAAAGGTCGCCGGAGTGCAGGCGCGCGACGTCCTGGCCGGCCTTGTGGGCGGCGAGATATTCGGCCTCGATCTCGTCGAGCGACATCGGCGCGGTGTCGATCAGTCTGGTGCCCGGCGCGCAATGTTCGATCAGTTCCGGCGCGACGATCGAGCCGGCATAGAGACATACGGGGCAGGTCGCCAGCAGGCGACTGCCGCGCAAGGTGATGAGGTCGGCCGCGCCCGGGCCGGCGCCGATGAAATGGACCGTCATGCGGTGCCTCCGCCAAGAGCGATGGCGCAGGTCACCGGGCCGAGCACGGTGCGCGGCCCGAGCAGTTTTGCGTCCTTGCCGGCCGCTGCCAGCGCCGAGGCTTCCGAAACCGACGGCGTGCCGGCATGAGTCTCTGACAGTTCGGAATGGCTAACTGTGCCGCCGGAAGCGGCCTGCAACGCGTCGTCGGTGACAACGATCACCGGCAGGTCGAGGTCGCGCCCGGCGAGGAAGATCGCTTCCTCCTCGCGTTTGACTTCGCCTGTGGCGAGCGCCGAAAGTGCTGTCATCGCCAGCCCGTGCGCTTCGAGCGCGGTCTCGATCGCGGCGCGCACGTCGCGCGCCGTCACACCTTTCCGGCTGCCGATGCCCGCGACCATCATGGCTTCACCCAGCTCCATTGCATGACCGGCATGGCCGGACGCCAGGCCTGCATGGACCCGACCGGTGCCGCGCGCGAAAGCGCGATGCGGGTGAGGTCGCCGCCACGCCTGGTGTGCTGATCGAGAAGCAGCGCTTCCATCTCCAGCGTCACCGCGTTGGCGACGAGCCGGCCGCCGGCACTCAGCGCCTTGATCGCCTTCCCAAGCACGCCGGCATCGCTGCCGCCACCGCCGATGAAGATCGCGTCCGGCGTCTCGAGCTTGGCGAGCGCCTTGGGTGCCGTGCCTTCGACCACGACAAGGCCGGGCACGCCGCAATGCGCGGCGTTGCGGCGGATGCGGGCGGCGCGCTCCTCGTCGGCCTCGATGGCGATGGCGCGCATCGAAGGGTGGGCGAGCATCCATTCGATGCCGATCGAGCCGGAGCCGGCGCCGATATCCCACAGCAACTCGCCGCGGCGAGGCGCCAGCGCCGACAGTGTGATGGCGCGGATCTCTCGTTTGGTGATCTGGCCGTCATGCTCGAACAGATGATCGGCAAGGCCGACGGTCAAAGGCAGGATGCGCGCATCCGTCGTCGATTCAACTTCAAGCGCCAGCACGTTGAGCGAATTGATTTTTTTGAGATCGAAGGCATCGGCGCGGGCGGTGCGATGCTTTTCCTCGGGACCGCCGAGCGCTTCAAGGACCGTCAATCGCGAAGGCCCGAAGCCATTCTCGTCGAGCAGTCCTGCGATGGCCGCCGGTGCGTCGCCGTCCGATGTGAGCGCGAGGATGCGCGCGCCGGGATGGAGCAGGGGGCGGATGAGGTCGATCGGATGGCCGTGAAGCGAGATTGCTTCGACATCCTGGAGAGCCCAGCCGAGACGAGAAGCGGCCAGCGATAGCGACGACGGTGCCGGCAGCACGAGCATCTCATCCGGCGTGACCTTGCGCGCCAGCGTGACGCCGACGCCGTGGAAGAATGGGTCGCCGGAGGCAAGCACGCAGACGTTTTTGCCCGCCAGCGCCAGCACGTCGCGCATTTCGGCGTCGAACGGCGTCGGCCAAGGGCGCGCCTCGCCCTTGGCCAAGCTTGAGACGAGCCCGAGGTGCCGCTTGCCACCAAAAACGACTGCGGCCTCGGCAATCCGCTGCTTGGCCTCGTCGCCGAGACCCGCTACACCGTCCTCGCCGATACCGACGATGGTCAGCCATTTCCGCGTTGGCTGCTTTTTTTTTGACATGCCGCGCCGCCCCTCATCCGCCTGCCGGCACCTTCTCCCCGTATAGTGACGGGGAGAAGGAGACTGGCTGCAACGCTGCCGACCCCCTCTCCCCGTCCTTACGGGGAGAGGGTAAGGGTGAGGGGCAGCGCAGGCGCTGCGCATCATGGTGCCCATGAAGAACATTCTGATCCTCGGCGGAACCACCGAAGCCCGGCAGTTGGCGGGAAAGCTTACCCGTCGCGCGGATTTCTCGGTCACGCTGTCGCTGGCCGGCCGCACCGAAAGTCCCGTCGCGCAGGGCGTGCCGATGCGCGTCGGCGGCTTCGGTGGCGCGGAAGGGCTTGCGGGCTATCTCCGTGAAGAACACATCGATCTGCTGATCGACGCGACGCATCCTTACGCGGCGCGCATTTCGGCCAATGCCGCTGAAGCGGCCAGGCAAACCGGTTTGCCGATCCTCGCCCTGCGTCGCCCGGGCTGGGAGCCGGTCACGGGCGATCGCTGGACGCTGGTCGACAGCGTCACCGAAGCGGCGCGGGCGCTTGGCACCGCCGCGCGCCGCGTGTTCCTGGCGATCGGCCGGCAGGAGGCCGGTGCCTTCGAGGCTGCTCCGCAGCATCGCTATCTCATCCGCAGCGTCGATCCGGTGGAGCCGAAGCTGGCGGTGCCGGATGCGGTCTACCTGCTGGCGCGCGGGCCGTTTCCGGAAGCAGATGAAAGGGCGCTGCTCGAAAAGCACGGCATCGATGTTGTCGTGTCGAAGAACAGCGGCGGCGAGGCGACCTACGGCAAGATCGCCGCGGCGCGGGCGCTCGGCATCGAGGTGATCATGGTGCGCCGGCCGCCTCTGCCGGACGTTCCTTCGGCCCAAACCGTCGATCAACTGGCCGCAAAAGTCGATCATCTTTTCGACCCTGTTGCCGAACGCGGCGTGTAGACCAGCGCTGGGCGTTCGCCGCGCTTGATGATCCGGGTCTCGGGCGAGCCGATGATGATGCAGGTCGCCATGTCGGCTTTTTCCGCATCGGCGTCAGCCAGCAGGTACACCTCGATGCGCTCGTCCGGCCGGCCGGCCGCGCGGCCGAAGATCACCGGCGTGGTGCCGGGCAGGATCGCTCTCAGGCATTCGAAGGCGCGGCCGAGCTGCCAGGGGCGCGCCTTGCTGATCGGATTGTAGAGCGCGATGACGAAGCCGGCGCCGGCCGCCGCCAGCAATCTCAGCTCGATCAGGTCCCAAGGCTTCAGATTGTCCGAGAGCGAGATGGCGCAGAAATCATGGCCGAGCGGCGCGCCGATGCGGGCGGCAACCGCAAGCATGGCAGTAACGCCAGGGACGACGGCGAGGTCGATGGCTCGCCACTCCTGCGGACCCGCTTCGATCGCCTCGCAGACGGCGGCTGCCATGGCAAAGACACCGGGGTCGCCGCCGGAAACGACAGCGACGTTGTGGCCTTCGGCCGCTTTGGCGAGTGCCTCGTTGGAGCGGGCGAGCTCCTCGCGATTGTCGGAGGCGACGCGGGTCTGGTCCTCCCTCAGCTCGAGCCGATCGAGATAGGGCTTGTAGCCATAGAAGAAGGAAGCCTCGGCCACGGCGCGGCTTGCCTCCGGCGTGACCTGGTCGGCATTGCCGGGACCGAGACCGATGACGGTGAGGCGGCCGCTCATGGCTTTGCTCCGGGGGCTCCGGGACGGGCGGACCAGCCGGCGATCAGAACGATGGCGAAATAGGGCGCCTTGTCGTCCGGCTTTTCGGTGAGCCGCATCGAGACGCTGCCCGACATGGTGCCGCGTTCCACATAGACGGCTTTCGCCAGCTTGCCGGACGCTTCCAGCGCGCGGCGGATTTTTGGCAGGTTGCGGCCGACCTTCATGATGACGGCGGCATCGGTGTCGGCGAGGCGCCGCGTCAGTTCGAACTCGCTCATCGTGCCCGGAAGCACGGTCAGCACGTCATCGCCCTGGACGATCGGCAAGCCGGTTGCCGACCAGCAGCCCGACATGGCGGTGATGCCGGGGATGACTTCGGTCGGGAAGCGGTGCGCAAGGCGGACATGCAGATGCATATAGGAGCCGTAGAAGAGCGGATCGCCCTCCGACAGCACCGCGACCATCTTGCCGGCGCCAAGATGCCCGGCGATCTGCTCGGCCGATTGCTCGTAGAAATCGGTGATCTGCGAACGGTAGTCGTCGTGATCCTTGTCGATCTCGGTTGTCACCGGATAGAGCAGCGGCAGCTCGATCATATCCGGCCGGAAGCGCGCCTCGACGATGGCGCGGGCATTGCTGTTGTTGCCGCGCTTGGCGAAGTAGGCAACGACATCGGCCTCGGCCAGGGCGCGCGCCGCCTTCAGCGTCAGCAGTTCCGGATCGCCGGGGCCGGTGCCGACGCCGACCAGGCGTCCTTTCGGGAGAGCGTTCACAGGCCTGGCCTCGCCAACGAATTAAGCGCCGCCGCTGTCATGGCGCTGCCGCCCAGCCTGCCGCGCACGATGGCATAGGGCACGCCATAGGAATTCTCGGCCAGCGCATCCTTGGATTCGGCGGCGCCGACGAAGCCGACCGGCATGCCGATGATCGCGGCCGGCTTCGGCGCGCCGTCGCGCAATTTTTCGAGCAGATAGAAGAGCGCGGTCGGCGCGTTGCCGATGGCAACGACCGATCCGGCCATGCGCTCGCCCCAGAGGTCGATCGCGGCGGCCGAGCGCGTGTTGCCGATCTGTTTGGCGATATCGGCGGTGCGCGCGTCGCGCAGCGTGCAGATCACCTCATTGCCGGCCGGCAGCCGGGCGCGCGTGACGCCATGCGCGACCATCTCCGCATCGCAGAAGATCGGCGCGCCGGCGGCAAGCGCCGCGCGGGCCGCATCGACGAAACCCTTCGAGAAGACGAACTGGCCGGCGGCTTCGACCTGCCCGCAGGCATGGATCATGCGGATCGCGACATCGGCCTCCGCCTCGGAGAAGCGCGAAAGGTCGGCCTCGGCGCGGATGATGGCGAAGGAGCGCTCGTAGATCGCCATCCCGTCATGGATATAGTCGTAGGCGTCCATTCTTCAGTTCCGTCGATAGAGTTCAGCGAGGCCGGCCGCGCCAAGCCTTGTAAGGCACGCGGCTGCAGTCTCGCCGGGATGTCGTTGCTCGCGGACCGCCTCGGCAATGCCGGCGACCCCGCGCGCGGCGTCATAGCCCGGCCTGTATCCGGCAGGAAGGGCCTTTGCCGTCCCGTCCACGACAAGTCCGGCTCCTTTTTCGTCGCCGACCAGGGTCAACACTGTCGAGCCTGGATGCGCGCAACCCTTGGCGCAGCCGGAAATGTGCAGGGTGAGCGAGGCATCGAGGAGGTCGGCGCTTTCCTTCGCGATTGTCTCGGCGATGGCGCGGGTAGCAATGCGGCCGGAAGAGCACGCGGGCGTGCCTGGGCAGGCGGCGATGCGGGTGCGCGGGTCGGTCGCGGAGGTGACGAAGCCGAGGGTGGCGGCTGAGGCTTGAAGGGCTGGGCAGGCGGACGGGGAGAGGCCGAGGAAGAGCAGGGCGCGGCCGGAGGCGAGGCGGATTTCGGTGGCGCCGAAGACGAGGGCCTGTCGGGTCAGTTCAATGAGCTTCTCGGCCGGCATGCTGCCGAAGGGCAGGCCGATGCCGAGGGCGTGGGTGATCGCGAGATCAAAAATGCCAATGGGGCTTTTCGAAGGTTGGCGTTCCTGCGCACCCCCCTCTGTCCTGCCGGACATCTCCCCCGCAAGGGGGGAGATTGCTCTCTCATCTCGGCTTTCGCCAATCGCCGGCGGTGCAAGAGCTGAGCCGCCGGCGGAATTGCCGATCTCCCCCCTTGCGGGGGAGATGTCCGGCAGGACAGAGGGGGGTGTGACGGAGTGCCAACTTGCGAGTGAACCGAGCTGCCTCCGAGACAAATCCCGCGTGTGCGCCTCTCGACCTTTCTCGGCAATCATCCTGAGCGCTGCCACAGTGATGTCGCGCGCAGTATCGGCATCGACTGTCGCGAGAAGCTTCGCAGTCCGGCCATCTCCGGCAACCGACACGCTCCACTGGACGCCCGCTGTGGCCTGCACCGCAGCCAGCCTTACATCGGCCATCAGCTCATCCATGGCCAACTGCCCACCACCGTCCACAATCACCGAAACCTTCGGTCCCAAGCGCTGCGTTAGTCCGGCTTCTTCGATGGCCATCCGGACCCGCTCGGCCAACGGAAGCGGGTCGGCGATCTCTTGCGGATCGATGCCCGCCAGCGGCCCGATCTCGACCGGAACACCGCTGCGCACCTCGATGCCCAGCGCATCCACTTCCGCCGCCAGCAGCCGCGCGCTTGCCGCCGTCAGGCCGCGGATCTGCAGGCTGCCGCGGGCGGTCACTTCCATGATGCCGTTGCCGTGACGCAGCGCGGATTCGCAGAGTCCGATCAGCGACTTGGGGGAAAGTCCTCCAGCGACCGGATTGAGCCGCACCAGCAGCCCGTCGCCGGTTTGCATCGGGGCGGACAAAGCGGGGCAGGCGCCGCGGCGCGAAAAGGCGTTCATGCCGCCACTCCCTGGGCTTCGGCAATGAGTGCCGTGAGATCGTCGTCGATGGAATTGCGTTGCGGATGCCAGAGGCCGCGACGCCGCGCCGACAGGAACCGCTCGGCAATGACCTTCGCGGCGGCGGGATTCTCGCGCAGGAGGAAGGCGCGGACTTCCAAGTCGCCGAGATAAGCGTCGTGCACCGCCTCGATCAGCGCACCCGATATCGCATGCGTGGTCTCGGCGAAGCCGACGAGACGGTCGACCGTCTCGGCGAATTCCGAAGCGCCGCGCGGGCCGTGACGCATCTGGCCGGCGATGAAGCGCGGGTTGACCGCGCGGGCGCGCACCACACGCGAAACCGCCTCGCCAACCGAGCGCGGCTTCGGCTTCTTTGGATCAGTCGTGTCGAGCACGATGACATCGGCATTCCTGCCAAGTGCTGCAAGGGCGGCCGAAAATCCGCCGATGAAGGCGACATCGGCGGAGCCTTCGAGAATGTCGCGGCCGGGGTCATCGCCTGTGTGGACGAGCAGATCGGCTTCGGCGACGCGATCCTCGAAGGCGCCGGGGGCGGAAATCGCTTCGCCGTTGGCGCCGCCGTACGCATGCGACGTCGCCTCGAGATAGGCGCGGCCGATCTCCTCGCGCACGCCCCATTCGCCGCGCGACAGCAAATCCTCGACACCGGCGCCATAGGTCCCGGGTGAGGTGCCGAAAATGCGCGGGCCGATTTTGCCCTGCGCGCGCGTCGCGGCGGCGAGGGGATTTTCGGTATCGTCTTCGTCGCGGCCGGCGACCGCGTTGGCGGCGGCGTCGATCAGCGCGATCTGGGTCGGGAACATGTCGCGGAACAGGCCAGAGATGCGCCAGGTGACGTCGACGCGCGGCCGGCCGAGCGCCGCCGGCGGCAGCACCTCGATGCCGGTGACGCGGCCGGTCGCTGCATCCCATTGCGGCCGGCAGCCCATCAGCGCCAGGCCTTGGGCGATCTCCTCGCCGCCGGTGCGCAATGAGGCCGAGCCCCAGAGGTCGATGACCAGCGAACGCGGCCAGTCGCCATGGCTCTGCATGTAGCTGCGCACCACTTCTTCCGCAGCCGCCTGGCCGAGATCGTAGGCGGTCGGCGTCGGCATGGTGCGCGGGTCGGAGGTGAAGAGGTTGCGGCCGGTGGGCAGCACGTCGGAGCGGCCGCGCGCCGGAGCGCCGGCGGGGCCGGCCTTGATGTGCTGGCCGTCGAGCGCTTCGAGCAGTGCGGCCTTTTCGGCCTCCGCGCTTTGCCGCCGCAGCGGATCGACCTCGCCCTCCGGCGCGCGGCCGTAGACATGCAGCCCGTCCTTGACGGCGAAATCCTTGAGGTCGCACAGCCAGGCGTCGATGCGGCGCAGCGCCTCGTCCGGAGCGTCGGTGCCGGCAACGCCTGCTTCTGTCGCCAGGCCGGATTTCCGCGCGGACTCGACTATGAGCCGCGCCAGACGATCGCGGCGGCGGCGATCGAGCCCGTCGGCCTGGGCATATTCGTCGACCAAGCGTTCGAGCTTCTGCTGTGCCTCGTCGAGGCCGGCCCCGGTCAGCGGCGGCGGCAGATGGCCGAGCGTGACGGCCGAAATCCGGCGCTTGGCCTGCGCCGCCTCGCCGGGATTGGAGACAATGAAGGGATAGATGACCGGCAGCGAGCCGGTGACGATCTCGGGAAAGCAGCTTTCCGATAGCGCGACCGTCTTGCCCGGCAGCCACTCCAGCGTGCCGTGCGCGCCGACATGGACGATGGCGTGCACGCCGAGCGATTTCCGCAGCCAGAGGCCGAAGGCGATCAATTCGTGGCGGGGAGGGAGAGTGGGGTCGTGATAGTCGGCGCGGCGGTCGGCCGAGCGGCCGCGGTCGGGGGCCAGCGCGACGGTGATGTTGCCGAAGGTCGCGGCGCGGAAGGGGAAGCTCGCCAGAGTTAGCGCGTGAACACCCCCCTCTGTCCTGCCGGAGATGTCCGGCAGGACAGAGGGGGGTGCCTCGCGCAACCCTATCTCGCCCTCTGCCTCACCCCATGCGGCCTCTACCGCGTCTATCACTGCCATCGGCAGTTCCGCTGAGAAGCACCGATAGTCGTCTAGACTCAACCCTTGCCCGCCCATCTCCAGCGCATCCAGCAACGCGCGCGGCGATTGTGGAATCCCGTCAACCGCATAGCCCTGTTCCTTCAAGTCATGCAGCATGGCGAGCACGCTCGACGGCACGTCGAGGCCGACGGCATAGCCCGTACGCCCTGGGGCACTCGGATAGTCCGGAATCAGGATTGCCAGCTTGCGCTTGGCCCGCTCGGTCCGTTGCAGGCGAATGAACATCGCGGTGCGCTTGGCGACCTGCGCGACGCGGTTGGCTTCAGGCCGGTTGGCGAAGGCGCGGAAGGCGAGCGCCGGATCGGCTTCGATCTCGCCCTTGAATGAAATCGCGCCGGCCAGGATGCGGCCGTCGAGTTCTGGCAGCACGACATGCATGGCGAGGTCTGCTGGCGCCAGGCCGCGCTGGTTCTTCTCCCAGACCTCGCGCTTCGTCGTGGCGACGATGACCTGGAAGACCGGCACGCCGGCGCGGTCGAAAAGTGTTTCGGCGCCGGGTTCCGCGCCGGAGGCGAAGGCGGTGGCGGTGATGATGGCGGCCGGGTTCAGCGAGGCGAGGGCGGTTTCGACGAAATCCAGCGAGGCTCTATCCTTGAGGCTGGACACGAAGATCGGCACCGGGGCCATGCCTTGCAGCCGCAATGCTTCCGCGAGGGCATCTATCGGCGCTATGTCGGCGGCAAGTAGCATGGAGCGATAGAAGAGGATCGGGATGATGGACGCGGCGTTTCCCTCCCCCTCGAGGGGAGGGTGGCCCGCAGGGCCGGGAGGGGTCGGGACGACTGGGCTTAACGTCTCTTCCTGTGGTCGTTCTTCATGGTGCCGGCGCGTGTCGCGGAGGACCCCACCCCCGGCCTGCGGCCGGACCCTCCCCTCAAGGGGGAGGGGGACCACGCCGCGACCGGGCTCGTAATAACCCGCCTTCGGCACGCTGACCGGTTCGGCCACCGCCGCATCCGATCCGGCAAGCCGCGCCAGCCTTTGCACCAGCGCGCGCATATTGGCCGGGCCGCCCTCGCGGAAATAGCCGAGCAAGGCGTCCAACTCGGCGCGTGGCAGCGTCGAGCCCTCGATCAGCCGCTGATCCTCGTCATGGCTTTCGCCGGGCAGCAGCGCGAGCTTGATGCCGCGCTCGCGCGCCACCGTCGCGAGCTGATCGCAGCCATAGCGCCACCAGTCGTAGCCGCCGAGGATGCGGACCAGAACGACCTTGGCATGACGGGCGACGCTGTCGATCCAGAGGTCGACCGACATCGGGTGGCGGAGGTCGCGAAGTGCTGCGAGCCGCATCGACGGCAGGTGTTCCGCGTCCGCTTTCCACGCAGCGGCCAGGCCGGCGAGGTCGCTGTCGGTGAAGGACAGCGCCACGACATCCGCAGGCGTCTGCCTGAGATCGATCGGCTCGGCGAGATCGTCGAGCGAGGCGGATGTCGTGGTGAGGATATGCATCGCTTTTCGTGCTTGCCTCAGCCGGCGAGGATACGTTCGACCGCCGGGCGATTGAGCCCCTTGAGGCCGATGACGACGAGCCGCGAGCGGCGGTCGTCCTCGGTGGTCCAGGCGCGATCGTAATAGTGGTTGACGCGCGGGCCGACGGCCTGCAGCAGAAGCCGCATCGGCTTGCCGCCAACCTCGACGAAGCCTTTGACGCGCAGCACGTTTTCCTGCTCGGCCGCAAGGGCGACGCGCTTCGCCAGCTCGTCCGGATGCAAGATCGACGGGATATCGATGACGAAGGAATCAAAATCGTCGTGCTCATGTTCGAGCTCGTCGTCGTGGTGCGTCTTGCGGTTTTCGATGTCGTCCTCGACGGCAAGGCCGAGGCCGAGCAACACCGACGGATCGACCTTGCCGTGCGTGGTCGGCAGGACTTTCACGGCCCGCGCCACATGCTCGCCGATGACGGCGTTG
Source organism: Mesorhizobium sp. M1E.F.Ca.ET.045.02.1.1 (assembly GCF_003952485.1). Lineage (NCBI taxonomy): Bacteria > Pseudomonadati > Pseudomonadota > Alphaproteobacteria > Hyphomicrobiales > Phyllobacteriaceae > Mesorhizobium > Mesorhizobium sp. M1E.F.Ca.ET.045.02.1.1. Next base: position 4,544,531 of record NZ_CP034447.1, read on the forward strand.
GCGCGCTGCGAGCCGGCCGCGTCCATCAGGTCGCTCTTCGACAGGATGATCAGGTCGGCGCAGGCGATCTGGTCCTCGAACACCTCCTTGACCGGATCGTCATGGTCGAGCGAGTCGTCGGCGGCGCGCTGCGCCTGCAGGGCGTCCATGTCGGAGGCGACGCGGCCGTCGGCCAGTGCCAGGCCATCGACCACAGCAACGACACCATCGACGGTGACGCGGCTCTTCACGCTAGGCCACTGAAAGGCTTGCACCAGCGGCTTCGGCAGAGCGAGGCCCGAGGTCTCGATCAGGATGTGGTCGACCTTGGGGTTAAGCGACAGGATCTGGTCGAGCGCCGGGATGAAGTCGTCGGCGACGGTGCAGCAGATGCAGCCATTGGCGAGCTCGACGATGTTTTCCTCGGGACAGGTGTCGATGCCGCAGCCTTTCAGGATCTCGCCGTCGATGCCGACATCGCCGAATTCGTTGACGATGATCGCCAGCCGCTTGCCCTTGGCGTTTTCGAGCAGGTTGCGGATCAGCGTCGTCTTGCCGGCGCCTAGGAAGCCGGTGACGACGGTGCAGGGAACACGGGAGACGGAGGCGTTCATGGTCAGTCCTTCAGGAGGTCGAGAGGAGGGATGCGGGCGACAAGGCCGCGCTTGAGGGAATCGGGCCGGCCGCGCCAGGGGATAAGGCCGTCGGTCGAGGTGGCGAAGAGTTTTGCGCCGGCGACGAGGTCGGCGCCGCTGGCGGTTTCCAGGTCGCCGAAGACGTAGCTCCAGCAGCCGTCGCGCAGGAGCGCTGCGCTCAGGCGGCGCTTGCAATTGCCGAGGCATTCGACGGTGCGGATGCGGATGTTTTCGTCCGATGCGGCGCGTCGCGTATCTTCGGCAAGCAGGGCGCCGGCGCGCGGATGCGCGTCCGAGCCGGTCTCGTCGCGGCAGGACGAGCAGACGATGACGGTGACTCCGGCCAATGCGTCGTCGGGCTCGGACGAAAAATCCGCGATATTGGCTGGAAAACTGCCGTTGCGATCCAAAACCAGGCTCCTTGCCCGGAAAACCCGCCGGGCGTTCGGATACTTAAAGTCTCAGACGGCAGGTCTCCTGGCTCGCGGGTCATCGCCTTGGCGCCGCCTTCCCGGGAGACATCCCAGTGGTTTTCGGCTGAGGCTCGTCGCTCACAGTTGCGGGGACAGCCGCGGAGTTGGGATTTTTCCCGCACCGCATTCCCTCTTGGCTCCTCCCTTTGCCGGGAGAAGACCGTCTGCGGCGGATTTAGGCTTAGAGCTACGCGGCTGTCAACGCGCGGCTACGACACCGAAATGTCGGCCAGCGCCGGCCCAAGGTCGCCGGCCGGGGTTACCTCGATGCTCTCCAGGCCTAGCCAGGTCTGAATCTGTTTCAGCTCATCGAAGAGCTGGGCGGCCGTTTCGGTCGGAGCGCCGGCTTCAGCATAAGCCGCATGGACGCGCAGCATGCTCGCCGGGCGGTCGGCCCTCAGATCGACACGGGCGACGATCCGGTCGCCTAGCAGGAAGGGCAGCACATAGTAGCCATACTGGCGTTTTTCGGCCGGCGTGTAGATCTCGATGCGATAGCGGAAGCCGAACAGCTTTTCCGTGCGGGTGCGTTCGAAGACCACCGGATCGAAGGGAGCGAGCAGGGCGCGCGCCCCGATCCGGCGCGGAATGCGCGCGTCCTTATAGAGATAAGCGGTCTTGTCCCAGCCTTCGACCCGCACCGGCAGCAGTTCGCCCGTCTCGACCAGTTCCTCGATGCGATCCTTCACGTCGCCCGGCGCGAGGCGGAAATAATCGCGCAGGTCGCCATAGGTGGCGATGCCGTGGGCGCGCGCGGATATGCGCAGCAATTCACGGTGCGCGTCCTCGACAGAAGGCACGGGCAAATCCAGCACAGACTGCGGCAGAACACGCTCCGGCAGATCGTAGTAGCGTTCGAACCCGCGCCGGTAGGCGGTGGTGATGCGCCCGGCCCAGAACAGCCATTCGAAGGCGTGCTTGGCCTCGCTCCAGCCCCACCAGCCGCCGTTGCCCTTGTGGCCTTCGATGTCGGAGGCGGCAATCGGCCCGCGTTCCGCGACTTGCCCGTAGATCTCGTCGATCATTGCCTTGCGCTCGCGACCCCATTTGGCGAGGCCGAGATACATTTCCTCGCCGCGCTCGGCGCGCTGCATGCGCCAGCGCATCAGCGGCCAGGTCTCGACCGGCAGGAACGACGCCTCATGCGCCCAATATTCAAAGACGGCGCGCTTGCGGCTTACGGCCGCGTTGTCGAGCAGCGCGAGCGGGTAGGGGCCGAGGCGCGAATAGAGCGGCATGTAGTGGGCGCGCACCACCGCGCTGACGGAATCGATCTGCAGCAGGCCGGTGCGAGAGAGCACGCGGGCGAGGTGCCGGCGATCGGGCGTACCGGCCGGCCGCGCATCGGTGAAGCCCTGTGCGCCGAGCGCGATGCGCCTGGCCATGGCCAGCGAGATCTTTTCCTTCATCGAGCTGCTCTCGCCCTGATCAGTTCTGCCGGATTTTTAGCCGGTGATTCCGGCCATGCTAGCAGGCAAATGGCGGGAGATATGTCAGGAGAGAAAAGTGGAGTAAAAAGTGAAAGAAATCAAACAGGAGCGGATCGGACCAGTTTCTTCCGATATGGCGTCCAGGGCGGGATTTTGAACAAGGTTTGACTTGCGTCGCCGAAACCGCTGCGCTAACCCTCGCCGCGTCGCAGCATAGGGCCCTTAAAACGGTTCAGCGGGTTAAACTGTCACGCTTCCGCATTAGAGTCCGTTGCTGTAATCAAAGTGAATTGGCCGCCAACGGAAAGCCGCCGCATGAGCGCACTCCTAAGTTCGTATCTGCCCATCGTCCTCTTCATCGCAGTAGCGATGGTCGTTGGTCTCGCGCTTATCATCGCGCCGTTCCTGGTGGCCTACCGCAATCCCGACCCGGAAAAGCTTTCCGCCTATGAATGCGGGTTCAATTCGTTCGACGACGCCCGCATGAAGTTCGACATCCGCTTCTATCTGGTGTCGATCCTGTTCATCATCTTCGATCTCGAGGTCGCCTTCCTGTTCCCATGGGCGGTGTCCTTCTCCAAGCTCGGTATGCTCGGCTTCTGGTCGATGATGGTGTTCCTGGCGGTGCTGACCATCGGCTTTGCCTATGAATGGAAAAAAGGAGCGCTGGAATGGGATTGAACGACAGTTCAGGCACCCTCGTCGCGCCGAAGCCCAAGGGCATCATCGACCCCAACACCGGCAGGCCGGTGGGGGAGGACGATCCCTTCTTCCTCGAAATCAACAATGAGCTGGCCGACAAGGGTTTCCTCGTCACCTCGACTGAAGCGCTGATCACCTGGGCGCGCAGCGGCTCGCTGATGTTCATGACCTTCGGCCTCGCCTGCTGCGCGGTCGAGATGATCCACACCTCGATGCCGCGCTACGACAGCGAGCGGTTCGGCGTCGCGCCGCGCGCGTCTCCGCGCCAGTCCGACATCATGATCGTGGCCGGCACGCTGACCAACAAGATGGCGCCGGCGTTGCGCAAGGTCTACGACCAGATGCCGGAGCCGCGCTACGTCATCTCGATGGGCTCCTGCGCCAATGGCGGCGGCTACTACCACTATTCCTATTCGGTGGTGCGCGGCTGCGACCGCATCGTGCCGGTCGACATCTACGTGCCGGGCTGCCCGCCGAGCGCGGAAGCGCTGCTCTACGGCATTCTTCTGTTGCAGAAGAAGATCCGCCGCACCGGCACGATCGAACGGTGAGCCGATGACCCAGGCGTTGACCGAACTCTCCACCTATCTCGGCGAGAAGCTCTCCGGCCGCATCGGCGAAACCGTGCTCGCCTATGGCGAACTGACCGTCTCCGTCGAACCGGGCAATCTGATCGAGGTGGCGACCTTCCTGCGCGACGACCCGCGCTGCCAGTTCATCTCGATCATCGACATCTCCGGCGCGGACTATCCGTCGCGGGCCAGGCGCTTCGACGTCGTCTACCACCTGTTGTCGCCGAAGCAGAATGTCCGCATCCGGCTCAAGGTCCAGGCCGACGAAGAGACGCTGGTGCCGTCGCTGACCGCCGTCTATCCCGGCGCCGACTGGTATGAGCGCGAGACCTACGACCTTTACGGCGTGCTGTTCTCCGATCATCCGGACCTGCGCCGCATCCTCACCGACTACGGCTTTGATGGGCATCCGCTGCGCAAGGATTTCCCGCTGACCGGCTTCGTCGAGGTGCGCTACGACGACGAGGCCAAGCGGGTCATCTACGAGCCGGTCGAGCTCAAGCAGGAATTCCGCAATTTCGATTTTCTTTCTCCTTGGGAAGGGACGGACTACGTCCTGCCGGGGGATGAAAAAGCGAAACAGTGAGTAGGGAAGTAGTAAGTAGGGAAGGAATTGGGAAAGCGGATCGAATCTTATCGCGACCTGATGGTGTGGCAATCGGCGATGATTCTCGCTGAAGATTGCTATCGCGTCACCAAAGGTTTTCCGAAAGACGAGATCTATGGAATGACCTCCCAGATGCGCCGCTCGGCGGTATCTATCGCCGCTAATATCGCTGAAGGGTATGGTCGTGAGAATAGGGGTTCGTTCGTTCAATTTCTGCGCATGGCGCAGGGTTCGTTGAAAGAGCTAGAGACCCACGTATTGCTGGCATGCCGTGTGGGTATGCTGGAAAGAGACCTTGAGACTGAACTGCTGCTTCGGTGTGAAGAGATTGGGAAAATGATGCGATCTCTGATCAGAACGGTGCAGGCTAAACAGGCGGAATAAGTAGGCGTTGAGCTGATGATCACTACTCACTACTCACTACTGACTCGCCAGAGGCGCCAGAATGGCTGAAACCTCCGTCCGCAACTTCAACATCAACTTCGGTCCGCAACACCCTGCAGCGCATGGCGTTTTGCGCCTGGTGCTGGAGCTGGACGGCGAGGTGGTCGACCGCGTCGATCCGCATATCGGCCTGCTTCATCGCGGCACCGAGAAGCTGATCGAGGCAAAGACCTATCTGCAGGCGGTGCCCTATCTCGACCGGCTCGATTATTGCGCGCCGATGAACCAGGAGCATGCCTTCGCGCTCGCTGCAGAGCGCTTGCTCGGCATCGAGGTGCCGAAGCGTGGGCAGCTGATCCGCGTGCTCTATTCCGAGATGGGCCGCATCATGTCGCACATCCTCAATGTGACGACGCAGGCGATGGACGTCGGCGCGCTGACCCCACCGCTGTGGGGCTTCGTCGAGCGCGAAAAGCTGATGGTATTCTACGAACGCGCCTCCGGCTCGCGCATGCATGCGGCCTATTTCCGGCCGGGCGGCGTGCACCAGGACCTGCCGCAGAAGCTGATCGAGGACATCGGCAAGTGGATCGACCCGTTCCTGAAGTCGATCGACGATCTCGACGCGCTGCTTACGCCTAACCGCATCTTCAAGCAGCGCAATGTCGACATCGGCACGGTGTCGCTGGCCGACGCCTGGGCCTGGGGTTTTTCGGGCGTGATGGTGCGCGGCTCGGGCGCGGCCTGGGACCTGCGCAAGGCGCAGCCCTATGAATGCTATTCCGAGATGGATTTCGACATCCCGATCGGCAAGAACGGCGACTGCTACGATCGCTACCTCGTGCGCATGGAAGAGATGCGCCAGTCGGCGAAGATCATGCGCCAATGCGTCGATCTTTTGCTCGGCAAGGAAGGCACTGGCCCGGTTTCGAACCTCGACGGCAAGGTGGTGCCGCCGAAGCGCGCGGCAATGAAGCGCTCGATGGAAGCGCTCATCCATCACTTCAAACTCTATACCGAGGGCTATCGTGTGCCGGCCGGCGAGGTCTATGCGGCCGTCGAGGCGCCCAAGGGCGAGTTCGGCGTCTATCTGGTCTCGGACGGCACCAACAAGCCTTATCGCTGCAAGCTGCGCGCGCCCGGTTTCGCGCATCTGCAGGCCATGGATTTCCTGTGCCGCGGCCACATGCTGGCCGACGTCACCGCCGTACTTGGCTCCCTCGACATCGTGTTTGGTGAGGTCGATCGCTAAATGTCAGTCCGCCGTCTCGCAGATGCCAGCGTCCAGCCAGCCTCCTTCGCCTTCACCAAGGCGAACGCGGCGGCGGCCAAGCAGTGGATCGCCAAATATCCGAAGGGCCGCGAGCAGTCGGCCATCATCCCGTTGCTGATGATCGCGCAGGAGCAGGAAGGCTGGGTGACCAAGGCGGCGATCGAGACGATCTCCGACATGCTCGGCATGCCGCGCATCCGCGGCCTCGAGGTCGCGACCTTCTACACGCAGTACCAGCTTAATCCGGTCGGCACCCGCGCCCATATTCAGGTCTGCGGCACCACGCCCTGCATGCTGCGCGGCTCGGAAGCGCTGATGGATGTCTGCCGGTCGAAGATCCATCACGACCAGTTCCACACCAATGACAAGGGCACGCTGTCGTGGGAGGAGGTCGAGTGCCTCGGCGCCTGCGTCAACGCGCCGATGGTCATGATCTTCAAGGACACCTTCGAGGACCTGACGCCGGAACGGCTGGCCGAGATCATCGATCTCTATGAAGCCGGAAAGGGTGCCGAGGTGAAGCCTGGTCCGCAGAACGGCCGCACCGGCTCCGAGCCCGCGTCTGGGCTGACGACGCTGAAGAGCGAAAAAGCGATCCTGAAATCGACCCGTGACAAGGAAGCCAAGGCTGCCGCGAAGGCGGCCAGGGAAGCCGCTGCCGCGGCACCGGCTGCGGCTCCAGCCGCCGTCGTGTCTCAGGCGCCCGCCGCGCCGGCGCCTTCCGGCCCGGTCGCGCCTTCGAAATCCAGCAAGCCGAAGACCGATGCGCCCGAGACCAGCCCGGCGCTGACGACGCCGTCGCCGGTGAAAGTCTCGCCCGCCGCCGAGAAGGCTGCGAGCGTCAGGGCGCCACGCCATTCGGCGGCCAACGCCAACCAGGCCTCTCCGGAAGTCGAAGCGGTTTCGAAGCCGCGCAGCGGGCCGATTGCCAAGGCCGAACCGGCTTCCGCCTTCAAGTCGCCGGAAGCCAAGCAGCCCGCCGCCAAGGCAGATGCCAGATCAAAGACGGGCAAGCCCTCGCTCGAGGACAGGAACCGTCCGGCCGGCATCGAGCGCCCGGCAGCTGTCGACGATCTCAAGCTGATCTCCGGCGTCGGTCCGAAGATCGAAGGCACCTTGCATTCGCTTGGCATCTACACCTTCGCGCAGGTCGCCTCGTGGAAGAAGGCAGAGCGCGAATGGGTCGACGGCTATCTCAATTTCCGTGGCCGCATCGAGCGCGACGACTGGGTGAAGCAGGCCAAGGCGCTCGCCAAGGGAGGCGTCGCCGAGTACATCCGCGTCTTCGGCAAGAAGCCGGTCTGAGGGACGAGAAATGCTTCAGGACAAAGACCGCATCTTCACCAACATCTACGGCTTGTTCGACAAGTCGTTGGCCGGAGCGCAGGCGCGCGGCCTCTGGGACGACACGCCGGGCCTCATCGCCAAGGGGCGCGACTGGATCATCAACGAGATGAAGGCAAGCGGCCTGCGCGGCCGCGGCGGCGCCGGTTTCCCGACCGGCCTGAAATGGTCGTTCATGCCCAAGCAGAGCGACGGCCGCCCGAGCTATCTCGTCATCAATGCCGACGAATCCGAGCCTGGCACCTGCAAGGACCGCGACATCCTGCGCAATGACCCGCACACGCTGGTCGAGGGCGCGCTGGTCGCCGGCTTCGCCATGGGCGCGATCGCCGCCTACATCTATGTGCGCGGCGAGTTCATCCGCGAGCGCGAGGCGCTGCAGCGCGCCATCGACGAGGCTTACGCGGCCAAGCTCATCGGCAAGAACAACACATCCGGCTACGACTTCGACGTCTACATGCACCATGGCGCCGGCGCCTATATCTGCGGCGAGGAGACGGCGCTGCTCGAAAGCCTCGAAGGCAAGAAGGGCCAGCCGCGGCTGAAGCCGCCATTCCCGGCCAATGTCGGCCTTTATGGTTGCCCGACGACCGTCAACAACGTCGAATCGATCGCCGTGGCACCGACCATCCTGCGCCGCGGCGCTGCCTGGTTCTCGTCTTTCGGCCGGCCGAACAATGCCGGCACCAAGCTGTTCTGCGTCTCCGGTCACGTCAACAATCCGTGCACCTTCGAAGAGGCGATGTCGATCCCGTTCCGCGAGCTGATCGAGACGCATTGCGGCGGCATTCGCGGCGGCTGGGACAATCTGCTCGCGGTCATCCCGGGCGGCGCTTCGGTGCCGCTGGTTCCGGCCGAGCAGATCATCGACGCGCCGATGGATTTCGACGCGCTGCGCGACCTCAAATCCGGCCTCGGCACGGCGGCTGTCATCGTCGTGGACAAGTCGACCGACGTGGTGAAGGCGATCGCCAGGCTGTCCTACTTCTACAAGCATGAAAGCTGCGGCCAGTGCACGCCGTGCCGCGAAGGCACTGGCTGGATGTGGCGGGTGATGGAGCGGCTGGTGCGCGGCGAGGCGCAGAAGCGCGAGATCGACATGCTGCTCGACGTCACCAAGCAGGTCGAGGGCCACACGATCTGCGCGCTGGGCGACGCAGCGGCCTGGCCCATCCAGGGCCTGATGCGGCATTTCCGCGGCGAGGTGGAACGCCGCATCGACGAGTTTTCGCGCAACGCGCACCGGGTCGAGCCGGTCATGGTGGCGGCGGAATAGAATTTGTGAAGACGGGCGTTGCCCGGGACGGAAAAGCAGGGGCGGGCGTACGAAGAAACGACCAGGAGATGTCTATGGCGCCGTATTCGATAGCCTACCCGCTGATGCCCTATTTGGACCAACTCGAGAAGATGAACCAGGATCTGACCAAGATGATGCCGAGCGAGATGGCCAGCGCCGTCAACCTCATGGCGCATCCCGTCGCGGGTGCGGCGGCGATGTCGGCGCTCGGCATCGGTCTTGCCAACCACGCGCTTGGCGTCTGGATGGGCGCGGTCTCCGGCGCGATCGAAGCCTCGCAGCGCATGTTCCAGCCGTTTCTCGACGATCTCGAGGCGCGGACGGAAGCCGCCAACAACTCGTCCAAGGCGCGCAAGGCGGCCGAGACGCTGATCGCCGAGGCGCAGACTTTCGCCAGGGACGTGACCGACATCGCGGCTAACGCCACCGAGAAGGCCCTCGACGCGACAGGCACCGACACGGTTGCCGAAGCGGCCGCGACCGGGCTGATGCCGGAAGACTTCCGGCAGCCGAAGGCGATCGACAAGCCGGCGAAGCCATCTGACCTGAAGGCGATTTCCGGCATCGGGCCGAAGCTCGAGAAAGTGCTGAACGGCCTCGGCATCTGGACCTATGGCCAGATCGCCGCCTGGACGTCGGAAGAGATCGCCTGGGTCGAGGATTACCTGTCGCTCGCCGGCCGTATTGGTCGCGACGACTGGGCTGCCCAGGCGGCGGCGCTGGCCGCGAAGAAGTGAAATGAAATGCCGGGCGCGGCATCAGTCGCGCCCGGAAAGAGAGATTGCGGGAAATCCGCGAGGGTTCGAGGCGAATGGCAAAGCTCAAGGTCGACGGGAAAGAGATTACGGTACCCGACCACTACACGCTGCTGCAGGCGGCCGAGGACGCCGGCGCGGAAGTGCCGCGCTTCTGCTTCCACGAGCGGCTGTCGATCGCCGGCAACTGCCGTATGTGCCTGATCGAGGTGAAGGGCGGTCCGCCCAAGCCGCAAGCCTCCTGCGCCATGGGTGTGCGCGACCTGCGCCCCGGCCCGAATGGCGAGCCGCCGGAGATCTTCACCAACACGCCGATGGTCAAGAAGGCCCGCGAAGGCGTGATGGAGTTCCTGCTGATCAACCATCCGCTGGATTGCCCGATCTGCGACCAGGGCGGCGAGTGCGACCTGCAGGACCAGGCGATGGCCTTCGGCGTCGATTCGTCGCGCTATCACGAGAACAAGCGCGCGGTCGAAGACAAATATATCGGCCCGCTGGTCAAGACGGTGATGAACCGCTGCATCCATTGCACGCGCTGCGTCCGCTTCACCACCGAGGTCGCCGGCATTTCCGAGCTTGGCCTGATCGGCCGCGGCGAGGATGCCGAGATCACCACCTATCTCGAGCAGGCGATGACGTCCGAGCTGCAGGGCAACGTCATCGATCTCTGCCCGGTCGGCGCGCTGACCTCCAAGCCGTTCGCCTTCCAGGCGCGGCCATGGGAGCTCACCAAGACGGAATCGATCGATGTCATGGACGCCGTCGGCTCGGCGATCCGCGTCGACTCCCGGGGCCGTGAAGTGATGCGCATCCTGCCGCGCGTCAACGAAGCGGTGAACGAGGAGTGGATCTCCGACAAGACCCGCTTCATCTGGGATGGCCTGCGCACGCAGCGCCTCGATCGCCCCTATGTGCGTAAGAACGGCAAGCTCGTCCCGGCAAGCTGGGCAGAAGCGTTTGTAGCCATCAAGGACGAGGTTTCGAAGACGGCGCCCGAGCGGATCGGGGCGATTGCCGGCGACCTCGCTGCGGTCGAGGAAATCTACGCGCTCAAGCTTCTGATGGCAGCGCTCGGCTCGAAGAACATCGACTGCCGCCAGGATGGCGCAGCGCTCGATCCGTCGCTCGGCCGCGCCAGCTACATCTTCAACCCGACCATCGAGGGCATCGAGCAGGCCGACGCGGTGCTGATCATCGGCGCCAATCCCCGCTTCGAGGCCTCGGTGCTCAACGCGCGCATCCGCAAGCGCTGGCGCGTCGGCAATCTGCCGATCGGCGTCATCGGAGAGATCGGTGACACGCGCTACGACTACGAACTGCTCGGCGCCGGCCCCGAATCGCTGAAGGACCTGGCCGACGGCAACGGCAAGTTCTTCGAGGTGCTGAAGAAGGCGACGCATCCGCTGATCATCGTCGGCCAGGGCGCGCTGGCGCGCGCCGATGGCGCGGCGGTGCTCGGCCAGGCGGCCAAGCTCGCCACGGCCGTTGAGGCCGTGACGGCCGACTGGAACGGCTTCGCGGTGCTCCACAACGCCGCGGCCAGAGTCGGCGGCCTCGATGTCGGCTTCGTGCCGGGCGAGGGCGGCAAGAACGTCGCCGGCATGCTCGGCGAGACGGATCTTCTGTTCCTGCTTGGCGCCGACGAGATCGATATGGCCAAGACCGGCGGCGCCTTCGTCGTCTATATCGGCACGCATGGCGATGCCGGCGCGCACCGCGCCAACGTCATCCTGCCGGGCGCGGCCTATACCGAAAAGTCGGGCACCTATGTCAACACGGAAGGCCGCGTGCAGCAGACCAACCGTGCCGGCTTCGCGCCGGGCGAGGCGCGCGAGGACTGGGCGATCCTGAGGGCGCTTTCGGACGTGCTCGGCAAGAAGCTGCCGTTCGATTCGCTGGCGCAGCTGCGCGCCAAGCTCTATGGCGAGCACCCGCATCTCGCCCGTATCGATCAGGTTCTGCCCGGTAGCGCCGACGACATCGCCAAGGCGGCGAAGCTCGGCGGCCGGCTGAACAAGGGCACCTTCACCTCGCCGGTGAAGGATTTTTATCTGACCAACCCGATCGCGCGGGCCTCGGCCGTGATGGCCGAATGCTCGGCGCTGGCCAAGAGCGGCTTCAAGCAGGCGGCGGAATAAGCATGGACACCTTCTTCTCCTTCTACGTGCTGCCGGCGCTGCTGATCCTTCTGAAATCGGTGGCGCTGATCGTCGTTCTTCTGATCTTCGTGGCCTATGTGCTCTATGCCGACCGCAAGATCTGGGCGGCGGTGCAACTGCGCCGCGGCCCGAACGTCGTAGGCCCCTGGGGAACGCTGCAGGCCTTCGCCGACCTTTTGAAATTCGTGTTCAAGGAGCCGGTGATCCCGTCCGGCGCCAACAAGGGCGTCTTCCTGCTCGCGCCGCTGGTGTCGGCGGTGCTGGCGATCTCGGCCTGGGCCGTTATTCCGGTCAATGAGGGCTGGGCGATCGCCAACATCAATGTCGGCATCCTCTATGTCTTCGCCATCTCCTCGCTCGAAGTCTATGGCGTGATCATGGGCGGCTGGGCGTCCAACTCGAAATATCCGTTCCTCGGCGCGTTGCGCTCGGCCGCGCAGATGGTGTCCTACGAGGTCTCGATCGGCTTCGTCATCGTCACCGTTCTGCTCACAGTCGGCTCGCTCAACCTCTCCGACATCGTGCTGGCGCAACAGGATGGGCTGGGCACGCGGCTCGGCCTGCCCAACACCTTCCTCGACTGGCACTGGCTGTCGCTGTTCCCGATGTTCATCGTCTTCTTCATCTCGGCGCTGGCCGAGACGAACCGTCCGCCGTTCGATCTGGTGGAGGCGGAATCGGAACTCGTCGCCGGCCACATGGTTGAATATTCGTCGACGCCGTTCCTGCTCTTCTTCCTGGGCGAGTACGTCGCCGTCGTTCTGATGTGCGCACTGGCCACCATCCTCTTCCTCGGCGGCTGGCTGCCACCGTTCAACTTCGCGCCCTTCACCTGGGTGCCGGGATTGATCTGGTTCGTGCTCAAGGTCTGCCTGGTGTTCTTCATGTTCTCGATGGTGAAGGCGTTCGTGCCGCGCTACCGCTACGACCAGCTGATGCGGCTGGGCTGGAAGGTCTTCCTGCCGATCTCGCTGTTCATGGTGGTAGCCACCGCCGCCTTCCTCAAGATCACGGGATTTGCGTGATGTCCGCTCTTGCCCAAGCCGCAAAGGCCCTGCTGCTGAAGGATTTCGTCAGCGCTTTCTTCCTTTCGATGCGCCAGTTCGTGGCGCCGAAGGAGACGATCAACTATCCGCACGAGAAGGGGCCGACCAGCCCGCGCTTTCGTGGCGAACACGCGCTGCGCCGCTATCCCAACGGCGAGGAACGCTGCATCGCCTGCAAGCTCTGCGAAGCGATCTGCCCGGCGCAGGCGATCACCATCGAGGCCGGCCCGCGCCGCAACGACGGCACGCGCCGCACCGTGCGCTACGACATCGACATGGTGAAGTGCATCTATTGCGGTTTCTGCCAGGAAGCCTGCCCGGTCGACGCGATCGTCGAGGGGCCGAATTTCGAATTCGCGACCGAGACGCGCGAGGAGCTTTACTACAACAAGGAAAAGCTGCTCGCGAACGGCGATCGCTGGGAGCGGGAACTGGCGCGCAACATCGCGCTGGACGCGCCCTATCGCTGACATTTGACGCATGGACGGGGCGAAGAGCCTCGTCTAATGGAACACCAACTTTGCCAGCCGGAGGCGGCGGCGATATCGAGCAGGGGCGCTAAGCCCAGTGTTCGGACAGGAACCCGGGGGAACCCCATGCTGAGTGGACTAGAGGCGGTCTTTTTCTACCTCTTCGCCTTTATTGCCGTGGCGTCGGCCTTCATGGTCATTTCGTCGCGCAACCCCGTGCATTCGGTGCTGTTCCTGATCCTCACCTTCTTCAATGCCGCGGGCCTGTTCATGCTGACCGGCGCCGAGTTCCTGGCGATGATCCTGCTCGTCGTCTATGTCGGCGCGGTGATGGTGCTGTTCCTGTTCGTCGTCATGATGCTCGACGTCGACTTTGCCGAGATGAAGCAGGGCGCGCTGCAATACGCGCCGATCGGCGCGCTGGTCGGGCTGATCCTGGCGGCTGAGCTGATCATCGTGCTCGGCGGCTACAGCTTCGCGCCTGAGCTTGCCTCGACGGTGGCGAAGGCAACGCCGGACCTCGCCACGCGCTCCAACACGGCCGCGCTCGGCGACATCCTCTACACGGACTACCTCTATTACTTCCAGATCGCCGGCCTCGTGCTCCTGGTCGCCATGATCGGCGCTATCGTGCTGACGCTGCGCCACAAGCCTGGCGTCAAGCGGCAGTCGATCGCTGCCCAGGTCGGCCGCACGCCGGCGACGGGCATGGAAATCCGCAAGGTCAAGTCGGGCGAGGGTATCTGAGATGGTCGTCGGCATCGCGCATTATCTGACCGTATCGGCGATCCTGTTCACGCTCGGCGTGTTCGGCATCTTTTTGAACCGCCGCAACATCATCGTCATCCTGATGTCGATCGAGCTGATCCTGCTCGCGGTCAACATCAACTTCGTCGCCTTCTCGGCGGCGATGCATGACCTCGTCGGACAGGTGTTCGCCCTGTTCGTGCTGACGGTCGCGGCAGCCGAGGCCGCGATCGGACTTGCCATTCTTGTCGTCTTCTTCCGCAACCGCGGCTCGATCGCGGTCGAAGACGTGAACCAGATGAAGGGTTGACGGGAACAACCATGTACCAGGCCATCGTCTTCCTTCCGCTGCTCGGCTTCCTGATTGTCGGCCTGTTCGGCAATTCGCTCGGCGCCAAGGCATCCGAATACATCACCTCCGGCTTCCTGGTGATCTCGGCAGTGCTGTCGTGGATCGCCTTCTTCACGGTCGGCTTCGGCCATGGCGAGGTGTTCACCGTGCCGGTGCTGCGCTGGATCCAGGCCGGCGGGCTCGACGCCGCCTGGGCGCTCAGGATCGACACGCTCACGGCCGTGATGCTGGTCGTCGTCAACACGGTGTCGTCGCTGGTCCATATCTATTCGATCGGCTACATGCACCACGATCCGGACCGGCCGCGCTTCTTCGCCTATCTGTCGCTGTTCACCTTCGCGATGCTGATGCTGGTGACGGCCGACAATCTGGTGCAGATGTACTTCGGCTGGGAAGGCGTCGGCCTCGCCTCCTACCTGCTGATCGGCTTCTGGTACAAGAAGCCTTCCGCCAACGCCGCGGCCATCAAGGCCTTCGTCGTCAACCGCGTCGGCGACTTCGGCTTCGCGCTTGGCATCTTCGGCGTCTTCGTGCTGTTCGGCTCGGTCAATCTCGGCACAGTCTTTGCCAACGCAGCCTCCTTCCTTCCGGCCGAAGGTGCGCCGGAAGGGGCCGCGGTGCTGACTTTCCTCGGCCATGCGCTGGACAAGCATATCGCGCTGACGGTGGTCTGCCTGCTGCTCTTCATGGGCGCCATGGGCAAGTCGGCGCAGGTGCCGCTGCACACCTGGCTGCCCGACGCCATGGAGGGCCCGACGCCCGTGTCGGCGCTGATCCATGCCGCGACCATGGTGACGGCCGGCGTGTTCATGCTGGCGAGACTCTCGCCGCTGTTCGAGCTGTCGCATTCGGCGCTGACCGTCGTCACCTTCATCGGCGCCTTCACCGCCTTCTTCGCGGCGACCGTCGGCCTGGTGCAGAACGACATCAAGCGCGTGATCGCCTATTCGACCTGCTCGCAGCTCGGCTACATGTTCGTGGCGCTCGGCGTCGGCGCCTATGGCGCGGCGATCTTCCACCTGTTCACGCACGCTTTCTTCAAGGCGCTGCTGTTCCTCGGCTCGGGCTCGGTCATCCATGCCGTCTCCGACGAGCAGGACATGCGCAAGATGGGCGGGTTGCGGACGCTCATCCCCAAGACCTACTGGATGATGGTGATCGGCACGCTGGCGCTGACCGGCGTCGGCATCCCGGCGACGGTGATCGGCACCGCTGGCTTCTTCTCCAAGGACGCCATCATCGAGGCGTCCTTCGCCAGCCACAACGCGATCGCGGGCTTCGCTTTCGTGCTGCTGGTCATCGCCGCCTGCTTCACCAGCTTCTATTCCTGGCGGCTGATCTTCATGACCTTCCACGGCGAGCCGCGCGCGAGCCACGAAGTCATGCACCACGTCCATGAATCACCGCCGGTGATGCTGGTGCCGCTCTATGTGCTGGCCGCCGGCGCGCTGTTTGCCGGTATTGCCTTCCACGGCGCCTTCATCGGCGAGGGCTATGCCGAGTTCTGGAAGGCGTCGCTGTTCACGCTGCCGGAGAACCACATCCTGCACGAGATCCACGAATTGCCGTTGTGGGTGGAGCTGGCTCCGTTCATCGCCATGGTCATCGGCTTCGCGGTGGCCTGGAAGTTCTATATCCGCTCGCCGGAACTGCCCCGAAGCGTCGCCGCCAACCATCGCCTGCTCTATGGCTTCCTGCTCAACAAGTGGTATTTCGACGAGCTCTACGACTTTCTGTTCGTGCGGCCGGCGAAGCGCCTCGGCAGGTTCCTGTGGAAGACCGGTGACGGCGCCGTCATCGACGGCCTCGGCCCCGACGGCATCTCGGCGCGCGTCGTCGACGTCACCAACCGGGTCGTCAAGCTGCAGACCGGCTATCTCTACCACTATGCCTTCGCCATGCTGATCGGCGTGGCCGCTCTCGTCACCTGGATGATGCTCTGATGACCGACTGGCCAATCCTCTCGCTGGTCACCTTCCTGCCGCTGGTTGGTGTTCTCTTCATTCTGCCGATCAGCGACGACAGCGAAAACGCGCGCCGCAACATCCGCTCGATCGCCTTCATCACGACGGCGTTCACCTTCGTGGTGTCGCTGTTCATCTGGAAGGGCTTCGACAATTCGCAGGCCGGCTTCCAGTTCGTGGAAAAACACGCCTGGCTGGATTCAGGCATCTCCTACCACATGGGCGTCGACGGCATCTCGATGCTGTTCGTCATCCTGACCACCTTCCTGATGCCGCTTTGCATCCTCGCCTCGTGGGAGGCGATCGAGAAGCGGGTCAAGGCCTATATGATCGCCTTCCTGATCCTCGAGACGCTGATGATCGGCGTGTTCTGCGCGCTCGACATCGTGCTGTTCTATGTCTTCTTCGAGGCGGGCCTGATCCCGATGTTCATCATCATCGGCGTCTGGGGCGGCAAGCGGCGCGTCTATGCCTCGTTCAAGTTCTTCCTCTATACGCTTGCCGGCTCGGTGCTGATGCTGCTCGCCATCATGGCGATGTTCTTCCAGTCCGGCACGACCGACATGACCACGCTGTTGACGCATAACTTCCCGGCCAGCATGCAGACCTGGCTGTGGCTTGCCTTCTTCGCCTCCTTCGCGGTGAAGATGCCGATGTGGCCGGTGCACACCTGGCTGCCTGACGCCCACGTCGAGGCACCGACGGCGGGCTCGGTCATCCTGGCCGCCATCCTGCTGAAGATGGGCGGGTACGGCTTCCTGCGCTTCTCGCTGCCGATGTTCCCGCTGGCGTCCGAGATGTTCGCGCCGCTGATCTTCACGCTCTCGGTCGTCGCCATCATCTACACCTCGCTGGTGGCGCTGATGCAGGAGGACATGAAGAAGCTGATCGCCTATTCGTCGGTCGCCCACATGGGCTTCGTCACCATGGGCACCTTCGCGATGAACCAGGAAGGCGTGCAGGGGGCGATCTACCAGATGCTCAGCCACGGCCTCGTCTCCGGCGCGCTGTTCCTGTGCGTCGGCGTCATCTACGACCGCATGCATACGCGCGAGATCGACGCCTATGGCGGGCTGGTCAACAACATGCCGAAATACGCCACTGTGTTCATGATCTTCACCATGGCCAATGTCGGCCTGCCGGGAACCAGCGGCTTCGTCGGCGAGTTCCTGACCATGCTCGGTGTGTTCCGGGTCAACACCTGGGTGGCGTTCTTCGCCGCCACCGGCGTCATCCTGTCGGCGGCTTATGCGCTCTGGCTCTACCGCCGCGTGATCTTCGGCGCGCTGACCAAGGAAAGCCTGAAGAACCTGCTGGACCTCTCGACGCGCGAGAAGGTCATCATCTACCCGCTGGTGGCGCTGGTCATCTTCTTCGGCGTCTATCCGGCGCCGGTGTTCGACGCCACGACGCAGTCGGTCAAGGCGCTCGTCACCAACGTCACCGCTTCCATCAATTCCGCGCAGACCGCGGCGGCGAACTGACTGGGGAAACACCATGACGCCGGACCTTCTCTCCAGCCTTTCGCTCTCGACGCCGGAGCTGATCCTTGCCATCGGCGCGCTCGCGCTTTTGATGGTGGGCGCCTATTCGCGCTCCAACAACACGATGACGGTGACCGGGCTCGCGGTCGTGGTACTGGTGGTCGCCGGCCTGTGGCTGGCCTTCTCCGGCGGCGAGGGATCTGCCTATGGCAGCGCCTTCGTCCAGGATTCCTTCGGCCGCTTCATGAAGACCTTGGCGCTGATCGGCTCCGCAGTAACGCTGGTCATGTCGATGCGCTTTGCCAGGCAGGAGCATTTCGACAAGTTCGAGTATCCGGTGCTGATCCTGCTCTGCACGCTCGGCATGATGCTGATGATCTCGGCCAACGGCATGATCGGGCTCTATCTCGGGCTGGAGCTGCAGTCGCTGGCGATCTATGTGCTGGCGGCGATCAACCGCGACAATCTCCGCTCGACCGAGGCGGGCCTCAAATACTTCGTCCTCGGCGCGCTGTCGTCGGGCATGCTGCTCTACGGCATCAGCCTAGTCTACGGCTACACCGGCAACACCGGCTTCCATGAGATCGCGACGGCGCTGGGCACCGGCGAGCGGCAGCTCGGCCTCGTCTTCGGTCTGGTCTTCGTGCTCGCGGGCCTTGCCTTCAAGATCTCGGCGGTGCCGTTCCATATGTGGACGCCGGACGTCTATGAAGGCGCGCCGACCCCGATCACCGCCTTCCTCGCGGCGGCGCCGAAGATGGCGGCGATGGCGCTGATCGTGCGTGTCACCATGGGCGCCTTCAAGCCGATCGCCGCCGACTGGCAGCAGATCGTTGTCTTCATCTCCATCGCCTCCATGACGCTCGGCGCCTTCGCGGCGATCGGCCAGACCAACATCAAGCGGCTGATGGCCTATTCCTCGATCGGCCATATGGGCTATGCGCTGGTCGGCCTCGCCGCCAACAGCCAGGCCGGCGTGCGCGGCGTCGCCATCTACATGCTGATCTATCTGGTGATGACGCTCGGCACCTTCGCCTTCATCCTCGCCATGCGGCGCAAGGAAGGCAATGTCGAGCAGATCAGCGATCTCGCCGGACTTGCCTCGACCAACCCGATCATGGCCACCATCCTCACCATCCTGATGTTCTCGCTGGCCGGCATTCCGCCTCTCGCGGGCTTCTGGGGGAAGTGGTACGTGTTCCTGGCCGCCATCAACGCCAACCTCTATACGCTGGCGATCATCGGCGTGCTGGCCTCGGTGGTGGGCGCCTACTATTACCTGCGCATCATCAAGATCATGTGGTTCGACGAGCCGGTCGGCGGCTTCGTGCCGATGGCGAGCGAGCTGCGCCTCGTGCTCGGCGTCAGCGGCGCCTTCGTGCTGTTCTACGTGCTGATCGGCGGGCCGATCGGCAGCTACGCCGAAGCCGCCGCCAAGACCTTCTTCTGACGGGATGGCATTTCGGCTGGCTCCAACCGCGGCGTCGGAGGGGTTCCGGCTCGAGGCCCATGACAGTGTCGGCTCGACCAACGCGCTGGCGCTGGACCATGCGCGGGCCGGCGATCCGGGAAAACTCTGGATCGTCTCGAAGAAGCAGGAAAGCGGGCGCGGGCGGCGCGGCCGCGCCTGGGCGACGCCTGAAGGCAATCTGGCGGCAACACTGCTCCTGGTTCCCGGCGGCGAACTGCGGCTCGCCGCGACGCTCGGCTTCGTCGCGGGACTGGCGCTGGCCGACGCGCTCGATGCCGTCGTTCCGCAGGGCCGGATCGCCGTCGGCCTTGACGGCGGCAGTGAAGGACGCAACCGCTTCGAGCTGAAATGGCCGAACGACGTGCTCGCCTCCGGCGCCAAGCTCGCCGGCATCCTGCTGGAATCGGCGATGCTCGAAGGCGGCCGCTTTGCCGTTGCCGTCGGCATCGGCGTCAATGTCGTGGCTTACCCCGAGGATTTGCCCTATCCGGCGACATCGCTGCAGGCGTTGGGCGCCAATTGCGATGCCGAGAGGCTGTTCCTGGCGCTTTCGGATGCCTGGAGCGAGAACGCCAGACTGTGGGACGACGGACGCGGGCTTGCCGCGATCAGGAAGCGCTGGCTGGCGCGCGCGGCCGGGCTCGGCGGCGAGGTTGCTGTCAGAATTGACGGCAATGTGGTTCGTGGCGTCTTCGAGACCATTGACGAGGACTGCCGTTTCGTGATCCGCGACGATGACGGATCGGTTCTGACGATCGCGGCCGGCGACGTGCATTTCGGCGCGGTCGCCTCGGCGCGAGGTTGATTGACTTGGCCTGAGCGGCCAGGAAGGAAAGAATTCATGGCGAATAGAGAAAACGCCGAACTCGTGTTCGCGCCGCTCGGCGGCGTCGGCGAGATCGGCATGAACTTCGCCCTTTATGGCTACGGACCGGCGGACGCGCGCGAGTGGATCGTCGTCGATGTCGGCGTCACCTTTCCCGATACCGCGCATCCGGGCGTCGACCTCATCCTGCCCGACACGCGCTTCATCGAGGAGAACCTCGACGGCTTGCGCGGCATCGTCATCACGCATGCGCATGAGGACCACTACGGCGCGCTGCTCGACATCTGGCCGAAGCTCAAAGTCCCGGTCTGGATGACGCCGTTCACCGCAGGGCTACTGGAGGCCAAGCGGCAGGGCGAGCAGAATGCGCCGAAGATTCCGGCCTCCGTCTACCGGGCCGGCGAGAAGTTCACCATCGGGCCGTTCGAGATCGAAGCCATCCCGGTGGCGCACTCCATCCCCGAGCCGATGTCGCTGGCGATCACCACGCCGGCAGGCACGGTCATCCACACTGGCGACTGGAAGATTGATCCGGCGCCGACGATCGGGCCGAAGACCGACGAGGCGCGTTTTCGCGCCTATGGCGACAAGGGCGTGCTGGCGCTGATCTGCGATTCCACCAATGCGCTGAGGGAAGGCGACTCGCCGTCGGAAGTGGCGGTCGGCGAAGGCCTCAAGGGCGTCATCGAGAAGGCCAAGGGCCGCGTCGCGGTGACCACATTTTCCTCCAATGTCGGGCGCATCGTCTCGATCGCCAGGGCGGCGCGCGATGCCGGCCGGCAATGCCTGGTGCTCGGCCGCTCGCTGAAGCGCGTCATCGATGTCGCGAGCGAGCTCGGCTACATGGACGGCCTGCCGGAATTCATTGGCGAGGAGGATTACGGCTTCATCCCGCGCGAGAACCTGGTGATCATCTGCACCGGCAGCCAGGGCGAGCCGCTGGCCGCACTCGCGAAACTCTCGCGCGACGAGATGAAGTCGGTGGCGCTGACCGCCGGCGACACGGTGGTGTTTTCCTCCCGCACCATTCCCGGCAACGAGAAGGCGATCCTGGAGATCAAGAACCGGCTGATCGACCTCGGCATGAAGATCATCGAGGACGGCGACGCGCTGGTGCATGTCTCGGGCCATCCGCGCCGCAGCGAGCTGCGCAAGATGTATGAATGGGTGCGGCCGCAGATCGGGGTGCCGGTGCATGGCGAGGCGGCGCATCTGGTGGCGCAGGGTTCGCTGATGTCGATGTCGGGCATCGGCCAGGTGGCGCAGGTGCGCGACGGCGACATGCTGAGGCTCTGGCCCGGCCCCGCCACGATCATCGACCAGGTGCCGTTCGGCCGCCTCTACAAGGACGGTTATCTGATCGGCACCGACCAGGCCATGGGCATACGCGACCGGCGCAAGCTGTCCTTCGCCGGCCATGTCGCGGTCAATGTCGTGCTCGACGACAAATACGAGCTCGCCGGCGATCCCGATCTGGTGGCGATCGGCGTCGCCGAGGCGGACGCCAACGGCGAAACGCTGGAAGACCTGATGCTCGATGCGGCAATCGGCGCGGTGGACTCGATCCCCCGCCAGCGCCGAAAAGACCTCGACCTTGTGCAGGAGGCGGTGCGCCGTGCCGTGCGCGGCGCCGCCAACGAAGCCTGGGGCAAGAAGCCGCTGGTGACTGTATTCGTCACGCGGTGACGAATAAGGGAATAGGGGAGTAAGGCAGTAGGGGAGTAGGGGAGTAGGGAAGAATGAATAGTTTGCATTTCTTCGGCTTACTGTTTTCCCTACTCCCTTACTGCCCTACTCCCTTACTCCCCTAAAACCGGAGCGTTTTATGCTCGGACGCCTGAACCATGTCGCACTTGCCGTGCCGGATCTGGCTGCGGCGATCGCGGCCTATCGCGATACACTGGGCGCGCGGCTCAGCGAACCGCAGGCACTGCCAGAACACGGCGTGACGGTGGTGTTCGTCGATGTCGGCAACACCAAGATCGAATTGCTGGAACCGCTGGGCGAGGCTTCGCCGATCGCCGCATTCCTCGAGAAGAATCCGTCGGGCGGCATGCATCACGTCTGTTACGAGGTGGACGACATCCTGGCCGCGCGCGATCATCTCAAGGCGAGCGGCGCGCGCGTGCTCGGCGACGGCAACCCGAAGACCGGCGCGCATGGCAAGCCGGTGCTGTTCCTGCATCCCAAGGACTTCTTCGGCACGCTCGTCGAACTGGAGCAGGCATGAACTGGGTTTCTTTCGTAGCGCTGTTCTTCGTCACCTGGTGGCTGGTGCTGTTCGCCGTGCTGCCGTTCAGCGTGCGCACGCAGGACGAGGACCAGGATGTGACGCTCGGCACGGTTTCGAGCGCTCCGAAAGGACCGCATATGCTGCGTGCGGCGATTCGCACGACGATCGTCACCGCGATCGTGATCGGCATCTTCTACGGCCTGACGAGGGGGGGCGGCCTAAGCTTGGACGATATCCCGCATATCATACCGGACTTTAGTCATAAGTAACGGCCGCTAAAGTCCCTGCTCAGTTTCCGCAAGTATTGAGCAGAAGGCGCCCGTTTTGGTTGAAATCGGAAGCCGGCTTCCGATTTCAATGGGCTGACGCGACGTAATGCTGTTTAGTAATTTGTCGTGCTAAGCAGATGATTGCACAAAAAAAATGCAAGGCACGAGGCCTTGCAATTTAAACGCGTCCGATCCGTTTCCGGTGTCCGGCGGCAGCGAGTTACCGCGCCTAGATCGCATCCTCCCAAGACTTTGACCGCGTAGGAGGGCAGATTTTTCTCCGCCCTCTCGGTTATCGGCGCACACTAGACCAACGCAGGTGAAAATGTCACGAAGAATTTTGCCTCCAAACGGGCAATATCGTGCTGCACTGCACAATAGTGGGGCAGGGCTTGCTTGTGAATCGATCAAAAAGCCATAAGCGCCACTTTGGCGGCCAAACAGCCGTTTTTTGATCAGGTTCAGAACACCCCGACACTTTGGAGCGCTCGGGTTTCCATTCCGTCATGAAATGGCTATGAAGCCCGAGCAAACAGCCTCGGTTGCGCCGATTCCGGCGCCGCTATCCTCACTTACGGACCACTCCATGCGTTTGTCGCGCTACTTCCTGCCCATTCTCAAAGAAAATCCTCGCGAAGCCGAGATCGTCTCGCACCGGCTGATGCTGCGCGCCGGCATGATCCGCCAGCAGGGGCAGGGCAGCTTTTCCTGGCTGCCGCTCGGCAAACGGGTGCTGGACAAGGTCTGCCAGATCATCCGCGAAGAGCAGAACCGGGCAGGCGCGCTGGAAATCCTGATGCCGACCATCCAGTCGGCGGATCTGTGGCGCGAGAGCGGGCGCTACAACGACTACGGCAAGGAGATGCTGCGCATCAAGGATCGCCAGGACCGCGATATGCTCTACGGTCCGACCAATGAGGAAATGGTCACGGAAATCTTCCGCGCCTACGTCAAGTCCTACAAGGACCTGCCGCTCAACCTCTACCATATCCAGTGGAAGTTCCGCGACGAAGTGCGTCCCCGCTTCGGCGTCATGCGCTCGCGCGAGTTCCTGATGAAGGACGCTTACTCGTTCGACCTGGATTTTGAAGGCGCCAAGGCCGCCTACAACCGCATGTTCGTCTCCTATCTCAGGACGTTCACGCGCATGGGGCTGCAGGCCATTCCGATGCGCGCCGATACCGGCCCCATCGGCGGCGACCTCAGCCACGAGTTCATCATCCTGGCCGAAACCGGCGAGAGCCAGGTGTTCTGCGACCGTGCCTATCTGTCGCTCGACGTGCCTGGCGCGGACACGAACTTCTCTAACGACGCCGAGATCGGCGGCATCGTGAAGACGTGGACGACACCTTACGCGGCCACCGACGAGATGCATGACGAAGCGGCGTGGGCGAACGTTTCCGAGGGCGACAGGCTCTCCGCGCGCGGCATCGAGGTCGGCCATATCTTCCATTTCGGCGAGAAGTATTCCAAGCCGATGGGCGCCAAGGTGACAGGGCCCGACGGCAAGGACCATTTCGCTTCGGGCGGCTCCTACGGCATCGGCCCGTCGCGGCTGGTCGCGGCGATCATCGAGGCGAGCCATGACGAGAACGGCATCATCTGGCCGGAAGCGGTGGCGCCGTTCGATATCGGCCTGATCAACATGAAGGCGGGCGACGTCGAATGCGACCGCGTCTGCGACGAGCTCTACGCGGCGCTCTCCGCGGCCGGCAAGGACGTTCTCTATGACGACACCGACCAGCGGCCCGGCGGCAAGTTCGCCACCGCCGACCTGATCGGCCTGCCATGGCAGGTGATCGTCGGTCCGCGCGGCGTGGCCGCCGGCGAGGTCGAGATCAAGAACCGCCGCAGCGGAGAGCGTGAGACGCTGCCGATCGCCGAGGCCAAGAAGCGCCTGGGTATAGCCTGATGAGCGAGGCGGCTGCAGCCCGAAAGTCGGCAGGCGCCTTTTCAGGCTTCGAGCGCATGGTGGCGTGGCGCTACCTGCGTTCGCGCCGCAAGGAGACGGTGATCTCGGTCATCGCCTCGATCTCGTTCCTCGGCATCATGCTTGGCGTCGCGACGCTGATCGTCGTCATGGCGGTGATGAACGGTTTTCGCGCCGAGCTGCTGACCCGCATCCTCGGCGTCAACGGCCATCTGATCGTGCAGCCGCTCGATTCGCCGCTGGAGGACTACGCCCAGGTGGCGAGCCGCATCAACGGCGTTGCCGGCGTCAAATACGCCATCCCGCTGATCGACGGACAGGTGCTGGCGCAGGGCAATGTCGGCGGCGGTGTGGGCGCGCTGGTGCGCGGCATCCGCGGCGAAGATCTCGGCAAGATCGCGATCGTGTCCGGCAACATCAAGCAGGGTACGCTGGAAGGCTTCGATACCGGCGAAGGTGTGGCGATCGGCAAGCGCATGGCCGAGAATCTCGGCCTCGTGCTCGGCGACACGATCACGCTGATCTCGCCGGAAGGCGACGTCACCCCGCTCGGCACCACGCCGCGCATGAAGGGCTACAAGATCACGGCGATCTTCGAGGTCGGCATGTCGGAATATGACAGCTCGATCGTCTACATGCCGTTTTCGGAAGCGCAGCTCTATTTCAACATGGACGGGCGGGCGCAGACCATCGAGATCTATGTCGACAACCCCGACAATGTCGACGTGCTGAAGCCGCTGGTCGAACAGGCGGCGCAGCGGCCGATCGACCTCGTCGACTGGCGCCAGCGCAACGAGACCTTCTTCTCGGCGCTGCAGGTCGAGCGCAACGTCATGTTCATGATCCTGACGCTGATCGTGCTGGTGGCGGCGCTCAACATCATTTCCGGCCTCGTCATGCTGGTGAAGGACAAGGGCCATGACATCGCCATCCTGCGCACGATGGGGGCTTCGCGCGGCGCGATCCTGCGCATCTTCCTGATGACGGGGGCCGCGATCGGCGTGACCGGGACCATCGCCGGCGTGCTGCTCGGCGTGGTCATCTGCCTCAACATCGAATCGATCCGCCAGTTCTTCTCCTGGATGACCGGCAGGATCCTGTTCAATCCCGAGCTCTATTTCCTCAGCCAACTGCCTGCGAAGATGGATCCGCGCGAGACCACCTATGTCGTTATCATGGCGCTCGCCTTATCCTTCCTGGCCACGCTGTTTCCTGCCTGGCGGGCGGCTAGGCTCGATCCGGTCGAAGCCTTGAGGTACGAGTGATGGCCGAAGCCATTATCGAGCTGAAGGGCGTCGAGCGGCACTATGTCCAGGGGCCCCGCAAGCTGACTATTCTCAACGGCGCCGACTTTTCGCTGCGTCGCGGCGAGATGGTGGCGCTGGTGGCGCCATCGGGCTCCGGCAAGTCGACCTTGCTGCATACGGCGGGACTGCTCGAGCGCCCGGACGCGGGGGACGTGATCCTTGCCGGCCGTGCCTGTGGCCGGCTCTCCGACGAAGAACGCACGGCGATCCGCCGCAACGATATCGGCTTCGTCTATCAGTTCCATCATCTGCTGCCGGAGTTCTCGGCCATCGAAAACATCATGATGCCGCAGTTGATCAAGGGACTTCCCCCCAAGGAGGCGTCGGAGCGGGCGGCACAGCTTCTCGACTACATGCAGATCGGCAAGCGCGCGCAGCACCGGCCGGCCGAGCTTTCCGGCGGCGAACAGCAGCGCGTGGCGATCGCGCGCGCCGTCGCCAACGCGCCGCTGGTGCTTCTCGCCGACGAGCCGACCGGCAATCTCGATCCGACGACCGCCTCCTATGTCTTCGACGCGCTGGAGGCGCTTGTCAGGCAATCGGGGCTGGCGGCGTTGATCGTCACCCACAATCACGAGCTGGCCTCGCGCATGGACCGGCGGGTGACGCTGGCCGAGGGCAAGGTGGTTCCGCTGTAACCCGTGTGTCGAGGTGTAAATCTGGGGGGGCACGGTAGGTTGAGCCGCCTTCCTTTCAGACGTTTGCGCTGCCCCTCATCCGCCTGCCGGCACCTTCTCCCCGTATAGTGACGGGGAGAAGGGGGCTGGCTGCGGCCTCAATGCTTATCCTGCAACGTTGACGATTGGCGAAATCAGCGAAGAGAGCGCCCCTCTCCCCGTCACTATACGGGGAGAGGATGCCGGCAGGCAGGTGAGGGGCGGCGCAGGCGCCCGAAAGGAAACGACTGCCCCGCGGCCGGGGCCCATGTCTTAAAGTCCCGGTCGCGCATCTTGTTGCGTCAACCTTTCCTTAACCGTGCCCAAACGGATCGCCGGATTGGCCCAGCACGCCGCTCCCTGATCGTTGACATTCGAACAAAATTAGAACAAATTACGAACATACCAACAACAGGAGAGAGTTATGGCCGATCTGGTTCAGGATGTCGTCTCGCTGGTTTGCATGAGCACCTTCCTCATTTCCATGGCGATCTGGATTGGCGCCATGTGATCAGGCGGCTCGCCGCCCTTGTTTCGGGCGGGCCAAAAGCCCGTCCTTGGGGCGGGCAAGAGCCCGCCCATTGTTAAGCTTTTCTTGGCCGCGCCGCCGTTAGGCTGCTTCCAAAGACAGGGAGCAAGGGCAGTGTCGGTCATCGCCACGGTCACCCTCGTGGCCGGAAATCTCGGACTGATCTTTCTGCTGATGACCGCGCCGCTCGGGCTGCGCACGGTTACGGTCAGCCGCGTCATCGAGGCCGATCGGAAACGCCTCTGGCAGGCGCTGTGGCCGTTCGGCGGCGACGCCGGCTGGTCGGGTGAAATCCTATCCGCCGTACCCCTGGACGGCGAGGGCGCGGCGCTGATCAAACTGTCCTGGGAGGGGCGGGATGGTCAACCGATCGAACGCAAGGCTCAGTTTCAGGATGTGGTGGAAGGCAGCCGCTTCTCGATGCGCGTCGTCGAGGACACGGCGCTCGATCCCTCATTCTGGGCCAACTATCGTGAAACCACCGAGCTCGTCCGCGAAGGCGACGCGACGCGGGTGACGCTTACGCAAACAGACCGCTATCGCGGCGTCGCCTTCCTGGTCTTCCGCTACTTCGCCATGCGCCGCGAACTCGCCAAGCTGCAGGTCTGGGCGAGAACCGGAACATATCGCAAGGGCGGCTGGTTCGAGCATCCGGTGAGCCAGATCGGCTTCGCCGTGCTTTCGACCTTCATCCTGTGGCCGTTCTTCGGGCTCAACCCTGGCGGGCTGGCGCTGGCCGCGATCCTGACCTCGGTGGTGGCGCTGCACGAGCTGGGTCACATGGCGGCGTTCCGCCTGACCGGGCATCGCCGGGCGCGGATGATCTTCATCCCGCTGCTCGGCGGCATCGCCATCGGCGGCAGGCCCTATGACAGCCGCTTCGAGGTGGCCTTCGTGGCGCTGATGGGGGCGGGCTTCTCCGCCTTCCTGGTGCCCGTCCTGATCGCCGCCAGCGGCCTTGCCGGCAGCGAGGGACATCGCCTGGCGGCGTTGCTGCTGGCGACGCTTGCCGGCTGCGCGTCGCTGTTCAACATCGCCAATCTGGTGCCGGTGTGGAAGTTCGACGGCGGCCAGGTGCTGCGCCAGATCTGCCCAGGGCCACTCGCGCTCGCGCTGGCGTCCTTCCTGCTGCTCTCCGCCCTGTTGGCGCTCGGCTGGCGCGCCGGTTTCCCGCCCGGCTTCCTGCTCATCGCCGGAGCGGTGTTCTCGATGCTCAGCCTGCTCACCGTGGGCAGCGGCGTGAAGCCGCGTCACGAGCTGAAGCCGATCCGAGCCGTCGATCGCCTGGCCATGGCCGGCGCGCTGCTCGCGGTCTTTGCCATTCACGGCTATGGTGTGCTCTGGGCTTCGGCGCAGCTCATGTAGAGTGTGCTGACACGTTTTCGACTCGGCCTGACCTGAATCTCAGTACACCCTAGGCCGGAGCGGGGTTTAGCCTGCCTTTCGGGTCAGTTCGGCGACCGGGGCCGAGGCAGGCCCGAACACGTCCTCGAAGGCGGATTTCAGCGCGAGGTCGAGGTCGGCCATGGTCACGGGCAGGCCGAGGTCGACGAGGCTGGTCACGCCGTGGTCCGAGACGCCGCAAGGCACGATGCCGCTGAAATGGCCAAGCTCCGGCTCGACATTGATGGCGATGCCATGGAAGCTCACCCAGCGCCGCAGCCGGATGCCTATTGCCGCGATCTTGTCCTCGGCCGGCGAGCCATCGGGCAGGGCAGGGCGATCCGGCCGCACCACCCAGACGCCGACCCGGTCCTCGCGCCGCTCGCCGCGCACGTTGAAGGCGGCAAGTGTTTCGATGATCCACTCTTCGAGCGCTGCGACGAAGGCGCGGACATCCTCGCGCCGGCGCTTCAGGTCGAGCATCACATAGGCGACCCGCTGGCCGGGGCCGTGATAGGTGTATTCGCCGCCGCGCCCGGCGGCGAAGACCGGGAACCGGTCGGGCTCGATCAGGTCTTCGATACGCGCGCTGGTGCCGGCGGTGTAGAGCGGCGGATGCTCGACCAGCCAGACCATCTCGCCGGCCGCGCCGCTGCGGATCGCCTCGGCGCGGGCTTCCATGAAGGCGAGCGCATCCGGATAGGCGGTCAATCCGGGCTCGATCACCCATTCGACCGGCGCCGAACCGGGCAGGGGCAGGAACGACGTGGCGATCTGGCTGCGTTCTGTCATGGAACTTTCGATCTTCGACTATGCATGCCGTTATCCCAAAACCGCCTTGCACTTTTGGGCGACATGCATTTGCCAATCATATGGCGGCAATCGGCCGAAACGTCCAGTTCCGCCGGCGTGAAGCCGGGTCGTGAAGGGTTGTGCATATCTGCGGCGATTATTCCGCACGGCGCACTTGTTTCGCCGGAAGCGATTTGCTACAGGCCCCGGGCCGGACGGTTCCGGCTCCTACCACGTGCGGTCGTGGCGGAATTGGTAGACGCGCAGCGTTGAGGTCGCTGTGGGGCAACCCGTGGAAGTTCGAGTCTTCTCGACCGCACCAAACTCCTCCCCGAAAGTTTCTTTTGACGGCCGGCGCCGTCCATGTCGGCAAGCTTCCAGCCGATGACGGCGACATCGAAGCCGGCCTCCGCCGCCAGGTCCAGGAACTGCTTGCCGCTCTGCACGGCGTTCACCAGTTCGAAACGTCCATCGCATTCCAGCATTTGGCGGAGTGCCGACACGACGAGCGGATTGCGTTCGGCGCCGACAACGCGCACGCGCTACCCGCCGACTGCTTCGTCGAAGCTGTTTCGGTACACTGGTAGCGGCGCGTGGCACCCTGCTTCATTCAAACGGACGAGGACAGTGGACAAGCATGCCCCTAGCGTGATCCGGGCGGATGTCACGCGGAAGGGTTGCAAACCGGCAATGAGAAAAAATCAAGTCGCCAGCCACGTCGTGCGCTTGAGGTGCCCCGCACTCTCGGGAGAGGCGAGATGGACCCCCACCTGGTTTGCATAGGAGGCGAGGACCACCGCCTGCATATTCCGTTCCTGCTGTCGCTGCGCAAAAAGGGTTTTAGGCTGACGGCCATATCGAGTGACGACGTCACCGCGTTTTCACGCCACGGAATTCCGCATCATCGCATTGAATTCGATCGATTTGCCATTGGCGGTGCGCGATTGAGCGCGTTGCGCTCGGTCCGCGGGTTGATGGCAGAGACCCGGCCGGACATCATCCAAAGCTTCGACACCAAGCCCAATTTGCTGACCCCTTTGGCAGTGCGCGGTCAGGTGCCGGTCGTCCGCACGATAAACGGGCTCGGCTGGACCTTCTCTTTGCTGGAAGCACGAGCGCGGGTCCTGCGCCTTGTCTTCTGCAGCCTGCAATGGCTCGCCTCTCTCTGGACTGCCGCGACTTTTTTCCAGAATAGGAACGATCGGGCTTTCTTCGAGCACTGGTGGCTGACCCGAAAAGGCACGGCGCGGCTGATAGCCGGTTCGAGAAACGACGTGGGCGCGTTCGCGGCGGCTAGTCATTGCGGACTTTCGGCCGACGCCACGAACCTTAGCGCGCAGCGTCTTCGAGTTCATCGAAGCAGAAGAGAATCTCTCCTGGAATCTGTCCGCTCCGCCGTTCTCACCCAGGTGAATCTCAAACAACACGCCAACCACCGACTCAGGGATAGCGGCGACCTTTTGTTGAAGGGCCATTGAGAGGGCTGAACCGATCAACTCGATCTCCGGATTGAAACGGCATGATCATTGAACTTTTCGGACCAGCGGGATCCGGTAAAACAACCTTCGCGAACGCCCTCGCCAAGCATTTGCGCGACCATGGGTACGTTGCCAAAGTCACCCTGTGCTACCTGCCCCGCGATAGAGGCGGCGGCTGGGACCGCTTCGGCATTTTCGCGGTAATCTCCCGAATATCATCCGCCATTTTCATCACAGTTCTGGCACTTCTTTCTTCATTTTGGCGAAACAGTGATATTGCATCCGCAAATAAAATTGTAAGAACAATACCACCAAAGAGCCTTATACGGCGAATTCTTATGTGGCAGTACATAGTTCGCCTGTCACGCTGCTGGACACAGGCGCAGGGATCAACAAATATAATCATATTCGACCAAGGCTTTGTGCAGGCGATCGGGTCCCTTGCAATGTTCAATGGCGCCGCAGACGACAGGTTGATCGTGCGAGCGCTCGAATCTACGCCCCGGGC
This sequence comes from Mesorhizobium sp. M1E.F.Ca.ET.045.02.1.1, assembly GCF_003952485.1. Lineage (NCBI taxonomy): Bacteria > Pseudomonadati > Pseudomonadota > Alphaproteobacteria > Hyphomicrobiales > Phyllobacteriaceae > Mesorhizobium > Mesorhizobium sp. M1E.F.Ca.ET.045.02.1.1. The sequence goes on from NZ_CP034447.1 coordinate 4,575,586, forward strand.
TGATCTGGTGGTTGGGATGGCAGTCCCGCGCGATGTCGTGGAAGCACGGCTTCAGACAAGAATGATGCACGAACCGCCTGCGGAACGGTTCTTAGACGTAGACGTCGCTGGCAACATGCAATTTTTCGATGTCTTCGAAAAGATTGGTAATGTTCTCCGGAGCGCGCGGCGAAGCAACGTCTCGGTTGGGGCAGTCGACGAACAGTCCATCGCAAGCGGCCTTTGTCAGGTGGAACAGGAAATCCAGACGCGATTATCGCGAACCGGGGTTCCCTTCATCAACGACACGCGCGGTGGCGGGTTGGCGGCCGCAAGACAGGCGGATAACAAGGGAAGCACGGAAGACTGCTCGGAAAGTCAGTCGCTTGAACTCCATGCGGCCGACGGGGTTACTCATACCCTCTCACTCGGGGGCACCGCAGGCCGATCATCCGTTACTGTGTTCCACCGGCGTCCCCATGATGTGGGCCGGCGTCTATTGCATGCGAGCATATTCGCCCTTCTGGTCTATATCGGTGGTGCGGGCCTCACCAGCATGGCACAGCTTGGAATCGCACGGCTGGTCGGCGCGACGAGCTATGGCACCTACTCATACGCCTTGGCATGGAGCACCGTTCTCGCCACCCTCTCGACGCTCGGCTTTAACATGTCGCTGTTGCGCTTCGTGCCGGAATACAGGGCCGCTGGACGTTGGGACCTAGCGCGCGGCGTAATCATCTTCGCGCTCTCGTGGTCGCTCTCGGCCGCGATGCTGGCGGGACTGACAGGAGCCAGCCTCGTCGCCTTTTCGGGAGAGAATCACCAGGAACTTCAGAGGGCAATGCTGCTCGCCATGGCGGCGGTGCCGCTGATGACGGCCTGTACGCTTGGCGCCAGCCTAATTCGCGCCTTTGGAGGCGTGGTGTCCGCGCTTTTGCCCGAGCGTGTGGCGCGCGATGGGCTGCTGTTGGCGCTGGTGGGTGGCGCGGCGTTTTCGGGCTGGGTAACCCTGGATGCCCCTTTCGCGATGATGGCGGTAGTGACAAGCTCGGCCGTTACCGCGATGCTTGTCCTCGCCACGGCAATCAAGCTGCGGCCGACTGACCTGCAAAACGCGCGGGCGAGTTATTCCGGGCGTTTGTGGCGGTCTGTAATCCCTCCTACCGTGCTAATTACCGGGCTTGATGCCTTCGTAAGCCGAACGGGGGTCATGCTTTTGGGTTGGACGGGCCGGGTCCACGAGGCTGGCATTTTTGCCCTATGCCTGAACGTGGCGATGCTGGTCGGTCTTTCGAATGTCGCAGTAAGCACGATGTTCTCGCCGACTGCTGCGGATCTTCATGCCCGCGGGGATCACGAAGGCCTGCAGCGGCTATTCTCACGAGCAGCAGTTCTGAGTTTCAGCGGGGCACTCGCATTGGCCCTGGCGTTGCTGGTGGTCACCGAACCTCTCCTAAGCTGGTTCGGCGAGGATTTTGCTGTGGGAGCACCGATCGCACGAATCCTCATCATGGGTTATCTCTGCAATGCGGTTTGCGGACCCCAGCTAAACCTTCTGACCATGACCAAGAATGAGTGGGCCGCCGCGACGACGATGGTTGGCGGCTCCGTGACTGCCGTCGTCGCCTGTGCAGCCGGCATAGCGATGGACGGGGCGACCGGAGCGGCGGTCGGCTTCACGCTCGCACTGGTCGTCTGGAACTTGGCAATGGCCACCAACATCCGCAAGCGATTGAACATCTTGCCCGGTCTCGTCTTTGCTGCCTTAGCCTTGAGGTCGGGACAGCTCAGAGCTCGCTTGGGATAGCCGCATGTCCCAATTCGTGGGGTTCGATGCAATGATATCCACCGGTCATCAGCCCAGCTGCGTCCCGCAATGTGAGCCTGAATCTCCGGCGACCCTGGCCAGCGAAACGAAAAATGCCAACGCCACGCCTGCCGGGGAGATCGAGGTACTTAGCACCCTGCTCGCGGCGCTGACCGCATTGGAGCGAAGCAACGTCGAATGCTGCTATTGGAGGAGCAGCAGGCGCCTTCCAGCTGTCCTGCTGGGTGAATCGGACCTTGATCTACTTGTTGCGAAGTCTGATCAACATCGGGCCGCCCAGGCCTTGCTCGGCTCCGGACTCAAGCGCTTCGAACCCTCCAATTGCCACGGCCATCCTGCAGTCCAGAGCTTTCTTGGCTACGACGAGCCGAGCGGGCGCATCGTCCATCTCCATCTTCACTTCCGCTTAGTTGTCGGCGAACCGATCTTGAGGAACTATCAGCCTCCTTGGGAACGCCTATTTCTGGCCTCGGCGATCCGACACCCCACACTGCCTCTCCGGATGCTCGATCCGGCAAGCGAGGCATTGCTGCTTGTGGTGCGAGCCAGCCTCGAGCTGCGGCGTCGAGATCCCATCGTGTTTCGCCACTGGCAAAGGTTACAGGAGAACTTCGAACTGGACCGGCTGCATGTGGCGTTACGGGTCGACCGGCACAGTTTCCGTGGTCTCGCGGCAAAGCTTGTGAATAAGGACCTCGCGGAAGCCATTGCCAAGGAATTGTTCGAAACGCAGACCTTCATGGCCCGGCGTCGCCTTCACGCCCGGATTCGCAAAGAACTGGCGGCGTACCGAACCTACAATGGCCTAGAAGCCGTTCTGCGCGGTATCGGCCGGGTAATCTTGTGGACCGCCGGAAGTCTGAACAAGCAGTTCCTGCATGTGCCCCGCCCCTGGAGCCGCCGTACGCCCGGCAGCGGCATGGTGGTAGCCGTAGTCGGGATCGACGGTAGCGGCAAGACCACGCTTGTGACAGCGATCCGCCAGTGGCTGGAGTCGGAAGTTGACGTGCTCCCGATATATTTCGGCACCGGGGGTGGTAGGCCATCGCTGCTGTTGCTGCCGTTCAAGTTGCTGGTACCGATCGTCACCCGGGCGCTTGGAACCAAGCCCGCCGGCAGCTCGCATGGCACCGTGACCGACAGTTCGCCGGGCCCCCTCTACAGTATTCTGCTTGCCGTATGGGCAAGCGTCCTCTCTGTAGAGAAGCGGATGAAGCTGGTGGCCGCGCGCCGCGGTGCGGATCGTGGAATGGTCGTCGTTGCCGATAGGTTCCCTCAAGACCAGATCATAGACTTCAACGATGCTCCGCTGCTGCCCCGATTGGCCAAAGTCCCAGCCTGGCTTCGGCGTTTCGAGGCCAGCTCTTATGCGCTTGCCCGTCGTCTGCCGCCGGATCTCGTCATCAAACTGCAGGCCACCCCCGAAGTCATCATGAAGCGCGAGCCGGACATGGATCCGCTGGTCGTTCGAAGGCGAGTGCCGGCCCTGCAGCAACTGACCTTCGGAGGCACTGTGGTGGTGAACCTCGATGCCGGGGAACCGTTGGCCGACGTTATCGGTTCAGCCAAGGCCGCGATCTGGCAGATGCTTTGAGTACGTACGAGATCAGCTCGGGGTGGTCATGGAATAACGAGATAGCGCAACGGCAGGCTAACTGCCCAGTGCCGGAGTACATCGGCGAAAAGACTTGCAATCGTGTTCCGCAAAGGGCTCTGCCTCTTCCTAAGTCTGCCTCTTCCTAAGAGGGCGCCTGCCTCGCGCGACGACGCCCATTCGCAGGCTATCGGTATAGCCAATTTTGACGAAGGGGACGGCCTTCAGAAAGTAGATCATTTCCAACACCTTGGATTCGGGCGCGCTATTTGAGTTCGTAAGTGCTGGCAACGGCCATTTTCGGCCCGAACCTTGCGCAAGTCGTTGAACCTCCTCAGAGTGCAAGAATTCTCGACCGCACCATTTTCCCCCCAAAAAGATATTTCTTGAATGAGCCCGTGGATCGAAGCGGCTCGGCGCGTCCGTCTCTGTCTCTGAGGACCAAAACAGATGCGGTGGCAGGTTCTGAGGGCCGCACCGCCGCTTCGAGTTTTCCAAACAGGCAGTTCGGCAAACCCCGGCCTATCCCGTCCAGCCAAGCCCGGCCGAGATGCAATTGATCGACACGAGCAGAGCGTCGGTCGCCCGCTTTTGGTCCGCCGTGTTTGCCCGAACTTCACGCAGCAGATCGACCTGGAGCAGGTGAATGTCATCCATCTGCCGGCGCAGATTGTCGAACCGCCGCTTGAACATCGGAAAGCGCGCGGAAAGATCGCCTCCCGTGAGGTCACCGATCAGGCGTCGCGTCAGCTCGTATTCGGCGGCGATCCGGGCGTGGATTCTTGCTGCCGCATCGCTATCGGACACCAGGCCGGCGTAGAGCCGCGCGATCTCCATGTCGGACTGGTAAAGCGTCTTCTCGGCCTCGTCGACGATCAGGCGGAAGAAGCGCGAGTGCTCGAACATGCGGGCCAGAAGGTCGCGCCCGGCTTCGCCGCGCACTGTAACGAAAGAACTCAGCGCGCTGCCGATGCCATACCAGCCGGTCAACAGATGGCGGTTCTGGCTCCAGGCGAACACCCATGGAATGGCGCGCAGGTCGGCAATGCCGCTGGCGCCGAAACGGCGATCCGGCCGCGAGCCCATTTTCAGGAGCGCCAGTTCCGCGACCGGGCTCGCCTGGTTGAAATAGTGGAGGAAGCCGGGCTCGGCCATCAACCCGGCATAGGATGCCTGGGACATGCCTGCCAGCGCTTCCAACGCTTCATCGAACTCCGGCGTTTCCGGCCCGACATCACCGGGCGACCCGGCACCGTGGGCGAGCACGCCAGCGGCGAGAACCTCGAGCTGGTTGAGACCGGTTCCGCGATTGGCGAATTTCGAAGATACGACTTCTCCCTGTTCAGTCACCCGCATCCTGCCAGCGACAGTGCCCGCCGGCTGCGCCGCGATCGCCCGGCCGGTCGGCGCGCCGCCACGGCTGACAGAACCGCCGCGACCGTGAAAGAAACTGATCCTGACCTTGTGCTTGCGCCCGATCGCTGCGAGGCGCTTTTGCGCTTTTACCAGTTCCCAATTGGAAGCCAGGAAACCGCCATCCTTGTTGGAATCCGAATAGCCGAGCATGATTTCCTGGCGCGCGCCGAAATCCCGCACCGTCCGCCGCACCAGCGAGACGCCGAGCAATCCGTTCAGGATGGCAGGGGCGGCCTGCAGATCGGCGATGGTCTCGAACAACGGCACGATCCGCAGCCTGATCGTGCCGCCGCCATCGGGCGCGGTCGAGAGTCCGCAATATTGCGCCAGCAGATAGACCGCGAGCAGATCGTCGGCCAAGCGGGTCATGCTGAGCACGAACGAGCCGACAGCGTCGGCATCCGAGCCCGAGATGTGCTTGGCGATGACGGAGAATGTCGAAAGCAGTTCACGGGCTTCAGGCGAGAGTTGGCCTCTGTCGATCTCCAGCCGCTCGCCTTGGCTGAGGCCTGCGCGAATGCGCGCCGACCATTGCGGCGTGCCTGCCGCGACCGGATCGGCGGGATTTGCCAGCGCAAACAGCTCGGCCAGCACCCGGTTGACGACCGTGGAGTTCTGCCGGATGTCGAGCGAGACCGTGCGGAAGCCGAAGCTTCCGACCTGCCAAAGCAGGGGCTGGACGAAACGCCCGGCCACCGCGCGCCCTCCGATGGCTTCGAGAACGCAAGACAGGGCGGTCAGGTCGGTACGAAACGCCTCCGCGGAGAGGTAGGCGGCCGTACCGCCGGCTCGCGTCGCAACCAGCCGGGCAAGCAAGGCCGTAGCGAACTGGCGAAGCGGCTCGTCGGGGTTGCGGGCGGCGATGACGTCAGCCTGTCCGCTTTTATCGAGCGCCGTTTGCAGCACCGGCTTGAAGCTCGTCGGCAGGTCGATGACGTTCGAACTGGCGCTGAGCACCGTCACCAGCCGCTGCACCTGCGTCAGATACCAGCCTATGGCGGTATTGTGGTATTCGGCCATGGCATGGGCGGTGACCGCGGCCGTCACATTCGGATTGCCGTCGCGGTCGCCGCCGATCCACGAGGCGTAGCGCATGAAGGAGGGAATTCTGATCGGCTTGCCCGGATAGTGGCGCTCGAAGGCGCCTTGAAGCTTGCCATAGAGCTGTGGCGTTGCCTCGAAGATCACCTCGCGAAAGAAATGCAGGCTCCAGGCGATTTCGCCTTCGACTGTCGGGCGCTCCAGCCGCAGCTCGCCCGTCATCCACAGAAGCTCGATCTCGCTTTCCAGATCGGCGACCAACAGGTCGCGCTCGCGCGGCGCCCAGCGCGGCTGGTCGAGATCGGTCAGCTTGCGATAGATACGGCGGTGGATCTCCAGCACAGTGACGCGTTTGGCCTCGGTCGGATGGGCGGTCATGGTCGGGCCGACGCAAAGCTCATCGAGCGTCGCCTGGACTTCTTCGCCAGAGTGACCGTTCGCCGCCATCTGGGCGATCACGCTGGCGAAGGATCCGGGCACTTCGCCGGCACCCGCGCCTTGTTCGAGTTCGCGACGCGCCCGCATGGCAAGCAACTCGTCGGCAATCGTCAGCAACTGGAACCAGACGCCGCTCGCCTGAAGCGCCGGGATGCGCTGCTCTGGGGCGAGGGAGACGAGCGACCTGCGCCCGCTTAAGACCGCGGCGATCTCGGGGGCGCGCGCGCTTGCGACCTTAAGCAGCAGGCGCAACAGAAGGCTGCGCTCGTCCTCACGAAATTTGATGCGTCTGCTCTGTTCCAAACCGCTTTCCTGATCCGTCCGCATTGATTGCAGCGCGTAGCCGCGCCCTTGAAGCGCGCCGCGCTGAACCGGATTAACGTCAGGCGACCCGATCAGGGACCGGGCGGCCTTCGAAGAAGGCGGTCAGGTTCTCCACCACCTTCATTCCCATCGCCACCCGCGTTTCCTCGGTCGCGCTGCCGAGATGCGGCAACAGCACGACGTTCTCCAATCGCTTCAGCGCTTCCGGAACGGCCGGCTCGTCGGCAAAGACGTCGAGACCCGCGCCTGCGATCTCGCGCCTTTCCAGCGCGCCGATCAGAGCATCCTGGTCGACGACGTCGCCGCGCGCCGTGTTGATCAGGAAGGCGCCGCGCTGCATCGACCGCAGGCTTCGAGCATCGATGAGATGGCGGTTTTCCGCGCCGCCCGGACAGTGCAGCGAGACGAAATCGGATGCCACGAGCACATCGTCCAAGGTCTGCATCTGCACCGCGCCCATGGCGCGCGTCTCGTCGTCATCGACGGGCGAGCGATTGAAGAACACGATCTTCATGCCGAAGCCGAAATGCGCGCGCTTGGCCGTCGCCTTGCCGATGCGTCCCATGCCGACGATACCCAAGGTCTTGCCCGACACCTTGGCGCCGGCCATGTGGGTCGGCGACCAGCCACGCCACTCTCCGGCCCGCAACTGCCGCTCGCCCTCGCCGGTCCGGCGCGCGACAGCCAACATCAGGCTAAGCGCAAGGTCGGCGGTGCAATCGGTCAGCACGCCCGGCGTGTTGGTCACCACGATGTCGCGGTCGCGAGCCGCCGCGATATCGATATGGCTGAAGCCGACGCCGAAATTGGCGATGATGCGGGTGCGGGCGGCGGTCTCAGGAAACACCGCGACGGGCAAGCGGTCGCTGACCGTTGCCAGGATCGCGTCGAAATCCGCGAAGGCGGAAGTCATCGCGGCAGGACTCAGCGGCTCATCGCTGGCGTTGAGCGTGGTGTCGAAGCGCTCGGCGAGGATAGCTTCGACGGCGGCCGGCCATCTACGGGTAACAATCAAACGCGGTTTCATCGAATTTCTCGCCGATCGATGGGCCGCCGCGATGCTTCCGGCGACCCAGACTTCACATTTTGCGGGCTATGCGGCCGTCACGCCGCCTTCTTCGTCCGCGCCAGCGTATCGGCCACGACCTCGCCGAAGGAGGCGGGGGTCGGCACGATGACGACGCCGGCGTCCTTCAGGATCTCGACCTTCTCCTGCGCCGACTCGCCGAAGGCCGAGATGATCGCGCCGGCATGGCCCATGCGGCGCCCCTTCGGCGCCGAAAGCCCGGCGATGTAGGCAATCAGCGGTTTGCGCATGTTGTCGCGCGCCCAGATCGCGGCTTCCGCTTCCTGTGGCCCTCCGATCTCGCCGATCATCACCACGGCGTCGGTCTCTTCGTCTCGCTCGAAGAGCTGCAGAATGTCCTTGAAGGACGAACCGTTGATCGGATCGCCACCGATGCCGACGCTGGTCGACACGCCGATGCCGAGCGCCTTCATCTGTGAGGCGGCCTCATAGCCCAGCGTGCCGGAGCGGCCGACGATGCCGACGCGGCCGGGGAGATAGATGCTGCCGGGCATGATGCCCATCAGCGCCTGTCCGGGCGTGATGACGCCGGCGCAGTTCGGCCCGACGAGGCGCATGCGGTCCTCGAAGCGGTAGCGGCGCATGTAGCGCTTGACCTGCATCATGTCCTGCGAGGGGATGCCGTCGGTGATGCACACGCAAAGCTTGATGCCGGCATCCGCTGCTTCCATGATCGAATCGGCGGCGAAGGGCGGCGGCACGAAGACGATGCTGGCCTCGGCGCGGGTCTCGCGCACCGCGCCCTTGACGGTGTTGAAGACGGGCAGGCCGAGATGCGTCTGGCCGCCCTTGCCGGGGGTGACGCCGCCGACCAGCTTGGTGCCGTAACGCTTCATTTCCTCGGCATGGAAGCTGCCGATCTTGCCGGTAAAACCCTGGACGATGACGCGCGTGCTGCGGTTGAGCAGGATTGCCATTTTCTCGACCTCCCTCAGGCTGCTTTTTTCTTGGCGGCTTCGCGCCAGGCGGCGACGGCCTTTTCGGCGGCTTCGGCGAGCGTGTCGGCGACGATTACCGCCTCGCCAGATTCGGCCAGGATCTTGCGTCCCTCCTCGACCTTGGTGCCGGAGAGCCGCACTACCAGCGGCACGTCGACGCCGACCTCGCGGATCGCCTTGATGACGCCTTCGGCCACCCAGTCGCAGCGGTTGATGCCGGCGAAGATGTTGACCAGGATGGTCTCGACATTCTTGTCGCCGAGCACGGCGCGGAAGGATTTCGCCACCCGCTCGGGCGAGGCGCCGCCGCCGATGTCGAGGAAGTTGGCCGGCTCGCCGCCGGCGATCTTGATCATGTCCATCGTCGCCATGGCGAGACCGGCGCCGTTGATGATGCAGCCGATATTGCCGTCGAGGCCGACATAGGAGAGGCCGCGGTCGCTGGCGAAGGTCTCGCGCGGGTCTTCCTGGCTCTTGTCGCGCAGCTCCGAGATTTCCGGTCGGCGAAACAGCGCGTTCTCGTCGAACGACATTTTTGCATCGAGCGCGACCAGGTTGCCGTCGCGGGTCACCACCAGCGGATTGATCTCCAGCATCGAGGCGTCGTAGTCGCGGAACACCTGGTAGCAGCCGAGGATGGTTTCGGTGGCCTTGCCGATCAGATTGCTTTCAAGCCCGAGGCCGAAGGCGATCTCGCGCGCCTGGAAGCCCTGCATGCCGACGCCGGGATCGACCGTGGCGCGGATGATCGAATTCGGCTTCTTTTCGGAGATGTCCTCGATCTCCATACCGCCGGCGGCCGATGCCACGATCATGACGCGCTCTTCCTTGCGGTCGAGCACGAAGCCGAGATAGAGCTCCTGGGCGATGTCGACCGCCTCTTCGAGATAGAGCCGCGAGATCAGCTTGCCGCGCGGGCCGGTCTGTTGCGTCACCAGCTTGCGGCCGAGCATGGCCTCCGCCGCGTTGGAGATCTCCTCGTCATTGGAGCAGAGCTTGATGCCGCCGGCCTTGCCGCGCGCGCCGGAATGAACCTGCGCCTTCAGCACCCATTTCGAGCCGCCGATCTCGCGCGCCCGGTAGGTCGCCTGCTCAGGGCTGTAGGCGAGGCCGCCGCGCGGCACATGCACGCCGTGGCGGGCGAGCAGTTCTTTGGCCTGGTATTCATGAATGTCCATTCTATCCTCCCGAAAACTTTCAGTGGGCTGCTGCCTGTGCCTGGCCGGCGCGCTCGATCGCCTCGCTCACCACCAGCACGTTGCGCGCCATGCGTTCGGACGCGGCGTCGATCATCTTGCCGTCGAGTGCCGCGGCACCCTTGCCGAGCGCCTCGGCTTCTTTGAGCACTTCGAGGATGCGCCTGGCACGCGTGACCTCCTTTTCCGGCGGCGAGAACACGTCGTTGGCCAAAGCGATCTGCGAGGGATGGATCGCCCATTTGCCTTCGATGCCGAGGGCAGCCGCGCGTCTCGCAGCCGCCGTGTAACCTTCCGGATCAGAGAAATCGCCGAACGGTCCGTCGATGGCGCGCAGGCCGTAGGCTCGGCATGCGACCGTCATCCGCGACAGGGCGAAATGCCACTGGTCGCCGGGATAGTCGGGGTTCAGCCCGCCGATGTTGACGGTGCGCGCCTTGTTGCTGGCGGCATAGTCGGCGACGCCGAAATGCATTGCCTCCAGCCGACCGGGCGTGGCGGCAATCGCCTCGACATTGGCCATGCCGAGCGCCGTCTCGATCAGGGCTTCGAGGCCGACTCGGGTCTTAAAACCCTTGGCCATCTCGATCTGGTTGACCAGCGCTTCGACCATATAGAGGTCGGCGGGAACGCCGACCTTCGGCACCAGGATCGTGTCCAGCCGGTCGCCGGCCTGTTCCATCACGTCGACCACGTCGCGGTACATGTAATGGGTGTCGAGGCCGTTGATGCGCACCGAGACTGTCTTGCCCTTGGCGCGCCAGTCGATGTCGTTGAGCGCCTGGATGATGTTCTTGCGGGCGCGCTCCTTGTCGGGCGGCGCGACCGCGTCCTCGATGTCGAGGAAGACGAAGTCGGCGGCGCTGTTCGCCGCCTTGTCGATCATTTCCGGGCTCGAGCCCGGAACCGCGAGCTCGCTGCGTTGCAGCCTCAGTTTCTTGAGGTGGTTGATGGTGTGGCTCATCGTCCGCTCCTCACGCCGCCTCGGCGACCGGCATCGCGGCGGTGCGCCTGAAATGTTCGATCGCGGCCGCCACGCCCGAACCCGGCGCCAGGCGGACACCGCAGTCGAGCAGCGCCAGTTCGGCGGCGGAGAGCGATGCAAGCACCATCACCTCGTTCAGCCAGCCGAGATGGCCGATGCGGAAGACCTTGCCGGCCACCTTGTTGAGGCCGCCGCCGAGCGAGGTCTGGTAGGCGCGGTAGGCGCGCTTGACGACTTCGGCGCTGTCGATGCCTTCCGGCACCAGGACGGCGCTCACCGTATCGGAATGCCATTGCGGTGCCTTGGCGCACAGCTTCAGCCCCCAGGCGTCGACCGCCTTGCGCACGCCTTCCGCCAGGCGATGGTGGCGGGCGAAGATGTTGTCCAGGCCTTCCTCGGCGATGAGATCGAGCGAGGCGCGCAGGCCGCGCAGCAATTGCGTGGCGGGCGTGTAGGGGAAGTAGCCGGTATCGTTGGCGCGGATCATGTCCTCGAAGGAGAAGTAGCAGCGCCGGTGGGTTGCCACCCGCGACGCGGCGAGCGCCTTCTTGCTGACCGACAGGAAGCCGAGTCCGGCCGGCAGCATGAAGCCCTTCTGCGAGCCGCTGACCGCGCAGTCGACGCCCCATTCCTCCTGGCGGAAGTCGATCGAGCCGATCGACGAGACCCCGTCGACGAAGAGAAGGGCAGGGTGGTTCGTTGCATCGAGCGCGGCGCGGCAGCCGGCGACGTCGCTGGTGACACCGGTCGCGGTTTCGTTCTGGGTGCAGAACACCGCCTTGATGCGATGCGCCTTGTCCGCGCGGAGCCTTTCCGCATAGAGGTCGAGCGGGACGCCCGTTCCCCATTCGCAGTCGATGACGTCGACCTCGAAGCCAAGACGCTCGGCCATGTCGACCCACAGATGCGAGAACTGCCCGAAGCGCGACATCAGCACCCGGTCGCCGGGGCTGAGCACGTTGGTCATCGCCGCTTCCCAGGCGCCGGTGCCTGAGGACGGAAAGATGAAGACGCGGCCGGTCTCGTTCTTGAAGACCTTTTTGATGTCCTCGAACAGCGGCAGCGTGAGATTGGGGAAGGAAGCGGCGCGCATGTCTTCCATCGGCAGGTTCATGGCCTGCCGGACTTCCTCCGGAATATTGGTCGGTCCTGGGATGAAAAGATGGGTAAACCCGGCCATGCGCGAACTCCTCCGATCGTTTGGGATTGTCAGGGGAGTGTCGTTCGCGCGGCGTGTCGCAACAACACCTTGCCGGGTAAGTTGTCGCCACGGGCGGGTAGGGCGGACCTACCCGGTCCGCCTACCCGAAAGGCGATTTGGAGGTGCGGCGCTTCTCGTTCGCATAGAGCGCGACGGCCATGGCGCGGTTGCGCACGTCGAGCTTGTCGTAGAGATTCTTGAGATGGTACTTTACCGTGTTCTCCGAGATCCCGGTCCGGGTCGCGATCTGGAGATTGGTCCAGCCATCGGACAGCACCGCAAGCAGCTCGCGCTCACGCACGGTGAGCTGCGACAGCGGCGTGTCGTTGACCTTGTTGATGTCGATGTAAGGAATGCAGATCCGCCCATGCGCGACCGCCAGGATCGTCTCGAAGATGATCGACGGGTCGTCGAACTGGAAGCAGTAGCCCTGGGCGCCCAACCGCACGCATTGCTTCAGGATGCCGATGTCGTGGTCGTTGGAGAACACCGTGACGCGAACATCGAGCTTGCGATTCTGGACTTCCGCCAGAATGTCGGCGCCGTCCATGTCGGCGAGCTTCCAGCCGATCACGGCGACATCGAACCTGGTGTTCGCCGCCAGCTCGAGGAATTGCGCGCCGCTCTGAACGGAGCTCACCAGCTCGAAACGCCCATCGCATTCCAGCATTTCGCGGAGCGCCGACACAACGAGCGGATTGCGCTCGGCAACGACGACGCGCACGCGCCTCGAGCCAACTGCTTCGTTCGTTTTCCGGGACTTGAGGTTCAAGGCCTGCCGATTGTCCTGTCGATCTTGCGCCGTCTGCAGGCCTTCTGGACCTGCTATGATGACAATTCTGCCCCAACGGCGCGGCGGCGCTCTTTCCGCAGCGACATGCGCTGTCGCGTCGCCTGAAGCCGAAAATTGCCCTGCCATCAGGTCGCGTCGAAGGCGTCACGGCGCATATTTCGCTGAATATTCCGCGTGCTAGCGCAACGATTTCGCAAGACGAATCGCATCACGGCCCTATCTGCCGCGTTGGCATCGGATTTTCCCGAAATGCGGTTTCCACTTTTCGGGATCATGCTCTAGACGTGATTCGCACCCTTTCCGGATTCCTGTTGGCGGGAGGCGCTGGTGGAAGGCCAGGACATAGAGACGACGACCGGCGCCAGGGCCGCCGAGGAGCACTACGCCGACATCTATGGCGAGGATGGGGCCGTCCGTTCTTCCTTCCTCGCCCAGATCGGCGCGGCGATCGCCGACCGCGACACGCTGACCCTGAAGCGTGAAGTCGACGACCTGCATCAGTCCGAACTGGGCGATCTGCTAGAGGCGCTGCATCCCGAACAGCGCCGGGCCCTGGTCGAGTTGCTGGGTTCCGATTTCGACTTCTCCGCGCTGACCGAGGTCGACGAGGCTATCCGCCTCGATATCGTCGACAACCTGCCCAACGAGCAGATCGCGCAGGCGGTGCAGGAACTCGATTCCGACGACGCCGTCTACATCCTGGAGGACCTCGACCAGGAGGACCAGGACGAGATCCTGTCGCAACTGCCGTTCACCGAGCGCATCAGGCTCAGGCGCGCGCTCGACTATCCGGAAGAGACGGCCGGCCGGCGCATGCAGACGGAGTTCGTCGCCGTGCCGCCGTTCTGGACCATCGGCCAGACCATCGACTACATGCGCGAGGACAAGAACCTTCCGGACCGCTTCAGCCAGATCTTCGTCATCGACCCGAGCTTCAAGCTGCTCGGCGCCATCGACCTCGACCAGATCCTGCGCACCAAGCGCGCGGTCAAGGTCGAGGATGTGATGCACGAGACGCGACATGCCATCCCTGCCACCATGGATCAGGAAGAGGCGGCGCGGGAGTTCGAGCAGTACGATCTGCTCTCGGCCGCCGTGGTCGATGAGAACGAGAGGCTGGTCGGCGTGCTCACCATCGACGACGTGGTCGACGTCATCCAGCAGGAAGCGGAGGAAGACCTCTTGCGCATGGGCGGCGTCGGCGACGAAGAGCTGTCGGATACCATCGCGGCGACATCGCGCTCGCGCGTTCCATGGCTGCTGGTCAATCTTGGCACGGCCTTCATCTCGGCCTCGGTGATCAGCGTGTTCGGCGCGACGATCGAGGAAATGGTGGCGCTTGCCGCACTGATGCCGATCGTCGCCTCACTGGGCGGCAATGCCGGCACCCAGACGATGACGGTGACCGTGCGCGCGCTCGCCACGCGCGACCTCGATATCTACAATGCCGGCCGCGTCATTCGCCGCGAGGTCATGGTCGGCCTGCTCAACGGCGGGATCATTGCGACCATCCTCGGTCTGGTCGCCGGCATCTGGTTTCACAATCCCGACCTCGGTTTCGTCATCGCCGCGGCGATGATCCTCAATATGTTGGCCGCGGCACTCGGCGGCATCCTCATCCCACTGTTTCTCGACAAGCTCGGTGCCGATCCGGCAATTTCGTCCTCGATCTTCACGACAATGATCACCGACGTTATCGGCTTCCTCGCCTTCCTCAGCCTCGCCACATGGTGGTTGCACCTGGGCGAGCGAGCCGGATAGGCATCTTAATTGACTTTTACGTAAATGCCGTGCGACGTTATCTCGGGGTCATGTGCCGATTCCGGCGCAAGACGGGGTTTGATAGGAGGGAAGGGCGACGCTCCTGCGTGGCGATGCCTGGACGTTTGGGCGTGGGAGCGAGAATGCGGGAATATTACACGATCACCGAGCTGACGCGCGAATTCGACGTGTCGACGCGGACGTTGCGTTTCTACGAGGACGAAGGGCTGGTGCAGCCGATCAGGCGCGGACGCACGCGGCTGTTCCGCCCCTCCGACCGGCATCTCATCCGTCAGATCATGCGCGGAAAGCGACTCGGCTTCTCGATCGCCGAGATCCGCGAGATCATCCAGATGTACAAGGAGCCGCCCGGCGAGGTCGGCCAGCTCAAGCTGATGATCAAGCGCATCGAGGAAAAGCGCGAGGACCTGCGCCAGAAGCGGCGCGACCTCGAGGAAACGCTGGCCGAACTCGACCAGGCGGAAGAGTCCTGCGTCGAGCGGCTGGCGGAGCTTGGCGTCAACACCTGAGGGATGAACTGGCGATCGATCAAACCGTGTTCATGATTCTGACTTGGCTGTTTGTCGCCGCAGTCGTCGTCCACAATCTGGAAGAAGCACTTCTGTTGCCAGCCTGGTCGGAGCAGGCCGGGCGTTGGCATAGTCCTGTCGGGGCGCGCGAATTCCGGTTCGCCGTGTCCATGCTCACTCTTCTTGCAGGCATTGCCGCTGTGCTCGCCAGCGTTCAGGGGCGAGGGAGCCTCGGCGCGTATCTTCTGTCAGGTTACGCGCTGGCGATGCTGCTCAATGTGGTCTTTCCACACCTCCTCGCCACAATTGCCATGCGCCGCTATATGCCGGGCACTGCGAACGCTCTTGCGTTGAACCTGCCGGTCACCGCCGCGCTGCTGCGTCAGGCGTTTCGGGAGGAATACATCGCACCGATGCGTTTCGCCTGGGCCGGGCCGGCTGTCGTCATGGCGATCATGCTGTCGATCCCGGCGCTGTTTTATCTCGGCAGAAAACTGTGGCCCGACACCGGAAAGGCATCACGCCGAACGTAGGCTGTGTCACGATCAGATCCAGCGCCGCACTCTTTTCGCGTAGTCGCGGTATTTCTTGCCGAACTTCGCCGCCAGCATCTTTTCTTCCTTCTCGATCGCCAGCTTCTGCGTCGCGAAGGCGGCGAGGAAGGCGAACAGCAGGAACCAGGCGATGCCGGTGATGAAAGAAACGCCGATCAACAGGAGCGTGTTGGCGAGATACATCGGATTGCGGGTGACGCCGAAAGGGCCCGACGTCACCAGATGGTCGGGCTCGGCATTAGGATCGAGCGTGGTTTTCGCGCGCACCATGGCTCGGATCGCCGTGACCCAAAGTGCTGCGACGCCGAAGAGCGCCACCCAGCCGGCGCCGACCAGGATGTCGCCAAAGATGTCGCCGATCCAGGGCAGCGGGTAGAGCATGCCGAGCACGACGCTCAGCACTATCGCCACGACATAGATCACGGGCGGCCAGGGAATGATCCCGTGTCTGGGCTTTGCGACGCCTGTCATTGCTGCCCTCCCTCCATCTCGTCCTCGGTCGCGGCGGTGCAGGTGCTCGCCAGATCGGCCAGATGCGATTTCCAGGCGCTGGACTGGTCGTTGCTGTAGAGCTTGTCGAGAGACCCTTCGCCCTTCAGCGTGTCCAGCATGCAGCCACAATAGCTTGAACAGAACTTCGTGTCCCGCTGCTGTTCGCACTGCGCCTGGCAAGCCGGCAGGAAGCCGGCTTCCTTGTCCTGAGGGGCGGGAGGCATGACCTGCGACAACAGCCAGACCGAGCCGAACAGCACCGGCTGATGGATGAGGTAGAAGGCAAGGCTGTGCCGGCCAATGAAGGTGAGCGGGTTCGACCAACGGCTGGGTGTCCAGGTTCCCAGCCAGGCGAGAAGGCCCGACGCTGAAGCGAGCTTAACCGCCGCCATGCCCGCGAGCACCGCGCCGAACCATGGAAACTGCGGCACATAGTCGTTGGAGCGCGGGTTGGTCGCCGACAGCCCGACCCACCACAGCGCCGGATGGTCGAAGACTTCCGAGCGCAGATAGGAGGGCGCCGCGATCACGGCTGCTGCGACAATTGCCGTCAGCAGCGCCGGCAGCCTGAGAAACGCGAGACCGAGCAGGCTGGCCAGCGCGATCTCATGCAGGATGCCGAAGAAGATGAAGCCGTCCGGAGTCGCGATATAGGTGACGGCCGAGATGGCGATCGCCGCGACCGCAACCATGGCAAAGCGTTTCCAGAAGCCCGGCCAGCGGATCTGGCGGCCATGCGCCAGGAACAGGCTGACGCCGACCAGGAAAAGGAAGGTCGAGGCGATGCCGCGGGCGTAGAGCTTCCACCAGCCGAAAGCGGTCAGGCCGGGCGCTGTGTAGCCGAAGTTTTCGAGGTCCCAGGTGAAGTGGTAGCTCGCCATTGCGATCAGCGCGATGCCGCGCAGGATATCGATGGCGGCGATGCGGCCGTGCTTCGGCGCGTCCTGAACGGGGTCGCTCGTCGTTTGAAGGCTCATGATCTCGCAATCCGATTCAGTCGTGCCAAACGACTATCACGGTTCGGCCGAACAACAGAGCGTGGATCGGCGGCGGCCGCCGCAGCCGCCCGGCAAGCCGCTTTAGGCCAGCGGCGGAAAGCCTTTGACCGGCTTCGCTTTTCGGCTTTTCGGAGTCGGTTTCCTGCTACCGGTCCGCTACTAGATTTGGCGAGCGATTCACTTTCGGAGGGCCGATGTCCACCCATGTGCGCCATCCGATCTGGCTTCCGGCTCTGAGGCCCGCCGATGCGCGCACCTTCGCCTCGCTCTATGCGGTCGAATCCTTCGCCCGCGCCACGATCTCCAGCGTCATCCCGATCCAGGCCTACGAGATCCTGCAAAATGAGCAGACCGTCTCGATCCTCTACACCATCGTGTCGCTGCTCGGACTTTCGGTGACGCTGTTCATGCCGATGCTGATCCGCCGCTTCGCCCGACGCTGGGTCTACACGGCCGGCTGCCTGATGCTGGCGCTCGGCTCGGTCTTCTTCGTCACCCACACACTGCCGGGCCAACTCGCCGGCATGCTCTGCCGCGTCATGGGGGCGAGCGCGCTGTCGATCACGCTCAACCTCTACATCATGGACCACATCCGCAAGACCGATTTCATGCAGGCGGAATCGCTGCGCATAGCGTGGTCGATGTTCGCCTGGACAGGTGGGCCGACGCTCGGCATCTTCCTCTACACGCGCTTCGGCATCTATGCCGCGCATGGCGCGGTCGTGGCCTTCGCGCTGTCGCTGCTGGCGCTGTTCTGGGCCTACCGGCTGGGCGACAACCCGTCGATCCGCCCCGGCAAGAGCCGGCCGGCCAATCCGCTCGCCAATATCGGCCGCTTCATCGCGCAGCCGAGGCTCAGGCTCGCCTGGCTGATCGCCTTCGGCCGCTCCTGCTTCTGGACGACCTTCTTCGTCTATGGTCCGCTGTTCATGGTGATCACGGGCGAGGGCAAGCTTGCAGGCGGGCTGCTGGTTTCGGCGGGCAACGCGCTCTTGTTCATGGCGATCTTCTGGGGCAAGGCGGGCAAGCGCTTCGGCGGCCGCCAGACTATGACCTTCGCCTATTTCGCCATGGCGGCGATGCTTTTTGCGGCAGGCGGAGTCGGCGAGACCGCGCCGCTGCTCACCGCTGCCTTCCTGCTCTGCGGCGCGCTCTTCACCATCGCGCTCGATGCGCTGGGCTCGACCGCCTTCATGCGCTCGGTGCGCGCTTACGAGAGGGCGCAGATGGCGGCGGTCTACCGCACCTATCTCGACTTTTCCGAGCTGACGCCGCCGCTGGTCTATTCGGTGGTGCTGAGCTTTTTCGGGCTGGGCTCGGTGTTCGTCACGCTCGGCCTGTTGGCCGCCTTCTGCGGCTTTTTCACCTGGCGCTATCTGCCGAAGTCGTTTTGAACTCTGCGTGGCGCCCTCGCACCCATTCGTGGAAGCGGCGCAGGTCGTATTCCTCAGGCATCAGCACGCCGGCCTCGTGGCGGATCGAGCGCAGGCCCTTCTGATTGACCTCGCAGATCGCGGCGTCCTCCTCCAGCACCTGGGTGCCGAAGGCGACGATGTTGTCGATATCGGTTTGCGCAAGAGCATCGGGCGCGAACAGCCATTCGGCGGTGAGCTCCGTCAGCTCGGGTCCCAGCGGGGCGAGCCTCACCGTGCGGACATAGTCGACATGGCCGACGATGAACATCGAGGGCAGCGACGTTGCGTAGGTCTGGCCGGCGGCGCGCTCGGCCGGCGTCAGGCCGGCAAAGACCGGACCATGCACGCGCCCGTCGCGCGACCAGGTCTCGGCGCCGGCGCGCAGGCCGCCGGAAAACTCCGGCGCGTCGTTGTCGGCGTGGCGGGCCCATTCCGGATCGTCGTGCCTCGCCATCAGGCCCCGGCCGTAGATCGGCACCAGCCGCGACAGGTCCTTGTGGACGCCCGGGCAGTGCAGGCACTCGTTGAAGTTCTCCCAGAAAATCTTCCAGTTGCAGTTCATCACCTTGCTGAGCCGATGCCCGGTGACGAGCGTCTCCAGCGGCCAGTTGGCAAGGTCGCCGGAGGCGGGATCGAACGAGGCTTCCGCCGTGCCGCCGGCATCCTTTGCAAGGTTGATGAAGACGAAGCCGCGCCACACCGACAGCGCCACGCGGTAGAGCGGGTAATCGGTCTTGTCGAATCCCTCGGGCAGCGATTTCGACGGCACGCGCACGAGATCGCCGCGCAGCGAATAGGACCAGGCGTGATAGGGGCAGGTGAGGAGCCTTGCCTTCAGCCGGCCTGCGCTTTCCTGGCAAAGCTGCGAGCCGCGATGCCGGCAGGTGTTGTGGAAGGCGCGCAAGCTCCCGGTCTCGTCGCGCAGCACGACGACCTCCTGCGAGCCGATGCGGATTGCGCGGAAGGCGAGGGGGTCCGCGAGATCGGCCTCGCGGCAGACCATCAGCCAGCTTCGGTACCAGATCGCATCGAGATCGCGCAGATACCCGTCGGCGTCCCGATAGGCGGACGACGGCAAGGTCGGCTCGAGGCGGGTCAGGCCGTTATAGAGATCGCGTTGGCTCGGATTCGGCTGCATCGGCTTCTCCCTGGCTGCCGACAGCCGACACCCGGCCAAACCCGTTGTCAATCGTGTGGCCATTGTGATGTCCCGGTGCCGCCTTTAAGGTCGCTCGCGATCGCCGACGGGTTCGCCGGCCGGCCAGGGTGGCAAGGCATGCCTGCAAGAACGATGTCGCTTACCGAGGAACTGGTCGCCCGCTGTTATCGCGCGGTCGAGGATCCAGGGCCTGATCCTGACGCGCAGCATCTCTCCGACAGCGACTATGAAGAGATGCTGGATGCATTCGAGGGCGAGTTGCCTGCAACCGAACCGCTGTGGCTGTTCGGCTATGGCTCGCTGATCTGGAAGCCCGAAATCGAGCATGTCGAGGAGCGGGTCGCCGTGGCACGGGGCTGGCACCGCTCCTTCTGCATGAAGATGACGCGCTGGCGCGGCACCAAGCAGAGCCCGGGTCTGATGATGGCGATGGATCGCGGCGGCGAATGCAAGGGCGTCGCCTTCCGCCTGAACGGTGGCGAGCGCCGGCAAGCGCTGGACAAGCTTTTCCGTCGTGAGATGACCCTCAAGCCGACCAGCTACCACCCCCGCCTGCTGCAGCTCGCAACGGACAATGGGCCGTTGAGGGCGCTCGCTTTCGTCATCAATCGCAAGGGTACGACCTATGCCGGGCCGCTCAGTGAAAGCGAGGTGGTGGAAAGGCTGGCGACGTCCTGCGGCCATTGGGGTTCCGGTGCCGACTATCTCTACAACACCGTCAAAAATCTCGAAGCGCGTGGCATCCACGATGCCCATCTGTGGCGGCTGCAGCAGCTTGTCGCCGAAAGGATCGCGGCCTCCTAGCATGTGAATCCATGCCGCAATCGCGCTCCGGCATGGCGGAATTTGGTTTGCCGCCTGCGGCGATTCTGCCTATAGTCGCTCGCGTCGTCGGTTCCGTTTTTGGAGCCAAGAGGGAATGCGGTGAGGGGTGGATTTCCTGCCCAAAGCCGTGGCTGCCCCCGCAACTGTGTGCGGTAGTCCTCTCCATAAACCACTGAGGATTTTCCTCGGGAAGGTGGGGAAGGGCGCGGATCCGCGAGCCAGGAGACCTGCCGGCGACAGGAAAGTTGACTTCGATGCCCTCGGGTGGAGGGCGAAAGGACAAGACATGAATACCGCTTCCGTCTCCCTCGGCGCCTCCGTCTCCTCGCAGTCGCGCATCATGCAGCTCGCTCTCGCGGCGCTGCTCGGCATCTTCGTCGTCGGCTTCGTCGGCTTCTCGCATATCGATGCGGTCCACAACGCTGCCCACGACTATCGCCACTCGATGGCGTTTCCCTGCCACTGAGGAAGGCCTGACATCATGAATCTGTTTCGCAACGTCGTGTTCATCGCGGCGATCGCGGGGCTCGTGGCGGGCATCGCGCTCGCCTGCATGCAGGCCTATGCGACCGTGCCGCTGATCCTGAAGGCAGAAGTCTATGAAAAGGCCGGCGGCGGCCATCACCACGACCATGCCGCCAGCACAAACAACAATGCGATGAGCTCGGCCGCTCCCGCGGACAACGCGATGAGCAGCGCGGCTCCGACCCCCGCCGAAGCGGCTGCTCCGGCCGAGGACGAGGGCTGGGCGCCGGCAGACGGCTTCGAGCGCTTTGCCTTCAACGTCGTCGCCAACATCGTCACCGGTGTCGGCTTCGGGCTGATCCTGGTCGCGGTTTCCGAATTCGCCGGCGGCATCGGCAATTGGCGACAGGGCGTGTTCTGGGGCCTGGCCGGCTTTGCCGTGTTCACCCTGGCGCCCGGCCTCGGCCTGCCGCCCGAGCTGCCGGCAATGCCTGCGGCAGAGCTTTTGCCGCGCCAGATCTGGTGGACTTCGACAGTGGCCGCGACAGCGATCGGGCTCGGCTTGATCGCCTTTCGCAAGTCGCTGCCGCTGGCCATCCTTGGCGTGGCGCTGATCGTGGCGCCGCACATCGTCGGCGCGCCGCAGCCCGAAAGCTTCGAGACGGCGATCCCAGAAGGCCTGCATCACCAGTTCGTGGTGGCGGTGACGCTCACCGATCTGGTGTTCTGGCTGGTGCTGGGCGCGGTCGTCGGCGTGGTGCGCGGCCGCTTCACCGGCGCGGCGACCAGCCTGCGCGGCAGCTTTGCCTGATCGCGCCGAGGGTCGCCTGACCTTCATCATCGGCGGTGCGCGCTCGGGCAAGAGCGCGCATGCCGAGGCGTTGGTGACGGCCAGTCCGTCGCCCTGGACTTACATCGCCACTGCGCAGGCCTATGACGACGAGATGCGCGAGCGCATCGCGCTGCATCGCGCTCGGCGCGGCGAAGGCTGGGTGACGATTGATGCGCCGCTCGATCTTGTCGGCGCGATCGAGGCTTTGCCCGATCACCAGCCGGTGCTGATCGATTGCCTGACATTGTGGCTGACCAATCATATGCTGGCGGAACATGATGTCGAGGCCGAGTGCCGGCGGCTCTCGGATGTGCTGTCGCGTCCGCGCGGGCCTTGGTTCGTGGTATCGAACGAAGTCGGGCTTGGCATCGTGCCGGACAATGCGCTGGCGCGCCGGTTCCGCGATGCCGCCGGCCGGCTCAACCAGCAGGTCGCGGCCGTTGCCGATAGTGTGCTGATGATGGTGGCGGGGCTGCCGCTCAAGGTGAAGTGACATGGCCGAAATCGACGACAAGATCATCGACGACGGGGACGCCGAACGCCATCGCGCCAAGATGGTCAAGCGCAAGGCGGTGCAGGATGCCGAGGTAGCGGGCAAGACGATCGAGAAGGGCCTGCTGATCGTCAACACCGGACCTGGCAAGGGCAAGACAACGGCGGCCTTCGGCCTGGCGCTCAGGATGCTCGGCTACGGCAAGCGCGTCGGCGTCGTCCAGTTCATCAAGGGCAAATGGCACACCGGCGAAAAGGATGCTTTCGCGGCCTTCGGCGACCGCGTCGTCTGGCATGCGATGGGCGAGGGGTTCACCTGGGAGACGCAGGACCTGAAGCGCGACATCGCCGCCGCCGAGGCTGCCTGGGCCAAGGCGCTGGAACTGATGGCCGATCCCTCGATCAGCCTCGTCGTGCTCGACGAGCTCAACATCGCTTTGCGCTACGACTATCTCGATCTGGAAAAGGTGGTTGCGGCGCTGAAGGCGCGCCGCGAGGGTCTGCATGTCATCGTCACCGGCCGCAACGCCAAGCCGCTGCTGGTCGAAGCGGCCGATCTCGTCACCGAGATGGGGCTGACCAAGCACCACTTCTCGGCAGGCGTGAAGGCGCAGCAGGGAATTGAATTCTAAGGTGTGTCGATATTCAGGTGATGCCGGCCTGCGAACGGCCTGACCTGAACCTCAACACACCTTAGCCGGCGATCAAGATGGTCAGGTAAATCACGATCGCTGACAGGATGCCGAACAGGGCAATCAGCAGCCAATCGGCGACGCGGTAAAGCTTCAGCGCTTGCCTTATATCTGTGCTTTCGGCCTCGCGACGGCCGCCTTCGCCCATGAAGGCGTCCTCGACGATCTCGCCGCCATAGCTGCGCGGCCCGGCCAGGGACAAGCCCAGGGCGCCGGCCATGGCGGCCTCGGGCCAGCCGGCATTGGGCGAACGATGCTTCTTCGCGTCGCGGCGCATCACCTGCCAGGCATTGCGGGGATCGGCGCCTTTGACCAGGAAGGCTGCCAGCACGATCAGCATGCCGGTGAGGCGCGATGCCGGCAGGTTGATCCTGTCATCGAATAGCGCTGCGGCGCGGCCGAAAGCCTCGTGTTTCGGCGTGCGATGGCCGATCATCGAATCGGCGGTGTTGGCGGCCTTGTAGGCCACGCCGCCGGCCAGCCCGCCGATGCCGGTCCAGAAAGCGGGCGCGACGATGCCGTCGGAGAAATTCTCTGCCAGGCTTTCGATCGCGGCGCGGGCGACTCCCGCCTTGTCGAGCTTTTCGGGATCGCGGCCGACGATGCGCGAGACGGCGATGCGGCCAAGCGTCAGGCCGCCGGTCTCCAGCGCGTCGGCGACGTCCTCGACATGCTCGGCAAGGCTCTTCTGCGACAGCAGCGAGGAGGCGAGGATAGCGGCAATGACGAGGCCGGACGGGAAGATCAGCCAGAGCAGGACATGCAGCGTCAGGCCGATGGCGGCCGGCACGAGCACGATGATCAACAAAGCCTGGACGCCGCGGCGGCGACGCAATTCGTCGGAATCGGTTGCGCGGTTGAGCCTGCGATCGAGAAAGGATATCAGCCTGCCGATCCAGGTTACCGGATGGCCGATGGCGTTGAACAGCCATTCCGGATAGCCAAGGGTACGTTCAACGGCAAGTGACAGGAAAGCGATCAGGATCGACATGAAGCTTCTTGATGGAGCGATTGCTGCGGTGGATCACGGCGGATCCCTTGGCCGGGCGAGCGCGCTCTTCCCCCACGCGCCACGGCCTTTCGTCGACCTCTCGACAGGTATCAATCCGCACTCCTACCCGCTTTTCGAATTGCCCGCCACCGCTCTGTGGCGATTGCCGGAATCCGAACGACTGCGCGAATTGACCGAAATCGCCGCCACCGCCTACGGGGCGCCATCGGCGGCGCATGTCGCGCCCGCGCCCGGCACGCAGATCCTCCTGCCGCGCGTCGCTTCGCTGGTGAAGCCCGGCAAAGCGCTGGTGCTCGGTCCTACCTATGCCGAGCACGCTCGGGCCACTGCGATCGCGGGCCATGCGGTGGCGGAGGTGGACAATTTCGATGCCCTGGCGGATGCGGACCTTGCGGTGCTGGTCAACCCGAACAACCCGGACGGGCGAGTAGTCGAGCGGGATCGCCTGCTCGATCTCGCCGCGCGCCTTAGCGCCAAGGGCGGCCTGCTGGTCGTCGACGAAGCCTTCATGGATGTCGGTCCAACCGAGCAAAGCCTGGCCGGCGATGTCGGCGAAGGAGGCGTCGTGGTCCTGCGCTCTTTCGGCAAATTCTTCGGCCTCGCCGGCGTGAGGCTCGGGTTCGCGCTGGCCGGCAAGCTGATGGTGGAGCGGCTGGATGCGCAGCTCGGCCCCTGGGCCGTCGCCGGACCTGCGCTCGAATACGGTATCCGCGCATTGGCAGACACCAGGTGGCAGGACGACATGCGAAGGCGTCTGGCAGCCGATGCCGAGCGCCTCGATGGGCTGCTCGGTGGATTCGACGTTCCGGTCGCTGGCGGCACCAGTTTGTTCCGCTATTTGTCTTTCCCCGATGCTTCAGGGCTGTTTTCGGCGCTTGGCGAACGCGGCATCCTGCTCCGTCATTTTGCCGACCGGCCACAAGCCTTGCGGGCAGGATTGCCTGGCAACGAGGCGGAATGGCAGCGCCTTGAAGGCGCGCTTGCCGCCTGGGCCTCGCGGCGCGACGATGTGCCGAAGGAGATCGTGCGATGATCCATGTCTGTCCGCTGTCGAAGATCGAGGAGACGGTAGCCAGAACCGGCGCCGAGCGGCTGCTCTCGCTGCTTGCGGCAGGCACCGAGGTTACCCGCCCGGCTTCGATCCTGGCGGAAAACCACCTGCATCTCATCATGCACGACATCGCCGTCGCGCAGGAAGGCATGACCATGCCGGGCGAAGAGCATGTTCGCGCCTTGCTCGACTTTGCCTATCGCTGGGACCGGGCAAGGCCGATGGTCGTGCACTGCTATGCCGGCATCAGCCGCTCGACAGCATCGGCCTATATTATCGCGGCGGCGCTAGCGCCCAAGCGTGACGAGGCGGAGCTGGCCAAGACGCTGCGTTTTCTCTCGCCGTCAGCGACGCCCAATCCGCGGCTTATCGCCGTCGCGGATATGCTGCTCGGACGGGACGGCCGCATGATCGCGGCGATCGAAGCGATCGGGCGCGGCGCGGATGCCTTTGAAGGGACGCCGTTCGAGCTCACCATTGAAGATTGAGCCGGCGCTTTCAGCTACGACAGCCAGTCGGTTAGCTTTGCCTTACGCACATCCCTGACCAGGCTGATGAAGCCGTCGGCCTGATGCTCGGCGGTCAGCCTGCCCTTGTCGGCTGTTGCGATGCTGGCGTCGCCGACCACGCCGTTCGGGTTGAGGTCGCTGGCGATCCAGGCGAAGGCATGCGTTCCGGTGTGGCGCAGCAGAGTGAATTCCTTTTCGGCGCGGCCGACGTTCGAGACGAACTTGTCGGCCTTGCCCATGTCGACCAGATCCGGCCGGAAGTGCAGCATCAGCGAGGTCTCGACATCGCCGCCGTGGATGCCGTGACGGTCTTCGAGCTCGGTATACATGCCGGCCGGCCGACCGAAGCGCTGCCAGCTCGTCTTGACCGCCAGCATCTTTGCGCGCACGCGCAATTCGCGCGTGATGATGCCCATGATCTCCTCGTTGCCGCCATGCGAGTTGACGACGATCAGCTTCCTGACGCCGGCGCGGGCGATCGACAGGCCAAGCTCGGTCCAGGCGTCGACCAGGGTGGTAGCCGGCAGGGTCAGCGTCCCCGGCGCATGCAGGTGCTCGTTCGATTTGCCCACCGCCTGTACAGGCAGGATACGGATGTCGAGGTCATCGGGCAGGCGCGCGATCACCGTCTCCAGCATGCCCATCATGATCGAAGTGTCGGTCGAGACCGGAAGGTGGGGGCCATGCTGCTCGATCGCCGCGACCGGCAGAACGGCGATGGTCGCCTCCGCGTCGATCGAGGCATATTCGGTCGTCCGGTAATCGCCCCACCACACACGTCTTGTCGTCACTTTCGTCTCCCGATGGTCTGCTGCTCGGCCTGGAGGTCTAAAGCGCCCGGCCGTTCCGGGCAACAGTCAGCCTGCCGCCAAAACCTCCACCTCGACCTTGAATTCCGGGCGGGCGAAGCCGGAGACGATCATCAGCGTCGAGGCCGGCGCCGGATCGGAAAACAGGCGATTGCGAACGTCCATATAGGCCTGCAGATGCGCGCGATCGGTGACGAAGGCGTTGATGCGCACGACATCGTTCAGCGTCAGCCCGGCTTCGCTAAGAATCGCGGCGATGTTCTTGAAGCACAGCTCCGTCTGCGCGCCGGCATCCTCGGGGACGGCGTCGTCCGGACCGATGCCCAACTGCCCCGAACACAGGACAATGCGCTTTCCCGCCGGAATTTCGACGCCGTGGCTGTAGCGGGCAAAGGGCGGCTTGATCGATTGGGGGGCAAGGTATTTGAGCATGGCATTCTCCTGTCCGCGGGCAGACTAAGGCTGGATTGACGAAACCTTCAAGATGCGGTGCATGCCGGCCGGGCGATTATGGACAGGCGTCCAAAAAATAGGCACGATGCCTTCCGTACAGCATGACCCGTCCGGTCTCGGCAATGACTGCCGCGCAAGCAGGCGGCCCAGGCGGTGGCATGTGTCTTGCTTCTTGAACCAATGGTGTCGAGCCCAGCGCGCAGCGCGCCGGAGCCAAGAGAGGGTGATGTTTATGTACGGAAAAGAAAAGATCCTGGCGGGCGCTGTCGCGCTGCTTGCGGCTAGCACGCTGGGCGCGGCGGCCAACGAGAAAGTCACCTTCGGCACCAACTGGCTGGCCGAGCCGGAACATGGCGGCTACTATCAGGCGATCGCCGACGGCACCTACGCCGCTTGCGGCCTCGACGTCACCATCATGCAGGGCGGGCCGCAGGTCAGCGGCCGGCCGATGCTGCTTGCCGGCAAGATCGATTTCTACATGGGTGGCAACCTGCTCTCGGCCTTCGATGCGGTGCAGCAGGGCATCCCGATGCGCGTTGTGGCGGCCGACTTCCAGAAGGACCCGCAGGTCATCATGTCCCAGCCGGGGCAGGGGCTGGACAAGTGGGAGGACCTGAAGAACGCCGACCAGTATATCCTCGGCGACGAGGGCGCGCAGACCTTCTTCCAGTGGATGGTGACCGATCTCGGCTTCGACGCTGCCAAGCGCGTGCCCTACACCTTCAATCCGGCGCCCTTCATCGCCAACAAGAAGTCGATCCAGCAGGGCTATGTGACGTCTGAGCCCTTCGCGGTGCAGAAGCAGGGTGGGTTCGTGCCGAACCAGTTCCTGCTTGCCGACAACGGCTGGGATACTTACGCGACGACCATCGAGGTGATGCAGGACACGATCGACAAGCGGCCCGAGGTCGTCCAGTGCTTCGTCGATGGCTCGGCCAAGGGCTGGTACAATTATCTCTACGGTGACAACAAGGCCGCCAACGAGATGATCAAGAAGGACAATCCGGACATGACGGACGAGCAGATCGCCTTCTCGATCGAACAGCTGAAGAAGTTCGGCATTGTCGATTCCGGCGATTCGGAAAAGCTCGGCATCGGCGCCATGACCGATGCACGCATCCAGGGGTTCTACGACAAGATGGTCAAGGCCAAGGTCGCGCAGCCGGGCATCGACATCAAGAAAGCCTACACGCTTGCCTTCATCAACAAGAGTGTCGGGCTGGAGCTGAAGAAGTAAGGCGGCCCGCCTGACATGATCCAGGAGAAAGTGGCGAAGGCAACGGCATCGGGCGAGAGCCCGATGCTGCTTTCCTTACGCAATGTCGGCAAGGCCTTTTCCAACGGGGTGACGGCGCTGAGCAAGGTCAACCTGGCGATCCGGGAGGGCGATTTCCTCAGCCTGCTCGGCCCGTCCGGCTGCGGCAAGTCGACGGCGCTGCGGCTGATCGCCGGCCTGTCGACGCCGACCTCCGGGCAGCTCGACTGGCGCGGCTCGATCGACCGCTCGAATATCGGCTTCGTCTTCCAGGAGCCGACACTGCTGCCTTGGGCCAGCGTCTTCGACAATGTCTGGCTGCCGCTCAGGCTGAAGGGCGTGTCGCGTGCCAGGGCGGAACCCGCTGTGATGGAGATGCTGGCGCGCGTCCACCTCAATGGTTTCGAGAACGCCGTGCCGCGCGAGCTTTCCGGCGGCATGAAGATGCGCGTCTCGATCGCGCGGGCCATGGTGACGAAGCCGCGCATCCTCTTGATGGACGAGCCCTTCGCCGCGCTCGACGAAATTACCCGCTTCAAGCTCAACAACGATCTTCTGGAGCTTTGGCAGGACGAGCGCTTCACCGTCGTCTTCGTCACCCACAGCGTCTTCGAAAGCGTGTTCCTGTCGAGCCGCGTCGTCGTCATGGCCGCGCGGCCGGGTCGTGTCTTCGGCGAGCTCGCCATCGACGCGCCTTATCCGCGCGACGAGGTGTTCCGGACTTCGCCCGACTACGCCGCGCTTTGCCGGCAAGCCTCGGACGTGCTGGTGAATGCCATCAACTCAACTGCCGGACCTCATCATGACGGCCATTGAAGACACCGCGCTGAAGCTCGATCCCGAAGAGGCGCGCCGCGTCCGCCAGGAGCGGCTGGAGCGGATCGGCAAATGGGTGCTGCCGCTGGCGATCATGGTGCTGGCAATCTGGCTGTGGGACCGCATCTGCGTCTGGAACGAGATCCCACAATACATCCTGCCGCGTCCGGGCGTGGTGCTGCAGACGCTGCACGACGAT
Source organism: Mesorhizobium sp. M1E.F.Ca.ET.045.02.1.1 (assembly GCF_003952485.1). Lineage (NCBI taxonomy): Bacteria > Pseudomonadati > Pseudomonadota > Alphaproteobacteria > Hyphomicrobiales > Phyllobacteriaceae > Mesorhizobium > Mesorhizobium sp. M1E.F.Ca.ET.045.02.1.1. The sequence goes on from NZ_CP034447.1 coordinate 4,604,725, forward strand.
GCCGGGCTGCTGTCTTCCTCACTGCTGGTAACGCTAAAAATAACCTTCCTCAGCCTGCTTCTTGCCGTCATCGGCGGTGTCGGGCTGGCGGTGCTGTTCGCGCAGTCGAAATGGGTGGAGATGTCGTTCTTCCCCTTCGCCATCGTGCTGCAGGTGACGCCGATCGTCGCGATCTTCCCGCTGATCAACATCTACATCAACAACCAGACGACGAAGCTCCTGCTCTGCGCCTGGATCGTGGCCTTCTTCCCGATCCTCTCCAACACCACGCTCGGGCTGAATTCGGTCGACCGCAATCTGCGCGACCTGTTCAAGCTCAACGGCGCGACACGCTGGCAGCAACTACGCTATCTGCGCCTGCCGGCGGCGATGCCCTATTTCCTCGGCGGGCTGAAGATCGCAGGCGGCCTGTCGCTGATCGGCGCGGTGGTGGCCGAATTCGTCGCCGGCGCGCAGGGGCAATCGTCCGGGCTTGCCTCCCGCATCATCGAGGCCGGCTACCGGCTCAATGCGCCCAGGCTGTTCGCGGCGCTGATCCTGATCTCGCTCACCGGCATACTGATCTTCCTGGTTCTGTCGCTGGTGTCGCATCTCATCCTGCGCCGCTGGCACGAGAGCGCGCTGAAGCAGGAGCGGTAGGATGGTTCGTCCCGTCACCCAGGAGCGCAGCAGTTGATTCCGGACTCAGCGTCATACCGGCTTGGCAATGTCCGGCTGCATGCGTCGCTGACGCCGGGCCTCTTCGCAACCTTCGACAGCGACGGCTTCGCGCTCGCCGACATCGCCGTCGCCGACGGCAAGATTGCCAGCATCGTCGCGCATGGCGGATCGAAGGCCTCGGCCGACGCGATCGACCTCGGCGGCCGCATCGTGCTGCCGTGTTTCGTCGACTGCCATACCCATATCGACAAGGGCCACATCTGGCCTCGAAAACCCAATCCCGACGGCACCTTCATGGGTGCGCTCAACGCCACCGGCGCCGACCGTGCGGCGCGCTGGAGCGCGGAGGACGTCGCGCGCCGCATGGATTTCTCGCTGCGCTGCGCTTACGCGCATGGCACCAAGGCCCTGCGGACGCATCTCGACAGCGTGCCGCCGCAGGAGGAGATCTCCTGGCCGGTGTTCGAGACGGTGCGCGAGAGATGGCGCGGCCGCATCGACCTGCAGGCCGCCTGCCTGCTCGGTATCGAAGGCGTGCGCGACAAGGCCTGGTTCGAGCGGCTGGCAAAGCGCGTCGCCGCGGCCAAGGGTGTGCTCGGCGTCGTCACCTACATGGTGCCCGATCTGGAGAAACTGCTCGACCGGGTTTTTGCGCAGGCGATCAAGCATGGGCTCGACCTCGATTTCCATGCCGACGAGACCGATGACGTCGCGGCGATCTCGCTGAAGAAGATCGCCGAGGCCTCGCTATGGAACGGTTTCGAGGGCAACATCCTCGTCGGCCATTGCTGCTCGCTCTCGCGCCAGCCGGATCTCGAGGTGCTCGACACGCTGGACAAGGTGGCGAAGGCGGGCCTCGCCGTGGTGTCGCTGCCGATGTGCAACCTCTATCTGCAGGACAGGCGCAATAATGGAACGACACCGCGCTGGCGCGGCGTGACGCTGCTGCACGAAATGAAAGCGCGCGGCATCAAGGTCTGTATCGCCTCCGACAACACGCGCGACCCATTCTACGCCTATGGCGATCTCGACATGCTCGAAGTCTACCGGATGGCGACGCGCATCCTGCATTTCGACCACCCGGTCGGCGACTGGCCGAAGGCGGTGGCGGCAACGCCGGCCGAGGTGATGCGGCTCGATGATGCCGGAACGCTCGCGGCCGGCGGCAGTGCCGACTTCATCGTCTTCAAGGGACGGAGCTGGACCGAATTGCTGTCGCGGCCCGAATCGGATCGCATCGTGGTGCGTGCGGGCAGGGCGATCGAATGCCGGCTGCCGGACTATACCGAACTCGACGAATTGATGGTGGGATGATGGATACCGCAGCGCTGCAGCGCGATCTTCAAGGACTCAAGATCGACGACCATCCGGCCATCGTCCAGCAGAAGAGCCGCGACTTCTACTGGTACAGCCCGGTGCTGAAGCAGCAGCTCGACCATATCACCGGCGACCTGATCGTCACGCCGAAGAACGAGGAGGAAGTGATCCGCGTGCTCGCCGCCTGCCATCGGCATGGCATCCCGGTGACGCCGCGCGGCAGTGGCACCGGCAATTACGGGCAGGCAATGCCGCTGTCGGGCGGCGTGGTGCTCAACCTCGCCGAGATGAACGAGGTAAAGGCGATCGCGCCAGGGCGCGTCGTGACCGGACCGGGCGCGGTGCTGGCCGATATCGACAAGGCGACGCGCGCGCATTCCAGCCAGGAACTGCGCATGTCGCCGTCCACCTACAACACGGCATCGATCGGCGGCTTCGTCGCCGGCGGCTCAGGCGGTGTCGGCTCGATCCGCTGGGGCGGGTTGCGCGACCTCGGCAACGTCATCCGGCTCAGGACCGTGACGATGGAGGCCGAGCCGCGCGTCATGGAACTGATCGGCGAGGACGTGCTCAAGGTCATGCACGCCTACGGCACCAACGGCATCATCACCGAGGTCGAGATGCCGTTGACGGCCTCCTACGACTGGATCGACGTCATTGTCGGCTTCGACGATTTCATGGACGCGGCCGGCTTCGGCAACGATCTCGCCGTCCAGGATGGCATATTGGCCAAGCTGATCACGTCGATCGCGGCGCCCATTCCTTACGACTATTTCAAGCGGCATCAGAAGTTCTTCAGGCGCGAGCAGAGCATCGTGGTCTGCATGATCGCGCCGCACGCGATGGATGCGTTCGTCGCGTTTGTCCGGGCCAGCAAAGGCGAAATTGTCTTCAGGGCCGACCAGGAGACCGACCTGAAGGGATTGCCGCCGGCCTACGAACTGACCTGGAACCACACGACGCTGCGGGCGATCCGGGTCGATCCGACGATCACCTATCTGCAGGTGCGCTACCCGTCGCCGGATCATCTGGCTCATGTCAAGGCGATGGTCGACCGCTTCGGCGACGAGGTGCCGGCGCATCTCGAATTCATCCGCTTCGATGGCGCCATCGGCGCCGCCGGCCTGCCGCTGGTCCGCTTCACCACGGAGGAACGGCTCGACGAGATCATCCGCATCCATGAGGACAACGGCTGCTGGATCTTCAACCCGCACCGCTACACTCTCGAAGAGGGCGGCATGAAGCAGACGGACGAGGTTCAGCTTACCTTCAAGCGTGAGACCGATCCGCAAGGCCTGCTCAATCCCGGCAAGATGATCGCATGGGAGAACCCAGGCTATGACTATCGCTCCGGCAAGTCCTTCCTGTTCAAGGGGCTGCAAAAGGCGAGTTGATGAACGTCCTCGTGCTTTTCGCTCATCCGGTGGAGACCAGCTTCAATGCCGGCCTGCACCGGATGATCGTCGAGCGGCTCTCGGCGGCGGGACATACGATCGACGACTGTGATCTCTACGCTGAGGACTTCGATCCGCGGATGACGCGGGCCGAACGGCTCGGCTACCACGACCAGCGCGCGCCGGGCGATGCTGTCGCCGGTTACGTCGACCGCCTCAAAAGGGCCGAAGCGCTGGTGCTGTCGTTTCCGGTCTGGAACTACGGCTATCCGGCGATCCTGAAAGGTTTCTTCGACCGCGTCTTCCTGCCCGGCGTATCGTTCAGGCTGGTCGACGGCAAGGTGCAGCCGACGCTGCACAATATCCGGAAGCTTGCCGCCGTCACCACCTATGGCGGCAGCCGGTTCCGGGCGATGCTGATGGGCGATCCGCCGCGCAGGGTCGTAAAGCGCATGCTGCGAGCCACGATAAAGCCCGGCGCGCCCGTCTCCTATCTCGCGCACTATTCGATGAACCTCTCGACCGACGAGACGCGCAAGACCTTCATGGCGAAGGTGGCTGCCAGCATGGACCAATTCTGATGCGCGCGCTGGTGGTCTATTGCCATCCTGTTCCCGAGAGCTATTGCGCGGCGATCCGCGATACGGCGATAGAGGTGCTGAAGGGGAGAGGCTGGGATGTGCGGCTGCTCGATCTCTATGCCGAGAACTTCAATCCGGTGATGAGCTGCGAGGAGCGGCGTTCCTATAACGACCGCGCCCCGGACGATCCGGCGCTCGAGCCGCATTTCGATCATCTTATGTGGGCCGAAGCGATCCTGTTCGTGTACCCGACCTGGTGGTACGGCCTGCCGGCGATGCTGAAAGGCTGGTTCGATCGGGTCTGGGCAACCGAAATCGCCTTCAAGCTGCCGGCCGGCGGAGGGCGGATCACGTCGCTGATGAGGCATGTGACCAAGGTCGGCGTCATCACCACCTGCGGCGCACCGACGTGGTGGAGCGTCGTCGTCGGCCAGCCGGGCCGCAAGACGATCCTGCGCGGCATTCGGGCGCTCTGCGCCACGCGCTGCCGGACATTCTTCCTGGCGCACTATCTGATGGATTCCTCGACGCCGAAGAGCCGGGCGGCGTTCCTTGATAAGGTGCGGGCGAGGCTGGAAAGGTTTTGAGGGCCGGACTTCCCTTCTCCCCTTGTGGGAGAAGGTGGATCGGCGCGCAGCGCCGAGACGGATGAGGGGTATTCCAGCGGAGTGAGACGCTGGCGTTCCCTGGAACACCCCTCATCCGTCGCCTTCGGCGACACCTTCTCCCACAAGGGGAGAAGGGGAAAACCGCGCTACATCCTCACCCGTTCCGCCTTCGGGTCGTACATCGGCTTCAGCGATGCTTCCGCGGCGAAGCGCTCACCGGCGATCTCCACCTCGTAGGACGAGGCCAGAATGTCCGCCTCGCTTTCGCCCTTGCACGGCACATAGCCGAGGCCGATCGCGCCGCCGAGATGATGGCCGTAATTGCCGGAGGTGATCGGGCCGACGATCCTGCCGTCGCGCAGGATCGCCTCGTTGTGGAAGAGCAGGGGCTGCGGGTCCTTGAGGCGAAACTGTACCAGGCGGCGGCTCAAACCGGCCTCTCTTTTCCGCAGCACCGCATCGCGGCCGATGAAGTCGCGTTTGGTCGTCTTCACGGCAAAGCCGAGGCCGGCCTCCAGCACATTGTCCTCGTCGGTGATGTCGTGGCCGAAATGGCGGAAGGCCTTTTCGATGCGGCAGGAATCGAGCGTGTGCAGGCCGCAGAGCTTCAGTCCGACATCGGCGCCGGCATCGGCGATCGCCTCGAAGACATGCGCGGCCTGCTCGGTCGAGACATAGAGCTCCCAGCCCAATTCGCCGACATAGGTGACGCGATGGGCGCGGGCCAGCCCCATTCCGATCTCGATCTCCTGGAATGTGCCGAACGGATTGGCCTCGTTGGAGAAGTCGTTCGGGCTCACCTTCTGGATCAGCTTTCGCGAGTCCGGTCCCATCAGGCAGATGACGGCCTCGGAAGCGGTCACGTCGGTGATGACGACGAACTCGTCGGCGACATGCCGCCGCAGCCAGGCGAGGTCGCGCTGCAAGGTGGCACCCGGCTCGACGAGGAAATAGCCCGTCTCCGAGAGCCGCGTCACGGTGAGGTCGCTCTCGATGCCTCCCTTGGCGTTGAGCATCTGCGTGTAGACGATCCTGCCCGGTTCCACGTCCATGTCGTTGGCGCAGAGCCGCTGCAGGAAGGCACGGGCATCGCGGCCCTCGACGCGGATCTTGCCGAAGGAGGTCATGTCGAACAGGCCGACACCGTTGCGGACTGCCAGATGCTCTTCGCGCTGGTTATCGAACCAATTCTGCCGCTTCCAGGAATAGCGATATTCGCGCTCCTGGCCTTCGCGGGCGAACCAGTTGGCGCGCTCCCAGCCCGCCACCTCGCCGAACACGGCGCCGCTGGCTTTCAGATGCTCATGCAGAGGCGAGCGGCGCACGCCGCGCGAGGTCGCCATCTGACGGTAAGGGAAATGGTCGGCATAGAGCAGGCCGAGCGTTTCGGAGACGCGCTCCTTGAGGTAGAGGCGGTTCTTCTGGAAGGGCTGGGCGCGGCGGATGTCGACTTCCCAGAGGTCGAAGGGTGCCTCGCCGTCACTGATCCACTGCGCCAGCGCCATGCCGGCGCCGCCGGACGAAACGATGCCGATCGAATTGTAGCCGGTCGCCATCCAGTAGCCGGCGAGTTCCGGTGCTTCGCCGAGATAGTAGCGGTCGTCCGGCGTGAAGCTTTCGGGTCCGTTGAAGAAGGTGTGGATGCCGGCCGTGCCCAGCATCGGCATGCGGTTGACGCCCATTTCGAGGATCGGCTCGAAATGATCCATGTCCTCCGGCAACTGGTCGAAGCAGAAATCCTCGCGAATGCCCTCCATGCCCCAAGGCTTAGCCAATGGCTCGAAGGCGCCGAGCATCATCTTGCCGGCGTCTTCCTTGTAGTAGGCGCACTCGTCCGGCACGCGCAGCACCGGCAGGCGGGAGAGTCCGGGGATAGGCTCGGTGACGAGATAGAAATGCTCGCAGGCATGCAGCGGGATGGTGACGCCGTTCTGGCGGCCGAGCTCGCGCGCCCACATGCCGGCGCAGTTGACCACGATATCGGTCTCGATCGTGCCCTGGTCTTCGCCCTGCGCCCAGGAGACGCCGGAGACGCGGCCTTTTTTTGTATGGACCTTGGTGACCTTCACGTTCTCGATGACGGCCGCGCCGCGCTGGCGCGCGCCCTTGGCCAGCGCCATGGCGATGTTGGCCGGATCGCACTGGCCGTCGAGCGGCAGATGCACGGCGCCGACCACGTCGGACACGTTGAGATGCGGATACATCTCCTTGACTTCGCCGGGCGAAATCTCGCGCACGTCGACATCGAAGGCCCGCGCCAACGAGGCCTGCCGGTAGATCTCGTGCTTGCGCTCCTCGGTCAGCGCGACGGTGATCGAGCCGACCTGGCGCATGCCGGTGCCGACATCGGTTTCGGCTTCCAGCTTGACGTAGAGGTCGGCCGAATATTTCGCCAGCCGCGTCATGTTCTGCGAGGCGCGCAACTGGCCGATCAGGCCGGCGGCATGCCAGGTCGTGCCGCAGGTGAGCTGCTTGCGCTCGAGCAGCACGATGTCGGTCCAGCCGAGCTTGGCCAGATGATAGGCGACCGAGCAGCCGGAGACGCCGCCGCCGATGATGACGGCGCGGGCCCTGGTGGGAATGGTCTTGGTCATGCGGCCTCGCGGCGGTAGCTGGAAGCGAAGCGGCGCACGCGAAGCGCTGCTTCCTGAAGGACGGATTCAGGCTGACAGAGGCTGATGCGGATATGGCCGGCTGCAGCGTCGCCGAAGCTCGATCCCGGCATGACGCCGACCTTTTCCTTGTCGAGCAGCGCCCAGGCGAATTTCTCGTCGTCGGGTTCGATGGCGGAGATGTCGAGCATGACGTACATGCCGCCTTCGGAGCCGTGCACGGTGACGTCATTGACGCCGCGTATGGCGTCAAGGAAGACCGCGCGGCGCGCGGCGTAGCGCTCGGCGATTTCCTTCACGCCGTAGTGGTTTTCGAGCGCCTCGGCGCAGGCGATCGAGATGAAGGCCGGCAGGCCGTAGGTCGTCACCAGGTTGAGATCGGTCATCAGCGCGATCATCGCTTTCGGGCCGCTGAGCCAGCCCATGCGCCAGCCGGTCATGCCGTGGCTTTTCGACATCGAGTTGATGACCAGCGTGCGCTCGGCCATGCCGGGCAGCGAGCGCGGCGAGATGTGCTCGCCGCCGCCGAGCGTCCAGTAGACCTCGTCCGACAGCAGCCAGAGATCGCGTTCCTTGCAGATTTCGGCCAGTTGCTCGAGCCGTTCGCGCGAATAGACAGCCCCGGTCGGGTTGTTCGGCGTGTTGATCAGGATGGCGCGGGTATTGGGTCGGAGCGCCGCGCGGATCCTGTCGGCGTGCGGTTGGAAGCCGTCCTCGGCCGGCGTCTCGACCACGGTGAAGCTGGCGCCGGCGGCGCTGAAGGTGTTGGGGTAGGTGGCGTAGTAAGGCGCGACGACGATGGCGTGATCGCCGGGATCGAGCACACCCTGCACGGCAGCGTAGAGCGCGCCCTGGCCACCAGCCGTGGCGATGATCTCGTCCGGTTCCGTCAGGATGCCGGTGCAGGCGGTGGAAGCTGCCGCCATCGCCTTGCGCAGGCGCGGCAGGCCGGGCAAGGGCGTGTAGTGGTGGTTGCTGCCGCGCACGGCGTGGACGCAGGCCTCGATCGTTTCAGAGGGCGTGTCGAAGTCGTGATCGCCGACCGAGAGCACGATGATGTCCTCGCCAGCCTGTTTGCGGGTCCAGGCGGCGAAATGGACTTCCCAGCCGTCCTTGCCGGATGGCACGATGCCGGTAATGCGCTTTGACGGTTTTGGCATCAGGCTCTCAACCTCTCGTTCTTCGGATCCCAGAGCGGCTCGTCCTTCTGCACCACCGCCTTGAAACGGTCGCCGAAGATCTCGACCTCGATGGCCGTGCCGGGCTCGGTCAAATCGGAGCGCAGCATGCCGAGCGCGATCGATTTGCCGACGCGATGGCCCCAGCAGCCTGAGGTCGTCTCGCCGACGATTTTCCCGTCATGCCAGAGCGTCGACATATAGGGCGCATCGCAATCGCCGGGATTTTCGACGACCAGCGTGACGAAGCGCTTCTTCACGCCTTGCTGCTTTTCGCTGAGCAAAGCCGCCTTGCCGCGAAAGTCAGGCTTGTCCCATTTGACGAAGCGCTCCAGCCCGCCCTGCAGGACCGAATAGTCGGTCGACAGATCGCCCTTCCAGGCGCGGTAGCCTTTCTCGAGCCGCAGCGAATCCAGCGCATACATGCCGAAGGGTTTCAGGCCGTGCTTCTGGCCGGCGGCCCAGACGGCGTCGAAGACAGTCGTCGTGTCGGCGACCTTGGTGTGGATTTCCCAGCCAAGCTCGCCGGCGAAGGAGACGCGCACCAGCTTCGCCCAGCGTCCGGCAATGGTCGTCTCCTGATGAGTCAGCCAGGGCAAGGTCAGGTCGGCGTCGCAGACCTCGGACAGTATATTGCGTGAATTCGGGCCGGCGAGGATCTGCGTCGAGTACTCCTCGGTGCGGTCGGTCAGCGTGAAGGCAGCATCGGCCGGCATCCGCGATTTCAGCCATTCGAAATCGTGCCATTGCGCCACCGCCGCGGTGATCAGCGTCATCTGGTCTTCGCCGTGGCGCACGACCGACATTTCGGTGACGATGCGGCCCTTGTCGTCAGCGAAATAGACGAGGCCGATCCGGCCGGGCTTCGGCACCAGGCCTGTGACCTGCAGCGCCAGCCAGTCGGCGGCCCCCGGGCCTTCGAGGTTGAAACGCGAGAAACCGGGCAGGTCGAGGATGCCGGCGGCATCGCGCACGGCCAGGCATTCCTCACGCACGCGGTGCTGCCACGGCCCGTCGCGGCGGAAGGTCAGCGTCGCTTCCTCCGAAATGTCGTCGCCGGGCTTCGCGTACCAGGTGGCGCGTTCCCAGCCGTTATAGGCGTCGAACTGGCCGCCCAGCGCCTTGATGCGATCGTGCAGCGGCGAGTGCTTGCGATCGCGCCCGGCCGGCCAGGCATGACGCGGGAACTGGATGGCGTATTCGTTGCCGTAAATTTCCAGGCCCTTGGCGACGCAATAGTCGGGCGCGGAGGCGAAGGACGTGAAGCGGCGCGGGTCGCATGACCACATGTCCCATTCGGTCTGGCCCTCGGTCACCCATTCCGCCAGCACCTTGCCGGCGCCGCCGCCTTGCGCGATGCCGAAGGTGAAGACGCAAGCCTCGAAGGCGTTCGGCACGCCGGGCATCGGCCCGATAAGCGGGTTGCCGTCCGGCGCGTAGGGGATCGGCCCGTTTATGACTTTCGAAAGGCCGGCGGTGCCCAGGATCGGCACGCGGGCGACGGCGTCGGCAAGATAGTGCTCCAGCCGGTCGAGATCGTCGGGGAAGAGCTGGAAGGAGAAATCCTCCGGCATCGGATCGTTATGCGTCGCCCAATGCGCGCGGCAATTGCGCTCATAGGGGCCGAGATTCATGCCGGTCTTCTCCTGGCGCAGGTAATAGGACGTGTCGACGTCGCGCAGCAGCGGCAACTTGTGGCCCTGTTCCTTGGTCCAGGCGGCGAGCTCGGGGATTTCCTCGAACAAAATGTACTGATGGCTCATCACCATCATCGGCACCTCGCGGCCGAACATTTTTCCAACTTCGGCGGCGCGGTAGCCGGCGGCGTTGATGACGATCTCGCAACGGATCTCGCCTTGCGGCGTCGTGACCACCCATTCGCCGTTCTCGCGGCGGACGCCGGTGACCGGGCAGAAGCGGATGATCTTCGCGCCCATGTCGCGCGCACCCTTGGCAAGGGCCTGCGTCAACTGCGCGGGGTCGATGTCGCCGTCGCTCGGATCGTAGAGCGCGCCCTTCAGGTCATGCGTCTCGATGAAGGGGTAGCGGCGCTTGATCTCTTCGAGGCCGACGACGTCGATGTCCATGCCCTGGTAGCGGCCCATGCCCCTGGCGCGCTGGAACTCCTGCATGCGCTCCTTGGTATGGGCGAGCCTCAGCGAGCCGGTGACATGGTAGTTCATCGGATAGTCGACCGCCTCCGCGAGGCCGCGGTAGAGCTCGGTCGAATAGCGCTGCATGTTCATCAGCGACCAGGACGAGGAGAAGGTCGGCACGTTGCCGGCGGCATGCCAGGTCGAGCCGGAGGTCAGCTCGTTCTTTTCAAGCAGCAAGCAGTCGGTCCAGCCGGCCTTGCAGAGGTGGTAGAGCGACGAGGTGCCGACGACGCCGCCCCCGATGATCACCACGCGCGCCGTGCTCGGCAAACCGGCCATGTTTCTTCCTCCCAAGCTTTAACTCAATACACCGGCGGCGAAACCACCCAGATGACGACCGCCGGCTCGGCGCCTGGATTGCGCCAGCGAAACGGCTTGCCTTCGAAACGGAAGCTGTCGCCTTCGCCAAGCTGGTGCCAGACACCGCCGATCTCGATCTCGAAAGTGCCCGACGCGACATAACCCGCTTCTTCCGTCGGACGGCGCGCTTGGGTCTTCAGTTCCGCGCCTGGCGCGAAGACCGAGCGCAACATCTCGAAGCTACCGCCGAGGTCAGGCGACAGAAGCTCCTCCACGAGGCCCGATTCGCTTGTGCCAAGCGAGCGGCGGCTGCCGGCGCGCACAACCACGCCACGCTCCTTCTCGGCAGGCACATCATGGCTGAAGAACAGGCTAAGTGGCACGCCGAAGAGCTCGGCGAAGGCCCTGAGGTCGCCGAGCGAAGGGATCGACAGGCCGCGCTCGACCTGGCTGATCCAGCCGACCGAGCGGCCGAGTTTCAAAGCGATCTCGGCAAGCGTCAGCCCGCGCGCCTTGCGCAGCGCGCGAATATCGCCGGCCAGCAGCCGTTCGCCATTATCCTGTTCCGATCTGACAGCGGTCGAGGCCAATCGCGTCTCTGTCCGAAATTGAGCGTGAAAAAATCTGAACGATTTTCATGAGAAAGCAAGCCCATGAAAAAATCAAGTGGATTTTCATGAAACACAAGATTTGCTTGCGTGATTTTGGCGGTTGATGCAAAGGCTCGCCTACGAACGGCGGGTGGGGCGTCCGGTCGGGACCAGTTTAGTTTTTGTGTCTGCGGATGGTCGTTGCGGAAACCGGATTCCGGCCATGCCTGAAGGGACGGCCCATGCTGGATAAGAATAGCCGGATGGCGCTCGATGCGGCGACCGTCGACGAGGCGATCACCTCGCGCCGGTCCGTGCGCGCCTTTTTGCCCGACATGGTCGACGACAGCACGATCCGCGATATCCTGGCGGTGGCGGCGCGGGCGCCGTCGGGCACCAACATGCAGCCCTGGCGGGTCTATGTGACCAAGGGCGAGGTCAAGCAGCGCATCAGCGACGCGATCCTCGATTCCGGCATCCGTGCCGAGAAGGCGGAATGGGACGAGTACCGCTACTATCCCGACCAGTTCTTCGAGCCTTATCTCAGCCGGCGCCGCGCCAACGGCTTCGGTCTCTACGGCGCGATCGGCATCGGCCGGCGCGAAGTCGACAAGATGCGGGCGCAGCATGACCGCAACTTCATCTTCTTCGACGCGCCGGTCGGCATGATCTTCACGGTCGACCGGCGGCTGAACAAGGGATCATGGATCGACTACGGCATGTTCCTTCAGAACATCATGGTCGCGGCGCGGGGCAGGGGGCTGCATACCTGTCCGCAGGCGGCCTTCGCGCCTTACCACCGGCAGATTCGTCCAGTGCTCAACATTCCCGACGAGGAAGTCGTCGTCTGCGGCATGGCGCTTGGCTATGAGGACAACTCGAAGCCCGAGAATGAATTCCGCACCGACCGCGCGCCGCTCGAGGACTGGGTGACGTTCGCGGAATAGTGCCGGCGCGGACCGAAGCCTTACCTGTTAGTGCACCTCGTAGCCGACTTCCTCGCTGGCGTGGCACAAGGCCTTCCAGAACGAGCGCGCGAAGGAACGGAACACATAGATGTCGAACTGGTCGGCGCCGCTGCGCTGGATCTGTGCGAAGACGTCGTGATGATTGGTCGAGCGGCCGGCACCCAGCGGAAAGGCTGGCAAGGCGAAGTCGATGGCGAAGAATTTCGCCATCACCCACTCCGCTTTCGGCCCGGCGATACGGATCGCGGTGCGGCCATGCGAGAGGTCGGTAAGCGTGCCGATGGAGGGAGTGATCACGCCCGTGAACGCGGAAGCCAAGCCCTCGGTTTCGTCGACCACGGTGAATTTGCCCGGTGCGAAGCCGAATGCCGACTTCATGCCGTTGGTGACGCCGCCCCCGGCGCCATCCGGCAGAGCAAGGCCTGTAACCTTGTATATGCCGGACATCAGCCGCTTCTCTTCACCCGGCCAGGCCGCGAGCTGCAGGATCGAGCCTGGTCGCGTCTCGGACAGGATGACGTCGACGCCATGCTCGAAATTGCCATGTGAGCCCGGGTGATAGGCCGGCTCAAGCGGCGATTGGCGCTCAACCATGCATGCGGCTCCCGTCCGGATCGTAGAAATGATTGGAAACGATCTCGATCGGTCCAAACCGGCTGCGAAGCGGGTCGGAGACGAAGGCGCGCGTACCGTGGCGCGCCTTGCCATCCTTCACCAGCGCCAGCGCGATGTATTTGCCGAGCGCCGGCGAATAGCAGCAGGCCGTGATATGGCCGATCGAATCGTGCGGGTTCTCTTCGTCCAATTCCTCGACGATATGCGCGCCGCCGTTGAACGGGCGGTTGTCGAGCGAGATCAGGCCGACAAGCTGTAGCCGCTCCGGCGAGATCAGGCCTTCGCGGTCCATCATGGCCGAGCCGATGAAGGGCTTCTTTTTCGACAGCATCCAGTCGAGATGGAGGTCGCGCGCAGTGGTGCGGCCGTCGATCTCCGCGCCGGTGACGTGGCCCTTCTCGATGCGCATCGTGCCCAGCGCCTCGAGCCCGTAGGTGACCAGGCCGAACGGCTTGCCGGCCTCGATCAGAGCCTCCCAGACGCGCGTGCCGTAGCCGGCGCCGGAATAGACCTCGAAAGCCATCTCGCCGGAGAAGGAAAGGCGGCAGATCATCACCGGCACGCCGGCGATCTCACCACGGACGATGCCCATGAAGGGAAGCGTCGCGTTGTCGACGGCGGTGCCGGTAACGCAGGCGGCAAGGATGGCTCGGGCCTTCGGACCGCCGATCGCGGCACCCGCCCATTCGTCGGTGACCGAAGTGACGGTGACCTTCAGCTCCGGCCAGATGACGTCGAGGAAATATTCCAGATGCTGCATCACCTTGCCGGCATTGGCGGTGGTGGTAGTCATCAGGAATTCCTGCTCGCCGAGCCGCCACGTGGTGCCGTCGTCGAAGGCGAGCCCATCCTCGCGCAGCATCAGGCCGTAGCGGGCCTTGCCGACCGCGAGCGTCGAAAACATGTTGGTGTAGACGCGGTCGAGGAATTCCGCCGCATCCGGGCCCTGAACGGCGATCTTGCCGAGCGTCGAGACGTCGACGATACCGGCGCTCTCGCGCGTCGCCCTGGCCTCGCGCACATAGGCCTGCTCGACCGTTTCGCCGGCGAGGCCGTAGATCATCGGGCGATACCAAAGGCCGGCCGAATACATGGTCGCGCCGTTGTCGATGTGCCAGTCATGCATCGGCGTCAGCCGCTCGGGCTTCAAGTCGCCGAAGCGCTCGGCCGCCAGTGAGCCGATCGATACCGCCGTATAGGGTGGCCGGAAGCGCGTCGTGCCGACTTCCGGGATCGGCTTGCCGAGCGCTTCGGCCATGATGGCGAGGCCCGGCACGTTGGAGCTCTTGCCCTGGTCGGTCGCCATGCCGAGCGTGGTGTAGCGCTTCAGATGCTCGACCGAGACGAAGCCCTCGCGATGCGCGAGCCGCACGTCCTCGGCGGTCACGTCGTGCTGGAAGTCGACGAAGCTCTTGCCCTTGGCCTTGATCTCGAAGACCGGCGCCGGATCGGGGTCGCCGGGAGCTGCCTCGACGACTGGCAGAGGCGCTGGGGATGCGCTTCCGCCTGCGGCCTGAAGGCCAGCCGCGCGGCCCTCGGCAATGGCTTCCGCGGTCGAGAAACTACCGGTGAAAGCGCCGGCGCCGATCCAGCGTTGCGTCGGCTGCGGCGGCAGGAAGGCCTGCCTGCCTGGATCCCATTCGGCTTTCGCGCCGGCCTGGCTGGCGAGATGGATGGTCGGCGACCAGCCGCCCGACATAGCCAAGCAGTCGGCATGGATGCTGCGTTCGTCGCCGCTGAGCGCCCCGTTGGTCAGGTCGAAGCGCTGCACCTTGAGGCCGGTGAGCGCCTTGCCGCCTTCGGTCGCAACAACGGCATGGCCGGCGAGCAACTCAGCCTCTGCCTCGCTCGCCAGCCTGCTCATCTCGCTCGACACGTCCCTTCGGACATCGACGATGGCGACGACAGCGGCGCCGGCCTTCTTCAGCGCAACGGCCGAGCGATAGGCGCTGTCGTTGTTGGTGAACACAGCGATCCGCGCGCCGGGCAGCACGCCATATTCATTGGCGTAGCGTTCGGCCGCGTGCGCCAGCATGACGCCCGGACGGTCGTTGCCCGGAAACACCAGCGGACGCTCGAACGATCCGGTGGCGAGAACCACCGTCCTGGCGCGGATCGCCCAATAGCGCTGGCGCGGCTCGCCCTTGGCCGGAACCTCCTTATGGTCGGTCACCCGTTCGAGCGCGGCCAGCGTGTTGCCGTCGTAATAGCCCCAGACCGTCGTGCGCGGCAGGAGGCGGACATTGTCATTGCCTTCGAGCTGGCCGACGATGCGCCCCGCCCACTCGGCAGCCGGCGCGCCGTCGATCGTCTCGCCCGACCAGTTGGCCGAGCCGCCGAAGCGTGCCTCGAGGTCGGCCAGGATCACGCGGGCGCCCTGGTCTGCCGCGGCCTTCGCCGCCATCAGGCCGGCTGGGCCGGAACCCACGACCAGCACGTCGCAGAAGGCGTTCATGCGCTCGTAGCGCGAGGTGTCGGGGGCGACACCCGCTCTGCCGAGGCCGGCGGCGCGGCGGATGAAATGCTCGCAGAACATCCAGAAGCGTGTGCCCTTCAGCGGACCGATCACCGGCCCCATGAAGGTTTTGTAATAGAAGCCGGCCGACAGGATCTTGCCGCCGAGCTGGTTGATGGCGCTGATGTCCCAGGCGAGCGAGGGAGAGCGGTTCTGGCTGACGGCGACGAGCCCGTCATAGATCTCGACCATGGTGGCCGGGACATTAGGCTCGCGCACATCGCCGCGCAGCACCGTCACCAGGGCGTTAGGCTCCTCGACGCCGGCGGCGAGCAGGCCGCGCGGACGGTGGTATTTGAACGAGCGGCCGAACAGCGTGACGCCGCTGGCGAGCAGCGCCGAGGCGAGTGTGTCGCCGGCATGGCCTGTATAGGGCGCGCCGTCGAAGGTGAAACGGATGGTGCGCAGCCGGTCGATGCGGCCGCCGGTCTCGGTACGGCGGGAGCTCACGGCTTGCCCTCCGTCCTGTGGCCCGCGGATTTGTGTCCGCCGCGAGCAAAGGCCGTGCTCAGGATTTCATGGGTTACGGTGTTGCGCACGACGCGCAGATGCGCGCGGCAGCCGCCCGAATGCTGCCAGATCTCATTGTGGTCGCCGGCCGGGTTCAGCCGGTCGTAGACATAGGCGTTCCAGGCGTCGAGATCCTGCGAGGCCGGCTGCGGCCGCTCACGGTTGCCGTCGCCCTGGTAGGTGAACTCGATGACATCGCGCGGGCCGCAATAGGGACAAGTGATCAGCATTCTGTTTCAAACCCTAATGCAACCGGGGGTTCGCACCCTGGCCTTTGTCGTCGATGATGAGGCCTCGATAGAAACGGTCCAGCGTGAAGGGCGCGTTGAACTCGTGCGGCTCGTCCTTGGCGATAGTCCAGGCGAAGCACCAGCCTGACGCGGGCGTTGCCTTGAAGCCGCCATAGCACCAGCCGCAATTGAGATACATGCCGGGCAGCGGGCCGGTGGTGATGATCGGCGAGCCGTCCATCGTCATGTCGCAAAGCCCGCCCCAGGAGCGCAGCATGCGCACCCGCGCCAGGCCCGGGAACAGCGCCAGCATCTCGCTCATCACCTCGTCGACGATCGGCAGGCTGCCGCGCTGGGCATAGCTGTTGTAGCCGTCGAGGTCGCCGCCATAGACGAGGCCGCCCTTGTCGGACTGCGAGATGTAGAAGTGGCCCATGCCGAAGGTGAGAACGGTGTCGACGACCGGCTTCAGCGATTCCGAGACGAAGGCCTGCAGAACGTGGCTTTCGATCGGCATATGCGAAATGCCGGCAAGCCGCATGACGCTGCCGGTGCTGCCGGCAACCGCAAGCGCCACCTTCCTGGCGCGGACCTCGCCGCGCGTGGTCGTCACGCCGGTGACGCGGTCGCCGTCGCGCAGGAAGCCGGTGACCTCGCAATTCTCGATGATGTCGACGCCGCGCCGGTCGGCGCCGCGCGCATAGCCCCAGGCGACAGCGTCGTGGCGGGCGGTGCCGGCACGCGGCTGCATCAGTCCGCCAAGCACGGGGAAGCGCGCCGAACCCGAGACGTCCAGCGCCGGGACAAGCCGCTTGATCTGGTCGATGCTCATCAGCTCCGCGTCGACGCCGAGATGGCGCATGGCATTGCCGCGCCGGGCGTAGTCGTCGAGCTGGGCCGGCGTATGCGCGAGGTTGAGGCAGCCGCGCTGCGAGAACATGACGTTGTAGTTGAGGTCGTGCGACAGGTTCTCCCACAGCTTCATCGAATGTTCGTAGAAGCGGGTGTTCTGCGGCAAGAGATAGTTGGAGCGCACCGCGGTGGTGTTGCGGCCGACATTGCCGGAGCCCAGCCAGCCCTTTTCCAGCACCGCGACATTGGTGATGCCGTGTTCCTTGGCAAGATAATAGGCTGTTGAAAGGCCGTGGCCGCCGCCGCCGATGACGATCACGTCATAGGACGCCTTGGGGGCCGGCTTGCGCCAGGCCGGCTTCCAGTCCTTGTTGCCGGTCAGCGCGTTCTTGAGCAGCGAAAAGGCTGAGTATTCCGCCATTCTTCCTATCGTCCTTTTGGTGCGAGGCGGCAGACTATAGAGCAGGCGGGAAGCGCAAAGCCAAGATTGCGCCATCGCTTTTCGACAGGCCGACTCCGATCCGCGTCGTCGGGCACTGATGGAGACGGCTTGCCGCCAGATATACCGGTCTTTATCAAGGGCGGGATTTTAGGGGATTTTTCGGTCGCGAGTCGCCTGTCACGTCATGATCTTCCGACTGCTACGCCTGATCCTGGTCGCCATGGTCGCCGTCGCGGCGCAGCCGTCGCTCGATGCGTTGGCGCAGGCAATCGGCCATGGCTCGGCTCAGCTCATCGCCGACCAGACCAAGACCATCCAGGACCTGACGGCCAAGGCCGACGGTTTGGAGAAGAAGATAGGCGATCCTGGCGAAGACGATGCCGGCCTCGTCGATATCCGCCTGCAGCTCGAGGATATATCGCGCGCGGCGCTGAACAGCGCGCTGGCGTTTCGTTCGCGCCTCAACGACATCAACAATCGTATCGAGGTTCTGGGGCCGGCGCCGGCTCAGGGACAGCAAGAGCCCGCGATCGTCGCCAACGAACGCGCTGCCCTTACGGCAGAGAAGGCCGAGATCAATGCTGTGGTCGCCAGCGCGCAGAACCTTTCGATCCGCGTCAGCGGCCTGGTCGACAGGATCGCCACCATGCGCAGCGAGCTTTTCCGCAGCGTTCTGACGAAACGCTACGAATTGACCGATGCGCTGAGCCCGCAGGGCTTTTCCGACGCGCATGACCAGTTCACCGGCCTCTACAAGGCCGTGGCGTCCTGGCTGACCTTCGCGCTCAAGTTCAAATTCCAGGCGATTCTTGCCGCGACGCTGATGGCGCTGGCGCTGGCGGCAGTCCTCCTCATCGGCGGCCGGCGGCTGTTCGGCCGCGTTTTCGAGCCCAATCCATCCGTGGAGGACCCTTCATACCTCAGCCGGCTGTCCGTGGCGTTCTGGTCGACGCTGCTGCCGACAGCGGCGCTCGCCGTGTTCTTCGCCTCGGCGGTGTTCTTCTTCAACTATTATAACGTGCTGCGCGGCGACATCGGCACATTCCTCAATGCGTTGCTGGCCGTGGTCGCGATGGTGTTTTGCGTCAACCGGCTGACCAACGCGGCACTGGAGCCGCGACTGCCGAACTGGCGGCTGATTCCAGTCGCAACCGGTCCGGCGCGCTGGCTGGTGCGGCTGGCCACCGCCATGGCCGTGGTTCTTGGCTTCAATTACTTCCTGTCGGTCGTCAACGAAAAGATGGGCTCGCCGCTCTCGCTGACGATTGCTCGAAGCTTCGTCGCCACCATTATCGTCGGCGTCATCCTGATCCTGATGGGATCGCTGAGGCCTTTCAGGGCAGAAGACGGTTCGCGGCGGCCGTGGCCGGCATGGCTTCGCTTCGTTGCCATCGGGCTCGGCCTGTCCACCATCGCGGCGGCGCTGCTCGGCTATATCGGCCTTGCGCTTTTCGTGTCGGTGCAGGTCGTGGTCACCGGCACCACTCTGGTCACCGCCTATATCGGCTTCCTGTCGGCGCGGGCGATCGGCGAGGAGGGCGGCTTCGCCGACACTTCGGTCGGGCGCTGGCTGTTGGCCAATTCCAGCTATGAGGACACCGCGCTCGACCAACTCGGCCTGGTGGTCAGCATCGCCATCAACCTGATGATCGTGCTGGTGTTCCTGCCGCTGATCCTTTTGATGTGGGGCTTCCAGCCCGGCGATATCGAGGCTTGGGCCTACAAGCTGGCCACGGGCGTCACGATCGGTTCCGTCACCATCTCGGTGCTGGGCATCCTCACCGGCATCGTAGTCTTCGCCATCGGCTATTTCCTGACGCGCTGGTTCCAGGGCTGGCTCGACGGGTCGGTCATGGCGCGCGGCAAGGTCGACACCGGGGTGCGCAACTCGATCCGGCTGGCCGTGGGCTATGCCGGCGTCGCGCTCGCGGGGCTCGTCGGCATATCGGCGGCGGGCATCGATCTTTCCAATCTGGCGCTGGTCGCCGGTGCGCTCTCTCTCGGTATCGGCTTCGGCCTGCAGAACGTGGTCTCGAATTTCGTCTCCGGCCTGATCCTGCTTGCCGAACGTCCGTTCAAGGTGGGCGACTGGATCGTTGCCGGCGACATCAGCGGCACGGTCAGGAAGATCAGCGTGCGTGCCACCGAGATCGAGACGTTCCAGCGGCAGTCGGTGATTCTGCCCAACTCCAACCTCATCAACAATGCCGTCGGCAACTGGACGCATCGCAACAAGCTCGGCCGCGTCGATATCAAGGTCGGCGTCGCCTATGGCAGCGACGTCAAGCGCGTCCACGCGCTTCTGCTCGATATCGCGCGCGGACATCCCATGGTGCTCAAGAATCCGGAGCCCTTCGTGCTCTTCGGCAATTTTGGGGCGGCCGCACTCGAGTTCGAAATCCGGGTGTTCGTGGCCGACGTGATGAACGGCAGCATCGTCCAGAACGACATCCGCTTCGCGATCCTCGATATCTTCGAGGACGAGCATATCGAGATCCCGTCGACGCCGCGCGCCGTGGTCGAGACCAAGAAGCAGGAGTCCTGGCCGATCGACGACGACAAGATCGAGGTGGAATTTGCCGAGCGCGAGCGACTGGAGGCGGAAGCAGCGGCCGAGCAGGCACGGCTCGCCAAGATGAAGCGCAAAGGGCGCAAGCCCGATCCGGGCTAGGGTGCATCGAGATTCGGGGTGAGACCGGCCTGCAAATGGTGCTTACCTGCGCTTCCGGTGCTCACGTACTTTCAAGTACGCTCCGCTCCGGCCTTCGCCGGCCGAAGCCCTCATAAGGGTCTCCGCTCTATGAAGGCTACGGCCGGCGTAGGCCGGTTCTCGGAAACCACCATTTTCGACACGGCCTGCCCCCGAATCTCGATACACCTTCGGGGGCGCTGCATCCGGCTGCCAAAACCAATTGTGGCATGAATGCGGCATTCAGTTGCGGTTCAGCTTGCATCTCATATAAGCTCTCACGCAAAGGGCGAGAATGCCTTGCGAAGTGCAACAGAGGCGGTGTGGAAACACCGGAAATTGCAATGTGGAAGTCTGTCGTTACCGCTATCGCTTTCCTGGCTATGGGCGGTTCGGCTTTTGCCGCCAGCGCGGTCAACAAGGACGCTCAAACGCGGACGTTGATCGTCACCGAAGGCGGCGGCAAGACCGAGCTGGCGCTGGCCGCCGGCGAGACGGTGGAGTTCTGCCCGAATGGCTGCTTCGTCACCCTGCCCAATGGCGACCTCGAAGCGCTGACCGGTTCCGAAACCGTCGAGATCTCGGGCGGCGTTGCCCGTATCAAGTAAAACCTGCAACATGATCGGCAAAGGCCGGACGGACGTCCGGCCTTTTATCGTTTCCGGTAGCCGCTGCTTAACGATGACGCCGGAAATACTGTTCGTCCAGCGCGTTGCAACCGGGCGTTTTAACGTTCGCTCCGCCATCTCCCGTTATATCCGCTGCAAGGACGCCGACACGCGGCGCGGGGTTAGCAGGGCAGGACAATGGACGCGCGGTCGGACAGGAACGCAATCCCGCTTGCGGTCGATCTCGATGGCACGCTGATTGCAACGGACCTTCTGTGGGAAGGCCTGTTCATCCTCCTCAAGAAGAACCCGCTCTATCTCTTTCTGGTGCCGCTCTGGCTGGCTGGCGGGCCCGCGCGGGTCAAGCAGGAAATAGCCAAGCGCATCGACATCGATCCGGCTTCGCTGCCCTACCGGGCTGAATTGCTGGCACGTCTTCGGGCCGAACACGAGGAAGGCCGCAAGATCGTGCTGGCGACCGGCACGCCGCGCAAGTTCGCCGAGGCGATCGCCGCCCATCTCGGCATCTTCGATCGCGTGCTGGCGACGGACGGGCCGCACAATTTGACGTCGGGCAGGAAGCGGGCGTCGCTGGCCGCCGCCTATGGCGATGCCGGCTTCGACTATGCCGGCAACAGCCACCACGATCTCAAGGTGTTCGACGCCGCCCGCAACGTGATCGTCGTGGCGCCGGACCGCAGCGCCCAGCGCTGGCAGGCGGCGCACGGCGCGGAGACCATGCCGGCGCCGAAGCGGACGCTGAAGACCTACGTCAAGATGCTGAGGGTCCATCAGTGGCTGAAGAATTCGCTGATCGCGGTGCCGATGGTGCTGTCGCATGAGTATTTCAACTTCGGCATGATCTGGGAGTGCCTCCTGGCATTTGTTTCGTTCAGCGCCGTGGCGTCCGCCATCTACATCGTCAACGACTTCTTCGACCTTGCGCTCGACCGCAAGCATCCGACCAAGCGCAACCGGCCATTCGCCAGCGGCGCGCTGTCGATCCCGTTCGGCCTCGGCGCCATCATTGCGCTGCTAGCGATCGGCATCGCCGCCGGCTGCCTGCTGCCGATCGAGTTCCTCGGCGTGCTCGGCGGCTACATCTTGGTCACCACGGCCTATTCGCTGTCGTTCAAGCGCATGCTGCTGGTCGATGTCCTGACGCTCGCCGGCCTCTACACGATCCGCGTTTTGGCGGGCGCGGCCGCTACCGGCGTCGACGTTTCCTTCTGGCTGCTCGCCTTTTCGATCTTCTTCTTCCTGTCGCTGGCGCTGGTGAAGCGCTTCGTCGAATTGCGCACGACCGCCATCCCCGCCGGCGAGCGGATCGCCGGCCGCGGTTACCGCACCGAGGACCAGGAGATCGTCGCCCAGGCGGGCATGGCCTCGGCCTTCTCCTCGGCGCTGGTGCTGGCGCTCTATATGGACAGCGTCTCGGTGCGCGAGCTCTATCCGCATCCCTGGCTGGTCTGGCCGCTCGCGCCGATCGTGCTCTACCTCACCATGCGCGTCTGGATCCTCGCGCGCCGCGACGAGATGCATGACGACCCGGTCGTCTTCATCATCAGCGACTGGCGCAGCCAGATCGTCGTTGCCATCGGCGCGGCGCTTCTGATGGTCGGAGGCTGGGGCTGGTGAGGATGGGTGGCGAACGCTTCGGCAGCTTTGGGCTGACGACGCCGCCGGCGCGCCGGGCGATGCCGGCCGACGAAGCCGTTGCGCTGTTGAAGAGCGGCGCGGCAAAGCCCGGCTCGCTCATCGGCTACGGCAATGGCCGCTCCTATGGCGACAGCTGCCAGAACGACGCCGGCATGGTCGTCGACATGCGGCCGCTGGACCGTATCCGTTCTTTCAACGCCGAGACCGGCGTGATCGAGGCCGATGCCGGTGTGCTGCTTTGCGACATCATCGCGCATGCCGCGCCCTACGGCTTCTTTCCGGCCGTGGTTCCAGGCACGCAGTTCGTGACGATCGGCGGCGCCATCGCCAACGATGTCCACGGCAAGAACCACCACCGGCGCGGCACGTTCGGCTGCCATGTCGAATCGTTCACCTTGCTGCGGTCCGACGGCCGGACCTATCGCTGCTCCGACACCGACAATGCCCATCTGTTCATGGCGACGATCGGCGGCATGGGCTTGACCGGATTGATCCTGTCGGCCTCGATCCGGCTGATGCGCGTGCCGTCGCTCGACATCGTCGAGAAGGTGACCCGGTTTCGCGACCTCGGCGAATTCTTCGATCTTGCCGATGCGGCCGACCGCGCCAACGAATATGCCGTTGCCTGGATCGATCAGCTTGCCGGCGGCCACGGGCGGGGACGCGGGCTGCTGTTGACCGGCAACCATGCCGAACATGGATCGCATGCCGCGGCGCTGGCGGGCAGCCGGCTTTCGGTGCCCGTGCGGCCGCCCTTCAACGTGCTCAACCGGCCGTTCCTGACCGCCTTCAACGCTGCCTATCGGTGGAAGAAAGGCTGTTCGTCCGATGCGCGCCAGGCGGGCTACCAGGGCTTCTTCTTTCCGCTCGACGGGGTTCGCGACTGGAACCGCCTGTATGGACCGCGGGGGCTTTTCCAGCACCAGAGCGTGGTGCCGGAGGTCGTCGCCCGGCGCGCCGTGCCGGCCCTGCTCGAGGCGGCGCGGCGGGCCGGGCAAGGCTCCTTCCTGACGGTGCTGAAGCGGTTTGGTGACGTCCGTTCGCCGGCGCTGCTGTCGTTTCCCCGGCCGGGCTACACGCTGACGCTCGATTTCCCCAACAGGGGTGAAAAGACGCTGCGGCTGCTCGCCGAACTCGACCGCATCACGGTCGAGGCCGGCGGCGCCGTCAATCCCTACAAGGATGCGCGCATGGAGCCCGAAACCTTCGCTGCGTCCTTCCCGCAATGGCAGCGGCTGGAGGCGCTTCGCGATCCCGCTTTCCTATCGGGTTTCTGGGCGCGGACAGCAAAAAAACTGGATGCTCGACGAGGTGCCGCGGAAGCTGCGGAATAGATCGAATTTGAGTAGATCTTGGTAAATGAAGCGTTAAGATCGAGGTTTACTCAAAATAGACATGTGATTTCACCAAATATTTGCAGGTTTGCAGTAGGACCGCTCAGGGCGGGGTGGCAACAATGAAATACATCGTCTTTATTCTTTTTACCGTCATGACCAATGCCGCTGCGCAGCTGATGCTGAAGCAGGGCATGATGTCGCTGGGGCCGATTTCGTTCGACGGCGCCAATCCGCTCGTCAAGCTGCTGCAGGTCGTGTTCAGCCCGTGGGTCTTCCTCGGCCTCTGCACTTTCGTCATCTCGATGGCCTCGCACCTTTACGTGCTGTCGAAGGTCGAGCTCAGCTTCGCCTATCCGTTCCTCAGCCTCGCCTATGTCGCGGTCGCCGTCTTTGCCTATTTCGTGTTCCGCGAGGACCTCAATGGCTGGCGCATCGCCGGCATCGCCTGCATCTGCGTCGGCACAATCTTGATCGCTCAAAGTGGTCGCGATCTGGGCGGTCGCGGGCATGAGGACCAGGCCGCTTCCATCACCCCCGACAAGATCGGCACAAACGAGATCGTTCGATGAGACATGTGATTTTTGGCGGCGACGGCTTCGTCGGCCGTCATCTTGCTCCCAAGCTTGCCGCGGACGGCGAGAACGTCGTCGTCGCCGACATCGTCAAGAGCGACCTGCCGCACTATCGTTCGGTGCGCTTCATCACCTGCGATGTGACCGATCCGGCATCGGTCGCGGCACTGGGCCTCAGGGCCGACGACATGGTCTACAATTTGTCGGCCAAGATGCTGTCGCCGATCCAGGTGCGCGCCAAGCGGCACGACTTCTTCTTCCCAGTGAATTTCCACGGCACCGAGCACATCATCCAGGCGATGGACAAGGCCGGCGCCTCGAAGCTGGTCCACTACACGACCGACATGATCTACGGCCACACGGTGGTGCTGCCGATGACGGAGGATCATCCGGTCGCGCCGCTTGGCGAATATGGGCTGTCGAAGCTCAAGACCGAGGAGCTCGCCGCCGAATGGCGCAAGCGCGGCATGTCGATCTCGCTGTTCCGGCCGCGGCTGATCATCGGCCCTGGGCGTCTCGGCATCCTGGAAAAGCTCTTCAAGCTGGTCGACTGGAATTTTCCCGTGCCGATGATCGGTTCGGGCCGGAACCCTTACCAGTTCATCTCGGTGTTCGATTGCGCAGAAGCCGCCCGCGCGGCCTGGAAAGCCGGCGTGCCGAACGAGGCCTACAATCTCGGCTCGCTCAATCCGCCGCCGGTCAGGAAGCTGCTCGGCGACCTGATCCGCCATGCCGGCTCCAAGTCGATTCTGCTGCCGACGCCGGGCTGGGCGGTCAAGCGCACGCTCGACCTGCTCGATCTCATGAACATGCCGATCATGGATCCGGAACAGTATCTGATCGCCGACGAGGAATGCGTGCTCGACGTGTCCAAGGCCGAGCGTCAGCTCGGCTGGGTGCCGCAATACCGCGACGAGGACATGCTGATCGCCGCCTACAGCGAATATCGCGCCAAAAAGGACGGCCACGCCGTCGCCACCGAACACGTTCCTGCCGAATAAGACGGCGAAGGGGAGATTTTCGAGATGACCGTCATGGCCAAGCCGGAACACACGGGGACACGCGCGCTGGTCGAAGCGCCGGCGCTGTCGCCCTCGACCATCGCCAAGCCGGATCTGATCAGCGTCGAGCAGGCCAAGGCGATGGACGTCGCCCGCATCACGGACCTGTTCAAGGCGCACCTCAACCCGGGCCAGCTGCATTTCATGAAGCTGCTCGGCTTCCATAAGGTCAAGATCGAGCGCGCTGAAGGCATGTTCTACATCGACCAGAACGGCCGCAAGATCCTCGACTTCTTCGGCGGCTTCGGCTCGCTGGCCTTCGGCCACAACCATCCGCGCATCCTGGAAGCCCGTCGCAAATTCCAGGAGGAGAAGCGCCAGGAGATCGCCATCGCCTTCATGTCGCAATATGCGGCAGCGCTCGCGCACAACATCGCCAAGTGCTCGCCCGGCGAGCTCGACATGGTGTTCCTGGGCTCGTCCGGCTCGGAGGCGATGGAAGCGGCGGTGAAGCTCGCCGAGCGCGCCGCGGGGCCTAAGCGGCCGAAGGTCGTCTATGCCGAGAATTCTTTCCACGGCAAGACCAAGGGCGTGCTGGCGATCACCGACGGTCAGCTCTACCGTGCAGACTTCAAGGTGGCCGACAATGTCGTGCGTGTTCCCTTCGCCGACATCGACGCGGTCGAGCGCCTGTTCAAAAGCGATCCCGGGATCGGCGTCATCGTGCTGGAAACCATCCAGGGCGGCGGCGGCATCATCCAGGCAGAGGCGCAATATTGGCAGAAGCTGCGCGCGCTTTGCGACCAGCATGGCGTGCTGTGGGTCGCCGACGAGGTGCAGTGCGGCTATGGCCGCAGCGGCCGCTTCTATGCCTTCGAGCATTACGGCGTCGTGCCGGACGTGACTGCGCTGGCGAAATCGCTCGGCGGCGGCAAGGCGGCGGTCGGCGCCATGATCGCCAAGCGGGACGTCTACATGAAGGCCTATGGCACGCCGAAGACGGCGATGATCCATGCCATGGCGACCTTCGGCGGCATGGGCGAGGCTTGCGTCACCGCGATCGAGGCGCTGAACGTCCTCTATGACGAGGGCCTCATCGACAACGCCGCCTCGACCGGCGATTACCTTCTGCAGCGGCTGCAGGCGCTGAAGGAGAAATATCCAAAGATCATCAAGGACGTGCGCGGCAAGGGTCTTATGGTCGGACTCGAGTTCCACGATTTCTCGCAGACCCTGCCGATGATGCTGCGTCCGGTGGTGAGCGTGCTCGACGACAAGCTGAAGGGCTCGCTGTCGGGCTTCGTCGGCTCGCTGCTCCTGCGCGACTATGACGTGCTCGTCGCCTTCACCGAGTACAATCGCAACGTCATCCGGCTTGAGCCGCCGCTGATCTGCCAGCGCGAGCATGTCGACCGCTTCGTCGATGCCTTCGACAACCTCCTGTCGCGCGGCATCGTGGCGATCGTGAAGGACTTCGTCAAAAGCCAGGTCCTCTGAGACAGACGATGCTGACCAGGCCATCACCCGTCGCTCCCGCCAATCCGCTCGACCGGCTGACCGGCGCCGGTCTTGCCTGGGGCGAGGGAGCCTATGCAAGATGGGCCGCGCCGATCGGCGCGGCGACCTTCTCGCTCTATATCCTGCTCACCGCTTTCACGGCCTGGTTCATGCCCGACGCCAATTGGGACATGCTGCCCTATCTGGCGATCGCCGAGGAAGACGCCTATCCCGATCCGCAGGCGCTGCACGACTATGCCTACAGCACGGTGAAAGCCGGCGTGTCGGCCGGCGACTACAAGACGCTGACCGATGATGGCGGCGGCTTTCGCAGCCACATGACGGAGAATGCCGCCGACTTCCATTCGCTGCTCGGCATGTACCGGATCAAGTTCCTCTACGCCGAGATCCTGTCCAGCCTCAGCCATGTCGTGTCGCCGGTCGAGGCGATGCGGCTGGTGCAGGTGTTCTCGGTGCTGCTGTTCGGCGCGATCACGCTCACCTGGCTGCGCGCGGAAGGCGCGCTGGCGCTGGCGCCCGTCGTCGGCGCCGTCCTGATCATGTCCGATTTCGGCGACGCCGCGCGGGCTTCGACGCCTGACCTTCTCTGCTCGGCGCTGTTCCTCGGCGGGCTGTTCGCCTATGTGCGCAAGCGCGAGGCGGCGACGGCGATTCTGCTTTTCCTCGCCTTCATGGCGCGGCCGGACAACATCGTCTTCCTCGCCATCTTCGCCGTGCTGCTTGTCGCATTCCGGCAGAAGGCGTGGGGGGCGCTGGCTGGTTTCGCTGTCTCTTTCGTCGCCTATTTCGCCATCTCGCACTGGGCCCAGCACCCCGGCTGGTGGCCGCATCTGTGGTTCTCCAGCATCGAGCAGCACTACAATATGGACGGTTTCGAACCGCCATTCTCGGCGGCGGCCTATCTCAGGGCCTTCGCCGCCTCGGTGGTGCGCGCCATCAACGTCAACAACTGGGTCGGCGTCTCGGTGCTGGCTTTAGCCGGCTGGTACGGGCTCGACCGCGCCGGCTTCCGGCTCGACCGGCGCGCCGGCATCCTGCTTGCGGCGCTCGTGCTCGGCGTGCTCGCCAAGTTCGCGGTCTTCCCGATCCACGATACGCGCATCTATTTCCCCAATCTTCTGCCGCCCTTCCTGCTGCTGGCCGCGCCGCTGATGGCACTGTGGGCATCGGCCAGTCGGGGCGGTCGCGCGGCGCTGGAAGTCGTTCCCGAAGACAATTGATGAATCCGGTTTCGAGCCTTGCGCGCGTGCTTCATTCGCACGGCTTGCCGGCGGGCCGCACGATCTCCAACCTTGCGTCCACGACGGCAATGACTCGCGATTGCCGGCCAACCACGCTTGACAAGATGGCGCCGGCCCGTTCAACCTAGGCCATTCACCAGGGGAGTCCCGGCAAGGGGCTGAGATACTGCTGGCTTCTGCGGCGCAGTGACCCGTTGAACCTGATCCAGTTCATACTGGCGTAGGGACGGTGCAAGCGCTTTGCGGGAGTTCATGCCCGAAGACCTGTTCGCACAGGTTGACCAAGGCGGCTTTACATCCTTCCGGCACAGAACTGGGTCTCCAATGCAACGAGCAAAGGAGCCTCAAATGAATGCCTTGACCCCGACCGTATCGACCGGGCCGCTGCCGGCGTCGCGGAAGATCCACAAGTCCGGCGTCCTCCATCCGCAGATCAGGGTGCCGATGCGCGAGATCGCCGTTCACCCGACCGCCGGCGAGGCGCCAGTGACCGTCTACGATCCGTCCGGCCCCTATACCGACCCGGCGATTGAAACGGACATCGAAAAGGGTCTTGCCAGGCTTCGGGAGGACTGGATCGTGGCACGCGGCGATGTCGAGTCCTATGACGGCCGCCATGTCAGGCCGGAGGACAACGGATTTGCGACAGGAGAGCGCCTGACGCCGGAATTTCCCGTCCGCAATCGTCCGCTGAGGGCAAGGGCCGGCAAGGCGGTGACGCAGCTCGCCTATGCGCGCGCCGGGATCGTCACGCCCGAGATGGAATTTGTGGCCATCCGCGAGAACCTTGGCCGCGAGATGCTGCGGGGCAAGCTGCAACAGGATGGGGAAGCGTTCGGCGCGTCGATACCGGATTTCGTCACGCCGGAATTCGTGCGCGACGAGGTGGCGCGGGGCCGCGCCATCATCCCCGCCAACATCAACCATCCCGAGAGCGAGCCGATGATCATCGGCCGCAATTTCCTGGTGAAGATCAACGCCAATATCGGCAATTCCGCAGTCACCTCGTCGATGGCCGAGGAGGTCGAAAAGATGGTCTGGGCGATCCGCTGGGGCGCCGACACGGTCATGGACCTGTCGACCGGCCGCAACATCCACAACATCCGCGAATGGATCGTGCGCAATTCGCCGGTGCCGATCGGCACGGTGCCGCTCTACCAGGCGCTGGAGAAGGTGGGCGGCATCGCCGAGGATCTGAGTTGGGAAGTCTATCGCGACACGCTGATCGAGCAGGCCGAGCAGGGCGTCGACTACTTCACCATTCATGCCGGCGTGCGGCTGCACTACATCCCGCTCACCGTCGGCCGGGTTACCGGTATTGTCAGCAGGGGCGGCTCGATCATGGCGAAATGGTGCCTTCACCATCATCGCGAAAGCTTCCTCTATGAGCATTTCGAGGAGATCTGCGACATCGCCAGAGCCTATGACGTCTCCTTCTCGCTCGGCGACGGCCTTCGCCCCGGCTCGATCGCCGATGCCAATGACCAAGCCCAATTCGCCGAGCTGGAGACGCTTGGCGAATTGACGAAGATCGCCTGGGCGAAAGACTGCCAGGTGATGATCGAAGGCCCCGGCCATGTTCCCATGCACAAGATCAAGCAGAACATGGACAAGCAACTTGCCGTCTGCGGCGAGGCGCCGTTCTACACTCTCGGGCCGCTGACGACGGACATAGCGCCGGGCTACGACCACATCACCTCCGGCATCGGTGCCGCCATGATCGGCTGGTTCGGCACGGCCATGCTCTGCTATGTGACGCCGAAGGAACATCTCGGCCTGCCGGATCGCAACGACGTCAAGACCGGCGTGATCACTTACAAGATAGCCGCGCACGCCGCGGATCTTGCCAAGGGGCATCCCGCGGCGAAGATCCGCGACGACGCGCTTTCGCGGGCACGGTTCGAGTTCCGCTGGGAAGACCAGTTCAACCTGTCGCTCGATCCCGAAACCGCGCGCTCGATGCACGACGAGACCTTGCCCAAGGAAGCGCACAAGCTGGCGCATTTCTGCTCCATGTGCGGGCCGAAATTCTGCTCCATGCGCATCTCCCACGACATTCGCGCGGAAGCGCAGAAGGAGGGGATGGCGGCGATGGCGGAGAAATATCGCGCAGGCGGCGATCTCTATATGCCGGTCGAACCGCCCGAGGCGGAAAATCAGGCTTTGGCGCAGAAAGATCGGGAGACGCACTGAGCCATGCGCCGCGTCCTTGTCAAAGGCGCCGGTGTGGCAGGCCTCACCGTCGCCCACGAATTGGCCGCGCGGGGTGCGTCGGTCACGGTTGCTGAAATTCGCAGCCAGATAGGCGGCAACGCCTCCTGGCTCGCTGGCGGCATGCTCGCCCCCTGGTGCGAACGCGAAAGCGCCGAGGAGGCGGTTGTCACGCTCGGCAAGGTTTCGGCCGACTGGTGGGAAAGGACGCTGCCCGGGCTCGTGACAAGGGCCGGCACTCTCGTCGTCGCTCACGCGCGCGACGCCTTCGAGCTTGCCCGTTTTTCGGCTCGCACGCGCAATTGTGAGCCGCTCGACGAAAAGGCGATTGCCGCCCTCGAACCCGATCTTGCCGGTCGCTTCCGCCAGGGCCTGTTCTTTGCCGGCGAAGCCCATCTCGATCCCCGTCGGGTTCTCGAAGCCCTCGCCGGCAAACTGCGCGCCATGGGCGTCGTCTTCCTTTTCGAGGCGGGCGAGGTTGCCCTTTCCGACTTCGATCAGGTGATCGACTGCACGGGCATCGCGCGAGCCGACGACGACTTGCGCGGCGTGCGCGGCGAAATGCTGCTCCTCCACACGCGTGAGGTCTCGCTCGCCCGGCCGGTGCGTCTGCTCCATCCGCGTCATCCGATCTACGTCGTGCCGCGGGCCGATCATCACTTCATGGTCGGCGCGACCATGATCGAAAGCGACCATGACGGGCCGATCACCGCCCGTTCGCTGATGGAGCTTCTCAATGCTGCCTACGCACTCCATCCGGCGTTCGGTGAGGCCGAAATCGTCGAGACAGGAGTGGGTGTACGCCCTGCCTATCCCGACAATCTGCCGCGGGTGAAGCGTCGGAAGGACGGCGCGATCACGATCAACGGTCTCTACCGGCACGGTTTCCTGCTCTCACCGGCCATGGCCGAGCAGGCTGCCGGCCTTCTCTTCAATTCATCTGCCGACAATTCATCTGCCGGCCTGGAGTCTGAAAATGAAGCTGATCGTCAATGGCGAAGCGCTTGAGGTCGAGGCGACAACGCTCGACGCCCTTTTGAAGGAGCTTGACTATGAGGGCGGCTGGCTCGCCACCGCGCTGAACGGCGATGTTGTTCCCGCGGCCGGACGGGCGGAATTCCGGTTGAGCGAGGGCGACCGGATCGAAATCCTGTCACCCATGCAGGGAGGCTAGCCGATGTTCGATCTTCTCGGGACAAAACTTGCCTCGCGCCTGCTGCTGGGCACCGCCCAATATCCTTCGCCGGCGATCCTGGCCGATGCGGTCAAGGCGTCAGGCACCTCGGTGGTGACCGTCTCGCTGCGCCGGGAAATGGCCGGCGGCAAGGCCGGCGAGAAATTCTGGTCGCTGATCCGTTCGCTCGGCGTGAGGGTGCTGCCCAACACCGCCGGCTGCCACTCCGTGAAGGAAGCCGTGACGACCGCGAAGATGGCGCGCGAAGTCTTCGGCACGTCCTGGATCAAGCTCGAAGTGATCGGCAACCACGACACGCTGCAGCCCGACGTCTTCGGTCTGGTCGAAGCCGCGCGCATCCTTTGCGAAGACGGGTTCAGCGTTTTCCCCTATACCACCGACGACCTTATCGTCGCCGAGCGGCTGCTCGAGGCAGGCTGCAAGGTTCTGATGCCGTGGTGCGCGCCGATCGGCTCGGCGCTCGGGCCGGTCAACATCATGGCGCTGCGCTCGCTGCGCGGGCATTTCCCCGACGTGCCATTGATCGTCGATGCTGGTCTCGGACGACCGTCGCACGCGGCAACCGTTATGGAACTCGGTTTTGACGCCGTGCTCCTCAACACCGCGGTTGCCAAGGCGGCCGACCCGGTGGGCATGGCGCGCGCTTTCGGCAAGGCGGTCGATGCCGGCCGGGAAGCGTATGGTTCAGGACTGCTCGAGCCGCGCGACGTCGCCGTGCCATCGACTCCTACAATCGGCAGGGCGGTTTTCTCATGAAGCTCGATCCCTTCTACTTGATCGTCGACAGCGCCGCCTGGATCGAACGGCTTGTGCCGCTCGGCGTCAGGCTGGTGCAACTCCGCATCAAGGACATGGACGAGGGCAGGCTGCGCGCGGAAATCCGCAAGGCAAAAGCCTTGTGCGCGCGACACCATTGCCAGCTCATTGTCAACGATCATTGGCGGCTGGCGATCGAAGAGGGCTGCGACTTCGTCCACCTCGGCCAGGAGGACCTGCAGGCCGCCGACCTCTCGGAGATACGGGCGGCCGGCATCAGGCTCGGGCTGAGCACCCATGATCATGCCGAACTGCAGACGGCTATGGCAGCCAGGCCCGACTACGTCGCGCTGGGTCCCGTCTATCCGACCATCCTGAAGACAATGAAATGGGCGCCGCAGGGGCTCGAGAGGCTTCGCGCCTGGAAGGACGCCGTCGCACCCATTCCGCTGGTCGCCATCGGCGGCCTCAATCCCGAACGGCTCGATGGCGTTTTCGGGGCCGGCGCCGACAGCGCGGCGGTGGTGACGGACATAACGCTGAATCCGGACCCCGAGGCGCGTACCAGGGAATGGATCGACAAGACGGAGCAATGGCGCTGAACCGGGACCCGCATGTGCTCGTCGTCGGCGGATCGGATTCCAGCGGCGGCGCCGGGATTGCGCGCGATATCGAGACGATCTCTTCGATCGGCTTGCGCAGTTGCGTTGCCGTCACCGCGGTAACGGTGCAGACACACCAATCCGTTACGGCGGTCCACCATATGCAGCCCGGCCTGGTCGCCGATCAGATGCGCGCGGCGCTGCGGGCCAATAAAGTGTCGGCGATAAAGATCGGAATGCTTTCAACGGGACGCGTTATCGCGGCGGTTGCCACCGTGCTCGGCGAAAATCCGCGGATACCGACGGTCCTCGATCCGGTGCTGGCTTCCAC
This sequence comes from Mesorhizobium sp. M1E.F.Ca.ET.045.02.1.1, assembly GCF_003952485.1. Taxonomy (NCBI): domain Bacteria; kingdom Pseudomonadati; phylum Pseudomonadota; class Alphaproteobacteria; order Hyphomicrobiales; family Phyllobacteriaceae; genus Mesorhizobium; species Mesorhizobium sp. M1E.F.Ca.ET.045.02.1.1. Next base: position 4,637,973 of record NZ_CP034447.1, read on the forward strand.
GTCGGGCAGGCAATTGCTGGAACCGGGAGCGATCGGGGTCCTGAAACGCGATCTCATGCCGCTTTGCCGTCTGGTCACGCCGAACCTCATCGAGCTGGCGATCCTGACCGGTTCGGATTTGGCCGCGGACGACGAAGATGCGCTGCGGCAGGGAAGGCGATTGCTTGCGGACGGGTCCCAGGCGGTGCTCATCAAGGGCGGCCATGCGGCGGGACCCAGATCAACGGATATTCTGTTGAGCGGCGGGCAAGAACCTATCCGCTTCGACATGCCCAGGCTTGCCGGATCGATGCGCGGGACCGGCTGCATGCTGGCGAGCGCGATCGCCGCGCATCTGGCCGGCGCGAAACCGCTCGAGGACAGCGTGCGCGAAGGCAAGCGGTTTGTCTTCGGGAAGCTTTTGCGAGGTATCGAGCGCGAATTCGGCTCCGGCACATCAGGAAATCCTCACCGGTGACACCCCGGACGAGGCGCGTTCGGCTGTCAGGGTCGCTCGGCCTTTTCCTAATGTCGCAAACAGGCTTCAATCACCCTACCGCTCGGCCCTATAGTCCGCCGGCTTTACCACTTTGGAGTCGCGGGCAATGGCAGAGTTTCCGAAAAAGGCGAAGGTCGTCATCGTCGGTCTGGGCGGTATCGTCGGCGCGTCGGTCGCCCATCACCTGATCGAGCGCGGCTGGGACGACATCGTCGGCATCGACAAGTCGGGCATCCCGACCGATATCGGCTCGACGGCGCATGCCTCCGACTTCTGCTACACGACCAGCCACGACTTCCTGTCCTGCTGGACGACGCTCTATTCCATCGATTTCTACGAAAAGATGGGCCACTACGCCCGCATCGGCGGCCTGGAAGTCGCGCGCGTCGGCGACGATGGCCGCATGGAAGAGATCAAGCGCAAGATCGCCTCGGCCAAGTCCTTCGGCACACGCGCCCGCCTGATCGAGCCGGCCGAGATCAAGCAGAAGTTCCCGCTGATCGAGGAGCATCTGGTGCAGGGCGGGTTGTGGGATCCGGATGCCGGCCTCGTCATCCCGCGCTCGCAGACGGTCGCCGGCAAGCTGGTCGACCAGGGTGTAGCCTCCGGCAAGCTCCAGGCCTTCGCCAACACCTCCGCCAAGGAGCTGATCGTCGAGAATGGACGCATCAAGGGCGTGGTGACCGAGCGCGGCACGATCGAGGCCGACTATGTCGTCGTCTGCACCGGTATTTGGGGACGGCTCACCGCGGCATTGGTCGGCGAGGATCTGCCGGTCATGCCGATCGACCATCCGCTGACCTTCTTCGGCCCCTACAACGAGTTCGCCGGCACCGGCAAGGAGATCGGCTGGCCGCTGCTGCGCGACCAGGGCAACTCCGCCTATATGCGCGACACCGGCGACCCCAAGACCGCCGAAGGCGGACAGATCGAATGGGGCTACTACGAAGAGACCAATCCGCGTCTCTGCCACCCGCGCGACCTGCTCGAGAAGGACCAGGCGCGGCTCTCGCCCTCGCAGCGCGACCTCGACATGGAGCAGATCATGGCGCCGCTGGAGCGCGCCATGGAGCTGACGCCGATCCTCGGCGAGCTCGGCTACAATGAGGGCCATTCCTTCAACGGGTTGCTGCAGGTGACGACCGATGGCGGCCCGTCCATGGGCGAAAGCCAGAAGGTGAGGGGGCTTTGGTATGCCGTCGCCATATGGGTCAAGGACGGCCCGGGCATGGGCAAGCTGATCGCCGACTGGATGACCGACGGCCGCACCTCGATCGACCACCACGCCATCGACTATGCGCGCTTCTACCCGCACCAGATGCAGGAGCAGTTCATCTGGGATCGCTGCACCGAGACCGCGATGAAGGTCTACAATCCGGCTGTGCATCCGCGCGAGCCCTTCTCCAAGGGCCGCAACATCCGTCGCTCGCCTTTCTGGGAGCGCGAGAAGGAGCTCGGCGGCTATTTCATGGAGCTGGGCGGCTGGGAGCGCGCCCACGGCTATGCCGCCAACGAGCACCTGCTCGAAAAATACGGCAACCGCGTGCCGGTGCGCGAAAACGAATGGGACAACCGCCATTTCTGGCGCGTCTCCAATGCCGAGCATCTGGCGATGAGCGAGGATTGCGGCATCGTCAACCTCTCGCACTTCTCGATGTACGATGTCGAAGGCCCTGACCATGTCGCGCTGCTGGAATGGCTGTGCGCGGCCAAGATCGGCGGCGACAACAATATCGGCAAGGGCATCTATACCCACTTCCTCGACGAGGAAGGCATGGTGCGCGCCGACTTCACGGTGATCCGTATGGCCGACCGCTGCCGGGTGATCGACGGTGCGGACGCCGGTCCGCGCGACTTCCGCTACATGCAGCGCACCGCGCGGGACAAAGGTTTTGATGTCACCGTCACCGACGTCACGGAGAAGTACGTCACGATCGGCATCTGGGGGCCGAATGCCCGCGCCACCTTGCAGAAAGTGGTCGAGGACCCACAGGGGCTTTCGCCGGAGAATTTCCCGTTCGCCGCAATCAAGCCGATCCGCATCGCCGGCAAGGATGTCACTGCCTTCCGCATCTCCTATGTCGGCGAGCAGGGCTGGGAGCTGCATATGCGTTACGAGGACGGGCTGGCCGTCTGGGACGCGCTGCGCTCGACCGGCGTCATGCCGTTCGGCGTCGAGACCTATGCCAACACCCGCCGCATGGAAAAGAGCCTCAGGCTGCAGAATGCCGACCTCCTGACCGAGTACAATCTGCTCGAAGCCGATCTTGCCCGCCCGAAGGTCAAGGAGAACGATTTTTGCGGCAAGGCGAAACACCTCGAATATCGCGCCCGCCACCATCAGCCGGCGATACTCTGCACGTTGGTGATGACCGAGAACACCGATGCCAAGGGTGTCGCACGCTATCCGGTCGGCACGATGCCGGTGCAGGACCCCGCGACCGGCGAGACGCTGGTTGACGAGCTCGGCCGCCGCTCTTTCACCACTTCGGTCGCCTACGGCCCGACGATCGGCAAGAACATCGCGCTTGCGTACCTGCCCTGGGCCTATGCCCAGGAGGGCCGCAAGCTGCAGGTGGAGTATTTCAGCGAGACCTATCCGGTCGAAGTGGCCGGCGTCGGCTACAAACCGCTCTACGATCCAGAAAACCTGAAGCCGAGGAGCTGAGGCCGCAGGCGCAAAAAGATGAATGCGAAAGCCCGGCTTCGGCCGGGCTTTTTTCTCTGTACCGGATGATCGTCGCACATGCGGTTGAAGTTGGGCCAACGCGGGTGACAGTCGGATGCTGTATCATTCGCCTGCCGTGCCCGGAGGCGATGTGAAGACGGCTTGGGTACCGGCTTGATACGTGCGAGGCCGACAGCTTATGTGTCCCCATCACAAGCCTGCGAAAGCAACACGCCATATGCGCATCCTGTCCGACGCCTTCATTCCCGAACTTCCCAATCACTATCACGGCAAGGTGCGCGAAAACTACGATCTGCCGGACGGGCGCCGCATCATCATCGCCACCGATCGTTTGAGCGCGTTCGATACGATTCTGGCCTCGATCCCATTCAAGGGACAGGTCCTCACCCAGACAGCGCGCTATTGGTTCGAGGAAACCGCCGACATCTGCCCCAACCACGTGCTGGAGTATCCCGACCCCAATGTCGTCGTCGGCGCAAGGCTCGATATGCTGCCGGTCGAGATCGTCGTGCGCGGCTATCTGGCGGGAACCACCAGCACCTCGATCCTGACCAAGTACAGGAAAGGCGAACGGAGCTTCTACGGACACAGCTTTCCGGATGGGCTGCGCGACAATGAAAAGCTGCCCGAGGCGATCATCACTCCGACCAGCAAGGCTGCAGGCGGCGGCCACGATGAGCCACTGTCTGAAGCCGAGATTATCGAACAGCGGCTTCTCACGCAGGCGCAGTGGGACACCGTATCGCGCTATTCGCTGCAGTTGTTCGCCCGCGGCCAGCAGCGCGCCGCCGAACGCGGCCTGATTCTGGCCGACACCAAGTACGAATTCGGCACGGCGCCGGACGGCGCCATCGTCCTTGCGGACGAAATCCACACGCCCGACAGCAGCCGTTACTGGATCGCAGCGAGTTACAATGAGGCGTTCGAAGGCGGCGTGCGGCCGCAGAGTTTCGACAAGGACTTCATCCGGTCGTGGGTATTGGCGCGGTGCGACCCCTACAAGGAACCGATCCCAAGGATCCCGGACGAGATCGTCAATCAGGCCTCGGAGGTCTATATCCAGGCCTACGAGGCAATCACCAGCGCAAAATTCGTGCCCGACGTCTCCGGAGACACCGTGCTGGAACGCATCCGTTCGAATCTCGCGCGGTATTTTTAAGAGGGCCTTGGGCTGGCGGGAATGCGATGCCCGGGAATTCCCGGCTTTTGCACGCGGCTATTTTCGCTTACCCTCCCCCTATGTCTGCTTATGCCCGCGCAAGGCATATCTTCTCAGGCAGCGCCGCGCTGGCGCTGGCGCTTTGGCTGACATCAGCAGCTTCTCCCGCCGAGCCGGTCGATGTCGAACTGGTGCTGGCGGTCGATGTTTCACTCTCCATGTCGCCGGCCGAACTCGAGATCCAGCGCCATGGCTATGCCGCGGCGCTCACGCATGACAACGTGCTGAAGGCCATTGCCGACGGCGCTTATGGCAAGATCGCCGTCACCTATGTCGAATGGGCCGGCACCAGATGGCAGCGGGTCGTCGTGCCGTGGACTGTGATCGCCAATCGCGCCGATGCAGAGAGGGTGGTTGCGCAGCTCAATGCCAGTCCGCCGGACAGCGCGCGGCGAACCTCGATCTCCGGCGCGCTTGAATTCGGCAGCGACCTTTTCGCCGAAAGCGGTTTTCAGGGCACCAAGCGCGTCATCGATGTTTCGGGCGACGGACCCAACAACCAGGGCGCGCCGGTCGACATCACGCGGGACGAGGTGGTGAAACAGGGTATCACCATCAATGGACTGCCGCTGATGACGCGCGGCGGTTTCAGCGGTGCCTTCGATGTCGCCAATCTCGACCGCTACTACAGCGACTGCGTCATCGGCGGGCCGGGCGCCTTCATGATTCCGGTCAACGATTGGACGCAGTTCCCGGAAGCGATCCGCCGCAAGCTGGTGCTGGAGCTTGCCGGTCCGGCATCGCAGCGATGGGCGGCGGAAGAGGCGGATCATCCGCCGGTGGTGCTCGCCGACGACCGGCCGGCAGCCGATTGCTTGGCCGGGGAAAAGATGTGGCGCAATCGCGGCTGGATGCTGGACAGCCGCTAAAAGCAATTCCAGGAAAAGTGCGCAGCGGTTTTCCGTCTGGAGCGTTATACCAGCGCTAAGGTGGCGGCTGGACGATCAGGCGCGAGCTTGCTTCTGCGCGCGGCACGATGGCAAAGTGCCTGGGGCCGGCGGCATCGCTCGAAGTGGCTGAACAAGGAAGCATCATAATGAAACGCCTGCTCATTCCGACCGTATTTGCATCTCTGCTTTGCGCCGGGAGCGCCAGCGCCCAATTCTACGGCGAGGCGGCCTGCGTGCTGTTCGAGGACATCAATTTCCGGGGACGCTCGCTGGAGATGGGGCCTGACGACGCCGTCAATTTCCGCGGCGGCCAGTTCTGGAACGATCGTGTCTCCTCGGTGCTCGTGCGCCGTGGCTGCACGCTCGTTGCCTATGAGAATTCAGGCAGGCGCGGTCGCTCGATCGAACTCAATCGCAGGGTTCGCGGTTTCGGAGATTCCGGCTGGAACGACCGCATCTCGTCGGCCGAGTGCTATTGCGACCAATACTGAACACCGACGTCGTCCCGGATGATCTGCCACAACCGGTCAGTTCAAGTACGCTTGAGGAGGCTCCCGGTGCGCTGACTTGGACCATGGTCCATGACCGGTCCTGCTTCATTGACAAGCCTTTTGCGCTCTGTGAGACAATCTCCTCTCACCAGACAAAAAGGGGAACCATGATGAACAGGACCAGCATTCTCGCGGTGGCTTTGACGGCGGTCGTCGGGATGTCGGCGCCGGCTGCCGCTGCCACGTCGCTCACCATCGGTATCAGCGGATGGACCGGATTTGCGCCGCTGACTTTAGCCAAGCAGGCCGGCCTCTTCGAGAAACATGGGCTCGACGTCACGCTGAAGAAGGTGCCGCAGGCGAGCCGGCCGCTGGCGATTGCCAGCGGCGATCTGCAATGCGCTGCAACCACTGTCGAGACCTGGATGGTGTGGAACGCCAGCGGCGTCACCACCAAGCAGATATTCCAGCTCGACAAGTCCTACGGCGCCGACGGCATCGTCGTGCGCAACAACATCAAGACGGTCGCCGACCTCAAGGGCAAGAACGTCGCGTCGTCTGCTCCCGGCACGTCGCCCTATTTCCTGCTCGCCTGGGTGCTCAACAAGAACGGCATGTCGACCAAGGACGTGACGGTCGTCAACCTGGAGCCTGACGCGGCAGCGCAAGCCTTCCTTGCCGGACAGAACGACGCCGCAGTCACCTATGAGCCCTTCATTTCCGCAGTGCGCGACAAGACCGACCAAGGGCATATCCTAGCGACCACGCTCGACTATCCGATGGTGCTGGACACCGTCGGCTGCACGCCGGACTTCCTCAAGGCCAATCCCGATGCCGCCAAGGCGCTGGCCGACAGCTATTTCGACGCGCTCGACATGATCAAGAAGGATCCGCAAAAATCCTACGAGATCATGGGCGCCGACGTGAAGCAGTCGGCCAAGGAGTTCGAGGACTCGGCCAAGTACCTGAAATGGGCCGACCGGGAAGAGAACAAGCAGTTCTTCACGAAGGACTTCCAGGACTTCTCCAAGACCGCGGCGGAGCTGCTGCTGCAGATGGGCCTGATCAAGGAAGCGCCGGACGTGACGACGCTCGCCGACACCAGCGCGCTGGCCAACTGATCGCGCATCCCTCGATCGACGGCGGCGACAAGCCGCCGTTCCTTCTCCTTAAAGCGCGTCGCGATCTTTCAGATTCGCTCCCTGCGCTTTAGGTTTCTTGATTTTACGCATGTCTTTGTCCCGAAACCGGTTCCCGCTTTCGGGAGACATGCTTTAAGGACAGTGCCTGATGCTGCGTCCCTTGCATCCCGTTCCGCCGGGCACCCGAACCGTGCTCGGCATCGCCTTCTTTGTGCTCTTCGTGGCGTTCTGGGCGTGGATCACGCTGGGCGGCCATGTGAACCGGATCTTTCTCGCCGATCCGCCGTCGATGCTTGGCGACGGTTGGCGGCTTTTGGTCGAGGACCGCTTCTGGCTCGACATCCTGATCACCATCTGGCGCGTCTTCGGCGGCTTCGTGCTGGCTTCGATCGTCGCGGTGCCGATCGGCATCGCGATGGGCGCCTGGAAGCCGATCGAGGCGTTCCTCGAGCCGTTTGTGTCCTTCGCCCGCTACCTGCCGGCTTCGGCGTTCATCCCGCTGCTCATCCTGTGGGCCGGCATCGGTGAACTGGAGAAGCTCCTGGTGATCTTCGTCGGCTCGGTGTTCCAGATCATCCTGATCGTCGCGGTCAAGGTCGGCAGCACCAGGCGAGACCTGGTCGAGGCGGCCTACACGCTGGGGGCAACCGACAACGGCATCGTCAAACGGGTGATCATGCCGGCCAATGCGCCGGAAATCGCCGAGACGCTGCGGCTGGTGCTCGGCTGGGCGTGGACCTATGTCATTGTCGCCGAGCTGATCGGCTCGTCATCCGGCATCGGTTACATGATCATCAACAGCCAGTCGCGGCTGGCGACAGGGCAGATCATCTTCGGCATCATCGTGATCGGGTTGATCGGACTGTTGTCCGACTTCGCCTTCAAGGCGCTCAATCGCTGGCTCTATCCGTGGAGCCTGGCGTGAGCAAGCTTCTCATCGAAGGCGTTTCGCGAACCTTCGCCGGGGTGCGTGGCGGCAATCCGGTGCAGGCTTTGCAGCCCGTCGACCTTTCGGTTGCGGCCAATGATTTCATCACCATCCTCGGCCCGTCCGGCTGCGGGAAATCGACGTTGCTCCGCATCGTGGCCGGGCTGGAGGCGCCGAGCACCGGCCATGTGCTGCTCGACGGCAAGGCCGTCACCAGGCCCGGCCCGGATCGCGGCATGGTCTTTCAGTCCTATACGCTGTTTCCCTGGCTGACGGTTGCCGAAAACATTGCCTTCGGCTTACGCGAGCGGGGCATGCCGGAACGCGAACGCAACGAGATCGTCGCCTCCTATGTCGACCTCGTCGGTCTGAAGGGGTTCGAAAACCATTGGCCGAAGCAGCTTTCGGGCGGCATGCAGCAGCGCACGGCGATCGCGCGCGCGCTGGCCAACGACCCGGCGATCCTGTTGCTCGACGAGCCGTTCGGCGCGCTGGACAACCAGACGCGCGGTCTGATGCAGGAATTGCTGCTCGGCATCTGGGAGCGGCGCAAGAAGACGGTGCTGTTCGTCACCCACGATATCGAGGAGGCAATCTTCATGGCTTCGCGGGTGGTCGTGATGAGCGCGCGGCCTGGCCGCATCAAATCGGACGTGCCGGTCGACCTGCCGCATCCGCGCCACTACACGCTGAAGACCAGCCCGGAATTTTCCACGCTGAAAGCGCAACTCACCGAGGACATCCGCATCGAGGCGATGCGGACTGCGCAGACGCAGTCCGCCCAGGCAGCCGCCACCTGACTGGTTCAGGCGGCCAGCAACTGCTTGCGGTCGACGCGCTCCTGCTGCGGCGAGCGGGCATAGAGCTCGCGGTAGCATTTGGAGAAGTGCGAGGCCGAGACGAAGCCGCAGGCCACGGCCACCTCGACCACAGGCATCGACGACTGGATGAGCAGATGCCTGGCGCGGTCGAGCCGGATCTCGAGATAATAGCGGGCGGGGGATCGGCCCATCTCGGTGCGGAACAGACGCTCGATCTGCCGGCGCGACAGATCGACGTGATCGGCGATCTCGATCAGCGACAGCGGCTCGGCGAGATTCGCCTCCATCAATTCGATGATGGTCAGCACCTTGGAGTTCTGGACGCCCAGACGCGCCCGCAGCGGCAGGCGCTGGCGATCGGTCGGGCTGCGCACGCGGTCGGTCAGCACCTGCTCGCAGACACGGTTGACGAGGCTTTCGTCGAAGTCGTCGCCGATCAGCTTCAACATCATGTCGAGCGCGGCGGTGCCGCCGGCGCAGGTATAGACGTTCTGGTCGACCTCGAAGAGGTCGGCAAAGACATTGGCCTTGGGGAAGGCCTCCGAGAAGCCCGGCAGGTTCTCCCAGTGGATAGCGCAGCGTTTGTTGGACAAAAGCCCGGCAGCAGCCAGGATATGCGCGCCAGTGCACAGCCCGCCGACGGCGACGCCGCGATTGTATTCCTCGCGCAGCCAGGCGAAGGCCGACTTGTTGTGGTAGCGCTCGACATTGATGCCGCTGCAGACGATCGCCATGTTCGGCCTGTCTGGCCCGGCCATCTTCTTGCGCTCTTCCTCGAGCGAGGTGTTGACGGCGCATTCGACGCCGTTCGAGGCGCGCACCGGCTTGCCGTCGATGCTGGCCAGGCGCCAGCTATAGGCATCGTAGCCGAGCATCCGGTTGGCCGAGCGCAACGGGTCGAGCGCCGTCGCGAAGGCGATCATGGTGAAGTCGGGGACGAGGAAGAATACAAACGATCTCTTGATCGGGAGCTTTACGGCATTCACGGGAGACCTCACGCGGCCATGACGCGAACAGAATGTCGCTAATAGCATAGCGACATCAGGAAAAAGCATTCTTGTCAATCGGGTAGGCGGCTAAGTGAAGATTAAATTTGCGACACGGGTCGCAAATGGGCAATCGCCGATGGCGCGAGCCTGGAGATACCACCTCAGGTATCCAACGAACCGCGCCGTCAAAATGAAAACGCCGCCTTGGCGAGGCCCGGCGGCGTTGTGATCAAGTCGGGTAACGGCGCGCGGCCGTCCCGTCGAACGAGTGCTCAGGCAACGAAGCCGAGGCGGGCAGCGGCCATAGCGCCGGTCTGGCCGGGCATGGTCTTGGCAAGACGCTGACGCTCGAGAGCGGTCGTCAGGTTCATTTCGCGGCGGGTGAACAGGCGGGCAAAGAGCTTCATCATCATCTCCATTTGGTTGCTCAGACGGGTCGCCTTCGCTTGATGGAGTGGGGCAGCTCGTTTTTGCTGAGAGGTGATATAGGCTTGGTTCAGCAAAAACTAAATCGCAAAAACGAAGCGCTTGATATGAAAAGCGACATGGATTGCGACATATTTGGGCAAACTGCCCGAAATTTACGATTGTTTACAAGGCATTAAGTAGAACGGCGCCGTGTTATGCGAGTGGTTCATATGCGTCATGCAGCGGCCGCATGGCTGGAAAATTCGTTTGAGTGCAAACAAAAAGGCCTGCCGGGCTGATGCGGCAGGCCTTCAGCACTGAATGCACACTTTGTTACTTCGCTCCGGCCCAGGTTCCGACGCCGAGGCGCACACCGGTTTTGGCATCGGCGGCTTCCGGCCAGCCGATATCCTTCTGCAGCTCGATCGGCAGCGAATGGATTGCGCGTTCGGTCTGGTAGCGGGCGCGGGCGGCGCTGAATTCGGTCGCGAGCCGACCGATAGACGACAGGATAGACATTTTCATTCTCCTCGATTCGGGCAGGGAGGCACCCGGCAATGCGTTACGTCAGGTCTGCTTCAGCTTCATTTCATGTCGATTGCAGGTCCGTGTCGGGGTTGTTTCATGGCTGCTTTTGGCAGCATCCTGCATCGATCGAGTTGACTATGCGCCTGAAGTGATGTTCAATCAAACGAAATGGGATGATCGTTTGCATCAGAAAAATTGAAGGTAAGCTCCGATGAACGCCCCGCTCAACCATCCTCTGCCGCTGCTCGATCTCGATGTGCTGCGCACCTTCGTGGCGATCGCAGAGACCGGCAGCTTCACCACCGCCGCCAATGCGGTGTTCCGCACGCCCTCGGCCGTCTCCATGCAGATCAAGAAGCTGGAAGACATTCTCGGCCGCTCCGTCTTCGCGCGCGACGCGCGTTCGGTGACGCTGACCACGGATGGCGAGATGCTGCTCGGCTATGCCCGGCGGCTTCTGTCGATCAACCGCGAGGTGGTGTCGAAGTTCATCATTCCCGACATCGTGGGCGTGGTGCGGCTCGGCTCCCCGGATGATTATGGCGAGCGCGTGCTGCCGCATGTCTTGAAGCGCTTCGCGCAGTCGCATCCGTCGATCGCCGTCGACGTCACCATCGATCAGAGCAGCAATCTGCGCCGCCGCATGGACGACCGGGCGCTCGACATCACGCTGCTCACCAATTCCTACAAGACCAGCGCGCTCGGCGCCGAGGTGCTTTTGACCGAGCCGATCGTCTGGGCGGGCGCCAAGGGTGGCTGCGCGCATCTGCGCGAACCGCTGCCGGTGTCGCTGTGGGAAGAGGGCTGCGCCTGGCGGGCCGGCGCCCTGGAAGCGCTCGGGCGCGAGGGCCGCAACTACCGCGTCGCCTATATGAGCGCCCACACGGCCGGCCAGCGCGCCGCGATCATGGCCGACCTCGCCGTGGCGCCACTGCCAAAATCCTTCCTCGGCGACGATATGGTCGAGCTGGGCCAGAAGGACGGCATGCCAGATATCGGCACCTACAATCTCGCCATGGTGGTGGCGCCCGACGCCAGCGCGCCGGTGAAGGCCGTTGCCGATCACATCCGCGCGACGTTCGAACTGTTCCGCGAAACCGGCAGGTTCTGAGCTATTCGGCCGCCGGCGCAGGCCGCGCCGCGTAGGCAGTTCCGGTCAGGCGCGGTGCGCGGGCGCGCTGCGGTGTCGGTTCGCCGGTGAGGAAGTCGACGATGCTGTCGCGCGCGCGTCGCGCCTCCGGCATCTCGATCAGCGGCCAGACATGGAACATGCCTTCCTCATAGACCACGTCGACCTCGACGCCTGCGGCGCGCGCCCGTTCGGCGAAGATCAGATTATCGGGGCTGAGCAGGTCATGCGAGCCGGTGAGCAGCAGCGTCTTCGGCAGCACCGAGAGATCGCCATAGAGCGGGCTGATGCGCCAGTCGGAGCGGTCGATGCCGGCGCTGTAGAGCCGGATCGCCTCGAGCCCGCCGGAAATGCCGAGCCACGGATCGCGGCGCTCCGCCTCGAACACCTCCGGATTGGACAGCGACATATCGAGGCCGGGCGAGATCAGCACGTGGCGCGATGGTGCTGGGAGGCCTTTCTCGGCGCCCATCATGGTGAGCACCACGGCCATGTTGCCGCCGGCGGAATCGCCCATGAAGACGATATCCCCGGCATCGGTCTCTTCGAGCATGCGCCGATAGACGTCGCCCACCATGCCGAACATGTCATGGAAGTTGTGCTCCGGCGCGATCGGATAGATCGGCACGGTGACGCCGAAGCCCAGCCGCTCCGCCATCTCGGCAATCAGCACCCAGTGATAGGATGTCATCTGAAAGACGAAGGCGCCGCCATGCAGATAAAGGATGCGCCGGCTTTCGCCGGCCGTCGGCGCGATCTCATAAACGGGAAAACCACCGACACTGGTCTCGGCGATGTCGAGCCGCGCTTTCAGCAAGGCGGGCGGATGATAGTCTTCGGTCTTGCGGGCGTAGGCAATCCAGCGCTGCAGATTCTCGGGACTGGAAAAGGCCTTCTTGCGGCTGTGCCTAAGAATGAACGAGACGACGTGGCTTTTCAAACTAGGCATGCGGATACACGGACTTCGGCAGAGCCGACTAAGAGAATTCTCCCCACTATCCGAAGATTGGATCTCAGCTAAAAATGTCAAGGTTCGCCGGGCGCACATCGACGTGATGCGACGCCCTGATTCGATAGCAGGCGCGTCACCGACGCCCCGGCAGCAGCGCGGCGCGCAGCTTGTTGTCGCCGGTCGCCGAGGCCGCTTGCCGGCCCCGGCGTTTGCCGAGCAGCTTGCATTTGTCGGCGAAGGTCATCAGCGCGGCGTGCCAAGCAGCAGCTTGTGAAGAGCCGCCTGCGGGTCGCTCGGCGGCGAGGCCGGCCAGCCAATATCCTTCCGGGCATGCGCCGGCAGGTCGTCGAGCGCGCGGATCGCCTTGTTCCGTGCATGGGCCTGCCTGATGGTAACGCCAAAGCGGCTGAGGTTATCGAACATCGACATTTTCATCTCCCTTTGAAGAGCGGCGGCCGACAACTCATTTTTGCTGCATGTCCTTTCCCAAAACCGCTGAGCACTTTTGGGCGACATGCACGATCCCGGCCACCGTTCGATGGCCGCTGAATGCGCCAGGCATGTATCGAAAGGATTTCGCAAAAGCAGCGTTTCGGTTTCCGGATCGGGCGGATCCGGAAACATTTGCATGCAAATGAAATCGAAGGCGTACCGGTAAGAAGCAGGCCTATCCGAGGCCGCGCCGTGCCGCGCGCTCCTCGCGCGAGCGCCTGCGCGGGGTGGCATCACCCACGGCGCCGTCCTCGCTCGTTGCCTTGCGCGGCGGCAGCTTCACCACGGCTGCGAGCTTCGGGAACGGGTCCACCTTGTTCGGCAGCGCCATGGCATAGACGAAGTGCTCCTGGAACTTGGACTCCAGCGCCGTCTCGATCTTCTCGATCCTGCTCACGGTTTCCTCGATCTCGCGGCGGTAGCCCCGGTTGAGCAGCGCCATGCGCGCGCCGGCGCCGGCGGCGTTGCCGACGGCCGACACCTTGTCGAGGTCGCAGTCGGGGATCAGGCCCAGCACCATGGCGTATTTCGGGTCGATGAAGGAGCCGAAGGCGCCGGCGAAATGGATGCGGTCGACATGGTCGGTGTGCTGCTTTTCCATCAACAGCTTGGTGCCGGCATAAAGGGCTGCCTTGGCAAGCTGGATGGCGCGCACGTCGTTCTGGGTGATGGTGATCTTCGGCTCGCCATCCTTCAGCACGTAGGAGAAGGTGCGCCCGTTGGGGACGATGCGCGGTGAGCGCGCCGCGAGCGAGCCGTCGACGACGCCGTCTTCCGAAATGATGCCCGTCAGATACATCTCGGCGATCACTTCGATGATGCCGGAGCCGCAAATGCCGGTGACGCCGGTCGCCTGCACGCTTTCGGCAAAGCCCGGCTGATCGGACCACAGTTCCGAGCCGATAACGCGGTAGCGGGGCTCAAGCGTGTCGGGATCGATGCGGACGCGCTCGATGGCGCCTGGCGCGGCGCGCTGGCCGCCGGAGATCTCCGCGCCCTCGAAGGCCGGGCCGGTCGGGGAAGAGGCCGCGACCACGCGCGTCCTGTTGCCGAGCACGATCTCGGCATTGGTGCCGACGTCGACGATCAGCATCATCTCGTCCTGGCGGTGCGGGCCTTCCGACAGCGTGACCGCGGCGGCGTCGGCGCCGACATGGCCGGCGATGCAGGGCAGCATGTAGAGGCGCGCGCCCTGGTTCAGCTTCAGGCCGAGGTCGGAGGCCTTGATGCGCACGGCGCCGGAAACGGCGAGCGCGAAAGGCGCGCCGCCGAGCTCGGTCGGATCGATGCCGAGGAACAGATGGTGCATGATCGGGTTGCCGACGAACACCGCGTCGAGGATGTCGTTGCGGTGGACATTGCCTTCCGCGCAGACCTTGTCGACGAGGCCTGAAATGGCCTCGCGCACCGCGACCGTCATGCCTTCGCGGCCGTCCGGATTCATCATCACATAGGAGACGCGGCTCATCAGATCCTCGCCGAAGCGGATCTGCGGATTGGATGTGCCGGAAGAGGCCGCAACACGGCCCGACAGCAGCGACACCAGATGCATGGCAATGGTGGTCGAGCCGATATCGCAGGCGAGGCCGTAGGCCTCGTTCTTCAGGCCGGGCCAGAGCGCGATGACGCGCGCGATGTCGCTGTCGGCATCCTTGTGGATGGCGGCGGTGGCGGTCCAGTTGCCCTTGCGCAGGATGCCCTGCACCTGCGGCAGGAGATAGAAATCGAATTCGAGGTTCTTGAGGCCCCAGTCCTTCATCAAGGCGATCTTGAGCCGGTCGAGATCGCCGAGCGGCTTGTGCATGTCGGGCTCTTCGATCTCGACATAGCACATGCGGATCGCCGTATCGCGGGCGATGACCCTGGTGTCGGCGTCCTTGCGGATGGTCTGGGCGTTGATGACCGTGTCCTGCGGCACGTCGATGACGAGGTCGCCGAGGATCTGCGCCGAGCAGGAAAGGCGGCGGTGCTCGGGCAGGCCGCGCACGCGCTCGTAGCGCTCCTCCTTGGCGCCCTTGGGCGAGATGTGTTCGTTGGACGAGACGATCTTGTGCTTGGCGAAACTGCCTTCCTGCACCTCGATCTGGCAGCGCCCGCAGGTTGCGCGACCGCCGCACACGCTCTCGACATAAACGCCGAGCTGGCGCGCGGCATCCAACACCGGCGTGCCGACCGGGAACCGCCCGCGCTTGCCTGACGGCATGAACAGCACGAGCGGATCGGTTATGTTCGGGGGAGGGTTCATATGCGAATACCTCCCTCTGTCGAAAAAGTCACAATCTCTACCTTATGCCCTCGCCATGCGGGCTTCACGGCCGCCGCGGCGACGACCGCCTGCGGCAGCGCCATCGCCAGGGGCGGTGACCGCCACTGGAGCGGCAACCGCATGGCCGCCTTCGGCAGGCTTGTAGTCCTTGTAGGTCCTGATCCAGTTGGTGCAGTTCTCATCCGTGCCGTTCAGCACGTTGGCGCCGCGCACGGCTTCCATTTCCTGCGGACGGACCGGGTTCATGATGGCGCTGGTCATGCCGGCGCCGATCACCATCGGGATGAAGGCGGCGTTGATGCCGTGGCGGTGCGGCAGGCCGAAGGAGATGTTGGAGAGGCCGCAGGTGGTGTTGACCTTGAGCTCCTCGCGCAGGCGGCGAAGCAGCGCGAACACCTGACGGCCGGCATCGCCCAGCGCGCCGATCGGCATCACCAGCGGGTCGACGACAACGTCATGAGAGGGGATGCCGTGGTCGGCGCAGCGCTCGACGATCTTCTTGGCGACGGCGAAACGGACGTCCGGGTCCATCGAGATGCCAGTCTCGTCGTTCGAGATGGCGACCACCGGGACGTTGTATTTCTTGACCAGCGGCAGGATCGCCTCGAGCTTTTCTTCCTCGCCGGTTACTGAGTTGACCAGCGGACGGCCCTTGGCGACCTTCAGTCCAGCCTCGATCGCCGCGGTGACGGAACTGTCGATTGACAGCGGCAGATCGACCAGTCCCTGGACGATCTCCAGTGTCTGAACCAAGAGGCCCGGCTCCGTCTCATTCGGATTGACCGAGGTGACGCCGGCATTGACGTCGAGCATGGTGGCGCCGCAGGCGGCCTGCTCCAGCGCGTCCTTGATGACGGTCTCGAAGTTGCCGGCCACCATTTCGGCGGCGAGCTTCTTGCGGCCGGTCGGGTTGATGCGCTCACCGATCACGCAGAAGGGCTGGTCGAAGCCGATGACGATTTCTCGGGTGGCTGAGGCGACGATGGTGCGGGTCATGCGATCTCTCCGTCGGGATATAAAGAGTTCTTTATATCGTTATCTGATTTCGTTCAAGCGTATGTGTGTCGGCCGCGCCGTCAATGCGCGGTCTTCACCATATCCACCTGGGTTTCGGTAATCTCGTCGTGCAATATGTGGTCGAGCCGCTCGGCAACCAGCTGGTCGTCGCGGCGGATTTCGCGCTTCCAGGGCTGGCGGCCCTTCAGCACGCCCGATTCATCGACGATCTCGGCGACATACTCTTCCTGGCGGTAGGCCATCACATGGACGCCGGCGACGCCCGGAATTTCCTTCACCTCGTTGATGATGTCGATGCAGAGCTGCTTCCCTTCCTTCTTCTGGTCCTGCGCGCCTTCGAGCCGCTTGATCACCGCGTCGGGGATATGGATGCCCGGCACATTGGAGCGGATCCATTTCGCCGTCTTGGCGGAAGCGAGCGGCCCGACGCCGCACAGGATGAAGACCTTTTCCGTATGCCCCAAGTCCCGCGCGCTCTGCATGAAGGCTTTGAACATCGGCACGTCGAAGCAATATTGCGTCTGCACGAACTGCGCGCCCGCGGCGATCTTCTTGCCGAGATGGATCGGGCGGAAATCGTAAGGCGGCGCGAAGGGGTTGACCGCGGCACCGAGGAAGACCTGCGGCGGTGTCGTCAGCTTGCGGCCGGACAGGAACCTGCCATTGTCGCGCATGATGCGGATGGTTTCGAGCAGCGACATTGAATCGAGATCGAACACCGGCTTGGCGCCTGGCTGATCGCCGGCCTGGACGCCGTCGCCTGTGAGGCACAGCATGTTGGCGACGCCCATCGCAGCACCGCCCAGCACATCGCCCTGGATGGCGATGCGGTTCTTGTCGCGGCAGGCGATCTGCATGATCGGGGCATAGCCCATGCGGGTGAGCAGCGCGCAGATGCCGACCGACGACATGTGGCAGTTGGCGCCGGACGCGTCGACCGCGTTGATGGCGTCGACCCAGCCGTCGAAGATCTTGGCGCGGTTGTAGACGTCTTCGGGGTCGGCGCTGTCGGGCGGGTTGAGCTCGGTCGTCACCGCGAACTCGCCGCGGCGCAGCACGCGCTCCAGCCGGCCGCGCGAAGTGTGGCCGGGCAGGGGATCGAGCGGCAGGTGGATGCCGGCCGGGTTCTCGTCGCGCTGGCGGGCGATCATGCCGAAGCTCCGGGGTTCTGGTTCGTTTCACGAGCTGCCGCGGCCTGCGCCGTCACCCTGAGCCAGGCCGAGGTTTCGCGCAGCGACTGGTCGACCGGCTTCTGCACGTCGAGGATCTTGTCGCCGTGCACCATGTTGCGGGAGCCTTCCCAGGCCTTGACCCAGACGCAGGGCATGTCCGGCTCGACCTCGCAATTGCCATTGGCGCGCACGCCGCCGCAGGGGCCGTTGCGAAGCTGCTTCGGGCAGTTCATTGGGCACGACATGCCAGTGGAGGAGAGGACGCACTGGCCGCACATGCGGCAGTCAAACATGAAGCCCTTGACGCGCTTTTCGACGAACTTCACCGGGGCCTCGACGCGGCCATAGCCGATGCCTTTCCACAAAGGATGCAAAAGCAGGAAGACGTCGGCGAACCTGCTGTAGAACCATTCCAGCAATCGCGAGTGCCGGATCGACCACAATCTCACGGCAAAAGTTCGCTGGACCCGCCGCTGCGGCGACACGTCGGCAGGCTTGTAATCGGACTTCGGCGCTGCCTTCTTGACCAGAGTGGCCTGGGTGACCGCCGGCTGTTTCTCAGACATTTTCTTTCCCGCCAGCCTTGACCAGAGCGACCAGCCGCTCACGGTCATATTTCGCGTCGAGGTCCTGGTAAGCCTTCTCGACCTCGGCTTCGATGTCGTCGCCGACCGGAACCGGATCGGCCTTGCGCCATTCGGCCAGGTAGTCGTCTGTGCCGCCGGCGCCGGTGCGCATGGCGCACATGTCGATCGCCTCGGTGAAGCGCAGCGGCAGTTCGCGCTTGGCGTTCTGCCGGCCCTTCTTGACGATGACCTGCGCGGGGATGTCGCGCCAATAGACGACGATCAGATCGGCCATGAATTCTCAACTCCTCGATGTTTGGAGCATTGCCGCATGCGCCCTTGGGCCGCTTGTTATGGGACGACGCGCGCGCCTTCAAAAGCGACGCTGCTGGAGGTCGCAAACGAAAGGACGCGAGCCCGGATTGGGAGACGGCGTCTCCGTCATCGATGGCAAGGGGCCGGGGAGATGTCAGTCCTGCCACACAGGCCGTGACTCAGCGAGCTTTCGCAGTTCGGGGAGATCGGTCGGTGGGGACTTTGCCCACTCCTCGAACTTTTCCCAATCGGCAGCCGGGATCGTCACAACATGCCCGCCCAGCACCTGCATTTCGGCTGCCTCAATGGCCTTGCGCCGGATGAAGTCACTGAGATTGGTGTGCGCTTGACTGGCAGCAGCTTCAAGAATCTTACGTTCGTCAGAGGTGACGAGAATATTGATAGGGGCCATGATGGACATCGGCAGAACTCACTTCCTGTAGGACGGTAACATACAGGGCGACCGATTGAACGAGCCTACCAAACGCGCTTCGTCAGGCCGGTCCAGAGATAAAACCAGATCGTGGGGTGAAACCACTGCTTCGACGGCAGGTTGGGGTCGATCGTATCGAGCTTTTCGGCCAGCGCGTCGCTGACCGCCTCGACGCAGATGTCGCGCGAGAATGCGACCTGCCGCAGCGCGTAGCTGGCGATGGTGTCGCCGTGTTTCGGCTTGCCGCGCGCCTGCTTCAGCACGCCGCCGGTGTCGACGCCGGCATCGACCAGATGCACGGTGGTGCCGAAATTCTCTTGATCGCCCCAGGCCAGCGCCCAGTAACCGCCATTCATGCCGCGATATTTCGGGGCGATGCCGGCGTGATAATTGAGGACCGGGCAGGGCATCTTCGCGAGGGTATCTTTCGACAGCAGCCTGCAGCCGGCGAGCAGCACGACGCCCGGCTTGATCTTCCCGATCGCCTCAAGGCATTCAGGCCCGTTGGCGGACGGCACATGGATGATCGTTTGGCCGGGGCGAGGCTCCGTCTCGAGCTTCTCCTCGGTGATCATGCGCGCCGCATGGCCGACGAAGAACCGCTTGCCGAGCCTGGTCAGCACCATCGTGCCAAGCTGGCCGACGGCCGAGATCCAACCCTGGCGGTGTGCGCGGCCGAGCAGCAATCGCTTTTTGGATTCGGGCGCTTCGAGGACGACGCTGACAGGGCCGACGCGATCGGCAAGCGCGTTGACGATGGCCCAGATATGCGGGCCGCCCTCGGTGACGACCACGATCGGTCGTAGACTGGATTCCGACGCTGCCATGGCAAGCACCCGTTCTGAAAACCGGGCGGATGCTATGCGGGGCGGGTTAATCCTTGGTGTGACGCGACCTCAGCCAGACATGCAGGCTCTGCTCAGCGTTTGAACTCCATGATGTCGAGCTTCGATTCGTAATAGGGCGCGGGGAATTCGATGCGCCATTCGGTGGCGCTGCTGCGGAAGGCATAGCCGACCTGGTCGCTCTCGGGGCCGCTGCCATAGGGCTTGGCCTTGTCGTCATTGACCGAGAACGAGCCGAGGTAGATGGCGCGCTTCTCGCCGTCGTCGAAGAAGCGGCCCATGGTCCGCTGCGAGCCGCTGATCTTCTGCAGCCGCCAACCCGAGCCATCGTCGGTCACCTTGCACTTGAACCAGCCATAGATGACGAGCGGGCTGATACCGCCCGCCTTGATGGTGCGGCATTTCCAGTTGCCGGTCAGGTCCTTGTCGGAGAAGGCGACCAGCGGCTTGGCGAGCAGCGCATCGAGCTGTTTGACCTCGGTCGGATTGCCGGCCTTCGCCTCCTCGAGGGCGGCCTTGCGCGTGTCGCCATATTTGTCGAGCCGCGCCTTGTCGGCGGCGGTGATCAGCTTCTGCACCTCGCCGTCGGCATAGGCCGGCAGGACGAGGCCGATGAGGCCAAGAGCGGCGAGCAGCAGGCGAGGGGTCATGAATGGGTTTCCCGAATCGGTGGCTGGAACAGCGGTTTCTCAGTCTGGCGCACAACTTATCCGTTCGCGCACCGCTGTCATCCATGCTTAACAGCAGCCGGCGGAAATGACGGTGTGATCGATGCGTGTCTTGCTCACAGGATCGTCCGGCTGGCTGGGCAGCGCGCTTGCGCCGCGCCTGCGCCGCCTTGGCCATGAGGTGATCGGTCTCGACCCCGTTCCGTCGGCAGAGACTCAGGTAGTTGGCTCGATCGCTGATCGCGATCTCGTGCTGCGGACAGTCAGCGAGAACGGCATAGAGGCCATCATCCATAGTGGTGCCCTGCACAAGCCGGACATCGAGCGCTACCAGAATACCGATTTCATCGCGACGAATGTGCAGGGCACGCTCAACCTGCTGGACGCAGCGGTGGCGTCCGGTGTCCAGCGTTTCGTTTTCACCTCCACGACTTCGCTGATGATTTCCCAGGCGATCCGCGAAGGCTTCCAGGGCGGTGCGCGCAAGGCGGCCTGGCTGACGGAAGACATGTCGCCCGAGCCTCGCAACATCTACGGCGTGAGCAAACTCTCGGCCGAGCATCTCTGCCGCCTCTACCACCTTCAGCACGGGTTGCCGGTGGTGGTGCTGCGCACGGCCCGCTTCTTTCCCGAAGCCGACGACATGGCGCATGCGATCGAGCAATCCGACGCCAACACCAAGGCGAACGAGCTGCTGTTTCGGCGGCTGACTGTGGAGGACGCGGCCGAGGCGCATGTCGCGACGTTGGAGAAGGCGCCGAGCCTCGGCTTCGATATCTTCATCATCTCGGCGCCGACGCCGTTCCGGCCAGATGATTGCGCCGAGCTGATCGCCGATGCGCCGGCTGTCGTCGCGCGCTATTTCCCGGACTATCCCAGGCTCTATGCGAGGAAAGGCTGGACGATGTTCTCGTCGATCGACCGCGTCTACGATCCGTCGCGGGCAGGGCAACGGCTCGGCTTCGTCTGCAAGACGAGTTTTGCCGATGTGCTGACGGCGCTCGATGCGGAGGCGTGAGGGCGGTCAGGCGTGTGCGGCCGCCCGCGCCAACTCATTGGTCAGGTCGCCATAGCCGGTCGAGCGGCGCTCATAGGCGAGGCCGAGCAGGGCGGCGGCTTTCTCGGCAACCTTGTCCAGCTCCGGATCGTCGGTCTGGGCGAGATAGATCAGCTTCTCGTAATTGCCGAAATAGTCCTTGATCAGTTCGGGGTGTCGGTCGAGGCCGAGCGGCTTGATGAAGAAGGCATCGAACTGGCGGCAGAGGAAGTCGGTCATGTAGAACGACATCATGTCGTCGTCGGCGACCTTCGCATAGGCGTTCATGCCCTGGTAGAAGGCGAAGCAGTGCGGGCCTGCCATGCGCTCCACGCCATGCTTCTCGATCACGCGGTCGAGCAGGCCGCCGGTGCCGCAGTCGGCATAGCCGACGAAGATGTGCTTGTAGCCGTCCGCCTTGGCCTTCGCGATCGCCTTGTCCATCGCCGGTGCGATGCGGTCCGGATAGAAGTGGAACTCGGCCGGCAGGCAGGTCAGCTCGAGATGGTCGAGCTTTAGCTGTTGCTTGACGGCCAAAACTTCGCGCGCGATCATCCCGCAGGCGATGACGAGCAGCCTGTCTGTTTGATTCGGTTTCGTTTTTTGCGTTTTGACCAAGTCGGCCGGCTTTCGCTGCGGGGCTAATATCTGTCGAAGGAGACACCGTCCATGAAACTGCTACGCATCGCGCCGATGGCCATCCTTGCCTGCGCGCTTGCACTTACGGCCTGCGCCAACACCATTCGGGGCGTCGGCAAGGATGTCAAATCGACGGCAAGGGCGGTCAAAGACACGGTCAACTGATCGGCAGCCTCGTTCATCATCTGGGAACGAAAAAGCCGCGCTGCAAGGCGCGGCTTTTCTTGTCGGTCCATGCCGGGTGCCTTGGGATCAGGCCGAAGCGCGGACGTTGTGCTTGCGCTTCATGAAGTCCTTGGCGGTCTCGACCGCCACCGCCGCGTCGCGGCAATAGGCGTCGGCGCCGACGGCCTTGCCGAATTCCTCGTTGAGCGGCGCGCCGCCGACCAGCACGACATAGTCGTCGCGGATGCCCTTTTCCTTCATCGTGTCGATGACGACCTTCATGTAGGGCATGGTGGTGGTGAGCAGCGCCGACATGCCGATGATGTCGGGCTGATGCTGTTCGATCGCGTCGAGATATTTCTCGACCGCATTGTTGATGCCGAGGTCGATGACGTCGAAGCCGGCGCCTTCCATCATCATGCCGACAAGGTTCTTGCCGATGTCGTGGATGTCGCCCTTGACGGTGCCGATCACCATCTTGCCTTGCTTCGGCGCGCCGGTGGCGGCGAGCAGCGGGCGCAGGATGGCCATGCCGGCCTTCATGGCGTTGGCCGACAGCAGCACTTCCGGCACGAATAGGATGCCGTCGCGGAAATCCTCGCCGACAATGCGCATGCCTTCGACCAGCGCTTCAGTGAGCACCGTGTAGGGCTGCCAGCCGCGCTCGAGAAGGATGTTGGTGCCTTCCTCGATCTCTTCCTTCAGCCCGTCATAGAGGTCGTCGTGCATCTGCTGCACGAGCTCCTCGTCGGAAAGCTCGGAAAGGATGATCTCGTCGTCGGACATTTTTTCTCGGGCTCCTTGCTGCTCGGAATGCTTGCTGCAGCCTAAAATCGATGCGCCAATACCTAACCCGCGAGGGCAAGGTAGCCATAGCTGATTTGCGACTTCCCGCAAAAGGAAAGCGACTGAAAAGTTGGCGCTTTTCTTGTCGATTTTGCGACAGGCGTTGGCGCTGGCTGGCCGTTTCGAATAGGGTGCATGGCTACGATCCGGCAAGAAGCGGCGACAAACAGGGCCGCGAGCCAATCCAGGCCAAATCCATAGGAAGAACGATCATGAGCGATAACGCGTCAGTGGAGCAGGAAGCGTCGGGCGGAAGACGCGGACGCGGCGCCAGCGGCGGCGCGGCGGCACGCCGGGCGGCCCGTTCGGGCGGCGGTCCGGGCACGCAGCTCACCTACATCAAGCGCAAGATCAACGTCTACGAGGTCCTCGACGAGGAAGGCCTGGCGCTGATCGAGAAGAACACCGACACGGTGCTGGAAGAGATCGGCATCATTTTCCGCGACGACGCCGAGGCGCTCGCGCTCTGGAAAGAGGCTGGCGCCGACGTGAAGGGCGAGCGCGTGCATTTCCCCAAAGGCCTCTGCCGCTCGCTGCTCAAGACCGCGCCCTCCATCTACACCCAGCATGCGCGCAATCCCGAGCGCTCGGTGCAGATCGGCGGCAATGCGACGGTGTTCGCGCCGGTCTACGGCCCGCCCTTCGTGCGCGACCTCGACGGCAACCGCCGCTACGCGACGCTCGAGGATTTCCAGAATTTCGTGAAGCTCGCCTATATGGCGCCGTCGATCCACCATTCGGGCGGCACGGTGTGCGAGCCGGTCGACGTGCCGGTCAACAAGCGGCATCTCGATATGGTCTATTCGCACATCCGCTATTCGGACAAACCGTTCATGGGCTCGGTCACCGCGCCAGAGCGGGCGGAAGACACCGTTGCCATGGCCAAGATCGTGTTCGGCGACGACTTCGTCGAGAACAACACGGTGCTGACCAGCCTGATCAACGCCAACTCGCCGATGGTGTTCGACGAGACCATGCTCGGGGCGCTGAAGGTCTACTCGCGCCACAACCAGGCCTGCATCGTCACGCCTTTCATCCTGGCCGGCGCGATGAGCCCGGTGACGGTCGCCGGCACGCTGACGCAGGTGCTGGCCGAGGTGCTCGCCGGCGCCTCGTTCACGCAGCTCATCCGCCCCGGCGCGCCGGTGCTGTTCGGTACCTTCGCCTCGTCCATCTCGATGCAGTCGGGCGCGCCGACCTTCGGCACGCCGGAGCCGTCGCTGGTCTCCTATGGCGCCGCACAGCTCGCCCGCCGTCTCGGCCTGCCGTTCCGCACCGGCGGCTCGCTCTGCGCCTCCAAGATTCCCGATGCGCAGGCGGCCTATGAGAGCGCCAACACGCTGAACTCGACGATCCTTGCCGGCACCAATTTCGTGCTGCATTCGGCCGGCTGGCTCGAGGGCGGCCTCGCCTCCTGCTACGAAAAGTTCATGATGGACATCGACCAGCTCGGCATGCAGCAGAAGTTTTCGGAAGGTGTCGACCTGTCGGAAAACGGCCAGGCGATGGATGCCATCCGCCAGGTCGGCCCGGGAAGCCATTATCTCGGCTGCGACCACACCCAGGCGAATTTCCAGACCGCCTTCTACCGCTCCAACGTCGCCGATAACAATTCCTATGAGCAGTGGCTGGCCGAAGGCCAGAAGACGGCGCCGCAGCGCGCCAACGAGCTCGCCCGCCGCTGGCTGGAAAGCTACGAGGCGCCCCATCTCGATCCGGCGATCGACGAGGCGCTGAAGGACTTCATCGCCAGGAAGAAGGGCTCGATGCCCGACGCCTTCACTTGAAAGGAGCCCGAGTCAGGCGGGGCTAAAGTCGCCAACATCATTCACAAGGAAGTCTGGCGGAGCGCGTTCTCCGACCCGGACCGGAAGGGATGATTTTTTCGCCCGGCACGATTGAAGGGGTCGCGGCCGCGCTTGCCGCCCATGGCCTGATCCCTCGCGGTGGCTTCCGCTTCGCAAGCGACGAAGCCGCGCCTGCCGGACTTTCCGGTGCGCCCGCCAAGTCCGTCCTCCTGGTCGGGCAGGCGGGCGCGGCACCCTGGCCGCATTTCCAGCGCTGGCTCGAGGGGCAATCGCAACCCATCGCCAATCCCCTAGACACGTGGTCGCGCGAAGTGATCGGCGCGGTCGCGCAAGAATTCGATGCCCGCGCCGTGTCGCCCTCCGATCGGCCCTATCTGCCGTTCCAGCAATGGGCGATGCGGGCGGAGGGCTTGAAGCCTTCGCCGCTCGGTATCCTCATGCATCCCAAATACGGGCTCTGGCATGCCTATCGCGGGGCGCTGCTGTTCGCGGCCGAGATTTTCCTCCCTGAACCTCACAAAACGATTCATCTTTGCGACACATGCGCCGAAAAACCCTGCATGAAATCCTGTCCGGTCGACGCCTATTCCGGGCAGGGCTTTGCCCATGATGCCTGCCTCGGCCATGTGCGCGGCCCTCGCGGTGAGCCCTGCCGGAGCGGCGGCTGCCTCGACCGCAACGCCTGTCCCTACGGCGCGAGCTTTCGCTATCCGCCCGAGGTGCAAGCCTTTCATATGGCAGCCTTCGCACGCTAACTGCGCGACCTGACAAGACCTTCCACAGACTGTGCGTGATCCGTCAGATCTCAGGGTTTCCGGCCGAAAGCCAGCCCTGCTGCATGAAAGAGCCCCATCAGCAGGGCCCCGATGAAACCCGAGACCAGTGTGACAACGGGATGGTTTGCGCTGTCGATCTGATATGCAAAGAGGGTTGCCACGACGAAGCTTGCCCAGCCGGCGATCACGTTGGGGATAGCTGAGTTGCCGAAGACGCGTGGATAGGAGCCGCCGGTTATCCCGCTCACGAAATGCGGGACGCCATTGGCGCCGAAAACACCGACGAGAAAAGCAAGTAGTGCCGTCGGCCACATACGGGCTTCGTCCTCCGGCCAAGTTGAAACGTGCTGCTCGCCGCAGACCAGCCCAGGCTGGCAAGGCTGCCGACATTGCGGACAGGGCAAGCCTAAGGCAAGCCCGATACGCATTTGTGAACGCAACCGACCCGCCATCGACTTGCCCATGCTTGCGACACGGATATGTATCGCCCGGCATCAAAAACGGAACGGGCCATGGCGAAGCGCGACATTGAAATCACCACCGGAGACGGCAAGGCAAAAGCGAGCCTTTTCCGACCATCCACCAAGGCCGGCGCCGGTGTCATCCTCTACATGGATGCGTTCGGGCCGCGCCCGGCACTCGATGAGGTGGCGGAGCGGCTTGCCGGGCAGGGCTATGCAGTCTTAGTGCCTGACCTCTTTTATCGCAAAGCACCCTACGGTCCGTTCGATGCCAAGACCGCCTTCACGGTGGAGGAAACCAAGACCAAGTTGATGGCGCTGGTGACCGGCACCACGCAGGAGATGACAATTCGCGACAGCGCTGCCTTCCTCGGCGCGCTCATCTCCCAAGGCATCAATGGGCCGGTGGGCGTCGTCGGCTATTGCATGGGCGGCGCGCGGGCGCTTAACGCGGCGGCGGCCTATCCCGACCGCATCGTCGCGGCGGCGAGCTTCCACGGCGGCAATCTCGCAAGCGATGCGCCCGACAGCCCATACCGCAAGGCAGCCTCGATCAAGGCGCGCATCTATGTCGGCACCGCCGGCGTCGACCGCAGCTTCCCGCCGGAACAGTCGGCGCGGCTGGCGGAGGCGCTCAGGGTGGCCGAAGTCGACCACGTCATCGAGAACTATGTCGGTGTCGGCCATGGCTGGTGCATCAAGGACCACAGTGTCTATGACGAGGCCGGCGCGGAGAGGCACTGGAAGCGGCTGACGACATTCTTTGGCGAAACACTGGGCTGAGCGCCTCTTACACCGGCAGTGCTGCCCTCATCCGCCTTCGGGCACCTTCTTCCCGTTCACGGGGAGAAGGCAGGTCGCGCCGCAAAAAATTCTTCCATAACCCCAAGGAATCGCCATTAGCCTTCGTCCAACGGGCAAATGACGGCGATGATGCTGGACGACAGCGAAGCCTCCGATGCCGAACTGATCGGGCGGGCGAGGGGCGGAGACAGGGGGGCTTTCGGCAAACTGCTCGAAAGGCACTATGGCTTCGTCTATCGCGCCGCCTATCGCTGGTGCGGCCGGAAGGCCGACGCCGAGGACATCGCCCAGGACGTCTGCGTGCGGCTCGGCCGGGCGATCCGCGATTATCAGGGCAGCGGCGCTTTCACGACCTGGCTCTACGCCATGACGCTGAACGCGGCGCGCGACATGATGCGCAAGCGGGCGCGCGACACCGCCAAGACCGAGGCTTACGGCACTTATGCACTGATTTCGGGAGAGGGCTCGGCGGAAGGCCAGGACCCGGCCGAGGCGCTGTGGGCGGCGGTGCGGATGCTGCCGGACAAGCAGCGCGACGCGGTGCTGCTGGTCTACGGCGAAGGCCTCAATCACGCGGCTGCGGCCGAGGTGATGGCGATCTCGGAGACGACGGTTTCCTGGCACATCCATGAAGCGAAGAAACGGCTGAAGGTGCTCATGCGTTCAGTCGGGGAAGTGTGACCATGGTCGACGACAACGAACTCGAAAGGCTGCGCGACCTCGCAGTGCCAGCGCCCGACGGCGAAGCGAAAACTCGCGCTTTGGCTGCCGCGATGCGCGCCTTCGACATGGAAAATATTTCGACGGCCACCCAAGGAACATCTGCAGGTCTTCGTCTCACGGAGCGAGCACAAATGCTCTGGAGAGAGATCATGCAACGGAAACTCATTGCCACGCCGGCCATCACCGCGCTGGTTGCGCTGCCTATCGCCGGCTATGCCGCTTTTGAGATGTTGAGGGAGCAGCCACCAGTCATCGGCGGCAACGAAGGTAAGGTGACCGAGACGGTGGCCGACAAGCCGGTGGCGCAGAAGCCTGCGAGCAATGGGCTGGCGACCAACGAACCGCTGGCGGCCGTGCCCGCCAAGGAGAAGAAGACCGACGCCGATAGCGAGGATCGCCTCAAGGATGAGGCGCAGATCGCGCCGGCGGCACCGAAGCCGGCCACGGAAGTCGACAGCCTGGTCAAGCAGGAGATGGCGCCCGACGCGTTGCCCGCTCCGGCGCCGGCAGAAAGCGGCCAACTTGCGTCCGGCGGACGCGCGAACGCTCAACCGCCCGTGGCCGCGATGCGGTCCGCACAGGCGCCTGCCGGCGCGGTCGCCGATTCCAAGCTGATGGCGCAGCCCGCGCCGATGCCGGCCGACCAGATGCAGCCGCAGGAGGAAAACCGCGACCGTATCGAGACCTTCAAGACCAATCCGGTGCACGAAACGGCGCAGGATCCGGTCTCGACCTTCTCGATCGACGTCGACACCGCCTCCTATTCCTTCGTGCGGCGCTCGCTGAAAGAAGGCACTCTGCCTGACCCCGATACGGTCCGGGTCGAGGAAATGATCAACTACTTCCCCTATGACTGGAAGGGGCCGGACTCGGCCGCGACGCCGTTCAACTCGACCGTCACCGTCATGCCGACGCCGTGGAACGAGCACACCAAGCTCATGCATGTCGCCATCAAGGGCTTCGACCTGAAGCCGGCCGAGCAGCCCAAGGCCAATCTGGTGTTCCTGATCGACGTGTCGGGCTCGATGGACGAGCCGGACAAGCTGCCGCTGCTCAAATCAGCCTTCCGGCTGCTGGTCAGCAAGCTCAAGGCCGACGACACCGTCTCGATCGTCACCTATGCCGGCAATGCCGGCACGGTGCTGATGCCGACCAAGGCGGCGGAAAAGCAGAAGATCCTTTCGGCCATCGACAATCTCGAGCCCGGCGGCTCGACGGCCGGCGAGGCGGGCATCCGGGAGGCCTACAAGCTTGCCGAGCAGTCCTTCGTCAAGGACGGCATCAACCGGGTGATGCTCGCCACCGACGGCGACTTCAATGTCGGCCAGACCGATGACGACGACCTCAAGCAGCTGATCGAGAAGGAGCGCAAGACCGGCGTCTTCCTGTCAGTGTTCGGTTTTGGACGCGGCAATCTGAACGACCAGATGATGCAGACCATCGCCCAGAACGGCAACGGCACGGCCGCCTATATCGACACGCTGGCCGAAGCCGAGAAGGTGCTGGTCGAGGACGCATCCTCGACGCTGTTCACCATCGCCAAGGACGTCAAGATCCAGGTCGAGTTCAACCCGGCCAAGGTCTCGGAATACCGCCTGGTCGGCTATGAGACGCGCGCCTTGAAGCGCGAGGACTTCAACAACGACCGCGTCGATGCCGGCGAGATCGGCTCCGGCCATTCGGTGACGGCGATCTACGAGATCACGCCCAAGGGCAGCGGCGCGGAACAGGTCGATCCGCTCCGCTACGGCCAGGCGAAAGTCGACAATGGCGGCATTGCCAATGCGGACGAATATGCCTTCGTCAAGATCCGCTACAAGCTGCCGAACGAAGACGTCTCCAAGCTGATCACCACGCCGGTGACCGCGGCCAATGAGGTGCCGTCCTTCGACGAGGCAGGAAGCGACCAGCGCTTCTCTGTCGCGGTGGCCGCCTTCGGACAGAAGCTGCGCGACGAGGATCAGACGGCGAATTTCGGCTACGACCGGATCCTGGAGATCGCCAACGCCGCCCGCGGCGCCGATCCGTTCGGCTACAGAGCCGAATTCCTGTCGCTGGTGCGCCTGGCGTCGTCACTGGGGGGTAACAAATAGGGTGTCGTGAAGATCGGGAACGCCGGCAGAGAAACACCCCGCCGGCCTTCGCGCCGATCGTTAAATTGCGCGGCTTTTCCGGAACCTCGTCGCAATGAGATTCTGTTAGTCAAAGCTGATAGAGGACTTCGAGGGGCTGGAATTGCATATTACCGGGAACGTCACATCGGCGGCGGGCAACCTCCAGGCTCGAGAACCATCCGGCCCGTCGGCGGAATCCTCGCGCATCAGAAGCGATGTCGACGCAGCCCGCAACACGGCGCTCTCCGCGCTGAACAACGACCGCTTCCGCGTGATGCTGGAGCAGATCAGCGACCCGCGCGCGTCCAGCGCCTTGATGACGATGGGTGTCGACAGCGGAGGCGGCGCCGCTACCGACCTCAATACGGCGCTGTCGCGCTACGCCGAAAACAGCGACTGAAGCAGGGCGGTTTTCAGGCGCGGCTGCGCCGCCGCTCGCGGCGGCCTTCGCCGGCCTCGGCCGAACCGGCCGAAGCAAGCTTGTTGCGCATCGGGCCGATGCGCTCGACGATCGTCTCGACGGTCGGGCGCGATGACTTGGTGTGAGCGTCGAGCGCCTTGCGCATGGCGGCAAGATGAGCGAACGAGGTGCCGCAGCAGCCGCCGACGATTTTTGCGCCGGCATCGACGGCCAGCCTGACATAGTCGGCCATCAACTCGGGCGTGCCGGAATAGTGGATCTCGCTGCCGCGGAATTCCGGAATGCCGCAATTGCCCTTGACGATCACGGTGGCCTCCGGTTTCGCCTCGGTCATGTCGAGCAGCGAGGCCAGGATGTCGGCCGCGCCGACGCCGCAATTGGCGCCGACGCCGAGCGGGGCCTGCGACAGACCGTCGGCGACGCCATGGATGTCCTTCGGCAACAGCCCCATCATGGTGCGGCCGGCGGTGTCGAAGGAACCGGTGTAGGTATAGGGCAGGCCGACGCGGATCGCGGCTTCCGCCGCGGCGCGGATCTCGTCCGGCGCCGACATGGTCTCGATCCAGGCGACTTCGGCGCCGCCGGCCTTGAGGCCTTCGATCTGCTCGGCAAAGGCATCGACGGCATCTTCGTAGGTCATGGCGCCGAGCGGCACCAGCAGCTCCCCCGTCGGACCGACGGAGCCGGCGACGATCACCTTGCGGCCTGCCCTGTCGGCGACGGAACGGGCGATCTCGGCGGCGCGCTTGTTAAGCTCGTAAACACGGTCCTGCGCATGATGCAGCTTCAGCCGGTGGCGGGTGCCGCCGAAGGAATTGGTCAGGATGATGTCGGCGCCGGCATCGACGAAATTCTGGTGCAGGCTGACGATGGTTTCGGGCGCTGTCTCATTGAGCAGCTCGGGCGCTTCGCCAGCCTCGAGGCCCATCGCGAACAGATTGGTGCCGGTCGCGCCATCGGCCAGCAGCACGCCCTTTTCAGCAATCAGTGCTTCGATCGGATTGGTCGCGGTCATCGCTTTGGCTTTCATGTTCGGAATTCGGATAAGGATATAAAGAAGTCTTTATATCTAGTCAATGAATTTGCGGCAGAGAGAGTGTCCGCCTTGGCGCGCCACACGAGAATGCCGGCGTTCAGACAGAGCCTGATGGGAAGGACATGCCGGCCAGCTTCTGCGTGAAGCTTGCCGCCTCATGCGCGTTGACGTCGGCGGCGCGGATCAGGTTGTCGAAATGGCTGGTCAAGGTGCGGACCGGCTGGGTGGCATTGAGCACCAGGTACATGTCGCCGACATAGATCGCGGCGCGATAGGGTCCGAAGATCGTGTAGGGGATCGAATAGCGCATGCGGCCGTCATAGAGGAACAGCCGGAAGGTCGGGTAAAGGTCATCCAGCAAGGTTGCCATGTGCAGCAATTGCCTGCGGCGCTCGGTTTCCGGGAAACGGTCCCAGACACCCAGGCCGCGCGCGAATATCTCCAGCGTATGGCGCGGCATGCAGACTTCCATGTCGGTTTCGGGCCGCCTGGTGTAGTCGATGCGGTATTGCGTTTCGCCGGCCTGCGCCTCGCGGCTCTTGTTGGTGATGCCGGCCTCGTATTCGACCAGCGCCTCGGTGCGCAGCAGGTCGGGAATGCCGGCCGGCACATAGCGGATCTTCGTCCCGGCCGCCTCGGCGTGCCATTTGGCGAGCAGCGTGCGGTCGAAGCCGTCGGGCGCCTCCTCGATCTCCAGGCTCTCGCGGATCTCGCCGGTGACGCCTTCATCCTGGCTGAGCCCCAACAGCCAGTCGAGCGACACCTTGAATTCTGCGGCGATGTTGAGAAGCGTCTCGGCACGGGGCAGGCGGGTCGAGGCCCCGGATAGCAGTTGCGAGAGCGCCGAACGGTCGATGCCGACGGCGGTCGCGAAGGCCGACTGGTTCAGATCCGAGCGTGTCAAGAGCAATTTCAGACGTTCCCGAAAGATCGTCGACAGATCCCGCTTGTCCATCATGCTGCTCCTGTACCAGGGAGGAAAAATTTGCGCCGTGGCCGATCTGATCGCGGCTCAGGCGTAAATGAATCCCCAATTCTGTTTACAATGTATAACATATGCAGCCAAAAATGCGCATTCGCAACAGTTTGTGCGCTTTGTCGCGTTGATGCAACCGCGGGCTCCTGACACAATGTTGTCAGGAATCAAACTGGTTCCGGCGACTGGAGGGCAGTGGTCGATAGCATGACTGGCATGAACAAGAGACGCAGCAGCACACCGGCCGTGGAATGGCCGACCGTATTCCTCACACTCTTCTGCTATGGCGCCTGGCTCGCCACCGGCTTCCTGCTCTGGCCGACCCATCCGCTGGTTGCCCTCGTCGCCCTGGGCTTCATATTGGCCCTGCAATCCTCGCTCATGCACGAAGTTTCGCATGGTCACCCGACCCGCAACGCCAGGATCAACGAAGCCTTCATCTTTCTTCCGATCGGCTTTGTCTGGCCGTTCCGCCGCTTCAAAACGATCCATCTTCGCCATCATGCCGACGAGCGGCTGACCGATCCGCTGGACGATCCGGAAAGCTACTACAAGGCGCTTTGGATGCATGAGGAACTGCCGCCGGCGATGAAGTTCCTGCTCAAGCTCAACAACACCATGATCGGCCGCTTCATTCTCGGCCCGTGGCTGTCGTCGATCGGCTTCTTCATCGATGACGCCAGGCAAATGGCCGCCGGCGACAAGGTGATCCGCAGGGCCTGGCTGCTGCATGCCATCGGCGTTGCCGTCGTGGTGCCGATCGTGACGTTCGGCTTCGGCATCCCGCTCTGGCTCTACATTCTGGTGCCGGTTTGGCTTGGCCAGTCGCTGATCTCCGTCCGCACCTATGCCGAGCATCAGTGGTCGGAGCACCCGGAGGGCCGCACGATCATCGTCGAGCGGTCGCCGCTGTCGTTCCTGTTCCTTAACAACAACCTGCATCTGGTGCACCACAAGAGCCCGACGGTCGCCTGGTACAGACTGCCGAAGATGTTTCGCGATCGCCGCGAGGAATGGCTGCGGATGAACAACGGCTATGTCTATCCGAATTATTTCGCGTTGCTCAAATCCTTTGCCTTCAAGGCCAAGGAGCCGGTGGTGCATCCGGTGCTGCGCCGCGCGCCGGAACCCGGCCGCGCCTTCAAGCCGCGCATCAGGGCGCGCAATGTGAGCGGCCTTGGAACGGCTCCGGTGCCGGCGGAGCCGCCCAAGGAGTGATCGCGAGTTTCCGCGACCGCTTTTCCGCCGCGGGCCGCAGGCGCCGATGGGCCGCCTGTTTTTGAAAGCTTTTCGTCATGAGTAAGTTGGTTGCGGCCTTGCCGATGTATGACTGGCCCGAGGTGCGTGGCGAAATCGACGCGCAATGGATGCGGCTCCGCGATGCCTTCCGGCAGAGGGGCATCGATGCGCCGGAGATAATGGCGCGCAGCAACCGCGACCTGCCGCCGGTGCCGGGCGGCATCCGCGACGGCGCCGGAAAGCTGATTGCACCCGACCCGGCGACATTGCCCCCGGACGAGTTCGATTTTCACCAGCTTTGGCTGAGCCCGGCGCTGCTTTTCGGGCAGACCTGCTGGGGGCCGATGGAACTCGGCCTGGCCGAGCACGTGCAAGTGATTGCCCAGCCTAACTATGATGCTTTCGAGGGCGGGCAGGGCGAGCTCTATTCCAGCGCGCTGGTGATGCTTGGCGAAGGCGGGCCGTCGGTTGCCTCGCCCGAGGATGGCAAGGCCGTCATTCCCATCGATCTCATGCGCGGCAAGCGCTTCATTTTCAACAACCCGGATTCGATGTCCGGGCTGCTGGGGCTGACGCATGACCTGGAGGCGATCGGCGAAAGTCTCGACATCTTCGCATCGCGCAGTGAAAGCGGCGGCCACCGGTCGTCGATCGTCGCCGTAGCCGAGGGCCGGGCCGATATCGCCGCCATCGATTGCCAGAGCTGGGCATTGGCGCAGCGTTTCGAACCGGCGGCGCGGCGTGTGAAGGTCGTCGGCTGGACGACAAGGCGGAAGGGCTTGCCTTTCATCACCGCAAGCACAACGCCGGCGGATGTCATTGCGTCCATGCGCGAGGCTGTCGCCTCGGTCGGCTAAAGCGCGTCGCGATCTTTCAGATTTGCTCTGTGCGCTTTACGTTTCCGATTTTACGCATGTCTTTGTCCCGAAACCGGTTGCCACTTTCAGGAGACATGCTTTAATACGGCTCAACCGCCGAGCAGTCGCTCGTCCAGCGGATAGGCCGAAAGCTTTTCATTGCCGGTTTCGGTGATCAGGATCTGATCCTCGATCTTGACGCCTTCGTGCCCGCCCAGCCGGCCGATATAGCTTTCCACACACAGCACCATGCCCGGCTCAAGCACGCCGTCGGGCGTGTCGTCAGTCCAATCGCTGGCATGCGGCAAGGTCGGGTATTCGTCAGCCAGTCCGACGCCGTGATAGAGCACGCCGTAGCGCGTCGGGAAACAGTCTCCGGGCGGGACCGCCGAACGCTCGACGAGATCGCGGAAGGAGATGCCCGGCCGCATCAGGTCGGTGTTATGGGCGATCTGGTCGGCGGAAATGCGGAACAGGTCGCGCTGCTCGTTCGACGGCCTGCCGTTGCCGCAGAGCCAGGTGCGCGAGAGGTCGGCGCAGAAGCCGTAAGGGCCGATGAGGTCGGTGTCGAAGGCGACGAGGTCGCCGTCCTCGACGATGCGCGACGAGCATTCCTGGAACCAGGGATTGGTGCGCGGGCCGGACGACAGAAGCCGCGTCTCGATCCATTCGCCGCCGCGCGCGATGTTGCCGCGATGCAGTTCCGCCCACAGCTCGTTCTCGGAAATGCCCGGCTTCAGCGCCGCTTGCATCTCGCCCATCGCCGCCTCGCAGGCGACGATGGCGCGGCGCATGGCAAGGATCTCGTCAGGCGACTTTATCAGGCGCGCATTCTCCATCACCGCCTCGCCATTGCCGACCGTGATGCCCCGGCGGGCAAGCTCCTCGACACCTTCCGCATTGATGTGGTCGATGGCGATGCGCCGGTTGCCGCCACCGTGCTCGGCAACGAGCTCGGCGATGCCGGCGGCCCAGCGGCGGACCTTCCGATCGGTCAACTCGCCGCTATAGAGATACATCCACGACACTGCCGGCCGCACCTCGTCGACGACGCCGGCATGGTCGGACAGGTGCTCGCAGGAGAAATAGTCGAACAGCACCACCGGGCCTTCGGTGGCGACGAAACAGTGGCGGGTCGGGTTGTGCGCGACCCAGGGCTGCATGTTGGTCGAATCGGTCGCGTAGCGGATGTTGACCGGGTCGTAGAGGAGTGCGCCGGCATGGCCGCGGCGCTTGAGCTCGGTGCGGATACGCTCGAGCCGGTATTGCCGCATGGCCGGCAAGTCGGGAGCGGCGATGCCTGCCGCCGCCCATTCGGCTTCGGCTATCGCGCCGTAGCCCAGCACGTGCTGGTTCAGCGCGGCAGCCTTGTCGCGGGAAGCTTCGCGCAGCGCTTCGACCGAGCCCGGTTCGAACGGCATGATCTTGCGGTGGCGGCCGAAGCGTAGTTTGTCCATGCGGTTCCCCGACGCTATTGCGTCGTCATCTTGTGCAATCTCGTTATGGTCACCTGGCGTGGCAAGCCTCCGGAGAGCTGCGGCACCACGATACGCCGATGGAGGGTGTCCATCACATAGCCGGCCTTGGTGATCCTGTCGAAAATGACCGAAGCAGGCTCTTCGTCGTCCGCTAGGACAAGCATAGCAGGCTCGCGGATCGACTTGGCGAAATCGGGGATCTCGTCGTCGAGCACGACGAGATCGGGATCGACCAGGCGGAGATTGCCGATCCAGAACCAGCTCGAGACCACTGTGCCGACCGGCCCGTCGGCCGTCAGCTGACGATGGAGCGAAGCATAGTCCATCCGTACGATGCTGCCGCGGTTGTCGCCACCATGGACGTGCATGTACCAGCTTACCGGCATCACCAGGATGGCGATCACGGCGCCGACGAAGACGATCGTGGCTTGCGTCTTTCTGCCTCTTTCCCCCATGGCGTCGAGGCGCATGGCCAGGGCAGCCGGCAGAAGCACGAACACGGGAAGCATCCAGCGATCGCGAAACTGGGTGATCCCTCCTGCGAGCACCACCACGAGCGTGATCAACAAGGCGAAGGCAATCGCTCGCCAGACCAGCTTTTCCGGCCACGATGCCGTCTCGGGCGATGGTGCGGATTTCTTGCGCGCCAGGAAGAACGCGACGGCAAAGACCGAGATCGGCAGCCCGGCGAAGTTCAAAATAGCCTTACCCAAGCCAAGGATGCCGCGAGACAACGTCTTTGCCGCGCTGCCGCCCTCGCCGATGCCAAAACCCTCGCCGTGCGCCAGCAGGTCTCCCAGATGCGTGAGGCTCCAATAAAATGTCGGCAGGCAGGCAAGGATGGCCACAACCACGCTGATCAGGAAACGACGGTCGAAGATCGCCTCACGCGTCTCGCGAAGCGACAGCGCCGCAAGGAACAGCGCGGCTAGAAAGATCACCATATTGTATTTCGACAGCATTGCCGCAGCAGCCGCCAGGCCGAGCAGCACATAGGCGGCTGTCGACCGCCGCTTCTGCAGCTCGACCACCGCCAGGAGCAGCAGCGACGAAAAGCAAAAAATCGCGGCGGAGTGGGTGAGGGCATGCTGCATCTCCCACACGATCTGCGGAAAAAGCAGCAGGCCGAACATGGCGGCGGCGGCGGCGCGGTTCGAGTAGCCGACGCGGCGCACCGCGGCGAAGCAGGCGGCCAATCCGCCGGCCAGCAGGGCGTATTTGACGATCTTGAGCGCGAGGATGTTGGTTCCGACCAAAGACGCGGTGAGAATGCCGAGCCAAGTGTATAAGGGTGGCTGCGAGCTGCCATAGCCGGCCGTGAGGAACTGCATCGCCATCAACTGTTCGGCGTCGTCGACGCCGACGCCGGTGCCCACGAAGTGGGACAAGAGCGTCATCGCCGCGATCTGGACAAGGCAGTATATGAGCGCAAAGGCGATCGCGGCGCTGAAAGGGCCGGCTCGTTCATCGCAGAGCCAGTCGGTCCATTTCTCTAGCTGCCGCAAAGGGGTCGTCTTCTCATCTGATGCGCCGGTGGCCGGTTGTTATAGCCGGCCACCAACGCGATCCGAAAGCGGGAATGGCCCTTATGTGCGCATCTTTTCGCCGCTCGGGTCGAAGGGCGGCTCGACATTGATGCGGGCCGGGCGGCGGTGCCCGAGGATCTCGATTTCGAACAGGCCGGCGCTTTCGTCTTCCGCGAGGGCCGCCGGAACATAGCCCTGCGCCATCGACTTCTGCACATAATGCGCATAGCCGCCCGACGTCACCCAGCCGACGACGCGCCACTCGCCATCTACGATGCCGCGCACGGCCGAAGCGCCCTCGGCGGCCTTGGAGCCGCGCACTTCCTTGCCCGTCGTGTCGAAGCGCGGCGCGCCATAGCCATGCGGCTTTTCCACCGTGCCGTAGTCCTTGCCGACCTTGGCCCAGATCGGCTCGTCGCCCATCACGTCGGCATCCGCAGCATCGACGATGAAGGAGACGCGGCGCAGCTTCGGCCCTTGCGCCTGCTCCTTGGCGGAAGCCTCGCGGCCGATGAAGTCGTTCTTCTCCAGCTTGATGAAGCGGTCCATCGAGCCTTCGAAGGGACCGTAGATCGGGCGCAGTTCGCGGAACCAGGTCGGAAAGTTCTTCTCCAGGCGCATCGACAGCAGCGCGCGCATGCCGAAATCGACGAGGCCGAATTCCTCGCCGGCTTCCTTGATCGCGTGATAGACGAGGCGCTGATAGGCCGGCGCCATCCAGATCTCGTAGCCGAGGTCGCCGGTATAGGTGATGCGGTTGACCATGCAGGGCGCGCCGCCGACCGCCATCTCGCGGAAGTCCATGAAACGGAAGGCCTTGGTCGAGACGTCGACATCGACAAGCTTCTGCAACAGGTCGCGGGATTTCGGCCCGGCGATCGACAGGCCGACAAGCGTCTGGTCGAAGCGGTGGATGCGGACCGCCCCATCCTTCGGCAGGTGCTTTTCGAACCAGCGCATGTGATATTTCTGCGCCGCCGACGAGCCCCAGATCATGAAGCGGTCCTCACCGGTCTTGGCGATGGTGAAGTCGCCGATCAGCTTGCCGAATTCGTTGACCATAGGGGTCAGCACGATGCGGCCTACCTTCGGCATGCGGTTGGTCATCAGCCGATTGAGAAAATCCTCAGCACCCGGCCCCGAGACCTCGTATTTGGCGAAGTTGGCGATCTCGGTGACGCCGACCTTCTCGCGCGTGGCGCGCACCTCCTCGCCGATCGGACCGAAATCGTTCGAACGATGGAAGGAAACGATGTCCTTCGGCTCGGTGCCCTTCGGCGCGAACCAGAGCGGGGTCTCCAGGCCCCATGAGTCGCCCATGACCGCGTTGTTGGCGAGCATGGTGTCGTAGAGCGGCGTCGTCTGCGCGGGCCTAGCGGCGGGCAG
Organism: Mesorhizobium sp. M1E.F.Ca.ET.045.02.1.1; assembly: GCF_003952485.1. Lineage (NCBI taxonomy): Bacteria > Pseudomonadati > Pseudomonadota > Alphaproteobacteria > Hyphomicrobiales > Phyllobacteriaceae > Mesorhizobium > Mesorhizobium sp. M1E.F.Ca.ET.045.02.1.1. Next base: position 4,676,702 of record NZ_CP034447.1, read on the forward strand.
TTCCTCGTTCGGGAAGCGGATCGAGAAGCGGCGTGAGTAATTCTCGCGCACCTTGGCGTTGGTGTAGCGCAGGCTCGCCCATTCGCCGAAGCGCGCGACGTCCATGCCCCAGACATCGAAGCCCGGATCGCCATGCACCATCCAGTTGGACAGAGCGAGGCCGACGCCGCCGCCCTGGCTGAAGCCGGCCATCACGGCGCAGGCGCACCAGAAATTGGTCAGACCCTGCACCGGGCCGACCAGCGGATTGCCGTCGAGCGCGAAGGTGAAGGGGCCGTTGATGATCTGCTTGATGCCGGCCTTCTCGATGCCGGGGAAATGCTTGAAGCCGATTTCCAGCGACGGCGCGATACGATCGATGTCGGGCTGCAGCAATTCATGGCCGAAATCCCAGGGCGTGTTCACCGGCGACCACGGCTTGCAGGCCTTCTCATAGGTGCCGAGCAGGATGCCGTTGCGCTCCTGGCGAGTGTAGATCTCGCCCTTGAAGTCGAGCACGCCGATCATCTCGCGGCCGGTCGACTTGTTGAATTCCTCGACCTCCGGCATCGGCTCGGTAAGCAGGTACATGTGCTCCATCGCCAGCACCGGAAGCTCGACGCCGACCATGCGGCCGATCTCGCGCGCCCACAGGCCGCCGCAATTGACGACATGCTCGGCGTGGACCGTGCCCTGTTCGGTGACGACGTTCCAGGTGCCGTCGACTTCCTGCGTCAGCTCGACGACGCGGTTGCGCAGCACGATCTCGGCGCCGAGTTTTTTCGCCGCCTTGGAGTAGGCAATCGTCGTGCCCGAGGGATCGAGATGGCCCTCGACCGGATCCCACATGGCGCCGACGAAGTTCTTCTCGTCCATCAGCGGGAACATCGCCTTCGCTTCCGAAGGCGTGATCAGCTCGGTGTCCATGCCGAGATAGCGACCCTTGGCATGGGCGAGCCGCAGGAAGTCCATGCGCTCCGGCGTATCGGCCATCATCACGCCGCCGGTGAGGTGCAGCGAGCAGGACTGGCCGGAAAGCTCCTCGATCTCCTTGTAGAGCTGGACCGTATAGGCCTGCAGCTTGGCGACGTTCGGGTCGCCGTTCAGCGTATGGAAGCCGCCCGCCGCGTGCCAGGACGAGCCGGAGGTCAGCTCCGAACGCTCGATCAGCATGATGTCGGTCCAGCCGGCCTTGGCGAGGTGGTAGAGCACCGAGCAGCCGACGACGCCGCCACCAATGACAACCGCTTTTACGTGGGATTTCATACAGATAGGTCCGTTTTTGCAGAGACTGAATCGAGTGAGGGGGATGTGAAAACAAAGCGGAGATCGGACACGGCGATGTCTTCGGCCAGCCTGCCGTCAAGCGCGGCGAGGATGGTTTCACAGACGGAAGCACGATGTTTCAGAACGTCATGGTTCCAAAGACGCAGGACCGAATAGCCTTGCGCGCGCATGAAGTCGTCACGGCGACGGTCATATGAACTGTCGGCGTGTTGGTGCCCATCGACCTCAACGACAAGCCAACGCTCGCGGCAAGCGAAGTCGGCGAAATAGGGGCCGATGGAAAACTGGCGCGTGAAGCGGTAGCCGCCGAGCTTGCGACCCTTCAGTTCGAGCCAAAGCAATGCTTCGGCCTGATTGCCTGTCTGTCTGAGCTTTCGTGCCCGCAGGGTTGTCCCGGGTTTTCGCCGACTGCGGGTTTGATCAGCGGCTTCCCCCACTCCGTCGCCGCTTCGCGGCGCCACCTCTCCCCCCTCCGGAGGGAGAGGAAAGGAGCCAGCTGGAATCGCCTCGCACCTTTCCTCTCCCCCGTCGATCGGGGGAGAGGTGTCGAGCGAAGCTCGACGGAGTGGGGGTCGACCGTGCACCAAATCCGCTTGATTTCCTGCTTGCTGGGTCGCGCCCGCTTTGCGGCGACTTCGCGTTTCACGAACGGCTTCCCCCACTCCGTCGCTGCTTCGCAGCGCCACCTCTCCCCCCTCCGGAGGGAGAGGAAGGGCGCCTCCCGGCAAAGGCTCGCGCCTTTCCTTTCTTCCGTCGATCGGCGGAGAGGTGGCGAGCGAAGCTCGACGGAGTGGGGGTCGACTGTTCATCAATGACATTGATGATCAAAAATCCGTCGGCGCGCCGCCTTCGGCGCGGCGCTTCTCGACGAAGTCGTTGAGCTCTTCGCGGATGGCCGGGTCCATATACGGCTCCTCGTAGGCGGCAAGGCGCTCCTTCCAGACCTTGTTGGTCCGCTCCAGCGCCGTCGGCGAGCCGGCCTCGGCCCAAGTCTCGAAATTGCGCCAGTCGGAGACGATCGGCGAGTAGAAGGCGGTCTTGTAGCGTTCCTGGGTATGCTGGGTGCCGAAGAAATGGCCGCCCGGACCGACCGACTGGATGGCGTCGAAGCCGAGGGCATCCTCGGAGAGGTCGAGCGGGGTCAGGAACTCGGCCACCATCTGCAGGAGATCGATGTCGAGGATGGTCTTTTCATAGGAGCAGCGCAGGCCGCCTTCCAGCCAGCCGGCGCCGTGCATCATCAGATTGCCGCCGCCCTGGATGGCGCCCCAGAGCGAGAAGACGCTCTCATAGGCCGCCTGGGCGTCGACCGTGTTGGCGGCGCAGGTGTTGGAGGTGCGATAGGGAATTTGATAACGGCGGGCAAGCTGGCCGCCGACGAGTTGCGCCTTCATGTATTCGGGTGTGCCGAAGGCCGGCGCGCCGGACTTCATGTCGACGTTGGAGGTGAAGCCGCCATAGCCGACCGGCGCGCCCTTCTTCACCATCTGCGCGAAGGCGATGCCGGAGAGCGCCTCGGCGTTCTGCTGCACCAGCGCACCGGCGATGGTGACAGGCGCCATGGCGCCGGAGAGCGTGAAGGGCGTGACGATGACGGCCTGCCCCTTGCTCGCCATCTGGATGATGCCTTCCATCATCGGCACGTCGAGCTTGAGCGGCGAATTGGTGTTGATGATGGTGAAGACCGACGGTTCCTCCATCAGCTGCTCGTGGCTGACGCCGCGGGCGATGCGGGCGATTTCGATGCCGTCGACATTGCGCTCCTTGCCGAGCGAGTAGATGTGGAAGACCTTGTCGGTCAGCGTGGCGAGGTCGCGGATGCATTCGAGGTGCCGGATCGAGGGATGGATGTCGATCGGCTCGACCGGATAGCCGCCGGTGCACTGCAGGATGTTGTGCATCTGCGCCAGGCGCAGGAAGTTGCGGTAATCCGCCTGGTTGCCGGGCCGCCGGCCGCGATCGAGGTCGGAGCAATTGGGCGCCGAAGCCATCATCGAAAGGATGACGTTGTTGCCGCCGAAGCGCAGATTATGCGCCGGATTGCGGGCATGGAGCGTGAATTCCGACGGGCAGTGCGAGACAAGCTCAAGGATCATGTCGCTGTCGAAGCGTACGCGCTCGCTGCCCTCGCGGACATCTGCGCCATGCGCCTTCATGATGCGGCGGGCTTCCTCGTGCAGCACGTCGACGCCGATTTCCTTCAAGACACGCAGCGATGCGAGGTGGATCGATTCCAATTCGTCGTCGGAGACGAACTTCGTCGGCGTCAGTGGGTTCTTCAACTGACGGAAAGCAGGCTGCTCGAAGGCGGCCGATCCGCCGGCGCGCTTTCCCGCACGGCCGCCGCGGCGGGCGCGATCGGTTGCCAATGCCGGTTCGGCGGGATGAAGAGCGGCAGTCATAAGAAGCCTCATGGGATGCGAAAGTGGCCGGCATAATGGACCGCCGGCAATGGCGCCGGTAAGGAGGCGGCGACCACTAGGGCGAGGGAAGCGACATGACGGAACGGCACTTCGGCTGGCCCGATCTGCCAAGCCGGGCTCAGGCAGCGTCGCTCTTGAATGTTGGCGCGGCGAACGCGATGTAGGCAGGGCCGCCAGACCCGGAGACCCGTATGACCAGTGCAATGACCAAAACCCACTCTGAAATGGCGCCCGAGGATCCCTTCCTCTGGCTGGAAGACCGCGATGGCAAGGAGGCGCTCGACTGGGTCCATCGCCAGAATGCGGTGACGGTCGGCGAACTGCAGGGCGATCCTTCCTATCAGCCGGCGTTCGAGACCGCGCTCGACCTGATGACCGCTGAGGACAATATCCCGGTAGGGGCGGCACTTGCCGGCCACGTCTATAATTTCTGGCAGGACAAGACCAATGCGCTGGGCCTCTGGCGCCGCGCGCCGGTCGCTTCCTACAAGACCGAAAAGCCGGAATGGGAAACGATCATCGACTTCGACCAGCTCTCGGCCAAAGAGGGCGTGAAATGGGTGTTCGGCGGCGCCAGCCGGCTCTACCCCGATTTCGATCGCTGCCTGCTTTCCATGTCGCCAGACGGCGGCGATGCCAGCGAGATGCGCGAGTTCGACATCGCGACGAAATCCTTCATCGCGGACGGTTTTCGCGCTCCGGCCTCGAAGTCGGGCTTTTCCTGGCTGGACAAGGACACGGTGATCGTCTCGGCGGCCTTCGAGGACGGTGACAAGACCCAGTCCGGCTATCCGCGCGTGATCAAGCTCTGGCGACGCGGCACGAAGCTGGAAGACGCAACGCCGATATTCGAGGCCGAGAAGCAGCACCTCGCGGTCGGCGGCGGCGTCGAGTTCGACGGCGACAAGCGGCATGTGCTGCTTGGCAAGACGATCGACTTCTTCACTTCGCACAGCTTCCTGCGGCTGGCTTCGGGCGAGAACAAGCGCATCCCGCTGCCCGACGATGCCACCGACACGGCGATCTTCAAGGGACAGCTTGTCTTCGGCGTGCGCAGCCCATGGACCGCGCCCGACGGCACGCGCTGCCTGCCCGACGGGCTCTATTCCGTGGATTTCGAGAGCTGGATCGAAACCGGCGTGTTTGGACCATTCGAAACCCTGCTTGAACCGGAGCATCGTGTTTCCGTTGCCGGCCTCGCCAGGACGCAGGACCGGCTGTTCATCAATCTGATGGACAATGTGCGCGGCAAGGTCGTCGTTTGCGATCGCACCGGGAACGGCTGGTCGCTGAAGCCGGTCGGCCTGCCGGACAACGGCAATGTCGGCATCAGCCATGCCGAGCATTTCGGCTCCAGCGTCTCCTTCTCTTTCACCGATTTCCTGACGCCGAGCTCGATCATCTGGTCGGACGACAATGGCGAAACGCTGGCAACCGTGAAATCGCAGCCGGCCCGCTTCGACGCCTCGCCCTATGTTTCGGAGCAGTTCGAGGCGCGCTCGAAGGACGGCACGATGATCCCGTATTTCGTCGTGCGGCGACGCGCCCAGCAAGGGCCGGTGCCGGCGCTGCTCTATGGCTACGGCGGCTTCGAAGTGCCGCTCTTGCCCGGCTATGCCGGCATTCGCGGCAGGCTCTGGCTGGACAAGGGCAATGCCTATGTGCAGGCCAATATCCGGGGCGGCGGCGAGTTCGGTCCGGCCTGGCATCAGGCCGCTCTCAAGGGCAGCCGCCAGAAGGCCTTCGACGATTTCGCCGCGGTGGCCGAGGATGTGGTCAGGCGCGGCATCACCACGGCGGCACAGCTCGGCATCCAGGGCGGCTCGAATGGCGGCCTGCTCACCGGCGTGTCGCTGACGCAGCGGCCGAAGCTGTTCGGCGCCGTCATCATCGACGTGCCGCTGCTCGACATGCTGCGCTACACCGAACTGCCTCCCGGCGCTTCCTGGATCGCCGAATATGGCGACCCGTCGAAGCCGGAGGAGGCGGAATGGCTTGGCGCCTATTCGCCATATCAGCACATCTCTTCCGGCGCCGCCTATCCGCCGGTGCTGTTGATGACCTCGACCGCCGACGACCGCGTCCATCCCGGTCATGCGCGCAAGATGGCGGCACGGCTGCAGGCAGCAGGGTACACTAGGACGCTGTTCTTCGAGGAAACCGAAGGCGGACATGGCGGACGCGGCGACCGGCGCCCGCAGGCTGCCCAGACGGCGATGCGCTATGTCTTTCTGCAGCGGGCGCTGAGCATCGGACCGAAAAGTGGAAGCCGGTTTTCGGACGATCCGATGCTAGACTGAAAACGCGGCACGGCTTGAATTCAATATGGCAGGCAGCTTAAGCTGCCGCCATGGTCCGCATCAGCACATCAGGCGCCTTCGGGGTCGCGGTGACGCCGTCACCGCGCACGCTTCGTGCCGAGCTTTTGCGGCTGTGCGCCCGCATTGGCTATTCGCCGCCCCGTTTCCTCTGACGAATCCGCCCCGGCTCCCGCCGGATTGATTCAAGAGGAAAGATCAAATCCATGACCTATCAGAACTATTCGCTGAAGCAGCTTCAGCAAATCGATGCCGCGCATCACCTTCACCCTTTCACCGACCACAAGGAACTGCGCGAGATCGGCTCGCGCATCATCACCCGCGCCGGCGGCCCGTTCATCTACGATTCCGAAGGAGCGGAAATCCTCGACGGCATGGCGGGCCTTTGGTGCGTCAATGTCGGCTATGGCCGCGACGAACTGGCGGACGCTGCCTATGCCCAGATGAAGGAGCTGCCTTACTACAATTCCTTCTTCAAATGCTCGACGCCGACGCCTGTGCTTTTGTCGAAGAAGCTGGCGGAGCTGGCGCCGAAGCATGTCAGCCAGGTCTTCTACGGCTCCTCCGGCTCGGAGGCCAACGACACGGCGTTGCGGCTCGTCCGCCACTACTGGGCGCTCGAAGGCAAGCCGGAGAAGAACCGCATCATCTCGCGCAAGATGGGTTATCACGGCTCGACGATCGCCGGCACCTCGCTCGGCGGCATGGAGCCGATGCACAAACAGCTTGGCGGCGCGGTGCCCAACATCGTTCATGTGATGATGCCCTATGCCTATGAGCTCGCGCTGCCCGGCGAAAGCGACCATGATTTCGGCATCCGCGCGGCCAAGGCCGTCGAGGACGCGATCCTCGAAGCCGGCGCAGACAAGGTCGCGGCTTTCATCGGCGAGCCGGTGATGGGCGCGGGCGGCGTAAAAATCCCGCCGATGAGCTATTGGCCCGAGGTGCAGCGCATCTGCCGCAAATACGACGTGCTGCTGATGCTCGACGAGGTGATCACCGGCTATGGCCGCACCGGCGAATGGTTCGCGGCGCAGACCTTCGACGTCGAGCCCGACACAATCACCACCGCCAAGGCGCTGACCTCCGGCTACCAGCCGCTGTCGGCGCTGCTGGTCAGTGACCGCATTGCCTCGACCCTGGTCGAGAAGGGCGGCGAGTTCTATCACGGCTACACCTATTCCGGTCATCCGGTCGCCTGCGCGGTGGCGTTGAAGAACCTTGAGATCATCGAGCGGGAGGGCCTCGTCGAACGGGTCAGGACCGACACCGGTCCCTATTTCGCGCAGGCGCTGCAGGAGCGTATCGCCGGCCATAATCTGGTCGGCGAGGTGCGCTCGATCGGCCTGATGGGGGCAATCGAGATCGTCAAGGACAAGGCGACCAAGGAACGCTACCTGCCGTCGGGCAGCGCTGCCGTGGTCGTGCGCGACCACGCGATTTCGCAAGGCATGATGCTGCGCGCCACCGGGGACACGATGATTCTTTCGCCGCCGCTGATCTGGACGCGCGACACGATCGACATGGCCTGCGAGCGTATCGCCAGGGCGCTCGACCTTGCCGAGGCGGATCTGCGGAAGCGCTGACGAAACCACAGCCTGGCGTCATCATGATGACGCCCGGCTGTTCCCTGCCGCCGATCATGCTCTAAAACCCGTCAGGCAACTGTGCCGGGAGGAAATCATGGCCGTGCAACCGCTCAACCAGTCTGCCCAGATCCCGCCAGAGCTCGACCGCTGGAACTGGGGCGCATTCCTGCTCAACTGGATCTGGGGTATCGGCAACAACACCTTCATCGCGCTGCTGGCGCTGATCCCTCTCGTCAACATCGTCATGATCTTCGTGCTGGGCGCGCGCGGCAGCCGCTGGGCCTGGCGGAACGGGACTTGGCGCGATGCCGAGCACTTCCGCAGGACGCAGCGCAACTGGGCGATTGCCGGCCTTGTCGTCTGGGTGGTCGGCATCGGCGGCTGCGCGGCGACGGTCGGCAGCGTTCCCTATATCCTGAAAGGCAACGACGCCTATCGGATGACCATGGATGTCATCCGCGCGGACGAGCGCGTGAAAGCAGCCATTGGCGACGATATGACCGACAATTTCTGGATCGGGGGCCACATCAATGTCGAAGCGAGCGGGACGGGAGATGCCCAATTCGGCATTCCGATCCATGGCGCCAGGGGCAAGGGAACCGTGTTCTCGCACCTTGTCCGCAACGCCGGCCAATGGAGCATGCGTCTGCTCGTGGTGCGGATCGACGGCGTCGATGCGCCGATCGTGCTGAAGAATGAAGATCACGTGCCGATCCCGAACGCGGCGATCGGGATATAGCTGCACCGCAAAACGCAAAAACCGCGCTCCAAGGGGAACGCGGCTTTGCCAGATACGCATGGCGTTTCGCTACGAGCGACTTGCGAAACTTACGGGCTCCGGTACGCGAGACCTGATCCGGAGCGCCGGGCGGTTGCGATGTCCGCCTCGCAGTCCGTTTTAAAGGCACATCGTTACCGGTGAGTTATCGAGACCTTAAGCAAATCTAAATTTGCCGGCTGTCTGTCAAAGAATGGCACTAATAATCCTTTGAAAGCAGTAGCTTAGGTTCGATCGCCGCGCAGGAAATTAATAATGCCGGAAAAATCGGCGCCAGCATTCCCTTGGGCGTTGAACAGCGCGTAGAGCTGCGTCGCCTCGGCGCCCAAAGGCGTCACTGCGCCTGCGCCCTGCGCGGCTTCCTGCGACAGTTTCAGGTCCTTCAGCATCAGCGCAGCGGCAAAGCCCGGCTTGTAGTCGCGGTTCGCGGGTGAAGCCGGAACGGGACCTGGCACCGGGCAGTAGGTGGTGAGCGACCAGCATTGGCCGGAAGAGGTGGAGGCCACATCGAACAGCGCCTGATGCGACAGGCCAAGCTTCTCGGCCAGCACGAAGGCCTCGGCGACGCCGATCATCGAGATGCCGAGGATCATGTTGTTGCAGATCTTGGCGGCCTGGCCGGCGCCGTCGCCGCCGCAATGGACGATGCGGCCGGCCATCGGCTTCAGGATCGGTTCGGCGGCGGCAAAAGCCTCGTTGGATCCGCCGGCCATGAAGGTCAGCGTGCCGGCGGTGGCGCCGCCGGTGCCGCCTGAGACAGGCGCGTCGATCGAGGGCAGGCCGTGCCTGGCTGCAATCGCATGCGCCTTGCGCGCCGATTCGACATCGATGGTCGAGGAATCGATCAGCAATGCGCCTTTCTTTGCCTTCGACGCGATGTCCTCATAAACCGACAGCACATGCTTGCCGGCGGGAAGCATGGTGATGACCACATCGGCGTCCTTCACCGCGGCGACGGCGTTCGCCATCACTGTCACGCCGTGTTCTTTCGCGACTGTAAGATTCTCGGGCACGAGGTCGAAGCCCAGCACCGCATGGCCCGCCTTGACCAGATTGGCGGCCATTGGATTGCCCATGTTGCCGAGGCCGATGAAGGCAATGGTGGTCATTGTTTCCTCCCGAAAATGTCTGCTTTCAGCGGCCTATCAGCGTGCGTGCGATGATGACGCGCATGATCTCGTTGGTGCCTTCGAGGATCTGGTGGACGCGCAGATCCCGCACCAGCTTCTCGATGCCGTAATCGTGCAGATAGCCGTAGCCGCCATGCAGTTGCAGCGCTTCGTTAGCAACATTGAAGCCGATGTCGGTGACGAAGCGCTTGGCCATCGCCGACCATTTGCCGGCATCGGGCGCCTTGCGGTCGAGCTTCGAGGCGGCGGCGTAGAGAAAGATGCGGGCGGCCTGCAGCTCAGTCTCCATGTCGGCCAGCCTGAACTGCAGTGCCTGGAACTGGTTGATCTTGGAGCCGAAGGCCTTGCGCTCGCTCGTGTAGGTCAGCGCCTTGTCGAGCGCCGATTGTGCGCCGCCCAGCGAGCATGCGGCGATGTTGAGCCGGCCGCCGTCGAGCCCGGCCATGGCGATGCCGAAGCCCGCGCCTTCCGTTGCAAGCAGGTTCTCGGCCGGCACCTTGCAGTCCTCGAAGATCACCTGGCGGGTGGACTGCATGTGCCAGCCCATCTTGTGCTCGTTGGCGCCGAAGGAGAGGCCCGGCGCATCCTTGGGCACGACGAGGGTCGAGATGCCTTTCGGTCCGTCGCCGCCGGTGCGCGCCATCACGACATAGAGGTCGCTGTCGCCGGCGCCCGAGATGAACTGCTTGGCGCCGTTCAAGACATAGTCGCCACCGCTTTTCACCGCCCGCGTCTTCAGCGCAGCGGCATCCGAGCCCGAGCCGGGTTCGGTCAGACAATAGCTCGCCAGCCATTCCATCGAGGTCAGCTTCGGCAGAAAGCGTTGGCGCTGCTCGTCGCTGCCGAAGCGGTCGATCATCGAGGCGGCCATGTTGTGGATCGAGATAAACGATGAGAAGGCCGGATCTGCGTGGGCCAGCGCCTCGAAGATCAGCACCGCATCGAGACGCCCGAGCGCCGAGCCGCCGACATCATCGCGGACATAGATGCCGCCGAGGCCGAGAGGTCCGGTCTCGCGGATCACATCGGCGGGAAAGTGTTTGGCCCGGTCCCAGTCGAGCGCATTCGGCGCGACACGGTCTGCCGCGAAGGCCTGAGCCATCTCCTGGATGGCGCGCTGCTCCTCGGTGAGTTCGAATTGGCCAGTGCCCGCATCGACTGCCGCGTCCATGGCGTGCTCCCTGTCGTTTCAGGCCTTGTGGCCTGTCGTTTTTGGCTTTGCGCAGCGACCAATCTAGACCAATGATGCCGCCGCGCAACCCGGCGCCCTGCGGACCGGCTGTGCATGGATTGATCAACGGAGCCCGGCGTGCCGACAGTTTTCGATGAGTTGCTGGACCGGTTCCACCTCTATCTCGCCGGCGTCGACAGCGATCTGATCGCGGACGCGGTCGCGCGCATCGATTGGCACATGCCCTCTCGCCCGCTCGAACCGCGCTCGCTCGGCTGCGTACGCCATCTCGATCGCATCACGGAGCTTGCGCCGCCGGACATCAGGCCGCTGGCGCAGTTCGCGGCCGATCACCGGAACGAGTTGCGCTGGGGGCAGACCTACACGGCCGCCGATTTCGGCCAGGCTTTCATCGACAATTACGGCTGGCTGGAGGTTTTCGGCACGCGCGGGCATTTCGTCAACGACGCGGTCGCGGCCGGCCTGCTGATCCTCGGGCCCGACATCGTCTACCCCGACCATCATCTCATCGCCGAAGAGATCTATATTCCGCTGACCGGTGGCACCGAGTGGCGCATGGGTGAGGGCGACTTTCACGTTCGCGAGGCCGGCGAAGTCGTCTATCACGCATCCAATGTCAGTCACGCCATGCGCACCGGCAAGGAGCCGCTGATGGCGCTCTATGTCTGGCGCGGCGGACCGTTGGCGCAGAAGTCGACTATTGGCGGCGCCGGGGGCAGGGGCTGATGGCCAAAGCGATCATGCTGCAGGGCACCGGCTCGGATGTCGGCAAGACCGTGCTGGTGGCGGGGCTCTGCCGGGCCGCGAGAAAACGCGGGCTGAAGGTCAGGCCGTTCAAGCCGCAGAACATGTCGAACAATGCCGCCGTCGCCGACATTCCCGGCGACGACAAAGCCGGCGGCGGCGAGATCGGCCGTGGGCAATGGCTGCAGGCGCTGGCCTGCGGAGTGACGCCGACCGTGCACATGAACCCGGTGCTGCTCAAGCCGCAAAGCGATATCGGCTCGCAAGTGGTGGTGCAGGGCAAGGTGTTCGGCGAGGCACGGGCGCGCGACTATCAGGCGATGAAGGCCCGGCTGATGGATGCGGTGCTGGAGTCCTGGGCGAAGGTCGGCGAGGGCGCCGACCTGGTCATCGTCGAAGGCGCCGGCTCGCCCGCCGAGATCAATCTCAGGAGCCGAGACATGGCCAATATGGGCTTCGCGACGCGCGCCAATGTGCCGGTGATCTTGGTCGGCGACATCGACCGCGGCGGCGTCATCGCCTCGGTCGCCGGCACGCATCTGATCCTGCCGGAGGCAGACCGGCGCATGATCGCCGGCTATCTCATCAACAAGTTCCGCGGCGACGTTTCGCTGTTCGACGACGGCATAAGCGCGATCGAGAAATTCACCGGCTGGCCGTGCTTCGGCGTGGTTCCCTGGCTGAAGGCTGCTGCGCGCCTGCCGTCGGAAGATTCGGTCGTGCTCGAGCGTCTCGCTTCCGGCGAGAAGCGCGCGCTGAAGGTGGCGGTGCCGATGCTGGCGCGCATCGCCAATTTCGACGACCTCGACCCGCTCAAGGCCGAGCCGCAGGTCGAGGTGGTGTTCGTGCCGCCGGGCAAGAGGCTGCCGGAGGACGCCGGGCTGGTGGTCATTCCCGGCTCGAAGTCGACGATCGGCGATCTGACAAGATTCCGCGAGAATGGCTGGGATCGCGATCTTGCCGCTCATCGCAAGCGCGGCGGCCATGTCGTCGGCATCTGCGGCGGCTATCAGATGCTCGGCCGCATGGTGCGCGATCCCGAAGGCATCGAAGGCAGCGTCACCGAGGCCGAAGGCCTCGGTCTGCTCGACATCGAAACGGTGATGGAGCCGGAAAAGACGGTGCGCAATTCAAGCGCCCGTTCGGTGCAGTTCGGCCTGCCGCTCGAAGGCTATGAGATCCATCTCGGCCGCACCACCGGTCCGGACACGGCGCGGCCGTCAGCGATCATCAACGGCGTCGAGGACGGCGCGGTCTCCGCCGACGGCAAGGTGATCGGAACCTACCTGCACGGGCTGTTCTCCGCCGACGCTTTCCGTGCCGCGTATTTGAAGAGCCTGGGCGTCAGCGGCGGCGGCATCGACTACCGCGCCGATGTCGAGAAGGCGCTGGACGAGGTCGCGGCGGAGCTGGAGAGGCATCTCGACTGCGACGCGATTTTCGCCCTGGCGCGATAGGCTTCTCACCAAATACGTTTGAACTTGGTGAAGACGCTCATCGGGTTCGTCATTCTATGGCGAAGCAAGGAGCGAAGCGACGCGCGCAGACCATTGAATCCATGCCGTGACGTCAAGGCGTTGCAACGGTGCAGAATTCTGCTCCGCTGCGCCCTTCGATCAAGGTCACGGAATGGATCCTCGGGTCTCCTCCTGCTTCGCCCGTGGATGACGAAGTTGGGCTGCTTTCGCTAACCTCGAGCGCCGTCGATGAGGCCTCACGCCTTCTCGCCGGCTTTCGGCCAGTAAGTGCCGAAGGACCAGACATTGCCCTCCGGGTCGAGGCAGATGAACTCGCGGCTGCCGTAGTCACGGTCGACCAGCGCCTGGATGATTTTGGCGCCGGCCTTCTTGGCTTTGGCATAGGCGGCGTCGGCATCGTCGACGGCGACGTAGATCGACTTGCCGCCACCGCCGCCCGGCTCGCCGACCATCTTGCCGTAGTCGTCGTCGCGCGCCGTGCCCAGCATGATCATCGAGGAGGCGAAGGTCAGCTCTGCATGATGGACGATATCGCCATCGCCATAGCGGGCACGCACTTCGAAGCCGAACGCATCGCGGAGCCAGTCGATCATCTGGGCCGCGTTCCTGTAGCGTAAGGCGGGATAGATGCGAGGTGCTTCCGTTGCCGTGGGCATGACAAACTCCCTGATGACTTGATGGAAGCCAATCTCAGGCTAAAGCGTTCCGGCGTCTTGAAGAAATGTTACCTGGTCGGGGCGAGAGCCTATGCCAGCGCGGCGAGCGCGGTCGGCGTTTCGCCGGCAAGTTGGCGGAACTCGCGAACCAGATGCGCCTGGTCGGCATAGCCGCAATCGGCGGCGATGCCGGCCCAGTCATCGTCCTGCCGCTTCGACAGGGAAAGCGCGCGGTTGAAGCGCACGATGCGTGACAATGTCTTCGGGCCGATGCCGATCGCGTCGGTGAATTTGGCCGCGAGATGCTTGCGGCTCCAGCCGATCTCGCCGGCGATCGCGGAAACGCGGGTGCGGCCGCCCGATGCAATGACCGTCCTATAGGCCCAGGCGATTTCCGGCGACAACGCATTTGCCTCCGCAAGGCGGCCGGCGATGAAGCCTTCGGCTATGTCGAAGCGCGTGTCCCAATCCGACGCTTCGCCGAGCCGTTCGCGCAATGCGATGCCGTCAAAGCCCAGCGCATCGTCCAACCCGACCATGCGGTCCCGCAACTCGCTCATCGGCAGGCCGAAGAATTGCCTGGCGCCCAGCGGCGTGAAATTGACCTGGACGCAGCAGGCGCCGCCGAAGGATTCGATCATGACCGGCCCGGCATAGAGGCCGGCGGCGAAGCTGGCGTAGCGGTCATTGTCGCCTGGGCTGCGGCCGAGCCCGATCGCAAAGGCCTCGGCGAAGCTGATCACCAGCGGCACGGTGAGCGAGGCATATTCCACGATGCGGAAATGGCCGGGCGATATCTCACGGTAGCCGCAGATATCGGTGACGATGCCGGCGAGCGACGCGGCGGGTTGGCGCCGGACCATCTCGAAATGGAGGGCCGGGGACCGATTGTCTTGTCGATGGCGCTCAGTCTCGTCAGACATCGGCCGAACCTAGCAGACCATGCCCTAGAATCAAAAGCGCCCGGCAGGGCCGGGCGCTTCGAGTTGCCAGAGATCTGCGAGTCGCTATGCGCCGCGCATCAGGCAGCCGGCGGCAAGCACGATATAGGCGATGAGCATGATCCACACCGCCGCGAGAGGAATGAACGCAAGAAGGCCGAGAGCGGCGAGAAGGCCGATGATGGCGATGACCAACGAAATGATGAACACGATCTGGGTGGGTGCACTGAGATTCATGTCTGTCCCTCCAACATGATTCGCAACACCCGAATTCTACCAGCAGGACCGTCACACACCAATCAGCTGACGTAACGGATTGGCCGGGTCGGCCAGGAGCTTGATCGCCAGCGCCACGCACACGATCACCAGCAGCGGTTTGATCAGCCGGGCGCCGATGCGGATGGCGAGGCTGGCGCCGAGGCGTGCGCCGAGGAACTGCGCCACGCCCATCATCAGACCGATCTTCCAGTAGACGACACCGACGGCGGCGAAGACGGTGAAGCCGCCGATGTTGGAGGCGAAGTTGAGCAGCTTGGTGTGCGCCGTCGCCTTGAGCACGCCGTAACCGGCGAGCGCAACGAAGGCCAGCATGAGGAATGAGCCGGTGCCCGGGCCGAACAAACCGTCATAGAAGCCAACGGCCGGCACGACCGTCAGACCGAACAGAAACGGTGACAGGCGCTCGACACGATCCACGTCGCCCATGTTGGGCTTGAACGCGAAGTAGAGCGCAATCGCGACCAGAAGAACCGGCAGCAGGGCGCGCAGGAGGTCTCCGGGCACGACCGTCGCCAGCAGGGCGCCGATGGCGCCGCCGACCAGCGCCAGCAGCGCGGAGGGGAGTTGGCGTCGCAGATTGACCTGGCCGTTGGCGGCATAGTGGATGGTGGCCGAGCCGGAGCCGAACATGCCCTGCAGCTTGTTGGTGCCGAGCGCTGCGACCGGAGAGAAACCCGCCAGAAGCAACGCCGGAATGGTGATCAGGCCGCCGCCGCCGGCGATCGAATCGACAAAGCCCGCCGCGAAAGCGGCGGCGGTGAGTATGAGGACGGTCTGCAGGGTAAGGTCGATCATCAGGCCAAGGTCAAGGCGGGGGGAGCCGCAGCTTCCATCATGCGCGCCCAGTTTGCGCAAGACCGATTTCACGCTAACAATCGAACGGAATAGCGAAGGAAGGCTAATGGCGATGGCGCTGCTTGATCAGATACGCTCGATCTTCGAGGGCGACCCGGGGGTGCGCAAGGTGGCGGACGATCCGGTGCTGTCGGCGGAGCTTCTGATGCTGTTCCGCATGATCCTGGCCGACGGGTCGGTTTCGGAGAGCGAGATGGTCACCTTCCGGCGCATCTGCAGGGAAGCCTTCGGCATTCAAGAATCCTCGATCGACAGCGTCATCGAATATCTCAACGACTATGGCTACGAGACCAACGGCTCGCAGGCGGTCGCGCTGTTCCGCGACCTCGATGTCGAGCGGCGCAAACTGCTCGCCCGACACATGGCCGAAATCGCCAAGGCGGATTCCAAGCTGGCGGAGAGCGAGGTGAAGCTTCTGCGCCGCACGCTCGACCTGCTCGGCATCAGCCCGGTTGATTTGGTCAAGCCGGAAAGCTGAGGACCGGCGGTCGGCCGGGTCTCCGCTGCTTCGCAGCGTCCCGGCGCTCGCTGTCGGCGCGGTGCGAACCGGCTGCTCACCCTTGTTCCTGCATGCGCCGCGTGATCGCGCGGTGAAGATCGGGCGCCGCCGCGACCAGTGCCTGCGCCGCTTCCGAGCGTGGGTTGTCGAGCACGTCGGCGGTCCGACCGCGCTCGATGATCTTGCCCTCCTGCATGACCAGCACCTCGTCCGACATGGCGCGAGCCACCGTCAGGTCGTGGGTGATGAAGAGATAGGCGATGCCGAGCTTCTGGTTGAGTTCGGCGAAGAGATCGAGGATCTGGGCGCGGATCGAGACATCCAGCGCCGAGACTGGCTCGTCGGCGACGACCAGTTTCGGGCGGGTGATGATGGCGCGGGCGATCGACAGGCGCTGGCGCTGGCCGCCCGAGAATTCATGCGGGTATTTGTCCATGTCGCGCGGACCGAGCCCGACTTCGTCGAGCGCGTGCGCGACCATCTCGCGGCGCTCGGCCCTGGTCGGCTGCTTCTCCAGAAGATGCAGCGGTTCGGCGACCAGCCTCTCGACCTTCTGGCGCGGATCGAAGGAGCCGTAGGGATCCTGGAACACCACCTGCATGTCGCGCCGTGCCGGTCTTAGCGCTGCCTCCGCCTTGCCGGTGATGGTCTCGCCGCGAAAGCGGATGGCGCCGGCCGTAGGCTTGTCCAGCGCCAGGATCATGCGGGCAAGCGTGGACTTGCCGCAGCCGGAGCGCCCGACGAGCGCCACCGACTGGGCCGGCTCGATGGTCAGCGAGACCTCGTCGACGGCGCGGATCGACGCTGCCGGTCGGAACAAGGATTTGCGTCGCCCCGGATAATCCCGGCTGACGCTCTCAACTTCGAGCAGCGGCTTGGCGGAGCCGGCAAGGTGGGTTTTCGGACGCGCCGGCACGTGCATCGAGGCTAGCGCCAGCTCGCGCGTGTAGAAGTGGAGCTGCTCCGACAGCGTGCGCGCGGTGTCGCCGGCTTCCGTCACCTCGCCGCGGCGCAGGATGGTCAGGCGGTCAGACATTTCGGTCACCACCGCCAGGTCGTGCGAAATGAGCAAAAGGCCCATGCGGTTCTCGCTGACCAGGTCGCGCAGCAGGTCGAGTATCTGCGCCTGCAGCACCACATCGAGCGCCGTCGTCGGCTCGTCGGCGATCAAGAGCTTTGGCTTGAGCGCGCAGGCGATCGCAATGACGACGCGCTGGCGCTGGCCGCCGGACAGTTCATGCGGGTAGCGCGACAGCGGGAATCTTGTCTCCGGCAGACCGACCCGGTCCAGGATTTTTCGTGCGTGTTCCTCTGCCTCGGCGCGGCCAGCCTTGGTGTGCCAGCGAATGCCTTCGGCCACCTGCTCGCCGATCGTCTTGACCGGATTGAGCGCCGTCATCGGTTCCTGGAAGACCATGCCGATATCATCGCCGCGCAGCGCGCACATCTGGTCCTCGCTCGCGCCGAGGATATCGATGCCGTCGAAGGTGACGCGGCCGCTGGCTTGGGCCAGATGCGGCAGCAGCCGCATGATTGTCAGCGCCGTCATCGATTTGCCGGAGCCCGATTCGCCGACCAGACCGACCACTTCGCCGGGCGCGATCGCAAGATCGACTTCCTTCAGGATCGGCGTCCCGCCGATCGACAGCGACAGGTTCTCGATATCGAGCAGGCTCATCGCTGCCGCCGCGATTTCGGATCGAGTATGTCGGCGATGCCGTCGCCGAGCAGGTTTAGCCCCAGCACGGTGACGACGATCGCCATACCGGGAAAGATCGCCATCCAGGGCGCCGTCACCATACGCGTCTGCGCGTCGAACAGCATGCGGCCCCAACTCGGCATCGGCGGCTGCGCGCCAAGGCCGACATAGGAAAGACCGGCTTCGGCGAGGATGCCCAGCGCAAACTGGATGGTGCCCTGGACGAGCAGCAGGGTCGCGATGTTGGGCAGGATGTGCTCGACCGTGATCTCGGTCATGCCCTTGCCGGCGGCGCGCGCGGCAAGGATGAATTCGCGCGGCCAGATCGCCAGCGCGCCGGCGCGGGCGACGCGGGCGAAGACCGGGATGTTGAAGATGCCGATGGCGATGATGGCGTTGACGGCGCCGGGGCCGAAGATGGCGGTGATCATGATCGCCGAAAGCAGCGCCGGGAAGGCGAAGACGAGGTCGTTGACGCGCATCAGAGCCTCGTCGGCGATGCCGCCGCGCGCGGCGGCAAAGGCGCCGAGCGGCACGCCTACGCCCATGCCGATGCCGACCGCAACCAGCGCCACGGCAATCGAGTTGCGGGCGCCGACCATGATCATCGACAGGATGTCGCGGCCAAAATGATCGGTGCCGAACCAGTGCGCCGCCGAGGGCGCCTGCGTCTTGTCGGCGATCACCAGCCTGGTGACGTCATAGGGCGTCCAGACAAAGGAAAGCAGCGCGACCGCGGCCACCAGCAGCGTGATGACGAAGCCGATGAGGAACGAGCGGTTGCCGAAGGCCTTGGCCAGGACGCCGGCGAAGGTTTCCTCTGGCAGCTCGATGCGCATCGTCATTGCCGGCCTCTCAGCCGCGGATCGACGACCGCATAGGAGAAATCGACCAGCAGGTTGACGACGATGACGGCCGCGACCAAGAGCATGACGACGCTCTCGACGACGATCAGGTCGCGCTGGGTGATCGCCTGGAACACCAGCCGACCGAGCCCCGGCAGGTAGAAGACATTCTCGATGATAATGGTGCCGGCAAGCAGGAAGGCGAATTGCAGGCCGAGTATGGTGAGCACCGGGATCATGGCGTTGCGCAGCGCATGGCGCCAGAGCACGGCGCGGTAGGGCAGGCCCTTGGCGCGCGCGGTGCGGATATAGTCCTCGTTGAGCACCTCGATCAGCGCCGAGCGGGCGACGCGCGCCAGGATCGCGGCCTGCGGCAGCGCCAGCGCGACGGCCGGCAGCAGCAACGACTTCAGCGCTGGCCAGACGCCTGCATTCCAGCCAGGAAAACCGCCGGCCGGCACCAGCCGCAGCCACACGGCGAAGAGGTAGATCAGCATCAGCGCGAACCAGAAGTTCGGCACGGCGACGCCAAGCTGGGCTGCTCCCATGGCAAGTGTGTCGCCGGCCCGGCCTTGCCGGCTGGCGGAAAACAGCCCGACCGGAATGGCAATGACCGTCGAGAGCGCCAGCGCGATCAGCGCCAGCGGCAGAGAGACCACGACGCGTTCACGCACAAGATCAACGACGGGCACCGAATAGGTATAGGAGCGGCCGAAATCGAGGCTGAGCAATCCGCCCGCCCAGTGCAGGTAGCGCAGGGCAAGCGGCGCGTTGAGCCCCATCTGGTTGCGCAAGAGCTCAACCTGGTCAGCGCTGGCGTTGAAGCCCAGCATCAGACGCGCCGGGTCGCCGGGCAGGATTTCCATCACCGCAAACACCACCATCGAGGCCAGCACCAGCGTGACGGCCGCGATGATGAGGCGTTTTGCGAGGTAGGCGGTCATCGGAGGCGACCGGGGGATCGCACCGGCCGTCAGTCCGTCCACTTCACCTTGGTAAGGTCGTTGGCTTGGATCGGCGCGTTCTCCCACAGGCCCTGCAGCTTGGCGTCCCAGACGCCGACCTTCGGCAGTTCGTAGAGGAAGCCGACGACGGCGTCGTCGGCAAGGATCTTCTGCGCTTCGCCGAGCAGTTCCTTGCGCTTGGCTTCGTCCGAGGTGAGGTTGAGGCTGGCGATGATCTTGTCGAAGGTCGGGTTGTCGTAATTGAAGTAATAATCCTTGCGCGAATAGATATCGATGTCGTTGGGCTCGGTGTGGGAGACGATGGTCAGGTCGTAGTCTTTCTTGGTGAAGACCTGATCCAGCCACTGCGCCCATTCGACCGGAATAATCTCCAGGTCGATGCCGACATCGCGCAGCTCGGAGGCGATGATTTCGCCGCCAAGCCGCGCATAGGAAGGCGGCGGCAGCTTCAGCGTCGCCTTGAAGCCGTTTTCGAGGCCGGCCTCCTTCAGCAGTTCCTTGGCTTTGGCGACATTGTGCGGATAGAGGCCGGTGAGATCAACGTAGTCCTTGTTGGCGGGCGACATGTGCGAGCCGATCGGCACGCCGAGACCGGCCGAAGCGCCGTCGATGATCGCCTTGCGGTCGAGCGCATAGGAGATCGCTTGTCTCACCTGCAGCTTGTCGAAGGGCGGCTTCTTGTTGTTGATCGAGAGGATGGTTTCGCCTTCCGTCGCGCCGATCACCACATGGAAACGCGGGTCGTCCTTGACCTGGGAGACGCTGTCGGGATCGAAGAAGGGGAAGGCTTGGATGTCGCCGGAAAGCAGCGCCGGCACGGCGGCGGCGGCGTCAGGCACGATGCGGAACTCGACCTTGTCGAGGGAGACAGGCGCCCCCCAGTAATTGTCCGACTTCACCAGCGTGATCGAGGAGCCCTTGGCCCAGCCCTGGAACTTGAAGGGACCGGTGCCGATCGGCTTTTCCTTGTTGGTGTCGGCGGATTTCGGCGACACGATCACCGCGTCGCCCCAGCCCATATTGTAGAGGAATGATCCCTGCGGATTCTTCAGCGTCACCTTGACGGTCGCCGGGTCGACCACGTCGACCTTGTCGATCTGCGCGAACAGACCTTTCTGGGCATTGACCGAATTGTCGGCGCGGGCGCGGTCGAGCGAGAATTTCACGTCGTCGGCGCCGAAGTCGCTGCCGTCATGGAATTTGACGCCGGTGTGCAGCTTGAAGGTGTAAGTCTTGCCGTCATCCGAGATGGTCCAGCTTTCGGCGAGGTCGGGCAGCACCTCGCCGTTCGGGCCGATACGGGTAAGACCCTCGAAGACATTGGCATAGAGCACTTCGTCGATCGCCGCCGCGGCGCCCGCGGTCGGGTCGAGATGCGGGGGCTCGAGCGGAATGCCGATGACGAGATCGGTGCGCGCGGCAAAGGCCGACGTGGCGGCAGCGAGCGACAGCACGGCCGCGGCCAGAATGGTCTTCCACAATTTCATCGCTGAACTCCCATTTGCTTAAATTCGCGCAAACCCGGCGAATAGAAGCGTGATTTGGCCCGCGAGTAAATTGCGTTTCGTGCTGCCGGGCGGCGCCAAGGGAAATGTTTTTCCGGATCAGCCGGTCGTGCCGCGCAGCAGCACGTTGAGGCCGATCGCCATCACCTTGGCCGATTCCACCATGTCGGCGATGCCAACCCATTCGTCCGGCCGATGAGCAAGGTCGAGGATGCCGGGGCCGTAGGCGATGCAGTCGTAGATATGGCCGATGCGGGCGACGTGCTTCTGGTCATAGGTGCCGGGCGAGATCACATAATCCGGTTCGCGGTCGAAGACCTCCATGATGCCCTTGGCCACGGCCTTGACCACCGGCGCGTCGCGCTCGGTCATCAGCGGCAGCACCTCCATCAGGTCGCGGATCTCGTAATCGAACTTCTTCCGCTCGCGCTTCAGCCGTTCGAGGATGCCGGTGACTTCGCCTTTGACGGTTGCGAGGTCTTCCTCGAGCAGGAAGCGGCGGTCGATCGTCAGCCGGCAGGAATCGGGCACGTTGGGCGAGGGGAGCCCTGGCCGGAAATCCTCGGTCTGGCCGCCATGGATGGAGTTGATGTTCATGGTCGAGCGCCGGGCGCCCTCGGGCACCACCGGCATGCGCGTCATCTTGCGGTCGAGCGCCGGGAAAAGCTCGTCCTCGAAGGCCTGCAGCACGGCGCCCATATGGCGCACGGCGTTGTCGCCAAGGAAAGGCATCGAGCCATGCGCGATCTCGCCCTTGGTCTCGATCTCGGCCCACCAGACGCCGCGATGACCAAGGCAGATCCGGTCCTTGTTCAGCGGCTCGGGAATGATGACGTGGTCGACCTTCGGCCTGGAGAAGTAGCCCAGCTTCGCCAGATGCGCGACGCCGCCGAAGCCGCCGGACTCCTCGTCGACCGTGCCCGATATCTCGATGGCGCCGGGAAATTCGGGATAGACCTGCATGAAAGCTTCCGCGGCGATGACCGAAGCGGCGAGCCCGCCCTTCATGTCGCAAGCACCGCGGCCATAGACCCGGCCGCCCTTCACCACTCCCGCAAAAGGATCGACGGTCCAGCCGTCGCCGGCCTCGACGACATCGATGTGCGAGTTGAAGTGGACGCAAGCGCCCGGCGCGCGGCCATCGAAACGGGCGACGACATTGACGCGCGGGTAGCGGTCGGTATCGCCGGGCGCGCCCTCGGCGCGAATGAACTCGGTTTCAAAGCCGAGCTTCTTGAGGCGCGCGCCAAGATACTCGGCGCATGGCCGATAGGCCTCGCCTGGCGGATTGACGGTCGGAAAGCGGATCAGGTCGGCGGTCAGCGCGACCAGGTCGTCGACCCGGTCATCGACGGCCCGAAGCAGCAGTTCATTCATCCGATGGATTGAAAGAGGAACGCGGTGGTTTTGCAAGCGGCCTCTGGCTCGCCGTCAAACAATAATCGGGTCAAACAATAATCGGAGCCAAACAATGATCAGGGCAGGCTCAACGGGTTAAACCGTCGAGAGTGCGTGCCGCACCGGCAACCATGGCGGGAAAATCGTTCAAATTCGCAGCATCGGATTGGCGGATTCGTCAACGAGTGTGTGGTATTTAACGCACCTGCGGGCAAAATGATGGAAAAAAACCGCGTGACGGCAAGGGGCAATCGAAGGGGTTTGATCGCATGAAAAAGTCCGTTCTCATGGCAGCCGTGCTGGCGAGCACGTTGCTCGGCACGCCGATCGCAAGTCGGGCGGCCTCGCTGGTCGCCAACATCGACGTGTCGTCGCAGACGATGACCGTCAGCAAATACGGCCAGGTGCTTTATCGTTGGAGCGTGTCGACGGCGCGCAAGGGCTACTTCACGCCGCGCGGCAGCTATAGGCCGCAATGGACAGCCCGGATGTGGTACTCGCGCAAATACGAGATGTCGCCGATGCCCTATTCGGTGTTTTTCCGCGGCGGTTATGCCATCCACGGCACGGGCGCAGTGAGGTATCTCGGACGCCCAGCCTCACATGGCTGCGTGCGCCTGCATACGGCCAACGCGGCGACCTTCTATTCGATGGTGAAGGAAGTCGGCTACGGCAACACGCGGATCGTCGTGACCGACTGAAAACGGGCCGGGAGAGGTTCGCCGATGGTCGCAGGCAGAAATTGCTGCCTGCGCGCCTGCCCCTTTTCGGAGCGTTGCAGCAAAGCCTCACATACTTAGAAAAACAACAGCTTATGCTGCCTTCACTATTGCGTAAGCTGGCCTTCACTACGCGGCAATGGTAAGCGAAGACGGCTTGGGGAACTATGATGTATCGATTCCTTTTGGGCGCCGCGATCGCGGCAACCGCAACTTCGGCTTTTGCTGCCGATGCGCCAGTCGTTTTGGACCAGGAACTCGCACAACCGCATATCTCCGGCTACGGGGAGGTATATCTCGGCGGAATCTATTTCGCGACTCCCGGGGACGATGCAAACGGCACCACTGCCGGTGGCGCCGCTCGGATCAATTTCCCGATCGATGCCCGCTGGAACATCCAGACCGACGCCGTTATCGATTCGATTTGGATCGAAGGCACCAACATCTACAGCTACGGCGGCGCCATCCATGGCTACTGGCGCGATCCAAGCAGCTATGCGCTGGGCGGATTTGCGACGATCACCGGATATGGCGGCGATGAGTTTGGCGACGAAGATCTCTATACCTTCACGGTAGGTCCCGAAGCCCAAGCCTATTTCGGCAACGTGACGGTTTACGGCCAGGTCTACTACGGACAGTTGCGGGCCAGCGGCGAGTCCGAACATTTCGACAATTGGGGCGGCCGTGGGATCGTGCGGTATTTCGCGCAGGACGATCTGCGTTTCGACGGTGAACTCGGCTTCTCGCGGCTGTCCGGCTTTGGCGAGCATTTCGACACCGTCACGGCGGCATTGCAGGCTACCTACCGGTTCTCGGGGACCCCTTGGTCGGTGTTTGGCCGCTATCAGCTGGACCACCTGACTTTCTCCGAAGCATCGGGCAGCGTAAACGTCCACAAATATGTGATCGGGCTGCGGGCAAGCTTCGGTTCGGATACATTGCTCTCCGAAGACCGCAATGGCGCGACCATGGATACCTATCGGCCCAACCTAACGATACCGTTCCTCTAGGAATTGCTCGGCCAGTTCAGCTAGCCTGGATCAAAGCCGCGAAGCGTGATCTTCGCGGCTTTTCCTTGTGCAGACATCGGCGCTGTTGTGCCCGGGCTGGGTTGATCAAGCCGGAGAACGGCGCTGAGCGCCTGATGCCGCCCGAAGGCTCAGCTGACCTCTCTGGCCTGCCCACGCCGTTTGCGGCGGCGGCCGCTCATCTCCCAGCGCTTGTGGAACCACATCCACTGTCCGGGATCCTCGCGCACCCAACGCTCGACGACGTCGGCGAGAAGCTGTGTGGTGGCATGAACATCGACGCTGCCGCCTTCGGTGCGCGGCAAGATGAGCTTGTCCTCGATTTCAAGGCGGAACCGGTTGCCCGGCAACCTGACACAGCGGGCCGGATAGACATCGCACTCATAGTGGCGGGCAAGCATACCCAACACCGGGTTGCTCTGGCAGGGACGGCCGAAGAAAGTCGTTTCGACGCCGTCCGTGAATTTCTGGTCGACCAGCACGCCGATGGTGCCACCCTTCTCCAGAATGGCGGCGAGAGCAAATGACGCGCCGGTCGAGGAGGGCAGCAGGCCGCCCATCGTCGAGCGGCGTGTCGAGTGGATATAGTCGGCAAGGTAGGGATTGTTGGGCGGGCGAAAGAGCGCCGTGATGTTCATGCCGAAGGTGGCGGCCGCCACCGGCAGCAACTCGAAATTGCCGAGATGGCCGGTGAACAGGATATGCGGCTTCTTCTCGCCGGCGATCTCGACGAAATGGTCGATGCCGCGAACCTCGACCCGACCCGGCTTGGCGGCGTTCGGGTCGAAATCGAAGAGGGCGTCGAGGAAGATGTACTCGGCCGCCAGCCGGGCCATGTTGCCCCACATGTCGGATGCGATGGCCTCGATCTCGGCATCGCTCTTTTCCGGATAGGCGAGGCGCAGATTGCTGACGGCCACCCGATGCCGTCCGACCAGCGGCCCGATGCGGCGGGCGACTCGGTCGGCGAAGTTGAGCGCGCTGTCCGGCGGCAAGAGACGCAGCAGACCGATCATCGCCATGGCCAGCCGCGCCACCAGCCAGTGCTCCATCTGGCGCAACCGCCGGCCATAGCGGAACATGAAGTCCCGGCGGGCTTTCTTGAGCACCTTGCCGACCATCTTTAAACGCGCAGGATGATCTTGCCGAAGACGTCGCGGCCTTCCATGCGCTTCAGCGCGGCGTCGATGTCGTCGAAGCCGACTTCGGTATCGATCACGGGGGAGACGAGTCCGGCCGCCATTTTCTGCATGGCGTCGGCCATGTTCTCCATGCGGCAGCCGAAGGAGCCGAGCAGCTTCAGTTGCTGCTGGAAAAGCTGCATCAGATTGACCTGCGTCGACACGCCCGAGGTCGAGCCGCAGGTGACGAGACGGCCGCCGCGCTTCAAGCACAGCATCGAGCCGGCAAAGGTATCGGCGCCGACGTGCTCGAAGACGACGTCGACGCCCTTCTTCTTGGTCAGCTTGCGCACGACGCCTTCGAAACGGTCCTCGCGGTAGTTGATGACATTGTCGGCGCCGAGCGCCTTCGCCTTGTCGATCTTGTCGTTCGACCCGACGGTGGTGATCACGGTGCAACCCATGCGCTTGGCCAATTGGATGGCGGCGGTGCCGATGCCGGAGCCGCCGGCATGGACAAGGATGGTCTCGCCGGGCTCGAGTCTGGCATTGTCGAACAGCATGTGCTCGACCGTGCCGAAGGTGACGGGGGCGACCGCGGCGCCGATCTCAGACACGCCGGGCGGCGCAGACACCAGCAGGCGGGCCGGCAGGTTGATCTTCTCCTGCGCGAAGCCGTCGAGATGGAAGCCGTGGACGCCGGAAACATGCTCGCAGAGATTGTCGCGGCCTTCGCGGCAGGCGCGGCAGAGCCCGCAGGTGCGCGCGCCATAGATCGACACCAACTGTCCCGGCAGGAGATTGGAAACACCTGGTCCGACCGCCTCGACCTCGCCGGAGGCCTCGGCGCCGATGACCAGCGGCAGCTTGCGCTTGGCGAAAGCCATGCCGCGCCAGCCCCAGACGTCGATATGGTTGAGCGCCACCGCCTTGATGCGGAGCGTCACTTCGCCGAGCGAAGGCGGCGGGGGAGGCGGCAGGTCCACCGTTTCAAGGCGGCGGTCCTCGATAAGTTGCAATGCGCGCATTTGGCCTGTCGGTACTTTGGAGGCGGAAAAACGTCCGCTTAGACCGGTTCCCGCGCCATGACAAGGCAGGTGTTCTGGCCGCCGAAGCCGAAGGAATTCGACAGAACCGTGCCGACTTCGGCGTTGCGCTTCTTGTTCGGCACCACGTCGAGCACGATCGCTGGATCCGGATTGTCGTAATTGATCGTCGGCGGAATGACGCTTTCGCGCATGGTCATCAGCGAGAATGCGGCCTCGACCGCGCCGGCGGCCGACAGCGTGTGGCCGATCATCGACTTGTTCGAAGAGATCGGCATCGAGCCGACCCGCTCGCCGAACACGGTCGACAGCGACAGGTGCTCCATCTTGTCGTTTTCCGGCGTCGAGGTGCCGTGCGCGTTGACGTAGTCGATCTCGTCCTCGCTCAAGCCGGCATCGGCAAGGGCGGCGCGCACCGTGGCGATCGCCGGCGAGGCATCGGGCTTGGAGCGGGTGCGGTGGAAGTCGTCGGCGCGCTCACCGCAGCCGCGCATGATGCCGAGGATGGTCGCGCCGCGGGCAAGTGCCGCCTCCAGCGATTCCAGCACCAGCGCGCCGGAACCTTCGGCAAGGACGAAGCCGTCGCGATCCTTGGAAAAGGGTTTTGAAGCCTTTTCCGGGATGTCGTTGTGGGTGGAGAGCGCCGAAAGGAGCGAAAAGCGGATCAGCGCTTCGGCCGTCGCGGATCCGTCCGCGCCGATCGACAGCGCCTTGTCGCATTCGCCGCGGCGGATCGCCTCGACGCCGAGCTGGATGGCCGTGGCGCCGGAGGCGCAAGCGGTGGACAACGTGATCGGCAGGCCGCGCGTGCCGAAGCGGTCGGCGAGGTGATCGGCGATCGAACCGAACTGTGTGGTCTCGAAGATGTCGAGCTCCTTCAGCCCGCGCGCCACCCGCAGCAACCTTTCGGCGCCATTGTCCTTCTTGTCGGAATTGTAGAGCGAGAAACGGTCGGCCCAGTCGAGCTCGACCGGCGGCGAAGCAAGAAACAGCGGCCCGCCGAAATCGCCGGAATCGAGGCCCGCTTCCGAGACCGCCTCTTGGGCGGCCGTCTCGGCAAGCTCATAGGTGAGGGGGCTGGCACCCTTGGAGCTCGACGGCAGGAAATCGACCATGCCGGAGATGCGGGTGTTCAGATGATCGACGGGGAAGCGGGTGATCGGGTGGATGCCGGATTTGCCGGAGGTCAGCGCCGCCCAGTTGTCTGCCTTGCCGACGCCCAGCGAGGTCACCACGCCGATGCCGGTCACGGCGACGACCGGCCTGCCCATGTGATCGCGGAGATTGGCCATGTTTTTGTGTGCCTCGGTCTAGAGCAATTCCGGGAAAAGCGTGTCGCGGTTTTCCGTACGGAATTGCATAAAACAAATCTATGCGGCTTTGATCAGCCCCAGGCCCTCGAATTGGTGATAGCCGATCGCGGTTGCAAGGACGGAATTGGGCGCGCCTTCGAATGGCCGCTCCACTGTGGCATCGAAGACAGGGTAACCGGCCTTGCGGTCGACGGCGAGTGCCGCAAGCGCCACCGCGAAGGGGAATTGCGCTTCCTTCATATGGCCGGTGAGCGTCGAGAACGCGCGCACGGCAAGCGCCGGGTTGGCGTCGAGCACTTCCTTCTCGGCCGCGGTGGCGGCGTGCGCGCCCGACGCACCGGAAATGGTCAGCAACTCCCCATCAGGCAGCGCCGCTTGCTTCAGCAGCTTGGCGATCTCGGTGTTCAACTCGCCGCGCCGGCGCCGGGCGCGGCCGGAAACGACCGGTCCGAGCTCGGCGTAGATCCTGCGGCCGCGGCTTTTCGCATGCTCGCGCCGCTCCAGCACAAGGAAAGCGCCGCCGGAGCCCGTGACCACGCCGCCGCCTTCGGCGCCCTGCCGCTGCCAGACCGGCTTCCAGGGGCCGCGATGCAGGTAACCGGCAAGCTCATAGCCGAGCAGCATGTCGGAATGTTCTGTCTGGAACGCGCCGCCGACCAGGACATGGGTCGACTGGCCGGAGCGGATGCGCGCGGCGGCCGTCTCGACGGCGGAGACGCCTGCGCCTTCCTCGCCCATGAAGGTGCGGGACGAGCCGGTGACCTTGTGGACGATCGAAATGTTGCCGGCGAGCAGGTTCGAAAGCTGGGCCAGGAACAGCGTCGGCCGCAATTCCGTGGTCAGCTTCTCGTTGAGCAGCACGTCGCGATCGTTGCGGGTTTCGGAGGCCGCCAGGATTGCAGTGTCGACGGCCTCGTCGCGCTCTCCGCCGCCGGCCGCCACCACCATGTCCATGGTCGCGCAGAGCTCGTCATTGCCCTTGATGCCGGCGTCGTCCAGCGCCAGGCCGGCAACATAGGTGCCGAGCCTCTGCCAGGTTTCCATCTGGCGCTGGTCGCCGCGCTTGGCGATCTGCAGGTTCCAGTCGATCTCGGGCAGGGGGTGGATGGTGTAGGGAGCGAAGCGCGTCGCATCGAGCACCGGCTCGAGGCCCGGCCGGGTCAGCTTCTGCCAATGCGCATCCGGACCCTCTCCCAGCGAAGAGACAAGGCCGATGCCGGTGATGACGACGTCGTGGGGGCTGCTCATGGACGGCTTTGCGGGTGAGGCTGCTTCTTGGTCTTGCGCATGATCCCTTCCGAAAATCGATGCCGATTTTCGTGGTCACGCGCCGAGCGCGTCAAGGTCGCGCGCTCAACCGGCATCAGGCGACCTTGGCCGCGACCAGCGCGTCGATCTTGGCGCACAGGTTCTTCATGACGAAGTAATCGTCGGTCGAGGCCTTGCCGTCATTGACCTCCTGCGTCCACTTCTCCAGCGGCACCTTGATGCCGAATTCCTTGTCGATGGCAAAGACGATGTCGAGGAAATCGAGGCTGTCGATGCCGAGATCGTCGATGGTGTGGCTTTCGGGGGTGATGGTGTCGATATCGATCTCGCTGGTGTCGGCAATGATCTTGGCGACTTTCTCGAACGTCGTGGACAAGGGCTCTTCCTTCGGGTTGCGGGCGGAATCTGTCCGCATCTTGTTTGGGCGCTGTCTAATCGGTTTTTCCCGGCAGGAAAAGGCCTGATGCGCCGGAGGCAGATGGGTAGGGGGTTGGGGAAACACAAGAAGGGCCACCGGTCGAACCGGCGGCCCTTCCCATTTTACGCTGCGACACTTCCGCTATTCGCGGAGCTTGACCAGGTCGTTCAGCAGCCCGCCCGTCCCGTTGTGGACGGTGAACCGCTCGACCTTGCCGGCGATGGCCTCGAGAGCCTCGAGCTCCTTCAGCCGCAGCATCACCGGGTTCTCGGCCATCACCTTGGCCGTGTTGAGCAGCGAACGCGTGGCGTTCGTCTCCTCGCGGCGGCGGATGACGTTGGCCTCGGCCTGCTTCTCGGCCGAAACCACCTGGTTGAGGATCTCGCGCATTTCGCCCGGCAGGATGACATCCTTGAGCGCGATATCGCTGACCTCGAGGCCGATCGCGGCCATGTCGGCACGCACCTTGGCCGCCGCCTCCTCGTCGACCGTCACCTTCTTGTCGAGGATCTGGTCGAGCGTGAGCGCGCCAAGCGTCTTGCGGAAGGCGTACTGCAGGGCACGGTAGAGGGCTTCCGCGAAGTCCTTCACCGTGCTCACCGCCGTCACCGGATCGACGACCCGGTATTCAGCGGCGATGTTGACGCGGATCGTCACGCGATCCTTGGTCAGCATTTCCTGCCCGGCGACGTCAAGCGACTGGCGCTTGAGGTCGACGACCTTCACCTGGACCATACGTCCGACATTCCAGAAGGCGTGCACGCCCGCGGCAAGCGTGCGGGTGTAGACGCCGTCCACGAACAGCAACCCGACCTGGCCGTCCACGACCGGATGCAGGAACGTGTGTTCCGTCTTCCGGGCCTGCCCGATCCGGCGCATCAAGGCCGGATCGACGGCCAGATCGGCCGCCGTGTCGACGGACGTCACCTTCCACGGGCCGGCATCCGTCCACAGCACGAGCTTGCGGTCCGGAGTGAGAACGGCGTGGAGGGCGCCGTCGCGCTCGATGACGGCAATGTCGGTGCGCCCGGTGCGAACGACGGTGAAATGACGCGCGGCCACATCCGGGAGCTTGTCGAACAACGCCTTCTCGTAAGCCGAAACGAATTCCGGGTTCTTCAGGTCGTGCCTGGAGACTTCCAGGTTGCCGCGCCGGTTGGCGAGCCAATGCTCGCCCGGCATCAGGACAGCCTGGATCTCGCCCTTGTAGAGGGCGACGGCACGCTCATTTTCCTTCACGAGGACGCGCCGGCGTCCAAGAAGCTTTTCGAGAATGGTCTTCATTGTTTTACTCCTGTCGGGCATGGCCCCATGCGAGGCGTCAAGTCATGCGTCGATCGTCCTTTCGTTTCTCGTTTCCATCGTCTCTTCTCAATTCCGGGCACGAATGATCCGGAGACCGGTGGCATCGCCAAGCGGCGGGCCTTCGGGAGCGGATCGCGGGGCGGCGAGGCGGGCATGGAGGCCAAAGCCTCCTTTGCCGGCACTGCCGCGCCTTGATCGTCACCGCGGGCCTGGCCGCGAGCCGATGGCGCAAGACATCTTGGGCCGGCGGGGCCGAAGCCCTGCCGTCCGTGAAGTCCTCGCAATCCGGTCCCCGGACCGTTTTTCAGATAACACCGTAAAAGGGTGCCTTGGCTTATCAGCCAAATGGAGAAGGATTCGAACCTTCGGCCGTCAGATTATGAGTCTGATGCTCTACCCAACTGAGCTATCCGTGTCGTGGGTGTGGGAATCGAACCCTGCCTCCGGAGCCAAATCCGGCGCTCTCCATGAGCTACACCCGCAAGTCCCAACACTCCGAAACGGCACCGTACACAGCGCGGCAAAGCCGCCTGCGCGGGCGGAGACGAAAGCTCCAACCGTTGTGCTCGCTTCGGTTTTCGTGACCGGGAGCGCGCCTATAGACCCTGCGACGGGTTGTCGCAAGCGCCATTGTCGCGGTGGATTTGCGGCGTCTTCCGGGAGTTGTATTTCGGCAACACCAGCATGAGGCTGTGTCAGAAGGTAACCCGGCCGAGCACCTTGAGGCCGTCGCCGTCCGGCGCCACCACCACGGCCTCGCCCTCGCGCGGCGCGATGCCGGTAAGCGCCACGATGTTCTCCAGATGCGTGACCAGCACCAGATTGTCGGATCCGGAATAGCCCCGGATTTCCTTTATGATCGCCGCCATCTGCGCGGCCTTCTCAGCCGGATCGGTTTTCAGAAGATCGAGCGGCGCGAAGGGTTCCGGTTCGGACTCGAAAGCGATGCGAGCGGTGTCGAGGCAGCGGCAGTAGCGGCTGGAGAGCACACGCTCGATGGGGGCCGCACGGGCCGCGAAGAGCGCGCCGATGCGGCTCGCCTGTTGCTTGCCGCGCTCCGAAAGATTGAGCTGGCTCGAGCAATTGCCGATGTCGAAATTCGCCGGGTCCGCGGCGCCTGTTACGAAGGCGTGGCGAAGCAGGACGATATGGCCGCCGTCGCGCAGCAGCGCCCAGCCCGCGTCGGTGGCGTGGGCGAGGGTCGGAACGGCAAGCAGGAAAAGCGCCAGGGCAAGTCGCAGCATGAGAAGTCCTTGTGGCTGCCCAAGAGGCCGGGGGCCATGATCGGCATATAGGGACCGCAAAGCCGGCTGAAAAACAAGCGGAGGACCGGCGGGTGGGTGAAGGGTGGTTCCGTTGGCCGATTGCACCGCGATCGGGGCTCGCCTATCACGGGAAAAATGTCTCCGCCCCGAAAATGACTCCGCTCACCGAAACCGTTCTTTTCGTCTTCAGCCTCGTCGCGCTCGGCTATCTCGCCGGGTTCACCGGCTATCTGCGGCCGGCAAGTGGGGAGGGCATATCCGAGTTCGCCGTCAACGTGGCGATGCCGCTGCTGCTCTTCCAGACAATGGTGAAGTCCGATTTCCACGGCGTGGCGCCCTGGTCGCTGTGGGGCGCCTATTTTGTGTCGGCTGCCGTCACCTGGGCCGCCGGCCATCTGGTCACGACGCGCATCTTCGGCCGTGACGCCCGCGCCGGCATCGTCGGTGGCGTGTCCTCGGCCTATTCCAATGTCGTGCTGCTCGGCGCACCTTTCATCCTCGGTATTTTTGGTCCGAGCGGCTTCGAGGTGCTGTCGCTGCTGGTCTCGGTTCACCTGCCGATCATGATGATGGCCTCGATCGTGCTGTTCGAAATGTTCGGCCGTAACGGCGGCGAGCAGGTGCATCCGCTGCGCGTCATCAAGAACTTTCTCAGGCGGCTGTTCGTCAATCCGCTGATCATCGGCATTCTGGCGGGGCTTGCCTGGCGCTTCATCGGCGCGCCGCTGCCGGCGCTTATCGGGCGGCTGGTCGACGCGCTGGCCGATACGGCCGGGCCGATAGCGCTGTTTGCCATGGGGCTCAGCCTGCGCCGCTTCGGCATCTCCGGCAACATCCGGCCGGCGCTCACGCTGTCGGTGCTCAAGTTGTTCCTGATGCCGGCGCTTGTTCTTCTCCTGGTCTGGCTGCTCGGCCTGCCGCCGCTGACGGCAAAGGTGGCCGTGGTGGTGGCGGCGCTGCCATCCGGCGTCAATTCCTACCTCATCGCCGTCCAGTTCAACACCGGCCAGGCGCTGGCCTCGAACCAGATGACAATCGCCACGGCAAGCGCTGTGCTGACCACGTCATTCTGGCTGACGGTGGTCGTCAACGTGTTCGGCTAGAGCCAATCGGCCCGGCCGGCGCTCGCTTTTGCTGGCCCAACCCCTATATGCCATCTTGTGATTGCTTGCAGGGCTTTCCCTAGGTAAGAGCATTGCGCCAGCGTGCGGCCCTGCACGCCCATCGAATATCCAGAAAAACGGCCGATCAGCGCGCCGAACGGAGGCCAGACCATGCTTCAGAAAACCAGCCATTTCATGCGCCAGGCCAATCTCATCAACGGCGAATGGGTGCAGGCCGACAGCGGCCAGACCGTCGACGTCAACAACCCGGCCACCGGCCTCAAGATCGGCACCGTGCCGAAGGCCGGCAAAGCCGAAACGCGCCGCGCCATCGAGGCCGCCGAGGAGGCGTTCAAGACCTGGCGCAAGACGACCGCGCTCGAGCGCTCGAAGCTCTTGCGCAAGCTGCATGACGCGATGATGGACAATCAGGACGTGCTTGCCGAGCTGCTGACCATCGAACAGGGCAAGTCGCTGTTCGAATCCAAGGGCGAGATCGGCTCCGCCGCGGCCTATATCCTTTGGTTCGCCGAGGAGGGCCGCCGCACCTATGGCGACATCGTGCCGTCGCCGTGGGGCGACCGCCGCATCCTGGTGACCAAGGAGCCGGTCGGCGTCATCGCCGCCATCACGCCTTGGAATTTTCCGTCCTCGATGCTTGCCCGCAAGCTCGGCCCGGCGCTGGCCGCAGGCTGCACGGCGGTGGTCAAGCCGGCCTCGCAGACGCCTTACTCCGGTCTCGCCTGGGGCGCGCTCGCCGAGGAGGTCGGCTTCCCCAAGGGCGTCATCAACATCCTGACCGGCTCGGCCGGCGAGATCGGCGACGAGATCTGCGCCAACCCGCTGGTCAAGAAGATCACCTTCACCGGCTCGACCGAGGTCGGCAAGATCCTCATCCAGAAGTCGTCCGTGACGGTCAAGAAAGTCTCGATGGAGCTCGGCGGCAATGCGCCGTTCATCGTCTTCGACGACGCCGACGTCGACCGCGCCGTCACCGGCGCCATCACCGCCAAGTACCGCAATTCGGGCCAGACCTGCGTCTGCACCAACCGCTTCCTCGTCCAGGCCGGCGTCTATGACAAGTTCGTCGAGAAGCTGGCCGCCGCCAGCAACGATCTGAAGGTCGGTTCCGGCCTGGAAGAAGGCGTCCAGCAGGGGCCGCTGATCGACGATAAGGCGGTCGAGAAGGTCGAGGAACTGATCGCCGACGCGACGTCGAAGGGCGGCAAGGTCGTCGCCGGCGGCAAGCGCCATGCGCTCGGCGGCTCGTTCTTCCAGCCGACCGTCATCGCCAATGCGACGCCGAAGATGCGCTTCATGAAGGAAGAGATCTTCGGGCCGGTCGCACCGGTGTTCAAATTCGACACCGAGGAGGAGGCGATCGCCTTGGCCAACGATACCGAGTTCGGCTTGGCCTGCTACTTCTACACCGGCGATCTCGGCCGCGCCTTCCGGGTCATGGAAGGGCTGAAATACGGCATGGTCGGCGTCAATGAGGGCCTGATCACCACCCCCGAGGCGCCGTTCGGCGGCGTCAAGGAATCGGGCCTCGGCAAGGAAGGCGGACATCAGGGCATCGAGGATTACCTCGACACCAAATATGTCTGCATCGGCGGCCTCGGCCTCTGATAGCCGATCACGGAGCGGGGCAGGCGCCTGGCCTGCCCTTGCCGGATCAAAGGGCGCCGGCCTAAATCGACTGATCAAAAACTGGCATTTCGGGCATGGCGATGAAGGACGGCGAGGTCTTCGGCACGACGCAGGCGGGCGAGGCCGTTCGCCGCTTCACCATCCGCGGCGGCGGCCTCACCGCCAACATCATCGGACTCGGCGCGATCATCCAGGATCTGCGGCTCACCGGTCACGACGCGCCGCTGGTGCTGGGCTACGACCGGTTCGAGCCCTACGAGACCGACCGCGCCTATTTCGGCGCAGTTGTCGGCCGCTTCGCCAACCGCATTCGCGACGGCCGCTTCACAATCGCCGGCAATCGCTACCAGACGGAACGCAACTTTCTGGGCAAGCACACGCTGCATGGCGGCTCGGAAGGCTATTTCCACCGTCCGTGGACCGTCTCGCTGCATGGGCGCGATTTCGTGACGCTGACGCTGCACGATCCGGATGGCACAATGGGCTTTCCCGGCGCGCTGGACGTCACCTGCACTTATCGGCTGAAGATCCCCGGCACGCTCAGCATGGAACTGACCGCCACCTGCGAGGAGCCGACGCTCTGCAACCTCGCGCAGCATTCCTACTTCAATCTCGACGATGGCGGGGACGGCGACATCCTCGACCATCGGCTGATGCTCAATGCCAGCGCCTACACGCCCGTCGACGGCGAGATGATCCCGACCGGTGCGGTAAAGCCGGTCGACGGCACGCCCTTTGATTTCCGCCAGGCGCGGCCGTTGCGTATGGAAACGGAAGGCGAGCAGCTTCCCTACGACCTGAATTTCTGCCTCGCCTCCAGCCGTGGACCGCTTCACCAGGCGGCCTGGGTGCAAGGCGCCAATTCGGGCGTCGAGATGGAAGTCTGGACGACGGAACCCGGCTTGCAGCTCTATATCGGCCAGTATGTCGCGCCATCGTCGCCCGGGCTGGATGGCCGCCGCTACAAGGCGTTTTCGGGTTTCTGCCTCGAAGCGCAAGCGTGGCCCGATGCGCCGAACCGGCCCTATTTCCCGCAGGCCACGTTGTGGCCGGGGCAGATCTACCGTCAAGTGACGGAATATCGGTTCAGACTGCCCTGATCGCGGTATCGGGAAGCCTTAGTTCCCGAAGGCAGCCCGCAGGGTCTCGAACGGCGCCAGCGCGCCACGGACCTGAACGACGGCGGCGGCGACGCGATGTGCAAGGACAGCCGAGTCGGCGGGCGCATGGCCGGCAAGCCGGGCGGCCAGATAGCCGCCATTGAAGGAATCGCCGGCGCCTGTGGTATCGACTGGCGTGGCGACATGAACGGCCGCCACGGTTTGTAACGCTCCGCTCACGGCAAGCATCGCCGGCTGCTCGCCATTCTTAACGACGACCTCGCCGACCAGCCCCTCGATCCTTTCCGCGGTCGCCTGCGGTGTCTCGTCGCCGAACAGCATCTGCTCGTCGGGGAAAGTCGGCAGCGCGATATCGGCGACGGCAAGCGCTTCCAGGATCGCGACCTGCGCCGTCTCGCGGTTCTGCCAGAGCCTGGGGCGGTAGTTTGGATCGAAAGCGACGAGGGAACCGGCTGCGCCGGCTTTGGCGACAGCGGCAAGCAAGGTCTTGCGCGCCGCTTCGTCCAGAATTGCCAAGGTGATTCCTGAAAAATAGACAAGCGCCTGGTTTTCAAGGCTTTTCGCCAGCGCTGCAGGATCGGAGGCCAGCTGGCGCGCCGCCGCGTCGCTTCGCCAGTAGGTGAAGGCGCGCTCGGCTCCGGTGAGTGTTATGGCGTAAAGGCCGGGCCTTGCGCCGGCGATGACCGGGCTGTTGCCGATGCCGATACCGTTTTGTGCGAAGAAGCCGATCTGATCGCGCGAAAAAGGATCATCGCCGAAGGCCGAGACATAGGTCGCCGGGCGGTCCGGACTCAGCGCATGCAGCGCCCACAGCGTGTTGAAGGTGTCGCCGGCAAAGCCCATGCGCCAGTTCGGCCCCGCCTGGCCCGACAGTTCGAGCATGCATTCGCCGATCGAAGCAACACCGTTGGCGGCCATGGGGGTTCCTTTCTCCTAAAACGATGCTGCTGTAGCTTTTTGCAACCGGCAGCGCCATGCTTGGCTAAGGCCGAATTTTGCGCCAGAAGCGATTTCCCACAGGCGGGACGGGATGCGGCACGCAGCCCGTGACGTTATCAGCCGAAGAGGAACCGGTTTGGCATCGATATGGCGTTACATTCTCGCTGGTCTTGGTTTGGCCGCCCTGGTGGTCGGCGTCCTGACGGTTGTCTACCTGACGGCGCCGCACTCGCCGCAAGGTCCCGACACGTCGCGCTCGAAGAAGACGGCGAATGGCCTGTTCGTTGCGAGCTTCGAGCCGGAACGCGGCGTGATACGGCAAGGCGAGCTGCAATCCTGGCTGCTGACGCTGAAGACCGCCGCCGGTGCTCCGGTGGAAGGCGCCGCGATCACCGTTTCCGGCGGCATGCCACAGCACAATCACGGCCTGCCGACCAGTCCGCAGGCGACCGACTATCTGGGCGAGGGGCGCTACCGCATCGACGGGGTGAAATTCACCATGGGCGGCTGGTGGCAGCTGCGCTTCGCCGTCTCGGCGGCGGCGGGCTCCGATTCCGTTGTCTTCAACATCGTGTTGTGAGTGGCCGATGAGGCGTCTTGCCCACGTCGCAAGCCTGGCCACTCTGGCCGCGCTCGTCTTGCTTGGCGGCTGCGGCGAGCCCGGGTTCAGCGACGCCGAGAAGAAGACCATCGCCTCGCTGGCGCTGAACACGCTGCCGGCGCTCAAAGCGGACACCACGAACCAGTACGCCGACGTGCCGGCCGCGGCGGCGCTCGGGTCGACGCTGTTCTTCGATGCCGGCATGAGCCGCGACGGCACGGTGTCCTGCTCGACCTGCCACAAGATCGACCGCCAGTTCCAGGACGACCTGCCGCAAGCGGTCGGCGTCGGCCGCACAAACCGGCGCACCATGCCGCTGGCCGGCGTGGCGCGCGATCCATGGTTCTTCTGGGACGGGCGGCGCGACAGCCTATGGGCGCAGGCGCTGACGCCGCTCGAAAATCCGCTCGAGCAGGCCGGCAACCGCGCCGCCTTCGCGCACTACATCAAGAACCGGTTCGGCGAGCGCTATGAGCGGATATTCGGTCCGCTGCCCGACCTTTCCACGGTGCCGGCCAATGCCAGCCCGCTCGGCACCGAGGCAGAGAAGGCCGCGTGGAGCGCCATGCCCGCCGGACAGGCCGACGATGTCAATCGCGTCTTTACCAATATCGGCAAGGCGATCGCGGCTTTCGAGCGCTCGATCGAACCTCCGGAGACGCGCTTCGACCGCTTCGCCATCGATCTTGCGACCGGCGCCAGGCCTGAGGGCGACGCGGCGTTCTCGCCGGAAGAGATCCTCGGGCTGAAGCTGTTCATCGGCAAGGCCAATTGCGTGACCTGCCACAACGGCCCGCGCTTCACCGACAACGCTTTCCACAACACCGGCGTGCCACCGGTCAAGGATCTGCCGCCGGATCGCGGGCGGGTCGACGCGGTGGCTCAAGTTCAGGCAGATCCCTTCAACTGCTTCGGCAAGTTCCGCGACGGGGACGCAAGCGCCTGCCGCGAGCTGCGCTTCATGGTGAAGGACGGTGAGCAGCTTGTGCGCGCCTACAAGACGCCGTCGCTGCGGGGCGCCGCCACCCGACCGCCTTACATGCATGCCGGACAGTTCTCGTCGCTGGACGAAGTGATCGAGCATTATTCGAAGGCGCCGGCGAGCGTCGAAGGCGCTTCGGAGGTGCATCCGCTCGATCTTTCCGACCGTGAGCGGGCGGCGCTGGTGGCGTTCCTCAAGACGCTGTCGGAATGAAGGGATAAGAAGGTCCGATGAGCCGGAAAACAGTTCTCGTTGAAGACGCCGCCAAGGATTGGTTCAAGGATCCCGAGTTCGTTGCCGAATTCGCGGCCTTGCGAGAGGAATTCGCGATTGTCGAAGCATCGATAAGGGCTAGAGATCAAGCCGATCCGATCAGGGAGCCTTCCGCTAACGATCCTTCACCGTCTCCATCGCCACAAAGGTAGACGTCTGCGCCACGTGGGGGAGTGCCGAGATACGCTCGCCGAGCACCCGGCGATAGGCGGCGATGTCGGTTGTGCGGACTTTCAGCAGATAATCGAAGCTCGACGCCATCATATGGCATTGCTCGATCTCCGGCACGCCTTGCACCGCGCGGTTGAACGCGTCGAGCGCCGCTGAGCGCGTGTCGGAAAGCTTGACCTGGACGAAGGCGACATGGCCTTCGCCCATGCGCTCGCGGTCGACGATGGCGCGGTAGCCTCTTATGTAGCCGTCCTTCTCCAGCCGCTTCACCCGCGCCTGCACCGGCGTCTTCGACAGGCCGACCTTCAAAGCCAGTTCGGACATGGAAAGCCTGCCGTCGCGCCCGAGGGCGGACAGGATGTTGCGGTCTATGCGGTCCAATTGGTCTTCGGTCATCGATATGATGGTCAAAATGATTGGTTTCAACATTATATGATAGTTCAAATGGACTATCCTGTCGATTTCTTTGGACCGACCTGGATTTTCCAATTGTGCTAGCTTTCGCCGATCGGTCCGGTGACCGCCGGACCGCTCCCCAACGCTCGCTTTCATGGACCCGACATGCCGCTCGATGCCATCCGCCAGCAGATCCGTGCCAACTACCTGCCCGACGAAGACGCGGCAGTGAAGCGCCTCTCCGATACGGCCGGGCTTTCAGCCGAGGAGCGCAAGGCGATCTCGGCCCGCGCCGCCGATCTGGTGCGCGCGGTGCGCGGCTCGACGGACCCTCGATTGATGGAGGTTTTCCTCTCGGCCTACGGCCTGTCGACCAAGGAAGGCGTGGCGCTGATGTGCCTGGCCGAGGCGCTGCTGCGTGTGCCGGACACCGAGACGATCGACGATCTCATCGCCGACAAGATCGCGCCGCATGACTGGTCGGCGCATTCGGGCGGCTCGAGCTCCATCTTCGTCAATGCCTCGACCTGGGCGCTGATGCTGACCGGCCGCGTGCTGGACGAAGGCGAGGGCGGCATCGAAGGCACACTGCGCGCCATGGTGAGGAGGCTCGGCGAGCCGGTCATCCGCAGGGCGGTGGCGGCGGCGATGCGCGAGATGGGCGAGCAGTTCGTGCTCGGCCGCACGATCGCCGAAGCCGTCAAGCGCGGCCGGCCGATGACCCAGAAAGGCTATCTCTATTCTTTCGACATGCTGGGCGAAGCGGCCCGCACCGAGGCCGATGCATTGCGCTACCACCGGGCCTATGCGGACGCGATTTCCTCGCTCGATTCCGGTTCGAACGGTCCCGACATCCGTTACAACCACGGCATTTCGGTCAAGCTCTCCGCGCTGCATCCTCGCTACGAGGTGGCGCAGAGGGACAAGATGCTGCCGGTGATGGCCGAGCGTCTCTTGTCACTCGCGCTCGCCGCGCGGCATTCGCGCATGGGTCTCAACATCGATGCCGAGGAGGCCGACCGGCTAGACCTGTCGCTCGACGTCATCGAGCGCGTGCTGGCTGAGCCGGAGCTCGCCGGCTGGGACGGTTTTGGCGTCGTCGTTCAGGCCTATGGGCCACGCGCGGCACTCGCCATCGACTGGCTTTACGCGCTTGCCAGGAAGTACAACCGCAACATCATGGTGCGACTGGTGAAGGGCGCCTATTGGGACACCGAGATCAAGCGGGCGCAGACGCTCGGTCTTGCCGGATATCCTGTCTTCACCCGCAAGACCAACACCGACGTTTCGTATCTCGCCTGTGCGCGAAAGCTGCTGTCGATGACGGACCGTATCTACCCGCAGTTCGCCACGCACAACGCGCATACCGTGGCCGCCATCCTGTCGATGGCGAAGGATCGCGATTCCTTCGAGTTCCAGCGCCTGCACGGCATGGGCGAATCCCTGCACGAGACGGTGCGCAAGTCCGAGGGTACGCGCTGCCGCATCTACGCGCCGGTCGGCGCGCATTCCGACCTGCTCGCCTATCTGGTGCGGCGGTTGTTGGAAAACGGCGCCAACTCCTCCTTCGTCCATCAGTTGACCGACGAAGAGGTCGAGCCGGAGGAGATCGCGCGCGATCCGCTGGAGGCGGTGGAGAAACAGGGTCCGGCCGCCAATCCGGCGATCGCGCGCCCAGCCGCGATCTTCGGCGCCAACCGGCGCAACTCCAGGGGCTTCGACATCACCGACACCGTGACGCTGGCGGCCATCGACAAGGCGAGGGCGGAATTTGCCGGAGCGGACCGCTGGCACGCCAAGCCGATCACGCGCGCCGCCGGCTACGGCAAGCAGCGCCAGATCGTCAACCCGGCCAAGCCCGACGAGGTCGTGGGCACGGTGCATGAGGCGGCGGCCAAGCAGGTGGCGACCGCCGTGCGCATTGCCGTCGACGCGCAGCCTGCCTGGGCGAAGCGTCCGGTCGCCGAGCGCGCTGCGATCCTCAACCGCGCCGCCGATCTCTACGAGGCCAATGCGGCCGAATTCTTCGCTTTGGCCACCCGCGAGGCCGGCAAGTCGCTGGCCGACGGGGTCGCCGAAGTGCGTGAAGCCGTCGACTTCCTGCGCTACTACGCGGCCGAGGCGGCGAGTGCGGAAGCGGGCACTGAGGCGCGTGGCGCGATCGTCTGCATCTCGCCGTGGAATTTTCCGTTGGCCATCTTCACCGGCCAGATCGCCGCGGCGCTCGTCACCGGCAATTCGGTGATCGCCAAGCCTGCCGAACAGACGCCGCTGATCGCTTTCCGCGCCGTCGAGCTGCTGCGCGAGGCCGGCGTGCCGGAGGACGTCATCCAGCTTCTGCCGGGCGACGGTCCGTCGGTCGGCGCGCCGCTCACCGCCGACCCGCGCATCGCCGGCGTCTGCTTCACCGGCTCGACCGAGGTTGCCAAGCTGATCGAGAAACAGCTTGCCGAAACCGCGGCGCCTGACGCGATGCTGATCGCTGAGACCGGTGGGCTCAACGCGATGATCGTCGACTCCACCGCGCTGCCCGAGCAGGCGGTGCGCGACATCCTTGCCTCCGCTTTCCAGAGCGCCGGGCAGCGCTGCTCGGCGCTGCGCGTGCTTTACGTCCAGAAGGATGTCGAGAAGAAGATGCTGGAAATGCTGAAGGGCGCGATGGAAGCGCTCACCGTCGGCGATCCTTGGGTGATCTCGACCGATGTCGGCCCGGTCATCGACGACGAGGCGCAAGCCTCGATCAGCGACTATTGCACCAAGAAAGGGCTGGAAGGCAGGCTGATCGCCAAGCTGGAAGCGCCGAAGAGCGGCCGTTTCGTCGCGCCGCATGTCTTCCGCGTCAAAGGCATCGAGGAAATGGAGCGCGAGGTGTTCGGACCGGTGTTACATGTCGCCAGTTTCGACGCCGACGATATCGATGCTGTGATCGCGGCCATCAATCGCAAGGGCTATGGCCTGACCTTCGGCCTGCACACCCGTATCGAGGGTCGCGTCCAGCATTTCGTCGACGGCATTCATGCCGGCAATATCTATGTCAACCGCAATCAGATCGGCGCTGTCGTCGGATCGCAGCCTTTTGGCGGCGAGGGGTTGTCGGGCACCGGGCCGAAGGCCGGTGGGCCGCACTATCTGCGCCGCTTCCGCAAAGGTCCGGAGGCCGGCACGGAGGTTGGCGAAGGCCACAAGGTGACCGCCACCGAGCTTGCCGACAATCTGCCGGATCCAGCGCTGGGCGGCTGGTCGACGCGGCCGGATCGCGTGGCGATCCTGAGAAAACATCTGCGCGGCAAGGGGGCGGCTGCAATTGCCGCCGCCGCGAGCCTCGATTTCGGTCAGGTCGACCTGCCTGGTCCGACGGGCGAGGCCAATACGCTGTCGCTGGCGCCGCGCGGGCGGGTGCTCTGCCTCGGACCTGATGCCGATACGCTGCTTGCTCAGACGATCCAGGCTTTAGCCGCCGGCAATGCGGTGCTGGCGGTGGCGCCTGGCGCGCCGGCGGTGCTGTCGGCGCTGACCGGCAAGGGACTGCCGCTTGCTGCAATCGACGGCCGTCCGGATCCGGTCGAGGCACGGGCCCTGAAGGTTGACGTCGTCGCCTTCTCCGGCACGCCAGAAGCGGCGCGCATCGTGCGCAAGGTGATCGCCGAGCGCGCCGGGCCGATCGTGCCCTTGGTCCGTGAAGTGCTCAACCCGGCGGCTTACGCGCATGAGCGCGCGGTCTGCGTCGACACCACGGCGGCGGGCGGCAATGCCAGTCTGCTCGCGGCTGCTTAGGGCGTATTGATATTCAGGTGATGCCGGCCTGCAAACGGCGGCTTCCTGCGCTTCCGGCCTTCGCCGACCGAAGCATAAATGAAATGAGAGTGGCGTGGCAGTTAAGGCTACGGCCGGCGTAGGTCGGTGCTCACGTACTTCAAGTACGCTCCGCTCCGGTTCTCGGAAACCGCCGTTTTCGACTCGGCCTGACCTGAATCTCAACACACCCTAACTATCGGTCGAGATTGGCCATTGCACATTAGCGGTCAGGCGCCTTCGACGACCGAAAATCCCTCAAATTGGGGGTGGCCGAGATAGTGCACCTTCGAGGTGCCGGCGTTGCGGTGGGCGGCGCGGAAGTTCTCCGACTTCGTCCACGCGACGAAATCCTCCTGGCTTGCCCAGACGGTATGCGAGGCGAACAGCGTATAGCCCTCGGTCTCGTTGACCGGACCGCGCAGCAGGTGGAACTCCTTGAAGCCCTGCATCTCGGAAAGGCTGGAGTCGCGGTTCTTCCAGACGTCCTCGAAGGCTTCTTCCGAGCCGTTCTGGACCTTGAAGCGGTTCATGGCGATGTACATTGGCTTCCTTTCGAAATGGATGAATTCTAATTATTAGGATGGCGAAGGCTTTAAAAAGGGCCGATCCGCGCCTTGAACACCCAACTCGACCTTCCGGTCTCGGGCGGAATGGGAGGGAACGGGGCTTGCTTGCGCACCAGCGTCAAAGCGAACTGATCGAGCTCGGCGGACCCTGAACTTTCAGTGAGCTGCAGGTCGCTGACGCTGCCGTCGGCCGCGACGACGAAAACCACCCTGGCATTGTTGCGAGCCTTGGCCTGGATCGATTTCGAAACGCGACGGTTGGCGCGGGCGAGCTTCTTCTGGATTTCACCGCTGTAGCGGGATTCCAAGGCATTGCCGGCGGCGGCCTTTATCTTGCCCTTGCTGGCGATAACCGGCGCATCGCGCGCGTCGCCATCCGCCGTGCCGCCGGTTTCAATGGTTTGGCTTGGCCCTGCCGATGCGGCCGGGGCGCTCGATGTCGCACTGGGGACCGGTGGCTGTTGAGGCTCGGCAGGGGGCGTTTCAGCGCTTTGCGGTTCGGTCGCGGGCGTAGGTTTGCTGTCGGCGGGGACACTCTGGTCGTCCTGGCGTGGGCTGGTGGCCGCCAGGATATCGGGCGTGGAAGTGGCTTCCTTGACAGCTTGCGGCGGAAGCTGAGGCGCCGGGGGTTCGCTTGCAGG
This sequence comes from Mesorhizobium sp. M1E.F.Ca.ET.045.02.1.1, assembly GCF_003952485.1. Classification (NCBI taxonomy): domain Bacteria; kingdom Pseudomonadati; phylum Pseudomonadota; class Alphaproteobacteria; order Hyphomicrobiales; family Phyllobacteriaceae; genus Mesorhizobium; species Mesorhizobium sp. M1E.F.Ca.ET.045.02.1.1. Next base: position 4,720,984 of record NZ_CP034447.1, read on the forward strand.
TTGCTGCGCTTCGACCGGCGGAGCGGGCTGCGCGGCCTGGCGTTTCACCGGCTGCGGATCGGGCACCAAGGTGACATCCACGGCGCCGGACGACTGGTCGTCCAGGGCGCTGCCGGTGACGTTGGCGCCGGACTGATCTGTGCCTTCGGCCTGAATCGCGTCCATGGCGTCGAATGTTCCGGGGGGCGCGAGCAGAAACGCCGCCGCCGCGGCGCCATGGAGCAGGCCGGAGGCGATGATCGCCACCGTCCATCTCCGGTCTCCGCCGGATTGCCGCGCCTGCACGAGCGGCTCGGCCGGCTTGATCGCCGGTTCGCCGCCTGCATCGAAGGGGTGATTGATGTCCTGCATGTCTCGCGCCGAGACCTGCCGTGCAGGGCATGTGATTGTCAAATCAAGATCGGTTGCCGCCCATGGCGGCAGACCGCAGGCAGACCATGCCATGGCGTCTCGTGGGAAGGCCGGATGCAACCCCACCTCTATATACCGAAAGCGATGCCGGTCTTGGTTGAGGTCTTCAGGCCGCGCATGCAGGCCGCCGGCTCGACGCCGTTGCCGGCGCATTCCGTCGCGCTGTTGATCAGCACGCGGCCGAGCTTGCCGCAGTCGGCGCCGGCAAGGTCGAAGCGCGTGACCTTCGTCTTGCCGGCGGGCAGGTCCTTGAAATCGAGCACGGTGAGGCGGTCGACGACACCGGCCTCATTGAACAGCGCGATCTCGAAAGCCGCTTTCGACAGGTCGGCGCCGAGCGTGTTGTTGACGACGAAGGTCAGCCGGCAGCCCTTGTCGGAAGGCTGGGCGGCGTTGAGCTCGAGGCTTAGGGCCGGCGCCGACGCGGATTGAGCCCAGGTCGGCGCCGGGCCAAGCGACATCGCCAGCGCCGAGGTCAGGAGACGAAGCGATGCCGTCAAGTTCATAGTTCTCAGCCTCCAAAGCGCATGGTTGCCGCCAACTTCAGCGTGATGCCGGGTTCATAGAGAACGGCGGTGGTGCTGCCGTTGAGCGGGTTGGTGTATTTGACGTCGAACAGATTGTCGGCGCGGAAGTCGACCTTGAGATTGTCCGTCGCCTGGTAGCTGGCGAAGGCATTGACCAGCGTATAGTCCTTGGCCACCGGGTTGCCCCTGGGCTTGCCGTTGTATTGCACCTCGCCACCGACCGTCAGCTTGTCTTCGAGGAAGCGCAAGCCGAGCTGCGCCGTCACCTGCGAGGAGGGGATGGTGGCGAGGTCGGCGCGCTCGCCTTCGTAAGAGATGGTGTGGCCGTTTATGATGGAAGCCGAAAGCCCGGCATAGCCCCAGCCGGCGTCATAGACGCTTTCCAGTTCGAAGCCGTTGATCTTGGCCTTGGCGAAGTTCTGATACTGGAAGCAGATCGGGATGCCCGGGCCGAACGGGCAGCCGCTGGTCGGGTCGAAGGCCGAGAGCGTGACGCCGTCGATATAGTCCTCGACATTGTTGTTGAAATAGGCGGCCTTGAGCCGCAGCGCGTCGCCGGCCTCGACAATGTCGTTCTGCTTGTAGTTGACGCCGAACTCGACCGTCTTGCCGGTTTCAGGCTTGAGGTTGGGATTGGGCAGGAACGGGAAGGTGACGCCTGCCGGGTGATTGCCGCTGATCAGCGTCTCCGTCAGCGAGGGTGAGCGGTAGCCTTCCGCATAGGTGCCGTAGAACTGCAGGCCTGCGAGGCCAGCGCTTTCGAAAGGCGAGACACCGATGGTGATGCGGGGCGACAGCCGGTCACCTGACGTTTCGTGGTCGGAGTCCTTCAGGCTGTAGCTGTCGTAGCGCAGGCCGGTGATGACCTCGAGCCATTCCCAGGTCAGCTTGTCCTGAATGTAGGCGCCGGAGACGTCGCGCTTGCCCGACGGCGTGTAGAAGCTGTCGCCGCCGGCCGTGCCGCCCGTCTCGACGTCGTCGCCGACCCAGTCGCCGCCATAAGTCAGCTCATGCGCAATGCCAGTGGTCTCGAAGCGCGACGTGTTCCAGATGTCGATGTCGGTCGTCCCTACATCGAAGGTCGACAGCGAGCCGGCGGGCAGCACGACGGGAAGGCCGGTTGTCGGATCGAAACGGTTCTGCGGAACGAGCGTCGTCAGATCGAGAACTGTCTTGTTGTAGGAGGCGTTGATGTGGAGATCGAGCCAGCTCTTGGCATCGTCGGTGATGTTGTAGCGGGCGGTGAAGGTGTTCGACTTGAGATCGACATCGTTCGCGGGCACGCCGCCGCTGGTCTCCGTCCATCCGTCGCTCGAGCCGACCCAGCCGAGCTTCAATTCGCTGTTCTCGCTCGGACGGATGGTGGTCTTGAGCAGTCCGCTCAGCACGTCGAAGCCGGTGCCGGCAACGGTGTCGCCGCCGCCGTTCTTGTAGTCGCCGTAGTCGCGATAGACGATGTTGCCCAGAACGTCCCAGTTCTCGTTGAAGCGGTAGGCGCCGCTGGCGCTGGTGGTCCAGCCCTTGCCGTTGCTTTCATAGCGTCCGGTGACGGAGGCGGCCCAGCTTTCTTCCGGCTTGAGGAAGTCCTCGGCGTCCTTGGTGTCGAAGAAGACGACGCCGCCGATGGCGCCGGAGCCATAAGTGTTGGCGACCGGGCCGCGGATCACGTCGACGGATTTGATCAGTTCGGGATCGACGTAGAAGGTCGATTGCGTGCCATGGTCGGAGCGCTGGAAATCCTGCCTGGCGCCGTCGACGATCACCGCGACGCGGCCGAAGTCCTGCAGGCCGCGGATGTTGATGCTGGAGCTGACGCGCCGTGCGTCGGCCTGCACGGTGACGCCTGGCACGCCGAGCAGCATCTCGTTCGGCGTCGTCGCCATGCGGCGGTCGAGCTGCTCTTGGTCGACATGGCTGGCCGAGGCCAGCGACTGGATCGCCGTCTCGCCGGTGCGGCTGATGACCAGGATCTTGTCGAGCAGAGTTTCTTCGGCAGCGGCTTTTTCATCGGCCTTCTTTTTTTGGTCGGCCTGCTGATCGGTCGCTGGCTGCACCGCCTGTTGAGCTTTCGCGGCCGGAACGCCGAGCGCGATTGCCGCTGCTCCGGCCATCAATATGGCAATGCCGCTTGCCATCCATCGGAAGCCCGGGCCCGCGTCCGCCTGGCCCGTCTGTCCCCAATTCACCAACCCCATGCCCCAACTCCAATTTTCAGGCTCGATGCTGGCTGGCGCGGGGCTCGCTCGCATTTTTGATCACATCCGGCGCCTTAAATGTTGACTCATTTAGTCCGGTAATGCACTGACTAGTAAACATGATAATTCGAGTCAAGAATTGAATCGGCATTAAGAGGGCCCGGCCTGGCAGCCGGCACAGCAGAAGGACCGACCCGATGAACACGCACAATCCCAACGACTTCCGCTATCGCGTCCGCCGGCCGGACGACACGCAGATGCGCTATGAAAGGGTGCCGATGGCGGTGAGGACGCTGTCCAGCAACACGCTGTTCCAGGGCGAGCACGAGATCGGCATCGAGCATCACGGCGCACTCTACCGCCTGAAGATCACCCGTCAGGGCAAGTTGATCCTCAACAAGTGAACAGGATCGGCAGGCGGTTGACGAGACATCAGGCAATACGGGTGGACGATATGGACCAGCGCGTTAAGCCGTCGCCGGAAGAGATCCGGCGGGCGCGGGAAGATAATCCGAAAATGCGGGAGCGCGATCTAGCCGCTCAATTGGACATCTCGGAGGCGGAACTGGTCGCGGCGCATTGCAGCCTTAGCGCGGTACGCGTCGAGCCGCGCGTCAACGACCTGCTGACCGGCCTTGAAGCGGTCGGCGAGGTGATGGCGCTGACCCGCAACGACAGCGCAGTGCACGAGAAGATCGGCGTCTACGACAAGGTCGTCACCGGCAACCACAACGCCATGGCGCTCGGCGAGAACATCGACCTGCGCATCTTCCCAAAGGTATGGGCGCATGGCTTTGCCGTCGAAAAACGCGACGGCGGCGAGATCCGCCGCAGCCTGCAATTCTTCGATGCGGCCGGCGAGGCGGTGCATAAGGTGCATCTGCGCCCCGCCTCCAACCTCTATGCCTACCAGAAACTGGTGGCTGGCCTCGAATCGTCGAACCAGGAACCGACCATCGCGATCGCCTCAAGCGTTTCGGAAGGCAGCGAGGAGGCCCAAGGTTCGGTTGCCAGCATCGACGATCTGCGCGACCGCTGGAGCCGGATGACCGACGTGCATCAGTTCTTCGGCATGCTGAAGACGCTGAAGCTCAGCCGCCGCGAGGCGGTGCGCATGGTCGGCCAGGACTTTGCCTGGCTGCTGGACAATGGCGCGGTGAGCGCCATGTTCCACCATGCCGCGGAGGGCGAGATGCCGATCATGTGCTTCGTGGGAAACCGCGGCTGTATCCAGATCCATTCCGGCCCGATCAAATCGGTCAAGCCGATGGGACCCTGGATCAACGTGCTCGACGAGACCTTCCACCTGCATCTCAGGACCGATCACATCCATGAGGTCTGGGCGGTGCGAAAGCCGACCAAGGACGGCCATGTAACCTCGCTCGAGGCCTATGATGCGAATGGCGGCATGATCATCCAGTTCTTCGGCAAGCGCCGAGAAGGCGAAAGCGAGCGGGAAGACTGGCGTTTCCTGGCCGAGAACCTGCCCCGCATTCCCAGCCCGACCGCTGCATGAGGCAAGACCCGACGCGTGTTGTTTTCAGTTTCCGCCCGGTGCTTGCACCACTGCTCGGTCTTATGCTGGCCTTCGCCGTTCTGCCTGCGAAAGCCAACGACAGTACCGTCGTCTTTTCCGACACCTCGCGGATTGCCTCCATCGGCGGCTCGATCACAGAGATCGTCTATGCGCTTGGCGAGGAGGGGCATCTCGTCGCCCGCGATTCGACCAGCTATTTTCCGCAAGCCGCGCTCAAGCTGCCCGATGTCGGCTATATGCGCGCGCTGTCGCCGGAGGGCGTGCTGTCGGTCAATCCAACCGGAATCCTGGCCCTGCACGGCAGTGGCCCGAAGGACGCCGTCGACGTGCTGAAGAAGTCGAGCGTGGCCTTCATCGAGGTGCCCGAGCACTACAGCCATGAAGGCATCCTCGAAAAGATCCGCGTCGTCGGCAAGGCGCTCGGCGTCGACGCCAAGGCCGAGAAACTGGCGGTCGAGATGGATGCGAAGCTGAAGTCGGCCGAGAAGCAGGCGGCTTCGATCAAGCAGCGCAAGCGCATCCTGTTCGTGCTGTCGACGCAGGGCGGCAAGGTCCTGGCCGCCGGCAGCGATACCGCCGGCGACGGCATCATCAAGCTGGCCGGCGCCGTCAACGCAGTCGAGGGTTTCTCCGGCTACAAGCAGATGTCGGACGAGGCGATCGTCACGGCCAGGCCTGACGTGATCCTGACCATGAAGAACGCCGGGCCGCCGGTCTCCGAGGATGAGCTGCTCGCCAATCCGTCGATCGCCTCGACGCCTGCGGGTGCCGCCCGCAAGGTGATCAGCATGGACGGCGGCTATCTGCTGGGCTTCGGGCCGCGCACAGCCGAAGCCATCCACGATCTCGCCGTCTCGCTCTACGGCAGCCAGGTCACGGACCAGTGGTAATGGCCGATCAGTCGATCGCTGGCGCGGCAGGCAAGGTGGCGACGGCAGCCAATGGCGACCGCTCGGCACGGGCAAGGGCCGTCATCCTGCTTTTGTCGCTCGCGCTTGCGCTGTCCATATTCCTGTCGCTGACCTCGGGCGCCTCCGACGCGTCCGCCGTCCGCGTCATTCGTGACTGGCTTACCGGAGCCGTGCCAGCCGATGCGGGGCTCGCCGCACGCGACCAGCTGATCGTCTATGACATCCGCATGCCGCGTGTCCTGCTCGGCGTGCTGATCGGCGCCGCGCTCGCCGTTTCCGGCGCGGTGATGCAAGGTCTGTTCCGCAATCCGCTCGCCGATCCCGGGCTGATCGGCGTCTCCGCCGGCTCGAGCCTTGGCGCGGTGGCGATCATCGTGCTCGGCACGACCTGGCTTGCACCTGTCACGCTCGCTCTCGGTACTCTCGCCTTGCCGCTGGCGGCTTTCTTCGGCGGCCTTTCGGTGACGTTGCTGCTTTACGCCATCGCGACGCGGCACGGCCGGACGTCGGTCGCCACGATGCTTCTCGCCGGCCTGGCGATCGCAGCCCTTACCATGGCGCTGACCGGCATCCTGATCTTCATGGCCGACGACCGGCAATTGCGCGACCTGACCTTCTGGCAGCTCGGCTCGCTTGCCGGCGCGACCTGGCCGAAGATCGGCACCGTCGGGCCGGTGATCTTGCTGGCGCTGGCGACGATGCCTTTCCTGTCGCGCGGGCTCAACGCGCTGGCGCTCGGGGAAGCGACCGCCGGCCATCTCGGCATTCCGGTGCAGCGTTTGAAATATACGGCCATCGTCGGGGTTTCGGCGGCGGTCGGCGCGTCGGTCGCCGTCAGCGGCGGCATCGGCTTCATCGGCATCGTCGTGCCGCATCTCTTGCGCCTCGCCATCGGTCCGGACAACCGTTACCTTTTGCCGGCCTCGGCCGTGCTCGGCGCCTCACTGCTTCTCATCGCCGACGCGGTCGCCCGCACCGTCGTCGCTCCGGCCGAACTGCCGATCGGCATCGTCACGGCAGTCGCCGGTGCGCCGTTCTTCCTCTGGATCCTGCTGCGCAAGCGCGGCATCGTCGATTTGTGAGCTGTCCATGATCGAAGCACGCGACATCTCCGTGGCGGTCGGCAACAAGCACATCGTATCCCATGTCGATTTCGCGGCGCTGCCGGGCGAGGTGACGGCAATCGTCGGACCGAACGGGTCGGGCAAGACGACGCTGCTCAAGGCGCTGACGGGCGAGCTCGCCTATACCGGCGCTGTCACGCTCAACGGCCGCGATCTATCGACCATGAAGCCGGTCGAAGCGGCAACGCTGCGCGCCGTGCTGCCGCAGTCGACCTCGCTGTCATTTCCCTTCACCGTGCGCGAGATCGTTCGTCTCGGCCTGATCGGCGGTCGTTCGGGCGTGCTGCCCGGCGAGGATGCGCGCCTGCCCGAGCGGGCGCTGGCGCGCGTCGATCTCGACGGCTTTGCCGGCCGTTTTTATCAGGAGCTTTCCGGGGGCGAGCAGCAGCGCGTACAACTCGCTCGCGTGCTGTGCCAGGTCTGGGCGCCGGTGCTGGAGGGCAGGCCGCGCTATCTCTTCCTCGACGAGCCGGTCTCCAGCCTCGACGTCAAGCACCAGTTGATCATCATGAACATCGCGCGCGATTTCGCCCGCCGCGGCGGCGGCGTGGTGGCGATCCTGCACGACCTCAACCTGACGGCCATGTATGCCGACCAGATTTTCGTGCTGCATCACGGCCAACTGGCGGCTGCCGGCACGCCAGCGAACGTGCTGAAAGACGAATTGATCGAGAAGGTGTTCGACTGCCGCCTCAAGGTTGGCGTGCTGCCTTCGGCGAACATGCCGTTCGTGCTGCCGCAATCGGCCGCTTAGGCAGCCGGGGCGCGCTGCTCCAAGAGGTCGATGCCGAGCAGATGGCGCACGCTCGGGCGTGCGGCGATGAGATCGGCGATCGTGTAGCGGGAGAGCACGGCGAAGAAGGCGTTGAGCGCTTCGCGCAGCGCCGAATTCAGCGCGCAGCTATCGACCAGAGGGCATTCGGCGGCGTCGTTCTCGAAGCATTCGGCCATGGCAAAGCTCTCTTCGGTGACGCGCACGACATCGAACAGGCTGATCTGCTCCGCCGGGCGGCCGAGTCTCACGCCGCCGTTGCGGCCGCGCACCGTCTCGACCAGGCCGGCCTCGACTAGCGGCTGGAGGATCTTGAACAGGAACAGCTCCGAAACCGAATAGGCGGCGGCGATCTCAGGGATACGGCTCAACCTGTCGGTGTTCGCGGCGCAATACATCAGGATGCGCATCGCGTAGTTGGTTTGGCGCGTGAGCCGCATGGTATCCTCGCGAAAACATTAGCTTGGACCGAATATGGCCCATAGTTTGGAACAATTCCAGACTGGAGGGGTACATAGCTGAATAATCTTGTCAACTTTTTGTGCACGTCGGCGCATATGGCAACCCAGTACGCCCCAATACGCTTTGAACGAGCGATTCGCCGGCGCAGGCACTAGATAAATTCGGGTGCAAATAGGGAACGGCCTTTTCATGTCACAATCAGCTCCAGCCCTCGCGCCGGTTCGATTCGACGCCGACGCGCAGGCAAAGCTCTCGGCGTTGCGGCGGATCAAGTTCATCGCCGCCGCGGCGCTTGGCCTATGCATCCTTGTCTTTGGGCTCGCCACGTCTTTCCAGGGCAGCCATCCATGGCTCGGTTTCGTCGCCGCCTTTGCCGAGGCGGCGACAATCGGCGGCCTGGCCGACTGGTATGCCGTCGTGGCGCTCTTCAAGCGGCCGCTTGGCCTGCCGATCCCGCACACCGCCATCATCCCGGAGAACCAGCACCGCATCGCCGACAATCTCGGCCGTTTCATCGAAGCCAATTTCCTCGCGCCGGAGCCGGTGCGGGAAAAACTCGCCGAGGTCGATTTTGCCGGTCTCGTCGCCGACTGGCTTGCCGATACCGAACGCGCAGCGGGGTTGTCGCGATTCGTCGCGCGGCTGGTGCCGCAGACGCTTGCCGCGGTGGAGCAGTCCGGGTTGCGCGACTTCGTCACCAGCCGCTTGCTGGAGCAGATAGAAAAGGTGCCGCTGGCGCCTTTAGCCGCGGAGCTGCTGTCGGCGCTCATCGACGACCGCCGCCATCAAAGGCTGTTCGACGAGTTCATCAGGGTGGTCGGGCGTTTCCTGAATGACGAGAAGGCCCTGGCGGCGATGCGCGAAAAGATCCGCGAGGAATTACCGTCGCTGTTCAACCTGTTCCGCGCCGATGCCTATCTGTTGAAGAAGATCGTCGCTTCCGCGGGGTCGCTGCTCGAGGAGGTGCGGGCCGATCCCGATCATCCGATGCGCGCCGAATTCGACCGTTTCGCGTTTGCGTTCATCGAACGGCTGCGGACGTCCAAGCAATATGCAAGGCGTGCCGAGAAGCTGAAGCGCGATTTCCTTGGCCGTCCGGAAGTCAGGGCGCTGGCCGGAGACACGTGGGCCAGTCTGCGCCTGTTCATCGAGCAGGACGCCAACGCGCCGAATTCGGCGATCCGCGAGCATCTTGCCAATATGTTCGTCGAGGTCGGCCGGCATCTGGCCGACGATGCGCAGATCAGGGCCGACATGAACCAGGGCTTCGTCGTCGCGCTCGCTTCGTTCGTCGAGAGCCAGAAGAGCGGTGTGTCGAAATTCATCGCCGACCAGGTCAAGCGCTGGGATCTGGCCCAGTTGACGCGGCTGATCGAGATGAACATCGGCAAGGACCTGCAATATATCCGCTTCAACGGCATGGTGATCGGCGGCTTGGCCGGTTTGGTGCTTTACACGGCGGAGCGGCTGTTTCTCGTCAATTGACGCGGGCCGGCCGTGCACTATTCTCTCCTTAGGGCGCCGCAAGCGCGGCTGATCGGGAGGCGATGATATGGCGAAACGACCGGAATCCGACTCTTTCCTGGATATGTTCAGCAAATTCGGCCGCGACCTGAAGCTGCCGAATGTCGACGTTCAGGCAATCCTCGATCACCACCGCAAGAATCTCGAGGCTCTTGAAAAGTCGGCCAGGGCAGGTGCTGCCGGCGCGTCCTCGGTTTTGTCGCGGCAGCGCGAGATGGTGCAGGACGCGCTCAGCGAAATCACCCGGATGGCGCAGAACTACCAGGTTCCGGGCCATCCGCAGGAGTTGATGACGAAGCAGGTGGAATTCGCCAGGAAATCCTTCGAGACGACGCTGAAGAATGCCGGCGAGGTGGCCGAGATCGTCAAGAAGTCGGGCACCGAATCGATCGAAATCCTGCGCGACAGGATCAAGGATGCAATGGCGGAAATCCGCGCCGGCTATGACAAGAAGTGAACATCTGGCATACCTGTTCCAGTTTTCCGCATCGATTCAGGCAGTTGAACAACCGACGGGCGCGGCTACACGGTCTCTGCCTGCCGTAAAACCGTCAACTCTATGAGCGAAATCCCATCTGGGAACGAAATCGGGGCGCCGCGAATTGACAGGAGCCGCCGGTTCGTGGTCGGGAGACGGGCAGGGAGCCACCGGGAAAGCAGGAATGACGGAAAATCGGCCGAGAACGCCGCCGACCTTCGAGCAGTTGCGCACAATGGCCGGCCAGGAGGTCGGCGTGTCGGACTGGACGACGGTCGACCAGCAGCGCATCGACCAGTTCGCCGAATGCACGGGCGACCATCAGTGGATCCATGTCGATCCCGAACGCGCCAAACGGCAGAGCCCGTTCCGCACGACGATCGCGCATGGCTACCTGACGCTGTCGATCATCGGGGCGCTGGCGCTGGAGATGGGCATCGTGCCGGAAAACACGCAAGCCGCTTTCAACTATGGCTTCGACAAGGTGCGCTTCCTTGCGCCGGTGAAATCCGGCGCGCGCATCAGGCTGCGCACGACGCTGCTTTCCATGGAGGACCGCGGCCCCGGCCAGTATCTGATGAAGGCCGCGAACACCGTCGAGATCGAAGGCGAGCAGAAGCCAGCGCTGACCGCCGAGACGCTGGTGATGATGTATGAGCGCCGCAAGCGGGCAGCAACCTAAGCAGCGCTGTCCAGGGGCGCATTTCCTCCCTTTGCCATCGCTTTTTCGAGCGCCCTGAAAATGCGTTCATCCCCGCATTGGGCGACGTTGAAGCGCATGAACCGGCCGGCGGTATGCGACAGGCTGAAGGCATTGCCGGGCGCCAGCACGACATTTTCCGCCAGGGCGTGACGAGCGATGTCGGCGGCGTCGATGCCGTCGGGCAGGCGGCACCATAGGAACATGCCTGTGGGCTGGTCGATCCAGGGCGTGATGCCCATCGCTGTCAGCTTGCCGGCGGTTTCGGCCATGGCGCTGGCCAGGCGGGCGCGCAGTTGTTCGACATGCTTGCGGTAACTGCCGTCCTTCAGCAGGGTCAGCACCAGTTCGGAGGAGAGCCGCCCGCCGCCGAAAGAGGTGGCGATCTTGAGGTCGATCAGCCCTTCCATCCAGTCACGTGGCGCGGCGATGAAGCCGCAACGCACCGAAGCCGAAAGCGTCTTGGAGAAGGAGCCGATCTGGACGACGCGGCCGAGGCCGTCAAAGGCCGCCAGCCGTGGTGCCGGCGTGTGCTCGAAATCGGCGAAGATATCGTCTTCGATGATGGCGAGGTCCGACTGATCGGCGAGCTTGAGAAGCCGGTGCGCAACGACCGGCGAGAGCGCCGCGCCGGTCGGATTGTGAAGCGCGGAGTTGGTGATGTAGAGGCGCGGCCGGTGCTCGGCGAGCGCTTGCGCGAAAAGATCGATGTCGGGCCCCGAAGGCGTCATGGGGACACCGACCACCTTGGCCCGATGGGCGCGCAGAAGCGCATGGAAATTGAAATAGCATGGATCGTCGACCAGTACCGTGTCGCCCGGCTCGAGCAGGAAGCGGCACAACAGGTCGATCGCCTGTGTTCCGGATTCGGTGAGCATGATCTGGTCGGGCGAAGCCTCGACACCGTGCGCCGAGAGGCGGCGGGCAGCAACTGCCGCAGCGCCGGCAGTCCGAGCGGCGTGCCGTAATCGGCGAGCGCTGCATCGTCGGTTCGGGCGGCGCCGCGCAAAGCCCGGCGCAAGGAGGCCTGCGGCATCCAGGAGGCCGGCAGCCAGCCGCAGCCGGGTTTCAGCGTCTCGCCGCCCGCCTCCAGCGACTGCCGCGAGACCCAGAGCGGATCGACGGCGCGGTCGAGGCGCGGGCCGATCTCGGCCAGCGACAGCGGCGCGAGCGGGCCGGCGGCATAGAAGCCGGAACCGGGCCGCGAGCGGATCATGCCTTCCGCCGCGAGCCTTTCGTAGGCCTCGACCACCGTCGACTTCGACACCTGCATGATGCCGGCGAAGGCGCGGATCGACGGCAGGCGCGCGCCAGGCGTCAGGACGCGCGCCGCGATCCGCTGCCGGATGGCCGACATGACCGTTTCGACGAGCGTTCGGCCGCCTGCATTCGGGTCAGGCCTGTCCATCTGTACTTCCCCGCAGACCATTACAGTTTTGCGAAATTGTACTCCATTGTCTCTGGTAACACCATGCGCCGCCCCGATACGGAAGCGCAAACGGAGCGGATGATGGACAAGAGTTTCAACGGCTGGCTCAGCGGCTTCATCGGCGTGCTGATCTTCAGCGGGTCGCTGCCGGCGACGCGTATGGCGGTGCTGGATTTCGACCCGACCTTCCTGACGTCGGCCCGGGCGGCGATCGCCGGCCTGCTCGGGATCGCGATGCTGCTCCTGTTCCGCGAGAAGCGCCCGGAGCGAGGGGACCTGGTTTCGCTCGTCGTCGTCGCGCTTGGAGTCGTGGTCGGCTTCCCGTTGCTCACGGCGCTGGAGCTCAAACATGTCACCGCCGCGCATTCCATCATCTTCGTCGGCCTGCTGCCGCTGGCGACCGCAATCTTCGGCGTGCTGCGCGGCGGCGACCCTCCGCGCCCGGCTTTCTGGCTGTTCTCATGCCTGGGCAGCGCGCTCGTCGCGGGTTTTGCCCTGACGCAAGGCGTGACCGCGTCACCGGTCGGCGACGGGTTAATGCTTGCCGCCGTCGTTGCCTGCGGGTTGGGCTACGCCGAAGGAGCGGCGCTGTCGCGCAAGCTCGGCGGCTGGCAGGTGATCTGCTGGGCGCTGGCGCTGTCGCTGCCGGTCATGCTGGCGTTGACTTTTGCGACGCTGCCGCCGTCCTTCGCCGGCGTCGGCTCCGGCGCCTGGATCGGCCTCGCTTATGTCTCGCTGTTCAGCATGGTGATCGGCTTCGTGTTCTGGTATCGCGGCCTGGCGCAGGGCGGCATCGCCGCCGTCGGGCAGTTGCAATTGCTGCAGCCCTTCTTCGGCTTGGCGCTGGCGGCGACGCTGCTGCACGAACAGGTGAGCCCGCTGATGGTGGTCGTCACGCTTGGCGTGGTGGCCTGCGTGTTCGGGGCGAAGAAGTTTGCGCGGTAGAAGGTCTACTCAAAACTTCGTCACCACGCCGATGCCGATGCCTTCAAAACCGCCCATCGCCATCAACGCGGCGGGCGCTTCCTCGAGGCTGATCCTCTTGCCAACCAGCAACTCGGGCTTCAGCTTGCCGGTTCGGATCATCTCCATCATCGCTGAATAGCGGTAGGCCTGCATGCCGTGGCTGCCGCGGATTTCGAGCTCGAAGGCGATCACCTTGTCCATTGGTATCTGCGGGCGGGCATGTTCGCCCAGCATCAGCCCGACCTGAACGTGGCGGCCGCGCCGGCGCAGATTGGCGATCGAGTTGAACGAGGTGGTCGGGTGGCCGAGCGCGTCCATCGACATATGCGCGCCGCCATTGGTGATCTGCTTGACCGCCTTGACCACATTGGGCGTCGTCGAGGCATTGATCGTCGCCACCGCGCCGATCTTCTTGGCAAACTCCAGCTTCTCATCCGTGAGGTCGATGGCGATGACATTGGCGCCCATGGCGCTGGCGATCATGATGGCGGAAAGGCCGACGCCGCCGCAGCCATGCACCGCCACCCATTCGCCCGGCGTCACCCGGCCCTGGTCGACGATGGCGCGGAACGAGGTGACGAAACGGCAGCCGAGGCTGGCGGCGGTGGCGAATTCCATTTCGTCCGGCAGGCGCACGAGATTGGTGTCGGCATGCTCGATGCCGACATATTCGGCGAACGAGCCCCAGCCAGTGAAGCCCGGCTGGGTCTGGTGCTCGCAGACCTGATGGTTGCCGGAGGTGCATTCGAAGCAGCGGCCGCAGCCGACGGCGAAGGGCACGGTGACGCGGTCACCGGCTTTCCAGCGGCTGACCTGCTTGCCGGCGGCGACGACGACGCCCGCCAGTTCATGTCCCGGAACATGCGGCAGCGTGATGCCGTCGTCATGGCCCATCCAGCCATGCCAGTCGCTGCGGCAGAGGCCGGTCGCCTCGACCTTGATGACGACGCCATCCGCTGCCGGCTTCGGGTCGGGCACGGTCTGGATCGTCGGCGCCTCGCCGAATTTTTCGAAGACGACAGCTTTCATGGGAGTGCTTTCATATGTTCAATTCAAAAGACAGTGCGGGTTTGGGCGGTCCGTAACTAAGTTGGCGATGGCGGTTGGTCGAGCAGTGGCTGCCGCTTGCGGAACCACTCGTCGGCTTCGGCGTCCCAGGGCCAAATGCCCGAGGTATTCGGATACACGAGTTGCATGACGCGGAAATCCGGACCGTCGTAGAACCAGATGTCCCAACCGAAATGTTCGGGATATTGGTCCGGATGGACGGAGCCGAACTGACAGTCGAAGCCGCCGCCCAGGAAACCTGACGCTCGCTGTCCGATGCTGAACGTTTCGCCGTTTCGCACCCGCCGGCAATACTCGTTGATGATACTTTGGGAAAGCTCCGGTTTCAGCCCGATGATGACCAATTCGGGAGCCTTGAAATTGTGCTCTATCCCCACCGAGTAGGCGAAAGGCGGAAGCTCGTCTTCTGCCAAGACATACAGGATGTGGCAGCCATACGCTTCAATGTCGGCGAGCGTCTTTGCTTCGTCCGGGTCTGTGGCTTCTCTATTCGGCATCGATCTGGTTCTGCGGTGCCGCCTTCTGGAACGCCGGCAGCGCCATGCAGGCGGCGTGGATGCGCGAGATCACCGGGTAGGGCGTCATGTCGACGCCGAAGCGGGCGTTGTTGGTGACCTGGGCGGCGAGGCAGATATCGGCCAGTCCGGGCGTCTCGCCATGGCAGAAGGTGCCGGTCTGAGGCGACGAAGCCAAAATCTTCTCGAGCGGCTGGAAGCCTTCGTTCACCCAGTGCCGGAACCAGTTCACGACATCCTCGTCGCCGGCGCCGAACAGGGTGCGCAGCGAGGTGAGCACGCGCAGATTGTTCACCGGATGGATGTCGCAGGCGATCATCTGCGCCAGCATCCTGACCCGCGCCCGGCCCAGCGCATCCTTCGGCAGCAGCGGCGGCTCTGGCGCGATCTCGTCGAGATATTCGATGATCGCCAGTGATTGCGTCAGCAGCGTTCCGTCGTCCAGCACCAGCGCCGGCACCAGGCCTTGCGGATTGACCGCGAGATAGGCCGGCTCGAGATGCTCGCCATGGCGCAGGTGATGCGGCACATAGGTGTAGCTCAGCCCCTTCATCTCCAGCGCGATCCGCACCCGGTAGGAGGTGGAGGAGCGATAGTAGTTGTGGAGGACGAGGTCGCTCATCGGATCACGGTCTCGGCTGGCCGATGGCCACCTCAATGGCGCCTATGCCGTCGACGCCGCCGGTGATCTTGTCGCCTGCTTGAACCGCGCCGACGCCAGCCGGCGTGCCGGTGAAGATCAGGTCGCCGGGCCGGAGCTCGACCGCCTCGCTGCAGATCGAGACGACATCGGCGACCGGCCAGATCAGCTCGGCGAGGTCGCCGTCCTGTTTTACCTCACCGTTGACGGCGAGCCAGATACGGCCCTTGTCGGGATGGCCTGACTTCGAGACCGGGACCAGCGGACCGCAGGGCGCGGAGCGGTCGAAAGCCTTCGACCAGTCCCAGGGGCGGGCGGCTTTCTTCGCCTGGTCCTGCAGGTCGCGGCGGGTCAGGTCGACGCCGACGCCGTAGCCCCAGACATGGGCGAGCGCCTCGCCGCGGGGAATGCGGAAGCCGGCTTTGCCGATCGCCACGACCAGCTCGATCTCGTGGTGGAGGTTGGCGGTCAATGGCGGGTAGGGGATCTCGGCGCCGCTGTCGACCACCGCGTCGGCCGGCTTGGTGAAGAAGAAGGGCGGGTCGCGCTCGTCATTGCCGAGCTCGCGCGCGTGTGCCGCGTAATTGCGCCCGACGCAGAAGATGCGACGCACGGCAAATCGCTCCCCCGAGCCGGCAATGGCGACTGAGGCGATCGCTGGCGGCGGGAGGACGAAGTCTGTCATCGGCTGGGTTCTGCCTTAGTGTGAATCTGCCTGCACATTCGGCCGATTTCGGCGAGCAGGCAAGGCACGGCGATCATGAAACCGTTGGCCCTGTTATTTTGCCGACAAGGCGACTTTCGGGCGATGTACTATTTGGCAATAATCTGACCATGGTGACGGGACTATCCTGTGCCGACCGAAATCGAACCGATGCCTGAATCCGAGCAATGACCCCCGTCAGCGATCGCGCCCGCTTTCTGATCATCGATGACCACCCGCTGTTTCGCGAGGCGCTGCATAGCGCCGTGCAGATGGCCTATCCTGACGTCGATACGGTCGAGGCGCGCTCGATCGCGGAGGCGATCGATCTCCTCGCCGATGCAAAACCGTTCGACCTGGCGCTGCTCGACTTGAGCATGCCCGACGTGCACGGCTTCGAAGGGCTGCTGCAGCTCAGGACCCGCTATCCGCGCCTGCCGGTGGTGATCGTGTCGGGCTATGAGGAGCCGAAGATCATTTCCGAGGCGCTGTCCTATGGTGCCGCGGGTTTCATCCCGAAATCGGCGAGGAAAAGCGATCTCGCCGCGGCCATCCGCTCGGTGATGGACGGCGCGGTCTATGTGCCGGAAAACTATGGCGGACAGCCGGCGGACCCCGACAGCACCGACCGCGCCGACATGGTGCAGCGGCTGGCGACGCTGACGCCGCAGCAACTGAGGGTTTTGCAGATGCTGCGCCAGGGTATGCTGAACAAGCAGATCGCCTATGAGCTGCAGGTGGGCGAGACTACGGTTAAGGCGCATGTCTCGGAGATTTTGCGCAAGCTCAATGTCTACAGCCGCACGCAGGCAGTGATCGAGGTGTCGAAGCTGGACAATACGGAGCTGTTCAGGGATCAGACTGGGTTTTGAGCGTAATTTCTAAGCCAGCAGATGCGCCAATAGCGCGCGCAGCTGTGCCGGCTTCAGCGGCTTGCGCATCAATTCGATGCCGGCGGCGCGGGCGGCTTTGGCGACGAGCTCCGAGCCATCGGCGGTGACGATCAGCGCCGGCACGGGCCGGCCCAGATAGTCGCGCACTTCGGCGATGGTGGCGGTGCCGAGATCGCCACCGTCGAGATGCTGGTCGGCGATGACGATGTCGGGCACCCAGTCGGTGTCGCCGATGAGGTCGAGCGCATCGTCGGTCGAGGTCGCGGCGCGCACCAGGCACTGCCAGCGCTCGAGCAGCGAGGTCATGGCGCTCAGCACGTCGGTGTCGTTCTCGACCAGCAGCACCCTGGTGCCGAACAGGCCGTAGCCGCGCGGCCGGTCCATGTCGGCGGCGGTCGAGGCCGGCTCGGCTGGCGCCATGCCGATCGGCACGTCGATGTGGAAGATCGTTCCGCGTCCGACTTTCGAGGAAAAGGTGACGGGGTGGCCAAGTGCTGCCGCCATGCGACGCACGATGGCGAGGCCGAGGCCCAGCCCGCCCGTCAGTCCGCCATCGGCAAGCGTGGAGATGCCGCGGTGGAACTCCTCGAACACTGCCTCGCGCTGGTCGTCGGGGATGCCGCAGCCGGTGTCGGCGACATCGATGCGGATGGTATCGCCGCGATGCCTGGTGCCCACCAGCACGCCGCCCGAGCGGGTATAGCGCAGTGCATTTGAGAGGATGTTCTGCAGGATGCGGCGCAGCAGCGTGCGGTCGGAGCGCACGACGACATTGACCGGCCGGAATTTTAGCGACAGGCCTTTTTTTTCGGCTTCGGGAAGAAAGTCCGAGCGCAGCGAGGAGAACAACGCCTCCAGGCTGACATCGCTGATTTCGGGCTGGACCACGCCGGCGTCGAGCTTGGAGATGTCGAGCAGCGTGCGCAGCAGGTCTTCCATCGTCTCCAGCGAGCGCTCGACCTGGCGCACCAGCTTCTTGCCTTCCTCGCTGGTCTGTACTTCGGCGAGCGCCGAGACCGACAGATGCGCGGCGTTGAGCGGTTGCAGCACGTCGTGGCTGGCGGCGGCGAGGAACCTGGTCTTGGAAAGATTCGCCTGCTCGGCGTTTTCCTTAGCAGCGCTGAGCTCGATGTTCGACCGCTCGAGCCGGTGCAGCGTCGCGTGCAACTCCTCGGTGCGGGTGCGCACCCGGTTCTCCAGCGAAATCGCCGTCTGGAACAAAGAGAAGGCGTTGACCTGCTGGTCCATCGAGCGTTCGACGCGGCTGACCAGGGCGGCGTTGATCTTCTTCAGCTTCTCGAGGTCGTCGATATCGCGAAGCGGCATGGCAGTCACTCGGCGGCCCGACGCTCACCAAAGGCGATGCCGGTGAAGGTCTGATTGAGATGCATCGAGCGGTACTGCTCGCCATAGGTGCCGAAGCCGATGACGTTGTTGGTCCGGTAGAGCTCGGAAATATCGCGGAAGACCTGGCGGTTGCGCGCGTCGAGCCGGCGCAGCACGCAGTCGAAGCCGAGCACCATGTCGATGCCGCCGAGCTTGCGCTCGACGTCCTGCAGGGCGGCGCGTGTCGCTTCGACCATGTTCTTCGGCTGAGCGATGGACAGAACGACGCCGTCGTCGATGGCGCAGAAGAATGACAGCGAGCCGTCGGCATGCATGCGCTGGATCGAGCGGCAGTAATATTCGCCGCCCACCTTCACCACGACAGGGTGCGAGGCAAAGCTTAAGGGTGTCAGCATCTCCGGCACGATGCCGACGGAGGCGGCATATTCCTCCGCGGCGTTGGTGGCGTTGAATTCGCGCACGATGCGGTGATCGGGATCAGATTGAGTGACCACCAGCTTCTCGTCGGTGGGAATGAAATTGTCGGTCTTGAAGACGTGGAAGGGGATCTCGGTCGCGATCAGCACGACGATGGCGCTGTCGGAAGCGACCTTGCCGTTCGAGATAAGACTGGTGGTCTCGAATTTCAGGTTGTCGCCGGCCGAACCGCCGATCAGCGGAATGTCGTCCAGCCCCCAGTGGATGGCCGAGGTCACCGCTTCCTCGGCATAGGACAGCCCGTCGATAAAGCAGAGCGCGAAAGTGTCCTTGGCCCGCCCTTGCCCGACACGGTCGCGAAGCGAACGTCTCAGCGCCGCCACCTCGCCGGTGATCCTGTCCATGCTCGACGAAGAGAGGTTGTCGACCATGATGCTTGCCGTCGAAAAGGACGCGGTAGGAAGCAGCAGTGCAAGGACATGGCCTTCCTCGAGGCCCTGAGGGGTGATTTCACCGGCGGTCGAGCAGCCGGCATAGTCAAGCGAGGGTGCATATGTCTTGAGCGCTTCCGACAGGGCGGCCGCATCGACGAGGCTCTGGGAAAAGAAAAGCAGCGCAAAGCCGGCGTCCATGGCCACGGCTTCCGCCGCGACCATCCGGGCGAAGGCGGTTGCGTCGGGCTCATCCGTGGTGAGCGCCGAGAGGCCGCAAGCATAGTGCGTCCGTGAGTTGGCCAGCGACTTCCTCCCTGCATTTCCTCCGACGCTTTTTTGTATGCGTTCAGCCCGCTTGCGTCGAAAGGCATTGTTGTCTTCAACCGCCATTTTGGCAATGGCGGGCCTCGTGCTGCATGACCGAAAGTACAATATGCGGAGTTTCGGACGAACTGCATTCTCGCAGCGTGGCGCTTTGGGGCACTTCTTCCGGTGCATTATACGGTATAGGAATAGCGGATAGCCCGGGGCAGCCGGGCAATAACCCGCGCCGGGACTACCAAGGTAATACCTAGGGAGGATTCATGTCGGACATATCGTTGATGGTAAACGGAAAGCGAGTCAGCGGCGTTGCCGAAGACCGAACGCTTCTGGTTTATTTCTTGCGGGAGAATCTCGGTCTCACCGGGACGCATGTCGGTTGCGACACCTCGCAATGCGGAGCCTGCGTCGTGCTTGTCGACGGCAAGGCGGTGAAGTCCTGCACGATGCTCGCGGCGCAGGCCTCGGGTTCGAGCGTCGTGACGATCGAGGGGCTGGCAAACGGCGCCGATCTGCATCCGGTGCAGGCAGCCTTCAGGGAGCATCACGGTCTGCAGTGCGGTTTCTGCACGCCGGGCATGATCATGACGGCGACGGACATGATCGCGCGCCATCCGGAAGGCCTCGACGAGGCCACCGTGCGCTCCGAGCTTGAGGGCAACATCTGCCGCTGCACCGGCTACCACAACATCGTCAAGGCGATCCTCGCCGCATCGCAAGCGATGGCGAAGGGATCGAAGGGCAAGGCCAAGCAAGCTGCGTGAGGCCCGAGCGAGTAGCGAATAGGGAGTAGCGAGTAGCCGGTCTCTGTTTGGGCGGCCTCCACTCCAATCGTTCCCTACTCGCTATTCGCTACTCACTACTCGCTGTTTACGGGAGGAATTTCCGCAATGGGTATCGAAGGTGTCGGCGCTCGCGTGGCGCGCAAGGAAGACAAGAGGTTCATCACCGGCGGCGGCCGTTATGTCGACGATATGGTGGTTCCCGGCATGAAGCATGCCGCGTTCGTGCGCAGCCCGCACGCGCACGCGCAGATCAAGAAGATCGATGTGAAGAAAGCTCAAGGCATGCCCGGCGTCATCGGCGTGCTGACCGGCAAGGAACTCAAGGCCGACGGCATCGGCAACCTGATCTGCGGCTGGATGATCCATTCCAAGGACGGCTCGCCGATGAAGATGGGCGCCTGGTCGCCGCTCGCCGTCGACAAGGTGCGCTATGTCGGCGACGCCGTCGTCATCGTCATTGCCGACACCAAGGGCCAGGCGCGCGATGCGGCGGAGGCGGTCGAGATCACCTACAAGGAACTGAAGGCTGTGGTCGATGCCACCAAGGCGCTTCAGCCGGGCGCGCCGCAGATCCATGCCGAGGCCGAGAACAATCTGATCTTCGACTGGGAGATCGGCGACGGCAAGGCAACCGATGCCGCGATCAAGTCGGCGGCACATGTCACGCGCATGAAGATCGTCAACAACCGGCTGGTGCCGAATGCGATGGAGCCAAGGGCAGCGCTTGGCCACTACGACAAGGCCGAGGACCACTACACCTGCTGGACGACGTCGCAGAATCCGCATGTCGCGCGGCTGGTGATGAGCGCCTTCTACAATGTCGCGCCGGAGAACAAGCTGCGCGTCATTGCGCCGGATGTCGGCGGCGGCTTCGGCTCCAAGATCTACATCTATCCGGAGGAGATCGTCTGCCTCTGGGCGTCGAAGAAGACCGGCGTGCCCGTCAAATGGGTCGCCGACCGCACCGAAAGCTTCCTCGCCGACGCGCATGGCCGCGATCATGTCTCGATGGTGGAAATGGCGTTCGACAAGGACAACCGGATCACCGGGCTCAAAGTCGACACGATAGCCAATCTCGGCGCCTATATGTCGCTGTTCTCGTCCTGCGTGCCGACCTATCTCTACGCCACGCTGCTGTCGGGCCAGTACGATATCCCGGCCATCCACGCCAATGTGCGCACCGTCTACACCAACACCGCCCCCGTCGATGCCTATCGCGGGGCAGGGCGGCCGGAAGCCACATACCTTCTGGAACGCACGATGGAGACGGCCGCGCGCGAGCTCGGCGTGACGCCCGCCGAGCTGAGGCGCAAGAACTTCATCACCTCCTTCCCGCACCAGACGCCGGTAATCCTCAGCTACGACGCGGGCGACTATAACGCTTCGCTCGACGCCGCGATGAAGGCGGCCGACTATGCCGGCTTCACCAAGCGAAAGGCGGATGCCGCCAAGCGCGGCAAGCTGCGCGGCATCGGCATGAGCTGCTACATCGAGGCCTGCGGCCTCGCGCCGTCGGCGGCGGTCGGTTCGCTCGGCGCCGGCGTCGGCCTTTGGGAATCGGCGGAAGTGCGCGTCAACGCCGTCGGCACCATCGAGGTGCTGACCGGCTCGCACAGCCATGGCCAAGGCCATGAGACGACCTTCGCGCAGCTGGTCAACCAGCGTTTCGGCGTGCCGATCGATTCGGTTTCGATCGTCCACGGCGATACCGACAAGGTGCAGATGGGCATGGGCACCTACGGTTCGCGTTCCGGCGCCGTCGGCATGTCCGCCATCGCCAAGGCGCTCGACAAGGTCGAGGCCAAGGCGAAGAAGATCGCTGCCCATCTGCTCGAGGCCGACGAGGGCGACATCGTCATCGAGAATGGCGAGGTCAAGGTTGCCGGCACCGACAAGAGCCTGCCCTGGTTCCAGGTGGCGCTTGCCGCCTACACCGCCCACAATCTGCCGGCAGGCATGGAGCCCGGCTTGAAGGAAACCGCGTTCTACGATCCCTCGAACTTCACCTTCCCGGCAGGCTGCTACATCTGCGAGGTCGAGATCGATCCGGAGACCGGCCTGACGGAGATCGTCCAGTTCGTCGCGGCGGACGATTTCGGCAACATCATCAATCCGATGATCGTCGAAGGGCAGGTGCATGGCGGTATCGCGCAAGGCGTCGGCCAGGCGCTGCTGGAAGGCGCGCATTATGACGCGAACGGGCAACTGCTGACGGCGAGCTACATGGACTACACCATGCCGCGCGCCGACGATCTGCCGTCGTTCAAGGTCTCGACCTCGAACACGCCGTGCCCAGGCAATCCGCTCGGCATCAAGGGTTGCGGCGAGGCCGGCGCGATCGGTTCGCCGCCGGCGGTGATCAACGCCATCACCGATGCGCTCGGCGTCGTCGATATCGCCATGCCGGCGTCGCCGTCGACCGTATGGTCGGCGATCCGCGCCAAGAAGCACTGAAATGAAGCGAATATGGAATAGGGAGTAGCGAATAGGGGAAAGCGCGATGCGAAGGGATTGGTCCTATTCGCTATTCGCTACTCGCTATTCGCTCTTTCCCCGAAGGGAGGAAGACAAATGTACTCGGTCAACTACCATCGCGCCGCCTCTGTCGCTGAGGCCGCCAAGCTGTTGAAGAGCGGCGATGCCAAGCTTCTGTCCGGCGGCATGACGCTGATCCCCGCCATGAAGACGCGGCTCGCGGCGCCTTCCGATCTGGTCGACGTGTCGCGGCTGAAGGACCTGCAGGGCGTCAAGGTGTCCGGCAAGACGGTCACCATCGGAGCGGCGACGACGCATTACGACGTTTCCAATGACGAGAAGCTGAAGAAGGCCTGTCCGGCGCTTGCCCATATGGCTTCGCTGATCGGCGATCCGGCGGTGCGTCACAAGGGCACGATCGGCGGCTCGATCGCCAACAACGATCCGGCGGCCGACTATCCGGCGGCGCTGCTGGCGCTGGGAGCGACCATCGTCACCAACAAGCGCCAGATCGCGGCCGACAAGTTCTTCAAGGGCCTGTTCGAGACGGGGCTGAAGGAGGGCGAGATCATCACGGCGGTGACCTTCACCGCGCCTGCCAAGGCGGCCTACCAAAAGTTCCGCAACCCGGCCTCGCGCTATGCGATCGTCGGCGTGTTCGTGACCAAGGGCAAGGATGGGGTCAGGGCCGCGGTGACCGGCGCCGGCGACGACGGCGTCTTCCGCTCCAAGGAAATCGAGGCGGCGCTGGCGAAGAAATTCGACGCCTCGGCGCTCGACGGCCTGAAAGTGCCGGCAAAGGGGCTGATGAGCGATATCCATGCCTCTGCCGACTACCGCGCCAATCTGATCGCGGTGATGGCGAAGCGCGCGGTGGCCGCTGCCAACGCTTGAACGCTGCTGCCTGGATGAAAAGGAGAGGGGCCGTCGCGGCCCTTTTTCTTTTGTATTTGCAGCTACTTGGCAGGAGCTACCTGAGAATTCATGCCTTCGCACTTGCACAAGATTATCCCGCATTGCAAAATAAGCGCGGCGGGAAACGAAGCGGTTCCCGGGCGCGGCTATCCGTGCCGGGGCCTCCGAGTTGCGAAGGGACGGCATGACCGACATCTCCGCGACGGCCGGCGCCCTGCCACGGGCCGCAGCCGACAAAGCGGCACGAACCAGGCTGGCCTATCTCGACGGCTGGCGCGGCCTGTCGATTGCGCTGGTGCTGATCGGCCACTTCTTCCCGGTTCCGGGAATCAATCTCGGGGTCCTCGGCGTCGAGTTCTTCTTCGTGCTCAGCGGTCGGCTGATGGGCGAGATACTGTTCATCGAACGCTTTCCGCTGAAGAAATTCTTCAAGCGCCGCTTCTCGCGCATCTATCCGGCGCTGCTGGTATTCGTGGCCACCGCAATGATCGGGCTCGCCGGCACGTTCATTGCCTTCAAGTGGAAGGCGGCGCTGACGGCGCTGACCTTCACCTATAACTATGCCGGCATTCTCGTTAACCGCGCCGGTGCGCTCGACCTTCTTCGCCACATTCTGGTCGCTCGCCATCGGGGCATTCTTATGTCATCCTGGCGCTGATCAGCGTGGTGGTGTCAGGGCGCGCCAATGTCGTGCGGCTGCTTGTGGCATTGTCATTGCTGGCAATGGCCAACGGCGCCATCTCATACTGGGTTCTCGGCATGGACTACGAGACCAGCTACTGGCGCACCGACGTGCACATCGCTTCGATCCTGCTGTCGGCCGCGATCTGCCTGCTCAAGGCCGACGGACGGTTGCCGGCCTTCGTGAGGAACCAGCATGTGGCGCTGGCGGCGGCCGCGGGCGCGGTGCTGCTGTTCCTCGATCCGGTGCCGACGCCTGTGCATTACATTCTCGGCGTGCCGCTGCTGGCGCTTGCGGTCAACGCGCTCGACTTCGCCGGCGGTTACCTGACCGGATTGCTGTCGTCGCGGCCGATGGTGATGCTCGGGCTGTGGTCCTATTCGCTCTATCTCTGGCAGCAGCCCTTCTACAAATTCGTCTATGACCGGGACAGCGCGCCGATCCCAATGCTGGCCGCGGTCTTCGCCTGCGCGCTGGCGAGCTACTACATCGTCGAAAAACCGGCGCGAGGCTGGCTCAACCGCAATTGGTGAATGTGGGTCAGACCTGGCTGCCCTTCCGCGCGGCGAGATAGCGCCGAAGCCCCGCTTCGCCGCGCGGCGTGGTCCAGCGGTGGTTCCAGGCGAATGCCGGCCTGAGCAACGGCGCCAGGAGTTTGAGGATCGGCCTCTCCACCGTGACCTGCCAGATCAAGTCGACGTGCGTACCGGTTCCAGACGGCGACAATTCGGCCCGCCACAGGCCGTCGAAATCGCCGAAGGTCTTCACCACCACCAGACGGCCTGGCTCGAGCTCGGCGGCCTCGATGACGAAGTTCAACTCGTAGGGCAGGGCGCCTCGCGCCCTGGCTCTGGCCCGCGAGCCGACAACACCCTTGCCCTTCCTGTCGAGGGGCTTGACTTCCTTGTAGGCGTCGCCCCACCAGAGCGGCAGCAACTCGGCGTCGGACAATACGTCCCACACTTCCTGCGGCGTCCCCTCCGGGATGTCCCAGCTTTCGTCGAAGCGGAAGACGTTGCTTGGCATGATGCCGCACCCCCAGCCTGCGGAGCACTCACATTAGCTGCAGCTTGTTTTGGTGGCCAGTGGCCGTTCAGCCGGTGATGGGTTTGGCGTAATAACGCACCGACTTCTTGCCGCCATGAATCACGGCATCGCCGACCTCGGCAAAGCCAAGCGCGGCGTGGAAGGCATCCGAGGCGGGGTTCGGCGGATCGGCATTGACCTCGCAGGTGACGATCGTGTGGCCGGCGCGCCGGGCATGGTCGAACAGATCCTCGTAGAGGCGCCGGGCATGGCCGCGGCCGCGCGCCTCGGCCGCTACAACCACCCGGTCGACATAGACGAAGCGCGGATAACGCTCGCGAAACCAGAGAAAATTCGGGCTGTCGTAGCGGGCGTTCTGATCGAAGCACATGATGAAGGCTTCGAGAGCACCGATGCGGCGCGTGTAGAAAGCCTGGCCGATAAGGAACGACAACCGCTCCGGCTCCAGCCAGGACAATTCGGCCGCATGTTCGTTGTTGAGGGCAAGGATGGCGGCCTCGGCAGCAGGCGAGACGCGTTCGATCGGCAGCCGATCCTTCGACATCGTTTCTTCCGGCATCAGGCCCTCGCGGCCGCGATGGTGGCCGCCACCTGGGTCTGGTCGGTCACCGTGGTGCGATATTCACGGTCGAGGTCGGTGCCACCCATGCCGACATGCGGGTTGCGGTAGCGCATGGCGCTCGGCACGTCGGCAAGCGCGGCGAAATGCATTTCGCTCAGCGCCGTTCGCCTCAGGACTTCACCGATATTGTCGGGCGCCAGCGCGCCGCAGCCAAGGATGATGATGCGCCCGCCCGCCTGGCGAACAAGCTGCGCGAGCAGATCGGCGCCTTCCAGCGCTGTGTCACGCTGGCCGCTGGTCAGCACGCGGCCGACCTTGCAGCGGATCAGCGCTTCGAGCGCCTCGGCTGGGTCCCGCGTCATGTCGAAGGCGCGATGGCAGGTGACGTTGAGCGGGCCGGCTGCCTGCGTCAGCTCGCTCATGCGCAGCTCGTCGACGGCGCCGTCAGCGGTCAGGCAGCCGACCACGACGCCGGCTACGCCGAGATCGCGCAGGGCGCCGACATCGGCAAGCATCGACCGATATTCGGCCTCGCTGTAGAGGAAATCGCCGCCGCGCGGACGCACGATGACATGAAAAGGGATGGTCGCGCGTTCGAGTGCGGCGCGCACCGTGCCGAGGCTCGGCGTGATGCCGCCTTCGACGAGGCTGGCGCAGAGCTCGACCCGGTCGGCGCCGGCGGCCTGAGCGGCGAGCAGGCCGTCAATGCCCTCGACGCAGATTTCGATCAGGGGTTTTGGGGCGTCGGTCACCAGTATCCATCCAGCCTGCAAGAGAGACCAGCCCTAGCATCGCGGCGATTGCCGCGGAAGCCGCTTCGATCGGTCCAGCGCGGGCTGTCGTCGAATTTGACGCAGAGCAATGCGGCATCGCGCCGCCGGCTATACGGATTGGCTTTTCTTCAACCTTGGGGACTTGGAAATGACATCTCATGAAACGGCCAGACGCAGCGTGCCAGGCACGATCGTCTCCATTTCGTCCATGGGAGCCGCCGCGACGGAAAGGGCTTCCGCCGCAAACTTGAACGAAAGCCCGATCATGACGGGCTTCCGGCGCTGGGAGGCGCTCAGGGATTCGATCTCCTTCGATATTTCCGACAATGATCTGAAACGCGTCTACCACGACATGTCCAAGATCGTGGAAGGCATGCTCGCAACTCCCGCCACAACCCCCAGGAGTTCGCGGCGCAGTTCATGGCCGTTTGCAGCGGTGATGAGATCGAATACCGGCAGGCTGCCCGCAAGCTTCACGCATACGCGCAAGCCCTCGTCGGCGTGGTGGTGCAATGAGCAACTACCGCCAGCGGTACCAGTCCGCGTCAATGCGTTCGGTCAGTTCTGCAAGATCGTGTTCTTGGCGCCTTGTTCGACCTGGTCGATCACCAGGAGCTTGACCGGGTCGGCGCCGATATTGGTGGCCTGGTGCCATTGGCCGATCATCTCGACGATGAAGTCGCCGGTTTTGTAGGTGTTGCTGGCGCCGGTCTCGACATTGGTGACCTTAAGCGTTCCGGCCTCGACATAGGCGTAGCGCGGGAAGGGGTGCTTGTGCACCGGCAAGGTCGCGCCCGGCGCGATCTGATAGGCCGAAACCTGAACCTCGACATTCTTCTGCGGCAGCGTGATCGGCTGGCCGGAGGCCGTGGTCGTCTTGGACGCAAGCGGGGTTACGACAACCGGTGTTCCGCTGCTGTCCAGGGCGTTGGCGCCAGTCGCGTAAAGGGCGGCCGTCAACAGCAGCGCCGATGCCAGAGTGTTTCGCACGATTTCCTCCCGAAAATGGTCGGCAAGATCGCGCAGGAGCCATCCGTGCGCAAGGACGGCACGTTGGAAACCTGGCATGGGCTTTGGAAAACTTGGCTCCCCGGGCTGAACGAAACGGCGAATTATGAGCTGCCGATCCCCTTCAGATCTGCGCCGACGAGCATTTTTGAGCGGCGCGTACTAGCGGCCGATTTCCGTGATTTTTTGCCGGTGAGATCTGACCGCCTCCAGCAGTTCGCGCTCGTTGGTGTGAGCGTTTCGAAAAATGGCCACAACCATCACCGCCAGAATTTCAGCGCCCAGGCCCAAAGGATCGAGCTCTTCATCCGCGCAGACCTGATTGAACACGCGTTCGCAAACATCCAGATCGAGAGGGCTAAGACAGGTGCGATTGAAACGCCGACGCAGCATTTGAGTGCCTTTCAGGGCCCGCCGTTCGTACTTTGCGGCGGGCCTTTGCTGTGGCCTAAGCGATAATAACGCTCATAGTAGCGGGGCAAAGATTACTCTGCGCCTCGTGATTGCGTTGTCAATAACCCCAAAATCTGCGCACACTCGCGGGATCTATATTGTCCGGAGGTCATCAGTTGATAATAATCTTGCCGCTTGTTTTCCGGTATGCAAAAGCCGCGGCGAAAGTCCGCCGCCTCTTTTGGTGTTCTGGTGCAACCGAGCTTGCTGGCGCTGACTTTCAAGCTCGCCAGCGAGCATCCGAGCTTCGCTGCAATATCTTTCAATGGCTCGTTGTTAACGTATCCATCAAGAATTATCTTGCGGCGAGCTTCTCCTTTGAGCTTTTCGTTCATTTCGTGGTCTCCTCAACATCGCTTTCACGATGCTGGAATCTATACGCACCAGTTTGAAGAGTGTCGTTATCTTCGCATCCAGAAACTTATCTCCGGATGCATTTCTTGCTGTAATCCAGCGTGATCGCCGATGCGGTCGACAGGCTTGCCAGATACCCGGGATACACCACATGATTGCGAGGGCATGGGCATACCGGAATCGGATATGGCACCACGCGCGATAGACGCTAAGAGGCAAGACGAAGCGCATGCTGGGCAAGCGCCGGAGCGTGAGCGACGCCGTTGGCCACGCGACGTTCAACCTGAGGCCGCCCCACCACTCGCGCCGGTGCTGGAGCCGTTGTCCTTCTCAACGCTCAAACTGGCACCAGAGGATCAATTCACCGCTTGGCAAGCGCATGTGGCGCCGCTTGTCGAGGTCAAGTTGCCGGATAACAAATCGCGGGACGACGGCTTTCCTGCCGACCACACGGCTTGGAATCTTGGTGGCATGCTGATCGTTGAGCAGCGCGCGCCGGCGCACAGCTATATGCGTTCCGCCGCGAAGCTTCGGTCCAGCTCGATCGACCACTGGTATGTCGTCTTGCCACATACTGGCCGGTCATGGACGGAGGTCGATCGCCGCGTCGCGGAGGGTCAGCCGGGCCAGTTGGAGATCAGATCGCTTGGCTACCCGTTTCGCGGAAGGACAACGGAATCCGAAAGTGTCTTTCTCTATTTGCCGCGTGATTTGTTCGCCGATGCGGCGGGGACCCTCGACGTAAACAACAATTCAATTCTGTCGGGCAACTTTGCTAACCTTCTGATCGACTACATCAACAGCATCGTAACAAGACTGCGCAATCTCACATCGGAAGATCTGCCCCGCATCGTACACGCAACACGCAGCATGATCATTGCCTGCCTCGCGCCTCCGGCCGAACATGCCGCGGCGGCCGAACAACTGGCGAGCGTCGCGCTGATGGAGCGAGCGCGTCGATACGTCCAAAACAATCTGGATGCGGCTCGTCTGACACCGGATTCGATGTGCCGGGCGCTCGGCGTCTCGCGATCTCGCCTCTATCAGTTGTTCGAACCGAGTGGTGGTGTTCTCCATTACATTCAAAGTCGCCGACTTTTGGCGGCCCATCTTGCGCTTAGCGATCCGGCGGACAGCCGGCGCATTGTTGAAATTGCGGAAGCCTTCGGGTTCAGTTCGGCGGCAAACTTCAGCCGGGCGTTCAGCAAGGAATTCGGTTACAGCCCCCGGGAAGGCCGCAGGACCATGGTATTGCCGCACCCGGCTCACTCTGTTTCGCCTGGCGAGCACGAGAAGGCCTCCTCCTTTGAGGATTGGCTCAAGGCGCTTGGACGCTGAGCAGGCCGTCGGCGTCGGTCGAGATCGGCGACGTTTTCATCAGAATGCGGCCCGGAGTTCTGCTGCGTGCCGGGTGGCAATCCCGTAACTGGGCACGGCGACTGCGTGGGCTGACGGCACCCCAAATAGCACAAGCCCTGGGAGAGATGCCGCGCCGATATCGAGATATGTACGCCGGGATAAGTATTTGGATGGGCAGCTAACGACAATGCGACCTCATTCGTAGATGTTTGCGATGACTTAGCGGGGGCTCGGCACAGGCGGCAGGTTTCCAAGTTGGGGGGAATATCGCACCGCCTGTGCCGATCGCGCCACCGCTGTCCGTCAAAGATGGTGGCGTAATCGAGGTTAGCGTGCCGGGGCGGCCGGCTGGCGTTCATTCCGTCGCAGAATGGCTTAGTGGGGGCCCGATGGCTTAGTGGGGGGCTCGGCACAGGCGGCAGGTGTCCGAGTTGGGGGACATCGGATCGCCTGTGCCGCTCGCGCCACCGCTATCCGTCAAAGATGGTGGCGTAGTTGGGTAAGCGTGACAAGGTGGACGGCGACCGGCTGGAATTCATTCCGCCGCAGATGCCAACTCTTGTCGAGCGGCCGCCCCAAGATGAGGGGTGGGTTCACGAGGCCGAACTCGACGGCTACCGGACGCAGATCATCATCGATACGGGCGGCGTGCGTCTCTACAACAAGAACGGCCGTGACTGGACGACAAAATACTGGCCCATCGCGCTGGCGGTCGAACTGCCATGCCGGGCCGCCATCCTCGACGGCGAGGTGATTGTGTCAGGCGTGCGGGGTGCGCCCGATTCCCCTGGGCTGGAAGCCGCGATCTGGAACGAGCCGAACCGGCTGGTGTTCGTCGCATTCGACATCCTCCATCTCGACGGTCGCAATCTTGCCTCCTTGCCCTTGCTGCAGCGCAAGCGGGCGCTGCGGCAATTGGTTCAGCCTGGCGCCGGCAAGATCCAATACTGTGAGCATTTTGAGGGCGACGCGCTGGCGCTCTTTCGCGCCATCGCGAAAATCGGGCTCAATGGCGTCATTTCGAAACGCGCCGACAGCCGCTACGAGAGCGGACCGTCTAAAACATGGCTGGAGACCGAATATTCGAGAAAGCCGATTTCGAATTGCTAGGGTAGTCCCGCGCGGGCAGCGAGCGCCGCTGCGCTCCCCGTGGGCCGCAATATTTCGACTCACGTCTGGCGCTGCGCCAATTATCTGCGAATTGCTAATTTAGTAAAGTTTAATTAATGTTCATCGTGTCGATAAACGGCCGTCAGTCGCAGCTGAGCACGCATCGCGACTACGCCGCACACCGCGCTTGTTAAGCATGCGAGTTGAAAGTTTGCCAAGCTTGACAGTTATGCTATTTTTTGACTGAGGGAGACATATTGGCGAGGCCTATGGAGGTGGCACTTGCATCCAAAGGCATCCGGCGCCGGCACGGAGAGTGAGGGGCCTTCCTCCAGCGCTCCAAGTACTGACGAAGCGCTTCTCGCTCACCTCTTGTCGAACACAGCCGATCTCGTGTCGTTCTATGACCGCGACTTCCGCCTGACGCACTACGCAACCAGACTCAAAGGCGTGTACGGCGGTGTGGTGACGCCGGGCGCCGCCATTTGGGAGGTCTACCCGAGCTTCCTCGATGCGAGGTGTCGCGACGAATTTCTCCGGGTGTTCCAGGGCGGCTCTCCGACAAGCATCGACTTGCCGCGATCATCGGGCGAGGCACCCCGGTCCGTTTTCGTCTTCGGCACTGCAAAAGGTGTAGGAATCATCGAATCGAGAGGGCAGGGCGGGCGGAGCGCAGCGGAGGAACAGGAGCATGTAGTTCTGCTCCACCAGGCGACGCACGACGTGCTGACCGGCCTGCAGAATCGGCGGCGGTTCGGCGAGCGGCTGCAGCAGGCACTGGCTGCCGTCGGCGGACCAAAGCCGAAAGCCGCGCTGCTGCAAATCGACCTTGACGATTTCAAAGCGGTCAACGACACGCTCGGCCATGGCGCGGGCGACACGCTTCTTCAACTCGCGGCAGGCCGAATCCGCGACGCGCTGCAGGAGGGCGAATCCGCGTACCGCTATGCCGGCGATGAGTTCGCCGTCATCCAATTGGCAAAGGAGCAGCCCGCGGAAGCGGAGCGCCTTGCCGGATCGCTCGTCGATGCGTTCAAGGAGCCGTTCGTCATCAACGACATCCCCGTGTTCGTTGGCTCCAGTATCGGAATTGCGTTCGCGCCGGAGCACGGGACCGATGGCGAGCAGCTGATGAAAGCCGCCGACATTGCCCTTTATGCAGCCAAGACGGATGGACGCGGCTGCGCTCGAATCTTCAACCGTGCGATGCTGCTCTTGCTCGAGCAACGCGAGAATCTGAGGCGTAGTCTTCGAACCGCGCTGAAGCGCGGAGAGCTCTATCTGGAATATCAGCCGCTCATTCGGCCTCCTTCGTCGGTGGTCGGTTTCGAAGCTTTATTGCGGTGGCGGCACCCCGAGATCGGAATCATTCCTCCCAGCGTGTTCATACCGATCGCCGAAGCCGACGGTCTGATGGACGAGATTGGACGATGGGTGCTCGATGAAGCCTGTCGCCAGGCATTGACGTGGCCTTCCTCGCTGACAGTCGCGGTCAACCTGTCGCCGGCTCAGTTCCTTAGCGGTTCGCTGACGGACACGGTCGCTGAGATCATCGATGAAGTTGGAATCCGGGCCGAACGACTTGAACTTGAGATAACCGAGACGGTTCTTCTCGAGAAGACGATCGACAATATCGATACACTAAATACTCTCAATGTCTTGGGAATACGCATTTCGCTGGACGATTTTGGAACGCATTATTCATCTTTAAGCTACCTGAAGAATTTCCCCTTCGATACGTTGAAGATAGACCAGTACTTTATTACTGACCTAGAGACTGATTCCAAAGGCCAAACGATCGTGCGATCGATCATAAATCTGGCGCACGGCCTGGGAATGAGCGTCACTGCCGAGGGCGTCGAGACGTCGGCGCAGGCACGGTGGCTGATCAAGGAAAACTGCGATTGCCTGCAGGGAAATTTCCTGGGACAGCCGCTCGGAATCGAGGCAATTGGCGATTTCATCAATCGGGTCCCGCGGAGGGTGGGACGAGCAATGGAGGAACAAACGGGGCGGGCTAGCGCCTTGCGCCCTATGTGAAGAGAGGAAACGATCGAGGCAGGTACTACGCAATTCTTCGAGTTAGTCCGTGACTTGCGCATCACGGTCGATCGTCTCGGAGGCCATCGCCCGCCGGGGCACAAATTCTGATGGAACAAGCGAGGTTGCCGATGAGATCTGTTCATCATGATCTGGCTGGCGAGCCGACTTTTGAGCCCATGATCCAGATCGACATGGAAATGAAGGCTTTTGTCTCCGCTTGGAGGCATTGCGATTATGTCTCGACCTACATGGCCCGCATGATCAGTCAAACCAGGTCGGATTCGGTACGGCACTCAAATCTCTTTTCCTCTGCCTTCAACGAATTACTGGAAGTCGTCTTTCGCACGCGCCATGCCGACGGCGAACTGGCATGCAGGGTGTCTCGCCATGGCGCGACGGATAGGATTGAGCTGACATTTCCTTGCGTGCCGGAGGAGCGCCAATTCTACGAAGAGGCCGTGGCGCAAGTCGCAGGATCCGAAGCCAGGGAGCGATACCTTAACTCGGTATCTGGGGATCTCGCGCCCAGCCGGGAGGTCGTACTCCTGGAACTGGCTGTCGACTACGGCGCGACACTCAGGGTCGAGGAAGCCGACGGCGACGCGATCAAGCTTGTCGTGGATCTTCTGCTTGAGGGCCAACAGAGGTGAGCCCCTACGACCTCCTCCCGCGTTTCAAGGCGCGCTACGACGCGAACAATCAGGAGTTCGCCATATCGGGGGTAGTCCGGCCCCAGGCGATCGATGAGCTTGGGCCCAGCATAGCCTTGCTCCGCGATGCGATCGACCGTGTGCGCGGCGTCCTCTACGTCAATGTCAGACGCCTGACGCAGATGAACAACGCGGCGTTTCACGCCTTTTCGAGGATCATCATCGACGCCTGCCGCGCTCGACCCGATCTGAGATTCGTCGTCATCACGTCAAGCGTCGTCGGATGGACATCACGAAAATTCGGTCGCTTGAGTAGGATCGAACCGAACATCACCGTCGAGGAGTATGACAGTGCATTCTATCCGGGACAGGGCTTCCTAGAGGAAGGCGGGTTCGTTCCAATCCTCCGCACCCAGACAAAGATGACCTGGCGCCATGAGCGCGCAATCTTGCCGCGACATGGCATGAGGCCTGGGATCGTTATGGCCGACATCTGCTGTGGGATCGGCGATTTCGCCGTGCTCGTGCAGAAGGAGTTCCAGCCATCTCGGATCGTCGCCCTAGACCACTCCATATCAAGCCTCGCCTATGCCCGACGCGTGATGCGGGAGTTCGATCTCCGGGGCATCGAATATACCTATGGCGATGCATCGGAGATGCTGCTCGACGAAGCGCAGTTCGACTTGGTGACCTGCCGGCATTCCCTTCAAATCTTCAATCGACCTGAACTCATCCTCAAGGAACTCTACCGCATATGCAGACCGGGCGGACGGGTCTACATCACCAACGAGAAGAATTCGCATTGCCTCGGCGAGCCGCGCGCCGAAAGCATTCGTTGGACATACAACGAGGTGGCGAAGCTGTTCGCGCATTTCGAGATGGATGTCGAGCTTGGGCCCAAGAGTCGGCGATACCTGATCGAAGCCGGATTCGAAGACATACGTGTCGAGACCTTCATGGTCACTAACCTGGACGGCGATCCGCAGGACTTCGCGGATGTCATTGCAGCCTGGGCGGATGTCTATGCGGGCGAGATGGCGACCAGGCGCGGCGACGGACCGGAATTCGTTGCGCGGTTCCGGCAGGGCTTCCAGGACCATATATTCGCTGCGCTCCACCCTAAGGGTTACGCGGGTTGGCCGATTTGGGTCGCTTCGGGGCGACGACCGCAATGAAAGCCGACAGCGGGCATACACCGCGCTTCGGCCTGCGCTCCTTTCGGGCGAAATTCGTATTGGTCGTTGGCGGCGCGGTGCTGTTCGATCTCCTGATGAGCGGTGGTCTGGCGCTTTGGAACGTTCAAAAGCTGTCGCACGATGCCACATCGGAAGTCGGCGAGGGCCTGACGACCGCAAACCAGGAATACATTCGTTCCTATGCCGAGTCGACGGCATTGAGTGTCGACCTGCTGCTCGATCGGGTTCATGGGGACGTCAAGGCGCTGGCCGGCGTGCTGCAGGCCCAGATCGACGATCCGAAGAGGCAGCAACAGGTCGGAGCGACGCTGGCGCGTGAAGCGCCCGGCTCCGTCAAGATCGTCTACGACGCGCAGGGCGATTGGGCGCAGAATCTGCCGGGCGCGCCTTCCGTGGTAAGCGTCTGGGGCTACCTGCTGGGCGCCGACCACAGTCCGCTGCCGGGCGTTCAGCAGGAAATAGAAGACAGTACCGTGATCGATCTCGTCGCGCCGACTCTCATGGCCAGCGGATCGTCCAAACTGCAGATGTACTATATTGGTCCAAAAGAACGGCCGATCTTCAGGACGGTGCCGTATACGAACCAGGCACAGACCTTCGACCGACTCTATCCAGGTCACAACAAGGCGGAGTTCTGGGAGTTCTTCTTTCCGGGAATCTATGGCTCATGGCAGCAGTGGGCGAGAGACCCGGCCTCGCGTCCGGTCCCCGACGATATTACCCAGACGGCGCCCTACACCGATGCCATCACCGGAAAGCTGATCGTCAGCTTTTTCCACCCGCTGTGGACGCGCGATCATACCGGTATCGCCGGCGTAGCGGGTGCAGATATCACGCTCGACCAGCTCGCGGAAGTCGTCGAGCGCGTGAAGATCGCCGAAACCGGGTTCGGCTTCCTCACGATGTCGACTGGCAACGTGGTGGCGATCAATCCGTCGAGCCAGGCGATCATCGGCCTGACGTCGTCGAGCGATGCGGGCACGCAGGGCGTCACCGGCCTGGAGAGGTCGCTGCGGGCAAGCACGCAGCCGGCTATCGCATCGCTGCCGCTCGACCAGAACAATGACGGGGTCATCCAGCACATCATGCTCGACAACAACGGCGAGCGGGTACCCTATATCGTCGTCCTCAAGAGGTTGAAGCCGATCAATCTGTGGAGTTCGGGGCCTGTCAAGTCCGAGACGATGTCGGTCGGGATCGTCGTTCCCGAACGGGAGATCTATGCGTCCCTGTTCACCGCGCAGCAGAGTATTTCGCGCGCAACCAACCGTATCCTGCTCTTTCAGATCGCCGCGATCGTCGTTTCGCTTCTGATCGTCTTTGCGGCGGTGCTCGGAATCTCGAAGCGCATCACCGCGGGCCTCAGGGCGCTCGCCAGTGCCGCGCAGAGGCTCCAGTCCAAAGACTATTCAGTGCGCGTGAGCATTCCAACACGCGACGAGGTTGGAGCGGCAGGGATCGCCTTCAACCGCATGGCTGAGCAGATCAGCTTTCACACGGAAAACCTCGAGCAACTCGTCGACGAACGGACCAGGGAGCTCGGCGACGCAAATCAGGAGATTTCCGCACTCAACGAAAAGCTGCGGGACGAGAACGTCCGCCTCGGCGCAGAGCTCGCGGTTGCCAGGCAGATCCAGATGATGGTCCTGCCGAAACCATTCGAACTCGAAGCGATTCCGGGGCTGGAGATCGCGGCCTACATGCGGCCGGCCGACGAGGTCGGCGGGGACTACTACGACGTCCTGCAGAACGGATCACGGGTCAAGATCGGCATCGGCGACGTGACCGGTCATGGTCTCGAGAGCGGCGTGCTGATGCTGATGGTCCAATCCGTTGCACGCGCCTTGCAGGAGGCCAACGAAGGGGATCCGCACCAGTTTCTGGTTCGGCTGAACAGCGCGATCTTCAAGAACATCGAGCGGACGAACACCAACAAGCATCTTTCGCTGGCCTTTCTTGACTTTGAGGATGGACGGGTGACGCTTTCCGGCCAGCACGAGGACGTTCTCGTCGTGCGCGCGGATGGGGACGTCGAACGCATCGATACGCTTGACCTGGGGCTGCCGGTTGGCCTGGAGAATGACATCTCGCAGTTTATCGACACGCGTGACATCGTGTTCGGGAGCGGCGACGTGATCGTGTTGCACACCGACGGAGTGACCGAGGCGGAGGACGAAGACAGAAGACTGTTCGGGTTCGATCGGCTCTGCAAGAGCGTGCAAAAGCGTCACGGCAGGAGCGCCGAGGAAATCAAGACCGGAATCGTCGAGGATCTGATGACCCATATCGGAATCCAGAAGATCCACGACGACATCACACTCGTGATCATAAGGCACACATAGAAATGACAGCGCTGTTCGGTACCCCTGACATTGCAATCGGGATGAAGGAGAGCGTCAGTCGTGTGCGGCTGTTCGACGGGCCTCTCGACTTGAGTTGGCGTCATTGTGCTACGACCTCGGACTTCATCGCCGATCTTTTCGCATTGCGCTTCCAGTCGTCCCGCAATGACTACATGGAGGTGCGGCACAGCATCGGATATCTGACCAACGAACTCATCGAAAATGCCGTCAAGTTTCGCGCACCGGGCGAGATCGTGATCGAGGCGTCGATGGATTCGGAGAGCTTCAAGCTCAAGGTGTCGAATGACGTCGATGGGGAAAACGCGTCCGAGTTCCAAAGCCTGCTGGCGGACATCACGGTTGGCGACCCCAAGGATCTGCTGATACAGCGAATTGAAGCGAATGCCGCGAACCCCGACGCGGGGCGCTCCGGGCTCGGATTGCTGACGTTGATGAGCGACTATGGCGCGCGCCTGGCCTGGATATTCAGCTCCGCCGACGAAAACGATCGGATCTGCCTGGAGACTTATGCCTCCATACCGATCTCGCAAACTCACAACTAATGAAACGAAGCCAGATTATGGAAATCAAGACGGACGACTACCGCGTGTGGACTGAGGGAAGCGATATATTTTTCGACGGTGCAATGCGGCTTGCCAGTTCCGAGGCCGGTGCGCCGATCACGGCTTTGGCGACCAGTGTTCTTGCCTCAAATCCCGCTTCCATCACGCTCAATTTGAAGGACCTTCACTTTCTCAACTCGTCCGGTATCAACCTGCTGGCGAAATTTACCATCGAGGTGCGCAAGCATCCCGATGTTCGACTCGTCGTGCGTGGAACGCCCGACATCCCTTGGCAATCGAAATCATTGCCGAATCTGAAGAAGCTGCATCCCGCCTTGGTGCTTTTGATGGACTAACCGAGTTGTCCGTCAGTCAACCTCTTCACCGGGGCTCAGTACGAAGACCCGCTGGCAAGAACGCTCGGCGATAGCTACCCCGGCGAGCAGTGCCGCAGGATCGGACCTAAGGGCGCAGGGGGTCTCCTGTTCACCGCAACGACCTGATCGAGATCCGGAATGATCGCCCCGAGCACCAGAAGGCCCACAGCGGGGCGGCAGCTGCCGCCTTTTCGCGCAAGCTCGCCGATAGGCCACCGACCGTCCGCGAACCCTGTTCGCAAGGGCGTGTCTGCGTAGGCCAAGCCTCCCTCTGTCGCCAATCCCTCATTGAACGGGAGTGTTATTGTTAACGGTTGCGCGCTAAGGTAGCGATCGGGCGAGGGGTGCCGTCACCAATGACGACTGTTAGATCGTTTTGTGGGCGCCCATGTTTTGGAACAAACGCTTTGTCCGAGTTGCAGTAGGGTTCCTGCTGCTGGTTGCCGCAGTTCTTGCTCTCTTGCCTGGACTCACGGGATATACCAGCCTCGACGGCACCATCAATGCGCGTTTCGCCGAGATCTCGGCCCCGATCGAGGGCACCGTGCTGCAGACGCCGCCGAAAACCGGCACGCACCTGCCAGAAAATGCAGTACTGCTGACGATCCGGAACGAGCGGGTGAATCGCGCCGTCGAAACATCGCTGGCCGCGGAACTTGAGACCACGCGGAACAGGGTGCAGGCGCTCGAAAATCAGCGCAGCGAGTTGGAGGCGCTGCGTGCCAGATTGGGCCGACGCTTCGATGCCTATAGCAAGGCGATGATCAACAGCATCGAACAGCAGATTGCGATTTCACGTCAACGCATCACGATGCTGGCGGCCCGGCGATCGGCGAGTGCGGCGGAACTCCAGCGCAATTCCGCGCTGATAGCGAGGGGCGTCGTTTCGCAGAGCAGTGTCGACGAGGCGCAAGCGACAGAGATCGCGGCCTCGGCGGAGGTCGAAGTCGAACACCTGACCCTGAAACGGCTGGAGCGGCAGCTGGAGGCGATGCGGCAAGGCGTTTTTCTCGAGGACGGGCAAAACGACGTTCCTTACTCGCACCAGCGGCAGGACGAGTTGGCGATCCAGATCGCCGATCTCGATGCGCGTGCCGCAGAAAGCCGCACCCGTCAGGGCGAGATTTCCAAGCAGCTGGCAGAGGAGGCGCGACGGGTCGACAGCCTTGAACGCGCGGTCATGACAATGCCCTTCAACGGCGTAATCTGGCGTAACAACGTCGTTGCGGGAGCCAACGTCGTCGCCGGAAACGAACTGCTGCGCGTGCTCGATTGCCGCGACCTTTTCGTGGATATTCTGGTTCCCGAGGTCGATTTCGACCAGATCTATCCGCGCCGAGCCGCGGACGTCCGCATCCTCGGGACTGATAATGTCATTGACGGTGAGGTCACTTCGGTTCGTGGCAATTCGGCGGTGGTAGAGGAGCCGACACTCGCGGCGATGCCTCCAAGCGGCAGAGGGCGCAACGCCCGGATCAGGGTGGCGCTCGCAAACTCGTCTCTCAACACCGACTACAGCAATTTCTGCCATGTCGGGCGGTCGGTCCAGGTCCGCTTCCACACGCGCAGCTTCACGATGGCCCAGTGGCTGACGAGGCTATGGTTCAGTATCTGGTAGCGCTGGCGCCGACCTTTCTGGTCGCGGCATTCTTCCTCATCTTCGTCCAAGGCTGGTCGCGGTACCAGACCTGGGCGCGCACCGTCACCTGCGCAATCGTTTTCGCGGTCGCTGTCCGGTATCTGTGGTGGCGTCTCACCGATACCGTGCTGCCCTATCCCGATGATGGCCTCGATTTCTATTGGGTGTGGTTTCTCTATGGCATCGAACTGCTCGCATTCTTCGACATAACGCTCTTCCTCATCATCATGAGCCGGTATGTCGACCGCAGCGCCCAAGCGGATGCGCTCGCAAGCGATTTCTTCCGCCGGCCTCGGCAAGAGCTTCCGACGGTCGACGTCTTCATCCCGACCTACAACGAACCATTGGACGTGCTCGAGCGAACCATCATTGGCGCGCTCGGCCTCCACTATCCCGGGGAAAAGCTGAAAGTATACGTCCTGGACGACCAGCGCCGGGATTGGCTTCGGCGGTTCTGCGAAGAAAAGGGCGCAATCCACGTTACCCGACCGGATAATGCCCACGCCAAGGCCGGCAACATGAACAACGGCCTTACGGTGAGCGATGGCGAGTTCGTTGCAGTGTTCGACGCGGATTTCGTGGCACACCGGAACTTTCTTCGACGCACACTGCCTTTCTTCACCGATCCCAGCATCGGCATCGTGCAGACGCCGCAGCATTTCTTCAACAGGGATCCCGTCCAGATCAACCTCGGACTGGAGCGGTCCTGGCCTGACGAACAGCGCCTTTTTTTCGATGAGATGGCGGCCAGCAGGGATGCCTGGGACATAAGCTTCTGCTGTGGTTCGTGCTCGATCACGCGTCGCGCGGCACTGGAGGCAATAGGCGGCTTTCCGACGGAATCGATCACCGAGGATCTGCTGACGACCCTGACGATGCTGAACAAGGGATACAAGACGCGCTACCTCAACGAGCGGCTTTCCATCGGGCTCGCCGCGGAAAACCTGAAGGGCTATTTCGTGCAGCGCCAACGCTGGTGCCAGGGCGGGATCCAGACGCTTTTCGTGCACAACGGACCCCTTCGCGGTCCGGGTCTCAGCCTGTTCCAGCGCATCATGTTCCTGCCTGTGAGCTGGCTCGTGCAGTATTTCGTGCGCCTGGCGATCCTCATCGTCCCTGCCATGTATTTCTGGACGGGGTATCCTCCGCTCTTCTTCACGGAAGCAGGCGATCTGGTCAGCCACCAGCTGCCTGTTCTCGTCGCCTATTTCCTGCTGATGCACTGGATCACGCCGACGCGCTATCTGCCGGTGGTTTCGAGCGCTGTCGGCGCCTTCTCCACCTTCCGGATGCTGCCGACGGTGATTTCGAGCCTGATCCGGCCATTTGGGCGGCCGTTTCGGGTGACACCCAAGGGAAGCTCGAATGTCGACAACAAATTCGACGGCTACACCTTTGCCTGCCTGGCAATATTGATTGCGGCCACTGCGCTCGGACTTGTGATCAACATCATTCCGGAATGGGCGCGCATTCCTCCGGGGGAATTCTCGCCAGTCGCAATCTATTGGGCACTGGTGAACCTTGTGGTGCTCACGATTGCGGCGCTGATCTGTTTCGAGAAGACGAATCCCGCCTCCGAGAGCCTCCGTGCGGACGAGCCGGCGCGGTTTGGCGGCATCGCCGGGCGGGCTGTCAGCCTCACGCTCGGCAAAGCCGTGGTCGAAATCCCCATCGGAACCGACGTCGAGACCGGCAAGGTCGTCGAAGTAGCGCTGCACGGCGTCGAGCCCTTCGAAGCGGAACTCAGGGTTGTCACCAGGCGCGCACAGGGGAGACGCCGGGATACCAGCCCGTTCAAATATGGCCATCTCCATTACGATCTGACTGGAGCGGCGCGCGACCAGATGATCGTTAAGCTCTACACCGGCGACTACTCGCAGGATATCGAGGAGCTTCGGCGGCGGACCGTGGCCGCCGGCCTGTTCTCACGGACGTTCGGGCCGGACTATCAACGCGCATAGCCAAATCTCTCTGGCAATCATGCTCAGGGCCACGGCCGAGGGAAAAGCCGACATAGCTCATGCACCGCACGCGTCAGCGTCAGAGGTCGCTCCCGAGCTAACGCTTCTGGAGGGCCATGATCGTTTCGGCGATGCGGCGGCGGCTTCAGCTCTCCGACGTCAGCTCGTCCCGGACCAGCTGCGAGACTGTTGGCTGGTTTCGCTTCAGGTAGCGTGCGTTGATCGTCGCCTGGACGATTTCCTCCCGCTTCTCGTGCAGGCGATACAACCCTAGTCAGTTGTACCGGTGTGCCGACGCCGATCGTGCCAATGTCCCGACCTTGCCAAGGCCCGTTGCACCGGACCATCTGGTGCTTGAGGCGAAATCGTAAGCAAAATATTAGCTATTCTGCAGATAAGATAAGAGAATCCGCAAGGGGCAATAGATCCTTGATCTTGATAGCTCTGTGGGAAGCAGTTAACTTAGGACCGCTCGCAGATAGACTGAACGTATGCATGGAATATTGGTCTGCATAGGAGCGATCCCGATTGCCGCTGGCGAGCCAAGGGAGCAACGATGGGAGCTGATGCTCCGCATGCATCGGCAATGGTGAATGCGCCGCAGGCGCGGCGCTGGATGCGTTTCCTGTGGGTCCTTGCGCCACCAATGCTCTTGATCGCTGCCGCAGCGATTGTTCGATTGAGCCTTGGACCGGTCTTGGAGAGGCTGCCGGCAGACTACACCGGTAGCGTCATACTCGAATCGGACAGCCGCTTTCGGCAGACGCCGGATGCGGCCTTCTCCGCGTTCCACCAGAACGGCCGTCGTGTCGACCAAGTGCTGAGCGCCACCGGCGACGTTGCCATCGTCCAGAGCCATATCGATTGGACGACCGACACCGGTGAGGTCAACTATCAAACCACGGGCCTTTATGGCGTCGATCGCAAGACCCGCCGGAATGTGGCGGGTTACGGCGACCTTAGCCGCAGCGGGCAATTCATGTTCCCGCCGCAGCTGAGAGACGTCGCTGATGA
Organism: Mesorhizobium sp. M1E.F.Ca.ET.045.02.1.1; assembly: GCF_003952485.1. Lineage (NCBI taxonomy): Bacteria > Pseudomonadati > Pseudomonadota > Alphaproteobacteria > Hyphomicrobiales > Phyllobacteriaceae > Mesorhizobium > Mesorhizobium sp. M1E.F.Ca.ET.045.02.1.1. Next base: position 4,763,666 of record NZ_CP034447.1, read on the forward strand.
GGTCTGGGACCCCTATTATGGCGGTCCACGACACTTGGCTTTCGATCGCAATGAGGTGGTCGATGGTCTGGCGCTCGCAGTGTACCGCTTCACGATTGCGGACCTCGATGAGACCAAGACCTATGATTATCTTCCCGACGTACCCGAGCGCTTCGGGGTCGGGACTGACGGCGAAGGCTTTCTGTGGGTCGAGCCCGTCTCAGGTACCCTCGTCGACATGACGGATAATGGCCACAGCTTTTTCGTCGATCCAGCCACGGGGAAGTCGATAGGCGACTTTAGTGTCTGGCAGGCTAGATATTCCGCGCAGTCCAAGGCGGACCTGTTCGGCATGGCGACTTCGGTCCGACGGCGCATATTGGCGGCGAAGATCTGGCTGCCCGCTGCCCTTCTAGCGCTGGCTCTCGCCTGGTTGGGGATCGGTTTGCTGCGGCTTCGCCGCCGCGCGCGACCGAGTGCGGAATGAGCATGCGACCGCATGCAGATCCGCAAGAGCCCTTGCCGCTCTTGCGGCTTGGGATTTCACAAAAGCTTACCCTGCTTTTTGCGCTCTTCGCTGCAATTCTTCTCGGCGCGACCGGATGGCTGGCGTTCAACCAGGGCAGGGCGGCGCTTGAGAGCAGCGTAGTTGCCGAGGTCCAATCGCGTGCACTGGAAAAACAGGCCGCGATCGGGTCATGGCTTGACGGGCAGCTGAGCGAGCTGCGAGGGCTCAGCGAATCGCCCCACATTGTCGAAGACTTCAGCAAGCTTGCCGGTCTTCCTGCGGATGCGACGCCTGACGATTGGGCTGACTTCCGCGAAGATCTTGCAGCGCGCACCGGAGGGGGCGAGGACTTTGTGGCACTTTTCGTGATGGAACCGAAATCGGGCCGAGTCCTGACGGCAACGGATCCTACCGATCGCGGCCGCCAGGGCGCGGGTGAGCCTTATTTCACCAATGGCAAGAACCGCGCCGGCCTCTACCTGGTGCCGGACCGTTCAAGGAACCTCACCCTGTTGTCGCCGTTCTTGTCCGCGCCGCTTCGTGCCGGGAACGGCGCACTTGTTGCCGTTCTGGTCGCCCGTCTCGGAACGGAGAGTTTGGCTGGTACCGTCGATCGACGAGCGGGGCTCCGCGCGACCGACGAAGCATACTTGATCGACACGCATAAGCAGTTTGTCAACAGACCGCGCCTGCTGACCGACGCCGACGCGAGCACCATTACCTCGGACCGAAGCGTGGCGGCCCGGCTCTGTCTTGACCACAATGATGGGCTGGATCTCTCCAATGACTACCGCGGCGTTCCGGCGATCACCGTTTATCGCTGGATGCCGAAGTTTGGTTTGTGTCTCATCACAAAACTCGACAAGGCCGAAGCATTCGCCCCTGTTTATCAACTCGGCCAGAGCCTCGCGATCGCTGGTGGCCTGCTTTTGCTCGTCGCATCGGCAGCGTCGGGATTGTTGTCGCGAACCATCACCAACCCCATCCGCCGCATCGAGGCGGGCGCCAGACGAGTCGAGGCTGGCGAGCGGGATGTGGTGTTGCCTGAATCGTCGAGCGACGAGCTCGGTCGTTTGGCGCGTGCCTTCAATCGAATGACGACCGCGCTCAAAAGCCGGGAATCCGAGCTGCACGCGCATGCTGCCACCCTGGAGCAGCGTGTCGCGGAAAAGACACGCGAGCTCGACCTGAGGGCAAGCGAGTTGGCCCGGTCGAACATCGAGCTGGAGCGCTTCGCCTATGTCGCCTCGCATGACTTGCAGGAGCCGCTGCGAATGGTGGCAAGTTATACCCAACTGCTTGGCAGACGTTACAAGGGACGGTTGGATGCCGATGCCGACGAGTTCATCCATTTTGCCGTGGACGGCGCTGCGCGGATGCAGGCATTGATCAACGACCTGCTGGTCTACTCACGTGTCAGCACGCAGGGCAGCGCGTTCGAGGCGATCGATTGCAACCTTGTGGTCGAGCGCGCCTTGACGAACCTCAAGGCGGCGCTGATCGAGAGCGGCGCAATCATCCGAAAGTCCGAACTGCCGAAAATCGATGCCGATCGATTCCAGTTGGTCCAACTGTTCCAAAACCTGATCGGCAACGCCATCAAGTTCCGTGGCGAGCGCGTCCCGGAAATTGACATCGCGGCGCGGCGAGACAGCGGGGAATGGTTATTCTCGATCGCGGACAATGGTATCGGGATTGATGCCAAGTACATCGAGCAGCTTTTCGCCGTTTTCAAGCGCTTGCACACACGGGCCGAATATCCGGGGAACGGCATCGGTCTCGCCATTTGCAAGAAAGTCGTCGAACGCCACGGCGGCCGAATTTGGGTCGAATCCGAGGTCAACCATGGCTCGACCTTCTTCTTCACGCTTCCCTGCCGGGATATAGAGGACACTAGCCAAGCACGGAAGTTGGCTCCAACATCTTCGGCACCTCAAATGGATACGGTATGAACATCAACTCGACTGAACGCGCCATCAACATCCTCCTCGTCGAAGACAATCCAGGCGACGCTCGGCTCACGATCGAGGCGTTGCGAGACGCAAAGGTGCGCAATGAACTCAACGTCGCGCAAGACGGAGTCGAGGCCATGTCAATGCTACGGCGGGAAGGGCGCTACGCCGACGCGCCACGTCCTGACCTGATCCTGCTTGATCTCAATCTGCCCCGAATGGACGGCCGCCAGGTTCTCGCCGAAATCAAGGCGGACGAAAACTTGCGGCGTATCCCGGTTGCGGTGCTGACCACTTCGCAGGCCGAGAAAGATATCCTGACCAGCTACAACCTGCATGCCAACTGTTACATCACCAAGCCCGTCGACCTGGATGAATTCGTACGCGTGGTACGGGGCATCGAGAACTTCTGGCTCTCGATTGTGAAGCTACCGCCGGAGTAATGCGAGTTGAGCGAAAGCCCGTTAAACATACTCCTCGTTGAAGACAATCCCGGTGATGCTCGGCTGATCCGGGAACTGCTCGCGGAAGGCAGTGGCACGAGCTTCGTGATCTCTGAAGTGAATCGGTTGGCCCATGGCCTCGAGCAGTTCGCCGACCAGAGCTTCGATCTCGTATTGCTCGATTTGTCTCTCCCCGACAGCACGGGTTTGGACACGCTTCGGCGGTTTCAGGCGACAGCCCCCGACGTCCCGGTCATCGTGCTGACCGGCCTCAACGACGAAGGATCGGCGATTCAAGCGGTTCGCGACGGCGCTCAGGACTATCTCGTCAAGGGGCAAATCGACGGGCAGCAAATTGTGCGCGCCATTCGCTATGCCCGGGAGCGCCATAGGATGGTGCTGCAGATAAGGGACTTGTCGCTCGTCGACGACCTTACCGGCCTTCACAACCGCCGTGGCTTCGCAGTGCTCGCCAGAGAGGTGGTGAAGCGCGCCGCCAGGACCAGAACGGGGTTGGTGGTGACCTTCGTCGATCTGGACGGCATGAAGCACATCAACGATTATTTTGGCCATGAGGCGGGTGACCGGGCGTTGATCAGGACCGCGGAGGTTTTGCGTTCCGTCTTCCGGGAGTCCGATGTGATCGCCAGAATCGGTGGCGACGAGTTTATCGCGATGGCAGATGGCGTCGACGGGACAGCCGTCGAACTTCTCCGTCGCCGCCTCACGAGCGCCGTGGAAGATCACAATAGCGAATCGGCGGGGGAGCCGGCGCTGGCCCTCAGTTTGGGCTTCGCCCACCACAATCCAACAACGGAAACGTTGAAATCTATCGACGATTTGATCGCTGAGGCGGACGAGGCGATGTACGTGGATAAAGATAGCCGTCGGACCAAGGCAGCCCGCCGATAGCCGAGGAAATAGGGCTGGACGGCGGACCCTGCGGCCGGCTGCTTCGTCAAGCGGATGCTAATATTTTCGCAAGTACATGGAACAGACGTTCGCCATTGCTGGTTGTGGCTGGCAGCGGTCATGTCCGCTTCTGGGTCGAGAGCCCGTCGCCACATGGTCCCGGCGACGGGCTTTTATTAAAGCGCGTCACGCTGAAATGAATTCAGGCGACGCGCTTTAAGTCTTTGTTTTGATGCATGTCGTTCTCCCAAAACCGCTGCGCACTTTTGGGCGAGATAATCCTAAAAATTAGCAGTGCCGGGCGTTGAAAGCCGGTGCATAGTGGATGTCTGCCCCGTCCACACCGGGGTAACGGGCCCGGCCTGTACGCCCTAGTCACCCCTCGACTCCCCGACAGGCCGGGTACCTGTGTCCCCCAATGTGCCTGGTGTCGTCACCTCCGGCTTAATGCTGCGGAATCTTACGTGTGACCTGAACGGCTCGCCCTCTTGATCGTTGAATAGGTTAAGAGGTCGATTTCATGAGCAACAAGAACGGCAATGCAGGCACAGGCGAAGGCGTCCTTTTGCTGCTGGCGGATAGGTTGGTCAGAGAGGCGGGTATCACTCAAGAACAGGCTCATGAGCTGATCAAGTTGATTGGAACTGACTGGAGTTCTCTGCTTCGGGAGGCCCACATTCTCAAAGAGCGGCATCGATTATGAGCGAACGCGGGGCAGAGTTCTTTGGAAAGTGGATCACCGACAACGTGATGCGCGGCAACGTAGGCGCGGACATCATTTCTGTAGCGGAGCTGACGACCAAGCTGTTCACCGATGCGAAGGCCGCAGGTATTTCCGAGGACGAGATTGAAGAGGAAATCGGCAGTGCCTATGAGGCGATCCGGGCTGCGATTAACGGCTCCAGAGACATCGAAGAATCCGATTGACCCCTTGGCAATCGGCAAGCGATGAGGAATATAATCCTTCCCGGTGCGGCGACCCTATTCACGAAGATCGCCGCTGTTCGACTAAGACATGATCCTTCATTGCCCAATCTGCAATCGGGCGATGGTCAGGAAGGGTTACTGGATCAAGAGCGTCAAGGCATTCACCTGCGACGGATGCCATAACGAGATGTGGCTTACCTACGGGCAGAAAATTGCAATCTTCGAGCGACACCGGCAGGCGGCTGCCAAGCGCTAGCGGCCCGGCAAGGCTGGCGGGGTAGGCCAGCGCACGCCGGACCTGACCGGCGGGGCTCGCATCGCTCCGGCTGAATGGAGATTATCAACCCTTGCCAATGTCTCCGCCATACAAACGAAGGAAACGTTTGCCAAGTTGACCAACGTTTGCGGCCCGGCGGCTTCGGGCTTCCGGGCCTTTTTGTTCGCGTGCCTCAATGGTTATGCAACTGCCTCGTCATTCCAATCGATGATGAAGCCATCATTGCCCGATGCTACTTAAGGGGTGGCAACCCGGTTTTGCGGCCCAAGAGCCAGTTGGCTTCAGCGGTTAGATATGAGCAAGACCACTCTCATTACTATCGCGATCCTCGCGATCAGCGTCGGCTATGCCGAAGCCGGGGGCCGCAAGATTCCACCGGTTTGCACGGCGTCAAGTCCGCTCTTCGAGGTCCTGGATGGCAAGTGTTTTCTCGTCAAAGGTTCGATGATCTATGGCGACATCGCCGATCTTTCCCAGATAATCCACTTGGGGTGGTAGGACGTGGCACCATCCCTGCCTAGACGCTAGTCACATAAGCCGGCAACAAGTGACAGTTGGCCCGGCTGCTTGGGTGGCCGGGCTGTCAGTGACGGATGGCGATCCAGACGAGAAATCCTGCCAAGATGACAGCGAGCGCTACAATGCAGCGCATGACCCCGCGTTGTAGCGAGGCTTCGAGCCCAAATTGCTTTATCGCCCTTCGCAGATCGGAGCGGAAATCCTCTTGCATTTGGCGACGGATTTTTTGCCGCAATCGACGATTTGGTAGCAGCGGACGGGCGATGTACGTGGATAAGGATAGCCGTCGGACCAAGGCGGCCCAACGATAACCGCCTCCTTCCTCAGCCATGGGTGATGCCAGGCATCGCCACGCCCCCCGTCCTTGATACACCGGATTCATCCCCTAGTTAGTTCCGCGGGCGCCGAGGTCGCGAGTTTTGCCTGGGGACACCGGCGGTTGCGCCGTTCTGACCGCATGCCGCGGAAGGATGGCCGGGCCGACGCACCTTTGGAGGTTACCGTGCGCCAATCCCCAGGATCCAGCTTGGCATGTTTCGTATTCGCTTGCTCAGTCGCGGTAGCTTACGCAGGAGCCGCAGCCGGCGGCCAGCATGGCGGAGGGCATGATGGTGGCGGCCATCACGGTCAGGACGGCGGTCATGACCCTGGCAGCCAAAACGACGACGGCCACAACGGCGGCCCGCCCAAAGGACCTGGCGGCGATCCCGGCGACCCCAGCAGCGATCCACCGTCGGCCCCACCGTCGGAGGGAGACGGGATCAGCACCATTACAATGGGGACAGTGTCACCAACTACGGCCGCCAAAGCCGCCACGGTCGCCCCGTCTTCAGACGGCGGACAGTCACTCGACCTGCCGCCCGCCCTGCAGCCTTCCGAAGACATCGCTATTCCACCAGCGGTCTATCCAATCGAAGCGCTGCCGGGCGTCCCGGATAACGTCGTTCGGGCCTGCCATGACGCAATCGAGCAGGCCGCCGCCCAGTTTGGCGCAACCAGTGTGCGCGTCAGCAGCGCAGGTCCCCTAAATCGGTTGGGCCCAGATACGATCTCGGCCCCCGTTCAGGTCAGCATCGACTATGCACATCAAGGCAGTGGGGAGACGCGTCAGGCGCAAGTCGGGTGCGAATTGAACGCGAAAGGCAGCGTGATCGGGCTGACATAGCGCACAGCACGGAACGCCTCGCCGACGCTCTCAAGGATCAGAGCCTTCAACGCGAGCTTCCCAGTCATTTGGGCTCAATCCAACGTCGAGTGTGTTGGCCGGAGGGAAAAGGGAAGCGCGATAGAACGCACGCGGATCACGCGCGACGACTTTCGAACCTTGCTGCGCGCAGTCTTCTGACTGACGGCCTTCATCTCGCCTGTGCCGGCCGATGCGCGGCCAGAGTGCGGCTTCAGTGGCGGCTCAATCTGCGCGCTGCGGCGCTCAGCCCTGAGCTTGTCATTGTCGGCGCGCGCGGCGGCCAGGTCGCGGGCCAGAGCAACAGTGGCTTCACGTTGCTTGTCCAGAGCCTCCTTCAGCCCGGAGACCTGTCCCATAAGTGCTCGGGCTGCGTCGCGCTCGAGGCGAGCTTTGTTAAGGTCCTCTTGGGTCGAGGCTGCTGAAGCGCGCTCCCGGTCCAAAGCCTGCGCCGTCTCGGCTGCGGCCTGCTCCGCACGCTCTCTCGCTGAGATAGCCTTGGCTCGCTCCTGTTCGGCCGCGTCGCGCTCAAGGCGAACTTTGTTGAGGTCCTCACGGGCGGCGACTGCTGAAGCGTGTTCCCGTGCCAGCGCCTGCGCCGTCTCGCTTGCGGTCTGCTCGACCCGTTCTCGCGCTGTGGCTGCGCCGGTCCGTTCCCGCTCGGCCGTATCCGCGATCGCAGCCTTGGACAGCTCCATTTCGGCGATGTCGCCACGAAGATCTTTCGACTTGCGACGCTCCTCCTCAAGCATGCCGCTCGCTTGCGCCAGCGAATCCTCGGCTTTGCCGCGATCCTCGGCAGCTTTGGCCCCAAGCTGTTCAATTTGCGCCCGCGCTTGCGACAGGTCGCGCATCATCCGTTCGGTTCGCTGGCGTTCAAGGCGGGCAGCGGGCATCTGTACAACGACATGGTTCAGGGTTTCGCCGAGCAGCGCGCGGGCGTCTTGCGTAATCCACCGCAATGCGTCGAGTGTGCGGGCTGCCGCGAGCTCGTTGCGCAAACGCTTCTCGCTGGCGTCGCCGGCGGCTGCCATGCTTGTCTTCAGCGCGTCAATCTGCTTGCGCGACTCCAGGAGCGCACTCTGCAGAGAGGCACTCCTGGCGCGCTCCTCTTCCATCGCCCGATGCTCCTGACCGGCCAATTCCCTTGCAGCGGCCGCCTGAGCAAGAGCTGCCTCGACCTGTGGCTTGGCGGCCGTCAGATCCAGGCTAGGCAACTCGACACTCGTGGGCCCGCGGGTTGATCCACTGATATCCAATGCAGCACTCGCCGGAGGCTCGACGGGACGTGAAAGATCGGGGTGGCTATCAGCCTGCGAAACAGCGGGGGCGCTTTCGACAGAGCTTTGTCTCGTCACTGCATAACCAAGCGGCACGGCCAGACAGATTGCGGCGACGCCCAAGCGTAACGCGAGACTCGTCGGGCTGTGAACGCGGGGAGGCGAGGCAATGGCGATGCCGGTCGCCGGAGCAAAAGCATTGGGCAGGGCCCCGGATGAGCTTTCGCCAGCCTCGGATGTTGTTTCGAAATACTCGTTTCGCACCCCGGATTGACGATCGTTGAGATCCTGAGGTCGGACATCCGGGACCGGGGTCGAGGGCACGGCAGCCTGAGAAGATGCAGGCGCGGCTGCAAGGTCGACCGGGCGGTCCCAAGCCCAGGAAGCCTCTTCGAGCGGAACAACCCTGCTTTCGCTCAGGTAGGGATCTGGTTTCAGATGATGCCGTTGCACCGCAACAAGGATGCGCCGGAGCACAAGACAGACGCCTATCAAGGCAAAGATCGTCAACCCCCCTAGGAGAGCGAGATCAGTGTTGTCTGCGTAAATTCCGGCAAGATGGTCTGGCATCGCCGTGCCTTGCGGTCTTCGGTGTAATCTTAAGCTCGAGAGGCGGTGTGTGGGTCCTCGCGTTGGTGCTGGCTAAAAGCCTCTGCCTGCCCTCGAAGCCGTCACTGCTTCAGGGCCCTCCAGTGCCGTGCGAATTTGTCGTTGCATGGCGGGGCGCCGGTTGCGCGAACAGGCATGCCGGCGCAGATGATTTTCGCCTGAAACGAAACCTGAAGATGCCGTGGCCGCTGGTTGTCGGCCGCCGAGAGCGCGCCGAACTCCGAAAAGCCGGCTCGCACCGCTCCGTCCTCAACGTCCCGAGAGTTCTCCCACGGTGCGCGCCATGCCGCCATTTCGGAGTGTGCACGGTCCATCGTCAGCCCTAAGCTAGGTCACAGACGTCCGTGGTCAACCATACCGGTAGCCGTGCGAGGCCCGTCTCTCGAAAGGGAGTCGGGCTTTTTCGTGTACTCGCGCAGACTTTTTTCGGCGGGTGCGTCCTATGGTGTGATTCGGCGGTACGGTAACTGACTTCGCAGCCGTCAGAACGGGAGCCCCAGATGCATGCGCACGCCTCAGAGTTGCCCCTACATGGTGGACTAGTAGAAATCGCGACCCAGACTGCTGAGCGTCACCGACACGTCAGTTTTGTCAGTGAGCGATTGCGCAAGTACCACCCGGTCGCAGACGGCTTAGCCATGTGTCCGATCTGTCACATTTTAGGGAACAAGCCATCGACACTCGAGGCCCTTGAGGACAAATCCGATGACGCGAACCGATATGGCTGCAGACAGTGCGGCGGGCGATTCCAGTTGGGGCGGTAACGGCCTAATCGGCGGAGTTCTTCACGAGCGTCAAGGGAGAGAAAGCGGGGAAGGTTCCCGACTATCGCGAAAAACGTAATGAAATCAATGGCAATTGGCTCCCCGGGCCGGATTCGAACCAGCGACCAACCGGTTAACAGCCGGTTGCTCTACCACTGAGCTACCGGGGAACGGAGGCTCTGACGTGAGTGGCGCAGCCTATAGCAAACACCTTTCGGCTTTGCAAAGCAGCAATTCGCAATTTTTCTCCAGTTTTTTGTGCGGCCATTTGTGGCATCGTTTCGGCATGCCCACATATGAGCGGCTTCACACTGGCACGGAACAAAGCGGTCGGGTTGTCGCTTTGGTAGCGATGGCTTCGGTTGCGCGGGATGGGATCTGGTTTGAATGACGGCAACTGACGACGATAACGCCCCGGCGCGGAAGATCACGATCTTCGGCCGCGAATTCACCATGCCGCGCTCGCGAGGGTCGCGGATCGCGATCGGCGTGCTGCTCATCGCCGGCGGCATCCTCGGCTTCCTGCCCGTTCTCGGTTTCTGGATGATTCCGCTGGGCTTGCTGGTCCTGTCCTACGAATTCGCGATGGTGCGTCGCCACAGGCGGCGCTTCGTCGTCTGGTGGCAGCGCCGGCGTCGGCCGGACTGAGTGCTCGCCAGAGGGACCGGCAAGTTCCGAAAGCACCGCGAGATCGGCCGCAAGCGATTGGCAACCACTGTCTCCGATGACGCATGGGAAAGCGCCGGGAATAACTTGCGGCGCTTGACGACCTTTCACCGTCAACATAATGAGTTCGCTCGGAACGCCGGGAGCATGGAAGGCCTCGTGGCGGAGTGGTTACGCAGAGGACTGCAAATCCTTGCACCCCGGTTCGATTCCGGGCGAGGCCTCCAAATGCCCGGGCTCCAGCGCCGTCGCGCCGGAGCGTCAGGTTCCAGTCGAATTGGCTCGCGAACTTGGCCCGAGAATCGGATGGGGCGCGGGAAGCGGATTGACGCGGAAAGCGGGTTGGTTGGAACATGAACGCTGATTTCTCCGAACGCCGCGTGAAGATGGTCGATGGCCAGGTCCGCACCACCGACGTGACCAGCGCGCCGCTCATCGAAGCCATGCTTTCCGTGCCGCGCGAAGCCTTTGTCGGTAACGGCCAGCGCGACCTCGCCTATATCGACGAGGACATCCGTGTTTCCGAAGGCGCCAACGGCAGCGGCGCCCGCTACCTGATGGAACCTTCGCCGCTCGCAAAGCTTTTGCAACTGGCCGAGATCGGCGACGGCGATTGCGTGCTCGATGTCGGCTGCGGCACCGGCTATTCGGCCGCCCTGCTTTCCCGAATCGCAAAATCGGTGGTTGCATTGGAAAGCGATGCAGCGCTGGCGGAAACCGCGAAGTCGACGCTCTCGACGCTGGATTGCCAGAACGTGACGGTGGTGATCGGGCCTTTGCCGCAGGGTCATGCCGCCAAGGCGCCCTATGACGTCATCTTCATTGACGGCAGCGTCGAGGAGGTGCCTGCGGCATTGCTCGATCAACTCGCCGAGAACGGCCGCCTGGTTGTGGTCGAGGGGCAGGGCAACTCTGGCGTGGCCCGCCTATTTTTCAAGGCAGGGGGGGTTGTAACCGGAAGACGTGCATTTAATGCGGCAATTAAGCCACTACCGGGCTTCGAACGTGCCCATGCGTTCGAATTTTAAGCGGTTTTGCCTTGCGGCGAAGACGCTGTCATGATCGCTTGCGCTTGAACAATCGTTGCTGATTTGCTCGACCGGGGATTTTCGGGGGGCAGTCAGCGGGGGAACGATACCAACGCGGCGCTGGCTGATCCGAAAGGAGAGGCTGCGTGGCGTGGTTCCCATGCAAAACGAATGAGGGATAATACGTGCCGCCCCTACACAAGACTTTTCTGACAGCCATGCTCATTTCGGCGACAGCGCTCTCGCCGCTGGCCGCATCGGCGGAAACCATCACCGGCGCCCTCGCCAAAGCTTATCAATACAACTCCCAGCTGAACTCCGCCCGGGCCGGCGTGCGCGTCACCGATGAAGGCGTCGCCATCGCCAAGTCGGGCTGGCGGCCGACCGTCACCGGTTCGGGCAGCATCGACTACACCAACACGCACGGGCAGGGCATCAGCAGGAGAATAACGACGGGCAGCTTCGGCGTCCAAATCAACCAGACGCTGTTCGATGGATTTCAGACCAAGAACAATGTCGCCGCCGCCGAATCGCAGGTGAGGGCTTCGGTCGAAAGCCTGCGCAACACCGAAGAGAATATCCTGTTCAACGCGGCAAGCGCCTATATGGACGTGATCCGCGATCGCCAGATCGCGGTGCTGACCGAACAGAACCTGCAGTTCCTGACCGAGCAGGCGCGCGCCGCACGATCGCGCTTCGAGGTCGGCGAGGGAACCCGCACCGACGTCGCCCAGGCCGATGCCTCGCGCGCCACGGCAGTGGCCCAGCTCAGCGCCGCCCGCGCGACGGCTCTTGCCAGTGCCGCTACCTATCACCAGATCGTCGGCGACGAGCCGGGCAAGCTCAAGGCGGCCGCGCCGGTTGGCAAGCTGTTGCCGGGAAGCATCGATTCGGCCTTCACCATCGCCGCCGCCGAGCATCCGGCCATCCTCGCCACCGAACATCTCGTCGACGCCGCGGCGTTTTCGGTGAAATCGGCGGAAGGCGCGCTGCTGCCGCAGGTCTCGGCTTCCGCCGGCATTTCGGACAACTACAGCCACTCCGTTCCTGACATCACAGGCACCAACGGCACTTCGACTTCCGCCAATATCGGCGCCACGCTGACCATTCCGATCTATTCCGGCGGCCGGACCTCGGCGATCGTGCGGCAGAACAAGGAATCGCTCAGCCAGGCGCGCATCGAAGTCGACGTCAGCCGTGACCAGGTGCGCCAGGCTGTGGCCTCGGCGTGGACACAATACACCGCTGCCCGCCAAAGCGTGGATGCCAACAGGCAGGTGATCGCCGCCGCGCAACTGGCGCTCAACGGCGTCATCGAGGAGCGCAATGTCGGCCAGCGGACCACGCTCGACGTGCTCAACGCCCAGAACGCCGTCATCACCGCCAAGATCAACCAGGCGAACTCCGAGCATGACGTCGTGGTGGCGAGCTATGCCATCCTCTCCGCTGTCGGGCGGCTGTCGGTTGAGCGTCTCGGCCTGGCGGTCACGAAATACAAGCCGGAAGAGCACTACAACGCCGTCAAGGACAAGTGGATCGGGCTGCGCACGCCGGACGGCCGCTGATTTTCGTGTAAGCTTCAAAAAGCGCCGCGCGTCCGATGGATGCGCGGCGCTTTTTTGTTGGAGAAGCAGCCGGCCGGCTGCTGGCGGCGGAATCAGCTAATCTGTTGAAATCCAACGTCTCCCCAGATTGGGGATTCTCGGATGACGATCGGTCGGTTACGCTGTCGTCGTTGATTCGAATTCCGGCCCGACCGGAATGGAGATCTTGAACTGGTCACAAGGGCGGCGGATGTGACGATGGCGACGGCAAGCAGCGCACAGCGCGAACCTTCCATGGAAGAGATACTGGCTTCCATCCGAAGGATCATCGAGGACAGCGACACCGGCCGCAAGCAGCCGGCGGCTGACAGCGCCGACTTGCGCCAGGACCTCCAGCCGGCGCCGCCGTCAGCCGAAGTCGATGCTTTCCGTTCCGAGCTGAATGCGGAATCCGCCCCGAGGAAGCCGGTGACGCTGGCCGAGGTGCAGGCCCAACTCGCGGCCTCCGATCCGGCGATCGCGCGCGCCGAGGCGCGCCCCGAGCCGGTAAAGACGGCGCCTGCGCCCACCACCTCGGGCCCCGCCACACTGGCCCCCAACTCTCTGGCCGAAGTCGGGGCGAGGGTCGCCGCGGAGCCCGACGCGCCGGCTGCCGCGGCAAGCGCGCCGCAAAGCGCCGATACGATCGTCGCCGATTGGCGGCGCGAGATCGCCGCCGTTGGCGGAAGCTCGGTCAAGGCCAAGGTGGCCGCGCGCCCGGCAGAAGCGGCGCCCGAAGTCGAGCTCGACGAGGAGGATCTTGCCGCGCCAACTGTCGAAACCGCGGCGCCCGGCAAGGTTTCGACGCCATCGTCAGCCGACTCGCCGTCGGCGCGGCCGGCGATCCTCTCCGAGCATGCGGGCCGGCAGGTCGCGGCGGCGTTCGGCGAGCTTTCCGACGCCTTCGCCAGCCGCAGCAAGAAGACCTTCGACGAGATGGCCGAGGAGATGCTGCGTCCGATGCTGCAGGACTGGCTCGACAACAATCTGCCGACGCTGGTCGAACGGCTGGTGCGCGAGGAAATCGAGCGCGTGGCGCGCGGCGCGCAGTGATTTCATCCGCGCGTTCAAGGTAAAATGCACCGCCGTCGGGCGGCGCTTTCGTTTCCGGAAAATGCGGCCGCGGGATCGTTGGCGATGACGCATGGGATTGCCGTCGATCGCGGCAAGCCTATCTCGGCGAGACGGACTATCTTCCTCGCGGTTGACTCGGCCAAGAGCTTCCGATTTACACCGGACGCTTATTCCCGACAGCTCGGACCATTCCTCCATGCTTGATAAAACCTACGACGCCAAGACCGTCGAGCCGAAGATCGCCAAAATCTGGGAAGAGGCCGACGCGTTTCGCGCCGGCGCCGGCGCGGAGGAAGGGGCGGAAGCCTTCACCATCGTCATCCCGCCGCCGAACGTCACCGGCTCGCTGCATATGGGCCATGCGCTCAACAACACGCTGCAGGATATCCTGGTGCGCTTCGAACGCATGCGCGGCAAGAACGTGCTGTGGCAGCCCGGCATGGATCATGCCGGCATCGCTACGCAGATGGTGGTCGAGCGCCAGCTCATGGAAAGGCAGATCCATCGCCGCGACCTGACGCGCGAGGAGTTCATCGAAAAGGTCTGGGAGTGGAAAGCCGAATCCGGCGGCGCGATCTTCAACCAGCTGAAGCGGCTGGGCGCCTCGGCCGACTGGAGCCGGGAGCGCTTCACCATGGACGAGGGCCTGTCCAAGGCGGTGCTGGAGGTCTTCGTCACCCTCTACAAGGAAGGGTTGATCTACAAGGACAAGCGCCTTGTGAACTGGGATCCGAAGCTGTTGACCGCCATTTCCGATCTCGAGGTCGAGCAGCACGAGGTCAACGGCAATCTCTGGCATTTCCGCTATCCGGTCGAAGGCGCGGTGTTCGACCCCGAGAATCCGAAGACATTCATCACCGTCGCCACGACGCGTCCCGAAACCATGCTCGGCGACACCGCGGTGGCCGTGCATCCCGATGACGAACGGTTTCGCAACCTGGTCGGCAAGAAGGTCATCCTGCCGATCGTCGGCCGGCGGATTCCTATTGTCGCCGATGAATATTCGGACCCGGAGAAGGGCTCAGGCGCGGTCAAGATCACGCCGGCGCACGACTTCAACGACTTCGAGGTCGGCAAGCGCCACAAGCTGCCGGCGATCAACATCCTGACCGTCGAAGCCGCCGTCAAGCTCAAGGACAATGAGGACTACCTCGCTGGTCTAGAGGTGACGCCGGAGCGCCACGCCGTCTGGGACGAGCTCGACGGGCTCGACCGCTTCGTCGCGCGCAAGAAGATCGTCGAGCTGATGGAAGCCGGCGGCTTCCTCGACAAGGTCGAGCCGCATCACCACACGGTGCCGCATGGCGACCGCGGCGGCGTGCCGATCGAGCCGTTCCTGACCGACCAGTGGTACGTCAACGCGGCAGAACTCGCCAAGCCGGCGGTCGCCTCCGTGCGCGAAGGTCGTACCAACTTCGTGCCGAAGAATTGGGAAAAGACCTATTTCGACTGGATGGAGAACATCCAGCCCTGGTGCATCTCGCGCCAGCTCTGGTGGGGCCACCAGATCCCTGCCTGGTACGGGCCGGACGGTCGCGTCTTCGTCGAGAAGACCGAGGAAGAGGCGCTTGCCGCGGCGATCGAATACTATCTGGCGCTGGAAGGTCCGTGGAAGGCCTGGGTCGAGGACAAGCTGGAGAATTTCCAGCCGGGCGAGATCCTGACGCGCGACGAGGACGTTCTCGATACCTGGTTCTCCTCGGCGCTGTGGCCGTTCTCGACGCTTGGCTGGCCCGACGAGACGCAGGAGCTGAAGACCTACTATCAGACCGATGTGCTGGTCACCGGCTTCGACATCATCTTCTTCTGGGTTGCCCGCATGATGATGATGGGTCTGCACTTCATGGACGAGGAGCCGTTCCACACCGTCTATGTGCACGCGCTCGTGCGCGACAAGAACGGGCAGAAGATGTCGAAGTCGAAAGGCAACGTCATCGACCCGCTCGATCTGATCGACGAGTATGGCGCCGACGCGCTGCGCTTCACCCTGACCGTGATGGCGGCGCAGGGGCGCGACGTGAAGCTCGACCCGGCGCGCATCGCCGGCTACCGCAATTTCGGCACCAAGCTCTGGAACGCGACGCGCTTTGCCGAGATGAACGAAGTCGCCAGGAACGACGATTTCTGGCTGAACGACGCCAAGCTCGCGGTCAACCGCTGGATCCTGACGGAGCTGACGCGGGCGGCGCGCGCGGTCACCGAGGGCATCACCACCTACCGCTTCAACGAGGCGGCGGGTGCCGCCTACCGCTTCGTGTGGAACCTGTTCTGCGACTGGTATCTGGAACTGTTGAAGCCGGTGTTCATGGGTACGGACGAAGCCGCCAAGGCTGAGAGCCGTGCCTGCGTCGCCTTCGTGCTCGATGAGATCTACAAGCTCTTGCATCCGATGATGCCGTTCATGACCGAGGAGCTCTGGGCACAGACGGCGGGCGAAGGCAAGGAGCGCGGTTCGCTGCTTTGCCACGCCGCCTGGCCGTCGCCGGATTTCGAGGATGACGACGCGGCCGCCGACATCAACTGGCTGGTCGATCTCGTCTCGGGCATCCGCTCGGTGCGCTCGGAAATGAACGTGCCGCCGGCAGCGATCGCGCCCTTGGCGGTGATCGGCGCCAATGCAACGACGCGCGAGAGGCTCGAACGCCACGACCAGGCGATCAAGCGCCTGGCGCGCATCGGCAGCATATCGCTGGCGGAGACGCCGCCCAAGGGCTCGGCACAGATCGTCCTCAACGAGGCAACCATCTCTCTGCCGCTCGGCAGCCTGATCGACCTTGCGGCCGAAGCCGCGCGGCTGCAGAAGGAACTGGCCAAGGTGACCGAGGAGATCGCCCGCCTGCACAAGAAGCTGTCGAACGAGAAGTTCGTCGCCAACGCGCCGGAGGAAGTGGTCGAGGCCGAGCGCGAAAAGCTTGCCGAATATCGCGAGGCGCAGGAGAAGCTTTCGGTCGCTTTGACCAGGGTTCGCGACGCCGGCTGAACGGCAAGATTCGCTCCCGCTGGAGAGCGACTTTCCGAAGCGTCATCTGCCTGCGAGATAGGCATGCCGTTGCGTTAATTTTGACGTAAACGGAAACTTTAGGCCCTATTGTTGCCATAATGTAACAATGGGGCCTTTTTCCCCTAAAATGGCCTGTTTTTGAGCTGCATTGAAAGGTTTTTGCAGCTTTTTTCTGCCAATCGATACCTATTGGCCGCGATTAGGCTCGATTTCGCGGCCGGGTACAATGGCGAAAATGCGAGCTGTCAAGGGCGTACGTGTACAGCCCCTGAATTCGTTGTTGCGCCATTTACCCGAATTGGTTCTAGCTTGATCCCGCGTATTTTCGGGGAGGGAATCCATGAACATTTTGCGGCTCAAAGCACTGCTGGGGGCAGGGTGCTTTTCGCTGACTCTTATCGGTGCGGCAATGCATCCGGCGCATGCCGGCGGCCTGGAGCGCGGCGGCTACGACATCGATCTGCTGTTCGATCCAGCGCCTTTCGCCACGGAAGCGGAAGCGACTTTCGTGATGCCGGATCGCAAGTACAAGAATGCGCGCGGTCCCGGAGGGGCCGACCTCGGTTTCGGAACCACGGCTGACGGAGCCGAGGATTATTGGGTGCCGCGCATCGGCGGCAAGGTCCAGGTTGTCCAGGGTGTCGACTGTATGGTCGATTACTCACAGCCTTGGGGCGCGCACACTGCGCCCGGCGTGTGGAACGGCGCGTTCTCCAACATGGAGACCGACATCAAGAGCGACAACTACGCTGCAACCTGCTCTTACAAAATGGATGCGGGCAAGGGCCAGCTCCGCTTTATTGGCGGTGTTTTCTATCAGAAGGTTTATGGCTTCAAGGAAGACTTGGTGTCACCGCTGGTGCCCAACTTCGGTGGAACTGGTCGTGTGGACCTGACGAGCAACGGCTGGGGCTGGCGCGCCGGCATCGCCTATGAAATCCCTGACATCGCGCTGCGCGCGAGCCTCGTCTACAATTCGAAGGTCAAGCTCGACAACATCTCGGGCACGCTGGACTTGACGAATGTTGGCTTGGGTACGATCCCGATCTACGGCTCGACGCAATACATGCCGGATGTGGTGGAATTGAAATTACAGTCGGGCGTCGCGCCGGGCTGGCTCGCCTTCGGTTCGATCAAGTGGGTCAACTGGAGCGTGCTGCAGAGCGTGCCGATCTGCCCTGTGGGTGTTCCCGCCGCGCTTTGCTTCACGAATTCTCCAGCAGAGGTGACCTCGCTTGACCTGATGTATCGGGACGGCTGGACGGTTTCAGGCGGCATCGGCCACAAGTTCAACGATCAGTGGAGCGCCGCTGGTCAGCTTTCTTGGGATCGCGGCACCTCGCATGGTTATGGTGCCCAGACCGATACCTGGACGCTGGGCGGCGGCGTCGCCTACACGCCGAAGCCGAATATCGAGGTTCGGCTGGCTGGTGCGATTGGCGTGATGACCAGCGGCCATTCAGGGATATTGATTGGCGAGAACGGCAAAGTCGTCGGGGCGGATGCCAGCTACGACTTCGGCAACGATCTGGTCACCGCGATTTCGGGCGGCGTAAAGATCAAGTTCTAAGTCGCCACGAAGGATTGGGAAAAAAGCCGGGCAATGCCCGGCCTTTTTCGTTGTGCAATCAACGGCCTGGCCCGATCGGCCGACGTTATGTTGCATATGCGGGTCACAAACCGCGCCCTTCACAATTGTGACGTTTTAGCAACAGTTTATGAACAACCCCTGCGCTAGAAGTCAGGTCGGGGGAACTGCCCATTTCCCGCCATAAACCCGGAGCAACTCGAATAGGTCTCGGGATGCGTGCCAGGTTGGCCCGGCGATGAGGCAGGCCGCATTGAGGGGCGGCAAGGACGAGTATGGACGCCAGGGTGATCTCCAAGGCCAAGCTGCCCAGCCGCTACGTGACCGTTGGTCCGGCGCGCGCGCCGCATCGCTCGTACCTCTACGCCATGGGACTGTCGGCGGCCGAGATCGCGCAGCCGCTGGTCGGCGTCGCCAGTTGCTGGAACGAGGCCGCGCCCTGCAACATCTCGCTGATGCGCCAGGCGCAGGTGGTCAAGAAGGGCGTAGCGGCCGCCAACGGCACGCCGCGCGAATTCTGCACCATCACCGTCACCGACGGCATCGCCATGGGCCATCAGGGCATGAAGTCGTCGCTGGTGTCGCGCGAGGTGATCGCCGATTCGGTCGAGCTCACCATGCGCGGCCATTGCTACGACGCGCTGGTCGGCTTGGCCGGCTGCGACAAGTCGCTGCCCGGCATGATGATGGCGATGGTCCGCCTCAACGTGCCGTCGATCTTCATCTATGGCGGCTCGATCCTGCCCGGCAGCTATCGCGGCCGGCAGATCACCGTGCAGGACGTGTTCGAGGCGGTCGGCCAGCATTCGGTCGGCACGATCTCCGATGCGGAACTGCTCGAGATAGAGCAGGCGGCCTGTCCGTCGGCGGGTTCCTGCGGCGCCCAGTTCACCGCCAACACCATGGCGACCGTCGCCGAGGCGATCGGCCTGGCTTTGCCCTATTCCTGCGGCGCGCCGGCGCCCTACGAGATGCGCGACCGCTTCAATTTCGCCTCCGGCGAGAAGGTCATGGAGCTGATCGCCAAGAACATCCGGCCGCGCGACATCATCACCCGCAAGGCGCTGGAGAATGCCGCGACGGTCGTGTCGGCCACCGGCGGCTCGACCAACGCGGCGCTGCATCTGCCGGCGATCGCGCATGAGGCCGGCATCAAGTTCGACCTTTTCGACGTGGCGGCGATCTTCGAGAAGACGCCCTACATCGCCGATCTCAAGCCCGGCGGCAAATATGTCGCCAAGGACATGTTCGAGGCCGGCGGCATTCCACTCCTGATGAAGACGCTGCTCGACCACGGCTACCTGCACGGCGATTGCATGACGGTCACTGGCCGCACTTTGGCCGAAAACATGGAGCATGTTGCCTGGAATGACAGCCAGGATGTTGTGCGTCCCGCCAATCGGCCAATCACCAAGACAGGCGGCGTTGTGGGCTTGAAGGGCAACCTTGCCCCCGAAGGCGCGATCGTGAAGGTCGCCGGCATGTCGGAGCTGAAATTCTCAGGCCCGGCGCGCTGCTTCGATTCGGAAGAGGAGTGCTTCGAAGCGGTCACGCAGCGCAACTATCACGAAGGCGAGGTTCTCGTCATCCGCTACGAGGGGCCGCGCGGCGGACCGGGCATGCGCGAGATGCTGTCGACGACGGCGGCGCTCTACGGCCAGGGCATGGGCGGCAAGGTAGCGCTGATCACGGACGGACGCTTCTCCGGCGCCACGCGCGGCTTCTGTATCGGCCATGTCGGGCCGGAGGCGGCGGTCGGCGGGCCGATCGGGCTCGTCAAGGATGGCGACGTGATTTCGATCGACGCCGTGAAAGGCACGATCGAGGTGGCGCTGTCGGATGCCGAACTGGCGGCACGGGCAAAGAAATGGAAGGCGCGCAAGACCGACTATCAGTCCGGCGCGATCTGGAAATATGCGCAGACCGTAGGGTCGGCCCGCGACGGCGCGGTCACCCATCCGGGCGGTGCGAAAGAAACACACTGCTATGCGGACATTTGAGGTGTTGAGGTCATTTGTCTTGCCGGCACTGGTCGCTGTCGCGACCTTGGGCGCCGTCGGACAGGCCATGGCCTTCGACGACAAGGTGTTCGACGACAAGACCGGCGTGAAGCCGCAGTCGAGCCCGTGGGCCGTGTTCCAGTTCGGCTTTTCCGCCTACAAGAACGGCCACAAGGACCAGGCGGTCGAGGCCTATAAATACGCCGCCGAGAACGGCCAGATCGGCGCCACCTGGAAGCTTGCGCGCATGTATGCCGAAGGCGACGGCGTGGCGCGCGACGACTACGCGGCCTTCAAGTTCTTCTCGGAGATCGTCGACCAGGATGTCGAGCCGGGCTCGCCCGAGGAAAGCTATGTCTCGGACGCGCTTGTGGCGCTCGGCGACTATCTGCGCAAAGGCATTCCCGGCAGCCCGGTCGAGGAAAACGAGGTCGCGGCGCAGGAATATTACATGCGCGCCGCCGCCAACTACCGCAACCCGAACGCCCAGTTCGAGATCGGCCAGATGTTCCTGAAGGGCGAGGGCGGTGTGAAGGCCAGCGTCAAGCAGGCCGGACGCTGGCTGCAGCTCGCGGCCGAAAAGGGACATGCCGGCGCGCAGGCGACGCTCGGCAATCTCTTGTTCCAGAGCGGCAAGGTCGTGCGCGGCCTGGCGATGATGACGGCCGCACTTGAGCGGGCTCCGCCGGCCGATCAGCCCTGGATCCGCAGCATGCAGGAAGAAGCCTTCGCCGCCGCCGGCGAGGCGGACCGCCGCACGGCGATTTCACTCGCCGACGACATCCTGACCAAGGGCAACAACGGCGACCAGTAAGCGGCGCCAAATCTCCCCCTTTGGGGGGAGATCGGCAGCTCCTCAGTTCTCGGTAGGTTCCGTCGGCACCACGCTTGGCGTCGGCGTCGATATCGAGGTTGGGTGCAATTTCGGCGCCTGGCTTTCGCCGGGGCACACGTCCTTGACCTTCGTCCAGGACGTGTTGTTGAGAACCATGTCGCAGCGCGCAAGGTGACTTTCGCCGGCAACAGTCAGGCAGGCTGTCTCGCCGACCTTGAACGATTTGCCGTTGGCAAGGCACGCTTGGGCGGCCAGCACCGGCGCCGGTGTGGCAAATGCCAGCGCAACGCCGATCGGGCAAAGAACAAATCGGATCGTCATCGAACCCCCGCAACAGCCCGCATCAAACGCGCGATTTGTGGCAATATCAGGGTTCTGCGAGAGTTACCTGAATAGCTTCTTCAGGCCGGCTGCAAGGCGAGATCGATAGCCACCGGCACATGGTCGGAGGGTTTTTCCCAGGCGCGCACATGCTTTTCGACCGAGGCCGATGAAAAGCGGTTGGCGGCCTCGGGCGACAGCAGAAGATGATCGATGCGGATGCCGTTGTTCTTCTGCCAGGCGCCGGCCTGATAGTCCCAGAAGGTATAGACATCGGCAGAGTCGGTGACGGCGCGCACGGCCTCGGTGAAGCCGAGGTTCTTCAGGCGGCGGAAGGCCTGCCGCGTCTCCGGCTGGAACAGCGCGTCGCCGAGCCAGTTGTCGGGGAACCTGGCGTCGGCGCGCTCGGGGATGACGTTGTAGTCGCCGGCGAGCACCAGCGCTTCCTCGAGCCTCAGCCGTTCTTGCGCCCAGCGCTCCAGCCTCGCCATCCATGCCAGCTTGTAGGAAAACTTCCGCTCGTCATCGACCGGGTTGCCGTTCGGCAGATAGAGCGAGGCGACGCGCAGGGCGCCTTTGTCGGTCGAGAAAACGCCTTCGATAAAGCGCGCGTGGTCGTCGGCATCGTCGCCGGGCAAGCCGCGATTGACTTCGTCGAAGGGGAGCTTCGAGAGGATGGCGACGCCGTTGAAGCTCTTCTGGCCGTTGGTCTCGACATTGTAGCCCAGCGCCTCGATCTCGGCGCGCGGGAACTGATCGTCGAGGGTCTTGATCTCCTGCAGGCACACGATGTCCGGCGCGCTCTCGGTCAGCCAGTGGGTGAGGTTGCCGATGCGGGCGCGAACGCCGTTGATGTTCCAGGTGACGATCTTCATGGGGACCTCAATCTCGTTCCGGCGCAAGGCGCTCGACAAGGCCGATCGTATTGCCTGCGGGATCCTTTAGAAAGGCCATCCATTCGCTTTCCCCCGCTGGACCGAACCGGCCCTCGGTGTCGCGGTGCACGAGCGCGGGCGGCGCGGTGAAGGGAATACCGGCGGCCTTCGTCTCGGCATGGAAGGCCTCGAGACCGGCAATGTCGAGATAGACGGTGCCGGGCGGCACGCCGTCGGCGAAGAGGAGCCGCACATCGCCGGCCATGATGAAGGCAATGCCCGGCGGATCGTAGCGCGCATGCACGCTCATGCCGAGCACGCCCTGCCAGAAGGCCAGCGTCGCATCGAGATCGCGCCCGGCCGACAGCGCGACCTGGCGGACCGCGCCGATCGCAGGCATCGGATCGTTCAGACGGAAAAACTGGTGCCGCAGCCGCAGGAGGCGACGGCGTTCGGGTTCCTGATCTGGAAGGACTGGCCCATCAGGTCGTCGACGAAGTCGATCACCGAGCCGCCCATATAGACCAGCGAGAGGTCGTCGATCAGGATCGTCGCGCCGTCCTTCTCGATGGCGACGTCGTCGTCGTTGCGACTGTCGACGAGATCGAACTTGTAGGAGAAGCCGGAGCAGCCGCCGCCTTCGACGGAAACGCGCAAGGCGCTCTTGCCGGGTTCGCCAGCGACAATCTTGGCGATCCGCTTCGCGGCGGCGTCGGTCATCTCGACCTTCATGGCAGTCTTGGCATCCGCGCCCATCGGCGTCACCTTGCTTTCGGTTTCCCATGATAGGTATGAAGCGGGCGGGGGCAAGTCAACTGGTGGGCGAATGAGCAAGGACGCTCTCGGCGATATCGGATTCGGCTATCGGCCGCGCGCCGTCTATGCGAGCGATCCGGCGCGGTCGCGCGGCCGGCTGTTCGACGAGCCCGAAAGCCCGACCCGCACGCCGTTCCAGCGCGACCGCGACCGCATCATCCATTCCACCGCCTTTCGCCGGCTGAAACATAAGACGCAGGTGTTCGTCGCGCATGAAGGCGACCACTATCGCACCAGGCTGACGCATTCGATCGAGGTGGCGCAGATCGCCCGCGCCTTGGCGCGGGCGCTGCGCGGCGACGAGGACCTCGCCGAAGCCGTCGCCCTGGTCCATGATTTCGGCCATACGCCCTTCGGCCATACCGGCGAGGAGGCGCTGAACGAGAAGATGGCTGCCTGGGGCGGGTTCGACCACAATGCGCAGTCGCTGCGCATCGTCACCAGGCTCGAGCGGCGTTACGCCGATTTCGACGGGCTGAACCTCACCTGGGAAACGCTGGAGGGGCTGGTCAAGCACAATGGGCCGCTGACCGACGCAAGCGGGAAAGGGCTCAAGGGTCCCGTGCCGCAGGCGATCCGCGATTACTCCGAACTGCACGACCTCGAGCTCGACCGCTTCGCCGGCATCGAGGCGCAGTGCGCGGCGATCGCCGACGACATTGCCTACAACAGCCATGACATCGATGACGGCCTGCGCTCCGGCTTCCTGACGCTGGACATGCTGGAGGACGTCGGCCTGCCGGGCTCGATCCTGAAGGGCGTGCGCGCCCGCTACCCGCAGCTCGATGACGTGCGCACCGGCCACGAGCTGATGCGCCGGCAGATCACGTTGATGGTGGAGGATGTGATTGCTTCCGCCACCGCCAATATCGAGCGCCTCAAGCCGGAGAGCGCGGATGCGGTGAGGGCGGCGGGCGAGACGATGGTCACCTTCTCCGCAAGCATGGCTGCCGAAGAGAAGGAGTTGAAGGCCTTTCTCTACAAGCATCTCTATCGGCATGCCGAAGTGATGCGTGTGCGGGCCGACGCCGAACGGATCGTTCGCGACCTGTTCGATGTCTATTTCGCCGATCCGCGCGCCATGCCCGACGGATGGCGCGAAGGGCTCGACCGCGCTGAAGATCGCATCAAGGCGCGCAGCGTTGCGGACTTCCTGGCAGGCATGACCGACACCTATGCGCTCAAGGAGCACAGGCGATTGTTTGACCATACGCCCGATTTGAGCTAGAGCCCGCTTCGAAACTCTACCCTGGCGGCCATCTGACGCGACTTTCTCCGCTTCCGGTGCTCACGGACTTAAATGTCCGCTCCGGTTCTCGAAAGCCACGCCATCTGACTCATCGGGGCGAGTTTCGAAGCGGACTCTTCCGGGCGGTCCGATAACCAATTTTCCAGAGCATACCCGATGAATATCTTCGCCGATTTCAACGCGCGGATCGTAAAAGCCGTCGAAACCCTTGATCTGAAGGGCAAGGATGGCGCATCGCCGGATCTGTCGCGCATCGCGGTCGAGCCGCCGCGCGACGCCAGCCACGGCGACCTTGCCACCAATGCGGCGATGGTGCTGGCGAAACCCACCGGACAGAACCCGCGCGCTCTTGCCGAGAAGCTGGTCGAGGTGCTGCGCGCCGATGCCGATATCGCGTCCGCCGACGTCGCCGGGCCGGGCTTCGTCAATCTCAGGCTGAAGGACGGGTTCTGGCAGGCGCATCTGGCGGCGCTGCTCGGTGAGGGCCGCAACTATGGCCGCTCGAAGATCGGCGGCGGCCGCAAGGCCAATGTCGAATATGTCTCGGCCAATCCGACCGGTCCGATGCATGTCGGGCATTGCCGCGGCGCCGTCGTCGGCGACACTTTGGCCAATCTGATGGCCTTCGCCGGCTACGACGTGACCAAGGAATATGTCATCAACGACGCCGGCTCGCAGATCGACGTGCTGGGACGCTCGGCCATGCTGCGCTATCGCGAGGCGCTTGGCCAAGACATCGGCGAGATCCCGCCGGGCCTCTATCCGGGTGACTATCTGGTCCCGGTCGGCCAGGCGCTGGCCAAAGAATTCGGCCGCAGCCTGCTGGAGATGCCGGAAGAGGAAGCGCTGGCGATCGCCAAGGACCGCACGGTCGACGCCATGATGGCGATGATCCGCGAGGACCTGGCGCTGCTCAACGTGCATCACGACGTGTTCTTCTCCGAGCGCACGCTGCATGCCGACAATGCCAAGAAGATCCGGGCGGCGATCGCCGACCTGACGCTCAAGGGCCATATCTACAAGGGCAAGCTGCCGCCGCCGAAGGGCGAGAAGCCGGACGACTGGGAAGACCGTGAGCAGACGCTGTTCCGCTCGACCGCCGTCGGCGACGATATGGACCGCGCGCTGGTCAAGTCCGACGGCTCGTTCACCTATTTCGCCGCCGACGTCGCCTATCTCAAGGACAAGGTCGAGCGCGGCTTCGTCGATCTGATCTATGTGCTCGGCGCCGACCATGGCGGCTACGTCAAGCGGCTGGAGGCACTGGCGCGCGCGGTCGCCGGCGATACGGTGAAGCTCACGGTCCTTCTCTGTCAACTGGTGAAGCTGTTTCGCGATGGCGAGCCCGTGCGCATGTCGAAACGGTCGGGTGATTTCGTCACGCTGCGCGACGTGGTGGAGGAGGTCGGCCGCGACCCGATCCGCTTCATGATGCTCTACCGCAAGAACGACGCGCCGCTCGATTTCGACTTCGCCAAGGTCACCGAGCAGTCCAAGGACAATCCGGTGTTCTACGTGCAATACGCCTCGGCGCGCTGCCACTCGGTGTTCCGGCAGGCGAGCGAGCAACTGGGCGAGGCGAATTTCGACCGCAACCGGCTCGTGGCCTCGGTTTCGTCGCTGACGGATGAGGGCGAGATGGGCCTGATCCGGAAGCTGGCTGAATATCCACGGCTGATCGAATCCGCCGCACTTGCGCTGGAGCCGCACCGGCTGGCATTCTACCTCTACGATCTGGCGTCGAGCTTCCACGCACACTGGAATCGGGGCACCGACAACCCAGACTTACGTTTTGTTAAGGTTAACGACCCACAATTGACGTATGCCAGACTAGGGCTGGTGCAGGCTGTTTCGGATGTTTTGACCTCCGGCCTGACGCTGATAGGAGCTGATGCGCCTACCGAAATGCGTTAGGTTTGACTAAAAAACCTGTCACCTTTTGCCCACATTGCGCTGGTAAGGGCCAACCCTGCGCGACGTCCATGGCGTCCGACTGTGTGCGAGTTCGGGAACAATAATGGCAGACAGAACCCAGCTGAAAGCAGCCGCAAGCAACCACATCGCCGATGACGATCCGTTCGCGGAATTGACCCGCATCATGGGCTTCGATCCGCGTCAGCCGGTCAGGCCGCAGACGCCGGCGGCCGCGAAGGCCGCGCCCGTAAACCAGGCCGCGGAAGAGAGCGACTTCGACATCGACCTCGAAAAGGAATTGATGGGCGAATTCGACGCTGCCGAGGAAAGCGCGCCGGTCACGCAGCCGGCAGTCCAGCACCAGCCGGCCTACCAACTCACCGACGACGAGCTTGCCGCTTCCTTCGAACAGGACTTCGTCTTTGACGACGCGGCCGATCACGCCCACTTTGCCACGCCGCGTGCGCCGGAGCCGGCCGCCGATATTGCCTCCGACGATGATTTCGACCCCTTCGACGATGATTTCGACAAGGCGGTCGCGCGCTCTTTGGAAGTCTCGCCGCACGAGGACGAAGTTTCGCCTCTGGAGGACGAAGTTTCGCCTCTGGAGGACGACCTTTCCATCGATCAGGAAATGGCAGCCTCGCTGGATGACGGCTTCCAGATCGACCATCATGGGCCCGACGCCGGCCATGGCGCCGTCGCGGCTGCCGAGCCTGCCGCTGTCGAGCCCGCGGCCGAGGCCGCATTCGATGCCGATTTCGACAACGCCGTGCAGATGTCGCTCGAGGACGAACTGGCGTTCGACGACCGCGAGATCGAGCAGCACCCCGGGGCCGCCGATGTTCAGCCGGTGGAAGCTCACGCCGCTGCCGAGCAATCGATCGCCGACGAAGATTTCGACAGCCAGGTAGATCAGGCCGAATTCGATCAGGTAATGTCCGACGTCGATTTGGGTTTCGATCAGCCGCAGGAGCTGATCCTGGAACAGGAGCTGTCGGTCGATGACGAGCGGCCGCAGTCTGTCGAGGACGAGCAGCCGACGGCTGTCGAGGACGAGCAGCTGGAGGCCGCCGAGGCGCCTGCGGAAGTTGCGCATTTCGCAGCCGATCCCGAACCCGTCGCCGATTACGAGCCTGTTGGCGACCACGAAGCATCTGCGGATCAGGTCGTCGAAGACGATTTCGAGCTCAGCTTCCGTGACGCCCTTGCCGAGGAGGCGGAGGCCCCCGCCGTCGATCCTGAACCCGTCGCCGATCACGAGGCCGCAGCCGATCAGGTCATCGAAGACGATTTCGAACTCAACTTCGGTGATGCTCTTGCCGAGGAGCCGGAAGTTCCCGCTGTCGAGCCAGCCGCCGCGGCTGAGCCGTCATTCGCCGAGCCTGCTGCGGCCGTATCGGCGCCGGTTCCGCCGGTCGCCGCAGTCGAGCCGGCCAAGCCGGCTGCGACCAGCAGCGAGCGGAGCCTGGAAGACGAACTCAACGCGTTGCTCGGCGCCATGACCGCGCGGCCCATTCCGGCCGCTCCGGCTCCGGCCGCCCCCATTGCAGCCGCCCCGATGCCAGTCGCCAAGGAACCCGCTTCGGCACCGCAGCCGGCCGGCCACACCGGCCATCAGGCCGCCGCCGATGATCTCGATTGGGATCTCGATGAGCACGAGCCTGCACGCGACGAGCAGACCGCTCGACCCGCCGATGCCGATCTCGATAGCCTGCTCGCCGACGAACTCGACCGGCAGGGCTTCGAAGAGGCGGCGCCTGAGCAGAATGCCGAACCGAGCATCGATTTCGATGACGAGGCTTTCGATGCCGCCTTCGCCAAGGGCATCGAGATGGACGCGCCGGTCGCGCCCGCCGAGCCGTCACGGTCGTGGAGTCGGGTGACCCCGGTCGCCGCCCCGGTGGAAGCGTCGTTCGCGCCGCAGCCGGTGGCTCCCGCGCCGCAGATAGCGGCTCCGGCCTACCGCGATGAGCCGGCGAAGGACCATTCCGCCTACGCCAAGCCGGCTTCGGCGCCGCAGCCTCGCCAGTATGAGGAAGTGCCCGATGTCGAGACGGTCGACGTGCCGGAGCGCGTAGTCGCACTGGCCGACGACCTCGATATTCCGGAGCTCAGCTTCGAGGAGGATCAGCCGGCGGTGCCCGCCTATGACGATCTCGACGCCGAATTCGCGGGTCTGCTCAGCGAGATGAACGCGACCGAGATCGCCACGGCGCCGGCGCCGAGCCGGGGTTATGACGACGAATCCTACAGCGCCGGATTCAAGACCGGCTATGATCGCCGCGAGTTGCGCGCCGAGACGACCTCCGCTCCGGCGGCCGCGTCCTATGCCGCAGCCGCGAGCGAATTCGATGCCGACGACTTGCCCGGCAGCCGGCCGGTTTCGCAGGCGGACGATTTCGCCACCGATGACCTCGACTACGATCCCGAACTCGATGAGGCGATGACTGTGCCGGGCCTTGCCGAACGGGAGGCAGCAAAGCCGCGCAGCCGTGGCATGATGGTTGCCGCGCTCGTCGGCGCCGTGGTTATCGCGGGCGGCCTTGGCGCGCTTGCCTTCTCCTTTGGCGGCAAGGGCGGCAGCGAAGCGCCCGTGATCGTGAAGGCCGACAATTCGCCGATCAAGGTCAAGCCGGAGAATCCGGGTGGCGCCGTGGTGCCGAACCAGGACAGCAAGGTCTATGACGCGGTCG
Organism: Mesorhizobium sp. M1E.F.Ca.ET.045.02.1.1; assembly: GCF_003952485.1. Taxonomy (NCBI): domain Bacteria; kingdom Pseudomonadati; phylum Pseudomonadota; class Alphaproteobacteria; order Hyphomicrobiales; family Phyllobacteriaceae; genus Mesorhizobium; species Mesorhizobium sp. M1E.F.Ca.ET.045.02.1.1. The sequence goes on from NZ_CP034447.1 coordinate 4,792,665, forward strand.
CCAAGGGTGGTGCGGCCAAGCCTGCCGAGCCGGTGCAGCAGAAACTGGTGACCAACATCGAGGAGCCGATCGACGTGGCGTCCAAGGAACCGCCGCAGAGCCGGATCGTCGATCTTTCGCCCGACGACACCGATGCAGCGTCTGGCGCCGACGCAGCGGCCAATCCCGACGCGGCAGCGCCGGGTCCGGACGCAGTAGCGTCGGGTCCTGACGCGGCAGCGCCGAGTAGCGCCCAGGGCACCGCGCAGCCGGCCGCTCCGACGCCGAAATCGGAGGACCGCATCGCCCAGGTGCTGCAAGAGGCCGACAAGGGGACCGGCAATGACGTCGTCGCCGTAGCGCCGCGCAAGGTCAAAACCATGATGGTGAAGCCTGACGGCTCGCTGGTCGCGCACGAGGATCCGGCTCCTGCCGCGCCGAAAGTGGCGGCAACCGAGCCAGCCGATCCGGCGCCGCAGCACGTTGCTCCGGCCGGGCAGGGCGACGCCCAGGCGACGGGGACGGTCACGCCGGCCACCGACCAGACTGCCGGTCAGGGCGACCAGACCGAGGTGGTCAAGCCAGCGATACCCAATGCCGCGCCGAAGAATGAAGCCAAGGCCCAGTCGGCCAACACGCCGGCGAAGGTGCCGGTGGCGCCGCCACGCCCTTCCGACCAGCCGGTAGACATCGTCGGCGAGGTCAAGCCCGACCAGGTCGCTTCCATCGATCCGGCGGCGGCGGCAGGCAGCGGCTCGTGGTCGATGCAGATCGCCTCGCAGCCGACGGTTGAAAGCGCCCAGTCGACCTATCAGGACCTGCAGCGCCGCTACGGCAGCGTGCTTTCCGGGCGCAAGGCTAACATCGTCAAGGCAGAGATCGCCGGCAAGGGCACGTTCTACCGCGTCCGGGTTCCGGCGCAGTCGCGCAACGACGCGATCAACCTGTGCACCAGCTATAAGGCGGCCGGCGGCACCTGCTTCGTCTCGCGCTGATCGTCCCAGATCGTTTCAACGCCGGCGCCGCCGCAAGGCCGCGCCGGCGTTTCGTTGTGGACGGTTTTCCGGTTCGGGCGTCGCGGGCCAGGGGTGATTCCCTTTGCTTGGCCAAAGCCCTAAGATTCCATTCATGACCGAATCAAAATCCATGATCCTCGGCTGTGCCGGGAAATCGCTCGCTCCTGAGGAAATCAGCTTCTATCGGGATGAACGCCCCTGGGGTTTCATCCTGTTCGCGCGCAACATCGGAGAGACCGAGCAGATCCGCGACCTGGTCGCTTCGATGCGCGACTGTGTCGGACGGCCGGACGCTCCGGTCTTCATCGACCAGGAAGGCGGCCGTGTGCAGCGGCTGCGGCCGCCGCTGGCGCCGAACTATCCGGCAGGCGGCGCGCTTGGCGCCCTTTGGCGTGACGATCGCGAAGCCGGCCGCCGCGCCGCATGGCTCCTGGCGCGCCTGCACGCCTTCGATCTCCTGCGCCATGGCGTCACCGCCGATTGCCTGCCGGTCCTAGATGTTCCGGTCAAAGGCGCGAGCGAGGTGATCGGCGCTCGTGCCTATGGCACGAAGCCCAATGCCGTGATCGAGCTTGGCCGAGCTTCGGCCGAAGGCTTGATGGCGGGCGGCGTCCTGCCCGTCATGAAGCACATTCCGGGCCACGGCCACGCTTTTGCCGACACCCATTTCGCGCTGCCGACGGTCGATACACCGCTCGCCGCATTACGGCGACGCGATTTCGCTCCATTCAAGGCGCTCAATCACCTGCCGATGGCGATGACGGCGCATGTCGTTTACAGCGCTGTCGACCCGGACAATCCGGCGACAACCTCGGCCAAGGTTGTGAGCGAGGTGATCCGAGGCGAGATCGGCTTCGATGGGCTCCTGATGAGTGACGACACGTCGATGAAGGCACTTTCTGGGGATTTCCCGTCAAAGGCGGCCGCGATCCTTGCGGCAGGTGTCGATCTCGTTCTTCACTGCAACGGCGTTTTCGAGGAAATGTCCGGCATCGCGTCGCGCACGACGGCCCTCGCAGGCAAGTCCTTGGCGAGGGCGGAGCGGGCACTGACCTATATAAGGAGCCGCGACGTCGCCGACGAAACCGCGATACGCGAGGAATTCGCCACCTATTTCGAAGCGGTGGCCTGAACCGAAGGGATGGAAGGGCAAGTGGCGGAGACATTGGACAGCAAGGCCGCGAAGGCCGCACCGATGGACCGTCTGTGGGCCGAGAACGACGATTCACGCCTCACTGGCGATCCTTCGCTGGTGGTCGACGTCGCCGGTTTCGAGGGGCCGCTCGACCTTCTCCTGCATCTGGCGCGCAACCAGAAGGTCGATCTCGCCCGCATCTCGATCCTGGCGCTCGCCGAGCAGTATCTGGCTTTCATCGAGAAGGTGAGGGCGCTGAGGCTGGAGCTTGCGGCCGACTATCTCGTGATGGCGGCGTGGCTCGCCTTCCTCAAGTCGAAGCTGCTGATCCCGAAACAGCCAGGCGAAGAGGGCGAGAGCGGCGAGGAACTGGCGGCGGTGCTGCAATTCCGGCTGAAGCGGCTGGAGGCGATGCGCGATGCCGCGGCGCGGCTGGTCAACCGCAACCGGCTCGGCCGCGATGTCTTCGCGCGCGGCATGCCGGAAATGGTCATCATCGAGAAGCGCAACGCCTATTCGGCTTCGCTCTACGATCTTTTGACCGCCTATGCGCAACAGCGCCAGCGGCAGGCGATCAACAATGTGACGATCGCCCGGCGCGCCGTCTGGTCGCTTAAGGACGCGCGCGAAGTGCTGGCGCGGTTGATCGGGACGGTCAGCAACTGGACCGCGCTGGACAGCTTCCTGATCCAATATCTGGCGACGCCGGAAGAGAAGCGGACGGCGGTCGCCAGCTCCTTCGCCGCGACGCTCGAAATGGTGCGCGAGGGGAAACTGGAAGTGCGGCAGGATCAGGTTTTCGCACCGATCTATCTGCGCGGCCGCGCGCAAGGGGTCAAGGCAGTCGAGGTGGTATCATGAGCGAACGCGCCAACGCTTCGGTCATCCCGTTCAAGGTCGACGACGAACCGGAAGACGAGACGGCCGAACTGGGCTCTATCGAGAACCTCGCCGAGCGGCTGCAGTTGTCGGAAGCTGTCCGCATGGCCGAGGCGATTATATTCGCCAGCGCCGAGCCGGTCAGCGAAAGGCAATTGGCGGCGCGCCTGCCCGACGGCGTCAATATCACGGCGGCAATGGCCGATCTGCAGGAGATCTACGCCAAGCGCGGCGTCAATCTGGTGCGGGTCGGCGATGCCTGGGCATTCCGCACCGCCGGCGATCTTGCGTTCCTGATGAGCCGGGACTCGGTCCAGCAGCGAAAGCTCTCTCGCGCGGCGCTCGAGGTGCTGGCGATCATTGCCTATCACCAGCCGGTGACGCGCGCCGAGATCGAGGACATCAGAGGCGTCGAAACCTCCAAGGGCACGCTGGACACGCTGCTCGAAACCGAATGGGTGAGGATGCGCGGCCGGCGACGCACGCCCGGCCGTCCCGTGACCTATGGCACCACCGACGCCTTCCTCGACCATTTCGCGCTGGAGGAAATCCGTGACCTGCCCGGCATGGAAGAGCTGAAGGGCGCCGGGCTCCTGTCGACGCGCATGCCGTCCAATTTCTCGATGCCCGTCCCGCCTGCCGATCCGGATGCGCTGACCGAGGACGAGGATGCGCTGACCGATATCGACCTCGAGGAACTCGGATTGCTGACCCCGCGCGTCACGGAAGAGTGACGCAAAAAAGCCGCTCTTGGGTGCTCAAGGGCAGGACTGCGCCGATTCGTAGCAAGCCGCCGACGCCGAAAGTGCGTGACATCGGGCAGCCATTTTATCAACTTCACTGCGGTTGTGTTTGAATCCCTGAGCGAAAACGCATAGATCATCGCCGAGGGAAAACATTCAAGAGAGACAGGCAATGGGTTCATTTTCGATTTGGCACTGGATGATCGTGCTGGTCATCGTGCTTCTGGTGTTCGGCCGGGGCAAGATTCCCGAGCTGATGGGCGACATGGCCAAGGGCATCAAGAGCTTCAAGAAGGGCATGGCTGACGACGACGTCGACGACAAGCGTACCGTCGAGCACCGCGCCGACGAGACCGTTTCGCCGGGCAAGGAAAAGGTCAGCAAGAGCTGAGCCCGGTTGTTGCTTTGTACATGCCGTTAGCCCAAAACCGCTTCGCGCTTTTGGGCGGCATGCACTAGTCGGAATAGATTGCCATGTTCGAAGTCGGTTGGAGCGAGCTGCTGGTGATCGCGGTCGTCATGATCGTGGTCGTCGGGCCGAAGGATCTGCCCAACATGCTGCGCACGTTCGGCCGCACCGCGGCGAAATTGCGCGCGATGGCGGCTGACTTCCAGAAGCAGTTCAACGACGCCCTGAAGGAAGCCGAGCTCGATGACGTCAAGAGTTCGGTCGACAGCCTTCGGAGCCTCAATCCGATGACCGAAATCCGCAAGCAGCTCAATCCGTTCGAACAGGCGGCAGCCGACGTGCGGGCCGGCGTCGATACGATGATGAAGCCCAAGCCGGCCGCCGATGTGGCGGCGCCCGACGCATCGCCGCAAGCCGCCGAGCCGCTCAAGAACGGCGCGACGGAGATGCCCGGCGCCAGCGGGACCGAAGCGGCCCCGGCCGCGCCGATCTTCCCGGCCATGAGCGACGCTTCAGTGACTGCGCCTGTTGCCCAGACCGCCACACCCGCGGAGCCGGCAAAAAAGGCAGCGACATCGAAGACGAAGGCTGCGGGTGGAGCGGTGAAGACGGTCAAGGCATCGGCGGCAACGTCCGCGCCGGCGGGAGCAAAGGCCGCGACGCCCGCCAAGAAGGTAGCGCCCAAGGCTAAGGCAGCGCCGGCTGCGGCGAAGAAGCCGGCCGGGAAAAAAGCCGCCGACGCCAAGAAAACGGCGGGAGCCGCCAAGTGAGCGTCTCGGACAAAGAGAAGGAAGAGATCGAGAAATCGTCGGCGCCGCTGATCGAGCACCTTATCGAACTGCGTCGCCGCCTGATCTGGTCTCTGGGTGGGTTCTTCGTCGCGTTCCTGGTCTGCTTCTTCTTTGCCAGGCGCCTGTTCAACCTTCTGGTCATCCCGTTCAAATGGGCGACGCAATGGGCGGGGCTCGACCCACACAAGGTCGAACTGATCTATACCGCGCCGCAGGAGTTCTTCTTCACCCAGGTGAAGCTCGCCATGTTCGGCGGCATGGTGATCGCCTTTCCGCTGATCGCCACGCAGATCTACAAGTTCATCGCTCCGGGTCTCTACAAGAACGAGCGCAACGCTTTCCTGCCGTTCCTGATTGCCTCGCCCATCCTGTTTCTGATGGGCGCCTCGCTGGTCTATTTCTTCTTTACCCCGATGGTGATGTGGTTCTTCCTCGCCATGCAGCAGGCCGGCACCAATGACCAGGTGCAGATTTCGCTGCTGCCGAAGGTGTCGGAATATCTCAGCCTGATCATGACGCTGATCTTCTCCTTCGGCCTGGTGTTCCAGCTCCCGGTGGTGACCAGCCTTTTGACTCGCGTCGGCCTGCTGTCGTCGCAGGCGCTGGCCGATAAGCGCAAATGGGCGATTGTCCTTTCCTTCGTCGTCGCCGCGGTGCTGACGCCGCCCGACCCGTTGAGCCAGTGCGGCCTCGCTGTCCCGACCATCATTCTCTATGAGGTCGCTATCTGGTCCTCGCGTCTGATCGAGCGCAGCCAGGAGCGCGATCGGCTGGCGCGCGAGGCGAGCGAGAGCGGAAAGACCGTAGACGAGAAGGCGCCGGACGCTTCTTCAACGCAGGCGCCAGGTTAGGCGAAAGCCGGAAAAACGCGGCAGGCGGCCCCGTCTGTCTTGCATCGATCAAGGATGCGGTTTACGCCCTCGAACCTTACTTTGAGGACGGATCAACCATGCTTGACATCAAATGGATTCGCGACAACCCGAAGGCTTTGATCGATGCGCTGGTGAAGCGCTCGTGGTCGGCCGGCGACGCGCAATCCACGGTCGACGGCCTGATCGCCAGCGATGAGGCGCGGCGCGCGCATCTCAGCGAGTTGCAGGTCAAGCAGGAGCGCCGCAACGCCGCCTCGAAGGAGATCGGCAACGCCATGCGTTCCGGCGATGCCGCGCTGGCAGAAAAGCTCAAGGGCGAAGTCAGCGACATCAAGGCGTTCATCCAGAACGGCGAGGCGCGCGAGCGCGAGCTCGATAAGGCGCTGAACGACGCACTCGCAGTGCTGCCCAACGTGCCGCTCGACGACGTGCCAGTCGGAAAGGACGAGCACGACAATGTCGTCAAGCGCATCGTCGGCGAGGTGCCGGCGCGTCCGAACTGGGTGAAGGAGCATTTCGAGATCGGCGAAGCGCTCGGCATGATGGATTTCGAGCGGGCGGCGAAGCTGTCCGGCTCGCGCTTCACGGTGCTGAAGAGCCAGCTCGCGCGCATGGAGCGGGCTATCGGCCAGTTCATGCTCGACCTGCACACGACCGAGCACGGCTATGAGGAGATCATCCCGCCGCTGATGGTGCGCGACGAGGTGCTTTTCGGCACCAACCAACTGCCGAAATTCGAGGAGGACCTATTCTTCACGCCGCATGGCGACGGACGCCTGGGCCTGATCCCGACGGCGGAGGTGCCGCTCACCAATCTCGTGCGCGAGGAAATCACGCCGCATGAGAAATTGCCGCTGCGCTTTACGGCGCTGACGCCGTGCTTCCGCTCGGAAGCGGGTTCAGCCGGCCGCGATACGCGCGGCATGCTGCGTCAGCATCAGTTCTACAAGGTCGAGCTGGTGTCGATCACCGACCAGGAGAGCTCGCTTGCCGAGCATGAGCGCATGACGCAATGCGCCGAGGAGGTGCTGAAGCGGCTCGGCCTGCCGTTCCGCACGGTGACGCTGTGCACCGGCGACATGGGTTTTGGCGCGCGCAAGACCTACGACATCGAGGTCTGGCTGCCGGGCCAGAACGCCTATCGCGAAATCTCGTCCTGCTCGGTCTGCGGCGACTTCCAGGCGCGCCGCATGGATGCCCGCTACAAGGACAAGGACGGCAAGGGCAACCGCTTTGTCCACACGCTCAACGGCTCGGGCACGGCGGTCGGCCGCGCTCTCATTGCTGTCATCGAAAACTACCAGAATGAGGATGGCAGCGTAACCATTCCTGAAGTGCTGCGGCCTTACATGGGTGGTCTCGCGAAGATCGAATCGAAATGAGTTCATGCGCATCCTGCTGACCAACGATGACGGCATCCATGCCGAGGGGCTGGCGTCGCTCGAGCGCATTGCCCGCACGCTTTCGGATGACGTCTGGGTGGTGGCGCCCGAGCAGGACCAGTCCGGCTACGCGCATTCGCTGTCGATCTCGGAACCGCTCAGGCTGAGGAAGATCGGCGAGAAGCATTTTGCCGTGCGCGGCACGCCGACCGACTGCGTCATCATGGGCACGAAGAAGATCCTGCCCGAGCCGCCGGACCTCCTCCTGTCGGGCGTCAATTCCGGCGCCAACATCGCCGACGACGTTACCTACTCGGGCACCGTCGCCGGTGCCATGGAAGGCGCGCTGCTCGGCGTGCGCTCGATCGCGGTGAGCCAGGCCTATTCCTATGTCGGCGAGGACCGCGTCGTTCCCTACGAGACGACCGAGGCGCTCGCGCCGGCGCTGCTGAAGAGGCTGGTCGCGACGCCGCTGCCGGAAGGCGTTCTGCTCAACGTCAATTTCCCGAACTGTGCGCCCGACGAGATCGAAGGCACGGTCGTCACGTCGCAGGGCAAGCTCGTGCACAGCCTGTGGGTCGACGAGCGCCGCGACGGGCGCGGACTGCCTTACTACTGGCTGCGCTTCGGCCGAGAGCCGGTCGAAGGCAAGAAGGGCACGGACCTCCACGCGCTGCGCAACCGGCTGGTGTCGGTGACCCCGCTGCAGCTCGACCTCACCGCCCATGAACTCCGCGACCAGCTTACCAAGGCATTGGCATGAACAAGGCATTGGCATGAACACGACCCTCGACGACCGCGAAGGTTTTGCCGCTTTCCTGCTTCGCCTGCGCGGCAGGGGCACGGCGCCGAAGGCGCTGATCGCCGCCTTCGAGGCGACGCCGCGGCGCGGTTTCCTGTCCGCGCAGTTCCATCCGATCGCCTGGTCGGAAGGCATGCTGCCGATCGAATGCGGGGAGGCGATCGAAGGCGCGGATCTGCAGGCGGCGGTGATCGCGGCTTTAGCCATCGAGCCGGGCAACCGCGTGCTCGAGATCGGCACCGGATCGGGCTACACTGCCGCTGTGATGTCGCGGCTCGCTGCGCGCGTGGTCACCGTCGACCGCTACAAAACCTTGACCGAACAGGCAAAGCAGCGCTTCGAGGCGCTGGGCATCAGCAATGCCATCGTGCGCCAGGCAGATGCCTCCAACGGCCTGCCCAACGAAGGCCCGTTCGACCGCATTGTCGCCTGGGCGGCCTTCGAGAGCTTGCCGCGCTTCCTGCTCGATCAATTGTCGAGCGGCGGCATCGTCATCGCGCCGATCGGCCCGGAGGAGGGCGAGCAGGTGCTGGCCAAGCTTACCAAGGTCGGCAGCCGTTTCGAGCGCGAGGACATCGGCATGGTCAGGCTGCAGCCAATCCTGCGCAGCGTCGCCGCGGTGATCTAACTGGGTTGGGATTCAGGTGAGGCCGGCCTGCAAATGCTTCCGGCCATCGTCGACCGAAGCACTCATGAGTGGCGTGGCAATTAAATTAGGGTTTCGGCCGGCGTAGGCTGGTGCTCGCGTGCCTTTCTCGACTCGAGCTAACCTGAATCTCAGCTCGCCCCAAGCGGCCCTCGAAAATGTTTTAAGAAAATTTTCGTCGGATTCTAATGGGTTAACCCCGCAGTAACATTAACGCGCTTTAATCATGGCCAATGTGTACCGGGTCTGTGCGGGTTAGTGCGATGCAATTCAATGGTTTGAAGGCAAACGGACGCAATCTGGCGCGCGGCTGCGCCATCCTCGTGATCGCCGGCGCCGCGGCCGGGTGCAGCTCGCAGGCCATGCGCTTCAACGGTGTCGACGACGTCTTCACGTCGTCCACCAACAACCAGCGCTCCATCATCAGCAAGCAGAACGCCGACCAGCCCTATCCGGGCGATATGGCCGCGCCGGCGCCGGTCGACGGCAGCCACACCCAGTCGGTGAGCCGCTCCAGCCTCGAGCCGGTGACGTCGCAGCAGTTGCCTCCGCCCTCGCAGCAGGCCGCTGCACCCGCAAAGCCGATGCGCACCGCCTCGGCCCCGGCGCTCGCGCCAGCTCCCGCCGCGCCGCATCTCGACAAGACGACCACCGGCACCGTCGCGCCGGCCGCGAAGCCGTTCAAGACCGCCGAGCCCGATGCCGTGCGCAACGCAAGTGCCGCGCCGCACGCGACCGAGATCGTGGTCCGGGAAGGCGAGACGATTTCGGGCCTCGCGCGGCAGTATCATGTGCCGGCCGATGCGATCATCAAGGTCAACGGGCTGGATGCCGGCAAGGGTATCAGGACCGGTCAGAAAATCGTCATCCCCGCCTATGCCTATTCGAGCAAGGCCGAGCCGAAGGTTGCCGACAACACCAAGCCCGCTACGCCGAAACAGCCTGCCGGAGCGCCGGAGAAGGTTGCCGTGCTGCCGCAGCAGCCGAAAGTCAAGGACGGCAAGTCGACTGCGCAGGTCGATGCATCGGCTGCCGCCAGCGGCTCGAAGAACGTCAAGCCCGCGCCGCAGATGGCCGAGGCCAAGCCGGCCGGCGCCGGGGGCACCTACACCGTCCAGCAGGGCGATTCCCTGTCTTCGATTGCCCGCAAGACCGGCGTCAGCGCCACGGCGCTCAAGCAGGCCAACGGCATGAAGGACGGCCTCTTGAAGATCGGCCAGACGCTCAAGGTCCCGGCCGGCGGCACGGTTGTCGCCGCCGCCAAGCCTGCAGCGACTGCCGCCAAGCCTGCCGTCGATCCGGTAACGACGGCGACCACGCCGCCGGCGAAGACCACGCCGTCGGAGACGCTCGCCTCCTACACGCCGCCGAAGAAGGACGCCAAGGTCATCCAGCAGGCCGAGGACGACGATGCGGTGGCGCCGGATGCGACCGGCATCGGCAAGATGCGCTGGCCGGTGCGTGGGCGCGTCATCTCCGGCTTCGGCTCCGGCAAGGATGGCGTCGACATCGCGGTGCCGGAAGGAACGCCGATCAAGGCGGCCGAGAACGGCGTCGTCATCTATGCGGGCGACGGCCTCAAGGAATTCGGCAATACCGTTTTGGTGCGCCACGAGAACGGACTGGTCACCGTCTACGGTCACGCCAGCTCGATCGAGGTGCAGCGCGGCCAGAAGGTCAAGCGCGGCCAGGAGATCGCGCTGTCCGGCATGAGCGGCACCACCGACTCGCCGAAGCTGCACTTCGAAGTGCGCAAGAATTCGGCCCCGGTCGACCCGTCCGGCTACCTCGAATAGAACAAGAACAATTGCGGGCCGCCTGACCTCCAGTCCGGCCCGCCGTCTTCAGCCCGCTCCGCCAGGGGCGGGCTTTTTCAGTTGTCTTGTTTGACCATGATCTTGTCCGAAAACCGGCTTCCAATTTTTGCTTTGCTGACCTTCCGGTTCGGGATCATGGTCGCGGTCAATCCTTAAGCGGCTTGCCAAGCCGGCCGGCCAGATCCTGCGTGAACTGCCAGGCGACGCGGCCGGAGCGGCTGCCGCGCGTCGTTGCCCATTCGAGCGCCTCGGCGCGCAGCGTTTCGGCGTCGATCTTCAGGTCGTGATAGCGGACGTAGCCGTCGATCATGTCGAGATATTCGTCCTGCGAGCATTTGTGGAAGCCGAGCCACAGGCCGAAGCGGTCCGAGAGCGAGACCTTTTCCTCTACTGCCTCCGACGGGTTGATGGCGGTCGAGCGCTCATTGTCGATCATGTCGCGCGGCAGCAGATGCCGTCTATTCGACGTGGCGTAGAAGATGACGTTGGCCGGCCGGCCCTCGACGCCGCCTTCGAGCGCCGCCTTCAGCGACTTGTAGGAGGTGTCGTCGTGGTCGAAGGACAGGTCGTCGCAAAACAGGATGAAGCGATGGGGCGCCGCCTTCAGCAGGCCCATGAGCTTGGGCAGCGTGTCGATGTCCTCGCGGTGGATCTCGATCAGCTTGAGCGGGAGGTCGAGCTTGTCCGAGGCGTTGACCTTGGCGTGCACGGCCTTGACCAGCGACGACTTGCCCATGCCGCGCGCGCCCCAGAGCAGCACATTGTTGGCCGCAAAGCCCGAAGCGAAGCGCTCGGTGTTGTCGAGCAGGATGTCGCGAACCCGGTCGACGCCACGGATCAGACCGATATCGACGCGGTTGACCTTGCGCACCGGCTCCAGATGGCCGGGATCGGCTTGCCAGACGAAACAATCGGCCACGCCGAGGTCGGTCTCCGGCACGGGTGGCGGGGCGAGGCGGGAGACCGCTTCGATCAGGCGGTCGAGCTTCTTGTTCAGGGCATCCTGGCTATCGGTCATTTCGGATCTTTGTCCTGGCATCTCGGAATGCGGATAAAGCTTCATGGCGGCGCTGCAAGAACCAGCCCCAAGCTTTTGTTGGAGCATGATCTTTTGGGCAAGGCCGAAGCCGCTTCCCGCTGCGACGCTCTAGCACGCGCCAAACGGCTGGAAAAGCAACGGATTCGCCAGCCCGCGCAGTTGCATTGGCAACTTTACCGACTATATTCCGCCCAAATTTTGCGGGGCCGCCCCGGGCGGTTTTCAATCATCCAGGAGTTTCTTGATGTTCGTCACACCGGCATACGCCCAAGGCGTCGGCACCTCGCCCGATATGTTCATCAGCATTTTGCCGTTTGTCCTGATTTTCGTGATCATGTATTTTCTGATCATCAGGCCGCAGCGCACGCAGCTGAAGAAGCGCCAGGAGATGCTGGCCGCGGTGCGCCGCGGCGATACGGTGGTGACCGGCGGCGGCTTCGTCGGCAAGGTGACCAAGGTGATCGACGACAATGAGCTGGAGATCGACCTTGGCGGCGGAACCAAGGTGACGGCGCTGCGCTCGACGATCTCCGACGTGCGCGTCAAGGGCGAGCCGGTGGCGAACCAGAACGCCAAGAAGTAATCATCACCTCGATGGCGGAACGCTGCCGCTTGTACGCCTGAACGGATAAGAACGAATGCTGTATTTCTCGCGCCTGAAGATGATCCTGATCTGGCTGGCTGTGGCCGTCACAGTGATCCTCGCCGCGCCCAATCTCTTCCCGGCAAGCACGCTGGCGCAACTGCCGAGCTGGGTGCCGAAACGGCAGATGACGCTCGGCCTCGACCTTCAAGGCGGCTCGCACATCCTGCTCCAGATGGATCAGAACGATCTGATCAAGGACCAACTGGAGACGACGCGCGACGAGATCAGGACCCTGCTGCGCGAAGCCAAGATCAACTATACCGGGCTTTCCGGCACCGGTCGCACCGTGCAGGTGCGCATCAGCGACCAGAACCAGGTCGATGCGGCCAAGGCAGCGCTGAAACCCATTACAAATCCGGTAAATGCCGGTCTATTCACCGGCGGCTCCGTTCAGTCGATGACGCTGGATGATTCAGAGCCTGGGCTGCTGAAATTTACCGTCACGGATGCCGGCCTCAAGTACCGGACCACAACGGCGTTGTCACAGGCAATCGAAGTTGTCGAACGACGCGTCAACGCGCTTGGCACGACCGAGCCGATCGTGCAGCGGCAGGGTGACGATCGCATCCTCGTTCAGGTGCCTGGCCTTCAGAACCCTCAGCGGCTTAAGGACATTATCGGCCAGACCGCCAAGCTGACGTTCCAGATGGTCGACACCTCGATGCCGGTCCAGGACGCCATGAAAGGCCGGCCGCCGGCTGGCGACTCGATCCTGTATTCTCAAGACGATCCTCCGGTTCCCTATTTGGTGGAGAACCGCGTCATCGTGTCGGGCGAAGACCTGTCGCAGGCGACGCCGACCTATAATTCGCAGACAAACGAGCCAGTGGTTTCGTTTACGTTCAATTCGCGAGGCGCCACCCGGTTCGGTCAGGCGACCCAGCAGAATGTCGGTAAACCTTTCGCCATCGTCCTCGACAACCAGGTCATTTCGGCGCCCGTCATCCGTGAACCTATTCTCGGCGGCACGGGGCAGATTTCAGGCAACTTCACAGCCGAGAGCGCCAACGATCTCGCCGTGCTGCTGCGCGCCGGCGCCTTGCCGGCCAAACTCACCATCATTGAAGAGCGCACGGTGGGTCCGGGCCTTGGTCAGGATTCGATCCATGCCGGCAAGATCGCGGGCGTGATCGGCTCGATCCTCGTCGTCGCCTTCATGTTCGTGGCCTACGGCTTCCTCGGCTTCCTCGCCAATGTGGCTTTGGCCGTGCACGTTGCGATGATCGTGGGGGCGCTGTCACTGCTTGGCGCAACGCTCACTTTGCCAGGTATCGCGGGTATCGTGCTGACCATCGGCATGGCCGTGGACTCCAACGTTCTGATTTACGAGCGCATACGCGAAGAGCGACGAAATGGCCGCTCCGTCATCCAGGCGATCGACACCGGTTTCTCCAAGGCGCTGGCGACGATCGTCGACTCCAACGTCACGTCGCTGATCGCGACCGTGGTGCTGTTCTTTCTTGGCACCGGTCCGGTCAAGGGCTTCGCCATCACCTACGCCATCGGCATCCTGACCACGGTGTTCACCGCCTTCACCTTCACCCGGATGCTGGTCGCGATCTGGCTGCGCCGTGCCCGCCCGAAGGAATTGCCAAGGGCGCCCGTCACCTTCATCCCGCCGGGCACCAAGATCCCGTTCATGGGGATCCGCCGCTGGACGTTCGCCTTGTCCAGCGTGCTGTCGATCCTGTCGGTCGTCGGGTTCCTGACCATCGACATCAATTACGGCATCGACTTCAAGGGCGGCTCGATGATCGAGGTGCAGTCCAAGCAGGGCGACGCCGATCTCGGCGACATCCGCAGCAGGCTATCCGAGCTCAACATCGGCGAGATCCAGGTGCAGCAGTTCGGCGCCCCGAATGACGTCCTGATCCGCGTCGGAACACAAGATGCCGGCGAGAATGCCGAGCAGACGGTTATCGACAAGGTGAGGGGCGAGCTCCAGGATCAATACGACTTCCGTCGCGTCGAAGTGGTGGGTCCGACGGTTTCCGGAGAGCTGGCCAAGCAGGGCACGATCGCGATGTTGATCGCGCTGGTCGGCATCCTGCTCTATGTCTGGTTCCGCTTCGAATGGCAGTTCGCGGTGGGCGCGATCGTCGCGACCGTCCACGACGTGGTGATGACGATCGGCTTCTTCGTCATATCCGGATTGGAGTTCAACCAGTCGTCGCTGGCGGCGATCCTGACCATCATCGGCTACTCATTGAACGACACGATTGTCGTCTATGACCGCGTTCGCGAGGATCTCAGAAAATACAAGAAGATGCCGCTGCCGCAGCTCTTGAACAATGCCATCAACGAGACGCTGTCGAGGACGACGCTGACCTCGGTCACGACATCGCTGGCGCTGTTGGCTCTGGTGCTGTTCGGCGGCGAGGTGATCCGTTCCTTCACGCTGGCGATGCTGTTCGGCGTGGTGTTCGGCACCTATTCGTCGATCTTCATCGCCGCGCCGCTGCTGATCCTCTTCAAGTTGCGGCCGCAATCCGCGACCGCCGAGGAGACGAAGACGGCGAACGGCAAGGCCGTGACGACCTGACGCCGTCAGAGCCGGATGATTTCAGGTCGAGTCGACCTGAAATCTGAATCCGGCTCTGAATCAAAGAGATAGAGCATGATATCGTCCGAAAACCGCTCCACACTTTTCGGCATCATGCTCTAGACCCATGGCCAAAGGCATCATCATCCGCGAGGCGCATTTCCCGGGCAGGGCGCCGATTGAGGCTTATGGTAATGGCGGCTTCCGCTTTGCCGACATGTCGCATCGCGGATCGCTTTTGTGCCTGCCGTCGGGCATTCATGGCTGGGAGCCGGCCGATCCGCTGGCGCTGAAAGCCTCGGACTTCGACAAGCTTTTCGCCCAAGCGGACAGGGTTGAGATCCTGCTCGTCGGCACCGGCAAGGATCTGCGGCCGCTGCCGGGTGCACTGCGCGCCGCGCTCAAGCAAGCCGGCATCTCTGCCGATCCGATGTCGACGGGGGCGGCCGTGCGCACCTACAACGTGCTTCTGGCCGAGGACCGCGCCGTGGCCGCAGCGCTGATTGCCGTCGATTGAATGGCAGGCGGCTCAACCATCGTCATGGACGCGGTGCGCGCCGCCGACCCTGACCGCTACCTCTCCGCGCTCTACGCGCCGGCCGACAGGCGCGACGCGCTGCTCGCGCTCTATGCCTTCAATGCCGAGATCGCCAGCGTGCGCGACCGCATCCATGAGCCGCTGCCGGGCGAGGTCCGGCTGCAGTGGTGGCGTGATGTCATCATGGCCGAAGGCGGGGCGGAGACCGGTCATCCGACCGCCGATGCGCTGAGGGCTGCGGTCGCAGCCAGCCACCTGCCGAAGGCGGCCTTCGACAACATGCTCGAAGCGCGCATCTTCGACCTCTATGACGACCCGATGCCGTCGCGGACCGACCTCGAGGGTTATTGCGGCGAGACGGCCGCGGCGCTCATCCAGCTTGCGGCGTTGGTGCTCGATCCAACTGCCGCGCCACGCTTTGCCGAACTGGCGGGCAGGGCAGGCTGCGCGCAGGCGATCACCGGCCTGCTGCTTTTGTTGCCGCTGCATCGCAGGCGAGGCCAATGCTACGTGCCCGCCGAGATCCTGGCAGCCGCGGGAACGACACCGGAAGAGTTCGTCAAGGGCGACGGCGGTCCTGGCGCGGAGCGCGCAGTGGCGGCGATGATTGCGCTGGCGCGAGAGCATCTCGGCGCTTTCGAGAAGGGCGCGCCGGCTCTCCCCGTTTCGCTGCGCCCCGCGTTTCTGCCACTTGCGCTGACGCGCGCCTATCTCACCAGGATGGACAGCGCGGACCGCTCCCCACGCGTTGCGACTGCGACGCTCTCGACCTTGCGGCGGCACTGGCTGCTCCTGCGTCATGCCATGCGCGGCTGGGCGCCTCTTTGACGTAAACGTCAATCGTGCTAGGGATTCCGTCGCGTGGACTCGCGTCAGAGAAATGCGAGCCGCCGGAGGAGCCGCCATTCCATGACACTGCCAGTCCTGGTTGTCCTCGTCGTGTTCGGCATCGCGCTGTCGGTCGCCGCCGTGCATTTCACCGGTGGCACGACAACCGCGACGTTTGCCACTGCTGATCAGGCGCTCGCACGTTTTGCCCAAGACTTTCCGGACGAAAAGCCGGGTGCCGTGCGGCTGACATCGGACAGGCATGCCGCGTTCCTCGAACTCGGCTCGCAACGCTGCGGCATCGTTCACAGCATCGGCGACTGTTTCCTGACGCGCATCGTCACGCCGCGGGATGTTCTCGCCCTGGTGCGGGAAGGGAGCGTGGTGTTGCTGCGGATGGATGATTTCACCTGGAAAGGCGGGCGGTTTGCCTTTGCCAACGAAGCCGACGCGCTGGCCATGGCGGCGGCGCTGCAAGCCCGCGATCGGACCCGAAAGGCGGCGTGATGGACGACTACAATTTTCCGCAAGTCACCCAGCTTGCCATCCCGTTCTTCGTCGCGGCGATCCTGATCGAGCTCTGGCTGGTGCGCACCGGCCGCGCCAAGGGATCGTTCGAGACGCGCGACACGCTGGCCAGCCTGATGATGGGCACGGGCAATGTCGTCGCCGGTCTGCTGCTCGGCGTCGTGTCCTATTGGGCGCTGGTGTGGCTCTGGCAGTTCCGCTTCTTCAATCTCGGCCTGTCGGTCTGGGTCTTTGTCGCCGCCTTCCTGCTCGATGACCTGCGCTACTACGTCTATCACCGCATCGCGCACCGGGTGCGCTGGGTCTGGGCCGAGCACGTCAACCATCATTCCAGCCAGCACTACAATCTTTCGACGGCGCTGAGGCAAAGCTGGACCGGCCTCTTCACCTTCACCTTCATCCTGCAGGCGCCGCTGGTGCTCGCCGGCTTCCACCCGGCCGTGATCGCCTTCGTCTTCGGCTTCAACCTCGTCTGGCAGTTCTGGATCCACACCGAGACGATCGGCAAGATGTGGGGCTGGTTCGAACTCATCTTCAACACGCCCTCGCATCACCGCGTCCACCATGCCACCAACCCGCGCTATCTCGATGCCAATTTTGCCGGCACGCTGATCATCTGGGACCGCATGTTCGGCACTTTCGTCGAGGAACTGGAGGGAGACCGGCCGCGCTACGGCATCGTCAAGAACATCGGCACCTTCAATCCGCTGAAGGTGGCCTTCCACGAATGGATAGGCATGTTCAAGGATGCGGCTAAGCCGGGGCTGACGCTCAGCCAACGCCTCAACTATCTCATCCAGCCGCCCGGCTGGAGCCATGACGGCTCGCGCGACACGTCGGAGACGCTGAAGGCGGCTTATGTGCGGAGAAATCCGGCGGAGGCGGGCAGGCCAGGGCTGCCGGCCGCAGGCGCAGAGCCGGCGGAGTAGTCAGGACGGTTCACCGCCGCCACGTAGCAGCGCTTCGTAGTCGCGGCCGCCGTAGAAGATATTGACGATGCGCACGATATCGCTTTCGACGATATAGGCGATGACGGCGGAATGCTCGAACGGGACAGTCCTCAGACCCGGCACAATGTCATCGTGCTGGCGCCCGCCGCGGGGCGCATTGCCGATGCTGTGACAGCGGTCCCTGATGCGATCAACGAAGCTTATAGTGATACTGCCGCTACCGCTGCTTTCGAAAATATAGGCGGCAATAGCATCGAGATCGGATATGGCCGCTTCGCTAAGAACGACGGCGAGACGTTGAATCATCACTGTCTCGCGCCATCTGCGAAATCCGACCCTTTACCCTCGCGATCGCCTCATCGAGCGGAACGGCTGGCCTCTTGTCCTCAATCGAAGCCTTCACCCGCGCCCGGATCGAGGCCATGCGCTCGGCATGCTCCTCTTCCTCGCGTTGGAAGGCGCGGAGTGCGGCGCGGATGACTTCGCTCGCGGACCCGAACGAGCCGTCCTCGACCTTTTCGCGGATCATCCGGGCCATGGCTGGCGTGACGGTGATGGAGAGTTTCTCGGCGGACTCCACGGGATAGCTCCATGCATATAAAGTAGGATAGTATCCTACTTCATATGGGTCGTCCAATCGGAACCGAAAAGCCTATTCCGCGGCTTGCGCTCGCGCCGGCAATCCCAGCCACTCGCGGCAATCCGCAAGCGCGCGTGTCGTGATCGCATGGCGTTTGGCGATGGTCTTGTCCTTGCCGCGCAGGCGTTTTCCTTGGACCTTCGGCGCCTCCACCGGCGGAAACAGGCCGAAATTGACATTCATCGGCTGGAAGGAGCGTTTTCCGGGCTCGTCGTCCGAAACGATGTGGCCGCCGGTAATGTGGTTGAGCAGCGCGCCGAAGGCGGTGGTCGGCGGTGGCAGCGAGGGCGCTTGGCCGAGCCGTTCGGCGGCGGCGAAACGGCCGGCGAGCAGGCCGATCGCGGCGCTCTCGACATAGCCTTCGCAGCCGGTGATCTGGCCGGCAAAGCGCAGGCCCGGCCGCGATTTGAGCTGCAGCGACGGATCGAGCAGCGTCGGCGAGTTGATGTAGGTGTTGCGGTGCAAGCCGCCGAGGCGCGCGAACTCGGCGTTCTCTAGCCCCGGAATGGTGCGGAAGATGCGCACCTGCTCGGCATGCTTCAGCTTGGTCTGGAAACCGACCATGTTGTAGAGCGTGCCCAGCGCATTGTCCTGGCGGAGCTGGACGACGGCGTAGGCCTTGACCGACGGATTGTGGATGTTGGTCAGGCCCATCGGCTTCATCGGCCCGTAGCGCAGCGTCTCGACGCCGCGCTCGGCCATCACCTCGATCGGCAGGCAGCCGTCGAAATAGGGCGTGCCTTCCCACTGTTTGAACTCGGTTTTTTGCCCCTCCAGCAACGCCGCCACGAAGGCGAGGTACTGCTCCTTGTCCATCGGGCAGTTGATGTAATCCTTGCCGGTGCCGCCGGGGCCGACCTTGTCGTAGCGCGACTGGAACCAGCAGGTGTTCATGTCGATCGTGTCGAAATGAACGATCGGCGCGATGGCGTCGAAGAAGGCGAGCGCATCGGCGCCCGTGGCCTCGGCGATCGACTGGGCAAGCGAGGGCGCCGTCAGCGGGCCGGTGGCGACGATCGTCTGGTCCCACTCCGCCGGCGGCAGGCCAGGCAATTCCTCGCGGACGATGGTGATCAGCGGGTGGGCGTTGATCTTCGCGGTGACCGCATCGGAGAAGGCGTCACGGTCGACGGCGAGCGCGCCGCCAGCCGGCACCTGGTGAGCGTCGCCGGCGCTCATGATCAGCGAGCCGGCAAGCCGCATTTCGGCGTGCAGCAGGCCCACCGCATTGGTCTCGGCGTCGTCCGAGCGAAACGAGTTGGAGCAGACGAGCTCGGCCAGCCCGTCGGTCTTGTGGGCATCGGTGCCGCGCACCGGGCGCATTTCGTGCAGCACGACCGGAACGCCGGCCTCGGCGATTTGCCATGCCGCCTCGGAGCCGGCGAGGCCACCACCGATGACGTGAACGGGATCTTTGCTCATGAGCGCCGGAATAGTCGCTTGGCGCGGCGAATGCAATTGCCGGCTTCGGCGGGCTGGTGCGGGAAGACTGCCCCCTAGCTATTTGTTTTACGCAATTCCGGACGAGGCTTACGGCGACGTCGCCGAGCCCAACCGCTGCACACTTTTTCTGGAATTGCTCCAAAAACAACAACACCCGCCGGGGGAGGAGGTCCGGCGGGTGTCGTTTTGGGGGTCGATCCTCGGGAGGAGGTGAAGATCGACCGTATTCGCCATCGCCGGGGAGGAGGTCGGCTTTGACGAAATTCCTTCCGCCACATGTTGAAAAGGGGCGGAACCTTTTGGAGAACAACGCCCGCCGGGGGAGGAGGTCCGGCGGGCGCCGTTTCGGTGGTCAACCCTCGGGAGGAGGTGAGGGTTGGCCGTATCCGTCAGGGTCGGGGAGGAGGTCGACCCTGGCGAAATGCCTTGCTTAGACCGCCTTGCGGGCGATCGTCTTGATCTCGTCGCGAACGATACCGAGATCGTAGAGCTGGCGGTTCGAAAGCCGACCCAGCTCGGAAACCGTCTCGCGATAAACGCGCCAGTTACGGTAGCTGCGGATCAGGTTCATTGTCTTACTCTTCTCAAAACTGGTTCGGACCATTCGCGGTCCGAAGCGGATTAGACCGCCTTGCGGGCGACGTAGTGGATGTCGCTGCGGCTGATGCCGAGGTCGGTCAGTTCACGGTTCGACAGGCGGTTCAGCTCGGAAACGGTTTCCCGGTAGCGGCGCCAGTTGCGGTAGTTGCGGATCAGGTTCATGGTAGTGCTCGTTTCGTCTTTAGTTCGGATCATTCCGTTTGTGTACGAACAGAAAATAGGTCGGATCATATCGGTTTAAAAGTGTCATTGGCGCATGGCAGCAATGCAAATTGTGCAATGCAACATTAACGACCCTTCACGCTTGCGACACAAAGAAGACCGAATCGGAAAATGCCGCTGCGTCAACGGTTTGGCCCTTGCGGCTAAAAAAATGACCAAGCTTGGGGGAAACGCATGGCGGGCTATGCGACACGGGTGAGGGCGGATATTGCCCGCTGGCGGGAGGCGGGCCTGATTGATGCGGCGACGGCCGATGCATTGGCGCGCGACGTGGCCGCCAACGAGCGCACCTCGCTGAGCTTCGGCTCGATCCTGGCGATGATGGCCGCACTGCTGTTCGGCGCTGCGATACTCATCTTCGTGGCCGCCAACTGGGAAGCCATTCCCCGGCTGGCGCGCGTGGCAGCGCTGTTTGCCGTCATCGTCGGCGGCTATGTCGGCGGTGCGTTGCTGAAGACACGCGATCACGCGGCGATCGGCGAGGCGCTGTGGGTCGTCGCCGCCGCGGCCTTCGGCGGATCGATCGCGCTGATCGGCCAGATGTATCACCTGTCGGGAGACGAGGCCGCGGCGCTGCTGACCTGGTGCGCCGGCACCGCGCTGGCGGCGGTCGCATTGCGCTCGAACCCCCTCACCGTGGCTGCGGTCGGCATCGCCGATGCCTGGTTGTTCCTCAAATGGGGCGGATTTTTCCGCCGGGCCGAGTTTCCCTATCTCTTCGCGGCAATTGCGCTGGTGCTGTTTGCCATTTCATTCTGGACACGCAGCCAGGCGGCGCGACACCTGATCGTCCTGTCGATCCTGTTCTATCTCGTGCTGCTGGCGATAGATCACAACACGCTGCAAGTCGCCATTCCGCTCGTGCTCGTCTCGGCGGCGCTGTTCGCGGCTGCGATCTTCGCGGCGGAACCCGTCGACAGGATCGTGCAGCTCGGCGGCCGGCTGCCCTTGCACGCGCTTATCGGTTTTCTCGCCGGCCTGGCGATGGTCCAGTTCGAACTGGGCGATGAGGCGAGCTACAACAGCGGCTTTGCGATTGCCTCAGCGACCGCGCTTGCAGGCATCGTCGCGGCGATCATGCTGGGCGGTCGTGAGAGCAGGGGCTTGCGCTGGGTGGCCTATGCCGGCTTCGCCTTCGAACTCGCCATCATCTATGTTGTGATGTTGCAGTCGATGCTAGGCACGGCCGGCTTCTTCCTGTCCGCGGCCGTGCTGCTGGGGATACTGGCGCTGGTCATCATCCGCGTCGAAAAGCGCATGAAGACGCCTGCCGGGGGAGGAGCAGCGGCATGACCGGGAAAAGACTGATCATCTCGGCGCTGGTGCTGGCGCTTTTCCAGATCGGCTTCCTGAGCTGGATCATTGCCGGACGCGCGGCGATCCTGCGCAACGGCAAGGAAGTGGTTTTGAAGATCGAGCCTGTGGACCCACGCGATCTTCTGCGCGGCGACTACATCTCGCTTGGCTATGACATATCGCGCATCCCGGTGAGGCTCATCGCCAACATTCCGCCAGGCAAGTTCACCAGCAACGATTCCGAGCTCGTCGTCAGGTTGAAGAAGGGTGCCGACGGCTACTGGCAGCCGAGCGCGGCATGGTTCGATCAGGCGCCGGCGCCTGCCGCTTCCGATGAGGCCGACATTGTCGGCCATGTGGCGGATGGCTGGGATCTACGCTCACCCAACATGACGATCGCGCCGGAATACGGGATCGAGCGCTTCTATCTGCCCGAAGGCCAGGGCGTGGCGATCCAGAATGACATGCGCGTGCGGCCGTTCGGCATCAAGCTGGCGCTGTCAGCCAACGGCGCGGCGCAGATCAAGGCGCTCATGGACGGCAGCAAGACGCTGTTCGAGGAGCCGCTTTATTAGTGTGTACGGCCTTGGCGTGAGCGCGACGGTCCGCCTGAACGGTGGTCTCGGTTATCGCTGAACACTGCCTGTCTCTGCGATGATTTTGAGATAGGGACCAATCGAAATCGTATAGCTAAAGTTTGCTACGCCTTTTTCCTGCTTGTGTATCGAGGGGCTGCGTACAACCCAGTCATAGACGCCCGAGACAATGCAGCGATCGTCAACGCAGTTGACCATAATGCTGTCATTGCGGACGCTATATCCGCGTTCAGGCCATCGCTGATAATAGTTCCTCTTGTCCTGAATGATCGAGCTCAGGTTCGTCAACTTGCCATAATAGTCGACCGTGGGAGCGTAGGACGCCTGAGCTTGAGCAAGAGCGAAATCGTCGTTGTCGCCATGATGCTCGATGAGATCCTTGACGAAGGCGACCGCTACGCTTTCCGGCTGTTGCGTGGCATCGGGTACAGGGGAAGGCACGGGCGCGGGATTTGGCCTCGCAGACATCTGCGATGTATCTGCCGGCGATTGGCTCGTTTCGGCATTGGTCACGCGCAAGTCAGCCATTTCGCTCGCCGACAGGTATCTTATATCATGCTTGCCGTAGCTCGAAGCCAATTCCATCAGCTTGGGATCCACTCCCATCTCGACTACATAGGCTAGGACTGCGGCCGTTCCGAGCTGGACACGGGCGTCAGCCTCTTCGTTGGACATCCCGTCAGCCGGTTTGAGGAACGGCCGGTGAATACCGATAGAACCTGGTTCGGCAATACGGTGGACGCCACCCAAGAAGGCCAGTGAGCAGGCCGAAGCGCACTGCAATTGGCGAACCTGAAGCGTATCCAACCCTGCCGCGCGGATCATGCGCCCCAGCCGAATCGCACTGCCGACATTGCCGCCGGGCGAGTTGAATACGATCACCCTGGCCCCGCTGCTCGCAACCGCGTTGCCTAAGGCGTTCACGGGTTCGTTGGCGCCAAATTCACCGGAGACAACAAGCATCGGCTGCCCGCCCGGAGAGGAGGCCGCAGTGTACTCTAAAGCCTCAACCTGACATGTCGCTGCGGCGACAGCTGACCCAACCCCTAGAACCAGAGAAACGACGCGCACAACCTGACAGAGCCCCAACCCACCTGCTGCAACTAAGAACCTGTTAACGGGCTATTTCAAGTGCATCGGATAGGCAAAAAGCGGAATTGTCTCCGCGGGCGTAAGGCCTTGCTCGCGCCGCCAGGAATTGATTGCTCCGGTCGTTCTTTTGCCAAGGCTTCGGAGAGGCCCTTTTGCTCACTGATCTTCAGGTGGCTCGTCGCCCGAAGCTCGTCAGAGCGAAGGATGGTGCGGATGAAGGGACTCGAACCCCCACGCCTTTCGGCACTGGAACCTAAATCCAGGGCGTCTACCAATTCCGCCACATCCGCGTTCCCCGGCAATCCCATGTAGCCATCATTCTGTCAATGTGAGGGTCCAAATGGGTCGGGGTCCAAATGGCCGTCATTCGCCTAATCGCGAAGATAGTTGAAAATTAGCCTAGCCTGTGACAAAAGGCGTGTCGAATGTGACGGGACGCGACTATCCGCTTCTGCAGAATGCAAGAAGAAGTAGGAAAAACAAAGACTTCTTCACATTTTGGAAGCGTAGTTCAGGAGAGTTTGAGCCGCGACAGCGGTCAGATCACCGGGTTCCGTACCAAAAGCCATTTCCGGCAAGATTATACCGGCAGGCTGTGAACGGCTAGGAACCGTTTGGCAGCCTCATTGGTGAAAACAAAGGTTTTAGGATGCAGGTCACCGAAACGCTCAACTCCGGTCTCAAGCGCGAGATCAAGATCACCGTGCCGGCCGGTGACATGGAAGCCAAGCTGATGGCGCGGCTCAACGACGCCCGCGACAAGGTGCGGATCAACGGCTTCCGCCCGGGCAAGGTGCCGGTGCAGCACCTGCGCAAGGTGTACGGCAAGTCGTTCATGGCCGAAGTCGTCAACGAGATCCTCAACGACTCGACCCGCTCGATCATCTCGGGCCGCGGCGAAAAGGCTGCCATGCAGCCCGAAGTGATCATGACCGAGGACGAGAAGGAAGCCGAGAAGATCCTGGCCGGCGGCGCCGACTTCGAGTTCCGTCTCAATTACGAAGTCATCCCGGCGATCGAGATCAAGGATTTCTCCGACATCAAGGTGACGCGCCAGGTTTACGACGTGCCGGGGTCGGAAGTCGAAGACCAGGTGAAGCGCGTCGCCGAATCCGCGCGCAGCTACGAGCCTAAGGATGGCAAGGCCGCCGGAGGCGACCGCGTGACCATCGACTATGTCGGCAAGATCGGCGGCGAGGCCTTTGCCGGCGGCGCCGGCACGGACCAGCCGCTGGTGCTGGGCTCCAAGGAGTTCATCCCGGGCTTCGAGGATCAACTGATCGGCACCAAGGCCGGTGACGAGAAGTTGGTCACCGTCACCTTCCCCGAGAACTACCAGGCGGCGCATCTGGCCGGCAAGGAAGCCACCTTCGACGTCACCGTCAAGGAAGTGGCGAAGCCCGGCGAACTCGAAGTCACTGACGAGACCGCCAAGAACCTTGGCCTGGAATCGCTGGAGCGTCTTCGCGAGATCGTGCGCGGCCAGATCGAGAACCAGTTCGGTTCGATGACCCGCCAGAAGGTGAAGCGCCAGCTGCTCGACCAGCTCGACGCCGCCTACTCCTTCGAGGCGCCGTCGAAGCTCGTCGAAGCCGAGTTCAACAACATCTGGGCGCAGGTCAACCGAGACCTCGAAGCGGCCAGCCGTACCTTCGCCGACGAGGAGACCACGGAAGAAGAGGCGCGCGCCGAATATATGCGTCTTGCCGAACGCCGCGTGCGTCTCGGCCTGGTTCTCGCCGAGATCGGCGAGAAGGCCGGCGTCACCGTGTCGGACGAGGAGTTGCAGCGCGGCCTGTTCGAACAGGTTCGCCGCTTCCCGGCCAACCAGCAGCAGGAAGCCTTCGAGTTCTATCGCAACAACCCGGAGGCGATCAATTCGCTGCGCGCGCCAATGTTCGAGGAAAAGGTCGTCGATTATCTGCTCGGCCAGATCTCGGTAAACGACGTCAAGGTCAGCAAGGAAGAGCTGATGGCCGACGACGAGGAGGCAGAGACCGCGACCAAGGCGAAGCCGGCGAAGAAGGCTTCCTCGAAGAAGGCTGAGGCCAAGGCAAGCGAAGCAAAGGCGGGCGAAACCGCCGACGAGGCGGAAGAGCCCAAGAAGAAGGCCGCGCCGAAGAAGAAGGCCGCCAAGGACGCCGAGTAAAACGGCTCGACAATCTGATTTCGAAAGGCCGCCCCTCGGGCGGCCTTTTTCGTTGTTGCCGCACGGCAACACAGCAGACTTCAGATGAATTCCCACTGCTGGCGATACCGAACGTTGATGATTATCTGCGCGGTATCGCATTTCGCAGGGTCGTTTGGAGGTACCGGTGAGGCAGGCATTCAGGACGAGGGGCGTGGTTGTTGCCGCGGCGCTCCTGCTTGCCGCGGCCATGGAGAATGCTCAGGCCGGTCCGGATCTCGGCAACTGGCGTGTCGACGCCGGCGGCGACGGCCAGGTAACGGCATCACTCCACGCCACCAACAAGTTGATCACCGGCGGCGGTGCGCTGGGCTACAGTCCGGTGCTGACGCTGGCCTGCCGGCCTGGCGGCGAGCCGCGCTGGAGCGAATGGCTGCAGCTCAACGACGCGGTCTCCGCCAGCCGCAAGATCACCATGTCGGTCATGGTCGACGGCGGCAGCAAATTCGATGAGAGCTGGTCTGTCGGCCCGCGCGGCAAATTGCTGGTCAGGGAAGGCGATGACGGCATCAAGCGGCTGGTTTCGGCGAACCGTCTGTTGCTGTCATGGCGTTTCGGCCTGTTGTCCGGGCGCGGCGAGGCCGATTTCGAGCTCGCCGGGCTCTCCGAGGCGATCGGCCAGATCGCGGCAAGCTGCAACACCGATCCGCCGTGAGCCGGCTCGGCTTGTAACCCTTCGCAAAATGTTGGCTTTCCTATCCGATGGCCGGATTCTGTGGTATGCAGGTAGCGCAACTCCACTGCGGAGATGCGGATATTCCGCTCTGCCATGAAGTGCGGCATGCCGCCGCGACCGGCACGCTGGCACAACGGCGATCAGGGAGGAAATGCCATGCGCGCAATCGCGTTCTTAGCCATCATGCCTGCTGTCGCTTTCACCGTGAATCCGTCACGGGCACAGGATGCCGCTGCAGGCGAGAAGGTCTTCACCAAATGCAAGGTTTGCCACGTCGCTGACAAGGACCAGAACAAGGTTGGTCCATCGCTGAACGGCGTCATCGGCCGGACGGCGGGCACGCACCCCGATTTCACCTATTCGACAGCCATGATCGAAGCCGGAAAATCCGGCGTCAAATGGGACGAGCCCACCCTGACAACGTATCTTCACGATCCCAAGGCCATGGTCAAAGGGACGAAGATGGCGTTTCCCGGCCTCAAGAACGATCAGGACATAGCCAACGTCATCGCTTATCTGAAACAGTTTTCCAAATAAGCAACCCCACCGGTGGTGGCCTGCTCATCCTGAAGGAAGATCGTCGGCACTGCTGCCGGAATGCTGCGCCCTGCGCCGTCACGAAGGCAGCGCAAAGAAGCCCAATGCCAGCAGGATGATTATGCCAAGGCCGAGTATGAGAAGCGTCCGCGTGTCCATGACGTTCACCTTCGCAGCCTGAGGATAGCGAAAAAGCAGCTCTGGAGCCAGCGCGCCGCTGCGGCTGACCATTAATGCGCGTCACGCTGAAGCGGATTCGGGCGACGCGCTTTAAGTCTTTGTTTTGATGCATGTCGTTCTCCCAAAACCGCTGCGCACTTTTGGGCGACATGCATTAATGCGCGTCACGCAGAACTGGCTGTGGTGCTGCCGATTCTCGGTCACGCCACCTGGCATTTGTACCGCAAGGTTATAGAGCCGCCGGCTGGCCCCAGACCGGCGAACTGAGCAGGCCCTGTTGTGACGGACCGGCGAGAGTGCCGGTGTGCGCTCAATAGGCCCGGTGGCTGAACCGCGCCTGACGCGCGCCCGTGGTCAGGTTGCGGAAATCCTTGCCGCTGACATGCACAAGCGTCTTGTGGTCGCCGCCCTCGAAATAGATGTCGGCGGCATCGCCGAGGCTTTCGTCCAGAATAACCGGCACATCATAGGCGGCGCCGATCGGCGGTATGGCGCCGATGTCGCAATCATCGAAGAGCGATACCACCTCGTCCTCGGACGCGAGCCCGAGGCGCTTGTCCATGACGTCCTGCAGCTTGCCGAGCTCGATCCTGTGGGTGCTTGGGACCACCGCCAGCGCATAACCGAGTTCGTGGTGAACGACCACCGACTTCGCCATGATGCTGCCGGGCACATGCGCGGCGATGGCGCTCTGTCTGCTGGTGGCGGTTCGATGATGCGCGACGGTGTCGTAGAGGATTCCCTTGCTGTCAATAAAGTTCCTTAGTCTGCTTGCTATCGTCATTTTCCGCGTCCTCTGCTTGAGTTCACGACGCATGCGTCAAACCAAAATGGACGGGCGGCCTTATTGTTTCACGGCCAGTTGTTTCATGGCAAAGGCACCCGCCGTTCCCGGCTGGTTGTGTCGCGGCTGGATCGAACCGCGCGTCAGGGGCCGGGCCCGAAAAATGCGATACGGGTCAACAGCGTATAGTCGGCTTCGAGGACCATCATCGTCACGAAAACCAGCACCAATATCGGCGGCAGGATGATCGCATACATCATCGCCAGCCGCTCCCAGGCCATATGCATGAAGACGGCGACGATCAGTCCCGCCTTGAGCATCATGAAGATCAGGATCAGCGACCATCTGAGGTAGCCGTGGATACCGAAATAGTCGACCAGATAGGAGCAGGTGCTGAGGATGAACAGCCACGCCCAGACCACCAGATAGAGCTTGATCGGATGTTCCTGATGTGTGTCCGCCTTGGTGACGGCCGCCGCATCGTGGGTGGAATGCAGTGCGTGTTGTCCGAGACCGTTTGCGGTTGCTTCAGCCATATCTGCCTCTCAACAAAGCTGCTTCTCACCAAAGATAGAAGAAGGCGAAGATGAACACCCAGACCAGGTCGACGAAGTGCCAGTAGAGTCCCATGATCTCGACATTCTCGTAACGGCCACGGCGACTGGTGAAAAAACCGCGCCGCCCGGTGTCGAAGTCGCCACGCCAGACTTTTCGAGCCACGATGATCAGGAAGATCACGCCGATCGTGACGTGGGTGCCGTGGAAGCCGGTGATCATGAAGAAGGACGAGCCGAACTGCGCGGCGCCCCAGGGATTGCCCCAGGGCCGCACCCCCTCGGTGATGAGCTTGGTCCATTCGAAGGCCTGCATGCCGACGAATGTCGCGCCGAGCGCAGCGGTCAAGAGCATCAGGATCGCGGTTTTGCGGCGATCGCGGCGGTAGCCGAAATTGACCGCCATGGCCATGGTTCCGCTGCTCGAGATCAGCACGAAGGTCATGATGGCGATCAGGATGAGGGGGATCTCCGAGCCGCCGATGCGCAAGGCGAAGACCTCGCTTGGATTCGGCCACGGCACGCGGGTGGAAATCCGCGCCGTCATGTAGGAAAGCAGGAAGCAACCGAAGATGAAGGTGTCGCTGAGCAGGAAGATCCACATCATGGCCTTGCCCCAGGACACGTTCTTGAACGCGCGCTGATCCGAGGCCCAATCGGCGGCGATACCGCGCCAGCCCTCGGGGCGATTCAACTGGCCGCTATGTGTCGTCTCAGCCATCGCCTGCCTCCTAGGTCAGCAATTGCCGGCAAATGTCGATGAATGTCGCCGCCCAGCCGGCCAGAACGGCGAAGATGCCGAGCCAGACGAAAAGCAGGAAATGCCAATACATGGCGCAGAGCTCGACGCCGAGGCGCAACCGCTCCGGCCGGGCGCTGTTCCAGGCACTGGCGCTCGTCCTGCCAAGGCCGACCAGCCCGCCCATTATGTGCAGGCCATGCATTGCGGTGATCAGATAGAAGAAGCTGTTGGCCGGGTTGGAGGCCAGCAGGTAGCCGTCTTCGGTCAGCTGCCGCCAGGCCGCCAACTGGCCGGCCAGGAAGGCGAGGGCGGTCAGCCCGGCCGTTGCAAGACCGAGCTTCACCATGTCCAACTGGCCTCTGCGCGCGGCGACCACGGCGCAATGCAGCGCGACGCTGCTCAGCACCAGCACGCCGGTGTTCAGCCACAGCAGGCGCGGCAGCGGCAGCGGCCGCCAGTCCGACAGGCCCATGCGCATGAAATAGGCGCTGGTGAACAGCGAGAACAGGCAGCCGACGACGGCGAGGAAGACGCCGAGGCCGATCTTGGCGGTGGGCAGGGGCGACCGGTCGAGGTCGACGAAATCCCCGGCCATGCCTTGCTCGAGCCATGGCTTCGCCGTCAGCCCCTGGTGCGAAAGCCACCAGCCGGCAAAGCCGGCGATTACCAGCAAAAAGACAACGATAACGCTCATGCCGGCTCCCTGGAGGGGCCGAGGCCGAAGGAGCCCGGCACGTTCTGCGGGATGAAGTCCTCCTTGGCTCCTGGCACGCTGTAGTCGTAGGCCCAGCGATAGACGATCGGCAGTTCCTTGCCGAAATTGCCGTGCGCAGGCGGCGTCTCAGGCGTCTGCCACTCGAGCGTCGTTGCCCGCCAAGGGTTGCCGCCGGCCTCGCGGCCATGGCGGATGCTCCAGATCAGGTTGAACAGGAACACCATCTGGGCGAAGCCGACGATGAAGGCCATGATGCTGATGAACGAGTTCAGATGATGGGCCGACTCCGTCATTATCGTCATGTCGGTCAGTTCGGCGTAGCGCCGAGGAACGCCCATAAGGCCGAGATAGTGCATGGGGAAGAAGATCAGATAGGCGCCGAGGAAGGTGACCCAGAAATGGAAGCGGCCGAGCGTCTCGTCGAGCATCCGGCCGGTGACCTTCGGATACCAGTGATAGATCGCGCCGAAGATAACCAGGATCGGCGCGACGCCCATCACCATGTGGAAATGGGCGACCACGAACATCGTGTCCGACAACGGCACGTCGACGACGACGTTCCCGAGGAACAGGCCCGTCAGGCCGCCGTTGACGAAGGTGACGATGAAGGCGAGCGCGAACAGCATGGGGATGGTGAGGTGGATGTCGCCGCGCCACAGCGTCAGCACCCAGTTATAGACCTTGATCGCGGTCGGCACGGCAATGATCAACGTCGTGGTGGCGAAGAAGAAGCCGAAATAAGGATTCATGCCGCTGACATACATGTGGTGCGCCCAGACCACGAAGCTCAGCGCGCCGATGGCGATGATGGCCCAGACCATCATGCGGTAGCCGAAGATATTCTTGCGCGCATGCGTGCTGATCAGGTCGGACACGATGCCGAAGGCCGGCAGGGCCACGATGTAGACTTCCGGGTGGCCGAAGAACCAGAACAGGTGCTGGAATAGGATCGGGCTGCCGCCATTGTGCTGCAGCTGCTCGCCCATTTCGACGATCGCCGGCATGAAGAAGGAGGTGCCGAGCAGACGGTCGAGCAGCATCATCACACAAGCGACGAACAGCGCCGGAAAGGCGAGCAGCGCCATGACGGTGGCGGTGAAGATGCCCCAGACGGTGAGCGGCAGGCGCATAAGGGTCATGCCGCGCGTACGGCCCTGCAGCACCGTCACCACATAGTTCAGGCCACCCATGGTGAAGCCGATGATGAACAGGATGAGCGAAGAGAGCATCAGGATGATGCCCCAATCCTGGCCGCCCGGCGTGCCGGTCATGATGGCCTGCGGCGGGTAGAGCGTCCAGCCTGCGCCCGTCGGTCCGCCCGGCGCAAAGAAGCTCGACACCAGAACGAGCACGGCGAGCAGATAGACCCAGTAGCTCAGCATGTTGACATAGGGAAAGACCATGTCGCGGGCGCCGACCATCAGCGGGATGAGGTAATTGCCGAAGCCGCCAAGGAAGAGCGCGGTGAGCAGGTAGATCACCATGATCATGCCGTGCACGGTGATGAACTGGTAATAGGCTTCCGGAGTGATGAAGTCGAACGTGCCGGGAAAACCAAGCTGCAGGCGCATCAGCCAGGACAGCACCAGCGCCACAAGACCGATGGCCGTTGCCGTCGCCGAATACTGGACCGCAATGACCTTGGCGTCCTGAGAGAAGACATATTTCGTCCACCAGCTATGCGGATGGTACAGTTCCACCTCTCCGACTTCGGCGGGCGGAACGGCATCTGCGGGTGTGACGTCGACCATTTGGAGCACCTCCGTGCCCTGTTCAGCGGGCCTCGACAGTTTCGAGTTTTGCCGCAATGTCGGGACCGGACGCCGTCGTCTCTCCTGGCCGGCGGTCCGCGGAGCCCGTTTGCTGGGGCGCCGACAATTGCGCAAAAGTCTGTTGCTGGCCGAGCCAGGCCTGGTAGTCCTGCTCGGTGTCGACCACGACCACGCCATGCATCAGCGGGTGCCCCTGGCCGCATAACTCGGCGCACAAGACCTGGAAGGTTCCGGTTCTGGTTGGAGTGAACCAGAAATAAGTGACGGATCCGGGGATCATGTCCATCTTGGCGCGAAATTCCGGGATATAGAAATCATGCAGCACGTCGATCGAACGCAGCAGCACCTTGACCGGCTTGCCGACCGGCAGGTGCAGATCGGCGGCCTCGACCAAGACATCGTCCTGGCCGTTCGGATCTTTGGGGGCAACGCCCAACGGATTGTCAGCGGTTACGTCGCGGGTATCCGAAGTTCCGAGCTTGCCGTCCTTGCCGGGCAGGCGGAAGCTCCACTGCCATTGCTGACCAATAACCTCGATGTCGGCCGCCTCGCTTGGAACGTTGACGAAGCGGCTCCAGACGAACAGACCTGGAACCAGAAGGGCCGTGACGCCGACGGCGGTGACGACCGTCAGCCACGATTCGAGGCGCCTGTTCTCCGGCTCATAGGCCGCGCGGTTGCCTTCGCGATGGCGGAAGCGGAACACGCAATAGGCCATAAAAAGCACGACGGCGCTGAAGACGACGCCGGTGATCCAGAAGGTGATGATGATGGTGTTGTCGATATAGTCCCAATTCGAGGCAATCGGCGTCCACCACCATGGGCTCAGGAAGTGGAACAACACCGAGCCCACAACGACTAAAACGAGTACAAGCGCAATCGCCATGTCCCGTTCCTCCCGGCATTCCCAGGAGAGCGAAGCATTCAGGAATGCCAAGCCGCATCATGCTCGATTTCCAGTTGAAATTCCAGAGCCGACTAGCCGGTGGCCACATGTTGCTATTTGCGCCCGCGGGGGGCCTAGATCAGCAGCAGCCCCTTCATCGAGGCATTGCCCTTGCGGCCGATGATGATGTGGTCGTGCACCGCGATACCAAGCGGCTTTGCCGTATCGATGATCTGCTTGGTCATCTCGATGTCGGCGCGTGACGGCGTCGGGTCGCCGGACGGATGGTTGTGCACCAGGATGATGGCGCTGGCGGAAAGTTCGAGCGCGCGCTTGACCACCTCGCGCGGATAGACCGGCGTGTGGTCGACGGTGCCGGTCTGCTGCACCTCGTCGGCGATCAGCGCGTTTTTCTTGTCGAGGAAGAGGATGCGGAACTGCTCGCGGGTCTCGAACGCCATGGCGGAGCGGCAATAGTCGAGGAGTTGCGTCCAGTTCGACAGCACCTCGCGGCCGCGCACTTCGCCGCGCGCCATGCGCTGTGCCGTGGCGGCGATGACCTTGAGATCGGTCGCCACCGCCGGGCCGATGCCTTTGACTTCCTCGAGCAGCGACGCCGGCGCGCCGAGCACTTCGGCGAGCGAGCCGAAGCGGGCGATCAGCGCCTTGGCGATCGGCTTGGTGTCGACGCGCGGGATCAGCCGGAAGAGCAGGAGCTCGAGCAACTCGTAGTCAGGCAGGGCGTCCGCGCCGCCGGCAACGAAACGTTCGCGAAGACGATCGCGATGGCCGTGGTAATGCGGCTTTTCGGCCGGTTCGGCCTTCGCGGGCCGCCGGATCGGCAGCTCCGCGAAAAATCCCCGCTCGTCGTCGCCGGTTTCCCCCATAGGCCGCCCGCTCTTGGCCGGAAAAGGCCCGGCAGGAAGGAACTCTAAGCCGGCAGGCCGGGCCCAGTCGAGTTTTTTCGGCGCGAGTGCGAGAAATCCCGCCTCGGCTTCGGTCATGTCGACGGTATGCGCTTGCGTGTTGAAGGTGACGAAGGCGCTCACAGCGCGAGGAGGGCGCGAGAAAGCACCCTCCGAACAGCGACTCAAATGCAGGCAAGCGGCTTCGTTTTGCCTGGTCAGAAGCGATAGGTGACGCCCGTGCCGATCAGCCAGGGATTGAGCTTGGCTTTACCTGTAAAGTTCGTGCCGCCGACCGTGACGTCGAATTTCGGCTCCAAAAAGAGCTTCTTGACGTCGAAATTGAGGCCCCAATGCTGATCCAGCATGTAATCGAAGCCGACCTGCAGGGCGCCGCCGAATGTGTCCTTGACATGGAGAGCGTCGGCGCTGCCGGCATCCTGGTTATAGAAGATCGTGTAGTTCACGCCGGCACCGACATAGGGCTTGAAGGCGCCGAAATCGGTGAAGTGGTATTGCAGCGTGAGCGTAGGCGGCAGCACCCAGACCTTGCCGATCTTGCCCAACCCGCTGATCGTTCCCTCGCCGTAGATATTGGCGTAGGTGGTGCCGAGAACGAGTTCAGCGGCGAGATTGTCCGTGAAGTAGCAGGAGATGTCCAATTCCGGCGTCACCGTATCCGAATAGGAAAGGTCAGAGCCGGGGATTCCGTTGACGTTGCCCTTGTCGTCCGTGATCACGCCCAGGGCGCGCGCGCGAATCTGCCAAGGGCCGGATGCGGCTACAGGAGCCTGCGTCACGTCCACGGATTGCACGTCCGCCGCCGCAGCCTGCTGCAGTCCTGCCAAGACAAGGGCGATGGCAACTGTGATCCCCCGCCGCGACCCCATCCAGTCTCTCACCATAATATCTCTCCTTGAAATTTCGAATTTGGTGCGCTGCAGCAATGACAGCCGTGGAGAGATGCTCGGTTGACTCAGATCAATGGTCCGATGAGGTAGTTGAAGCGGCATTGGTTTCCGATGTCGCGTGTAACAAAAATGCTACACGACGATCGCGACAACCGGCCGAGCTCAGGTCTGGAAGATCGGATAGCTACAGGAGGCAGAGAGTCGGAAGTCGTGCCGGCCTGCGAATGGCAGTGCCCTGCGCTTCCGGCATTCGCCGGCCGAAGCACTCATGAGTCACTATGTAGTCAAGGCTCGGTCGGCGTCGGCCGGGGCTCACGTACTGCAAATGCGCTCCCGCCCGGTTCTCGGAAACCCGTTAGTCTCGGCTCGGCCTGACCCGAATCTCAATACGCCTCAGGCCGGCAGGCCGGGGCGGTCGAGCTTTTTCGGCGACAGCGTGAAGATCTCGCAGCCTGTCTCGGTGACGCCGATCGTGTGCTCGTACTGCGCCGACAGCGAGCGGTCGCGCGTCACCGCCGTCCAGCCGTCCGACAGCACCTTCACGTGCGGGCGGCCGAGATTGATCATCGGCTCGACGGTAAAAATCATGCCCGGCCGCATTTCGACGCCTTCGTTGACGATGCCGTAGTGCAGGATATTGGGCGCGTCGTGGAAGAGCTGGCCGACGCCGTGGCCGCAGAAGTCGCGCACCACCGAGCAGCGCTCGGCCTCGGCATAGGTCTGGATCGCGGCGCCGATGGCGCCGGTGCGGGCGCCGGGCTTGATCGCGGCAATGCCGCGCATCAGGCATTCGTAGGTCACCTCGAGCAGACGTTCGGCGGCGCGCTTGATCGTGCCGACGGGATACATGCGCGAGGAATCGCCATGCCAGCCGTCAAGGATATAGGTGACGTCGATGTTGACGATGTCACCGTCCTTCAGCGGCTTGTTGTCGGGAATGCCGTGGCAGACGACGTGGTTGATCGAGGTGCAGGACGATTTTGTGTAGCCGCGATAGTTGAGCGTCGCCGGCAATGCGCCGTGGTCCATGCCGAACTCGAAGACGAAGCGGTCTATGGTCTCGGTCGTGACGCCGGGCTTCACCATCGGCACAAGCTCGTCGAGGCAGCGCGCGGTCAGGTCGCAAGCCTTGCGCATGCCGGCAAAGCCTTCCTCGCCATAGAGGCGGATCTGGCCGGTGTTTCTTAAGGGTGCCGTCGCGGCGTCGAGATAAGTGACCATTTTGTCCGTTTGTGGGTTGGCTCCTGACGCGAGCCGATGCCTGAATTTTCTCCAGATTTGGCACCGGAAGCCGCAAGGTTCAAGGACGAAGTGCCTTCAGCCGGCTGTTGCGGGGAATATTCGCTGGCGCAGGGTTGGCGCGGGCTGGGTTGTTCGCAGGGCTTTCCTTTCGCCAACCCGTGCGTTAGGGCGAGTCAGTATACAGGAGATTTGTGCCGTTGACGGCATCGGAACGCGCAAGATCGAGGCTGCTACCGGTCAGGGCCGCATGCTCGGCCTTGATGGCGCTGCTCATGCTCGCGCTGGTGGGCTTCGCCCAGGCTGAAGTCTCCGCTTCCGCAGCCGCGGTCTCGGGCGGCGCCGGCATCAGCGCGACGCGGCAGGGCGAAACGCTTGCATTGCTGAGGGTCACCGGCAAGGCGCCGGGCGTCGAAGCCCGCGCCGGGCGGCCGGCGCCCATAAAGCTCGTCAACGGCAATCCCGGCGCGCTCGCCCCGTCATTCGATTTCCTCGTCGTTGGCCGGGCTTCGCCGGCGCCGACGAACATCGTGCCTGCCTTTGCGGCAGCGCCGCTCTCGCATGCCAACCAGCCTCGGGCGCCACCAACCTCCTGAGCCCGTCGGTCGCTGACCGCAGCTTTCACACTCCAAACATTCCTTCGCGCCGCGACCCGGGGACGGCTATCGGCCGTCCGCCGGTTGCATGGCGCGCCAATTCGGAACTTCGCGATGCAACGTATCAAGACGTTCAAAGCCCTCACGCGCGCCGCCTCGGCGGCTTCATTTCTCGCCGTCCAGGCGCTGATCTGCATCGGCACCGTTTACTGGGCAATCGCCGAAACGCTTCGCATGGAAGGGACGGCAGCGGTCGTGCTCGGCGTCATCTTCGCCGGGCCGTCCGCCTATCTGCTGATGGTGGTCTCTCGCATGGCCTACGAGGCGGAGACGGATCCGGCGAACCAGTAGATGCAATGGCAAGGCGGGCAGACGGGGCGATGCGGTTACATCGCTCCGTCGAACGAACATATCCACGCAGCACGCGGCCAAGTGCCGATCCGCCGTACCTCGGCTCGCACCGCCGACCGCACTGAGGTCACATTCCTGGGCCAGAAAGCCGCAAAAGCAACTTTTGCAAACTTTTCAGAACGGATGGCGTTGCTGCAACCGCGCCAGTTCGGGAGACAGGGAATGGACAGACTGCAATTCGAGGTGCCGGTGCGCATCACGCCCGCGCCCGGCCTGCCGGTCGAGGAAATCTACAGCGTCGAACAGGCGCTCGACTTCCTGCAGAACTGGCCGAAGCGCCGGCAGAGCAAGGTCTATGACGCCGCCTTCAACGCCTGCTTCGGCGCGACGGTCGATGTCGCGAGCGCGGAGGAAGCCTGCCGGGCCTTCATGGCCTTCTGCCGCGTCAGCGGGTTGCTCGCCAGGGACGTGATGTTCCCCGGCAAGCGCGGCAATGCTGTAAGGGCGTCTCGCGAGGCGAGGGCATAACCTTCAATCGTCCGGTTCAGCCGGCGAAAGACACGCCCCTGTAGCGCATTCCCACCTGCACACCGCGAACGATCAGCCTGGACAGGATCTCCATGTCCAGCGGCATCTCCGGACGCCACACATCGAGCAGCAAGGCAATTCGTGGCTGATCGGCGTTGTTCATGACTTCATGCTCGAAGGTGTCGTCCCACAGCATGCACTCACCGTCGGCGATCCGCCTTTCCTCATGGTTGATCATCATGATCGTCGCCGGCCGGCCATCCGCCTGTTTCGGAATAACCAGGCCGAGATGAAATCTCATGATGCCGCGAAAGGGGCCGCGATGGGCCGGGATGTGCTTGCGCGGCGCCAGGAATGAGACGGCTGCCGATTTGACCTCGGGGCATTCCGACAGCAGCCGGCTGAGGGTCGGCATCCGCGCCAGGTTTTGCGGGATCGTCATGTCGTAGGCCTTGAGCACGAACATGCGCCAATCGAGGCCGTCATTGGCCGAAATCTCGGCCTGCTCCGGCATGATGTCGTGGAAACGCGGCACCTTGTTCAGCTTCACCGCAAGCGCCTCGTCGCGGATCTCCTGCCAGGCCGCGGTGAACTTCGCGGCATTGGGGAAATGCGTGCCGGCGTCAAGAATCGCCGGTGCATCTATGCGCTTTTCATAGATGCGGCGGACCAGATTGGTTCCAAGATCGTAGGCGCTGGACATATCATTACCTCGACGGGTGAATAATATAGTGGCGAATTGCGTCCGGTCATTGCTCACGGAGATTTGTTGAGCCGTTGAACGCCGGGTGGACATCGCGGCCCGCCTGTCACTGCGTATTCGATGCCAGTCGCGGGCCGGTCTTGGCATCGATGATCTCCGGCTTCGAGCTGTCGATCGTGCCGTCCCAGCCGCCGCCGAGCGCCTTGTTGAGGGCGATGTAATCGGTGGCGATCGACACACGGCTTTGCAGCAGCGTGTCATCCGCCGAATAGGCCGAACGCTCGGCGTCCAGCACGTCGAGAAGGCTTGTCTCGCCCGCCTTGTAGAGCGTTCTTTCAAGCCGGGCGGCATCGCCATAGGATTTCGCGGAAGAGGCGAGCTTGCCGTTTCTGATGCGCTCCTGCGAGAGCGACACGAGAGCGTTTTCCACGTTTTCCAGCGCCGTCAGCACGGCGGCCTTATAGGCAATGAAATACTGGTCGCGCTGGGCTTTGGCGACGTCGACCGCTGCCTGCAACTGGCCGGCGTTGAACAGCGGCACGCTGAGCGTCGGGCCGAAGGACCAGCCGATGGTGGAATTCCTGCCGAGATCGCCGAGCTTGAGGGCGGTGGTGCTGATGTCGCCCGTCAGGCTGACGCTCGGATAGCGTGCCGCCTCGGCCTGGCCGATCTTGGCCGTGTACTGAGCACATTGCCGCTCGGCCATCCGCACGTCCGGGCGGGTGAGCAGGATATCGGCGGGAATGCCGGTCGGGATCGGCAGGCGCGGCGTCGGGATCGGGGTGGGGCGCTTCAGCCGCGCGATGAGCGCGGCCGGCGGCCGGCCGGTCAGCACGGAAAGGCGATGCACCGACTCGGCATAGCCCGCCTCCAGGCTCGGAACGTCGGCTTCCGTGCTGCTCGCCTGTCCCATGGCCTTGGCGACATCGGCAGCGGTAGCCGTGCCGGCCAGCGCCATCGTGCGGGTGAGCTCGGCGGTCTGCCTTTGCGATGCGGCCGAGCGCCGGGCGAGCGCGATGCGTGTCTGGTAGCCGCGGGCCTGGACGTAGTTGGAGGCAACATCGCCAACCAGGGTCAGCAGGGTCGAGCGGAGCTCTTCTTGCGAAGCGTCCAGGCCATAGCGTGCGGCCTCGACGGCCCTGTGGTTGGCGCCGAAAAGGTCAAGTTCCCAGCTGGCGTCGAACCCGGCCTGGTATTCGCTATAAACGGAATTCGAGCCCGAGGTGGTCGCGGCCGACTTGTTGCGCGTAGCCGACGCGGAACCGTCCAGCGACGGCGCCAATGCACCTGCGCTTTGGCGGTAGCTTGCGCGGGCTTTTCGAATCTTGGCCTTTGCGGCGGCG
The DNA here is from genome assembly GCF_003952485.1 of Mesorhizobium sp. M1E.F.Ca.ET.045.02.1.1. Classification (NCBI taxonomy): domain Bacteria; kingdom Pseudomonadati; phylum Pseudomonadota; class Alphaproteobacteria; order Hyphomicrobiales; family Phyllobacteriaceae; genus Mesorhizobium; species Mesorhizobium sp. M1E.F.Ca.ET.045.02.1.1. The sequence continues at coordinate 4,831,706 of NZ_CP034447.1, forward strand.
ACGTCGAGATTGCCGGCAACGGCTTCTTCGACCAGCGCGTTGAGTTCGGGATCGCGCAGCTTCAGCCACCATTTGGACAATTCCGCCGGCTTGGCCGGCTTTGTCCCCGTCCGGTCGCTCCAGGTCGCCGGCACCACCATCAAAGGCGTCCGATAGTCGGGGCCGACGACGCAGCCGGAAAGCAGAGCGGCGGTGAACACGGGCAAAAGCAGCCCCTTCGCGGTCCGCAGACCACGTTCGAAACCTGTCATGTGAGAAACCCTTATTGCTGAGTGGCTGTGGCTGGCGTCCCGCCCGTATCCTGCCCAGAATCCTGCTTGGCTGCCTTGCCCTTGAAGATGCGGCGCACCGTGACGAAGAGAAGCGGCACCAGGAAGACGCCGATCACGGTCGCCGCGATCATGCCGCCCATGACGCCGATGCCGACTGAGTTCTGCGCGCCCGAGCCCGCGCCGCTGGCGATCGCCAGAGGCGTGACGCCGAGGATGAAGGCCAGCGACGTCATCAGGATGGGCCGCAGGCGTTGTCGCGCCGCTTCGAGCGTCGCCTCGACCAGGCCCATGCCTGCCGCCTGCCGCTCAATGGCGAACTCGACGATCAGGATGGCGTTCTTCGAGGCAAGGCCGATCGTGGTGAGCAGGCCGACCTTGAAATAGACGTCGTTGGTCTGGCCGAAGAGTGTGGCCGCCGCCAGCGCGCCGAAGATGCCGATCGGCACCGACAGCATGACGGCGAACGGGATCGACCAGCTCTCGTAAAGCGCGGCGAGGCATAGGAAGACGACGAGCGCCGAAATCGCATAGAGCGACATCGCCTGGTTGCCGGAAAGCTTCTCCTGGTGCGACAGGCCGGTCCATTCATGCGAATAGCCGGCGGGCAGTTGCGCGACCAGCCTGTCGATCTCGTCCATGGCGGCGCCCGAGCTCTGGCCGGCGGCCGCGGCGCCCTGGATCTCGACCGCCGCCGAACCGTTAAAACGCTCGAGCCTGGGCGAGCCATAGGTCCAGTGGCTGGAGGCGAAGGCCGAGAACGGCACCATCGCGCCGCCGGAATTGCGGACCTGCCATTTGTCCAGATCCTCCGGCTGCATGCGGAAGTCCGAATCCGATTGCAGATAGACCGGCTTCACCCGGCCGCGATCGATGAAGTCGTTAACGTAGTCGCTGCCCCAGGCGCTCGACAGCGTGTTGTTGATGTCGGCGAGGCCGATGCCGAGGGCGCTGGCCTTTTCCTGGTCGATGTCGACCGAGAACTGCGGCTGATCTTCCTGGCCGTTGGGGCGGGTGCTGGCAAGCAGCTTGCTCTGGCTGGCCAAGGCCAGCAACTGGTTGCGCGTCTGAAGGAGCGCCTCGTGGCCGGCGCCGTTGACGTCCTGCAGGTAGAAGTCGAAGCCGCTGGTGTTGCCGAAACCCTGGATGGCGGGGGGAGCAAGCGCAAAGACCTGCGCATCCCTGATCCTGGAGAAGGCGCCCATGGCGCGGCCGGCGACCGCTTGCGCGGCCATTGCCGGCGTTGTGCGCTTGTCGAAATCCTTCAGCCGAACGAAGGCGATGCCGACATTTTGTCCGGCGCCGCCGAAACCGAAGCCGGAAGCGGTGAACACCCCGTCGACCGCGTCCTTCTCTTCCTTGAGATAGTGGTCGGTCACTTGGGCAAGCACGCGCTCGGTCCGGTCCTGCGTCGCGCCGACCGGCAATTGCACGCTGGTTATCAGGATGCCCTGGTCTTCCTCCGGCAGGAACGAGCTCGGCAGCCGGGCAAACATCCAGCCCATGGCGATGACGATGGCCAGGAAGACGACGAGGAAGCGCCAGGAACGGTTGATGATGCCGTGCGAGCCGTCGCGGTAGGCGATGGTGCCGCGATCGAACATGCGGTTGAACCAGCCGAACGGACCCCTTTGCCTCGCATGGTCCTTGGCCGGGCGCAGGATGGTGGCGCAGAGCGCCGGCGTCAGCACCAGTGCCACCAGCACCGAGAGCACCATCGCCGAGACGATGGTGACGGAGAACTGCCGGTAGATGATGCCCGTGGAGCCGCCGAAGAAGGCCATCGGCACGAACACGGCCGACAGCACGGTGGCGATGCCGATCAGCGCGCCGGTGATCTCGTTCATCGATTTGCGCGTCGCCTCCTTCGGCGGCAGGCCTTCCTCCTGCATCACGCGCTCGACATTCTCGACCACGACGATGGCGTCGTCGACAAGCAGGCCGATGGCCAGAACCATGGCGAACATGGTGAGCGTGTTGATCGAATAGCCGAAGAAGGAGAGCACGCCGAATGTGCCGAGCAGCACTACCGGTACGGCGATCGTCGGGATGATGGTGGCGCGCAGGTTCTGCAGGAACAGAAACATCACCAGGAACACGAGCACGATCGCTTCGGCGAGCGTCTTCACCACTTCCTCGATCGACAGGCGCACGAAGGGCGAGGTGTCGTACGGGTAGACGACTTCGACGCCTTGCGGGAAGGTCGAGCTCAGGCGATTGATCGTCGTGCGCACCGCTTCCGCCGTGCTGATCGCGTTGGCGCCGGTCGCCAGGCTGACGGCGACGCCGGCGGCCGGCTTGCCGTTGTAATGGGCTTGGGTGGTGTAGCTTTCGGCGCCGATCTCGACCTTGGCGACATCGTTCAGCCGCACCAGCGAGCCGTCGGTGTTGCTCTTCAGGATGATGTTGCGGAACTGCTCGGCGGTCTGCAGCCGGCTCTTCGCCGTTACCGTGGCGTTGAGCTGTTGGCCCTTGCGCGCCGGGAGGCCGCCGAGCTGGCCGGCCGAGACCTGCGTGTTCTGCGCCTCGATGGCCGTGGCGACATCGCTCGGCATCAGCGCGTATTGCGCTAGTTTGTCCGGGTCGAGCCAGATGCGCATGGCATAGCCGGAGCCGAAAAGCTGCGTCGAGCCGACGCCTTCGACACGCTTCAGCGTGTCGTTGACGGTTGAGTCGACATAGTCCGCGAGGTCGGTCGAGTTCATCTTGCCGTCGCTGGAGACGAAGCCGATGACCATCAGGAAGCCGGTCGAGGATTTGGAGACGGTGATGCCGTTGCTCTGCACGACCTGCGGCAGCTGCGACTGCACGAGCTGCAGCTTGTTCTGCGTCTGCACCTGGGCGGTGTCCGCGTTGGCGCCGCTGGTGAAGGTCAGCGTGATCGAGGCCTGTCCGGTCGAGGTCGACGTCGCCGTCATATAGTCGAGATTGTCGATGCCGGTCATGCCCTGTTCGATGACCTTGGTCACCGAGTTCTCGACGGTCTGGGCATCGGCGCCGGGATAGCTGGCGCTGATGTTGACCGTGGTGGGCGCGATCTGCGGATATTGCGAGATCGGCAGCGACTGCAGCGCCAAGAGGCCGCCCAGCATGATCACGATGGCGATCACCCAGGCGAAGATCGGCCGGTTGATGAAGAATCCCGACATCGCTTCAGTTCCCGGTTGCGCCGGAGGCCGGCTGCTTGGCGGCACCGGCGGCATTGCCGCCGGCGGCGGTCGCCGAGGCGGAATTCTGCTCGCGGTCCTTGATCTCGCCGGTCGTTTCGTCGATCGTCACTTCGACCGCTGTCGCGTCGCCTCCGGCGCGCACCAGCTGCAGGCCCTCGACGATGACGCGGTCGCCGTCGCCGACGCCGGAATCCACCAGCCAATTGTTGCCGACGCTGTTGCGCACGCCGAGCACGCGCTGCTCGACCTTGCCCTGGGTATTGACGACCATGGCCGTCGCCTGGCCCTTGGGGTCGCGGGTGACGCCGCGCTGCGGCACCAGGAAGCTGTTTTGCGCGACGCCTTCCTCAACGATGGCGCGCACATACATGCCGGGTAAGAGCAGCCGGTCGGGATTGGGGAACTGGGCTCTGAGCGCGAAGGTGCCGGTCGACTGGTCGACATTGGCGCCGGCGAACTCCAGCTTGCCGTTCTGCGCGTAGATGGTGCCGTTGTCGAGCTTCAGCTTGACGCTGACATTGGTCCCGCTGAATTTCAGCCGGCCTTCGTTGATCGCCTGGCGCAGATTGAGCAGGTTGGTGCTCGACTGCGTGACGTCGACATTGATCGGATCGAGCGAGCGGATGGTGGTCAGCACCGTTTCCTGGTTGGCGGTGACGAGTGCTCCGGGCGTCAGCGAGGATTTGTCGATCCGGCCGGCGATCGGCGCGGTGATCGATGTGCGGTTCAGGCTGATGCGCGCGGTTTCGACGCCGGCCTTGGCGGACGCCACATCGGCTTGAGCCTGTGCCAATGTCGCGGCGGCATCGTCATAATCCTGCTTCGACACCACATGCTGCTCCAGCAATCCGGAGTAACGGTCGAACTTGGCCTGCGCGGTGGGGAGCGCGGCCTCTGCCTTCTGCTGGGCGGCGACGGCGCTGTCATAGGCTGCCTGATAGCTCACCGGATCGATGAGGTAGAGCGGCTGCCCTGCCACCACCTCGGCGCCTTCCTGGAACAGTCGCTGCCGGATGATGCCGTCGACCTGCGGGCGCACCTCGGCAATGAGCGAGGCAGCCGTGCGGCCCGGCAGTTCGGCGGTGATCGCGACCGATTGCGGATGCAGGGTGACGACGCCGACCTCGGGTCTGCCGGAGCCTCCCATGCCGGGTGGCACCTGGCTCTTCTCCTGCGAGCAGGCTGCCAGAAAGAGGGCTGAGCCGAGCGCCGCCATTGTTGCTTGCCGGCGTGTCGGCAGGAAGGCCTGGCTGAATGGAATTCGCATGGCGTGGATCATCTTTCGCTGGAGGTTTGCGCTGGAAGATCGTTGCTAGACGATCCGACCCTCAAGAGGGAGCGTTGGCCGAGTACGAGCAAAGCGGAGCGCTATCGAAGGAAGCGCCCATTGGTTGCGACGGTTGTGGTCGGCAAGGGTCGAGCAGTGCGTCGAAGCGGCTCTTCGGCGGTTGCCGGTGGCAGCGCGAGGCGATAACGCCCGAAGCTCAATCGGATCGCGTCTTTGATCGCGGCGGCCCGCCGGGTAGGCGGCGGCGCATGCCGTCCGACCGGGAAGCCGGGCGCGACGGATGCGATCAGCCTCAGCATCATCAGGGCTTCCCACATGGTGCTCTCCATGCGCCCCGCGCAGCCACGGCCGCGCGAGGCATCGTCGATCGGAGGAAAGGACCGGCCGGCCCGTGAACGGGTGGGTCAACGGGCCGGCCGGCGCAGCCGGTCAGAGTTGCCCGCCATTCCGGGGTAGGGGTGGCTGGAGCTGTCCGTGCGGACCTCCGGGGCCGGCTGCATCGTCCGGCGGATCGCTCCATGGACCGGGGGGCGGGCCGTGCGGCCGATCCGCCGAAGCGAGGATTTCGAGCTGTTCGGGCGTCAGCTTGCCGCGCAGCGCGGCGATCGCGTCCTTCAGCTTCGCGGCCGCGGCCGCGCGTTTGGTCACCTCGTCGGCTAGCCGCTCCTGGAAGGCGAAGGGATCGCGCTGCGCCTGGTCGGGGGCGCCGGGAGCAGCCGGTCCGCCTGCCTCAGGGCCGCCGGGAGCGCCGGAGCCGTGGTCGAAGCGCGGCGGCGCCAGCACCGCCTGCAGCGCGCTGGTGTAGTCGCGCCAGGCATCGAGCTGTTCGGAGCGGATACCGATGCGGGTCTCGAGCGCCGAAAGCCGGGCGGCGAGCATTTCCGGCGGCGGCGGCCCCATGCGGAAGCCCTCCGGCCCCTGCGGTCCGTGTCGCATCGGCCCATGCGGGCCGGGCCAGGGCATCGGGCCAGGATTCGCGTCGTCCTGCCGGCCGATTGCCGGCGGTTGGTCGCCCGGTGCGCCAGGGTCGGGTTGGGCGGCCAGCACGGGATGGATGGCCGCGACCGAGAACAGGCCGAGCGCCAAAAGTCTGCTTCGCATGACGTAATCCTTTCCTTCATGCTTGCGATGGCAGGAGGATAGGAAGCGTCTTTTGCCGCTTTGCTTCGGCGCGTTGCCGAAGGTTTCCGCAAAAAGGAGATTTGTTTCCCAATGTTTCCGGCGCCACCACAGAAACATTCGGTTGCAATTTTCCATGCCGCTCGGCGGCGGCACTCCTTATAATCCCCACTCCCTATTATCGGGGGCGAAAAGGCAAATCGGGCAGACATGCAGGCACAATCCCATATCCTCGTCGTCGACGACGATCGCGAGATCAGGACGCTGCTCGGCCGCTATCTCGACGGGCAGGGATTCAGGGTCTCCGTGGCGGCGGACCGGCGCGAGTGCGAGCAGAAGCTCGGCACCGGCCAGTTCGACCTGATCGTGCTCGACGTCATGCTGCCGGACGGGTCCGGGCTCGACATCTGCCGGAGCTTGCGTGACCGCAAACCGCATATTCCGGTCATCCTGCTCACCGCGCTGAAGGAGGATGTCGACCGCATCATCGGGCTGGAGCTCGGCGCCGACGACTATCTCGGCAAGCCGTTCAATCCGCGCGAGCTCTCGGCGCGCATCCGCGCCGTGCTGAGGCGCTCCGCGCCGGAAGAGGCCGCGCCGCCCAAGGTTCGCGTCTACCATTTCGCCGGCTACCGGCTGGAGCCCGACACGCGCAAGGTGATCGATGCCGGCGGCTCGACGATCGACCTCACCGGGGCCGAGTTCGACCTGCTGCAGGTCTTCCTCGACCGGCCGGGGCGACTCCTGTCGCGCGACCAGTTGCTCGACCTGACCCAGGGGCGCGAGCGCGATCCGCTCGATCGCTCCGTCGACGTGCTGATGAGCCGGCTGCGGCGGAAATTTGCCGATGCCGGCGAGGACCCGCTGTTCAAGACCGTGCGCAATGGCGGCTATCAGCTGACCGCCCGCGTCGAAACGGCGGAGACTGAGGCATGACTTCGCTGCGCCGCCGGCTGATCATCCTGCTTGTCGTTTCGATCCTGGGCGTGGTCGGCCTCGCCACGTTCGTCGCGGTCAAGGTGCTCGGCGGGCCGTCGCCCGAACTGATCATGGGCCCGCTCGCCCACCAGATCCAGTACATGGTGCAGCTGGTTCCGGGCCATGTACGACAGGCCGGCGATGCGCCCGTCACCGTGAGCGACCGCCCGGCGAATGGTTTTGAGGACCGGAAGCACACACGGGTGCTGAACGAGATTCTTCAGAATGACGGTGTCGGCGTCTCCGCGGTCGTCAGCCGCAATGCCGGTAGACCTGGCATGGTCGCTTCGGTCGCGCTGCCCGACCATCGCTGGATGATCGTCGACGTTCCCGATTTCGGCCCGCCGCGCGACGTCTGGGACGGGTTGGCGGGCTGGATGGTGCTGATCGTGCTCGGCGCCACGCCGGTGTCGATCTATTTCACCGGCGTCCTGGTGCGGCCGCTCGAAATGCTAGAGGCCGCTGTCAGCAAGATCGGTTCCGACGGCGTGCTGACGACGGTTCCGGAAAAGGGGTCGGCCGAAGTCAGGGCCACCGCGCATGCGCTCAACCAGCTCTCCGCGCGGCTCCAGGCGGCGATGGAAAGCCGCATGCGCCTGGTCGCGGCCGCCGGCCATGATCTCAGGACGCCGATGACCCGAATGCGGCTGAGGGCCGAATTCCTCGACGAGGACCGCGAGAAATGGCTGAGCGATCTCGACGAACTCGACCGCATCGCCGACAGTGCCATCCGGCTGGTGCGCGAGGAGGTCAACCAGGACGCGGTCGAGGCGGTGGAACTGGACAGGCTGGTCCGCGACATCGAGACCGAGATGACGGCGCTCGGCCACGCCGTGACGATCGACCATCTCGATCATGTCTCGGTCAAGGCCGGCGCGCTCGGCCTGCGCCGCGCGCTGCGCAACCTGATCGTCAACGCCGCCACGCATGGCAAAAGCTGCAGCGTTTCGCTGTCCGGGCAGGGCGGCCGTGCGGTGCTGACCATCGCCGACCGCGGACCCGGCATTCCGCCGGACCTGTTGAACAAGGCGTTCGAGCCGTTCTTCCGGGTAGACCCGGCGCGCACGCAGTTCATCCCGGGCGCGGGATTGGGCTTGGCGATCGCGAAGGAGATCATCGAGCGGTATGGCGGGTCGATCCGGCTGGAGAACCGCACGGGGGGAGGGTTGGTGCAGACAGTGGTGTTTGGGACGGTTTAGGCGGTCGGAGGCTGCTAGTCGATATGTGCGCCTGCTTCCTCAACCACTCTTGCACTATCGGGCAAAGGCGGTTTTTTGACTGCCTTATCCCTTTCCCTTGAGCTCACAAGCAGGCACTGACATCGGCTCTCCACTCACGTGGGGTTCATGGGCGCTGCTATCGGTTTCACTGGCATTCAGTTGCGAGAGCAGCTTCAGCACCACTTCCCGCAGCCAGCGGTGCGTAGGATCGGTTGTATTGCGTTTGTGCCAGACGATGCAGACGAGGGCAGGATTGATCGGCATGGGCGGAATGTAGATCTCCAGCCTCAAGCGGGACGCCACCTTGCGCGCGAGTTGTTCCGGTACGAGCGCGACCAGATCGCTTCCCGCCACCGCGTTACAGACGCCGCCGAACACCGGCAGGGTCATGGCCACCCGCCGTTCGCGCCCCATCCGGGCCAGCGCGGCATCGCCCATGGCCTTGAGTTTGCCCTCGGGCGAGAAGACGACATGGCCGAGGTCGCAGAACAGGTCGATCGGAACGACATCTCCCGGCTTCACCTTCGCCCGTTCGAGCCTTGGATGCCCGGCGCGGGCAATCGTCACGAACGTCGACCGGAAGGCAGGAAGATAGTCGATCCAGGCCGGGAAATCGGTCTTGGGAACAAGGGCAAGGTCGATGCCATGCTTTTCGAGCGTGCCGACATAGTCGTTGGGCACCAGGTCCACCAGTTGGACCTGTATTCTTGGAGCAAGCTGGGAAATTGCATTGGCCAACGGAGGCATCAGCATTTCGGCAAAAAAATCCGAACCTGCGATCTTGAAACTTTGCTCGGCGTCGGCCGGATTGAAGCTGCCAGGCTCGGCAAGCAGCGCCGACAGTTCATCGAGGATGCGACGAAGCGGAAGTTCGAGGTTGCGGGCGTATTGCGTCGGCACGATGCGCTGCCCTTCGCGCACGAACAGCGGGTCGCCCAGCGACTGCCGAAGCCGTCCCAGGCCGGCTGAGACCGCTGGTTGCGACAGTCCGATGCGTTCTCCGGCCTTTACGGTCGATTGCTCGCGCAAAAGCGCGTCGAGCACCCGCAGAAGATTGAGATCGAAGTTCGATAAATTCATCGCTCGAATATATTTTATAATGACTATCGATTTCAATTATGAAATCGATTCTGGCAGTCTCCTTCATCGGAAATGACGTCGGATCGTGGGAGTTTTCGATGGCCGCTGCTTCGGTACCTTACAATGTCCAATGGCTCGGCACGACCTATAGGATCTGCCTGACCGCGGAGCAGACGGTCTCGCGGCTCGGAATATTCGAAAGCCTGAGCCAGCCGGGATATGGTCCTCCGCGCCATATCCACGACGAAGAGGACGAAACCTTCTACATCCAGTCCGGCGAGGTGGAGTTCTGGATGAACGGGCAAACGTGTATTGTCGGTCCGGGCAGCGTCGTCCACGTTCCGCGCGGAACCGAGCACGCATTCCGGGTGCTCGACGATCGCCCCGCCAGAATGCTCACCGTCATGACACCCGGCGGCTTCGAGGGCTTCTTCGCGGAGATGGCGACACACAAGTGCCGCATCCCCGATGACATGGATCAGATCGCCGCTATCGGAGCGCGTTTCGGTCTGACCTTTACGGGTCCGCCTTTGGGCGCGGCTTGGTGAATCGGCGAGATGACAAACTGCATTTCGGGTCCCTCATCAGGACTGAAACGCCGACCAGAAACTAACTTATTGAAAAAGCTGGTACGCCCAAGGGGAATCGAACCCCTGTTACCGCCGTGAAAGGGCGGTGTCCTAACCGCTAGACGATGGGCGCGCTCAGACGAAGCGGCTTATAATTGCGTTGTTCGCAACCGGCAACCCATCTGCAGCCACATGCGACAACTTTTTTCAAGGGTGGGAAAAAGGGCGGTTTTGGCCAGCTATTGTGGCGTCGCGTTCCTTCACACCCCCCTCTGTCTCTGCCGGACATCTCCCCCGCAAGGGGGGAGATTGGACGTTACCGCCGCTTTCGCCAATCGCCTACTTTGGAGGAAGAGCACCGCCGACGAAACTGCCAATCTCCCCCTTGCGGGGGAGATGTCCGGCAGGACAGAGGGGGGTACTGTCCCGCCAGCGTTTCGGATCTTCTGCACTGCCCTTGCGCCCATGGGCCACGGCATGGATGCTTGGGTCCCCGCACCGCTTGCGTCGCTACGCCAAGGATGACGAGGTTGGGGAGGCTCAGCCGTCGCCACCGCCGCCGCGGCGGCGGCAGCGCCAGTTCCAGTCGCGTTCGGGGCCGACGTCGACGTGGATCGATTCGGTGTGGCAATAGGTGCCGACACCGCCGCGGCCGGGCATCGAGCGGACATAGCTCGCCAGCTCCCACCTGGAGACGCCTGGCACCTGGATGTCGGCGGCGGCGCAGTACATGTGCAGCGAGTTCTTGGCGCCGTTGGCGCGGCGGTTGCGGGACGGGTCGCGATAGCCGGAGGTGACGACCATCTTGCGGCCGAAATGGCCCTCGATCGTCTTCAGCACCCGCACCAGCGAGGGCTTGAGGCACGCAACGTCGACGCTTTCGTTCTGCTTCAACAGACCGTTGGGCGCGAGCCTCGCCATACCGGCGGCGGACGCCACCTGGTAGGAGCCGCCGCCTTCGTCCTCGTTGAGGTCGACGTCGCTCTCGTCGTCGATGCCGGACTTGCGCTTGATCTCGAACAGCGCCGTCTGGCGCACGCCGGGCAGGGCGTCGGCGCCGGTGATGTGGCTGCCGCTGTCGTCGCCGAGGGAAGCGAGCTGCACCGGCTTGTCGCCGGGCGTCGCGGAGGCCAGCGTCACGATCGGCTTCGCCGGCGGCGGCGTGGTCTTGGCCTGGGCGGCGGGCTGGTCGGCCGAACGGGTGTTGACCAGCGGCGCGGTGGCGGCGGAGGCCGGCGTGGTGCTGAACAGCGAGGCGAAAAGGCCCTTCTTGGGCGCGGCGATCGGCTGCTGCGGCGGCTCGCCCGCCGTCACGTAGACGCCGCCATCGTTCATGACCGGCGCAGCCTGAGCCTGCGCCTGTGATGCGGCCGCTGCGGCGTCGCCGGCGGCGACCTTCTCGGCGGCGGCTTTCGTCTCGTCGGCCGTCTGCGCGGGCTGCGCCAGCGCTTGCGGCGTGTTCCCGGCTATCGAGGTGGCGCCCGCTGGAACGGCGACGCTGGGGAAGGTGGCGCCGGGGCGGGTCTCCGGCACATAGGCGACCTTTTCCGGCAGGGGCTTGTCGTCCTCGCTCATCACGGTCGATGACGCTTCCGAGGAGGCCGACGTCACCTGCAAGGTCGAATCGGTCGAAGTTGCAGGCTTGGCGCCGGAAGCCGCGCTCATCTCGGTGGCGGTCGAATTATAGGCCGGCGTGACGACCGACATCGTCGGGTCGCCGGTCGAGGTGCAGGAGGCCAGAAGCACTGAGAAAAGCGCTGCCGCTATGCTGCGGCTTTCCCTTCGTGCGAGACGCCAACCCTCTGGTTTCAAAACAAATTTCCCCCTTGGCATCCGGTCCGTTCATCATCGCCGTGGCGCTCCAGTGCCCCTGGCGACGACCTCCTGTTCCCGAACCGGAAACGGGATCTGTATCGTATCTGCAAGCCTCGGATTTATTCTGCGTCTGAAGGCGAATTGAGGTTGCGAAAACGATTAACGCCACCATTTCGGCCTGTTTTGCCAGCCCGTCAACTCACCAGACATTACAGTCCGTTACACACGCATCTTGACATAGGTGCCCGGCGCATCTCCCAGGGTTTTCATACGCTTGCCCGGTTTGCGGGCGGGCACATGCACATTGTCCTGGCTTTCGATCCAGTGCTGCCAGTGCGTCCACCAGGATCCCAGATGCTCGTGCGCGGTGGCGAACCACTGGCCGAAGTCGCCCACCGGCCTGCCGCCCGTCCAGAACTGGTATTTGTGCGCCGCGGGCGGATTGACGACGCCGGCGATGTGGCCCGAGCCCGCCATCACATACTCGACGTCGCCGCCGAAAAACTGCGAGCCGAGGAACACCGAGAGCGCCGGCGCGATGTGGTCCTCTTTCGTGGCAAGGTTGTAGACCGGTATCGTGATGTCGGCCAGCGAGACGGTGCGGCCGGCAAGCTCCATCGTGCCGCGCGAGAGATTGTTCTCAAGATAGCAGTTGCGCAGGTAGAAGGAGTGGTTGGCCGCCGCCATGCGGGTCGAATCGGCGTTCCAGTAGAGCAGGTCGAAGGGCAGGGGGTCCTTGCCGCGCATGTAGTTGTTGATGACATAGGGCCAGATCAGGTCGCCCGAGCGCAGCATGTTGAAGGCGGTCGCCATCTTGGTGCCTTCGAGGTAGCCCTTCTCGCTCATCGAGCGCTCGACCGCGGCAACCTGGTCTTCGTCGACGAAAACCTTCAGGTCGCCGGCATGGGTGAAATCGACCTGGGTGGTGAAGAAGGTCGCCGACTTGATGCGGTGGTCGCCTTCCTGCGCCAGAAGCGCAAGTGCTGCCGCCAGCAGCGTGCCGCCGACGCAATAACCGATCGCGTTCACCTCCTTCTCGCCGGTCGCCTTCTCGACGATGTCGAGGCCGTATTGCAGGCCCTCGCGGATATAGGCCTCCCATCCCTTGGCGCCGTGGCGCTCATCCGGGTTGATCCAGGAGATGACGAAGACGGTGTGGCCCTGCTCGATCGCCCAGCGGATGAAGGACTTCTGCGGGTTGAGATCGAGGATGTAGTATTTGTTGATCCATGGCGGGCAGACGAGCAGCGGCCGCTTCAGCACCGTCTCCGTCGTCGGATCGTACTGGATGATCTCGGCGACGTCGCTGCGGCCGATCACCTTGCCGGGCGTCGTGGCGATGTTCTTGCCGATCTCGAACGGCGCGTAGTCCGCCTGGCGGAGCTTCAGGTCGCCCCTGCCGGCGGCGATGTCCTCGGCCAGCATCTTCATGCCGCGCACCAGGTTCTCGCCGTTGGAGGCGACGGTCTCGCGGAACAATTCCGGGTTGGTCAGGATGAAGTTCGACGGCGCGATCGCGTTGGAGACCTGCTTGACGTAGAAGCTCGCCTTGTGGCGGGTGTGCTCGTCCAGGCCCTCGGCATGCTCGACCAGGTCCGCGGCCCAGCGCGAGGTGACGAGATAGGCCTGTTTCAGGAAATCGAAGAAGGCGTTGCGGCCCCATTCCGGGTCCTGGAAGCGCTTGTCGCCGCGTTCGGGCTTCACCGCGTCCTCGGGCCTTTCGGCATTGGGGCTGACCTTCTGGATGGCGTTCGCCCAGACCGTCATGTAGCCGGCGAAGAGCCGCGTCTGCGCTTCCAGCGCGCGCTGCGGGTCGGCCAGCCAGTATTCCGAGAGCTTGGAGAAGGTCTTGACCATGTCGACCACGGGTTCGGCGACATGGTCGCGCACCTCGCCCTTCTCGCGCGGCTCGGCCCAGGCGGAGGCCGCCTTGCCGGCCTGCTCGACCATGCGCGCCATGTTCAGCGCGAACCGTTCGGGATCTTTCACCAGATATTGCTCGACGGTCGAAGGTCCGTCATTTTCCGCTTTGTCCGAATCGGTCGCTTTGGACATGGTTCGCGGGGTTCCTCCCGGAGCGTTTTCTTGACATATTATCATGGGACATCCGACCGGGTCCAACTCGCTCTAACCCGGCTGCCAGGAAAACAATATGACGATTGATGTTGGCGGGACTTATTTTCTCGGCGCCGGTTCGATTTGCCGCATCGCTGCCGCGGCCGCGCTGCTGTGCGCGCCGCTGCTGGCCGGCGGCTGCACCAGCACCGGCGCGAACAATTCGGCGCCGACGGCGCTGGCGGAGGGACCGAAGGACACCGGTTCCTATCCGAACCTCAATATTCGTCCCCAGGTCGCGGCCAAGCAACTGAGCAAGGAGGAGACCGCCGCCAAGCTCGGCGAGCTCAAGGCCGACGAGCAGGCGCAGCTCGCCAAGGGCGGCGGCGCGAAACCAGCCGCCAATACGGCCGCGCTCAACACACTCGCCAGGACGCATGGCGACGACACGCTGAAGCAGATCGAGGGCAAATGCGATCCGGCCCTCGACCCTAACTGCAATTAGGTTTATATCGCGCGCCGAAAGCGCCCCCTTTTGATCGTCTGGAACTGAAATGGAAGAGTTTCACAAGGTCCGCCGGCTTCCGCCCTACGTGTTCGAGCAGGTCAACCGGTTGAAGGCCAGCGCCCGCTCGCGCGGTGCCGACATCATCGACCTTGGCATGGGCAATCCGGACCTGCCGACGCCGAAATCCATCGTCGACAAATTGTGCGAAGTGGTGCGCGATCCGCGCACGCATCGCTATTCGTCCTCGCGCGGCATTCCGGGCCTGCGCCGCGCCCAGGCGAACTACTATGCCCGCCGCTTCGGCGTGAAGCTCAACCCCGACACGCAGGTGGTGGCGACGCTTGGCTCGAAGGAAGGCTTCGCCAACATGGCGCAGGCGATCACCGCGCCGGGCGATGTCATCCTGTGCCCCAATCCGACCTATCCGATCCACGCCTTCGGCTTCATCATGTCGGGCGGCGTCATCCGCTCGCTGCAGGTGGAGCCCGATGACGGCTTCATCCCGGCCGTCGAGCGCGGCATCCGCCACTCGATCCCGAAGCCGCTAGCGCTGATCCTCAACTATCCGTCGAACCCGACGGCGCTGGTCGCCTCGCTCGATTTCTACAAGGACGTGGTCGCCTTCGCGAAGAAGAACGACATCATCATCCTGTCGGACCTTGCCTATTCGGAGATCTACTTCGACGGCAACCCGCCGCCTTCGGTGCTGCAGGTCCCGGGCGCGATCGACGTCTGCGTCGAGTTCACCTCGATGTCGAAGACCTTTTCCATGCCTGGCTGGCGCATGGGCTTCGCGGTCGGCAACGAACGGCTGATCGCGGCGCTGACCCGGGTCAAATCCTATCTCGACTACGGCGCCTTCACGCCGATCCAGGTGGCGGCGGCGCATGCGCTGAACGGTGACGGCGCCGACATCGAGGAGGTGCGCGAGGTCTACCACAAGCGGCGCGACGTGATGGTCGATTCCTTCGGCCGCGCCGGCTGGACCATTCCGGCGCCGGCGGCCTCGATGTTCGCCTGGGCGCCGATCCCGGAACAGTTCCGCCAGCTCGGCTCGCTCGAATTCTCCAAGCTGCTCATCGAGCATGCCGACGTCGCGGTGGCGCCGGGCATCGGCTTCGGCGAGCACGGCGACGACTTCGTGCGCTTGGCGCTGGTCGAGAACGAGCACCGGATCCGGCAGGCGGCGCGCAACATCAAGCGCTTCCTGGCCTCGACCGCCAAGCAGCCCAATAATGTCGTGCCGCTCACGGCCCGCCGCTGATCTCGCCGCACATCACACCGACCAATCTTTGAGGGGCGTCGCCGGACATGGCTGAAGCGTT
Source organism: Mesorhizobium sp. M1E.F.Ca.ET.045.02.1.1 (assembly GCF_003952485.1). Taxonomy (NCBI): domain Bacteria; kingdom Pseudomonadati; phylum Pseudomonadota; class Alphaproteobacteria; order Hyphomicrobiales; family Phyllobacteriaceae; genus Mesorhizobium; species Mesorhizobium sp. M1E.F.Ca.ET.045.02.1.1. The sequence continues at coordinate 4,847,102 of NZ_CP034447.1, forward strand.
GCGTGTTGGAATTGCCGGCCTCGGCACGGTGGGCGCCTCGGTGGCGCGCGTGCTCGACGAAAAGGCGGCCGAGCTCACCCGCCAGTGCGGTCGCGACATCGTCGTCACAGCCGTCTCGGCGCGCGACCCGAAGCGCGACCGTGGTGTCGATCTCTCCACCGCCAAGTGGTTCGACGATGCGGTGGAGATGGCCGAAAAGGCCGATATCGATGTCTTTGTCGAGCTGATCGGCGGCGACGAAGGGCCTGCGCGGGCCTCGGTCAAGGCGGCGCTCGAGGCCGGCCGCCATGTCGTCACCGCGAACAAGGCGCTTTTGGCCAAGCATGGCGTGCAGCTCGCCGAGATCGCCGAGAAGAAGGGCGTGCTGCTCAACTACGAGGCGGCGGTGGCCGGCGGCATCCCGGTCATCAAGACGATGCGCGAGGCGCTGGCCGGCAATCAGGTCACCCGCGTCTTCGGCATCCTCAACGGCACCTGCAACTACATCCTGACCCGCATGGAGGCCGAAGGCATCTCCTTCGACGCCTGCCTCAAGGACGCGCAGCGGCTCGGCTATGCCGAGGCCGATCCGACCTTCGACATCGAGGGCCACGACACGGCGCACAAGCTGTCGATCCTGACCAGCCTTGCCTTCGGCACCAGGATCGCCGCCAACGACATCTATATGGAAGGCATCTCCAACATCACCCAGGCCGATATCCGCGCGGCCGCCGATCTCGGCTACCGCATCAAGCTGCTCGGCGTCGCGCAGCGAACCGAAAGCGGCATCGAGCAACGCGTGCACCCGACCATGGTGCCGACGGCCTCCGTCATCGCGCAGGTGCACGGCGTCACCAACGCGGTGGCGATCGAGACCGACATTCTGGGCGAGCTTTTGCTCTCCGGTCCCGGCGCCGGCGGCAACGCCACCGCCTCGGCGGTGGTCGGCGATATCGCCGACATCGCCAAGAGCCGGCCGGGCTTCCAGCACGGGCCGGTCTTCGGCTGGCCGGCGAAGGAGCTGAAGCCATACAGGAAGGCGCAGATGCGAAGCCACGCCGGCGGCTATTTCATCCGGCTCACCGTGCATGACCGCATCGGCGTCTTCGCGGCAATCGCCAAGCGCATGGCCGACAACGACATTTCGCTGGAATCGATCGTCCAGCAGGCGGCCGGGCCGGAAACCGAAGCGCAAAAGACGGTGATCCTCGTCACCCACGAGACGACGGAAGCAGCGGTGCGCAAGGCGGTCGAGGGCGTCACCAAGGACGGCCATCTCACCGACAAGCCGCAGGTGATCCGCATCGAGCGGGCGGAATAACCCCAAAGCGCGTCGCGATCTCGCCACTTGCGGGAGGCGTGCTTTAGGTCACGTTCCGCCTTCAATCGATTGATATTGCTGCAATTTCAAAAATTGACATGGCAAGTCTTGCCGTTGTCATGGAGCTTTGCCAGAAGAAGCGCGCCTCTGGCGGGAGGTGGAGCAATTCCGGGAAAAGTGCGCTGCGGTTTTGCGTCCGGGATTGCTCGAAGCAAAGAGTAGAGCGGTTCAGAACTGAACCGCGTTCGTCAACGAGGAATGCCCATCCATGAACATGGCCCAGAACATCGTTGCCGGCCTCGACCGGATCCTTACCATGGAAGTCGTGCGCGTCACCGAGCGAGCCGCGGTCGCCGCCGCAAGGCTGCGCGGTCGCGGCGACGAGAAGGCCGCCGACCAGGTCGCGGTCGACGCCATGCGCCAGGAGCTCAACCGTCTGGCCATCAAGGGCACGGTTGTCATCGGGGAAGGCGAGCGCGACGAGGCGCCGATGCTTTATATCGGCGAGGAGGTCGGCACCGGCAAAGGTCCAGCAGTCGACATAGCGCTCGACCCGCTCGAAGGCACGACCATCTGCGCCAAGAACCTGCCCAACGCGCTGGCCGTCATCGCCATCGCGGAAAAAGGCAGCCTGCTGTTCGCGCCCGACGTCTACATGGACAAGATCGCGATCGGTCCGGGCTATGCCGAGGGAACCATCGACATCGACGCCTCACCGGCCGAAAACATCGCCAATCTGGCCAAGGCCAAGGGCGTCGCGGTGACCGATATCACCGCCTGCATCCTCGACCGGCCGCGTCATGCCAGCCTGATCGACGCCGTGCGCGCCACGGGCGCGGCGATCCGGCTGATCGGCGATGGCGATGTCGCCGGCGTCATCCACACCACCGATCCGGAAGAGACCGGCATCGACATCTATCTCGGCACCGGCGGCGCGCCGGAAGGGGTGCTTGCAGCGGCAGCGCTGCGCTGCACCGGCGGGCAGATGCTTGGCCGGCTGATCCTCGACACGCCGGAAAAGGTGGCGCGGGCCGCAAAGATGGGCATTTCGGATCCGAAGCGGGTCTATCGCGCCCAGGACATGGCGCGCGGCGACGTGCTGTTTGCGGCAACCGGCGTCACCGACGGCAATATGCTCGACGGCGTGAAGTTCGGCCGTACCTTCATCACCACCCATACCATCGTGCTGCGCTCGTCCTCACGCACCGTGCGCGAGATCAAGGCGCGCCATCAGGATCTGGACAAGTTTTGATTTCGCCTTGCTTGAATTCTTTCGACGCAATTGCGGACGGAAAGCCGTTCCACAGTTTCCTTTAGCCGCTCGCTTTCCCGGAATTGCTACGGCCGCCGCATATTGATATCTGCCAGAGGATGATGTGCAGGCGGCGCGCCGCATGACGGGCGAAAGACGGTTCTTCCTCGATGTCAGGCAGTCGGCGACCGGTGTCTCCTGGGGGCACCGGCTGACCGAGCGGCAGGACATGGTGGCTTTGGCCATCGCGCAAGGCCACGGCGTGCCCGACATCGTCGCCAGGGTGCTCGCGGGGCGGGGCGTGACGGCCGAGCAGACCGAGCGTTTCCTCGATCCGACCATCCGCGAGCTTTTGCCGAACCCTGCCTCGCTGACCGACATGGAGAAGGCGGCGGCGCGGCTGGCGGATGCGATCGTGGCCGGCGAGAAGGTGGCGATCTTCGGCGATTACGATGTCGACGGCGCAGCGTCGTCGGCGCTGCTGAAGCGCTTCCTCACGCATTTCTCGGTGCCGTCCGAAATCTACATTCCCGACCGCATCTTTGAAGGCTATGGCCCCAATCCGGAAGCCATGCGCGAGCTGATCTCGCGCGGCGCGAAGCTGATCGTCACCGTCGACTGCGGTACCAACAGCGCCGCCTCGATCGAGGCGGCAAAGCAAGCCGGCGCTGATGTGGTGGTGCTCGACCACCATCAGGTCGGCGGCGCGCTGCCGGCGGCGGACGCGGTGGTCAATCCGAACCGGGAGGACGACCTCTCGGGGCAGGGGCATCTCTGCGCGGCCGGTGTGGTCTTCCTATGCCTGGTGCAGACGGCGAAGTTGCTGCGCGAGAGGCTGCCGAACGCCGACCCTGTCGATCTGCTTTCCCTGCTCGACCTCGTCGCGCTGGCGACGGTCTGCGATGTGGTGCCGCTCACCGGGGTCAATCGCGCGTTCGTGGTCAAGGGGCTGCAGGTCGCGCGCCAGCAGAAGAATGAGGGATTGGCGGCGCTGGCGCGGGTCTCGCGCATCGGCGAGCCGATCAACACTTTCCATCTCGCCTATCTGATCGGGCCGCGCATCAATGCCGGCGGGCGCATCGGCGATGCCGCGCTCGGCAGCCGGCTGCTCGCCACCGACGATCCGGTGGAAGCCGCGAGCATTGCCGAGACGCTCGACCGGCTCAACCAGGAACGGCAGCAGATGGAGATGGAGATGCTGGCGCAGGCGCGCGCCGAGGCCGATGCCGAACTCGCCGGCGGCAACGGCCCGGCCATCGTCGTCACCGCCAGCAACAGCTGGCATCCCGGCATCGTCGGGCTGCTTGCCTCCCGCCTCAAGGAGCATGCGCGCCGTCCCGCCTTCGCTATTGCCTTCAATGCCAATGGCATCGGCACAGGCTCGGGACGCTCGGTATCCGGTTTCGATCTCGGCCGGCTGGTGCGCGAGGCGGCCGATGCCGGGCTGATCGTCAAGGGTGGCGGCCACGGCATGGCGGCCGGCATCACCGTCGAGCGCGCCAAGCTCGGCGCGCTCAGAGCCTTCTTCGAGGAGCGCGCGGCGGCGGACGTGTTCCGGCTGCAGAGCGAGGAAAGCCTGGCGATCGACGGAGCCTTAGCCGCCGAGGGCGCGACGCTTTCGCTTCTCGATGCGCTGGAAAAAGCCGGCCCGTTCGGTGCCGGGCATATCGCGCCGGTATTCGTGCTGCCGCGTCACAGGCTTGCCGATGCGCGGCCGATCGGCACCAATCACATCCGCGCCGACCTGCAGTCGCAAAGCGGCGGCAACATCCAGGCGATCGCATTCCGCGCCGTCGACACCGCGCTCGGCGAATTTCTGTTCAAGAACAGAGGCAAGACCGTGCATGTCGCCGGTTCGCTCTCGGCGAACCATTGGAACGGCAATCGCACGGTGCAATTCCGCATCATGGATGCGGCGCTCGCATAAGGCGGGGAAAAATCAGGCCAGGACCGTCTGCAGCCGCGTCAATTCGCTGATCTGAGACATCGTCGCCTGATAGCCGAGGCGGATCGCCTCGTCGGCGCGGTGGAACTCGGTCAGGCCGATATGGCTGAGCTTCGGCTGCAGCGACATGTCGGGCGGATCGCCGGCAAGCCTGGCGCGCGAAATCCGGTCCTGGATGATGTTGAAGGCTTCGACCATGACGCCGGTGACGCCGAGCCGGGTCTGGTGTGGATGATGCTGAGGATTGGCCTGACCGGGGCTCGGCGCGTCCTTCTCGACGACCAGTTCGCCGGCGCTGTGCTTGATCACCGCGGCGCGGCCGAACAGGTCGTAATGCAGGTTGACGGCGACGACGAGCGGCTGCTCGTAGGCGCGGCAGACCGAGACCGGCACCGGGTTGACCAGGGCGCCGTCGACCAGCACGCGGCCATTGCAGTTCACGGGTTCGAAGACGCCGGGCAGCGCGTAGGACGCGCGCATGGCGGTGATCAGCGAGCCGTTCGACAGCCAGATCTCATGACCGGTGCGGACTTCCGAGGCGACGGCGACGAACGGCTTCATCAAATCCTCGAAACGGATACCGTCCACGTGCTCACGCAGACGCGCATCGAGCTTCATGCCGCCGAACAGGCCGCTGCCGCGGAAATTGAGATCGAGAAGCCCGAAGATGCGCCGCTTGGTCAGGCTCCTGGCGAATTCCTCCAGCTCGTCCAATTTGCCGGCAAGATAGCAGCCGCCAACGAGCGCGCCGATCGAGGTGCCTGCGATCATCGACACTTCGATGCCGGCTTCGTCCAGCGCGCGCAGCACGCCGATGTGGGCCCAGCCACGGGCGCAGCCGCCGCCGAGCGCCAGCGAGATGCCCATCTTCTTCGCCGACTTCGGTTCGGGCACGCCGCCGGACGATGCAGGGCCGTTGGCCTCCTGAACGTCAGGTCTGCTGCGCAATGACGCCCATTCGAGCATCATGATCTCCCCTTGTCCCGTATCCCTTCTACCACAAGGATGTTTGAGAATAGTGAATATAAGGGATTTGTGAATATTGAATGGTTCACACCGGCTTCCGATACGTCTCTTGCGCATCGAACAGCGGCTTGCTGCCATCGTCGGCAAGCGTCGCCTTGCCGTCGCTGAGCCCCACCGTCCGATAAAAGCAGGAACGTCTGCCGGTATGACAAGTTGCGTCGTGGCCCAATACTTTGACGCTCAACCATATCGCGTCCTGGTCACAATCCGTGCGCATCTCGACGACGCGCTGGAAATTGCCCGAGGTCTCGCCCTTCTTCCATAGCGCGTTGCGCGAACGCGACCAGTAGTGCGCGATGCCGGTTTCCAGCGTCAGCGCCAGCGCCTCCGCATTCATGTGCGCGACCATCAAAAGCATGCCGTCGCCGGCGTCGGTGACGACAACGGTCACGAGGCCGGCGGCATCGAAGCGCGGAGAAAGGACGGCGCCTTCCTCCAGCGCCTTCTTGTCTGCTGGAGCTTCGGGAAATTGCAGTGACGACATTGCCGGTTCGTCTTTTTGCTTGACCATGATCTTATCCGAAAACCGGGTCCCACTTTTCGGGACCATGGTCTGAAAGCCGGCGATCAGCCACGCACCATGGTGACGAAGCGCACCTGTTCCTCGGGCGTGTCCTTGAAGACGCCGGTGAAGGTCGAGGTGAGCGTGGTCGAATCCTGCTTGCGGATGCCGCGCATGGCCATGCACATATGCTCGGCCTCGATCATCACGGCGACGCCGCGCGGGTTGAGCACGTCCTGGATGACGCCCGCTATCTGCGCGGTCATCGCTTCCTGCGTCTGCAGGCGATGGGCGAAGATGTCGACGACGCGCGCGATCTTGGACAGGCCGACGACCTTGCCGTCCGGCAGGTAACCGACATGCGCCTTGCCGATGATCGGCACCATATGGTGCTCGCAATGGGAGTGGAACTTGATGTCCCTGACGATGACGAGATCGTCATAGCCGGCCACTTCCTCGAAAGTGCGGCCAAGCTCCTCGGCCGGGCACATGTCGTAGCCGTTGAACATTTCGCGGAAAGCCTTGGTGACACGCTTCGGCGTGTCGACCAAGCCCTCGCGATCGGGGTTGTCGCCGGTCCAGCGCAAAAGCGTGCGCACGGCGGCCTCGACCTCGGCCTCGCTCGGCCGGTCGGTAACCGGCTTTTCCATGTAGGAGGAAGGGGGCATGAGTTTCTTGATGACGGCATCCATAAAGGCGTCTCCCGTAGTCCCACTCAAAGGTGGGACGAGTTGAACGGACCACGACCTTCGGGTGAAACTCGCCCGGTTTCCAGCCCGCAAGCGGCGTGAACAGATGAGCAATGACAATAGCTTGAGGTTGCCTTGTCGATGCCCGGCTGCGACCATTATATATGGTCGTGCTGAGCGAAAGGAAGACACAACAGCGGCAAACGCTGTTCGCTCGGCGGCGACGGATTGGAAAAATATGATCGACGACGTCTACAATGCGAAAATTCTGGGCTTCGCTGGAAACATCGCCCGGATCGGCCGTCTCGATCACCCCGATGCGACCGCCAGGGCGCATTCCAAATTGTGCGGCTCGACCGTCACCGTCGACTTGAAAATGGATGGCGATGTGGTGACCGATTTCGCCCATGACGTGAAGGCCTGCGCGCTCGGCCAGGCTTCCTCCTCGATCATGGCCCGGAATGTGATCGGCGCCAACGCGGATGAGCTGCGCGCGGTGCGCGAGACCATGCTGAAGATGCTGAAGGAGAACGGCGCCCCGCCGGAGGGCCGCTTTGCCGACTTGAAATATCTGGAGCCGGTGCGCGACTACAAGGCGCGCCACGCCTCGACCATGCTGACCTTCGACGCCGTGGTCGACGCGATCGGCCAGATTGAGAAGAAGCGCGCCGGACAGGCGGCTTGAGGACAGGGTGCTAGGCCGCTCGCCTTGTCACGGCGAATTCGCTTCGTATCCAGTCGGCGAAAGCCCTGGCCGGCTCGGAAAGATCCCGCAAATTTCTCGCCACCAGCCAGTAGGCACCGGACGCGACGTCGATGTCAAAGGGCTTGACCAGCGCGCCGGAGGCAAGCTCGTCGCCGATCTGCAAGAGATCGCCCAGTGCCACGCCGTGGCCGAGCAATGCCGCCTGCTTCGAAAGCGAAGCGTCGGCGAGCATCGGGCCGCGCGCGGGCACGGCATCGGCCGGCACGCCGGCCGCCTCGAACCAGCGCGCCCAGCTCTGGCGGTTTTCCTCGTGCAGCAGCGTGTAATGACGAAGGTCGATCGGCCTCTCCAGGGGAGGGCCGGACGCCAGCAGCGCCGGCGACAGGACCGGTGAATCGACGGTCGAAGCCAGACGCTCGGCATCGCTGCGCGGCCATGAGGTCGCGCGCTGGCTGAAGCGCAAGGCAAGCTCGGGCTGATCGCTGCGGAACTCGATCAACCTCGGATCGACCTCCAGGTAAACGTCGATATCGGGCCGCAACTGGCGAAAGCCGTTGAGCCGCGGCACCAGCCATACCGCTGCAAGCGAGGGTTCGACGCTGACGCGCACCACCGACTGCGGCGGCGAGGTTGCCAGATCCGAAAGCACGCGGTCGATGTCATCGAAGCTCCTGACCAACTGGTCGAGGAGCCGGCGACCAGCATCCGTCAGCTTGACGCGGCGATGGAGGCGGAGAAATAGGGGCTGGCGCAGGAAGGTCTCGAGCTCGCGGATCTGCCGGCTGATTGCGGCCTGCGAAACGTAAAGTTCCTCCGCCGCGCGGCTGAAGCTCAAGTGCCGGCCGGCCATTTCGAAACTCCTCAGCGCCGTCAGCGGCAACCGGCCCCGCTTCATTTTGCATAACCTCAAGTTATCCGAAGCGGAAACTATACTCGTTTGAAGGCGAAGGCCAGCGGCAGTCTAATCGGTGCTCGAAGGAGACCTGCCATGAACCAGTTGCTGGCCATTTTGAGCGACGTCATACGGATCGCCACCTTTCAGTGGCATGGCGAAGCCGCGCGCAGCCGCTGTTGCCGTGACCATCCAGAGGCTTCCTTGCACCACGCACCGTGGACTGACAGGCATCCCATCCGCCGATCCAGGCCATGAGAGCAAAAGGGCATTGCGTTCCGGGTCTGAAGCCCACATCTATCGCGCAGCGAAACGCGCTGCGGAGCTAGTGGTTGGCTGACCACCATGGGCATATGCACAGCGCCCGGCCTACCCAGCGCGGGCGCAACTGGCCGGGACCCTGGCGCAAGACGCCGGGCCGCGTCCTCGGCACGTCGCTCGTGCGCCTCTACCAACTGACGCTCTCCGGCTTTGTCGGCAACAACTGCCGGCATCTGCCGACCTGTTCCGAATACGCGCATGAGGCGATCGCGCGCCACGGCTTGTGGGCCGGCGGCTGGATGGCGCTGTTCCGGGTCTCGCGCTGCGGGCCGTTCGGAACGCATGGCATCGACCGCGTTCCGGAGACGCTTGCTGAGCGTTATGTCTGGTTCATGCCGTGGCGCTACTGGCAGATCGGCAGGAAACGCGGGCAAGCCGATGGCTGATCGCATCGACGTTTCGCAGGCTGCGTTTACGGTCCGGTAGGGTTAACGACAAGCTGCACAAACACTGCGAATTTGAGACAAAATCGAGACAAGACGCCTCGCTAAGCCGCTCTCCCGTAATCCCTTTCAGGAGTGAGCTTCGATGCGCCAGATGGACCGCTATCCGTTCTTTATTGCCGTTATTCTGTTCCTTCTGGCCTGGATGCTCGGCCTGCCGATGCGGGCGCAATCGGCGCCCCTTGCAGACATCCACTGCACGCTGATCCAGGATGCGGAAAGCGGCGCGACGCTTTACCAGGACGGCGTCTGCGACCGGCGCGTCAGCCCGGCTTCCACCTTCAAGGTGCCCTTGGCGCTGATCGGCTACGATGCCGGCATCCTGAGCGACCAGCACACGCCGAGCTGGGACTACAAGCCCGAGTTCAACGCGGTGAAGCGCGACCGCAAGACGGTAGATCCGACGATCTGGGAACGCGATTCCATCATCTGGTATTCGCGCGAGATCACGCGCCGGCTGGGGGCGAAAGGTTTCGCCGGCTATGTGTCGAAATTCGGTTACGGCAATGCCGATGTCTCCGGAACCGCCGGCAAGGATGACGGCCTGACCAATTCCTGGGTGGATTCCTCGCTCGAAATCTCGCCCGTCGAGCAGGCCGCTTTCCTGCGCCGGCTGCTGGCCGGCAAAATGCCGGTGTCGGAGAAGGCGCATGAGATGACAAAAGCGATTATCCCGAGCTTCAAGGCCGGCGACTGGACGGTGCAAGGCAAGACCGGCAGCACGGCGCTCGATAAGAACAAGCGGTCGGTCGGCTGGTTCGTCGGCTGGGCCGAGAAGGACGGCCGCCGCATCGTGTTCGCCCGGCTGGTTGTCGACGCCAGGCGCGGCGACATGCCGAAGGGTCCCGCGACGCGGGCGGCTTTCCTGAAGGACCTGCCGCGGCTGGTGAAGTGACCGATTTCAGACGCTTCGGCGGGCGCGAAGAATGTGCCCGCCGGAATTGCTCGTCGCGCCGTTTGGGGCTCGCGAAAAACGGGCGGCGATTGCGCCGCTTTTGAGATCTTCGATTTCGTCGAAGCCGAGATCATTGAGGGATTTCGCCAGCGCGCCGGGATCGAAGAAGCTGATCCAGGGCTCGCCGACGGATGCGACGCGCCCGGCATGGAAGGCAAGTGCGGCCTGTCCGGCCGCATCGCGGTTCTCAGCCGGTTCGCTGTAGTCGAACACGACCTCGCAGCCGGGGATGCCGGCAATGTAGGACAGCGTGCCAAAGATCGCTTTCCGAGTAAGATAGGGCACCACTCCAAGCCACATGAAGAAACTCGGCTCAGCCGGCCTCAGGCCGGCGGACGACAGTTCCTCCGACAGAAGCTGGCGCTCGAAATTGACCGGCACAAATTTGGCGCCCAGCGGCTCTGCGAGGCCGGCATCGGCGATAAGCCGACGTTTCCAGGCTTGCGTTGCCGGGTGGTCGACCTCGAAGACCGCGAGATCGGGGTGCGGGTTGCGCAGCGAAAAGGTGTCGAGACCGGCACCGAGCACCACGAGCTGGCGAATACCGCGCCGCACGGACGCCGCCAGCCAATCCTCGGCGAGGCGGGCGCGCGCCGCCACGAACAGGCGCATGCGGCGGCTGTGCTCGTCTTCCTGCTCGAGCTCCTCTGCCGCCGGGGCGCCGTCACCCAGAATTGTTATGGCGTAGCGGTCGCGAAACAGTCCTGCCTGCGGTGAAAGTTGATGCACTGCCCGCAAGCGCGCGACGCGAAGGGCGGTTCGACTGGGTGTGGCGTCTTCCATCCGGTCATCCAAATCCGTCCCCGGACCGTTCGCAAGTCTTCGCGACCAAGCTGCGATATCGCTGGTGACATTTCCTGACGGGGCTCTTTACCTGACGCGACACTGCCTCTAAAACCGCGCCCGCCGGCCATCGTCCATGTGATTGACGCTTCCGGCTAACCCTCTGCATGCTCCAGCACATTCCTGCGACATGCATTTTCACCACCCGCGCTCGTTTGCGGGACTGGATAGGAGACCTCTGATGCTGAATTCCGTTTCCCTGACATTTCCCGATGGCTCGGTCCGCGACTACGACGCGGCGATGACCGGCGCCGGCCTTGCCGAATCGATCTCAAAGTCGCTGGCCAAGAAGGCCGTGGCCTATGCGATCGACGGCACCGTGCGCGACCTTTCCGACCCGCTCGGCAAATCCGGCAAGGTCGAGATCATTACCCGCGACGACCCGCGCGCGCTGGAACTCATTCGCCACGACGCGGCACATGTGCTGGCTGAGGCCGTGCAGGAGCTTTGGCCGGGAACGCAGGTGACCATCGGGCCGGTGATCGAGAACGGGTTCTATTACGACTTCGCCAGGAACGAGCCGTTCACGCCGGAGGATTTCCCGGCCATCGAAAAGAAGATGCGCGAGATCATCGCCCGCAACAAGCCGTTCACCAAGGAGGTCTGGTCGCGCGAGAAGGCGAAGAAGGTCTTTGCCGAAAGGGGCGAGCGCTACAAGGTCGAACTGGTCGACGCCATTCCCGAAGACCAGGACATCAAGATCTACGCGCAGGGCGACTGGTTCGACCTTTGCCGTGGGCCGCACATGGCTTCGACCGGGCAGGTCGGCAACGCCTTCAAGCTGATGAAGGTGGCAGGCGCCTACTGGCGTGGCGACAGCAACAACCCGATGCTGACGCGCATCTATGGCACCGCCTTTGCCGACCAGGCGCAGCTCGAGGCATACCAGACGCTGCTGGAAGAAGCCGAAAAGCGTGACCACCGCAAGCTTGGCCGCGAGATGGACCTTTTCCATTTCCAGGAGGAGGGCCCCGGCGTCGTCTTCTGGCACGCCAAGGGCTGGAAGATGTTCCAGAACTTGGTCAACTACATGCGCCGCCGCCTCGACGAGCACGGCTACCAGGAAGTCAACGCGCCGCAGGTGCTGGACAAGAGCCTTTGGGAAACCTCCGGGCACTGGGGCTGGTATCGCGACGCGATGTTCAAGGTGACGGTTGCCGGCGACGATACCGACGACGAACGCATCTTCGCGCTGAAGCCTATGAACTGTCCCGGCCATGTGCAGATCTTCAAGCATGGATTGAAGTCTTACCGCGAACTGCCCGTAAAGCTTGCCGAGTTCGGCAACGTGCATCGCTATGAGCCGTCGGGCGCGCTGCACGGGCTGATGCGCGTGCGCGGCTTCACGCAGGACGACGCGCATGTCTTCTGCACCGAGGAGCAGCTCGCCGCGGAATGCCTGCGCATCAACGACCTGATCCTGTCGACCTATGCCGATTTCGGCTTCGACGAGGTCGCCGTGAAGCTGTCGACGCGGCCGGACAAGCGCGTCGGCACCGACGAGGCCTGGGAGCATGCCGAGGCGATCATGAGCAATGTGCTGGAGACGATCCGCACGCGCTCCGGCAATCGCATCAAGATCTCGATCAACCCGGGCGAGGGCGCTTTCTACGGCCCGAAGTTCGAATACGTGCTGAAGGACGCCATCGGCCGCGAATGGCAATGCGGCACCACGCAGGTCGACTTCAACCTGCCGGAGCGTTTCGGCGCCTTCTATATCGGCTCGGATTCGGAGAAGAAGCAGCCGGTCATGGTGCACCGCGCCGTGTGCGGCTCTATGGAGCGCTTTCTCGGCATCCTGATCGAGAACTATTCCGGCCATTTCCCGCTGTGGTTCGCGCCGCTGCAGGTGGTGGTGGCGACGATCACCTCCGATGCCGACGAGTATGCAATGAAGGTCGTCGAGCGGCTGAAGGCGGCCGGCCTGCTGGCCGAGGCCGACCTGCGCAACGAGAAAATCAACTACAAGGTGCGCGAGCACAGCCTAGCCAAGGTGCCGGTCATCCTCGTCTGCGGCAAGCGCGAGGCGGAAGAGGAGACCGTCAATATCCGCCGGCTCGGCTCCAGCGACCAGGAATCGCTGAAGCTCGCCGATGCGGTGAAGTCGCTGACCGACGAGGCGGTCTCGCCGGACCGCAAGCGCCGGGCGGCGTGAACCTCTCCTCCAATGGCGGTGGCATGGTCCACCGCCATTTTCACATGCCTGTCACGCCAAACCTGTAACGAGCCGTCATGCTCAAGCCGAAACTGCGGGAAAGACCCTTTCCCGAGCTCTCTTATGCCAACCAGCATCAGCCGGCGCTGACGCGGTGGTTCATCCATTCGGTCGAAGGGCTCTCGGGACGCGACCGCTTCGCCGTGCTCTATGATTTCTGGCGCCGCCAGGTTGCCCCAACGGGTGAACGCGTGTTCAGCCGCATGCTGGAGCTGATCGATGTCAGGGTGCGCAATGCCACCCAGTGGCCGCCGGTGAATTTGCCGGACACGCCGCTGGTGATCGTCGCCAACCATCCGTTCGGTATCGGCGACGGCATTGCCGTCCTGTCGCTCGTCGAGCAACTCGGCCGACCGTTCCGGGTCATGATCCACAAGGATCTGCTGAGGATCCGTGAGATGGAGGCCTATTCGCTGCCGATCGATTTTTCCGAGACCAAGGAAGCGCTGAAGAACAACATGGCCGTGCGCCACGAGGCGGTGCGGCTGCTGAAGGAAGGCGTCACCATCGTCGTCTTCCCGGCCGGCGGCGTCGCCACGGCGCCGAAAGGGTTCGGCCGGGCGATCGACCTGCCGTGGAAGATGTTCCCGGCCAAGCTCATCCAGGAAGCCAAGGCCTCCGTCATCCCGATGCATTTTTCCGGCCAGAACGGCCGCCTGTTCCACCTGGTCAGCGGACCGATGAACATGGCCGAGCGCGACAACCGCGTGGCGAAATTCGTCGGCAAGGCGTCGCTGACGCTGCGGACGTCCTTGCTCATCCGCGAGTTCGCGCGGCTGTCCGGCAAGGCGATCGAGGTGCGCATCGGCGATGTGCTGGGATGGAACGAACTGGAGCCGCTGCGCGACCGCAAGGCGCTGCTCGACCGGCTTTATCGCGCCGTTTTCGATCTGGCATCGCCGGCTGCGCCGAGGGGACGCGTACCGTTCCTGCCGAAGCGGATGCGCAAGGCCGCCTAAAGCGCGTCGCGATCTTTCAGATTCGCTCCGTGCGCTTTAGGTTTTTGATTTTACGCATGTCTTGTCCCGAAACCGGCTCCCACTTTCGGGAGACATGCTTTAACTCGACAGGTTAATCCGCGCCTTCCTCGGGATCGATGGCGGACGATTCATTGGCCACGACCTCGATCTCCTGGTTCTGCCCGGCCACGACCGTAAAATCCTTCTGGTAGATGCGGTCGCGGTTCTTGGCGATGATGGTGTATTGGCCTTCGGCCAGCACCATCGAGGCGAAGGCGCCGACGGCTTCCTTGATTGGATCGCCGGATTCGTTGAGCAGGGACCAGGAGGTGTCGGCGATGGCTTCACCGCCGGGCTCGCGCACCAGCTTCATCGTCATCTCGGCCGCGCGGTGCTCGACGGTGGCCTCCGTCAGCTTGCCGGCCTCGACGCGGATGTCGGAGCGGATCACCGCGTTGACCGCGCCATAGGTCGAGACGACGTGGTAGGTGCCGGCGTTCAGCCGCACCACCGAGTTCGGCTCGACATCGGGGGCGATCAGCGCGCGGTCGCCATTGGCCTCGGCCTGGCCTTCATAGATCGAGAAGCGGAGTTTCTTCGGCGGGATATGCGCGCCGCCCGACGTCACGGCGTCAAGTTTCAGGCCGCCGGCGTCGAGGACCAGGCTCTCGCGCTTGGCATCCTTGCCGACGGTGATGCGTTTGGTCGCGCCGGCCCGCCCATAGGAGGCATGGACGAGGTAGCTGCCGGGATCGAGCTGGAACACGGCCGTGCCGCCATGCGCGGACGCCACCATCGGCAGCTTGCCGTCGCTGGCGGGCTCCGGCCTGAACACGCGCCAGACGATGCCGCGGGTGATGTCGGCGCCCTTGTCGGTCAGCTGCGCCGAAAGGGTGATCGCGCCGCCGCTGCCGAGCGCCAGCGACCTCTCGCTTTTCGGCGTCGCATAGCTCGAAATGCCCGGCAGTTTGAGTTTGTCGACCTCGTTGGCGTTCTGGGCCAGCGCGAACGAAACCGGCACCGCGAACAGCGCGGCGACCAGCCAGACCACGACAAGGCGCAGAGTCCCCTCAAACATGCCTTGCGTTGAAGCCCAAGGCGGTGGCAATTTCAAGGCTCAAGAGCCTGCCGCGTTCCGCCAGGGCTCTTTATCCGGCGCATAATGCGTCATCGCCCGAGCCGCCCGGCCTCCCGATGGCGCGCTTCAGCTCAAAATTGGATGTTTCTAGGAGACTTGCGCCCATGGCGTCGCCGATCATCGACTTCCTGCTGACCCGCAATTCCGCGCCCATTCCCGACCTCAAGGAGCCGGCGCCGAGCGATGCGGAGATCGCCACGATGATCGCAGCCGCCTCGCGCGTTCCTGATCATGGCCGGCTCGAGCCCTGGCGGTTCATCCTCTACCGCGGCGAGGCGCGGGCCGAGATCGGCAAGAAGCTCGCGGCCCTTGCCGAGCAGCGCGAGGGGCCGCTGCCGGAAGGGCGGCACAACCAGGAACTGGCGCGCTTCTCGCGCGCGCCGCTGGTGATCGGCGTGGTGTCGGTGCCGCGCGAGAATCCCAAGATCCCGCAATGGGAGATGTTCCTGTCGGGCGGAATGGCGGCTATGAATCTGATGATCGCGGCCAATGCGCTGGGCTATGGCACCAACATGATCAGCAACTGGTATTCCGACGTCGCAGAGGGTAGGGCGATCCTCGGGCTGTCGCCGCAGGAGCGCGTCATCGGCTTCGTCCATATCGGCTCATACCAAGGACCTGCGCCGGAGCGGCCGCGGCCCGATCCGGCGAAGCTCTATGCCGACTACACCGGACCCTGGGCCGGCTAAAATGTTCTACGAGCCTTCGAAGGGGCATGGCCTGCCGCACGATCCGTCGAAGGCGATCGTGGCGCCCCGCCCCATCGGATGGATATCGACATTGAACAAGGCCGGCGAGATCAACCTCGCGCCCTATTCGTTCTTCAATGCGTTTTCGACGCGACCCTTCATTGTCTGGTTCTCATCCGAAGGCGCGAAGGACAGCGCCACCTTCGCTGAAGAGACCGGCGAATTCGTCGCCAATCTCGTCAGCCGTGAGCTGGCAGAGAAGATGAACCGCACGGCCGTCGATGCGCCGCGCGGCGTCAGCGAGTTCGCGTACGCCGATCTCGCCATGGCGCCGTCGCGCCTGGTCGCGCCGCCGCGTGTGGCGGAAGCGCCGGCGGCTCTGGAATGCAAGGTGACGGAAATCCTTCGTCCGCGGGCGTTGGACGGCACGCAAACCAGCGCCGTCGTCGTCGCCGGCGAGGTCGTCGGCGTCCATATCGACGATGCCTATCTCAAGGACGGCCAGTTCGACATCGTCAGGGCCGGCAATGTCGCCCGGCTCGGCTATATGGACTATGCCAGCGTCAACGAGATTTTCTCGATGCGGCGGCCGCGCTGGGGGAAGGATTAGAGCGCCTTGCCGTCATCACGGCGCGCACATAGCCCGGTTCGCCGATGCGGATGCTGCCGTCAGGCAGCCCGAGGATGCGGTCGAGCGCGATCTCGTAGAGCCTGACGCGCCTCTCCAGGGCTTCGATCGCTATTTCCAAGTCGGCATCGCTGCCGCTGGCGAACGCCTTGGCGATGACGTCGTGCGTGGCCATGCCGAACTGCATGACGATGTCGGCAACGCCTTCCGGGTCGAATGTTCGGAACGTGCCGTCCTCGACGCCTTGCCGGATGATCTCGACAAGCACGGGCGAGAACGACGCGCTGGCCGCCAGATTGATGCGGTGGAACAGCACCAGGTTTTCAGGCCGGAACAACGTCTCGAAAAGCGCCCAGGCTTCCGCCGCGGTCTCGATCTTGGCCTGCCGCGACTTTGCGAGCAGGGCATTGAGGCGCCCGAGCGGATCGAGCGCCGGATCGGCGAGTACGTCCTGGACACCTGCCAGCGCCTGTCTCGCGAAGCGCTCGGCCAGCGCTTCAAGCAGCGCCTCCTTGGAGGGGAAGTAGTGATAGAAGGCGCCTTTCGAGATGCCGGCGGCGGCAATCACGTCATTGAGGCTCGCCTTGTCGTAGCCATGCGCCAGGAACAGGGCCTGGGCATGGTTCAGCAGTTCTTCTCGCCTGAGTTCCGGATGCTTGATGATGCGTGGCATAGCGAAACCTTCTGCACGTCGCGACCGTTCCCGTCCAGATGCCTGAACGTCGATAAGACTTGAGAATAGACCATCGGTCGGTATAATAGACCGCTGGTCTAATATGGCCAATAGCGTGGGGCATGTCACGGAAGGTTGGTCATGATCGCGAAATTGGTTCTCCAGACATTCGTGTGGTTCGGCGTCATGGGCGCACTGATGTTTGGGTCGGCAGGTACGCTGCACTGGGCCGCAGCCTGGGTCTACATAGTCGTGATGGTCGGCCTAAGCCTTACCATGGGTGTGGCGCTCGCCCGGCGCGATCCGGGTCTGATGAATGAGCGCCTCCGCCTTCCGATCCAGAAGACCCAGTCCGCGGCCGATAAGATATTGCTGAGCATATTGCTGCTCGGCATCTTCGGCTGGCTGGCGCTGATGGGGTTGGATGTTCGTTTCGGCTGGTCGGCGGTTCCCGTATGGGTGCAAGCGATCGGCGCGCTGGTCCTGCTTGTCGGCATCTGGATCTGCTATCTGACGATGCTCGAAAACAGCTTCGCGGCGCCAGTCGTGAAGATCCAGGACGAGCGCGGGCAACGCGTCATCACCACCGGCCCCTACAGCTACGTCCGCCACCCGATGTATGCCGGCGCCATACTCTATTTCGCCGGCACCGCGCTGCTGCTCGGATCCTGGTGGGGATTGGCATCGGTGCTCGTCTTCATCGTGCTGCTCGCCATCCGCACCTTCATCGAAGAAAAAGCGCTGCGCGCCGGCCTGCGCGGATATGATGACTATGCTGCGGCTGTTCGCTACCGGCTGATCCCTTTGGTCTGGTAGCGGACTCCGGATTCAGCCGGATATTCCCGCCGCCCTGGCGCGGGCCAGCAGCCGTTCGGCCAGTCTGAGATGCGGCCGGTCGTACATCTTGCCGTCGATGCCGACCACGCCGGGATTTCCCGCCGCTGCGAAGGCAGCGACGATCGCCTGCGATCGCTCGACCGCCTCCGCCGACGGCGTGAAGGCGGCGTTGATGACGGGCACCTGCGCCGGATGGATCGCCATCTTGCCGGCAAAACCGTCGCGCTCGGCCTCGCGGCATTCGGCTTCGAAGGCAGCCATGTCGCGAAAATCCGGAAAGACCGTATCGATCGCCGCGACCTCGGCCGCGCCGGCGGCCAGGATGGTCATCGTGCGCGCCAGGCGGAAGACGTCGGTGTAGCGGCCGCTCTCGTCACGCGCCGAGCGCGCGCCGATCGCCGCCGACAAGTCCTCAGCGCCCCAGGTCAGGCCGGCAAGCCTTGCGCTTGCTCCGGCATAGCTCGCCGCCGCCAGCACGCCGGCCGCCGTTTCGGTGATGATCGGCAGGATTTTTATGCCGCCGTCCGGCAACCCGTTCTCGGCTTCGTGCACCCGAAGCTTGGCGGCGAGTTGCTGGACATCCTGTCCGCTGTTCGACTTCGGCAGCATGATGCCGTCGGGTTTTACGGGAACAAGTGCCGCGAGGTCGTCGTCGGTCAGACCGGTCGAGAGGTCGTTGACGCGCACATAGATGGCGGAGTTGATGTGCTGCCGGCGGCTAGCGATGAAGCTCGCCGCAACCGCGCGTGCCGCTGCCTTGTTGGCGGCGGCGACGGAATCCTCGAGATCGACGATGACCACGTCGGCGCCGGCGCCAAGGCCCTTTTCCAGCTTGCGCTCGGAATCGCCGGGCACGAAGAGCAGCGAGCGCATCAGGCTGCCTTCTTCATCATCATCGCCTGCCTCGTACATTTGGCGACGAGAACGTCAGCCTGATTGTAGGCGCGATGCTCGAACTCGACGATGCCGCGATCGGGCTTCGATTTCGAGCCGCGCACCGAAACGACCGTGGTCTCGACCCGGATCGTGTCGCCGTGGAAAACCGGATGCGGAAACACCGTTTCCTTCATACCGAGATTGGCGACGGTGGTGCCGACGGTGATGTCGTTCACCGAGATGCCGATCATCAGGCCGAGCGTGAACAGCGAATTGACCAGCGGCTTGCCCCATTCGCTTTTGGCGGCGAAGTCGAAATCGATATGCAGGGGCTGCGGGTTCAGCGTCATCACCGAAAACAGCATGTTGTCGCTTTCGGTGACGGTCTTGCGCAGCGTGTGCCGGAAGACATGGCCGACGACGAACTCCTCCAGATAAAGCCCGGCCATTGTCGATCTCCTCTGCTTATCCTTGCTTGATAGGCGTTGGTCGCGGCTCCATCAAGCCGGTTAAGAAACATGGTGAACCGTTCGTAAACCATTTCCAGCCTAACGTTCCCAGCGGGGCCGGGAACGTTCCGGCAAGGGCGTAGCTGGTCGGCATGATTGTTTCGCATTTTCTGAAATGGATCGATACGGCGCGGGTTTCCGAGCGAGCCGCAGCCGCGAGCGCGCTGGCCCGCGCCTATATCAATTCCGACCTGCCGTTCGAGGATCGCTGCGCGGCTGAGGCAGCGCTCACACTGCTGCTCGACGACGTCTCCGCCAAGGTCCGCCAGGCGCTCGCCGAAGCGCTGTCGATGAGCCACCACGCGCCGCCGCAGGTGATCGCAGCACTCGCCTCCGACCAGCCGGAAGTGGCGGCAGTGGTGCTGGCGCGTTCGCCTTTGCTTACCGATGCCGATCTCATCGACCGCGTCGCTTGCGGCCAGAAAGCCACCCAGAAGCTGATAGCCAACCGTCCGGTCGTCTCGATGTCGCTTGCCGCCGCTATCGCCGAGATCGGCGAGCCGGAAGCCTGCGCCACGCTGATCGCCAACAGCGGCGCCCACATCGCGTCGCTGAGCTTCCGCCGCATGGCCGAGCGGCACGGTCACCTGCCGCTTGTGCGCGAGGCGCTGATCGCCGACGCGCGTCTTCCCGCCGATTGCAGGCACACGCTTTTGGTCAAGCTTGGCGAGACGCTGAAGGGTTCGCCGCTGGTGCTGGCATTGATGGGCGCCGCTCGCGCCGATCGTGTGATGCGCGATGCCTGCGTGAAGGCTTCGGTCACATTGATCGAGGGCACGCGCGCCGAGGAGCATGCCGCGCTGATCGAGCATCTGAGGCTGCGCGGCGATCTCACCGCAGGCTTCATCATCCGCACCATCGCGCATGGCAAGGTCGACTTCTTCGGCTCAGCGCTGGTGGCGCTCGCCCAGCAATCCGAGCATCGGGTGAGGGCACTTTTGGCCGGCGGGCATGACGTGGCGCTGCAGGCGCTGTTCCGCAGCGCCGGCCTCGCCGCCGCCACGCATGGCATCATCCTGCGGGCGCTGAAGGTCTGGCGCGAGGTCGCCAATGGCAAGCGCGTCGCCGGCGTGCAGGAGGTGAGCTGGCTGATGCTGAAGGAGCTCGGCGGGCAATCGGCCGAGGGCGATCTCGCCGGGCTAGTGAAGTCGATCCACCTCGATGCGCTGCGAGAGAACGCGCGCGGGCACGCGCTGGCGATTGCAGCGGCATGAGGCGTCAGCCTCGGCCCCTTGCGAAAAAATCCGGATAATCCTCCATCGCCGCGGCGATGATGCGCAGCGAGGCCGCGATCTGCAGCATTTCGGGCCGGTCGCTGCGATCGGCGATGCCGGCCGCATATTGTCTCGCCACGGCGACGGTCGATGTCTGCGGTTCGCCATGTCTCCTGAACAGCAGTTCCCGCGCCAGGCCGCGCAGGAAGTTGGCGATCGATTCCACCGTCTCATGCGGCATGGCGGAATTCACCTGTGCGCCGCGCAGCCGCAGCACTTCGAGCCCGACGGTGACGACGGCGATGCTGCCGCCCAGAATGGGATCACCCTTCCTGCCTGTCCGTTGCAATTGCGGCATCAACTGGTTGATGCGGTCATAGGCAAGGCTCTCGAAGGCCGAACGCCGGGGGATGCGCTCGTGCAGGCAAAGGCGCGCCAGGTCCTCTCGCATCGCCTGCGAGATGCGCTCGACGGTGACCCAGGGATTTGCCGGCAGCACGACGATGAAGACGCCGATGGCAATCAGGATGCCGACCAGGATCGATGCCGATCCGGCAAAAAACGGGCCGGGATCATAGGTCATCAGCTGGTGCGGGCTGAGGAAAGCGAGGAAGTTGATGGCGAAGGCGGTGGCGACGCCGACATGGCGCGGATTGGCCATGCCGAGCGCCGCCGGCACCAGGATCGGCACGACAAAGAGCGTGAACCAGCCGAAGCCGGGCAGCGCCGGCAGGGCGACCTGGCCGACGAGGAAGGCGAAGGGCAGTGCCAGCAGCGTTCCCGTGAAGAAGCCCCAGGCGGACTGGACCGGATCGGGACGTGCTGCGAACAGGCTGGAGACGACGGCAACGAGGATGACGGTGCCGGCTGCCTCAGACCATTTGGTCGTCAGCCAGAAGGCCGCCACCAGGAGCGTGGCGAGAGCGGCGCGCACGGCGTTGCGCCAGGCGGCGTGATAGTCGCGATGCACCACCAGCGCCGGCTGCCGCCGGTCGCGGGAAGGCCCGGAGACCGGCGAGCGAAGCGCGTCCAGGCCACGCATCACCTGCTTCAGTGCCTCCGCGAAATCGGCGGCGATGGTGAGGCGGGTGAGGGTGCCGACCCGGTCTTCGCCGGGTTCGGTGGGCGTGGCCGGCGCGTCCCGCGCCTTGACCGCGATCGCGTCGAGCCGGGCAACCCAGGGGCCGGTATCGTCAAGCGCGCCGGGCGTTTCCGACAGGTCGCCGACGAAAGCCTGCAAGTCGCTGCGCACGGGGATGAGCGTCGCGTTTTTCGGCGCGGCATGGGTATGCAGCGCACGTGCCGCCGAGAGCGCCCACAGAAGCTGCCCGATCGTGCGCCGCACCGGATGGGCGCGCGGGGCGAAGCTCGGCGCCTCCAGCCGCGCATAGGTGCGCATCTCGGCAAGCGTCTGGGCATCGGTGATCAGCTTGCGCTGCAGCGCGGCAAGGCTAGCCGGGTCGCCGCCGGAAAAGGCGCCTCCGGCATAGTCCGCGAGATCGAGAATGCTGCGCTTCAGTCTCGATATGATGGCGTCCGCCGCCAGCTTCGGCAGGATCAGCCGGCTGGTGACGCCGGCGCAGACGATGCCGAGCACGATTTCGGCGCAGCGCGCGATGGCGAGATCGACAACGAGATGCGGCTGCCCGAACGCCGGCAGGCTGATGATCATCGCCGTATAGCCGGCAAGGGCCGCACCATAGGCCTCCGGATTGCGCAGCAGCGAGGAGACGAGCGTGCAGATGCAGATCCACACCGCCAGCGCCGTCACCAGCACCCAGGGATTGGTGCCGAACAGCGATGTGATGCCGATTGCGGCCAGGCCGCCGGCCAGCGTTCCGAGCAGCCGGTAGAAGCCCTTGGCCAGCACCATGCCGGCGACCGGCTGGGCGACGATGAAGACCGTCATCATCGCCCATTGCGGATGATCGAGGTTGAGGGCGTAGGCGGCAAGCAGCGCGATCAGCCCGGCCGAAACCGTGCGCAGGGCAAAAATCCAGTCCGAGCGCGTCGGCTGGGTCAGGCCGTTCAGCGGTATCTCGACAAACTCTTTCAGCCGCGTCCAGGCCACATCAAAGTCTCCGTATCGGAGCCTGTTATGGACCAGTC
This sequence comes from Mesorhizobium sp. M1E.F.Ca.ET.045.02.1.1, assembly GCF_003952485.1. Classification (NCBI taxonomy): domain Bacteria; kingdom Pseudomonadati; phylum Pseudomonadota; class Alphaproteobacteria; order Hyphomicrobiales; family Phyllobacteriaceae; genus Mesorhizobium; species Mesorhizobium sp. M1E.F.Ca.ET.045.02.1.1. The sequence goes on from NZ_CP034447.1 coordinate 4,869,823, forward strand.
CGCGTTCAGATATCCAGCACGTCGGCTTCGGCGAACTCGGCGCGTTCCTGGATGAAGCGGAAGCGCGCTTCAGGCTTGGTGCCCATCAGCGCGTCGACGGTATCCTTGGTCGCCGCCTCGGCTTCGCTCACGTCGACCCTGAGCAGCGTGCGCTTCCTCGGATCCATCGTGGTCTCCTTGAGCTGCGAGGCCATCATCTCGCCAAGCCCTTTGAAGCGGCCGATCTCGACCTTGCCGCGCCCGGTGAATTCGGTGCGCAGCAGCTCGTCCTTGTGCGCGTCGTCGCGGGCATAGGCCACCTTGCCGCCCTGCCGGATCGAATAGAGCGGCGGCACGGCCATATAGAGATGGCCGCCGCGGACGAGGTTCGGCATCTCCTGGTAGAAGAAGGTGATCAGCAGCGAGGCGATATGCGCGCCGTCGACATCGGCGTCTGTCATGATGATCACGCGGTCGTAGCGCAGGTCCTCGTCGCGGTATTTCGTGCGCGTGCCGCAGCCGAGCGCCTGGATCAGGTCGGAGATCTGCTGGTTGGCCGCAAGCTTGTCGTTGCCGGCGCTGGCGACGTTGAGGATCTTGCCGCGCAGCGGCAGCACCGCCTGGCTGGCACGATCGCGCGCCTGCTTGGCCGAGCCGCCGGCCGAGTCGCCTTCGACGATGAAGAGCTCGGCGCCGGCGGCGGCGTTCTGCGTACAGTCGGCGAGCTTGCCGGGCAGCCGCAGCTTGCGCACCGCGCTCTTGCGCGAGACTTCCTTTTCCTGGCGCCGGCGCACCCGCTCGTCGGCGCGCGCGATCACCCATTCGAGAAGCTTCGAGGCTTCCTGCGGGTTGTCGGCCAGCCAATGATCGAACGGGTCGCGGATGGCGGTCTCGACGATGCGCATCGCCTCGATCGTCGCCAGCCTGTCCTTGGTCTGGCCGACGAATTCCGGCTCGCGGATGAATACCGACAGCATGCCGGCGGCCGAGATCATGACGTCTTCGGTGGTGATGATCGAGGCGCGCTTGTTGCCGATCAGGTCGGCATAGGCGCGAAGACCGCGCGTCAGCACGTTGCGGAGGCCGGCCTCGTGCGTACCGCCTTCGCCGGTGGGAATCGTGTTGCAGTAGGAGTTGAGGAAGCCGTCACCGCCGAACCAGGTCACCGCCCATTCCAGCGAGCCGTGGCCGCCTTGCTTGTCGCTTTTTCCCGCGAAGACCTCGCGCGTGACCTGGAACTCGTCGCCGAGCGTGGCCTTGAGATAATCCTTCAGGCCGCCGGGGAAATGGAATTCGGCCTTAGCCGGCGTCTGGTCCTTCTCCTTGATCAGCGAAGGATCGCAGGTCCAGCGAATCTCGACGCCGCCGAACAGATAGGCTTTCGAGCGCGTCATGCGGTAGAGCCGCGCCGGCTCGAAGGCTGCGCCCTTGCCGAAGATCTGCTCATCGGGATGGAAACGCGTCCTGGTGCCGCGGCGATTGTGCACCTCGCCGAGCTGCTCCAGCCCGCTTACCGGAATGCCGCGCGAGAATCTCTGCCGGTAGAGCTGCCGGCCCCGCGCGACTTCGACCTCGAGGTGATCGGACAGCGCATTGACGACCGAAACGCCGACGCCATGCAGCCCGCCGGAGGTCTCGTAGACCTTGGAGTCGAACTTGCCGCCCGAGTGCAGCGTCGTCATGATGACTTCGAGCGCCGGCTTCTTGAATTTGGGATGCGGATCGATCGGGATGCCGCGGCCATTGTCGGTGACGGTCAGGAAGCCGTCGGCCGAAAGCTCGACGTCGATGAAGGTGGCATAACCGGCGACGGCCTCGTCCATCGAGTTGTCGATGACCTCGGCGAACAGATGGTGCATCGCCTTGTCGTCGGTGCCGCCGATATACATGCCGGGCCGCCGCCGCACCGGCTCCAGCCCCTCCAGCACCTCGATGTCGGCTGCGCTGTAGCCTTCGCTGCCGTCGCGGGCGGCGGTCGAGCGCTTTGCCGCCTGAACCAGCGGATCAGCCGGGCGCGACGGTGCGCGCACTTGCTGCGGCTGCTTTTCCCGATTGCCGAAAAGATCGCTGTTGTCGTCCATGCTGGCCATTAAGTCCGGTACTGCGAATCACTCCTCGATACTGCCACGCTTTTGGCGGGCGAACGAGGTTCCTGTTCCGTTCAGGGATCAAAGTCTCTCTTATTCTAAAACCATTCGATAACCAAGCCGCCGGAAATAGGGCGGCCCGCGCCTCCCGGGATTCCTGATTCTTTAACAATGATGGTTACCGTGGGCGTCAACAAGCAAAAGACCGCGGGGCGTCAGGGGTTTTCGTTGTGAGGGGCAGGGCCATAACCATGATCGGCATCGCCGCCGTTTTCGGCGCGATCTCGATCTTTGCCGCGGACTTCTGGGTCAAAAGCCAGGCGAGGGCCTCCTCCGAGCAGAAGGTGGCATCGGTCGCGGTGCCGCAAGAGCCCAAGGTCGAGTTCAAGACCATCGTGGTGGCGAGCGCGCCGCTGCGCTACGGCACGGAACTCGGACGGTCCGCGCTCGCCGAAATTCCGTGGCCGCAGGATTCGCTGCCGCAGGGCGCCTTCTCGACCATCGACAAGCTGCTTGCCGAAGGCAGCCGAGTCGTGCTGTCGCCGATCGAAGTCAACGAGCCGGTGCTGCTTGCCAAGCTGTCGGGACCGAACGGCCGCGCGACGCTTTCCAACATGCTCTCGCCCGGCATGCGGGCGGTGACCATCCGCACCGACGAGATCGCCGGCGTCGGCGGCTTCATCACGCCGGGCGACCGGGTCGACGTCGTGCTGACGCGCGATGCCGGCGAAATCCAGGAAGTGGCCAAGAATGCTCAAGGGGCATCCGGCTCGACGGTCACATCCGAAATCGTCGTCTCGGACGCCAAGGTGCTGTCCGTCGGGCAGGGCGCGGACGAGCGCAAGACCGAGCCGCAGGTCGCCAATTCCGTGACCCTCGAGGTGACGAACGAAGGGGCGCAGAAAGTCGCGCTCGCCCGCACCGTCGGCACCTTGTCGCTGTCTTTGCGGTCCGCCGCCGACGCCAGCGCCGGCAACAATGGGCTCACCACCATCTCCTCCTTCGGCGGCTCGGTTGCCGCGAGCGCAGAGGCAAGCGCCGCCTCGCTGGCCAATGCGGTGGCGAAGGAGCCGGAGGAGCCAAAGTTCAAGACGGTGATCGTGTCGCGCGGCACGCAGGTCGAGGAATACAAGGTTCCTACCAAGCAAGCCGAGGGAGACGTCGTTCCTTCCAAGGAACAAGAACAATAGCCGGTGGGGACCGGTCGGGGACGGGACAATGCCTGTGTTGAACAAAGAACGGACGACGAGAGGGCTGCGCCTTCTGCGTGCAATGGCGGCGGGCGCCTTCCTGGCAGCCGCCGGAATGCTTGCCTTCGGGGCGCCGGCCCAGGCGAACAATGACGTCGTCTACGTGTCGGCGACCAAGAACGCCTCGATCAAAGTCGCCAAGGGCAAGCCGAAGACGATCATGACGAGCGCCGCCTTCTACCAGATCGTCATCGGCGATCCGGAGATCGCCAACGTCAACCCGCTGACCGACAAATCCTTCTATGTGCTGGGCAACAATCTGGGCACCACCGGCATTGCCCTCTTCGACCAGGACAAGCACCTCGTCGGCACCATCGATATCGAGGTGACGCTGGATACCGACCAACTCGCGAGCACCATCCGCGCCAGCGTGCCGGATGCCAAGATCAAGGTCGGATCGGCCAATGGCCGCGTGGTGCTGTCGGGCGAGGCCGACGATGCGGTTGCGGCCGAGAAGGCGAGCAAGATCGCGTCGCGTTTCTCCGGCAACGAGGAAGTGATCAACTCGGTCAATATCTCCTCCTCGCAGCAGGTTCAGCTCAATGTCCGCTTCGTCGAGATCAACCGCCAGGCGGGACAGGATCTCGGTGCCAAATACGGCGCCAACTTTGCCTTCGGCATGGGCGGTCGCGACGTCGTCATCGATCCGGGGGAGATAACGGGGGCGGGAACCGGCGAGATCATCGGTCGGCTGCTCTCCAACGGCGTCTCGATCGACATCGCCATCAAGGCGCTGGAAGAGCGCGGCCTGGCTCGACGGCTGGCCGAACCGAACCTGATCGCGCGCTCCGGCCAAACGGCGAGCTTCCTTGCCGGCGGTGAGTTCCCGATCCCGGTTTCCGAAGACAACGGCAAGATCAGTGTCACCTACAAGAAATACGGCGTCGGCCTGGATTTCACGCCGACCGTTCTCAAGGACGGGCTGGTCAGCCTCGACATCGCGCCGGAAGTATCCTCGATCGACACTTCTGCCTCCATCGAGGTCAGCAGCGGCATTTCCATCCCGGCCTTCATCGTGCGCCGGGCCAAGACCTCGGTCGACCTGAAGAATGGCCAGAGCTTCATGATCGCCGGCCTTTTGCAGTCGCAGAACGACATCACCACCTCGCGCCTGCCGGGGCTCGGCAAGCTGCCGGTGCTCGGTCCGCTGTTCTCCTCGAAATCCTATCAGCGGCGCGAGACCGACCTGGTGATCATCGTCACGCCTTACCTGGTCAAGCCGGTCGATCCGTCGAAGAAGATGGTCGAGCCGACCGACGGGACGCGGCCGGCAAGCAATGTCGACTACTTCCTGAACAACACCGAGGAAGTGAATGCCTCGGCGCCCAAGCGCCCCGTGGCGCTGGCCGACGGCAGTGCAGCCCGCCCGGTGGCCGCCACGACGTCCGGTCACTTCCTCGATCTGCCGAAGGATTGAGCCCATGCGTCTGGCTCCTTGCATCGCCTTGCTGCTCGCCGGCGCCCTCGCCGGGTGCACCAGCGACGACTACGTGCGCACTGAAGGCGTGACGCCGGCGGCCGGCAACGCCCAGGCGTCCAACACGGTCATGCAGATGGTCGACCCCTGGCAGTACGGCGTCCAGAACACCAGGCTTCTGGTTCCGGCGCAGAGCGCGAGTTCCTCGACCAGTGCCGCGGGCGCGAAAGCCGGTTCGGGGTCGGCACCAACGACATCAGCATCAACGGCATCGAACTGACGGGCTGAAGACCATGGCATCGGGCACCAACACCAGGAAGATCCTGCTCGTTTCCACCGACCGGGCGTTTTCGCAGGATACGCGAACAGCTTTCGCGGCCTCCGAGGTCATCGAGCTTTTGACGGTGGAGAAAAGCGTCAACGAGCTGCGTGGCGAGGTCCAGGAAACCGACTTCGGCGCCGTCATCGTCGACATGGACGCCGCCAAGCTCGAGGAGATCGAGTCGCTGCAGCGTATCATGCGCCGGCTGGAAGGCCGCGTTCCGGTGATCGTCGTCACGCAGGAGTTCAATGCCGCGGCGGTGCGCATCCTGGTGCAGCTCAAGGTCGCCGACTTCCTGGTCAAGCCGATCACCACCGCCGATCTGGTGCGTTCCGTCATCCGCGCGTTGCAGGGGCCGGGGCGGGAGGAAAACAGCGAGTCGCAGATATACACCTTCATGCCGGCCGCCGGAGGCGTCGGCACCACCACGCTTGCGCTCCAGACCGCCTTCCAGCTGCATCATTCGGTGACGCGCGGCGCCTCGACCTGCGTGGTCGACCTCAATTTCCAGCAGGGTGCCTGCGCCGAATATCTCGACCTCGAGCCGCGTTTCGACATCACCGAAATCGAGAACCAGCCCGAGCGCCTCGACCGGCAGTTGCTGGACGTGATGCTGTCCAAACATCGAAGCGGGCTTTGTGTGCTCGCCGCGCCGACGCGTCCGTCGGAAATGCGGTCTTTCAAGACCGACGTCGTGGTGCGCATGCTCGACCTCGTCTCGGCCTATTTCGACAATGTCGTCATCGATATGCCGCGCACCTGGTTTCCGTGGACCGAGACGGTGCTGCTCGGCTCCAACAAGCTCTATATCGTGGCCGAGATGACCGTGCCTTGCCTGCGCCACACGCAGCGCCTTATCCAGGCCATCTACGAGACGGCCGGCAAGGAAGTGAAGCCCAACGTCATCGTCAATCGCTTCGAGCAGAAGATGTTCGACAACGGCATCAAGCAGGCCGACGTCCAGGATATTCTCGGCGAGCATTTTGTCGGCGGCATCTCCAACAATTACCGGCTGGTGCGCGAGGCCGTCGACCGCGGCGTGCCGCTGCATGATATCGATCCTAACGCCAATGTCGTCAACGACCTGAAGAAGATCATCCTGCCGGAGGAGGCGGTCACGACGACGGCGAAATCGAAGTCGCTTTTCGGCCTCGGCAAAGGCTTGCTGAAGAGGAAAGCCGGATGAGCAGCCGCTTCTCCAACCTGCAGAACCGCGACGTCCGTCCGCAGCGGCCGCCCGAACCGGCGCCCGTCGCGCACCATGCCGTTGTCATTCCGACGACCCGCAAGCCGGTCGCGCCGAAGCCGGACGCCGCGCCTGGAAAGAGCGCCAACAAGGTGCTCGACGCAAGGGTGCGCATCCACCGCATGCTGCTCGAGGAGATCAACCTCGTCGCGCTGGAGCGTTTGCCGAAGGATGAGATGCGCCGCCAGGTGCATGAATTCGTCTCCGAAAAGACGCGCGAGGAGCGGATGGCGATCAACACCGCCGAGCTCGACGCGCTGGTCGACGATATCGTCGACGAGATGGTCGGCCTCGGCCCATTGGAGCCGCTGCTCAAGGATCCGGAGATCAACGACATCCTGATCAACGGCCATCAGAACTGCTTCGTCGAAAGGCGCGGCAAGCTGCAGCAGGTTCACATCCCGTTCAAGGACGAGGCGCATCTGCTTCGGATCATTAACAAAATCGTTGCCGCCGTCGGCCGCCGCGTCGATGAATCGCAGCCGATGGTCGACGCCCGCATGCTCGACGGTTCGCGCTTCAACGCCGCCATTCGGCCGGTCGGCGTCGACGGGCCGCTGGTGTCGATCCGCAAATTCTCCAAGAACAAGCTCGGCCTGCACAAGCTGGTCGAATTCGGCGCCATCACCCAGAACATGGCCGAGGTGCTGGCGGCGGCCGTGCATGCCCGCAAGACCACCATCATCTCGGGCGGCACCGGCACCGGCAAGACGACGATGCTCAACGCCCTGTCGGCCTTCATCCCCGAGGACGAGCGCCTGATCACCATCGAGGATGCCGCCGAGCTGCAATTGCAGCAGCCGCATGTCGCGCGCATGGAAACGCGCCCGGCAAACATCGAAGGCCATGGCGAGCTGAAGCAGCGCGACCTGGTCAAAAACGCGCTGCGCATGCGTCCCGACCGCGTCATCCTCGGCGAATGCCGCGGCGAGGAGGCTTTCGACATGCTGCAGGCGATGAACACCGGCCACGAAGGCTCGATGGCGACCATCCATGCCAACACGCCGCGCGACGCCATCTCGCGCCTCGAACAGATGCTCGGCATGACCGGCATGCCGATGACCGTGCAGTCGATCCGCAGTCAAATCGCCAGCGCGCTCGACATCATCGTGCAACTGACGCGCCTGTCCGACGGCAAGCGCAAGGTGACCAGCGTCGCCGAGGTGACGGGCATGGAAGGCGACGTCATCCAGATGCAGGAGATATTCCGCTTCGTGCGCACCGGCATGGAGGCGGACGGCAAGATCGTCGGCCATTTCGAGGCGACGGGTATCCGCCCGCGCTTCCTCGAAGACCTGCGCAACATGGGCATCGAATTTCCGGGCAAATATTTCGAACCCGGCCGGCCGCAGGAGTAGCCGGTGTTCGAAGGGTTCAGCCCGATCTACGCCGTCTACGCCGCGGCAGCGCTCACCGGCATCATGATCGCCGAAGGCTGCTACCTCCTCTATGCCGGCCGCAGCGACAAGCGCACGGCGATCAACCGCCGCATGAAGCTGGCGGAGAACAAGATCAGCCAGGAGCAGGTGCTGATCCAACTGCGCAAGGAGCGCGGCGTCGAAGGCGGCAGGTCCCTGTTCTCGCTCGATCGTTTTCGCGCCTTGCGGACGCAATCCGGCATGATCATGCCGCTGCCCAAATTCCTCATGATCACGTCGGGGATAGCGTTCGCGCTGGCGCTTGTCGCAGTCTGGTACGGCCTGCCTTTGCTGTTCGGCCTGGGCTTGTTCCTGGTGCTGTTGCCGGTCTTGCCGGTGATGGCGATGCGTTTTCTGCGCAAGCGCCGGCATAAGCGCTTCGGTTTGCAACTGCCGGAAGCGCTGGAGCTGATCACGCGCGGCCTCAAGGCCGGCCACCCGGTGCCGGTGGCGATTGCGATGGTGGCGCGTGAGATGGCCGATCCGATCGGCACCGAGTTCGGCGTCGTCGCCGACGAGGTGACTTACGGCTCCGACCTGGTTTCGGCGCTCAACAACCTGTTCGACCGGGTCGGCCATGAGGACCTGCCGCTGTTCGTCACCGCCGTGTCGATCCAGAGCAGTTCGGGCGGCAATCTGCGCGAGATTCTGGACGGGCTGTCGTCGACCATCCGCGAGCGCGGCAAGCTGCGACGCAAGGTGCGCGCCATTTCGACCGAAGGCCGCATGTCGGCCTATATCCTGACCGCCGTGCCGGTGCTTTTGTTCACCGCCATCATGGCGCTCATGCCGCAGTTCTACCGGGAAGTATGGGGGATACCGAAAACCTGGTACATGCTTGGCGGCTCCATCCTATGGCTGCTGCTCGGCAACGCCATCATGTTCAAGATGTCGAATTTCAGGTTCTGAGATGGAAGACATCATTAGCTTCCTCGCCTCGCTCGCGCCGACCTCGCCGCTGCCGGTGGCGGTGCTGCTGCTGGTATTGGGCGGAGGCGCGATGGCCTGGCCGCTGGTCGTCGCCAAGGGCGATCGCAATGAGGTCAAGCGCCGCCTGAAGGTCGAGGTGGCTGAACCGGTCGAGCAGGCGGAGCCGGCGCCCAGGAAGAACACCAGCGCCGTGCACGAGAAGGCGGTGAGGCGGGCGCAGGAGTTCTACGCCAAGAGCGATCCGGAAAACGTCGCGCGGCTGCGCCTGAAGCTCATCCAGGCCGGTTACATGGAACCACGCGCCGTCGGCATGTTCTTCCTGATCCGTTTTGCCGCTCTGGTTGGCGTGGCATTTTCCACGTTCCTGATCAACCATTGGGCGGCCAGCGCCGAGTCGACCATGACCAGCCGCTGGACTTTCATCATCCTGTCGGGAGCGGCCGGCTATTTCCTGCCGGGCCTGGTGCTGACCCAGAAGGTGCGGGAAAAGATGCGCGAGTACCGCAACGGCTTTCCCGATTTCATGGACCTGATGATCGTCTGCTCCGATGCCGGCATGAGCATGGAGGCCGGAATCGAGCGCGTTTCGAGGGAACTCGCCAGGACCTATCCGTCGCTCAGCCAGAACCTGCAACTGGTGTCGCTGGAACTCCGGGCCGGCCGCAGCCTCGACGATGCGCTGAAGGCGCTCGCCGACCGCCTCAGCCTCGACGAGGTGCGCTCCTTCGCAACGCTGTTGCAGCAGTCGAAGGAGCTTGGCACCAGCCTGTCGGGCTCGCTGCGCGTCTTTTCCGACGAGATGCGCCACAAGCGCATGTCGCTTGCCGAGGAGAAGGCGCACGCCTTGCCGGCCAAGATGTCGGTGCCGGTGACGGTCTGCATCCTGCCGGTGGTGCTGATGGTCGCCATTATCCCGATCGTCGTGAAGCTGACTTCGCACTGAGCCCGTCAGCGGCACCTGGTTAACGCATCCTTTGCACGCAACCGAAATTTAGCTGCATTTCGGCACCGAAGCTTAATCGCTGTGCTGTATTGTCCTTGTTGAAGAACGACCCGGCAAATCGGGCGATGGGGCAGGGGCATGCGTCACGGACTTCCCACGGCAGCGGCGGCGTTGGCGGCCGTCTTGATGATCACCGGCTGCACGACGAACGCAAACGTCGACACGACCAAGACCACCGCGATCCAGCCGACGGCCAAGGACGTCAGCGCCGCCGACCTGGCGGAGGGCAAGGCGCAGTTCCGCGAGGCGAATTTCGGCCTTGCCGAACAGCATTTCCGCAAGGCGGTCGAGCTCAAGGCCGACAATGCGGAAGCCTGGATGGGACTTGCCGCCTCCTATGACGAACTCGGCCGCTTCGACTTCGCCGACCGCGCCTATGCCCAATTGCTGAGGGTCGCCGGGCGCAAGCCGCAGATCGTCAACAACATGGGCTATTCGCAGCTCCTGCGCGGCAACAAGAACAAGGCAAGGACCCTGCTGCTCGAAGCAAAGGCCGGAATGGCCGACCAGACCGTGGTCGATGCCAATCTGGCACTGCTGAACAAGAGCTAGAGCCTGTCGGGCTTGGATTGAATCGTTGCGCCGGAATTCACCGGGCAATTTCCTGTCTGTCGATTGACGAAATCAAAGCGACAGGGCGGAATTTCCAGCTGGCGGATGGCCCGCTTGTCAGCCGGCTCACCAGGTGCACAACATCGGGCGAATGCCGTTTTCGCACGGATTGCCTCGCGCTCGTGGAAAGAACTGTTTCAATATAAACCAGAAATTTCTAGTCTTCGCGTCTGTCAAGCGAAGTAGTGGATGCTTTGTAAACCTTGTCCCAAGGTTGGGTCGAAAGGTTAGCTAAAAACGGTATCAACGGGCCGCCGTTAACCTAGAATGCAGCGTTACCGACGATTTCCAGGAGGCTGCGGCTCAACAATGTTGGATTTCAGTTCGCTCCTGCTCGCGGCGGCGCTGTCGGGCACATGCCTCAGCATCACCATGTTTGCGATCTGGTTCACCACGCCGCGGGGGCGCTTCATCCTGACGGTCGCCTGCGGCATACTCGTGCTCGTTGCCCATGTCGTCCTGTTCTGGCGCTATACCAAGGACGCCAGCCCCTGGCTCTGCCAGGTCGTGCTTGCGCTGCTGACGTTCGGCTTTCTCGTTATCTGCCTCTCGGCCATGCAATATCTCGGTTTCCGGGACTACCGCCGCGCCATCGTGCCGACGTTTGCGGCCATGGCCGCCTGCGCCGCCATCACCTATCTCGGTTTCGACGGCATCGGCTTCCTCATCACCTATTCGGCGGTGACGGCGCTGCTCGGCGCGATCGGAACGATGTTCTGGATGAAGGGGGATCACGACCGCCGGATCCTGCTCGTCGTTTCATTCCTGAGCGGCGCCTGTGGCGTGTCCTTCGCGCTGTGCGGCCTGGTGCTGCTCGTCCAGGGGCAATGGGTTCTCGGCGCCGCGCCCGACAACTGGGCGGAGCAGTTGAACTCCGTCGTCGCGGTTGCCTGCATGACCGGCCTCGGGGCGCTCACGCTTTCGCTGCACCATCTGCAGGCGCAGATCGAGCTGAAGGCCGAGACGATGACCGATCCGCTGACCGGCCTGATGAACCGCCGAGCGCTCAACGAGCTTTACGGCGATCGCAGCTTCGGTCCGTTCATGGCGGTCGCCATGTTCGATCTCGACCATTTCAAGACGACCAACGACGTCTTTGGCCATCCTGTCGGCGATCAGGTCCTTTGCCGCTTCGCGGCCGTGATCAAGAAATACGGCAGGACCGGTGTCGACGCCTTCCGGCTGGGCGGCGAGGAATTCGCGCTCGTCATATCGCGCATGACACCGGAAAAGGCGCATGACATGGCAAGCAGGATCGGCGTCGCTTTCGGTACCGAGATCGTTCCGACCCATCGCGGCCCGCTGCGCAGCAGCGTCAGCGGCGGCATGGGATTTGGCGGCGCCGACGGCCGAACCCTGGACGAGGTGCTGGCTGAGGCCGATGCCGCGCTGTACGCTGCCAAGCGCGCCGGCAGGAATCGCGTCGTCGTTCAGGAAGAGACCGGCCAGCCCGATACCGGGCCAGCCCTGAAAACTGCCTGACGTTGGCCGCTACTCAGCGGCGCCGAGATATTCCGTTAACGGCGGGCAGGAGCAGACCAGGTTGCGGTCGCCGGCGACATTGTCGATGCGCGAAACCGGCGGCCAGTATTTTGCCGCCAGATCGGCGTCGCCCGCCGGATAGGCTGCCTCGAGCCGCGAATAGGGATGCTTCCACTCGCCCGCGAGTGCCTCGGCGGCGGTGTGCGGGGCATTGACCAGCGGATTGTCGGCCAGCGGCCACTCGCCCTTCGCCACCTTCGCCGCCTCGCCGGCGATCGCAACCATCGCCTCGCAGAAGCGGTCGAGCTCGCGCTTGGGCTCGGACTCGGTCGGCTCGACCATCAGCGTGCCCGCAACCGGAAACGACATGGTCGGCGCGTGGAAGCCGTAGTCGATCAGGCGCTTGGCGATATCGTCGACGCTGATGCCGGCGCTCTCCTTGAGCACGCGGGTGTCGAGGATGCACTCATGGGCGATGCGGTCGTGCCTGCCCTTGTAGAGGAGCGGGAAGTGCAGCGCGAGCCGGGTCGCGATGTAGTTGGCGGAGACGATCGCCGTCTCCGTCGCCTGCTTCAGGCCCGAAGCGCCCATCATGCGGATGTACATCCAGGTGATCGGCAGGATCGAGGCGCTGCCGAAGGGCGCCGCCGCCACGGCATGGGTCGTGCCCTCGGTAACGTGGCCCGGCAGATAAGGCTTCAGATGCGCCTTGACGCCGATCGGACCGACACCCGGCCCGCCGCCGCCATGCGGGATGCAGAAGGTCTTGTGCAGGTTCATGTGGCAGACGTCGGCGCCGATGTCGCCTGGACGGGCTAGGCCGACCAGCGCGTTGAGGTTGGCGCCGTCGAAATAGACCTGGCCGCCGTGCTCATGCACGATGGCGCAGAGGTCGCGCGCGCCTTCCTCATAGACGCCGTGCGTCGACGGGTAGGTGAACATCAGCGCCGCGAGGTCCTTCGAATGCTCGGCCGCCTTGGCCTTGAGGTCCTCGACGTCGATGTTGCCGTCCTCGGTGCAGCGCACCACCACCACGCTCATGCCGGCCATGGCCGCGCTCGCCGGATTGGTGCCATGCGCTGAGGACGGGATCAGGCAGACCGTGCGATGACCCTCGCCGCGCGAACGGTGATAGGCGCGGATGGCGAGCAGGCCGGCATATTCGCCTTGGCTGCCGGCATTGGGCTGCAAGGTCACAGCATCGAAGCCGGTGATCTCCGATAGCCAGGCTTCCAGGTCGCCGATCATGGCGCGGTAGCCGACCGAATGGCCGGACGGCGCGAAGGGATGCAGGTTGGCGACGCTCGGCCAGCTCACCGGCATCATTTCGGCGGCGGCGTTGAGCTTCATGGTGCAGGAGCCGAGCGGGATCATGGCGCGATCGAGCGCGAGGTCCTTGTCGGCCAGCCGGCGCAGGAAGCGCATCATCTCGGTCTCGGAGCGGTTCTCATGGAAAACCGGCTGCGTGAGGAACTCCTTGCCGCGCGGCTTGCCCGGCATGGAACCACCTTCCACCGCGCCGGGCCTGGCGCCGAACAGGGCCGCGATCGCCTCCAGATCGGTGTCGGTGGAGGTCTCGTCGAAGGCGATGCTGATCTTGTCGGCATCGATGACGCGCAGAAGCCGGCCGGTCTTCTCGGCGGCGGCGGCGATCGAGCCTGCCTTGCCCTTCACCTCGGCCGTCACCGTGTCGAAGCGGCGTGTGCCGAGCACCGAAATGCCGGCGGCCTTGAGCCCGGTGGCAAGGCGGTCGGCGAGGGTGTGGACGCGCCCGGCAATCGCCTGCAGGCCGGTGGGACCGTGCCAGATCGCATAGGCCGTCGCCATGTTGGCGAGCAGCGCCTGCGCGGTGCAGATGTTGGACGTAGCCTTGTCGCGGCGGATGTGCTGCTCGCGCGTCTGCAGCGCGAGGCGATAGCCCGGGCGACCCATGGTATCGGTTGACTGGCCGACAAGGCGGCCGGGCATCAGACGGGTCAATTTGTCGGTGACAGCGCAATAGGCGGCGTGCGGGCCGCCAAAGCCCATCGGCACGCCGAAGCGCTGCATCGAACCGACGGCGATGTCGGCGCCGAGCTTCGCCGGCGCCTCCGTCAGCGTCAGCGCAAGCGGGTCGGCGATGAAGACGACCAGCGCGCCGGCGGCGCGGGCCTTCTCGATCGCTGCCTTGTGGTCGCCATAGACGCCAAAGGTGTCCGGCCACGAGACGAGGAGTGCGGCGGTGTTGTCGTCGATCGTCTCGCCGTCGACCTCGGTGCCCAGCGGCTCGGCGCGAGTGCGCACGACATCGAGCGTCTGTGGATGCGGCGTGCCGGCGAGTGCTACCTTGGTGCGCTTGTCGCGGTGATGGCGCAGCGCGATGCCGACCGCTTCGGCAACGGCGGTGGCTTCATCGAGCAACGAGGCCGAGGCCACCGGCAGGCCGGTCAATTCGGTGACCAGGGTCTGGAAATTGAACAGCATTTCCAGACGGCCCTGGCTGATCTCGGCTTGGTAGGGCGTGTAGGCCGTGTACCAGGCCGGGTTCTCGAACATGTTCCGCTGGATGACCGGCGGTACAAAAACATCATGGTAGCCGGCGCCGATGAAGCACTTCAGCACCGTATTCTTCCCCATGATCGCCGATAATTCCGCCAGCGCTTCGGCTTCGCTGGCCGGAGCAGGCAGGGCGAGCGGCCGGTCCAGACGGATCGACTTCGGCACGGCCTGGCTGATCAGTGTCTCGACGGACGGAACGCCGATGACGGCGAGCATGGCTCTGACATCGTTGAGGCCGGGACCGATATGGCGGGCCAAGAAGGGAATAGGTGCTGCGGTCATTTCTAAAATCCCGGTATCAGCCGATATGGGCTTTGTAGGCGGCCTCATCCATGAGGCTGGCGAGCTGGCTTTCGTTGGAAAGCTTCATCTTCCAGAGCCAGCCGTCGCCGGTCGCCGCCGAATTGACCAGCGAAGGGTCGGACGACAGCGACGTGTTGGCTTCGATGATCTCGCCGTCCACCGGCGCGTAGACATCGGAAGCCGCCTTGACGGATTCGACGACGACGGCGGTGTCGCCCTTGGCGAGCTTGCGGCCGATTTCCGGCAGTTCGACGAAGACGAGATCGCCGAGCTGCTCCTGCGCGTAGTCGGTGATGCCGACGGTGGCGACCCCGCCTTCGACGCGCAACCATTCATGGTCTTCAGTAAAATAGGTGTTTGCCATCGGGAAATCATCCTTTGCGGTAGCGGTGTGGCGTGAAGGGCAGGGACGTGACGTCGACCGGGATTTTCGTCCCGCGGACATCGGCGAACAGTCTGGTACCGGACTTGGCCAGCGCGGTGTTGACGTATCCCATGGCGACCGGGTGGCCTGTCGAAGGGCCGAAGCCGCCCGAGGCGACGTGGCCGGCCGGCTTGCCGTCGGCGTCGACCAGCGCCGCGCCGGCGCGCACCGGCTGGCGGCCATCCGGCTTCAGGCCGACGCGTTTTTGCGACGGCCCGCGCTCGAGGATCGAGCGCAACGCGTCGGCGCCGATGAAACCACCGGAGGCGCGGACTTCCTTGGGGATGGCCCACATCAGCCCGGCGCTTGCCGGATCGATCTCGGGTGTCAGGTCCTGGCCGTGCAGGCACAGCCCCGCCTCCAGCCGCAGGCTGTCGCGGGCGGCAAGGCCGATCCATTGCACGCGCTCGTCCTGCAGCAGCTTGGCGACAAGATCTCGGGCGTCCGCCTCCGGCAGTCCGATCTCGAAACCGTCCTCGCCGGTATAGCCTGAGCGGCTCATGAACCAGTTTGGCCGAGGCTCGACGCCGTGCATGAACAGCAGCGAGCCGGTCTCTATGCCGGCGCGCGAAAGGGCTGCCCAGGCATCCGGGCCCTGGATCGCCAGGAAGACGCGGTCGAGCGGCTCGAGCCTGGCGTCGAAATCAGCGGCCAGCGCACGCAGGTGCTTTTCGTCCTCCGCCGCGTTGCCCGCATTGGCGACCACCATGAAGCGATTGTCGCCGAGCCTTGTGACGATCAGGTCGTCGTTGATGCCGGCGGCCTCATTAAGCAAGAAAGTGTATTTGGATTGGGAAATCTCCAGCACGCCGGCATCGAGCGGGCAGGCGCGATTGAGAAGCGCCGCGGCTCCCGGACCGCCGACCTCGAACAGCTTCATGTGCGAGATGTCGAATAGGCCGGCATGCTCGCGCGTGTGGAGGTGCTCCTTCATCACGCCGGGTGGATAGGTGAGTGGCATCGACCAGCCGGCAAATGCGCCAAAACGCGCGCCGGCCGCGCCGTGCAAATCCTCGAGGGGTAGGTGTTTGGTGTCTTCGCCCGTCATGTCATCTCCAGAGTCGCACGCAATCGACCGCCAATCGCGGTCCAGTCCGTGCCCCTCTGTCTGAAGCCTGAGAGACTCGCGCCCCGTAACTCTGTCGGCAGCGCTTACACCTTCGGCGCGGGAAAAATCCCGACTTTCCAGAGTTGTCTTTCCCGTCAACGGTTCTTTTGCCTGAGAGATTTCGGGCGATTTCCCCTTCGGCGACAGCTCTCGCTGCTCTCTCCCGCAAACAGGTGGGACTCAGTCGCCTGAGTCCCCGACGCGCCATCCATAGCCCGTCGGCGACACCTTGTCACCTCCCAGCGACATCTAGGTGTGTTGATATTCAGGTGATGCCGGCCTGCAAATGACGGCTGCTGCGCTTCCGCATGCATTGGCTGACAAGTCTTCGCTAACCACGTCATTTGCCGGTTTCTCAAGACAATGCTGATAAGGCTCAATCGGACAATGCATTGGGTTCGCCGGCAACAGGCGACGGGCAGGGACGGCAGATGGGCGAATCGATCATGAGCGCTCCGGTGGCAGGGCTGACCTCCAAGAACTGCATCACGGCCGAGGACGTGACGATGCTGCGGCGCGAAGTGTTCGCCGACGGCGTCGTGAGCCGCGGCGAGGCCGAGGCGCTTTTCGCGCTCGACCAGACGGCACGGGACAAGTGCCCGGAATGGGCGCTGTTCTTCGTCGAGGCGGTGACCGACTACATCGTCTATCAGGAGAAACCGGAGGGCTATATCTCCGAGGAGAACGCCGGTTGGCTGGTCCGCACCATCTCGCGCGACGGCATGGTGGACAGCCGCACCGAACTCGAGCTTCTGGTGCATGTGCTGGAGGAGGCGAAATCCTCACCCAGCCAACTTTCGGCCTATGCGCTGGAGCAGGTCGCCAATGCGGTGATCGCCGGCAAAGGCCCGCTGATGCTTGGCGGCAACCTTGTACCCGGGCTGATCGCCGAGGCCGAGGTCGATCTTCTGCGCCGCATCCTCTATGCCTATGGCGGCCACGGCAACATCGCCGTCACCAAGGCCGAAGCCGAGATCCTGTTCCGGATCAACGACCGGACCGCGGCCGCCAGCAACGATCCGTCGTGGAACGACCTCTTCGTCAAGGCGATCGCCAATTACGTCATGTGCTCGGCCGGTTACGAGCCGCCGACGCGCGAGGTGGCGCTGCGCCACGAAACCTTCCTGGAGCATGCCGAACCGGAGATCGGCGGCTTCTTCAGCCGCATGGTGTCGGGCGGGCTCGCCGGTATCATGGAAGCCTACCATTCGCCCGGCGACATCGAGGCCGAGTGGGAAGCCAAGAACAGGGCGGCCGAGGCGCTTGCCCGCCGCGCCGAGACGATCGACGCCGGCGAGGCCAGGTGGCTTGCCGAGCGCGTCGGCGATGGACGGCGTCCGCTGCGCGACAATGAGCGCGCGCTGCTGACGCTGATCAAGCACGCCTCGCCGGAAATCCATCCGGCGCTGAAGCCGCTGCTCGACAAGGTGGCTTGAGGCTACTGCTTCGGCTTGGCCTGGTCCGGCTTGGCGTTGGTGTCGAAGCGCGACATCCATTTGAAGCCGCCGAACCAGTAGCGGCGGATGCCGGCGATGGTGCCGTCGGCGGTGCGCGCGCCGATCCAGTTGTCGACGTACTGGACGAGGCGAATGTCATCAGGGCGCAAGGCGAAGGCTTCCGGCGTGCGCAGCAGCGGGCCACCCACCAGCTTGAATTTCGCGTCATAGAGCCTGGCCGCCATCTGCGGCGTCGGCGACGTGGCCACCATGGCCTGCGCGTCACCGCCGATGAGAGCCGCAAAGACGTCGGTGGTGTTGGCGAAGGATAAGATCTCCGCCTTCGGGAAAGCCTCCTTGGCCGCCGCCTCGTCGGTCGAATTGGAGAGCACGGCGATCTTGTAGCCGGGCGCCGTCAGCGCCTTGCCTGGCCGCCTGCCGACGCTGGCTACTGAGGCAACCATGCGAATGTCGGCGGTGCCCGTGGGGTTGGAGAACACGACGTCGCGGGCGCGCTCCGGCGTGTTGGCATAACCGGCCGCGATCAGGTCGAAGTCGCCCTTGAGCAGCCGCGTCTTCAGGTCGTTCCAGGGTACTTCGACCAGCTTCAATTCAACGCCGAGATCCGAGGCGAGCGCATTGGTCAGATCGACATCGTAGCCCGCGAATTTCCCGTCGGCCTTTTTGAGGATCCAGGGCGGATTGATTGCCACCCCGACCGTCAGCGTCTTCTGATCGATGACATGTTTGAGGCTGTCATCGGCGCGTGCCGGCAAAAGAGCAAACCAGGCAGAAAAGGCAAGTATAATCGCGGCGACTATCTTAGCTCGCATGAATATAACCTCGCTGCTGGCCCCTCCGGTTGTCAGATTTACACAGCGGTGCCATTCTGTCGATAGCGGAACCTGATGGAGATTTGCCAATGTCGGCGCGGATGGCAGTTACCGGCTCGATGATGTTCCTGGCTTGCTTCCTGGGCAATCCGGCAAAGCTGTCGCTTCTGCCCGAGGGAGCGCAGGCGGCAGGCCCCAGACGCGTGGTCTGCTCCAGCGCGGACTATCGCTATTCCTATTGCGGGGTCGACACGCGCGGCGGCGTTCAACTGACCAACCGGCTGTCGAAGTCTCGTTGCCAGTACGGCACAAGCTGGGGCTATGACGGCGGCGGCGTCTGGGTGGACAAGGGCTGCTCGGCGGAATTCCTGGTCGCCGGCTCCGGCCGCAGGCCGTCTCCCGGCGATGCGGCGGCGGCCATCATTGTCGGGGGCATCGTCGGCGCGATCCTCGATAACAACAACCAGCACGGCCACCATTCAGACAATTACTATCCGAGGCCGCAGCCGCGCCGCGACGACCGATGGATCGACCCGACGCCGCAATTCGACAGGGAAGGCAATCCCAATTTCGATACCCACGGCAACTATCAGGGATGCCACGGAGTCGGCTGTATGGTGGATAATCCGGACGACACACAGGACGAATGATCGTGTCGCCAAGATCTGCATAACTGAATGCCAGACGCGCCCGGTTGCTGCCTATCGGGGGACCATCGTCTTGCAAAGGATGATGTTGGAAAGGCCTTCGGGCCATCCGGCGGATTCGGCCATGCGCTCGAAGCCGGCCTTTTCGTAAAGGCCCGGCGCCTGGAAGTCGTGTGTCGAGACCCACACGCGCCGCGCGCCTCGGGCGGCCGCCTCGGAGACAAAAGCATCGAGCAGCTTCCTGCCATGGCCGACACCTCGGCAGGTTTCCTCGACCCACATCAGTTTGAGTTCGGCGATCCCCGCCTAGGAATAGCCGGCGGCGACGCCGACAGCGTGTCCGGTTTTGTCCCGCAGCGTAAAGACGAGACCACGGTCATCGCGGCCTGTCAGAAGCCGGTTGTCGCTGTTGAGACGCTGCTCGATCGCGTTGATCTCGGCTGACGGAAGATCGTGCTCGGCCTGCAGGCGGTGGGCCATCAAATGCCGCCATACCAGTCGTAGCCATTGTCCTCCCAATAGCCGCCGCGGCCGCCGCCGATATTGGCGAAGCTGTCGACCACCTCGATCTTGTAGAGATATTTCGGCATCTTGTAGCCGAGCTGGCGCTCGACGCGCACGCGCAGCGGCGCGCCGTTCTCGACCGGAAGCGGCTTGCCGTTGAGGCCGTAGGCCAGGATCGTCTGCGGATGGCGGGCGTCGATCAGGTCGATGGTGCCGTAGTATTTGATGTCGCCAGACAGGCTTTGCTCGATGGTGTCGAGGCAGTGGAACATGACGTAACGCGCCTGCGGCTTGACCACAGCCTGGTCGAGCACCAGCGACAGCGGCGTGCCGGTCCATTTGGCGATGCAGCTCCAACCTTCGACGCAATCGTGGCGCGTGATCTGGGTACGACTCGGCATGTTCTGGAGCTGCTCGCGGGTGAGTGACAGCGGCTTTTCGACAAGGCCGGTAACCTCCAGGCGCCAGTCGGCGAAATTGTTGGCAAGCAGGCCCTTATAGGTGTCGTCGTCGGGCGCGGTGACGCCGTTCGGGCGCTGCGGCTGGCGGATGTCTGCCTCGGTGAATTCCGGCGCCAGCGCGTCGCGGCCGGCAAGCAGGCGCTGCGCGCGCCAGGTCAGGCCATTGGCGTTTTCGAGGAAGCTGCGCAGGCCGCCGCCGATGCCGAGCCCGCTGTCGAAGGCATCACAGCCGGACAGCATAATGCCGGACAGGCCGAGGCTGGCGGAGGTGAGGAATTTTCTTCGGCTTATCTGGAACTTGGGCATGTCAGATGCTCCTTTCGGCCGGCTCGTCGTGTTTCTCGGGCGGGTCCGTGCGGTACCAGCCGGTAATGATCGAGCGCAGCTCGTTGATCGGGCCGGCCGCCAGAATCATCAGCATGTGGATGATGAAGAAGAGGACGAGCAGCACCATGACCGTGAAGTGGATGGTGCGCGCCGTCTGCCGGCCGCCCAGGATTTCATTGAGCCAAGGGAGCACCGAATTCATGCTCGGCGACATCGCAAGGCCGGTGATGATCATCAGCGGCAAGAGCACGAAAAGCACGCCGCCATAGGCCATTTTTTGCAGCGTGTTGTATTCGCGCGTGTGGTGGAATTTCAGCTTCGCGTGGTCGACGATGTCTTTCGGCAGCCTGCGCAAATCATCCAGGCGCGGCGCGAGGTCGCGATGGACATGGCCGTTGACGAGGCCCGCAATCAGCCAGACGAGCAAAGTGGCGGAAAGCACCCAGGCGAAGAAGAAATGCACCACGCGCGCGGTGCCGAGGTCGTAGTAGGACGGGATTGTCGCCCAGGCCGGGAAGGCGCGCGGCGTCTCCTGGCCGGGCGGCCCGGACCAGCCGAGCACGCCGGTGGTGTCGAAGCGATGGCCAAAAATCTGGGTGAAGCCGCGCGGGCCGTTGTCGGTGTTCTCGGCGCCGATCTGGAGGATCGTGTTGTTGTATCCGAAACCGGATTCCTTGCCGATATAGAGCTGCGGTCGCGCGTTGAAGATCTGCAGGCCGGAAAGCAGCATGAAGAACAGGGAAAAGGCCCACAGCCAGTGCGTCAGCCGCGTCCAGCGCGACTGCCGGTAAATCAGCGTCGCATCCTTCGGCGCGGCATCCGCCTCTGTGGCGGGTTGGCTCCTGGCAATGGTTTCCATTGTTCTTGCCCTTCTGGCCGCAATCCCGTGGCGGCCTCAGTGTAGCGTTCTCTCCCCAATACGTCGCCAACCCAAGCGGTGTTTCATCCGATCACGGATTTATTACGGGCTGCCCAGGCTGACGGCGAGGTTGACGGCGGCAGCAACGATGACGGTATTAAAGAAGAACGCCAGGACTGAATGGACAAGCACGACGCGTCGCATATGCGATGTCGTGATCCCTGTGTCGGCAGTCTGCGCGGTCATGCCGATGACAGTCGCGAAGTAAAGAAAATCCCAGCCTTCCGGCCGCTTGCCGCCGGGGAATTCGAGGCCGCCGACCGGCATCTTCTTCTTGGTTTCGGCATCAAGCGCATCCCCATCCATCCAATAGACATGCGCGTAGTGAAGCGCTGCCATGGTGTGGATGGCGAACCAGCCAAGCGGCATCGACAGCAACGCGAAACTCAGCACGATGGGACTGCTGCCCTTGTGATTGATCAGCTGGAACAGCAGGACGATGGCGATGCCGACGACGGCGAGCGTGATGGCAAAGATGCCCAGAAGCGGCAGATCGATCTCTCGCGCGTTCTTGCTCAGATAACGGCCCGTCAGCCGCGGCATCTGACGCAGAACGAGAATGATAAAGGCGGCGAAGAACGCATTGGCGCCGATCGAGATCGAATAGGGGAACGGCGCTCGGAGGAGCAGCGCGATTGCCAACGCGGCGGCGCCGACACAGGCCGATACCGCGAATTGCATGTGCCGGTGCAACGGGTCGCTGATGGGCGTATCGGTGGTCATAGCCGGCCTGATGGCGACGGTTTTTCTAGTCCGGTGTGACGGATTTTAACGCGCGCCGCAAGATGCGGTCGAGTTCGCCGAGAAAGCGCGAACGATCCTGCGGGGTGAAGGCGGCGTTGAAGCCGCGGCTTTCGCCGGTCTCACGCAGGTGCTGCTTGAGATCGCGCATCGCCACCGCCATGCCGATGGTCTCCGGCGTAAACGGCCGGCCGGTGGGTCCCAGCACATGCGCACCGAGCGCGACCGTGCGCGCGGCAAGCGGGATGTCGGCCGTCACCACGACGTCGTTGAGCTTTGCGTTCTCGACGATCCAGTCGTCCGCGGCGTCCGCGCCCTTTGACACGACGATGTTGCGGATCATCGGATCGCGCGACGGACGCAGGCCACCGTTCGAGACATAGGTGACGATGACGCCGTGGCGCTCCGCGACCTTCTCGACCTCGGCTTTCACCGGGCAGGCGTCGGCATCGACGTAGATGGTGGGTGCGGGCATCGTCACTCCAAACGAACATGGGGCCGGCGTGTCAGCCAGCCCCATGGCAGAAATCGCAGGACTTGTCAGGCCGCCAGGGCTCCCGACTTCTTCGCGGTCCAGGTGGCGATATAGTCCATCAGGCCGGGACTGAGGCAGTCATAGGGTTCGAGCCCGATCGACTTGAGCTGGGCGCGGATGCCGGCCATGCGGCTCGGGTCGACGCCGGATTCGATGATCGAGGAGACGAAGGCGGCGAAACCGGGCGGCGACCAGCCGTCCTCCTCGAAGCGCTCGGGATGGATGAAGGACAGGCCCTTGAAGGCATGGTCGCGCTCGACCGGGCCGTACATGTGGACGCCGCAGCCGGTGCAGGCATGGCGCAGGATGAGGGCCGAGGAGTCGACGACCTTCAGCTTGTCGCCGTTCTCGGTCACGGTGACATCGCCGCTGGCGGCAACGGCAACCACCGAGAAGAGGGCGCCTTCCGGCTTCCAGCACTTGGTGCAGCCGCAGGCGTGGTTGTGCGCGATCTGGCCCTTGACCTTCACCTTCACCGGGTTGCTGGTGCAGGCGCAGACCAGCGTGCCGCCGGTAAAGGATGCGCTCTCCTTGGGCAGCCCATTGTCGATCTTCGGATGCAGTTTCTCGGCCATTCGTCCTTCCTCCCATGTTTCGGTCATGCCGACCCTGTGTCGATGACCACCCTCTTTTTCCATGAAGTGCACCTTCAGCAGACGATGCACCTCGCTCAAGCTCCTCCTCAAAAATCTGCCATGCACGAGATAGGAGATTTCATCTTTGGCGCGATCGATTTCATTCAGATCGATCTCGACCTGCTTGTTGTCCCGAAAACTGCGCCACAAGTCCTCGCCGAAGTTCCGTATCCGATGGATCGTCGACTTCTCGTGGTCGATGAAGCGAATCCGAACCTCCTTCACCTAGTAAACCACCACACTCCTGATCGACTTGCCCTCATGCATGAGGTCGAAGCCCTTGTTGATGTCCTCCAGCTTCAGCGTATGGGTGATCATCGGGTCGATCTGGATCTTGCCCTCCATGTACCAGTCGACGATCCTCGGCACGTCGGTGCGGCCGCGCGCGCCGCCGAAGGCCGTGCCCATCCAGGTGCGGCCGGTGACGAGCTGGAACGGCCTGGTCGAAATCTCCTGGCCGGCGCCGGCGACGCCGATGATGACCGATTTGCCCCAGCCGCGATGCGAGGCCTCCAGCGCCTGGCGCATCACCTTGGTGTTGCCGGTGCAGTCGAAGGTGTAGTCGGCGCCGCCGATCTGGTCGGCGCCGCGCTTGGTCATGTTGACCAGATAAGGCACGATGTCGCCGTCGATCTCCTTCGGATTGACGAAATGCGTCATGCCGAACTTCTCGCCCCAGGCCTTCTTGTCGTTGTTGACATCGACGCCGATGATCATGTCGGCGCCGGCAAGGCGAAGACCCTGGATGACGTTCAAGCCGATGCCGCCGAGGCCGAAGACCACCGCGGTGGCACCCTGTTCGACCTTGGCCGTGTTGATCACCGCGCCGATGCCGGTGGTCACCCCGCAGCCGATGTAGCAGATCTTGTCGAAGGGGGCGTCGGGGTTGACCTTGGCGACCGCGATCTCCGGCAGCACGGTGAAGTTGGAGAAGGTCGAGCAGCCCATGTAATGGAACAGTTTCTCGCCATTGACCGAGAAGCGCGAGGTGCCGTCCGGCATCAACCCTTGCCCCTGCGTGGCGCGGATGGCGGTGCACAGATTGGTCTTCCTCGACAGGCAGGACGGGCACTGCCGGCATTCGGGCGTGTAGAGCGGGATGACATGGTCGCCCTTCCTGACCGAGGTCACGCCCTTGCCGACATCGATGACGATGCCGGCGCCCTCATGGCCGAGGATGGCCGGAAAGATGCCTTCCGGATCGGCGCCCGAGAGCGTGAACTCGTCGGTGTGGCAGATGCCGGTCGCCTTCACCTCGACCAGGACCTCGCCCTCGCGCGGCCCTTCGAGGTCCACCTCCATGATCTCAAGCGGCTTTCCGGCACCAACAGCGACTGCGGCACGCGTTTTCATGAGGCATTCCTCCCAAGGCTATCTTCAAAGTTTCGGCTTGCGGCAGGCTGCCGGGCCTACCCGGCGAGCACCGCCTGCCATTCATCATGCGCCCACCACACCTTACCGGGTTCGGGGGTGGCGGCCAACGCCTCCGGCGACGTTTTACGGCGCGCTTTCCGTAATCGGCGGCAGGCGCCGAGAGCAGGGGATGCAGACACTTGAGACGCGCCGGAATTGTCCATAGAACTGGAAGGCTTCGCCGGAGGGACGACATCCGAATGTTCAAGAAGATCCTGATCGCCAATCGTGGCGAGATCGCCTGTCGCGTCATCAAGACGGCGCGCAAGATGGGGATTGCCACGGTCGCGGTCTATTCGGATGCCGATCGTGACGCCATGCATGTCGAAATGGCCGACGAAGCGGTGCATATCGGCCCGCCGGCCGCCGCGCAGAGCTATCTCCTGCCTGAGAAGATCATCGCCGCCTGCAAGGAGACCGGCGCCGAGGCGGTGCATCCCGGCTACGGCTTCCTGTCGGAGCGCGCTTCCTTCTGCGAAGCGCTGGAAAAGGAAGGCATCGTCTTCATCGGGCCGAAGCCCAAGGCGATCCGCGCGATGGGCGACAAGATCGAATCGAAGAAATTCGCCAGCCAGGCCAAGGTCTCGACCGTTCCCGGCTGGCTGGGCGTCATCGAAAATGCCGACCATGCCGAAAGGATCGCCGGCGAGATCGGCTATCCGGTCATGATCAAGGCCTCGGCCGGCGGCGGCGGCAAGGGCATGCGCATCGCCTGGAGCGAGGCGGAAGTCCGCGACGGCTTCGAGCGCGCGCGCTCGGAAGCGAAAAGCTCCTTCGGCGACGACCGCGTCTTCATCGAGAAATTCGTCGTCGATCCGCGTCATATCGAGATCCAGGTGCTGGCGGACGCGCATGGCAACGCGCTCTATCTGGGCGAGCGCGAGTGCTCGGTCCAACGCCGCAACCAGAAGGTGGTCGAGGAGGCGCCGTCGCCGTTCCTCGACGCCAAGACGCGCAAGGCGATGGGAGAGCAGGCGGTGGCGCTGGCGAAGGCCGTCGACTACCAGAGCGCCGGCACGGTCGAGTTCATCGTCGACAAGGACAAGAACTTCTATTTCCTTGAAATGAATACGAGATTGCAGGTCGAGCATCCGGTGACCGAGCTCGTCACCGGGATCGACCTGGTCGAGCAGATGATCCGCATTGCCGCCGGCGAAAAGCTCGGCATCAGGCAAAGCGACGTGAAGCTCAACGGTTGGGCGGTGGAAAGCCGCCTCTATGCCGAGAATCCGTTCCGCAACTTCCTGCCGTCGATCGGCCGGCTGACGCGCTACCGGCCGCCGGAAGAGGGCACGTTCGGCGATATCGTGATCCGCAACGACACGGGCGTCGCCGAAGGCTCGGAGATCTCGATGTTCTACGACCCGATGGTGGCAAAGCTCTGCACCTGGGCGCCGACGAGGTTGGCAGCCATCGACGCGATGTCCGAGGCGCTGGACAGCTTCGTCGTCGACGGCATCGAGCACAACATCCCGTTCCTGGCGGCGCTGATGCAGCACCCGCGCTGGCGCGAGGGGCGGCTGTCGACCGGTTTCATCGCCGAGGAATATCCGGATGGCTTCGCGCCGGTCGAACCGGATGGCGAGGAAAAAGCGGTGTTTGCCGCGATCGCCATCGCGATCGAACTGCTGCGCCGGGACCGGCTCGACCGCCTCGGCGGGCGGCTGGCGCCGCATTCCGGCCATCTCAAGCGCGATTGGGTGACGAAGATCGGCACGGACTATCTTCCCGTCAGCATCGTGGACGGCATGGTCTCCATCCCGATGGAGGTCGATCTGTCGATCGATGGCGGCAAGCCCATGACAGTCGCCTCCGGCTGGCGGCCGGGCGACGCGATCTGGCATGGCACGGTCAATGGCAAAGGAATTGCGGCGCAGATACGGCCGGTGCCGAACGGGTTTCACATCGCCTGGAAAGGCATGTCGGTGACGGTTCAAGCCATGTTGCCGCGCACGGCTGAGCTCGAAAGGCTGATGCCGGAGAAGTTGCCGCCGGATACCTCGAAAATGCTGCTTTGCCCGATGCCCGGCCTCGTCGTTTCGATCGCCGTCGCGGAAGGACAGGAGGTCAAGGCCGGCGAGACGCTGGCCGTGGTCGAGGCGATGAAGATGGAAAACGTGCTGCGCGCCGAGCGCGACCTCACCGTGGCGAAGCTCAACGCCAAGCCCGGCGACAGCCTGGCGGTCGACGCGGTGATCATGGAATTCGCCTGACGGCTTTGCTGTGCACAGGCGATCGCTGGACTCGCATCGCGCGCTCCCGGACAATACATCTGCACCGATGATGAGTCCTTTCGAGCGACACGAAGCCCATGGCAGATGAACTTCCACGCGACCCGCTGCAGCGCGAAGCAGCCGTGAAGGCCGCGCAGCCGGAAGCGCCGGCGCGGACCTTCATCCATCTGCGCGTGCACTCGGCCTATTCGCTGCTGGAGGGCGCCCTGCAGCTGGGCGCCATCGTCGGCCACGCGGCCAAGGACCAGGCGCCGGCGATCGCGGTGACCGACACCAACAATCTGTTCGGCGCGCTCGAATTTGCCCAGAAGGCGGTCAAGGACGGCATCCAGCCGATCATCGGCTGCCAGATCGATCTCGCCTTTGCCGGCGAGGCGGTCGAGGCCCAGCGCGACCGCCGCCGGCACGGACCCGGCGTGTCGCCGCTCGTCCTGATCGCCGCCAGCGAGGTAGGTTATGCCAACCTGGTTCGGCTGATCAGCCGGGTCTATCTGGAGACGCCGCCCGGCGAACCGGTGCATATGACCAGCACGATGCTGGAAGGCCATTGCGATGGCCTGATCTGCCTGACGGGCGGCCCGCGCGGCCCGATCGGCAGCGCGCTCAAGGCCGACCGCCGCGACGTCGCCGAGCAGCGGCTGCTGACGTTGAAAGCGCTGTTCGGCGACAGGCTTTATATCGAATTGGAGCGCGTCCAGGGCTATGACCGGATGGTCGAGAAGTCGACGGTCGACCTCGCCTACACCCATGAATTGCCGCTGGTCGCCACCAACGAGGCCTTCTTCTTCAAGCGCGACGACTACGAGGCGCATGATGCGCTGATCGCCATAGCCGAGGGTTCGGTGGTCGCCGCCGATAACCGCCGGCGGCTCTCGCCGGACAATTTCCTGCGCAGCCAGGCCGAGATGGCGCGGCTGTTCTCGGACCTGCCGGAAGCGATCGACAATACGGTCGAGATCGCCATGCGCTGCGCCTACTATCCGAAGAACCGCAGCCCGATCCTGCCCCGCTTCACCGGCGCCGACGCCGCCGACAAGGACGCGGCCGAGAAGGCCGAGGCCGCCGAGCTTGCCCGCCAGGCGCGTGAGGGGCTGGTGGCGCGGCTTGCCAAGCACGGGCCGACGCCAGGCTACACGGTAGAGCAATATCGCGAGCGGCTCGAATTCGAGCTCGGCATCATCGAGAAGATGAAGTTCCCCGGCTACTTCCTGATCGTCGCCGACTTCATCAAATGGGCCAAATCGCAAGGCATCCCGGTCGGGCCGGGCCGCGGTTCGGGCGCCGGCTCGCTGGTCGCCTATTCGACCACCATCACCGATATCGACCCGCTGCGCTTCTCGCTGCTGTTCGAACGCTTCCTCAATCCCGATCGCGTCTCGATGCCCGACTTCGACATCGACTTCTGCCAGGACCGGCGCGAGGAGGTCATCCGCTACGTCCAGCAGAAATACGGCCGCGACCAGGTCGGCCAGATCATCACCTTCGGCACGCTGCAGGCGCGCGCGGTGCTGCGCGACGTCGGCCGCGTGCTGCAGATGCCTTACGGCCAGGTCGACAAGCTTTCCAAGATGGTGCCGCAGAACCCGGCCAATCCGGTCAAGCTGGCGGATGCCATCGCCAACGAGCCGCGTTTCGCCGAGGAGGCGGAGAAGGAGCCGATCGTCCAGACGCTGCTCGACACGGCGCAGAAGCTCGAAGGCCTCTACCGTCACGCCTCGACGCACGCCGCGGGCATCGTCATCGGCGACCGGCCGCTGTCGGAACTGGTGCCGATGTACCGCGATCCGCGCTCTGACATGCCGGTCACCCAGTTCAACATGAAATATGTCGAGCAGGCCGGGCTGGTGAAGTTCGACTTCCTCGGCCTGAAGACGCTCACCGTGCTGGAGACGGCGGTGAAGCTCATCCGCCGGCGCGGCGTCGACATCGATCTTGCCCGCATTCCGCTCGACGACAAGGACACCTATTCGATGCTGTCGCGCGGCGAGGTGGTCGGCGTGTTCCAGGTTGAAAGTGCGGGCATGCGCAAGGCGCTGATCGGCATGCGGCCGGACTGCATCGAGGACATCATCGCGTTGGTCGCGCTCTACCGCCCTGGTCCGATGGAGAACATCCCGACCTACAACGCCAGAAAGCACGGCGAAGAAGAGATGGCCTCGATCCACCCCAAGATCGACCATCTGGTGAAGGAGACGCAAGGCGTCATCGTCTACCAGGAACAGGTGATGCAGATCGCGCAGGAGCTTTCCGGCTATTCGCTCGGCGAAGCCGACCTTCTGCGCCGCGCCATGGGCAAGAAGATCCGCGCCGAGATGGACAAGCAGCGCGAGCGCTTCGTCTCGGGCGCGGTCGAGCGCGGCGTGGCCAAGCCGCAGGCCGACTTCATCTTCGACCTCCTGGCGAAGTTCGCCGACTACGGCTTCAACAAGTCGCACGCCGCCGCCTACGCGGTGGTGTCCTACCAGACCGCCTATCTCAAGGCGCATTACCCGGTCGAGTTCCTGGCCGCGTCGATGACGCTCGACATGGGCAATACCGACAAGCTGGCCGATTTCCGGCAGGATGCGATGCGCCTCGGCATCGAGGTGGTGGCGCCCTCGGTGATGACCAGCTTCCGACCATTCGAGGTCGGCGAGAACAAGATCTTCTATTCGCTGGCGGCGCTCAAAGGCGTCGGCGACGCCGCGGTCGAGCATATCGTCGAGATGCGTGGCGAGAGGCCGTTCAAGAGTCTTGCCGATTTCTGCGAGCGGGTCGATCCGAAGGTCGTCGGCAAGCGCGTCTTCGAAAGCCTGATCATGGCGGGAGCCTTGGACTGCTTCGGGCATGACCGCGCCCAGATGATGGCCGGTGTCGAGCGGATGATGGGGCTCGCCTCGCTGGCGCAGCAGAACGCAATCTCCGGCCAGGCCGACATTTTCGGCGCCTCGCTTGGCGCCCAGTCGCAGGCGCTCAACCTGCCTGCGACCGATCCCTGGCTTGCCGCCGACCGGCTGCACCGCGAGTTCCAGGTCGTCGGCTTTTATCTCTCGGCGCATCCGCTCGACGAGTACAAGGCCGCGCTGCAGAAGATGCGGGTGCAGAACTGGGGAGAATTCTCGGCCGCGGTGAAGCGCGGCGCCGCGGCCGGCCGGCTCGCCGGCACCGTCACCACCAAGCAGGAGCGCAAGACCCGCACCGGCAACAAGATGGGCGTCGTGCAGTTTTCCGACACGACGGGTCAGTATGAGGCGGTGCTGTTCTCCGAAGGCCTGGCGCAGTATCGCGACATGCTGGAACCCGGCCGCTCGGTGGTGATCACCGTCTCGGCGGAAGATCGGCCGGAAGGCATCAATCTCCGCATCCAGACAGTGCAGTCGCTGGAGGACGAGGCAAGCCGCATCCAGAAGGCGCTGCGCATCTTCGTGCGCGACGCCCAGCCGATCAACATCCTGGCCAACCAGCTTTCCGTGAAGGGCGAGGGGCAGGTTAGCTTCGTCCTTATCAAGGACGCGGGTCAGGGCGAGGTGGAGATCGAGCTCCCCAATCGCTACCGCATCTCGCCGCAGGTCGCGTCGGCCATGCGCGCGGTGCCGGGTGTGGTCGAAGTGGAATTGGTTTAGCGCAATTCCAGGAAAAGTGCGTAGCGGTTTTCCGTCCGGAATTGCGTAAAACAAATACTTAGAGCGGGTCAGCGTTTCCGTGAATGGCCGACCCGCTCTAGTTCAGGAAACCGCGGCTTCCGCCTCCGCCGTCGGCGGGGCTTTCCGCTGCAGGTTGAGCAGATTGCCGGCCAGGATCAGCAAGGCGCCGCCCGCGGTGAAGACATCGATCTGCTCGCTGTAGAGCAGCCAGCCGATCAGCGCCGACAGCGGCACGCGCAGGAAGTCCATCGGCGAAATGACGGTCGCGTCGGCGTGGCTGAGCGCGCGGGCCATGCAGAAATGCGAAGACATGCCGGTGAAGGCGACCAGGAATATCGACGGCCAGAGTTCGACCGACGGGTTGCGCCAGACATAGAGCGCCGGGACGAGGCCGACCACGGACTGGATGATCAGCATCCAGAAGATGATGCGCACGACGCTTTCGGTTCGCGTCAGCGACTTGACCATGACCACCGAGACGCCGAAGCACATGGCGGCCCCCAGCACGACGAGATGACCGGGATCGATCGAGCCGACGCCAGGACGCACGATGATCACCACCCCGATCAATCCCAGCACGATCGCCGTCAGCCTTGGCCGCGACAGCCTTTCGCCGAGAAAGCTCACCGCCAGGATCGCGGTCCAGATCGGTGTCGTGAACTCGATCGAGATCAGCACGGCCAGCGGAATCAAGGTCAGCGCATAGAGCCAGGCGGCCTGGCCGGCATAGTGGACGACGTTGCGCGCGACGTGGGCGAGCGGGCGCTCGGTGCGCATCGCCTTGAAGCCGCCGCTTGTCATCACCAGCGGCAGCAGGATGAAAAAGCCGATCACCGAGCGCAGCTCCAGCACCTGGAAGACATTGAGCGCGGCCGTCGCGGTGCGGCCGGCGACCGACATCGCCAGGAACGAGGCGATCGACAGCGCCATCCAGAACGCGGCCTTGGGGATCGAGGGAGCGGGTGCCATGGGCGCTATTTCGCAAGCCAGGACCCTTGCCGCAACCGCTAGCCGATGCATTCGACTGGGCCAGCGCGATGAGGCGTAAAAAAACGGTCACGTTGAAGGCGGAACCTGCAGCGGCCGCACGCGTTCGAGTCGTTGTGTCCGTAAGCTTTGGCATGTCCGATGCCGAGGGGAGACCTCCAATGAAATCGCTGATGCTGCTTGTGCTCGCCGGCTGCCTGACGGCAGCCGTGGACGCCCGTGCCGACGATGCCGATTTCCTGCGCTCGTTCCAGGGCAGCTTCGCCGGCAACGGCACCCTCAAGGTGAGCGCCAGTGCGCCGACGGTGAACATCTCCTGCACCTTCAAATCCGGCGCAAGCTCGACCTCCCTGTCGCTGGATGGCCAATGCCGGGGCCTCATCCTGATGACGCGGGAGATCAGCGCCGACCTGAAAGCGAGCGGCGCGGGCTATACCGGCGTCTATGTCGGCTCGCGCACGGGACCTGCGCAGTTGAACGGCAGCCGCGAGGGCAACGCGCTCAACCTCGGCATCCGTTGGGCAAAAGAGGTCAACGGCGACCGCAAGGCGCAATTGACCGTCGAAAAGACCGGCAGAGACGGCATGCGGCTGACGGTGACCGACACCGATCCGAAGACCGGCAAGACCATGGTGACGAGCCGGATCGATTTGCGGCGGACCTGATCGAGGTATGTCGTTATTCAGGGCCGGCCTGACGCGTCCGCAGCCGTTTTCATTCCTCGATCGGCTCGGGCGGGCTGGCGCCGCGGCCCTTGCCGAACGTGTAGCCGGTCTCCACGGCCTTCCTGCCGAACTTGTCGCGCAGCTCGTCGATGGCGGTTTCGGCCAGCGCGCGCTTGCGGGACTGGATGTCGACCAGATCGGGCGGATCGGCCTTCCCGTCGTCGGAGAGATCGCTGACGCCGATGCCGAGCAGGCGGAACTTCGTGCCGTCGGCCTCGCGGCGCAACAGGTCGAGCCCGGTCTGAAAGATGCGGTCGGCCAGCCGTGTCGGATCGCCGAGCTGGCGGTTGCGGGTGCGGAGCTTGAAATCCTGCGTCTTCAGCTTCAGCACCACGGTGCGCCCGGCAATGCCGGATTTCTTCAGCCGCGCCGAGACTTTTTCCGACAGGCCGCGCAATACCGGCACAAGTTCCGCCAGGGAGGCGATATCGGTGTCGAAGGTGGTTTCGGCCGAAACGCTCTTGGCATCGCCGTCGGGGTCGACGCGACGATCGTCCTCGCCGCGCGAAAGCCGGTAGAGCCGGTCGCCCATGACGCCGTAACGACGCATCAACTCGCCGCGCTCCATGCGCTGCAGTTGGGCGATGGTGCGGATGCCGTCGCGCTCCAGCGTTGCGGCCAGCGCCTTGCCGACGCCCCAGATCAGCGTCACCGGCTGCCCGGCGAGGAAACTTGGCGCCTCAGCCTCGCCGATGACCGAAAAGCCGCGCGGCTTGCGGAAGTCGGACGCGATCTTGGCCAAAAATTTGCAGTAGGAGAGGCCGGCCGAAACGGTGATGCCGAGCTCCTTTTCGATGGTCTGCGCGAAGCGCGCCAGCACAAGCGCCGGCGGCATGCCGTGCAGGCGCTCGGTGCCGGCCAGGTCGAGAAACGCCTCGTCGATCGAAAGCGGCTTGACGAGCGGCGTCAGCGCCTGCATCAGCGCGCGCACCTCGCGGCCGACCTGAACATATTTCTCCATGTTGGGGGGAATGACCACAGCGTCCGGGCAGGCTTCGAGCGCCTTGAACATCGGCATGGCCGAGCGCACGCCCTGGATGCGGGCGATGTAGCAGGCGGTGGAGACGACGCCGCGCCGGCCGCCACCGACGATCACCGGCTTGTCCTTCAGCGCCGGATTGTCGCGCTTTTCGATCGCCGCGTAGAAGGCGTCACAGTCGATATGGGCGATGTGCAGCCGGTAGAGCTCGGGATGACGGACGAGGCGCGGACTGCCGCAACGCTCGCAACGGCGCGCCTCGCTGCGCTGCAGCGCCAGACAGTCGCGGCAAAAACCGTGTTCGGGATTGTTGACAGGAGCCGCCATCGCTGCGAACATAAAGAGAACAAACGCAATGGTACGACAGTGCAGGGCCGGCAACAAGCTTGGCCTGGGGAGAACGTATGAGCACGACCATAGTACCGCTGACACCAGAGCGTTGGGTCGACTTCGAGGACCTGTTCGGCAAGCAAGGCGCCTGTTACGGCTGCTGGTGCACGCATTTCCGGCTGACGCCGGCGGAGCGCCGCGCGAGCGACCGCGAGCGCAACAAGGATCACATCAAGGCGCGCATCGAAGCCGGCCCGCCGCCGGGACTTCTGGCTTTCGAGGAGGGCAAGGCCGTCGGCTGGATGCAGATCGGTCCGCGCGCCGACGTGCCCGAGTGGAACAATCAGGGCAGGGGTTCGGCGCCGATCGATCCGGCCGACGCCGGCGACGCGAGCGTCTGGGCGATCTCCTGCTTCTTCATCCGCGTCAAGGCGCGGGGCAGGGGCATCACCCATCGCCTCGTCGACGGCGGCATCGCCTTTGCCCGCGACAATGGCGCCAGGCTGCTGGAAGCCTGCCCGATCGATCTCTCGCGTGACTCGCGCTCGATCGGGCTGTTCGTCGGCTCGTCACGGGTGTTCGAGAAGGCCGGTTTCGAGAGGCTTGTGGAGCGCAAGCCCGGCCGGCCGCTGATGCGGCTGGTGCTTTAGCGGCTTAGGGTTTTGGCTTACAGTCACCGTCTTGCAGCCGTAACGCTTCTTCCCTACCAGAAGCGCGAAACGGTTTGCCTTCCGAGACCAACGGAGAACTGACGTGAAGCGTGTTTTACCACTTGTTTTCGTTTTTGCTTTCAGTGCACCGGCCCTTGCCCAAACTGTCGACAGCCAGGGCGCGAAGCAGCTTTCCGACAGTCTGGCGCGCTATTTCGGCAAACAGGCGTTTGACAGTGGCGTGGTCAAGGTCTCGGTGGAAGGCGATGCCTACAAAGTCGTTGTCGACATCAAGGCGCTGGTCAATGCCCTACCGGAAGAGAAGTCGCTGAAATTCGACCTGGCGCCCTACGCCTTGACGGTGAAGCCGCGCAGCGATGGTTCCTGGGACGTCGCCTCGGATTTCTCGCAACGCATGTCTTTCGAATTCAACGGACCGGAAGGTCCGCAAAGCATGCAACTCGCGGTCAAGGACGGCAAGGGCACCGCAGTCTACGATCCGAACCTCGCCGCCTTCACCAGCGGCGCCAGCTCGATGGCCGGCATGACCATGACATCGCGGGAAGCCAAGCAGCAGGCGGACGTCACCGCCGGCGCCGGCACCGCGACCATCGCCGCCACCAAGTCGGCCAATGGCGGTGTCGACTTCACCGCGACGCAAAAAGTCTCGAGCTTCGTCGAGACGATCAAGGTCGACGATCCCGACAGCGGAATGAATTTTCCGTTGACGCTGAAAGCGCCGGAATTGTCGGTGGACGCGAAGGGCAAGGGCGTGCGGACGAAGCCGCTGCTCGACCTGCTTGCCTTTGCCGTGGCCAATGAGGACGAAGCCAAGCTCAAGGCCAACCAGGCGGAGCTCAAGACGCTTCTGCAGGCCGCGCTGCCCGTCTGGGAAAGGATCGACGGCAACTACGGCTTCAAGGATTTCGAGGTGGAGAGCCCTGTCGGCAAGTTCGGAGCGACGCAGTTCAGCGCTGCGTTCGGCATGGACGGCGTCTCCCAGAACGGCAAAGTCGACTACGCGATCAAGGCTTCCGGCCTGACGATCCCGCGGCAGATGCTACCCGGCTGGAGCGTCGCTCTGCTGCCGACGGATGTCGAGCTGAACTTCGGCGGCGCCAATATCGATCTCGACACCATGGCGAAGAAAGCGATCGAAGCCTTTGATCTCAATAAGAATCCGCCGCTGTCGGATGAGTTCGGCGACGCTCTGGTCGCCGATTTCCTGGCCAAGACACCCAAGTTCGTCCTTGGCCACAGCACGGTGAAGAACGGCGATATCGAGGTCGCGATGGAAGGCGAGATGACGTTTCCGGGCAAGAAGCCGGATGCGACAATGATCGTCGATGTCGCGGGCTACGACAAGATCGTGCAGGTCCTGCAAGAGGGGGCCAAGAGCGACGAGCAACTGGCACAGGCGTTCCCCTTCGCGCTCGCCGTCAAAGGTTTTGGCAAGACGCTGCCCGATGGCCGGCTGGAATGGGTCATCAATGCCAAGGCCGACGGTTCTGTCACGGTCAATGGCGCCATGCTGAAGCCGGCCGATGCCGTTCAGGACGACGGCGCCGGCCAGGATGACGGCTCGGGCCAGGACGACGGCTCGGATCAAGAGGACGGCTCGGGCCAGGACGGCAATGGCGGCGCCGGAGCGAAGCTGCAGCCTTAGCGGCCTTAGAGGCCGAGAGCGCCCGCGATCTTCGGGGCCGCGTCGCGCCAGCTCTCGACAGAGATGATGTCGTCCGGAGTCGGCGGCAGGAAGGCGCGCAGCGAATTGTCAGCCATCAGGTGAAAGAGGTGCGCGTCGGCGACTGAGTCGCGCGCCGACATCAGGTTGGAAGGCTGGTCGTCGACAAAGGCGACGGACCTGCCCTTGGCGCCGCGCAGCTTGGCGATGGCCGGTCCTTTCGCCATTTCCGTGGTCAGCAGCGGGTAGTTCAGGCCGAGCGCGTCGAGATGCGCCCGGCGCACGGCGCGATGCCTGTGCGGCATGGCGGTCAGCAGGACGATCTCGGCGCGGCGCCCGAGCATCGCCAGCGCCTCCGCGGCGCCGTCGGTGATGCTTTGCCAATCGGCCTGCGCGTCGAAGAAATCGCCGAGAAGGGCCGTGACCTCGGCCTGCTCGATCAGCCGGCCGGATGCCGTCTTGGCGATGTTGCCTGTGAGGCGGAAGGAGGCGAGCGTCAACTGGAAGCCGCGCGTTTTCAGGAAATGCGGAAAGGGCCGGACGAATTCGAGCACGACGTCGTCGACGTCCAGCACCAGAAGGGGCCGGTCGTCGGCGGCAAGCTCCTCGATCTGACGCGCGGTCTCGGGATCGTCGCTCACGTCGAGCGCTCGTGATCGTCATTGCCGAGCGGCAGCGCGCGCAAAGCCTTGCCGACGGCGGCCGGCGGCGTGCCGGTTTCCTCGGCAAAGCGCAGAAGCGTCGGCTCATGGGCGAGGATGAACTGCAGCACGCCGGCGAGGAAGCCCGGCTCCTGCGCCGCCTTGCGGATCGAGTGCGCCTCGATACCGGTTATCGCCAGGAAGCGGGGCAGAAGCTCCGGGTCGCCGGCGACGAAGCCAAGCGCCCTGACAGCAAGGGTTTCCGCCTCCTCGCGCATTGACGCTGCGTTCGCCATCACTACCTTCTGCTGGTGTGGATGTGAGTCTTTCCTCCGCAGTAATGGCAAGCGTCGCTTGCGGCAAGTCTCAGCCGCTTCAGCCCTGCACCCGCGGATGGAATCCTGACGCTTTTCCAACGTTCGGTTTCCGTTTCGTCAATGATATTGGCGTAGAGTGAAAAAGGGTTGGGTGCGATCCGGAAGGGACGCATAACGACGGTCTTCGGCTCCGGAGGCAGTCGGGACGGGAAATTGATGGCTAAGAAGGTCATGATCGTCGAGGACAATGAGCTCAACATGAAGCTCTTTCGGGACCTCATCGAAGCCAGCGGTTACGAGACAGTTCGCACGCGCAACGGCCTGGAAGCACTGGACCTGGCGCGCCAGCACCGGCCGGACCTGATCCTGATGGACATCCAACTGCCCGAGGTTTCAGGCCTGGAAGTGACCAAATGGCTGAAGGAAGACGACGAATTGCATTCGATCCCGGTCATCGCCGTCACCGCCTTCGCGATGAAGGGCGATGAGGAGCGCATCCGCCAGGGCGGTTGCGAGGCCTATATTTCCAAGCCGATCTCGGTGCCACGCTTCATCGAGACGATCAAATCCTATCTGGGCGATGCCTGATGCCGAGCCGGAGCCTCTGAGATGACCGCGCGGATCCTCGTCGTCGATGACATCCCCGCCAATGTGCGGCTGCTGGAGGTCCGGCTGCTCGCCGAATATTTCGAGGTGATGACAGCCGGCAACGGCCCCGACGCGATCGAGACCTGCGAGAACGGCAAGGTCGACGTGGTGCTGCTCGACGTGATGATGCCGGGCATGGACGGGTTCGAGGTCTGCAAGCGGCTGAAGAGCGACCCGGCGACCTCGCATATTCCGGTCGTCATGATCACCGCGCTCGACCAGGTGTCGGACCGCGTGCGCGGCCTCGAGGCCGGCGCCGACGATTTCCTCACCAAGCCGGTCAATGATCTGCAACTGATGACCCGGGTGAAGAGCCTGGTCCGGCTGAAGTCGCTGACCGACGAGTTGCGGCTGCGCGCCTCGACCACGCGCAATATCGGCATCGAGGAGCTTTTGAGCCGCAACTTCGCGACCGAAGACACCAAGCCCAAGGTGCTTCTGATCGATGAGCGCAAGTCGTCGATCGAGCGCATTCAGAAGATGCTGCGCGGCAGCGCCGAACTCGACGTCGCTACCGATCCGAATGCCGGCTTCTTCCAGGCCGCCGAGGCATCCTATGAATGCGTGCTGATCTCGACGGCCTTCGCCGATTTCGATGCGCTCAGGCTCTGCTCGCAACTGCGCTCGCTCGACCGCACCCGCTTCCTGCCGATCATGCTCCTGGCCGATGAGGGCGAGGAGAGACGCATCATCCGCGGCCTCGAACTCGGCATCAACGACTATCTGACGCGGCCGATCGATCAGCACGAACTGACGGCGCGCCTGCGCACGCAGGTGCGGCGCAAGCGCTACAACGATCAGTTGCGCGCCAGCGTCACCCAGACCATCGAGATGGCAGTGACCGACGGATTGACCGGACTGCATAACCGCCGCTATCTCGACAGCCATCTCGAGACGCTGTTCGACCGCGCCGTGGCGCGCCGCCGGCCGCTGTCGGTGATGATCACCGATCTCGACCGCTTCAAGTCCATCAACGACGCCCATGGCCATGACGGGGGCGACGACGTGCTGCGCGAGTTCGCCAGGCGGCTGCGCAAGAACGTGCGCGGCATCGACCTTGCCTGCCGGTTTGGCGGCGAGGAGTTCGTCGTGGTCATGCCGGACACCGAAGGCGCCGTTGCCGAGAAGGTGGCCGAACGCATCCGCGCCGAGATCGCGCAGGTGCCGTTCGCGATCGGGGCGGATGGCAAGACCATCGAAGTGACGGTCAGCGTCGGCGTGTCGTCGGTGCTGAAGGGAGCCGATACGGTCGCGTCACTGATGAAGCGCGCCGACCTTGCCCTCTACGAGGCCAAGAGCGGCGGCCGCAACCGGGTTGTCGCCAAGGCTGCCTGAAGCGCGTCACGCTGAAACGGATTTAGGCGATTTCTCAAACCGCCGCGCACTTTTGAGCAGCATGCGTTGTAGCAGCCGTCAATACCCGGCCATCCGACAGGTTACGAATTTACCTTAATCCAAGCGATTCGCGAGCCGTGGTTAAGAAATGGTTGATTTTCATACGTTCTTGAGCAAATCTGCTTCGCATAGACCGAAGACGAAGCCGGCACGAGGGTAGACTGCCCGGCTCGATCCGAAAAATACCCCATGATGCTCAGGTCCGCCGCATCTCCTGGGTCCGTGGGGTCGGCCGGCCGGCGCTGGCACATAGTGGCCTCCTCGTACCGCTGCCAACCGCCGACCGGCCCCCTTTTTTCCAAGACATGATGTCAAGGCCCGCTGCAGACAGCGGTGCTCGTTCCTGCTTGCGGATCCGTCCGCCGAAAACAAAAACGCCGCCCGAGGGGGCGGCGTTTCGGCATTTCGGGATAACCAGATTACTTAATCTTGGTTTCCTTGAATTCGACGTGCTTCTTGGCGACCGGGTCGTACTTGCGGAACGACAGCTTGTCCGTCTTGGTGCGGCTGTTCTTGCTGGTCACGTAGAAGAAACCGGTGTCGGCGGTCGACAGAAGCTTGATCTTGATGTTTGCGGCTTTGGCCATGATGTTCGTCCGTTAATGTTCGTGGAGTTTTGGCCGCTGGAGCACGGGGAAAACACCCGGACGCGGGAAACTTGGCGCGACACATAAAGAACGCGCCCGGAAAGTCAAGCCCGAGCGGGCTTCGCGAGGCCCAATGCGCCTGCCGCCGGTAACGGCGAATGGGGCCGGCGGCAGGCTGGCGGTGCTTCAGGCGCTCTCCCGGACCGGCGAGGCAGACTGTTTCCAATCCCCCGTCGTGTTCCACCAGCGGTTGGGATTGGCGCGATCGTCGAGCCCTTTCGAACGGCTGGCAAGCAGGGGCTGCAGGCGGATCACCGGTTCCTCATAGCTGTGCGCCTGGTAGATGGCCTCGACGACACGAGCGGCAAGCGCCTGGTCATCGGGCAGTTCGAACGACACCTCGACGGTGCCCGGCCGCCGGCGCAACTCGATTTCGGCGCTCGCGGCAGCCCCTTCGAGCGTCCGGTAGCGCTCGATGCCTTGCGCCGACTGATAGGCATTGCCGTCATATTTGCCCATGCGCAGCGGCGTGATCGCCACGACCGCCTCCATGATGCGTTCGACATCGGCCGCCGGCGCCTGGAAAGTGACGAGCAGAAGCAGTTCCATCCTGAGGGATTTGGTCTCAAAGCCGCTGTCAATCATCTGATCTCTCCTTGCTCTTCGTCCGTTCGAGCGAGGGTATAGCAGGGGTGCTGCTGACACGGTGATGTCAGGATTGCCCGCGCCTTGGCGACATTTCCGGCTAGAGAATCTTCCGCACCAGCCTGACGCAGACCAGGAGCATGTAGGCGGCAAAGAACACCGCGAGCGACCAGCCGAAGCCCGAAGGGCCGAAGGCGTCCATGCCGATGCCGATCGCTTGCGGGCCGATCACCATGCCGACGCCATAGCAGAGCACGAAGGCGGCATTGGCGGAGGCGAGCTCATGACCGGATAGCTGCGAGCCGAGATGGGCAAGCCCGATCGTGTACATGGCGGCGACCACGCCGCCCCAGACGAACAGCAGCGCCGCCATCAGGTGCCAGTTCTGGGCGAAGAGCGGCATGAAGGCGGTGCCGGCGAGCCCGACCGTGGCGCAGGCCAGAAGCAAGTGGCGGCGGTCGGAGACGCGGTCGCTGATCATGCCGATCGGAATCTGCAAGAGCACGTTGCCGAGGCCGATCATGGTGAGCAACAGCGCCGCGTCGGCCTCCGAATAGCCGATACGGCTGCCATAAACCGGGAACAGCGAGAAGCCGCCGGTCTCGACGGCGCCGAACACCAGCACGGCGAAGGTCGCGGTCGGCACCATCCAGACATAGCGCAGGAAGTGGCTGGTTTCGCCGTCGGCGACGATCGCCGGGCTCTCGTTGCGGGCCGCAAGCACCGGAATGGCGGCGAGCGTCACCAGCCCGATGGTGACGCCGAAAGGCAGGAAGCCGCTCGAGCCCAGATGGGCGAACAGCCAGGGACCGGCGGCGAAGCCGAGCGACAGCACCGTGGCGTAGATGCCGAGCACCAGGCCGCGGCGATGCGGCGGCGCGGAGGTGCTGATCCAGAATTCCGAAAGGATGAACAGCACCGTCAGCGAGATATGCAGCGCGACACGGAGCGGAAACCACATCCAGAAGTCCGGCGCGAAATGGAAGCCGACAAAGGCAAGCGCGCCGGCGGCAATCATCAAAAGTATCGTCCATGCGACGCCGAGCCGCACGGCAAGGGGCGTGGCGAGCGGGGCGCCGGCGATGGAG
Source organism: Mesorhizobium sp. M1E.F.Ca.ET.045.02.1.1 (assembly GCF_003952485.1). NCBI lineage: Bacteria > Pseudomonadati > Pseudomonadota > Alphaproteobacteria > Hyphomicrobiales > Phyllobacteriaceae > Mesorhizobium > Mesorhizobium sp. M1E.F.Ca.ET.045.02.1.1. The sequence continues at coordinate 4,910,926 of NZ_CP034447.1, forward strand.
GCGAGGCCGGCGACCGCAGTGTTGAGGCCGATCATCGAGGCCGAGTGACCGCGCGTCTCCAGGATGACGCTGAGCAGCGGCATGCCGAGGCCGATGGCGATGCCGACCACGCTGATCGAGGAGATTGCCGCGATCATCGGCAGCCAGTGTACGCGTTCGTCGCCCTGTTGCTGGGTATCGACCGTCATGGGATATGGATGCTCTGCTTCTAAAGGACTTCGCGGACGAAGCGGTTTCGGACGAGCCGGAAGAACGGCACGGCACCGCCCGGACGCAGCAAGGGATCGTGGGCGAGCCGCTTTTCCAGTTCTTCCAGGATCGTACGGGTAATGTCGGGAATGTCGGCCTTGCGGGCCTCGGCAAGCGGCAGCCAGACGAGTTCTTCCAACTCGTTGGTCGGACCGCCCTCCGGCAATTCCACGGCGACGTCATCGCGCCAGGCGCTGAAGAAGCGCGTGTCGAAGCGGCGCACGCGGTTGGGTGGGGTGATGGCGCGGGCGATGAAGCGCAGGACGTCAAGCGATGGCGTCACGCCGTGTTCGACGAAACCCTGCCAGTCGCGCTTGGCGGTCGCGAACGGGCCCTTGCGGCCGATCAGCAGGCCGGCTTCCTCGTAAGTCTCGCGGATTGCCGACAAGGCGATGGCGCGCGCCCGCGCAGCGCTCGCGCGTCCCGGACCGCTGGCAAGCCTCGCCTCTTCCTTGGCGTGCAGCGGGGCGGCCACCGGAATGCGGCTGTCGGCAGGGTCTGTGCGGCCGCCGGGGAAGACGAACTTCCCGGGCATGAAGGCGTGCCGGGCATGGCGCCGGCCCATCAGCACCAGAACGTCGCCGCCGCTCCGATTGAGCAGGATCAAGGTTGCGGCATCGCGCGGACGAAGCGGCCGGCCGCCGTGCACGGCCAAGCCTTTATCGAGTTTATCGACATCCGCCTTGGTCATTCCTTCCATGCGCCCGACCTAGCGGAAACTTCTCGAATGCGAAAGTGGCTTGCGGGTTCGGATCTTTGCACCAGCCCCGGACGAAAAGTCGCTGCTGTGGCAACCCCTGGAAAAGAGCTCAGCGGTTTTCCGTCGGGAATTGCGTAGAAACAAACTTGCCGCTCCAAGCCTAGGAGTGCGGCTCAAGCTCGTCCTTCTCACCGCTGAAGCCGTGCATATAGAGTGCCCATTGCAGACCGATGACGGCGCCCTTGACCGGCTGCAGCAGCGCGACGGCCAGACCAAAGGTCAGCGGCACCCAGATCAGCGCGTGCTGCCACAGCGTGAGCGTCGAGGTCGCCTCCACACCCATGAAGGCGCCAACCACGATGTGGCCGACGATGACGATCACCAGATAGGCAGGAAGGTCGTCGGCGCGATGGTGATGGAGCTCCTCGCCGCAGACGCTGCATTTGTCGACGGACTTGGTGAAGGCATAGAACAGCTTGCCTTCGCCGCAATGCGGGCAGCGGCCGAGCAGACCGCGCTTGATTGCCGTCCACAGCGGACGCGCGACGCGGCCTGAATGATGCTCACCGCCGAAAACCTGCTCTTCCACACCAAGTCCCTTCGGCATCATCTTCTCCTGCCGCGCGGCCCGAAGCGCGATTGTGACGCGCGGGCGCGGCCCTTGGCTTTGTGAAACGACCGTCGCGAGCCTGGCAGCGGCTTCGGGTCGGTCAGCATCTCGAAACGCATGGCGCCGGCCATCGGCGCGACTTCGAGCAGCCGAACCTCGACGCGGTCGGCAAGCTGGTAGCCCTTGCCGGTGCGTTCTCCGAACAGCGATCGAGCGGTTTCGTCGTAGATATAGTAGTCGCCGTCCAAACTTGACACCGGGATGAAACCATCCGCGCCGTACTGCGGCAATTGGACAAAGAGTCCCGCCTTGGTGACGCCGGAGATACGCGCGTCGAAGGTGTCGTTGATGCGCTCGGCGAGGTAGGCGGCGATCAGTCGGTCCACGGTATCGCGCTCGGCAGCCATGGCGCGGCGTTCCGTGGCCGAGATCAGCGCGGCCACCTCTTCCAGCCGGTCGGCTTCGGGCTGCGTCAGGCCACCAGGTCCAAGGCCAAGCGCTGCGATCAGGCCGCGATGCACGATCAGATCGGCATAGCGGCGGATCGGCGAGGTGAAGTGGGCGTATCGTTTCAGGTTGAGGCCGAAATGGCCGATATTCTTCGGCGAGTATTCGGCCTGGCTCTGCGAGCGCAGCACCACCTCGTTGACCAGCGCCTCGTTGTCGGCGCCACGCACGCGCTCCAGAATGCCGTTGAACTGGCTTGGCCGCATCTGTGCGCCCCGCGCCAGCGACAGGCTAAGCGTCGCCAGGAATTCGCGCAGCGATTCCTGCTTGGCAAGCGAAGGCGCGTCGTGAATGCGGTAGACGAGAGACTCTTTCTTGCCTTCCAGCGTCTCGGCGGCCGCGACATTGGCCTGGATCATGAACTCCTCGATCAGCTTGTGGGCATCGAGGCGCTCCGGGACGATGACCCGGTCGACGGTGCCGTCTGGCTTGAGCAGGATCTTGCGTTCCGGCAGCTCGAGCTCCAGCGGCTGGCGCGCGTCGCGGCCGCGCTTCAGCACGGCATAGGCATCCCACAGGGGCTTCAGAACGTTGTCGAGGATCGGCCGTGTCTTCTTGTCGGGCGCGCCGTCGATCGCTGCTTGCGCCTGCGGGTAGGCAAGCTTGGCCGCCGACTTCATCATGATGCGGTGGAAGGAGTGCCTAAGCTTGCGGCCTTCCGCCGAGAAGGTCATACGAACGGCAATCGCGGGGCGATCCTCGCCTTCGCGCAGCGAGCAGAGATCGTTGGAGATGCGCTCGGGCAGCATCGGCACGACGCGGTCCGGAAAATAGACCGAGTTGCCGCGCTTCAGCGCCTCGCGGTCGAGCGGCGTGCCGTAGCGGACATAGGCGGCGACATCGGCGATCGCCACCGTGACGATGACGCCGCCGGGATTCTTCTCGTCGGTGTCGGGTGTGGCGAAGACGGCGTCGTCATGGTCCTTGGCGTCGGCCGGATCGATGGTGACCAGCGGCAGGTCGCGCCAATCCTCGCGGCCGGCAAGCGTCGCCGGCTTGGCGGCCTCGGCTTCGGCGATGACGTCGGCCGGAAAGACATGCGGAATGTCATGGGCGTGGATGGCGATCATCGAGACCGCCTTCTCGCTGGTCAGCGACCCAAGGACGGCCAGCACCTTGGCGCGCGGCAGGCCATAGCGGGATGCCCGCGCGGGCTCGACCTCGACCAGATCGCCGTTTTTGGCGCCGTTCTGGAATTCCTTGTCGACGATCAGTTCTGGCTGCCGCCGCTCCACCGGCTCGATGCGGAAGCTGCCGTCCTTCAGCACGCGGAAAATGCCGAGCACTGCTTCGCTGCGCTTCTCGAAGATCTTCATCACCCGCCCGGTATAGGCAGGGCCGGTAGGATCCTCGGTCGGGAAGGTCTTGGCGAGCACGCGGTCGCCGATGCCGGGAACCGGGCCAGTGGCGCCGCGCGAAATGCGAATGGCGATGACAGGGGGCGAGCCGGGGCCGGTAAATTCGCTCGGATTGGCCAGAAGCACGCCGTCGGCATCGCGGCCGACAATGTCGAGCACGGCGACATGGGGCAGGGCGCCCGCGCGGGTGAGGCGCTTGCGTTCCTTCGTCAGCAGACCTTCGTCCCGAAGGTCACGCAGCAGGTCCTTCAGCCAGATGCGGTCCTCGCCGCGCAACGCGAAAGCCTTGGCGATCTCGCGTTTTCCGGAACGGTCGGGATTTTCGGCGATGTAGCGCAGGATTTCGTCGCGCGAGGGCCGGTAGTCGTCCTTGACCTTGGCCCTGGTGTCGGCGCCGCGCGGATCGCCGTGGCTTCTTCCGGAGATCCTGCGCGCCACGTTCCGCTACCCTTTCTTCGCCGCCCTGCGGAACGGCTTCTTGCCGCCTCCGCCCTTGGCTTCCTTCTCGGCGATCAAAGCGAGCGCCTCTTCCATCGTCACCGACTGCGGATCCTTGCCCTTCGGCAGCGTCGCATTGACCTTGCCGTAGTTGACGTAGGGGCCGTATTTGCCGTCGCGCACGACGATCTTGCCGCCACCGTCGGGATGGTCGCCAAGCTCCTTCAGCGCAGCGGGCGTGGCGCCGTTGCGGCCGCCCTTGCCCTTCTGCTGCTTCTCGGCGATCACCGAGACGGCGCGGTTCAGACCGATCGAGAACACGTCCTCGATGCTTTCCAGGTTGGCGTAGGTGCCGTCATGCAGCACGAAGGGTCCGTAGCGGCCAAGACCCGCCGAGATCATCTTGCCGGTTTCCGGGTGCTTGCCGACGTCGCGCGGCAATGACAGCAGCGCGATCGCCTTCTCATGATCGATCGAGTCGGCCGCCCAGCCCTTGGGCAGGCTGGAGCGCTTGGCTTCCTTGCCTTCGCCGCGCTGGATGTACGGACCGAAACGGCCGCTGCGCAGCGTGATCTCCTCGGCCGTGTACGGATCCTTGCCGAGCAGCCTGACGCCGTCCTCGCCGTTGCCGTTCTCGCCATTGGGATTGGCGGCATCGCCAAGCTGGCGGGTGTAGGAGCATTCCGGATAGTTCGAGCAGCCGACGAAGGCGCCGAACTTGCCGAGCTTCAGCGAGAGGTTGCCTGAGCCGCATTTCGGGCAGACGCGCGGGTTCGAGCCGTCCTCGCGTTCGGGGAAGACCAGCGGCGCCAGCTCGTCGTTCAGCGCGTCGAGCACGTCGGTGACGCGCAGTTCCTTGATGTCGTCGACGGCGCCGGAAAAATCCTTCCAGAAGTCGCGCAGCACGTCCTTCCAGGCGAGCTTGCCATCGGAGATCTCGTCGAGCTTTTCCTCGAGCGAAGCGGTGAAGTCGTACTCGACATAGCGTTCGAAGAAGCTTTCGAGAAAGGCCGAGAGCAGCCGGCCCTTGGCCTGCGGCACCAGCTTGCGCCGGTCGATGGCGACGTAGTCGCGATCCTCCAGCGTCTTCAGGATCGCCGTATAGGTCGACGGCCGGCCGATGCCGAGCTCTTCCAGCTTCTTGATCAGTGACGCCTCGGAATAACGCGGCGGCGGCTCGGTCGTGTGCTGGGTAGCGTTGATCGCCTGGCGGGCAAGCTGCTCCCCGGCGCGGATCTCGGGCAGGCGGCGGCTTTCCTCGTCCTCCGCATCTTCGTCCTTCTGGTCGGTATAGGCGGCGATGAAGCCGTCGAAGCGCACGACCGAGCCGACCGCGCGGAGCTCGGCGGTGCGGGCGCCGTTGATCGCCTCGATCTCTACCGTGGTGCGCTCGATCTCGGCCGGCTGCATCTGGCTGGCGATGGCGCGCTTCCAGATCAGCTCGTAAAGCCGCGCCTGGTCGGCATCGAGATATTGCCGGACCGATGCCGGCGTGCGCTTGAAATCGGTCGGGCGGATCGCCTCATGCGCTTCCTGGGCATTCTTGGCCTTGACCGAATAGTAGCGCGGCTTCTCCGGCAGGTACTTCGCGCCGAACTCGCTCGCGATGGCGTCGCGCGCGGCCTCGATCGCCTCCGGCGCCATCTGCACGCCATCGGTTCGCATATAGGTGATGAGGCCGGCGGTCTCGCCGCCGACATCCATGCCTTCGTAGAGCTTCTGCGCCACCTGCATGGTGCGGTTGGCCGAGAAGCCGAGCCGCGAGGAGGCGGCCTGCTGCAGCGTCGAAGTGGTGAAGGGCGGGCCCGGATTGCGCTTGGTGGGCTTGGCTTCCACCGACAGCGCCTTGAAGGCAGCGCCCTCCAGCATCGCCTTGATGTCGTCGGCCTGCGCCTTGTTGGCGATGTCGAGCTTCTGCAGCTTCTTGCCGGCATAGGCGGTCAGCCGCGCCTCGAAGCTGTCGTTGCGCGGCGTGTCGAGGATGGCGGCGATCTGCCAGTATTCCTCGCGGATGAAGCGCTCGATCTCGGATTCGCGATCGCAGACGAGGCGCAGCGCCACCGACTGCACGCGTCCGGCGGAACGGGCGCCCGGCAGCTTGCGCCAAAGCACGGGGGACAGCGTGAAGCCGACGAGATAGTCGAGCGCGCGGCGAGCGAGATAGGCGTCGACCAGCGGCGCGTCGATCTGGCGCGGATTGGCCATGGCCTCGAGCACGGAAGACTTGGTGATGGCGTTGAAGACGACGCGGCTGACCGGCTTGTCCTTCAGCGCCCGCTTCTGCCTCAGTACTTCCAGCACATGCCAGGAAATCGCCTCGCCCTCGCGATCCGGGTCGGTGGCGAGGATGAGCCCGTCGGCGTCCTTGACCGCCTTGGCGATGTCGGCAAGCCGCTTGCCGGAGGCCGTGTCGACCGACCAGGACATGGCGAAGTCCTCGTCGGGACGTACCGAGCCGTCCTTGGCCGGCAGATCGCGGACATGGCCGAACGAGGCAAGGACCTTATAGTTCTTGCCCAGATATTTGTTGATTGTCTTCGCCTTGGCCGGCGATTCGACGACGACGACGTCCATAAGGTCTCTTATCAATTATGAGGCGGCGGAAGAACTCCGCAGCGCACGACGAAATCCCACTCTTTTCGTCGCTCACATGGCCGTGCTTTTGCGATCGGTCAAGGGGAAGGAGCCAATTTGCGGACCTGCCGCCAGCGATACACTCTTAGAGTGTATGGCGAAGATCACATTTTTTGGGGATGGGTGAAGGCCACGTCTCGCAGGCGGCGAGGTGGCAGGCTGCCAGCGGAGAATCGCCGGCAACCTGCCGATTCCTTCGAGAAAATTCAGTCGGCCGCGACGACGTGCCAGGCGCCGGCGACGCCTTCGCCGGTCATGTCGCCGGCTTTCTTGTCCTTGACGAAAGTGTAGACCGGCTTGCCGTCATAGGCCCACATCTTGGTGCCGTCGGTGCGCTCGACGATCGTCCACTCGTCATCGGCCTTAGCGCCGGCCTCGGCCTTCAGCGGCGGCCAGTTGGCGGCGCATTTGTCGTAGCAGTTGGATTTGCCCTTTTCGTCCTTGTCAAAGGTGTAAAGCGTCATGCCCATGGCATCGGTGTAGATCTTCTTGCCGCCGACTTCGGCTTCCTTCCATGCCTCGGCGGCGTGGGCCGCGGTGGCGCCAAGCAAAAGGGCCGCAAATCCGAGTGCGATCGATTTCATGGCAATCTCTCCCTGAGAACGGGCGCGCGGCAATCGCGCGCCTGCTCAGTCAACGCATGGGGGAGGCCGTTTCTTCCTGGCCGGGCGACCACATGCCACACAATGGTGATTGGCAGGGCGGCTTCGGCATCGCTATATCGGCGCCAGCACAATCTGGGCTCATGAAATGGCATTGGACATCGGCTATGTCAGCGCGGTCGGGGCGGGGGCCATCTCGTTCCTGTCGCCTTGCGTGCTGCCGCTGGTGCCGCCCTATCTCTGCTACATGGCCGGCGTCTCGGTCGATGATTTCCGCGGCAACCAGGGCGTGACGGCACGGGAGGGCGCGCGCGGCGCCCTGCTCTATGCTTCTATAGCCTTCGTGCTCGGCTTTTCCACCGTCTTCGTCGCGCTCGGGGCCGGCGCCTCGACCATCGGCCGTCTGCTGCGCGTCTGGCAGGAGCCGCTGGCGATGGTGGCGGGCGCGCTGATCATCATCATGGGGCTGAATTTTCTCGGCATCCTGCGCATTCCGCTGCTGTCGCGCGAGGCGCGCTTCCAGTCGCAGGGCAAGCCGGCCAACATGGTTGCGGCCTATGTCATGGGGCTCGCCTTCGCCTTCGGCTGGACGCCCTGCATCGGTCCGGTGCTCGGGCCGATCCTGACTTTAGCCGGCGGCCGCGAAACCGTGGGCGAGGGTGCAATGCTGCTCGCCGCCTACTCGCTCGGCCTCGGCATTCCCTTCCTGATCGCGGCGCTGTTTTCCGGCGCCTTCATGCGATTCCTCGGCAAATTCCGCGTCCATCTCGGTCGCGTCGAGAAAGTGATGGGCGCGCTGCTGGTCGTCGCCGGCGTGTTTTTCCTCACCGGCGGGGTGCAGAGCGCGTCCTACTGGCTCCTGGAGAATTTTCCGGTGCTGGGAAGGTTGGGGTAATTTGCCACAAGGGACGTCGCAGGACCGGACGTGACGCGCAGGAGAATGCGTCTTTGCAACCGCGACGATCACTCCGGCACGCCGGAGATAGCCAGCGCCTCGACGTAACGCTCGGCAAAAACCTTGTCCAGCCATGGGTTGATCTGTCTCTGCAGGGTGAGCGTGTAGGTCGGGAACGCCTCCATCAGCCGCCGCGCCGCCGCCTGCGCCTCTTCCAGCCGGTTGAGTTTGACCAGCGCCATGATCACCACCCGGTGCGAGGAGCCGTAGTTCGGCATCTCGTGCAGCGCGCGTTCTCCCCATGCCAGCGCTTCCTCGTAGCGCTCGAGCATCAGGTAGCTCATTCCGATGCCGGAGAGCGCGATGCCCTTCTCGGGATCGATCGGGCTCAGTCGCATTGCCCTGTGAAAGTGCTCGATCGCGACGAGCGGGCGGCTGGAATGTGCGTTCACCCACCCGCAGCCCGTATGGCCCTGCGCCGAATTGGGGTTGAGCAGCAGGGATCGTTCGATCGTGCCCAGCGCCATCTCGTACTCCTTCGCGCTGTAGGCGATCACCTGCGCGGCGAAGCGTAGGCTCGTGGGGTCGTCGCGCGCTTCCGCCAGGACCTCGCGCGCCATCCGCGCGGCGACTCTGGTATCGTCGGGCTCGTGCCAGCACTGGCTCACGGACAGGCTGCGGATATAGGCGCCGAGTGCCTTCGCCAAGCTGAAGCCAGGGTCGATGCTGAGGGCCTCGTTGGTGAGCCGGCGCACGTCGGCAAAGCCTTCGCGCGTCATGCTGTAGAAGCGCGGCAGCGCGCGAAGGTAGAGGTCGTAGGCGCTGATGTAGTCGGTCGGCTTCATGCGCGCCTGCTTGATCTCCTCCAGCCGGATGCTCGGCTCGACAGCGCCGACGACGCTCTCGGTCACCTTGTCCTGCAGGTCGAAGATGTCGCTCACGTCGCCCTCGAAGCGGTCGGTCCAGACATGGTGTCCGCTGATCGCATCCACCAACTGCCCGCTGATGCGCACCCGCGATCCAGCTCTGCGGATGCTGCCTTCGAGCACGTAGCGGACGCCCAGCTCGCGCCCGACCTGGCGCAGGTCCACCGCCCGGCCCTTGTAGGTGAAGGACGAGTTGCGGGCGATCACGAAGAAGGAGTCCACCCGGCTCAATCCGGTGATGATGTCCTCCACCAGCCCGTCGGCGAAGTATTCCTGGTCGGGGTCGCCGCTCATGTTGGTGAAAGGCAGAACCGCGATCGAGGGTTTCTCGGGCAGGGGAGGCGGCGCAGCCACCGAGGCGCTGGCGTCGGTGTCAACGCGGTAGGCGCGCACAGACCGCTCGATGTTCTTGAGGCGCAGGTTGCCTAGCGGCGTGAAGCCGCAGTCGAGCTTGCCCTGAAGGTGGTCGTAGGCGGTGCCCGAGACGACCACGGCGCCGGGATCGGCGACGCTTTCGAGGCGGGCGGCGATGTTGACCCCGTCGCCGTAGAGGTCGCCATCCTCCTCGCAGACCACGTCGCCGAGATTGATGCCGATGCGGAAGCGAATCCGCTCTTCCTCGGGCGTCTCCGCCTCGTGTTCTGTCACGGCCTGCTGGATCGCCATCGCCGAGGTCACCGCGTTAACGACGCTCGCGAACTCGCACAGCATGCCGTCGCCGGTGAGCTTGACGATCCGACCCCTGTGTTCGGATACCAGCGGTTCGAGGAGGTCCCTGCGGTAGACCTTCAGCCGCTCGAGCGTGCCGCGCTCGTCGCGCTCTGTCAGGCGCGAATAGCCGACCACATCGCAAGCCAGGATCGCTGCGAGGTGGCGCTGCGTGGTCTCTGCACCGCTCGGCCAAGCGCCTGCACGCGGGCCGCCCCGCGTCCATGTCCTGCCAACTTCCAGACGCGCCACGCGCATGGTATTCATCTCTCCCAGTCTCCGCCCGTCGCCGATGCGGAACGGAGAACGCGCCTTGACCTTGCCTTCACGAGATTTCGTCATCCCGCTTGCGAGCGTGGAGCGCTCCAGCCGCCGTGCTAACAACCAACCGACGACACGCCCACGCAGCCTCTGGGGGCGCTGACACACCACTCCCAGAAGGCCGGAGATATCTCCTATGTGTGTAACCGGTTGACGCCATCGCGGCGGTGCTTTTGTATCGGGCATCCCACCAGACGTCCGCGCTTAGAGACTTCGCTCCGCCGTCTCATCGGAATTTAACCGCATTGGTGCAGCATGAGCAGCACTGCTAGCATGCTGATTCAAACGCTTTTCGTACGGTTGTCCTTTCATGAGCCAGAGATCCTGCCTGTCCGTCATCCTCGCCGCCGGCGAAGGCACGCGCATGAAAAGCGCGATGCCCAAGGTGCTGCACGCCATTGCCGGCCTACCGATGGTGGCTCATGTGGTGAAGGCGGCGGAGGCCGCCGGAGCGACGGGTCTGGCGCTGGTGATCGGCCATGGCGCCGAGGAGATGCGCAAAGCCGCGCAGAAATTCGCGCCGAAGGCCGAGACCTTCGTGCAGGAGACGCGGCTCGGCACCGCGCATGCCGTGCTCGCCGCTCGCGAAGCGATATCAAAGGGTTACGACGATATTCTCGTTATGTTCGGCGATACGCCTTTGATCGATGCCGAAGCGCTGGCGACCGCGCGGCAAAAGCTGGCGGAAGGGGCCGCTGTTGCGGTCATCGGCTTCTGTCCGCCCAATCCCACCGGCTACGGCCGGCTGATCGAAAAAGGTGGCCGATTGGTCGCCATCCGTGAGGAAAAGGACTGTTCCGAGGCGGAAAAGAAGATCGGCTTCTGCAATGCCGGAATGATGGCGGTGGCCGGCAAGCATGCGCTTCGACTGCTCGACAAGGTCGGCAACAGCAACGCCAAGGGTGAGTTCTACCTCACCGATATCGTCGAAATCGCCGGAGCGGAGGGCCTCGACGTGGTCGCCACCGAGGCGAGCTTCGAAAATGCGCTCGGCATCAACAACCGGGCCGAGCTCGCCGAAGCGGAAGCCATCTGGCAGGCGCGCCGGCGGCGCGAAGCGATGCTTGCGGGCGTGACGCTGATCGCGCCCGAAACCGTCTATTTCTCGCACGACACTGAAATCGGCGCCGATACAGTGGTCGAGCCGAATGTGTGGTTCGGCCCGGGCGTCAAGATTTCCGCCGGCGTCACGATCCATGCTTTCAGCCATCTCGCAGGCACCACCATTGCCGCGAACTGCGAGGTCGGACCGTTCGCCCGGTTGCGTCCCGGTGCCGATCTCAGAAAAAAGGCCAAGGTCGGCAATTTCTGCGAGGTCAAGCAGGCGACGATCGAGGAGGGCGCCAAGGTCAACCACCTGACCTACATCGGCGATGCGCGCGTGGGAGCCGGGGCCAATATCGGCGCCGGAACCATCACCTGCAACTATGACGGCTTTTCGAAATTCTTCACCGACATCGGCGAGGGCGCCTTCATTGGCTCGAATTCCTCGCTGGTGGCGCCGGTCACGATCGGCAAGGGCGGCTACATCGCCTCGGGCAGCGTGATCACCGAAAGCGTGCCCGACGACGCGCTGGCCTTCGGCCGCGCCCGTCAGAAGACGATCCCCGGCAAGGGCAAGGAGTTGCGGGAACGCTTCGCCTCCGCGGCAGCGGCAAGGAAGAAGGCCGCGGAATGATCGCCACGGGGCCTTTGCCGCGCCGACGCGACTGCCGCCAACGATGAACAATCGGGAAGCGGCGCCGCAAAAAGCCGAGCAATTGCAGTAACCGGATTGCAAGAGCGGTCCGTCATGGTGCATGCAGCAAAAACCGTTCCGGTGACACGGAACGAAACGCAAAGTGACTTTCGCGGCAGGCCGGCAATCCCTAGATAACGCCGGGTTTCCGCAGGGAATCGGGGGCAGCGCATGTGCGGTATCGTTGGAATTGTCGGCCATTCGCAGGTCGCGCCGCTCATCGTCGACGCGTTGAAGCGGCTCGAATATCGCGGCTATGACTCGGCCGGCGTCGCAACCATCGAGAATGGCGAGCTCGGCCGCCGCCGCGCCGAAGGCAAGCTGATCAACCTCGAACGCCGGTTGAAGGAAGAACCGCTCGACGGCACGATCGGCATCGGCCACACGCGCTGGGCAACGCATGGCGTGCCGAACGAGACCAACGCGCATCCGCATTTTTCCGACGGCGTCGCCATCGTCCACAACGGCATCATCGAGAATTTCGCCGAGCTGCGCGATGAACTGGTTCGCGACGGCTACACATTCACCTCGCAGACCGACACCGAGGTCGTCGCGCATCTGGTGGCGCGGGAACTCGCCAAGGGGTTGAAGCCGGTCGAGGCAGCGCATCAGGCGCTGAAGCGGCTCTCGGGCGCCTTCGCACTGGCGATCATGTTCAAGGGCGACGAGAACCTGCTCGTCGGCGCCCGCAACGGTCCGCCTTTAGCCGTCGGCCATGGCGACGGCGAGATGTTTTTGGGCTCGGACGCCATCGCGCTGGCGCCCTTCACCAATTCGATCACCTATCTGGAGGACGGCGATTGGGCGGTGGTGCGCCGCAACAGCGTCGAGATCTACGACATCGACGGCAACAAGGTCGACCGCAAGCGGCAGCAGTCGCTGTCGACCAGCTTCATGGTCGACAAGGGCAACCGCCGCCATTTCATGGAAAAGGAGATCCATGAGCAGCCGGAGGTGATCTCGCACACGCTGGCGCATTATGTGGATTTCGTCTCCGGCATCTCCAGGCCGCTTGAACTGCCGTTCGACTTTGCCCGGATCGGCCGGCTGGCGCTCTCGGCCTGCGGCACCGCCTATCTGGCCGGGTTGATCAGCAAATACTGGTTCGAGCGCTATGCGCGGCTGCCGGTCGACATCGACGTCGCCTCGGAATTCCGCTACCGCGAGATGCCGCTGTCGGCCACCGATGCGGCCTTCTTCATCTCGCAGTCGGGCGAGACCGCCGACACGCTGGCCTCGCTGCGCTATTGCCGCAAGGCCGGCATGAAGATCGGCGCGGTCGTCAACGTGCGGGAATCGACCATGGCGCGCGAATCCGACGTCGTGCTGCCGACGCTTGCCGGCCCCGAAATCGGCGTCGCCTCGACCAAGGCTTTCACCTGCCAACTGTCGGTGTTGGCTTCGCTCGCCGTGCGGGCAGGCGTCGCGCGCGGAACGATCTCGCGCGATGAGGAGAGGCGGCTGGTGCGCGAGCTTTCCGAGGCGCCGCGCTACGCCACCCAGGTGCTCAAGCTCGACGAGCAGATCGAACGCATCTCGCGCGAGCTCTCGCGCTACAAGGACGTGCTCTATCTCGGCCGAGACACCAATTTCCCTCTGGCCATGGAAGGGGCGCTGAAGCTCAAGGAAATCTCCTACATCCATGCCGAAGGCTATGCCGGCGGCGAGCTGAAGCATGGACCGATCGCGCTGATCGACGAGAACATGCCGGTGATCGTCATCGCGCCGCATGACCGCATCTTCGAAAAGACCGTGTCGAACATGCAGGAAGTGGCGGCGCGCGGCGGCAAGATCATCCTCATCACCGACGCCAAGGGCGCCGCCCAGGCGGGCATCAAGACGATGGAGACGATCATCCTGCCCGAAGTGCCGGAGATCATCTCGCCGATCATCTATGCGCTGCCGGTCCAGATGCTCGCCTATTTCACCGCCGTGTTCATGGGCACGGATGTCGACCAGCCGCGCAATCTGGCGAAATCGGTGACGGTGGAATAGTACCGTTAGCTTGCCTCGCGCAGTTCGAAGTACGGCTGCGGATGGTCCCTTCTTTCGTCATCCACGGGCGGAGCAGGAGCGAAGCTCCTGCGCAGACCCGAGAATGACGAAGGGAAGGATGTTTCGGCTAATTCCAAACGGAAGCAGCTTCCATCTGGAACGCTGAAAGCCTCGCCTTAGCCAACCTTCTTTAAAAACTTCGCAGTTCCAAACAAGCCCGCGGTTCACTAATCTCAGCGTCGCAATCTGCGCTGCGGTGATCCTATGTCCGACGCCCTGAAGACCTCTGGCATTGCCCGGCTCAGGAACTATTTCCTGACGGGCTTCGTCGTCTGCGCGCCGCTGGCGATCACCGCCTATATCGCCTGGTCCCTCATCGGATGGGTCGATTCCTGGGTGAAGCCCTACATTCCGGCCCGCTACAATCCCGACACCTATCTGCCGTTCCCGGTCCCCGGCTTCGGGCTGATCGTGGCGCTGGTGCTCATCACGTTCATCGGCTTCATGACGGCAAACATCGTCGGCCGCGCCATTGTCAATTTCGGCGAGCGACTGCTTGGCCGAATGCCGCTGGTGCGCGGCATCTATAGCTCGCTGAAGCAGATCTTCGAGACGGTGCTGTCGAACAAGGGCGACATGTTCCGCCAGGTCGGGCTGGTCGAATATCCGCGAAAAGGAGTCTGGTCGCTGGTCTTCGTCGCCAGCGAGAAAGAAACCGAGATCAACCAGAAGCTCGACCAGGAAGGCGATCCGCTGATCGCGGTGTTCATGCCCTGCACGCCGAACCCGACCACGGGGTTCCTGATGTATGTGCTGAAATCCGAGATTGTGCTGCTCGACATGAGCATCGAGGATGGCGCCAAGCTGATCGTTTCGGCTGGCCTTGTGGCGCCGGAGGTCAAGACCAAGCTGGTGACGCTGAACGGCGAACGGATCGAGGGTCCGCTTGCCAACCCGCCAGTCGGCGCCGGGCCTCAGCCGGCCCGCAGCAAGCGCACCGCCTCGTCGCGACCGAACAGGTAAAGCAGCAGCCGAAGCGCTTCGCCGCGTTCGGACTGCAGTTCCGGATCGCGCGACAGGATCAGTCGCGCCTCGTCGCGCGCGGCTTCGAGCAGATCGGCATGGAATTCGATGCGCGCCACCTGGAAGCCGGGGGTGCCGGACTGGCGGGTGCCCAGCAACTCGCCTTCGCCACGCAGCTTCAGATCCTCCTCGGCGATGCGGAAGCCGTCTTCGGTCTCGCGCATCACGGAAAGCCGGCGCTTCGCCGTCTCGCCGAGCGGGTCCTTGTAGAGCAGCACGCAGGAGGAGGCCCGGTCGCCGCGCCCGACGCGGCCGCGCAACTGGTGCAGTTGCGCAAGGCCGAAGCGCTCGGCATGTTCGATAACCATGATGGTGGCGTCCGGCACGTCGACGCCGACCTCGATGACGGTGGTTGCGATCAGGATGCGCGTCTCGCCCTGCTTGAAAGCGCGCATCGCCTCGTCCTTCTCGGCACCCTTCATGCGGCCATGCACCAGGCCGATCTGGTCGCCGAACAGCGGCTTCAACGAAGCGAAACGGTCCTCAGCCGACATCAGCTTGACCTCTTCGGATTCCTCGACCAGTGGGCAGATCCAATAGATCTTCTGGCCTTCGGCGACGGCGTCGCGCATGCGCCCGACCAGTTCGTCCAGCCGCTCCATCGGCAAGGTGACCGTGCGGATCGGCTGCCGGCCGGCCGGTTTCTCTGTAAGTTTCGAGACATCCATGTCGCCGAAGGCGGTGAGCACCAGCGTGCGGGGAATAGGGGTCGCCGTCATCACCAGCATGTCGGGTGCGTCGCCCTTGGCGGTGATCGCCAGCCGCTGGTGGACGCCGAAGCGGTGCTGCTCGTCGACGACGGCAAGCACGAGGTCGTGGAACGTGACCGTTTCCTGGAACAGCGCGTGGGTGCCGACGACGATGTCGATCGTGCCGCCGGCAAGACCTTCCAGCGTCTCGGTGCGCTCGCGGCCTTTTTCGCGCCCGGTGAGGATGGCAACGCGCAGCCCGGCTTTTTCCGCCAGAGGCGCGATGGTCGCCAGGTGTTGGCGTGCCAAAATCTCGGTCGGCGCCATCAGCGCGGCCTGGCCGCCTGCCTCGACCGCTCGCCCCATGGCGAGCAGGGCAACCACGGTCTTGCCGGAGCCGACGTCGCCCTGCAACAGGCGCAGCATGCGTTCGGGGTCGGCCAGATCGGCATTGATCTCGCCGAGCGCGAATTCCTGACTGGGCGTGAGCTTGTAAGGCAGGGCCGCGCGCAGCCGCTCGACGATGCGGCCGTCGCCGGTGAGCGGCCGGCCTGACAGCCGGCGGATTCTTGCCCGCACCAGCGCCAGCGACACCTGCCCGGCGAGGAATTCGTCGTAAGCCAGGCGGCGCCAGGCCGAACCCTCGACGGCGACGTCGATCGGATCCGCCGGATTGTGGATGCGGGTAAGCGCATCGCCGAAGGACGGAAAAGTGTGGCGACGCATGAAGGCGTCGTCCTGCCATTCCGGCAGTTCAGGCAGGCGACCGAGCGCCTGCCCGATGGCGCGGCGCAGCACTTTTGCCGACAGGCCGGCGGTAAGCGGATAGACCGGCTCGACCAGCGGCAGGCCCTCGGCCTCGTCGATTGGCGCGATATGGTCGGGATGGACCATGGTCGGGCGGCCGTTGAACCATTCCATGCGGCCGGAAATCACGACATGCTCGCCTTCCGGCAGCATCTTCTGCAGATAGGCGGCATGGGCATGGAAGAAGGTCAGGGCGATCTCGCCGGTGTCGTCATGGGCATAGACCCGATAGGGCACGGACCTGTTGCCGCGCGGCGGTGGCTGGTGGCGGTCGACCCGCACCTCGAGGGTGACGATCTGGCCCTCGGCCGAGAGCGCGATGCCGGGCCGGTTGCGGCGGTCGATCACCGTGTTCGGCAGCACGAACAAGAGGTCGGCG
Organism: Mesorhizobium sp. M1E.F.Ca.ET.045.02.1.1; assembly: GCF_003952485.1. Lineage (NCBI taxonomy): Bacteria > Pseudomonadati > Pseudomonadota > Alphaproteobacteria > Hyphomicrobiales > Phyllobacteriaceae > Mesorhizobium > Mesorhizobium sp. M1E.F.Ca.ET.045.02.1.1. The sequence continues at coordinate 4,927,565 of NZ_CP034447.1, forward strand.
GCACGCGCGGGACGATCGCCGAGATCAGCCGGCACAACCCGTTCGATCATGGTCCCGACTTTCGGACCAATGCCGGCAAGCGAGGTAATCGGGACGAACAGAGGATCGAGGATGGTAGGACGCATGGGTGTCAGCTTATGTCGCGACGGCCGCAGCGCAAAGGCTGACACCGGTCGCTATCCACGCTATATGCGCCGCTCGAACAGGGATGCGGCGCAATGACCGGAACACAGCGATCAAGCGAGGGGTTGGATGCCCGCCGGCGTAAGCTCCTGTTCCGCTCCTGGCACCGCGGCATGCGCGAGATGGACCTCATACTCGGTTCCTTCGCCGATGCCGAGATCGGCGCCTTGACCGGCGACGAAATCGACCAATATGAAAAGCTCCTCGAAATCCCCGACACCGAATTCCTGCCGATGATCACCGGCGAACGCCCGGTTCCGCCCGATATCGATTGCGCGGTGCTGCACAAGATCCTGGCGTCGCGCCGGACCATGACATTGTGAAAAACGCATAACCCATGAGCCTCATCCCTTCCATCGGCCTGCCCAAGGGCCGCGCCGGCCAGTTCGTCGTCGACGGCGTCGCCGACGGCTATGAAGCCTTCGCGCTGGTGCGGACGGCGCAGGAGATCGCACCCGACAAGCCGGTGCTGTTCGTCGCGCGCGACGGCCAGCGGCTGCCGGCGATCATCGAAGCGCTGGCCTTCGCGGCGCCCGGCCTGCCGGTGCTGGAACTGCCCGCCTGGGACTGCCTGCCCTATGACCGTGTGTCGCCCGGCGCGGATGCCGCCGCGCGGCGGCTCGACGCGCTTTCCGCCATCATTGCGCTCGCCAGGAAGCCGCATCGCGCCGTGATCCTCACCACCGCCAATGCGCTGCTTCAGCGCATACCGCCGGCCGGGTTGATCGAAGCGCAGACCTTCCATGCCAGGCCCGGCAACCAGATCGACATGAAGGTGCTGATCGCGCGGCTGGAGACCTCCGGCTTCGAGCGCGTGCCGACCGTGCGCGACGTCGGCGAATTCGCTGTGCGCGGCGGCATCCTCGACCTCTTCGCGCCCGGCTGGAGCGAGGCGCTGAGGCTCGACTTTTTCGGCGACACGCTGGAATCGATCCGTATTTTCGACGTGGCGACCCAGCGCACCACCGGACAGCGCAAGTCGATGGCGCTGCAGGCGATGAGCGAGGTGGCGCTGACGCCGGAGACGATCAGCCGCTTCCGCCGCTCCTATATCGAGGCTTTCGGCGCACCGTCGCGCGACGACGCGCTCTACGCCGCGGTCAGCGAAGGGCGCCGCTTCGCCGGCATGGAGCACTGGCTGCCCTTCTTTTACGAACGGCTGGAGACGGTGTTCGACTATCTGCCGGATGCGCCGGTTGTCTTCGATCATCTGGCGCATGAGGCGCTGGCCGAGCGTCACACGCTGATCCTCGACCACTATGAGGCTCGCCGCAAGCAGGCCGACGGCGCGCTGAAGGATGCGGTGCCCTATAAGCCGGTGGCGCCGGACCTGCTTTACCTCTCGCCGGAGAACCTCAGAGCTTCGCTCGGCCCGCGCGAAGACATCGACTTCACCGTCTTCGATGCGCCCGATGTCGGCGGCAGAAAAGTCTTCCATGCCGGCTCGCGGCATGGCCGCCGCTTCGCCGAGGAGCGCGCCGACCCCAACATCAACGTCTTCGACGTCGTGGTGAAGCACATCGCCGACGAGCGCGCCGCGCGACGCCGTGTCGTCGTCGCCGGCTGGACCGAAGGCTCGCTCGACCGGCTCGGCCAGATCCTCGCCGAACACCATCTCGGCAACCTCAAGCCCGTCGCGACGCTTGCCGAGGTTGAAAAGCTCGAGCCGGGGCAGGCGGGGCTCGCCGTGCTGCCGCTCGAATCGGGCTTCGAGACCGACGGCATGGTCGTCGTCGCCGAGCAGGACATTCTCGGCGACAGGCTGATCCGCCGCTCGAAGCGCAAGAAGCGCGCTTCCGACTTCATCGCGGAGGCCACGTCGCTGTCTTCAGGCGACATCGTCGTCCATGCCGATCACGGCATCGGCCGCTTCGTCGGCCTGCGCACCATCGAGGCGGTCGGCGCGCCGCATGACTGCCTCGAAATCCACTACGCCGGCGACGACCGCCTGTTTCTGCCGGTGGAAAACATCGAGCTCCTGTCGCGCTACGGGTCGGACTCGGCGGAAGCCGCGCTCGACAAGCTCGGCGGCGGCGCCTGGCAGGCGCGCAAGGCGCGGCTGAAGCGGCGCCTGCTCGATATGGCCGGGCAGTTGATCCGCATCGCCGCGGAGCGGCAGATGCGCGCCGCGCCGACTATGATCCCGGCTGAAGGCCTCTATGGCGAGTTCGCCGCCCGCTTTCCCTATGAGGAAACCGACGATCAGCAGACGGCGATCGATTCCGTCATGGACGATCTCGGCGCCGGCAAGCCGATGGACCGGCTGGTCTGCGGCGACGTCGGCTTCGGTAAGACGGAAGTGGCGCTGCGCGCCGCCTTCATCGGGGCGATGGAAGGATTCCAGGTCGCGGTGGTGGTGCCGACGACATTGCTGTCGCGCCAGCACTTCAAAACTTTTTCGCAGCGCTTCTCCGGCCTGCCGATCCGCATCGCGCAGGCGTCGCGCCTGGTCGGCTCAAAGGAACTGGCCGAAACCAAGAAAGGCATCGCCGAAGGCACGGTCGACATCGTGGTCGGCACCCACGCGCTGCTCGGCAGCTCGATCTCGTTCAAGAATCTCGGCCTGCTGATCATCGACGAGGAGCAGCATTTCGGCGTCAAGCACAAGGAGCGGCTGAAGGAGCTCAAGAACGACGTGCATGTGCTGACGTTGTCGGCGACGCCGATCCCGCGCACGCTGCAACTGGCGCTGACCGGTGTGCGCGAACTGTCGCTGATCGCCACGCCGCCGGTCGACCGCATGGCGGTGCGCACCTTCATCTCGCCATTCGATCCGCTGGTCATCCGCGAGACGCTGCTGCGCGAGCGCTATCGCGGCGGCCATTCCTTCTATGTCGTGCCGCGCATCAGCGATCTTGCCGAAATCCATGATTTCTTGAGGGAATCCGTACCGGAGCTGAAAGTGGCGGTCGCCCACGGGCAGATGCCGGCCGGCGAACTCGACGACATCATGAATGCCTTCTACGACGGCCAGTACGACGTGCTCCTGTCGACGACCATCGTCGAATCCGGCCTCGACATCCCGACCGCCAACACGCTGATCATCCATCGTGCCGACATGTTCGGCCTGGCCCAGCTCTATCAGTTGCGCGGCCGTGTCGGCCGCTCGAAGGTGCGCGCCTACGCGCTGTTCACGCTGCCGGCGAACCGCAAGCTCACCGACACGGCCGAGCGCCGGCTGAAGGTGCTGCAGTCGCTCGACACGCTCGGCGCCGGCTTCCAGCTCGCCAGCCATGACCTCGACATCCGCGGCGCGGGCAATCTTCTCGGCGAAGAGCAGTCCGGGCACATCAAGGAGGTCGGTTTCGAGCTTTACCAGCAGATGCTGGAGGAGGCGGTGGCCGAGGTGAAGGATTCGGGCGAAGTGCAGGATGGCGGCTGGTCGCCGCAGATCGCGGTCGGCACGGCCGTGATGATCCCGGAAAGCTATGTGCCCGATTTGCAGCTCAGGATGGCGCTCTACCGCCGCCTCGGCGAACTCGAAACCACCGAGGAGATCGATGGTTTCGGCGCCGAGCTGATCGACCGTTTCGGGCCGCTGCCGGAGGAGGTGACGCACCTTTTGAAAATCGTCTTCATCAAGGCGCTCTGCCGCAAGGCCAATGTCGAGAAGCTCGACGCCGGACCCAAGGGCGTCGTCATTCACTTCCGCAAGCGCGAATTCCCCAACCCCGTCGGACTGGTCAGGTTCATCGGCGAGCAGGGGTCGCTGGCCAAGATCAGGGCCGATCACAGCGTCGTCTTCATCCGCGACTGGCCGAACGCAGAGAAACGCTTGGCCGGATCGGCAGTGGTGATGACGCAATTGGCGCGGTTGGTCGACAAAGCCGCCTAACGGCTTCGCCGCGGCGCTCTGGCAGGCGAAGGCATTCGCCACTGCTGAAATTCCCGTCTAGAATAGGAAATCGGCTTCGTGTAAGGAGCCGCGATCCTAGTCACAGGGTTTTGCGGGCGAGGGCCTGCTTGTTCGATTGACGCAATTCCGGATGGTGGGCACGGCGAAGTCGCCGAGCCTAAACGTTTCACACTTTCCGGGAATTGTTCTGAAAGGGCGTTTGGGTGCAGCGATGACGAAATGGTCGCCGAATTCGTGGAGAGCAAAGCCGATCAAGCAAGTTCCGGTCTATCCGGACCTTGCGGCGCTGGAGGTCACGGAAGCGCGGCTTGCCACCTACCCGCCGCTCGTTTTTGCCGGTGAGGCGCGCAAGCTAAAGAAGCAACTGGCGGCGGTCGCTGCCGGCGAAGCTTTCCTGCTCCAGGGTGGCGACTGCGCCGAGAGCTTTGCCGAGCATGGCGCCGACAACATCCGCGACTTCTTCCGCGTTTTCCTGCAGATGTCTGTCGTGCTCACCTTCGCCGGCGCGCAACCGGTGGTGAAGGTCGGCCGCGTCGCCGGCCAGTTCGCCAAGCCGCGCTCGTCCGACAGCGAGACCAAGGGCGGCGTAACCCTGCCGAGCTATCGCGGCGACATTATCAATGGCATCGAGTTCGACGCCAAGTCGCGCATCCCCGATCCGGCCAGGCAGGAGATGGCCTACCGCCAGTCGGCGGCGACACTCAATCTTCTGCGCGCCTTCGCGCAGGGCGGCTATGCCAGCCTGGAGAACGTGCATCGCTGGATGCTGGGCTTCGTCGCAGACAGCCCGCAAGGCGAAAAATACGAATCGCTCGCCAACCGCATCACCGAGACGATGGATTTCATGCGCGCGGTCGGCATCACGTCGGAAACCAATTTCGCGCTGCGCGAGACCGATTTCTACACCAGCCACGAGGCGCTGCTGCTGGGTTATGAAGAAGCGCTGACCCGCGTCGATTCGACCTCGGGCGACTGGTACGCGACCTCGGGCCACATGATCTGGATCGGCGACCGTACCCGCCAGCCCGACCATGCGCATGTCGAATATTGCCGAGGCATCAAGAACCCGCTCGGCCTGAAATGCGGTCCGTCGCTGACGCCGGACGGCCTCATGGAACTGATCGACCTGCTCAACCCCGAGAACGAGCCGGGCCGGCTGACGCTGATCGCGCGCTTTGGATCCGACAAGGTGGCGGAGCATCTGCCGAAGCTGGTGCGGGCGGTGAAGAAGGAAGGCCGCAACGTGGTGTGGTCGTCGGACCCGATGCATGGCAACACCATCGAGGCGGCCGGCTACAAAACGCGGCCATTCGACCGCATTCTCAAGGAAGTGCAGACCTTCTTCGAGGTGCATCGCGCCGAGGGCACGCATCCGGGCGGCATCCATGTCGAAATGACCGGCAAGAACGTCACCGAATGCACGGGCGGCGCCCGCGCCATTACCGCCGAGAATCTGCAGGATCGCTACCACACGCATTGCGATCCGCGCCTCAACGCCGACCAGGCGATCGAGCTCGCCTTCCTGGTCTCAGACCTCTTGAAGAAGAGCCATCCGGTCCAGCACAAGCAGGCCGCCAGCGCCTGAGCCAACTGCTGGCGATCGAACCCGGGCGCCGGAGCAAATCCGGCGCTCTTTTCGTTTGGGGCCGGCCCGGCACGGCGTTTCGCCAAAAACCTTACGAAAATTTATAGTTACGCGACCATCGCAAGACCAAGATTGAGGTGGAGGTGTCGCCGCCGCGGTCGAGAAACCGCGCACACGGCACAGGTTCCGCCATGCGTCACGAGCATGCCATCATCCATCACCGCGCGATCGACTTCTGGTCGGCGCGGGCGGCGGTGCTTGTCGTCATCTGCCTGCAGCTTCTGGTCATCAACGATCTGTCGTTCGGTCCGCGCTGGTTGGCGCCCGCGATCGAGGCGGCGCTGCTGGTGCCCCTGTCGGTCGCGACGGCCTGGACGCAGATGGCGACGCAGAAGGCCGTCGACCACGAACATTGGTACGCGATCGGCCGGTTCCGCGTCTTCATCCGCCGCACCGCCCTGGTCATGACCGGCGTCATCAGCATCATGAATTGCGGCTCGCTGGTCTTCCTGGTCAGGGCGCTGCTCGAAGGCCATGCCGGCGCCGGCACGACACTGCTGCTCGATGCGCTGAATATCTGGGTCACCAACGTCATCGTCTTCGCGCTGTGGTTCTGGAGCACCGATCGCGGCGGCCCGCCGACCTGCGGTCTGGTCAAGCGCGCGCATGCCGATTTCCTGTTCCCGCAGATGACGCTGCTAGACCGCGAGGTCCGCGACTGGCTGCCGGGCTTTGTCGACTACGTGTTTCTTGCGTTCACCAACGCGACGGCGTTTTCGCCGACCGACACCTTGCCGCTCACCCAACGCGCCAAGCTCCTGATGATGGCCGAGGCGATGATCTCGCTGCTGACGATCGCGCTGGTGGCTGCGCGTGCCGTGAACATCCTCGCTTAGGTCGAAACGTCAGTGGCCGCGCACCCAGCGCATGTTCGCCAGTCTTGGATCGGCAAAGGCTGTGCGCGAGAATTCGAGCCGCTTGTCGGGGAATTCGCAAATCGCCTGGACGCCGAGCGAGCCGATGCGGATGCGCCAGGTGTGAGGCTCGAGCGGCTTGGCCTTGGCAAAGCCCTTGCACGTCAGGAGCGCGATGTTGGCGCCCTTCGGATCGCGCGCCGAACGATAGCGGATCGCCTGCATCTCGGCCTCGCGCGCGACGTCGGCGATGGCCTGGCAGGCGGCATAGTCGGTCGGATGCGTCCAGACCCTCTCGTCGCGGTCGAGCGGCGGCCGGGTGAGGTCGATCGCCTTCTCGCATTTGATCGCCGCGGCAAAGGCGGTGTATTCGGCCGCGTCGTTCGGCCATTGCGTCTGCGGCGATTCAGCGAAGAACAGCAAGCGGTAGAAGGCCATTTCCGCCACGGCCGTCAGCACGGTTTCGGCGGCGTAGTAGACGCCTTTGGTCTTGCCCGCGCGGCGGAAGCGCGAGCCATACGGATAGATCGAGCCGTAGCGGAAGGGTGTCGCCAGAAGATAATGAAGATGGCGGCATTCGAGCGGGACCCGCGGCTTGGTCTCCTCGATGAGGTCCTCCAGCAGGCCCTGTTCGTCAAGCGTGTCGACGAGCTTGAGCGTCGAGACGCGGTGCTGCGCCTCGACCATCCGCCAATACTTGCCTTCGAGCCTGACGGCCTCAGACGAGAGCGCGTCGGGAGTCCAGGTAGGCGATGACATCGACAAGTCCGGCAATGGTGAGGATCTTTTCGAGCGGCGTGCCGTCGAGCGCCGTGTTCGGGTTCTTCAGCCATGCCCGGGCGACGGTCTCGTCGCCGCCGACGATGGCGTCGAGCGAGCGGAACAGCCGGACGAACAGCACCGCAAGCTCGAACGGCTTGGTGCCGCGCTCGAGCAGGAATTCCTGCTTGCGCATGCGCGAGACCGTCGCTTCCGAGACGCCGATGACCAGCGCCAGCGTCCTCGCGGTGATGTCGAGTAGGTCGGCCGCGCGCAGCGTAGCCTTGGTAATGACGGCATTCTCCATCGCCGTCGCGGCAGCGACTGGACGTGGCATGAGCGCACCCTTTCATTTCTGTGGAAAATATAGTCCACAAAAATTCATTTGGAAAGGGGCTGCCCCGACGGAGGATGCGTTTGCTGAACTCAATCTTTCTTGTAGAGCAGCCAACCTTTGCCGGCACGGCCGGCCATGGTGGAATGCCTTGTCACGCGGTTGCGACCGCTGACCTTGGAGCGGTAGAGCGCACGGTCGGCCTTGGTGTAGAGGTCTTCCGGGTTGTCGGCCTCGGAAGCCATGCAGATGCCCATGGACACGGTCACGGTGCCATAGTTCATGCCGGTCTGGCTGCTGGTGAACGGCGTCTGTTCGATCAGCACGCGGATCCGCTCGGCGATCTCGTAGGTGGTGTCCTCGCTGGCGCCTTCGACGATAAGCGCGAACTCCTCGCCGCCCGTGCGGGCCACGAACATGTCGGCGCGGACGCTGGATCGGAAGATCTCGGCGACGATCTGTATGATCTTGTCGCCTACCGGGTGGCCGTAGCGGTCGTTGATGTCCTTGAAGCGATCGATATCGGCAAGGATCAACGCGTTGAACAGGATGCCGCGGTTGCTGTTGTAGATGCGGGTGATTTCCTTGTCGAAGGCGCGGCGATTCCAGATCTGCGTCAGCGGATCGGTATCGGCGAGCCGCTTGTATTCCTCGAGCTTCGATTTGACGCTCTCGAGTTCGGCGGTCTTTTCGCTGAGCGTGCTGGCGATCTGGCGGTTGTGGTCCAGCGTCGAACTGGTGGCTGCCGACATGGCGCCGGCAATCTTGTGCAGCAGATCCTGCGAGAGCAGGCTTCGATTGCTCAAGCCGCTCGACGTCTCGTCGAGGATGCGGCCGTATTTTTCGATATGCGTGCGCTCGCTCCGCAACAGCGAGGCGATGTCCTCGAGCTCCTTGGCGACCATCTCGCGGGCATGTTCGACAATGGCGGGGCCATGGTGCTGCGGGAAGAAGCTGCGCCCGATGCCGTCGAGATCCTCCTGCGTTGGCCGGTTGCTCAACGAGACGACGGCAAGGCTGAGTTCGTGATTGCTGCCGTTGAGCGCTTCGTAGAAGATCTCGTAGTTGCGCGGCAGGCCGAGCACGCCAAGCTGGCGCATGGTCGCCACAACGGTGCTGGCGATGTCGCTATTCCTGTCGGTCGGGACCGCTGCCGGTTGCATATCCTGTTCATCACCCTTCAGTGCGACCGGAGACCTTGCCACCGCCGGGAGTCGCCCACACGGGGATTTGAATCAGAATTTGCGATGCGATGGCGCGTCCCCAACACGACCATCGCTTGCAGGAATCATAAATGCAGCCGCGCTAAAGTTTCCTTAATAGCCTGCATTTCCTCATCATTGTCGCTACCACAGGGGGCAGTTCGGTGCAGAAACGGCTTTCGAATAGCGCCGCTTCGGTGTCGCATTTGTCCATGCCCGGCAACCATAAAGCTGGAATTCTGTCCGGCGACGATCGAGGCGAACGATATCGAAGGAGGCCGGGATGGACGACAATCATAGTGGATCGTGCCTGTGCGGGGCGGTGCGCTTCAGGACGAGGGGACCGTTGCGCGGGGTGGTCTATTGCCATTGCTCGCAATGCCGCAAGCAAACCGGCCATTTCGTTGCCGCGACCGCCTCGAAAGATGCCGATATCGACATAGAGGGCGCCGAGGCGCTCACCTGGTATGGCGCTTCCGATGTCGCGAAACGCGGCTTCTGCCGCGGCTGCGGCTCGGTGCTGTTTTGGAAGCACAACGAACTGGACACCATCTCGATCATGGCCGGTTCGTTCGACAAACCGACCGGCCTTTCGGCCGAAAGCCACATCTTCGTCGGCGACAAGGGAGATTATTACGCGATCTACGACGGGCTGCCGCAGTTCGAGAAGTCGACGCCGGCGATCAAGGTTGCGGACGGATGATTTTGGGCGGCTTCCCTTGATCCGGCCATTGCGATAATCCCCTGCCTGTGACTCGAAACGAGGCTGGGCATGCAGCGGCTGATCGACGCTTTCATCAATTCGGTGCGGGCTTTCCGCAAGCTGGCTGCCCATGAAAAGGCATTCCAGCAGGAACTCTTGCTGCTGGCGCTTGCCCTGCCGGCTGGCTGGTTCATCTCGGTGTCTTGGCGTGGCTATGCGCTGTTGATCGCCGCAGTGCTGCTGCTGATCATAGTCGAAGTGCTCAACACCGGAATCGAGGCGGCCTGCGATGCGTTCAGCCGCGAATTCAACGTCGACATCCAACTCGCCAAGGATTGTGGTTCGCTGGCCGTGCTGATTTCGATCGTGGTTGCGGCCGCTGTCTGGGCCATCGCTCTTATCGAACGCATCGTCGGAGCGCCGATCTGATCTTGCCGGTACAGGACGAAACCCAGAATCAACGATTTGCCTGGCCGTCCCGTGCGTCCTTGACGCGCTCCTTTCCGGCGAAGTGGTGAGCGACCAGCCAAGCAAGGATCGCCACCCCCAGACCGACCGCCAACGCAATCAGCAGACGCTCGTGACGGGCGAACGCCTGGCCGACCATGCGCTCCGCTCCCAATCCGAAGACGTAGCCGACAGTGCCGAACAGGGCAGCCCAGACCGCCGACGAGATGGCGTTCAGGATGACGAAGCGCGGCACCGACACGGTTGACAGCCCGGCGGCGATGCCGCCGACAAGGCGCATCCCGTAGACGTAGCGGTTGGTCAGCACGAAGATGTTGGGATGGGTGTTGAGCAGGCGGTAGGCGCGGCGGAACCCGGGCCGCCTGCGCAGCCTGACGACATAGGGATGATCGGCAAAGCTGCGGCCGAGGGTGAAGAAGAACGTGTCGCCGGCGAAGGCGCCGAGAAATGCGGCCACGAAAGCCTGCCAGAGCACGAAGACCTGCTGATGCGCGAAGAAGCCGCCAAGGATCGCGGCGCTTTCGCCCTCGGCGACGCAGCCCAGGAATACCGCGACCAGGCCGTATTGTTCGATGAGACGGTGGATAACCTCGGTCATCAGCTTTCGGACCGCGCCGACAGCTTCTCGTCGATCCGCCTGATCTGCTCGGCCATGCGCAGGATCTCGTCGCGCATGCCGATGATTTCGCTGTGGCGCAGCTCGTCGAGCTTTTCATGCAGGGCCATGATCTCGATCTCGGCCTTCAGGTTGACCTCATAATCGTGGGCGGCGTCGATGCGGTCGCGCTCGGTCTGGCGGTTCTGCGACATCATGATCACCGGCGCCTGCAGGGCGGCGACCATGGAGAGCACGAGGTTGAGGAAGATGAAGGGGTAGGGGTCGAAAGCGTCGCGCGAAAGCAGCCAGACATTGCCGAAAGTCCAGAAGATGAGGAAAGCGATGAAGCCGAGGATGAAGGACCATGAGCCGCCGATCCGGGCGATGGTGTCGGCGACGCGGTCGCCAAAGGTCAGGTGAAAGGCGATCGCCTTGTTGGTATCCCTGGTGATGGTGGTGCGTTCGAGCGTGGATTGCAGCACGCGGCTCTCAAGCGGGCTCAAACCATCCGGCCTTCGCTTCAGCCAGCGGTTCGCCATATCCTCGACCGTCTTGTTCATCGTCTTCTCCATCGCCAGGCCTGCATATCTGCTCCCACGCAATTCCGGACGGAAAACCGCAATGCACTTTTCCTGGAATTGCTCATAGAGGTAGAGGCTGCCGGCGTGAACGGGAAGTGATAGATTGATCGGCACAGGCGAGGACGCAGATGCTTGACTTCCAGAAGATTCGAGCCCGGGCGGCAAAGCGCAAGGGCGGTGAGGAAGCGCTGGCGTCGCTGCTCGGGCCGATGCCCGACAATCGGGCAGTGGCGAAGGTCCCCGACGACCGCATCCTCTCCACCATGGCCGAGCGCATCTTTGCCGCCGGCTTCGTCTGGCGCGTGATCGAGCAGAAATGGCCGGGTTTCGAGGAGGCCTTCCTTGGTTTCGAGCCGAAGCGGCTCCTGTTTCAGCCGGACGATTTCTGGCACGAGCTCGCTTCCGACAAGCGGATCGTGCGCAACCCGCAGAAGATCAAATCCGTCCGCGACAATGCCGCCTTCGTCGATCGGGTGTCAAAGGAGCATGGCAGCTTCGGCAAATTCCTCGCCGAATGGCCGGCTAACGACCAGGTCGGGCTGACCGCCTATCTCGCCAAGCACGGCAGCCGACTCGGCGGCAATACCGGCCAGTATTTCCTGCGCTGGCTGGAATGGGACACCTTTGTCGTCTCGACCGACATGGCGGCGGCCTTGCGCGATGCCGGCCTCGACATCGCCGAAAGCCCGACCTCGAAGCGAGATCTCGACAGGATTCAGGCCCAGATCAATCAATGGTCGGCCGAGACCGGGCTGCCGCGCCGGCACATATCGCGCATCCTGGCGATGTCGATCGGCGAGAACCGCTCCGTGGAAGCGCTAAGCGAGTACATGAACGACTAGGCCTGACCGGCGAGATGTCGCGATCGAAATCGATCGATCAGGATACGATCGAAAATCGATCGATCCTAATTGGCACAAGCAATCGGCATTGCCGCGCGTGTTCGGCCACGGTAAATCCGCTGCATGACCCACGCACCCGACATCCTGCGCATCGCTGTCGCCCAGCTCAATCCGACTGTCGGCGACGTCGCCGGCAATCTTGCCAAGGCGCGCGAGGCGAGGGCGGATGCCGCCCGCCAGGGCGCAGACCTCGTGCTCTACACCGAGCTCTTCCTCGCCGGCTACCCGCCGGAAGACCTGGTGCTGAAGCCGGCCTTCCTGAAAGCTTGCGAAAAGGCAGCGCAGGATTTCGCCAAGGACACCGCCGATGGCGGTCCGGGCGTCATCATCGGCACGCCGCTGAAGCGCAAGTCGGGCACGCACAATTCGATCGTCTTCGCCGATAGCGGCAAGATCATTGCCGAACGCTACAAGCTCGATCTGCCGAACTATGGCGAGTTCGACGAGAAGCGTGTCTTCCAGGCCGGGCCGGAACTGCAGGGGCCGGTCAATTTCCGCGGCGTGCGCATCGGCGTTCCGATCTGCGAGGACATCTGGGGCGATATCGCCGTCTGCGAGACGCTGGCCGAAAGCGGCGCCGAGATCCTCCTGGTGCCGAACGGCTCACCTTACTACCGCGCCAAGATCGACGTCCGCCACCAGGTCGTCATCCGCCAGGTCATCGAAACCGGCCTGCCGATGATCTATGCCAACCAACTCGGCGGCCAGGACGAGCTGATCTTCGATGGCGCCTCGTTTGCCATCGGCGCCGACAAGACGCTCGCCTTCCAGATGAGCCAGTTCGAGGAAGCGGTCGCCGTCACCACATGGAAAAGAAGCCGCGTCGCCGCAGGCGCGCAAAATGCAAACAATTCCGACCATTGGGTCTGCTCGGAAGGCCCGATGTCGAAGATTCCCGAGCGGGAAGAGGCCGACTACCGGGCGTGCATGCTCGGCCTGCGCGACTACGTCAACAAGAACGGCTTCAAGAATGTGGTGCTCGGCCTCTCCGGCGGCATCGACTCCGCGATCTGCGCCGCGCTGGCCGTCGACGCGCTCGGCGAGGAGCGGCTGCGCACCGTCATGATGCCCTACCGCTACACATCCAAGGACTCGCTGAAAGACGCCGAGGACTGCGCCCGTGCCCTCGGCTGCCGCTACGACATCGTGCCGATCTTCGAGCCTGTCGAAGGTTTTCGGCACGCGTTGACCCAGCTCTTCGAAGGCACGCAGGAGGGCATTACCGAGGAGAACCTGCAGAGCCGCGCGCGCGGCACGATCCTGATGGCGATCTCGAACAAATTCGGCTCGATGGTCGTCACCACCGGCAACAAGAGCGAGATGTCGGTCGGCTACGCCACGCTCTATGGCGACATGAATGGCGGCTTCAACCCGATCAAGGACCTCTACAAGATGCAGGTCTATGCGCTGTCGCGCTGGCGTAACAGTCATGTGCCGCCGGGCGCGCTCGGCCCATCGGGCGAGGTGATTCCGAAGAACATCATCGACAAGGCGCCGTCGGCCGAGTTGCGCGAGAACCAGACCGACCAGGATTCGCTGCCGCCCTATCCGGTGCTGGACGACATCCTCGAATGCCTGGTCGAGAATGAGATGGGCGTCGACGATATTGTCGCGCGCGGCCATGACCGTGCCACGGTGGCGCGCGTCGAGCATCTGCTCTACATCGCCGAATACAAGCGCCGGCAGGCAGCGCCGGGGGTGAAGATCACAAGGAAGAATTTCGGCCGCGACCGCCGCTACCCGATCACCAACCGGTTCCGGGATCGCGGCTAGCATATCTCCCAGTATGTCGACACAGCCCATGCCTGACGTTGAAATCAGCTTCGACCCGTCGCGGATCGACTTCCGGGCGACCTCGGACCAGTTGATGGCGAGCTATTGGGGCGGCGCGCGCAACGACGAGATGCATCATCGAGCCTTCGCCCACTCGCTTTGCGTGGGCGCCTATGTCGACGGCAAGCAAGTCGGCTTCGCCCGAGCGATCACCGATTACACGGTCTTCGCCTATCTTGCCGACATCATCATCTGGCCGGAGCATCGCGGGCGTGGCATTGGCAAGCGGCTCGTGCAGGCCCTCCTCGACCACCCCGAGGTGAAGACCGTGTCCCATTGGAGCCTCACGACCAGCGACGCCCACAGCCTCTACCGGAAGTTCGGGTTCGAGACCGACGGGCGCTATATGCGACTGGAGCGCAACCCTGCCGCCTGACGGCTCGGATCGGGCACAACCGGCCGTTGTTGCAAATTCATCGCAGTGCTTGGGCCAAATGTCGTTTTGGCGACAGCCTGCCTTGGCGAGGTGGTGAGCCGACTCTATAAGAGCCTCTCCGCGATTCCCTTTCGGGAGGACCGTATGGCAGGATTTGACATCGTTATGCGAGGCCGCGAGGCCTAGGTCAGCGCCGCTCCGAAGGGCTTTCGGAGCAAGGCAGGACCTGGGAGAGGCTTTTGCCGTTGCCGGTCGCCGCCCCAGGGCGAGCGGCCAGCCATATTGAACCCTCCGCATTGCAGGCGCCCAGGCGCCGCCGCGGGTTTTCCAATTCGACTTTACCGGGACCGGGCACGTTTGCGCCCGGATAATATCATGGCTCGTTTCAAGATTGATCTGCGCGCCAGCGCCTTTCGCAGCGTGCTTGGCTTCACGTTCGGCCACTGGCGCCGCCAGCCGTGGCGGCTGTCGCTCATCATGGGCGCGTTCCTGCTCTCGACGCTCGCCGACGTGCTGACGCCGCTCTATTCCGGGCGGCTGGTCGATGCAGTCGCCAGCAGCGCCGGCGCCGATGAGGTTGCGTGGCACGCCGCAATGACGGCGTTCTCGATCCTGATGGCGCTGGCGCTTGCCGGCGTTGTGCTGCGCAACGCCGCCTTCATGGGCATTGTCGAACTCACGCTGAAGATGATGTCGGACATTGCCGCCGACGCCTTCCACCGCGTGCAGCGCTTCTCGACCGATTGGCACGCCAACAGCTTCGCCGGATCGACTGTGCGCAAGATCACGCGCGGCATGTGGGCGCTCGACCTGCTCAACGACACGATCCTGATCGCGCTGTTGCCGTCGCTCGTCATGCTCGTCGGCTCGACGCTGCTGCTCGGCTGGTTCTGGCCGATGATGGGATTGGTGGTCGCGATCGGCTCGGTGCTGTTCATTGCCGTCACCACGATGCTGTCGCTCGGCTATGTCGCGCCCGCGGCACGCCTTGCCAACAGTTGGGACACGCGCGTCGGCGGTTCGCTGGCCGATGCGGTGAGCTGCAACGCGGTGGTCAAGGGCTTCGGCGCCGAGACCCGCGAGGAGACGCGCCTTGCCAGGGTCGTGGCCAAATGGCGGCTGCGCACGGGCCGCACCTGGGTTCGCGGCACGCTCAACGGCACCACGCAAGGTACGATGCTGCTTCTGATGCGGGCCGCGGTGATCGGCCTTGCGCTGATGCTCTGGGCATGGGGGCAGGCGAGCGCTGGCGATGTCGCCTTCGTGCTGACGTCGTTCTTCGTCCTGCAAGGCTATCTGCGCGACATCGGCACGCATATCCGCAACCTGCAGCGCTCGATCAACGACATGGAGGAACTGGTCGACTTCCGGTCGGAGCCGCTCGGCATCGAGGACCGGCCCGGTGCGCCGCCGATCCGGATCACCGACGGCCGCATCGCGTTCGACAAGGTGACGTTCCATTACGGCAACCATCGGCTGCCGCTCTATCGCGACTTTTCGGTCGAAGTCGCGGCGGGAGAACGCATCGGACTGGTCGGGCATTCGGGATCGGGCAAGACGACCTTCGTCAAGCTGATCCAGCGCCTCTATGACGTGAACGCGGGCAGGATCCGGATCGACGGCCAGGATATCTCGCAGGTGGCGCAGGCATCGCTGCGCAGCCAGATCGCCATCGTGCAGCAGGAGCCGATCCTGTTCCACCGCTCGCTGGCCGAGAACATCGCCTACGCAAGGCCGGGCGCCACGCAGGCCGAGATCGAGCATGCGGCGAAGCTCGCGAGCGCGCACGATTTCATCGCCAATCTGCCCAAGGGCTACGGAACCCTGGTCGGCGAAAGGGGCGTGAAGCTGTCGGGCGGCGAGCGCCAGCGTGTGGCGATCGCGCGCGCCTTCCTGGCCGATGCGCGCATCCTGATCCTCGACGAAGCGACATCGAGCCTCGATTCCGAATCGGAGGTGCTCATCCAGAAGGCGATGGAGCGGCTGATGGTCGGGCGCACGACATTGGTCATCGCGCACCGGCTTTCGACCGTGCGTGCGCTCGACCGGCTGCTGGTTTTCGACCGCGGCCGCATCGTCGAGGAAGGCTCGCATGACGAGCTGATCCGACTCAATGGCGGCATCTACCGGCGGCTGTTCGAGCGCCAGGCGCTCGAACTGACCAAAGGGCTCGTCGCGTGAAACGGAAGGCATCCGGCTTCGGCCGGATGCCTTCCTGCCTTGCGGACAGTCAGCCGTAGTGCAGCTTGGGCTTGGGCTCAATACCGGTGAACTTGACACCGACGCGGTCGTTGCGCCGCCAGCGCACTTCCGCCCGATAGGCCACGCCATCGACCGGAACGTAGAGCAGGAAATGATCGGGAACGCGCGATTCCGGTGCCACTTTCAGTTCGGCGCCGCCGGGATTCTGATTGCGCACCGTACAACTGACTTCGGAATTCTGGATGCCGGTGATGATCGTCCCGCCCTTGAGCACGCGCTGGCGATGCTCGCGCCGGTGTTCGCCGGAGGTTTCTTCGAGTGGTTGCGCGGGGTTCATCATCGATCGACGCCGTTAGCCGAATCGGCACTTGCAGCGGCAAACAAAGCACCGATGCCCGCGCGCCGCAATGCGGGGCATGCTCGTCGCACTGCATATGTGGTTATGTGATCGATGATTAGGCGAATCTATGCGGATCGGCGCAGAAATAGGTGATGATCTGGCAAAGATCGGGCTCATTGACCATGCTGACGGCCTCGGCGGAGCCGACCCATTTGCGGGTTCGTGCGCGCTTTTCCTTCCAGCGGTCGGCAACGCGGTCGACCTTGAGCGGGAACACCAGGACCTCGCAAGGCGCTTCCTCGCCTGAAGCCAGAACCTTGGCGTAAAAGTAACGGCCGGCTTCGAGATGCGAGATGGTGCCGCGCAATCCGGCCTCTTCGCCCGCTTCCCGAGCGGCGGCCTCGCAAAGCGGCTCCCTGGCCTCTGGCCAGCCTTTGGGCAGAACCCAGCGTCCGGTGTCGCGGCTGGTGATCAGCATGATCTCGACGCCGTTTTCACCCTTGCGCCAGGGCAAGGCGGCAACCTGCAGGCGGCACGGCGCGATGCCGAAGAGTCGCCTGACTCTTTCGGCCATCTGGTTGTGCGTCGTCGGCCTCGTCAACATTGGAGAAGCTGCCCCCAGCCTCCGGAATCGTTTGCCATTTTACGAATCTTACGGCGAATTATGAGCTTTAAAAGTAAAAAACTTCACTCGTTCGGGAAAATCCCACCAGAAAAAGTCAATGTCCCAAAAGCAATTGTGTTCATCCGGTAGGATTTGAGGGGCACAAACGTGCCCTCAAAGTCGGATTCTTTGAAAATTTCTCGGTGCTCAGCCGGCGTGATCGTCGGCGATCGGCTTCTGGTAGGTGAAGCCCATGTCCCATGGAAAGTAGATCCAGGTATCCTGGCTGACCTCGGTGACGAATGTATCGACCAGAGGCCGGCCCTTCGGCTTGGCATAGACCGTCGCGAAATGCGCCTTCGGCATCATGGCGCGCACGATGCCCGCCGTCTTGCCGGTATCGGTGAGGTCGTCGATGATCAACACGCCGGCGCCGTCGTCGGCAAGCAGCGGAGGCGAGATCTCCTTTAGGACCTGCAACTGACCCTGGCTCGTGTAGTCATGGTAGGAGGCCACGCAGACGGTCTCGATGACCCGGATACCGAGCTCGCGCGCGATGATGGCCGCAGGCACCAGGCCGCCTCGGGTTATGCAGACGATCGCCTTCCACTGTCCCTTGTTGGCGCCGGAAAGCCGCCAGGAGAGCGCGCGGGCGTCACGGTGGAACTGGTCCCAGGAGACCGGAAAGGCTTTTTCAGGAAGGGACATGGTTCGCGCACTCCGCAAGCGCGCCGCGGCGCGCAAATACTATGGAATGCAGGCGGAATTAGCCGGAAAGCGCCAGGCTTGGCAAGGTGGGAGTTCGCGGTGGCTGTGGACTTACAGCGCGTCGCGCCGAAACGCGTTCAGCGTGTCTTTGTCCCGAAACCGGTTCCCACTTTCGGCAGACATGCTTATCTCGACAGGAAGGCTGCAACGTTTGCCGTGTGCAGCACGGTGCGGGTGACGCCGCCGAACAGAAGCTGGCGCAGCCAGGAGTGGCTGTAGGCGCCCAGCACCAGCAGGTCGGCGCCGGATTCGGCAATCCTTTCCTGGATGATATCGTCGACCGAGGCGCCGCTCGATTTCTGCACGCAAACGCTGACATTGGCGCCATGGCGCGATAACGCGGCCGCTATCTCGGCGCCCGCTGCCTCGGGAGCCTCATCCAGTGTCTCCGGCGGGTCGATGACGAGAATGTCGGTCTTGTCGGCTTCAATGATGAAGGGCAGGGCATCGAATGCGGCGCGAGCCGCCTCCTTGCTGCCGTTCCAGGCGAGCAGCACACGCCTGAAGGTGGTGACCAGCGGCCCGGCATGCGGCACGACAAGCACCGGCCGGCCCGCGTCATAGACCAGTGTGTCGACATCGGCGCCCGGATCGCCTCCCGTATCGCGCTGCGCGGCGATGATCAGATCCGCCGCCCGCACGCTCGATATGCCGGTCAGCGCGCTGTCGCCGGAGAAGCTTTCCAGGCTGCGCCACTCGAAGGAGAGACCGGAATCCTCAACGCGCCCGAGGAACACCGCCTGCAGCCTGTCGGCGCGCTCCTTGTTCATCTCGGCCGAAACCTGCAGAAATTCGGTATCGGGAAAACCGGTGGCCGACGTATAGGGCACCGGAAGCGCTTCCGCGTGGATGCCGACGAGGTGGCTTTCGAACCGCTCGGCGAGCGGAATGGCGCAGTCGAGCACGCGCTCCGCGTCCTGCTCGTTCTGCAGAATGGCGACGATCGTCTTGAAGCGCATGACATCCCCCAAAAAAAGAGTCGGCGCGAGATGTGCGTCCGGCCCTCAAATGCCGGCGCAAACGCGCCGGAAAACAAACGCCGTAACGGCGTCCTTGGTTCCGGTCCGACGATGGTGTCAGCTTGCAGCCGACAAGCCCGCCACCATGGCCTCGACGTCCCTGCGCGCGGCCTCGAGCGCCTCTTCGCTGCGGGCGCGCACCACGAGCTCTGTCCAGAACTTGCCGTCGCCGTATTTCGGGTAGGAGCCGATGATGGTGTCGGGGTGCGCCTTCTGGATGTCGGCCAGCGGCCCGCCGATCAGGCCTTCGCCGAACGGGCAGTGCACCGTGGCCGACAGCATCTTGGTGCCTGTCTTCAGCGTCGTCACGACATTGTCGAGCATCGCCTGGAAGATCGACGGCACGCCGGCCATCACGTGAACGTTGCCGATGCGGAAGCCGGGAGCGATCGAGACCGGATTATCGATGTGGTCGGCGCCGCGCGGCATGCGCGCCATGCGCTTGCGCGCCTCGGTGAATTCGATGCCGCGCTGAGCATAGCTTGCTTCGAGCATGGCATAGGCCTTGGCATCGTACTCGCAAGGCACGCCGAAAGCCTTGGCGACGGAGTCGGCGGTGATGTCGTCATGCGTGGGTCCGATGCCTCCGGTGGTGAAGACGTAGATGTAGCGGGCGCGGAGCGCGTTTACGGCGGAGACAATCTCGTCCTCCTCGTCGGGGACGATGCGTACTTCCTTCAGGTCGATGCCGATCGCCGTCATGATGTCGGCGAGATGGCCGATGTTCTTGTCCTTGGTGCGGCCGGAGAGGATTTCGTCGCCGATGACAAGCATGGCGGCGGTGACGATTTCAGGCATGGCTCACTCCGGCAATAAGTTCGCCTGAGATAACGCGGCCGGCGGCCGGCCGCAATGCGCAGGCAAGGTGGTGCTCTTGTGGCAGAGCCGGTTGCGGGTAAGGTGAGCCGGTCCGGCTCGGGTGGAAGATGCTGATATCTATTTTGTCGTGGCTGATCGGCGGCGTGCTCGTTGCGGCGGCTGTCGTCGTGCTCGGCCTGATGCTTGCAACATGGCGGATCGCGGCCCGGGCCGAAAGGCTGGTGCCGGCTTGCGGAAAGTTCGTCGAGTTCGACGGCAACCGCATCCACTATGTCGAAGCAGGTGAGGGCAGGCCGATCGTCTTCCTGCACGGCCTCGGCGCGCAGCTTCACCATTTCCGCCATACGCTGTTCGGACATTTCGGTGCCGGCTACCGGCTGATCGCGCTCGACCGGCCGGGTTCGGGATATTCGGTTCGGGCCGATGGGGCGTCTGGTCGTCTGCCTGAGCAAGCCGAAATGGTGCGGCGCTTCATCGGAGAACTTGGGCTGGAACGGCCCCTGATCGTCGGCCACTCGCTTGGCGGCGCCGTCGCGCTTGCACTTGCTGTCGGGCATCCGGCGGCGATTTCCGGCATCGCGCTGCTTGCACCGCTCACGCATCTGGAAGAACGGGTGCGCCAGAAATTCGACCTGCTCTATATTCCCTCACGCCTGTGGCGTCGGGTGATAGCCTATACTGTGGCGATACCAGCCAGTCTGAAATACGCCGAACCGACGATGAAATTCATCTTCGCGCCGCAAACCGTTCCCGAGGACTATATGATCGCTGGAGGTGGATGGCTTGGGCTGCGGCCTACTCATTTCCACGCGACTTCGACCGATGTGGTGGCTGTGGAAGAGGATCTCGGCCGCCTGGAGCAGCACTATGGCGAGATCGCCGTGCCGGCCGGCATTCTGTTCGGCACGGAGGATCGCGTCATCGGCATTGCCACTCATGGCGAGCCGATGCTGGACAAGATCAACGGGCTCGATTTCGAACGGATCGAGGGGCTTGGCCACATGCCCGTCGTAGCCGGAACGCGTTGTCGCCTTCATCCAGCGTATCGCCGCACGTGCGTTTGCCGGCGTGACCTGAATTTCGACGGCAATTGCGCCGAGCCGAATGATCCGGCTGCTCACGGCCTCGTCACACAAACGTGTCGCGCATCCCGCTCCACGCCGATTTTCTCTTGGAACTTTTGCATCCAACCCAGGGTTTCATTGGCGTCGCCGTCACACCTCGGCGACCAACCAAATGGAGTATCCAATGCTTACGAAAATTCTTGCAGCCTCCGCGCTCATGCTGGGTATGGCAACCTCGGCTATGGCGCAGTCCTCGGACATGTGGTCGTGGTGGCACCATGATCGTCCGGTTTCGAACGAACGGACGGTACCGGTCGATCCTTACGCCACCGGCAGTATCTCTTCGAGCAGCGAAGCCACCGGCCTAAACAGCCTCGGCAATCCAGGTCCCATCGGCCCATGCGCCTCGAATACGCCCGGACCCGACGCCAATGCCGGGCAGAACGTCAACGATCAGTACTGCGGCAAATAATAACTGACGCGTCCGCCAGCGGCCGGCATGAAGGCAAGGGCATGGTCGGTCGCGGCGCGGGCGTAAAAGCTAGTCGGAGACTTCGGTTTGCGGCCGGTCGCGACCGTCGGCCAGCTCGTCATGCCAGACACCCTCGGAATCCTCATACTGGATACCGTCCGTATTGCCGGCGACCTGTTGTTCGGCCGAAGCAATTTCGGCGGCGCGCAGCGCGTCCTGGTGGGTGGGAAATGTTTCTGAATAAGTCGAGCCGACCTTGTAGGCCCAACCGCCGTCATGCTCGATGATCTTGTAAGTCAGTTTCGCCATGGAATCCTCCGGTCGAGAAACCCTTGCTCGCTCAATGCAGCTTTTCGTCAGGCAACCTGTCTTCGGGGACCAGCACTTCCGATTCCTCGGCCGCCTCGATCAATGCGCGGCGTGCGTCCGCCGTCGAACGATAACCCTCCAGCGCCTTGAGGCAAGTGTCGAGCGCATCACGATGCCGCTGGCCCCGATTGAGAGGCCAAACCGTCATCAGGCACTCTGCGGCTTCGCGCGTGCTGCTTATTTGGCGATATTTGCCGACATGGCCGAGTTCGACCACCACCGGCTTTTCAAATGGCTTGTTGTCTGTCATGGCCGCCAACGCAAAGCGGCCAATTTGGTTGCAATCGTGACGGAACCCCTGCGCCCAATGGTCTCAGGTCCGTGGCGTCAACTGGCCGCCTTCATCCAATGCTGCATGGTCGTGACCGAACGCGCCAACTGCGGCGCCGGGCGGATCTCCTCGCCGAACGTCGCCGCCGCGCGCCAGCCCCAGCGTGGGTCGGCGAGGAAGGCGCGCGCCAGCGCCACCAAGTCGGCACGGCCATCGGCGACAATCGCTTCCGCCTGCTTCGGATTGTCGATCAGTCCCACCGCGCGCGTCGCGATGCCGGCGCCCTTGCGGATCGCTTCCGCCAGATGCACCTGGTAGCCGGGACCGCTGGGCAGCTTCTGCAGAGGCGAATTGCCGCCGCTGGAACAGCAGAGATAGGCGACGCCCTCCGCCTTCAGCGCCTTGGCCACTTCGATCGCCTCTTCGACGTCGAAGCCGCCATCGACCCATTCCTTCACCGAAAGGCGCGCGCCGAGCATCAGGTCCGGTGCGGCCTTCTTCACCGCCCTGGCGATCTCGATGGCGAAGCGCATGCGGTTTTCCAATGAGCCGCCCCAGCGGTCCGTGCGCTGGTTGGAGAGCGGCGACAGGAACTGGAAGATCAGATAGCCGTGAGCGGCGTGCAGCTCGATGAAGTCGAAGCCGGCGCGCGCGGCGCGTCTGGCCGCCGCGGCGAAACGTCCGATGACTTGCTGGATCTCTTCTTCGTCCAGCGCGTGCGGCACATTCCACCCCGTGTCGTAGGCGACGGCCGAAGCCGAAACGGTCTGCCAGGGATCCTCGCCCGGCTGCAGGGGGCCGCCGCCTTCCCAAGGCTTCCTGTTGGAGGCCTTGCGGCCGGCATGGGCGAGTTGGACGCCGAATTTGGTGCCGGGTGCTGCGACGCGCCTGGCAGCGTCGAGCGTGCGCTTGGCCGCCGCCTCGTTGTCGTCGGAGTAGAGGCCGAGGCAGCCATGCGAGATGCGGCCCCGCCGCTCGACGTCGGTCATCTCGACGGTCACCATGCCGGCGCCGGACATGGCCAGGTTCATCCAGTGATGGAGGTGCCAGTCGCTGGCGGAGCCGTCCTCGGCCGAATACTGGCACATCGGCGCCACCGCGATGCGGTTGGGGAAGGTGAGACCGCCGAGGGTGATCGGCTGGAAAAGCGATGATGTCATGAAACGGGCTCCTGGGAGAGATATCGCTATCTAGGCAGCCGCGGCGCTTTGCGCCAGACACGAGCCGGTGAAAGCCCCGCTGGACCAGTCGGTTTCTGGGATTGCGCAGGCGCGGGTTCGCGGCTAACCCTTGCCGCCGGCAGCATGGAGTCCCACCATGGAAGATCGCGTCCGCATCCGCTCGGAGGAAGTCCTGTCCGACGACTGGGCGGTGCTGAAGAAGACGGTGCTCGACTACCGCCGCCGCGACGGGCGCTGGGAAACGCAGACGCGCCAGACCTACGACCGGGGCGACGGCGCGGTCATCCTGCCCTTCGACCCGGAGCGCTCCACGGTGCTCCTGGTGCGGCAGTTCCGCTATCCGGCCTATGCCACCGGCCATCGCGAGCCGCTCATCGAGGCCTGCGCCGGATTGCTCGATGAAAACGATCCGGAAACCTGCATCCGCAAGGAAGCGGAGGAGGAACTCGGCTATCGGCTGAAGAACGTGCAGCGGCTGTTCGCGCCCTATATGAGCCCCGGCAGCGTGACGGAAAGGCTCTGGTTCTTCGTTGCGCGCTATTCGCCGGCCGACCGCATCTCCGATGGCGGCGGGGCGCCGGAGGAGGGCGAGGACATCGAGGTTCTGGAGATGCCGCTCGACGAGGCGCTGGCCGGCATAGCCGACGGCCGCATCGTCGACGCCAAGACCATCATCCTGATCCAGCATTTGAAGTTGAACCCGATCGCGCCCTGACGGACGTCACGGCGCCAAGGCTCATTGGCCCGCGACAGGACACTGGCCGGAAGGGCCGCCTGCCGCCGAATATCGATAGATGCGCAGCGGCCCGGCAACGGGGCACTCCGTCAGCCAGTCCGGAGGCTTTCCCGTCGCCAAGCGGCTGGCCAGCGGGAATTGGGCTTCGATCGACTTTAGCGTTGTCTCCTCCACGCGGCAGACCGCCACATGGGTGGCCTTCGTTTCATCGAGCAGTCGCGCCGGGTCCGGCGTAGCCGGATCGAAAAATCGCAGGATGCGCTCAATGCCCTTGGCCGCCGTGTGAAAGGGAACGGCCACGACATCGAGGGCGACCGGCGACCCCAACGCGGCGACCCCGATATTGGGAGGCGCAAACAGCCGTGCGCCTTGCGGCCAGACGAAATGAGGACCGGCATCGGCTTTCTCGCAAGCATCGGCGATGTCGATGCCGATTGGTTTTGTCAGCTGGGGAGGCCAGACCAGATGGCCCGCAAAAAGGGCAGCGATAATCGCCACTCCAGGAGCGGCAAGAAGCGAAACGCCGGGCAACCCGTTGTCCGACCTTATGCCGAAATAGCGCCTTAGCGGCAGCCAGACAGGAAGGCCCTGGTGGATAAGCAGGGCTGTCCCAGGACCGACGAAAAGCGGGAAGAAACGGAGATATCGCAGATAGAGCAGTCCTAACAGGAGGCCGACTGTCGAGAAGACCGCAAGAACCACCCAGGTTCGCTTTCTTGTCGTGCCGGAGATGGCCAGGATGCATGTCGCAGCAGTGCCCAGAATGGCGAGGAAGAAACGGGTGAAACGGTCGGAGCTTATAAAGTCCGCGCTGTAGAAGATGCTGCGTTCCTGGTCGATGCGCAAAAGCCAATTGCCGCGCACGTAGTCGCTCACGCCGACAAGCGGTCCACCTGCGCACTGGGGAAAGAAGAACACAAGCAGCGCGGCGCTCGCACAGGCGGCGACCAAAAGACAGGCGGCCCTTATCCGCCAGCTTCCGGCCGTTCCCGCGGTGGAGATGCCCGCAAGCGTAACACCGGTGACTGCAAGCGCGGTGAGGTGCAGAAGCGAATAGCGGTCGCAAGCGGCACTTGTATAAGTCCGAGGCCCTACGACCACAAAGAACATTGCAATCCCGGCAGCCGCCAGTGCGAGACCGTAAGCCCTGAGATCTTTCCCTGCGTCGCTCTCACCGGCGATGAACGCCAAGGCGTAGAAGCCGGCCGGCAGAACAAGGAACGGCGCCATTTCGGCGCTGATCGCAGTGGATAGAGCCATCAAGGCACCGTTCAGCACGGCGGCAACCCGTCCGCCACGGATCGTCAGCAGCGCCGTGCCGAGGAGGATAAGCATCTGCAGATTGTGGTAGTCGATACGCCAGGGTTGAAATTCGGAAAATGACGGCAGTCCGGCAAACGCAGCGACAGCCAGCACCGCGCCGGGGTGTTCGAACTCGAATTCCCTGATCAGCAGGAAAAGCAAGGTCACTGCGACCAGCAGCAGCAGCAACGGCACGGTGAATACCGCGACTGCGACCGCAGCCTCCATCCCGACAAAGGGCGCAATCGCAGCGGCCATCAGCGCATAGGGCGCGTCGACGATCCACGGCCAGTGCGAAACCATGGGTTCGGGCTGGGCGATGCCCGTCAGCGTCCTGTCGAACGGATTGCCCGTTTGCAGCAGATGCCTGATTTCATGCAGCTTCATCAGGTCGTCGACGTCGCCGTTGGGCATTTTGCCTTGCAACAGCAGCAGGCTCAGAACAGCGCTGAGCGCCAGCCAGACGATCGCGACCGAGGCAGGGGTGCGGCGGTAGATCGCCCCGATTGTCGACATCCCGAGCCCTTCCCATGCGCGTCAGCCATTGATGCACGGAAAAGCTTTCGATCGGGTAACCTTGCCTTCTCAGCAGTCGTTGCCGGTGCCTCAGCGGTGCTGCATCGAGCCGCCAACACTCCTCCTTCGCCAAGGCTTCGGATGAATCTTAGATCGAAATGGAATCGCTGTGAATCCCATCATCTGGTGCGAAGACTCCAGTTCTTAGCGACTGCTGAAAGAAAGACTCGCCGGGCGAGGCCCCGCCACCTCAAGCCCGGCGAGATTAGGTATCCTGGCCCCCCGACCAGGGCCGGTGGAGGAGGTACCGGCAATATCTTCAATGCAAGACAGGTGCCAGCATTCTGGTCCCGAAACGAGACAGCTCATCTAGGCTTGTCCACCAAAGGCGCCTTCCTGGTCGGCGGCTTATAGGCTGTCACCAGCCTGAGCGTGTCGATGTTCACCGTTACCGGCACACCGAGATTGACCGTCACCCACTCGCCATCGATATGTGTGACATCGCCGATCAACTCGACCGGCTGGCCCTTCTTCACCTTGGACGTGCGGTCGACGATCGAGTGCGGGAAGCCGTAGGACGGGATCGAGACGCTGATGCGGTCTTCAGTGACCCGCCGTCGCACGGTCGCGGTGATGGCGACCTCGTCGCCGATGCTAATAGAGCCCTTCGCCATGCAACGAGTCTGGCGCTGGCTTCCACCTCGTCAAGAGGATGCTAATATTCGGCAGAAGACGGGCCGATAACCCGCCGCTGGGTGTGCCCCCACACCCGCGCGGCGGGCTAAGGTGACCGGCGCCTTCTCGTGGGGGAGAATTGCCTGAGCCCGGTGCCGGCCTGGCGAACTGATTGGTCCGCCGCACATGCAAGATAGCTAATCTCTACCTCAAAAGGACATGGCGTGATCGCGTAACCTCTTGGCAACCTGTCGGCGATGAGGAATATAATCCTCCCGGTGCGGCGACCTCATTTCGGAGATCGTCACGACAATGAAATTCCCCTTCGTCGAAGGCACGCTTGGCAAGAAGCCGGAAGCCGGCACAGGCCTTTCGGTCGACTGCCTCACTTGCCGGCGCCATGCGATCCTTGACGTTGCAGAACTGGTGCGCCGGCTCGGGCCGGATCACGGAGCGATGCATTGGGATCTGATTAAGGTGCTCTATTGCCACGAATGCCGCGCCGCCGGCTGCGATGATCGGAATTTGCATTTCACCAACCATGCAATGACGCCGGATAAGCGTAAGGGCTGGATGCCTTGTCCTTGAAGCCGGAAGCGGCCCGGCAAGGCTAGCGCCGGGCACCGGCTAACGAAACACCAGCGTCGCTAATCCCCGCGCGGGGGTCTGGCTCTTGGTGGCAAGCTTTCACACGGATTTGCAGCCAATCTGGCGATTCGCCGATCTCTTAGCCACAGAGAGTTCTTGCTTTCCAGTATCTCATGGCGATCGTCATCAGCGGCCGCTCGGCCTCGCATCGAGGCGATCGCATAGTCGGCTCTGTTCGTTCGAAAGTCTTCTTTTTGGACAGACATCGCTTTCCTCCCGGTCCGCGGCGTTTCCCTCCTTTAGCCTGGGCGGAGACACTAGCTGCCGATGCATCGCAGGAGTCTACAAATTGAGGATTGTATTAAAATGCTACACTTCGCTACGCGCGCCTGCGATTCGAGGAGGGGCCGGTCTTGCGGGGTAGCGCCGACCGCGCTGGCGAGCATTACGGCCCGATCGCGGCGATGTAGAGCGGAACTATCGACCGGGCTCCTTCCGTGGAAACAGGCCGAATTGGCGTTCCACATATTTCAGGAATACTTCGGGTTTTCTCATCTTGTAGATCGCCCGGTTGTCTTTCGCAGCGTAGATGTGCGGATGGTGAGCGTTCTCATAGATGTCGTAGGAGTGGCCACCTTCAAATACGAACGTCTTGGAAAAGCCAAAGCCTTGATCGGTGATCGTGGTCAAGGGCGGGTTCGGCGTCAATTCACTTATCCCGTATAGGTCGTCGTCGCCAGCGCCTTCGAAATGAACGACGATGTTAAGCTCGTTGATGTAGGACACCTCGTCAGCCAACTCATATAGATATTTCGGGGTTTTGCCGCGTATGCATTTGAGGATGGTTCTGGTTTGCGTTCCTTGAAGTGCCTCTAGGACTGGGTAAAAGTCGCCGTCATTGGCGAACAGGAAAGCCCGATGGAGACCATTTACAGCCTGTCGATAGACATCGATCGCCAACAATATATCGACGCCTTTTTGCTCCTGCCCGCGCTTGGGCCTAGACCTCGCTACGCCGTTCTTTACGTGAACGCCAGGATAGCTATTGATCCTGTCAAATAGCTTTTGGCTCTTCTCCAGCAGGACCTGATGGGAAGCTTCGTCAGTACCTGGCTTTTGGTCAGGATAGGCGTTGTAAAAAAAGGTTCGCGCTGCGGCGTCAGCCTCCCATTGGAAGAACCTGCCGAAATCGAAAATGGCGCCTTCATCCATGCTGAAATAGCTTCTGGCGCTCTCGATAAGCGAAAGCAGCGACGAGCCGTCCACAAACGCATATGTGCTCATTCAAACCCCGCACCCAATAAGAAGTCGGAATGCTACTGGTGCGGGCATCGCAAAGGCAAGCGGTCTCCGAAGGGAGCGGCCTGACGTTCTCAGCGAACGGGAACGTCGCTTACTTCTTGGCGATGAACCGCTGCACCATCACGGTTGAAACGCGCCCCACCAAGATACTGATGCCGGTTACGATGGGCACATATACCCGACCATTCCAACCTTCGGCCTTGCAGAGCTTTACAAGTAAGAGAGCCAAGGGGAGCCCCACCAGAAGAACGCCAAGAGCCTGCGGACGTCGCTTTTTGAGGCGCTCGATATGTGCCTCTTGTTCTGGCTTGATCATCACGAAAGCCCCGCCGTCCCAGCCGAAACCAATCGCGCAACTGTGGCGCGCATAAGCCGGCTCCCGCAAGGGGAGTGCTTGACGATTTCAGCAGGAGGTGGCGCGCGCGGTAAACGGATGATCGCATCGAGGATGCTGCAATTTGCGGTATGCTCAATTCTATGCGGGATGCTGCTACAGTCCCTTATGGCCGTCCGAATAGTGGTTGTCCTGGCGCTTCTTTTCGCCTTCGCCTATGGATTCGCAAAACTCGTGGAACATTATGGCGGCGTTGGCGATCAACCCTCTCCGTGTGAAGAATTGTCAGACCTTGATTGCCCAGACCCGAACGCGCCACCTGCTATTCGGCATTTGCTCCCCACCTACATCTCGCTGTTGTCGATGATGCCGCCTTCGCCGTCGGGCAACTGATTCGAGAGCGCCGATCGCTTCCTGAGCCTCACCGGCGCCGCCACCATTCTCGGGGATGAATTCAACGCCGGCCGCTTCTAGCAATTTCAATGTGGTGCGGACGACGGGAATCGAACCCGTACGATCAGAGATCGAGGGATTTTAAGTCCCTTGCGTCTACCAATTCCGCCACGTCCGCTGGCGAAGCCCTTTTCAGATGCCAGCCCGTAGCCGTCAAGGCATGTTTCGAGACAAGCGTCCTTGCGGGAACCATGACAGGCACAACGGCACCACGGTGCGAATATATTAGCTATGTTTAAAATTCGAGATTGTCCTAGCCGATATCGTTAGCATTTCCTTGCCAACATCGAGCCCAAGTTGATGGCAGAATGCGTGCAGCCATGCGCGGGGCAGGGTGGATCAAAGGATTGCGGGCAACCGAGGCGCAGGAGCTGCGGCGCGAGATTGCCCAGCTTGAGCTCGACTTGATCGAGGCCGCCAACTCGGGGGGCAAGGGAAAGCTCCACGACATTGCGCACAGCTTGCGGTGGCAAAAGGCGCGCCTGGAGCGGCTGGAGGAGTGCCTGGCCGCCATGCCGGCCGGGAAGACCACTTCGGCTTGATCCTGGATAGTGGCGTGATCGCGCAATTACGCCTCCGGAGGCGTTCGCTACGGTTCCTCGCGGTGGACTTGATCCGCCGCGGCCGGCGTCTTTCAGGCCCTACCCATTCCCCCCCGCCCCCTGCGGGCGCCGGCCACCTTCGTTCCGTTGCTGCTGCTTTGCAATTCAGAACTTGTAGCTGAAGTTCACGCCCAGTGTGTGGAGCTTCACGTCCTGGTCGCGATCGGAGAAGTCGTTCGGGACGTCGAAATGCTCCTTGCCGAAATCGTAGTAGCGGTACTGCGCGCCGACGACGATGTTGTTGCTCAACGCATAGTCGACGCCGGCGCCGATCGTCCAGCCGGCGCCGGTGCGTGTCTCGGCGAAGCTGGGCCCGGCGTCTTGTGAAGTCTCGATGCCGGCGAAGGCGACGCCGCCGACGCCGTAGATCAGCCAGCGATCGGCCGCCAAGCCGGCCTCGGCATTGACCGATCCCAGCCATTTGATGTCGGTGCCGACGGAATTGCCGGGAGCCAGCAGGGCCGAACCGTCAACCGCGGAATAGTTGAGTTCGGCCCGCGCACCGATCACCGCCTGGTTGAACTGCCACAGGCCGGCGACATGGCCGCCGACAAAGCCGCCGTCGAGATCGGGTGAAGCGGCGAAAGGCTCGCCTTCCGTGCCGGCGATGTCGGAGCGGCCCCAGCCGTAACCGGCCTGGAGGCCGGCATAGTAGCCCGTCCAGTCGAAACCGGGCGCGGTCATGGGCAAATCGGCGCCTATGTCCGCGGCCAGGGCAGGCCCGGACAGCAGGGCGAAAAAGCCGGCACTGGCGAGCGTCAGGCGACGCATCGAGCGCTCCGAAATGGCGGTTTCGAAAGACTCCTTGGCACAACCTAGCGTTATTCGCAGCAAAACGGAATTGTATTTCTGCAACAGTGGTTTACGTCGGCGGGTTGTGCACGCGATCTTCCAGATCGCGCTGTTTCTCCTCGGACGAGGCCAGCCGGTTGAAAGCGTATTCGGTAAACAACGAGCCGGCGATGAGGATGGCGATCGGCGCGGCCCATGCCCAGAACGAATGAAAGGTGAAGAAGGCCAGGCCGGCGCGACATGCCGACAACACGAAAATTGCGAACCGAATCGTCTGTGCCATCTTTTATCCGGACGACAGCCTGGGCCGTCAGTCTAAGCGATTTCGCCTTGCCGGAGGAGATTATCCGCCAAAACTGCTGTTTGCCTTAAAAACAAACCAGTTTTGCCAACTGGTCAAAACCGCGCCCGCTTGGCACAGTCGGGCAAACAGGAGTCCGTCATGGCGGGAAGCGCGAATAAGATGAAACCCAGGCTCTGGACCGAGGTGGCGACGCATCTGGTGGATGTTGCGATGGGCCGCAAGCCAGCCGACCTCGTGATCCGCAACGGCCGCTGGGTGAATGTCCATTCGGGCGAGATCATTCCCGGCACCGATATTGCGATCGCTGCCGGCCGCTTTGCTTATTGCGGGCCGAATGCCGGCCATGCGATCGGGCAGGGGACCAAGGTGGTCGATGCCGGCGGACGCTATCTGGTGCCCGGTCTTTGCGACGCGCATATGCATGTCGAAAGCGGCATGGTGACGGTGACGGAATTCTGCCGCGCGGTGATCCCGCACGGCACAACCTCTATGTTCATCGATCCGCACGAGATCGCCAATGTGCTGGGCCTGCCGGGCGTCCGGCTGATGCATGACGAGGCCGTTGCAATGCCGATCAACGTGCATGTGCAGATGCCGTCCTGCGTGCCTTCGGCGCCCGGCCTGGAGCATGCCGGCGCAGAGCTGACAGTCGCCGACGTCGCCGAGGCGATGACCTGGGAAAACATCATCGGCCTCGGCGAGGTGATGAATTTTCCCGGTGTCGCCGCCAACAATCCGGTGATGTCGGGCGAGATCGCCGAGACCGTCAAGGCCGGCAAGACGGTCGGCGGCCACTATGCCTCGCCCGATCTCGGCCTGCCTTTCCACGGCTATGTCGCCGGCGGCGCCGAGGACGACCATGAAGGCACGCGCGCCGAAGACGCGATCGCCCGCGTGCGCCAGGGCATGAAGGCGATGCTGAGGCTGGGTTCTGCCTGGTATGACGTCGCGGCCCAGATCAAGGCAGTGACGGAAGGCGGCATCGATCCGCGCAACTTCATCCTGTGCACGGACGACAGCCATTCCGGCACGCTGGTGCATGAAGGCCATATGGACCGGGTGGTGCGGCATGCGATTCAGCAGGGGCTGAAGCCGGTGACGGCGATCCAGATGGCGACGCTGAACACCGCCCAGCATTTCAGGCTGGAGCGGGAAGTCGGCTCGATCGCGCCGGGCAGGCTGGCCGATCTCCTGATCGTCTCCGATCTCGCCCAGATGACCATCGATGAGGTCTATGGCCGTGGCGTCAGGCTGGCCAAGGCCGGCAAGCTCGAGATCGATATTCCGGCCTACGATTATCCAAGGACGGCGAAGAACACGGTCAAGCTCGGCAAGAAGCTCAGGGCCGCGGATTTTGACATCGCCGCGCCCCAGGGCGCCAACGAGGTTCGGGCGCGGGTGATCGGCGTGATCGAGAACCAGGCGCCGACGCGGGCGCTCGAAGCCGACCTGCCGGTCGAAGACGGGTTGGTCGCCATGGACCGCCGCAACGACGTCTGCCAGATCGCCCTGGTGGAACGACACAGGGGCACCGGCGGCGTGACCAACGCCTTCGTGTCCGGCTTCGGCTATGTCGAGGACTGCGCCATGGCTTCGAGCGTGGCGCACGACGCGCATCACATCATCGTCGTCGGCACCAACAAGGAGGATATGGCTTTGGCCGTCAACCGGCTCGGTGAAGTGGGCGGCGGCGTCGTGCTTTATTCCAAGGGCAAGGAGCTGGCGCTGGTCGAAATGCCGATCGCCGGGCTGATGTCGGACGAGCGCGCCGAGATCGTCGCCGCCAAGGCCGAGCAACTGACGGAAGCGATGCGCAAGGTCGGCTGCTCGCTGAACAACGCCTACATGCAGCACTCGCTGCTGGCGCTGGTGGTCATTCCGGAGCTCAGAATCTCAGACGTGGGTTTGGTGGACGTGACGACGTTCCAGAAGGTCGATCTCTTTATCTGAGACGGAGCGGGCGCTCACTCACTGTCCACCGGTGGCGATGGTCAGCACCTTGAACGGGGTGGTGATGACGACCTCGGCCACCGAGCCGACCGCCTTGCCGAGGCCCTGGCCGATGTTGTTGAGCTGCGCCGGATCCGGCTCGTCGGATGCCAGGCCGGCGGGCGTGCGCAGGCGGTTGCCGAGCAACTGCACCAGGATCGGATTGTCGGCGAACTTGGCGTGATTCAGACCGTCGCCGCCCTTGGCCTGGGTCAAATCGACCACCGTAACGCCGTAATTGGCGAGATCGGACGCGTTGCCGTAGTCGCCGACGCGCGGTTTGTCGCCGGAAATGAGGCTGGACAGCTTGAGCGCCCGGTCGTCGCCCGAGAGCAGGATGGCGAACGGCTTGTTGGGCTTGCCGTAGCGGATCATCTGCTTCTTGAAGACGTCGACGTCGATGTCGGGCGAGGCGAGGATGACATAGCCGAGCTTGCCGTTGAGATCGCGGTCGCCGGTGATGGCAAGCTGGCGCAACGCTTCCATCGTCAGCCATGTGCCCATCGAATGGGCGATGATGTCGATGCTTTTGGCTCGCGTCTTGGCAAGCATTCTCAGCGTCGCCTCGAGGTCGTCGCGCGCGGCGGTGGAGCTGTCCTTGTCATAGATATAGCCGGTCGTCTTGCCGCTCGACGCCCAGGAGAAGAGCACCGGCGTGCCCGGATATTTCGTGTCATGCGCGATCTGCGTC
This sequence comes from Mesorhizobium sp. M1E.F.Ca.ET.045.02.1.1, assembly GCF_003952485.1. Classification (NCBI taxonomy): domain Bacteria; kingdom Pseudomonadati; phylum Pseudomonadota; class Alphaproteobacteria; order Hyphomicrobiales; family Phyllobacteriaceae; genus Mesorhizobium; species Mesorhizobium sp. M1E.F.Ca.ET.045.02.1.1. Next base: position 4,961,252 of record NZ_CP034447.1, read on the forward strand.
AGGCGATAGACACCGTCGTCGAAGCCGTTGTTGAAGCCGTGCACGAACACCAGGGCGCGGTCGCCGCGCACCGAAATGTCGGCACCGACCGCCTTGGCGAATTGCTGCGCGTCGCCATAGTGGACGACATCGGTCGCGGTGAACTGCTTGGCCGGGTTGCTGTCGGCCGAACCCTTGGCGCGCTCGATCGCGCCGACCTGATGCGCCTTGGGAACGGTCACATCGACGCGAGCGTAGCTGGTGCTCAGCGAGCGATCGCCGTCGAAAACCTGGCGCGGATCCTTGGCTGCCTGCTGGCGGGTCGTGGCGACGAAGATTTCATGCGTGGCCGCAATGTCGGAGGCCGGGACCGCAACCGTCTTCCTGTTGAGCAGATCGTGCGTATTTCCGCCGGCGCAGCCGGTCAGGGCGAGCGCCAGGGCAAGGCCGAGGACGATCTTCGAACGCACGATCACCCGGGATCCCCCAAGGGCGGCAAACCTCTCTGATTACTCCGATAAAGCCAGAGCACGGCCGGGTCCAGTTCAAAGTCTATGCAGCACGGCAATCGCGACGCGATCCGGCGAGCCACGGTTACTGGATCCCGAGCTGGCTGATGCGGTCGGTGACATCGCGGTCGCTGGCAAAACCATCGTCCTCGCGCAGCCGCTGGCCGATCATCTTCACCAGCACGGGGTTGTCGGCGAATTTGGTGTGGTTGAAGCTGTCGTTGCCCTTTTCCTTGGAAAGGTCGACCACCGTGACGCCATAGGAGGCGAGATCGGCGGCGTCCCTGTAGTCGCCGACGCGCGGCCGCGAGCCCGCAATCAGGCCGGAGAGCCGCAGCGCGCGGTCGTCGTCCGACAGCAGCAGGATGAAAGGCTTGTCGGGCTTGCCGTAGCGGCGCATCTGGCTCTTGAAGACGTCGACGTCGATATCGGGCGAGGCCAGCACGACGTCGCCGAGCTTGCCGCTGAGATCCCGGTCGCCGGTGATTGCGAGCTGGCGCAGCGTCTCCATCGTCACCCAGGTGCCCATCGAATGGGCGACGATGTCGATGCGCCGCGCGCCCGTCTGCGCGAGCATTCTCAGCGTCACTTCCAACTGGTCGCGGGCGGCGGCGGCACTTTCCCTGTCATAGACATAGTCGGTGGTCTTGGCGCCCGAAGCCCAGGAGAACAGCACCGGCGTTCCGGGATAGCCGGAATCGTGGACGATCTGCGTCAGACGGTAGACAGCGTCGTCAAAGCCGGTGTTGTAACCATGGACGAAAACCATGACCCGGCCGCCACGGGCATCGATGTCGGCGTTGAGCGCGCTCGTGAATTTCGGCTGCGTGTCGTAACCGACGACCTCGGATGCCATGAAATATTTAGTCGGGTCGTTGGAGTTGCCGCGCGAGCGGCGCTCGATCTGGCCGGTCTGGTGGACCGGCGGCACCGTGACGCTGACGCGGGCATAGTTGAGCGTCGCCGAGCGCTCACCGTCGAAGACCTTATTCGGGTCGTCGGAGCGCTTGCGCGTGGTGGCGATGAAGATCGAGTGGTTGCCGGCGATCTCGGTCGCCTGCGTCGGCACGACGACGCTGCCCAGAATTTCCTCTGTCTGCCGCCCCGCGCAGCCTGCCATCAACAGAGCCAGGGCAATGATCAAAAGCGTCTTCACATGCACGTCGAACAAATCCACTCCGGCCGCAATTGGCCATCAACCTCCGCGAAATCTCCCGGACAGGCGAAGTGCGGCGGAAGTAAGTCGTGTCCAGCGGAAATTTGCTCGGCGGCCGACGAGGGCCGCGGCACTGTTGCGCGAAAGCCAAAACGGCGGCAGGAAGACTTGTTGGTCAGGGGAGCCGCGTGCTGGCGTGTGCTGCCAAAGCGAAAAGAGGTTCCGAAGTGAACAGTTTTTCCTCTCGCGTCGCCTCCGCCGCCGAGGCGATCCGCGGGATCTTTCCGGAAACACCTCTGCAGGAGAACGACTACCTGTCGAAAAAGACAGGCGCCCGCATCCTTTTGAAGCGCGAGGACCTGACCCCGGTCCGCTCCTACAAGATCAGAGGCGCCTTCAATTTCTTCCGCAAGGCGCTTGCCGCCGGCAACAACGCGGAACTGTTCGTCTGCGCCTCAGCCGGCAACCATGCACAGGGTTTTGCCTTCGTCTGCCGGCATTTCGGCAAAAAGGGCGTCGTGTTCATGCCGGTGACGACGCCGCAGCAGAAGATCGACAAGACGCGGCTGTTCGGCGGCGATTTCGTCGAGATCAAGCTGGTCGGCGATTTCTTCGACGATTGTTATCGCGCCGCCTTCGAATTCACCGAGACCGCCGGCGCGCATATGGTGCCGCCCTTCGACCACAAGGACATCATCGAGGGCCAGGCGACGGTCGCCTATGAGATCGCCGCCCAGATGCCCGGCGGGCGCATGCCCGAAATCGTCATGCTGCCGGTCGGCGGCGGCGGACTGGCCGCCGGTGTCACCCACTATTTCGCCGACCGGCATCGCGACACGCGCTTCGTGTTCTGCGAGCCGGCGGGCGCGCCGAGCCTCAGCGAGAGCCTTGCCAGCGGCAAGCGGGTCAAGCTCGCCAAGGTCGACAATTTCGTCGACGGCGCCGCGGTGGCGGAGATCGGCCGCGAGCCGCTGCGCCACCTCAAGGACTTCACTGCCGACGCCGTGCGCCTCGTCCCGGAGAACCGGCTCTGCGCGACGATGATCGAGATGCTCAATGTCGAGGGCGTGGTACTGGAGCCGGCCGGCGCATTGGCGATCGACGCGCTCAAGGATTTTTCGCGCAAGGAGATCAGGGGCAAGACGATCGTCGCGGTGGTCTCCGGCGGCAATTTCGACTTCGAGCGGCTGCCGGACGTCAAGGAGCGGGCGCTGCGCTTCGAGGGACTGAAGAAGTATTTCGTCATCCGCTTTCCGCAGCGGCCCGGCGCACTGCGCGATTTCCTCGAGTTGCTGGGTCCCGACGACGACATCGCCCGCTTCGAGTATCTGAAGAAGTCGGCGCGCAATTTCGGCTCGGTGCTGATCGGCATCGAGACCAAGGACCGGCGTAATTTCGATCTGCTGAAGGCCAATTTCGACGCCGAGGGCGTGCAGTATCAGGACATCACCGACAACGAGACGCTGGCGGGGTTCATCATATGAGCGGGCCAAAAATAAACGATAAAGGGGCGATTTTCGTGGCGCTGTTTTCCGGCATCAACGTCGGCGGCAACCGCATCGTCAAGATGGCGGAACTGAAGTCGTTCTTCGAAGATCTCGGCTTCACCGGCGTCGCGACCTACGTGCAAAGCGGCAACGTCGTGTTCCGCGCGAAAAACGGCGATGCGGCAGCGCTGACCAAAGAACTCGAAGCCGCCTTCGAGAAGAAATGGGGGTTCAATTCCCGCATCATGGTCCGTGATGCCGGATGGTTCGAGCGACTGGTGAAGGACAATCCCTATCCGGAAGTTGCCGGCGAGCCGACCAAGCTGCACGCCTACGTACTGGAACGCGAGCCGACCGCGGAAGAGGCCAAACGGCTGGCGGACAAATGCACCGGCCCGGAGCGCTTCGAGATCAAGAGCGACGTGCTTTACCTGCACGCGCCGGATGGGGTCGGCAAATCCGTCTTCGCCAATCTCATCCCGCGCACATTGAAGGTGCCCGGCACGGCGCGCAACTGGCGCAGCGTGCTTGCCTTGCTCGACATGGCCGGCAAGGCCGGCGGCTGAAGCCGAATATGCTCAGGCGGCCTTTTGCCAGTCGAAGGTCAGTTCCTCGCGAAGGCGAAGCGCTTGATGTGGTCGGCGACGACGGTTTCCAGCCGCTCGAGCGCGGCAACGTCATCAGCGGCGACCGCAATATGAAGGGCCTTGTCGTCGGCATCCATCACGGTGCGGCCGAGCGAGAGCTGGATGGCGCCATGGTGCGGGTCGAATTCGACCGGGAACTTGTGCGACCAGTGCTTGCAGAGCTGCTGCAGGTAACGGCTGGCGTGCTCGGTGGCGACATCGGCGCGGCTGGTCGGCATGGAATTCTCCTGGTGGATCAAGAAAAACGCCGGCCTGGAAGGCCGGCGCCACAAGCGGATAGATAGGCACCGCCCGGCGAAACGCCATAGGCAGGCCTGCCGGCATGCTCCTGGGCGTGTGCTGACGCCTACCAGCTTCCCGTGTTCGTCATCGAGGCCCACGGCTCGGCCTTGGCCTTTGCCGGGCCTTTCTGCAGCAGCTCGATCGAAATGCCATCCGGCGAGCGGATGAAGGCCATGTTGCCGTCGCGCGGCGGCCGGTTGATGGTCACGCCATTGTCCATCAGCTTCTGGCAGGTGGCGTAGATGTCGTCGACCTCATAGGCGAGGTGGCCGAAATTGCGGCCGCCTTTGTATTCTTCGGGATCCCAATTGTAGGTCAGCTCGACCAGCGGCGCCTTCTCGGCGATGCCGCTCTGCTCGTCCTCGGACGCGGCGAGGAAGATCAGCGTATAGCGTCCCTGCTCGTTCTCGTAGCGGCGCACTTCCTTGAGGCCGAGCTTGTTGCAGTAGAAATCGAGGGATTGATCGATGTCGGCGATGCGGACCATTGTGTGGAGATAGCGCATATCGGTTTCCTCGCGGGTTGCGTTGCGGCGCACCATAGGAGCCGCTCCGCCAAAGGGCAATCGTCCGACAAAACGGGTGGGAGGGCCGTTTTTCAGGCCGGCCATTTGCCTGTCCCGAAGCGCCGGCAAACGAGAATTGCGGCTTTCCCGTGCGCAACGGTGAAAAAAGGCACGTCAGGTCTTGCACACCCCGGAAGCCGCAGTGTTAATCTCATGGCAAGAATCAGTGTCGGTTGCAGTAGGAAAAGGGGGCATTCTTATGGGGGAAAAAGCCTCTTTCACGAGGCGGGACGGAAGCCTTGACGACGCCTTGAAGCGGGACAGCGGCGGCGACGCCGCCGAGTTTGTCGAAATCGCCGGCGCTATCAAATGGTTCGACGTGGCCAAGGGCTACGGCTTCATTCTTCCGGACGACGGCGTCTCGGGTGATGTTCTCCTCCATGTGACATGTCTTCGAAGGGACGGTTTCCAGACCGCGTTGGAAGGCGCGCGCGTCGTCTGCCTCGTCAAGCAGGGCGAGCGCGGCCTGCAGGCTTTCCGCGTTCTTTCCATGGATGCCTCCACGGCGGTTCATCCGGCGGAGCAGGAGCAGCGCACGCATGTCACCGTGACGGCCGAAAGCGGGCTCGAGCGGGCGCTCGTGAAGTGGTTCAACCGCACCAAGGGCTTCGGCTTCCTGACCCGGGGCGACGGCACAGAGGATATCTTTGTCCACATGGAGACGCTGCGCCGCTACGGCATCACCGAACTGAGGCCGGGGCAGGTCGTGCTGGTTCGCTTCGGGCGCGGCGACAAAGGCCTTATGGCCGCCGAAATCCATCCCGATATGGGCACCTTGCCGGTCTCGCATTAGAGCAATTCCAGGAAAAGTGCGTAGCGGTTTTCCGCCCGGAATTGCGTCAAAACAAAGAGATAAAGCGGTTCGCCGTTTCTGTGAAATGGTGAAACGCTCGAGGGCTTCCCCGACACGATCAGGATGGGCCCGTCTCGTGACAAGGCCTTGCACGTGCAAGGCCTTGTCTTGTCCGAAAACCGGTTCCACTCGCCTGGATCATGGTTTAAAGCGCGTCGCGGCGAAACGGATTCAGGCGCCGCGCTTTGTGTTTGTTTTGATGCATGTCGTTTGCCCAAAACCGCTGCGCATTTTTGGGCGACTTTGCATTAGGACGAGGTCTGGACGAGGTATCACATGTCTTACCGCAACTGGCTGACTGCAGGCGCGCTTTGCGGCGCCATCGTTTTGGCTGCCTATTTCGGCGCCTTGAAATCGAGCTCGGCGGACGGCCAGGCCATGATGCTGCCGGTCGATCCGACGCCGCTGGTCGCGGTGACCGGCTCCGGCGAGCATTCCTTCTCCGTCGAGATCGCCGATACGTCCGACGAGCGCGAGGCCGGGCTGATGTTCCGCAAGGATATGGCCGCCGACCACGGCATGCTGTTCGTATTCGAGAAATCCGGCGAAGTGAATTTCTGGATGAAGAACACGCCGATGCCGCTCGACCTGGTCTTTGTCGGCGAGGACGGCAAGATCAAGGCCATCAAGCGCGGCGAACCGGAATCGGAGGCGATCATCTCTCCGGGACATCCGGTGAGATTCGTGCTCGAGCTCAAGGCGGGAACGGCCGCCAAGGACGGTCTCGAGGACGGCGATCTCTTGCGCCACCCGGTGATCGCCAAGGCGTCGGGCGCCGGTTCCGACTGACTGCGGCTGCGTCAATGCAATATTTTTCCCATGACGGCTTCGAACTCGCCTATCTCGACCGCCAGCCGGCGTCCGGGGAGGGCGATCCGGTGCTGATGATCCATGGCTTTGCCTCGAGCCATTACGTCAACTGGGTCTCGCCCGGCTGGTTCAAGACGCTGAACGACGGCGGCTACCGCGCCATCGCCTTCGACAATCGCGGCCACGGCTCCTCGTCGAAGAGTTATGACGAGGCCGACTACACGCCGGCCAGGATGGCGTCGGACGCTGCCGCGCTGCTCGATCACCTCGGAATCGAACGCGCCCATGTCATGGGCTACTCGATGGGCGCGCGGGTATCCGCATTCATGGCGTTGTCCAATCCGGACAAGGTGGCGACGCTGGTGTTGGGCGGTCTCGGCATCGGTCTGGTCGACGGCGTCGGCGATTGGGATCCGATCGCCGATGCGCTTCTGGCCGAGGACCCCGCCACGATCAGCCATGCGCGCGGCCGCTCGTTTCGCGCTTTCGCCGACCAGACCCGCAGCGACCGCCGGGCGCTTGCCGTCTGCATCGTCGGCTCGCGCGCATCCATGAGCGAGGACGATGTCGCGCGCATTTCACAGCCGACCCTGATCGCCGTCGGTACGAAGGACGACATCGCCGGCTCGCCCGACGAACTCGCCGCCCTGATGCCGAATGCAAAAGCCTTTCACATCGAAGGCCGCGACCATATGCTTGCCGTCGGCGACAAGAGCTTCAAGCAGCGGGTGCTCGAGTTCTACGCTGAAAATCCGCTCTGAACGCGCGACTTCGCGCTCGAACGACCATGGTCGATCTTCTCGTCACCTATATGGAGATGACCGAGCCGTCGTCCGGCGAGCCGCTTACGGTTCCGCTGTCCGGCGCGGCCGTGAGGCATGAGATGCCTGATCTTCCAAACTATCTCGACCTCTACCGCGCCGTCGGCGGACCGGTGCAATGGGACCAGCGGCTGCGCATGCCCAAGGTGGAGCTCGAAACGCTGCTCGCCAGCGCCTCGACGCATATCCATGTGCTGCGCGTCGACGGCGAAGCCGCAGGCTTCTGCGAGTTCAACGATGTCGGCCAGCAAGCCATCGAACTCGTTCATTTCGGGCTGGTTCCCGCATTCCAAGGGCGGCGGCTGGGGCCGTTCCTGCTCGACCGGGCGCTACGCGCGGTGTGGTCGCACCGGCCGGAAAGGCTTTGGCTTCATACCGATACCCATGATCATCCGGCCGCCCAGTCCGTTTACCGACGCGCGGGATTCAAGGCCTATGCGCAGCGCATGGAGACCTTTCCGGACTAGGACTTGTCAACCCTCCAGCGCTACCAGCGAGCGCGCAAGGTTCTGCCGGGCCCTTTCTCCGAAGCGCCGCCGGAATTCAGCGGTATGGAAAATATGTGGGCGGGCTAGGAAGCTCTTCAGCACCGCTGCCCGGCCAGCGCGCCACATCGGTTCCTCGACCCAGCCATATTCGCGCCGGACGGCTTTCTCATAAGCATCGAAGGCGCCCGGCTCGGCGCCAAGGATTGCCAGGTCCATGTCGAGGAAAAGGGCTGCGTCGCTTGTCGCCTTCTCGTCGTCGAGCCGCGGCAACTGATGCGTGGCGGTGGCGTCGATCATCGCCACAATACGGCTGAGACGCTCCGAGCTGATGCGGCCGGAGAGCTTTTGCTCCGCCAAGACCGCGCTCTTGGTCTCGTTGTCCTTGGCGCGGCTGTCATAGATCGCGTCGTGGAACCAGATCGCCGCTTCGACGGCGTCCGGGTCATGGAGCAGGCGTCGGCATTCTTCCGCTAGCGCCAGCATGGCCTCGACATGAGCGAGGTCATGGTAGTGCCTGTCCCCGGCCTGATAGAGCGCGGTAAGCTCGTTTTTCAGTGCTCCGTCGATCAAGGGTTCGTTTTCCATCGCGGCTTGAATTCCCGTGAACCAAGTCCATTTGACAAAGCACTAAGGAAAATTGAGTTCAACCGTGCTACGATCTACCTTATATAAGCCGCCGGAGAATGAGCAGGCCGGAGATCGTCGATGAACAGCGTTACGATAGCCCGTCCCAGCATGGTGCAGCCGGTCGATCCGATCTGGCGCTCGATCCGCGACGAGGCGATGGAAGCGGTGAACCGCGATCCGCTGCTGGCCGCCTTCCTCTATTCCACCATCCTCAACCAGGAAAGCCTGGAGGAAGCGGTCATCCATCGGCTGGCCGAGCGTCTGGCGCATCAGGATATCGGCTCCGATCTCATCCGTCAGACCTTCAAGGCGATGCTTGCCGACGATCCGGAGTGGAGCACGACGCTGCGCGTCGACATCCAGGCCTATTATGACCGCGACCCGGCCTGCGACCGCTTCATCATGCCGGTGCTCTATTTCAAGGGTTTCCATGCCATCCAGACGCACCGGCTGGCGCACTGGCTGTGGAACCAGGGCCGCAGGGACTTCGCGCTCTACCTGCAGAGCCGCTCGTCCTCGGTGTTCCAGACCGACATCAATCCGGCCGCCCGCATCGGCAAGGGCATCTTCCTCGACCACGCCACCGGCCTGGTCGTCGGCCAGACGGCCGTCATCGAGGACGATGTCTCGATCCTGCACGGGGTGACGCTTGGCGGCACCGGCAAGGCCAGCGGCGACCGTCATCCGAAGATCCGCCGCGGCGTGCTGATCGGCGCCGGCGCCAAGATCCTCGGTAATATCGAGATCGGCCACTGCTCGAAGATCGCGGCCGGCTCGGTGGTGCTGTCGCCGGTGCCGCACAACAAGACGGTCGCCGGCGTGCCGGCGCGCGTCGTCGGTGAGACCGGCTGCGACCAGCCCTCGCGGCAGATGGACCAGCTCCTGCCTTCTCAGACGATGGACCACGTCGTCAGCTTCGACATCTGAATTCGGCCATCATTTGCGGCGGCCGGATTCCGGCTGCCGTGTCAAATACCGGTCGTCCCTATTTATCCTGCCGGCTTGCCTTTACATCGCCATTGTCGGCATGTCAGAAGCGCGTCCCAACGAACAAGGCCGACATTTCGGAGAAGACTTTGAAACCCGACGAGATCAGAAAGCTGGACGCCTATTTCAAACGCGTCTTCCAGAATCCCAAGCTGCAGGTGAAGGCGCGTCCGCGCAAGGAAGACTCGGCCGAAGTCTATGTCGGCGACGAATTCCTCGGCATCGTCTTCAAGGACGAGGACGACGGCGACTACAATTTCTCGATGGCGATCCTCGATATCGATCTGGCCTGAGCCGACATTTTTTTCGACCGGGCAGGAAGAGGCCCGGTCGGACTAGCCCCAGGGCAAACGGTCGAACCTAGTCCAGGCAATGCCGCGGAATATGCACCCGCCGCCATCTGGTCGAGCCTTCCCGCACCACCACGCGGCGCCCAACTGTCCTGTACGAAGGTGGAATTTCGGTGACGCGCCGCCGTTCCGGCCGCACCAGCACTTCCCGCGCCACGTTTTCATATTCCGCCGGAAGGACCACGCGACGGACGCGCTCCGGCTCGACGATTACGGTTTCGGCGACGCGCGCATAGCGCGCCTTGCGCCAGATCTTGCACAGCACCTTGCGGCCATGGATGACGCGCCATTCCCAGGCATAGCCGCCATCGTCGACCTTGACCGTGTGGTAGACGGTGCGCATGACGGCGGGCACGACCTCATAGGTGACGCGAGGCGGGGCGATCTGCTCCAGGCCTTCGCTTGTGCCGTAGATCGGCGGGTCATAGTCGACGAGTTGGCCGCCGGGGCTGACCATCACGTCTTCGTAGACGGTGTCATAAAGCGCCGGCCGATGCACCGGCTCGTAGCATTCGAGCGCGCGGCCGCCGGCAGCCGTTTGCGACACCGTTGCGAGCGTTGCCAGGCTGGCAGAGGTGAGCGATGCGAAGCTCTTGCGAAAGGAACTCTGGCGAAACATGACATTCCCCCGTTGAAAAAGGACGCCGGTTCAACGCAGGAATGTATCGGAAGGCCCGCCGCCGGACAGGGATTTCAAGGCTTGTCGTTAAGCCGCGCGGTTAAGAAATTGCTACCGAGGCGGCCGGTTAGCGCCTGAGCACTTCCGAACAAGGCGCAACCACAGGCATTTCCTGACCGGCGGCGCTTGATTCGACTTAACCAGATGGCTAGGAGGGGCGGCCTTGCGCTAGGGTGAGCCGACATCCTATTTAGGATTTAACGATCAAGAACCGATTCCGCCCGATTGGCCATATTTCACGGCGCCGGAATCCATCTAACAAGGGTAGTCCATGAAGAACCCCGTCGAAACCTACATGAACCTCGTTCCGATGGTGGTCGAGCAGACCAATCGCGGCGAGCGCGCCTATGACATTTTCTCCCGCCTGTTGAAGGAACGCATCATCTTCATCACCGGCCCGGTCGAGGACGGCATGGCGACGCTGGTTTGTGCACAGCTTTTGTTCCTCGAGGCGGAGAACCCCAAGAAGGAGATCAACCTCTACATCAACTCGCCGGGCGGCGTCGTCACCTCGGGCATGGCGATCTACGACACCATGCAGTTCATCAAGCCGGCGGTGTCGACGCTCTGCATCGGTCAGGCCGCCTCGATGGGCTCGCTGCTGCTTTGCGCCGGCCACAAGGATATGCGCTTCGCCACGCCGAACGCCCGCATCATGGTCCATCAGCCGTCCGGCGGCTTCCAGGGTCAGGCGTCGGACATCGAACGTCATGCGCAGGATATCATCAAGCTCAAGCGTCGCTTGAACGAGGTTTATGTCAAGCACACCGGCAAGAGCTATGACGAGATCGAACGGACGCTCGACCGCGACCATTTCATGAGCGCTGACGAGGCCAAGGACTTTGGTCTGATCGACAAGGTCATCACGACGCGCGAGCTGGGCGAAACCGCCGCCGCGTAGGCCCTGGTTGGCAGCTCGATGGTGCGATAACGTGCTTTTGGCGCGGCTTGCGGCATTTCGGCCACAATTGCCTGTTCCCTCGACGGTCGGGATTGCCTACGTTAAGGCTATGTTGATTTTCGACGGCTTAGCTTTGCATGGGGTTGCTGCGAATCATTGTCGCGTTTTCTGATTTGCGTATCGTACGGAATGCGCTGTGTGAGCCGGGACACTGGCGGCCGCGAATTCCCGCGATAGATTGGTGAGACGCCCATGCGGCCAGACCATCGGCGGGCAGGCGGTGAAAGGACAGAAAAATGAGCAAGGTAAGCAACAACGGCGGTGATTCAAAGAACACGCTCTATTGCTCGTTTTGCGGCAAAAGCCAGCACGAAGTGCGCAAGCTGATCGCCGGTCCGACCGTCTTCATCTGCGACGAGTGCGTCGAGCTCTGCATGGATATCATCCGTGAGGAGAACAAGACCTCGATGGTGAAGTCGCGGGAGGGCGTGCCCACCCCGCAGGAGATCCTCAAGGTCCTCGACGACTACGTCATCGGCCAGCCCTACGCCAAGCGGGTGCTGTCGGTCGCCGTCCACAACCATTACAAGCGCCTCGCGCATGCCGGCAAGAACAACGACGTCGAGCTGGCGAAGTCCAATATCCTTCTGATCGGCCCGACCGGCTGCGGCAAGACGCTGCTGGCGCAGACGCTCGCCCGCATCATCGACGTGCCCTTCACCATGGCCGACGCCACGACGCTGACCGAAGCCGGTTATGTCGGCGAGGACGTCGAGAACATCATCCTGAAGCTTCTGCAATCGGCCGACTACAATGTCGAGCGCGCGCAGCGCGGCATTGTCTATATCGACGAGATCGACAAGATCTCGCGCAAGTCGGACAATCCGTCGATAACCCGCGACGTGTCGGGCGAGGGCGTGCAGCAGGCGCTCTTGAAGATCATGGAAGGCACGGTCGCTTCCGTGCCGCCGCAGGGCGGCCGCAAGCACCCGCAGCAGGAATTCCTGCAGGTCGATACCGCCAATATCCTGTTCATCTGCGGCGGCGCCTTTGCGGGGCTCGACAAGATCATCTCGGACCGCGGCCGCAAGACCTCGATCGGCTTCGGCGCCACCGTGGCGTCGCCCGAGGATCGGCGCACCGGCGACCTGTTCCGCCAGGTCGAGCCGGAGGATCTGTTGAAGTTCGGCCTGATCCCGGAATTCGTCGGCCGTCTGCCGGTGCTGGCGACGCTCGAGGACCTCGATGAGCCGGCGCTGATCCAGATCCTGACCGAGCCGAAGAACGCGCTGGTCAAGCAGTATCAGCGGCTGTTTGAGATGGAGAATGTCGACCTGACCTTCCACGAGAACGCATTGTCGGCGATCGCCAAGCGCGCCATCGAGCGCAAGACCGGCGCGCGCGGCCTGCGCTCCATCATGGAAGCGATCCTGCTCGACACCATGTTCGAGCTGCCGGCGCTGGAAGGCGTGCGCGAAGTGGTGATCTCGGAAGAGGTGGTTTCCGGCAACGCCCGGCCGCTGTACATCTATTCCGAGCAGAAGGAAAAGAAGGGCAACGTCAGCGCCTGAGATGGCACCCGATCCGGCAATTTTTCATGGAACGGCGCCCGTGCGGCGCCGTTTTGCTGTGACGGGGGTACTGGCAAGCGATGGAGTGGATGAACGGACCGTGTTAACCCTTGATCTTTGCTCCGCCCGCATCCACCTAACAGCGGAAGGCCGAAGCGCCGAATTCCGTGCTGTAAAATTCCCGTCACAAACTGTGGTAGGCGGAACGACGCTCGGTCGTTAATATAAGATTCGCGGTTGGCTCAATTAGCGTCCGCGACATGAAAGGTTGGACAATGGCCAAAATATCCAGGGCTTCCGGCGACGGCGTCTTCGCGGTTCTCCCGCTGCGCGACATCGTCGTGTTTCCGCACATGATCGTTCCGCTCTTTGTCGGGCGCGAAAAGTCGATCAAGGCGCTGGAAGAAGTGATGGGTCAGGAAAAGCAGATCCTGCTTGCCACCCAGATGAACGCAGCCGACGATGATCCTGAGCCCGGTGCCATTTTCGACATCGGCACGCTCGCCAACGTGCTGCAGCTCCTGAAGCTTCCCGACGGCACCGTGAAGGTGCTGGTCGAGGGCGCCTCGCGCGCCAAGATCGTCTCGTTCACCGACCGTGCCGACTTCCACGAGGCCCGCGCAACGGCGCTGGCCGAGCCGGAGGAGGAAGAGGTCGAGATCGAGGCGCTCGCCCGCTCGGTCGTCACCGACTTCGAGAACTATGTCAAGCTGAACAAGAAGATCTCGCCCGAAGTGGTGGGCGCGGCCAGCCAGATCGACGACTATTCCAAGCTCGCCGACACGGTCGCCTCGCATCTCGCCATCAAGATCCCCGAGAAGCAGGAGATGCTCGCCACGCTTTCCGTGAAGGAGCGTCTCGAGAAGGCGATGGGATTCATGGAGGCCGAAATCTCCGTGCTCCAGGTGGAGAAGCGCATCCGTTCGCGCGTCAAGCGCCAGATGGAGAAGACGCAGCGCGAGTACTACCTCAACGAGCAGATGAAGGCGATCCAGAAGGAGCTCGGCGAGGGCGAGGACGGCCGCGACGAGGCCGCCGAGATCGAGGCGCGCATCAAGAAGACCAAGCTCTCCAAGGAGGCCCGCGAGAAAGCGGAAGCCGAATTGAAGAAGCTGCGGTCGATGTCGCCGATGTCGGCTGAATCCACCGTCGTGCGCAATTATCTCGACTGGCTGCTGTCGATCCCGTGGGGCAAGAACTCCAAGGTCAAGCAGGATCTCGCCTTCGCGCAGGACGTGCTCGATGCCGACCATTTCGGCCTCGACAAGGTCAAGGAGCGCATCGTCGAGTATCTCGCCGTGCAGAGCCGGCAGAAGAAGCTGAAGGGGCCGATCCTGTGCCTCGTCGGCCCGCCCGGCGTCGGCAAAACCTCGCTCGGCAAGTCGATCGCCAAGGCGACCGGCCGCGAGTTCATCCGCATGGCGCTCGGCGGCGTGCGCGACGAGGCCGAGATTCGCGGCCACAGGCGGACCTATATCGGCTCGATGCCCGGCAAGGTCATCCAGTCGATGAAGAAGGCCAAGAAGTCCAACCCGCTCTTCCTGCTCGACGAGATCGACAAGATGGGCCAGGACTTCCGCGGCGATCCGTCGTCGGCCCTGCTCGAGGTGCTCGATCCGGAGCAGAACTCGACGTTCATGGACCATTACCTCGAGGTCGAGTACGACCTGTCGAGCGTGATGTTCGTGACGACGGCGAACACGCTGAACATCCCTGCGCCCTTGATGGACCGCATGGAGATCATCCGTATCGCCGGCTACACCGAGGACGAGAAGATCGAGATCGCCAAGCGCCACCTGATGCCCAAGGTGATCCGCGATCACGCGCTGCAGCCGAACGAATTCTCGGTCGGCGAGGACGCGATCCGCGGCATCATCCAGACCTACACCCGTGAAGCGGGCGTCAGAAGCCTGGAGCGCGAGCTGATGAAGCTTGGGCGCAAGGCGGTGACCGAGATCCTGAAGACGAAGAAGAAGACGGTGAAGATCAACGCGGAAAACCTCGCCGATTATCTCGGCGTTCCGCGCTTCCGCTTCGGTCAGGTCGAGGCCGACGATCAGGTCGGCGTCGTCACCGGTCTTGCGTGGACGGAAGTCGGCGGCGAGCTGCTGACGGTCGAAGGCGTCATGATGCCCGGCAAGGGCCGCATGACGGTGACCGGCAATTTGCGCGACGTGATGAAGGAATCGATCTCGGCGGCGGCTTCTTACGTCCGCTCGCGCGCCATCGATTTCGGCATCGAGCCGCCGCTGTTCGACAAGCGCGACATCCACGTCCACGTGCCGGAGGGCGCGACGCCCAAGGATGGCCCGTCGGCGGGTGTGGCGATGGTGACGGCGATCGTCTCCGTGCTCACCGGCATTCCGGTCCGCGCCGATGTGGCGATGACCGGCGAGGTGACGCTGCGCGGCAGGGTGCTGCCGATCGGCGGCCTGAAGGAGAAGCTGCTTGCCGCGTTGCGCGGCGGCATCAAGAAGGTGCTGATCCCGGAAGACAACGCCAAGGATCTGGCGGAGATTCCGGACAATGTGAAGAACAACATGGAGATCATTCCGGTCTCGCGGGTCGGCGAGGTGCTGAAGCACGCGCTGGTCAGGATGCCGGAGCCGATCGAATGGGTCGAGCCGGTGAATCCGCCGGCCGGCGTGGATGCCGGCGACGATGCCGGCAAGTCGCTTGCTCATTAGAATCTTCTAACATTGCGACGCACAATGAGAGAGCCGGGCTTCAAGCCCGGCTTTTTCATGTGAAAAAAGCTCCGAAAAACGGAAAAAAGCCCGGAATTCCGCGGTTTTCGGCTTGGGTTCCGGAACGCTTCTTTCTAAAGTCCGTTTCCTGCCGGATGAGTCGTAAGTTCCGGTTTTCTCATGGAAGGGAATTTTGATGAACAAGAACGAACTGGTGTCCGCCGTCGCCGACTCCGCAAGCATTTCGAAGGCTGATGCGCAGTCGGCCGTCGATGCGGTGTTCTCCGTGATCACTGGCGAACTGAAGAAGGGCGGCGATGTCCGGCTTGTCGGCTTCGGAAATTTCACCGTGTCAAAACGCGCTGCTTCGACCGGCCGTAACCCGCAGACCGGCGCGGAAGTGAAGATTCCGGCGCGCACCGTGCCGAAGTTTTCGGCTGGCAAGGGCCTCAAGGACGCGGTCAACTAAGACCTTTCTCTTTAAGCTCATAAGAGCCGGGCTTGCCCGGCTCTTCTTTTTTGACCCGCCTGATTGCGGGTTCAGCCGGTCGGCGCGTCGGCGCGCATCAGCCCTTCCCGCTTTAGATCCGCCCAAAGGGCCGCCGGAATCCTGACGTCAAGCAGCGCGCGGTTGCTTTCGACCTCGGCGGGCCGCTGGCCGCCGGGGATCACCGACATCACGGAAGGATGCCGCAGCGGGAACTGGAGTGCGGCCTCGATCAGGCGCACGCCATGGCGCTGGCAGACAGCCTCGATGCGCGCCACGCGCTCGAGCACGTCCTTTGGCGCTTCGGTGTAGTTGTAGAAGGCGCCGGGCTTCGGCCCCGTCGCCAGGATGCCGGAATTGTAGGGGCCGCCAAGAATGATGCCGATGCCGCGCTCCTCGCAGAGCGGCAGGAAGGTAGCCAGCGCTTCCTGCTCGAGCAGCGTATAGCGGCCGGCGAGTAGGAACAGGTCAAAATCGCCGCGTTCGGCGAGTGTCTGGCAGACCTGCCATTCGTTGATGCCGCCGCCGAAGGCCTTGATCACGCCTTGGTCGCGCAGCGAAAGCAGCCCGTAGTAGCCGGACGACATGAATTCCGCGATGCGCACGTCCGACGCCTCCTTGCTGCCATGGGTGAAGATGTCGACGTCGTGCACATAGAGGATGTCGATGCGGTCGACGCCGAGACGCCCCAGCGAGGCCTCGAAGGAGCGCATCACGCCGTCATAGCTGTAGTCGTAGACTTCCTTGCGCGAGGGCGTGTCGAAGAACTTGCCGATGCCCGTGCGCTGGTCGGGCGGGCAGACGCGCATGAGGCGGCCGACCTTGCTCGACAACACATAGTCGTCCCGCTTCTTGCCGCGCAGGAACGGGTTGAGCCGGGTTTCCGACAGGCCGAGGCCGTAGAGGGGAGCGGTATCGAAGTAGCGGCAGCCGGCCGCCCACGCCGCCTCCAGCGTGGCATTGGCATCCTCATCGGAGACGGCGCGGTATAGATTGCCGAGCGGCGCGGTGCCGAAGCCAAGCTCAGTGAAGGTGAGGCCGCCATTGCCGATGCGGTCGAAGTGCCGTGTCTTCATATCCTCAAATGTCCCGGATCGATTTGTCTGACATGACACTATCACGCCGGTGGCACAGCAAAAGCGCCGTGGCTCGTTGGACACGAATTTTCGCGGTGTTAGCATGAACAAAAACAAGTGTTTCGCGGCAAACGAACCGCAACACCACATATCTATTCAGCTTCGGCGGACAGGACGAATTGCCATGACGCAAGCCGGATCCGAGATGTTCGCGACAGCGCTCGACGAGCTTGGCGCCGTGGTGAGGCGCATCGACGACGGCCGGGTTGACAGCGCCTGCGAGATGCTTGCCGGCGCCGGCAAGATCGTCGTCTATGGATGCGGCCGCGAAGCGCTGCAGGTCAAAGGCTTCGCCATGCGGCTCTTCCATCTCGGCCTGCCTGTCGCGGTGGTCGGCGACATGACCACGCCGCCGCTGGGCAAGGGCGATGTCTTCCTCGCAAGCTCAGGACCGGGCGAGACCAGCACGGTGCTGACCCTGATGCGTGTCGCGCGCGACGCCGGCGCCAATGTGCTGCTGCTTACGGCCGAACCGGCGGGCAGCGCGGCCAAGCTTGCCGACTTCACGCTGCTTGTTCCGGCCCAGACCATGGCCAGCGACCAGGGCGCCGCCAGAACGTCCGTGCTGCCGATGGGCTCGCTGTTCGAGGGCGCGCTTTTCCTGCTGTTCGAAGTGATGGTGCTGAAGCTCAAGGCGCTTACCGGCGCGACGCCGGAGGCGATGCGCGCCCGGCACACCAATATGGAGTAGGGAGATGCGCTACGAATTGATGCTGCCGCACCAGATCCGCAAGGCGATCGAGGAGAACTGGCCGGTCGTGCTGCCGCTCGGCGTGCTCGAATACCATGGCGAGCACATGGCGGTCGGCATGGACACGCTCGCCGTCATCAAGACGCTGGAACTCTTCGAGAAGGAAAGGAACATCGTCATCCTGCCGCCCTTCTACTATGGCGCGGCAAGCTATGCGGTGGCGCCGCCGGGCGGCAGCGGCTCGGTGCAGGTCGGCGGTCCGGTGCTGGCGCCTTTTGCCGAGGAGCTGTTCTACGGCCTGCTGCGCATCGGCTTCCGCAACATCCACGCCATCATCCATCACCAGACCGAGAATTTCGTCGCCGGCATGCCGACCGATCTCGCCTTCAAGGCCGCCGGCCGGCAGGCGATCTTCCGCTTCCTGGAAAAGGAGCGCGGCGAGGGCTGGTGGGGCTCCGACAAGATGGCCGACTATTATGCCGGCCATGCCCAGGGCGAAAACGTCTTCAACTGGGTGCAGGTGCATCCGCTGATGCCGGCCACGATGAACGGCAGGTACCCGTTCGACCATGCAGGTGTCGGGGAGACATCGCTGATGCTGGCGCTGTGCCCCGAGGCGGTGGACGCAGCCCATTTCGCGGACAATACCGGCTGGTACACGAAGAGCGCGCCGGAGGCCTCGGCCGATCTCGGGCAAAAGGGCGTCGCGATGATCCTGGAGCATTTGCGAGCGATATTGGTGTGCTGATCTCCAAGTCCCGGAAGTTGCTCCTATATTAGATATTCATAATATGCTACTGTGCACGGAAATGCCGAGGGCGTTTGGAGCCGGCCGATGCACACGGTCGCAAAGCGACGCATGGCGAGCGTTGCAGGCATGATCGTCATGGCTGCGATGCTCGAGCATTTGTCCGTGTCGGCCTCTGCGCACAAAGCTGACAGCGGCTGGACTTATCCGCCGGCCTGCTGTCACGGTGATCCAATGACAGGCGAATGCAGTAGCATCCCGGGCACAACTGTTACGCCGACGCCGGATGGCTACGTGATCATCTTGCGGCCGGGAGATCATCGGAGGGTCACTCACCAAGACCGCTATTTTGTCCCCTACGACAGTGTCATTCCGTCCGGCGACGATGATTTTCACATTTGCCTGCATCCGACCGAGGAGCACGAAAACTGCTTCTTTGCGCCAGCGGAGACGATGTAGTGACAGCCTAGGGCAAGCGATCCAGACGTTGCGTGCGGTATTGACCGCAGTTACTTCACCGAACCCGCCGTCATGCCCATGATCAGGTAGCGTTCGAGCGCGATGCCGATGATCGCCAGCGGTGCGATCGCCGCCGTGGCAAGGGCTGCCATCGACCACCAGTTGATGCCCTGCGAGCCGGTCTGGCTCGCGACCATGACGGGGATCGTCTTGGCGTCCGTCGATGTCAGGAGGGCCGCGAAGAAATACTCGTTCCAGCAGAGCACCATCGCCAGGATGAAGGCGGCGACCATGCCGGGGAGCGCGATCGGCATGACGATGCGGAAGAAGGCGCCCCAGATCGTCAGGCCGTCGACCAGTGCTGCCTCCTCCAACTCGACGGGAATGGAGTTGAACTGGTCGCGCATGATCCAGATGACGATCGGCAGCACCATCAGCGTGTAGAGCAGGACGAGGCCGATGCGTGTGTCGAGCAGCGCCACTTCGCGGTAGAGCACCAGGAAGGGCAGCGCCAGCACGACCGGCGGCAGGATGAGCTGCGACAGGAAGAAGAAGGAAATGTCCTCGTTCTTGAACCAGGCGAAGTGATAGCGATAGCGGGTCAGGCCGTAAGCGGCGAGGCTGCCGATGACGATGGCAAGGCTCGATGCGCCGACGGAGGTGATGACCGAGTTCATGAAGCGCTTGAGGAACTCGTCGCGCACGGTCGAGGTCTGGAAGATCGAATCCGGCGACAGGCCGAGCGAGCGCCAGCCCTTCCAGTCGGGCTGGAAGTCGACGAAGGGGATGAGGTGGCCTTGCGTGACGTCGACCGCCGATTTGAAGGAGGTGGTAATCGTCCAGTAGATCGGGAACAGGCAGACGAAGGACCAGAACACCAGCGCGCCATAGATGAAGGCGCGGCTGGCGATGAAGGCCGCCGGCGAGCGGATCTCGGAAACGGTGTAGTCGGTGGTCTGGACGCTCATGATGCCGCTCAGTTGACGTTGCGCACGAAACGGCTGGCGAATTTCAGCAGCCAGGTGACGAACACGACGATGATGATCAGGTAGACCATGGCGAGCATGGTGCCGTAGCCGACATTCGAGCGGTCGCGATATTCGCGGTAGATGAAGCTCGAAACCGAATCCGTGGCGCCGCCGGGACCTCCGGACGTCACCGTGATGATGATGTCGGCAAGCTTGAGCTTGAAGATGATGCGCAGGATCACCGCCGTCACCGACACCGGCAGCATCAGCGGGAAGGTGACCTGCCAGAAGGTCTGCCAAGCGTTCGCGCCGTCGACGCGAGCCGCCTCGATCACCTCGCGCGACATGGCCTGCAGGCCGGCGAGCAGCATGATCATCATGAACGGGATGAAGGTCCAGGCGTCGAGCACCATGATCGAGATGCGCGCGATGACCGGGTCGGAGAAGAAAGCGGGATTGTCCCAGCCGAGATGCCGCGCCAGCGTCGCCGCCGGTCCGAACCGGTATTCCATCAGCGACTTGCCGATCATCCAGGAAACCGCGACCGGCGACAGCATCAGCGGCAGCAGGAAGACCACGCGGAAGAGTTTTCTGGCGCGGATCTGCGCGTTGAGCAGCAGCGCCAGTCCGAATGCGATGACATATTCGACCAGAACCGCCAGCACATAGAGCACCATGTTGAACAGCGCATTGCGGTAGTAGGGGTCGCCCAGCATCTGCCAGAAATTGTCGAGCCCGTTGAACCTGCGGCCGGAAAAGGAGCTGAGATTCCAGTCGGTCAGCGCGATATAGAAGCCGAACAGCGTCGGGAAGATCACCATGGCAATCGTGAAGAGCAGCGCCGGCAGCAGGAACAGCGCGCGCTGGCCGTCCTCGCCGCGTGTCAGCACCTGCCAGGCGCCAAGTGCTGCGCCCCACAGCACATAGGCGTAGATCACGGGGCGCCAAGTATAGAAGCCGACCGTGTCGACTTCGGTCTTGTAGAGGATCTGCATCACAATCGCCGCCAGCAGCACGAGCGTCGCGGCAATCAGCAGGGCCCAGCCGAGGCGCTTGCGGCCGGGCGGGATCAGATCGGCCGCTGTGGAATTTGCCGGCCACGCATTGGCGGTCGAAGTCTGGTCAGCCACGCCTGTCGCCTCTTGCTCAAGCCACCGGCCAGAGCCGGTCAACATACGGCCCGGCGACGAGGTGTCGCCGGGCCGCGACTTCTCCTGAGACAGCCTACATGCCGAGGGAGGCTTTGTAGAGCTTGATCTGGTTCTCGCGGCCGATCTGGTCGGTCAGTTTCTCCCAGGCGGCGGCGATGGCATCCGCACCTTCTTGCGCCTTCATCTTGCCGGCGAAGGTGTTGGCCAGGATGTCCTCGGCGGCGCTGTAGTATTGGAAGATGCCGGGGATGCGCGGCTCGATCGCCGCGTTCGGATGATTGTAGGAGTCGCCCTCCGACTTCAGATACGAGCTGATGAAGGCCTCGTCGTAGCCTGCCGTCACCCATTCCGGAATGTTGAAATGGGAGTTGCGGTAGGGCTGGAAGCCCGATGGATAGGCCGCGCACCACAGCGACAAATCCTTGCCGCCGAGATGGGCTGCCGCCGACCAGGCTGCCTTCTTCTTCTTCTCGTCGCTGTCGACCCGGGCCATGACATAGACGCCCCACCCGAGATAGGCGCAGTTCGGCGCATAGTTCGGTCCGCTGGCGAGCTTGTCCCACTTGCCAGTCTTCGAATTGTAGACGTCGTCCGATCCCGGCAGGATCGAGAAACCGGTGACGTCGCCAACGACAGAGGAGTCGTTGGTCTTGACATTGGAACCGACGTCGCCCCACCAGGCCACCATCGAACCAGTGCCGCCGAGAAACTGGCTGAACGCGGTTTGGTTCGGGTCGGCGTTGATCTGATCTTGCGGCTCGGAAGGCAGGGCATCAATCACATCCTGGATCGCTCGCACCCAGGCCGGATTGTTGATGCGCGGTTTCATCGTATCCGGATCGAACAGCCAAGCCTTGTCGTCGGGATGCTTGGCGTAGGCGCTGGCGCGGCTGCCGAGGAAGTAGAAGCCGAAGCCGCCCCAGGGCTTGGGCGCGTCGAGGTAGCCATAGACGTCCTGGCCTTTCACCTGCTTGCCCTTGAGGAACTTGGTCACGGCCTGGACCTGCTGCCAGGTCTTCGGCACGCCCCATTCCGCCAGGCCTGCCTTGTCGCCGGTGTCGGCTTTCCAGGCTGCCGCCAGATCGGCGTCAGAGAACACGTCGGTGCGGTAGTTGAAATTATGAGTATCGCCGTCGACGGTCACGCGATACTGCTTGCCGTTCCAGGTGCCGACCGGCGGCTTGAGATACGCCACCAGGTCATCCATATCGATCTGCTTCTTGACCCAGTCCGGCATTTCGGAAGTGAGACCCTTGCCGCAGACATCGCCTTCGAAGGGCGCACCCATCTCAACGATGTCAAAATCGATTGTATTCGTGGCAATCGCCTGCTGCAGGCGCGGATTGTAATCGGCCTGTGCCAGATCGATCCAGTTGATCTTGGCGCCGGTATAAGCTTCCCACGGCTTCAGGAAACCGCGGAACAGCACGTTATGCAGGTTCTGGTTGTTGAGGCCCATGAAGGTGAGCTCGACACCGGCGAATTCACCTTCCTTGACGTTGGCCTTGGTCGCTTCCAGGCAAAGCTCGCCGACTTTCTGGAAGTCGGCATCCGTCGGCTGGCCCTTGCCGACGCCCGGTATCTGCAGAAGTTTCGCGCGCAGATCATCCGCGGCCGCCGCGGGCCTCGTCAGCGCACCGAGACCGGCGCCGGACGCCGCCGCAAGTGCGGCCATGCTGGCCGCGCCTTTCAGCAAATCGCGGCGGGTCGCCCCGGCGCGCACCAGTTTTTCGTAAAGATCGACTCTCATCTCAAGGTTCCTCCCAGAACTTCCAGTCGTGAATTGAATTGCCAATCTCGGACGCCGAAACGTCTGTGGTTCTCCTATACCATAGGGGGACGTGGGACCCCACCCTGCGTCGCCTGGAACTCCGATTTTCCGGGACAAGGACCGGCTGTCGGATTGGCACTCGCAACTATTCGCGTAATCGATTACCTTGTCAACAAGAATGGCTTTTTATCTATAAGATACCGACTTGCCCTTGCCGTTGGCAATGGCTAGCTTCACCGAAAAAGATAGGGGAGAGGATGGCTCAAGTCGCAATCGCCAATGTGGCCAAGGCGTTCGGAACCGTCAAGGTTCTGCACGAGGTCAGCGTCGATATCGCCGACGGCCAGTTCGTCGTGCTGGTCGGTCCTTCGGGGTGCGGCAAGTCTACGCTGCTGAGGATGGTGGCGGGGCTGGAAACGGTCTCCGGCGGAACGATCTCGATCGGCGACCGTATCGTCAACAACCTGCCGCCCGCCAAGCGCGACATCGCCATGGTGTTCCAGAACTACGCGCTCTATCCGCATAAGACGGTGGAGCAGAACATGGCTTTCGCGCTGAAGCTGCGCGGCACCGACCCGGCGGTGGTTGCCGATCGGGTCAAGCGGGCTGCCGACATTCTCGATCTCGCGCCCTATCTCAAGCGCTATCCGCGCCAGCTTTCCGGCGGCCAGCGCCAGCGCGTCGCCATGGGTCGCGCCATCGTGCGCGATCCGCAGGTGTTCCTGTTCGACGAGCCGCTCAGCAATCTCGACGCCAAGCTGCGCGTGCAGATGCGCACCGAGATCAAGGAACTGCACCAGCGGCTGAAGACCACAACCATCTACGTCACCCACGACCAGATCGAGGCCATGACCATGGCCGACAAGATCGTCGTGATGCGCGACGGCCGTATCGAGCAGGTCGGGGCGCCGCTGCAATTGTTCGACCGGCCGGCCAACCTGTTCGTCGCCGGCTTCATCGGATCGCCGGCGATGAACCTGCTCAAGGGTACGGTGAAGAAGGGCGAGAAGCCCGTGGTCGACATCGCGGGCTCGGCCTTTCCGATGCCAGCCGGCATCCGGACCGAGGATGGACAGGCCGTCGTCTACGGCGTGCGCCCGGAGCATCTGGAAATCCATCCCGATGGCGTCGCATCCACGATTTCGGTGGTCGAACCGACGGGCTCGGAGACATTGGTGTTCGTGCGCTTCGGCGAGGGCGAGATGGTCGCCTTGTTCCGCGAGCGGCACGACTTCAAGCCGGGCGATACGTTGAAACTGAGGCCGCGCCTCGACCACGTCCATCTCTTCGACGCAGGGACCGGCAAGCGTCTCTGACCGCAAACAGACTTCCAAGAGGAAACCATGCTCAAAGGGATCAATCCGCTGCTCAATGCCGACGTGCTCCAGGCGCTGCGGGCGATGGGCCACGGCGACGACCTGATCATCGCCGACACCAATTTCCCATCCGATTCCGTCGCGAAGCAGACCGTGCTCGGCAAGCTGCTGCGCATCGATGCGCCGGCGGCCGACGTGGCGAAGGCGGTGCTGTCGCTCTATCCGCTGGACAGCTTCGTCGACGACGCCGCCGCACGCATGGAGATCGTCGGCAAGCCGAACGAGATCCCGCCGGTGCAGCAGGAGGTGCAGAAGGAGATCGACGCGGCCGAAGGCAAGTCCTGGCCGATGATCTCGATCGAGCGCTACGCCTTCTACGAGCGCGCCAAGAAGGCATACTGCGTCATCCAGACCGGCGAGCGCCGCTTCTATGGCTGCTTCGCCTTCCGCAAGGGCGTCATTCCGCCGGATGCGGAGTAAGGAGATGGCCGCCGGCAAGCCTGTTGTCATGAAGCCTGTTGTGATCTTGGGGGTCTTCGTCGCCGACACGGCCTATCGCGCCGACCGCCAGCCGCGCATGGGCGAGACGATCCTGGGCAATTCGTTCAAGCTCGGACCGGGCGGCAAAGGTTCGAACCAGGCGGTGGCGGCCGGCAAGCTCGGCGCCGACATCACGTTTCTGACGCGGCTCGGCGTCGATGCCTTTGCCGACATGGCCAAGCAGACCTGGAAAGGCGCCGGCGTGAAAAGCGCGGTGATCGACACGCCCGACAGCTACACGGGGGCGGCCTACATCTTCGTCGAGGAGGGCAGCGGCAACAACGCCATCATCGTCAGCCCGGGTGCGGCGATGCTGATCTCGCCCGCCGACATCGAGGCGCATGCCGATCTGATCCGCTCGGCCGGCGTCTTCGTCACCCAACTCGAACAGCCGATCGATGCCGCGCTGAAGGCGCTCGAGATCGCGCGCGGAGCAGGGGTGACGACCATCCTCAACCCGGCGCCGGCCGCCACGCTGCCGGACAGCATCTACGCGCTCTGCGACTATGTCACGCCCAACGAGTCCGAGGCCGAAGGGTTGACCGGCATCAAGGTTTCGTCGATCGAGGATGCCCGCCGCGCCGCCGACGCGTTGCTGGCGAAGGGTGTCGGCACCGTCATCGTGACGCTTGGCGAGAAGGGTGCGCTGCTGCACAGCAAGGACTGTTCCGAACATGTAGGCGCGGTCAATGCCGGCGCGGTGATCGAAACCACGGGGGCGGGCGACGCCTTCAATGGCGGCCTGGCGGCAGCACTTGCCAAGGGTGTCGAGCCGCTGGAGGCGGTGCACTTTGCCTGCGCCGTCGCCGGCATTTCGGTGACCCGTCCGGGCACGGCTCCGTCGATGCCGACGCTTGAGGAAGTCGAGGCGCTGCTGGCGAAGGCTTGAAGCAGTCGCCAGCCTCGTGCGCAGCCTCACGGGCGCTCCCAGCACCGCGCCCGACCGGTGCCTGCCGCAATCCTCACAATCCGGTCTCTTGCGGCGATACGGTGACATATTAGCCACGGTTAATGTTATTTGGCGCCGACGCCTTGCGTCGACCGCATAGGTGTCCCGTAATGGGTCATCGTGTCTGGCACCGCAATTGCACTGTCAGCAATGCCGGGGTCGACCGTGCCCCGGTAGCCGGGGGGCAAATTTGGGGGGCCCGCCGCTCCGCAAATGGGGCGGCGGGCTTTTTTCACGGTGAGTTGAGAGTCGCCTGGAAACGCCAAAGCCTTGGGTGCCGTGCCGATGCAATTTCCTCAATTTCTAGTGGGCATGTTCGCGACGTCGTTCATTACGGCGATCTGGGCTGAACTGGAGACAGGCTCGGCTTGGAGGGCGCTCGGCTGGGCCATTGTTGCGATGATCATTCTTCAGGTCGGATACGTCGGACTGGCGGTCCGGCTGATCTACAAACTGAAATCGCAGGGCACTGAGGCAGATTTGGTATCGGCAAATTCCACGCCACCAGTCCATCGAGCGCGTCCGCGCAAGTCGGTTCGAGCGCAGTCGGGGCACGCGTGCGCCCACGACTGGCCGAATTCAGCCACAACCCGTCCTTCGGAACGCAACGAGTGCGCGCGCGTTCACTGTCTTGACCAAACACAAGGCAGCGCCGGTTCCGGAACGGTGAGATGAAGAAGCCCTATGAAAAGCCTACGCTTGTAAAGCGCGAGAAGCTCACCGAGCGAACCGCCCAGATTGTCTCCTCCGGTGTCGTGTTGGGCGAGTGAAACAGGGGAAAAGCCGCTAGAGAATCTTGCTGGTCAGTTCCAGCATCGTCGCGGCGCCTTGCTCGCTGCCGGGCATATGCACGACGCGCAGAACGCGAAGGTCCATATTCGATCCGTCGACCGGCATGGATACGCTTTCACCCACCCGCGGCAATTCCTGGAAAGCGAGCTCGTCCACATCCCTGGCGTCGTCAATCGAAACGCGACATCTCACAGTCATCTCAATCTCCCGATTTCGACTTCTGGGTGGAACGGAACAATAAGCGATTAGTTCCTGCCGCGGCTCTAGAGAGAGGGGCCTAACCGAATGGCGCTTCCGTCAGAAAAGCGTGACAGGCGAAAGCGGGTGAGATCGTGGCCGATCTCGTTTCCCTGGATCATGTCGGAGACGACCCGACCGATTCCCGGCCCGATGCCGAAGCCGTGACCGCTCATGCCCGTTGCGACGACAAGGCCGATGATCGCCTGCACGCGATCGACTATGGGGACGACGTCCGGCATGGCGTCTATCATGCCTGCCCAGCTTGCCTTCAGGCGGACCGACTCGAGCTGTGGGAACAGGCGCCTGAAATTGCGTTCGATCGAACGGAGACCGGAACGTTCCGGAGCCGGATTGAGCACCCGCATTCTTTCGAAAGGACTTTGAGAATCCGGTGTCCAATGACGCGGCGTCGACCAACTGTCCGGGTAGCCATCCGGTGCGGCCGGCGAATAGCGTGAGCCGAAAGGATTGGCCATGAGGGCGGGAAGGTATTTCGTCGCGTGCCGGAATGCGTCAGGCCCCAGGTGGAGCAAATGGCTGCCTCCCGGAGCGAGCGTGTATCCGCCATCCTGTCTGCGTCTGAAGGCGATATGTTCTCCCGACGCGGCGCCTGCATGGATTTCAGGCATTGGCTCCGTCGCAGCCGCGGTCGACCTTACACTGAGCTGGGGAATGGAGACGCCATGTCTTCTCAGGAAAAGGGAAGACCACGCACCACCCGCGACCAGAACGCTGGACGTCTCGATGTGACCCGCCTCGGTCCACACGCCGCTGACCCTGCCGGCCGAGATTTCCAAGGTTCGCGCCGCGCAATTCTCCACGATCCTGACGCCTTTGCGGGCCGCAAGCCGGGCGAGTGCGGGCACGGCCACCCAAGGCTCGGCCCGCATGTCGGAAGGTGTTGTCATCGCGCCCTTGAAACTGCGTGACATCCCTTTGATGAGACCCGCGGTTTCCCGCGCGTTCAGAAGGCGGGTATCGATCTTGTGGACGGCGGCGATCTTCAGGAATTCTTCGAAGCCGGCCATTTGGCGGTCCGAGCTGGCAAGATAAGTCACGCCTGTCTGGTTGAGGCCGATGTCTTCGCCGCATTCCTCGGCCAGCTGCCGCCAGTGGCGGGATGCCTCGATCACGATCGGCAGCTCATCCGCATCGCGTCCCTGCTTGCGGATCCATCCCCAATTGCGGGAGGACTGCTCGGCCGCGATCCGCCCCTTTTCCACCAGCGTCACGGAGATGTTCCGCCGCGCAAGAAAAAGAGCTGTCGTCACGCCGATAATGCCGCCGCCGACAATCACCACGTCCGAACTTTTCGGAGGAGGGCCGGGATATTGAATGGGATTCGCTTCGGAGAAGGGGAAAGTAAGCAAGGGCGCATCCTGAAAAGACGACGACAGCTATGGCCCACCGGCAGCCATCTTTTCTTGAGGCAGTTCAAGGGGAACGTGGAGCACAGGCCTGACGAGCGGCGCCGGTATATTCGCCCGAAACAGACAGGTAGCCAGCATATGTGCAGCCACCATTCAACGCTCGATCACATCGGATAACGTTTGCGTGCCACCTGCGTTTCAACTCCGGGGTGGCCTCTATATCTCGTCCCCGGGCCGAGAACCGCCGGCGGTGAGTGGCTGCATCGCGACACGACGCGACCAGACGGCCCGTTTTGGGGAAGCGGCTTTACCGCTCCCTCCATCATAGGGAGATGCCGTCATGCGCTATTTCATGCCAAAAATCATCGCGGTCGCATCGGTCTTCGCGGCCATACCGCTTTCGAGCGCCTATGCGGTGCACCGTCACCACAGGGTCGACACCATGACCACGGCATCGGTGCCGGCGGATCCGAAAGCGAAAGCGGCGTTGGATCAGTTGCTGAACGTGAGGCAGGGTATCCGGGAAGCAAGGCAAGCCGGCAAGATCACGCAGGATCAGGCCCGTGATCTGATGCAGCAGGCGGATACCATCCAGCGTACCGCGCTGACTTCCGGAGACCGTTCGGCGCTGGGGGAGATCAATGCCCTGGATCAGCGGCTTCAGAATGCCACCGGGCAAGGCACCTATGTGGGTGACGGTGCCGACGGCGGCTACTATCCGAACGGCTGACGAAGACACGCGCTTCATAAATGGCCGCCGGCGTGAGCAGTGCCTTCCTTCAGGTGGCTGCCGGTGAGAAGCGCTTGACGATCCAGCCTTTCTCAACCTCATGCCGGCGCCGCCGCCGTTCTCTGAGATGAACTCGACGCCGGCCATTTCAAGGGCGCCCCGGCGCTTATGAGTTTACGGCCTGGACGGCACCTTGTAGCCTGAACACATGGCACTCAAACGGATGGACAACGTAGGAATCGTCGTCGATGACCTCGAAGGGACGATTGATTTCTTTCGCGAGCTCGGCCTTGAGCTCGAAGGGCGGGCCACGATCGAAGGAGAATGGGCCGGACGTGTCACTGGATTGGGCGATCAGCGCGTCGAGATTGCCATGATGCGCACGCCGGACGGCCACGGCCGGCTCGAGCTATCCCGCTTCCTCACGCCGCCTGTAGTCGCGGATCACCGCAACGCCTCGGTGAACGCTCTAGGCTACCTGCGCGTCATGTTCGCCGTGGACGACATCGACGAGACGCTTGAAAAGCTCCGCCATCGCGGCGCGCAGCTCGTAGGCGAAGTAGTCCAGTATAAAGACGCGTACCGGCTCTGCTACATCCGCGGGCCTGAAGGGCTTCTCATCGGGCTCGCCCAAGAACTCGGCTGAGCGCAATACGACGACAATGGCGAAGGCTCTTGGCCTCTCGATCGTGCGGTGTGGACCAGACGGGCCTCAGGCATACGCGATCGCGGCGGAGCGGAACGAGCGCTGCCAGAGCTTGCGCATCCAGGGTCGGCAGTTGAAACTTCTTTGGAGCGTAGAGCCTAAACCCTTGAAAAGACTGGCGCGAGTGACGGGGCTCGAACCCGCGACCTCCGGCGTGACAGGCCGGCACTCTAACCGACTGAGCTACACCCGCGCACTGACGAGCACGTATAAGGCGTGTTCGTCGTTGGGGCGCTGGATAAGGGGTTCGTTTGCGGGTGTCAAGCGCGGCATGTGAGCATATCAGCAATCAGCGGAAGGTTTTTTGACAAGTGCGCCGGCATTGGGGAAATCCGCCTGACAGCGGGTGCGCCGGCTGTTCATTGGGCCTTGCGAATAGAGCCCTAACTGCTTAAAGGTCCGGCCCGGAGCGGGCGATTAGCTCAGTTGGTAGAGCGCTTCGTTTACACCGAAGATGTCGGCGGTTCGAGCCCGTCATCGCCCACCATATAACCTGCTGAATTTTTTGTTCCCGTCATTGGTTGGCCACGCTGTCTAAAGCGGGCAGCGGTTCACATCAGGGGCTTGTCGAAGGGGTGGCGGATTTTGCACGAAGGAGCGCCAAGACCGTAGCGTCTACCTCGAATCTATCCCGAACGCGCTTGGCAAAGAAGAAAACCTGCAACACGTTGCACAGCGCCGCTGCCGAAGCCAGCAAGAAAGGTCCTCCGACCAAAATCCCGATACAGCATAACGCAACAGTTGCCACTGCCCACGCCACCTGCTGTCTGACGATCCGCCAGCGGTAGGTGACGTTCATTGCCGTAGCGAGCGCGCTCTGCTCATTGTCAGGTGGATATCAGGTCCCGCGGTGAACTCCGGTACGGTCGATTGGAGAAGTCGTAGCGCGCCCTCCACATCCAGATCGTCTACCATGCGCTGCATCTCATCGAAGATACGCACGATCACCGCCCGCTCAATCGATCGTGCGGACGCTGCCAGGATTCCCGGCGAGCCAGTCTCGCTCAGTGTTTCGCTACGGTCGAACAATTCCTCGTAGAGTTTCTCTCCGGGGCGCAGCCCGGTGTAAGCGATTTCAATGTCAGTGTCCGGCCGGCGTCCTGAGAGACGAATGAGGTTCCTCGCGAGATCGGCGATCTTCACGGGTGACCCCATATTGAGGACAAAGATCCGGCCTCGCTCATCAATCTTGTCCGGCTCATGAGCCGCCGCCTGCAGGACCAAAAGACATGCTTCCGGGATCGTCATGAAAAAGCGAACGATCTCCGGATGGGTCACTGTTACGGGCCCGCCGGCCTTTATCTGCTGTTCAAAGAGGGGAACTACCGATCCGGCTGATCCCAATACGTTGCCGAAGCGAACGGTCATGAAGCGCGTGGTGCACGTCTTCTGGTCGAGATCCATTGCCTGGCAATACATTTCCGCCATTCGTTTCGTGGCACCCATGACGTTTGCCGGGTTCACAGCCTTGTCAGTCGACACCATGATCATCTTGGAGACTTTCCAGCGGAGCGCGGCGTCGGCAACATTCCGGGTACCGATGGCATTTGTGAAAATGCCTTCGATCGGCTGCGCTTCGACCATCGGCACGTGCTTCAAAGCAGCTGCATGGAAGATCAGATGTGGCGCATGGGTTTCAACGATATTGCTAATCGCATCCCTCTCACGCACGTTGCAAAGCACGGCGTCGATCCGCGTGTCAGGGCGTTTTTGGGTCAGCTCGGATTTGATGCAGTAGAGCGCATACTCGTTGGCGTCCACCAGAACGAGGCTTAGAGGGCTCAGCTCCGCCACCTGCCGCGCCAACTCGGACCCGATCGAACCGCCCGCTCCAGTGATCATTACGTTTTTGCCGCCAATCATGGCGGCAATCTTGCGCGTGTCCAACTTGACGGGCGCGCGCTGCAGAAGATCCTCCAACTTTATCGGGGTAAGTTCGATCTCCGCATCGATGCTCTTCATGTCGAGCAGGTTTGGGAGCATCAGCAACTCGAGCTTTTGCTGTGCCGCGATCTCCACCAGCTCCTCGAGACTGGCGTACTGCTGAAATTCATCGCGCGATCGAGTGAGGATTATTGCCTCGGCCCGGCGCCCCCGCGCCTCGAACCGGTCCAATATCTGAGGGAGTTTGTCCAGCGGACCCACGACTGGTATGCCCCGGATGGCTCGCCCGGTTCTGCGGCCGCGCTCGTCGACGATCGCAAGCACGTTGACAGAGGCACTTTGCCTCTCCTTGATCGTTCTTATGAAGGCCTCGGCATTGTCGGCGGCGCCGATCAGCAGAACGTTCCTGCCAGCTCCTCGGGCTGCTTTTCCCCTGCTCACATCGTGTCGGTTGCGATAAACCCGGTATGCGGCGCGCGGCCCGGCCAAAAGCACGATCGTGAAGGCCCAAGCGATGAGGATCGAGGAACGCGGAATTGAGTTCAGTCGATTGATCAGAAACTCGGCAACCGTGAAAATTGCGAGAGATGCAGTAGCGACACCCGCAATCGCCAGAAAATCGGATAGCGACGCATAGCGCCATATGCCGCGGTTGAGCCCAAGGAAGAAACCCGTGATGCTCACTATAATTCCGAAGAATGTCGCGGCGGCGAGGTATCCCCACGAGTTCTGAGAGAAGCCGATGACATCCAGCCGCAATGCGAAAGAAAGCAACAGTGCGATGGCGCCCATAAGGCCATCGTGCACCAGAGCCAAGCCCCGCAATGTTATCAGCCGGGAGATGACTCGGGGCCCCTTGCGGCTGATGTCCGAATGAACGACTTCTGAACGTTCTCGTCCGGCGGATGGCACTAGGCTAAACCTTGAAGATTTGACGGTTCGGTTCCTTCTGGAGCGATAGCCGGGAGGTCGAAGCTTTTTGCCTGATGTGATTCGGTGGCCTCAACGATTGGATCGCCAATAGCCCGCAGGTCGGTTCCATTTTGAACCAAATTGCCCTGAGGTTCTTGTTACCCAAATCATAGGCCGCCGCTGCTGAAATCAGCACATCGAAGTCTGTATCGCAGATGGCTTGATTGTCCAATACTTCTTTCTGGAAGTGCACTGCGGGGATGATCGGGTTGTCCGGGGTGCATTTCAACTGTGTCGGGTAGTCGGCGAATCGGCTGCATATTAGAAGTATATGATCTAATCGGATTGCGCCCAACCGTTGGTGCAACGAAGGCCTGCAGGATCCGCTGCGCAAGGTATCTGGCGAGCGGAGCGTTTCCCATCGGGGCGGCCCAGGTATCCCGTCGTCGCCTGCGGCGCCGCGCGCGGCCGCACAGACGTGCTGGAAGTCAGTTGGCGGCCGCGGCACCTCACGGCGGCGTCAACCGGAAATCCTGACCCTCGGGCAGAAGCTGGCCGCCGTCGACGACGATGGTCGTGCCGGTGATGTAGCTGGCGTCGTCCGAGGCCAGGAACAGGAAGGCGTTGGCGACGTCACGCGGCGTGCCGAGGCGTCCGAGCGGCACAGCGTTCTCCATGCTCTTGATGAAGGCGGCATCGCGATGAAGCTTCATGCCTTCGGTCAGGATGTTGCCGGGTTCGACGCCGTTGACGGTGATGCCGTAGGCGGAAAACTCGAGAGCGGCGGCGCGGATGAGGCCGTTGATGCCGGCCTTGCTCGCCGAATAGTGACCGTGGCCGGGGCTGCTTACCTGCGGGCCGGTGATGGAAGAGGTGAAGAGCATGCGGCCGCTGCGCTGCGCCTTCATCGGCGTAAGTGCTGCGCGGGCAGCGTTGAAGCTGCCGCGCAGGTTCACCGCCATGACGCGGTCCCAGTCCTCCGGGCTGGTGTTCTCGATGAGCTGCCAGGGATAGATGCCGGCGTTCTGGACGATGATGTCTAGGCGGCCGTGGCGTTTGAGCGCCAATGCGACGACGGCTTCCGCATCGGCCATCTTCGAAATGTCGGTGTGGATGAAGGCGGCGTCCAACTCGTCGGCGCTCGCCTTACCGGCTTCGGCCTCGCTGTCGGCAAGCACCAGCTTGGCGCCTTCTTCAGCGAAGCGCTGGGCTATGCCCTTGCCGATGCCGCGCGCGGCGCCGACGATCGCCGCCACCTTGCCTTCGATGCGTCCTGTCATGCGAGCCGTCCTGTCATGCGAGTCTTTGACGAATGGTTTGCTTGAAAGCGTCGAGCAGCACGGCCGCCAGCACCAGGAGGCCATGGATGACCTGGGTGAAATTGGCCGGCAGGCCCATCAGGTTGATGGCGGTGTTGATGGCCGACAGAAGCAGCACGCCGGCATAGACGCCGGGCAGAGTGCCGACGCCACCCTTCAGGCTTACGCCGCCGATGACGACGGCGGCGAAGGCATTGAAGAGCAGGCCGACGCCGAGATTGGCAGTGGCGCCGGAGGTGCGGATGGCAAGCAGCCAGCCGGCCAGCCCGGCGATGGCGCCGGCAAGCACAAAGGCGACGATCAGGTTGCGGTTGACGCGGATGCCGGCGCGGAAGGTCGCGGTCTCGTTGCCGCCGATCATCACCAGATGCCGGCCGAACGGCGTCTTGGCCAGGATCAGCGAGAAGACCACGAAGCAGCCGACCGCGATCCAGGCGGTCAGCGGCAGGCCGGCGAGCCGCTGGATGCCGAACCATCGGATGGCGGGCGCCAGATCCTGCGCCGAGCGTCCGCCTGAGATCACCAGCACGAGACCGCGCACCCAGATGTAGGAGGCCAGTGTGATGATGAAGGCGCTCATCTTCAGCCTGACGATGAGGAAGCCGTTGATGACGCCGATGATGGCGCCGACGGCAAGCGCGATGGCGAGCGACACCGGCACCATCAGCCAGTCCGGATGCAACTGCACGCCCTGGCCGATGCCTGACGAGCAGAACATGATGCCGACCGCCATGGCGCTGAGCGCGGCGACCGATTCGACCGACAGGTCCATGTGGCCGGCAATGATCACCAGCGCCAGGCCGATCGACATGACGCCGAGCACGCTCGAAGCCTCGATGATGTTGGCGAAAATGCCGAGCTGGAAGTAGTTCGGAACGAGGACGGAAAAGACCGCCAGCACGAAGACCAGCATGAACCAGACGAGATTGTCGAGAACGAGCTCGAGACTATAGCGGGTGTGCGGACTCATGGGCCGATCCGGTTGACGTCGGGACGGGGTGCGCTGCCACTTCGGGCGGACGCGCCGCGAGGCTCCGGGCCGGCAGCCCGGAGCTCGATGCGACAAAGTCTATTCGACCGGTTTCACGGTTTCCGTCGGCGGCTTCTGGTTGCCCCAGAAGGCGGGATTGTCGACGTTGTCCTTGGTGATCGCCGCGCCCGGGATCTTGATGTTCGGGCCCCAAGCTTCCTTGGTCACGATCGACTTCAGGCCAAGCACGTCATAGTCGCCGGGCTTGATCTCCTGCTTGTTGGCGACCTTGTCCATGAACATGGCGACCGCGGCGGCCTGCGCGTAGAGCGGCTGCTCGACCTCGACGTTGAGCCAGCCCTTGCGGATCAGGTCGAGGCCGACCGGCGCGCCGTTCGAGCTCATCAGCATGACGTCTCCCGGCTTCTTGCCGGCGGCTTCCAGCGAAGCGACTGCCGCAACCGAAAGATGGGCGGCGTGGCTGAAGATCAGGTCGATGTCCGGATTGGCCAGCATCTGGTCGGCGACGATCGTGCCGGCGTTGCTCGCTTCCCATTGCATGGCCGGCAGCGAGATGATCTTGACGTCCGGAAACGCCTTCACTTTCTCCTCGAAGCCCTTCTGGATGTCGAGGGTGTAGGGATCGCCGGGATCGCCGAGCACCTGCAGAACCTTGCCCTTCACCGAGCCGTTCTTGGCCTTCAGCAGCGCTTCGGCCTGGTCGGCCGCGATGTGGCCGATCTCGACTGTTCCCGCCACCGAGGTGAAGTCGGACGGAGTGGCGGTGATCTGGCGGTCGAATTCGACCACCGGAATGCCGGCGGCGCGGGCCGCTTCGACGGACGGCTTCAGCGCGTTGAAATCGACCGCCGCAAGAACGATCGCCGCAGGCTTCAGTGCGATGACGTCGTTCATCTGCGATTGCTGGGCGTCGGTCTTGTTATCGGCGTTCAGCGATTTGAAGTCATAGCCGACCTGCTTCAGGAACAGTTCCAGCGCGGTCACCGAGCCGGTTTGGAATTCGTCGAGCAGTGTCGGCACCAGGTAGTAGACGGTACCCTTGGACTGGGCGAATGCCGGCGTGAGCGTGGCAACGGCCAGGGCCAGGATACCGAAGACAGAAAGTAGCACTCGCTTCATGTCGTTCGCTCCTCTTCTCGCCGGACCCCTCATTTGTCCCTCAGCCCGCCGGTCCGGCACCGGCGAGCGTCTCTCCGGTGATCATGTTGATCACCGCATCGGGACTTGTCTTGTTGCGCGCAACGTCGCCTGCCACGACGCCTTGGCGGATCACCACGATCCGGTCGGCGACCTGGAAGGCCTGCTGCATGATGTGGGTGATGATGACGACACCGATGCCCTGGCTTGCCACCTGGCGGATCATGTCGAGGCCGCGGCGCGTCTGCTCGACGCCGAGCGCGGCGAAGGGCTCGTCGAGCAGCACCAGCTTGCCGCCCCAATGGACGAAGCGGTTGAGCTCGATCGCCTGCCGCTGGCCGCCCGAGAGATGCTCGACCTTGGTGCGCAGCGAGGGAATGCGCGTGCCGGCATTGGCCAATGCCTTCGCCACCACCGCTTCCATGGCGCGCTCGTCGAGTACCGGAACGCCAAGCACCTTGCGCGTGATCTCGCGGCCCATGAAGAAGTTGGCCACCACATCGACGTTGGTGCAGAGCGAGAGATCCTGGTAGACCGTCTCGATGCCGGCGGCCTTG
This sequence comes from Mesorhizobium sp. M1E.F.Ca.ET.045.02.1.1, assembly GCF_003952485.1. Taxonomy (NCBI): domain Bacteria; kingdom Pseudomonadati; phylum Pseudomonadota; class Alphaproteobacteria; order Hyphomicrobiales; family Phyllobacteriaceae; genus Mesorhizobium; species Mesorhizobium sp. M1E.F.Ca.ET.045.02.1.1. The sequence continues at coordinate 4,997,505 of NZ_CP034447.1, forward strand.
GCCTCGGCGGGGGATTTGGCAAGGAACTCCTTGCCTTCGAACAGCATGCGGCCGGAAGTCGGCTCGAGCCCGCCGGCGATGATCTTGACCAGCGTCGACTTGCCGGCGCCGTTGTCGCCGAGCAGCGCCACGACCTCGCCGCGTCCGATCGAAAAGCTGATGCCTCGCAGCGCCTGGATGGCGCCGTAGTTCTTGGCGACGTTGTCGAGGACCAGCAGGGGCTCACTCATGCCGCGATGTCTCCGCCTTTCAGAGGGTGGTCCTCGCGTTGCCGCTTGGCGGTGAAGATCTGGCCGAAGCGCGGCGAAAGCACGCCGGAAACGGCAAGCGCCGCCGCGCCCCGCAGCACCGCGTGCTGGCCGCCCCGAGCGACCAGGATGCGCGACGTCATGCGATCCTTGCGGGCAGAGACCGAGTTGTGCAGCGGTTCCGCTGACGCCGCCAGCCGTTCGAGCAGGGCAGGGGAAGCCAGTCCGCCGAGGACGATCGTTTCGGGGTCGAAGAGGTTCTCGATGATGGCGATCGCGTTGCGGAAGATCGGCGCTACCTCGGCCACCCACTCGGCATCATCGCCGCTCCACCGGCCTCGTGCTTCCAGCGAGATGTAGCGTTCGAGGCAGCCGCGATTGCCGCACGGACAGAACTCGCCGCCCGGGACGACCGGGATATGGCCGATCTCGCCGGCATTGCCCCAGGCGCCGCGCAGCGCGCTGCCGTCATGCAGCATGGTGCCGCCGAGCCCGACGCCGAAGTAGATATAGTAATATTCGGCATGCTTCGCGCCGAGGCCGTAAAGGCGCTCGCCCATGGCGGCGGCGGCCATGTCGTTCTCGAAGAAGGCCGGCAGGCCGGTGACGGCGGTCAGCCGCTCACGCAGCGGAACGTCCTGCCAGCCGGCCATGGTGGTCGGGCCGACGAAGCTCATCGGCTCGACGCCGAACGGTCCCGGAAGCGCCATGCCGATGCCGATGACCCGGCCACCCGAGCGGCGGCCGGTCAGTTCGGCAACCATGGCGCCGATCGCATCGAAGGCAGCGTCGGGCGTGGCGTTGGGCGCCTCGCGATGCGCGCTCTCGATCACGTCGCCGCTGAGGTTGATCAGCGCCGCGTCGATGCCGAGCGGGGTGAGGTGGATGCCGACGGCATAGCCGCCTTCCGGATTTATGCGCAGGGTTGCCGGCGGCAGGCCGCGGCCCTTCGGCTCCTCGCGGACCGACAGGATGTAACCCTGCTCCTCCAGTTCGCGAACGATGGTCGATACGGTCTGGACGGTGAGGCCGACATGCCGGGCGATGTCGCCGCGGGCGATGGGGCCGAAGCGACGGATGGATTCGAGCACGATGCGCCGGTTGTACGGCCGCCCGAACTCCTGATTGGTCCCTCGCAACGCCATGCCTTGCGCTCCCATCTGACGCAAGGTTCGCAGAGAAGATTTATTCAGTCAAATGGAATTCAAAAATAAATCGACGATGGAATCCTGAGGCGCGGGAAAGGGCAGGACCGGTTTAGGACCTGTGCACGTGCCGTCCTGGCTGATTGCCTCCATATTGAAGCCGCCTCAATGGTGAGGAACCAGCAATCGTTTGATCCGACAGGCATGGAGCAGAAATGATCGAATTGCCGTTTGCCCGCGACGAATACCAGCAGCGGCTTCGCAAGATTCGGACCGAGATGTCGAAGCGTGGCCTCGAACTCCTGATCGTCAACGACGTTGCCAACCAACATTACATCACCGGCTATGATGGCTGGTCATTCTACACGCCCCAGATGGTGCTGGTTCCGATCGAAGAGGCCGAGCCGGTCTGGATCGGCCGCGCCATGGATGCGGCGGGCGGGCTTCTGACCGCCTGGATGAAGCCCGAGAACGTGGTCGGTTTTCCGGAAGACCATGTTCAGCGGGCCGACCGCCATCCGATGGACTGGATCGCGAGCTGGATCGCCGCCAAAGGCTGGGGAAACAGGCACATCGGCATCGAACTCGAAGCCTATTATTTCTCTCCCAAAGGGCATGCGCGGCTTGTCGCTGGGCTTCCCAACGCAAAATGGCATGACGCTGATCTCCTGGTGAACTGGATCCGCGTGGTCAAATCCGCTCCCGAGATCGCCTACCTGCGCAAGGCCTCGACGCTCGCCGAAGCTGCCGTCGCGCGAGCTTTTGAAGTCATTGCGCCAGGCATTCGCGAATGCGATGCCATTGCCTCCATCCAGGCGGCGCAGATAGCCGGCAGCCCGGACTTCGCTGGCGATATCACCGCCCTTCCGCCAACGATCCTCGGCGGCGAGAATGCCTCGGCCCCACACATCATGTGGAGCGACAGGCGGTTCGGTGACAACGAGACGATTGCGCTGGAACTCGCTGGCGTCTGCCGCCGCTACGCGGCCGGGCTGGCGAGAACGGTGCAATTGGGCAAGACACCAACCCGTGTCGCGGACACCGCCAAGGCAGTGATCGAGGGCATGGCCGCGGTGCTCGACGCGGTCAGGCCGGGAACATCGGCCGAGGCAGTCGAGGCTGTGTGGCGCAAGGTTATACAACGCTACGGGCTGAAGAAGGAATCGCGCATCGGCTATTCCATCGGCGTCGCCTATCCGCCGGATTGGGGCGAACACACGATCAGCCTCAGGCCGGGCGACAAGACCGTGCTTACGCCCGGCAACGTCGTTCATTCCATCCTCGGAATGTGGATGGATGGTTGGGGCATCGAGATCAGTGAGACCATCCTGGTGACCGAAACCGGCCATGAGACCTTGACCAAGTTCCCGCGAGAGATTCATGTCAAATCCTGAGAGGGAGGCCACGGCAGATCCGGCCGGGAGCGCCACGACCCTGGCTGCGGCGGCGATCCGGTTTCTGTTCGTGCAATCGGACTGACCAACACCGGCTCGTGCAGGGTTCGCACGGACCGACGTGCGTCCGTTCAGTATCTGACAGCCCGGCGCTCGATCAGCACAACGATGCAGAACAGCGCGATCGACAACGACGACGACAGCACGATTGCCGCGTAGAGGCGGTCGGACTGGTAGTTGAAGGTCGCCTGGATGATCAGCGCGCCGAGGCCTTTGTCCGAGCCGATCCATTCGCCGACGATGGCGCCGATGACGGCCGTCGCGGAGGCGATGCGGAGCGAGGAGAACAGCATCGGCAGGGCGCGCGGCAGCCGCAGGCCCCAGAAAATCTCCGGGCGTGTCGCCGACAGCACCCGGAACAGCTCGTGCTCGTTGTCGCTTGCCGAATCCAGCCCGCGGATCATGTTCACCAGCGTCGGGAAGAAGCAGATCACCGCGGCGATGACGATCTTGGGTGTCATGCCGAGGCCGAAGATCAGGATGATGATCGGCGACAGCGCCAGGATCGGAATGGTGTTGAAGAACAGGACGATCGGGAAATAGGCGGCCTGCAGGATGCGGCTGTGCACGAACAGCACGGCAAGCAGCACGGCGGCCAGATTGCCGATGATGAAACCCGCCAACGCCTCGATCAGCGTCGGCCTCAGATTGTCGATGAGAAGCGGAAAATTCTTCTGGAAGACGCCGAAGATCGCGGTTGGCGTCGGCACGATATAGGCGGGAACGCCGAGCAGCGGCAGAAGGTACTGCCAGGCAAGCAGGATCGACGCGGCGCCCAGCACGGGCAGCGCAAAGGTCATCTGCGGGGAGAGCGGCGCCGGTCTCACGACGCGCGCTCCAGCGCCGTGCGCAGCTCCGCCATGGCGGCGACGATCGCCGGATCCTCGCGCGAGCAGCGGTTGCCTTCCTGCTTGAAGGGCCGCATGTCCAAGTCTTTCACCACACGCCCCGGATTGGCGGCAAGCACGATGACGCGCTCGCCGAGATAGGCGGCCTCGGCGATAGAATGGGTGACGAAGAGGATCGTCGTGCCGGTGCGCCGCCAGAGCGAAAGCAACTCGTCGTTGAGCCGGTCGCGGTTGATCTCGTCCAGCGCCCCGAAGGGCTCGTCCATCAACAGCAGCTTTGGCTCGCCAAGCAGAGCGCGGGCGATCGCGACGCGCTGGCGCTGGCCTCCGGAAAGCTGATGCGGCAGGCGCTCACTGAGACCGCCAAGCCCCATCAGTTCGAGCAGCTCGGCGCTGCGGTCTTCGATCCTGCGTGTCAGGCTGCGTTGGCCGACGCCAAGCGGAAGGCGCACATTGTCGCGCACTGTGCGCCAGGGAAGCAGCGTGGAATCCTGGAAGACGAAGCCGACATCGCGGCGCGAGCGCACCGCGTGCGGTGTGGCGCCTAGCACGCTGATCGTGCCGCCGAGCGGATCGAGCAGATCGGCCACCACCCGCAGCAAGGTCGACTTGCCGCAGCCGGATGGTCCGAGGATCGACAGGAAGGAGCCGGCCGCGACCGCGAGGTCGAGGCCGGCGAGCACTTTGACGCCCGTCTGCCGGTCGCCATAGCCGACATCGAGCTTCTGGGCTTCGATCGCGTTCGCCATCAGGCCGCAGGGGCATCGAGCTTGGGCCGGTCGGCGGCAGAGAGCTCCAGGATCTTGGTGGTGTAGACATCCTTGGCGGCCGGGCGCCCGTTCGGATACTGGCCGACCTTGTCGAGCAGCGTCAGTTGCTCCTCGATCGAAGTGGGATCGAACGTGCCCCAGCCGTCCTTGGCGGTCGCGCCGTCGAAGGAAAGTTTCAACACCAGGTTGACGGTCTTCTGCTCCCAGCCAAGATCCATTTCCGGGTAGGCGGCGACCATCTTCTTCACCGCTTCCTGCGGGTTGGCGTGCACCCAGCCCCAGCCCTTGCCGACGGCGCCGATGAATTTTGCCAGCGTGTCCGCATTTTCCTCGATCGCCTTGTCGGTGGCGAAATAGACGTCGGCGTAGGAGCTAAGCCCGAGGTCGCGCACCAGGAGGTCGATACGATCGTCGCCGACCACGCTTAAAGCCTGTGTGTTGGTGATCCAGCCGCCGATGGCGTCGACATCGCCGCGCACCAGCGGACCTTTGTCGAAGCCGACATTGACGATGGTGACCTCGGACGGGTCGATGCCGTTCTTGGCCAGGATCTCGTCGATGACGAAGCGCGCGGTCGGCTGGATGCCGATCTTCTTGCCCTTGAGGTCGGCGACATTGCGGATCGGCTTGGCCGGCTTCGAGGTCAGTGCGTAGGGGCCGGTGCGGAAGCCGCAGGCGACGATCTTGACCGGCACGCCGCTGGCGCGCGCGGCATAGAGCTGCGGCGTTTCGGAGAACTGGCCGAGCTGCGCGGCGCCAGAGATGACCGGCGGCACGGTCGAGGCGTTGGGGCCGCCGGGGCTGAATTCGATCTCCAGCCCGGCATCCTTGAAATAGCCGTTGGCGACGGCGGCGATGTCGCCGATCTGGCCGTTGGACATCAGCCAGTCATACTGGATGACGACCTTGCCGGCGGCCCTGGCGCCCGGCGTCAGCACCAGTTGCAGGCCGGCCGATACGGCCGCGACCGCTGCGAGGCCGCTCTTCACGAAAGTGCGGCGGTTCAATCGATTGTCTCGGTTCCCACTCATTTTTCGCTCCTGTTGCAGACTTCTTGTCTCTTCTTGCAAGCGCCGTTCCCTCCGGCGCGGCGTCGTCTACGGCTGTTCGTCGTGGTAGTCGCCAGGGCCGCCGTCGAGCCAGGCGTAGAGCTCCCAGAGCGTGTCGTCCGGGTCGGTGAAATAGACGCAGCGCGCATTCCAGACGTAGTTTTCGGGCGGGCCGTAGAATGGCACGCCCTTGGCGCTGAGTTCGCCATGCAGCCGATCGATATCGGCAGGTGTGTCGAGCTGGACGGCGACGCAGACCTTGTGCGCATGACGCGGCGATCTGAGATTCGAGACGCCGGTGTGCCGGTTGATGTGGTCGAGCTCCCAGGCGGCGAGCGTCACGCCCTCGCCATGGAAATCGGCGAAGCCTTCGGCGCGGCGACGCAGGCGGAAGCCGAGTTTCCCGACATAGAAGTCGACCGTGCGCTCGATATTCTCGACGAGCAGGCAGACGTCGGAGATGCGGGTGACGCTCGCCGGCATCTATTTCGCTCCGCTTGTTTTCGAGAGCGGCAGCTTAACGCCGACGCGGTTGGCGGCGCCGATGATATGCGTGCGCATCGCCGCCGCGGCGGCCACGGGATCGCCTGCCACCAGCGCCTCGTAGATGCGCACATGCTCGCCGACATTGACCTCGACGAGATCGTGCAGCGGGTTGGTGAGGCGGGCGTAGTGGATCGAGTGACGGATCTGCTCGCAGACGAAGGAAATGAAGGTGTGGATGTAGCTGTTGCCTGTGGCCCGCGCGATCTCGCGGTGGAAGAGCAGGTCGGCGTCGATGCTGCCTTCCTCCCATCGCTCCTCGCCGCCCATGCGGTCGAGCGCCGCCTTGATCGATTCGAGATGTTCTTGACCGCGCCGCACCGCGGCGAGAGCCGCCGACTCGGACTCGAGGATGCAGCGCAGCTCGAACAGCCGCTCCATATTGTGCGTGTCCTTGAGCGCCTCGCGGTCGATGCGGATCGCGGCCCGCTGCTCGGGCGCCAGCACGAAAGCCCCGATGCCTTGCCGGGCCTCAATCATGCCGTCCGCACGGAGCTGCGCGATCGCCTCGCGCACGACGTTGCGGCTGACGCCGAATTTCTCCGACAGCTCCTGCTCGGTCGGCAGCCGCGCGCCGGGGTTCAACTCGCCGGATTCGATCTCGCGGCTGAGGAAGGTAGCGACCCGGTGGGGCAGCGTCTCGACAGTGCCGATAGCGGCCAGTCTTTGCTTCATGGGGAAGTCTCCGTCGAGGGCAATAGGCAGCCCGGGTTCATCTGCCCCTTTGGGTCGAGGGCGGTTTTCAGCGCCGCGATCATGCGACGATGTGTGGGCGTGAGTCCGGACCAGAATTCGCGCCGGCGGCTGCGGCCGATGCCGTGCTCGGCGCTGATCGACCCGCCGAGGTCGACGGCAATGTCGTAGAGCCCCGCCGTGATCTCCGCGCCGCGCGCGCGGGCTTCCGCCGTGCCGAGATCGAGCGGCGGCAGCACATTGAAATGGATGTTGCCGTCGCCGGCATGGCCGTAGGCCAGCGGGATCCAATTGGGATGCTCGAGTGCGACGAAGCGGCGCGCGCGCTCGATCAAGGCAGGGATGTCCGAGATGCGCACCGAGAGATCGGTGCGGACATGATAGCCACGCTTCGCCTGGCCTTCGACCAGCCCTTCGCGGATCGCCCAGAAGGCATTCGCCTGCGCGTTGCTGGTCGCGAGAACCGCGTCGGTCACCAGGCCTCGCTCCATGGCATCGGCAAGGAAGCCGGCCAGCAAGCCGTTGAGATCGATGGTCGGCCCGGAGGACAATTCGATCAGCACCTGCACGGGGGCCGCGACCGGCGCGGTCATTCCAGGGTCGATCAGCCGGGCAAGCTCGATGCATTCCGAGCCGATGATTTCGAAGGCCGAGATGAGGTCGCAACAGTCGCGGCGCGCCCTGTTGAACAGCGCGACGGCCGCCTCGAACGAGGCGAGACCGAGATAGGCCGTTTCGGTCCGCGCGGGCTTCGGGAACAGCTTGACCTCGACGCCGGTGATGATGCCGAGCGTGCCCTCCGAGCCGATGAAAAGCTGCTTCAGGTCATAGCCGCTGTTGTTCTTGCGCAGCCCGGAGAACCCGTTCCACAACTCGCCATCCGCAAGCACGACTTCCAGTCCGAGGATCAGGTCGCGCGCCATGCCGTAGCGCAGCACGTTGACGCCGCCGGCATTGGTCGCGGCATTGCCGCCGATCTGGCAACTGCCTTGCGCGCCGAGCGCCAGCGGAAACAGGCAGTCCTGTGCCTCGCTCGCGTCCTTGATCGTCTGCAGCACGCAGCCTGCGTCGGCTTGCAGTGTGAAGTTCTCAGGATCGATCCGGCGGATGGTGTTCAGTCGCTCCAGGCTGATGACGACCCGGCCGGCGTCCTTCGTATCGATCGCACCCGAGACCAGCCCGGTGTTGCCGCCTTGCGGAATGACGCCGAGGCCGAGCTCGCTGCAAAGGCGCATCAATGCCTGCACCTCGGCGACCGAGCCGGGTCGCAGGACCGCAAGGGCGCCGCCATGATGGTCGCCCGCCCAATCGCCAAGATACTTCGCCATTCCCGCGGGCTCGGCGGTCAGGCCGTTCCGTCCGACGGCGCCTTCGAGGGCGTCGATAATCTCCGGCGACAGGCTGTGAATGGTCATCGGCGGTGCAATCGGCATCAGGCGGTAGGGTGATACATATCATCCTACAACTTGGGCCGAGTCAATCGCGACGCGTTCATGCAATCAAATTGCGGGTAGATTCGAGGGGTCTCCGGCGCGCGGCGGACGGACGCGCTAAAGGTATTGCGCGACCTTCTTGCCGACGGCGAGGAACCGCAGCGGGTCGACCGCCTCGCCGTTGTGGCGCACTTCATAGTGGAGATGCGGGCCGGTCGAGCGGCCGCTGCTGCCCGTCTTGCCGATCACGTCGCCGGCGGCGAGCTTTTGGCCGACGGTGACATCGATTTCACTCAAATGCCCGTAGCGCGTGGAAAAACCGTTGCCGTGGTCGACCTCGACCATGCGTCCGTAGCCGCCGTTCCAGCCGGCCTTGGTCACGACGCCGGCGGCCGTGACCTTGGCCGGCATGCCGATCGGCGCCCTGAAATCCATCCCCGTGTGCAAGGCGGCCGTGCCGAGGATCGGGTCGGTGCGCACGCCGAACGGACTGGTGACGGCGCGACCTGGAGCGGGATTGGTGAGCGGCAGCTTGCGCGCTTCCTTCTTGACTTGATCAAGCGCATCAAGAGCCTCATCCAACTCCTTGACTTTGCCGTCGAAGATCATCGAGGAATCGAGCAGGACCAAGGGGCCGCCGACATCGTTCTTGTCGAGCTCGGTATCGACCGGGAGGCCGGCTGCTTCTAGCGCCTGCGAAATCGCATCGGCGTTCTTGTAGGCATTGTCGGCAAGCGTGGTGATGCGGGTGAGCTGCTGGTTCTCGATGGCTTTCAGCGATGCGTTGATCGATACGAACAGCTTGTCGGCGCGATCGGCGGCGGTTTCGTTGTCAAGCGGGTCGGACCGTGTCGACCACAGCGAGAAGGGCCTGGTGTCGCCGGCGCTCAGGCTAGCGACGGAGTAGGTCGGGGCCTGCGAAAGGCTGCCGGTGATTTCGTCATGCTCGTCGGGCTTCGCCGGAGCGTCGGCCGCCGCGGGTATGTCGCCGACCTCGCTTTCAGCCCGTTCCAGGATCGGTCCGAGCCGGCCGTGGCGCTGGCTGAGCTGGGTCTGCCTGGCCAGCAACTCGCTCACTTTGGTTTCCATGAGCTGCTGGTCGAGAAGCTGGCGGCTGGTGATCCTGTCCACCTGGGCGCGAAGCGCGGAGATGCGGTCCTCATAGGCCTGCTGCATACGCGCCTGCCTTGCCGTCGTGGCGCCGATCAGGTCGTCGCGCAGCACCAGATAGGAAGTTGCGAGCAGGTAACCGATGGCGATCGCCGCAAGCGCCGACCCGATGAATGCGGCAAGCCAGGGGCGAATGGTGAAATGCCTGATCTCGTTGCCCCTGGCGATAATGACCGTATGGGGCTCTTTGCGCCTGCCGAAGACCGCTGACTGACCGGTTGGTTTCACGGGACCAAAGCTTTCGTTACGACTCCAACGACCGCCCGGGATTACACATTATTAGGGTTAACAAAGCTTTGCTGGCCGCGATGCTCGCGTAACCAATTCACGCATTGCGCGTCGCAGGTTGCAGTGGGGAAAGGAAGCGGCCGGCAGATGCGGTGGGTGGTGCTTTCGGCTGGCTCAAAGAGCGCGCGCCGCTTCCAGCACCTCTTCGGCATGGCCCTTGACCCGCACCTGTCGCCAGATGCGGGCGATGCGGCCGTCCTTGCCGATCAGGAAGGTGGCGCGCTCGACGCCCATATATTTGCGGCCATACATGGTCTTCTCGACCCACAGATGGTAGGCCTCGATCACCTTGCGCTCCTCGTCGGCGACGAGGTCGACGGTGAGATCGTACTTCGCCTTGAATTTGTCGTGTTTCTTGACGCTATCGGGGGACAGCCCGATGACCACGGCGCCGGCCCTCTCGAATTCAGGCTTCAGCTGCGAGAAGCCGATCGCCTCATTGGTGCAGCTTGTGGTGTCGTCCTGCGGATAGAAGTAGAGTACGACCGGCTTTCCCCGCAACGCGGCGAGGCTGAGGGAGCCGCCGCCGTCGCGCGGAAGATCGAATTGCGGCGCAACGTCGCCCACTGCGAGATCAGCCATGTCGATGCCTTTGTCTGAGGTTACGCGCGGATCGAGCATCGGTATAACCTAAGGTGGGGATTCGTCCACGACGAGTTCGTTCACAACGGAATATTGCGTGGATCAGGAGCACCCGCAGCACGAGAAGATCAGGTTCAGGCGTGACGAGATCACAGACCTGGGGACGTTTCCGTCCGCGTGCCGCGTGCCACCACTCGGCCGCGCTTCGGTGCGCCGCCGCTTCCGCATCGTTGGCCGGGTGTTTGCCGGGCTCTGCGCGCTGGTGTTCCTGGCGGCAGCAGGCATCTATGTGCTCGGCACGTCGGGCATCGGCACGGAGCGGCTTCGCGCCGAAGCCGAGACAGCCATCGAGAAGCTGGCCGGCGTCGATGTCAACGTTACCGTCGGGCCGGCGCGGCTGACGCTCGACGGGTCGAGCTTCGTCGCCCTGCAGGTGAGCGACGTCAGCCTGAAGACCGCTGATGGCAAGCCGATGGCCGACGTCGGGCGTGTGCGCTTCGGCATGCGCCTGCTGCCGCTGCTGTCCGGCGAGGTCCGGCTGACCAGCGCCAGGTTTTCCGACGCCCACATCATGGTCGCCGCAATGCCGTCCGGCGGCGGCGACTGGACGGCGGCGCTGCGCAACGAGGATGGTCTCGTCGATCCCGAGAAAGTGTCGGCGGCGGTGTTTTCCGGCGTCAACGACGCACTGGATGCGGTGCGCGAGGATTCGATGCGCCAGGTCGAACTCAGCAACGTCGAATTCGAACTGCCGGACGGCGGACCGGTCAAGCGCGTGACGGTCGCCGACGCGAACGTTGCCCAGACCGGCACCGGCAGCATCGAGCTTTCTTACGATGCCGATGTCGATGGCCGGCGCGCGATCCTGAAGGCGTCCGCTGTTCGCGACGCGACGGCGCGGCGGATCGCGTCGCTTGATGGCAGCCTCGAGGTAGCGGAGTCCGGCCGAAACCTGGCCGAGGCAAGCTCTAGCGATGGGAACTCCGCCCCCCAGGGCGGCAAGCTTGGTTCGATTGCGCTGAAGCTCTCGGGCGTTGAAGCGTCAAGCGAAACGCCGTCGCGGTTGACGGCTTCGCTGTCGCTCGGCGGCTCGGTGCTCGATCTCGGCTCGCGCGGGCTGCTGCCGGCCGACGTCGACGCCAATGTCGCGCTGGTGGCGGGATCGAACAAGATTTCGGTCGACAGGCTGGTGATCAAGACGGGCCGCTCGACCTTCGACTTCGCCGGATCGATCGGGCCGAAGCCGGCAGCCGCGGGCGAAGAGCCGTCCTATCGCTATGATCTCATCAGCGACGGCTCGACGCTCGCGCCGTCGGAATCGCCGGAGCCGGCGCTTCAGTTCCTCGCCCGCATCGCCGGCGTCTACCAGACCAAGAGCCGCAAGCTCGTCGCCGAGCAGATCGGCGTCCGCTCCGGCGGTTCGAGCGAGGTGCTGGGCAGGGCGTCGCTTGCCTTCATCGACAACGGCCCGCCGGGCGTGTCGCTTTCGCTCAATGTCCACGACATGCCGGTCTCGCATGTGAAGCAGTTGTGGCCATGGTTCTCCGCTCGCAATGCCAGGCTTTGGGTGCTCGACAATCTGTTCGGCGGCCGCGTGGTCGACGCCAACCTGCAGTTCCAGGTCGTGCCGGGGCGGCTCGGCAACGGCGTTCCGCTTTCCGGCGACGAGGTGTTCGGCCGCTTCCAGGTCGAGGGCTCGCGCTTCGACACGGCGGGCCGCATTCCGCCGATCCGCGACGCCGTCGGCGTCGTCGCCTTCCATGGCAACGACGTCGATATCACGCTGTCCTCCGGCAACGTCTATATGCCGAGCGGCCGCACCGTGGCGGCAAGCGGCGGCACGCTCACCGTGAAGCAGGCGAACCGTTCGCCGGTCATCGGCGCGCTCGATATCGATGTCGCAGGCGAAGCGTCGGCGATCGCCGAACTCGCCTCCTATGAGCCGATCAACGCCATGCGCCATGTCGGCCTCGCGCCGGAGGATTTGAGCGGCGACGTCACCGGCCATGTGCGGGCCGACATCCCGCTGACCTCCGGCGTCGACACCTCGACGCTCGATTGGCTGGTGGCGCTGGACTACCAGGATCTTTCTTTAGCCAAGCCGTTCGAGGACCAGACGGTGACCGAGGCCGACGGCTCGATCACCGTCAGCCCGGACCGCGCGGTGATATCGGCCAAGGCGAAGCTCAACGGCATTCCGGCGGAGCTCGATCTCGTCGAACCGCTCGAGGACGACGGTCCGCCGCGCAGCCGCAAGGTCGCGCTCGTCCTCGACGACAAGACGCGCGAGGCGACGATGCCCGGCCTGTCGCCGCTGCTTGCCGGAACCATCATGGTGGCGATCGACAAGAGCGGCGAGGGTGGTCAAGACGTTTCGGCCGACCTGACCAACGCCAGGCTCGACATTCCCTGGGTCGGATGGAGCAAGGGGGCGGGCATTCCGGCCAAAGCCACCTTCACGATGGCCAAGTCGGGCAACACCACCACGCTGTCCGATTTCAATCTCGACGGGAAGAGCTTTTCGGTCGAAGGCGACGTGACGCTGGTCAATGGGGCGCTGTCCTCGGCCCGCTTCAGCAGGGTCGCGCTCAACAGGGGCGACGATGTCGCCGTCTCGGTGAAACGGTCGGGCAAGAGCTATGCGGTCGACGTGAGCGGCGATTCACTCGATGCCCGCTCGCTGATCAAGCAGTTCACCACCGACGTCGACACGGCCACGAAAGGCGCCGGCGCCGACGCGATCTCGGTGAGCGCCGACGTGAAGTCGCTTACCGGCTTCCACGACGAAGTGCTGTCGAACCTGAAACTGGACTACAGCGGCGCCGGCTCCCGGGTGAATGGTCTCGATGTCAGCGCGACGGCGAGTTCGGGTGCCGCGATCACCGTCAAGAACAGCACCGGCGACGCCGGCCGAGCGCTCAGGATGAAGTCGGCCGATGCCGGGGCCATCCTGCGTTTCCTCAACATATACGAACACATGGAGGGCGGGGCGATCACGCTGTCGCTCGCGGGCGCCGCCGACGGGCCGATGAAGGGCCAGGTCGACGCCAGCAATTTCTACGTCGTCAACGAGCCGAAGCTCGCTTCGATCGTGTCGACCAAGCCGGCCGGCGACACGCGCAGCCTGAACCAGGCGGTGAAGGCCGATATCGACACGTCAAGGGTGCAATTCGAGCGCGGCTTCGCCGAGATCGACAAGGGCTCGGGCTATCTCAGACTGGCAAACGGCGTGCTGCGGGGGCCGCGCATCGGCACCACCTTCCAGGGCATGCTCTACGACAAGGACAACAACATGGACATGACCGGCACCTTCATGCCGGTCTATGGGCTGAACCGCATCTTCGGCGAGTTGCCGCTGTTCGGCCCGCTGCTCGGCAACGGCCGCGACCGCGGCCTGATCGGCGTCACCTACCGCCTGCGCGGCAACGCAAACAAGCCGAGCCTCGACATCAACCCGCTCTCGGTGATCGCGCCCGGAATATTCCGATCGATCTTCGAGTATCGGTAGGACGACCGGCCGATCAGACCGGCCGCACCAGAACGTGCTTCTTCTTGCCGAGCGAGAGTTTTACGACACCCTCCGCGCCCAGATCCTGAAGCGTCACAACGCTGCGGTCGTCCGTTACGGGCTGGTCGTTGAGGCGGACGGCGCCACCCTGGATATGCCGGCGCGCTTCGCCATTGGAGCCGGCGAGCCCTGCCGTCACGAACAGCGACAGGATGCCGATACCGGCCTCGAGATCGGCCTTGGCCACTTCGACGCTCGGCAGCGTGTCGGCGAGCGCGCCTTCCTCGAAAGTCTTGCGCGCGGTCTCGCTTGCCGTCTCGGCCGCCTCGCGGCCATGCAGCATGGCGGTGATCTCGGTGGCGAGGATCTTCTTCGCCTCGTTGATTTCCGAGCCGCCGAGCTTTTCGAGACGCGCGATCTCATCCAGCGGCAGCGTCGTGTAGAGCTTCAGGAAGCGGCCGACATCGGCGTCCTCGGTGTTGCGCCAGTACTGCCAGAACTCGTAAGGTGACAGCATGTCGCCATCGAGCCAGACCGCGCCCGAGGCCGACTTGCCCATCTTGGCGCCGGACGAGGTGGTGAGCAGCGGCGTGGTCATCGCAAACAGCTGCACGCCTTCCATGCGATGGCCGAGGTCGATGCCGTTGACGATGTTGCCCCACTGGTCGGAGCCGCCCATCTGTAGCCTGCAGCCGACGCGCTTGTAGAGCTCGACGAAATCGTAGGCCTGCAGGATCATGTAGTTGAATTCGAGGAAGGACAGCGACTGCTCGCGGTCGAGCCTGAGCTTCACGGAATCGAAGGCGAGCATGCGGTTGACGGAGAAATGCCGGCCGACATCGCGCAGGAAATTGACGTAGTTGATCTCCATCAGCCAGTCGGCGTTGTTGATCATGATCGCGTCGCCGGCGCCGCTGCCGAATTTGAGGTAGGGCGCGAAATTGCGGCGGATGCCGACCAGGTTGTCCTCGATGTCCTGCGGCGTCAGCAGCTTGCGCGCCTCGTCCTTGAAGGATGGGTCGCCGATCATCGAGGTACCGCCACCCATCAGCGCGATCGGCCGGTGGCCGGTCTGCTGCAGCCAGTGGAGCATCATGATCTGGATCAGCGATCCGGCATGCAGGCTCTTGGCGGTCGCGTCGAAGCCGATATAGGCGCTCACCGTTTCCTTGGCGAAAAGCTGGTCGAGGGCGGATTCATCCGAAATCTGGTGGATGAAGCCGCGCTCGCTCATGATGCGCAGGAAATCGGATTTGAAGCCGGACATTTTTTCTTCCTGGAGATCGCCCAGCACTCGGCCGAGCCTGACTTGAAGGGGCGCGTTTAGCATCAGCGGGCGATCAGCAAAAGTGGTTTCCGGTTTTGCGTCCGATCGCCCGCCACTCAAATTGCGCGATCAGCAAAAGTGGTTTCCGGTTTTGCGTTCCGCTCAGACCGCGCTCGCGCATCCTTGCTTCGCCCCTTTTGCTGGCGTAATGAGGCGCCCGCGCAAGGGCAGCGCGCCCCAAGCGCCGCGACGGGGCCATCCCGCAGATCAGATCGGACAAGCTCCCGCGATGAACAGGAACTCCCTCATCCTCTTTCTGTTCAGCATTCTTATGACCGTCAGCGGGCTGGCAAGCCTGCCGCCGGTCGACCGCGATGAATCCCGCTTCGTCCAGTCGACCAAGCAGATGGTCGAAACCGGCGACTATATCGACATCCGTCTGCAGGATGTCTCCCGCTACAAAAAGCCGATCGGTATCTACTGGCTGCAATCGGCAGCGGTGGCGCTGAGCGGCGAGGGGGCTGAAGCGCCGATCTGGGTCTATCGGCTGGTTTCCATGCTGGGCATTGCGCTCGCCGTCGTCGGGATCGGCTGGACCGGCACGAAACTCTTCGGCGCCAATGCCGGTCTGGCCGCCGGCTTGATGATGGCGGCGATCTTCGCCACTGCCTTCGAGGGCCGGGACGCCAAGACCGACGCCATGCTGCTCGCCTGCTGCGTGGCCGCGCAAGGCGCGCTGGCGCAGGTTTATCTGGCCACGCGCCGCAAAGAGCCGGTTGCCGGCCATCTGCCCTGGATCTTCTGGATCGCGCAGGGGTTGGGCATTCTCATCAAGGGGCCGGTGACGCCGCTCCTGTCGCTGCTGACGGCCGTGGCGTTGTTCGCCTTCGAGCGCGACTGGCGCTGGCTTTTGAAGCTGAAGCTGGTGCGCGGCGTCCTCATCGTGCTCGTCATCGTGCTGCCCTGGATCATTCTCATCAGTTGGAAGAGCGGCGGCGCCTTCTTCCAGGAAGCGGTCGGCAAGGACATGCTGAACAAGGTGGCGCAGGGCGAGGAATCGCATGGCCTGCCGCCGGGCTTCTACATGCTCACCTATTCGCTGTTCATGTGGCCGTTCGGCCTGATCGCGGTCAGCGCCGGGCTGCAGGCCATCAACCGCTTCTGGGACGATCCGCGCCTGCGCTTCTGCCTCGCCTGGTATATCCCGTTCTGGCTGGTGTTCGAGGCGATCCCGACCAAGCTGCCGCATTATGTGATGCCCGCTTATCCAGGCATGGCGCTGCTGATCGGCTGGCTGCTCACCTTGCCGGCGGACCAGGCGAACGCGCCGCTGAAGCGCTGGCAGAGCTGGCTTTGGTGGGCGACGGCCTTTGGCGTCGTCGTCGTGTCGATCGGGCTGGCCGCGGTGTGCATCGGGACGCCGATCTATCTCGCGAAGGCCTTTTCCTGGTGGAGTATCCCGGCGGCAATCGCCGCTTTGGCCACCGGCTATCTGGCTTTCCCACGCCAATTGCAGGTGCCGCTGGGCCGCATCGCGGCGATCGCGGTCGGCGCGGGCATCACCTTCAGCCTGTTGTTCGGTGTCATCGCGCCGTCTCTGAAGCCGATCTGGCTGAGCCCGGCCATCAAGGCGGCCGTCGATGCCAACCGTCTCTGCGATACCACCGTGCTCGCCTCGTCGCCCTATCACGAGCCGAGCCTGGTGTTCCTGGTCGGCACTAGCACGGTGCTGACCGACGTCGACGGCGTCGCAAAACACCTGCTCGCCGATCCGGCCTGCGCGCTGGGACTAGCCCCCGTCAAGGACGAACAGAAGCTCAACGAATTGCTTGGCGGGCAGGGCAAGTCGGCAAAGCGTCTTACCGAGATCGATGGGCTCAACTATTCGTCAGGAGACAAGTTGGCGCTTGGCCTTTATCGGGTGGCCCCGTGAGGAATAGTGTCGGGCCCCAAACACCCCTGTAGACCCAGTCATGTCCGTCGTAGCCCTTTACCGCCGCTCACTCGGCAACTTCCTCGACACGATTGCCATCGTGAGGCGGCGCTTTGCCGTCCGCCCGGCACGCTACCCGGAAATCGCGTGGCCGGTCTGGGCACTCGCTTGGGTGCTGCTGGCGGCGGCCGCTTTCCTCAGCCTCGACAGCGCCGCTGGCAGGATGCGCGGAGCGTGGACGCCGGGCTTCGTCCATTTCACCGATTTCTTCACGGATTTCGGCCTCGGCGGCTGGTATCTCATCCCGGCGGCGCTCTGTCTCGTCGCCGCCAATCTGACCGACTGGCGCAGCCTTTCACGGCAGGCGCGAATAATGGTCTACAACTGGACGTGTTTCGCCTTCCTGGTGCTCTGCGCCGTCGGGCTTTCCGGGCTGGCAGTCAATTTGCTGAAATACGGCATCGGCCGGGCGCGGCCGCTCTATTTCAACGATTTCGGCGTCCTGTCGCTGCATCCCTTCGCCATGGATGCGCGCTTCGCCGGCTTTCCGTCGGGCCATGCCACGACGATGGGCGCGGTGTTCGGCATCCTGCTGCTGTTGTTTCCAAAACGCTGGCACATCGCGCTGGCGGTCACGGTCTGCATCGCATCGACGCGCGTCTTCGTCGGCGCGCATTATCCAAGCGACACGGTCGCAGGCTTCGGGCTTGGCCTGGCTTTCGCGATCGTCTCGGGACTGGTCTTCGCGCGGCTCGGCTTCATCTTCCAGCGGCCGTCGTCGACCCGACCGGTGCCCAAGCGCACGTTCCGGCTGGGATGGTCGAGCGGGTCGAAGGACAAAATAGCGTCGGCGAGGCGGAGCCGCGAGCTATCGGCTGACCGCCGTTAGGTTGCTCCCAGGACCGCCTTAGGACTAGCGCAGCCGCTTCGGTCGCGGATCGGCGAGCTCGCCCGCCAGCCGGCGGTCGAGATAGTCGGCGCACTCTTCGATCAGCAGTTCTGCGTGGTTGGCGAAGAAATGGTTCGCGCCGGGCAGCGTCTTCTGCGTGATTGTGATGCCCTTTTGCGTGTGCAGCTTGTCGACCAGCGTCTGCACATCCTTGGGCGGCGCCACCTTGTCGGCATCGCCGTGGATGATGAGGCCGGACGACGGGCAGGGGGCAAGGAAGGAGAAGTCGTAGGTGTTGGGCTGCGGCGCGACCGAGATGAAGCCCTCGATCTCCGGCCGGCGCATGAGCAACTGCATGCCGATCCAGGAACCGAAGGAATAGCCGGCGACCCAGCAGCTCTTGGAATCGGGGTGCAGCGACTGCACCCAGTCGAGCGCGGCGGCCGCGTCCGACAATTCGCCGGTGCCGTGGTCGAATTCGCCCTGGCTGCGGCCGATGCCGCGGAAATTGAAGCGAAGCGTGGTGAAATCGCGCTTCTGGAACATGTAGAAGAGGTCGTAGACGATCTTGTTGTTCATCGTGCCGCCGAACTGCGGGTGCGGGTGCAGCACAATGGCGATCGGCGCGCTCTTTTCCTTGGAGGGCTGGTAGCGACCCTCCAGGCGACCAGCCGGACCGGCGAAAATGACCTCAGGCATAAAATACTCCACGTGGCATACGAAGGCGCTTGTCAGGAACTTCCCTGGCCCGGAACTCTTGCTTCGGCCCCATCTTCTGTGGCCTTGACGCCGGGCGAGCGTCTTCCTAGAAGCTAGTTTAGAATTGTTCAAAACTGGGTGGCTGAAACGCAATGGTCCGGCCGCCCGCGCCGCAAGCCGGGTAAATAGGACGGCTTGCCTTGCAATTTCAAGGAAATAACGCGCTATCCTCGCGGAATGGCTGCTGACGGGATCGACTGAAGGAAAATGGCCGCAACTCGCGCCTATCTCGACTACAACGCCAGCGCGCCTCTGCTTCCAGAGGCACGCGCTGCGGTGGTCGCTGCGCTCGATGCCGTCAATCCGTCGTCGGTCCACGCCGAGGGTCGCGCGGCGCGCCGCCTGGTCGAGGATGCCAGGCGCGATGTTGCGAGGCTGGTCAATGCCAAGCCGGAGCACGTCGTCTTCACTTCCGGCGCGACCGAGGCCGCTTCGACGCTGCTTACCCCCGACTGGCAGATGGGGCGCGGCGCTATCCGCATGAGCCACCTTTACGTCTCGGCGGCCGACCATCCTTGCCTGCTGAGCGGCGGGCGTTTTGCGGCGGGCCAGGTGACGCGGATCGGCGTCGATGGGAACGGCATCGCCGATATCGAGGCGCTGACGAAGGCGCTGGCCGCGCATGACATGGCCGATGGCCTACCGCTGGTGGCGATCCATGCCGCCAACAACGAGACGGGCGTGATCCAGCCGGTCGGCCGCATCGCCGAGATCGTCAAGGCCGCGGGTGGTGTGCTCGTCGTCGACGCCGTGCAGGCGGCCGGACGGATTCCGATCGATATGTCAGCCGGTTACGCCGACTATTTGATCCTGTCCTCGCACAAGATCGGCGGTCCGAAGGGCGTCGGCGCCATCGTCGCTGCGGCCGACCTGATGATGCCGAAGCCGTTGATCAATGGCGGCGGCCAGGAAAAGGGCCATCGCGCCGGCACCGAGAATCTCCCCGGCATTGCCGGTTTCGGCGCCGCGGCGCGGGCCGCACTCGCCGGCCTGGGCGAGATCGACGCCGTTGCGCGTCGGCGCGGCGAGGTCGAGGCGATTGTCCGGGAAATCGTCCCGGACGCGGAAATCTTTGGAGCGGCGGCGCCAAGGCTTGCCAACACGACATTCTTCGCTATTGCGGGCATCAAGGCCGAGACGGCGCAGATCGCCTTCGATCTCGCCGGTGTGGCGTTGTCGGCGGGTTCGGCCTGCTCGTCGGGAAAAGTCGGGCCAAGCCATGTGCTGAAGGCGATGGGGCACGGCGACAGCGTTGGCGCCTTGCGCGTCTCGATCGGACGCGCGACGGGCGCTGAGGAGATCGAGGCGTTCCGGACGGCGCTCGCGGGCATTGTCGCGCGCCGGGCCGATAAGGAAAGGGCCGCCTAGCGGCCAAAAAAGGAAAGTTTCAGGCCTTCGGGCCTGGTAGAGCCGTGCGTTTCGTTTTGGCCGGGTGAATTCCCGGTCGGAATGCACTATATGGAGCTTACTCCGCTGCAGGTCTCCTCCGGGACCGGGTTTCGGCGGTGCCATAGTTTGAAAACTGCCGGGCCTTGACCCCGGCGTGGATGGAGAACGCTTATGCCTGCTGTGCAGGAGACGATCGATCGAGTCCGAAAGATCGACGTCGACCAGTATAAATACGGATTCCAGACAGAGATCGAGATGGACAAGGCCCCCAAGGGCCTGAGTGAAGACATCATTCGCTTGATCTCCGAGAAGAAGGGCGAGCCGGACTGGATGCTGGAATGGCGTCTGGGGGCTTATCGCCGCTGGCTGACCCTGGAAGAGCCGACCTGGGCGCGCGTCCACTATCCGAAGATCGACTTCCAGGACATCCACTACTACGCCGCGCCGAAGAGCACGCCTGGCCCGAAGTCGCTGGACGAGGTCGATCCCGAACTGCTCAAGGTCTATGAGAAGCTCGGCATTCCGCTGAAGGAGCAGGAGATTCTCGCCGGCGTGCAGAGGACCGAGGCTTCGGAACTCGAGGAAGCCAACGACAACGTCTACAAGTCGGGCCGCGTGGCGGTCGACGCCGTGTTCGACTCCGTTTCCGTGGTCACTACCTTCAAGAAGGAACTGGCCGCGGCCGGCGTCATCTTCTGCTCGATCTCGGAAGCGATCCGTGAGCATCCGGAGCTGGTGCAGAAATATCTGGGCTCGGTCGTGCCGACCACCGACAATTTCTACGCCACGCTGAATTCGGCGGTGTTCACCGACGGCTCGTTCGTCTTCGTGCCGAAGGGCGTGCGCTGCCCGATGGAACTGTCGACCTATTTCCGCATCAACGAGAAGAACACCGGCCAGTTCGAGCGCACGCTGATCATCGCCGAGGAGGGAGCCTATGTCTCCTATCTCGAGGGCTGCACGGCGCCGCAGCGCGACGAAAACCAGCTGCATGCGGCGGTGGTCGAACTGATCGCGCTCGACGATGCCGAGATCAAATATTCGACGGTGCAGAACTGGTATCCCGGCGACGCCGAAGGCAAGGGCGGCATCTACAATTTCGTCACCAAGCGCGGCGACTGCCGCGGCGATCGCTCGAAGATCTCGTGGACGCAGGTCGAGACCGGCTCGGCCATCACCTGGAAATATCCGAGCTGCATCCTGCGCGGCGACGACTCCAGCGGCGAGTTCTATTCGATCGCGGTTTCGAACGGCTACCAGCAGGTCGACAGCGGCACCAAGATGATCCATCTCGGCAAGAACACGTCGAGCCGCATCATCTCCAAGGGCATTGCCGCCGGCTTCTCGCAGAACACCTATCGCGGCCAGGTCTCGGCGCACCGCAAGGCGGCCAATGCCCGCAACTTCACCAACTGCGACTCGCTTCTGATCGGCGACCAGTGCGGCGCGCACACCGTGCCTTACATGGAAGCCAAGAACGCGACGGCGAAGTTCGAGCACGAGGCGACGACGTCGAAGATCTCCGAGGACCAGAAGTTCTACGTCATGCAGCGCGGCGTCCCCGAGGAAGAGGCGATCGCGCTGATCGTCAACGGCTTCGTCAAGGACGTCATCCAGCAACTGCCGATGGAATTCGCCGTCGAGGCGCAGAAGCTGATCGGCATCAGCCTTGAGGGTTCGGTCGGCTGACCGCAAACGATATTCAGGAAAAAAATGATGCTTGAAATCAAGAATTTGCATGCCCGCATCGTCGATGACGGCACCGAGATCATCCGGGGACTGAACCTGACGGTCAAAGCCGGCGAGGTCGCCGCCATCATGGGGCCGAACGGCTCGGGCAAGTCGACGCTGTCCTATATCCTGGCCGGCCGCGAGGATTATGAGGTGACGGAAGGCGACATCCTCTACAACGGCCAGTCGATCCTCGAAATGGATCCCGCCGAGCGCGCCACCGCCGGCATCTTTCTCGCCTTCCAGTATCCGATGGAGATTCCAGGCGTGGCGACCATGGAGTTCCTCAAGGTGGCGATGAACGAGCAGCGCAAGGCGCGCGGCGAGGAGCCGTTGAAGGTTCCGGAGTTCCTCAAGCGCGTGAAGGAAGCCGCCGCCTCGCTCAGCATGGACATGAACATGCTGAAGCGGCCGCTCAATGTCGGCTTCTCCGGCGGCGAGAAGAAGCGCGCCGAGATCCTGCAGATGAAGCTCTTGGAGCCGAAGCTTTGCGTGCTGGACGAGACCGATTCCGGCCTGGATATCGACGCGCTCAAGATCGTCGCCGACGGCGTCAATGCGCTGCGCTCGCCGGAGCGGGCGATCGTCGTCATCACCCACTACCAGCGCCTGCTCGAGCACATCGTGCCGGACAGCGTGCACGTGCTCTACAAGGGGCAGGTCATCAAGTCGGGCGACAAGTCGCTGGCGCTCGATCTCGAAACCAACGGCTATGCCGGTGTGATCGGTGAAGCCGCGTGAGATGGGGCCGAGTGAGGCGAGAGCAATGAACATGCACGCACAGCCCCAGCGGACACTGGCCGAGACGGCGCTGATCGATGCCTTCGGCGAGCGGCTTTCGCTGCTGCCCGGCGACGGCGCAGTGATGACGAAGCGCGACGACGCGATCGAGGCCATCAAGCACGGCCTGCCGACGCGGCGCATCGAATCCTGGCACTATACGGATCTGCGCCGGCTGCTGACCTCGGTGCCGGCCTTCGAGGCCGAGGCGGTCGCGAAGGCGCTCGAGCCCGTTCTCGACGGTTCCGCCGTGCTGCCGGTGCTGGGCGGTGTTTCGCAGACGAAGCTGCCTGTGATCGAGGGCGTCATGGTGCAGCGCCTGTTGGAAAAGCTCACCGACGGCAGTGTCGCGCCCGGGCTTGATCCTTATGGAGCCGATGACGCGATCGGCGCGCTGAACACCGCCTTCGTCGCCGACGGCTATTTCGTCGATATCGCCGCCGGCACGAAACTGGAAAAGCCGATCGAACTGCAAAATCTGCAGTCCGGCGGCCAGGCGCATGTGCGGCTGCTGACGCGTGTCGGCGCCGGCGCCAAGGCGAACATCGTCGAGCGCCAGGCGGGCGAAGGCGGCGATGCCCTCGTCAGCTCAGTGAGCCAGCTCGTTCTCGACGAGGGCGCCGAGGTGACCTGGCTGATCGTGCAGGAGCAGCCGGACACGGCCACGCATCTCGCCCAGTTCAAGGCGCATATCGGCAGGGACGCGAAGCTGACGCTGTTCATCATGAATGCCGGCGGCAGACTGGTGCGCCAGGAGGTCGTCGTCAGGACGACAGGCGAGGGCGCCGACTTCAAGTTGCGCGGTATCAACCTTCTGGCCGGCGACACGCACACCGACACCACGATGGTGCTCGACCATACGGTGCCGCACACGGCCTCGACGGAAGTGATGCGCAATGTGGTGACCGGCAAGGCGCGCGGCGTCTTCCAGGGGCGCATCAACGTGCATCAATACGCCCAGAAGACCAACGCCAAGATGGCCTGCAACACGCTGCTTCTGTCGGACGACGGCGAGTTCTCGACCAAGCCCGAGCTGGAGATCTTCGCCGATGACGTCGTCTGCGGCCATGGCGCCACCGTCACAGAGATCGACCACAACCATCTGTTCTACCTGATGGCGCGCGGCATCGACGAGAAGACGGCGCGGGGCCTTCTGGTGAAGGCCTTCGTGGCTGAAGTGATCGAGGAACTGGACGACGAGGCGCTGGTCGACGCGCTGGAGGCGCGGCTAGACGGCTGGTTTTTGACGCACGGGTGAAAAGCGGTCGAGGCTTGGCCTCGACCGCACCCCTCATCCGTCTTGGCGCTACGCGCCAATCCACCTTCTCCCACAAGGGGAGAAGGTAAGGCGCTAGACCTTCTCCCCTTGTGGGAGAAGGTGGCCGAGCGAAGCTCGGTCGGATGAGGGGTGTTGGAAGGATCGCGGCCACGGCCGGCAAGGACTTCGAAATGGACCAGAAGATCGAAACCACTCCCTACGACGTCGAGGCGATCCGCCGCGACTTCCCGATCCTGTCGCGGCAGGTCTACGGCAAGCCGCTGGTCTATCTCGACAACGGCGCCTCGGCGCAGAAGCCGCAGGTGGTGCTCGACACGATCCAGCATGCCTATTCCCAGGAATATGCCAACGTCCATCGCGGCCTGCATTTCCTGTCGAATGCCGCCACGGATGCCTATGAGAAGGCGCGGGAGACGGTGCGCCACTTCCTCAATGCGCCGAGCACCGACAACATCGTCTTCACCTCCAACACCACCTCGGCGATCAACACGGTCGCCTATGGCTGGGGCATGCCGAGGATCGGCGAGGGCGACGAGATCGTGCTCTCCATCATGGAGCACCACTCCAACATCGTGCCCTGGCATTTCATCCGCGAGCGGCAGGGCGCGAAGCTCGTCTGGGTGCCGGTCGACGATCTCGGCGCCTTCCACATCGAGGAATTCGAGAAGCGGCTGACCAACCGCACCAAGCTCGTCGCCATCACCCACATGTCCAACGCGCTGGGCACGGTGACGCCGATCAAGGAGATCGTGCGCATCGCCCACGCGCGTGGAATTCCCGTACTCGTCGACGGCAGCCAGAGCGCCGTGCACATGCCGATCGACGTGCAGGATCTCGACTGCGATTTCTTCGTCTTTACCGGCCACAAGGTCTACGGCCCGTCGGGCATCGGCGTGCTCTACGGCAAGAAGCATATGCTGGAAGAGATGCGCCCCTTCATGGGCGGCGGCGAGATGATCGAGGAGGTGACGCAGGACATCGTCACCTACAACGAGCCGCCGCACCGTTTCGAGGCCGGCACGCCGCCGATCGTGCAGGCGATAGGGCTGGGCGCGGCGCTCGAGTACATGGAGAAGGTCGGCCGCGAACGCATCGCCGCGCATGAGGCGGACCTCAAGAATTACGCGCATGAGCGGCTGCGCGCGATCAACTCGCTGCGCATCTTCGGCGACGCGCCGGGCAAGGGCGCCATCATCTCGTTCGAATTGCAGGGCATCCATGCCCATGACGTGTCGATGGTGATCGACAGGCAGGGCGTGGCAGTGCGGGCGGGCACCCATTGCGCCCAGCCGCTGTTGAAACGCTTCGGCGTGACCTCCACATGCAGGGCATCGTTCGGCATGTATAACACCAGGGCCGAAGTCGACGCTTTGGCCGATGCGCTGGAAAAGGCGCGAAAGTTCTTCGGGTGACGACCATGGACGATGTGAGCACCACCGCAGAGACCGCAGCGGAAACCGCCGGGAACGGCGTCGTCTCGGCCTCGGCGATCCCCGCCGACGAGCTGGCGCGGTTGACCGACGACATCGTGTCGGCGCTGAAGACGGTCTACGATCCGGAAATCCCCGCCGACATCTATGAGCTCGGCCTCGTCTACAAAATCGACATCGAGGACGACCGCTCGGTCAAGATCGACATGACGCTGACCGCGCCGGGCTGCCCGGTGGCCGGCGAAATGCCGGGCTGGGTCGAGAACGCCGTCGGCGCCGTCGAGGGCGTTTCAGGCGTCGAAGTCAACATGGTGTTCGACCCGCCGTGGACGCCGGACCGCATGTCGGAAGAAGCGCAGGTCGCGGTCGGGTGGTATTAAGCGACAACCCGACAAGGACTGGTTGGCTTGCAGCAGAGGTGAAATTTCACCATCTTAAGGACAGACTCATTCCGCGGGCCTTGAACCCGCGCGAACGTGGAGAATGACATGGGACGCTTCGCCGTCATCACGATGACCGACAAGGCCGCCGACCGCGTGCGCGAGATCGTCGCCACGCGCGAGAATGCGCATGGCATTCGCCTCGGCATCAAGAAAGGCGGCTGCGCCGGCATGGAATACACGATCGACCTGGTCACCGAGCCGAGCGCCAAGGATGACCATGTCGAGCGCGACGGCGCGCATGTCTATGTTGCGCCTGAGGCCGCTCTCTTCCTGCTCGGCACCGAGATGGATTTCGAGCAGACGACGCTGCGCACCGGCTTCACCTTCAAGAACCCGAACCAGAGCTCGGCTTGCGGCTGCGGCGAGTCCGTCGAACTGAAGCCGGCCGATCTCAAGGCGCTTGCCGAGGCGCGTGCCTCGGCCTGAGCGGCCAATCGCG
This sequence comes from Mesorhizobium sp. M1E.F.Ca.ET.045.02.1.1, assembly GCF_003952485.1. Lineage (NCBI taxonomy): Bacteria > Pseudomonadati > Pseudomonadota > Alphaproteobacteria > Hyphomicrobiales > Phyllobacteriaceae > Mesorhizobium > Mesorhizobium sp. M1E.F.Ca.ET.045.02.1.1. Next base: position 5,023,575 of record NZ_CP034447.1, read on the forward strand.
ACCATTTTCTTCGAGACAGTGACCGGATGGCAGTCGAGTGCGAAACCGTGACGGCTCCACTTGCAGTGCGGCCACATGTCGTCGCCGACAATGCGGGGTTGGCACAGCTTTTCGTGGAGATGCAGCGGCACTATCATGTGCCGTGCCCATCGTTCGAAACAATCCTTGCCGATCTCGCTGGCCTGCCGGCAGGCGTGGAGATCCTTGTCGCGGAAACGGACAGGATCGTCGGTTTCGCAATCTTCTCGACGATTTATCCGGGGCCGGGCCTGCGAGGCGGCTTCTTTCTCAAGGAGCTGTTCGTTTCGAAAGCCAGTCGAGGCAGCGGCGCTGGACGCCTACTGATGCAGGCTCTGGCGCGCACCGCCCTTGAGCGCGGCCATGGCCGCGTCGACTGGACGGCGGATCGCGAGAACCAGCGGCTGCTCACCTTCTACGACAGCCTTGGCGGCATAAGGCAGTCGGAGAAGCAGTTCTTCCGGCTGACCGGAGAGGCGCTGGCGGATCTGGCAAAGGCCGGCGACTAAGATTGGCCGGCGGCCGGCCTCAATCCACCCACATCCCTGTCCGCTTGTGCCAGTCGGCGATCGATTCTTCCGGATAGACGTCGAACACCTTGTCGTTCTTGCCGATCACAGGCTCGACCCAGTTCGCCTTGTATTTCAGCATCAGATGCACCTTTTCCGGCGGCTTCGGCAGGTCGCTGTCGATTGCCGAGGCGAAGGGATGGACCAGGTCCGGCCAGGTCGGGTCGTAGAGCCATAGCGCGGCGCCGCATTTCTTGCAGAAATTGCGCTCGCCGGTCGAGACTTCGCAGCGCGGATGCTCGTCGTCCTCGATCTCGGCGCGGTAGACGCCGAGGCCGCGCTTGCCTCGGATTTTCATCGTGTCGTAGTCGGCGCCGAGGTTGATCGCAAACCCGCCGCCGCCCTGCTGCTTGCGGCAGATCGAACAGTAGCAGAGCATGAACGGCACCGGCGTGTGGCTTTCCACCTCGAAGCGGACGGCGCCGCAGCGGCAGGAGCCTTTGAGCAGGACAGGCATGGCGGGAACTCCGTTTTCAGGTTCTCAACCTGTCAGCATGCTTTTGGTTGCGGCGATGACAAGGCCCATGCCGGATGAGATGATTGCGGCATGGACAATGACCGCCTTGAAGACCTGTTCGAGAGCCTCGGACCGATCAGCATTCGAAAACTGTTCGGCGGCAAGGGTATCTATTGCCACGGCGTCATCGTCGCGGTCGTCGTGCGCGGCGAACTGCTGCTGAAGGCGGACGAGGAAACCATCCCCGATTTCGAAGCTGCCGGCTGCAGCCAGTGGACCTATACCGGTTCGCGGCACGGCAAGCAGGTGGCGATGCCCTATTGGAGCGTTCCGGACAGCGCCTTCGACGATCCCGACGAGATGGCGGTCTGGGCGCGCCGGGCTTATGAGGCTGGGCGAAGGGCGGGGAAGTGAAGCGGCAACTTTCGAGCGTCGCGGCTTGTGTCGGACTACTGGAAACGCCGAGTTCCCGCCCACCCCCTCTGTCCTGCCGGACATCTCCCCCGCAAGGGGGGAGATCAGCAGCTTTACCGCCGACGCTCTTCTTGCAGCGTTGGCGATTGGCGAAATCGGCGTTGACGTCCAATCTCCCCCCTTGCGGGGGAGATGGCCGGCAGGCCAGAGGAGGGTGCGAAGGAACTCGGCTGTCGCGATTAGCCGGGCTGCTGGACGTTCGAGTAGCTTTTACAGTGCCTTCGCGATCTCCGCCGCCAGCCGCGCATTGTTCTCGACCAGCGCGATGTTGGTCTTGAGGCTGCGGCCGCCGGTGAATTCCAGGATTTTCGACAGCAGGAAGGGCGTCACCGCCTTGCCGGTGACGCTTTGCGCCTCGGCGGCCTTCTGCGCGGCCTGGATGTAGCCATCCATCTCGGCGGCCGGGATCTCGTCATTCTGCGGCACCGGATTGGCGACGAGAATGCCGCCGCCAAGGCCGAGTGCCTGGCGCGTCCGGTAGAAATGCGCGATGTCTTCCGGCGCGTGCAGCGTCAGCGGCGCGCGGAAGGGCGACTGCCTAGACCAGAAGGCCGGCATGGTCTCGCTGCCATGGCCGATGACCGGGACGCCACGCGTTTCCAGCACTTCCAGCGTCTTTTCGATGTCGAGGATCGCTTTGGCACCGGCCGAGACGACGATGACCGGCGTGCGCGCCAGCTCGTCGAGGTCGGCCGAGATATCGAAACTCTTCTCGGCGCCCTTGTGGACGCCGCCGATGCCGCCGGTGGCGAAAACCTTTATGCCCGCCATATGCGCGGCAATCATGGTGGCGGCAACGGTGGTGCCGCCGGTGCGCCCTTGCGCGACGGCAAAACCGATATCGGCGCGCGACAGCTTCATGGCGTCGCCGGTCATGGCGAGCGATTCGCGCTCGCCATCGGACAGCCCGATCTTGATGCGGCCGTTGACCACCGCGATCGTCGCCGGCACCGCGCCGCCATCGACGATGATCTGCTCGACCTTGGCCGCCATGGCGCCATTGTCGGGGTAGGGCATGCCATGGGTGATGATGGTGCTTTCCAACGCCACCACTGGCCTGCCGGCGGCGAGCGCCTCAGCCACCGGCGGATGGATGTCGATGAAGGGGCGGGCGGTCTCAGGCGTCATGTCTGTCTCCGATCGAAGCGAAAAAAATGCTCCGGCAAGATGATCTGGTGGCCCTATGCCACCTCCCGTGCCTCCGGCACAAGGGCCAGCGCCTGCGCGAAACTGGAGGCGGTGAAGGCTGGCACTGCCTCGGCGCTCTCGATGGCGAGCGTCGCCGCGGCAACGCCTTCGCGCAGCGCCGCCCGCAGAGGCTGGCCGCGCAGCAGCGCCGCGACTGTAGCGCCCGTCAGCGCATCGCCGGCGCCAGTGACGTCGGCGACCCGTCGCGGGGCGGGCGGGTCGATGGCAAAGACGCCGGACTCGTCGAAGCCCAGCACTGGGGCGCCGCCGGCAGTGACCACGCCCGCCGTCAGCCCCACCCGCCTGAGCGCGTTGACAAGCTCCAGCCCCGACATGTCAGCGCCGGCGAGCGCCGCCGCCTCGCGGCGGTTCATGAACAGCAGCGAGAGGTTGCCGAGCAGCGGCGCCAGCCGTACGACCTTGGCCGGCGAGATGGCGATGGCGAAGATCGGCCTGTCGCCAGCCTGCGCCACCAGTCGTTCCAGCGCCGCCGTCGGCAGGTTCGCGTCGCAAAGGATCGCGTCGGCCTCAGCGATCGCCTCGCGGACCTTGGCGCGGCGGATCTGCTTGGGGAAGGCGAGGTCGTAGAGGCCCATATCGGCAAAGCCGACGATCAGTTCGCCCTCGCTGTCGATCAACGCCGTGTAGCTCGGCGTCGTGCGGTCGAGGAATACCACCGACAGGTCAGCGATACCGGCCCCGGCGATCGCCGAGGCGACCGTCTCAGCCGCCGCATCGCCGCCGCGCACCGAAAGCAGCGAGGCCGACACGCCGCGCTTCACCACGCTGCGCAGCGCGTTGAAGACGCCGCCGCCGACATCCTCGCGCATGACGCCGGGGTTGGAGGCGGCGGGCACGTAAGCACCCGACACCTGGCCGCGCCGGTCGATATGGGCGCCGCCCAGCGCCAGGATTCTTGGAGATGTCGGCATGCAGGCGTCATACCTTCGTTGATTGTTCGCGTGCGCACACTAGGTTTCCACGCATCGCCCCGCAATCGGGCCCGCGATTCGAGTCGGCTGGATATCGAAGTCTCTTTTGGGCCAGCGGCGCCGGCGCGCTCCAGGTTTAGTGAGACAAAATTAGAACAAATCCAGATATTGATTGTTTTTCAGTCAGTTGCTGCCTCTTGCCAAGCGAGAACAAAAAAGGTACAAAACGGCAGGGATCACGGATTGTCCGGCCTTCATTGACGACCAAGGGGTGATGTATCATGGCTCAGAACACTTTGCGGCTTGTAGAGGATAAGGCAGTGGACAAATCAAAGGCTCTGGATGCGGCGCTGTCGCAAATCGAGCGCGCGTTCGGCAAGGGCTCGATCATGCGGCTCGGCGCCAACGAGCAGGTGGTCGAGATCGAAACCGTGCCGACGGGATCGCTGGGCCTCGACATCGCGCTCGGCGTCGGCGGCCTGCCGCGCGGCCGCATCATCGAAATCTACGGACCGGAAAGCTCGGGCAAGACGACGCTGGCGTTGCACACGGTCGCGGAAGCCCAGAAGAAGGGCGGCATCTGCGCCTTCGTCGACGCCGAGCATGCGCTCGATCCGGTCTATGCCCGCAAGCTCGGCGTCGACCTCGAGAACCTGCTGATCTCGCAGCCCGACACCGGCGAGCAGGCGCTGGAGATCTGCGACACGCTGGTGCGCTCGGGCGCCATCGACGTGCTGGTGGTCGATTCGGTCGCGGCGCTGACGCCGCGCGCCGAAATCGAGGGTGAGATGGGCGACGCGCTGCCCGGTCTGCAGGCCCGCCTTATGAGCCAGGCGCTGCGCAAGCTGACCGCCTCGATCTCGCGCTCCAACACCATGGTCATTTTCATCAACCAGATCCGCATGAAGATCGGCGTCATGTTCGGCTCGCCGGAGACGACCACCGGCGGCAACGCGCTGAAATTCTACGCCTCGGTGCGGCTCGACATCCGCCGCATCGGCTCGGTCAAGGACCGCGACGAGGTGGTCGGCAACCAGACCCGCGTCAAGGTGGTGAAGAACAAGCTGGCCCCGCCCTTCAAGGTGGTCGAGTTCGACATCATGTATGGCGAGGGCGTGTCGAAAACCGGCGAGCTCGTCGATCTCGGCGTCAAGGCCGGCGTGGTCGAGAAGTCGGGCGCCTGGTTCTCCTACAATTCGCAGCGTCTCGGCCAGGGCCGCGAGAACGCCAAGCTGTTCCTGCGCGACAATCCGGACACGGCGCGCGAGATCGAGCTGGCGCTGAGGCAGAATGCCGGGCTGATCGCGGAAAAATTCCTCGAGAATGGCGGCTCCGAAGGCGGCGACGACGGCTTCGAGGACGAAGCCGGTGCCGTGTAGGCGGGAGCAATTCCAGGAAAGTGCGTCGCGGTTTTCCGTCCGGAATTGCGCGAGGCAATCGGCCGGAGTTTGGCCATAATCTTATTATATCTGAATATGCTTATGTAATTGAGTTCCTGGTACTGCGTTCCGAACCGCCGGCCTTCGTGTCGGCGGTTTGCGTTTGCGGGCAGCGCAGGGCCGCCGGCGACGTCTGATTTGGCCCAATTCCGTGTTTCTGGACAGGGTCAAGAGCTACGGCTAAAAGGCCAATCTATCTTCGGAACCGAAAGCCCATTTGCCGCCGGCTAAGCCGGCGGTTCTCGCGAAAAGGCAGTACTCATGAGTGGCGTGAACGACATCCGGTCGACATTCCTCGACTACTTCCGCAAGGAGGGTCACGAGATCGTCGCCTCCAGCCCGCTTGTGCCGCGCAACGACCCGACGCTGATGTTCACCAACGCCGGCATGGTGCAGTTTAAGAACGTCTTCACCGGGCTGGAGAAGCGGCCTTATTCGCGCGCTTCGACCGCGCAGAAGAGCGTGCGCGCCGGCGGCAAGCACAATGACCTCGACAATGTCGGCTATACCGCGCGCCATCTCACCTTTTTCGAGATGCTCGGCAATTTCTCGTTCGGCGACTATTTCAAGGAGCGCGCGATCGAGCTTGCCTGGAACCTGATCACCAGGGAATTCGGCCTGCCGAAGGACAAGCTCCTGGTCACCGTCTATCACACCGACGACGAGGCGGCCGGCTACTGGAAGAAGATCGCCGGCTTCTCCGACGATCGCATCATCCGCATCCCGACCTCGGACAATTTCTGGGCGATGGGCGACACCGGACCGTGCGGCCCTTGTTCGGAGATATTCATCGACCGCGGCGAGCACATCTGGGGCGGACCGCCCGGCAGCCCGGAGGAGGACGGCGACCGGTTCCTCGAATTCTGGAACCTGGTGTTCATGCAGTATGAGCAGGTGACGAAGGAAGAGCGCATCGACCTGCCGCGTCCATCGATCGACACCGGCATGGGCCTGGAGCGCATGGCATCCATCCTGCAGGGGGTGGAGAGCGTTTTCGAGACCGACCTGTTCAAGCACCTGATCGATGCCGCGTCCTCGGCGCTCGGCCACGGTCCCAATGAGGAGAACGTTGCGTCCTTCCGCGTGATCGCGGATCACCTGCGCTCGACCTCCTTCCTGGTGGCCGACGGCGTGCTACCGTCCAACGAAGGCCGCGGCTATGTGCTGCGCCGCATCATGCGCCGCGCCATGCGCCATGCGCAGCTCTTGGGCGCCAAGGAGCCGCTGATGTGGAAGCTGGTTCCGGCGCTGGTGCGCGAAATGGGCCAGGCCTATCCCGAACTGAGCCGCGGCGAAGCGCTGATCACCGAGACGCTGAAGCTCGAGGAGACGCGCTTCCGCAAGACCCTGGTGCGCGGACTCGGGCTGCTGGCGGATGCGACGGAGACGCTCGGCGCCGGCGACATGCTGGACGGCGAGACGGCCTTCAAGCTCTATGACACCTACGGCTTCCCGCTCGACCTGACGCAGGATGCGCTGCGCCAGCGCAGCATCTCCGTCGATTTGGCCGGCTTCACCAATGCGATGGAGCGGCAGAGAGCAGAGGCGCGCGCGCATTGGGCGGGCTCGGGCGAAGCGGCGACCGAGACGGTCTGGTTTCCGGTGCGCGAGAAGGTGGGCGCGACCGATTTTCTCGGCTACGAGACGGAAGAGGCGGAAGGTCTGATCCAGGCGCTGGTCAAGGACGGCAAGACTGTCGACAGCGCCGGTCAAGGCGACGCCGTTGCCGTGATCGTCAACCAGACGCCGTTCTATGGCGAATCCGGCGGCCAGATGGGCGATACCGGCATAATCTTAGGCGACGGCTTCTCGATCGAGGTTTCCGATACGCAGAAGAAAGCCGACGGCCTGTTCGTGCATTTGGGCAAGGTGACGCGCGGCACGGTCAAAACCGGCGCTGCCGTCGAGCTCAAGGTCGACCATGCGCGCCGTTCGAAGCTGCGCGCCAACCATTCCGCGACGCATCTCATCCACGAGGCGCTGCGCGAGGTGCTGGGCACCCATGTCGCCCAGAAGGGCTCGCTGGTCGCGCCCGAACGGCTGCGCTTCGACATTTCGCACAACAAGCCGATCTCACCGGAAGAGCTCGAGGATGTCGAGCGCATGGCGAACGAGATCGTCGTGCAGAACAGCCCAGTGACGACGCGCCTGATGTCGGTCGACGATGCGATCGCCGAGGGCGCCATGGCGCTGTTCGGCGAGAAATACGGCGACGAAGTGCGCGTGGTGTCGATGGGAACTGGGTTGCATGGCGCCAGGGCCAACCGGCCTTATTCGGTCGAGCTCTGCGGCGGCACGCATGTCCGTTCGACCGGCGATATCGGCCTGGTGCGCATCCTGTCGGACAGCGCAGTCGCGGCCGGCGTGCGCCGCATCGAGGCGCTGACCGGCGAGGCGGCGCGCAGGCACCTCGACGAACAGGACAGACGCCTGAAGGCGGCTGCCGCGACCCTGAAGATCTCGCCGGCCGATGTGCCGGCCCGCGTCGAGACGCTGCTCGAGGAGCGCAAGAAGCTCGAGAAGGATCTCTCCGAGGCGCGCAAGAAGCTGGCGCTTGGCGCCGGCACGGCCGTGTCCGATGCCCCGGCCGCAAACGAGACGGTCGCCGGCGTCGGCTTCCTCGGCAAGGCCGTCAGCGGCGTTGCGCCGAAGGACCTGAAGCCGCTTGCCGATGCCGGCAAGAAGACGGTTGGCTCCGGTGTCGTGGTCTTCGTCGGCGCCGGCGAGGACAACAAGGCGAGCGTGGTGGTCGCCGTCACCGAGGACCTCACAGGCCGTTTCAGCGCCATCGATCTCGTCCGCGTCGCCTCTGCCGCGCTAGGCGGGCAGGGCGGCGGCGGGCGTCCCGACATGGCGCAGGCCGGCGGCCCCGACGCGTCCAAAGCGGACGACGCTATCGCGGCGGTAAGGGCGGCGCTCGAAGCCGCGTGACGGCCCGATGAAGGTCCTCGTTCTTGGCGGCTACGGCCTGATCGGAGAAGCCGTCCTTGAACGATTGATTGAAGACGGCCACGACCTGGTCGGGCTTGGCCGTGACGTCGTGCAGGCGCGGCGGCGCAAGCCTCGTGCCCAATGGATCGCAGCGGACATGTCGCGATTGCTCGCGGCGGCGGACTGGATTCCCTTGCTGGCCGGCGTGGAGGCGGTTGTGAACGCCGCCGGTGCTTTGCAGGACGGCTCGCGCGATCATCTGGACGCCATCCATCGGCGGTCGGTCGCTGCTCTCGTTACTGCTTGCGAACAGGCCGGTGTACGCCGACTGGTGCAGATTTCGGCGATCGGCGCCGATCTCGATTCCGACAACGCATTCTTTCGGACCAAGGCCGAAGGTGATCGCGCTGTCGCGTCATCCTCCTTGGAATGGACGATCCTGCGGCCAGGCCTGGTCATCGCGCAGGGCGCTTATGGCGGAACGGCTTTGTTGCGTGCGCTGGCTGCGTTTCCATGGTTCGTGCCAGCCGTGCTTGCGGATCGACCGATCCAGACGGTGTCTGTCGCGGATGTCGCCGAGGCGGTATCGCGCGCCGTTGGCGGGTCCCTGGCGCGCGGGCAGATCATCGATCTCGTCGAGGAACGGGCCAGACCTCTTGGCGCCGTCCTCCTTGAATTCCGAGCCTGGCTCGGCCTGCCCAAGGCGCCGGTCGTGGCAGTGCCGGCGATTGTCGGCCGGCTCGCTGGCATAGTCGCGGATCGACTCGGCCTTCTCGGGTGGCGATCTCCCTTGCGCAGCGCGGCGCTTGCCGCGCTCGAGAAGGGCGTGACCGGTAACCCGAAACCCTGGGCCGAAATCACGGGCCGCCCTCCGCAGCCTTTGGAAGCAACGCTGGCGGTAATGCCGGCGCATGTTCAGGAGCGGTGGTTCGCGCGTCTTTGGCTGCTGAAGCCGATCGTGTTTGCCATCCTGTCGACGTTCTGGCTGGCTTCAGGCGTTGTCGGGCTCGCCCGGCACGATGCGGCCGCCGACATTCTCGTCTCGCGCGGCCTGCCGCCCGCCGCTGCGCTTGGAATGGTTCTTGCGGGAAGCGTAGCGGACATCGTTGTCGGCGCCGCGGTTGTCGTGCGACCCCTCGCACGATTGGTGCTGCTGGCGATGGTCGCCATCACTTTGCTCTATCTTGCGGCTGCGACCATGCTTGCCCCCGATCTGTGGCTCGATCCTCTCGGGGCCATCGTCAAGGCCGTACCCATGCTTTGCCTCGTCCTGGTGGCCTTGGCGATTTTGGAAGAGCGATGAGCCTGTGGGCCGACATATTGCGCTGGCTGCACGTGATTGGTGCCACGGTGCTGTTCGGCACCGGTGCCGGCATAGCGTTCTTCATGCTGATGGCGCAGCGGACCGGCAAGCCCGAGATCGTCGCTCATGTCGCCGGGACAGTTGTGATTGCCGACGCCATCTTCACGGCGACGGCTGTCGTGGTCCAGCCGATCACCGGCGCGTTGCTGGCGCGCGAGATGGGATGGCCACTCAGCCAAGGCTGGATCGTGCTTTCGTTGCTGCTTTATGCCGTTGCCGGCGCATTCTGGCTGCCGGTCGTCTGGATCCAGATGCGTATACGCGATCTGGCACGGCAGGCTACGCGTGAACGGGCTCCTTTGCCGGACGAGGAAAAGCGCCTCTTCCGCATCTGGTTCGCCTTCGGCTTTCCTGCCTTTGGCGCCGTGGTTGCGATCCTCTGGCTGATGGTAACCAGGCCCGAGATCGGGTTTTAGAGCCGGCCACCCGCTGCAGGCCGAGATGCCTGCGTCAACCGGCCTTCTCGGTCTTGACAAAGCTCGGGCGGGCGGCGACGCGCATGTACCACTCCTCGATATCCGCAAAGCGCGCCAGCAGATCGCGGCCTTCGGCAACCTTGACGAAATAGGCGATGATCGGTGCTGCGTGCAGGTCGGCCAGCGTCAACTGGTCGCCAAGCAGCCATGGGCCTTTCGCCTTCAGCGACGTCAGTACCTTCAACACGGTCTCGGCCTGGCCGAGCCCGCCGGCGATCAGGCTCTCATCGGCCGGTATCTTTTCCAGCCGCTCGACCGCGACGTCCCAGACCATGGCGCGGTAGCCATAGGCATCGAGCATACCGATAATCTGGTCCACCCTCGCGCGGCCGCGCGGGTCGGCCGGTTGCAGGGGCGGACCGTCGAAGGCTTCGTCGACATAGCGCGCGATCGCGCTGGTCTCGAACAGCCGAAAACCGTCATGCTCGAAGGCCGGGATGCGGCCGAACGGGTGATGCTCGAGATACCAGGCCGGAATGCCGTCGGCGGCGAATATGTCGACAGGGGCGAGCTCGTAGTCGACGCCCTTTTCCTCCAGCGTCATCCGGGCGATGCGGACATAGACGCTGTAGTCGGCGCCGTAGAGGATCGGCTTTGCCATTTGCTATTCCTCTTTGTCTTGGCTGTCCCGTACCCAGACACGCAGCGGGCCGGCGGCCTGAAAGCCGCAGGTCAGTGCTTCATCCAACCCGGCGTCGCGGTCATACGCTACCAGCGCGCGACATCCAGCAAACGCATTGGCTGCTGCCCGCACTGCATCCCGATATGTCGGACTGCCATCCGTGGCAAAGACATTTGACAACCCAGTCACCAACTCGGATCTATTGGCTATGCAGCCGGCGGCAAAGCCGTCAGCTGTCCGTCGGCCAAGGATAGCGATTGCGGGGTCGGCCAGGACTGCCGCTGGAAAGACACGGCCGTTGGAGGGACTTGCGCGATCCGCCCAGGCAAATTCCCACATCTCCAAGCTGGCAGCGTCCTCAACACGCTCCCAACCGGAAGGCGTCCTCGTCGGATGACTTAGGTCCGTCCAGATCCAGCTTGCTTCGAAGAGCTGACTGAACCCGAGCGGTTGGAGATCGAGACGGCAGAACCCGTCCTTGACCGAAAAGCTGGTAGCAAGGACGGATGTCAGTCTGGCTATTTCCGCAAGTTGGACCGCTACGGCATCGGCATCCAGAGTAGCGACATTGGGGTAGTAAGGAGGTGCTTGCCGGTCGCTCGACCAGACGAAGTCGTTCCTCAGATCACTTAGCCCATGCGCCTTGAAAATAGCCTGACAGAGATCGGCGTTATTGCCAGCGCAAAGGCGGACCCTTTCGCTGGCAACAATGCTCGGCACTTCTCACCCCATGGCCTTCTGCAGGTTCTCGTCGATCTTGTCGAGGAAGCCGGTGGTCGACAGCCAGGGCTGGTCGGGGCCGATCAGCAGCGACAGGTCCTTGGTCATGAAGCCGGACTCGACGGTCTGGATGCAAACTTTTTCCAGCGTCTCGGCGAAGCGCTTCAGCTCGGCGTTGTCGTCGAGCTTGGCGCGATGGGCGAGGCCGCGCGTCCAGGCGAAGATCGAGGCGATCGAGTTGGTCGAGGTCTCCTCGCCCTTCTGGTGCTGGCGGTAGTGGCGGGTGACCGTGCCGTGCGCGGCTTCCGCTTCCACGGTCTTGCCGTCCGGCGTCATCAGCACGGAGGTCATCAGTCCGAGCGAGCCGAAACCTTGCGCCACCGTGTCCGACTGCACGTCGCCGTCATAGTTCTTGCAGGCCCAGATGTAGCCGCCCGACCATTTCAGGCTAGAGGCCACCATGTCGTCGATCAGCCGGTGCTCGTACCAGAGTTTCTTCGCCTTGAACTCGGCCTCGAACTCCTTCTCGTAGACTTCCTGGAAGATGTCCTTGAAGCGCCCGTCATAGGCCTTGAGGATGGTGTTCTTGGTCGAGAGGTAGACCGGATAGTTGCGCAGCAGGCCGTAGTTCAGCGAGGCGCGGGCGAATTCGCGGATCGACTCGTCGAGATTGTACATGGCCATGGCGACGCCGGAGGAGGGCGCGTCGTAAACGTCATGCTCGATCACTGTGCCGTCCTCGCCGACGAACTTGATCGTCAGCTTGCCCTTGCCGGGATAGCGGAAATCGGTGGCGCGGTACTGGTCGCCGAAGGCATGACGGCCGACGACGATCGGCTTGGTCCAGCCCGGCACCAGGCGCGGCACGTTCTTCATGATGATCGGCTCGCGGAAGATGGTGCCGCCGAGGATGTTGCGGATGGTGCCGTTCGGCGACTTCCACATCTTCTTCAGCTTGAATTCCTCGACGCGGGCCTCGTCGGGCGTGATCGTCGCGCATTTCACGCCGACGCCGTATTTCTTGATGGCGTTGGCCGAGTCGATTGTCACCTGGTCGTTGGTGTCGTCGCGGTGCTGGATGCTGAGGTCGTAATAGTCGAGCTTGATGTCGAGATAAGGGTGGATCAGCTTGTCCTTGATGAACTGCCAGATGATGCGGGTCATCTCGTCGCCGTCGAGCTCGACGACCGGGTTCGCCACCTTAATCTTCGCCATGGAAAGAATGCCTCGTTGCTGGAGGATATTAACGGCCTTGCCCGCATGGTTTCGGCCGGGGTTGCGGAGCGTATATCAAAGCCTTTTTGAGCGCGCAAACCGCGATCCCTACCACTATGGACGAGTGCCGCGCTTGTGAGTGCTTCATTTTCCGGGCCGGATATGGCAGGGGACGCCGAAACGCCGCAAACCCCGGTTACCGAAAGCCATGCCAACCGCAAAAGACCCCGCCAAGACCACCGGACCGGCGATCATCCTCGTCGAGCCGCAACTCGGCGAGAACATAGGCATGGTCGCCCGCGCCATGGCGAATTTCGGCCTTTCCGAGCTGCGCCTGGTCAATCCGCGCGACGGCTGGCCGAGCGAGAAGGCGCGGGCCGCCGCCAGCCGCGCCGACCATGTCATCGATGCAACGAAGGTGTTCGACGATCTGGCCTCGGCGGTCGCCGATCTCAACTTCGTCTTCGCCACCACGGCACGCGAGCGCGACGGCTTCAAACCGGTGCGCGGTCCCGTGGAAGCGGGCAGGGCGCTGAGAGCCCGCGTCGAGGCCGGGCTGCGCACCGGAATCCTGTTCGGCCGCGAGCGCTTCGGCCTCTATAATGACGAGGTCGGCCTTGCCGACGAGGTCGTCACTTTTCCTGTCGATCCAGGCTTTTCCTCGCTCAACATCGCGCAGGCGGTGCTTTTGATGTCCTATGAGTGGATGAAGTCCGGTCTTGCCGACGAGACCGCGACCAATTTCTCCGGACCGGAGCTGGTTCCGGCGACCAAGGAACAGTTGCACAGCCTGTTCACCTATCTGGAAGGCGCGCTCGAGGCGCGCGGCTATTTCCGGCCGGAGGAGAAGAGGCCGAAGATGGTCGACAATCTGCGCGCCGTGCTGACGCGGGCAGGATTCGCCGAGCCGGAACTGAAGGTGCTGCGCGGCATCATCTCGTCGCTCGACCGGTTCTCTCCGGCAATGCCGCGCGGCGACGGCTCGCCGGGAGACGATCCGAGGCGGCTGCCGGCCGCACGGAAACGAGTGGCGGACAAAGAAAGTTAAAATCTGTAAGCCCTGAGCCTTCGAAGTAACCGAATATTATTCGGTTTTGATCCATCGTTATTGCAACGGTGGGGTGGCATATGTTCACGTCCAATATCGGCCGTCTGCGTTTCTTCTTCTATTCGTTCGCTCTGTTCATAGCGGAGGCGGTGGCGATCGTGCTCTGCATTGCCGCAACGATCGGCTTTGCGGGATTGATCGATTCGATGCCGGGTTCGTCGCGGCAGGGCCTGGCCGGCGCCGCGCTTATTGTGTCTCTTCTCTTCGTTGCGCTGCGCGGCAACATCGCCTGGCGCCGCAGCCGCGATGCCAACGGGGCCAAGTGGATCCTTTGGGCCTACATCGTCCTTTCCGCCATCTACGCCTTCCTGCAGGCCGGCACGCTGCTGGTGATCGATTTCGGCAATCCGGAAAGCACGCCAAGCGGCCTGAACCTGCTCGGCCTCTCCATTTTCGGCCTCTGGTGCACGATCCTGTGGGCGAAGCCTGTCGCCGGCAGCAATATCAATGAGTTGACAGAGGTTTTCGATTTCGAAGGTTCGTTGCCGGCACCAACTCGCGCCGAGCGCACGACAACGAGCGTCGCTACCGCTGCGCCGCGCGCTGCCGCGCGTTCCGCGCCGGCGCCGCAGCCGTTTGGCCGGCCGAAGCCCGCGGGGTTCGGCAAGCGCGGGCTCTGAGCAATTTCAAGACTGCGCAAAAGCTGCTGGCATTTGCCACTTCAACACCATGATCGTTCAAGATAGAAGCGCCTTGGCCAAATCACGGGCCAAGGTCTGCTTTTGGTCCGATGACAATGAATGATCGATCAAGCCACAGCCCGATCCTGATGTTCGATTCCGGTATCGGCGGGCTGACGGTGCTGCGCGAGGCACGCGTCCTGATGCCGGACCGTCGCTTCATCTATGTCGCCGACGACGCGGCATTTCCTTATGGTGCTTGGGAAGAGCCGGCGCTCAAGGAACACATCCTTTCGCTGTTCGGCAAATTGCTCGACCGCCTGCAGCCGGCGATTTCGGTCATCGCCTGCAACACCGCTTCGACCCTGGTGATCGATGCGCTGCGCGAAAAATTCCCCGGCCATCCCTTCGTCGGCACCGTGCCGGCGATCAAGCCGGCCGCGGAGCGCACGCGTTCCGGCCTGGTCTCGGTGCTGGCGACGCCGGGCACGGTGAAGCGCCAATACACGCGCGACCTGATCAGCAAATGGGCGCAGAAGTGCCATGTCCGGCTGGTCGGCAGCGACAGGCTGGCGGGTTTGGCGGAGATCTACATGCGCGAGGGCTTTGTCGATGAGGAGGCCGTGCGCGCCGAGATCGCGCCCTGCTTCATCGAGCGCGACGGCATGCGCACCGACATCGTCGTGCTCGCCTGCACGCATTATCCGTTCCTCGCCAACCGCATGCGCAAGACGGCGCCCTGGCCGGTCGACTGGATCGATCCGGCGGAAGCCATCGCGCGACGGGCCATGTCGCTGCTCGAACCCGTCAGCGAACCGTCGGGGGAGAACGAGGCCGACATCGCGGTCTTCACCTCGGGCAAGGTGGATTTCGCCACGAAACGGCTCATCCAGGGCTTTGGATTGACCGCAGGCTAAAGCGCATCGCGATCTTTCAGGTTCGCTCCTTGCGCTTCAGGTTTTTGATTGCCCCGAACCGGTTCCCACTTTCGGGAGATACGCGTTAGCGCTGGAACTGCGGCCTGTGCCGCAGCGTTCTCCTCACAGCAAAGGAGGATCCACCATGCCTGCCACATCACAAGCTCAGCAAAAGGCGGCCGGCGCGGCACTCGCGGCCAAACGCGGCGAGATCAAGAAAAGCGAGCTCAAAGGCGCATCGCGCGAGATGTATGAATCGATGAGCGAGAAGCAGCTCGAGGAATTCGCCGAAACCAAGCGCAAGGGCCTGCCCAGCAAGAAGTCGTGAGCTGCCGCCAGGTCGGAGTCGGGCACCGGATTGAAAAAGCCCGCGGGATAGCCGCGGGCTTCGCCTTGTTGGGCTCAAAGCAACCAACTTACCGGCGCCACCAGCAGTGCCGTACCTTGTAACGAACGACGTAGCGGTGGCCGTGACGCCATACGACTCTTTTCTTCACCACGACGCGGCACACCTGCGTGTGGCTGTGCCAGTGCCTTGCCATGGCGGGCGCCGGCGTCATGATCGCCATCGACCCCGCCAACACCGCGGCGCCGGTCAAGGTAAGGAAGAACTTCTTCATGGGAATTCGGACTCCTCTGCTTCAGTCCCTTCATCAAGTGTCAGGGCAAAGCTACGTCCCGAAATGGTTGCGCCCCCACCCTGATGCCGTCGGCGTCCGCCACATCCGGCACCGCATGCAACGCAGAATGGTATAGGGTCGGCCGTTGCGTCGCCAGTCACAAGCTTGACAGCGGTTAAATCTCTGTTTAACAGGCCATCAACACCGGGTGGCGACGCCCGGTGGTTTCTTTTGCATGGGCAAGATCTCACCGGCGTGCCGGCGGTCTTGTTCGAACTGACGTGTCCCGTGGGCTTTTCCGTCGCGTTGCGTGGAAAACCCTGTCAGGTCTCGAAAACGGAGGCCAGAGGAGGGCGCGTTTCCTTCACCCGGAGCCATGGGGTTCCGGGTATATTGTTTTGAAAGGGAATGCGATGAGCAAGCGCGAATCCGCGAAATACAAGATCGACCGCCGTCTTGGCGAAAACATCTGGGGCCGCCCGAAGTCTCCGGTCAACAAGCGTGAATACGGCCCCGGCCAGCATGGCCAGCGCCGCAAGGGCAAGCTTTCCGACTTCGGCCTGCAGCTGCGCGCCAAGCAGAAGCTGAAGGGCCACTATGGCGACGTTTCGGAAAAGCAGTTCCGTAAGGTCTATGAGGAGGCCAACCGCCGCAAGGGCGATACTTCCGAGAACCTGATCGGCCTGCTGGAATCGCGCCTCGACGCGATCGTCTATCGCGCCAAGTTCGTGCCGACCATCTTCGCCGCCCGTCAGTTCGTCAACCACGGCCACGTCAACGTCAACGGCAAGCGCACCAACATCGGTTCGTACCGCTGCAAGCCGGGCGATGTCATCGAGGTGCGCGAGAAGTCGAAGCAGCTCGTCATCGTGCTGGAATCGGTGGGTCTCGCCGAGCGTGACGTGCCGGACTACATCGAGGCCGACCACAACAAGATGACCGCGACCTTTGCCCGCGTTCCTGGCCTGTCGGACGTGCCGTTCGCCGTGCAGATGGAACCGAACCTGGTCGTCGAATTCTATTCGCGCTGATCGAAAGCCGGTCAGCAACGCGATCGAAGGCCGCCCACGAGGCGGCCTTTTCTTTGTCGGCCAGGTCCGCTAAGCCGGGCGGCAACCAGGACCCCGTGGGGCATTTGCACCATGAACATGCTGCCAGATACCAAATCACTTGGCATCAAATCGCTTGAACCGATCGCCGACGAGCCGGAGGGCGGGTTTCATCCGCTGTTCCGCGATGTGCCGTCCTCGGTCGAGTTCAACAAGCTGCGCAAGCGGCTGTTGAGGCTCACCCGTCAGGCGATCGAAGACTTCGCCATGGTGAAGCCCGGCGAGCGCTGGCTGGTGGCGCTTTCCGGCGGCAAGGATTCCTACGGCCTGCTTGCCTTGCTGCTCGACCTCAAATGGCGCGGCCTGCTGCCGATCGAGCTGCTCGCCTGCAATCTCGACCAGGGTCAGCCGAACTTTCCAAAGCACATCCTGCCGGACTATCTCAACGCCAACGGCATTCAACACCGCATCGAGTACCAGGACACCTATTCGGTGGTCACAGACAAGCTGCCCGAGGGCAGCACCTATTGCTCGCTCTGCTCGCGGCTGAGGCGCGGGCACCTCTACCGCGTCGCGCGCGAGGAGGGGTGCGCCGCCCTGGTGCTCGGCCACCACCGAGAGGACATCCTCGAAACCTTCTTCATGAACCTCTTCCATGGCGGGCGTCTCGCCGCCATGCCGCCCAAGCTGATCAATGACGAGGGCGACGTCATGGTTCTGCGCCCGCTCGCTTATTGCGCCGAGGCCGATCTCGAGAAATTCGCCGGCGCGATGAATTTCCCGATCATCCCCTGCGACCTCTGCGGCAGCCAGGAAGGGCTGCAGCGCAACGCCATGAAGGCGATGCTCGACGACATCGAGAAGCGCATGCCCGGCCGCAAGGACACGATGATCCGCGCCATGACGAATGTGCGGCCTTCGCACCTGCTTGACCGAAAACTGTTCGACTTCGCCGCGCTCGATGCGCGTCTCACCACAGGGCAAGACATTTCCGATGACGTTTGACGACCGTGCGATCGACTGGCTGGCCGATCTTCTCGCCGATGCAGCCAGGGCCGAGATCATGCCGCGCTTCCGGCGGCTGGGCGAGGGCGATGTCCGCCAGAAGACCTCGGCCGCCGATCTGGTGACCGAAGCGGACGTCAATGCCGAACGGCTGATCACCGCCAGGCTGCGCGAGCGTTACCCTTCGGCGATGATCGTCGGCGAGGAGGCCTGCTCCGACAATCCGGCCTTGCTCGCCGGTCTGGGCGATGCCGAACTTGCCTTCGTCATCGATCCGGTCGACGGCACCTTCAATTTCGCCTCCGGCGTGCCGCTGTTCGGCGTCATGCTGGGCGTCGTCGTCAATGGCGAGACGGTCGTCGGCATCATCCACGACCCCATCGGCAAGGACTGGCTGATCGGCGCCAAAGGCGCGGGCAGCCATATCCGCCATGCGCATGGCGCGCTGGAAAAGGTGCGGGTTGCGGCGCCTGTGCCCATCTCGCAGATGACGGGCGCGGTCTCGTGGCAGTATCTGAAGGAACCGGAGCGCTCGCGGCTCGCGCGCAACCATACCAAGGCGCTGTCGCAGTTCGGCTACCGCTGCGCGGCGCATGAATACCGGCTGCTGGCGAGCGGGCATGCGCATTTCGTCGTCTACAACAAGCTGATGCCCTGGGATCACCTGGCGGGCGTGCTGATCCACCAAGAGGCCGGCGGCCATGCCGCGCGCGTCGACGGCAGCGCCTATCTGCCGTCGCATGTCGACGGCGGGCTGCTTGTCGCGCCGGACAAGCAAAGTTGGGACGAACTGCGCCGCGAGCTCTGGGCCGACTGACCCAAGCGCTAAAACCTCACACCGGCGGGTTGTGCGGTTGGAACAGCCGTCCGCGCTCGGCGACCAGGATCATCAGCAACGCCGCGACCGACACGCTGCAGAAGCCGGCGGCTAAAGGCGTGACAGTGCCGTTATAAGCCTGGCCGATCAACGTGCCGAGAATGCCGCCGAGAAAAGTCTGCATGAAGCCGAGGATGGAGGACGCCGTGCCGGCGAGCTCGCCGAGCGGCTCCATGGCTAAAGCGTTGAAATTCGCGCCAAGGCAGCCGAACGGAACCATCGCCCCGGCGAAGAAGGCAATGAACAGCCAGAGCGGCATTTCAATCTCCAGCGAGACGACGAGCCAGATCAAACTGATGCTGAGAAACAAGAGCAGCGCGCTCTGAGACAGGCGGCGCATGCCGATCCGGCCGACGAGCCGCGCGTTGAGGAAGTTCGAGAAGGCGAGCACGCCCGCGACGCCCGCGAAGATCAGCGGGAACAGCTCACCGACATGGAAGACGTCGAGATAGATCTGCTGCGCCGAATTGATGAAGCCGAACATGGCGCCGAAGATGAAGGTGCTGGCGAAGGCGTAGCAAAGCGCGATGCGGTTGGTGAGCACGATGCGGAAGCCGCCGACAACCGCGTTGATCGTAAGCGGGCGGCGGTATTCCGGATGCAGCGTCTCCGGCAGGCGCAGCAGCGACCATGTCGACACGATCAGCGCGCCGACGGCCATGGTGACGAAGATCCAGTGCCAGGTGGCGAAAAGCATGATGAACTGACCGATACCGGGCGCGACGACAGGGATCGCCATGAACACCATGAAGATCAGCGACATCACCTCGGCCATGCGGCGGCCCTCGAACGTGTCACGTACGATCGAGACGGCGATGACGCGCGTCGCGGCGGCGCCGACGCCTTGCACGGCACGGCAGGCAAGCAGCGCGGCGAAGGTCGGGGCAATCGCCGCGGCAGCCACTGCCGCGACATAGATGATAAGGCCGGCAACCAGTGGCGCACGGCGCCCGAAACGATCGGAGATCGGACCGAAGAAAAGCTGCCCGCCGCCGAAGCCGAGGATGTAGGCGGTGATGACGTATTGGCGATGGTTTTCATTCTCGACGCCGAGCGAGGCGCCGATCTGCTGCAGGGCAGGCAGCATGATATCGATAGCCAGGGAGTTGAGCGCCATCAGCGCCGCGCAGAGCGCAATGAATTCCCAGCGCGGAATGGGCAGAGCCCGTTGCGACGCTTCTATCTGCTTGTCCACGGCAAAATCCGATCTTTCAAACGAAGATGCGCCGGTGGACCGGCGCATCAGTTCGTTTCGTTCCCGGAGTCGGGAACTGCATTGCCGAGGTGGGGGCGGCCCCGGGCGCCCGTGGCCGCCGGCTAAATTGCCGGCCGCCGCGGGCTCAACTCAGGCGGCGCCTTTGACGCTGACGCCCTTTTCGACCAGGAAGTCCTGCAACTCGCCGGCCTGGAACATCTCGCGCACGATGTCGCAACCACCGACGAACTCGCCCTTGACGTAGAGCTGCGGAATGGTCGGCCAGTTGGAATAGTCCTTGATGCCCTGGCGCAGTTCCGCCGAGTCGAGCACGTTCACGCCTTTGTAGTCGGCCCCGATATAATCGAGGATCTGCACCACCTGGCCGGAAAACCCGCACTGCGGGAAGCCGGGCGTGCCCTTCATGAAAAGCACGACGTCGTTGCTCTTCACCTCGTTGTCGATGTAGTCGTTGATGCCGGTCATGGACGATCCTTTCACGCCTGTGGGAGCCAGGCTCGAAACATGTCCATCAAATAAACCCATAGGTTGGCCGAAACAAGACGTTAGCCGTGACGCTACCGCGATGGCGCAAGGGATAACGCGGTTTTGGGCTAAGGCAGAGTGGCGATAGGTCTCAGTCCGGAACGCTGGTCTGCAGGGCCAGCGCGTGCAGCACGCCGCCCATATTGCCCTTCAGCGCGTCGTAGACCATCTGGTGCTGCTGCACCCGGCTTTTGCCGCGGAAGCTTTCGGCCACCACCTCAGCCGCGTAGTGGTCGCCGTCGCCGGCCAGATCGCGAATCGTCACCTTGGCGTCCGGAATGCCCTGCTTGATCAGCCGTTCGATGTCGTGCGCGTCCATTGCCATGAAAAAATCCTGTTTTCTCGCCGGGGAGCGGTGCAGCAGCCCGTGCGATGAGAGTCGGTACTGAGCGTAGAACCTTTCCGGTCCGGATTGAAGCCGTTCCATCCATGACCGAGGGCTCATGGGACATCCTGGTGCGGATGAGCCGCATCGTCGGCGGGCGCGTCCTCACGCGTCAAGAAGGCGCGGCCAAGGCTGAAGGTCAGCACATAGAGCGGGACGTTGATCGCGATACCGACTACCGGCAAGTAACTCGTCCATTGCCAGGCCGGGGAGAAAAACGGCTGGCCGTAGCCATCGCACATAAGCGAGGAACCATACGCCCAAAGCACTCCGATGACGATCGTAACGGCAAAGAGCTTGGCGCAGGTGACGATCTGCCTTGCCCGAGCCAGCTCCGGCAAAAGCCGCCCCCACAGGACCAGGCACACTATCGGAACCGCATAGACGAGGCTCTGAACGGCCAGCATTGGAAGGGTGCCGTTGGCCGCGGCAACGAATTCCGATCGCGTTTCCAGCCGCGGACAAACTTCGCTCGAGGTCGTCGACAGCAGGAGAAAGACGAACGGGCCGAGAAACCAGAAAAAGAACAGCGACGGCCAGAAGACGACTGCAAGCAGCGCCCGGGCCGCCAGCCTGGTCAAATGGCCTGATCCATGAAGCGCGGGAACCAGCCCTCATGGGTGGCGGTCAATTCGTTGACCGGGATCGCGCGGGCATCGCCGAGTTTCAGCGTGTCACCGCCGGTCGTGCCGATCCACGGCGCGAAGATACCGAGCTTGCCCTGCTCCTCGCGGATTCTGTCCCATTCGCCGCTTTGCGGGTCGATCGACAGCGTCAGCAGATAGCGGCCCTGGTCCTCGCCGAACCAGACCGGGATCGGGTCGGTGCCGGTAAGACCCGGTATGGTGGCGCCGATGCCGGAAGCCATCGCCATTTCGGCCAGCGCCACGGCAAGCCCGCCGTCCGAGAGGTCGTGCGCGGCGGTGACGATGCCGGAGGCGATCAGCGCCCGTACATGATCGCCGACGCGCTTTTCGTGCACGAGGTCGACCGGCGGCGGCGGGCCGTCGGCGCGGCCATGGATGTCGCGCATATAGACGGACTGGCCGAGATGGCTGCCCCAGCTCGGCGGCGCGCCGACCAGCACGATCATCTGGCCCTCGGCGGCAAATCCGATGCGGGCCATTTTCGACCAGTCGGCGATCAGCCCGACGCCGCCGATGGTCGGCGTCGGCAGGATGCCGCGGCCGTTAGTTTCGTTGTAGAGCGAGACATTGCCGGAGACGATCGGGAATTCGAGCGCGCGGCAGGCATCGCCGATGCCCTTCACCGCGCCGACGAGCTGGCCCATGATTTCGGGGCGCTCCGGATTGCCGAAATTGAGATTGTCGGTGGCGGCAAGCGGCAAGGCGCCGGTGGCGGTGAGATTGCGCCAGCATTCGGCCACGGCCTGCTTGCCGCCTTCATAGGGATCGGCCTCGCAATAGCGTGGCGTGACGTCGGAGGAGAAGGCGAGCGCCTTGGTCGGATGGCTCTCGACGCGCACCACGCCGGCGTCGCCGCCGGGGAGCTGCAGCGAATTGCCCTGGATCAGCGTGTCGTACTGCTCCCACACCCAGCGGCGCGAGGACAGATCCGGCCCGCCAAGCAATTTCAGCAGCGCATCGGCGACATCGGCCTTGGGCGCGTCATTGGCGGCGAGCAGCGCGGGCTTCCTCGTCTCGACCCAGGGGCGGTCATATTCCGGCGCCTGGTCTCCCAGTTCCTTGATCGGCAGGTTGGCGACCTCGTCGCCCTGATGCAACACGCGGAACCGCAAGTCGTCGGTCGTCTTGCCGACGATGGCGAAATCGAGGCCCCATTTGTGGAAGATCGCCTCGGCTTCTCTCTCCTTTTCGGGGCGCAGCACCATCAGCATGCGCTCCTGGCTTTCCGACAGCATCATCTCGTAGGCGCTCATGCGCTCCTCGCGCACCGGCACCTTGTCGAGGTCGAGCTCGATGCCGAGGTCGCCCTTGGCGCCCATCTCCACGGCCGAGCAGGTGAGGCCGGCCGCACCCATATCCTGGATGGCGATGACCGCGCCCGAGGCCATCAGCTCGAGGCAGGCCTCCAACAGGCATTTCTCGGTGAAGGGGTCGCCGACCTGCACGGTCGGACGCTTCTCCTCGATCTTGTCGTCGAATTCGGCCGAGGCCATGGTGGCGCCGCCGACGCCGTCGCGCCCGGTCTTGGCGCCGAGATAGACGACCGGCAGGCCGACACCCTTGGCCTGCGACAGGAAGATGGCGTTGGTCTTGGCGAGACCGGCCGCGAAGGCGTTGACCAGGATATTGCCGTTGTAGCGCGGATCGAAATTGACCTCGCCGCCGACCGTCGGCACGCCGAAGGAATTGCCGTAGCCGCCGACGCCCGAAACCACGCCGGCGACCAGATGCCGGGTCTTGGGATGGTCCGGCGCGCCGAAGCGCAGCGCGTTCATCGCCGCGATCGGCCGCGCGCCCATGGTGAAGACGTCGCGCAGGATGCCGCCGACGCCGGTCGCCGCTCCCTGATAGGGCTCGATGTAGGACGGATGGTTGTGGCTCTCCATCTTGAAGACGACGCAGTCGCCGTCGCCGATGTCGACCACACCGGCATTCTCACCCGGTCCCTGTATGACCTGCGGGCCGCTGGTGGGCAGCGTGCGCAGCCATTTCTTGGAGGACTTGTAGGAGCAGTGCTCGTTCCACATCGCCGAGAAGATGCCGAGCTCGGTGAAGCTCGGCTCGCGGCCGACCAGGTCGAGGATGCGCTGATATTCATCGGGCTTCAGCCCGTGCGCGGCGACGAGTTCGGGAGTGATCGGCACGGAATTGGAAATGGTCATGAGCAGCGATTGGTATCCGTGGGAGGGGGATTTTCTGAGTCTCCTCTTATCGCAAGCTTTCGCGCGATACACCCCACCGGATGACGAAAAACGCCGGAAAACCACTGCGTCGGCGACTGCCCGACGGACAGTGCCGGGCGGATCAGGAAAAACTGTCGTAGCCGGCGCGGCCTTCGTCGAGCAGGCGGCGGATGACCGCGACGCCGCCGGCGACATCCTTGCTGTGCCGGGGTTGCGACACGCCGAAGCGGACGCTGTGGAAGACCTGCTCGGAGCGACCGGCCTTGAACTCGTCCTCGTCGTCGATGAGCACGCCTTGCGCCAGGCTGGCATTCTTGAAGGTGCCGGAGAGCCAGGGATCAGGCAAGGTCAGCCAGACGAAGGGCACATTGTCTCTTGTCTTGAAATCGAACCCAGCCAGCGTCTCGCGCACGATATGGAGACGGGCCTGGATTTCGGCAATGCAGCGCTTGCGGATCTCGCCCGCCTGGCCGGATGTCACCAGCCTGGTACCCACCTCCGCCAGCAGGAAAGGCAGGCCGCCGGTCATCATCTTGTGGGCGACGCGGATGCGGTGGCGGTAGGCCGGCGGGCAGGACAGCCAACCGCCACGCACGCCGGCCGCGACCGACTTCGACAGACCGCCGGCGACGATCGTGCGCTCGGGCGCGTACTCGGCAAGCAGCGGCGTCGGATCGTCGGTCAGCTCGCCATAGAGATCGTCCTCGATCAGCACGACATTGTACGCGCGCGCGATGCGCGCGATCGCCTGGCGCCGTTCCGCCGAAAGCGTCACCAGCGTCGGGTTCTTCGCCGTCGGCATCACGAACATCATCTTGGGGTGTTTTTGCGCGCAGACGCGCTCGAAATCGTCGGGGTCGATGCCTCCATCGTCCGCTGCAACCAAAGCGGTGCGGCGTCCGATCAGTCCGGCGCTGCGCGAGATCTGCGAATAGGTGAGATGCTCGAAGACGACATAGTCGCCGGGCATGGTGAGCGCGGCGATCGCCGCCATCACGGCGGCGTGGGTGCCCAGCGTCGGCACGATTGAATCGGGCGAGGGGCGGAAGGAATTTCGCGCCAGCCAATGGCTGCCCGCCTCGTACCAGCGTTCGGGAAAATCCCTGGTGTAGCTCGAAATGTCGTGGGGATGGTCCTGCGCCGTCCGCGCCAAGATTTCGGCGATGACTGCGCCCTGGCCGACATCGGGCGCGGCGGTGCTGTCGAAGCGCAGCTTGCCCGTCGGCGCATCGATGGGGCGTGTGCCCAGGACGGCAGGCTCCAGATCCGGCTTCGAATCTCCGGCGCGTTGGGCGAGCACGTAGGTACCGCGCCCAACTTCGCCGCTCACCAGCCCGCGTTCGCGCAGCAACTGGTAGGCTCTGCCGATCGTGCCGACCGTCGTGCCGATGTCGTAGGCGAGGTCGCGCTGGGGTGGCAGTTTTGCACCGGCATCGATGACGCCCTTGTCGATATCTGACTCAATGCTGTCAGCAAGACGCTGATACAGCGGACCGGAGCCGGAGGAGAGATCGGGGAGCCAATTTGTCATGGTAACAATTTTCTATATTGCACCGTATGATGAGTCAATCGATATGAGATTGCGCGCAGAAAAGGTACAATTCATCAGTCTGGCAGATCGGAAAATGAATACAATTGATACATTCCACCACGGCGGCGCCGAATTGCACAATCGCCCGTCGGTCCGCCGCGGGTTCATCGACCGTATCGTCTTCGTGCTCGGCTCCATCGCCAGGCAGATCGACCGCATGCTGGAGCGCCGCCGCGGGCGCCTGGCACTCCTGGAGATGACCGACGAGCAGCTCAAGGATATCGGCATCTCGCGCTGCGATGCTCACCACGAAGGCATCAGGCCGTTCTGGGAGTGACCGCGCCGGCTTGCGGATCATTTCCGCAGCCGGGCGATGCCGTGATCGACAAGCACGGCGAGCGCGCACAGCACGAGAAACAAAGCTGTCGTGGTCAGCGCCGATATGGCGACGCTGGCCGCGCCGTTCTTGGCCACATCGAGGAAGGGGTAGGGCACCTCGCCGGCGAATGGGGCCCGTATCAACGCATAGGCGAGATAGGCCAGCGGATAGATCATCCACCAGGAGATGTCGCGCCAGCGCGTGCTGCCGTCCGCGCCCGCGATCAGCCACCACAGCACGAAGACGAGCGGCGTCACATAGTGGAGCAGGATATCGCACAGCAGGAACAGGCCTTCCGGCGCCCAAAGGCGCGCCAGTACCGTCGAATAGACGATGAAGACCAGGGTGATGGCTACCGCGACGCCGGCCCGCATGCGCCGCCCGGCGAACGCTGGGAACCAGGCATAGCCGGCGGGTGACAGCAGCGAAGCATACACCAGCACCACCGCAATGTTGGTCAGGATGGTGAAGAAGCTGAAATAGAAGACGATGGAGCCAAACAGGCTGCGGCCCGCCGCCATCGACGCCGGGATGGTGATGGCGAATTGCAGGACAAGCCCTATCAGCCCGATGACCAGTCCCGCCGTCTGCAGGAACCGGCCCATGGTAGGCTCACGCGGCGGCGGCGCAGGACGGATTGCCGGCCTGCCAGCGGGCGATGTCGGCGCCGATGCGCGCGCCAAGCGGTTCGGCCATCAGCGGCCCGAACACGTCCACCTTGCTGGAATTGCCCTGCGCCTGCACGACCAGCAGCGGCTTGCCGCCATAATGCTTGGCCGGCACCAGCAGGAAACGCGGCGTGCCGCTGTAGGAGTTCAGCTCATTGGCCATCTGATAGGATTTGAAGGCTGGATCCTTGCTGGCGATCCAGCATTTATGGGCGGCGATCGCAACCTGCTCCATTGCAAGGAGCGAGGCGCTCTTGCCTGACGGCGCCGGCGTGGACTTCGAGCTGGACTGGCACGATGTCAGCGCAATCCCGGCGGCGGCCACGAGAGCAAGGCGAGCAATCGTCAGTCTCATGGTCAGTCCGCCCCCGCGTTCTTGAAGGAATTGTCTGGGAAGGATCAAGCGGCGATGCCGAGCGCGCCTTCGAACAGCGCCCGTCCGTCGCTGCCGCCATGCGCCGCCTCGATCAGGTTCTCCGGATGCGGCATCAGGCCGAGCACATTGCCCTTGTCGTTGACGATGCCGGCGATGTCGTTGATCGAGCCGTTGGGGTTGGTGCCTTCGGCGTAGCGGAACACCACCTGGCCTTCGCCTTCGAGGCGCGCAAGCGTCTCGGCATCGGCGAAGTAGTTGCCGTCATGATGGGCCACCGGCGAGCGGATGATCTCACCCGGCTTATAGCGGCGGGTGAACATGGTGTTGGCGTTGGCGACCTGAAGCTTCACCTGCCGGCAGACGAACTTCAGCGAGGAATTGCGCATCAGCGCGCCAGGCAGCAGCCCCGCCTCGACCAGGATCTGGAAGCCGTTGCAGACGCCGATGACCATGACGCCCTTGGCGGCCTTCTCAGCCACCGCCCGCATCACCGGCATGCGCGCGGCGATCGCCCCGCAGCGCAGATAGTCGCCGAAGGAGAAGCCGCCCGGGATGGCGATCAGGTCGACGTCGGGGATTTCGGTGTCGGTCTGCCAGACGGTCGCCGGCGCCTGCCCGGAAATCTTGGTCAGCGCCGCGATCATGTCGCGGTCGCGGTTGAGGCCAGGCAGGAGGACGACGGCTGATTTCATGGGATGTCCAATTGACTCAAGAGGCGTATCCAACTTTGGCGTACCGGCAGCGCAATTGCGGGTCAAGCGAAGGTTAAGGCTTTTAAGCTATTTGGCGCGTTGAATTGGGCGACGCACTTGAAAAGCGGCTGGGAACTGAAGTTCGACGATCGACGCTGGGCCTCTGGGATCGCCGGGGCAATTGTTCTGCTTATTTCCGCATTTGTATATGCGTTCTTCTCCCAGGCGGACGCCACTTTTGCGACGGCATTCTCAAAGACATTTTCTTTGAAAGCCGATCTCGGCCGATGCTCTTCGTCCTTTGCAGATCTAATTATGGCACAGATCGTGTATGCACTGGCGACCTGTCTCGTGCTTTCGGGGCTTGCGATTGCGATGGGTGTCGCCGCCATCACCGACACCCCCAACAGGTCGAGGTACCTCAAGCTTCTCCTGGCAACATTGGCGTTCCTGCTCTTGTTGCTCGCGTTTGCGATGAATGACGATGGATTTTGGCTTAGCTCCACAAGTCGCAGATCTTTCGGGCGACGTTTGAGTTTTGTCGATGCTTGTGTGCAAAGCCACAACACCAATTTCATTCGTCTCTACGTGATGAGTGTCTGGCTTGCTTTCGGCTCCTGGATGCTCATTCTTATGGAGCTTCTATATTTTCGGGCGATACTATTCCGTCGAAATTACGATGAGTTGCCAGAAAATCCACAGCTTCGCGCTGAAATACTAGCAATTCGCTCAAAGTACGGCGCAGTGAATCAGAGGCTGAAGAAGCCGCCATGGACATTCTCGATGCTGGTGTTCGTAGGCCTTCTGCTTACCTTCGTAGTTCATGGGCTCTACAATGTGGCGGTTGTCTTAAGCGCCATCTAGGAAATGTTCGATACGGTCGAGCCGATCGTCGCAACGGGCGAGCATGCCATGGATATTCTTCACATCACCCGCAGTGGCAATGATGTGCCCGTGGATAGAACCCAAGCTCAGATTTGACCTCCGAGAAGTCCTGGGAAAGCTCACCGCGTTGCTGATCCACACGCTTCAAAAGCGCGTAAATCAACTCGTTTGTGACTTCCGCCATCGGCCTCTCTAGCACAACCTCAGGTTATGGCCACACTATAGTTCTCAATCACCGTGTTCGCCAGAAGCTTGTCGCACATGGCCTTGAGATCGGCTTCGGCCTTGGCCTTGTCGGTGCCGGTGAGCTCGATGTCGAACACCTTGCCCTGCCGCACCTGCCCGACACCGTCGAAGCCCAGACCTGACAGCGCGTGCTCGATCGCCTTGCCCTGCGGGTCGAGGACGCCGTTCTTGAGGGTCACGGTAATGCGGGCTTTCATCAATACTCCTGGATGATCCTGGTGCGGGGCGGCGGACCTGCCGTTGCCGGCAGGCCGCTTAATCAGTGCTTCAGGCCTTTCGGCGACTCGGAAGAGGCGACAAGCACGGGCCCCGTGGGGCGCGGCGGCTCGTTCTCGTTCATGATGCCGAGACGGCGGGCGACTTCCTGGTACGCCTCGACCAACCCGCCCATATCGCGGCGGAAGCGGTCCTTGTCGAGCTTGTCCTGGGTCGCGACGTCCCACAGCCGGCAGGAATCGGGCGAGATCTCGTCGGCGACGACGATGCGCATCATATCGCCCTCGAACAGCCGGCCGCATTCGATCTTGAAGTCGACGAGCTGGATGCCGACGCCCAGGAACAGGCCGGACAGGAAGTCGTTGACGCGGATGGCTAAAGCCATGATGTCGTCGATCTCCTGCGGGCTTGCCCAGCCGAAGGCGGTGATGTGCTCTTCCGACACCATCGGATCGTCGAGCGCATCGGCCTTGTAGTAGAACTCGATGATCGAGCGCGGCAGCACCGTGCCTTCCTCGATACCCAGGCGCTTTGCCAGCGAACCGGCGGCGACGTTGCGCACGACCACTTCGAGCGGGATGATCTCGACTTCCTTGATCAATTGCTCGCGCATGTTGAGCCGGCGGATGAAGTGGGTCGGGATGCCCATGCGATTCAGATGGTTGAAAATGTGCTCGGAAATGCGGTTGTTGAGCACGCCCTTGCCATCGACCACTTCGTGCTTCTTCTTGTTGAAGGCGGTGGCGTCGTCCTTGAAGAACTGGATCAGCGTCCCGGGCTCAGGTCCCTCATAGAGGATCTTGGCCTTGCCTTCGTAAATGCGGCGGCGATTTTTCATCTGATTTTTTTCTCTGGATTGGCGGGCAGGCGGCAAGCGACCGGTTCCTGTCCGTCTGCCTAAATTAGTTGCGGCGACGGTGGCGTTCAATGCCGGTGTCTATAGCAATCGTAATGTTTGCTCAATCGGCAAATCCAGCCGATCAACCGGTTTCAGGACTGAAATGCCGCAGCGCAGCATGCGATGTAGCGTATTGACCGGCCGGCAGCCTTTTGGTTTGTGCTGGGTAAGCACACATATTCATCGCCAAGCGAATCGATTTGACCGGAGGGACGTCATGAGCAGCATGAAAGACCGCGAAGAGGGCTTCGAGCGCAAATTCGTCTTCGACGAGGAGCTCCGCTTCAAGGCCGCCGCGCGCCGCAACAGGGCGCTCGGCCTGTGGGCCGCCGAAAAGCTCGGCAAAACCGGCGCCGATGCCGAAACCTATGCCAAGGAGGTGGTCGTCTCCGATATCGAGGAAGCCGGCGACCACGACGTCTTCCGCAAGATCCGCAAGGATTTCGACGCGGCCGGCGTCAACCAGTCGGACCATCAGATCCGCCGCACCATGGATGAGCTGATGGCGCAGGCGATCGAGCAGATCAAGAACGCCTGAACCTTCATGAGCATGGTATCGTCCGAAAACTGCTTCACACTTTTCGGCATCATGCTCTAGCTGGACCAATCGACCGCCCGGCTCAGCCAGGCGGTTTTTCTTTGCCTTGCCGCCGTTTCCGGCTGAAAACTGCGGATTGTTAACAAGGAAAGTTCCGATGTCGCTCAAATCCCGCCTGGCCGCCAACGAAACGCTGTTCACCGCCTGGTCCGGAGTACCGGACGCGCTGACGGTCGAAATCATCGCCAAGCAGGGTTTTGATGCCGTCACGCTCGACATGCAGCATGGCGGCCATCACGAGGACAGCGTGCTGCGCGGCCTCGTGCCGGTGCTTGCCGCCAACAAGCCGGCGCTGGTGCGCATTCCGGTCGGCCGTTTCGACATGGCCAGCCGCGCGCTCGATTTCGGCGCCGAGGCGGTGATCGCACCGATGGTGAATTCGGTGGCCGATGCCAGGCTGTTCGCCGCCGCCATGAAATATCCGCCGATGGGCGAGCGCTCCTGGGGCCCGACCTATGCCTTTCCGCGCCACGGCAAGGGCGATCATGCGGAATGGCTGCGCGACTCGAACCAGCGCACCATGGCCTTCGCCATGGTCGAGACGCGGGCCGCGTTCGAGGCGCTCGACGGCATCCTCGACACGCCCGGCATCGACGGCATCTTTGTCGGCCCGTCGGATTTCTCGATCGCCTGGTCGAACGGCACCACTGTCAATTCGACGCTGGAAAGCATGATGGAGACGGTCGCCTCGATCGCCGAACGGACGCGCAAGGCCGGCAAGCATGCCGCGATCTACGTCATCGAGCCGGCCATTGCCGGCCGCGTCGTGTCGATGGGCTACCGGCTGCTCGCCATGGGTTCGGACCACACGCTGATTTCGCTGGGCGCGAAGACTCTGTTGAAGAGCATGCGGGATTCGATCGGCTCCTGAACCGCCGAACAAAAGAAACTCAAGGTTCCTTCAGTTCGGTCAGGAACTTGGCAAAGGTCATCGAGCCTTCGGGCCATGGCCCGAAGCCTGAGTCCGCGTTGAGATGGCCGGCCTCGCCGGCGTCGATGAACAGCGACCCCCAGGCGGCGGCGATATCCTCGGCGACGTCGAAGGCGCAGAACGGATCGTTACGGCTGGCGATTACGATCGACGGGAAGGGCAGCGCCTCGCGCGAATAGGGCCCGAAGGTCATCAGGTGCCTTGGCCTTATCTCAGGATTTGCGACATCGGGCGGCGCCACAAAGAAGGCGCCGGCGACCGGTTTCTGGAATTGCGGGATAGCCTGCACCGCCGCCGCGACGCCCAGCGAGTGGGCGACGATCACCACCGGCCGATCGGCCTCGTTGACAGCTCTGGCCACGCTTGCCGTCCAGTCCTCGCGCACCGGCTTCGACCATTCGGCCTGTTCGACCCGGCGCGCCGTCGACAGTTTCGACTGCCAGCGGGTCTGCCAGTGCTCGGGGCCGGAATTGGTGTAGCCCGGCACGATGAGAATATCTGCGTCTCTGACTTTCATGGCGCGGATGTAGCGAGCGGCCTTGCCTCATGCAACCATGCCTGTGGGGCGCGGTAGATCACAAGTGTGAACAACCTGTTCGATTCTTTCCATCTTGTGTGAACGATCTCAATCGACGATCTCATGCAGGAGACAAGAACAGATGATCGTGGCACGGGGCTCCTCCAATCGGAGCCCGTCAGATGCCGCCCGAACGGAGAGTTTGATGAGTGAACTGCCCTTTGCCGCGACCACCCCGGTCAGCGTCTCACGCGTCGGGTTGAAGGCGCGCGATGCGGAAAACCTTGCTGCCTATTACCGCGCCGTCGTCGGCCTGCAGGAGTTGAGCCGCGCCGATGGCGCGATCACGCTTGGCGCCGCCGGCCGTCCGCTGCTGGTGCTGGAGCCGGATGCGTCGGCCAAGCCCGACGATCCGCGCAGCGCCGGCCTTTTCCACACGGCGTTCCTGCTGCCGTCGCGCGCCGATCTCGGCCGCTGGATCAACCATGCCGCGGCCAGCAGGATCGCCATCGAGGGCGCGTCGGACCACTTGGTCAGCGAGGCGCTCTACCTCACCGACCCCGAGGGCAACGGCATCGAGATCTATTCCGACCGCCGTCCGCAGGATTGGAAATGGAATGGCGACACAATAGCCATGGCGACCGAGCGGCTGAACCTGCCCGCGGTCGTCGCTAGCGTGCCGGCGGGTGATGCCGGCTGGCAGGGCGCGCCGGAAAACACCATCGTCGGCCACGTGCATCTGCGCGTCGGCCGCCCGGAAGACGCCGAGGCCTGGTGGCGTGACGAGTTCGGTTTCGACACCGTGGCCAAGTATGGCAGCCAGGCGGTGTTCCTGTCGTCAGGCCACTACCATCACCATATCGGCGCCAACGCCTGGCGCAGCGCCGGCGCCGGCCGCCGCGATCCGGGCCGCTCCGGGCTCGCCTGGGTCGAGATGCGCTCGGACAATGTGACGGCCGAGGCTGCGCGCGAAGATCCCTGGGGCACGGTGATCAGGACTGTGCCGGGCAAGGCGTGATCAACGGCTGCGCCTAGCTGGAGCACCCCTCATCCGTCTCGGCGCTAATGCGCCGATCCACCTTCTCCCACAAGGGTGTTTGGACCGGGGACATCGCGAACAGGTGTGCGAAGACATCGCGAACAGTTTTGCGCGTTTTGCGCGAGGGGGTTCGGGATGCCATTCGAGGCCAGAAGCGTGATGAGCCAGAAAGAAGAGTTCGTGAGATTGGCGCTGGCGCCTGGCGCCAATGTGAGCGCGTTGTGCCGGCGCTTCGGCATTGGCCGGACCTGTGGCCACAAGTTGCTTTCGCGCTATCGGATGGAAGGGGCGGCCGGCCTGGCGGAGCAGTCTCGGCGACCACTGTCGAGCCCGGCACGCAGCGCGCCGGAGGTGGAGGCGGCAGCCGTTTCGGTGCGTGTGGCGCATCCAGCCTGGGGTGGGCGCAAGATCGCGCGGGTGCTTGCCCGCGAAGGCATCGGCACGCCGGCGGCCTCGACGGTCACCGGCATCCTGCGCCGCAACGGTATCGAGCTGGGGGCTTTGGGCGGCGGAGCCCAGCCTTTCATTCGCTTCGAGCATGCCGCCCCCAACCACCTGTGGCAGATGGACTTCAAGGGCCACGTTGCCTTGCGCGCCGGCCGGCTGCATCCGCTTACCGTGCTCGACGACCATTCGCGCTTCTCGATCGCGCTGTCGGCCTGCGCCGACCAGACCACCGAAACCGTAAAAGCCCGGCTGATCGCCGCCTTCCGTCGCTATGGCCTGCCGTGGCGCATCGCCACAGACAATGGTCCGCCTTGGGGCGATGGCGGCCGCAACGACTTCACCTTGCTCACCGTCTGGCTGATCGAGATTGGCATCGCCGTCAGCCACTCCAGGCCTTGCCACCCGCAGACGCTCGGCAAGGACGAGCGCTTCCATCGTTCGCTCAAGGCCGAGGCATTGCAGGGACCGCCCTTCGCCAATCTCGCCGAGGCTCAGGATGCATTCGACCAGTGGCGCCACGTCTACAACGCCCAGCGTCCCCACGATGCCTTGGGCGGCGGCGTGCCGCTCGATCGCTACCAGGCCTCGCCGCGCCAGTATCGCGAAACAGTCGAGCCGTTCGAATATGCCAAGGACGATCTCATCCGCCGCGTTCAGCAGCACGGCTTCGTCTCCATTCTCGGCCGAACCATACGCTTGTGCCGGGCCTTCGCCGGAAAGTCCGTCGCTTTCCGCCCCACCGCCACCGACGGCGTCTTCGACGCCTGGTTCAGACATCAGAAAATAGAAACCATCGACCTCAATGCCCTCGCCCGATAGCATGCAAAACTGTTCGCGATGTCTTCGCACACCTGTTCGCGATGTCCCCGGTCCAAACAAAGGGGAGAAGGAAGGCTGCGCCGGCGTTACGGCCAATCGCAGACGCTGGTGATTAGCCTGGATGCAGGCGGCAGGTTCCCCCTTCTCCCCTTGTGGGCTAGCGTGCGCACACATTTGCTTCGGGCTCATTTTTGCGAGGCCAGAACGAAGCCGTGTGTGATGGCGTTGAAGCGTCTGAGGCCGTGGGTGAAGGTGATGGGCCCTGGCGGGCGTTCCTTTTCGTAGCCGTTCCAGCCTCCGAGCCTGGCGATACACCAGGCGGCCCAGGCGAGCGTGTGCGTGGGGTGCGGGTTCTTCTGCTTTTGGGTCTTGCCTTCGAGCTTGGCGATGAGCACTTCCAGGACGGTGATCTCGGTGGGATCGAAGAGGTGTGCGGCCTGGAAGCGCTGGCCCGGCGAACCACGCCCGTGTACGAGTTGCATGACCTTGGTGGCGACGACCAGAGCGGTGGCGGCCAGACGTTCGAGTGCATCGCCGTCGGCGATGAGACTTTCCTCCAGATCGATGGCCTGCGACTTCACGGTCCGAAACAGCTGTTCGACGCTCCAACGCGAGCGATACAGGTCGACGATGCGGCAGGCATCGGCGAGCGTTTCGACGCTGTGGGTGGTCAACAGCCGCCAGATCACCGCGTCCTTGGCCGAAGGTGGATCGATCTCACGCACTTCCACCATGTTGAGCGTGAGTTCGCGCGGATCGCGGCTGTCGGCGCCAAGGCGGGGCTGGCGCAAGCTCACCGCGGTGAAGCGAACGGCCAGTTCGACGGTGCGGGCCGGCCGGCCGGGTCGGGCCTGCAGTTCGAAGGCAATGCGGCCGGCTTCCGGCGTCTTGGCGATCGCGCCGAACAGGCGCTCGCCCCGCGTGCCCAAGGCCCGATCCCGTACAGCGCGGATGAGCACATGGGTGCGCTCGTCGGGCAGCCTTGCAAACACTTCGTAGATGTCGGCCTCGCGGTCGCCGATCACCGTCATCTGCGGCGCGTCGGTCAGCGCCTGGCATGCCGCCTTGGCGGTGCCGATCCACTTGTGGCTTTCCTTGGCTTCGATCGGCAGCGCCTGGTAGTCATCCGCCTTCTCTGCCTCGCGCCGCCAGATCGTGGCGCCTGCAAGGCCAAGGACCGAGCCGTCCACGGCATCCACGGCCAACGCCGGATGCACGAACAGCCCGATATCGGTGCCATTGCCGACACGACCGAGGCCGCGCTTGCGCGAAGCCTTGGCTTCATAGTTGATCTCGCTGCTGTCCTCGATGATCAGCACGTGGCGGCCGGCGGCCAGTTCGGCGGTTCGCGCCGCCGCCGTGCGGATGATCTCTTGCGTGCTCACGTGGCGATTGCGAAACAGGCGTGTGAACGCGACCTTCTCGGCGCGCGTGTCGGCCAGCCGGCGCATGCCCGTGCTGACACGCGCAAACATGCGCTCCAGAACCATGCTCCCCTTTTTTGCAGGCGCAGGTCGCCGAAGTAGCCAAGCAACGAAGCCATCGTCGAAACCTCCAGAATCAACAATGGCGGCTACAGAATCACATACAATTCAACCGCTTCAAGCCATTTTCCGACGGCGCCTCTTCACGCTTGACCACAGCACGAAGCAAATGTGTGCGCACGCTAGCCCCTTGTGGGAGAAGGTGGATTGTCGCGCAGCGACAAGACGGATGAGGGGTGTTCCAGCTTGGCGCTAACGGACGCCTTTGCTCGACCTCAAGCCTTTCCGAACACCCGCTTGAAGATCGTGTCGACATGCTTGGTGTGGTAGCCGAGGTCGAATTTTTCGCGGATATCGGCCTCGGGAAGCGCCGCTGTGACGTCTTTGTCGGCAAGCAGTTCCTCAAGGAAATCAGCGCCTTGTTCCCACAC
This sequence comes from Mesorhizobium sp. M1E.F.Ca.ET.045.02.1.1, assembly GCF_003952485.1. Lineage (NCBI taxonomy): Bacteria > Pseudomonadati > Pseudomonadota > Alphaproteobacteria > Hyphomicrobiales > Phyllobacteriaceae > Mesorhizobium > Mesorhizobium sp. M1E.F.Ca.ET.045.02.1.1. The sequence goes on from NZ_CP034447.1 coordinate 5,059,288, forward strand.
TTTCATGGCGTTGCGCTGCACCAGCCGGTAGGCGTCCTCGCGTGACACGCCGGCTTGCGTGAGCGCCAAAAGCACGCGCTGCGAATGCACAAGGCCGCGGAACTTGTTCATGTTCTTCAGCATGTTGTCGGGATAGACGAGCAGCTTGTCGACGACGCCGGTGAGCCGCGCCAGCGCGAAGTCGAGCGTTACCGTCGCGTCCGGGCCGATCATGCGCTCGACCGAGGAATGCGAGATGTCGCGCTCGTGCCAGAGCGCCACGTCCTCCATGGCCGGCATGGCGTAAGAACGAACCATGCGGGCAAGGCCGGTCAGGTTCTCGGTCAGCACCGGGTTGCGCTTGTGCGGCATTGCCGACGAGCCTTTCTGTCCCGGCGAGAAATACTCTTCCGCTTCCAGCACCTCGGTGCGCTGCAGGTGGCGGATCTCGATCGCGAGGCGCTCGACCGACGAGGCGATGACGCCGAGCGTGGCGAAGAACATGGCGTGGCGGTCGCGCGGGATGACCTGCGTCGACACCGGCTCCGGCTTCAGGCCGAGCTTCTTGGCCACATGCTCTTCGACATAGGGATCGATGTTGGCGAAGGTGCCGACCGCTCCCGAGATGGCGCAGGTGGCGATGTCTTCCCGCGCATGCGCCAGCCGCTCGCGGCAGCGCGAGAATTCGGCATAGGCTTGCGCCAGCTTGACCCCAAAAGTCGTCGGCTCGGCATGGATGCCATGGCTGCGGCCGATGGTGACGGTGTCCTTGTGCTCGAAGGCGCGGCGCTTGAGGGCCGCGAGCAGCGCGTCGATGTCGGCAAGCAGGATGTCGCTGGCGCGGGTGAGCTGTACCGCAAGGCAGGTATCGAGCACGTCGGACGACGTCATGCCCTGGTGGATGAAGCGGGCGTCCGGTCCGACGAATTCGGCGAGATGGGTGAGGAAGGCGATGACGTCGTGCTTGGTGACGCGCTCGATCTCGTCGATCTTGTCGACATCGAATTTGGCGGCGCCGCCCTTTTCCCAAATCGTCTTCGCAGCCTCTTTCGGGATGACGCCGAGTTCGGCCAGCGCGTCGCAGGCATGCGCCTCGATCTCGAACCAGATGCGGAACCGGGTTTCGGGCGACCAGATGGCGACCATTTCCGGCCGGGAATAGCGAGGGATCATCGTTTCTGAGTCCTGCTGGGAGAAGCTTCGGCCGCGTCCTAACAGAGGCCGGCCCAATGCTCAACGCCGCCGTCGCGCAAACCAGATGCTGGCAGCGACAAGTGCCGCGAAACCGAGCGGAAAGTAGAGCCGCACACCCAGGACGACGAACTGGTAGAGCGCCGTCAGCACGGTGAAGACGAACTCGAAGGCCCAGGTCAGCGTGAAGGCAGGCGCGTGCCACTCGGCATAATAGGAGCGGTATTGCAACGCGAACAGGCCTGCGGTGAAGGCGAGCGTGGCGCCGAGCAGGCACACGAATGCGGCGGCAAGCGCGGTTTCCCAGTGGCGGCCGCGCGATACCAGCCTGGCGAGCGTCAGCCCGACCGGAAAGGCAAGCGCGCCGCCGATGAAATACAAAAGCACGACGAAGCGGATCCTGTCAGGCGTCTCCCAGTAGTAGAGATTGACGCAAGCGCTGGCCGCCATCGCAAGGCCCCACAGCAGCGCGCCTAAGACTGCCGTGCGCGGCGCTGGCAGCGCCTCACGTGGGCCCCGGGCGGCGGCGCAGGGAAACTCGCTCGAGCGGTGTCACAGGCGGCCAGTCACTGCGATCCAGCGATAATCCGGCCCTTCGAAGCCGTATTGGCGAACCGCGATCAGCACCGCATAGGCGCTGAGGCCTTGCATCGAGAAGGTCTGCACCGCGCCGATCCGGTAGCCGTTCGGGCAACCTCGGCTTTTCGGAATGGACTTGTCCTCGTGCAGGAGCTGCGTCTTGCCCCCATCCTTGGCCTCGATACGGAGCAGCCGGAAGCCGTTAATCTCGCCTTGGCTCTGGCAGCCCTCGGTGTCGTTCATGGGAATCTCGTCGAGACGAAACTCGAGCGGATCGTCGACCGGGGAAAAGATCGGCCGCGGGTTAACTGCCATCCGGTAGGGATCGGCTGAAAGCTCGGTCACAGCGTTGAAACCGGCTGTGATGCCGCGATTGGCGGTGAGTTCGGCCTGGCTGACGATAGCCTCGCCTTTCTGCTTGGCTTGAAGACGTGCCGCATCAAGCGTTGCAGCCTCGTCGTCGAGGCGGATCCTGATCGGGGTGCCTTTAAAGAATATGTCGGTCGCGGTGTCGATGTAATAGCGGTTGGAATAGGGGAACCCCGAACCGTCCTGAACGCCGTATTCCTCGAAAGCGAAGATGCCGCCATCCTGGCTGAAGCCCAGGATTTCAAGGTCGGCGACATCGCCGGCCGTGGCCGTGGACTGCGTCGCAAGCTGCGCAAGCAGCCAGATCCACATCAGGACAGGAATTCGCACGGACCGTTCGCTCCATCAGACTGGGACTACGTCATGCCTATCACGGCATGGTGAATGAGACGTGCTGCTCGATGCATCCAATCCGGCGCTCGTTTGTTATTGTCGGCCGTCTCACATCGACAGGGGGCGCGGCCATCCAACGGAGGACCAGCATGACCACCGACATCAGCAAGATACGCGAGCATATGGAAGTGATCGGCGCCGATGGCGTTCATATCGGCACCGTCGACAAGGTCGACGGTCAGCGCATCAAGCTGACCAAGGCCGACAGCGGCATGGGCAGGCACAGGGGCCATCACCACTACATTCCGCTCAGCCTGGTCGCGGAGATCGATGGAAATAAGGTCTGGCTGTCGGCGAATTCGGATGTCGCGGTGACTTTCGAGGAAGAGAAGTCCAACCCGACCTGACCGGAAACGTTGGGTTTGCTTTAACGCAATTCCGGACGGAAAACCGCTACACACTTTTCCTGGAATTGCTCTAGCGCGAGGACCAGACCGGAAACAGATCGCCGTCGGCGGGCGTCGCCGCATAGACGCCGCGGCTGATGGCCCGCGCCATGGTGGCGCCGGCTGTCGCGTAGAGATCGATTGCGGCGTCCGCTTCGAGCTCGATGCCGCTCCTTCCGGTCGCCAGCGCGAAGACCAGGTCGCCGTCGGCCGGCGTGTGCGTCGGCCAAATGGCGCGGGCGAAGCCGTCATGCGCCGAAATCGCCAGCCGCTTGGCCGCAGCTTTGGTCAGAACCGCGTCGGTGGCGATGACGGCAATCGTCGTGCTGCTGCCTTCCGGCCGCGCCCCGACGCGTCTATCTCGGTATTTCAAGAGTATTTTCCTGGCGTCTTCCGGCATCGGATCGGGATAACCCAGGCCGCCGAATTCGTCGCCGATCTCGAAGGGGGCCGCCCAGAAATGGCGGCTGCGGCCAACCGTCACCGAACCGGTCGGGTTGACGGCGGCGAGCGCGCCGATGGTGACGCCGCTGTCGAGCACGGTCGAGGCGGAGCCCAGCCCGCCTTTCAGTCCGGAAGTCAGAGCGCCGGTGCCTGCGCCGACAGTGCCGATCGGGAAGTCGGCTGCCGCAGCCTGAACCGCCTCGTAGCCCAACTCGCGATAGGGCGGGTAACGGCCCCAGTCCTTGTCGCCGCCATTGGGCAGGTCGAACAGGATCGCCGCCGGAACGATCGGCACGCGGAAGCCGCCCACCTCGACACCGATGTTCCTTTCGCGCAACGCCGCCTGCACGCCGGAAGCCGCATCGAGGCCGAAGGCCGAGCCGCCGGACAGCACGATGGCATGGATCGCGGCGATCGAGTTCTGCGGTTCGAGCAGATCGGTCTCACGCGTGCCCGGCGCGCCACCCAGCACCTGGACCCCGGCAACCGCCGGTTCCTCGCACAGCACCACAGTGACGCCGGACTTCAGCCTGGCATCGGCGGCATTGCCGACGCTGATGCCGGCGACATCGGTGATCAGGTTACGCGGTCCGGCGCGGAACATCACTTTTCCTCCAGTGGCACGAAACGCGTGCCGTCGAAGCGGAAGGCGCGGAACGGATTCTGGCTGAGATCGCCCTTCTCGTCGAAGCGGATCGGGCCGATCGCGGTTGCGAAGTCATGGTCGGTCAGGGCCTCGGCGGGCGGCTTGCCGGAGCTTTCCGCATCGGCCATCGCAGCCTTCGCGACCTCAACCGCGGCATAAGCCGGCAAGGTATAGCCGTCCGTCACAATGTTCCTTTCGCCAAAAGCCTGCACGACCTTGGGGTCGGCGATTTCGGCCCATTCGGGCGGCGCGACCATCAGCGTGCCGGCGGCATAGGGCACATCTCCGGGCGGGGCGCGCAGATTTTCGCCGCCGGCGAAGGTGATGCCGGCACCGAGCTGGGCTGCGTCGCGCCCCATGATGGCGATGTCGTCGCCGTCGCCGCCGGCGAACACCTTGGTCGCGCCTGCCTTCTTCAGCCGGCCGATGAGCCCGATCTGATTGTCGAGCTGCGGCCGGAACGTGTCGACGAAGACCGGCTTCAGCGCTGCCTGCTCGGCGGCCGCGCGTAAGGTCTCGGCGATCTCGCGGCCATAAATGGTGCCGTCATCGACAATGGCGAACAATTCGTTCTGCCAGAGCCGGGTGAGGATCGTGGCCACCGCATTGCGTTCGTCGTCGCCGCGCGGCCCGAGCCGATAAACCGGCCAGCCGGTCTTGGCGCGGCGATCGGTCAGGCTTTCGGTGCGCACGCCGACGGTGATGACCGGAATATTGGCGTCCTTCAGGATCGGCAGCGCCGCCTCGATCGCCTCGGTGCAGAGAAAACCCACCACGATATTGACTTTGGCGTCCACGAACTGCCTGGCGGCCGCTGCGCCGCCGTCGGCCGTGCAGGCATCGTCGACGGTCTTGATGGGAAGACCTTGGGCCTCCGCCGCCAGGCCTGTTCCGGCCTCGATCTGCTTGCCGAGGATCGCCGATGGTCCGGACAGCGGCGCTGCGACGCCAACCAGCGTCTCGGCATGGACGCTCGCGGCCAGCGAAATCAGCGCGGCTAAAGTCGTCGTGAGAAGGCGCATTCGGGCGAAGAGGTCCTCCGTGCCGGGAGTATGGTTCCGGCACTATTCCAGCAAAGACCTAAAGGCTGGCTAATCCCGGTGCAACACGCGAATTTCGGGATTGCGGTCAAGCACTTCGCCCCGTGTTAAGCAACTTGTGGCATGCAATATGCCGCCATATATAACGGACTCGGTTTTGACAGGTGGATCATCAGGTGCTGAAGATCAATGACATCGGGCCACAGCACTATCGCGACGCGATGGCGCATTTTGCCGGCCATGTGCATGTGGTGACGACGGACGGCCCCGCCGGGAGGCGAGGCGCGACGGTGATTGCCGCCTGCTCGGTCTCTGACACGCCGCCCACCGTGCTCGTCTGCCTCAACCGCGAGAATCCCAAGAACGAAGCGTTCATCAGGAACGGCAACTTCGCGCTGAACACGCTCGCCTCGGACCAGGAGGCCGTTTCGGTCGGCTTTTCCGGCATGACCGGCCTGCCGTCCGAAGAGCGTTTCGCGCTCGCCGAATGGGACGTGATCTCGACCGGCGCGCCGACGCTGAAAGGTGCGCTTGCCGTGTTCGATTGTCAGATCGTCGACGCCAAGGATCTCGCCACCCACCGTGTGCTTTTTGGCAAGGTGACAGGTCTGCGCATCGGCGATAATTTGCGGCCGCTGATCTATCACAACCGCGGTTACCACGTTCTGTGAAACGGGTGCGCGGCGTCCACGGAGACAAAATGACCGCGCCGCGGCCCGCGCCGAAGTCGATCGACGAGACGCTCGATCTCCTGACCGGCGCGGACTATGTCGCCGATCGCTCGCTGGCGACGGTGCTGTTCCTATCGCTGCGCATGAAGCGGCCGCTGTTCCTCGAGGGCGAGGCGGGCGTCGGCAAGACCGAGATCGCCAAGGTGCTGGCCGACGCGCTCGGCCGTAGGCTGATCCGCCTGCAATGCTATGAGGGGCTGGACGTCTCTTCAGCCGTCTACGAGTGGAACTATGCCGCCCAGATGATCGAGATCCGCATGGAGGAGGCGGCAGGCAAGGTCGTGCGCTCCGACATGGAGCGCAACGTCTTTTCCGAAAAATACCTGATCCGCCGCCCGGTGCTCGACGCGCTGACCGGCAAGGCGGGCGCGGCGCCGGTCTTCCTGATCGACGAGCTCGACCGCACCGACGAAGCCTTCGAGGCGTTCCTGCTCGAGATCCTGTCGGACTTCCAGGTGACCGTCCCGGAACTCGGCACGATCAAGGCCGATGAGCCGCCGATCGTCATCATCACAACCAACCGCACCCGCGAGATCCACGACGCGCTGAAGCGGCGCTGCCTCTATCACTGGGTCGACTATCCGAATGCCGAGCGCGAGCTGGAGATCGTGCGCCGCAAGGTGCCGCAGGCCAATCGCCGCCTGTCGGCCGAGGTGGTGTCTTTCATCCAGAAGCTGCGCCAGGTCGAGCTGTTCAAGGCGCCCGGCGTCGCCGAAACCATCGACTGGGCCGGCGCGCTCACCGAGCTCGACAAGGTGGCGCTCGATCCGGAAACGGTGTCCGACACGATCGGCGTGCTTTTGAAATACCAGGACGACATTGCCCGCATCGAACAGGGCGAAGGCCGGCGTATCCTCAATGAGGTGAAGGCCGAGCTTTCGGCCGCCGAGTAAGCGCGATGCCCTCGACGCATCCGGAACCCAGAGAAGCGACGGCGGAGGGGCGCATCGCCGACAACATCGTTTATTTCGCGCGGGCACTGCGCAAGGCCGGCATGCCCGTCGGACCGGCATCGGTCAAGGACGCCATCGAGGCGGTGCTCGCCGCCGGCATCGGCTCGCGCGACGATTTCTACTGGACCCTGCATGCGGTGCTGGTCTCGCGGCACGAGGATCATCCCGTCTTCGACGAAGCCTTCCGCCTGTTCTGGAAGTCGCGCGAACTGATCGAGAAGCTGCTTGCGATGTTTTCGCCAGTGGCACTGGACACCGCCGAAAAACAGAAGCCTCGCGCGGCCGAGAATCGCGTCAGCCAGGCGATGTTCGATGGCCACCAGAAGAACCGGCCGGTGAGGGAAGTGCCTGAGATCGAGGTCGATGCGCGCTTCACCTTCTCCGGCAACGAGGTGCTGCGCGGCAAGGACTTCGCCCAGATGGATGCAGCGGAGATGGCCGAAGCCAAAAAGGCGATCGCGGCCTTGCGGCTGCCCTTCGATCTGGCGCGCACCCGTCGCTTCAAGGCCGATGCACAGGGGCGCCGTATTGATCCCCGCGCCATGATGCGGTCCGCCGCGCGCACCGGCGGCGCGCTGATCCTGCCGAAATTCCGATCGCCGCGCGAAGTGCATCCGCCGCTGGTGGTGCTTGCCGACATTTCCGGCTCGATGAGCCAATATACGCGGATCTTCCTGCATTTCCTGCACGCGCTGACGGAGAAGCGCAGGCGCGTGCATGCCTTCGTCTTCGGCACGCGGCTGACGAACCTGACAAGGCAAATGCGCCATCGCGATCCAGATGAAGCGCTGGCCGAATGCTCGACAGCCGTGAAAGACTGGTCGGGCGGCACCCGGATCGGCAACACGCTCGCCGAATTCAACCGGCTGTGGTCGCGCCGCGTGCTGGGACAGGGCGCCGTGGTGCTGCTGATCACCGATGGGCTGGAGCGTGACGACGTCACCGGCCTGTCGGAGGAGATGGAGCGGTTGCACAAATCCTGCCGGCGGCTGATCTGGCTCAATCCGCTTTTGCGCTTCGACGGTTTCGAGGCTCGCGCCCGCGGCGTGAAGGCGATGCTGCCGTATGTCGACGAGTTCCGCGCGGTGCACAATCTCGACGCGCTGGCCGATCTTTGCGCTTCGCTCGACCGGCGGCCGGCGACTTCCGTCGACCCGCGCCGCTGGATCCAAACTGGCGACAGACGTGCCGCGTAGCCATATGTTTCTTGGGGATGTTCCTGTTTCTTGGGGATATTCCTCGGAAAAACAGACTTTGTGAGAAGCGACGATGGACGAGAGCATCTATCTCGATGAGGCCCGCGATCCGCTGATCATAGCGGAAGGCTGGATGAAGGATGGCAAGGATGTCGCCATCGCAACCGTGGTCGAAACCTGGGGTTCGGCGCCGCGCCCGGTCGGCAGCCATCTGGTCATCGACGCCGAGGGAAATTTCCACGGTTCCGTCTCCGGCGGCTGTGTCGAGGGCGCCGTGGTGACCGAAGCGATCGATGTCATCGGCAGCGGCAAGGCGAAGATGCTCGAGTTCGGTGTCGCTGACGAAACCGCCTGGCAGGTGGGGCTGTCCTGCGGCGGCCGCATCAAGGTCTATGTCGAACGGTTGGGCTGACTGCGGATGGATCCGTACGTTCTCAAAACATTGAATGAGGAGCGCCGCGCCCGGCGCGCCGCGGTGCTGGTCACCGATCTCGGTGACGGCCGCGACCGCATCGTGCGCGAGGGCGATCACGTAGCGGGCGATCTCGGGGCGGCGATCGCCAGGGCGTTCCGGACCGGCAATTCGGGATCGGTGGAGGCGGAGGGCCGGACTTTCTTTCTCAACGCGCATCTGCCGCGCCCGCGCCTGGTGGTGATCGGCGCGGTCCATATCAGCCAGGCGCTGGCGCCGATGGCCAGGATCGCCGGCTATCCGGTCGAGATCGTCGATCCGCGCACCGCCTTCGCCACGCCCGAGCGCTTTCCAGATGTGGCGCTGCATGCCGAATGGCCGCAGGATGTGCTGAAGCGCAAACCGCTCGACAGCTACACCGCGCTGGCCGCCGTCACCCACGATCCGAAGATCGACGATTTCGCGCTGAAGGCGGCGCTCGATGCCAGGTGCTTCTATGTCGGCGCGCTTGGCAGCAGGAAGACCCACGCCAAGCGGGTCGAGCGGCTGCTGGCGCTGGGCGCCAGCGCCGACCAGATCGCCCGCATCCATGCGCCGATCGGTCTCGACATCGGCGCGGCGAGCCCGGCCGAGATCGCCGTTGCGGTGCTGGCGCAGACCATCCACGCGTTCCGCTCGCGCGGCCTCGAAGTGAAAGGTGCCGTGGCGTGAAGTTCGGCCCGGTTCCAATCGAGCAGGCTGAAGGCGCGGTGCTGGCGCATGCGACGGCAGCCGGCGAACGCCGGTTCCGCAAGGCGCATCGGCTGAGCAGCGACGATGTCATGGCGCTGAAAGCGGCCGGCGTCAGGGAAGTTGTCGCCGCCGTTTTGTCCTCCGATGATCTCGGTGAGGATACGGCGGCCGCGAAGATCGCCGCCGGCATGCGCCACCGCAACGTCGAGGTGAAACCCGCCGCGACCGGGCGGGTCAATCTCCATGCCGCGACCGCGGGCATCTTCACCGTCGAGGCAAAGATGATCGACGCCATCAACGCCGTCGATCCGGCCATCACCGTCGCCACGCTGGCGCAGCACGCGCCGGTCGAGAAGGGCCAGATGGTGGCGACGGTGAAGATCATTCCCTTTGCTGTCGCCGCGAGCCTGGTCGATGCGGTGGTCAAGATCTGCGCCGGCGGCGAGATCTTTGCCGTCAACGCCTATCGTCCGGTCAATGTCGGCGTCATCCAGACAACGCTCCCCGGCGTGAAGCCGAGCGTGCTCGACAAGACGCTGCGCGTCACCGAGGCGCGGCTGTCGCGTTCCGGCGGCCGCCTGACGGCGGAGCGGCGCACGCCGCATGAAGTGGCGCCCGTCGCGGAAGCCGCGACCGCGCTGGCGCGCGGCAACGACATGGTGGTGATCTTCGGGGCATCGGCGATGAGCGATTTCGCCGATGTCGTGCCGGCGGCGATCGAGCGCGCAGGGGGTACCGTCATCCGCGCGGGCATGCCGGTCGATCCCGGCAATCTGCTGGTGCTGGGCACGCTTGCCGGCAAACGCATCATTGGCGCGCCCGGCTGCGCCCGCAGCCCCAAGGAAAACGGTTTCGACTGGGTGTTGGATCGGCTGATTGCCGGGCTCGACGTGACGGCGCGCGATATTGCCGGCATGGGTGTTGGCGGGCTGCTCATGGAAATCCCGACCAGGCCGCAGCCGCGCGAGCCGCTGCCGGCCCCACAGTCGGCAAGATCGGAGCCCAGGGTCGATATCGTGCTTCTTGCCGCCGGCCGCTCCAGCCGCATGGGCGGGCCGAACAAGCTCCTGGCGCTGTTCGACGGCGAGCCGCTGGTGCGCCGCACAGCCGAGCGCGCACTGGGTTCGAAGGCGGCCAGCACCATCGTCGTCACCGGACATCAGCGCGAACGCGTGCGCTCCGTGCTTTCCGGCCTCGATGTGAGGCTCGCCGACAATCCGGACTTCGCTGACGGTCTCGCCTCGTCGTTGAAGGCAGGCATCGCGCAGGTCGCGCCAGACGCCGCCGGCGCCATGATCGTGCTCGGCGACATGCCGGGCGTGTCATCGAAGGACCTCGACAGCCTGATCGATGCGTTCCGCCGGTCCGGCGGTCGCGCCGTGGTGCGCGCGGCGCATCTGGGAAAGCGCGGCAATCCCGTGCTGCTGCCACGGTCTCTGTTCCTGGCCGTTTCTCATCTCGAGGGCGACACCGGCGCGCGCCATCTGGTCGAGGCCGAGGGGCTCGACGTCATCGATGTCGAGATCGGGCAGGGCGCCTCGATCGACGTCGACACGCGCGAGGCGCTGGAAGGGGCGGGCGGCGTCCTTCAGGATTGACAAACCGAAGCCGAATTTCGCATGGCTTCGGCATGTCTTTCCGCCTCCGAATTTTCCTCACCCTGCTCACCTCAACGGCGATCTCGCTCTCGGCCGCCGTGGCGCAGACGTTGTCGCTGAAACCCTTCAAGGACGACCTGTTCGGCTACCCGGCGACGCTGTCGAGCGGCGACAACGGTGCCTACACCGTCCTCGACTACCGCGAGATGCGCGACATCAACCAGCGCGACGAAGTGCCCGAAAAGCGCGTGCATGCGCAATATACCGAACCCGGCGTGCGCAAGGTGCAGCAGGATCTGATGCTGAAGACGGATGCCGGCGACGTCAGGCATGTCGCGGTCGGCAAGACGGAAGGAGCCGCCATCATCGTGCTTTACCTGCACGGGCAGGGCGGCAGCCGTAAGCAGGGCGTCGACGACTTCACCTTCGGCGGCAATTTCAACCGCATCAAAAACCTGATGGCCGAAAATGGCGGGCTCTATCTTTCGCCGGATTTTCCCGATTTCGGCGACAAGGGCGCGGCGCAGGTCTCGGCCCTGATCGATCACTATGCCGAGACATCGCCCAGCGCGAAGATCTTCGTCGCCTGCGGCTCGATGGGTGGCATGCTGTGTTGGAAGCTGGCCGATCGCAAGGACACGGGAGCCCGCATCAACGGCCTGCTGCTGCTTGGCTCGCTCTGGGACGACAGCTTCCTGACCAGCCCCGCCTTCAAGCGCCGGGTACCGGTGTTCTTTGGCCAGGGCAGCCACGACGTGGTTTTCCCGGTGGAGAAGCAGGAGGCGTTCTTCCGCTCGATCCTCGCCAAGTCGAAGGCCTATCCGACCCGTTTCGTGCGCTTCGAGACCGGCACGCACGGGACGCCGATCCGTATGGTCGACTGGCGCGGCACGCTCAATTGGATGCTGACGAAAGCGCCTTGAACAAGGGCGCCCTCAACTCAAGGTGGGGTGTTGTAGTCCAGTACGGTCTCGGGGTTGATCTCGCCGTCATAGGACGCATCGACATCGTACTGCACCAGCGAGAAATTGCCGTTGCGGAACAGATAGGTGCCGGTCGACGAGGCGTCGCCGACACCGCGCCATTTGTTCATGGACGTGATCGTCCTGGTCTTGTCGTCAAACTCGGAATTGACCAACTGGTCGTCGGTCTGGAAACCGATGATGTGGATCCCCTCGACCTTGCCCTCGCTGTTGTTGTTCTCGTAGCGGATGTCCAGCTCCGGCGAGGCGAACTGCAGCTGCCTGACGCCGGCGACATCGTCATAGGTGTAATAGACCGCGCTCTCATTGTAGGCGGCCAGCGAGCAGAAGAAGCGGAAAAGCCGAGTCTCGCGCTCCGGCTCGTCGGCTCCGGCGTCCTTGTCCTTATAGCGGATGGAGTAGGCGTCCGGCTCGCCGGCTGGCTTGCCTTCCGGATTCTCCTTGTCGCACTGTTCGCCATAGGTGGCGAGGAACGCCTTCCTGGCCTGTTCAAGCGCCTCGTCCGTCTTCGGGGGCGGCGGGCCGTCGCCGCAGCTGGCCGGCACGGCACTTTCGAAATCTTCGGTCGACGGCTTCAGCGCGCCCTTGTCGATGAAGATCGGCTGGAACGGCGGTTCCTGTATCTGCGCGTTGACCTGGCGAAGCGTGTAACAGCCGGCAAAGACCTTGGCTTCGCCTTTCTTGTCGGTCGCCTGGATGGCGACGGGAACGCTGTAATAGATGCTGCCGGCCGCGCCCTCGTCGGAAACGGCGCCGGTCTTGACCTCGACCGTGTCGGTGTTGTCGTAGCCTTTGACGAAAGCGTTGAAATCTTTTGCTGGCTTCGTATCGCCATAGTAACCCCAGGCGCGAGCGAATTCATGCCGGCCGATGGCGCTGTAGAGCGAGCGGACGACCGCCTCTGCGCTGGATCTATCGTCGATATAAGGCACTTCGGCTGCGAGCGCCGACTGGCCGATGCCAACAAGGGAGAGCAAGGCAGTCGCTGCGAGAAGGGCACGTATCATCGGGAATCTCCGCTCGATAACGAAAATACTACCACGGCGATTGCGGCGGCGCGGTGACGCGGCCTGGACACTGCTTGAAGAATCGGGCCGGGAGGCGCTACCTCACGACCCGCGGCGCTGAGGCCGCCTGGGGAGATTACTCACGTGACCATATCCATGTACGATATTTCCGTGGCCGTCTTTTCGGCCCGGCTGAAGGCGCTGGCCAGCGTGCTGTCGCTGGCCGAGCAGAACGCTGCCGACCGCAAGATCGACCCGCAGGTGTTCCTGACCGCCAGGCTGGCGCCCGACATGTTCGCGCTGACGAGGCAGGTGCAGATCGCCACCGATCACGCCAAGGGCGCGCCGTCGCGGCTCGCCGGCCGCGAAGTGCCGAAATTCGAGGACAATGAGTCAAGCTTCGAGGAACTGCACGCCCGAATCGCCAAGACGCTCGATCATCTGGCGACATTCTCGGCCGCAGACCTGGCGGGCTCGGAGGAGCGGACGATCGAGCTCAGGCTTGCCGGGCGCGAGGTGTCGATGAGCGGGCTGCAGTACCTGCTTCATGCCGCCATGCCGAACTTCTACTTCCACGTCACCACGGCCTACGACATCCTGCGGCATAACGGCGTGCCGCTGGGCAAGGCGATTTTCCTGGGACGCTAACAACCGAGAGGGTTCCCGGCCACCACCGGGAAGCCTCTTTGCTTTTGGTTTCGCGCAATTCCGGACGGAGCCGCGGCACACTTGCCCTGGAATTGCCCGAGCGCCAGATCAGCGTATCGACATTTCGCGGGCGATACGCGGAAAATCCGCCGGCTTGATGCCGATATCGGCGCGGTCGGCATTGCTCATCGCGTTCAGAAGCGCGAGCGCCGAACGGTAACGCTGCTGTTCCTGCGGGCGTGGCCGCGCGAACATTTCAGTGAAGAACCCCATATCCCAGGCCCCTAATTTGTCCTCCACACGTCTAATATATAGGCGATTTGTTACAATTGTGCAGTGCAGCAATCGCATGGCAGCCATGCCTTTGCGAATTTTTTCCGCCACAATCGATTTTTTTGAAACTTTTGCAGAAGCTCGATCGTAGGCCTCGATGCTGGCTCCATGGCCGGCTTTTCCTCGCCATTCCTGGCGACCTTGCCGGGCTGCACAAAATGCGGTCCGGCTTTTTGTTTCGGCGGCGACTGCGTCGGGTTTCCGGAAGCTGAAAAGCCCGCAATTGTTAACGTCATGGGAATTCATTCTTAACGAGAGCGCTCTATGGTCGGCGGCGACGGTGAATGCCGTCGCAATACGGGGAGGCTGAGATCGGCACCGGGAACAAGCTCGATTTCGCTTCGTTGCTCGACGACCTGATCATCGCTTCCGAGAAGGGCGAAGACGGGGGCGCCAGGCCCTCTATACCGTTCGATTATCTGTCGGTGGCGGACGAGCTTCATTCCGGTCGCATCAAGGTTGCGGGCGAGAGCGTCGCCGCAGAATACCGTGAAGCGGGCACTGATCTTGCCGCCGAGTTCGCCGCGATTCTCGACCAGGCCAAGCTGGCGCTTGCCGGCGAAGAGCCGCGGCCGGAGGAAAAGCTGCCGCCGATCGATCCGGAATCGATTGCCGGCGAGCTCGGCCTGGACCGTCCAGGCAAGAATGCCGATTTCGGCCGCATGCGGCGCAACTTCGCTTTCGCCAACCATCCGGACCGTGTTGCCCCGCATCTGCGCCAGCGCGCCATGATCCGCATGCAGGTCGCCAACATGCTGATCGACGAGGCCAAGCGGCGCGCTCTGGCTGCGGCGCGTCGCTAGCAATTCACGCAAAAGTCGGCGGCGGCAGGGTTGGAGAACCCCAAGCCTTTGCTTTATGCTTGAATTCCTCGCCGCGCAGCCGCGCAAAACCTCCCGCCGGAGAAAATTCCATGCATAAACGCCGCCTCGGTCGGACCGATCTCCTTGTTTCGCAAATCTGCCTGGGCTCGATGACCTGGGGCCAGCAGAACACCGAGGCCGAAGGTCATGCGCAGATGGATCTGGCCTTCTCGCGCGGGGTGAATTTCATCGACACCGCCGAGCTTTACTCGATCCCGCCGAAGGCCGAGACGCAGGGGCGGACCGAGAAGATCATCGGAAGCTGGATGAAGGAGAAGGGAAATCGCGACAAGGTCGTCATCGCCTCGAAAGTAGTCGGCCGCACCGCCAACACCTGGTTCCGCGGCGACCGCCCTTCGAAGCTGGTTCGTGCCGATATATTCGATGCGGTCGAGAAGTCGCTGGCCAAGCTCGGCACCGACTATATCGATCTCTATCAGATCCATTGGCCGGATCGGGACATCCCGTGGGGATCGAACCCGACGCGCATCGGCGCGGTAGCGCGTCGCGCCGATGCTGACGGCGCGCCGGCCGGCGAGACGCCGATCGCCGAAACGCTCGCCGTCTTCGAAGAACTGGTGAAAGCCGGCAAGATTCGCCATCTCGGACTGTCGAACGAAAGCTCATGGGGCGTCATGCGTTTCCTCGCTGAGTCCGACAAGGGCATCGGCCCGCGCGTTGCCTCGCTGCAGAACGCCTACAATCTGGTCAACCGCACGTTCGAGGTGAACCTGGCCGAGGTCTGCGAGCGCGAGCAGGTTGCCTTCCTTCCTTATTCGCCGCTGGCGCAGGGCTATCTGACCGGCAAATACGATCATGGGGCGCGGCCGCAAGGCTCGCGCTCGCAACTCTTCAATCGCGGCCAGCGCTACGAGACGCCGAATGCGGCGGAAGTGCTGCTCGAATACAATGAGCTGGCGCGCTCCTTCGGCATGGAGCCGGCGCTCTTTGCCAACGCCTATGTTTCGAGCCGGCCCTTCGTGACCACGAACATCGTCGGCGCCACCAGCGTCGCGCAACTCGACACGGCGCTGTCCTCGGTCGAGGTCAGGTGGACGGAGGAGATGCAGAAGGCGGTGGACGTCATCCACCAGCGCGTCGGCAATCCGTGCCCGTGATCGGGAAATCAACGAGAAAAGAAAAGGGATGGAGACGATGGCAGGCTTTCCGATCGAGGCCGTGCGCGGGAAATTTCCGGCGCTTTCGCTGACCGACAAAGGCCGCCGCCGCATCTATCTCGACAATCCCGCCGGCACGCAGGTGCCGCAGGCGGTGGCCGACGCGGTGTCACGCTGCCTGCTGACGACCAACGCCAATCTCGGCGGCTTCTTCGAGACGACGATTGCGGCGCAGGCCGTGGTCGACGATGCGCATGCGGCGATGGCCGATTTCCTAGGCGCGGCAAGCGTCGAGGAGATCATCATCGGCGCCAACATGACGACGCTGACCTATCATATGTCGCGCACGCTCGGCCGGGCGATGAAGCCCGGCGACGAGATCATCCTCACCCGCATGGACCATGAGGGCAATGTCTCGCCCTGGCTGCAGCTTGCCGAGGATCTCGGTTTGGTCGTGCGCTTCCTGCCTTTCGACGAGAAGAGCTGGCAGATCGAGGAGGCGGCGCTGCAGGCGCTGCTATCGGAAAAGACGCGGCTCGTGGCGCTGAACTATGCCTCGAACCTCACCGGCTCGATCAACCGCGTGAAGGCGCTGACGGCGATTGCCAAAACGGCCGGCGCGCTGGTCTGTGTCGATGCCGTGCAGTTCGCGCCGCACGGGCTGATCGATGTGCAGGAGCTCGGCTGCGATTTCCTGATCTGCTCGGCCTACAAGTTCTTCGGGCCGCATATGGGCATATTGTGGGGCCGCCGCGACGTCATCGACGCGCTCAAGCCGTACAAATGCAGGTGCTCGTCGAACGGCCTGCCGGAGCGGTTCGAGCTCGGCACGCCGCAGATCGAGCTGATGGCAGGCCTCACCGCTGCCGTCGATTATTTCGCCGATCTGGGTGCTGCCGCCGGCGAGGGCGGTTCGCGGCGGCAACGGATCGCCAAGGCCTTCGAAGTGTCGATCGCCTATGAAAATGCGCTGGCCCGGCAGCTGATCGAGGGACTGTCGGAGATCGACGGTTTGGCCATTCGCGGCATCACCGACCCGGAGCGTTTCGCCGAACGCGTGCCGACGGTCTCCTTCACGGTCGAAGGCATCGCGCCGGAGACGATCGTGCGGCAGATGAACGCCGAAAGCATCTTCCTGTGGTCCGGCCACAATTATGCGTGGGAGATCGTCCACCAGCTCGGCATTCCGCCGGAACAGGGCGTCGTGCGCATCGGCATTGCGCATTACAACACGGCGACGGAGATCGATGAGACGCTGGAAAGCGTGCACCGTGTGATCGCGATGCTAAGGCAGCAACGCTCTTGAGCTAACCCTTCTTGCCGCCGAAGCCGGTCAGGAACGCAGTGAGGTTGTCGCCGAGCGCTTCGCAGAGATAGCCGCCCTCCTGGACGATGACCGTCGGCAGGCCGAGCCCGGCAATCGCCTCGCCGATGCGCGAGAAGCCGGGCGTCGTCACCGACAGGCCGCCGAACGGATCGCCCTCGAATGCGTCGAGACCGAGTGCCACCACCAGCGCTTCCGGCGCGAAGGCGCGGATGCGCCGGAAGGCTGTTCCCAGCGCTTCGAGAAATGCCGCGTCGCCGGATTTGCGCGGCAGCGGCAGGTTGAGATTGTAGCCGAGACCTGCGCCTTCGCCGCGTTCGTCGGCATGGCCCCAGAAGAAGGGATAGAAGCGTACGGGGTCGGCATGCAGCGAGACCGTCAGCACGTCGGACCTCGCATAGAAAATGCCTTGCGTGCCGTTGCCGTGATGCAGGTCGACATCGAGGATGGCGACGCACGCAGCGTTCTTGCGCAGCACCTGCGCTGCGACCGCCGAATTGTTGATGAAGCAGAAGCCGCCGGCGACATCGGCGAAGGCATGATGGCCCGGCGGGCGGCAGAGCGCATAGGCCGAATGCGCGCCGGCCATCACGGCTTCGGCGGCCTCCACCGCGCTCCAGGCGCTCCAGAGCGCGCTGTTCCAGGTCTCGGCCGAGATCGGGCATGCGGTGTCGGCCATGTGATAGCCGGCCTGACCGACCGCCGAGGCCGGATAGGAGCCGCCGCGGGCGATCGGGTGGATGTTCGGGATGACTTCGGCCGAAGCGCCCTCGATGCGCTGCCAGCGCGCGAAGATGTGCTCGAGGAAGTCGAGATATTCGGGCGTGTGCACCGCCGCGATCGGGCCGAGGCCATGCTCCCTCGGCCTCTCGATCGTCAGGCCGGCCGATCTTGCGCCGGCTAACAGTCTCTCGACCCGTTCCGGCTTTTCAGGGTTGGGCTGCGGCGCGCCGCTGGAGAGGAAGGCTTTCGGATCGTGGTGCTTCTGTTCTTCGGCGTAGAAGGCTTTCATCGTTCTTCCTCCGGCGCGTCGGAAAAGCTGAGGAAGGCTTCGCCGACGATCTTTTGCACCTGCTCGTAGCTCGACCAGCCGATGCCGAGCTTTTCATAGAAAGCCTTGGCGGTCTCGTTGTCCGTGTCGACGGAGAGCCTCAAATAAACGCCGCCCGCCGCGCGGCATTCCCTGGCCACGCGCCGCAGCAGTTTTTCACCGATCCGCAGGCCGCGAAAACGGTCCTCGACATAGAGGTCCTGCACATAGACGCCCGGACGGCCCATCCAGGTGGAGAAAATCGGAAAATGCAGGCAAAGGCCGGCGAATTCGCCGCCGACCTCGGCGATCAAGGTCGAGAAGGCGGGATTCTTGCCGAAGCCGTAGCGGCGGAGATCGTCCGGCGTCGAGGTGATCTCCTGATGCGCGCCGATGTGGGTGCCGAGCTTGAGCAGCGCGGCGTGGATTGTTTCGGCGTCGTCGGCGCGGCCGGGGCGGAGGGTGATTGCTTTGCTCACGATAGGCAGGGCGCCAAGGCACCCCCCTCTGTCCTGCCGGACATCTCCCCCGCAAGGGGGGAGATTGGCAGCGTCGACCTTGCCGCCCATCTTGCAAAGTCCGAGATTAGCGAAAGCCTATGCGACATCCGATCTCCCCCCTTGCGGGGGAGATGGCCGGCAGGCCAGAGGGGGGTGCGAATGAACGCAAGCATCTGAGATTGACTTTGTCTCAAAACGCTACCCGGTCGCCGCCCTTCAGAGCCAGCATCTCGCGCGCTTCCGAAGGTGTGGCGACCTCCAGCGACAGCCCATCGAGAATGCCGCGGATACGGCGCACCTGGTCGGCATTCGATTTCGCCAACTGCCGCCCGTCATAGAGGCTGTCCTCGAGCCCGACGCGGACATTGCCGCCCATGGCGGCGGCGATCGAGATCAGCGGCATCTGCTGGCGGCCGGCGGCGAGCACCGAGAACTGATAGCTGTCGCCGAACAGTTTGTCGGCGATGCGCTTCATATGGACGAGATTGTCGGGATCGGCGCCGATGCCGCCCAGAATGCCGAGCACGAACTGGAGGAACAGCGGCCCCGACACCAGGCCACGATCACGCAAATGCGCCAGCGAATAGAGGTGACCGACATCGTAGCATTCGAACTCGAAGCGCGTGCCGCAGCCTTTGCCGAGCTTGTCCAGGATCGACTCCATGTCGGCGAAGGTGTTCTTGAAGATCGTGTCGCGGGTGGCCTCGAGCAGCTTCGGCTCCCACTCGTGTTGCCATTCGCGCGGCCGGTCGAGCATCGGGAAAAGACCGAAATTCATCGAGCCCATATTGAGCGAGCACATTTCGGGCTGCGCCCGGAGCGGCGCCGCCAGCCGCTGGTCGAGCGTCATCAGCGAGGAGCCGCCGGTGGTGATGTTGATCACCGCATCGGTCGCCTGCTTGATGCGCGGCAGGAACTGCATGAACACGTCCGGATCGGCCGTCGGCCTGCCGTCCTTCGGGTCGCGGGCGTGCAGGTGCAGGATCGAGGCGCCGGCTTCGGCCGCGGCGATGGCGTCGGTCGCGATCTGGTCTGGCGTCACCGGCAGATGCGGCGACATCGACGGCGTGTGCACCGATCCGGTGACGGCGCAGGTGATGATGACTTTCCTGGGCGCCATTGTCGTCCCTCAGCCTTCCACCGGCAGGTCGAGTTCGGTGGCGAGCGCCGCAAGCGAGTCGCCGATGATGGCGATCATCTCGCCGATCTGCTCGCGCGTGATGATCATCGGCGGCGCCACCATGAAATTGTCGCCGTCGACGCCGCCCTTGACCCTGCGGCCATAGATGATCAGGCCGCGCGCATAGGCGAGGTCGAGCAGGCGCTGCGTCGCCTTGCGGGCGGGATCGATGGGCCTCAGCGTCTCCGGATCGGCGACCATTTCCACACCGAGGAGCAAGCCCTTGCCACGCACGTCGGCCATGAAGGGGAAGCGCTTTTGCAATTCCTTCAATTCGCCGATCAGCACGTCGCCCATGGCGGCAGCGTTGGCGATCAGATCGAGGCGGTCCATTTCGCCGAGCACCGCAAGCCCTGCCGCGCAGGCCAGCGGATTACCCGCATAGGTGTGGCCATGCTGGAAGCCGCCGGCAGCCAGCAGCGGCTCGACCAGGCGCATCGGAGCCGCCAGCGCGCCGAGCGGCGCATAGCCCGAGCCCAGCCCCTTTGACAGCGCGACGATGTCCGGCTTGCAGTTCCAGTGGTCACCGCCCAGGAATTTGCCGGTGCGGCCGGAGCCGCACATCACTTCGTCATGAATGAGAAGAATGCCGTAGCGGTCGCAGATTTCACGGATGCGCGGATAGTAGCTGTCGGGCGCTACAAGGGCTGCCGTGGCTGCGCCGCCGATCGGCTCCATGATGAAGGCTAAAACGCTTTCCGGCCCTTCGGCGAGGATCTTCTCCTCGAGCATGTCGGCGTAGCGGATGCCGCGCTGTTCCATGGAAAGGTTGTCACGGTCGCGCCAGGCGGTCGGTGCGGGGATAGCCGGCATCACCCGCATCATCGGGGTGAAGCTTTCGGCCAGCGCGTCATCGCCGGTGACAGCAAGGGAGCCGAGCGTACCGCCGTGATAGGAGGGGAAGCGGGCGATCACCTTCCAGCGCTTCGGCCGGCCGGTGGCGACCGCCCATTGCCGGGCAAGCTTTATGCAGGATTCGGTCGCCTCGGAGCCGCCGGAGACGAAGAAGATACGGTCCATGCCGGCCGGTAGCTTGCTGGCGAGCTTCCGCGCGAGTTCTTCCGCCGGCTCGTTCTCGAAATGCAGCCGGTAGGCGAAAGTGGTCTTGTCCATCTGCCGCTTCATGGCTTCGAGCACGTTGCGGTTGGAGTGGCCGATATTGGCGACCATCGGCCCGCTCGAGCCGTCGATGAAGCGGCGACCGTCCTTGGTCCAGAAATAGATGCCCTCGGCGCGGTCGACCAGCGGCCGGCGCAGGCTGGAGAGATAGAACAGATGCGACGTCGGCCGCGCTTCGGCTTGCGGAGAGGGCTGCACTTCCAGTTTCGGCATGTCAGGTCTTTCCGAGATAGCGGTCGAGAACATTTTTGGTCACGCGTTCGACCATCGCGTCCTGCCTTAGCAGGCCGGCGACCCATTCGCAGCTTCCGGCATGGAAGACTTCGCCCTTGCCGCGGGGGAAGTTGACAATCATGCCGTTGCCGCGCTTGACCTTGTCGAGATTGGCATCGCTCGCCTCGCCGAAAAGCGTCTCGGCGGTGAAGCGCCCGTCCTCGTCGGTAAGGAACTGATCCTCGATCGGGATGTCGGCGCTTTCCTCGACCTGGCTCGCCATGCCGACGGCCAGCACCTGCAGGCCATCCGGCGCGCCGCTGGTCGCCGTCGGGTAGGGCAGGCCGCCGCGGATTTCGAAGTCGAGCCCGTCGACCTCATAGCCATAGACATGGCTGTCGGCGCCGAGCAGGTCTCCATAATAGATGCCGGTGCCGGCAAACGCCCAATGCTCCGGCCGATAGACGGGAAAGCCGCGCACGCCGCGCGGCGCGCAGCCGCCCCAGCCGGCATAGACACCTCGCGTCGCGTTGAGGCCGAAGGTGGCGCTGCCTGGGCGGCCGATCTCCGGCGCCTCCCAGGAGTTGGTGGCGCGCGTCACGTCGCCGCGATAGGCGGGGTCCTCGGCGCGGGCGCGGTATTTGTAGCAGACCTGGCGGCGGCCCTCGTCCTCCAGCCTGGTCTGCCACATGAAGTTGCCAGCGAAGCGGGCCGCGTGTCCGCCGCGCTCGACATATTGGTCGACGGCGTCGCGCATCTCCCAGGTCCAGTATTCGTCATGGCCGCTGAAGACGACGCAGTCGTAGCCATCGAGGATTTCGGGCGAGAAATGCAATTCGTGCTGGCTGGCAAGATCGATTGCATAGCCGGCGCGCTCGGCGAAGCGGAAGAAATGGCTGTCATAGCTCGCCCAGCCGGAAGAGGCGTATTTCTTCGAATGGCCGGTGGCGAAGGCCCATTCCATATGCGGATAGCGCGGCACGGTCTTCGGCGGTATCGCAACCTCGATCGGCACGCGCGGCGCCTCCTTGGGCAGCACCACGAAGCCGCGGCACCAGGGGCGCTGTGTCGACACCATAGTTGCGTATTGATCGCGGTTCGGGCCGGTGATGCCCTGATAATGATTGGAGCCGCCCCAGGTGTTGTAGGCCGTCCAGGTGCCGGTCGCGGCGACCTGCAGCAGGCGACTGGGCCTGCGGCCGGGCAGGGGCGCGACGATGAACAGATGGTGGCTAAGGATCGGCTCACCATCACCGCCGTCGGCCGAGAGCGTGACGCGATAGGCCCCCGACGGCCAATCCTCGCCGATACGAAATTCGAACGACGCTTCCCAGCCGCAGCCTTCAACCGAGCATTGGTCCGGCGTGTCCTGCCATCGCGCCGACAGGCCCACTTCCTCGAAGACCTTCGTCTCGGTTCTCCCATCGCGGACGACAACGATGCTGAATCGCGGCGCCGTTGAGCTGACATGCAGCGCCACCGTTTCACCGGGGCGATAGGAGAAACGGTCGCTGTAGCACCAGATCTCGCCGCGGCGGCCATCCATTCCCGGCCATTCGTAATAATGGCCGCGCACAGCCTCGCGGCGCTGCTCGGGCGTCAGCCCGAAATCGGGGAATTCAGCGGGCAATCGCGTCAAAGAACACCTGAAGCCAAGACGCTGCCATTGAGACCATTGGCTGGCCAAGCGTCAAATGGAAACGATCGGGCCAGCGAGCGCTTACGCTTGGCGATATCCGGCAGACGGACTATTTCATTCTCAGGCGATGTTTCAACGCCGGGAGCCGACATGCTGTACGTGCAAAAGGTCAAGGTCGACGACATCTACGTGCCCGCGGCGCGGCGCAAGACGCTGCATCCCGAGACCGTGCGCCGTCTCGCCGAAGACATTCTCGAGAACGGCATGAAGACGCCGATCCAGGTGCGTCACGACGGCAAGCGCCATGTGCTGGTCGAGGGACTACACCGGCTCGAAGCCGCCAAATGGCTCGGCGAGACCACCATCGATGCCTATCTCGTTCAGGCGCGCCGCCACTGATTCTTGTCGCTTGGGTCTCTACCGCAGCAGCGTCACCGCATCACGGCAACCGATCGTATTCCATCAATGCTTTTCAATTGACGCTGCGATGCCGGCCGCTACTACCACGCTTGGATTTCCACGAAGCAGGTGTTGCCATGACGAAATACCAGGGCGGATGCTTATGCGGAGCGGTGCGCTACCGCGCCGAGGCTGAACCGATCAACGAGCGCGTCTGCCATTGCCGGATCTGCCAGAAGGCGATCGGCGCGGCCTTCAACGCGCGCCTTCTGTTCCGCATCGACGACGTGACCGTCGAAGGGCCTTTGACGACGGTCAATTCATCGCCGGACCTCAAGCGCGGTTTTTGCGCAGCCTGCGGCACGACGATGTTTTCGCGGCGCGATTCACGGGGCATCCTCGGCGTCACCTCCGGTTCGCTCGACGATCCGTCCGTGTTCAAGCCCGACATGCATTTCTGGACGACTTCCAAACAGCCCTGGGTGCAGCTCGATGATGGGTTGCCGCAATTTGAGGGCGCGCCGCCAGTCTAACCTTCTCCCCCTTGTGGGAGAAGGTGGATCGGCGCGCAGCGCCGAGACGGATGAGGGGTGTTGGAAGGAATGGGGCACGGGCGATTATCGCGCCTGAACCTCCATCCCCTCACTCCGTCCAGTACCCCTCATCCGTCGCCTTCGGCGACACCTTCTCCCACAAGGGGAGAAGGGGAAAACTGCACAAAAATTTCATCTTCGATTCACGAGATAGCCGGCAAAGCGTCATTGGCGGGCCATCTTTGGCTGCTTATCTAAGCGCCATGCGGGAGGCATCGAGGAGGCGACGGATGAGCGAGAGCATCAATACCCTGGACGAGCTTTTGAACGACCCGATGATCCAGCTCGTGATGGAACGCGACCGGGTGCGTCCGGCCGAGCTTCGCCTGCTCCTGGAAAAGGCTCGCGACCGGGCGGCCGACGATTCCCGCATCGACCAGCCGGCCTTGCCGCCGGCGCACGTGGTGGCGAGAAGCTGCATAAAGCAGTGGCTGCACCGCTAGGTTGGTTGGCTTGGCCATAACCCGTGTCAGCTCGAATTTGCCGGCAAATAGCTGTAATGGCTGCGGAAATAGGCGATCCTGAAACCGAGCCGGGCGTAGTTGCGGTAGGCCGGACCGTCGCGGTCGGGGCGCGGCGCCTCGATGTCTGCGACGAACAGTTTCGCGCCGGCGGCGATGCCGTCGCGGACCAGCCTTTCGCCAAGCATGGCGTCGAGGTCGAAGCTCGGCGCCATGATGCCCGGCACCGGCGCGTCGATGCCGCTCCAGGCGGCGCCGTCTGAGATGAACAGTGAGCGCACAGCAGCCACCGCGCCATCACGTTTCAGCATGTAGTGATGCCAGCCTTTGCGGCCGACCAGTGCAACGAGCCAAGGAGAGGTGGGCAGCCTGTACTTGCCGTCGATGAAGGAGGCCCATTGCGGAGCCGTTTCGGCGGTGACCTCTTCGACCGATACATCGTCGGTTGGGAAGAGCGGTTCGGCCGCCGGCGGCGTCGCATCGCGAAAGATGCGTTCCCAGCCGCTCTGATGCTGCAGCCCGCGGGCTTCCAGCCAGCATCTCAGCCGCGACGGCTCGGTATGCGGGTTCGTATAGAACCACGGCCGCAAGATGCCGGCGGCGCGGTAGTGCGCGAGCAGCGCGTCGACCTGTTCCTCCGAGGCGGGACCGTCGACGCCGATGTTCTTGACGCAGTTGAAATGGATGAACGGGATCGTCGCGCAAGTGGTCCAGACGAGGTCGCCGTCGCGGGCAATCGCCAGGCCATGCCGCGCGGCGAAATCGGCGGGCGCAGCGTCGTAGAGGTCGAGCCAGGCATTGACCTCGGCGCGCTCGATGGCACGGCTCAGATCGCGCGAGACCTCCTCGATCGAAATTTCGGGAATGTGGGTTTCCGGTGGCACGACGGCCTGCAGTTCCCAGAGGGCGGCGGTCGACATGGTAGTCCTCCTCCGATTTACCTTACAGCGTAAGATTAGCGAATGATAATATGGAAGGGCCCATTGTCAAGCAGGATTAGCGGCACCTTACAAATCCGTGAGTTGGATTCCTGGTATCGCGCGGTTAAGGCTGTCCTTGAGGGGCTTTGCCAATGACGATTCACTTTGTTCTGGGGAAAGGATCGGGATGACCGACGTCTGCACGCAGGGACTGGATACCGGCTTTGTCGGCCTGGGTTATGCCAAAGTGGCGTTTCTCGGCATCGTTCAAGGCATCACCGAATTGCTGCCGATCTCGTCGACGGCGCATATGCGCGTCGTGCCCGCCGTGCTCGGCTGGCAGGATCCCGGCTCTGCCTTCTCGGCCGCCATGCAGCTTGCGGCATTGGCCGCGGTCGTCAGCTATTTCTGGAGCGATGTCCGGGATGTCACGCTGGGTTCGCTGTCGGCGATCGTCCGCCGCGATTTCGGCGACCGGTATTTCCGCCTGGCGATCAGCATCGTGCTGGCGACCATTCCGATCGTCATCGCCGGCCTTGCGCTTTCAGGCGTTCTCAACGCCTGCAATTCGCCGCTGCGGAGCCTGAGCGTCATCGGCGGGGCCTGCATCGTCATGGCGATCCTGCTCGCGCTTTCCGAGATCTATGCCAAGCACATGCTCACGCTCAACCAGGCTTCGATACTCGACGCGCTGCTTGTCGGCGTCGCCCAGGTCGGTGCCTTGATCCCCGGCGTTTCGCGTTCGGGATCGACGCTGACAGCCGCGCTGGGTTTGGGTTTCGCCCGCCCGGAGGCGGCGCGCCTCTCTTTCCTGCTCGGTCTGCCGGCGATCGCGCTCGCCGGGCTCAAGGAGCTTTGGGAACTGCACAAGATCCACCTCGGCGCCTATGGCTGGTCGGTCCTGGCCGTCGGCCTCGTCGTCGCCTCGATCTCGGCCTTCTTCGCCATATGGGGGCTGATGCGCGTGCTCGAGCGCTTTTCCGCCTGGCCCTTTGTCATCTATCGCGGCCTGCTCGGCGTCGTGCTGCTGATCGGCGTCGCCGTCGGCTGGTTGACTTAGCAGGCTGTTGAAGAAGTACTGGCGCGGTTGTTTGGAGCGTGATTCACTGCTCCCCGAACGATTTGGGGACGGTGAATGCGCGGATTGGACGAACGGTCGGGCTCGCTGTTTTCCTATGTCGACCTCGAGGCGCGGGTTCGGCGGGATCATCCGCTTCGGGTGATACGGGAGATCGTGAACGCGGCTCTCGTAGGGATGGACAGCGATTTTGCGGTGCTTTATCCGCCCGGGCTCGGCCGGCCCTCGATCGCGCCGGAGCGTTTGCTGCGTGCGATGCTGTTGCAGGCCTTCTACGGCATTCGCTCGGAACGTCAGTTGATGGAGCGGATGGAGTTCGATCTTCTGTTCCGCTGGTTCGTGGGGCTCGGCGTTGACGAGCCGGCCTGGGATCATTCGAGCTTCACCAAGAACCGGGATCGGCTGTTGGAAGGTGAGATCGCGGCAAAGTTTCTGCGCGCGGTGCTGGCGCAGCCAAGGGTGAAGCGGCTGTTGTCGTCGGATCACTTCTCGGTGGATGGGACGATGATCGAAGCCTGGGCCTCGATCAAGAGCTTCCGCCGCAAGGACGGCGGCGACAACGATCCGGATGGCGCTGGCCGCAACGCCGAGCGCGGCTTCCACAAGGAGAAGCGCTCCAACGATACCCACCAGAGCACGAGCGATCCGCAGGCGCGGCTTTACAAGAAGGGCGACGGTCAGCCAGCGAAGCTGTGCTACATGGGCCATGCGCTGATGGAGAACCGCCACGGGCTGGTCGTGGATGGCGGCGTCACCCAGGCCACGGGCAAAGCCGAGCGCGAGGCTGCGCTTGCCATGTTGAAACGCCGGCCATCGCGGCGGCGCATCACGCTTGGGGCCGACAAGGCCTATGACGTACGCCAGTTCGTCAAGGATCTGCGCGAGCACAACGTCACGCCGCACATCGCCGTCGACGGCCATCTGAGCAAAACCGGCAAGCCTCGCGTAACGGCCATCGATGGCCGCACGAAGCGCCATCCGGGCTATGAAGCCAGCCAGCGCTGCCGCAAGCGGATCGAAGAGGTGTTCGGCTGGATCAAGTCATCGGCCGGCATGGCCAAGGTCAAGCTGCGAGGATGCGCCCGTGTGGGCGCGGCCTTCACCCTGAACCTGGCGGCCTACAATCTGGTCCGCTTGCCCAAGCTGCTGGCGGTACAGCCATGAGCCTCGCCGGCCGTTGGCGGATCGTCGCGATGCCCGACTATGTCGAGGACTATCGCGACATGATGGAGCCCGCTTACATCGAGTTCGCGGCCAGCGGCTCCGGCGAATTCGCCTTCGGCTGCGTCACCGGGCAGATCTTCGGCGGAGCGGATGGAAATCATGTCGCCTTCTCCTGGCAAGGCAACGATGAAATGGACGAAGCCCAAGGCGACGGCTGGGCCGAAATCCAACCAGACGGCTCCATCATGGGCCAAATCTGCTTTCACAACGGCGACGAAGCCGACTTCACCGCCCGAAAGTGGACTTCTTCAACAGCCTGTTAGAGCCGTTCACCGAATCCGCTATACCGGCACCTGAACCTTCGCTTCGGGTGTGCTGATGGATCTTGCGACGCTGCTGCAATCGGTGCCCTTGCTGGCTACGCTGGTGAAAGCGGCGCTGCCGGCCGCAGTCGGCGCGGGCATGGGTCTTGGCCAATGGCTGGCGGCGTTGCCGCCTTGCCGCAACCTGACCTTCGAAACAGCCAGCTATCTCGTCTGCGAGGCCGATCCGAAGCATTATTCGATCGAATTGTTCTGGAGGGACCCGGGCGGCAAGCTCTACCAGTCGCTGCACAATCTTCGAAGCGCCCAACAGGCTGCGGGGCGCACCATGCTCTTCGGCATCAATGCCGGCATGTATCATCCCGATCTCGCGCCGGTTGGGCTCTACGTCGAGCGAGGGCAGCAGATCACCTCGGCGAAGATCGGATCGGGCACCGGCAATTTCTCGATGCAGCCGAACGGCATCTTCTATCTCAGCGGCAACAAGGCCGGCGTTCGCGCGACGAAGGATTATCTGAAGCGTCCGCCGCGGGTGGATTACGCAACCCAGTCCGGGCCGATGCTGGTCATCGACGGCAAGCTGCATCCGAAATTCCAGGCCGACAGCCCCTCGCGAAAAATCCGCGACGGCGTCGGCGTGCGCGCCGACGGCGTCGCCGTCTTCGCAATCTCGGATGACGTCGTGACCTTCCATGAATTCGCCCGGCTGTTCCGCGACAAGCTCGGCTGCGCGAACGCGCTGTTCCTCGACGGCTCGATATCGAGCCTCTATGCGCCGGCAATAGGCCGCAACGACGATTTCTGGAATCTCGGACCGATGATCGGCGTGTTCAGGCGCTAGCCGAGAACCGCGTCCGACGCCGGCCGCGAATCGCCCGGCCGGACCAAAAGTAAATTTTGATTCAAACTTTGTTGGTAATTTCTCATTAGGAATGGGGCTTCCGGCGGCGCTGTTCCTGCCCTCGGTCTGTTTTGTTTTGCGTACAGGTCAAGATGCGGATTTTTGGCGTCGTCAGTTTCGTGCTCGCATCGCTTGGCCTTGCCGGCTGTTCCTCGACGGCGGGCGTCGATGCCTTGCAGATACCGTCCAGCGAGACGACGAGTTCGGTTGTCAGACCCAGCGCCCCTGTGACCAAGGCCATCAGGACGGCTGAAACCGAGACAACCGTCGAGACCATGTCGATGTCCGGCGCCGCGCGTATGAGGCCGCCGGCGCCGGTGCTTGAGGCGGACAATGCGCGAACCGACGACGAGACTTCGCGTCCTGACGGCGAGACTTCGCGTCCCTTCGGCCTGGCCGAGGAAGAGACGGTGGCGTTTCCCGCGCAGGACCTGCCGGACAGCGTCGAGCCGCCGGTCCAGGAGGCGGCGCTCGTCTCGCCGCCGAAGCGGCTGTCGCGCGCGGCACCCGCCATGCTGGCGAGCCCGGTCACCCGCTATGCTTTCCGCGATGCCAAGCCGATCAATTTCGGCCGCTCCTCGCCTCGTCATCTCGCCGTTCACGGCGTCGACGTCTCGCGCTGGCAGGGCAACATCAATTGGCAGAAGCTTCGCGCGCAGGGCGCCAACTTCGCCTACATCAAGGCGACCGACGGCGGCGACCATCTCGATCCGATGTTCATGAAGAACTGGCGCAATGCCGACGCCGCCGGGCTGAAGCGCGGCGCCTATCATTTCTTCTACTGGTGCCGCACCGCCGGCGAGCAGGCCGACTGGTTCATCCGCAACGTGCCGAGGGCCGAAGGCGCGCTGCCGCCCGTCATCGACGTCGAGTGGAACGGTGAGTCCTCCTGCAGGCGCAGGCCTTCGCGTGAAACGGTGCTGGAGAAGATGCAGGTGTTCATGGACAAGCTGGAGCGCTATTACGGCCAGCGGCCCATCATCTATACCAGCCCTGATTTCTATCGCGACAATCTGCGCGGCGCCTTCCCGGATTATCCGTTCTGGCTGCGCGCGGTCGCCGCGCACCCGTCAAAGGTCTATCCCGGCCGCAAGTGGCTGTTCTGGCAGTATTCCGGCTCCGGCCTGTCACGCGGAGTGAGCGGCCGCATCGACCTCAACGTCTTTCACGGCGACGAGCGGCAGTGGCGCAACTGGCTGGACGGCGGGCAGATGGTCGCCGACGCGGATTGATCCGCTTTCGAACCTCTGTGCACGCGGTCGCGGCCGCGATTCTGCGTATGTCGCGTAGGCCAGCACGCCCATGAAGATCGCGAAATAGGCCAGGACGACGGCGAGGACGATCAGGGTCTCGGTGGGCACATCCAGTCTCCTTGAATAAACAGCCAAGGAGACTGCAGGAAGAGCCGCGATGCGTTGACCTGGATCAAGCGATTTGCCGTTTTATTTGGCCGGCGCATCGGCGGCAATTTCAGCATTTCGCTAACCACCCGCTCACCCTGTCCCTTGGCGGTGCGGCAACCGCCTTCCGGTAACGTATCCGTGATCGGGTTTTGGAGGGGTCGATGCGCAGTCCAGTCGTGGCAATCGTTTTCGCAGCCGCTGTCGGCTACGGGTTCTTCAACACGCCCGGCCACAGCAACAAGCCGATCGCCATCCCTGAGGCCGCGCCCGGCGCCTCGCCGACGGCGCCGCGTCCGGTGAAGGAAAACGTCGTCGCCTACTATACCGGCGACAAAGCGATGCAGAACGCCAAGGCCAAGGGCCATTCGACGCTGCCGCGCTTCCATGCGCTGATGGCGGCCGGCACACCGGGCACCTACACGGTGAAATTCCCGCTGACCCAGAACGGCGCCACCGAGCATATCTGGCTGCAGCTTGTGGGTTACAGCGGCGGCCACTTCGTCGGCCTGCTTGCCGACAAGCCGGTCAACGGCAACCAGTACAAGATGGGCGACCGCATGACGGTGGCCGAGGTGGACGTCGAGGACTGGATGATCCGCAACGGCGGCGACGTCTATGGCGGCTACACGGTCCGCCAGGCGCTCGCCGACATGCCGAAGGAAAAGGCCGCGAAATACGGGATCACGTTCAAGGATTGAGGGGCGAACGTTGGGTGCCGCTCAGACGGTGACAAGATCCGTGTGGCCAAAGCCTTTCGAGTAATCGAGCACGGAAATCACCGAAGGCACCACGCGGAAGATGCGCACCTCGTCCGGCGTCGGCATCGGGCCCGGGAGCGAGGTTTGCGGCGGATATTTCATCGGCAGCATCCGCAGAACCTTCTCGGCCTCGGCCTTGTCGGTGACCGGCTGCGCGCGCGCCGCCATGGAAAGTCCGGTAATCTCCATCACTTGCGGCGCGTCGTGGTCGATGGTCAGGGACACGCGATCGTCCCGCGCGATGTTCGCCGCCTTCTGGCTGTCCAGACCGCAGAGGAAGTAGAGGGTGAGGCCTTCGTTGACGTAGCCGACCGTCGTGGCCTGCGGCCAACCGTCCGGCCTCAGCGTTGCAACGGTCATGACCCGATGCTGATCCAAGAGCGTCTGGATCTTGGTTTTGATCTCCTTGTCCATCATCGCCTCCAAAATTAATTATGAAGGCGGCCATAGTACGCATCATGGATAGCTTGGCTTTGACGTGCATCAACGCATGAGCGGCAACGCGCCCCTGGCGGCGATGTTCGACAGGACGAACACATGCCGCCACTCGCTGGCGCTGCGGAACGATCCGGCGCGGCATTCGTTGGATGATCGGCCAGGGACGTCGTGCGGCTAGGCAGACGCTCTCCGAAAATCAGGCGAATGACCGAACCGCACGTGTTGTCCAGCCGGAAGAGGACCTTGGCTGCGATCGAAGCCGGTCCGTGGGTCGTCGCGGGGCGTGGGCCTTGCGGCATCAAAAGCGGAAGGGACCAACATGCCACTGACACTGACAAGTCCGGCGTTCGCCGACGGCGATCCCATCCCCGAGCGTTTTGCCCGCGATGGTGAAAATATCTCCCCGCCTCTGAAATGGTCTGGGATCCCTGACGGGACCAGGAGTCTGGTTCTCGTCGTGGACGACCCCGATGCACCACGCGGGACGTTCGGCCACTGGGCGGTGTTCAACATTTCGCCCGACGTCGAGCAACTTGCCGAAGGGGAAGACGGGAAGCCGGGAACCGAAGCGCTCCAGCAGGGGAAGAACGACTTCGGCAACGCCTCCTACGATGGCCCGGCCCCGCCGGTCGGGCACGGAGTTCACCACTATCATTTCCGGCTGGCGGCTCTTGATGTGCCGAGCCTCGGCATTCCAGGCCAGACCGGAGTCAAGGAAATCTGGAAGGAGGCCCGGCGCCACGCCATTGAGGCGGCGGAACTCGTGGGCACGTACGAACATTCCGCCTGAGTGGCGAAGGCCTTTTGCGGTCAGGCAGCGCCGGCCGCATCACTCGGGAGCCCGCAATGAACAATCCGAACAATCCCGAACCGATGCCGGGCGATCCCAATCCTGAGCCTTCCCGGCCTCCTGCTCCGCCGGAAAACCCGCCCGGAGAACCACCAGGCGTTCCTCCGCCTTCACCCGATCCCATCCCGGGACCGGGAAGGGGACCTCCAGATATCCCGCCGGACGTGCCACCTGAGATTCCGCCGGAGGAGCCGACATTTCCCAGGCCGACGGCAGAAGAGTTCCGCGCGTAGCGGTGGCGTTGAAGCGCGTCGCGACGAAACGGATTCAGGCGACGCGCTTTACGTCCTTGTTTTGATGCCGCTTCCTTCGATCATGCGGATGACCTGCTCGATGTCCCGTGGCTCGATGCCGAGTTCCGGCAGCCCCGGCATGCCGCCTGTCGTCACGTTGTCCTGGCGCATGAGATCGACCTGGTTGCGCGTGAAAGGCGGCGTCGGGAGAAATTCCGCCACTCCCGCCAGGGCGCTCCAGGCGATGAACGGCATAGGCACCAGGATCGGATGAGCGCCGAACCTTCGGGCGATTTCGCGAACCAGCTCCCGGTAACGCAAAATGCGAGGACCGCCGACCTCGAACGTAGACACATCCTGGCTAGGATCGGCGAGCAAGCGGCTCACCGCTTCGGCGACGTCGCCGACATAGACGGGCTGAAGCCGCGTAGCTCCCTGGCCGAACAGCGGATAGACGGGCAGCAGCCGGACCAGCCGAACAAGCGTCGTGAGAAAAGCGTCGTCCGGTCCGATCATGACGGCCGAGCGCAAGACAATCGTGTCGGGAAACGAGTTCCTGACCGCGTCCTCCCCGCGCCCGCGTGCCTTGATATACCTTGATGTGGATCGCGGATCTGCGCCTATCCCCGAGATATGGACGAGCCGTTCGACCCCGGCTTGCCGCGCGGCGCTCGCCAAATCGGCTGCCGCCGTCACGTGCATCCTTTCGAACGTCAAGCCGCCATGCTCGACATAGAGGCTGACCGCGTTCACCACCGCGTCTGATCCGGCAATTGCCGGGCCGATCGATGATCTGTCCAGAATATCCGCTTTGACCTGTTCGGGCGCTTTCGCTTCCGAGCCGGTTACCCGCCGCGCTTGGCGGGACACTGCCCGCACTTCAAAGCCCTTGTCCAGCAGCCGCTCGACGATACTGCGGCCGAGGAATCCGGTCCCACCGAACACAGCTACCTTCATCGATGCTCCTCGCGCGTCGCCTCTAAAGCCCGTCGCGATTTTTCAGATTTGCTCCATGCGCTTTAGGTTTCTGGTTTGACGCATATGTCCCGAAACTGGTTCCCACTTTCGGGAGACATACTTTAAGGCGCGCCCGCCACGGCGCCGACGAAAGCCTGGCGAGTGCCAGCAGGTCGATGTTGCCGTTTGCAGTAAGGCGATCTCCGTCCAATTCGATCCGCAGTCTCGAAGGATCGGATTCCGATTGACGCTCAAGCTCCAAGGCGGTTGCCTCGCGAACCTCCTCTTGCTCCGCAGACATGTCCAAATCAGATCGCTGGAACCCATTTCCAGAACACGCCTTCCATCCTCTCGGGATAGTATTTGAATTCGCATTCGAACCGTCGTCCGTAGCTGGCAGCGGCAGCAAGCGCTGCCTTGCTGACGGGCCGCATGCCCGTTCCCGGCGCGAACCAGTCCTCCAGCAGATCGTCGGGCACATAGGCGCCGATCCTCAGCGGCAGTTGCTGCAGGACGACGTCCATTTCCTTCGGCGGCACCGCGTTCATTCGCTTCCGGCTCCTCGCGGGTGCGGTGAATGTGAAGTTCCTGCGATTCCACGCACTAGTGAACTGCGTTCTCGGTCCGGAGTTCCATGAGAACCGGCCGGAAACCGCTTCTTCCCTTCTCCCCTTGTGGGCTAGCGTGCGCACACATTTGCTTCGGGCTCATTTTTGCGAGGCCAGAACGAAGCCGTCTGTGATGGCGTTGAAGCGTCTGAGGCCGTGGTTGAAGGTGATGGGCCCTGGCGGGCGTTCCTTTTCGTAGCCGTTCCAGCCTCCGAGCCTGGCGATACACCAGGCGGCCCAGGCGAGCGTGTGCATGGGGTGCGGGTTCTTCTGCTTTTGGGTCTTGCCTTCGAGCTTGGCGATGAGCACTTCCAGGACGGTGATCTCGGTGGGATCGAAGAGGTGTGCGGCCTGGAAGCGCTGGCCCGGCGAACCACGCCCGTGTACGAGTTGCATGACCTTGGTGGCGACGACCAGAGCGGTGGCGGCCAGACGTTCGAGTGCATCGCCGTCGGCGATGAGACTTTCCTCCAGATCGATGGCCTGCGACTTCACGGTCCGAAACAGCTGTTCGACGCTCCAACGCGAGCGATACAGGTCGACGATGCGGCAGGCATCGGCGAGCGTTTCGACGCTGTGGGTGGTCAACAGCCGCCAGATCACCGCGTCCTTGGCCGAAGGTGGATCGATCTCACGCACTTCCACCATGTTGAGCGTGAGTTCGCGCGGATCGCGGCTGTCGGCGCCAAGGCGGGGCTGGCGCAAGCTCACCGCGGTGAAGCGAACGGCCAGTTCGACGGTGCGGGCCGGCCGGCCGGGTCGGGCCTGCAGTTCGAAGGCAATGCGGCCGGCTTCCGGCGTCTTGGCGATCGCGCCGAACAGGCGCTCGCCCCGCGTGCCCAAGGCCCGATCCCGTACAGCGCGGATGAGCACATGGGTGCGCTCGTCGGGCAGCCTTGCAAACACTTCGTAGATGTCGGCCTCGCGGTCGCCGATCACCGTCATCTGCGGCGCGTCGGTCAGCGCCTGGCATGCCGCCTTGGCGGTGCCGATCCACTTGTGGCTTTCCTTGGCTTCGATCGGCAGCGCCTGGTAGTCATCCGCCTTCTCTGCCTCGCGCCGCCAGATCGTGGCGCCTGCAAGGCCAAGGACCGAGCCGTCCACGGCATCCACGGCCAACGCCGGATGCACGAACAGCCCGATATCGGTGCCATTGCCGACACGACCGAGGCCGCGCTTGCGCGAAGCCTTGGCTTCATAGTTGATCTCGCTGCTGTCCTCGATGATCAGCACGTGGCGGCCGGCGGCCAGTTCGGCGGTTCGCGCCGCCGCCGTGCGGATGATCTCTTGCGTGCTCACGTGGCGATTGCGAAACAGGCGTGTGAATGCGACCTTCTCGGCGCGCGTGTCGGCCAGCCGGCGCATGCCCGTGCTGACACGCGCAAACATGCGCTCCAGAACCATGCTCCCCTTTTTTGCAGGCGCAGGTCGCCGAAGTAGCCAAGCAACGAAGCCATCGTCAAAACCTCCAGAATCAACAATGGCGGCTACAGAATCACATACAAT
Organism: Mesorhizobium sp. M1E.F.Ca.ET.045.02.1.1; assembly: GCF_003952485.1. Lineage (NCBI taxonomy): Bacteria > Pseudomonadati > Pseudomonadota > Alphaproteobacteria > Hyphomicrobiales > Phyllobacteriaceae > Mesorhizobium > Mesorhizobium sp. M1E.F.Ca.ET.045.02.1.1. The sequence continues at coordinate 5,094,486 of NZ_CP034447.1, forward strand.
TCAACCGCTTCAAGCCATTTTCCGACGGCGCCTCTTCACGCTTGACCACAGCACGAAGCAAATGTGTGCGCACGCTAGCCCCTTGTGGGGGAAGGTGGCCGCGAAGCGGCCGGATGAGGGGTGCTCCAGCTTGGCGATATGCTCGAAATCGCCGCAGTCTCACTCCGTCCAACACCCCTCATCCGTCTTGGCGCTGCGCGCCAATCCACCACCCGGCCCGTCGCAGGCTCCGTGCGTTCGAAGCTCGAAAAGCCAAGCAGTTGGCTTTTCGCCCGCTACGCGGACCGCTTCTCACCCCACAAGGGGAGAAGGAGAGGGCGCGCGCTACGCCTCGCTGATCATCGCCTCGATGTTGTACCCATCGGGGTCGAGCACGAAGCAGGCGTAGTAATTTTCCGCATAGTTCGGGCGCGGGCCGGGCGCGCCATTGTCCGCGGCACCCGCCTCGAGCGCTGCCCGATGGAAAGCATTGACCTCTGCCTTGCTCTTCAGCCGGAAGGCGACATGCAGATGAGTGAGCGGCGGCTTCTCGCCGGTGCGCTGGATCTCGAACAGGCAGCCATTGCCGACATCGAAAGCCCAGAACACGCCTTCCTTGCCGAAGGAGAGACGATACCCCAAGGGCGCAAAAGCCTTTTCGTAGAAGAGCTTGCTCTTATCGAGGTGGCTCACTTCGATGGTGATGTGGTCGAGCATGATGGGGCTCGCTGGTCGTCTAAGCAAATCGGCCCGATCTTGCGATCGGGCCGATAATGTCGTTGCGTCTAGTGATCCCACACTCAAAGTTGTGGCTCTGCTCCTCTGGAAGCCATTGAAATCATTGGATGATTTTTTAGGAAGAAATTCCACACCCAAAGTTGTGACTCTCCCAGACGCAAAGTTGTAACCTTGAGTGTCTCGGGAAGGTTTTTCGGGCGCGGTTTTCGCCCTTCAAGAGTGTCGTCGGCTTTCGGCCGGGGAAGTGTACCTCTGGCGCAGATGCTCATCGCCCGAAAGACAGAGCCGACTATGCCTTGCTTTCAGTCAGCCTTCCGGGTTGCGATCGTTGCACGGCGTTTAATTGGATCCGTCGGCAAAGGTCGCCTTCGCCCTAAGGCCGACATGTTCCAGGGCGCGCGAATGGCAGCCTTGCGCCACATGCACGAACCCGCTTCGCGGGAGGGGCGCCTCGTTCTGAGATGGCGCGACAGGCATTGGTCTTGAGCAGGTAGAAGCTGCGATCTGACCATGGAGTTCCTTCAACGATAGGAACTTGCCATGGATACTCTGTCGACCGATGCACCGATCACGCCACTTCGCCAGCGCATGCAGCAAGACATGCTCATGCGGGGCTTGGGCCGCCATACCCAGCAGGACTACGTTCGTCACGTCCGGCGCTTCGCAGCCTTCCTCCGACGCTCTCCCGATACTGCGACGCCCGAGGACATCCGTCGCTTCCAGTTGTATCAGCATGAGAGCGGCATCGGGCCTGCGACCATCAACGGCGCGGTCTCGGCGTTGCGGTTCCTGTTCCTGGTGACGCTGAAGCGGCGGGATCTGGCACGTGTGCTGGTGATCATGCGCCATCCACGCAAGCTGCCGGACGTGCTGAGCGTGGAGGAAGCGGCGCGGCTGCTCGAAGCAGCACCTGGCATCAAATACAAGGCCGCGCTCGGTGTCGCCTATGGCGCGGGCCTGCGCGTGTCGGAGGTCGCGCACCTCAAGGTCGATGATATCGACTCTACACGCATGTTGATCCGCGTCGAACAGGGTAAAGGGCGCAAGGATCGCAACGCCATGCTCTCGCCGCAACTCTTGGAACTGCTGCGGCTGTGGTGGCGCGAAGGCAGGCGTCGCGGGGTGATGCTTCCGCATGGCTGGCTGTTCCCGGGGCGCAGTTGCACCGATCCGATCTCGTCGCGGCAACTCCATCGCGCGGTTCAGGAAGCCGCCGAAGTCGCCGGCATCCGCAAGCGCGTCAGCCCGCATACGCTGCGGCACAGCTTCGCCACCCACCTGCTCGAGCAGGATGTCGACATCCGCGTCATCCAGGTGCTGCTCGGGCACAGCAAGCTCGAAACGACAGCGCTCTACACCAAGGTCTCGACCCGGACGATCCACGCGGTCGCAGGGCCGCTCGACCGGCTGATGGCGCTGATGGAGGATAAGTCGCCTCCCGGCTGAACCGGTGCGCGCGGACCTGGAGGTTGCCGACATCTTCCGTGCTGCTGGGCCCGCCTACCGGGCCGCCCATGCAGGGCACCTGAGCCAGCAGCATCTCAAGGTGATGTCAGCGATCGAGAACTGCCGCACCGCAGCCCTTGGCGGTCACGTCGAGGCCTGCGAGGACTGCGGCCAGTGGCGCATCGCCTACAACAGCTGCCGCAACCGGCACTGTCCCAGGTGCCAGGGCGCGGCGGCGCGGACCTGGCTCGCCGAGCGGGAAGCCGACCTGCTGCCGGTCGGCTACTTCCACGTCGTCTTCACGCTGCCGGCCGAGGTCGCCGACCTCGCCTTCCAGAACAAGGCGCTGGTCTACGACCTGCTGTTTCGTGCGGCGTCGGAGACGATGCTGACGATAGCAGCGGACCCCCAGCATCTCGGCGCGCGCATCGGCATCACTGCCGTGCTCCACACATGGGGCTCGGCAATGACGCACCATCCCCACGTCCACATGATCGTGCCGGGCGGTGGCATCGCGCTCGACGGGACGCGCTGGGTCTCGTCGCGCTCGGCCTTCCTTCTTCCGGTGCGCGTGCTCGGCAAGCTCTTCCGCCGCCTGTTCCTCACCCGGCTGATCGCGCTTCACGATGCTGGGCGGCTCGCCTTCTTCGGATCGATGGTCCATCTCGCCGAGCGACGGGCCTTCCTGCACTATCTCTCGCCGGTCCGGAAGAAGCGCTGGGTGGTCTACGCCAAGGCGCCGTTCGCCGGGCCGGAGGCAGTGCTCGCCTATCTGTCGCGCTACACGCACCGGGTCGCGATCTCGAACCGCCGTCTGATCGCCTTCGAAGAGGCTGGCGTCACCTTCCGCTACAAGGACTATCGCCGCGACGGCGCCGACCGGCAGCAGGTCATGACGCTCGCCACCGACGAGTTCATCCGCCGCTTCCTGCTCCATGTCCTGCCGCGCGGCTTCCATCGCATCCGCCACTATGGCTTGCTTGCAGGCGGCTCTCGCAAAACGAGCCTCGCGCTCGCCCGCCAACTGCTTGCGGCCGCGCCTGCCATCACGAACGATCCGCCGGCGGAACCGGACGACTTCCGCCCGCCGTGCCGGTGCTGCGGCGGACGCATGATCGTCATCGAGGTGTTCAAGCGCTGCAGACAGCCGCGCGGACCGCCGGGCGCACGGACGACGAACCGGGAGACCGCCCCATGACCCGGCATGGCCCGTTTGGCTACACGACCGCGCTGCGTCGGCGCTGGTCAACGGAAACACATGTGCGCTTCGCTGTGGCGCCGGTCTCCCGGCACCCAAACCCCACCGTCGTTATCGTGACAGGCTCCCCGACCTGGCCGGAAAGCTGCTTCCTCAACGCGCCGACAGCACCGCGCGCGGACGTTCGCGACAGCCGCTGGCACACCTCGAAACACAAATCCCCATAGCTCACCGCCCGCTGCCCGCGGGTTCCTGCATGAGAGGCTTTCGTACGCCTGACGGCACCCGAAACCCTTCAGCATTTCGGTCATTCAAGTCACCTCGGCGATTTCCTGAAAGCTGTCGATCCGCTGGGCGGCCCTGTCGACTCCCGATCGTTCCGATGCGTAACGAAACCCCGATAGAGTCGATAGCCGGACGTTATGGTGGCGTCTGATACGGGCCCCTTGTTTCCATCGCAGCTCGCTCACGATCTAGGCGCGGTTGGAGCCAGGTTTGGAAACGTGAGGGACAAGGACAAGTAGAACCGACGCACAATTGCGATAAGATATTTCACCGTTTCCGGTTTCCGAGGTCAAATGTCTGAAGTGGACTGGCTTAGCCATCTCTTGCAAATCATCACCGTTAGCGGCCAGCTCGAGGTCCGCTGCGCCTACGGTGCGCCGTGGCGTGTCGCCTGGGGTCGAGCGGCGGCGAACGAGATCCCGTATCACGTCATAGTCAATGGTCGGGCCATTCTCGAGGATCCGGAGTCGAAAACGACGCGGGAGCTGGTGACCGGAGATATCGTGCTGCTCCCCCATGGTGCGCCGCATGTGCTGCACGATGGTAGCGGGCAAACACCAATCCGGACGCACGAAAGCGTGGGCTCCGCCGGATGGATGCTGAGCGAGAACGACAGCCAGGGCGAGCAACTGGATCTGCTGTGTGGGCGATTTTTCGTCGCGCCGCCTCATGACCGGCTGATCCGCAACTACCTGCCCACAAATCTAGTGGCGCGGGCAACGGACGGCCATGCGGAAGAAGGCATCGGGTCCGCTTCCAATCAACTTGCCGGTCTTGTCGGGCTGATGCGAATGGAGTCAGCCGGCGACCGAGCCGGAGGACGCGCCATTCTCAACGCGCTTTCATCGGCCATGTTCACATTGGTCCTGCGCGCGGCGAGCCAATCGGGGAAGGCCCCGGAGGGCTTGTTGGCCCTGGCCGGCCATCCGCGCCTTGCTCCAGCCATGGCCGCGATGTTCGCCAATCCGGCACGGGCTTGGAAGCTGCCCGATCTGGCCGATTTGTGCGGCATGTCACGAGCCACGTTCATGCGCCAGTTTCAGGATAAGCTGGGTCGCTCCGCCCTCGATTTGTTGACTGATCTCCGCATGAGTCTGGCCGCAAACGAGTTGAAGAAGCCAGCGATCAGCACCGAGGCCGTGGCCGAGACAGTTGGGTATCAATCCGTTTCGGCATTCCGGCATGTCTTCGCCGAAAGGATGGGGATGACGCCGGGGGAGTGGCGGCGGCTGGCGCACAAGAGCAGGTAAGACGCGGTCTGGGATCTGGAAGGCGCAGTTTGATCCTTTCGCGCATCATATTGAGCTGATTCAGTCTCGAATTTATCACTCCTGCCCGTAAATTGGCTTCCGTAATCACTTGATAAGGGAGCCATCCAATGAACTGCACCAGCGTTGCCATCACCGGAATCGCGACCCGCATAGCCGCCGAAATCTTCGGGGAGACCGGGAAGAGCGAAAACGCTTTCGCGACCAACGCCGTCATCGAAACCATCCTGAGTCGCAGCGCCGCCAAGTATTACGACGCTACCGCCACCCTGAGCGACGACCAGATCCGCGACCTGGTGCGTATCGGCACGTCCGCGCCAACCTCCTTCCACCTGCAGAACTGGCGCTTCATCGCCGTACGCTCGCCTGAAGCCAAGGCAAGGCTGCGTCCGATCGCCTGGAATCAGCCCGCGATCACCGACGCCGCGGTGACCTTCATCATCATCGGCCAGCTGGCCGATGCCAGCACCGTCCCCGACCGCCTGGCACCCGTGGTGGAAGCAGGCATCATGCCGGCGCGTCTGGTGCCGGACTGGGAAATCCCCGCTCGCGGTCTGTATGACAACCAGCCGCAGCGCCAGCGCGACGAAGCCGTGCGCTCCGCGACCTTCGGCGCCGCGGCGATCATCTACGCGGCCCGTTCGCTGGGCCTGGGTTCGACGCCGATGATCGGCTTCGACGCCGAGGACGTGCACAGCGAGTTCGGCCTGGCCGAAGACGAAGTGCCGGTCATGCTGCTGACCGTCGGGCCGGAGCGAGCTGGCAACTGGCCGCAGAAGCCGCGCATGCCCGTGGCCGATGTCCTGGACTTTGCATAATTCCCAATTATTTCAGAACCTTATGGAGACTACGATGGCAAGAACTGCTGTTCTGATGCCGGAACAGGTGCCGGCCGAATCCAAACCGACCATCGACGCTTTCAGCAGGAATATCGGTTTCACACCCAATATGATGGCGGCCTTCGCTCAGAGCCCGATCGCGTTCAACGCTTGGGCCACTCTGCTCGGCTCGCTGAGCAAGGCTCTGGACGTGAAGACGCGTGACAGCATCGGCCTCGCGGTCTCCGAGGTGAACGGTTGCAATTATTGCCTCACGGTTCACAGCTTCACGGCCGAACATATGGCCAAGTTGCCGGCGGATGACGTCATTCTCGCTCGCAAGGGTCATGCCAAGGACCCGAAGCGGGACGCGGCTCTCCAGTTCGCGCGCAAAGTCATCGAGACCCGGGGGCACGTCATTGATGCCGACCTGCAAGCGGTCCGCGACGTTGGCTACACGGATGCGAACATCATCGAGATCGTCGCATTGGTGGCGATGTATTCCCTGACCAACTTCTTCAACAACGTGTTCGATCACGAGAAGGACTTTCCCGCCGTGATACCGGCCGGCTCGATCTGAGCTCGGTCCTCTCGCAACCTCGTGAACCCATTGGAACAATCACATGAACATTCTTCATATCGATGTCAGTCCGCGACAAGAATCGCATAGCCGCCGGCTTTCGGCGGCGATCGTCGAAAGGCTCCTCAAGGTTATGCCCGGGGCGAACATCAGTCGACGTGATTTGGGAGCGGATCCGTTGCCCCACACCGCGGCCGACTACGCATTTGCGTTGTCGACGCCGGCCACGTTGGCGGTACCTCCAAACGGCGCTGTGGATGTTTCCGAGGCGCTCATTCGGGAAGTCGAGACGGCCGATGTGATTGTCATCGGAACGCCGATGTACAACTCCACCATTCCCTCGATCCTCAAGGCCTGGATCGATCAAATCCTGCGCGTCGGTCGCACGATGAAGTCGACACCGGTCGGAAAGGTGGGAATGCTCCGGGATCGTCCGGTGTTTATCGGTGTCGCTTCCGGTGGCGTTTTCTCCGGCGAGCGAGCGAACCAACCCGATTTTCTCACGCCGTATCTCTCGCTGGCGTTGAACTCCATTGGGCTGAAGACCCTGCAATTCCCCTCGGTGCAGGCCACCGCGTTTCTTGACGGGGACAAGGCCGCGTTGGCGAGAGAGAAGGCCTTGGCGGCGATCGATCTGACCGTCGTGCGAGAGCTTCGAGGCGTCGATGGTTGGCCTGCATTGCTCGCAAGCGCCGGTGGACCATATCGCGATGCACACCCTGCTCTGGGGAGGGTCGCAGCAGCATTCTGAGGGCGCGCCCGCAAACTCTTGGCACGCCCGCGTCTGAACCCTCTGGCGTCCGCCGGACTATAAGCACGAGGTCTTTTGATGATGTCACCTACGAGAGCAATAGCCGCGGATGGCGGCACGCCTCCCCAAATCGGCGACAGGATCACCGATAAATCAGCACCGCCCGATGACGGCGCCGTCCGCGAATGGATCGGACCGGAGGCGTTCGAGCGTTGGGCCGGGCTGCGGAACTGGATCGACGAATCCTACCCCGGAGTTTTTACGCCGGACTGGCTCTACGGCGGCAAGAACCGCGGTTGGTCCTTGCGCTACAAGAAGACCAAGGCGCTCTGCACCTTGGTGCCGGAATACCGGCGGTTTTCGGCTGTCGTGGTCATGGGCGGAGCAGAACGAGAGAAGTTTGAGCAGCGGCGTTATGTCTGGCGCCCGCAATTGGTCAAGCTCTACGATGAAGCCAAAACATACATCGACGGAAAATGGCTGACGATTGCCGTCTCATCGGCAGATGAGTTGAACGATGTGACGGAGCTTCTGACGATGAAGCGCCCGCCATCGCCGGCATCACGCAGCGATTCAACATCAAGTCCGTCGCGCAAGGTGCCGAACCGATAGCCAACTGCGTGAGAGATCGAAAAGACCTCCCACGCCTGCAATTCACCTCGAACCAACAAGGAGACAATTCCCATGAAAGCAATCGTTGTGACGGACCAGACTGCGGGAACGGCCGGAATGAAGCTGGTGGTGCGGCCCGAACCACAGGCAGCGATAAACGACGTCGTCGTTCAGGTTCATGCGGCGGGATTCGTCAACACCGAACTGGAGTGGCCTTCGACCTGGGCGGATCGGGCCTTTCGCGACCGGACGCCATCGATCCTCGGCCATGAATTGGCCGGTGTGGTCACCGCGCTTGGCTACGGCACCACGGGGCTGTCGATCGGTCAGCGGGTGTTCGGCCTGTCGGACTGGCATCGCGACGGCACACTTGCCGAGTACGTCGCAATGGAAGCACGCAATCTCGCGCCATTGCCCGGCGATGTCGACTTCGCTGTGGGCGCGAGTCTGCCGATCTCGGGCCTGACCGCATGGCAGGGCCTGTTTCAGCACGGCCGCCTTCAGGCGGGACAGAGCGTGCTGGCGCATGGCGCGGCCGGCGCCGTCGGTTCGGTCGTGACGCAGCTTGCGCGGGAAGCCGGCGCCTATGTCATCGGCACCGGACGCGCCGCCGACCGCCAAAAGGCGCTCGATTTCGGTGCAAATGAATTCGTCGACCTCGGGAACGACACCCTGGAGGATGTCGGCGGTGTCGATCTGGTGTTCGATGTCATCGGCGGCGACATCCAGAAGCGGTCCGCAGCTCTGATCCGGGCCGGAGGAACGCTGGTGACCGTCGTCGGGCCTACCACAGTGAGGCCAGCAGACGGCCTGACAATCGACTTCGTCGTCGAGGCGGATCGCGCCCAACTGAGTGAGATCGTCCAGCGGGTGCGGGACGGACGACTGCGGACGAACATCGGCAAGGTCTCGGCCCTCGACGAGGCCGTCGCAACCTTCAACGCGAGCGAGCGACACGCGGGGAAGACGGTCATCCGCGTTCGTCCGTAAGAACTCGAGGAGAGAGGAACCGCCCTCTCTCCTCGATTATCGTCTACGCGTTTCAGCGGGCTGCGCTGAGCGATATGACGACGCGATTACGACTAGCCCTTCGAAGATCGGCTGCGGCGTAGGCCACCAGAAAACCCGGCGCATGGCGGGGTCACGGCCGAACGGCAGCTTGCAGATCTTTTGGATCCAAGCTGGACGGTCCGGTAACGGCCCCATTTCGGACACTCGCGCAGGGGCGGTCTCCGAGTTTGGGAAATGTTTTCCTAGCCCCTGAGCGCGACTTCAGCCGGTGTCGCATGGCTTGCGGCTCGGCGGGTCGGACAACCGGCTTGTCATGCATACGCAATGTCTCAGAGTTCGTTGTCCGGTTCTGCCTCGGTGGATCGCCGGGCGTCGATGATCCAAGCTGCTATGTCCACTTGCTATGCCTCTCTCTGGCCTTCTATGCCAAGATCAAATCGGCCTTGCGAGCTCCAGATACCGACACATGGCATTTGCCAGCTGCATCTGGCGAGGCGTTCGGCACTCGGCTTGGAAGAGGATCGGAGACGACACCAGGACGCACACGCATTTCGCCCGGGACGTCGCCACATTCAAGCGGTTGAGGCTGTATAGGAACTCCATGCCGCGCGGTGCGTCGGCCGGGCTTGAAGTCGCCGTGGAATAGATGGCGATCGGCGCCTCCTGCCCCTGAAACTTGTCTACCGTACCGACCCGCGCGCCGGGCAGGCGCTTTTGGATCTCGAACACTTGGGCATTGAAGGGCGCGATGATGAGGATGTCGTCGAGCGTGAGCGGACGAACGTTCCCGAGGCGATCCGTCCAGCAAATGCCGGCGGCGGTGACTTCCATCACTAGGCCCGCGATTGCCTCTGCCTCTTCCGCCGAATTGCTCTGATTGCCGCTATGCGCTACGGGCAGCCACCGCAGACCCGCGCCAGACAAGCGTGTCGAGCCACTAATTAGCTGGCCCGCGAGTCCTTGGCGAGGATGGAGTTCCCCCGCGTAGAAAAGCTCGGACGTGAACCTGCAGATGTCGGGGTGCAGCCGCCACGTTTCGTCGAGGAACAGGCCGCGATCCGCCGGAATGGTTTGGGCGCCGTCGAGGATGTGGTCGAGGGCTGACACATCACAGCCGTCAGGGTGGCTGCCCTGAATCGGCTGGTCGAGCTGTTGCGGGTCACCCACGAGGACAAGCGTCTTCGCAGCCTGCGAGACGGCGAGCACGTTCGGGAGGGCCATCTGGGCCGCCTCGTCGACGAAAAGCACGTCGACCGCCTCAAAGGCGTCGGGGTGCGACCAGAGCCATGCCGTTCCTCCTCCGAGGTGTACGCCATGGCCGATCGCCGCGATGAGGTCTTCGCTGCGGCGGGCGATGGTCAGGCGATGGTGTTCTTCTTCTTCCTCGTCGGCCTTGTGACAGCACTGGAGATCGACGCCGAGGCTATCGGCTTCCTCGATGACCTTGTCGATGAGGTTCCGGATGACCTTGTGGCTGTTTGCGGTGATCCCGACCGTCTTGCCCTGCCGCACGAGGGCGCAGATCATTCGAGCCGCCGTGAAGGTTTTTCCAGCGCCCGGCGGTCCCTGGACGGGCAAGACCCCTTCACCGAGATGCCCTGCCAGCCGCAACGCGGCATCCAGCGTGCTCTCGCCGGCCTCCCTGATGAGCTGCCCGCCGACGGGAGGCGGCCGCCTCAACAGAAGATCCCGCGCGGCCTGGTACGGGCCGGGGCCTTCGATCCCGTTCGCCACAACGTGCTCGCCAATGCGGAGGAGCGCCTTCGCAATTACCTCGGCCCCCACGACCTTGTGGGCGAAAACGGCTTGAGGTTGGAGGGTCGCGCTGTCTTGCCGCTTCTTTATGTCGACCGTCCGCTCCTCAAGCGAAATCGCTGCGACTGATCCGAGCTTCTCGCCGCCGCAATTGCGAAGGTCTTCGCCACCGCGCAAGGAAGTCTCCTGCTTCGGGTAACTGTAGCGATGGATGGGCGCCCGAGCCGTTCCGCCGGCTTCCCCGACGAACACAAGCCCCGACAGCCCCGCCCGTTCGTCGAGGAGCTCTTCGGCTGATACGGCCGCAAGGCGAAAGAGCTCCCACCAGGTCGCTTTGGCTTCCCGCCGATGCCAATCCAGCAAGTTGGCAAGCAGCCAACGCGCCTGCTGCTCTTCCGAGCGATCGGCAGGATCCTCAGGGATCCCTTGCAGAAGCTGCTCGATAACGGGAGCGATGCGCGCAAGCCAGGCGGCGACGTTCTCGTTCGGGGCGCCGTCATCCCCGCGTGCGGGCCGTGGGATATCCACGTCGGCGGCGATGAAATCGGCCCGTCGATCCTCCAGCCATGAGCGGAGGGCAGCCGTCGAGAGGCAGTCATCCTCGTTGTAACCTCGCACGGCCACACGGGTTTCCTCGCTGATGGACGTGGCATCGCCGAGCTCGAGATTGGCCTGAAAATTCGTGAGCGCGCTGTTCGCCTCCGGGAGCGGCACTTGCCTTGCGAAGCCATAGAAAGGTTCAAGACGCTTGATGGAGTAGCTCTCGACGCTGGCGCGAATGGCATGGCGAACCACCGAATAGAGGTCGACGAAGAGCTCCGCGCGTAGCATCCGGTCAATTTCGTCTTCTCGCGTGCCGTACCTCCCCATCAAGCGCTTGAGGGCCGCTGGCTCATATGGCGCGTAATGGTAGATGTGCAGGTCCGGATGCATCTCCCAGCGCGCCATAACGAAATCGACGAACCGCTCGAAAGCCTGCCGTTCTTCAGCGCGGCTTAAAGCCCACTCGCCGCGATAGACGCTTTGGCGCTGTTCGTCGCTGAACAGGTAGCCGAAGAGATATTCGAGGCCGTGCTCTCCCACGAATGGATCACCTTCGAGGTCCAGGAAGATGTCGCCGTCCGACGGTTCAGGAAGGCGCGCCAGTCCGAACCCCGGCTCGATCTCAAGCATCTCGAATCTTCGCGTTCCGGTTTCCCGGGCCTCGACCTGTATGCGCGCCTGTTCCCGCACGCGGTGGTAAGAGCCGACCGACCCGCGTTCGGGACGCCAGGGAAGGGGGAGGGGGAGCGCTGCTATGCCCGCCATCGTCGAGGCTCCGTGAAGCGCGAACTCGTTGCTCTGCACTTTCGTGACGCTCGCAATCAGGGAGGGATGGTCGTCCTCTCGCCTCTTGCCATCGCAAGTGTCGTGCCAGCGGCAAATGTCGCAATGAGCGGTCGGGTCGGGATACGTGGCTGGGACATCCTCCTGCTCGAGCGACTGCTCGAACCGACGCTTCGCCTGGCGATAGTAGGCCGCATAGTCGGCGAAGCGGAAAGTCTGCGGCAGGAAATCGGACCACGGGGCGACCACATGCATGTGATCCGGCGCTAGGCCTTGCGCCTGCTCCAGCAGGTCAGAATAGAGGCAGAGCTGGAGCACCGTTCCCGCTTTGGTTTCCCGTGCGAGCTTGGTATCGAGCACCTCGTACGACCAGGAGCCAAAGTTACTCGGCTTCTCCACACGCCGCAGGATGTCGGCTCGACCGCCCCAGCGACCGTGGCGTAGCGCTCCCTGGACGATGACGTCGGTGCCTGCTGCCATAGACCGGAGGGTCGCTGCAACGGCTGCGTCGGAGATATCGACGCCAACGATTCGTGTTGTCTCCAATCCGCTGTCGATCAAATGCTGCACGAAGTTCCGTTCATGCACAGCACCGCGCTCCCGCAGAACTTCCAGTTGCGGGTCCCAGTAGGTTGGCTTTGCGAGCTGTCCCTCCGCAACGGCCCGGTCAAGGACGCTCAGATGATGGCAACTTAGATGGCCTACCAAGTCACTCGCGCTAAGTCGAAGTTCGCCTGCAACCAGCTGCATACCCGCGTCCCCCATTGCTGCTGCGGAGCCTATTTCCATTCCCTGTCGTCAATAAACCCTAGCGGGAGAAACTTTCGCCACGTAGCGGCACACGGAAGCCGCAAGATAATGGGATGCGTGGTACTCGCGTGGTCGCCACGCAGCCCTATTGTCCGGCTCTCTTTTGCGGTGATGACCAAGGAAGGTGCTCTTCGTCATCGAAGTTGTTTGCCGTCGTTAGCAATCTTCATTCGAAGATTGTCCGATACCCGCAGACCATGCCATGATATCGACGTAAAATCCTGAGGGTCCGGGGGGACGACTATGGGCTGGTTCCTGATCGGCGCGGCGTTGGTTGCGTGGCTGATCTATCGGGGAAGCAAGCAAAATCTCGCGGAGGCGACACCACAGAGGTTGCGCCAACCTGCTGCGGAAAGGCTTGCTTCGAAGAACGATCGCGCTGACCCCCCGAAGCAGCCTTGGCAGGACCCTCGATCTCACCCCGACAGGCGCTTCACTGATGGAAGCAACCAGTGGGAACGGCGCCCGGTCACGGCTAGCATGCTCGCAGGCGATAGCGGCCGCCAGCCCAAGCTTCCGGCGAAATGGATAGCTTCTGGAGAAGGCGTTCGGGTGGCCGGAGTCTCAATCAACTCCGGCATGTTCTATCTCGGCGGATCCTTCGCCGGAAAACCCGGTGCAGAAAACTGCCTGGTTGATCCAACTTGTCAGGTCGGCTCCATAAGAGGTGACCCTGAAGGCAACACGTTGCCTTATTGGCCATCATATCATTCGATCTCCCCGGGGGCGCGCCGGACCTACCTCGAATGGCTTGCAGGGGGCAGGAACGATCCTTCGATCGGCATAGGCTACATTTTCATATTCTTCTATGGCCTCGAACGTCGTCTCTTCATCGACGAGGCGAGGAACGAGGCGTCGGCGATGGCAGCGGAGGTCCGGCGCCTTCTCGCGCTCCATGGCGAGAACTACTCCTTTAAGGGCTACGCGTCGAAGTTCCTGGACGTGGCGGATTTGATGGCGAACCCGGACATCTCCCGCCCGGCACTCTCGCCGGATCTGAGGAGCGGCTACGAGATGCCGCTGTCCGTAAGGCTGCATCTCGGACGAAAGCTGGGCTCCAAGCTTCCTTTCGACAGCACCGACGCGCTTCTGTGGGTATTGTCCCTTCCGGACACGCAGCTCCGCACGCCCGCATCCAGATGCTTCGAGGAACTCGCCGAACTGTGGCACGTGCGGTTCGCGTCGCGCTATCCGGACGGGCTGAAGGTCAATTCGCCAAGGACCAAGATCAAAGTCGAATACAGAGCGGCGAGCGGAGGCTTCGGGGGCAGGGTGGACCTGTCGGATAGCGAGCTCGGACCGCTTCCCGATGTCGCTGCCCTTTCCGCGCCAATCGATGGACTGAGAGACCTTCTCAACGCCTGTACCGACGAGCTTGCCGCCTACAGCCGTCTTCTTGGGAAGAAACCTGAGGCAAAGGACACCGTCGAGGCAGCTTTCCTGTTGCCCAAGGAGATCCTGACGTCCGGCTCGGGGACCGGAGCCGCGGCGCTCAAGCGCGTTGACGGTCTTTTTGGCGATCACAGGATCGCAGGGGTCAAGGTGGCGCGACTGGCGCAAGCCCTGGGAATGGAAATCCCGCCCAAGGGAAAACTCGGCGCCGGCCTGTGCAACCAGATCGGCGCCTTGATGGACAAGCTGGATGTCGGGTTCGAGCCGGACCGCAGGTACGGCTCGCGCGGCCTGGAAGCCGACGGCTATATCCTGCTGTTCAAGGCGAAGGAAGGAGCGCCCGTGGACGGCGAGTCCGCCGCCTATGGTGCCGCCAGAGCGATGGTGGAGGTGGCGGCGCTGGCAGCCGTTTCCGACGGAAAGGTCGAGCCCAGCGAATTCGAGTCGATCAAGGCGGACATCCGTTCGTTCCCCGGCGTGGGCGGCGTCGAGCGCGGAAGGCTCATGGCGTACGCCAGCACGCTTCTCAGGGACCCGGCAGCGCAGCAATCCGCCATCAAGAAATTGGGCAACATCGGTGCGGATGCCCGTGCCAGCGTCGTCCGGGCGGCCTTGTCGGCAGTCCTGGCGGATGGCCACGCGGCTCCTGACGAGGTCAAGTTCCTCGAGCGGCTGTACAAGGCGCTCGGCTACCCGGTGGACGATCTGTATTCCGCCCTCCATCGCGGGTCGGTCGCGTTGGACGAGCCCGTCGCCGTCGCTCCGGAGACGCGGGCAACCGGCGTTCCGATCCCCGCGCAGCCTCCTGCATCCCCCTCGGGCGGTGTCAGGATAGATCATGGTCGCCTGGAGCGGATCAAATCGGAGACCTCGGCCGTGTCGGAGCTTCTCGCGGGCATCTTCATCGAAGAGGAGCCGACAGCCTCTCCGCCTCAGGTCAGGGAACCTGTAGCTTCGGAAGGGAAGTTCGCCGGTCTCGATGGCGCTCATGCCACGTTGCTGAGCCTTCTGGCCGAGAGCGGCGGACTTGACCGGCAGGCGTTCGAAGACGAGGCACGGAAGCTTCGGCTGTTGCCTGACGGAGCGATCGAAACGATAAACGAATGGGGCTTCGACAGGTTCGACGAACCATTAGTCGATGGCGACGAACGCGTTTCGGTCGCCGAGCATCTCAGGGACAAACTGCAACAGGTGAGGGTGGAAGCATGACGGCTTCGACGACTATCAAGACGCGGGATCGCGACGCCATTCTGCAGGCGCTCGCCGCCGGGGTCGTCCCCAAGACGGGACTTCGTCATGTGCAGGTGGGCCGCGCGGCCGAGGTGGGGGCTCTGGTCCGCGATATCGACCGCATCTGCGATGGCGGAGCCGCGATCCGTTTCGTGATCGGAGAATATGGGGCAGGCAAGACGTTCTTCCTCAACCTCGTGCGCCTGGTTGCACTCGAGCGCAAATGCGTCACGATCCATGCCGACCTCGCGCCGGACCGCAGGATTCATGCGACGGCAGGCCAGGCGAGGGGACTCTATGCCGAAGCCGTCAGAAACATGGCGACGCGGACCCGGCCCGACGGCGGCGCACTGCCGAGCGTGGTCGAGCGCTTCGTGACGGACTGCATCCAGGAGGCGGGACAAGCGAGTGTACCTGTCGAGCGCATCATCGACCAGCGTCTCGCGCACCTGCAGGAACACGTCGGCGGCTATGACTACGCGACGGTGCTGAAGGCCTACTGGAAAGGAGGCGAGGAGGGCGACGAGGTCCTCAAGGCCTCGGCCCTCCGGTGGCTGCGAGGAGAGTACTCCACGAAGACAGAGGCGCGCCAGGCGCTTGGCGTCCGCAACATCATCGATGACGACAACGTCTATGATTCCCTCAAGCTGCTGGCAGCGTTCGTGAAGCTTGCAGGATACGCTGGACTGTTCGTCGTCTTCGACGAAATGGTGAACCTGTACAAGCTTCAGAGCGCCCAGGCTCGCAACCAGAATTTCGAGCAGGTCCTGCGCATGCTCAACGATGTGCTTCAGGGCAATTTCGGCGGCTTCGGTTTCGCGTTCGGCGGCACGCCGGAGTTCCTCATGGACACCCGCCGGGGCCTTTACAGCTACTCCGCCCTGCAGTCCCGCCTTTCCGAGAATGCGTTTGCGACGAGCGGCCTGGTCGATCTTTCCGGTCCGGTGCTGCGCCTCCAAAGCCTCACGCCCGAGGACCTTCTGATCCTTCTTTCAAATATCCGAGGCGTGTTTGCCTCCGGCGACCCGGCCAAGAATCTCGTTCCGGACGAAGCCCTTCCAGCGTTCATGGAGCATTGCAACAAGCACGTCGGCGACGCCTACTTCAGGACGCCGCGGAACACGATAAAGGCGTTCGTGCAGTTTCTGGCAATCCTTGAGCAGAATCCTGGAACCGAATGGGCGAGCCTGGTGGGCGGCGTCGATATCGCGCCGGATGCCGAAAGCTCTTCGGCGGACGAGAGCGAGGGCGAAACCGCGGGTGGGGATGAGGATCTTGCCACCGTCAGGCTCTGAAGCGCCCTCCGGATTCGACAGGCTTCACGAAACGATCCGGCGCTGGATCTGGGAGCGTAAGTGGGAGGAACTCCGCGATGTCCAGGACAAGGCGATCGCCGCGATCCTGGGCGGCGGGAACGACGTCCTGATCGCGGCCGCCACGGCGGCTGGGAAAACGGAAGCCGCCTTCTTGCCAATCCTGACGAAAGTGGCGGCGCGGACGGAGCCGGGAGTGTCGGTGCTCTACGTGAGCCCGCTCAAGGCGTTGATCAACGACCAGTTCCGGCGCCTGGACGACCTCTGCGAGCGAATGGAGATCGATGTCGTCCGATGGCATGGGGATGCGCCGCAAGGTGCCAAGCAGCGGACGAGACGCGATCCGCGCGGCGTGGTCCTGATAACTCCGGAATCCATTGAGGCGATGCTCCTGCGTCGTCCTGGCGATGCGAGGAGGATGCTGGGCACGTTGGACTTCATCGTCATCGATGAACTGCATGCCTTTCTGAGCGGGCCGCGCGGCCTCCACCTGGCGACCTTGCTGCGGCGGCTCGATGCCTTGTCCGTGGAACCAGCAAGGAGGATCGGGCTGTCGGCCACGATAGGCGACCTGTCCGTTGCCGCCGGCTGGCTGAACCCGGCATCGCCATCGTCCGTTTCGATCGTGGAGTCCTCGGCCGACGCTCCTGAGCTAAGGCTCCAGGTGCGGGCGTACGCGGATGGCGAGGACGCCGAAGAGATCGACGGGCTGGAGGCGGAGGAGAAGCCAGTCGCGCTCGACTTCATCGCCGACCATATGTTCGCGACGCTTCGCGGAGCGAACAACCTTGTATTCGCCGGGTCGCGTAGGCGCGTGGAAGCCCTGGCGGACAGATTGCGGACGCGATCCGAGAATGGCGGTGTTCCGAACGAGTTCTTTCCCCATCATGGCAGCCTCTCGAAGGAATTGCGCGAGGAGCTCGAAGACAGGCTGAAGCAGTCCAACCTGCCCACGACGGCGGTCGCGACGACGACGCTGGAACTCGGCATCGATATCGGATCGATCAAGTCCGTGGCCCAGGTCGGGGCGCCGCGATCCCTCGCGTCGCTTCGCCAACGTCTGGGACGCAGCGGCCGGCGGCGCGGCGTTCCTGCAATCCTTCGCATGTACGTGCGGGAACGAAATCTCGGACAGGATTCCGACCCACTCGATCATCTGAGGCTGGAGACGGTACGTGCAGTTGCCGCCGTGCGCCTGCTCGTCGCGAAGTTCGTCGAGCCACCTTCCGTCGTCGACGCCGTTGCGACGGTTGCGCTTCACCAGACGCTCTCCGTGATCGCACAGGAGGGCGGGCTGCGCGCTGATCGCCTTTTCGAGACGATATGCTCGGGCGGTCCGCTTTCCGTTTTGGGAAAGGGCGACTATGTCGATCTGCTGCGCGGCATGGCTTCGGCGGACAATCGGCTGCTGGAGCAGGCGCCTGATGGTACCGTCATGCTCGGTGAAATCGGGGAGCGGCTTACGGCTGGCCGTGACTTCTATGCCGTGTTTTCGACGGACGAGGAGTGGCGGATCGTCTGCGGCGGGCGAACGCTTGGCGCCATCCCGATCTCGAACCCGGTCGCTGTTGGAGTGGTGATCGCGTTCGCCGGGCAGCGCTGGCGCATCGCATCGGTGGACGACCGCAGCAAGGTGCTCGAGGTCGAGCGGCATCGGTCCGGAAAGATTCCTCAGTTCGACAACGTGATGAGCGAACCCGTCCACGACAGGCTATCGGCCGAGATGCGGGCGGTGCTGGAAGGTGACGACGTTCCAGCGTATCTCGACATGGCCGCCGCCGACTTCCTGCGCCAGGGGAGGGAAGCCTATCTGGAGCTCGGATTGCGGCAGACCCGATTCCTGCCGGCAGGGAACGATACGCACGTCCTGACCTGGAGAGGTACTGAAGCCAATGCCGTTCTCGCCTTCACGCTGGTTTCGGCAGGTCTTGAATGCGCGCCGCACGAAGTGGGCGTGACAGTTCTGGAGACTACGCCTGAAGAAGCCGAAGCGGTCCTTCGCCAGGTAGCCGAGCGCCCACCAGATATTCAGTCCGTTTCGGAGTTCGTCGAGAACCTCGAGACGGCGAGGTTCGACGGAATGGTCCCTGAGCCACTTTTGAGAAGGCTATGGGCCAAGGCGCGCGCGAACATAGGGAAAGAGATCGGGGCGGTCGCGGGAGGATTGTTCGATCAGCACGGCTGAATTCGGCCGTTGCAGAAAGAAACCCCAGCCTCGATCGCGAGCAATCGCATTAGGAAGCGTGGCGCCATGTCGGGGATGGAGCGAGGTAGCAGCGAAGAAATTGTGGGCGCTCGGCGGGAGACTCCGATCACCCTTGCCGAATTGGTGTCTTGCACAGCGGACGGCAAGCGACTTGTCGCGGAACTCATCGACACAGGTTTGCCAGTCCATATCGATGATGTTGAATCAGGTCTTGCATGCCGATGCGTTTGCTCTGGTTGTGGTAGGCGCGTGATCGCGCACAAGGGACCCTATAGGCGACATTTCCAGCATGCGGCCGAAGCGGATGGGGCGACCTGCAGTTCCGCAGGCGAGACTGCGCTCCACAAGTTCGCCAAGGAGACACTTCAACGGGCACTCAAGTTGCGACTAGAGGGCCTGACGGAGAGCGATGGCCGGCACTCAGTTGTAGTGGTGAAGGAACAAGAGTTCGAGTTCGACGACGCCGTGCTCGAAAAGCGGGAAGGTGACATCGTCCCTGACGTGGTCTGCCGGAAAGGAGACCGCATTCTCTATGTCGAGTTCAAGGTCACGCACGGTTGCGACTCGGAGAAGCTGGAGAAACTCAGGCGCCTGGGCGTGGGTGCGATTGAGATCGATCTTTCCCGTTACCGGGACTGCCCGCTGGCGGAGCTCGGGAACGCAATCCTGACTGAAGCGCCACGGGTCTGGCTCCACAATCCAAAGATTCCAGCTGCCAGGAACCGACTGGCGGAACTTGAGCGCGAGAGACTGGCCGCCATTGATGAAAAGGCGCGTGAGCTGCTTGCAAAGCTACCGACGTTGCCGGGTCCGGCCAGCACGGTGGGGGCGTGGGAGGAGGCCGCAGCCCTGCGTGGCCTGGCGGACGCCGTTTCCCCGGGGCGGCGGGCTATCGGATTCGCCGTGAGGGAACAGGAGTGGAAGTCCTTAGTCCTTCTGCAGTTCGGCCTGGTCGCGGAGAATGGCTTCACCGTCAAGGAAGCCTATGCGGCTATCAAGAAAGAAGGCTGGGTCGCGCGTCCTTTGGCATTCGTGAGCGACGAGGTCGCTGACGGACTGCGTCGCGTGGCCGGCGACATCGTGACTCCTTGGGAGGCATTGGCCGAATTCATTGAGAAGATGAAGAAGGCCGGCATGCTTATGGTGTCGGGTCCAGGTCGCAGGCTCCACGGCGGGCGGTTGCTCCGCACGACGATACGCTTCGCGATCGAGACAAGGGAACGTCCGGCCCGGCGGACAGAGGAATTGAATCAGCTCGTCGACCGAATCCTCCTGCGCGTCAGGAAGGCCCACAAGGAAAATTTCGATTTCCGCACCTGGCTCACCTCGGACATCGGCGACGGGACAATCCCGGCTGCCACCGTCGCTTCCGAAACCGAGGACAGCTTCGATCTGCTGGTGGAGAGACTCTCCACACTGAGCAAGGGCATGTCCTCGTACCCGCCTCACGTGCCAGACGGCATGACATTGGGACTTCCGGTGCTCGACGAGGTTGCCGACAGGGAGAAGTCGCGGCGCGAATCCGAAGATCGCAGGGACCGGGAAGCGGCCGAGACGGTTAAACGGGAGGCTGACGACAGGGAGTCGAGGTTGCTTAGGCCAGCAACGGCCGCGATGGGTGCGGAAGCGGCCGGAGGATGGATGGATCTCCCCCGGGACGATCTCCAGGGGGTGTCGCCCAGGGCGATGGCGCGCCGATCCGAGGCTGACTTCTGGAAAGCCGTCGATGCACTCGACCGTTGGCGCGAAGCCCAACGGATTGAAATCGAGCGCGAGGAACTCAAGGCGGATTCCTTGGCGAAGCTTCGCAAGGCTGCCCGCGCCGACTTCAAGAGGGACGACTACGCCGACCTTTGGGTGCGGCAGCCCCACAAAGGCTTGAGCGGCACAAAGCCGGAAGAGTATTGCGTGGACGATGCTACGCTGGCTGCCTGCCTAGCTCTGTTGCCGGGTTCTCTTAGGCGCCGATGACCGCGACGGTGGCCAATGCGTACTCCAACAAGGGACGAAATTATCGATCGCAACAAGACTATTCGAACCGCGAGGCTGAGGCCGGTTCACGTTTCCAAAGCTTGCCGAGCGAGCGTTGGGCGGCCCTTCACATAGATATCTTCGCGCGATGATCGCGCATTCGCCGGGCGGCTCTCTCCGCGTCAAGCCTTCTCAACAGAGCTTCCTTGCGCCTGTCGTTAGCGGCGATGTCCGCCTCGGTTTGGGTGATCGGGCGAGCAAGGTCGGCATCGTTGTAGTATCGCCCCTCTTCGAACGGCGATTCTGGCGGCGCGAACTTCACCTTGTAGATGAGGAACCCCAACAAGCTCTCGCCGGTGAGCCGCCTGATGTCGTCGGGGAGGTATACCTCCTTGTAGGCTTGCATGAAGTCGACTCCCTGCCTTTCGGCTGATGGCTCCGGCAGTTTCTTGATTGCCAGGTCGAGCTGATCGGCAGGGATGCCGACCATGACCCGGTACGAATGCCTGGAGTTCGACACCGTCAGCTCCCAGAAAGGCGGAAACCTCGGATCGTAGAACTCGTTGCGCCGGAAGTGGACGACGAAGTTAGGAGTATGTCGGGTCCCCTCGAGGCCCTCTACCCCATTGTTGTTGCCCCTCTGGTTCATTGTTCGCCCTGTCCACTCGCTCGTCCCAGCCGTTGTCGCGGGCCCGGCTGCAAGTTTCAAAGCGACCGTCAATTCTAACGGCGGCCCTTTCGGCAGAGTGCTTCGTCGTTCGACAAATGTCGGATGATGGCGGCAGGCGAGACCGGCTAGTTGTCACGAACCTTTTTACAACCAAATCTGAGCTATCCCCTTTCCAGAAAATCAAGCTGGAGGGTGGGAAGTGAGTTCAATTTGGTCCACCGCGCGCTGGGGGCGCGCAAGTTCCCCGGATTCTGATCCGCGAGGGTGGCGGTCGTTCTTTCAACAAGACTATGATCGACTTCTATTTTCCACGCCGGTTCGCCGGCTTGCCGACAAGACGCAGGTTTGGCCAATGGAGGAAAATGACGGGGTTAGAACCCGTCTTACCCATTCGCACGAGGTGGCCAATCTCGCCCGGTCTATAGGATCGAGAATAACGGCTGATCGTGGCAGCTCCTTCTTCGGCGCAGACCTACATACGCACGTCCAACCCGTCCTTCTGGCAATTGGATTAGCGCACGACCTGGGCAACCCACCGTTTGGCCATCAAGGGGAGGCCGCCATCGGCAAGTGGTTCTCCCAACGCTCGGATTGGATCTTCACTCACGAGATGGAGGGCCATGAAGCGCAACTGGAGAAACCAGTACCACCCCACTTACATCGGGAATTCCTCAAGTTCGACGGCAATCCACAAGGGTTCCGCCTGGTGACACGCCTCCAGACGAACGTCGATCATGCGGGTCTCCACCTAACTGCAGGTACACTCGCCGCTCTGCTGAAATACCCGGTGAGTGCCAGCAACGTCGACCCGGACCACCTGGTGAACAAGAAATTTGGATACTTTGAATCCGAACGCGAGATTGTGGATTGGGTCCGTGCCGAAACCGGAATGGCCGAAGGGGAACGTCATCCGCTCACTTGGATCATGGAGGCTTGCGACGACATCGCGTACAGCATCCTTGATGTGGACGACGTTATGAAAAAGAAGATCATATCTCCTGATGACGTCTTGGCGATCCTCCTCCACGACCCGCGCAGCTCATCCTCCGGGGCGGTTATGAAAACCCGAGACAGGTTTGCAAATGTCCAGGCGAGCGGGAGAGACGCCGACGTGGCGCGGGACATCAAGATCGGTTACCTCCGGGCCTACCTCATAGAGGAGCTGATACAGGAGGCGAGCAAGAGTTTCGTGGCATCGTCAGACGCCATATTGGCCAAAACCCATAATACGCCGCTTATGGAGGGCGTGGCGCTTTGCAGCGCGCTCAAAGACGTGGCAAAAAAGCACGCGTTTGCAAACCCGTCTGTCCTCAAGATGGAGGCTATCGGAGCTGCGGCGCTAGACGGCCTGATGACGTTCTTCTGGCGTTCGATCAGCGACCGAAAAGACTTTGACGACATTGCGTCACGGCGGAATGGCGCCTTGGCAAAATACGGTTGGTCCATTGTGAGTTCGAACTATATTGAAGAGGCAGGCCGAAGCGGTTTAGGCTCAGGGGACGCATCGGCGATGCGGTATCGTGAATTGCGCTTGCTGACGGATATGGTGTCGGGCATGACCGATTCGTTCGCTTTGAAGTTGTGGAAACAGATAAAGGAAATCCCGGAGTGACGGTCGCAGCAGAGCAGCGGATCGTGAAGCGGAGAATGGATGAGTACCTTTGGTGGGAAAAATCCGCCGCAAACGTGCGTCTGCGCTCCTTGCTTAAGAGGCATTTCCTTGATTTCGAGCGCGTTGCGATCGTCGGCGGGATGGTCAGGGACATTGCCCGAGCCGGAGGGCGAGGATTTCATTCCGACATCGACTTGGTGATAGAGGCGCCAGCCGCCGCCGTTGCCGAGATGGCGGCAAAGAACGGCGCTCGGCGCAATCAATTCGGTGGTTATTCCTTCGTTGAGGAGGGGTGGAAGCTGGATTTTTGGGCCTTGGAGACGACTTGGGCGGCCAGGGAAGGGCACGTCGAGGTCAAGTGTCTGGAGGACATCACACGTTGCACCTTCTTTGATTGGGATGCGATCCTTTACGACCTGAAAGAGCGGAAAGTAATCTGCGGAGACTCCTATCTGGACGGCGTCCGTCGGGGAAAAATGGATATCTGTCTGCTGCCCAACCCCTCCTATCTCGGAAATCTGTACAGGGCTGTTCAACGGATTCTCGCATGGGATCTGGAACCGGGCCCCAAGCTGAGAGCGTTCATAGAGAAGCATCTCGACGACGATGGGTTTCAGGGCCTCATTCGAGAGGAGATCAAGCGCGGCAAACGGACTTTCCTGCCCATGTTCGGGGATGCGCAGACATTGCGTCGGTTCCTAGCTAGCAAGGACGACCGCACGCGGATCGCTACTGTGTATGCGAAACAGATGAGCCTCCCTGGGATTGCCCACTGAGCGATCGGGATTTTCTTTGCAGCGCTGATTTTTCATAAGTCCACATCGATTGTGACTGGCCTTCGGCCTGGTCGATCAGGTCACGGCTGTAGAAGAAGGCGCCCACGACTCCCGGATCGAGCGCTGCTTCGATGCCGGCTACGCGCAGGATCAGGCGTACTTTCTTGTGATGCATTCCGGTCTTTTGGCAAAGCTCACCAAGCGAGACGAAGCGAGACTTGAACGCCTCGGCGCTATCCCGCGAGACCACGGGGATCATCCGCCTCGCATCGGGGCTGAATTCCTCGACGAGCGTAAGGTAGCCTGCATCGATCAACCTGCTCACAACACGCTCATGCGTACCGGGAAGGAACCCCTCTGCTTCGGCCTTGGTGAGGTTGGTGCGCATTCCGTCCGAGCGCACAAGCCTCGTTACCTCGTCGGCGTCGAGCAGCAACGCCATATAGTCATGCCTGCCGGCCAGCCGTCCTTTCCAGGCGAGCTTTCCGTTGATGATCATGTCGAGTATGTCGGGAATGGTGCAGGTGGCCGCGCGGCGCGCGTCAGTGATGTCAACTTGACGTTCGGTCGGCTCGGAAACCTCCTGGGCGCCGTCGAACAGTCGCTCCCTCAGCCGCTCGACTTCGACCTTCGAGAAGCGGCGCTTCGCGTTCCGCCTACTGCCTGTCCCGGCAAGCCCGTCTAGGTGTCCGTGAGCGACCAGTTCCTTCAGGTGAATCCGGGGAACGCCAAGCAGTCGCTCGACTTCTGGCGCCGTGAGCGCGTCTTTCAACTCGGCGACTACGTGGCTGAAGTCATCGGATGTGACGAGGATACGGTGGTCCATCACCCCTGAATGATCCGAAGCCTCGTCGACGCCCATTCGCTTGAAAAGGCGACGGATGCTCAAAGCGTGCATTCCGGAATCGCGCGCTGCGGTCCGGACGGTGTGGACTTTGCGTTTGCCCGCTGGCTGACCAAGCACGTCTGTTCCCGGCTCGATCGGCATCGTCTCGAGCGCGAACCGTCGCACGGCGTCCCGCAGCTTGGCGTAAGCCGGATCGTCAACGGTCTTTTGCAGGAGTCCGTATGCGTAGCCATACGTGTCTCGTGGCCCCCAGACTCCGCGGGTCGAGGCCTGTCCTCGGTTGAGCCTTTCGAGGAGCTCGTTCAGGGACGCCTCGCCAGCGCTGGCGATCCGAAACCCTTCGTCGGCAGCTTGCGCCCAGTCAGATGCCGCGAACCTTGCTACCCGGACTTTCGGCGGGTGGAGCGACGATACGCCCAGCGCCTCGCAAAAAGGAGCTGCGACGTAGAGGGGGAGGTCGTCGAGCCAGTTGTCGGACAAGCCATTCCCGCACAATCGGTCTTGAATCCAGGCCTGGAAAGGGGAGGCGGCCACGGTCACAGCCTGGTCGGCCGTCTGCCGCAGGGTAGGGAACAGGTTTTCCATGGTGCTGCTGAAATCGAACGGGGCGAAGGGAGTGCGCGCAGGATTCGCCTGCGTGAGGAAGACGTCATGCCGGGGGCAGGAGCGGAAATGGGAAATGGTCCATTGAAGCCGAAGCCAGGGCCTGCTGCGGACAGGTCCGTCGTATTGGCCCATATCCTCGAGGGTGCACCGCGGGCAGTAGCGGAAGTACGTCCGGTTGACCGTCAGCCGCATGAAGGTTTCGCCTGCGACTTCGTACAGCTTGTCGGTTTTGCGGACAGGAGTGTACCGAAGCAAGCGCACCGGGTCGGCTCGCCCGAGGAGCGCGATGTCGCTCACGGTAGCGGCGAGCCCGAGGTCGAGGTTTCGCTGCCTGATGCTCATGTCGCGAAGCAGGCTCTTCAGCGACTGGCCATTCAGCGCGGCGAGCCGTGATGCGAACCCAGCCGCCGGCTCCAGCTCTTCAAGCTGGTAGGCGAATCCTAGCGGCTCGAGAGTCCGACTGTTCAAACTCACGATTACTCGTCCTCCTCGATCAGGAAGAGGCCCGGCTCGAGGCTCATCCAGTCGTCGACAAGGAATGGGTTCATGTGGTCGTATCCCCTGGCCTGCGAATGGTCGATATAGGCGTGGGCGAAGTGTTCGCGGGTCAGGGTGGACGCCTCCCTAAATGCAGCCTGCTCGATCCCGGCGAGTACCACCTGCGCGATGCGCCCGTACTGATACCTGGCGACATGGGCGATGCGGTCTGGAAGGTCGCTCTCTGTGACTGCGCCATGGTTGAGCCCCGCTGCCTCGCACATAGCAGTGACGATGTTGAGGACCAGGATACGCTCACCGGGAAGGGTCACGCCCGGAAGGTGCAAATGCCGTGAGCGCCGTTCGATCTGCCGGTCAAGCTTGCCAAGCGCGGTGATGCCAGGCATTCCCGACATGAGAAAGCTCACCGGCCATGGTTCGTAATTCATCACTCCCTTGAGTGCCTTCCTGACGGCATCGCGTTCCTTGTCCGATTCAGTCAGCTTCAGCAGGTGCTGCGTCTCGTCGATATGGATCAGCAGGACTTTCCGCAGGTGCAGTTGCTCGGGCATGATGTCCCAGACCTCGCCCTGCTCGTACCTCCGGGTGATCTTGTATCCGGCCTGCTTGAGGATATTCAGCCCCAGAAACTTGAGCGTCGCAGGTCCCATCAGCGTGTGGCGGACAACCGGGTTGATTAGGCCGTACGATCTCTGAATCGGACCCAGGGTTTTGTTCTCCGCAAGCATACGTTTGACAAGTTCTGTCTTGCCCGCCCCGCTGTCCCCGGTGACGAAGAAGATGCGCCCGTCGTCTCGCCGGCCAGCTTTCTTCGCGAGCATCATCGTCACGAAGCGGGAAAGAAGGCTCTTGGCGACCCGGTCGCGCCTGCAGGGGACATAGACGCTCTTGGCCAGTTCCAGCACCGCTTTGGCGCGCTTCTCCTGATCGGACATGCGCGCGGAAATGGCGTCGAGAAAGTCGTCGTCGGAGGTCGAATCATCCCATTCCGGTTCCTGCTCGGCGGGTTTCGTGGTCCGCTTCATGCGTCTTCTCCGTCATCGAGGTTCAAGCTTCCGCCGAACGGCTTGCGTTTCGGCAAAGCTTCGTGATCTCGGATCGTGCGAGGTTGGTCAGTGTCGTCAGGTTTGCCGCGGCGCCGGGTCGCTGTTGCGACGAGTTCGCCCGGCTGGCCGCCGTCCGCTTCTTCGTCTGCATACTGGTCAGGACCGAGCGCAGCCTGGGCGGCGAAGCGGATCCGCTTCTCTAGCATATCCAAGGTCTTCTCCGTGACGACATGGCTCGGGACCGCCGCTCTGTCCATGACACCCCTCGATAGGTCCAGGAGATCCCGGTGCGCGCTGATGCGGATAGGCCTTCCCAACGCCTCCTCTTGCTTCAAGAGCTCACGGACAGCGCGTTTGGCGAGCAGGTGATCGGCCAGCGTCCTGCCCTTGAAACTGGGATCGACAGCAGGAACTCTCAGGAAGTGCCGGCTCTCAGGGATGCCCTCGATTCGTCCCCGGATGTGCTTGGGGATCAAGACGTACACATGGCCGAGATCCTCCGGCTCGACGATGGCGTCTACCTTCTTCTGACCGACCTTCATGTGAAGCTCAGCCAGTTCCATCGAGTTGTACGAGATGCCGACAGACTCGATCCCGTGCTTGGTGATCGACCTTTCCCTGCGCGTCAGCCCGAAGGCGACGGCCAGTTGTTCATCCGAGGGAGCAGGTGGCAGCCCCTGTTTGGCAAGTTCTTCCCACTGTGCGTAAGGAGTTCGCCCCTCGAGGCCGCGATGCGGCCTCATGTGGTAGTGGTCAACGATGAACCTGATCAGGCTCCTGTAGAACTCCCCGACGGTCAGCGAGGCAAGCTCTTCCGCCGGATAGTCGCCTTGCTTGACGACGTTGGAGAAGGAGCGTCCCGCGAAATAGCGGCAGAGCCGCTTGATGATCCTGAAGAACGCTTCGATCGTGCCTCGCTTGCGCGGATCCTGCTCAGGGACGACGCGCGGGACGCTGACTCGCGAGGCGGCTGTGTCGAATTCGCTGCGAAATACCGGGCCGCCGTCCGTGGCCAGGTTGAGTGGGCGGCCGTGCATGTGCCAGGACGCCATTGCTCCCGCAGCCTCGGCGAGCTCGCTCTTGTCGATCATGACCGACCTGAGGGCGCTCTTCGTCGCGGCGGTGGAGGGAGGGCCGAAGGCGAGGTTGAAGCCGACGATGGCTCTCGATGCGCAGTCGATCCCCGCCGTGAGGGTCGTTCGGATGCGCGGCACCAGGCTACGCTGTTTGGGCGTCAACGATTTCCAGAAACTTGACTTGGCGACGAGCGTGTGGAGATCGACCTCCCAGTCGTCCATCTCGACACGTCCCAAAGCCTGCGTGACTTGCAATCCCTTTCCGACGGGCGTGTATTTCCGAAAAGCGTAGTCGCTCCCTTTGCGCCCGGCGTCCACCATGAACGGATCGAGCAGGTGGATCTTGCGTCGGACGGCATTGTGGCTCGCGTACACCTGCTGGTGCTCGGGCAGGTTCTTGTTGATGTTGTACAAGGCAAGGTCCACGTCCTCGCAGATGTCGGCCATTCTGGGCTGCAGCAGGCTGGCGTATTTCCTGACCTCGATCGCGATCACGTCGGCTGCGCGAGGGTCCAATTGGTTCCGGTTGCCGCATTCGGAGTAGTGGGGACGCAGGCTCTCCATACGGCAGTTGCCGTTGATAAAGCGCGCCAGCCATTTCTTCAGGGCGGAAGGGCTGGGATAGTCAAAGGCCTTGCGCACCTTGCCCTTAATCCTTCGCCCAGGCCGCCTGCGTTCTCCGAACGTGTCGAGGTACCACCGATCCATAAGGTCGCGGTTTTCCTCGACGAACCGGGCGAAGTCATCAATGATACGGCGCGGGCGCCAACGCCCTTGCAGGTTCGTGGCGGCATCTAGGAAACGGATGCACCATTCCTTCTTCCACGCAAGAGTCCTGAGTTCTTCCTCCGACAGGTCGGTCAAGTCGGAGTCGTCGAACCGCACTCGCAAGATAGCCAAGGCCTTCGAATAGTAGCCCTCGTCGATCCGGATACGCTTCGACCGGATCAACGCGTTGATCTCGTTGTCGGACTTCACGACGAAGTAGTCTTCCGCGATCAGGTCACCTGTCACGGGCTGGAGCACGTGCGTGTCCTTGACCTTCCTTTCGACCCTGAAGGACTGGCCATCGATGAGCAGCCGATCGTGGCGGCCAAACAGATGGGCTCTCTCGGCTCTTGTTGCCGAGGCAGGATTCAATACTTTCACGCCTCCCCCCTCTTGTTGTTTTTCTTTTGCACTATCAAGCTTCCGTGATGAATCGATTAACGGCGCCCTTCGCGGGCGCCGTGGTTGACAAGGATTGCTTGATCCTCAAGCCGGACGTTGGCAGGGACCGCCAGCAGGCCCTTCTGGATCAAGGTGACGGCCGCACGCCGGCCGCGCTCGCCAAGTCCGCTTGCTTGGGCAATCTCGCGGAGCGAAGTTCGAGCGGGCAGTTTTGGCAACGCAGCGGCCACGGTCGTCTGGGCTTCGAAGTCGTAGTCCGCTGCGTACGCCACGATGTCCTTGGCGTTCTCGATCTGTGCGAGGGTCAGGGCCTCCTCGGTGAAGATGCGGAACTCGTCGGCAATGCGGTCGCCGACCTGTTCGCACACGAGCCGAAGGGTCTCGCGCAGGTCTTCATCGACGTCGATCTTGTACTTCACGGCATACGCGATCCTGCCGCCCGGCGCCCGCTGGATGAAGTCGATCCAGCACGTGCGTCTCTGCCCATTCTGGAAAAATTGCACCTTCTGCTGCTCGCGCAGCTCCAGCGTCTCGGGTTTTGCGAGAAGAAAGTACGCTACCGATTCTTCGAGGCCACTCTCGTACCAGACCCTCCGCTTGCGGAACGGGTCGACGACGAAGCCGACCTTGGAGTCGCGCTTCTTCGGCTGCGGCACACGGTTGGCAACGCCGTCCTCAATTTCCAGGGCAGGGGCGTTCCGCCCCCAATCACGTGAAGCGTCATCGGTATGGACAAGCCCCCGCCCGAGCTACGGATGCTCTTCAACGGGTGGGCGAGGATAGGCCCGTGCCCGATCTTGAATCCGTGGCTGTAGTTCTTCAACGCTTCGGTTAGCAGCAGGTTATGGCAACGCATTTCAGTTTCCCTTTCTTGTCGGCGTGCGCATGCCAGCGGGCGGCGAGCGCCCGCTAGCCGATGGAAGGGCGAACCAACACGGGCAGCGGCGGGGACTGCGCGACCGCTAAGTCGCGAAGCCTCACGCGCGAAGCCGCGGTTTGACCGCTTCGCCGTCGCTCGATAGTGAAGGGACCAAAAAGCCGGACTTGACGCCCGGCAGAACATACCGGGGCCTCAGCCCTGAGCTTCGCGGACCTTCCGCACAGCTATCGATATGTTCATCGTCATAGTCATCTTTCCTCTTGGGCGGACCTGGTGAGACAGGCCCGCGAGTGGGAGGCGGATATAGCGTCGACAAGGAAGGTGCAAACGCTTTCTGAGAACTGATTTGTCTTTTTGGCGAACTTGGTTAACGGCGTTTCCGCAAACGCGAGGGGCGTCAATGGATGGCAACCAAATTCTGATCGGCTGGTGACCCGGGTCTGTCGAGAACGACAGCGACAGGAACCGTTGACGTCTGCGAAACGACGCACGACCCTTGGCGAGTTCACACGTTAAGGGGAGCGAGAGAAATGACCGACGGCAGCCGGAAATTCTACATTACGAGCGAGGCGGAGAAGCTCGAAGTTCTTGCCTCGCTCGAATTGTCGGGAAGCGTCCGCACCCTGGATCGCCTCCTCAGGTCCAGCTATGCCGTCCTGGCGACGTCCACCTCCGAAGAGGTCAGGGCGAAGTACGCACGGTGGCTGGAAGTAGCCCGGACGGGACTGGCGATCGAAGCCGAATGGGGCGAGGGCGCACTCCTCGACCTAAATGATCCGATCTTCGTCGACATGCGCGCGCGAGGCGAGATGAATCCGGTCCGTATCGGGAATGCGGAGGCGTACGCCGCCGCTCATCCCGGGCGCGAGTTCAGTTCTCCGAGCCTCTTGTGAGCGTCGCCTTGCTTGCCGACGAATGTGTGCCGCTCTTTGGTATTGTCGGGAATCAAAATGAAGGTTCCCTTCTCCGCGTCCGGCGTCTCATATGTACCTGTGACATAATAGATTTCGCCATCCGCGCCCTGATCAACCAAGCGCTCTTCGTACTGGAGGGCGTTGGCGGCCTCGTCGTTTTCTTTCTCGTATTCAGGATGTTGCAAAGGCATAATCAAGCTTCCCCTTAGTGACTTACATCTCGCAACCGATAGCCTGTGAAATCTTGCGGTTTCGTTATTGGACCCGTCGTATCAAAGGATTCGTGGCGCCTCATCCAATAACCATGCCATGACCACCGCTCCCGCTGAAAGGCTTCGGCTGAGTTGGACAAGCCTACGCTACCAACGGCAATCCTGGCTGGATCGCACCAATGTAGTGGAACACGCCCAGCTGCGCGCGCTTAAGCAGGGTGGCAAGGTGCCTTGGCGGACCAGAAGCTGTCGCAGCTAGGCGAAACGGATCTGGTGCTCAGCGGCTCGTCGCAAGGCCTCGACGGCTGGCCGACAAATTGGCAGCGATCATCTCACGGACGTTCGAGAGAAAGTAACGTCAGATGCTTGCCGGGAGCGGCATCGCCGTCTTCTGGCCGGGCATCGTCGGCGTCTCGACGTACGGACGGCGCTGTCCCAGATCAGTCCGTCATCCGGTGTCCGCGCATTGTGACCTGGCACGCGTAGGAAGCATCCTTCTCTTGGTGGATCCGGTTCTAACCGTGTGCGTCCGCTCCAGCCAGCGACGGAAGTTCCTCGGGTTGCCTGCCTGCCAGCACGATAGCATCCTTGACCACGCTCGCCCACCAAGGATCGTCGTCACGGGCAAGACGGCTGACATCCTCCATATCGAGGCCAACGACACTTGGGGTGAGGCCCAGACGCTCGGAATGAATGGCAAGGCTGTCCCGAACGACCTCGACAACCGCCGCGAGGTCAGCAGATCCCGTGACTACCCCGACATCCAGATCACTTCCCAGGCGGTCCTCTCCGCGCGCAACGCTGCCGTACACCCACAGGCTCTTGACGAACTGCTTCTTGTCACCAGGACTATCGGTAACGGCATCGATGATGGCTGCGAACCGACGTTCCTCGGCAGCAAAGAGGTCCTCGATTGCTTTGGAGAAGTAGTGTTCGGCATTCAAGCGGTACAGTCGGTTGTACCCTGACCCCTCTGCCGACACGACGCGCGCTTCCCCGAGCGAGATAAGGCCCAGGCGTGTGCTGCTCTTCGATATCCCGGCGCGACGACCGATATCCGAACTGGAGAGGTACCCGCCATGGCGGACAAGCACGCGCAAGACCCGCACGTTCGAGTCGACCCCGAAGACAAGGTCGAGAGGATTTCTGATCGCGCTCTGTGGAACCGTTCTCGCCACGGAGGACCCATATTTCACATCGGGTCGATCGTTCAGATATCAAAACAATCGATCTAATATTAAACCACTCGACCCGTTATTAAACCGATTGCCGACATCGTGCAATCACAGCCAGCGACTCCTTTCGTTCTTGGCTTCCGCGAAATGACGCGACGCTCTGAAGCCCGTTTCGGACGAGAGCCTCCGCAGCCAGGACTTTTTCGAGGAAGCCAGGATTTCTTCGAGGATGCCGAGTTTCGACGTACGGCGAACCCGTCCAATGAAATCCTTCAATTCCCCACTCCTCGATCCTTGTCCGACCGCCACCCGAGCCACTCGTCCCGTCCCAGGCGCGCGACCGCCGGCGCTCGCGCATTATAGGCCGCACTCTATGGCTCGCTGCCAATATAGAGCCGGGCCATGCTACGCGGCATCTATCCTGTTTTCCTGTCATCACCGTCTACCAGCTTGAGCCGCGGCTGCTGCGCGATCAGCTCGACCACCTCGCTGGCATCGAGCGTCCCCTTGACGAGCAAAGCCTCCGCGACGCGATCAACCTCCAGCCGCTCGCGTTCGATGATCCGCTTCGCCCGCTGAAACTGCTCCAGCAGCGTCTTGTCGACACGTACGTGCAGGAGGCGGTCGAGCCGTAATGCGGAGAAGAGTTCCTCTTCGTCGTCAGGGGCGAGGTAAGCCAAGCCTTCGCCAAGGCCGTAGGATGCCTCGAACGCCAACGCCGAAAGCGTGGCCGTGTGGAGATCGGAACCCCTGCCGCCGCCGCCGCCCGCCGACCGCTCCCCGAAGACCACTTCCTCGGCCGCAATGCCCCCAAGCCTGACGGCGATGCTGTCGAGCAGCTGGGCTTGGGTGCGTTCCTTGAATCCCTTATCCCTGATGAGGGCCCCGCCGCCGTTCTGGAACAGTTCGGGATTCCGGACGATGGCGCTCTCGACCGAAACCGAAACGAGTTCGCCGCACGCCAGCGCGAGCGCGACGATGGCATGTCCGGTCTCATGGACGGCCACCCGGCGGCGCATTTCCGGCGGAATGGGAACCAAAGCGGGAAGCTCGGACATAAGGTCGTTGAGCGTCATGTCGCGGCGCGCCCGCCTCGCCCGCCGTCTCGCCTGGCGGACGAGCTGCTCGAGGGAGGCGCCAGTCCAGCCTTCGGTTCTCCCGGCGATTTGCGAGAGGTCGGCCTTGGCAAGCAGCCCCTGCAGGTGCCAGCGCAGGATTCCTTCGCGGCCCTTCTGGTCCGGCAGGGGAATGCGGACATGCCTGTCGAGGCGGCCGGCACGGACGATCGCGGCATCGAGCTTGTGAGGATAGTTGCAGGCTCCGACCACGACGACGCCTTCGCGGCCCTCCGCGCCGTCGATGCACTCGAGCAGCGCGGCCACCACCTCCGTGCAGTACTGTGCGTTGTGGTCGTTGAACTTCTCGCGGTCGCCGACGGCGTCGATCTCGTCGATGAAGATGATTGACGGCGCATTCTTTCTTGCGTCGTCGAACGCCGCCCGCATGGCCTTCAGAAGGTCACCGAGGTGGCCCTTTGCCTGCCAACGGCCGAGGGAGCCAAGGACGAGGTGGACGTTGCAGGTGCGGGCGAGAGCGCCCGCGAACGTGCTCTTGCCCGTTCCGGGCGGCCCGGACACAAGAATGCCGCGATCCACGTCCGCCCAGCCGATCCTTCCGGCCCGCCAGTCGGCGAGGTCAATCGCCAGTTCGCGGCCCCATTCGCCCGCCTCGCCGAGGCCGTGGAGGTCGTCGAGCGTCGGGCCAGAAATGTCTTTGGCCGCCCTTGGCGCATTGGCCTGCGCCATCAGCTTGATCGCTTGAGCGACGGACCTGCCCGGGCGCAGCGTGGCGCCGATGATTGACAAGGGCATTGTGGCGATGAACTTGGCCTGTTCCGGCGTGATCTCCGTCTTGAGACAGAGCCTCGCCCCCGCGATGACGTGCCGCGGCGGGATCGGCCCCACTTCGACTACCCCGTCAGCTGCGAGGCGGAAGTAATCCGGCGTCTCCGTGCCGTTCTTCATCACCAGGACGACGCGCCGCCGCTTCGAGAGCGCCGCGGAAAGTTCCGCCTCCTTGGCCTTCGTCCAACGGTCGCCCTTTGTCAGGATCTCGGTGCCGTCGAGGCCGCCATAGATGAAGGAAGGGCCATGCGCGGCATAGTGGACGGCCTCTTCATAGATGTCCTTGTCCGGGTCCGCCGGGAGCAATAAACCGACGACCACAGGTTTTAGCTGCCGGAATTGCGGGATGGAGCGGCATGCACGCATGATCCCGCAGTAGGCGAGGAAGCGCGGCAAGGATTGATGCAGCTTGTTGCGAAAGGTGCTGGCATTGGTGCTCCGAGCATCCTTCAGGGTTTTGTAACGGATCATTTCGACACCTCGGCCGCGACCGTGCCACAGCACGGTGATAGAAATCGGAAACTGACGAAGAGACGCGCGCGCTCAGGCGCCGATGGCCGCGCGTATGGGCGCGCGCCAGGACTGTCTCGTCATCGTTTCGGATTTCCTGGAGGTGTGGATCACGACAGTGTCCTCGGTTTCATGCGCATGCGTTCTCGGCCGCAGCGAGGGCGGCTGCGGGAGCGGTCAGCGTATGAGGTCGAGGTGTTGGTGCGTGGTCATGGGTGAGAACGTATAGTGAACATAGTCCTGGCGGTCAAGCGCGCTCCCCAGAACATCGTGGTTCCGTGAGCAAACGGTGTAGGCGGCCGTTGGATTGCCTTATAAATATATGGTTGCGGAACTGGGGAAACATTTCCCGCCATTCTCCTGCATCTCTAAACGAATATGTCGTAAGTCACGGCACCTGGTAGGCGAGCCCCGCTGATAGTTCTGTTCTGACGGCCGCAGTTTCAACAATCATGTTGGGAGGTTAGATTGATGGATAGAGGGAAGGCCCTGAATGAAACTGCGCAGGAAATCGACCGGGTCGCGCCATCAAGGGACGTCGCCGCCTCCGGGCGGGGGAGGCGCAACAACCGTCGGTCCGGCTCGGCAAAAACGAACGAGCAGTCGATCGACTACGGCAGCCTCGGGATTCCGGAAGCCGCCGTGCCCTCGTTCGAGGAGGCTCGGGAGATGTTCGTTTCGCTCGGCCGGAAGCGGACCGAAGAGGTGTTCGCTTGCGGGGAGATGCTCGCGAAAGTGCGCGGCAAGGCACCCAGTCAAGAGGTCTTTGAACGGTGGTCTAAACAGGCGTGCCGGCTCACCAGGCGAGGCGCTGGCAACTACATCGCCGTTCACAACAACCTGCGTGCCCATCGGAAGGTCCTGGTCGACTGCAGCGTGACTGCGGCCGCTATGTACGCGCTGGCGGCAGC
The DNA here is from genome assembly GCF_003952485.1 of Mesorhizobium sp. M1E.F.Ca.ET.045.02.1.1. Classification (NCBI taxonomy): domain Bacteria; kingdom Pseudomonadati; phylum Pseudomonadota; class Alphaproteobacteria; order Hyphomicrobiales; family Phyllobacteriaceae; genus Mesorhizobium; species Mesorhizobium sp. M1E.F.Ca.ET.045.02.1.1. The sequence continues at coordinate 5,129,982 of NZ_CP034447.1, forward strand.
GGAGGCCGAAACCGTCGCTTCAGTAGTGGCAGACCTCAAGGCGGGCAAGCGGCTGACCGTTCGCGAAATCAGGGCTCTGGTTTCCGGTGATACCCAGAGTGCGCAACCGGACCCCGCCGACATTGCCGGAGTCGACGGGTTGAGAGCGCTGGCGCGGGCGAAGGCCCAGAACGGGGTGCCGATCCTGGTGGAGAGGCTCAAGGGGATGCTTGGCGATATCCAGGCTGCCCTCCAGCCGCACTTCGAAGGGAAGAACGTCGCCAAGGGAGCGCTGGTCGCGAAATTGGAGCATCCGGCGCGCCGGGCGCGCAGCGAACTGGAGAACCTCGCGCTATTTGTCGCGCCGAACTCCCGAAGCAGCGAAACCTGGAGAGTGCATCCTGCGATCTTCCCGCACGGAAGCCCGTGGGAGGCGGTTTCTCAGGTTCTCTTCAAGCTTGGCGGGCGCGAGGAATGGCCCGACGCCAACGACCTGGGCGCCTGGCTTGTCACGGACGTCGTTCCCGCGATCGAGTTCGCCGTCGGGGCAAAACCCTCAAAAGGCATCTCGACGGAGTGAAAGCGAAGCGCCCGCCCTATGGCGGGGGCGGGCAGTTGCCGCAAAACGATGCACCGGTTGTGGCCGACGGTGCCCGCCTTTCGGAAGGATGCTCCACTCGAGTGATGCGGGATCGAAAAGTCCTGGCAGCGGGAAATGACAGTTGATCCGCAAAAAGTCCTTGGTGTTCATCGTGGCGACGACGGCGCGATGAATGATGGCGGATGCCGCGATCGCCAGGTCTTGGTGCATTCTCGCGTCCTTGGCTTGGGGCGATTTCGTCCACAGGTCTTTTAGACTGGGGACGAGCGTCATCCGGGCGTACAGCTTCGAGGTTTCGGCATCCATGGGGAGGAACGCCATGTCCGACACCAGAAGGCGGTCGAGCCAGGACTGCAGTTCAAGGGATCTGGTAACGTTTCGTGCTTCAAGCATCGTTATGCCTCGCTGGATCTCAATCACGCAACCAAACGGGATCGCGAGCGAGGTGTCCGTTTCCGCTATCCAGCGGACAACGCTGGGATGTGGTCTTTTTTTGATGAGTTCGCTTACTACGTTCGTGTCAAGGACATAGATTCTCGGGAGTGGGCTCACCGCTGGCATCCTGTTATTGTGTCAGTGTGATTGTGCGGCGCGAACGTAGGCGAGAGGCACCGGCAAATCGTTAAGCATAGTCTCCGTCTGAGTAGAAGGATTCGCCATGGGCAAAAGCCCCGGGAAAAAGAGAGGCCCAAAGCCTGCGGAAACCGAGTTGAACTCCTGGCCAGTCGTTGAGGCACAGGAGCGGTTCGCGGACCTCCTCGATGCCGCTGCAAATCGCGGCCCTCAGACAATCGTCGACCACAACCGCAGCTTCAAACTGACCCTGACAAGAAGCCGCTGGTCGCCTGAGGCGAAGGAATTACTCCTGAGCGGGGGGCGTGTAGGAGCTGCCGGAAAATCGGGCAAGGAGTGACGGGAGCGTTGCTCGGTTTCGGGAAATGTTTTCCCAAAAGCGCGCGATATACCTGGGCGCTTGGCCGACCTCGAGACGCGGTCGGCTACGACTTTCGCAGGCGCTGGGCGCCGACGGGCAACGCCTCAGTGCGGGACTATCGAAGCGGCTTGCTCCAGAGTCCAAGGCGATCCTTTCAAGCCGGCTCAGAACGGGCGCGCTCGGCGCTCAGAAGCGGGAAGGGCGCCGGTTGCCGCAGGGCGGCAAGATGCGCCGACAGAAACAGAAGCCACGCCGCCGACCAAGCGATGCCTGCCATGGTCATCAGCGCATGGTGAGGCGTGGCTATCTCGGCCAGACAGCGTGCGCCCGTTGCCGCGAAGATCAGCCACAGCGCGATCCAGTGGCGTGTCAGCGGCATCAGGCCCACGTCCTTGACCCGCCGCATCGAAACCCTCGCTGCCACCGCCACGACCATTGAACCCATTGCGCCCATCGTCAGCAGATGCGTCTGGGCTAGCGGCGGAAGCATCCCCACCCGCGCGGCAACGATCCCGAGAAGTCCGGCCGCGAGGGTCGCATAAGCTATGCACAGCATCCGGCTTGCCGGCCACGCACCAACCCCGGTCCAAGCCGTGCGGAGCACCCACAAGGCGGTGATCGCCAGGGCCGATGTTCCGATCGATCCGCTCGAGAGGACCCCAAACCCCATCATGGCGAGGCCGGGCCACGTGCGTGCCGCAGGCCGTTGCGGCAAGCCGCGGCGTCGGCACTCTTCGATAAGGAAGGCGGCTATCATCCGGCCGCCCACCGCCAGGATCAGCGCGCCCATCGCCAGGGGAAGTGCCGCAGCCTGTATCTGATGTCGGACCAATGCCCCTTCCGCGATCACCAGGCCGAGTGGCACGAGAGCAAGCGGCATCTTGTCCCAGCGCCTCGCCCGCATAACGGGCAACAGGATCGCCAGCGCGACGACCAGCAAGGGCAGGGATGCCAGCCAGACCGCCTCTGGCTCCGCCAGCGCCAGCATTCGCGCGCCCAAAGCCAAGGTAGCCAGCCCCAGCGTCGGCAGAGGAGGCTCCGCCCCGGTCCACGCGCGCTGCGCGGTCAGAAGATAGCCGGAGACCGCCATGCCGCCAAAGCCGAATATTCCCAGGCGGACATGCGCCTGCCCGGGATCCGCCAACGGCAGCAGCCACAGCCATGGTAGAATGACCGCGACCATGGCGGCGAGGGCGAAGAATACCCCGGCCGGATGGAAGATCAGCGGACTGCGCTTCATGCCGTCCGGTCTCCTCCGTCGGTCGGGTAAGATGTTATGTCGAGGTTTAAGAGACCGGGCAGACTCTGACAAAACCGCCTGATGATTATAAGGACGTATCAAAACAAGATCCGTTGGCAGGCTGAGCGTCGCAATTTTCCAGCGCGTCGGCAAAACTATTGTTAATGTCTTGATGGATGCGCTCGTCCTCCTTCAAGACGCGCCGCCCTCCGAGGACGGCAGCCAATACCGAAACTATTCCGCCGAGCGTTGTTGGGGCCTATTCGCCCATTTCGGGAGGCGCTTCCTGCAGTGCCTTACCATGCCCAGAAGAGGAGCCACCAGTTGAAGGCTCCGGATAGCACGGCAGCGCCGATCCCAGCACTAGAAGCAAGCCTGCGCGCGGTCGAGGCCGAATAACAGGCGGAAACCTGCCATGCCAGCCACAGGCACCAGAGAGTTGCGCCGCCTAGCAGGCTTATGCGCAGGTCGCCGACGAAGCCAAGCGGCAGCCCCTCCGAGCGCAGCAGCGTCACGGTCGTCATCGACAGGCCGAGGAACAAGCCGCATCCAGCCATGGGTATCAGGCACTGGGCAAGGTGATGGAATCGGGCGATCTGGAAAGGGCCGAGTGCCCGCGTAGACAGGGCAAGTGCCGCGCTCACGGCAGCGGTGGTCAGACAGGCGATGCCCAGCACGTAGCCGATCATGAGGGTGCCATCCAGAGGTGTCATCATGTCGTTCTGGTCCGGATAGTTGGTGAGGATCCACCAGGGCAGCCGCAGTTCGATCATCGCAATGCCGCCATGCTCGACCAACCATTCTGCAAACTTTTGCCGCACGGTCACGAACAGCGGGCTCGATGCCCACTGAAACGCGCCCGCCGCCAAACCCATCAGCCCGAACACGATCAGGAATGTCTCCCAGGACTTCGGTTCGCCACCCGCGACATGGACGATCTCATGCGACGGAGAGCGTATTTCCAGAGCCACGGCCTGTTTGAAGCCTGCGCAGCGTCCGCACATATGGCAGGCCGATGCGCCCTGCATGATGCGGATGGGCACCAGCGGCGCGCAATTGACGAAGGGAGGGGGCTTTCCCGGCCGATGCCGCCATGCGTGCCACGCTTGGTTGTCGACCGCGTAATGCAGCGGCGCGAGCTTCGAGAGCAGCGCGAAGACACCGTTGACCGGGCAGAGATAGCGGCACCAGACGCGCTTGTCGTGACCGTAGAGGAAGCCGACGACCATGGCGGCCAAAGTGGAGCCGCCTAGCACGACGATGACAGGCTTGGGATATTGGTAGACGCTGACCATCTGGCCGTAGATCGTCGTGCTGGCGAAGGCGACGAAGGGCCATCCCCTCCACTTTATCCAATGCGGGATGGCGCGGCCGAGTCCGTGGCGGCTGGCCGCTTCCGCAAGCGCCCCTTCGGGACAGAACAGCCCGCACCAGGAACGGCCAACCAGCACCATGCTGACCAGCACGAAGGGCCACCAGATGCCCCAGAAGACGAATTGAGCGAATAGTACGGCATTGGACCAGATATGCGACAGCCGCGTCGGCATCGGCGCGAGCAAGGGCGCGACCAGCAGGGCCACATAGGCCACGATGATCGTCCATTGGACACGCCGGATTGCTGCCTGATGGTCGCGCAGCCAAAGGCCGACGCGCGCGACGCCTGCCTGTATGCGACCGCTTGCCTGCGGGTCTAGGCCTGCTGGACGGAGTGGGGTCTGTACAGAAGCCATGTGATCAAAGCCCAGTAGGCTGCGAAGGTGAGCAGTTCTATTAGAACTGGGCGGGCGCGATATCCGATGAGGCCGGATATCAGGCCGCCCGCCATGCCGCTGTCGGGCAACAGGAGCGACGTATCCCACAGCCGCCCCGACAGTGACGGCAGGAGCCCTAGCGAGATCAGATGGTCGATACCCGACAGCAGCAAAGAGCCGGCCAGGAACAGGAGCATCACCTCCGTCACCTGGAAGAAAGTCCGCCACGAGAGCACCTTGCCGCCGAGTTGCAATAGCCAATAGCTGACGAGCGCGGCTACGATGCCGAGCCCAGCGGCGAGTGCCGCGCCGAGGTTTGTGGCCGAGACACCAGCTATCGTTCCATAGAGGAAGACAGCCGCTTCGCTGCCTTCGCGCAGTACGGCCAGCGCGGCCAGCGCGAACACGCCGAGCCAATTCGATTGGTCCGCTACTTCGCTCAAGGACGCACGCAAGTCGGATTTCAACGTGCGGCCGCGGCGGCGCATCCAGAACACCATCTGCACGATGAGCGCCGCGGCAAGCAGGACGATGACCGTCTGGAAATACTCCTGCGCATCGTCGCTCAGCGCATCGCCCACCGTCAGAAGCAGAGCGGCCAGCACGACGGCGCCGATCAAGCCGACGCCCACGCCGGACCAAAGCCAAACCCGTCCTGCGCGGCGCTGGGCTGCCGGGCGCTGTCCAAGCCACGCGTTTAGAATGCCGATGACAAGCAGCGCCTCGACGCACTCGCGCCAGATGACGAAGATAACGGTAAAATCCTGCATGCTCATGGCAACGGTACCTGCTAACCGCTATTTGGCGACAAGGACGGCTGGGGCTGCGCCGGGGTGGAAATCGTCGAAGAACGGGTACTGGCCCGGATCGAGTGTGCGGATGACCATTACCGTTTCGGAGTGTGGCGCGACGACACGCTCCTTGCGCAATTCCAAGCTTTCGAATTCGGCAGGCATGTCGCCGAGATTGACCAGGTCTAGCCGGATGCGTCTATTGGTCGGCACCTCGAGGCGGAGCGGCGAGATCGCGCCGTCCTTGAACTCGATCCGGAAGGTGGGATCGTCATCTGCCAGCACGGCAGATGGTACCGATGCCAAGGCCAGCCCGACGAGAATAGCCGTGATGCGCGCGCACAGCTTCATGGGTCAATACGCGCCCTTCTTGCCAGTGCCGGCATAGACGAAATCGAAATCGATCGCTAACGGCTTGAACCATTCGCCAACGCCTGTCTCCTTGTCCACATGGCGCCCGAAATGTGCGTGCGCAGTGGCGGAGGGCGGCGAGATGGTCAGCGTCAGCTTGTACTTGCCGGCGCCGTCGAGCTTGACGTTATCGCCGTAATGCGGCCCGTCATTGGCCACCATGGGCATGAAATCGCCCTTCTGGACATGGCCGTTGTCCATATGCGTCAACTCGTAGGAGACGAGGAGGTCGGGCATCCAGTCGCCCTCGGCAAAGCCGTTCTTGTTATCCTTCGCAGCCTTGATATCGGCCTCCAGATGGACATCGGAGTCCTTGGCCGGACGCATAAGCCCCTCCGGCTCCATCTCTATAGGCTGGAGGTAGACGGCGCCAATCTCCATGCCTGCCACCATCTGCGGGGTGCCAACAGGAATCTCCTTGGCCAGAAGCTGACCGGTTCCGCCGATCAACAGGCCCAGGATCAGCGCCGCCTTGACAGTTTGCATCGTTATTCGTGTCCTTGTTTCTCGATCACAAAAGCCAACCCTCCGACAGCGTGTTTCGTGTCGGACCAAATACCTTCCCAAAAAGATCATGTTAATGCGCGCTTTTCCACTCCCCCTGTCAGAGAGTCAAGCGAAAACAGTAGTTTAGAAGAGTTCTAAACTGAAACCCGGTCTGCGGTGCTGTCGCATTCTTCGAGAATTTCTTGTTCCTCTTCGCCGACGGCATAGCGCCTCGAGCAGCGATTCCCTTGGTTCATTGGTTGGTCGTCAGCGCGAGACCGAACGCAACGCAAGCGAGAGCCAGCCTGGGCTGCGCTGGCGTTCGTGGTCGTACCCTGTTCTCGGCCAATTCACTCTATGTAGGCATTGCGTCACCACTGGTGGGCGGAGCCGACATCCGCCTCTATCGGTTCGCCACGGCCGTGAGTGACACTATGCGCCGCGACATCGCAAACCACACCGCCATTCATGCGCGCCGCTATCGGGCCTGCGCGGCGCTACGCCGCCAACGATCAAAACGACGCGGGTGTTTGCGTCACGAGCGGTGGGCAGCGATGCGGCAAGAGATGACCCTGGCTAGCATGTAATCCGTGCATCAAAGTCGAAGGAGGTCCGTGAGATCCTCGCTGCCCAGGATGGGTTTGTATGGTCTATGCGAACGCGCAGAGGCGTTCTGTCGCATAGCTGGGCGGCGACCCGATCGCGCGCTACGCTTTCTGGCGATGCATGTCGGGGTCCTGCACGGTCGGGCATTCGCAACCGGTCTTTATCGGCGCACTTTCTGCGAATTGTTTGCGCTTCGACAAATAAGCGGATTTCGACCGGGCTAGATTCTTAGGCCGGATCGGAGAGTTGGCTGTTCGGCGCTTTCCGCAACAGTGGAAAGTGTGAACATGTCTGAATCAGAAGTCGCATCCCCGCCCCAGCTCGACGTACGCGCCGTCTTGCCTACGGAACGCCATTCTCGAATATTCGGAATGGTCCATGCGTTGGCCGAGGGGCAGTCGTTCATAATCGTGAACGATCACGATCCGCGACCTTTGCGCTATCAGATGGAAGCCAGATATCCTGGCCTGTTCGATTGGGAATACCTGCAGCAAGGGCCGGATATTTGGCGCGTTGAGATCAAGAGAACGCTGTCGTCCGGCTGCGACTGCTGCTGCGGCGGATGATGATCAAGATCAATGCTCGGCGGCACGACCTGCTGGCGTGAACCGCCATTCAGGGCAAGCCAAGACATCAGATGCAAGAGCGTTCCCCGCCATGAGAGTGTCTTTGGAAATCAACGGCCAGGCGGTCGAGACGGAGGTCTCGGCTGCCTTGCGGCTAAGCGGCTTTCTCCGCGACGTCCTTGGCCTGACAGGCGTCAAGGAAGGCTGTTGCGAAGGGGAGTGCGGAGCCTGCACAGTGCTGCTGGACGGGAAGCCGATCAATTCCTGCCTGATGCTGACGTTCCAGGCCGCGGGGCACGAAGTCACCACCATCGAGGGTCTCGGCGGACGCAGCGATTTGCAGAATGCTTTCCTGCAGATGGGCGCCGTGCAATGCGGTTACTGCACGCCGGGGATGCTGGTGGCGGCCGATGGCCTCTTGCGGGACAATTCCCGTCCGTCCGAAGTCGAAATCCGCCACGCGCTGGCAGGCAATATCTGCCGCTGCACCGGCTTCGAGACCATCGTTCAAGCTGTTGCCGCCCACGCTGCCGCTCGCGAGGCGGCTCGTTGATGGGCGAGCTGTCAGTGGTCACACCGATCGACACGGTGGAGTTGCGGGCGTTGTTGTCCGCAGTGGCGGGACCGATAAATTTCATCGGCGGCGGGACGGACATGCTCATCGCGGGCCGCCCGATGCCTACAGGCGGCTTGCTGATTGATCTCTCACGCATAGCGGGCATGGCCTTCATCTATGCCGATGATGGCGGCATCCGTATCGGTGGCGCCACGACTGTTGCCGCGATCGCCGCGGATCGCGAACTCGCGTTCCGACTGCCTGCCCTTGCCGAGGCTGCCGCGCAATGCGGGTCTGTTCAGATCCGCAACCGGGCAACCATCGGCGGCAACATTGCAAATGCCGCCCCGGCCGCCGATCTTGTGCCCGTCCTGGTCGCAGCGAATGCCCGCCTGGGATGCATCGGGCGTGACGGCGCGTCGCGCGAGCTCGCAATTTGCGACTACGCGCCTGACCGCGGATGCCTGATCGCGGAAGTGATACTGCCGCGCGACTGCCTCCTTCCACGCAGCGCTTTTGTCAAACTCGGACCCCGGCAGGACCTCAGCATCTCGCGTCTCAACATCGCGCTGTTGGCGGAGTTTCAAGATGGCCGTTTTGGCGATGTCCGAATCGCCGCAGGAGCGCTTGGGCCTCGGCCGCTGCGTCTGCGGATCGCGGAGGCGGCGCTCGCCGGCAGAAAACTCGAATATGCCACACTGCGTGATTTTCTTGCTGTTTTGGCCGCCGATGTCGATGCGGCGATCCCGGGTCGCTATTCGCAAGCCTACAAGCGTCGCGCGATCTCCGGGCTGGGCCTCGACCTGATCGCGCAAGCGGTGGGACTGAGCCCGCGCGACCAACTCTTTGAGGACGTGGTGCAATGAATCAGTTGTCGCGCCGCGTGCCGTTGGTTGACGGTGTCGCGAAAGTCACGGGCGCGTTGCGCTTCACCGCCGACCTGGATGTCGAAGGTCTGCTGCACGGCGCGCTCGTGCTGAGCACCCATCCCCATGCTCGAGTCGCTCGTGTCGACCCTGCCGCCGCGCTGGCGGTAGAAGGGGTGCATGAAGTGTTCTGGCATGGCAACACGCCCGCCCACCTCTACAATAGTTCGATATGGTTTTCGGGGCAGAAGGCGCTGGCGGACGAACAGATGTTTCCGCAAGTCGTCCGCCACATTGGCGATCGGGTGGCGGCGGTGATTGCCGATACCGAAGAAATCGCACGCCGTGCGGCGAGGCTGATCGAGGTCGACTATGTCGACCTTCCAACAATCTTCGATCCCGAAGTCGCGCTCGGTCATGCCGGGCTGCCGCTGCGGCAGGACGATACTCCAACGTTCTTGAACCCCGTTGCCGGCGAGACTTTCGTCTACGGCGACCCGGAGGCCGGGTTCGCCGCCGCCGATCTGATCGTCGAGACCCGCGTCACAACTCCGCGAAGCCATCATTGCGCCGTGGAGACTCACGCCTGTATCGCCATGCCCGAGCCCGACGGCCGCATCCTGGTCCTGTCGCCGTGCCAGAGCGTCTTTGCCGTTCAGGCGGTCGTCGGCCAGGCGCTCAGCCTGCCGTCCGAGAAGATAAGGGTACAAAAAACCCCGATAGGCGGCTCGTTCGGAGGAAAGGCGGAGCCGATCCTCGACCCTCTCTGCGCCTTCTTCGCCCTGAAACTCAACCGGCCGGTGATTATTCGCTACGACCGGCAGGAGACATTCACAGCAACCCGCACGCGCTCCAGCGTCACGGGGCGGATGAAGATCGCATTGAAGTCCGACGGCCGAATCCTTGCGCGCGAGACCGAGGCACTCGTCGACATCGGCGCCTACTGCACCGGCGGCAATTACCTGCCAAGTTCGATGCTTCAGCGGCTGGTGCGGCTCTACGACGTACCGGCGGAGCGCTACAGCGGCCGCGCCGTCTACACGAACACCGTCCCGGCAGGCGCGTTCCGGGGCTATGGCTCGCCGCAGATTCACACGATAGCGGAGATTTCGCTGGATATAGCCGCCCGCCGCATGGGAATGGATCCGGTGGCCCTGCGCCAGAGGAATCTCGTCGGCCCGGGCGCGATCGAACCTTGGCAGGGGCTCGACCTTGGCAACGCCCGCGGCCGAGAGTGCCTGGCGCGCGGGGCTGAAGCTTTCGGCTGGGTCGGACGCCGCCAGAGGGGTGTGGAGCGGGGGCGGTGGCGACGGGGGGCAGGGGTTGCCTCGGCTACCCACATCAATGGCTGTTATCCAGGCTTCCATGAAGAAACCACGGCGTCGTTAACGCTGTTGCCGGACGGGCGGGCCGAGCTAATCTGCGCGCTTCACGATCTCGGTTGCGGGGCCGACACCACGCTGGCGCAGATTGCAGCCGAGACGCTGGGGCTAAGGGCGTGCGACATCGTCATCGTTCCCGCCGATACCGACACCTGTCCCTACGACCTCGGCACGCGCGCCAGTCGCATGACCTACATCTGCGGGGAAGCCATCCGTCGCGCGGGCGTCGCTCTTGCAAGGTCGATCCGCGCAGCCGCGGGCCTGGAGCTGAATACGCCAGCCGACGATCTGTGTCTGGAAGCCGGCGCGATACATTGCCGGGGCGACGTCGGCATCGCGCTCCCGGACTTGGCCGCCCGCCTGGTCAGTCGCGGGATCGAACTGCCGGCGGCAACTGAAAGCTATCGCGCACAAGCCAATCCAGGCTCGTATGCGGCGCATTTCGCGGAGGTCGAGATCGACAGGCTTACAGGCCGTGTAAAGGTGACAGACTATCTCGCCGTCCATGATATCGGCAGGGCGATCAACCCGATGCTGGTGGAGGGCCAGATCCACGGCGGAATCCAGATCGGCATCGGCTACGCACTTTATGAGGATGTCGCAATCGACCGCTCCACTGGCCGGATGCGCGGCGACAGTTTCAGCCGCTACACGCTGGCCAACGCGCCCGAGATGCCGCCGATGCGCGTGCTGCTCGTCGAAGAGGGCGAACCTACCGGGCCCTTCGGCGCCAAGGCCGTTGGGGAGATTGCGACGATTCCGGTGGCGGCGGCGGTGGTCAACGCCGTGAATGACGCCTTAGGCACCGAACTCACTGAACTCCCGCTTTCGCCAGAGCGCGTCCTTGCGGCGCTAGACGGAGGAGGGGAGCGCCTGCCCGGCCTGCTCGGCGGATCACCCTGAAAAGGAATTCACGACGATTGAGCCAGCGCCGATGAGTTCGAGACAGTAAGGCACGGCGGGGAAGACGGCGCTGAGGCACACGTCGATGGAGGACGGCTTTCCGGGGAGGTTTATAATCAGCGATCGTCCGCGGACTCCTGCGGTCTGCCGTGAAAGGATGGCGGTGCGCACATGCTGCAGGCTTGCCTGCCGCATCAGCTCGCCAAACCCGGGCAGTTCCTTGGTGATGACCTGCCGCATGGCTTCCGGGGTGAGGTCCCTTGGGGAGGGACCGGTTCCGCCGGTCGTCAGGATCAGGTCGGCGCCTGCCTGGTCGCAAAGCTCGACGAGCACGTCACGGACACTCTCCAGGCCGTCGGGAATGATGCGACGAACAAAATCACAGGGCTCTGCCAGGACACGGCCAAGCCAGCTTTCGATCGCAGGCCCGCCAAGATCCTCGTACTCGCCGCGGCTTGCACGGTCGGAGATGGTCACGATCGCGATCCGGGTCATTTGTAGTCAGGGCGCCGCGGTTGCCTGCCAACCGGGCCTGGCATGGGCGTACCCGTCGACCAGGGTGCCCGGCAGATCGAGGCATGACAGGGCGAAGCGGGCGTCTTCGGACTCCTCCCTGCCGTCGGCAAGTCTTCTATAGATCCTCGCCACCTCGACCATGTCGCACGTCTGCGGGGACAGCCGAAGGCGCCTGATGCCCTTTGAGGCAAGCGCGTCAGGAGCGGGGCAGAAGGCCTGCACCTGATTGGAAAGAGTCTGCACGCCGTTGACCGCGAGGAACTGCTGGTCGTCGAGCGTGTCGACCCCGAGACCGTCGGGATCCCTTTCGCATGTGAATTGGCACGAATCCTTGTGAAGGCCATGGATCCGCGCATGGTAGCAGCGTCCGGACAGAGCGAGCGGCAGCCGCCCGAAAGCGAAAATCTCGAACTCGGCCTCCGGACATTTCACGGACATGGCGCCGATCGCCGCAAACGACAGTTCCACGGGCGGGCAGATCGTCTGAGCGCCGAGCTGGATCAGGAACTTTGCGGAGGCCTCGTTGTAGACATTCACAAACGGACCCGTGACGAAGGCCTTGCCGGAACGTGACGGCAGGCCGGAGACATCGTTGATCTCCACCATCCTCTCGTCGCCGCAAAGATCCTCGACGCTTCTGCGTTCCCGCACGGTCGCGGGTGCCGCCAGCGTGGACAGCACCACCTGCTTGCCTCCACGCTCCAGCCGCTCGATGACCGCCGGCCACGCGGGGTCCGAGAATGGCATCCGCTTTCCGCAGACGACTTCACCGACGTGAACGCGCTCGACCGGAGCCTCGTCCGCTATCCTGCGGTAAAAATCCAGGAGACGGTCGGCGGACCAGTGGAAGAACACCGGCCCAAGCGTCAGCGCGATTTCGGACACCGGCTATCTCCATTTCTTCTCGTAGGCTCCCGCCGTCTGCCGAGCC